>NZ_CM145757.1:0-3924684 GCF_055635395.1 Kocuria sp. KKT182
GTGAGCGCTGAGCACGCGGCCGCCACGCGCGGCGGGGGCACCGCGGTGCTCAACGTCCCCGGCGCCTCCGGGCGGCGCACCCGGCGGCGGCTGGTCGGCGTGGACGCCGCCCGGGGCTTCGCCCTGCTGGGGATGGTCGCCGTGCACACCCTGCCCGTCTGGGACGCGGAGAACGAGCGCGCCTCCCTGGCCTGGTCCCTGTTCGCCGGGCACTCGGCCGCCCTCTTCGCGACCCTCGCCGGCGTGAGCCTCGCCTTCCTCTCCGGGGGCCGCACCCCGCACACGGGCCGGCGGCTGGCCGGGGACCGGGCGGGACTGGTGGGCCGCGCCGCGGTGATCGCCCTCGTCGGGTTCCTCGTGGGCTTCGTGGCCCTGCCGGTGGACAACATCCTCATCTACTACGGGATGTTCTTCCTGCTCGCCATCCCGTTCCTGGGCCTGCGCATCCGGCACCTGCTGATCAGCGCGGCGGCGTTCACCGTGCTGGCCCCGTTCCTGATGCAGTGGGCCGTGGACGTCCTGCCCGCCCATGTGTACGGCAACCCCACCCTGTGGAACCTGATCACCGACCCGGTCACCGTGCTCTCCCAGCTCCTGCTGACCGGCACCTACCCGGCGCTGCCGTACATGACCTACCTGTGCGCGGGGATCGCCCTGGGCCGGATGAACCTCACCAGCCGGCGGGTGCAGCTGTGGCTCGTGGGCGCCGGCGCGGCGCTGGCCCTGCTCTCCTGGACGGTGTCCATGGGGGCGCTGCTGGCCCTCGGCGTCTACGACCGTATCTGGGAGGCCACCCCGTGGCTGACCGAGCAGCAGATCGACGAGATCCTCGTCTTCGGCCCGGACCCGTCCCTGCCGACCACCACCCTGTGGTGGCTCATGGTGCCCGCCCCGCACAGCAACACGCCCGTGGCGCTGCTCCTGAGCCTCGGCATGGCCGCGTTCGCGCTCGGGGCGTTCCTGCTCCTGGCCCGGCTGATCGGCAAGGCGCTCACGCCGCTGGCGGCCGCCGGGTCCATGACGTTCACGCTCTACACCCTGCACCTGCTGTTCCTCGGCACCGGGGTCTACGACCTGCACCCGGGGTTCTGGTTCTGGATGCAGGTGGCCGTGTTCGGCCTCCTGGCCGTGGCGTGGCAGCGCGCCGTGGGCCAGGGGCCGCTCGAGAAGCTGGTGGCCCGCACCTCGAAGCGCATTGCCGGGAGGGTCGCCGCCCGCTGACCTGTGACCCCGGCCCCCTCGCGGCGCCGGCCCCGCGGCCCAGCCGTGACCGTCGAGTCCCCCATGTGTGCGCAGATCCCCAGTTCGATCCTGGGGAAACGCGCACACATGGGGGACTCGGTGCGTGAGAGGGCCGGGGGCTGGGGACGCGGCGTGGCACGGGGCGCATGAGGGCGCCCGGGGACCTCACACGGGCGTCCCGGCGCTGTGAGTGGAAGTGCATCGAGGTGTTACTCCCGCCGTCGGGGACCGAAACACGGGGTTCGTAGCGTGGGAGCACCGCACGCCGCCGTCGCCGTGCTCCGCCCGCTCGCCCAGGAGGTCACCCGTGAGCTCAGAACTGCATCCCGACCCGGCCACCACGGCAACCGGCACCCCGGCGCCCCCGCCGCTCGCCCTGCGGGAGCGGCCCGGCCGCTGGCTGGACGGCTACCGCCCCGAGGACCCCGACTTCTGGGAGTCCACCGGCCGCCCGATCGCGCGCACCAACCTGAAGTGGTCGATCTTCGCGGAGTTCCTCGGCTTCGCCGTGTGGCAGCTGTGGGCCATCACGGTGATCTACCTGCCGGCGGCGGGCTTCGCCTTCAGCGACTCCCAGATCTTCTGGCTGATCTCCATCCCGTCCCTGGTGGGCGCCACGCTGCGCATCCCGTACACGTTCATGGTGGGCCGGTTCGGCGGCCGGAACTGGACCATCGTCTCGGCCCTGCTGCTGCTGGTCCCCACGGTGGGTCTGGCCCTGGCTGTCGGCAACCCGGAGACGCCGTTCGCGGTCATGCTGCTCCTGGCGGCCACGGCCGGCTTCGGCGGCGGCAACTTCGCTTCCTCGATGGCCAACATCACCTACTTCTATCCCGTGCGGGAGAAGGGGTGGGCGCTGGGCCTCAACGCCGCCGGCGGCAACCTCGGCACGGCCGTGGCCCAGCTGCTCGTCCCCATCGCGGTCACCGTCCTCGCGGCCGGGGCGCTGGACCTCCCGCTGGCCGGGTGGATCTGGGTGCCGTTCATCCTGCTCGCGGCGTGGGGCGCCCGCAAGCACATGCACAACCTCTCCCACGCCAAGGGGGACGTGGCGGGGTCCCTGGCCACGGTCCGGGAGCCGCACTTCTGGATCATGTCCTTCCTCTACGTGGGCACCTTCGGCTCCTTCATCGGCTTCTCCAGCGTGTTCCCCAAGCTGATCGCGGACACCTTCCCGGAGTTCTCGTCCTTCGGCGTGGGCGCCGCGGCGCTGTCCCTGGCGTTCCTCGGCCCCCTGGTCGGCTCGGTCTCGCGGCCCTACGGTGGCCGGCTCGCGGACCGCTTCGGCGGCGCCCCGATGACGGTCGCGGTGTTCGCGGTGATGGCGCTGCTCGCGCTCGCCGTGGTGCTCACCCTGCCGCTGGCGAACTTCTGGCTGTTCCTCGGCCTGTTCCTGCTGCTGTTCACCGCGGCGGGCATGGGCAACGGCTCCACCTACCGGATGATCCCCTCGATCTATCGGGTGCTGGGGCTGCGGCAGCAGCAGGACGCGGCGGTCTCCACCGAGCGCAAGGCCTCGGCCGCCCTCGGGCTGATCGGCGCGGTCGGCGCGTACGGCGGCTTCCTGATCCCGCAGGCGCTCAACCTCTCGAACAGCACCACCGGGGCCTACAGCGCGGCGTTCTACGGCTTCGTGGCCTTCTACGTGGTGGCGCTCGCGGTCACCTGGTGCTGCTATCTCCGCAGGGGCACCGAGATGGGCGACAGCCACATCTGAGCCCGCGGCCCCGCCCGTCCCGCCGACCCCCAGGAGGAACCGCCCGCATGAGCACCACGGCCACCCACTGCCCGTACTGCGCCCTCCAGTGCGCCATGACCCTGGACACCGGTTCGGCGGCCGCCGCGGCGCAGGGCTATCCGGAGGTCGCCGCCCGGCAGTTCCCCACCAACCGGGGCGGGATGTGCCGGAAGGGCTGGACGTCGGCGGAGCTGCTCGCCGACCCCGCGCGGCTCACCGCGCCGCTGCTGCGCGGGGCGGACGGCGTCTTCCATGAGGTGTCCTGGGCGGCGGCCCTGGACCGGATGGCCGCGGAGCTCCGGGCCGCCCAGGAGCGCCACGGCCGGGACGGGGTGGGGATCTTCGGCGGCGGGTCGCTGACCAACGAGAAGGCCTACCAGCTGGGGAAGTTCGCGCGGGTGGCCCTGCGGACCTCGCGGATCGACTACAACGGCCGGTTCTGCATGTCCTCCGCCGCGGCCGCCGCCAACCGGTCCCTCGGCCTGGACCGGGGCCTGCCGTTCCCCGTGACGGACCTCGACGACGCCCACACCGTGCTGCTGCTGGGCACGAACCCCGCCGAGACCATGCCCCCGTTCGTCCAGCACCTGCAGCACGCCCGGCAGCACGGGGGCCTCGTCGTCGTCGACCCCCGCCGTTCCGCCACGGCCCGGATGACCGACGACGACGGCGGACTGCACCTGCAGCCCACCCCCGGCTCCGACCTCGTGCTGCTGCTGGGGCTGGCCCACGTGGTCCTGCACGAGGGCCTCGCCGACCGGGAGTACCTCGAGCGGCGCACCACCGGCTCGGAGGCCTTCACGACGAGCGTCAACGCGTGGTGGCCCGAGCGGGTCGAGCAGGTCACCGGCGTCCCGGCGGAGCGGATCCGCCGGGCCGCCCGCCTGCTGGCCCGGGCGCGGAAGGGGACCTACGTCCTGACCGGGCGCGGCGTGGAGCAGCACGTCGACGGCACCGACACCGCGACCGCCGCGATCAACCTGGCCCTGCTCCTCGGGCTGCCCGGGCGCGAGGGCTCCGGCTGGGGCACCCTGACCGGGCAGGGCAACGGGCAGGGCGGCCGGGAGCACGGGCAGAAGGCCGACCAGCTGCCCGGCTACCGCAGCATCACGGACCCCGCCGCCCGCGCGCACGTGGCCGGGGTGTGGGGCGTGGACCCCGCCGGGCTGCCCGGCCCCGGGATCCCGGCCGCGGAGATGCTGACCACCCTCGGCACCGACCACGGCGTCCGCTGCCTGTGGGTCAACGGCTCCAACGTGGTGATCGGCGCCCCGGACACCGATGCCGTGGTCCGCGGGCTGCAGGCCCTGGACTTCCTGGTGGTCTGCGACTTCTTCTTCTCCGAGACCGCCGAGTTCGCCGACCTCGTCCTGCCGGTCCTGCAGTGGGCCGAGGAGGAGGGCACCATGACCAACCTCGAGGGCCGGGTGCTGCGCCGCCGCCGCGCGCTCGACCCGCCGCCCGGGGCGAGGGACGAGCTGTGGATCATGGCCGAGCTCGCCCGCCGGCTCGAGGCCCCGGGCACGTTCAGCCCCGACCCGGAGGAGGTGTTCGAGGAGCTCGGCCGGGCCTCGGCGGGCGGCAAGGCCGACTACTCGGGGATCGGCTGGGCCGCCCTGGACGCGGGCGAGGCCTGCTGGTGGCCGCACCCCGCCGGGGCGTCCGCGGGCACGCCGCGGGTCTTCCTCGACCGCTTCGGCCACCCGGACGGACGGGCCGTGCTCGTCCCGGTCCGCCCGCGCGCCGCCGGCCGGGCCGTGGACCCGAGCCCGCACGGGCACCGGCGGGAGCCCCTGCACACCGCGGGGACCCTCACCCTGACCACCGGCCGCTACCTGGAGCACTACCAGTCCGGCAACCAGACCCGCCGCGTGCCCTCGCTGCACGCGGCCCGCCCCGCGGCGCGGCTGCAGATCCACCCCGCGACCGCCGCCGCCCACGGGATCTGCGACGGCGCCGCGGTGGAGCTGACCAGCGCCCGCGGCCGGGCCGTGGCCCGCGCCGAACTGAGCACCGACATCCGCCCGGACACGGTGTTCCTGCCCTTCCACTACGCCGGGACCCAGACCGCCAACCGGCTCGTCTCCTCGACGGCCGTGGACCCGGTCTCGGCCATGCCCGAGTTCAAGGCCGGCTCCGTGACCGTCCGGGCGATCGACGCCGAGGAGACGACCCGATGACCGCGCACCGTCCCACCCGTGCCCACGGCACCCCGATGCGGCCCGGCGAGCACGTCGTGGTCATCGGCTTCGGCCCCGTGGCCGCCCGCTTCGTCGACGACGTCGCCGACCTCGCCGCCGCGGGCACGATCCGCCTCACCGTGATCGGCGGGGAGACCGACCCCGCCTACAACCGGGTGCTCGTGGGCGAGCACGCCATGGGCCGCACCGAGCGCGCCACGATGGACCTGGCCGACCCCGAGCTCCTGGCCCGCTCCGGGATCGACGTGCTGCTCGGCACGCAGGTCACCCGGATCGACCGCTCCCGCCGGGTCCTGCGGCTCACCGACGGGCCGACGGGGGAGACCCGGGAGCTCGGCTACGACCGCCTGGTCCTGGCCACTGGGGCCCGCCCGAACCTCCCCGTGCTGCGCGGGATCAACCCGGACCCCGGCGCCTACGAGCACCTGCCCGCCGGGGTCACGGCGCTGCGCGACCTGCGCGACGCCCGGGCCGTGCGCGCCGTCGTCGAACGGCGGGGCCGCGTGGTGGTCCTGGGCGGCGGCGTGCTCGGGCTCGAGGCCGCGCTCGCGGCGAGCGAGGCCGGCTGCCCGGTCACCGTGGTCCACCACGCGGCGTGGGTCCTGACCCGCTCCCTCGACGCCCCCGGCGGCGCGCTGCTGGGCCGCGCGCTCGCCGACGCCGGCGTGGAGGTGGTCTCCGGCGCCCAGGCGCGCGAGGTCTCCCTCGACGAGGACCGCTCCTTCCGCAGGCTCGTGCTCGAGGACGGCCGGACCCTGCCGGGCGACCTGCTGCTGCTGTCGATCGGCGTCACGGCGCGCACGGAGCTCGCCGAGGGCGCCGGCCTCCGTACGGCCCGCGGGATCGTGGTCAACCACGAGCTCGAGGCCGACGTGGAGCGGCGGGTCTTCGCGGTGGGGGACTGCGCCGAGGTGCTGTGCAAGGACCCGTCCTGCCGGGTCTGCCCCGGCCGGGACGGCATGGGCCCGTCCGGTCTGATCGGTCCCGGCTGGCGGCAGGCCGAGTGGCTGGCCGCCCGGATCCGCGCCGAGCTGGACGCCGTGGCCGAGGGCGGGACGGCCGTGCTCGCCCCCCTCACCACCGGTCCCGCCGGCGCGGTGCGGCTCAAGGCCCACCAGGTGGAGCTCGCCTGCGCCGGGACGGTCGGGGGCCTGCCCTGGGAGCCCCGCCCGGACGGCGGGACCGTGGTGCAGTGGGCGGACGGATCGGCCGGCAGCTACGCCCAGCTCGTGCTGCGCCCCGACCGCACGCTCGAGGGCTACATCGTGCTCGGCCTGCCCCGCGCCGCCGCCGAGATCGGGCTCCTGCACGACCGCGGCGAGCCCGTGCCCGAGGACCCCGGCGTCCTGCTGCGCCTCGACGGCCCGGACGCCGGGGTGCAGCAGGAGACCCGGCTGACGCCCGAGTCCACGGTCTGCCACTGCGCCGGCGTCACGATGGGCCGGATCATCGACGCTGTGGGACAGGGCGCCGCCACCTTCGAGGAGGTCAGCTGCGCCACCCGCGCCTCGACCGGCTGCGGGGGCTGCGCGGACACGGTGCGCCGGCTCGTCGAGGAGCACGCCGCCGCGGTGTGAGCGGGCCCCGCGCCGCGAGAGGGCCACCGCACCGGCGTGTGCTCTCGCACAAGGGTGGACAGCGCCACCGGCCCGTCACGATTGGTCGGGGTGCCCCGGGGTGCGAAGATGGTCGCGCCCGCCGCCCGCCCGCGCGGGCCTGCACCGACGAACAGGACGACCATCCATGAGGGAGCGCCCCACCGAGCACCGGCCCGCGGCGGCCGCGTCCCGCGGCGCCGCACCGCGGTCCTCGAGGCGCCTGGTGGGCCTCGACGCCGCCCGCGGGCTGGCGCTCGTGGCCATCATGTGCGTGCACATCCTGCCCGTGTCCTACGCCGCCACGGGCCGGCCCACGGTGACGTGGATCCTGTTCCCCGGCGACTCCCCGGCCCTGTTCGCCCTGCTGGCCGGCACGGGGCTGGCGCTCACCTCCGGCGGGCGCCGCCCGCTCCGCGGCCGCGAGATGACGGCCGCCCGGGCCGGCATCGCGGTGCGCGCGCTGCTGCTGCTGATCCTGGGACTGGTCATCGGCCACCTCATGCCGCCGGAGCCCCCGGCCTACAACATCCTGATCTACTTCGCCGCGTACTTCCTGCTCGCCCTGCCCTTCCTGGGGCTCGGGCCGCGGGCCCTGTTCCTCGGCGCGGGCGCCGCCCTGGTGGCCGGCCCGCTGCTGCTCCACTTCGCCGGGGAGTCGCTGCCGGGCTTCTCCTCCTACAACCCGACCTTCGTCACGCTGGTCACCGAACCGCTCGCGGTGCTCGGCCAGCTGCTCCTGACGGGGACCTACCCCGCCCTGCCGTACCTGGCCTACCTGCTGGCGGGCCTGGCCATCGGCCGGCTCAACCTCCGCCGCCGCGACGTCCAGGTCCGGCTGGTCGTGGTGGGCACGGTCCTCGCGGTGACCGCGAAGCTGGTCTCCCGGCAGCTGCTCTACGCCGGGGACGTCTACACCCGGCTGCTGTTCAGCGACCCGGACCTCACCGTGGCGCAGCTCGAGAGCCTGCTGACCTACGGCCCCGAGGACACGCTGCCGACGACCACGCCGTGGTGGCTCGTGCTCACCACCCCGGACGTCAACACCCCGTTCTCCGTGGCGTGGAGCCTCGGGGTGAGCCTGGCCGTCGTCGGGACCTGCCTGCTCCTCTCCCGCCGGCACAGCGCCTGGCTGCTGCCCGTGACGGCCCTGGGCGCGATGAGCCTCACCCTGTACACGGCGCACCTCGTGTTCCTGTCCTTCGAGCTCTTCCACACCGCGCCCCTGCTCTGGCTGATCGCGAGCCTGGTGCTCTCCGTGCTGTTCGCCCTCGCCTGGCAGCGAGCCTTCGGACGGGGCCCACTGGAACGGGCGATGAACGCGGCGGTCCGGCCGGTCCGCCGGGCCGTGGCTCAGGGGTCCAGCCGGTAGCCGCGCTTGATCACGGTGGCGACCAGGGGAGCGGGCAGGATCCGGCGCAGCCGGGAGATCACCATCTCCAGGGCGTGCTCGGTCTCCAGGCCCGGCACCGCGGACAGCAGCTGCCCCCGGGAGACCACCGCCCCGGGGTGCGCCGCGAGCGCCCGCAGCACCGCGACCTGGGCGTCGGAGAGCGGGACGAACACGCCCTCCAGAGCGGCGCCGGTGCTCATCAGCCGCAGCGTCCCGTGCCGAGTGGGCACCACCAGGGTGCGCTCCTCGACCGCGTGGGTGCACACCGCCCGGACCAGGGCCCCCAGCCGGTAGCGCTCCGGCACGAGCGGCTCCACCCCGACCTCCAGCAGGGGCCCGGCGCACACGGGTCCCACCGCGGCGGCCGTGACGTCCGTGCGCAGCGCGTCCACGAGGTCCTCACAGCGGCCCATCTCCTGGGCGGTGCTGAACAAGGAGTCCACGGCCGGGGCGGCGGTGAAGGTCAGCACGTCCAGGCGGCGCTCGCACACGTCGCGGATCAGGCCGGGCAGGCGCTCGCCGTCGTCGGCGGAGAGCCACCGGTAGGGGGAGACCGTGTCCACCTGCGCCCCGGCGGCCACGAGCCGCTCCAGCTGGACCTGGTCCGTCAGCCCGTGCAGCTGGACGGCCACGCGGGCGCCGGCCACACCGTCGGCCAGGAGCCGGTCGACCACCGACGAGGTCCGCTCGTCCTCGGAGACCTCCGCGTCCTCGAGCTCCAGGGAGAGCACCTGGCCCCGGGCCTTCGCCCCGCGGGTGAGCACCCGGGCGGCCCGGAAGGCGTCCCGCAGGTCCTCCCCGAGACCCGCGGCGTCCGCGGCCTCGAACCACCGGCGCAGCCCGTAGGCGGTGGTCACCACGATGATCCCGGGCCGGTGGGCGAGCAGCGTGCGCGTGTCCTCGACCACCCGGGTGTCCTCGGCCACGGGGGAGATCATCAGGGCGGGCGCGTGCACCACCTGCGCGCCGCGGCGCTCCAGGGCGGCGATGAAGTCCGTGGCGCGGCGGTGGGCCGTCACGCCGACGCGGAACCCGGTCAGTTCCCCGAGCGCGCCGAGCGCGCCGGGCGGGCCGTGGTCACCGGGTGCTGGGGCGGTGGGTGCGGCGGTCATGCCCCGAGCGTAGGTCGGTCCTGTGACCACGGTGTTACCCCAGGTTTCCGATTCCGCACCGCCTGCCCCACGGACGCGGTGCGGGGAACCGCGGCGTGCCGGACGTCCCGCTGACGGGCACGGCGGGGCCTGCAGACTTCACGGAATCGTGAGGTGTGCGCAACGGGAGCGCCACGTGCGGCAGAGATCCTGGGTCCGGAAAGGTCCCGGAGCACTGGGACCTCGGATGCGGCCCGGGTCCGGACCCTGGGAGTGCCGGGGCGGGTGCGGGAGGACGGGGGAGTCATGAGGTGGACGTCCGGAACGGAGCGTTTCGCCCCGGCCGCGGCCACGGGCGGGGCCCGCAGGTCCCCGGCGTGGTGGGCGGGCCTCGACGCGGCCCGCGGGCTGGCGCTGATCGGGCTGATGGCGGTGCAGGTCCTGCCCGGCCACCACGCCGTGACCCCGGCACCGGCCTGGCCGCACCTCTTCCTCTCGGAGGCCTCGGCGGCACTGTTCATCCTGCTGGCCGGGGCGGGCCTGGCGCTCGGATCCGGGGGACGGTTCCCGCACCGGGGCAGATGGCTGGTCGCCGATCGGGTGGGGCTGGCCGTGCGGGCGGTGCTGATCGCCGCGGCGGGGCTGGGGCTCGGGGCGCTGATGCCCGGGGACGCCCCGGCCGACAACCTCCTGGTCTGCTGCGGGGTGCTCTTCGTGCTGGCCATCCCGTTCCTGCGCCTGTCCGCGACGGCGCTGTTCGTCTGCGCGGCGGTGCTCTGGATGGTGGGCCCGCTGCTGGTGCAGGGCGTGACGGACGTCCTCCCGGCACCCGCCTCCGCCCACCCCGCGTTCGCCGACGTGCCGGCGGAGCCGGGCGGGACGGTCTCCCGGCTGCTGGTGACCGGCACCTACCCGGCCCTGCCGTACCTGAGCTGTCTGCTGGTCGGGCTGGGGGTGGGGCGGATGAACCTGCGCGACACGGGGATCCAGGTCCGGCTGCTGGCGGCGGGGGCGGGTCTGGTCGTCCTCGCCCGGACCGCCGACCCCTTCGGACCGTACGTCGTCGGCGGTCACGGCCGGGTTCCGGCGACCGGCGGGACAGGCACGGACGAGCTGGCGGAGGTGCTGGTGCGGGGCCCGGACCCGTGGCCCGTCGAGGGCGTGTGGGCGATCGCCGCCGGCCTGGGCGTGGCACTGCTGGTGCTGGGGGGCTGTCTGCTGGTCTCCCGCAGGGCCGGGGCGTGGTCGGTGCGGCTGTCGGCCGTGGGGGCGATGGGCCTGAGCGTGTACACCGCCCACCTGGTGGCGCTGTCCGTAGAGGTCCGGTACGACCTCCCCGTCATCTGGTCCGTCGCCCACCTGGGGGCGGCGGTCCTGCTGGCCGTCGGCTGGCACCGGGCACGGGGCCGGGGGCCGTTGGAGCGGGTTCTCGACGCCGTCGGGGACGCCGGCCGCCGCACCGTGCTCCACCGGCACCGCCGGCTCCACCGGACGTGACCCCCGGCACCGCGGGCCCCTCCGGCCCGGTTCCGGCCGGGAGCCCGATCCGGACCCGGGCGCATCTCCCCGGCAGTCCCGGGCCGCATCAGGCCCCGGGGACAGCGGCGCCCTCGCGCACCGGGATCCGCGGACCGGTCAACAGCACGGGGCCCTCGCCGGCCTCGGCGGCGGCGCGCTCGGCGTCGGTCGCGGGGCGGCGCTGACCGCGCTCGAGCACGTAGTCCTGGGAGTCGTCCGGGGCGGCGTCGTTGACGAAGGAGCGGAAGCGGCGCAGCCTCTCGGGGTCCTTCAGCGTCGCGGCCCACTCGTCCTCGTAGCGGTCCACGTGCCGGGCCATCGCGGCCTCGAGCTCCTCGCCGATGCCCAAGGAGTCCTCGACGACGACGGCGCGCGCGTGCTCGATCCCGCCCTCGAGCTCCTCCTGCCACCGGGCCGTGCGCTGCATCCGGTCCGCGGTGCGGATGTAGTACATGAGGTACCGGTCGATGTACCGGACCAGGGTCTCGTCGTCCAGGCCCTGGGCCAGCAGCTGGGCGTGGGCGGGGTTCGCGCCGCCGTTGCCGCCGGTGTAGAGGTTCCAGCCGTCGGTCGTGGAGATGATGCCCACGTCCTTGCCGCGGGCCTCGGCGCACTCGCGGGCGCAGCCCGAGACGCCCATCTTGAACTTGTGGGGCGAGCGCAGCCCCCGGTAGCGCAGCTCCAGCCGCACGGCCATGCCCACGGAGTCCTGCACCCCGTAGCGGCACCACGTGGAGCCCACGCAGGACTTCACGTTGCGCAGCGCCTTGCCGTAGGCCTGCCCGGACTCGAAGCCGGCGTCCACGAGCTCCCGCCAGATCTCCGGCAGCTGCTCGAGCCGGGCCCCGAACATGTCCACGCGCAGGGCCCCGGTGATCTTGGTGTAGAGCCCGTACCGGCGGGCCACCTCGCCGAGCACGATGAGCTTCTCCGGGGTGATCTCCCCGGCCGGCACGCGCGGGACCACGGAGTACGTGCCGTCCTTCTGCATGTTGGCCAGGGCACGGTCGTTTGTGTCCTGGAGGGCGCCCCGGCCGGAGTCGAGCACGTACTCGTCCCGCTGGGAGGCGAGCACGGAGGCGACCACGGGCTTGCAGATGTCGCAGCCCAGTCCGGTGCCGAAGCGGGCCACGACCTCGTCCCAGGAGGACAGGTCCAGGGCGCGCACGGCCTCGAAGAGCTCGGCGCGGGAGAGCTCGAAGTGCTCGCACAGCGCCCTGGAGACCTCCACGCCGGCCTTCGCCAGTTCCAGGTCCAGGGTCTTCTTGAGCATCGGGACGCAGGACCCGCACTGCGTGCCGGCCCGGGAGCACTTCTTGAGCTCGCCGATCTCGTGCACGCCGCAGGAGATCTGCTTCCGCACGGCCCCGGTGGTGACGTTGTTGCAGGAGCAGATGACGGCGTCGTCGGGCAGGTCCCCGGCGGGGGCGTCCACGCCGGAGGCGGAGAGGTAGGCGCCGGGCTCGCCGGGCAGCTCCCGGCCCAGCAGCGGGCGCAGGGCGTTGTACGGCTCGGCGTCCCCCACGAACACCCCGCCCAGCAGGGTCCGCGCGTCCTGGGTGACCACGACCTTCTGGTACATCCCGCGGGCGGGGTCCGCGTAGACGACCTCGAGGCAGTCCTCGGTCTCGCCGTAGGCGTCGCCGAAGGACGCCACGTCCACGCCGGAGAGTTTGAGCTTGGTCGCGGTGTCGAAGCCGTCGAACGTGGAGCGCCCGCCGGCCAGCCGGTCGGCGACGATCTCCGCCATGGTGTTCGCGGGGGCCACGAGCCCGAGGCACTCCCCGTTCCAGGAGGCGACCTCGCCGATCGCCCACACGTGCTCCGCGGAGGTGCGGCAGGCCTCGTCGATGACCACGCCGCCGCGCGGAGCCGTCGCGACGCCCGCGTTGAAGGCGAGCCGGTCCCGGGCCCGGATGCCGGTGGCCACGATGACCAGGTCAGCCTCGAGGTCGGCGGAGTCCCGGAACTCGACGGCGCACACCTCGCCGTCGGACTTGCGCAGCCCCACGCCGGAGGGGCGCTCGCCCAGGTGCAGGCGCACGCCGCGCGCGGTGATGAGGGCGTTGAGGGAGCGGCCGGCACCCTCGTCGAGCTGCGCGTTCATCAGCCACTTGCGGGAGTGCACCACCGTGGCCTCCGCGCCGAGCTCCTGGAGCCCGCCCGCGGCCTCGAGGCCCAGCAGACCGCCGCCGATGACCACGCCGCGCGGGGTGCGCCCGTAGCGGGCGCGCAGCCGCTCGACCTCGGCGCGGATGGCCGCGACGTCGTCGAGGGTGCGGTAGACGAAGGCGTGGTGGGCGCCGGGGACGTCCAGGCGCGCGGCGTCGGAGCCGGTGGCCAGGACGAGCTCGTCGTAGCCGGTCACGGTCCCGTCCGCCGCGGCGACCGTGCGGGCCGCGGGGTCGATCTCCCGGGCCTTCACGCCCTGGCGCAGGTCCACCCGCGGGTCCTGCCACACCGTGCCCCCGCCCAGCGTGAGGTCGACGGCGCCCGCGGGGCCCGTCAGCGCCTTGGACAGCTGGACGCGGTCGTAGGGGACCCACGGCTCGTCGGCGAACACGGTGAGGCGCACGTGGTGGTCCTCCGCGGACAGCACCGCCTCCGCGAAGCGGTGGGCGGCGGGGCCGCCGCCGACCACGACGACGTGCTGGGGGGACTGCGGGGAGAAGGGGGAGCGCGGCACGGGGACCTCCGGGAGCTGGCGGGCGGCTGGGGCGTTGCCCCCGACTCTAGGGAGACGGGATTGCCCCTCCGTTGCCCCGCCGTTCCGGTCGCTTTTCGCTTCCCTCACCGGGGCCCCGGCTCCGTGTGAGCGGGCTTTGACCGGGGCGAAACGGCCCCGGAGCGCGCCCGTCATCCGCCCCGCCTAACGTCGAGCACGACGTTCCGCCGAGCCGCAGGAGGCCCCACATGACGACCCTCACCCCGACCCCGACCCCGACAGCGATCACGACCGCGACCGCGGTGGACGCGGCGAGCCGTGCCGCCGGCACCGAGTGGCACGACGTGTGCGCCCTGACGGACCTCGAGCCCCTGTGGGGCGAGGCCGCCCGGGTGGCGGGCCGCCAGGTGGCGCTGTACCGGGTGGACGCCACCACGGTGCTCGCGGCCGACCACCGCGATCCCCGCACCGGGGCCTGCGTCATGGCCCGCGGCATCCTCGGCTCCCGCGGCCCGGCCGTCACGGTCGCCTCGCCGCTGCACAAGGAGGTCTACGACCTCGCGACCGGGCTGTGCCTCAGCGGGGACGGCCCCGCCCTGCCGGTGCACCCGGCCGAGGTGCGCGACGGGCGGGTGCTCGTCGGGCTGCCCCGCTGACGGCACGTCGTCGGGGTTCTCCCAGGTACTCCTTCGTAAGATGACCGGGTGACACGACAACACCCTCGGAGCGGTCCCCGGTGGCCCTGGTCCTGGCTGCCGCACCGGCACCGCCACCGCGGTGCGGCGTCCCGGGGCGCCCGGCGGCGGCTGCGCCTGCTCGGGGCCGGCGCCCTGGCGCTGGTGCTCCTGCTCGTCACGACCGTGGCCCTCCTGGTCGGCCGGGACGAGGAGACCCCGGAGGCCGAGGCCCCCGAGACGGTCTCGTGCGCCCGCTACGGCCTCGACGGCGTCCGGGTCACGGCCCGCGGCCCCGGCGGGCCCACGGACGGGGCCGTGCTGGACGCGCGCGTGTTCGGCCCGGGGGAGGAGCGGGAGGACCGCTTCCAGCTCGAGCACGAGCACGACGGGATCACCAGCTCCTACCACGTCTTCGCCGAGGACCTGGACTGGGACCGGCCGGTGGGCGTCGTGTACCACTTCCACGGGGACGGCGCCTTCGAGTACGAGAGCCCCCAGTACACCGCCTCCTGCCTCGCGGAGGTCGCACGAGAGCACAACATGCTGCTGGTGGTCCCGCGGACCCCCGATCGTGCGGGGGAGATCACCTGGTGGGAGGAGCGGGACCTCAACGCGCAGTGGTTCCTGTCGCTCGTCGACGAGCGGCTCGAGCCCGAGTACGACATCGACCGCTCCCGCACCTGGCTGACCGGGTATTCCGGCGGGGCCCAGTTCATCAGCCAGGAGCTGCTGGCGGACCACGTCGACCTCGTCCCGGGCGGCGGCGCGATCATGATGGGCGGCGGACAGGCCCCGGACCGGCCCTCCGCGGAGCCCACCCCCGAGCAGCTGCAGGAGCTGCGCCTGCGCTGGGACGTGGGCACGGAGGACGACGGGACCGACCCGCAGGCGCGGTTCGACGCCCTGTCCGCGGCGTGGGACGGGCACCACTGGTACGAGGAGCAGGGCTTCGAGCGCGCCCGGATCCGGTACCGGGACGGCGTGGACCACTTCGGGCTGCCGTACGCCCGCATCCTCCAGCGCGCGCTGAACGCCGCCGAGGAGGACTCCCAGGAGCAGTCCTAGCGTCCTCCTCGCCCGGGGTCCCGGTTTTCTCCGCGGCCGGAGACCTTCTCGCCGTTTGCTCTAGTAAGCTCAGTCGTGCACCAGTGCGCCGCGAGCCCGCCGTCCACGACCGGCGGGCGGGCGCCGGGCGCCGCGCCGGGGGCGCGGACAGGGCCGGGACCGGCGCAGGTGCCCGAACCGATCGATCCCTGGGGGAACCGCATGTCCGCAGAACGCACGCCGCCGTCCGGGACGGCCACCGCCACAGGTGTCCCGGCCGGAGGACCAGGGCACCACTCCTCCGGGGCTCCCCGGACGACCCGCCGCCTCCTCGGCGTCGACGCCGCCCGCGGCCTGGCCCTGTTCGGCATGGTCGCCGTGCACACGCTGCCCTCGTGGGACGAGCGGACGGGCGAGGCGCACCTGTCCTGGACCCTGTTCGCCGGCCACTCGGCCGCGCTGTTCGCCACCCTGGCCGGGGTGAGCCTGGCCTTCGCCTCCGGCGGGCGCACTCCCCGCACGGGGCTGCGGATGACGGCCTCCCGATGGGCCCTGGCCGGCCGGGCGGGGGTGATCGCGCTGGTCGGCTTCCTCCTCGGCTTCCTGGAGCTGCCGGTGAGCAACATCCTGATCTACTACGGGATGCTCTTCCTGCTCGCTGTGCCCTTCCTGCGCCTGCGGACCCGGTCCCTCCTGGTGTGCGCCGCGCTCTTCGCGCTCGTCGCGCCCTTCCTCATGCAGTGGTCCGTGGACGTGCTGCCCGGCCTCGAGTACGAGAACCCGAGCCTCGTCGACCTGGTGGTCGACCCGGGCACCGTGCTGTCCCAGCTGCTCCTGACGGGCGTCTACCCCGCGCTGCCCTGGATGGCGTTCCTGCTGGCCGGACTCGCCGTGGGGCGCACGGACCTCACCGACCGGAAGGTGCAGACCCTGCTCGCCGCGGTCGGGGCGGCGGTCGCGCTGCTCGTGTGGTCGTCCTCCGCCCTCGCGCTGCAGGTGCTCGGCGGCTACGAGGCCATCGCCGAGGGCACTCCCTGGATGGACGAGTCGGAGATCGACGAGGTGCTCGTCTTCGGCGGGGATCCCACGCTGCCCACCGACACCCTGTGGTGGCTGCTCATCTCCACCCCGCACTCGAACACGCCGTTCTTCCTGGCGCTCAACGTGGGCCTGGCCCTGTCCGTCCTCGGCGTCTGCCTGCTCCTGGAGCGTGTCGCCGGCAGGATCCTCGCGCCGCTCGCCGCGGCGGGCGCGATGACGTTCACGCTCTACACGGCCCACCTGCTCATCCTCTGGCCCGAGCACTACGACCTCGCGCCCGCCGCGTGGACCGCGGGCCAGATCGTGGCGTTCACCGTGTTCGCCCTGCTGTGGCGACGGGCCCTGGGCCAGGGCCCACTGGAGAAGGTGGTCACCCGGTCGACCAGGGCCGTCTCGCGCCGGGTCCTCGCCCGGGGCGGGGAGGGGGCGCGGCCGCCGGTCTCCTGACCCCGGCCGCTCACCCCGGCCGCCGGTGCGCGGCTGGAGGCGGTTGACTCCAGGGTGGTCCGCATTGTCCGCCAGCGACTGCTCGCCGCGAGAGCAACACATCGCCGCCCGCAACGGCAGGGCGGCGTGATCTCGTCATCTCCGCCGACTCATCGGCCTGGAGAGATCAACAATGCTCAATGTGGGATTTATGTGCGTCATCATCTGTCTGCCAGCGCCGAGGCAGGAGTAGATTGACGCCACCAGCCACTGTGCTCCCGGCTCGCCCGTGACCCATCCAGAACTACCGTGATGCACCACGAGGGAAGCCAAACCGGTGCCTCCGGCAAAGAGTGGGAGCAAACCGCGGAACCGTGCTGAATCATCGGGGGATGTGCCATGACCGAAGACCATGGGCGATCGAATACGGCACCCCACCGCTCGCGGTTTGGACCTCTCGGAGGGCGGAGATCGTCGACTGCCGCCTCTGCATCATCGGGAGGCAGGAGGAGACGCGACGTCACTCGCACAGCTCGACGGGTTGACGGTGTCGACGCGGCCCGCGGATTTGCCCTTTTCGGGATGACGGCCGTGCACACCTTGGACTTGTGGAACGTCGAGGTGGGCCGAGCGACCCTGACCGGTCTCCTCTTCAGCGGAAAGTCCTCCGCCCTGTTCGTGACTCTCGCCGGTGTCAGCCTGGCGTTCGTCTCCGGAGGCCGTGTACCGAGCGTCGGACGCAGGATGGTCGCCGCTCGATGGTCGGTCGCGGCCCGGGCGGTGCTGATCGCCTTGGTGGGACTGCTCACGGGTCTGCTCGACCCTGAACCGGAGAACATCCTTGTCTACTACGGGATGTTCTTCCTTCTGGCCATCCCCCTTCTGAACCTGCGTATCCGATATCTGCTGCTCAGTTCTGCGCTCTTCGCCCTCTTAGGCCCCTTGGTCGTGTGGTGGGCCAGGACGTCGTTGCCGAATGCGGACGCGTATGAAGACCCCACGATCATGGATCTCGTCACTGACCCGCTGGCCGTGGCCTCCAACGTGCTGTTGACCGGCGCCTACCCCGCCTTGGCGTGGATGACATATCTGTGCGCGGGTCTCGCGGTGGGGCGGATGGATCTGAGATGTGTTCGGGTGCAGGTTCGACTCGTGCTCGTCGGCGTCGCTCTGACCTGTCTGGCATGGGGATCGTCCTTTTTCGCATTGCACGTGCTGGGCGGGTACGAAGCGATCAAACAAGCCACTCCATGGATGTCGGACCGGGCCATCGACGAGATCCTCGCTGTCGAGCCGGACTCACAGATGCCGACCACGACTCTCTGGTGGCTTGTGGTTCCGGGGCCGCACACGAATACGCCTTTCGCCCTTCTCCTGTGCCTGGGAACAGCCATGGCGATCCTTGGACTGTTCCTGCTCGTGCCGAGGACAATGACGAACATGCTCGCCCCCCTCGTCGCGATGGGTTCAATGACGTTCACCCTCTACACGGCACACCTGATGTTCCTGTCGTTCGACGTGTATGAGACCGCGCCCTTGCTGTGGTTCTGGGCCCAGATCGTCTGCTTCGCTCTTTTCGCTGTTCTGTGGAAGCGCACGGTGGGGCAAGGCCCACTCGAAAAGGTCGTCTCGGTAGTGACCCACGAGGTCCGTCGGCGCGTGCTCGCCCGGGGCGCGGCTCCCGACGTCTCCGCCTGAGACGGCGTCCCGCCGTGGCCGCCGCTTGCAGGGGACGGCTGTTCCGGATCCGGCTGACGGGTACCACCAAAGCACAACGGCTCGCCCTGTTCGTCTTCCCGATCGACGCCGGCCTCGCCGCTCGAACCGGCGGTTCAGAGCGCCAGCGCAGCCTCGAGCTCAGCGCGGATCCGCCCGAGCCGCTCCTGCGCCTCGGCCCGGGCGGCGGGCAGCGCGGCCCGGCCGGCCACCGGGGCGACCACCTCCAGGTAGCACTTGAGCTTCGGCTCCGTCCCCGAGGGGCGCACGATCACCCGGGTGCCGTCCGTGGTGAGCAGGCGCAGGCCCTCGGTGGGCGGCAGCCCCGTCCCCGGGGCCGCGAGGTCCGCGACCTCGACCACCGCGGAGCCGCCCAGCGCCGCCGGCGGGGCGTCCCGCAGGGCGGCCGCCATGACCGGGATGCGGCCCAGGTCCGCCACCCGGATGCTCAGCTGGTCGGTCGCGTACAGCCCGTGGGCCAGGGCGAGGTCGTCCAGCACGTCCAGCAGGGTCCGGCCCTGCGCGCGCAGCTCGTCGGCGAGCACCGCCACCGCCACCGCCGCGCTGATCCCGTCCTTGTCCCTGACCACCTCCGGCGCCACGCAGTAGCCCAGCGCCTCCTCGTAGCCGAACGCGAGCCCCGGGACGCGGGCGATCCACTTGAAGCCGGTCAGCGTCTCCTGGTGCGCGATCCCCGCCGCGGCGGCGATCCGCCCCAGCAGGCGGGAGGAGACGATGGAGTTCGCGAACACGGCGCCTTCGCGGTCCGCGCACCGGGCCGCCGCGGCGCGGCCCAGCAACGCCCCGACCTCGTCGCCGCGCAGCATCCGCCAGTCCTGCCCCGTGCCCCCAGTGCCGGCGTCGGCGCCGGTCCCGGCCCCTGGCCCGGTCCCGGGCACGGGGACGGCCACGGCCACCCGGTCCGCGTCGGGGTCGTTGGCGAGGACGAGGTCGGCGCCCACGGCGCGGGCGGTGGCCAGGGCGAGGTCCAGGGCGCCGGGCTCCTCGGGATTCGGGAACGCGACGGTGGGGAAGTCCGGGTCCGGCTCCGCCTGCTCGGGGACCACGTGGACGTCGGAGAGACCGGCCCGCCGCAGGGCCTCCGTCGTCGTGCGCCCGCCCACCCCGTGCAGCGGGGTGAGGACGATCCGCAGGCTCCGCCCGGCGCCAGCGGCCGCGGGGACCACGGCGGGGAGCACGGCGTCGAGGTAGTCCTGCTCGACGCTCGCGGGCAGGACGGTCCACCCGTCCGGGGCCCGCAGGATGTCCTCGACGGGGCCGACGGCCGCGATCCGGTCGGCGATCATCCGGTCGTGCGGGGCCACGATCTGGCAGCCGCGGGCCTCCGGCTCCACGGCCCGGCCGCCCAGGTAGACCTTGTAGCCGTTGTCGGCCGGCGGGTTGTGGCTGGCGGTGACCATCACGCCCACCTCGGCCTCGAGGGCCCGCACCGCCCACGCCAGGACGGGGGTGGGCAGCGGCGCGGGCAGCAGCAGCGTCTCGAGGCCCGCGGCGGCGAACACCGCGGCGGTGTCCCGGGCGAAGACCTCGGAGCCGTGCCGGGCGTCGTAGCCGACCACCGCGCGGGGGCGCCGGGCGGTCCCCGCCGTGTCCTCCGCCGGGGTCTGCACGGCCAGGACGTGGGCGGCCAGCCCCGCCGCGGCGCGCAGCACCACCACCCGGTTCATCCGCATCGGCCCGGCGCCCAGGGCCGCCCGCAGCCCGGCGGTGCCGAACTGGAGGGTGCCCGAGAAGCGGTCGGCCAGCTCCGTCCGGGCGGCGGCGTCACCGGCGGCGGCCGCCTCGGCGAGGGCTGCCAGCTCGGCGCGGGTGCCGGGGTCCGGGTCGGCGGCGCCCCACGCGCGCGCGGCGTCGAGGAGCTGCGGGTCGGTGCGGGAGTCGGTGGTCATGGCGCGGCCTCCTGGGGGGCGTCCGGTGCGCCGGGGTGCCGGGCCGGGATCCCGTCCCGGCCCGGGGCCGGTCAGAGCTGGGCGACGATGCGGGCGAGCAGTCCGGAGATCCGGGCGCCCGCGGCGCGTCCGGCCTCGAGGACCTCCTCGTGGGAGAGCGGGGTCGCGGAGATCCCGGCGGCCTGGTTGGTCACGAGGGAGATCCCGAAGACCTCCATCCCCGCGTGCCGGGCGGCGATGGCCTCCAGGGCGGTGGACATCCCGACGAGGTCGGCGCCCAGCACCCCGGCCATCCGCACCTCGGCCGGCGTCTCGTAGTGCGGGCCGGGGAACTGCGCGTAGACCCCCTCGTCGAGGGTGGGGTCCACCCCGCGGGCCAGCTCCCGCAGCCGCGGGGAGTACAGGTCGGTGAGGTCCACGAACGTGGCGCCCTCGAGCGGGGACCGGCCCGTGAGGTTGAGGTGGTCGCTGATGAGCACCGGGGTGCCGGGCCCCCAGGACGGGTTCAGCCCGCCGCAGCCGTTGGTGAGGATCATGGTGCGCGCCCCGGCGGCGGCCGCGGTGCGCACGCCGTGGACCACGGGGCGCACGCCGCGTCCTTCGTAGTAGTGGGTGCGGGCGCCGATCACCAGCGCGTGCCGGCCCGCGGCGGTGCGCACCGAGCGCAGCGTGCCGACGTGGCCCTCGAGGGCGGGCGGGGTGAACCCGGGGATCTCCGCGGCCGGGATCTCGGCGACGGTCTCGCCGATCAGCTCGGCGGCCTGGCCCCAGCCGGAGCCGAGGGTCAGGGCGATCTCGTGCGTGTCGACCCCGGTGGCCCGGCGGAGGGCGTCCGCGGCCTCCTGGGCGAGCTCGAAGGGGTCGGCCCGGTCAGCGCTGTGCTCTGTGTCCACCCGCCCCAAGCTACCGCATGGTCCCGGGCCGTCCGGCGCGGCCGGGCCGGTTCCTCCGGCGGAGCGGCACCTGCAAGAATGGCCGGGTGACTGCACACAGCGAATTCTCCATCCAGAAGCTCGTCATCATCGGGGGCGGTCCGGGCGGCTACGAGGCCGCCCTGGTCGCCGCCAGCCTCGGCGCGGACGTGACCATCGTGGAGCGCCAGGGCCTTGGCGGCTCCGCGGTGCTCACGGACGTGGTCCCCTCCAAGACCCTCATCGCCTCCGCCGACGCGATGACCCGCTTCGCCGAGGCCGCGGACCTCGGGGTGCACGTGCGCGGGGGCAGCAAGGACGGCGACGAGATCAACGACCTCGCCGTGGACCTGGAGAAGGTCAACACCCGACTCCTGCGCCTCGCGGCGTCCCAGTCCCGGGACATCAAGCGCGGGCTCGAGCGGGTGGGGGTGCGCGTGATCGCGGGCACCGGCCGGCTGCTCAGCCCCACCTGCGTGCAGGTCACCACCGACGACGGACTGGAGTACACCCTCGACGCGCAGGCCGTGCTGCTCGCCGTCGGGGCCTATCCCCGGGAGCTGCCGTCCGCGAAGCCGGACGGGGAGCGGATCTTCAACTGGAAGCAGGTCTACCACCTCACCGAGGTCCCCGAGCACATGATCGTGGTGGGCTCCGGCGTGACCGGCGCGGAGTTCGCCTCGGCCTACCGGGGTCTCGGGGCCGAGGTCACGCTGGTCTCCTCCCGGGACCAGGTGCTGCCCGGCGAGGACGAGGACGCCGCGGCCGTGCTCGAGAGCGTCTTCGAGCGCCGCGGCATGAACGTGCTCAGCCGCTCCCGCGCCGACTCCGTGGAGCGCAGCGAGAACGGGGTGGTCGTCACGCTCTCCGACGGGCGCAAGATCGCCGGCTCGCACTGCCTCGTCGCGGTCGGCGCGATCCCGGCCACCGACGACCTCGGTCTCGAGGAGGTCGGGGTGGCCCGCTCCGAGTCCGGGCACATCAAGGTGGACGGCGTCTCCCGCACCACCGTGCCGGGCGTCTACGCGGTGGGCGACTGCACGGGCGTGCTCCCGCTCGCCTCGGTGGCGGCCATGCAGGGCCGGATCGCCGTGGCGCACCTCATGGGCGACGCCGTCAAGCCGCTGCGCACCCACCTGGTGGCCTCCAACATCTTCACCTCGCCGGAGATCGCGTCCGTGGGGGTGAGCGAGAAGTCCATCGAGGACGGCACCTACCAGGCGGACACCATCATGCTGAAGCTGTCCACCAACCCGCGCGCCAAGATGATGGCGGTCGAGGACGGGTTCGTGAAGATCTTCTCCCGCAAGGGCTCCGGCACGGTGATCGGGGGAGTGGTGGTGGGTCCCCGCGCGTCCGAGCTGATCTTCCCGATCTCCCTGGCCGTCACCCACAAGCTGCACGTCGACGACCTCGCCGACACCTTCACCATCTACCCGTCCCTCACCGGGTCGATCTCGGAGGCGGCCCGGCGCCTGCACGTCCACGTCTGATCGCCGCCGGCACGCGCAACGGCCGCACCCCCGCTGAGGGGTGCGGCCGTTGCGCGTGCCGGCAGGAGCGGGTCAGCGGCGCCGGGTGACGACGTTCTCCATGTCGACGTCCTTGGTCTCCGGGGAGAACCACAGGGCCACCAGGGTCAGCACGGCGCCGAACGCCAGGTAGAGGCCGACGGAGCCCACGCCGTAGCTCGCGTTGAGGGTGACCGCGACGTACGGGGTGATGGCGGCACCGAGGATCGACGCCGTGTTGTACGCGACGCCGGAGCCGGTGTAGCGCACGTTCGTGGGGAACAGCTCGGGCAGGATCGCCGACATCGAGCCGAAGGTCAGGCCCATCAGGGTCATGCCGACCACGAGGAAGAACAGCACGCGGCCCGTGCTGACGTCCGCACCGGTGCCGACCGCGGCCGGGTCCATGAGCAGGCCGAAGCTCAGCCCGAAGAGCAGGATCACCGAGGTGATGACCAGCTGCGAGCTGCGCCGGCCGAAGCGGTCCGCGACCCACCCGGAGACGGGCACCATGGCGGCGAACAGCAGCACGGCGAGCAGCTGCAGCACCAGGAAGTCCCGGTAGGGGATGCCGAGGCCGCCGTTGGCGGGGCTGCCGATGCCGTAGGAGAGGATCCACGCGGTCATCAGGTAGAAGAGCATGTAGGTGGCGAGCATGATGAACGTGCCCTGGACCATCTGCAGCCACGAGCCCCGGAACGCCTCGACGAGCGGGGTCTGGACCTTCTCGCCCTGGTCCAGCGCCTTCTGGAAGACCGGGGTCTCCTCGAGCTTGAACCGCACGTACAGGCCGACGACCACCATCACCACGGAGGCCAGGAACGGCACGCGCCAGCCCCACGTGAGGAACGGGTGGTCGGTGCCCTGCTCGGCGACCGAGACGAAGCCCATCACGATGGTCAGCACCAGGAAGAAGCCGTTGGCCAGGATGAAGCCGAACGGGGCGCCCAGCTGGGGCCACATGGCGGCGCGCGCCCGCTTGCCCTCCTCGGCGTACTCGGTGGCCAGCAGGGCCGCGCCGGACCACTCGCCGCCCAGGCCCAGGCCCTGGCAGAAGCGCAGGATCGTCAGGATGAGCGGGGCCCAGATGCCGATCGAGTAGTAGGTGGGCAGGAGGCCGATGAGGAAGGTGGCGACGCCCATGGTCAGCAGGGCGCCGATCAGGGTGGCCTTGCGGCCGATCCGGTCGCCGAAGTGCCCGAAGATCACGGAGCCGATCGGGCGGGCCACGAAGGCCGCGGCGAAGGTCGCCATGGAGGCGAGCAGCTTGGCCGTCTCGTCCTCGCCCGTGAAGAACAGGGCGGGGAACACGGCCACGGCCGCGGTGGCGTAGACGTAGAAGTCGTAGAACTCGATCGTGGTGCCCACGAGGGAGGCCAGGATCACCCGGCTGCGGGGCACGCGGTCGGACAGGGGGAGCGAGGGGGAGGACGCGCCGGCGGCGTCCTGCCCGGTCACCGGAGAGGACATGGGGAAACCTCGGTCGTAGCAGTGGGTGGGGACAAGATCCCGATAGTACGCCCGGCTGTCCGTATAGCGGGTGGCCCGTCTCACATCCTGGAACGACGACGAGGTCGGGGACGCGCTCGACGACGACGCCCCTCCCGGGTGTCGACCGGTCCGGCGGACCGGCCGGTCGACACCCGGGAGGCGGCCGTCACCCGTACCGACGCACCTCGTGGAAGAAGGAGTCGATGGTGTGCAGGCCGCCGGTGCCGGCGACCGTGTCGTAGACGTGCTTGCCCACCGCGAGGTCGAGCACGCCCAGGCCGAACGGCGAGAAGACCACCGGCCGGTCCGCCGGTACCTTCACCGCGCCGGTCATGACGTCGTGCAGCGTGCCGGCGAGGAAGTCCCGCGAGCCGGTGAGCTGCTCGGTCAGGTGCACGGACGTCTGGGCCTTGAGGCAGTGCTCCACGTCGTCGACGATGTTCGTGGCGGCGAGGATGACCTCGGGCCCGAGGTCACGCAGCGAGATGTGGAGCACGAGCGGGTGGTGCTCGAACCACGACGGGTCGGTGACGTGCGGCTCTCCCGCCGTCGTCGCGAACACGACCAGGTCGCTCGAGCGGATCAGCGACTCGGCGTCCTCGTGGACGGTGATCGTGCTCTCGGGCGCGGAGCGCTCGAGGTAGCCGCGGAAGCCCTCGCAGCTGCCCGGCAGCAGGTCGAACACCCCCACCTCGTCGAAGCCCCACCCGGTGTCCGCCAGGAACGCGTGGACGAAGCGGGCGATGAGCCCGACGCCGAAGAAGCCCACCCGTGTGGGGCGCCCCCGCTCCCGGCTGAGCCAGTCCGCGGCCAGGGCCGCGGAGGCGGCGGTCCGGGAGGCGCTGATGATGGAGCTCTCCAGGCAGGCGAAAGGGTAGCCGGTGTCCGGATCGTTGAGGATCAGCACGGCGGAGGCCCTCGGGATGCCGAACTCCACGTTGGTGGGGAAGCTGGAGATCCACTTCAGGCCGTCCACGGCACGGGGTCCCCCCAGGGAGGCGGGCAGCGCGATGATCCGTCCGGTCGGGCGGTCCGGGAACCGCAGGAAGTACGACGGCGGGTTCACCGTCTGTCCGGCGCCGTGCAGCCGGTAGGTGTCCTCCACCAGCGCGACGATCTCGGCCCGGTGCCCCTGCAGCACCTGGTCGACCTCCGCGCCGGAGATGACCGCGAAGGACGGGATGGTCGGTTGCCGTCCGGGGGCGTCCTGCCGGTGGTCGGTGCCGGGTCCGCTGGTCAGTGTCATCGTCCCTCCTCCTTCGAGGCCGTGCCCTGGAGCGACACCGGGTCGCTCATGGCGACGAGGATCTCCCGCTCGCCCTCGTACGGTTCGCGGCTGTGCGCCGTCCGGACGTTGTCGACGAGCATCAGGTCGCCGGCGCGCCACGGCTCGCGCAGCGTGTGCGACTCGTAGATCTCGTTCAGCATGGCCACGACGTCCTCGCCGATGGGGTCGCCGTTGCCGAACGCCGTCGTGAACGGGAGGCCGTCCTCCTCGTACATGTCCATGAGGTACTCGCGGACCTCCGGGTCGATCGTCCACTCGCTGAGGAAGGCGACCTGGTTGAACCAGCAGCGCTCCCCGGTGACGGGGTGACGGACGATCGCGGCGCGGCGCTGACGCGTGCGCAGGCCGCCGTCGGGCTGCCACTCGAGCTCGATCCGGTTCTCCGCGCAGTAGCGTTCGACCGCTGCGCGGTCGTCCGTGCCGAAGGCGTCCGCGACGGAGGCGCCGATCTCGTCGTTGTAGTTGCGGAGCAGCATCCAGCCGTCGCGCTCGAACCGCGCGATCAGGTCCGCGGGAAGCGCGCGCAGCACCGCCTGGGAGTCCGCGACACCGGTCACGCCGCCGGCGGCCGGGGCGGTGAGGCAGGCGAGGAGCAGCAGCCCGGGGGCGTGGAGCGTGTAGCTCAGCTCGTGGTGCATGCACATGGGCTGGTTCGCCGGCCAGGTGGCCGAGGAGTACACGCCGGGCGCGTAGGACCTGCGGGCGGCGAAGGCCTCCCGCTCGGTCATCAGCTCCGGGCTGACGGCCCGGAAGACGGCCGCGACCTGGTCGGGGTGGGACAGCCCGAGGCCGCGCACGAGGACGGCCCCGTGCCGGGCGACGGTCGCCCGGAGCGCGTCACGGTGCTGCTGGGCCCAGGGCACCGGGTCGCCCGGGGGAGAGACCAGGGCGGTGGCCGGCGCACCCGGGCGCGCGTCGACGTCGAGCTCCGGAGGTGCGGAGGTGGCGGACATGGTGGTTCCTTCCGGTGGGATCACGGGTGGGCGGGCGAGCCGGCCGCGGCGGACCTGGCGTCCAGCTCCGTGGCGAGGTCGGTGAGGACCGGGTGGCTGAGGAGGTCCTTGAGCGAGACCTTCCGGTCCAGGGCGATGGCGAGCCGGACGGCGGTCAGCGACGTGCCGCCGCGCTCGAAGAAGTGGTCACGACGGTCGATCCCGTCCTCCGACACGGCCAGCACGCGCGACCACGCCGCCGCCAGCCACTGCTCGGTCGGGGTGCGCGGGGGCTCGAGAGCGCGGCCCTCGACCTCGACGTCCGCCGCCAGCGCGGTGAGGCGCTTGCGGTCGATCTTGCCGTTGGCCGTCAGCGGGAGGGCCGGCTGCCACTGGAACACCTGCGGGACCATGTACCCGGGCAGCGACCGCGCCAGGTGCTCCCGCAGCGTGCTGGGGTCCAGCGGCTCGGGCGCGTGGTAGAAGGCGACCAGGTGCTTGCCCCGGTCCGGTCGCTCCGCCACGACGACCGCCCCGTCGCGGACTCCGGGAACCCTCAGGAGGGCGTTCTCGATGTCGCCGATCTCGATGCGGAACCCGGAGATCTTGACCTGGTTGTCCCGCCGGCCCAGGTACTCCAGCCGGCCGTCCGGCGACCAGCGACCGTAGTCGCCCGCCCGGTAGAGCCGCGCGCCGTCCACATGGGGATCGGCGGAGTACGCCTGTGCCGTCCGTTCCGGGTCGTTGACGTACCCGCGGCCCACGCACACTCCGGAGAAGGCGATCTCGCCCGGTGCTCCGAGCGGCACGAGCCGCTGCCGCTCGTCGAGGAGGTGGATCCGCACGTTCGGGACCGGCCGCCCCAGCGGCACGTGGTCGCCCGCCGGCGCGGCGCTCATCACCTCGTGGTTGGTGTCGTCCGAGGTCTCCGTCAGCCCGTAGGCGTTGACGAGCTTGACGTCGGGCAGCACGTCGAACCAGCGGCGGACCAGCTCCTGCTTCAGGGCCTCCCCGGTCGCCGAAACGCTGCGCAGACGGGGCAGGTCGCGGGGCCTGCCCTCCAGATAGGCCACCACCGCGTCCAGGTAGGAGGGGACGACCTGGAAGACGGCGACCTGGCCCTGTTCCACCGTGTCGACGAACCGCTCGACGTCGAGGATCCGGTCCTGCCCGACGATGAGGGTGCGCCCGCCGACGAGCAGGGCCGAGACCAGCTGCCACAGGGAGATGTCGAAGCACTGGGGGGCGCTCTGGGCCACGACGTCCCCGGGGCCGATCCCCAGGTCCTCGATCTTGGCGTACAGGTGGTTCAGCATCCCGTCGTGCTCGCACATCGCGCCCTTCGGCTCGCCCGTGGAGCCCGAGGTGAAGTAGATGTAGGCGAGCTGGTCCGGACGCACCTCCAGGCCGAGGTCGTGGGCGGAGTGGCCCTCCGCCTCGACGTCCTCGACGCGGAGCGTCGTCACGGCCGGCATCCCGGCCAGCGCCCCGTCCAGCGAGGTGGTGCTGCCGTCCTCCGTCAGCACCGTCCGGCACCCGGCCCGGGTGAGCGTCCTGGCGATCCGGTCGGGCGGGAAGTGCGGTTCGAGCGGCAGGTAGGCGCCGCCGGCCTTGAGGATGCCGATGACGGCAGCCATCCACTCCAGGTCCCGCTCGGCGACCACCGCCACGACGTCCTCCGCCCGGAGTCCGCGTGCGAGCAGGGCACGGGCGATCCGGTTGGCGCGGGCGTTGAGCTCCGCGTACGTCCACTGACGCGTGTCCTGGACGGCCGCGAGGCGCTCGGGATGCTGCCGGACCCGCTCCTCGAAGAGCTCGTGGAAGCGTCGCCGGGGCCGGGGTCGCACGGGCCCGGCCAGCTGCTCGAGCTGGAGGCGCCGCTCCTCCGCAGCCACCAGGTCGGCGTCCATGGGCTCCGCCTCGGGGTCGGTCACCAGGTGGCGGAGCGCGGTCAGGTGGTAGCCGGCGATCCTGAGGGCGGCTCCGGTGTCGAGGACGTCCTGTCGGTACCGCAGGCGGAGCACCTCACCCCCTGTCGACCGCCGGAGGAGCACGCCGAGCACGACGCCCTCCGGCAGCTCGGGCTCGGCGTCCTGGCGGGTGTCGAGGACCACCTCGTACGCCGCAGAACCCTCCTGGTGGGGGGCTTGCCCCCGCCCGGACTGCCCGGCCCGGGCCTGGGCCCGCCGGGCGTGCGACTCGCGGACCAGGGCCCGCCAGGACGGCCGGCCCAGATCGAGGGAGCACGGCCAGGTGCCCGCCGCGTCCCGGCATCCGGTGGTGATCTCCGACTCGCCCGACAGGGCCTGGAGCACCCGCGCGTGGGCCGCCAGCCAGACCGAGTCCGGTGCCACCTCCGCGTCCCGGGCCAGGGACCGCACCGCGGTGCGCAGGTCCTCGGGCACCGCCACCTCGACCTGTGCCTGACCCGGCCGGCGGTCCTGCGTCCACCGGGGGATCTGCGTCGGTACGGTCGCGGGGAGGGCGGGATGGCCGGGGGCCGGTTCCATCGAGTGCTCGGCGACGGCCCGGCAGGTGAGTGCACGGGTGGTGGTCATGACAGATACCTTTCCGGGGGGACGGGGGACGTGGTCGTGGCACGAAGCTCTTGTGCCGGGTTCCCACCCCATGCGGATCCTTTGGTGAGGGTCGTCCCCTTCATCACGAAGGAGTCGGCGGCGGTGACGACCCCGTCCTCGACGATGACGCCGTAGTGGACGAGGCCGCCGACGCCGAGAGTGAAGTCGTCTCCGATGATGTCGTGGTCGGACTTGAACATGCCGTCCTCCTGGGAATGGCACATGATCGACGTGCCGGTGTTCAGGGCGCATCGGGAGCCGATCGTCACCAGGCTGCGCTCGACGAACTCGCACCCGTCGTCGAAGACCCGGGCTCCGATCCGTACGCCCAGCAGTCGCCAGACCAGCGTCTTGAACGGCGTCCCGTCGAGGACGGACATGCGTCGAGTCTGGACCTGCAGCTTCCAGTAGCGCTCATGCCACCAGAAGTAGGAGTGGTAGATGGAGCAGAGCTGGGGCTGGAGCCCATGGGAGAGGGTCACGAGGCGCTCGATTCCGATGGGAACCACGAAGCCCAACAGGAGTATGAGGACGAACGAGGCGGAGATGGCAAGGAACCCGAACCGGTCGGACAGCTCTAGACCGGCGAACACGGCCAGCATGACCAGCGACGCATCGAGCCATCGAACGAGCATCAGGAGAGCCATCGTGCGTACGTTGTGCTTGTTCTTGGCGGAGAGGACCTGTTGAAAGAGGACTGGGTCCGCGTGCTCCTCGAGAGGAGCGTCCCGCAGGACCGACCGAGGGATCTCGAATGCCGGTGACCCGAGCAGACCGACGTCATGACGCACCGGTCCGTCCAGGGGAACCATCACTTTGGTGGCAAGCAGACAGTTCTCCCCGGTCCTGGCCCCGGCCGGGTAGAGAACATAGTTGCCGAGGAAGTTGTGTGCGCCGATCGCGGCCCGGCTGACCCGGAACGACGTCGGTGAGTAGTCGGTGTTCATGAACGAGACCCCGTCGGCGATCATCGTGCCGGTGCCGATCGTCGACAGGAACGGGTTGTCGTGCTTGAAGTTAGTGCCCAGGTTCGAGCCGGTCTGCTGGACCTGACCCAGGTCGTACCCGATGGCCCGCAGGTAGTTCACGACGTACGAGCTGTCGCCGAACAGCTGTCCCATCAACTGACTGTTGGTCAGCCGCTCGACCGCTCGCTCCGCCGCGTGCCGCAGTCCGTACAGCGGGTACACCGTGTCGGGCTTCAGAAATAGCTGGAGCACCCGTGGCACGGTCGTCATGACGACCAGTCCCACGACCGTTCCGCCGAGGACGCCCACGCCGGCGAACGCGACGGCGTCGGCATAGAAGACCCAATTGGTGAACGCGTGCGGATGCGACTCCAGGAGCGCGGCCACGCGCGGAAACGCCAGGACGGTCAGGATGATCGCGAGGCTCACTATGATCCGACCCAGCCCGAGGACGGCAACGAGCTCGTACGCGGCGAACAGTCCTCGTCGCCATGGCCGGTAGGGTGTGGCGTCGACCTCGCTGAAGTCCAACTCCGTGCGTCTGCCCGGCGAACCGTGCCAGTGCTCGCCCTCGGGCACGACCTGGCCGGTGTACAGACTGGACCGGTGGCCTAGCTGGGAGCCGTCTCCCATCGTCGTGTCGATGTCCAGGACGCTGCCCTCGCCGACGATCACGTTTCTGCCGAGCGTCACTGCACCGATCTGGATGACGCCACCGTGGGCGCGGTAGCCATTGGTGTACGCATCCTTGCGGATGACCGTCCCCTCCCCGATCGTGATCAGGTCGGTACAGACTGGCAGGTGATTGGTCAGGATCGTCACGTTGCGGCCCACTGTGGCGCCCATGGCCCGCAGGTAGAAAGTCGTCAGCGGGGAACCGGTCATCCGCGAGAGGGGCGAGGTGCGCATCAGGGTCTTGACCAGCCAGAACCGGAAGTAGGCCAGGCTCCAGATACGGATCTCCCCGGGCCGGAAGCGCCCGATGAGGATCCACTTCCCCGCCACCGGCAGAATGCACATCAGCACGAAGGTCGCCGCGCCGAGGGCAACGGACCGCAGGTAGATCTCCCAGAAGCCGGTTCCGTGGCCCACCCAGTGGTGGTTGCCCGGCCCCGCGTCCGGGAAGACCCACAGGTACCCCACGACCGCGACCGCCCCGGCGAGCAGGCAGTAGCCGAGGTAGACGAGCACCTGCAGGACGCCACAGGTGACGTATTCCCACGTCCGCGCGTCCATGGGCGGCGGCGACTCCGGCGCGGACGCCAGTGCCGGCGCGGGCTCCGGAGGCCGGTCCTGATCCGTCGGACCCTGCAGCGCCGCCGCGAGGGCGGCGACGTTCGGGTGACTGTAGACGTCCTTCATGGACACCGCCGGCAGGTCCGGCTGCTTGCGCACCCGGGCGCAGAACCGTGCCATCACCAGCGAGTCCGCCCCCAGGTCAGCGAAGAAGTCGGCGCCCACCGGCACTTGCTGCCCGCCCAGCACCCCGGTCAGCACCTCGGTCAGCACCTCGGTCAGACGGTCCTGCACCGGCGTGCGCACCGGCTGCGCCGGTACCAGAGCGGCGGTCAACGCCGTGATCGACGGGTGCTGGTAGACGTCCTTGATCGACACAGCCGGCAGGTCCGGCTGCTTGCGCACCCGGGCGCAGAACCGTGCCATGACCAGGGAGTCCGCCCCCAGGTCGTCGAAGAAATCGGCGTCCAGCGGAACGTCGTCCAGCTGCACCACCGAGGCGAGAAGAACGGCCAGCCGACGCTCGAGAGGCAGGTCCGCGCCGGTTCCTTCGACGGCTGGTGTGGACGGAAGATCGCGCCTCACAGGCATCGTGGGGACTGAGATCGTGGGAAGGGGAGACGCAGGGAGGGCGTCGGCGAGCTTCTTCACTGCGAGATACTCCTCGGCGAGGAGGTGGCCGAGGAACCGGTCACCGGTGTGGTTGCCGCCTGCCGACGCCATGACACCTGGTGGTGCGGTCGGCTCAGAGCGGCTGTCGAGTCGGAGCCGGCGAGCGCCTCGGCCCCGAAGTGGTCGAGGACCCAGTCCCGCTGATAGATGGTGTCCAGGTAGGGGCGGCCCATGTCCGGGGAGATGGCCACCGCAGTGACGTCCTCGGCGTGGTGGTCCGCGAGCCACGTCATGGCGCCGTGGACCACGGTCCCGGTGGAGCCGCCGAGCAGGAACCCGCGCCCGGCCAGGCGGTGGCAGGTGCGCACCGTGTCCAGCTCCTCGACCATCACCACGTCGTCGATCAGGGACTCGTCGAGCTGGGGCGGCCGCACGCTCATGCCGAGCCCGGGGATCAGACGGGTGGCCGGCGGGCGACCGAAGGAGACCGAGCCGACGGCGTCCACCGCGACGATCCGGACGTCGGGCCGGTGCTCCTTGAAGTACCGCGCGCAGCCCATCAGCGTGCCCGTGGTCCCGGCCCCCACGAACAGCACCTCGAGCTCGGGGAACTGGGCCTCGATCTCGGGGGCGGTCCAGCGGTAGTGCGCTCCCCAGTTGCCGGGGCTGGTGTACTGGTTGAGCCAGACGTACCGCTCGTCGGACCTGCACAGCTCCCGGACGTGGTTGAGCCGGGCGCCGAGGAAGCCGTCGACGGGGTCCGGCTCGGTGACCAGGTCGACGTGCGCCCCGAGCGACTCCATGAGCTGCCGGGTCGCGGGATTGCAGCGCGGGTCGATCACGCACACGAAGCTGTATCCCTTGCTGGCGGCGATCATGCTGAGCGCGACGCCGAGGTTCCCGGAGGAGGACTCCACGAGTACGGAGCCGGGGCCGACCCGTCCTTCCCGCTCGGCCCGCTCGACCATCTCCCTGGCGGGCTTGAGCTTGATCGAGCCGGCGAAGTTGAACCCCTCGATCTTCAGGTAGAGGTGGCGGCTCAGCACGCCCTCCAGATCGATGAACAGACTCTCCTCGTTGAACAGGTGCGGAGCCTTGATGATGGACATAGTGTTCCTCGTTCTCTCGCCGTGCGCTCGATCCGTGAGGAGGGCGCGGGGACGGCTTTCTGCATTCGGGTCGGCTCGTAGCTCGGCTGACGGGCACCGCAAGGACCCTCTTCTCGGCATGCCGGTCGACGAGGGCTCCGTCCTGCGGGGCGCGGTCCCGACGGATCGGTGCAACGCTGCGCTGCGGGCCCGGAGCGATCGACGGCTGTGAGTCCCCCACTCGCGGCAGGAGCCGCAGGATAGTGGTGCCAGCCGCGTAGGCGGCGGTCGTGACTGCTCAGGTGGTTCTTCTCATGGGTCTGTCCCATCCGGTGGAGAAGCGAGATCCGCTTCGCGACTGGTGCTGGCCCCTGGCGCGTTCCCCCGAACGCCCGTTGAGCTCTGTGTATGGTTCGACGTCACCAAAGTAATCCCAGGTCAGGGGGCCTCGACCAACATTTGCGCAGATGACGGACACGATTCGGACACGGCCCCGCTCGGGGTCCGGATGATCGCGGAACCGGCTCTCCTCGTCAGCGCGGGTATCCGGGTGCCGACAACGGCACGTGACGGATGATCCTGACGTGATGGAGTGCTGGGTCCGGAAGGTGCTCCGCTCCGGGATCTCGAGCAAGCACGGCACAGGGCGAGTGAGTTGTTCGCCGCTCCCGCCGGACCCTGTTCCCCGAATGGGGCCCGACATGCTTCAAGGATGACCGACGGGTCGGACGCTGTAGTCGGCCTCCGGATGGAGAAATCCTGTCCACCCGTGGTTGTACGCGGTGACGGTCACGGGACGCGGACGGTCAGCGCCGCCCGCGACTCCGCACGGTCCGGACCGGGGGCCGGCGGAAGAGCCAGGTCCAGGATCCGCCACCCGGCCACGGGCCGCCCCGGGACGGGGCCCGCACCGACCTCGTCGACGGAGGGCTCGCGGAACAGTCCGGAGCCCATGGCCTTGAGCAGGGACTCCTTGCGCGCCCACACCGTGGTCACGGCGGCCGGCCGGTCCGCGGCGGGCAGGGCCCGCAGGGCGATGATCTCGGCGGGGTGGAGCAGGGGGACCACCTGCTCGGCGGCGGCCGGGTCCTGGAGGCGTTCGACGTCCACCCCCACCTCGCGCTCGGCGGTGGCCACGAGCACCTGGTCGCCGCTGTGCGAGAGGGAGAAGTGCAGGGCGTGGTCCTCGAGCCGCGGCTTGGGCCGGGGCCCCACGGCGGGAACGGGCGGTCCCAGGCGCAGCGAGGCCGGGTCCGCGCCGGTGCGGGCGGCGAGCTCGTGGCGCAGCACGCAGTGGGCGACCACGAACCGCCGCCGGTCGCTCTCGTGGCGGAACGCCGCGGCCCGTTTCCGCTCGTCCTCGTCCAGGCAGTCCCGGACAGACTCCGCCCAGCCGATCAGAGGGGCCACGCGGGCGAGCACGACCCGCACGTCCGCGGGGGCGCCCGGCACCGGCAGCTCGACCGTGCCGGGCACGCTCGGCGGGAGCGTCGTCACGACGACGGGCTCACCGGGAGCGGCCGGGATCGGCGCACGCCTCGAGGTCCTCGAGCAGGCGGTGCCGGTTCTCCGCGAGCGGGTGGTGGCCGCCGGGGTACTCGCGCCGCTGCACGGCCCCCGTGCTGACGGGACGCCAGGCGTCCATGCCGGCGGCGTCCACCGTGTGGTCCTCGCTGCCGCGCAGCAGCAGCAGGGGCCCCCCGACCGGGGCGGGGAGCCGGTCGTGGGCCATCGAGACCAGCAGGTCCGCGCGCAGGGCTGGCAGCTGCAGGGCCAGCAGCTCGGGGTTCGCCAGCACCGCCTCGGGGGTGCCGCCCAGCCGCCGCAGCCACCGGGCGAGCGCCTCGTCCGCGCCCGGGTCCTGCGGGTCGAGCCCGGCCCGCAAATCGTCGTCCCCGTCGTCCGCCGCGTCCACGGCGCCCGGGGCGGTCTTCGCGGAGAGCGCGAGCAGCGACACCCGGATCCCCTCCCGGTGCTCGAGGAGCGAGGCGAGCTCGGCCGCGACGGAGGCGCCCATGCTGTGGCCCAGGACCACGAGCGGGACGTCCGAGGCCGCCCACGGCGCGCCGGCGACGGCCTCGGCCGCCTCCGCGGCGAGGGCGGCGACCGAGGGCGCCGGCGGCTCCCGGAAGCGGCTCTCCCGGCCGGGGTACTGGACGCCGAGGACGTGCACGTCCTCGCGCACCAGGAACCGCCAGTACCCGGCGGCCGCGCCCGAGGGTGGGCAGCAGAGCACCCGCAGCCGCGGCGTCCGGGCGGGGGCGCCGCTGCGCAGCCGGTCCTGCGCGGAGAGGTCCACGAGGCAGCGCCCGGGGGCGCCGGTCGGTCGGGTGCTCATCGGGCCGGGCCGCCCGCCTCAGGAGATGGTCGCCAGCACGGCGCCGGCGGAGACGGTGTCCCCGGGGCTCACGGACAGCCCCGAGACCGTGCCCGACTTGTGGGCGGTCAGCGGCTGCTCCATCTTCATGGCCTCGAGCACCAGCACGAGATCGCCCTCGGCCACCTCGTCCCCGTTGTCCACCGCGATCTTCACGATGGTCCCCTGCATCGGGGAGCTCAGGCTGTCGCCGCTCGCCGCGGCGGTGCCGCCGCCGCGCGCGGAGCGGGACTTGCGGGGCTTGGCGGCGGTCCCGTTGGGCTTGGCCGTGCCGGGCAGGGCGGGCAGGACCACCTCGAGGCGCTTGCCGGAGACCTCGACGACGATCGCCTGGCGCTCCTCGGCCTCGGGCCCGGCCTGCGGGACGCCCTCGAAGGGCGGGATGGTGTTGTCGAACTCCGTCTCGATCCACCGCGTGTGCACGGAGAAGGGGGCGCCGTCCGCGGGGGCGAACGCGGGATCGGCGACGACGGCGCGGTGGAAGGGGACCACGGTGGGCATGCCCTCGATGCGCAGCTCCGCCAGCGCCCGGCGGGAGCGCTCGAGGGCCTGCTGCCGGGTGGCCCCGGTGACGATCAGCTTGGCGAGCATGGAGTCGAAGTTCCCGCCCACGGTCTCGCCGGCCTGCACACCGGAGTCCACGCGCACGCCGGGACCGCCGGGCAGGTCGAGGGCGGCGATGGTGCCGGGGGAGGGCATGAAGTGCCGTCCCGGGTCCTCGCCGTTGATGCGGAACTCGATCGAGTGGCCGCGGACCTCCGGGTCGTCGTAGCCGAGGGCCTCGCCGCGGGCCAGCCGGAACTGCTCCCGCACCAGGTCGATGCCCGTGACCTCCTCGGACACCGGGTGCTCCACCTGCAGGCGGGTGTTGACCTCCAGGAACGTGATCGTGCCGTCCTGGCCCACCAGGAACTCGCACGTGCCCGCGCCCTGATAGCCGGCCTCGCGCAGGATCGCCTTCGAGGAGGCGTAGAGCAGGCGGTTCTGCTCCTCGGACAGGAACGGCGCCGGCGCCTCCTCCACGAGCTTCTGGTTGCGCCGCTGCAGGGAGCAGTCGCGGGTGGAGACGACCACCACGTTGCCGTGGGCGTCGGCCAGGCACTGGGTCTCGACGTGCCGCGGGGCGTCCAGGAAGCGCTCCACGAAGCAGTCGCCGCGGCCGAACGCCGCGGTGGCCTCGCGCACGGCGGACTCGTAGAGCTCCGGGATGTCGTCGCGGTTGCGGACCACCTTGATGCCGCGGCCGCCGCCGCCGAACGCGGCCTTGATGGCCAGGGGCAGCCCGTGCTCGTCGGCGAACGCGAGGACCTCCTCGGCGGAGCCGACCGGGTCGGTGGTGCCGGGGACCTGCGGGGCGCCGACCTTCTCCGCGATGTGGCGGGCGGCCACCTTGTCGCCGAGCTTGGCGATGGCCGCGGGCGGGGGCCCGATCCAGGTCAGTCCGGCCTCGAGCACGGCGAGGGCGAACTCGGCGTTCTCGGACAGGAAGCCGTAGCCGGGGTGCACGGCGTCGGCTCCCGAGCGGGCGGCGACGTCGAGGATCTTGTCGATCACCAGGTACGAGTCCGCGGCGGTGGACCCGCCGAGCCCGTACGCCTCGTCCGCCGTGCGGGCGTGCAGGGCGTCCCGGTCCGGGTCGGCGTACACGGCCACGGAGGCGATGCCCTCGTCGCGGGCGGCGCGGATCACGCGCACCGCGATCTCGCCGCGGTTGGCGACGAGCACCTTGGTGATGGGGCGGATGGCGCCGTCCGCGGGGTTCTTACCGGTCACGTCTCACTCCTTGTCGAATCCTCCGATGCACTGTATTCCCCGTCGTGAGCAATCGCCCAACCACCCGGCGGCGGACCGGAAATGCGACGCCGTTTCTGTAGGAGTCCTACAAAGCGCAGACCGGTTCCGGCGGGGAGCGGTTCTCAGCGGCCGGCGGTCCACAGCTCGGGCACGCCGACGCCCGCCCGGCCGAGCAGCGTGCGCAGGGTGCTGAGGCTCAGGCCGACAACGGCGTGCACGTCGCCCTCCACCCGCTCCACGAACGCCGCGCCGAGCGAGTCGATGGTGAAGGACCCGGCCACCTCCAGGGGCTCGCCGGTGGCCACGTAGGCCGCGACCTCGTCGTCGGACATCTGCGCGAAGAACACCTCGGCGCTGGCGGGCGCACCGCCGCTCCAGCCGGTCCCGCCGTCCGCCGGGCTCCGCGTGTCCACGAGCCAGTGGCCCGTATGGAGCACCCCCGAGCGCCCGCGCATGGCCCGGATCCGGGCGGTCGCCGTCGCGGCGTCCAGCGGCTTGCCGTGCACCTCGCCGTCGAGCTCGAAGACCGAGTCGCAGCCCACCACGAGGGCGCCGGCGGCCTCGGGCAGCGCCGCCACGGCCTCCGCCTTGGCCCGGGCCAGGACCATCGCGGTCTCCTCGGCGCCGGTCACGCCGCGCTCCCGGACCACGGCGTCCTCGTCCACATCGGAGACGAGCCGGTCGTGGCCGATCCCGGCGTCGGCCAGCAGCTTGGTGCGGGCGGGGGAGCGGGAGGCGAGGACGAGGCGGGGAGTCACCGTCCCAGGATACGCAGGCCGTGCGCGCGAGGGGCCGCGCTGCGCCCCTCGCCCACGCGCGAGGGGCCGCGTCCTGCTGATGAGACGTTCTCCCACCGACAGGACGCGACCCCTCACGATCGCCCGGGACGGGACGCGACACCTCGCGTCCGCCCGGCTCAGTACTCGACGACCACGCGGCCCTCGATCTTGCCCTTCTCCATCTCGTCGAGGATCGCGTTGACGTCCTCGAGCGGACGGGTGCTGTAGGTCGGGTGGATCAGACCGCGAGCGTAGAAGTCGAGGGCCTCGACCATGTCCTGGCGCGTGCCCACGATGGACCCGCGGATGGTCAGGCCCTTGAGCACGATGTCGAAGATCGGCGCCGGGAAGTCCCCGGGCGGCAGACCGTTGAACACGATCGTCCCGCCGCGACGGACCATGCCGATCGCCTGGCCGAACGCGGCCGGGTGCACGGCGGTCACCAGCACGGCGTCCGCACCGCCCGGGATCTGCGCGAGCACGGCCTCGGCCGGGTCCTCCGCGAACGCGTTGACGGTGATCTCCGCGCCGTGCTTGCGGGCGAGGGCCAGCTTGTCGTCGGCGACGTCGACCGCCGCGACCCGCAGGCCCATGGCCACCGCGTACTGCACGGCCAGGTGCCCCAGGCCGCCGATGCCCGAGATCACCACCCACTCCCCGGGCCGCGCCTCGGTCATCTTCAGGCCCTTGTAGACGGTGACACCGGCGCACAGCACCGGCGCCACCTCGTACGGGTCGGCGCCCGCGGGGATCTGCGCGGCGAAGCGGGCGTCGACCAGCATGTACTGGCCGAAGGACCCGTCGATGCTGTAGCCGCCGTTGACCTGCTCCTCGCACAGCGTCTCCCAGCCGGTGCGGCAGTTGCGGCAGTGCCCGCACGCCGAGGCCAGCCAGGCGTTGCCCACGAGGTCGCCCTCCTGCACCTCCGTGACGCCCGGGCCGAGGGCCACGACCGTGCCCACGCCCTCGTGGCCCGGGACGAAGGGCGGGGTGGGCTGGACCGGCCAGTCGCCGTGGGCGGCGTGCAGGTCGGTGTGGCACACACCGGTCGAGATCAGCTTGACGAGGACCTGGCCGGGGCCGGGTTCGGGGACCGGGAGGTCCTTGACCTCCAGGGGCTGCCCGAAGGCGGTGACGACGGCGGCGGTCATGGTGCCGGGGACCGCGGTGGCCGCGGACTCCTGGACGGTCGGGGCTTGCTGGGCGTTCATGGTGCTCCTCCTGGAACGGGCGGACGATCGGGACGGGACGGGTGAGGGCGGTTTAGAAGAAGCCCTGGGCGTCCTCGGAGTAGGAGACCAGCAGGTTCTTGGTCTGCTGGTAGTGGTCCAGCATCATGAGGTGGTTCTCGCGGCCGATGCCCGAGGACTTGTAGCCGCCGAACGCGGAGTGGGCGGGGTAGTTGTGGTACTGGTTCACCCACACGCGCCCGGCCTGGATGTCGCGGCCGGCGCGGTAGGCCAGGTTGCCGTTGCGGGCCCAGACCCCGGCGCCGAGGCCGTAGAGGGTGTCGTTGGCGGTGGCCATGGCGTCGGCGTAGTCGGTGAAGCGGGTGACCGACAGGACGGGCCCGAAGATCTCCTCCTGGAAGATGCGCATCGAGTTCTCGCCCTCGAACACCGTGGGGGAGACGTAGAAGCCCTCGGCGAGGTCCCCGTCCAGCACGTTGCGCTCGCCGCCCACGAGGACCTTCGCGCCCTCCTGCCGGCCGATGTCGATGTAGGAGAGGATCTTCTGCAGCTGGTCGTTGGAGGCCTGCGCCCCGACCTGGGTGTCGAGGTCCAGCGGGTTGCCCTGGACCATGCCCTTGACCCGCTCGACGCCGTCCGCGAGCAGCCGGTCGTAGATCGAGCCCTGGATCAGGGCCCGCGAGGGGCAGGTGCAAACCTCGCCCTGGTTGAGGGCGAAGAACGCGAAGCCCTCCAGCGCCTTGTCGTAGAAGGAGTCCTGGGCCGCGGCGACGTCCTCGAAGAAGATGTTCGGGGACTTCCCGCCCAGCTCGAGGGTCACCGGGATGATGTTCTGGGACGCGTACTGCATGATGAGCCGGCCGGTGGTGGTCTCGCCGGTGAAGGCGATCTTGCGGATCCGGGGGCTGGAGGCCAGCGGCTTGCCGGCCTCCACGCCGAAGCCGTTGACCACGTTGACCACGCCCGGGGGCAGGATGTCCGCGAGCAGCTCCATGAGCACCATGATCGAGGCCGGGGTCTGCTCGGCCGGCTTGAGCACCACGGCGTTGCCCGCGGCCAGGGCCGGGGCGAGCTTCCACACGCCCATGAGGATCGGGAAGTTCCAGGGGATGATCTGCCCGACCACGCCGAGGGGCTCGTGGAAGTGGTAGGACGTGGTGTTGTCGTCGAGCTGGGAGAGGGTGCCCTCCTGGGCGCGGATGGCCCCGGCGAAGTAGCGGAAGTGGTCGATGGCCAGGGCGATGTCCGCGTTGATGGTCTCGCGCACGGGCTTGCCGTTGTCCCAGGTCTCGGCCACGGCGAGCATCTCGAGGTTCTGCTCCATCCGGTCGGCGACCCGGTGCAGCACCAGCGCCCGCTCGGCGACCGGGGTCTTGCCCCAGGCCGGGGCGGCGGCCCACGCGGCGTCGAGCGCGGCGTCGATGTCCTCGGCGGTGCCGCGGGCCACCTCCGTGAAGGGCTTGCCGTTGACCGGGGAGATGTTCTCGAAGTACCGGCCCTGCACGGGCGGGACCCACTGTCCGCCGATCCAGTGCTCGTAGCGGGGCTTGAAGGTGACCTTCGAGCCCTCGGTGCCCGGCTGCGCGTAGACGGTGGTGAGGGACTGGGTTTCAACGCTCATGGTGACCTGCTCCTGGTGCGTGACGGTGCGTGTGGCACGGGTGCGGACCGCCTCGTCCGCACCATCGTGTGATGCGGATCACGCTACGGGGGGCCACGTTGCACGCACGTTGCACGCACGGTGCGGCGGGCGCCGGGGCCGGTCAGCGGCGCAGCCGCTCCAGCTCGAGGACGGCCGCTGCGCGGGCGGGGGAGCGGGCCGGCAGGAGGCGCAGCAGCAGCGCCCACGCCTCGGCGTCGTCGGCGGCCTCCGGCAGGGTGAGGTACTCGCGCACGGCCTCGGCCGAGCCGTCGGTGAGGACGGCCTCGCGCAGGAGCCCGGTGAGGCGGTGGCGCAGGGCCACGAGGGACGGCGCCTCGGAGTGCGGCAGCAGCGCCCCGGTGTACTCGCGCAGCGCCCGCCGGTGCGAGCCCCGGGCGAGCAGCTCGAGCACCCGGCCCGCATCCGAGGGCAGCGGGGTCTCGAGCCGGTAGGGGCGGGAGGCGATCGCCGGCCCGCCCCGGGACTCGAGCAGCCGGCGTAGCCGCAGCACCTCGGCGCGCACCGTGGTCTCCTGCGCCCGGCCGGCCCACAGCTGCTCCGACAGCTCCGCGGTGCACAGGCCGTTGCCGGCGCGGGACAGGGCCAGGAGGATCTCGGCGTGGCGCTCGGTGAGCTCCAGGGCCTGCCCGTCCAGCACCAGTGCCGGCGGGGCGTCGCCGAGCACGCGCAGGAACGCGCCGTGGGCGGGGGCGGCGGACGGCGCCGCCGCGGCGGCCTCGGAGCGGCGGGCGGAGCGCAGGGCGAGGGCGAGCTCGGCCCGGGCGGCGCGCACCGCCGCGCCGACCAGCGCCCGGGTGGCGGGGCTCGCGGCGGCGTCCCCGCCCGTCAGGTCCACGGCCCCCAGCAGCGCCCCCGTGACGGGGTGCAGCAGGGGGGCGGCCGTGCAGGTCCAGGGCCGGGCCTCGGGGTAGAAGTGCTGCTCGCGGTGCACGGTCACGGGCCGGCGCAGGACCAGGGCAGTGCCCGGGGCGTTGGTGCCCACGGCCGGCTCGGACCAGTCGGCGCCCTCGACGAAGCCCATGGACTCGGCCCGCCGCCGGGTCGCGGCGCTGCCCCGGACCCGCAGGATCACGCCGCCGGGGTCCGTGACGGCCACGACCAGCCCGGTGTCCTCGGCCAGCGGGGTGAGCAGCTCGTCGAGCACGGGCATCAGCAGCCGCAGCGGGGAGCGGGCCTCCCGGACGTCGGAGCCGTCCAGCACGACCCGCGGGGTGCAGCGCTCGGGCGCCGAGAGGTGGTCCAGCGACCGGGCCCAGGACAGTCGCAGCAGCGGGTCCATCGTCGTCGGTCCGTCCGCCGGTGCGCCCACGCGCAGCCTCCTGTCCCGTGCTGTGACCCAGCTCTCATGCCCGTCCCAGGGTAGCCCGTGACGCGTCCAGGAACAGCGAGGGGCGGGGAACTGCCGGAATGCGTCGAGCATTCTCGCAGTTCCCCGCCCCTCGCGGTGGGGACGGCGGCGCCGGGGCTCAGCGGACCCCGGTCGCCGCGGCCTCCTCGGGGGTGGCGCCCTCGGGGGCGGCGTCCTCGGGGACGAAGGGGTCGCCGGAGCGCGGGGCGTCGTAGAGCTCCCGGTCCAGCAGCCCCTCGCGGTGGGCGACGATCGTGGGCACCAGGGCCTGGCCCGCCACGTTGAGCGCGGTGCGGCCCATGTCGATGATCGGGTCCACGGCCAGCAGGAGGCCCACGCCGTCGAGCGGCAGGCCCAGCGTGGACAGCGTCAGGGTGAGCATCACGGTGGCGCCCGTGGTGCCGGCGGTCGCCGCGGAGCCCAGCACGGACACGAGCGCGATGAGCACGTAGTGCGTGACGTCCAGCTCGATCCCGTAGAACTGCGCGACGAACAGGGCGGCGATCGCGGGGTAGACCGCGGCGCAGCCGTCCATCTTGGTGGTCGCCCCGAGCGGCACGGCGAAGGACGCGTAGGCGCGGGGCACGCCGAGGCTGCGCTCGGTGACGCGCTGCGTCAGGGGCATGGTGCCCACCGAGGAGCGCGAGACGAAGCCCAGCTGCACGGCCGGCCACACGCCGGAGAAGTACTGCCGGACGGAGAGCCCGTGCGCCTTGACCAGGGCCGGGTAGACCACGAACGCCACGACCAGCAGGCCGGCGTAGACGGTCGCGACGAACGCCAGGAGCCCGCCCATCGAGGTCCAGCCGTACTCGAACACGGCCCGGCCGATCAGCCCGAGGGTGCCCAGCGGGGCGAGACGGATGATCCACCAGACCACCTTCTGCACCACGGCGAGCGCGGCCCGGACCACGGCCAGGAAGGGCTCGGCGGGGGCGCCCACCTTGAGCGCCGCGATGCCGACGGCGGCCGAGACCACGAGCACCTGCAGCACGTTGAAGCCGAGGGAGGTCTGGACGGTCTCCGGGTCCACCACGGAGGAGGAGACCTGCAGGCCCAGGAAGTTGGCGGGGACCAGGCCGGTGAGGAAGCCCAGCCACGAGCCCTGCGTCCCGGTGTACGCCTCGGCGGGCGCGGCCGCGCCGCTGCCGGCGCCGGGCTGGACGACCAGGCCGAGCACCAGGCCGACCGTCACGGCGATCAGGGCCGTGATCCCGAACCACAGCAGCGTCTTCCACGCGAGCCGGGCGGCGTTGGAGACCTCCCGCAGGTTGGCGATCGAGGAGATCACCGCGGTCACGATGAGCGGGACCACGGCGGCCTTGAGCAGGCTGACGTAGCTGGTGCCGATGGTGTCCAGGGCGGTCATCAGCCAGTTGGGGTCCGTGTCGGGGTCGCCGCCCAGGGCGTCGGCCACGGTGCCCAGGACCACGCCCAGGAGGAGGGCGAGCACGATCTGCGGGCCGAAGGAGGTCATCCACCGGGGCAGCCGTCGAGTGCTTTCTGCGGAAATCATGTGGCCACGATAGGGCGCGGAAATATACAACACCGAATGACGGTGACGAAATGTGACGCGGGAATGACGGAGGTCACAGGGCGAGCGCGTACCGCAGGGTGTCCAGGCCCACCGAGCCGACCCGCAGCGCGCGGGTGTGGAAGTCCTTGAGCAGGAACTCCGGGCCCGCCGCGGCGCGGGCCGCCTCCCGCGCCTGCTCCCACAGCTGCTGGCCCACCTTGTAGGACGGCGCCTGCCCGGGCCAGCCCATGTAGCGCATCCACTCGAAGCGCAGCATCGGGTCCGCCATCACGATGTTCGAGCGCAGGAACTGCCAGCCGTCCTCGGGCGTCCAGACCTCGCCGGGGCGGGCCCCGCCGAGGGCGTCCCCGAGCTCCGCGGGGATCCGGTAGCCGCAGTGGAAGCCGACGTCGAACACCACCCGCGCCGCCCGCAGCCGCTGGGCGTCCAGCATCCCCATCCGGTCCCCGGGGTCCTGCAGGTGGCCCAGCTCGTCCATGAGCCGCTCGGCGTACAGCGCCCAGCCCTCCCCGTGGCCCGAGACCCACACGCCCATCCGCCGCCACCGGTTGAGCTCGCCCGAGTTGGCGAGCGCGGTGGAGAACTGCAGGTGGTGGCCGGGGACGCCCTCGTGGTAGACGGTCGTGGTCTCCTCCCACGTGGTGAAGGTCCGGGTGCCCTCGGGCACGGACCACCACATGCGCCCGGGGCGGGAGAAGTCGGCGCTGGGCATCGAGTACCAGATCCCGCCGTCGTGGGTCGGGGCGATGCGGCACTCGAGCCGGCGCATGGGGCCGGTGAGCTCGAAGTGCGTGTCCGCGAGGGCGTCCACGGCGGCGTCGGAGAGGTCCTGCATCCACGCCTGCAGCGCGTCGGTGCCGTGCAGCTGCCGCGCCGGGTCCGCGTCCAGGGCCGCCATGGCCTCGGCGACCGTGGCGCCGGGGGCGATCCGGCGGGCGAGCTGCTCCTGCTCCGCCACGATCGTGCGCAGCTGCTCCACGCCCCACGCGTAGACCGTGGCCGGGTCCAGGACGGCGCCCAGGAACTCCTGCAGGCGCAGAGTGTACACGTCCGGTCCCACCGCGTCCGTGCGGGGCGCGTCCGCGGCGAGCTCCCTGCCCAGCACGGCGGCGAGGCCCCGGTAGGCGTGCCGCGCCGCCTCGGCCGCCTCCCCGACCTGCTGCCGAAGCGCCTCGGGGACGCCGGGGCTGCGCGCCAGCCGGTCGAAGAAGCCGTGGCGCGCCGCGTAGCCGGTGCACTGCCGGGCCGCGTTGCGCAGCTGCGCCGCGGAGGCCGAGCGGCCGAGGGAGCGGGCGTGCCGCAGGCCCAGGACGTAGGAGTCCACGGCGGCGGGCACGGCACGCAGCCGGCCGGCAAGGTGCGCCCAGTCCTCGGCGGTGCTCCGGGGCAGGTCGTCGAAGACCTCCCGGATCTCCTGCACCGGGGAGGAGATGTTGTTGACCTCCCAGCCCCGCAGCCCCTCCTCGTGCAGGAGCAGGTCCAGGCCCAGGCGCTCGCGCAGGGCGTGGCCGGTGATCCGGTCGACGTCGTCGACCGGGGCCGCGCGCTCGAGCTCCGCCAGCGTCCGGCGGGCGGCGTCGGCGTAGGCCTCCAGGCCCTCGGGCCCGAAGTCGCGGTACTCGGTCTCGTGCCCGGGGAAGCCGTGCACGGTGGCCTGGGCCGGGTCCAGCTCCATGGCGCGCGCGAACCAGCGCTCGGCCACGGCGTCCACGTCCGTGGGCTCGCGCCGCCCCGTGCCGAGGGGCGCGGGGCCGGCGCCGGTCAGGGGGTCGGGCCGTTGATCGGTCATGCACGTCACAGTAGCGCCGGGCGCTCCCTAGACTGCGGAGCATGTCCGCTCCTGCGCCGCGCGCGAACTCCGCGCCCCCCGCGACCGTCCCGGCCGGGCCCTCGGGGACCGCCGGGACCGGGCCCGCCCTGCTCGTGGTGGTCGCGGGGGTGGTGGGCGCCCTGCACGTGTGGAAGCTGGCCCCGGCGCTGCCCGTGCTCTCCGCCGAGCTCGGCCTGAGCCTGGTGCAGGGCGGGTTCCTGCTCTCCACCGTGCAGGTGGCAGGCATGCTGCTGGGCGTGGTGGTGGGTCTGTCCGGGGACCGGATCGGCCTGCGCCGGGGCCTGGTGCTCGGGCTGGGCCTGCTCACCGCGGGCTCCGTGACGGGACTGCTCTCGACGGGGTACGGCCCGCTGCTGAGCTCCCGGGTGCTGGAGGGCGTGGGGTTCATGCTCGTGTCGATCTGCGCCCCGGCCCTGATCCGGCGCACCGTGGCCCCGGCCCGGGTGTCCCTGCTGGTGGGGCTGTGGGGCTGCCACATCCCGGTCGCCGCGGCCCTCTCCCTGCTGCTCGGCGGGCTGCTCAGCAAAGCCCTCGGCTGGCGCACCTGGTGGGCGGCCGCCGCGGCCGGCTCCGCGCTCCTGGGCGTGCTGGTGCTCGCCGTGCTGCCACCGGACCCGGCCCACACGGTGGTGCACGGGGTGCGGCAGCGCCTCGGGCTGACCCTGCGCGCACCGGGGCCGTGGCTCGTGGCCGCGGTCTTCGGGCTCTACACCGCCCAGTGGAACGGGGTGGTGCAGTTCCTGCCCTCCATGTACGCCGAGGCCGGGATCGCGGCGGGCGCCGCCGCGGGGCTCAGCGCGCTCGCCGCGGGGGTCAACGTGGTGGGCAACCTGGGCGCGGGCCGGGCCCTGCAGCGCGGGGTGCGCCCCGTGGTGCTGTGGTGCACGGGCTTCGCCGTGCTGGGCCTGGCCGCCGTGGTCGCGTTCGGGATCGCCCCGCTGCTGGACGAGGGCGTGCGCTTCGGCGCCCGGTACGGCGCGGTCCTGGTGTTCTCCGCGGTGGGGGGAGTGGTGCCGACCACGGCGATCGCCAGCCTCATGCGCGTCGCGCCCACCCCCACCACGGTGGCCACCACGCTGGGCCTGGGCCAGCAGTTCAACGCCCTGGGCCAGTTCGCCGGCCCGCCCGCGGTCGCCTCGGTCGCGCAGGCGACCGGCTCCTGGGACCTGACGTGGGCGGTGACGGCGGTGCTCGCCCTGGCGGGCATCGCGGTGGCGCTCGTCGTCTCCCGGCGGATCCCCCGGGAGCCGTGACCGGGCGCCACCCGGGGCACGGCGTGCGGGTCACTCCTCCGGCCCGGTCACTCCTCCGGCCGGGTCCGCCGCCACGCGCCGCGGCCCGGTCACTCCTCCGGCCGGGTCCGCCGCCACGCGCCGCGGCCCGGGCGCAGCTTCAGGCCCAGCCGCATCCGGCGGAACTGGTCCCGGCGCCCCGGGGAGCCCTTCGCGTCCTCCTCGCCCGCGTGCCGGCGCGCGAGCAGGACGGCCGTGACGGCGGCGACCTCCTCCGGCGTGGGGCTGCCGGCCGTGAAGCGCAGGGACGGGGTGCCCTCGGCGGGCTCACGGAGGGTCACAGCGGGATGTTCCCGTGCTTCTTGGTGGGCATCGACGCCCGCTTGTCGCGCAGGGCCCGCAGGGCCTTGAGCACCTGCACCCGGGTCTCGGACGGGGAGATCACCGCGTCCACGTAGCCCAGCTCGGCGGCCTGGTAGGGGTTGAGCAGGCTCTCCTCGTACTTGCGCACCAGCTCGGCGCGCAGCGCCTCGACGTCCTCGTCGTTGTCCGCGGCGGCCTTGAGGTCCCGGCGGTAGAGGATCTCCACGGCGCCCTGGGCGCCCATCACACCGATCTGCGCGGTGGGCCAGGCCAGGTTGACGTCCGCGCCGAGCTTCTTGGAGCCCATCACGATGTAGGCCCCGCCATAGGCCTTGCGGGTGATCAGGGTGACCAGCGGGACGGTCGCCTCGGCGTAGGCGTAGAGCAGCTTGGCGCCGCGCCGGATGATGCCGTTGAACTCCTGATCGGTGCCGGGCAGGAACCCGGGCACGTCCACGAGGGTGAGGATCGGGACGTTGAACGCGTCGCAGTGGCGCACGAACCGGGCCGCCTTCTCGGAGGCCGCGATGTCCAGGGTGCCGGCGAACTGCATGGGCTGGTTCGCCACGACGCCCACGGTGTGCCCCTCGACCCGGGCGTAGCCGATCATCACGTTGGGGGCGTAGAGGGCCTGCATCTCCAGGAAGTGCCCGTCGTCGACGATCGCCTCGACCACCGCGCGCATGTCGTAGGGCTGGTTCGCGGAGTCGGGGACCAGCACGTCCAGGGCGAGGTCCTGGTCGGTGACCTCGTCCTCCTGGTCGTGGTCCACCAGGGGCGCCTCCTGCAGGTTGTTCGCCGGCAGGAACTCGAGCAGCTCGTGCACGAAGTCCAGCGCGTCCTGCTCGTCCTCGGCGAGGTACGTGGCCGTGCCGGTCGTCGCGTTGTGCTGGCGCGCCCCGCCCAGCGTCTCCATGTCCACCGTCTCGCCCGTGACCGTCTTGATGACGTCCGGTCCAGTGATGAACATGTGCGAGGTCTTGTCGACCATCACGATGTAGTCGGTCAGGGCGGGGGAGTAGGCCGCCCCGCCCGCGCACGGGCCCATGATCAGCGAGATCTGCGGGACCACCCCGGAGGAGCGGACGTTCATGTTGAAGATGTCCGCGAACATGGCCAGGGAGGCCACGCCCTCCTGGATCCGTGCCCCGCCGCCGTCGTTGATCCCGATGACCGGGCAGCCGTTGCGCAGGGCGAACTTCTGGACCTTGACGATCTTCTCCCCGTTGACCTGGGACAGCGACCCGCCGAAGACCGCGAAGTCCTGGGAGTAGACCGCCACCAGGCGCCCGTCCACCGTGCCGTAGCCGCTGACCACGCCGTCGCCGGGCAGCTTCTTCGACGCCATCCCGAAGGCGGTCGAGCGGTGGGTCGCGAGGGCGTCGAACTCCACGAACGAGTCCTCGTCCAGGAGCATCTCCACGCGCTCGCGGGCGGTGTTCTTCCCGCGGGCGTGCTGCTTCTCGACCGCCGCCTGCCCCGCGGGCACCTCGGAGCGGGCCCTGCGGTCGTGGAAGTCGGCGATCTTGCCGGCGGTGGTCGTCAGGTCGTGGGTCACAGGCACCTCGTGGTCTGGTACGCGGCCGGCCCGGCGGGCCGATCGGTCCGGTCCGGGGTGGTCAGGGGACCTGCTCACTCTAGTCCGCGGCCGCAGGGGCCTCCGTTGTAGAACTCCTACAAAATCCGTGCCCGGGTCCGGGGGACACGGGACGGTGCTCAGCCGACGCTGCCGAGGACCACCTTCCAGGGGCGGACGGTCCGCTCGGTGACCACCCCGTGGCGCACCAGCGGGTCCTCGTCGGTGAGCCGCTCGACCGCCCCGGCGTCCTCGGCGGCGAAGACCAGCAGCGCGCCGGGCGCGCCGTCGTCGTCGAAGGGACCGGACGCGAGCAGGTGCCCCTGCTCCACGAGCCCGCCGAGGTACTGGCGGTGCTCCGGCCGGCGCGCGGCCAGGACGTCGGCGGGCCCGCCGTAGACGTAGGTGACGGCGAAGGTCGTGCGGTTCTCGGCTGCGCTCACGGTGGCTCTCCCGGGGGTCGTGCCGCGGCCCCGCCCGGCCGGACGGGACCGTCCAGCCGGTTCCCGGGGAACGGGGCTACTACTGTGGATGTGGTCCGAACACTACGCGGACGGCGCCCGGCCGGACAGCACCGACCGCCCCGGCCCGTGCGGACCCGCCCGTGACGACCGACCCGTGACGACCGACCCGAGGAGCACCGTGCCCGACCCCTGCGCCGCCGACCTGCGCGAGCCCGCCCTGCTCGCGGCCCTGGCGGACCTCGGCCTGGGGCGGATCGACGTCCTCGACGAGGTCGGCTCCACGAACGAGCACCTGACGGCCGCCGTCACCCGGCAGGCGCGCGGGCCCCGCCCGGACCGGCCGTGGACCGACCTGTCCCTCGTGCTCACCGGCCACCAGAGTGCCGGGCGCGGCCGGCTGGACCGGGTGTGGACCACCGAGCCCGGCACCGCGCTGACCTTCAGCCTCCTGCTGCGCCCGGCCGACGCGCGCGGCCGCCCGCTGCCCACCCAGCACTTCCCGTGGCTGACCCTGCTGATGGCCGCGGCCGTCGTCGACGCCCTGGACGGGCTCGCGGCGGCCGGCGCGCGGATCAAGTGGCCCAACGACGTCCTGGTGGACGGACGCAAGGCGGCCGGGCTGCTCGCAGGCCTCGTGCTGGACGCGCAGCACTCGCCGGCGGTGGTCCTGGGCACGGGCATCAACGTCGCCCAGGAGGAGCTGCCCGTGGACACGGCCACGTCCGTCCGGCGCGCCACCGGCCGCGAGGTCGAGCGCGCCGCCGTCCTGCGGGCCGTGCTGGGCGCGTTCGTCCCCGTCTACCGGCAGTTCTGCGCGGACCCGGAGGCCGCCGTGCGCCCGGACGGGCCGCTGCGCGCCCGGATCACCGAGCGGATGGAGACCATCGGCCGCCCGGTGCGCGCCGAGCTGCCCGGCGGGGCCGCCCCCGTCACGGGCACCGCGACGGGCCTCGGCGAGCACGGGGGCCTCCTGGTGCGCGAGGACGGCGGCGCCGAGCGCGAGGTGACGGCGGGCGACGTGGTGCACCTGCGCCCGGCCCCGGACGCCCCCGGGACGGCCTGAGCGTGCCCGCCCGTCCCGCCCTGCAGCCCGGGGAGCGCGTGCTCGTGTCCACACGGGCCCACGGCGCCCGGCTGACCCGGCCCTTCCTGGTGCTGCTGCTCACGGTGTTCACGCTCTCCTTCGCCCAGCGGGCCCTCGAGCTGCGCTGGCGCCCCGTGGCGGAGCCGTGGACCACGGTGCACGCCGGGGTGGAGCTCACCCTGCTCGTGGCGGCCGGCTGGGTGGTGCTCCGCAGCTGCCTGCGCCCGCTGGTGCGGTGGTGGCGCACCCGCTACGTGCTCACCACCCGCCACCTCGTGCTGCTGCGCCCCGGCGGGGCCCGCAGGACCGTGTCGCTGCCCCTGCAGCAGCTGCGCCGGGTCTCGGTGGAGCGCCGGCGCGGTCCGGCCCTGGGCCGGCACGACGGGCGCGTCGTGGCCGACTTCGGGCCCTTCGGCGGTCTGCGCCTGGAGCACGCCCCGGAGGCGCAGCGCCTGGCCGGGCTGATCCGCCGGGCCGCCGAGGACGAGTGGGCGGCGGGCGGCGGCGCCGGCCGGGCGGGGGATCCCGGTCCCGGTGGGGGTGCGCCGTGGCTCCGTCCCACTAGAGTGGACCGCGACGCGGTCGTGGCACCACGCCCGGGCCCGTCCGGCGCCCCGCGCCGACCGTGGAACCGGCGGGCCGTCCACCAGGAACAGGAGTGACGTGTGGCGAGTGAGGACCCGGAGAACCAGGGCGAGCCGGAGCTCGGCCCCCAGACGGCACAGCTGAACCTGAACCTGCACAACCCCGTCCAGGCCAACCTGTACCGCTCGGACGAGTCCAAGGCCGCCGTGCAGGCCCTCGAGCAGACCCTCCTGGGCTCCGAGCGCGACCTGCGCCGCCGGGAGGCCGCGCGCCGGGGCGGGCTGTCCCTGCTGTCCGCGCGGAAGGTGTGGCGGGCCCTGGGCTTCCCGAACCTCACCGACGACGACCTCTGGTTCACCGAGCAGGACTCCGAGGCCCTCCGGGTGCTGTCCACCATGGTCCTCGAGGAGAAGGTCACCGAGGAGGCGGCGCTGTCCCTGGTGCGCTCGATCGGGCAGATGACCGACCGCATGGTCGTGTGGCAGGTCGAGGCGCTCGTCGAGGACATGGTCGTCCACCGGGGCATGACCGACGCCGCCGCCCGGCGGCAGCTGCTGCACCTGCTGCCCGACCTCATCGACGCGATCGAGAACCTCCTCGTCTACTCGTGGCGGCGGCAGATGAACGCCGCCGTGCAGCGGCTCGCGATGCGCGTGGAGCGCCCGGACGGCTCGACCGCCACCGGTCCCACGTCCGACGACGGGGCGTCCGCCGTCCTCCCGCTCGCGCGCGGGGTGGGCTTCGCGGACCTGGTCTCCTACACCTCGCTGTCCCGGCAGATGAACGAACGGACCCTGGCGAACCTCGTGCAGCGCTTCGAGAACCGCTGCGCCGAGGTGATCGCCGTGGGCGGCGGCCGGCTCATCAAGACCATCGGGGACGAGGTCATGTTCCTCGCCGAGACCCCCGAGGGCGGGGCCCAGATCTCCCTGGCCCTGGCCCGCGCCATCCGGGACGACCCCGAGCTGCCGCAGGCGCGCGTGGCCTTCGTCTGGGGGCGGGTGCTGCCGCGGCTCGGGGACATCTACGGGCCCACGGTGAACCTCGCCTCCCGGCTCGTGTCGCTGACCGAGCCGGGCTCCGTGCTCGTGGACGCCTCGACCGCCGCGGTGCTCTCCGGCGACGACCGCTTCATCCTCCTGCCGCAGCCCACCCGCAACGTGCGGGGCTTCGGCGACGTCCAGCCCGTCGCGCTCTCCCAGGGCGCCGGTCCCGGGCTGGAGGTCGACTTCGAATGAGCGCACCCCTCGTCATCCGCGCGGGCGCGTCCACGGACCGGGGCCTGCGCCGGGAGTCCAACGAGGACGCCCTGGTGGTCACGGCCGCGATGTGCGCCGTGGCGGACGGGATGGGCGGGCACGAGGCCGGTGAGGTGGCCAGCGCCCTGTGCGTGCGCACCCTCGGGGCGTCCCCCCTGTTCCAGCTGGAGGACTTCCGCTCCTTCGAGGTCCTCGAGCCGGAGCCGCCCCGGGACATCGCCCGGTTCCGCGCCGTCGTGGAGCGCGAGCTGCGGCTGGACCCGGAGATCCCCGAGGACGCGATCGAGGCCGTCCGCCGGGTCCGGTCCGTGCTGTGGCAGGCGGACCAGCACATCCAGCACGCGGTCGAGGGCCGGGCGGGCACCACCGTCACCGGCGTGTGGTTGCTGCGCATCGACGGGCGCATGCTGTGGGTCGTGTTCAACACGGGCGACTCCCGGACCTACCGGCTGGTCTCGCCCCAGCCCGGGGGGCGGGCCGGCGAGGGCGAGGGCGGGCCGCGGATCGAGCAGCTGACCGTGGACCACTCCGAGGTGCAGTACCTCGTGTCGATCGGGCAGCTCACCGCCTCCCAGGCGCTCGTGCACCCGCGCCGCAACGTGATCACCCGCGCCCTGGGCACCGGCCAGGTGTGGGAGCCGGACGTGTGGGTGCTCCCCGCACGGCACGGGGACCGGCTGATGCTGTGCTCGGACGGGCTGACCAACGAGCTCAGCCCCGCCCACATGGCCCGGGTGCTCGCCTCGGTGCCCCACCCCAAGGAGGCGGCCGACGTCCTGCTGCAGGCCGCCCTGCGCACCGGGGGGCGGGACAACGTCACCGTGATCGTGGCCGACGCCGTGCGGCCGGGGGAGTACGCCCCCGGCTTCTGAGCCGCGGACGCCGCGTCCCCCGAAGTGGGGGGCATCACGATCTGTCACATCGGCCCCGCCCCGACCGGCCCTGTTTACCTTTGAGAACATGGTTCTCTCGCGCCGCTCGTTCGTCCTCTCCGGCCTGGTGCTCGCCGCCTCCGGGGCCTTCGGGGGCGCCCTGGCGGAGCCCTCCGCCGGCCGGCGGCCGTTCGTGCTGTGGGGCTCCTCCTCGGCGGCGAGCGCGCTCCACCGGGACCGCCCGCGGGGCTTCCCCGCGGTGCGCATCGACGACCTGCTCTCGCAGCTGCTGGAGGCGCCCGGGACCTCGCGCGCGGTCAGCGGCGACCGGTCGTGGCAGACCCTGTCGATGCGCAGCAGCGCCCACCCCTACCTGCCCCGGCTGGGCTCCGGCTACGGGGTGGGGCGGATCCCGGCCCACGGGTCGCTGGTCGTGCCCACCGTGGACGGCCGGGTGCCCAGCGCCCACCTCGCGATCCCGGGCACCGTCTCCGGTCTGCCGTGCACGATCCAGGCCGTGGGGCGGGACGAGGGGGAGGTGGTGCTGCGCCGCGCGGTCCCGGGGGCCGCGCTCGAGGTGGCGCCCGCCTCGGAGGCCCGCTGGCGCACGGCGCTGGAGGAGGAGCACCGGGGCCACGTCCACCTGCTGTGGACCGGCAAGAACAACATCGAGGACCCGGACCAGGTCCTCTCCGACACCCGTGCCGCGTGGGGGGTCGAGCCGGGCACGTCCGTGGTGATGGGCCACTGGCACACCGCGGCCGACCGTCCCGGCACCCCGGGGTGGGAGCAGGTGCGCGGGGTGAACGCGGCCCTCCGGGCCGAGTACGGCGACCGGTTCTACGACACCATGGCCGATCTGCGCGATCCCGGTCTCTGGTCCCTGGCGGCGCTGCGGGCCCACCGGATCGGGGCCTCGCCCGCGGACCGCCGGTGGCTGGGCCTGGGGCTGCCCCCGCGCTCGGTGGTCGCCGCGGACCGCCGGCACCTGAACGCGCTGGGCAACACGATCGTGGCCCATGGTCTGCACCGCCACCTGACCGGCGCGGCGGGTCTCTACTGAGCGCTGCGCGGCCCCGGAGGTCACACCCGGGTCCCGGGGCCCGGACCTCTTGCGCCGGAGCACCGGGCGCCCTAACATACAACCAAATGGTTGTACGAAATGAGCTGACGGACGACGAGGTCGACCGCATCTTCCAGGCCCTCGCGGACTCGACGCGACGGGACATCGTGGTGCGGGTGCTGCGGCAGGAGCAGTCGGTCTCCGCGCTGGCCGCGCACTACCGGATGAGCTTCGCCGCCGTGCAGAAGCACGTGGCGGTGCTCGAGCGGGCCTCGCTGGTCACCAAGGAGCGGCGCGGCCGGGAGCAGGTGGTGCACGCCGGGGTGGCCACGCTGCGCCGGGCGGCGGCGCTGCTGGCGGACTACGAGCAGATCTGGCGCGGGCGGGCCCGCGCCATCGAGGACCTCCTCGCCGAGGAGACGCCCCCGGGGGACCCGGGGCCCAGGAGGAAGGGAGCATGACATGCCGGTCATCGACGTGCACAAGGACACCGAGGCACTGACCCTGACGTTCGTCGCGGAGTTCGCCGCGGACGTCGAGCGGGTCTGGGAGGTCTGGGCCGACCCGCGCCAGCTCGAGCGCTGGTGGGGCCCTCCCGAGTGGCCCGCCACCTTCGAGGAGCACGAGCTCGCCGAGGGAGGGCGGTGCCGCTACTACATGACCGGCCCCGACGGGGAGAAGGCCCGGGGCTGGTGGACGGTCACCGCCGTGGACGCCCCGCACCGGCTGGAGTTCGACGACGGCTTCGCGAGCGAGGACGGCGAGCCCGACCCCGCGCTGGGGGCCACCCACGGCGTCGTGACGTTCGAGGCCGTCGACGGCGGGACGCGGATGACCACGGTCTCGACCTTCGAGAGCGCGGACCAGCTGGAGCAGATGTCCGCGATGGGCATGGAGGAGGGCATGCGGGAGGCCATGGGCCAGATCGACGGCCTCCTCGCCGGCGCCGTCCCCCGCTGAGCCGCCGGGGTCCCGGCCGCCGACGGCGCAGCCCTCCCCGGTCCTCGCCCGCGCCGCGGGACCGGACGACGACGCCGCCCCGGGGCCTCCGGGGCGGCGTCGTCACCGCCGGGCCCGCCTGCGGTGACGGCGTGCGACGGCGGGCCCGACCGGTCAGGCGTCCTGGGTCACGGCAGCGCCCTCGGCCGGCGCGGTGCCGGAGGCGGGCTCACGGCCCTCCGCCGGCTCCCGGCCCTCCGCGGACCTGCGGCCCGGCTCGGCCACCCGCTGCGCGGACGCCGCGGCCCGCTGCGCTGCCTTCTTCAACGGCTTCAGCTCGAGCCGGCGCTCGTGCTTGCGCTCCGCCCGGCGCTCCGTGCGCCGCTCGGCCTGCTTCTCGGCGCGGCGCTCCCGCTTCGCCTCCTCCGGGGCCTTCTCGCCCGGTGCCCCGGCGGCGGGCGTGGCGGTCTCCCGGCGCGGGGCGCGCTCCTTGACCGGCGCGCTGCCCGAGGCGCGCAGCCGCCGGTAGTGCTCGGCCGCCTCCTCCTGGCGCCGGGCCTCGATCCCCGTGGCGATCTCGGCCCGCAGGTGCTCCGGCTCGAGCTCGAACGCGGCCACGAGGTCGAGGGCGTGCGGGCGCAGGCGGGCGAGCAGCCGGTCGATGTACTCGTCGAGGCTGCGCCCGCGCCGCATGGACAGCCGGCCGTAGGAGAGGTACCACGCGAGGTTCTTCTCGATGAGCCGCAGCCCGAAGACGTCGCGCAGCCAGGTGAGCACGGTGCGGGTGCCCGGGTCCGCGACCTGCTCCAGGCCGCGGGTGAAGGCCTCCCACTGCAGCAGCTCCGCGTGGGCGCGCGCCGCGGCGATGATCTTGTGCTGGTTCTCGTTGAACAGCGCCGCGGCCTCCGCGCGGGGGAGCTTGGCGCTGGGCCGCAGGTTCTCCGCGATCTCGGCGACCATGGTCTGCACCCGGTCCGTGAGCAGCGCGCGCTGCGCCGACTCCTCGCGCAGGGCGTTGACCGAGCGGCGCACGTCCCCGGTATCCCGGAAGGCCTGGCCGAGCTTGCGCAGCCCCGACCGGTGGTAGGTGGCCTCGGTGGCCCGGCCGGCCACGTAGCGGGCCATCACGCCCACGTCGACGTGCTTGAACTCGTCCGCCCAGTCGGAGAGCAGCCGCTTGGCCACGAGCTGCAGCAGCACCGTGTTGTCGCCCTCGAACGTCGCGTAGACGTCCAGGTCGTGGCGCAGGGAGGTGAGCCGGTTCTTGGTCAGGAACCCCGCCCCGCCGCAGGCCTCGCGGCACTCCTGGACGGTGTCGAGGGCGCTCCAGGTGGACAGGGCCTTCAGGGCCGCGGCGAGCGTCTCGAGGTCCTGCCGGTTCTCGTCGGTGTCCTCGCGGCCGGAGAAGACGTCGTCGTACTTGTGCAGCAGCTCCTGGTGGGCGAAGTGCATGGCGTAGGTCTCCGCCAGCCGCGGCAGCAGCCGCCGCTGGTGCTGCTGGTAGTCCAGCAGCACCTCCTCCTGGACGTCGGAGGATGCGTTGAACTGCCGGCGCTCGCTGCCGTAGCGGATCGCGATGCTCAGCGCGGCCTTGTTCGCCAGGACGGCCGCGCCGTCGAGGGAGACCCGGCCCTGCACCAGGGTGCCGATCATCGTGAAGAACCGGCGGCCCGGGCTCGCGATGGGCGAGCTGTAGGTGCCGTCCGGAGCCACGGCCCCGTACTTGTCCAGCAGGTGCGTGCGCGGGACCCGCACCCGGGTGAAGTGCAGCCGCCCGTTGTCGATCCCGTTGAGCCCGCCCTTGTGGCCGTCGTCCTCGCCGCCCACGCCGGGCAGGAAGTTCCCGTCCGCGTCCCGCAGGTCCACCCAGAACGCGTGCACGCCGTGGTTCACGCCGAGCGTCACCAGCTGGGCGAAGACCACGGCGGCGCGCCCGTGCACGGCGGCGTTGCCGAGGTAGTCCTTCCACGCCGCCGTGAAGGGGGTGTGGATCTCGAACTCCTCCGTGGCGGGGTCGTACGTGGCGGTGGTGCCGATCGAGGCGACGTCGGAGCCGTGGCCGATCTCGGTCATCGCGAACACGCCCGGGATCTTCAGGTCCCGGATGTCCGCGAGCCAGCGCCGGTGGTGCTCCTCGGTGCCGAGGTTGAGCACCGCGGAGCCGAACAGGCCCCACTGCACCCCGGCCTTGATCTGCATCGAGGGGTCCCCGAGCAGCAGCTCCTCGAAGCCCGAGACGTTGCCGCCCGGGTCGTTGTGCCCGCCGTACTCCTCCGGCAGCCCGCGGCTCATCGCCCCGTGCTCCACCAGCAGGTGCAGCTGGCCCAGGACCCGCTCGCGGTGCTCGTGGTGGGTGAGGCCCGGCTGCTGGTGCAGTCGCTCGTCGAGCAGCATCCGGCGGGTCTCGCGCCGGACCTCGGCCCAGCGCCCGAGCAGCACCTCGCCGAGGGCGGCGACGTCCACGGCGGGCCCCGGGAGCCCGGCGCCGTCCGCGGTGGCGGGCCCGGCGGCGGAGCCGGCTGCGGCGGTGGTCGGTCGGTCGATGGTGGTGGTCATGTTCGCTCCTGTCGTGGGTGACCGGCGGTGGCCGGTGCGGTCACGGGGTGGTGGGGCCGGCCGGGGTCCGTGCCGGCCCGGGCGGTGGTCAGGTCGAGGGGGGCTCCGGCACGGGTGCGCCGGGCGGGCGCAGGCCGTCGACGGCCCAGCCCACGATCAGCTCCGTCATCCGCTCGCGGGACGGTCGCCGCGTGCCCTCGGGGGTGTTCATCCAGGCCTCGCCGGCGCCGCGGACCATGCCGATCGTGGACGCGGCCCAGTAGCTGAGCACCGGCTCCTCGAGCCGGCGCTCGGCGGGGGTGTGGTGCACGTGGGCCTCCGCGAGCAGCCCGCTGACGGACTCGGCGAACTCCTGGATCAGCCAGCGCTCGCCGCCGTCCCCGGCCGGGGCGTCCTCCTTGCCGGAGCGCTCGCCGCGGGCCCGCTCGGCCCGGTGCCGGTCGTGCCGCGAGCGCCCGGGGTCGGGGGAGAGGGCCACGACGAAGCGGTACACCGACGCCGAGCGCTCGATGCTGAGCAGGTACTCCGCGACCATCGCCTCGACCGAGTCCTCGAAGGAGCCGGCCGCGCGGGCCGCCTCCTCGAGCCGGTCGCGCATCCGCGTCACGGTGTACTCGCCGACCGCCCGCTGCAGTCCCGCCTTGTCCCCGAAGTACCGGTAGTAGACGGACTTGGAGGTCTGGCACGCGGTGGCGATCTCCTCCATGGACGCCTGCGCGCCGAGCTCGTCCACGGCGCTGCGCGCCGTGCGGATGAGCTCGATCCGGCGCTGCGCGCGGTGCCGGGCCCAGCGGGAGGAGCGTCCGTCCGTGGCGGGCGTGCCGCCCGGGGCGGCGGAGTCAGTGGCGTCGACCTGTTTCACGATACCCAGAGTATCAGGTATTGTCTTTCGTGACGTGATCATCATCACAACACCACCGAGGAGTTACCTGTGAGCGAGTCCACCCCCGAGCAGACCGTCGAGCCCACCGCCGAGCACACGACCCCCAGCGGCGCCGGACGCACCGGCGTGGCCCGCCGTGCGGTCGTGATCGGCGCCAACCGCATCCCCTTCGCCCGGGCGCACGGCGCCTACGCCAACGCCGGCAACCAGGACATGCTCACCGCCGCCCTGGACGGGCTGGCCGCCCGCTACGGCCTCGCCGGGGAGCGGATCGGCGAGGTCGCCGCCGGCGCCGTGCTCAAGCATCCCAAGGACTTCAACCTCACGCGCGAGTCCGTGCTCGGCTCGGTCCTGGACCCCCGCACCCCGGCCTTCGACGTGCAGCAGGCCTGCGCCACCGGCATGGAGGCCGTCTCCACGCTGGTCAACAAGATCCGGCTCGGCCAGATCGACTCGGCCGTCGCCGGCGGCGTCGACTCCGCCTCGGACGCGCCCGTCGTGGTGAGCGAGCGGCTGCGCCGGAGCCTGCTCGAGCTCAACCGGGCCAAGAGCACCCCGCAGAAGCTCAAGGCCCTCGCGGGCCTGCGCCCGGCCGACCTCAAACCGGTGGCCCCCGGCACGGGGGAGCCGCGCACGGGGCTGTCCATGGGAGAGCACCAGGCCCTCACCACCGCCCGCTGGGGGATCTCCCGCGAGGCCCAGGACGAGCTCGCCGCCGCGAGCCACCGCAACCTGGCGGCCGCCTACGAGCGCGGGTTCTTCGACGACCTCGTCACCTCCTTCCGCGGCCTGTCCCGGGACAACAACCTCCGCCCGGACAGCACGGTCGAGAAGCTCGCCGGGCTCAAGCCGGTCTTCGGGAAGTCCCTCGACGCCGGGGCCACCATGACGGCGGGCAACTCCACGCCCCTCACCGACGGCGCCTCCACCGTGCTGCTCGCCTCCGAGGACTGGGCCGCGGAGCGCTCCCTGCCCGTGCTCGCCGACGTCGTGGACGTCGAGGCGGCCGCCGTCGACTTCGTGCACGGCGACGAGGGCCTGCTGATGGCCGGCGCCTACGCCGTGCCCCGCCTGCTGGCCCGCCAGGGCCTGGCGCTCGAGGACTTCGACTTCGTCGAGATCCACGAGGCGTTCGCCGCAACCGTGCTCGCGACCCTCGCCGCGTGGGAGGACGAGCAGTTCGGCCGCGAGCGGCTGGGCCTGGACGGCGCCTTCGGCACCGTGGACCGCAGCCGGCTCAACGTCACGGGCTCCTCGCTCGCGGCCGGGCACCCGTTCGCCGCGACCGGCGGGCGCATCGTCGGCACCCTCGCCAAGCTCCTGCGCGAGCGCGCCGACGAGACCGGCCGCCCCGCCCGCGGGCTCATCTCGGTGTGCGCCGCCGGCGGCCTGGGCGTCACCGCGGTCCTCGAGGCCCGCTGAGCCCGCGCCCCCGACACCCCGCCGACCCCCACAGCAAGGACCCCGCCCCCATGGCAGACACCTATCTCGACCTCGTCAGCTCCGGCCCCGGCGGCCGGCTCGCCCGGCAGCTCGGGCTGCCCGCCCCCGCCCGGCTGCGCCGCCACCGCGCCGGGGACCCGCTCGTGCCCGGGCCCGTCCTCGTGCTGGGGCGGGGGGAGGAGGCCGACCGGATTGCCGCGGCCCTGCTCGGCTGGGACCTCGACGTGCGCCGCCACCCCGACGACGTCCACCGCTTCGGCGCGGTCGTGCTGGCCCTGACCGAGCTCGCCCGGCCCGCCGAGCTGGCCGAGCCCGCGCTCGGCCTGGGCGGGGCGCTGCGCTCGCTCGCCCCCGGCGGCCGGGTGGTCACCGTGTCCCGGCCCGCCCCGGGCATCGGCACGGGCGCGGCCTCGGCCACGCCCGCGGCGGCGGAGCCGCTCGACCCGGCCGTCGCCGCGGCCCGCCAGGCCGTCGTCGGCCTGCTGCGCTCCACCGCCCAGGAGATGCGCGGCGGGGCCACCGCCAACGGCGTCCTGCTCGCCGAGGGCGTCGCCCCCGAGGCCCCCAGCGTGCTGGGCGCCCTGCGGTTCCTGCTCTCCGGGCGCAGCGCCTTCGTCTCCGGGCAGTTCGTGACGGTCGGGGACGACGCCGGGGCCCTGCCCGCGGACTGGGAGGCCCCCCTGCGGGGCAGGGTCGCCGCCGTCACCGGCGCCGCCCGCGGCATCGGCGCGCAGATCGCCCGCACGCTCACCGGCGCCGGCGCGCGCGTCGTCGTCGTGGACGTTCCCGCCGCGGGAGAGCCCCTGGCCGCCCTCGCCAACGAGCTCCACGCCGTGGCCCTCCAGCTCGACGTCACGGACGAGCACGCCGGCGAGCGGATCCTCGGGCTCGCCCGGGAGCGCTTCGGGCACCTGGACGTGGTGGTGCACAACGCCGGGATCACCCGGGACAAGCTGCTGGCCAACATGGACGAGTCCCGCTGGGCCTCGGTGCTGGCCGTGAACCTCGAGTCGCAGCTGCGGATGAACGACCAGCTCCTGGCGGGGGAGGGCCTCGGCGAGGCGCCGCGGATCGTCTGCCTGGCCTCCACGAGCGGTGTGGCGGGCAACCGCGGCCAGACCAACTACGCCGCCTCGAAGGCCGGGGTGATCGGGATGGTCGCCGCCACCGCGCCCCTGCTGGCCCGGCGCGGCGGCAGCATCAACGCCGTGGCCCCCGGGTTCATCGAGACGGAGATGACCGCCCGGATCCCGGCGGCCCGCCGCCAGGTCGCGCGCCGACTGAACTCCCTGCAGCAGGGCGGGCTGCCCGAGGACGTGGCCCAGGCCGTGCTGTTCCTCGCCTCGGACGCCGCCGGCGGCGTCAACGGGCAGACGCTGCGCGTGTGCGGCCAGAACCTGGTGGGGGCGTGAGCATGACCGCCGACCGGCACGAGACCGTGGTCCTGCCCGGCGTCCCCTCGCTGGGCGGGCTCTACGCCCGTGCGGCGGCGGGGGCGGCCGGGGACCTGCTCCCGCGCGCCCTCGCCGACCGGGCGCCGGACCGGCTGACCGACCGGTTGCCCGGGTCGCACCGCGGCACCGGCGACGCCCCGCCCGTGCTGCCGGCGGCGGCGCACGTCGTCGAGGACGTGGTCGTCGACCCCGCCGGGCACGAGGCGTTCTGCCGCGCGGTCGGGGCGCCGCTGCGCGAGGGCCCCGGCGGCACCGAGGCCTTCTCCGGGCACCTGCACGCCCTGGCGTTCCCCGTGGCCATGAGCGTGCTCACCCGCCCGGACTTCCCGCTGCCGGTCCTCGGCATGGTGCACCTGGCCAACGAGGTCGAGCACCTCCGGGCCGCGGCGGTGGGGGAGCACCTCACGGTCACCGCCACCGCCGAGCGGCTGCGCCCGCACCGCTCCGGCGCGCAGGTGGACGTCGTCGCCCGCCTCGCGCGCCGGGACGGCGAGACCGTCTGGACGGGCCGCTCCACCTACCTCGCCCGGGACGTGCGCGTGCCCGGGGCGGCCGACGACGCCCCGCGCGCGGAGTTCGTGCCGCCGGCGCCGACCGGGCACTGGCGCCTGGCGGCCGGCACGGGGCGGGACTACGCCGCGGTGAGCGGGGACTGGAACCCCATCCACCTCTCCGGCCCGACCGCCCGGGCGCTCGGCATGAAGGGCGCCATCGCCCACGGCATGTACTCCGCCTCGCGCGCCCTCGCCGAGGTGGGCGTGCCGCCCGGGACGCCCTTCCGCTGGACGGTGGAGTTCGCGGCCCCGGTCCTGCTCCCGGGCACGGTCGCGGTCGCGATCACCGACGACGGCCGGGGGCCCGGCTGGCGGGGCTCGCGCTTCGCCGGGTGGGACCCGCGGCGCAGGCGCCCGCACTTCACGGGGACGGTGGCGCGGCTGGACGGCTGACCCGCCGCCGCGGGCCCGGTCGACGGTGGCGTCCGGCGCGTGGGCCACAATGGTCGGGTGAGCCCACAGCAGAGGACAGACGCACGACCCGTCGACGCCACCGGCCAGGACCTCAACCCCGCCCCGCCCAGCGAGGACCTCAAGGAGCAGTACGCGGAGCTCGTGGACCGGGTGCGCGCGGCACGGACCGCCTACTACGTCGAGGACGCGCCCACCATCTCGGACGCGGAGTACGACGAGCTCTACCGGCGGCTCGAGGAGGTCGAGGCGCTGCACCCCGAGCTGGTGGCCAACGACTCGCCCACCCAGGAGGTCGGCGGCGAGGTCTCCGCGGCGTTCACGCCCGTGACGCACCTCGCGCGGATGTACTCCCTCGAGGACGTCTTCTCGATCGACGAGCTCACGGCCTGGCTGGCGAAGGCCTCCGCCTCCATCGAGGCGCTGCCGGACGCCCCGGAGTCCGCGTGGCTCACCGAGCTGAAGATCGACGGGCTGGCCGTGAACCTGCTCTACCGGAACGGCGAGCTCGTGCGGGCCGCGACCCGGGGGGACGGCACCACGGGCGAGGACGTCACGCACAACGTGCGCACCATCGCCACCATCCCCACCGTGCTCACAGGGGAGGACGTGCCCGAGGAGGTCGAGATCCGCGGCGAGGTGTTCATCTCCTCCCGCGACTTCCGCGCCCTCAACGACGCCATCGTGGCCGAGGGCCGGGCGCCCTTCGCCAACCCCCGCAACGCCGCGGCGGGCTCGCTGCGGCAGAAGGACCCGGCGGTCACGGCCCGGCGCCGGCTGTCCATGTACGTGCACGGGGTGGGCGCCGCCACGGGCCTGCGCGCCGACACCCAGTCCCAGGTCTACGAGCTGCTCGAGCGGTGGGGCCTGCCCGTCAGCCCGTACTACCGCGTGCTGCCCTCCACGGAGGACGTCCTCGCGTTCATCGAGGAGTACGGCCGCCGCCGCCACGACCTCATCCACGAGATCGACGGCATCGTGGTCAAGGTCGACGACCGCCGCACCCAGTTCCGGCTCGGGCACACCTCCCGGGTGCCCCGCTGGTCCGTGGCCTACAAGTACCCGCCCGAGGAGGTGCACACCCGGCTCAAGGACATCCTGGTCAACGTGGGCCGCACCGGGCGGGTCACCCCGTTCGGGCTCATGGAGCCGGTGCGGGTCGCCGGGTCCACCGTGGAGATGGCCACCCTGCACAACCAGGACGTGGTGCGGGCCAAGGGCGTGCTCATCGGGGACACCGTGGTGCTGCGCAAGGCGGGCGACGTGATCCCCGAGATCGTGGGGCCCGTGGTGGCGCTGCGGGACGGCACGGAGCGCGAGTTCGTGATGCCCACCCACTGCCCGTCCTGCGGCACGGAGCTGCGCCCGGCCAAGGAGGGCGACGTCGACATCCGCTGCCCCAACGCCCGCAGCTGCCCGTCCCAGCTGCGGGAGCGGGTCTTCCACGCCGCCGGCCGCGGCGCGTTCGACATCGAGGCCCTCGGCTACGAGGCCGCCCTCGCCCTGACCCGGCCCGACGAGCCGGAGACCCCGCCGCTGACCAGCGAGGCGCACCTGTTCGACCTCACCCCCGAGGACCTGCGCGAGGTGCGGATCCGGCGGGAGAAGAAGTCGCGCGGCACGCCCACGGGCGAGACCGAGCTCGTGCCCTACTTCTGGACGAAGGGCACGGCCAAGAAGCCCTCCGAGCCCACCGCCACCACCCGCAAGCTGTTCGAGGAGCTCGAGAAGGCCAAGGCGCAGCCGCTGTGGCGCGTGCTCGTGGCCCTGTCCGTCCGGCACGTCGGCCCGACCGCGGCCCGCTCCCTGGCCACGGCCTTCGGCTCGCTGCCGGCCATCCGCGACGCCGACGAGGAGACCCTGGCCCAGGCCGACGGGGTGGGGCCCGTGATCGCCGCGGCCCTCACCGAGTGGTTCGCCGAGCCGTGGCGCCGGGAGATCGTGGAGCGCTGGGCGGCCGCGGGCGTGCGCATGGAGGACGAGGTGGACGAGTCCGTGCCGCGGACCCTCGAGGGCACCACCGTGGTGATCACCGGCACCCTCGAGCGCTTCAGCCGCGACTCCGCGAAGGAGGCGGTGCTGGTGCGCGGCGGCAAGGCCTCCGGCTCCGTGTCGAAGAAGACGCACTTCCTGGTGGCGGGCGAGAACGCCGGCACCAAGCTGGACAAGGCCGAGCAGCTGGGGGTGACCGTGCTCGACGAGGCCGGGTTCGAGCGGCTCCTCGCCGAGGGGCCGGACGCGCTCGCCGGCGCGGCCGGGAGCACCTCCGAGGACGCCGCGGTCGGCACGGAGAACGGCACGGAGAACGGTACCGACGACGAGGACGGGGCCTGAGCATGGAACGCCACGACGACGCGCTGGAGGGCCTCGGCCCGACCGGCGCCCACCTGGAGGAGCTGCTGGAGCTGGCCCTGGCGGCCGCCGAGTCCGGGGCGGAGGTCCTGCGGGGCCGCGACGCCGGCCGGCTGGGCGTCACCGGCAAGTCGGGGGAGGGGGACTGGGTCACCCGCTTCGACGTCGCCGCCGAGCAGGCCGTGCTGCGCACCATCCTGGACCGCCGCCCGCACGACACCGTCACCGGCGAGGAGTCGGGCACGCACCGCCCGGAGCACCCCTCCGGGATCCGCTGGTCGGTGGACCCGCTCGACGGCACCACCAACTTCATCCGCGGCATCGTCTACTACTGCACGTCCGTGGCCGCCGCCGACGCACAGGGCAACTGGCTCGTGGGCGCCGTCAACGCCCCCGCCCTGCGCCGCACCTACTTCGCCGTGCGCGGGGCCGGCGCGTGGGTGGAGGAGGACGGCGCGTCCCGCCGGCTCGAGGGTCCCGTGCCGGACCGGGCGGGCCGGCTCTACGGCACCGGCTTCTCCTTCGACGCCGACCGGCGCGAGCGCCAGTTCCCCGCCTTCGCCGCCACCATGCGGCAGTACACGGACATGCGGCGCCTGGGCTCGGCGGCCCTGGACCTGTGCATGGTCGCGGACGGCGCGCTCGACGGGTACGGCGAGCAGGGTCTGCACGAGCACGACTGGGCCGCCGGCGCGCTCATCGCCGAGGAGGCCGGCGCCCTCGTGACCCGGCCGGAGCTGCCCTCCCCGGCGGCGGGCGAAGTGCCGGCCGCCGACCGCCTCGCGGCCTGGATCACCGCACGCGAGCGCGGCATTCCGGGCTGAGTGCGGGCCGGGGCCCGGCCCGCTGAACGTGTGAGATGGCTCTCGTCACTTGACCGAGACCAAAACGTTGCCATAGCGTGATCTTCGAAGCGTTCTTCCCGAGGGCATGCCCTCCGCTTCCCGGAGTGTGAACTCCTGCGCCGGCGTCCTTCACGGGCCGGCACCCCTGCAGACCGCGAACGTGTGATACCTCACGACGGGCCGAAAGGGGTAGCGCAACAAAAATCGTTACGCTATCGTGATAATCAGCTTCCCCGAGGATTCCTCCGGGGATCCGGTGTGCCTGGAGTCCGACTCCCGGCGCGCCACCACACCATGCTGGGTGCTGCCGTAACACCGCACGTCGTCTGAAGGGCAGACACCTGTAAGCACTTACCCACCAACACCTTGACGGGTAGACGACGGCGCGAAGACATCCGGGGACGGAAACGAGCGCAGGTGGCCCAGGGAGCATCATGACCAACGCTTTCGCTGTTCGTCGCAACGTCCGTCGCGGTGCCGCCGCTCTGATCCTCGGCGGGACCGCCGTGGGCGCCATGGCCCTCCCGGCCAACGCCGCTCCGGCCTCCACCTGGGACGCCCTCGCCGAGTGCGAGTCCGGTGGCAACTGGGGCACCTCCACCGGCAACGGCTTCTCCGGCGGCCTGCAGTTCACCCCCTCCACCTGGGCCGCCTTCGGTGGCCAGGGCGCTCCGCAGGACGCCTCCCGTGAGCAGCAGATCGCCGTTGCCGAGAACGTTCTCGACGGCCAGGGCTGGGGCGCGTGGCCCGCCTGCTCCGCGAAGCTGGGCCTGTCCGGCTCCGCCGCTCCCTCCGCCAACCCGATGGGCTCCGCGTCCGTGACCCCGCAGTCCGTCGAGGCCCCGGCCCCGATCGAGGCTCCGGCCCCCGCCCCGGTCGCCGCCCCCGAGCCCGGCCCCGTGGCCGCTCCCGTCGAGGCCCCGGCCGCCGTCCAGGCCCCGGTCGTCGAGTACGTGGCTCCCGCCGCCGCCGTGGCCCCGGCCTCGGTCTCCGCCGAGACCTACACCGTGGTCGCCGGCGACACCCTCGGTTCCATCGCCGACAAGCTCGGCATCGAGAACTGGGAGGACCTGTACGCCGCGAACGAGGGCACCATCGCCGACCCGAACCTGATCTTCCCCGGCCAGGTGCTGAACATCCCCGCCTGATCCCCACCGGACAGGCACCGCGCGGCCGCGCCGCGCGAGAGCATGCGAGAGGGCCCCTCCGATCGGAGGGGCCCTCTCGCATGCTCGGCGGGCACCGGCACGGCGCCGACCGTGCGCTCAGCTCACGGCGTGCGCTCGGGCCGGCTCCACAGCCACGGCTCGGCGGGCTCGGCCCCGGCGTCGCCGAAGCTCACGGAGCGCTCCGCGCCCTTGACCCGGTACGGCTGGATCACCGTCAGGGACTCGCCCTCCCGGTGCTGGGTCTCCACGGCCACGGCCGTCTGCCCGGAGCGGTCCGGCAGGGTCACGGGGAAGGCGACCGCGGCGCAGAGGAGGTCGTCCCGCAGCTCCACCGCCCGCGCCCGCAGGGCGTCCAGGGCGGCCTCGGGGCTCAGCTCCTCCGCGTCCTCGGCCGGCAGGCTGTCGAGCTCGTACTCGCCGTCCTTGCGCGCGGTGACGAGGAAGGGGGGAAACGCCCCGTGCTGCCCCAGCTGCTGCTCGGCCACGGCCTGGACGTGGGCCATGACCGTGTCGATCGTCGCGGCGGCGTCCTTGCTGACCCGCTGGCGCCACGCGTTGGCGGCGTCCGTCGCGGAGGTCGCGCGCGCGGCCTTCCCGGAGCGGGCGCCGGGGCGCCCGCTCTTGGCGCCTCGGTCCTTCTTCGTGCGGGCGGGGGTGCTCTTGGCCATGTCCGGGTGCTCCTGTGCGGTGGTCGGTGCGTCCCTCCAGGGTATGCCCCTGCGGGGCCCCCTCCGGCCGGGAAGGAGGGGAGTGCCGCGCGGCTAGACTGGACCGGAAACCACCCCCGATCACGAGCAGGAGTGCGCATGTCTGCGATCACCCGCGAGCAGGTCGCCCACCTGGCGAAGCTCGCGCACATCGAGATGACCGAGGAGGAGCTGCGGTCCATGGCGAAGGAGCTCGACCTCGTCGTCGACTCCGTCGCGTCCGTCAGCGAGGCCGCCGGCCCGGACGTCCCGGCCACGAGCCACCCCATCCCGCTGCAGAACGTCTTCCGCGAGGACGTCGTGGGCGAGACCCTCACCGCCGAGGAGTCGCTGCTCAACGCACCGGACGCCGCCGAGGGCAAGTTCAAGGTGCCCGCGATCCTGGACGAGGAGTAGCCGCATGAGCAGCACCGGAACGCCCCAGGGACCCGTCGGTCTCTCCGCCGCCGAGCTCGCCCGCCGGCTCGCCGCCGGCGAGATCACCTCCGTCGACGCCGTCCAGGCCCACCTGGACCGCATCCGGGAGACCGACGGCGAGCCCGTCGACCCCGCCGACCGCAGCCGCGGCCGGACCGGGCTCAACGCCTTCCTGCACGTCAACACCGAGGAAGCCCTGTCCGTGGCCGCCGAGGTGGACGCCGCCCGCGCCCGCGGTGAGGAGCTGCCCGAGCTCGCCGGCGTGCCGATCGCGGTCAAGGACCTCATCGTCACCAAGGGGCAGCCCACCACCGCGGCGTCCCGCATGCTCGAGGGCTGGATGAGCCCCTACGACGCCACCGTGACCCGGCGGCTGCGCGCCGCCCGGATGCCGCTGCTGGGCAAGACGAACCTCGACGAGTTCGCGATGGGCTCCTCCAACGAGCACTCCGCCTTCGGCGACACCGCCAACCCGTGGGACCTGTCCCGCATCCCCGGCGGGTCCGGCGGCGGGTCCGCCGCCGCCGTGACCGCGTTCCAGGCGCCGCTGGCCCTGGGCACGGACACCGGCGGGTCCATCCGCCAGCCCGCGGCCCTGACCGGTTCGGTGGGCGTCAAGCCGACCTACGGCGGGGTCTCGCGCTACGGCGTGATCGCCATGGCCTCCTCGCTGGACCAGGTGGGCCCCGTGGCGCGCACGGTGCTCGACGCCGCGCTGCTGCACGAGGTGATCGGCGGGCACGACCCGCAGGACTCCACGTCCCTGCCCGACCCGGTCGGCGACCTCGCCGCCCAGGCCCGGGCCGGCGCCGCCGAGGGCGGGCTGGCGGGCCTGCGCGTGGGCGTGGTCAAGGAGCTCACGGGCGAGGGCTTCCAGCCCGGCGTCCAGCAGCGCTTCGAGGAGGCCGTGGAGCTGCTGCGCTCCGCGGGCGCCGAGGTCGTGGAAGTCTCCACCCCGAACTTCAAGTACGCCCTGGGGGCCTACTACCTCATCATGTCCTCCGAGGTCTCCTCGAACCTCGCCAAGTACGACGGCGTGCGCTTCGGCCACCGCGTGCTGCCCGAGGACGGGCCCCTGACCATCGAGCGCGTGATGGGCTCCACCCGCGCCGCCGGCTTCGGGGCCGAGGTCAAGCGCCGCATCATCCTGGGCACCTACGCGCTGTCCGCGGGCTACTACGACGCCTACTACGGCTCGGCGCAGAAGGTCCGCACCCTCGTGCAGCGCGACTTCGCGGCCGCGTTCGAGCAGGTGGACGTGCTGGTCTCCCCGACGTCCCCGACCACCGCGTTCGAGCGGGGCGCCGTGGACGAGTCCGCCGACCCCATGCAGATGTACCTCAACGACATCGCCACCATCCCCACCAACCTGGCCGGGGTCCCCGCGATCTCCGTCCCCGGCGGCCTCGCCCCCGAGGACGGGCTGCCCGTGGGCATCCAGTTCATGGCCCCCGCACGCCAGGACGCCCGGCTCTACCGCGCCGGCGCCGGCCTGGAGGCCCTGCTCGAGCAGCGCTGGGGCGGACCGCTCTGGCAGCGGCTGCCGGACACCGCCGCCCTGGTCCGGGACCTGGCCGGCGGCCCCGCCGCGTCCGATCTGTCCGCACCCGTCCGGGGAGGAGCCCGCTGATGAACCGGAGCACCGAAGAGGTCCTGTCCTTCGACGAGGCCATGGAGAAGTACGACCCCGTGCTGGGCTTCGAGGTCCACGTGGAGCTCAACACCCGGACCAAGATGTTCGACGCCGCCCCCAACGTCTTCGGGGACGAGCCGAACACCAACGTCACCCCCGTCTCGCTCGGCCTGCCCGGGGTGCTCCCCGTGGTGAACCGGGTGGCCGTGGAGTCCGCGATCAAGCTCGGGCTCGCCCTGGGCTGCGAGATCCGCCCGGTCTCCCACTTCGCCCGGAAGAACTACTTCTACCCGGACACCCCCAAGAACTTCCAGACCTCCCAGTACGACGAGCCGATCGCCGAGAACGGCTCCGTCGACGTGGAGCTGGAGGACGGGACCGTGTTCACGGTCGAGATCGAGCGCGCCCACATGGAGGAGGACGCCGGGAAGCTCACGCACATGGGCGGCGCCGCCGGGCGCATCCAGGGCGCGGACTTCTCCCTGGTCGACTACAACCGCGCCGGCGTCCCGCTCATCGAGATCGTGACGAAGCCCATCGTGGGCGCCGGCACCCGCGCGCCCGAGCTGGCCCGCGTGTACGTGGCCCTGATCCGGGAGATCGTGAAGAACCTCGGGATCTCGGACGCGAAGATGGAGCGCGGCAACGTCCGCTGCGACGCCAACGTGTCCCTCATGCCCAAGGGCAGCGCCACGTTCGGCACCCGCTCCGAGACGAAGAACGTGAACTCGCTGCGCGCCGTGGAGCGTGCCGTGCGCTTCGAGATCCAGCGCCACGCGGCGGTCCTCGACTCCGGCGGCACGATCGTGCAGGAGACCCGGCACTGGCACGAGGACACCCGCTCCACCACGAGCGGGCGCCCCAAGTCGGACGCCGACGACTACCGCTACTTCCCGGAGCCCGACCTCGTGCCGGTCGTCACCGACCACGAGTGGATCGAGCGGCTGCGGGCCGAGCTGCCCGAGCCCCCGGCCGAGCGCCGGAAGCGGCTCAAGACCGACTGGGGCTTCTCCGACGAGGAGTTCCGGGACGTCGTCAACGCGGGGGTCCTCGACGAGATCGAGCAGACCGTGTCCGCCGGCGCCGCCCCGGCCGCGGCCCGCAAGTGGTGGATGGGCGAGATCGCCCGCCTGGCCAACCAGCGGGAGGTGGAGATCGCCGAGCTCGGCGTCACCCCGCAGCACGTCGTCGAGCTCAACGGGCTCATCGACGCCGGGAAGATCAACGACAAGCTCGCCAAGAAGGTCCTCGCCCACGTCCTGGAGGGCGAGGGCTCGCCCGCGGAGGTCGTGGAGCGGCGCGGCCTGGCCGTGGTCTCCGACGACTCCGTGCTGACCGCGGCGATCGACGACGCCATGGCGCAGATGCCCGACGTCGTGGCGAAGGTGCAGGCCGGCAAGGTCCAGGCCGTCGGCGCCCTCATCGGCCCCGTCATGAAGGCCACCCGCGGCCAGGCCGACGCGGGCCGGGTGCGGGAGCTGATCCTGGAGAAGCTCGGCGTGCAGGGCTGACCGCCGCCCGCGCCCGCGCAGGACTGCGTGCGCGGAACACCGAGGGGTCGCCTCCTGTGGGAATCCGCAAAGGATTCCGGCAGGACGCGACCCCTCGCCGCGCGGCGGGGTCCGGACGCGACCCGTCGCTGCGCGGCGTGCGAGCATGGGCGCATGGACCCTGCGTGCGACGTGCTCATCATCGGCGGCGGCATCGCCGGACTGTCCCTGGCCTCGGAACTGGCCGAGCGGCGGGGGAGCGGCGCCGGGATCGTGCTCGCGGAGACCGAGCCCGTCCTGGCCCACCACACCTCCGGGCGCTCGGCCGAGCAGCTGATCCCCAGCTACGGCCCGGCCCCCGTCCGGGAGCTGACCGGGGCGACCGTGGCCCGGCTGCTCGACCCGCACCCGGCCCCGCCGCGGCCCCTGGCCTGGCCCAGCCGCATGGTCCTCGTCGGGACCGAGGCCCGGCTGCACGCCGAGGCCGCCCCGGGGACGCAACCGCTGTCCCGCGCGGAGCTCGTGGAGCTGTGCCCCGAGCTGGCCTGCTCCCCGGCGGACGCGGTCGAGGCCGGGCGCCTCGACAGCACCTCCGTGCGCACCGACGCCGCCGCGCTCGTGGCCTGGCACCGCGACCGGGCCGCGGCGGCGGGCGCCCGGCTGCTCACCGGCGCCCCGGTGACCGCGGCGGACCCCGACGGCGCCGGCTGGCGGGTCACGGCCGGCGGGGACCGGATCCGGGCCCGGCAGGTCGTCGTCGCCGCGGGCGCCTGGGCGGACGAGGTGGCGGGCCTGTTCGGCGCGGCCCCGCTGGGCCTGCGCCCGCTGCGGCGCACCGCGGCCCTCGTGCGGCTCGCGAAGCCGCTGGCCCCGGACCACCCCATGGTCGTCGCCGCGGACTCCGGCTGGTACTACCGGCGGGCCGGGGACGGCGCGCTCGTCTCCCCGTCCGAGGCCGTGCCGAGCGAGCCCTGCGACGCGCAGCCGGTGCTCGAGGACGTCGAGGACCTCCTGGGGCGGCTCAACACCGTGACCTCCCTCGGCGCCACGGGGATCGAGCGGGCCTGGACCGGTCTGCGCACCGAGGCCCCGGACGGCGTGCCCGTGTGCGGCGCCGACGCTGACGTCCCGGGGCTCCTGTGGCTGGCCGGCCAGGGCGGCTACGGGTTCCAGACGAGCACGGCCATGGCCCGCGCCGCCGCGGACCTGCTGCTCGACGGGGCCGTGGGTCCGTGGTGCTCCCGGGAGACGGCCGCCGCCCTGGACCCGGGCCGCTTCCGGCGCTGAGCCCCCGGGGGCCGGCGCGGCGGGCGCCGTGCCGTCGACCGCCGTGCCGTCGGGCGCCGTGCCGCTCGGCCGCGGGGGCCGGCGGGGCAGACCGCGCGCGAAACCCGCCGGCCCGGCTCAGGCGCCGGCGAGGCCCATCCGGTCCAGCACCCAGGCGTACTCCCAGGCCGTGTCCTTCCACTGCGAGTACCGCCCCGAGGCGCCGCCGTGGCCCCCGGCCATCTCGCAGCGCAGCAGCACCGGCTCGCCGGAGGTCGAGGCCTCCCGCAGCGCGGCGACCCACTTGGCGGGCTCCACGTAGAGCACCCGGGTGTCGTTGAGGCTCGTGACCGCGAGGACCGGGGGGTAGGGCAGCGGCCGGACGTTCTCGTAGGGGGAGTAGTCGCGCATGTACCCGTAGACGTGCGCGTCCTCGATGGGGTTGCCCCACTCCTCCCACTCGAGGGCCGTGAGCGGCAGGGACGGGTCGAGGATGGAGGTCAGCGGGTCCACGAACGGCACCGCCGCCAGCGCGCCGCAGTACCGCTCCGGGGCGAGGTTGAGCACCGCGCCCACCAGCAGGCCGCCGGCGGAGCCCCCCATCACCAGGATCCGCCGCTCGTCGACGTCCGGCCGGGCGGCGAGGTGCTCGGTGACCGCCACGTAGTCGGTGAACGTGTTCGTCTTGTGCAGCTTCTTGCCGTGCTCGTACCAGGTCCGCCCCAGCTCCCCGCCGCCGCGCACGTGGGCCACGGCCCAGACCACGCCGCGGTCCAGCAGGGACAGCCGGGAGACCGAGAACGCGGGGTCGGTGCTGTGCTCGTAGGAGCCGTAGGCGTACTGCAGCACCGGTGCCGGCACGGAGAGGTCGAGGTCGGCGCGGCGGACCAGGGAGACGGGGATGCGGGTCCCGTCCGCCGCGGTGGCCCAGTCCCGCTCCACCGCGTAGTCGGCGGGGTCGTAGCCGCCGAGCACCGTGGCCTCGCGCCGCAGCAGCGGCTCGGCGGGCAGTGCGCCGTCGTCCCCGGTGGCGCCCGCCACGAAGAGGTCGTAGACGCGCGGGGGCGTCGTGAAGGACGTGTAGGACAGGCGCACCACGGGGGCGTCGTGCTCCGCGGCGGAGACGCTCGCGGTGTAGAGCTCCTCGGCGAAGGCCGGTTCCACGGGGGCGGCCTGGGCGTCCGTGCCCAGCCCGGCGAGCGGGAGCAGCCGGACCCGCAGCGTGGTGTCCGCCCGGACGGAGACCACCAGGTGGGTGGCCGTCACGGCGCAGCCGTTGACGCGGACGGTGTCCGAGGCCGGCACGACGTCGCGCAGGGCCACCTCCGCGACCGGGCGGCCGAGGTCGGCCGGGTCCATGAGGGAGATCCGGGAGTTCGGGGCCTCGTGGTCGTGGGTCAGCAGGATCTGCTCCCGCCCGTCCAGCAGCAGGGGCTCCGCCTCGTAGAGCACCCGGTCGGTGCGGGGCAGCACCACCCGCAGCGGCGCGGCCGGGTCCGCGACCGGCTGGATGAGCTGCTCCGAGAACTCGGAGCACATGGCCTCCACCACGATCCAGCGCCGGTCCGCGGACAGGCCCGCCCCGAGCCACAGGCCGGGGTCGGCCTCCTCGTGGACGACGACGTCCTCGGCCACCGGGGTGCCCAGCTCGTGCCGGCGCAGCTGGTGGGGGCGCCAGGACTCGTCCACCACCGTGTAGTACACGGCGCGCGCGTCCGGGGTGAGGAAGGACCCGTAGAACGTCCCGGGGATCTCGTCGGCGAGCAGCGCCCCCGTGGTGAGGTCCCGGACCCGCAGGGTGAAGCGCTCGTCGCCGGTGACGTCCTCGGCCCAGGCCAGCAGCTCCCCGTCCTCGGAGACGTCGAAGCTGCCCAGGGAGTAGAACTCGTGCTTCGCGGCCTCCGCGTTGGCGTCGAGGAGCACCTGCTCCCCGGCCATGGGGGTGCCGGGCTCGACGACAGGCGGGGTCCAGTCCGCCAGCACGTCGCCGGTGGTCACGGCCGGGACCCGGCAGAACACCTGGTGCGCGCCGCCCTCCACGGTGCGGGCGAAGTACCACCAGGCGCCGCGCCGGCTGGGCACGGACAGGTCGGTCTCCTGGGTGCGGTCCTTGATCTCCCCGAAGATCGTCTCCCGCAGGCCCGTGAGGTGGACGGTGGCGGACTCCGCGTACTCGTTCTCCGCGGTGAGGTGGGCCAGCACCTCGGGGGAGTCCTTGTCCCGCATCCACTCGTACGGGTCGGAGAACACGTGGCCGTGGAAAGCGCGCTCGACGGGCTGCTGGCGGATCTGCGGGGGAAGGACAGTCATGGTCCCCATCCTAGGGAAGACGTCCCGGGTGGGGAGGGGCGGTCCGGGCGGGCCCGGGGGCGCCCGGCGCGGGCTGCACGGGGCGGCCGGCGGGCCGGTGCCAGAATGGCCGCATGAGCACCCCTGCCCACCTCGCCCCGCGACCGCCCGCCTTCGGCTCCACCCGCGCCGACCTGTGGGTGCAGGTGCTCCTGGTGCTCGGGGTGTCCCTGGGCGCCTCGGCCCTCTGGGCGGTGCTGTCCCTCGCCGAGCACCTGGCGCGCGGACCGCTCTCCGAGGCGCAGGCCACGATGAACCCGCCGCTGAGCCCGCAGCCCCTCATCGACCTGCTGCGCCAGCTCACCGGGATCGCCCTGGACCTGGTGCCGGTGCTGCTCGCGCTCTACCTGCTCGCCGGCTCCGCCGGGGCGCTGGGCACGGTCCGCCGGCGGATCGGCCTCGACGCCCGGATGCCCCTCCCGGACCTGGGCCTCGGCACCGTGCTCTTCCTGCTCATGGGCCTGGGCACGCTGGCGCTCTACGGCGCCGGCCGGGCCCTGGGCGTCACCGCGGAGGTGACCACGTCCGGGCTCGCCGCGCACTGGTGGACGGTGCCCGTGCTGCTGCTCTCGGCCGTGCGCCACGCCCTGGTCGAGGAGGTCGTGGTGGTCGCGTTCCTGACCGACCGGCTGACCCGCATCGGGTGGAGCTGGCCCGTGGTGCTGGTGGTCACGGCCCTGTTCCGCGGCAGCTACCACCTCTACCAGGGGATCGGGCCCTTCCTCGGCAACGTGGTGATGGGCCTCGTCTTCGCGGAGCTCTACCGGCGCACCGGCCGGGTGATGCCTCTCGTCGTCGCGCACTTCCTGCTGGACGCCGTCGGCTTCCTCGGGGCAGCCCGGCTGCTGGGCTGAGCCCCGCCCCGCGGTGCCCGGTCTCAGATGGTGACGGCGCCGTCCGGGGTGCTGAACGAGACGGAGAGCACCCCGGGGGTGCCGTCCGGATAGCGCCAGTCGACCTCGAGGTCCTCGAGCGCGGTCTCGACGGGGGCGCCCAGCCACTCGGCGACCCGTTCCGGGGCACCGGCGATGGTCATCCCCGCGAGCCCGACGTCCGTGATCCGCGCCTGGGACGGGTGCATCTCCGGGGCGGAGTCGAAGTGGATCATGAACGGCAGCTGCGGATCGGCGATCAGGCCCTTGACGCCGATCTGGTGCCACTCGAGGCACCGGCCGTCCGGGAACACCCGGTGGCCGGGCACGGAGCGGCGCCCCAGGCGCTGCTCGAAGGGGGCGAGGTCCTCGACCTCCACGACCCAGCCCAGCCAGCCGCCGCCGGCGGCGGACCGCGCGCGCACGGCCTGGCCGAAGGGCGCCTTCTCCGCCGCCGGGTGCTGGAGGACCTCGACGACCTCCACGTACTGGTGGTTCGTGAGCGGCAGGATCATGTTGCGGGTGCCGAAACGGGGGTGCACCCCGCCCTTGACCGGTTCGATCCCGAGCTGGTCGGCGATGCGCTCGGTGGTGGCCTCCAGGCCCTCCGGGCGGCAGGCGTAGGACACGTGGTCGACTCTCATGGGCACATCGTGGCACCCTGTGAGTTTCGTCTCCAAATCGGTCCGCGACGCGCCGGGCACCGTGCGGGCGACACCCCCGGGCGGGGCGTCACGCCCGGCCCCGGCTTGACGCCGTGCGGGCCTGATCCGGAGAATGCTGTCCAGGTCATGAGCGCCAGCGTCCAAGCCCCAGCTAGCTGGCCGGCAACCCTCCACCGCGGTGGGGTGCCCTGGGTGAAGACCAGGCTCCTCGCGACCGGCGAGCGAGCAAGCGCGGGTCCCCGGCGCCCGGCCGTTCCCGGCCGCACCGCCTCGGCCGGGACGGGACCCCTGAGATCCACAAGGAGTCCCACGGCATGTCCGATCTCCCCGCCTCCAGCACCGACGCCTCCGCCGCCCGCACCGACGTGGCCGCGGCCGAGCGCCCCACCCCCGAGAACCCCGGGGGCTGGGCCTTCGAGACCCGGCAGATCCACGCGGGGCAGAGCCCCGACCCGGTCACCGGCTCGCGCGCCCTGCCGATCCACCAGACCACGTCCTTCGTCTTCCCCGACGCCCAGGCCGCCGCCGACCGCTTCGCGCTCGCCGAGCTCGGCCCGATCTACACGCGGATCGGCAACCCGACCACGGAGGTCGTGGAGAACCGGATCGCCGCCCTGGAGGGCGGCGTGGGCGCCCTCATGCTCAGCGCGGGGCAGTCGGCGACGACGTTCGCCGTGCTCAACGTCGCCGGCGCGGGGGACCACCTCGTGGCCAGCCCCAGCCTGTACGGCGGGACCTACAACCTCTTCAAGTTCACGCTGCCCAAGCTCGGCATCGAGACCACCTTCGTCTCCGACCCCGACGATCCCGAGGCGTGGCGGCGGGCGGTCCGGCCGAACACGAAGGCCTTCTTCGCCGAGACGATCCCGAACCCGCGCAACGACGTCCTCGACATCGAGACGGTCTCCGGGATCGCCCACGACCACGAGGTCCCGCTCATCGTGGACAACACCGTGGCGACCCCCTACCTCGTCCAGCCCCTGCGCTGGGGCGCGGACGTCGTGGTGCACTCGGCCACCAAGTTCCTCGGCGGGCACGGCACGGCCATCGGCGGCGTGATCGTGGACTCCGGGGCCTTCGACTACGGCCGCTACCCGGACCGCTTCCCCGGCTTCAACCAGCCGGACGAGTCCTACGGCGGCCTCGTCTACGCCGAGGCCCTGGGCGCGGAGGGGCCCTTCGGCGTCAACCTGTCCTACATCCTCAAGGCCAGGGTGCAGCTGCTGCGCGACCTCGGCTCGGCGATCTCCCCGTTCAACGCGTTCCTCATCGAGCAGGGCATCGAGACGCTGTCCCTGCGGATGGAGCGGCACGTGGCCAACGCCGGGACGGTGGCCCGCTGGCTCGAGGCCCGCGAGGACGTGCGCTCGGTGTCCTGGGCCGGGCTGGAGTCCTCCCCGTGGCACGAGCGGGCGCAGAAGTACGCGCCCCGGGGCGCCGGGTCGATCCTGGGCTTCGTCCTCGACGGCGGCCGGGAGGCCGGGGCCGCCTTCGTGGACGCCCTGACCCTGCACTCGAACGTCGCCAACATCGGCGACGTGCGCTCCCTCGTGATCCACCCCGCGTCCACCACGCACAGCCAGCTCCTGCCCGAGGAGCAGCTGGCCGCCGGCGTGGAGCCCGGCTTCGTGCGCCTGTCCGTGGGCCTGGAGCACATCGACGACATCCTGGCGGACCTGGAGCAGGGCTTCGCCGCGGCCGCGGCCGCGCAGGGAGGACAGGAGTGACCGTGACGGTCGTGAGGGGCTCCGGCGCCGGGACCGCCGTCCGCGAGGACGGCGTGCCGCGGGTCGCCGGGATCGGCGAGCTGGAGCTCGAGTCGGGCTTCCGGCTGCCCGACGTCCGGATCGCCTACGAGACGTGGGGGACGCTCGCGCCGGACGCCTCCAACGCGGTGCTCGTCGAGCACGCCCTCACCGGGGACACCCACGTGGCGGCCGGCCGGGCCCGCCCCGGCGCCCCCGAGGCCGAGCGGCGCGCCGCCGAGAGCGGCGGCTGGTGGGAGGGCCTGATCGGCCCCGGCGCCGCCATCGACACGGACCGGTGGTTCGTGGTCTGCACCAACATCGTGGGCGGCTGCTACGGGTCCACGGGCCCGGCGACCCCCGCGCCGCCGAGCGTGGACCCCGAGGGCCGCCCCTGGGGCTCCCGCTTCCCGCTCATCACCGTCCGGGACTCCGTGCACGCCGAGGCGGCGCTGGCCGACGCCCTCGGCATCGACGCCTGGCGCCTGGTCATCGGCGGCTCCATGGGCGGGGCCCGCGCCCTGGAGTGGGCCGTGACCCACCCGGACCGGGTCCGGGCGTGCGCGGTGGTCGCCGCGTGCGCCCAGTCCAGCGCCGAGCAGCTCGCGTGGGGCCAGGCGCAGAACCTCGCGATCCGCCAGGACCCGCACTTCCGCGGCGGGGACTACTACGACGGCCCGCCTCCCGTCACGGGCCTGGGCCTGGCCCGGCGGATCGCCCACATCACCTACCGCTCGGCCGACGAGCTGCACCACCGGTTCGGGCGCTCGCCGCAGGCCGAGGAGCAGGTCATCGACACGCACGCCGGCGGGCGGGGGCGCTACCAGGTGGAGAGCTACCTCGACCACCAGGCGTCCAAGCTGGCGGGCCGCTTCGACGCCAACAGCTACCTCGCCGTCAACGAGACGCTCATGTCCCACGACGTCGCCCGGGGCCGCGGCACGCTCGAGGAGGCGCTGTCCGTGACCTCGTGCGAGTGGCTCGTGGCGGCGGTGGACTCCGACCGGCTCTACCTGCCCCGCGAGTCCGACGTCCTGGCCGCCGCGCTGCCCGGGGACGTCCGGCGGCACACCCTGACCTCGCCCTCGGGCCACGACGGCTTCCTCATCGAGGCTCCCCAGCTCGGCAAGCTGCTCGTGGAGACCGTGCTGCCCGAGCGCTGAGCCGGGACGGGGGTCCTCAGCCGTTCCCGCTCGCTCAGCCGTCCGCGGCACCCCGGTCGTCGCCGGGGCCCGCCCCGGGTCCCTCGCCGGGCGCGACGCCGCCCCCGGGCACGGTGGGGGTGCCGAAGTGCGGCCGCTTCGGCCGGACCTGCGCCCCGGAGCTGGTGCGCCGGATCCGGCGGGCCACCCACGGGCGCAGATAGCGGTGGGCCCAGACGAGGTCCTCGCCGCGGGCCTGCCGCCAGGACGAGGGCGGGCGGTCGGGCACCACCTCGGGCACGAGGCCGTGCGCGAGGCCCAGGGTGTCCAGGGCCTCGACCGCGATCCGGTGGTGGCCCAGGGGCGAGAAGTGCAGCCGGTCGGGGTCCCACATCGCCGGGTCCGCGAGCTCCCGCAGCCCCCACAGGTCCACCAGCACGGCGTCGTGCCGGGACGCGACCACGCGCACGTTCTCGTTGTAGACAGCGATCCGGCCCCGGATCCCGCGCAGCACGGGCGTGGCGCCGATGTCCGGGCCGCCGACCAGCACGACCGTCGCCCCGTTCGCCGCGAGCCGGCCCACGACGTCGTCCATCTCCTCGGCGATCGCGTCCGGGTCCCCGCCGGGGCGCAGCATGTCGTTGCCGCCCGCGCAGACCGTCACGAGGTCCGGGGTCAGCTCCAGGGCCGGTGCCACCTGCTCGTCGACGATCTGGCGGAAGAGCCGGCCGCGGATCGCGAGATTGGCGTAGGACAGGCCGGGGGCGAGGCGGTTCAGCTCCTCGGCGACCCGGTCCGCCCAGCCGCGGTGCCCGCCGGGGGAGCCGGGGTCCGGGTCCCCGATGCCCTCCGTGAACGAGTCGCCGATCGCCACCATGCGGCGCCACGGGTGGACGGGAGGTGCGGTGTCCGGGGGCCCCGGCGTCGTCTCGGTCATGCCTCCCGGTCTACCACCGGGCCCGGCGGGCGTCCACGCGCCCGCGCCGCGGGCCCCGGGACCGGGTGGCACACTGGTGCCATGACCGACGCCACCGTCCCGACCGGGACCGCCACCCCCTTCGCCGTGTGGAGCAGGGACGCCGACGCCCGCCCCGGCACCCCGCTGCTCGTGCTCCTGCACGGCTACGGCTCGCACGAGCAGGACCTCATGGGTCTCGTCCCGGCCCTGCCAGGCGAGTTCAGCGTGGCGTCCGTGCGCGCTCCCCAGCCCGCCGGGTTCGGCTACCAGTGGTTCCCGCTCGCCGCGGACCTCAGCTTCTCCCTCGACCGGGTGGCCGAGGCCGTGGAGCCCGTCGCGGCGTGGCTGCGGGAGCTGGCCGCGGACCACCCCAGCACCACGCTGCTGGGGTTCTCGCAGGGCATGGCCATGGCCACGTCCCTCGCCCGGCACATGCCGGGCGAGATCGCCGCCGTGGTGGGGCTCTCCGGCTTCGTGGTCCCCGGCGAGCACCCCCTGTTCGCCGACGAGCAGCTGCGGGAGCGGCCGCTGCGGATGTTCTGGGGCCGTGACCCGCAGGACCCGGTCATCCCGCAGGAGCTCGTCGACTCCACCGCCGAGTGGGCGCTCGAGCACGCCGACGTCATGAAGGTGCACTACACCGGGGTCGGCCACGGGATCAGCCCGCAGGAGGTGGGGCACGTGCGCGAGTACCTCACCCAGGTGGTGCTGGGGGACCCGGACCGCCCGGTCAGCCGCCCGCGGTGATCCGCACCGAGGCGCCCCCGGCGGAGACGACGTCCCCCGGGTGCAGCTGCCGGCCGCGCCGCGTCTCGACCTCGCCGTTGACCGAGACCTGACCGTCCTCCACCAGGCCCCGGGCGTGCGCCCCGTCCTCGGCGAGGTTCGCCAGCTTGAGCGCCTGGCCCAGCCGGATCATGTCGTCGCGGATGGGCAGTTCGTCGGGGCCGCCGGGCTGCTGGGGAGTCGTCATGCCCCCATTGTCCCAGGTCCCGTCCGGTCGGCGGGCACGGCGGGAATTGGCTACCCTGGGACGAGGACGTCGCCCGCGGCGTCCTCGTTCGTGACGGCCGACGACGGCCGGTCCCCGCCCGGCGCACCGCCGGGCCACACCACCCACCACGCGCGTCCGCAGCCGGCGGTCGGGCGAGACCCTGGAGGAATCCCACATGGCCCCCAAGTCCACGCTGGACAACGTCATCTCGCTGGCCAAGCGCCGCGGTTTCGTGTTCCAGGCGGGTGAGATCTACGGCGGTTCCCGCTCCGCCTGGGACTACGGGCCCCTCGGCGCGGAGCTCAAGGAGAACATCAAGCACGAGTGGTGGCAGACCTTCGTGCGCGGGCGCGAGGACATGGTGGGCCTCGACTCCTCGATCATCCTCCCGAAGGCCGTGTGGGAGGCCTCGGGTCACGTGGCGACCTTCACGGACCCGCTCGTGGAGTGCACCTCCTGCCACAAGCGCGCCCGCCAGGACCACCTGGTCGAGGCCTTCGAGGAGAAGAAGGGCCGCGCCCCCGAGAACGGCATGGCCGAGATCCCCTGCCCCAACTGCGGGACCAAGGGCCAGTGGACCGATCCGCAGCAGTTCTCCGGGCTGCTCAAGACGTTCCTCGGCCCGGTCGACAACCAGGAGGGCCTGCACTACCTGCGGCCCGAGACCGCCCAGGGCATCTTCGTGAACTTCAACAACGTGGTCACCGCCGCCCGGAAGAAGCCGCCGTTCGGCATCGGGCAGATCGGCAAGGCGTTCCGCAACGAGATCACCCCGGGCAACTTCATCTTCCGCACGCGCGAGTTCGAGCAGATGGAGATCGAGTACTTCACCCACCCGTCCGAGGCCGGACACTTCTTCGACGAGTGGGTCGAGGCGTGCTGGAACTGGTTCACGGACCTGGGCATCGACCCGGACCACATGCGCCGCTACGACGTCCCCGAGGACGACCGGGCGCACTACTCCGCCGGCACCATCGACATCGAGTACCGGTTCGGCTTCCAGGGCAACCCGTGGGGCGAGCTCATGGGCGTGGCCAACCGGACCGACTACGACCTCGGCGTGCACAACGAGCACTCCAACACGGACCTCAGCTACTTCGACCAGCAGACCAACGAGCGCTACGTCCCGTACGTGATCGAGCCGTCCTTCGGCCTCACCCGGTCGATGATGGCCTTCCTCGTGGACGCGTACACCGAGGACGAGGCCCCCAACTCGAAGGGCGGGGTGGACAAGCGCACGGTCCTCAAGCTGGACCCGCGCCTGGCCCCGGTCAAGGCCGCGGTGCTGCCGCTGTCCCGCAACGAGGACCTCTCGCCGAAGGCCAAGGACCTGGCCGCCGAGCTGCGCCGGAACTGGAACATCGACTTCGACGACTCGGGGGCGATCGGGCGCCGCTACCGCCGCCAGGACGAGATCGGCACCCCGTTCTGCATCACGGTGGACTTCGACACCCTCGAGGACCAGGCCGTGACCATCCGCGAGCGGGACGCGATGACCCAGGAGCGCGTGGCCCTCGACCAGGTGAAGTCCTACCTCGCCGGGAAGCTCGTCCGCTGATGAGCGGCGCGCTGACCGGCCCCGGGCCGCGGCCCTGGCGGGACGGGGACGACCTGCGGCTGCTCGAGGTGTGGCCCGACCCGGAGACGCCCCAGGCCGCCGCCTTCCGGGCGACCCTGCGCCCCGACGACGACGCCCCGTGGTCCCGCACGGTCGTGGCGGAGGACTCCGGCGTGCCGGTCGCCGCCGGCACGGTCTACGAGTCGGCGCTGCACCCCTCGAGGCTGTGGGCCTACGTGGAGGTCGCCCCCGACCGCCGCGGCGAAGGGCTCGGACGGGCCCTGCTGGAGCGGCTGCGCACCGAGGCGGCGGGCTCGCCCTCGGGCGTGCAGGCCCTGCGCACGAAGGCGGCGCCCGGCTCGGCCGGCGAGCGCTTCGCCCGGGCCGCCGGCCTGGACCCCGTCCAGGACTCGCGCGTGGTCCGGGTGGCCGCCGGGGCCCTGCCCCTCCAGCCGCTGCGGGAGCACCCCGACGGGACACCGGCGCAGGCCGTCGAGGACCTGGCCACCGGCTCGGTCGAGCTGACCCGGGCGCTGTGGGCGTTCTACCGGGCCGTGCACGCCTGGGACGAGCCGGCGGACCTGTCCGTGGGACGGGTCAACCAGCTGTTCCTCTCCGACGCCGCGCACGCCTTCGGGGCGCTCGTGCTGCGCAACGGCGTGGGCCCGGGGGAGCGGGGCAGGATCTCCGCGTTCGCCGTGAGCTACCGGCCCGTCGAGCTCGACGCCGCCCCCGGCGTCCCCGCCCCTGAGGACGCGCCGGACGAGCCCGCCCACGTCGTGCTCGGCTGGACGCCGGGGGACGCCGCGGCAGGTCCCGCGCTCGAGCAGCTGCTCGCGCTGCTGGCCCACCACCACCCCGTGCAGTTCCAGGTGGACGGGTCGATGGAGCCGCTGACCGCCGTCGTCGACAACCTCCTGGCAGCCGGCGCCGCCACGGTCGTGGAGACCTCCGTCGTCCTCGCGGAGCCCGGGGACTGAGCGCCGGTGCCGGGTCCGGCCGGCGCGGGGACGTGCTCAGCCGGCCGTGCTCGCGTCGACGCGCCGGACCTCGGCCCGGTCGCCGGCCTCGGCGCTGACCTCGGCGCCGGTGTAGTCCTGCTCCCCGTAGAGCCAGTCGGTGTAGTCCCAGATGCCGTGCCGGTCCGCGGACTTCCACAGCATGTTGCGCACGGTCCGCTCGACCGGGCCGGTGAGGTGCCAGGACTCGCCCCACACCCGCGCCGTCGTCTGGATCCGCGCGGTGCGCGGCTGGCGGACGGCGTTGTACTCCCGGAACACGGCGTTCCACCGGGAGGCGTCGTGGTGCTCCGGGTCCGCGAACACGGACCGCGCGGCGATGGCCTCCAGGGCGGCGGCGTCCTCGAGGGCCTGGCAGGCGCCCTGGGCGAGGTACTGCAGCATCGGGTGCGCGGCGTCGCCGGCCAGGGCGATGTTGCCGTCCACCCAGTTCTCGATTGGCACGCGGTCGAACATGGGCCAGCGCTGCACGTGGCTGAGGTTGTCGAGCGCCGCCCGGACCTCCGGCACGCAGTCCCGGTAGGCCTCGCGCAGCTCGGCGTCGCCCTCGTAGACGAGCTGACCGGCGGCGAAGGACGGCGAGCGGTAGACGGCCACGGTGTTGAACAGCTCTCCCTGGCGCAGCGGGTACTGCACGAGGTGGCACTCGGGGCCCATCCACACGACCACGGCCTCCATGTCCCCGGCGTGGGTGATCTGCGAGATCGGCAGCGCGCCGCGGTAGGCCACGTACTCGGAGCCGACGGGCTGGTCGTCGGAGAGCTGCGCGCGGACCACGGACCTGATCCCGTCCGCGGCGACGATCGCGTCCGCCTCGAAGACCCGGCCGTCGTCCGCGGTCGCCCGGGCCACGGCGCGCCCGTCGACCTCCACGTTCTCGGTCTTCGCCACCCGGACGTTGTTGTGCAGGTTCACGCCGAGCTCGGCGCACTCCTCCATGAGCAGGCGGTGCAGGTCCGAGCGGTGGGCCACGATGTAGGGGGCGCCGTAGCGCTCGTAGTACTCGCCGGTGACGTCCTCCCGGAGCAGCTCCTCGCCCGTGAGGGCGTCGCGGAAGACGATGTACCGGGGGGCCACGCCGGTCTCGACGGCCCGGTCGAGCACCCCCCACTCGCGCAGCAGGCGGGTGGCGTTGGGTGACATCTGCAGGCCGGCGCCGACCTCCCCGAACTCGGGGGCCTGCTCCACGAGCTCGACCTCCGCGCCGAGCCGGCGCAGGGCGAGGGCGTTGCCGAAGCCGCCGATGCCGCCTCCGATGACGAGGACCTTGGTGTGCTGTGCCATGGTGGTGATTCCTTTCGAGCTGTGCTGGACGGTGTCAGGCGACCGGCTGGGTCCGTACGACCCGGGGCGCCTGGCGGGCCTTGGTGATGACGGGCAGGAGGGCGAACTGCAGGACCGTGGCGACGGCCGCCGCACCCGCGAAGAGGAGGAACACGGGGTGGACGCCGTCGGCGGGGTCGGCGTAGGCGCCGAGCACGAGCCCCGCCGTCTGCGGGGCGAGGACGGCGCCGATGCGCCCCACGCCCAGGGCCCAGCCGAGCGCGGTGCCGCGGAGGCTGTCCGGGTAGTACAGGGTGATGGCGCCGATGACCAGGGACTGCGTGCCGTGCGTGCCGACACCGGCGAGCACGAGCATCAGGTAGATCAGCCAGACCGGCTCGTCGCCGACGACCATGATCACGAGCAGCCCGGCCGCGGCGGCGCCCGAGGCGACGGCGCCGGTGAGCACCGGACCGAACCGGTCCCCGGCCCAGGCCGTGAGCACGGAGCCCAGCACCGCGCCGAGATTGAGGACGAGCGCGAACGTCAGGGCCCCGCCGATCTGCGCGCCCTGCAGCCGCATGAGGTTCGGCAGCTCGGTGCCCAGCCCGTACCAGGCGAAGAGGGTCGCGAGGGTGGCGGCGGCGAACAGGATGCTCATGGTCAGGTGGGGCGGGCGGAGCAGGGACCCGAAGCCGGGCCCGTGCATCTGCGCGGCGGCCGCGGCGGCCCGCTGCTCCGGGCCGGGGTCGGCGGGGATCACCTTCAGGGCCACGGGCACGAGCACGACGAGGGCCAGGACGGGGAAGACGAACATCCACCGCCAGCCCTCCCAGCCGAGCCAGTCCGCCGGGATCACGGGGATGCCGGTCAGGGCGGCGAGCGAGCCGCCGATCGGCACGCCGGACATCATGAGCGTGGCCATGGCCGAGCGCCACCGGGGCGGGATGAAGTCCGCGGCGAGGGCGTTGGCCGAGGGCACGAGACCGCCCAGGCCGAGCCCCGCCACGAGGCGCAGCAGCGCGAAGACCCACTCGTCGGGGGCCACGGCGCACGCCACGGTCGCCAGGGAGAACACCACCGTGCACCAGACGACCGTCTTCTTCCGGCCCAGCCCGTCGGAGAGCCGCCCGGCGAAGACCGCCCCGATCATCATGCCGAGGAACGCCGAGGAGCCCACCGTGCCGGCGGTCGCCTGGGACATCCCCCACTCCTCCATGAGGGAGGGCTTGACCGTGCCGAAGACGATGAGGTCGTAGCCGTCGAAGACGATGAGCAGCCAGCAGACCAGCACGGCGATCCATCGGGCGCGCCGGCCCACCGGGGCGGGCGGGGCGGCGGCGGCAAGAGCCGTTGCGGACATCGGGACTCCGTTTCACAGGTGAGGGGCGCCACCGGCGTGCGGCGCGTCACACCAGGATGTGCCCGTGACCGGCACGCCCCGAAACTTATTCTGCTGGATGGAACAAACGGTGTGTCGTGGATCTCCATCGGGGTGCGGCGGGCGCCTAGACTGGGCCCGTGCAGAACCAGGACCTGGAGCGGAAGCCGGCCTACTCCCTGCAGTCCGTGGACAACGTCCTGCGCCTGCTCCAGATGCTGCGCGACTCCGGCGGGGTGCGGCTCAAGGACGTGGCGCAGGAGCTGGGCGTCGCCCCCTCCACCGCGCACCGCCTCCTGTCGATGCTCGTCTACCGCGGCTTCGCCGTCCAGGACGACTCCCGCCGCTACCTCGCGGGGCCGGGGCTCGGCGTCTCGGTCCCCGAGTCCGGCTCGCACAGCCGGCTGCGCGCTCTCGTGCAGCCCTACCTGGAGCTGCTCAGCGAACGGACCCACGAGACCACGAACCTCATGGTCAGGGTCGGCACCACGGTCCGCTTCCTCAGCTCCGTGGAGGGGGCGGGGCTGCTCAAGGTCGGCGACCGGCGCGGCGCCGTCCTCCCGGCGGCCGCCACCTCCGCGGGCAAGCTCCTCCTGTCCTACCTCTCCGAGGAGGACCTCGCGCGGCTGTTCCGCACGGGCTCGGCCCGGACCGTGGGGGAGTACCTGGACGAGGCCGCCTTCGGCTCCTTCGTCCGGTCCCTGGCGATGATCCGCTCCGTGGGACTGGCCTTCAACCGCGAGGAGGCCGAGCGCGGCGTCTCCGCCGTGGCCTGCGCCGTGCGCGATCCCGAGGGGCGCCCCCTGGCCGCCCTGTCGGTGTCCGTGCCCGTGCAGCGGGCCGGCGTGATCGAGGACCGGGCGGTGATCCGGGCGCTGCGGGAGGTGTGCCGGGAGATCGAGGGCGAGATCGCCGCGGAGATCGAGTCCGGCCGGCCCCGGTGAAGCGGCCGTGGAGCACCGGAGGAAGTTTCCATCCAGCAGAATTCATTGCCGGTCCCGCCGGTGCCTGCTCTAGCGTGGCCAGTAACTCACATCACAGCGCAGGGTGGTCCGCCCCGCGACCCGCGAGCACCGAGGAGCTCACCATGAGTCACGACAACCAGATGACGGTCCCGGCCCCCACGCCTCAGGAGCAGGCCCAGCTCGACGCCCTCTACCAGGACTTCGACGCGGGCCACATGGTCCCGCTGTGGACGGAGATCGGCAATCTCATGCCGGAGGCCCCGGCCTCGGCGGCCGTCCCGTTCGTGTGGGAGTGGAAGAACCTGCTGCCGCTGGCCGAGCGGGCCGGGGACCTGGTGCCCGTGGGCCGCGGCGGGGAGCGCAGGGCCATCGCGCTGGCCAACCCCGGTCTGGGCGGGCGCCCGTACGCCACCCCCACCCTGTGGTGCGCCATCCAGTACCTCGGCGGCCACGAGGTGGCGCCCGAGCACCGGCACTCCCAGAACGCCTTCCGCTTCGTGGTCGAGGGCGAGGGCGTGTGGACCGTGGTCAACGGCGACCCGGTGCGCATGTCCCGCGGGGACTTCCTGCTCACCCCGGGCTGGAACTTCCACGGCCACCACAACGAGCTAGACCAGCCCATGGCGTGGATCGACGGCCTCGACATCCCGTTCGTGCACTACACCGACACCGCGTTCTTCGAGTTCGGCATCGACCGGGTGACCGACGAGTCCACCCCGGAGTTCTCCCGCGGCGAGCGGCTGTGGTGCCACCCGGGCCTGCGGCCCCTGTCGGGTCTGGGCAACACCGTGTCCTCCCCGATCGGGGCCTACCGGTGGGAGCACACCGACCGGGCGCTCACCGAGCAGCTGGCCATCGAGGACGAGGGCTACCCCGCCACCGTGGAGCAGGGCCACGCCGCCGTGCGCTTCGTGAACCCCACCACCGGCGGGGACGTCATGCCCACCATCCGGGCCGAGTTCCACCGGTTCCGCCCCGGCACCGAGACCCGCACCACCCGCGAGGTCGGCTCCAGCGTCTACCAGGTCTTCGAGGGCCGCGGCCGGTTCGTGCTCGACGGCGAGGTCCGGATCGTGGAGAAGGGCGACCTGGTGGTCGTCCCGTCCTGGACGGCCTGGCAGATCCAGGCCGAGACCGGGTTCGACCTGTTCAAGTTCGGCGACCAGCCGATCGTCGAGAAGCTGAACTTCAACCGCACCTTCGTGGAGGGCGAGGAGAAGTAGCACCGCACCTCCGGCGCGCGGAGCGGACCGCCCCGCGCGCCGGACCACGTCCGTGGCGCCCCGCCGGGCGTCGCCGCACACCGACCCCCACATCCCGACCCCCACATCCCGACCCAGGAGACACTGACCGATGAAGCTTGCAACCCTGCGCACCAACGGGACCACCACGGCCGCCCGCCTCGACGGCGAGGTGTTCACCGAGATCGAGGGCTGCCCCGACCTCGGCGCCCTGCTCGCGGAGGAGAACTGGCAGCAGATCGCCGCCGACGCCTCCGGGCCGACGCACCCGGCCGCCGGCGCCGAGCTCGAGACGATCGTCGCCGACCCCGGCAAGGTCCTGTGCGTGGGGCTCAACTACAAGAGCCACATCCAGGAGATGGGCCGAGACCTACCCAGCTACCCCACGATCTTCGCGAAGTTCACCGAGACCCTCACCGGCCCGAACGACGACATCGAGGCCGTCGCCGAGGACCCGCAGCTGGACTGGGAGGGCGAGCTCGTCGTCGTCGTCGGCAAGCGCGCGTACAAGGTGGACGAGGCCGACGCCGGTCAGTACATCGCCGGGTACGCCGCCGCCAACGACATCTCCATGCGCGAGTGGCAGTTCCGCACCAAGGAGTGGCTGCAGGGCAAGATCTGGGCGAAGTCCACCCCGGTCGGTCCCGTCATGGTCACCGCCGACGAGTTCGACCCGAAGCAGGCCGTCCTGCACACCCGGGTCAACGGCGAGACCATGCAGGAGCACTCGATCGGGGACCTGCTGTTCACCCCGGAGCACCTCGTGGCCTACTTCTCCACGATGCTGCCGCTGAACCCCGGGGACATCATCCTCACCGGCACCCCCGGCGGGGTGGGCCGGGCCCGCAACCCGCAGGTCTTCCTGAAGTCCGGCGACGTGGTGGAGGTCGAGATCGACGGTCTGGGCGTGCTCACCAACAAGATCGTCGACCCCGCCTGAGCGCGGGCACGAGAGGAGTCAGCCATGGTCGCCCGTCAGGACCTCACCACCGACGAGGACCTCAAGGCCCAGCTGCTGCTGGTCCGCCGCGGCACGGCGTTCTGGTCCCGCAAGGTCAACGAGCTCACGGACGACGAGCTCGACGGACCCTCGCTGCTGCCCGGCTGGTCCCGCCGGCACGTCATCGCCCACGTCGGCTACAACGCCCGCGCCCTGACCCGGCTCGTGCAGTGGGCCAACACCGGGGTGGAGACCCCGATGTACTCCTCCCCTCAGGCCCGCAACCAGGAGATCGCCTACGGGGCGACCCTGCCGGCCCGGGCGCTGCGCCACCTGAACGACCACGCCTCGGTGTCCCTGAACGTCGAGTGGCGGGACACCCCGGACGAGGCGTGGGGCCACGAGGTGCGGACCGCCCAGGGCAGGACCGTGCCGGCCGCGGAGACCGTCTGGATGCGCAACCGCGAGGTCTGGGTCCACGCGGTCGACCTCGACAACGGGGCCCGCTTCTCGGACGTCCCGGCCGAGGTCCTGACCCGGCTGCTGAAGGACGTGACCGGCAACTGGGCGGGACAGGACAAGGACCCCGGGCTGCGGATCCAGGTCTCCGACGCCCCGGAGCTCGGTGAGCTCGGGGCCGGCGCCGGCCAGGACGCGGGGATCCTGGTGCGCGGGGACCTGGCCGCGGTCGCGCAGTGGGCCTCCGGGCGCGGCGGGGCCCGCCTCGAGGTCGGCGTCGACGTGGCGAACCCGCGCTGGATCTGACCCGCGCCGGCCGGCGCAGGGCCCCGGGGAGCACCCCGGGGCCCTGCGCCGCTGCCGTCCGTGAGAGAATTCCCCGGTGATGGACACCCGTACCGAGAACCACCCCGCCCGGCTCGACCTGCCGCCGCTGCACCTGGGCGCGCTCACGATCGACGTCCCCGTGGTGCTGGCGCCGATGGCCGGGGTCACCAACAAGGCGTTCCGCCGACTGTGCCGCGAGTACGGCGGCGGCCTGTACGTCACCGAGATGGTCACGGCCCGCGCCCTCGTGGAACGCCGGCCCGAGTCGATGCGGATCATCGACCACGACCCGGACGAGACGCCCCGCTCCATCCAGATCTACGGCGTGGACGCCGTCCACGTCGGGCAGGCCGTGCGGATGGTCGTCGAGGAGGACCGGGCCGACCACATCGACCTGAACTTCGGCTGCCCCGTCCCCAAGGTCACCAAGCGCGGCGGCGGCTCCGCCCTGCCCTGGAAGACCGACCTGTTCACCGCGATCGTGCGCACCGCCGTCCAGGAGGCCTCCCGCGGGAACGTCCCCGTGACGGTCAAGATGCGCAAGGGCATCGACGACGGCCACCTCACCTTCCTCGAGGCCGGCCGGATCGCCCGCGACAGCGGCGTCGCGGCCGTGGCCCTGCACGGGCGCACCCTCGAGCAGCACTACTCGGGGACCGCGGACTGGGACGCCATCGCGCAGCTGCGCGAGGCCCTGCCGGACGTGCCCGTGCTCGGCAACGGGGACATCTGGAGCGCCGAGGACGCCGTGCGCATGGTCGAGCAGACCGGCGTGGACGGCGTGGTCGTCGGCCGCGGCTGCCAGGGCCGGCCCTGGCTCTTCGGGGACCTGCAGGCCGCCTTCGAGGGCCGCCCCGACCGCTTCCGCCCCGGGGTGGACCAGGTCGCCCGCACGATCTACCGCCACGCCGAGCTGCTCGTGGAGATGTTCGGCGACGAGGCCAAGGGGCTGCGCGACATCCGCAAGCACGTCGCCTGGTACTTCAAGGGCTACCCGGTGGGCGGTGAGCTGCGCGCCAGGATGGCCCAGGTGCCGGATCTCGCGACCCTGCGCGAGCTGCTGGACGAGCTCGACCTGTCCCTCGGCTACCCGGGCGAGGCGGTCGAGGGCCCGCGCGGCCGCGCCGGCTCCCCGAAGAAGCCGCACCTGCCGGACGGCTGGCTGGGCTCCCGCGAGCTGGGGGACGCCGAGCGGCTGGGGCTGGTCGCGGCGGAGCTCGACGTCTCCGGCGGCTGAGCCGTCCCCACCACACGGAAAGGACCGGGCATGCCCCACACGTCCATCGAGATCGACCGCACCGGCGCGCCCGCCCCGGGCTACGAGGCCCGCGACGTCGCGCGCTGGGTGGCGGAGGACCACCACAACAAGTACCGCTCCGACTTCGAGCGGGACCGCGCCCGGATCCTGCACTCCTCGGGGCTGCGGCGGCTGGCGGCCAAGACCCAGGTCGTCTCCCCGGACACCGACGACTTCGTGCGCAACCGCCTGACCCACTCCCTCGAGGTCGCCCAGATCGGCCGGGAGCTGGGCCGGATGCTCGGCTGCGACCCCGACGTCGTCGACGCCGCCTGCCTCTCCCACGACCTCGGGCACCCGCCGTTCGGGCACAACGGGGAGGCGGCCCTGCACCGGCTGACCCAGCACATCGGCGGCTTCGAGGGCAACGCGCAGACCCTGCGCCTGCTGACCCGGCTCGAGCCCAAGGTGCTCGACGACGACGGGCGGCCCGCGGGCCTGAACCTCACCCGCGCCGTGCTGGACGCCGTGTGCAAGTACCCCTGGGAGGCCCACGAGGCGCCGCTGCGCCCGGACGGGACCAGGTCCCCGAAGTTCGGGGTCTACACGGACGACCTGCCGGTGTTCGCGTGGTTGCGCGACGGCGCCCCGGCGCGCACCAAGTGCCTCGAGGCCCAGGTCATGGATCTCTCGGACGACATCTCCTACTCCGTGCACGACGTCGAGGACGCGATCGCCTCCGGGCTCGTGCAGCTGGGCTGGCTCGCCGACACCACCCAGCGGGACCGGGTGCTCGAGCTCACCCGGCGCTGGTACCTGCCCGAGGCCGCGCCGGAGTCCCTCGACGCCGCCCTGACCCGCCTCGAGGACTCGTCCCTGTGGGTCCGGGAGATGGACGGGTCCCGCAAGGACCTCGCCCGGCTGAAGAACATGACGAGCCAGCTCATCGGCCGCTTCGCGATGTCCGCGGTCGGCGCCACCCGGGACATCTACGGCGAGGACCCGCTGACCCGCTACGACGCCCAGCTCGTGGTGCCGGAGGGGACCACGGAGGAGATCGGCGTGCTCAAGGGCATCGCCACGACCTACGTCATCACGGTGCGCGACGCCCAGCCGATCTACGACAACCAGCAGGAGGTGCTCTCGATCCTGGTGGGGGCGCTGATGGACTCCGACGGCCGTTTCCTCTCGCCCGCCTTCACCGCCGACTGGCACGACCTCGGCGACGGGCCGGGCACGGAGGCCGCCCGCCTGCGCCTCGTGGTGGACCAGATCGCGTCCCTCACCGACCTGTCCGCCGTGTCCCTGCACGACCGGATCCGCGGCACCCACTGGCGGGTGGGGGACAAGCCGCTCTGGTGAGCCGTCCCACCGGGGCGGCGGCCGATCCCGTTCAATGACTGTGCGCTGGGTCGCACGCGGCGCCGCTCCCTAGACTCGGCGCGTTTGTGCTCCTCCTCACAAAGGTCTGATCGTCATGGAAAACTCCACCGGACCCGCCCCGCAGGCCGCGTCCCCCTCCTCCCCGGGCGCCCGGCCCGTCCTCCGCTCCCGGGCGTGGGTGGCGCCGCTGTGCTGGATCGCGGTGCTGCTGGACGGCTTCGACGCCGTGGTCCTGGGCGCGGTGCTGCCGTCCATGCTCGAGAACAACGAACTCGGGATGACCACCGCGCAGGGCACCGCCGTGGCCACCGTCGGCCTCGTGGGCATGATGATCGGCGCGCTGACCATGGGCTACCTCACCGACCGGCTCGGACGCCGCAAGATGCTCATCGGCGCCGTGGTCATGTTCTCCCTGCTGACCTTCGCCGCGGCGTTCTCCCCGAGCGTGTTCGTCTTCGGCCTCCTGCGCTTCCTCGCCGGCCTGGGCCTCGGCGGCTGCCTGCCCACCGCCATCGCGATGGTCACCGAGTTCGCCCGCCTCGGCCGGGGCTCCAACGCCACGACCCTGGTGATGACCGGCTACCACGTGGGCGCGGTGCTCACCGCGGCGCTCGCCATCGTCGTCGTCGTCCAGTTCGGCTGGCAGGAGATGTTCGTCCTGGGCTCCCTGCCGGCGCTCGTCCTCGTGCCTCTCATGCTCGTGTTCCTCCCCGAGTCCCCCTCGTTCCTCGCGTCCAAGGGGCGGATGGCCGAGGCCCGCGCCGTGGCCGAGCACTACGGCGTGCACCTCGAGCACCACACCGCCGAGGAGCAGACCGAGAAGGTCGGCGCCACCATGCTGCTCTCCACCGGCTGGCGCCGGAACTCGATCGCCATCTGGGTCGCCTCCTTCATGGGCCTGCTGCTCGTCTACGGGCTCAACACCTGGCTGCCGCAGATCATGCGGGCGGCCGACTACGACCTCGGCAACTCCCTCGGCTTCCTGCTGATCCTCAACGTGGGCGCCATCGCGGGGCTGGCGGTCGCCGGCCGGGTGGCCGACCGGATCACCCCGCGCGCAGCCGGCATCATCTGGTTCCTCGGCTCGGCCGCGCTGCTCGCGGCCCTGGCGATCAAGCTGCCGCTGCTCGGGATCTACGCCATGGTCTTCGTCACCGGCTGCTTCGTGTTCTCCTCCCAGGTGCTCGTCTACGCGTTCACCGCCGCCAATCACCCGCCGCGCGTGCGCGCCACGGCGCTGGGCATGTCCGCCGGGGTCGGCCGGCTCGGGGCGATCTCGGGCCCGATCATCGGGGGCACCCTGCTGACGGCGGGCCTGGCCTACCCGTGGGGCTTCTTCGCCTTCGCCGCGGTGGGCGCCCTGGGCGGCCTCGCCCTGACCGGTACCCGGACCCGGCAGGACCTGCGGGAACGCTCCCGCTGAGCCGCTGACGGCTCCCGCTCCACGGGCCGCCCCGGGCCGCACGGCGATCCACCGCGCGGCCCGGGGCGGCCCTCCGCCGTCCGGCCGCGCGCCTAGACTGGCGGTGTGGCAGGACTGATCAGACGCGAGGACATCGACGAGGTGCGGGCGCGCACCGACATCAAGGAGATCGTCGACGGCTACGTCACCCTCAAGAGCGCCGGCATCGGCTCCTGGAAGGGGCTCTGCCCGTTCCACGACGAGCGCACCCCGTCCTTCCACGTGCGGCCGCAGATGGGCACCTACCACTGCTTCGGCTGCGACGAGTCCGGGGACGTCATCTCCTTCCTCATGACGATGGACCACACCACCTTCTCCGAGACCGTGGAGAAGCTCGCGGCCCGGGTGGGCTACGAGCTGCACTACGAGCAGGGCTCCGGGCCGAACAAGGAGGAGGTCGGCCGCCGCCAGCGCCTGCTGGACGCGCACAAGGTCGCCGCGGAGTTCTTCCAGCGCAACCTCTACACCCGCCAGGCCGCCCCCGCCCAGCAGTTCCTGGGCGAGCGGGGCTTCGACGGCGAGGCGGCCCGGCGCTACGGCGTGGGCTACGCGCCCCGCGGCTGGGACCACCTCCTCAAGCACCTGCGGGAGCGCGGCTTCACGGACCAGGAGCTCAAGCTCACCGGGATGTTCTCCGAGGGCAACCGCGGGCTCTACGACCGGTTCCGCGGCCGGCTCGTCTGGCCCATCCGCGCGGTCGCCGGCGAGGTCATCGGCTTCGGCGCCCGCAAGCTCCACGACGACGACCAGGGCCCGAAGTACCTCAACACCCCCGAGACCGCCCTGTACAAGAAGTCCCAGGTGCTCTACGGCATCGACCTCGCGAAGCGGGAGATCGCCAGGCAGCGGCGCCTCGTCGTCGTCGAGGGCTACACCGACGTCATGGCCTGCCACCTCGCGGGCGTGACCACGGCGGTGGCCACGTGCGGCACCGCCTTCGGGGCCGAGCACATCAAGATCGTCCGGCGGTTCCTCTCCGACGACGGCGGCGGGGGAGAGGTCGTCTTCACCTTCGACGGCGACGCCGCCGGGCAGAAGGCCGCCCTGCGCGCGTTCGAGGAGGACCAGAAGTTCGTGGCGCAGACCTACGTGGCGGTCGAGCCCCACGGCATGGACCCCTGCGACCTCCGGCTCGCCCGCGGGGACGCCGCCGTGGCCGAGCTCGTGGAGAACCGCCGCCCCCTGTTCGAGTTCGCGATCCGCGCGACGCTGAAGAACTTCGACCTGGACACCATCGAGGGCCGCATCCGGGCGATGCGCGCCTGCGCGCCCATCGTGGCGCGGATCCGCGACCGCTCCCTGCGCCCCGCCTACGCGCGGCAGCTCGCGGGCTGGCTCGGGCTCGAGCCGGCGGAGGTCCAGCGGGCCGTCGACGCCGCCGGCCGCGCCCACCGGGAGGAGGCCCCCGCACCGCACCGGCCGGCGGAGCCGGAGGCGTCCGGGCCGGCCCCGGTCGAGCTGCCCGACCCGCGCGAGCCCGTGGCCCGGATGGAGCGCGAGGCCCTCGAGACCGTCATCCAGTGCCCGGACCTGATGCTCGCGCGGCACTGGGAGGAGTTCGGGCTCAGCGCCTTCCGCTACCCCGTGCACGGGGCCGTGCACGACGCCGTGCTCGCCGCGCGCGCCGAGCTCCTCGGCGACGGGGCCGCCGTGCCGAGCGGGCAGGCCTGGGTGGACGGGGTGCGCGGACACCTTCCGGAGCCGCTGCACGGCTACCTCGCCGAGCTCGCCGTGACCCCGCTGCCGGCCACCACGCAGCAGCAGCTGGAGCGCTACACCGCGGACATCCTCAACCGCCTCTTCGAGCTGCAGATCAACCGGCGGAAGTCGGACCGGCTGGCGGAGCTCCAGCGCACGGATCCCACCGGGCAGCGCGAGCGCTACCAGGAGCTCCAGCGGGAGCTGCTGGAGCTGGAGATGCAGCGGCGCGGCCTCCGCCAGGACTGACGCCACCGGGCGGAACCGGATTTGTCGAAGCCCGGCGGGAACGGTAAAGTGATGGCTCGTTGCACGTCCGCGTGCACGGTCCCCCGTAGCTCAATTGGCAGAGCATTCGACTGTTAATCGAAGGGTTACTGGTTCGAGTCCAGTCGGGGGAGCAGCACAGGAGGCCCTCACCGGCGGAAACGCCGGTGGGGGCCTCCGTCGTCCCCGACGACGGCTGCATCCTGGGGACACCGGGACCTGGTCTCAGGACCCGGTCCGTCGTTGCTCACTCGTGTGTGAGTGGTTCACAGTGCCTGCACGACGACGAGGACGCGGTCGTGGATGGTCGACGACCGCCTGTGGGAACTGATCGCCCCGGTGCTTCAGGAGCAGGGCGAAGGAATCGGTCCTCCAGGGCGGTGGCCGCCTCCTTGGGGGCGAGTGAGGATCATCAGGGAGTCCTCTGGTGTCGGGCGGCCGCGCGCGGGTCAGGAGACCATGTGTGCTGACAGCCCGTCTCAGCCGCGCCCCTCGCGCCTTTCGCGCTCGGCCCGGCGCCGAGCCATCAGGGCGTGCTTCATGTGGCGTATCGCCTCTGCTTGCGCATCGTCGGTGAACGCTTCGGCGAGCTCGGTACTGGCCCCGACCAGGGTGATGATGTTGAACAGGTCGGCAGTGCGCTCCGCCAGCAGGCCCAGGGCCTCCAGGGAGAAGCTGCTCAGATCTGCGCAGTCCAGCAACGCCTCCTGCGGCGGCAGGTCCCGGCCGGTGAACGGCGCCAGCAGCGCGGTGACCTGCTCGGGCTCCAGCAGCCTACCCGGCATGGTGATCGTGACCGGGAGGAGGGAGTCGGGGCCCGGCTTCAGATGGGTGAGAGCCATCTTGATCATCTCGCCGAGCACGTCGATGAGCTGGTCGGCCGTCAGGGAGCTGGACAGCGGGTCGCCGACGATCTTGCCGCGGGAGGACTCCAGCTTCGGGAACCCGGAGGGCCGGTGGTCATGGACGCTCGGGGTCTGGGTGCCGGTGGGCCACACACGGAAGCGGGCGAGGTCGCCCCGGTAGGTGAAGACGAAGGGGCGACCGGACAGCACGCCGGTGGCCGTGAGCGGGATGTCACTGAAGCGGTGCAGCGCCCCGTCCTCGTCACGGCGGAACTGCAGTGCCGGATGGCGGGATTCCAGGGCGGCGGCGACCTCTGCGTCCGCGTCGTGCTCGACAGGGGGCTCGTGCTCCACGGGGGTCTCCTCGGGGTCTGACCCGGATACGGTAGCCCCGGGTCATGATCCATTTGTACGGACTGGCCCTGTGGTGATGCTGAGACAGCCCTATGGTTTCTCCAGCGCATTCGCCGCCGGTATCACTCCCGGCCGGTCGGTGACCGCCTAGGAGTGCTACCCACTGCCTCCAGTGCGCGTACTCGGCGGCGAGCTCGCGGGCTGCGGCCCGGACCTGCTCGTCCGTGGCGTTCAGGGGCACCTCGACGGTGTCGCACCCACGACGCGGCCAACCTCATGGCCGTGACGCCCCGGCGCGTCGCGCGTCAGCCGGTGACGCTGATCCGCACCCCGTCGGAGGGCGCGGGCACGTCGAAGACGGCCGTGTAGTTGAGGACGGCGGTCCAGACCGCCACCCGCACATCGCTCTCCGACATGTCGGGCGGGTGGTGGGACACGGTCACGGCCCACTCCTGGCCGTCGAACAGCATCTCGACGGAGGTGACGGTGACGCCGCGGGCGGCGAGCGCGCCGACGACGCCGGCCCGGACGAGGGACTCGGCGGGATGGGCCCGGGGGATGGCGGTCATGGTGGTCGTCCTTCCGGCGGGAGCTCGGATCAAGCTCCCTTCCATTGACTCGCATCCGATCGCGAAAGTAATGCCCGCTCTTTGCCCGACAGGGCGGAAGCGGCGGGAAACGGGCTGTCGGTCCCGCTCCGAGCCGCACGCATGTCTTTGGAATCCTTATGTTTTTCCTAGCCAGGACGGAAGTCCGTGGCGCACCCTGGGTCCAGGGCGGTCCCGGGCGAGTCGAGATCCTGGACGCACCGGACGGGATCCTCCGTGCGGCTTCCGGACGGGGCCCGACATTTCGGGAGGAATCATGCGTCGGTCGGCCAGGACAGCCGGACCCGCCGCGAACCGGGGCCGGAGCGCCGCGGGGAAGCCGTCGAGGCGTCTGACCGGCGTCGACGCGGCCCGCGGTCTGGCGCTCATCGGTCTCATGTCCGTCCACGTCCTGCCGTCCTCCGACGACGAGACCGGCGAGCCGACCTGGTCGCAGATCCTCTTCTCCGGGGACTCGGCGGCGCTGTTCGCGCTGCTGGCGGGCGTGGGACTCGCCCTGTCCACCGGTGGACCCCGCCCGCACGGTGGCCGGGAGCTGGGCGCGGACCGTGTGGCGCTCGTGGTGCGGGCGGTGCTGATCGCGGTGCTGGGACTGGCCATCGGATCCCTGCTGGCCGACGACCTGCCGGCGGACAACATCCTCATCTACTACGGCGTGTTCTTCCTCCTGGCCGTGCCCTTCCTGCGCGCGGGCCCGAAGCCGCTGTTCGGCTCGGCGGCGGTCTTCCTGCTCGTGGCTCCGGTGCTCATGCAGTCGCTGCGCGACGCACTGCCCGAGCCCGTCGCCGACAACCCCGCGTTCGGGGAGCTGCTGACGGAGCCGGGGGCGACGGCGGCCCAGCTGCTGCTGACCGGCACCTATCCGGCGCTCGCCTACCTGACCTACCTGCTGACCGGCATGGGGCTCGGCCGGCTCGATCTGCGGAGGAGGGCGACCCAGCTGCGCCTCCTGGCGGTCGGCCTGGGTCTGTCGGTCTGCGCGCAGGCGGCCTCGTACGTCCTGCTCCACGGCCTCGGCGGCTACGAACGGCTGCTGGCCTCCTCGTCGGGGGACGCGAGGCAACTGGACGAGATCCTGATCTGGGGCGAGGACTGGCTGCCCACCGACACCTGGTGGTCGCTCGCCGTCGACGCGCCGCACACCAACACCCCCCTGGCCATCGCGGTCAGCCTCGGCACGGGCATGGCCGTCCTGGGCGCCTTCCTGCTGATCTCCCGCGTGGTCGGCGCCTGGCTGCTGCCGCTGTCGGCGATGGGCTCGATGACCCTGACCCTGTACACCGCGCACCTGGTCGTCCTGTCGTTCGAGGTCCACGAGGACCGGCCCCATCTGTGGCTCGCCGTCCAGCTCGTGTCGGCGGTCCTGTTCGCCGTGACGTGGCAGCGGACCATGGGGCAGGGGCCGCTGGAGCGGGCGCTCGGCGCCGTCACGAAGGGCGCGCGGCGCCGGTCCCTCGTCGCGTCCTCCGGCCCCCGGGGCGTCGAGGAGCCCGGCACCGGTGGGAGCCGACCGCCGGGCGAACCGGACAGTAGTTCCGATCCGTGACCGTACCGCGTCCGGAACGTCACCGTTTGCTATTGAGTGCCTTGTCAGAAGCGAATTAAGCTGATCTCACCTTATTCACCAAGGGGGAACACAGTGAAAACTCTGGAAAAGCTGGTAGCGAGTGTCGCCGTGGCGGGACTGCTGATCGGGGGAGCAGGTCCGGCGCTCGCTGACGGCAAGGACGATCGCAAGGGCGACGACAAGGGGCACAGCAAGAAGGACGAGCGCAAGAACGGCGAGGTCGACGTCGTCGTCAAGTACAAGCACCGCGGCGACTGGAAGACGAAGCGCTACGAGGACAAGAGCCTCGAGAAGGCCGCGTCCATCGCCAAGGAGAAGTGCCACGGGGGCGACTGGCGCGAGTACTACAGGGACGCCCGCCAGGTCGACCGCACCGGCAAGTCGGACAAGGTCTGCCAGAAGAAGTACGTGAGGGTGTACTTCGAGCAGGACGAGGACCGGCACTGGGACAAGGACAAGGACAAGGGCGACAAGGGCAAGGGCCGGGACGGGAAGAAGTAGCACCCGACTCCGACGCACCGACGGGAGGGCCCGTCCGGGGAACCGGACGGGCCCTCCCGCACGTCCCGGCAGGCTGAGCCGCGACCCCGTGCGCGCCCGCCGGCGGCGTCCCCGATGGTAGCTTGGTGCTCAGTCCACGTACTTTTCTCATCATCAACGGAGGCGGGCATGAGTCATTCGGTAGGCCCCAGCACGGGCGGAGCGTCGGGAGCGGGGTCGGAGCACTCCGATCCCGGATCGGCGTCGATCCTCGATGTCGTCAAGGTCTTCGCCAGGCTGCTGCCCAAGCAGCTCAAGGACGAGGCGCAGCTCGCCAAGCTCGAGCTCACGGAGAAGGCGAAGACGCTGGGCAAGGGCGCGGCCTTCGTCGTCGTCGGCCTCGTGTTCCTGCTGCTCGCCACGATCGCCCTGGTCGGCGCGGCGATCGCGGGTCTGTCGCAGATCATGCCGGCCTGGCTGGCCGCCCTGCTGCTCGCCGTGCTGTTCCTGATCATCCTGGCCGTCGCGGCGCTCATCGGGGTGTCCACCATCAAGAAGGCCCTTCCGCTCGTGCCGCGCAAGGCGCTCTTCGGGGTCAAGTACGACCTCGGCGTGGTCAAGGAGGGCTCCGCCTACACCGAGAGCCGCGTCCAGCGCGAGGAGCAGCTGGCCCGCGAGCGCAAGGAGCAGGAGAAGCGGGAGGCCGCGCAGGACCCGGCCCAGCAGAAGCCCCCGGCGCCCACCGAGGAGCAGCTGCGGCACCGGCTCAAGCTGCGCCGCGAGCACCTCAAGACGCTGCGCGACGACGTGCAGGGCCGTGCCGAGACCATCCAGTCCACCACCAAGGGGTTCGTGGACCGCACCAGCCGCACCGTGAAGACCACCCCGAAGGACGTGAAGGGCCTGCTCGCCCAGGGCGGCGCGAAGTCCCGCTCGACCTCCGGCTCGTCCGCCGGGTCCGGCCTCGGCGAGCGGTGGCAGCCGCTCACGGTGCTGGCCGTTGCGGGGAGCGCGTTCGTCGTCTTCCTCCGCAAGCTGTTCCGGTGACGTCGCCGTCCATGGGTTCCCCGTGGACGAGCGCACCGGTCGAGGGCCCGGAAGCCACAGGCTTCCGGGCCTTCCCCGTGCGTTCACCGGGTGTCCACGCGCCCCGGGCCGGACGGGCGGGCCGGCTCGATAGACTCCCGGGCGTGACGACAGATCGGTGGATGCCATGAGCCAGTGGTTGGCGGTCGCCCTGGCGCTGCTCTCGGCCGTGTGCCTGGCCGTCGGGACGCAGCAGCAGGGCAGTGCCGTGGCGGACGTCGCGCAGGGACGGCTGCGCCTGCGCAGCATCGCGGTCCTGCTGCGCCGTCCCCGCTGGCTGCTGGGTCTCACCCTGCTGGGCCTCGGCACCGGCCTCAACGTCACCGCCCTGGGGCTCGCCACCGTGACGGTGGTCCAGCCGATCGGCGTGGTGGCCCTGGTGATCACCACATTGCTGCACGCACGGCACCGCCGGCTGCGGATCAACCGGCGCACCTGGACGGCGATCGGACTGTGCACCGCGGGCGGGGCGGTCTTCGTGACGTGCGCCGTGGCGGCGACCGACCCCGCCCGGGGCATCTCGCGGTGGGCCGAGCACACCGTGGTGGTCATGCTCGTGGTGCTGATCTGCGTCCTGGGGGTCTCCGCGGCGATGTTCGGCCGCAGCCTGGGCGGGACGTTCTACGTGGTGGGCGCCGGCATCCTCTACGGATTCGTGGCGGTGCTCGTGCGGCTGACCCTGATCCGCATCCAGGGCAGCGCCGGCACGCCCCTGGACGACGTCAACTGGTTGGCCGCGGGCACCGCCGTCGTCGCCGCCGTGCTGGGCGGGTGGTTCGTGCAGACGGCCTTCGCGTCGGGTCCGCCGGACCTCGTGATCGCGGGGCTGACCGTGATCGACCCCATGGTGGGCGTGCTCCTGGGGCTGCTGGTGCTGGGCGAGGCGGTGCCGGGCTTCTCCGTCCCGGTCGGGATGCTCATGGCCGCGGCAGGCGGCGTTGCTATAGTCGGGGTCGCCGTGCTCTCACAGCACCACCCGGAGGTGCTCGAGCGCCGGGCCGAACGCGCACGGCAGGACCGGGCGCAGCCCCCCTCGGGCTCCGCCGCACGCCCCGCAGCATCCGACCGCCCCACGGCATCCGACCGCCCCGCACACGACCGACCGGGAAGACACGCTTGAGCGCCCACACCGCCTCCGCCGCACGCCCCCTGACCGTCCTCCTGGGCGCCGAGACCTACCCCCCGGACGTCAACGGGGCCGCGCAGTTCGGGCACCGTCTGGCCCGGGGCCTGCACGAGCAGGGCCACCGGGTGCACGTCCTGTGCGCACGGCCGGACCCCGGGCCGTCGTACCGGGCCGAGGACGACGGCGTGGTCGAGCACCGGCTCCGCTCCCACCGGGCCTTCACCCACCCGTACTTCCGCCTGTGCTTCCCGTGGCAGGTGGCCGGGGAGATCCGCCGGGTGCTGGACGAGGTGCGCCCCGACGTCGTGCACGTCCAGTGCCACTACATCCTCGGCCGGATGCTGGTGCGGGAGGCCCGGCGGCGGGGCATCCGCACCGTGGCCACCAACCACTTCGTCCCCGAGAACCTGGAGCCGTTCCTGCCGTTCCCGGCATGGGTGCTGAACCGCTACCGCGCGGTGTCGTGGCGGGACATGGTGCGGGTGTTCGGCGCCTGCGACGTGGTGACCGCACCGACCCCGCTCGCGGTGGAGGCCATGCGCCGCAACGGCTTCCCCGACACGGTGCTCGCCGTGTCCAACGGGATCCGGATCGCCGACTACGAGGCCCACGACGGCGAGCGGCGGCAGCCGGCCGCGCACCCGACCGTGCTGTTCACCGGCCGGCTCGCGGTGGAGAAGAACGTGGACGTGCTCATCGAGGCGATCTCCGTGCTGCCCGCCGAGCTCGACGCCCACCTGGAGATCGTGGGCGACGGCGAGCAGCGGCCCGCGCTCGAGAAGCTGGCGCGGGCCCTGGGGGTCGCCCACCGGGTCCGTTTCCTGGGCTACGTCCCGGACGAGGGCCTGCGCGCGGCCTACCTGCGGGCCGACGTGTTCTGCCAGCCGGGCACGGCCGAGCTCCAGTCGCTGGTCACCCTGGAGGCGATGGCGGCGTCCCGGCCCGTGGTCCTGGCCGACGCACGGGCCCTGCCGCACCTGGCCGAGGACGGCGTCAACGGCTGGCTCTTCGCCCCCGGCGACGCCCAGGACCTGGCGCGCAAGCTCGCCCTCGTCCTGGGCGCCCCGCGCGAGGAGCGCGCCCGGATGGGCCGGGAGAGCCGCCGCAAGGTCGCGCAGCACAGCTTCCCGCGGACCCTGGAGACGTTCCTGCGGCTCTACCGCGGCGAGCACCCGGAGTCCGTGCGCACTCCTGCTCCGAGAGCGCGCGAGCACCAGGAGCCGGCGCGCGCCCCCGCCGCGGGCCCGCGACGGATCCGGACCAGGCTGGCCTCGCTCGTGCGGTAACGTGGTGCTGCGCCGCCGGGCCCGTCCCGGCGCGGGGCCGTAGCTCAGCTGGTCAGAGCAGAGGACTCATAATCCTTCGGTCGTGGGTTCAAGCCCCACCGGCCCTACCCGACACCCCTTCCACCGCGCGTCCCCCGGTGGGAGGGGTGCTTCCGTCCGCACGTCCCGTCCACCGGGTGCGCGTCCCCTGCGGATGTGGTGCACTGGTGGTCCGATCCGCGCACCACCCACCGAGAGGACGCCGAGATGAGCCGACGCACGCCGTGGAGCCTCCTGTCCGTCGCCGCCCTGGCGCTCGCCGCACTGACCGGCTGCGACACTTCCACCGAGGACGTAGAGGAGGGCGCTGACCAGGTCCAGCAGGAGGTCGAGGAGGGTGCCGACCAGGTCCAGCAGGAGGTCGAGGAGGGCGCCGGCCAGGTCGAGGAGGGCGCCGACCAGGTCCAGCAGGAGGTCGAGGAGGGCGTCGACGACGCTCAGGACGACGAGGGCTGAGCGGCCGCGCGCAGCCGCTCGGGCACGGGGAGCAGCACCGACGGCTCGAGCGCGCCGACGAACTGCAGCGGGTTGACGTAGTCGCCGTCCCGGCGCACGCCCCAGTGCAGACAGGTGCCCGGCCCGCAGTGGTCCCGGCCGCGCAGCACGCCCACGACCTCGCCGCGGTGCACCCGGTCCCCGGGGACCAGGGACGACTCGACGGGCTCGAAGCTCGAGCGCAGACCCCCGCCGTGGTCGAGCGTGAGCACCGGGCGGTCCACCACGAACCCCACGAAGGCCACCGTTCCCGCGGCCGGGGCGCGCACGGCGGCGCCCGGGCCCGCGTCCAGGTCCACGCCCCGGTGGCCCCGCGCCCACCGCTGGGCGGGCGGGACCCACTCGCCCACCACGGCCGGCCGCGGCGACAGGGGCCACGCCCACCCCTGGGCCGCCGAACCGGGGGAGGGGAGCAGCACCCCCAGCACGAGCACGATCGCGAGCCCCACCACGCCGGCCGGCCCGGTCCGGGCACGGGGCCGGTGCAGGAGACGGAGGAGCGGGGAGGGTCCGGTGGGCATGTCCCGACTGTCCGCCACCGGGGCCGGGCGGAGGGCCGCCCGGCCCCGTGCTGTGGACGGTCCCGGGGCCCCTCCGGCAGCCCCCGGCCGGGTGCAGGGCGGACGAGGCCCTTGTAGTACACTCGATCCCGCAGTGTGCTCTGAGGCGCCCCTCGTGGCGCGCCCTCGCGCCCACCCGGACCCGGCCCCGACGCCGGAGCCGACGGCGCGGTGGCGAGCAGCTGACTTCGCGCGCAGCGCCGCCGGGACCTCCCGTCCCGGTCCGGCCGCCCCGGTCCGCGTTCCCCGTCCCGGCGGGGTGCGGCACGGCGGCCGGGAGACGGACCCGCAGGGTCCGTCCACCGCTGCACCAGGGGCTCGTCCGCCGGACGCAGCCGAGAACCGAACCCGCGGGCCGGGCGTCGTCGCACGCCCTCCCGCACGAGAGACCAGGAGACGACATGTCCGTCGTTACCATGCGCCAGCTCCTCGACAGCGGCGTGCACTTCGGCCACCAGACCCGCCGGTGGAACCCGAAGATGAAGCGCTTCATCTTCACCGAGCGCAACGGCATCTACATCATCGACCTCCAGCAGTCGCTGTCCTTCATCGACCGCGCCTACGAGGCCGTCAAGACCACCGTGGCCCACGGCGGCACCATCCTCTTCGTCGGCACCAAGAAGCAGGCCCAGGAGGCCATCGCCGAGCAGGCCACCCGCGTGGGCATGCCCTACGTGAACCACCGCTGGCTCGGCGGCATGCTCACGAACTTCGCCACGGTCTCCAAGCGCATCGAGCGCATGAAGGAGCTCGAGGAGATCGACTTCGACGACGTCGCGGGCTCGCAGTACACGAAGAAGGAGCTCCTGCTCCTGCGCCGCGAGAAGGAGAAGCTGGAGCGCACCCTCGGCGGCATCCGCAACCTGACCAAGGCCCCCTCCCTGATCTGGATCGTGGACACCAAGAAGGAGCACCTCGCGGTGGACGAGGCCCAGAAGCTGGGCATCCCGGTCGTCGCGATCCTCGACACCAACTGTGACCCCGACGAGGTCGCCTTCCCGATCCCGGGCAACGACGACGCCATCCGCTCCGTCAACCTCCTGACCCGCGTGATCGCCGACGCCGTGGCCGAGGGGCTCATGGAGCGCCACAACAAGAAGTCCGGCGGTGCCGACCAGGCCGCCGAGCCGATGGCCGAGTGGGAGCGCGAGCTGCTCGAGCAGCACGCCGCCGAGCAGACCGCCGCGACCGAGGCCCCGGCCGAGACCGCTGCCCCGGCCGAGGCCGAGACCGCCGCCGCGACCGAGGCCCCGGCCGAGACCGAGGCTCCCGCCGAGGCCCCGGCCGAGACCGAGACCGCCGCCGAGTAGTCTCCGTCCACCGTCCGTTTCCCCCGGCGGGGCACCGTCCCCGCCCGAGGCCGGCCGGGGCGGGCCCGTGCCCGCCCCGGCCGGCACCACCGACCGAGTGAGGAGTTTCCATGGCGAACTACACCGCCACCGAGATCAAGGCCCTGCGTGAGCGCACCGGCGCCGGTATGCTGGACGTCAAGAAGGCGCTCGACGAGGCCGACGGCGACCTCCAGAAGGCGCAGGAGATCATCCGCGTCAAGGGCCTCAAGGGCGTCACCAAGCGCGAGGGCCGGGCCACGGCCGAGGGCCTCGTCGCCGCGCGCGTCGAGGGCACCGTCGGGTACATGGTCGAGGTCAACTCCGAGACCGACTTCGTGGCGAAGTCCGCCCCGTTCGTCGAGTTCGGCAACAAGGTGCTCGACGCCGCCGTGGCCGCCGACGCCACCACGCTCGAGTCCCTCATGGACGCCCAGGTCGACGGCAAGGCCGTCTCCGAGCTCGTCACCGAGACCGGTGCCCTGCTCGGCGAGAAGGTCGTCGTCCGGCGCATCGCCCGCGTCGAGGGCGACAACGTGGCCGTCTACCTGCACAAGACCTCCAAGGACCTCCCGGCGCAGGTCGGCGTGCTGCTGGCCGTGGCCGGTGCCGACGCCGGGCAGGTCGCCCACGACGTCGCCGTGCACATCGCCGCGATGTCCCCGACGTTCCTCTCCCAGGAGGACGTGCCCGCCGAGACCGTCGAGTCGGAGAAGCGCGTCGCCGAGGAGACGGCCCGCGCCGAGGGCAAGCCGGAGAAGATCCTGCCGAACATCATCAACGGCCGCCTCAAGGGCTACTTCAAGGACGTCGTCCTGCTGGACCAGGACTTCGCCAAGGACTCCAAGAAGACCGTCGGCAAGGTGCTCGAGGAGGCCGGTGCGACCGCCACGGCCTTCGCCCGCTTCCGCGTCGGCGCCTGACCGGTCCTCTCCCGGGCGCCCGGCGCCCGCTCGCGACGGAGGCGTTCCTGCACGGCAGGGACGCCTCCGTCGTCGTTCCCGGTCCCGCCTGCGACGACGCCCTCGAGGCCCCGGAGGCCGGCCCCCGGGGGCGGACGCGTTCTGTATGCTGAGGGAGGCCCGCCCCCCGCGCCAGCTGCACCCTCGCGGGGCCGAGCCGGTCCACGCAGCTCCGTCGTCGCCGGGAGGAACCATGCCCACCACTTCTGCCTCCGAGATCAAGGACGAGGCCCTGCGCCTGAGCAGGGACCCCCGGGTCGCCCCCGCCCGCCGCCGGGTGCTGCTGAAGCTCTCGGGCGAGGTCTTCGGCGGCGGCTCCATCGGGGTGGACACGCGCGTGGTCCGCGACATCGCCGAGCAGATCGCGGCCACCGTGGGCCAGGTCGAGACCGCCATCGTGGTGGGCGGCGGCAACTTCTTCCGCGGCGCGGAGCTCTCCCAGGCCGGCATGGACCGCTCCCGTGCGGACTACATGGGGATGCTCGGCACCGTCATGAACTGCCTGGCCCTGCAGGACTTCCTCGAGCAGTGCGGGGTCGACACCCGGGTGCAGTCCGCGATCAAGATGGAGCAGGTGGCCGAGGTCTACATCCCGCGCCGGGCCATCCGGCACATGGAGAAGGACCGCGTCGTGATCTTCGGCGCCGGCGCCGGGCTGCCCTACTTCTCCACCGACACCGTCGCGGCCCAGCGGGCCCTGGAGGTCCACGCGGACGAGGTCCTCATGGCGAAGAACGGGGTGGACGGCGTCTACACCGCGGACCCCCGCACGAACCCGGACGCCCAGCGGCTGTCCACCCTCACCTACGGCGAGGCCCTCGCCCGCGACATCCGCGTCATGGACCAGACGGCCTTCAGCCTGTGCCGCGACAACGACGTGACGATGCGCGTGTTCGGCATGGAGGGCGAGGGCAACGTCACCCGCGCCATCCTCGGGGAGCAGATCGGCACCCTCGTCACCGCGTGAGCCGGCGCCGGGCGGCCCCCGGTTAGACTGGGGCGAGCACGGCCGGGCGGCGTGGTTCCCGCGCGGCGACCGGCCGAACCGACCCCGCGCGGAGGACTCCGTGCGACACGACGAAGGAGCCCCTACGTGATCTCAGAGACCATGTCCGAAGCGAAGACCAAGATGGGCAAAGCCGTGGAGGGCGCCAAGGAGGACTTCGCCGCGATCCGCACCGGCCGGGCCAACCCCTCCCTCTTCTCGAGCCTGCTGGTCGAGTACTACGGCACTCCCACCCCGCTCCAGCAGCTCGCCTCCTTCCAGAACCCCGAGGCCCGCACGCTGCTCATCACGCCGTACGACCGCTCCGCCCTCAACGACATCGAGAAGGCGCTGCGCAACTCGGACATCGGGGCGAACCCCGCCAACGACGGCAACGTCATCCGCGTGGTCATGCCGGAGCTGACGCAGGAGCGGCGCAAGGAGTACGTCAAGGTCGTCGGGCACAAGGCCGAGGAGGCGCGCGTCTCCGTGCGCAACATCCGCCGGCACGCCAAGGACCAGATCGAGAAGGCCGTCAAGGACGGCGACATCGGCGAGGACGAGGGCAAGCGCGCCGAGAAGGACCTCGACGCCGCGACCAAGAAGCACATCGACCAGATCGATGAGATGCTCAAGAACAAGGAAGCGGAGCTGCTGCAGGTCTGATGCCGGACCAGCCGCGACCGCACCAGGAGACGAAGGCTTCCCCGGGAACCGCCGGGGGGGCCTTCTCCCCGCGTGCCCGGCCGGCGCCCGTCCGGGCCGGCGCCGCGACGACCCCCGGCACGCCGGGGCGCCGGCACACCGCCCCCTCCCGCGCCGGCCGGAACCTGCCGGCCGCCGTGGGCGTCGCCGTGGTGCTCATCGGGACCCTGCTCGTCGGGCTGTTCGTCCAGCCCCTCGTCCTGGCGCTCTTCGCCGGGACGGCGGCGGGGATCGGCGTCTGGGAGGTCGGCCGGTCCCTGCGCTACCGAGGCATCGTCATCCCGCGCGTCCCGGCGGTGACCGCGGGCGTGCTGATGCCGGTCGCCGCGTTCGCCGGTGGCGGCGAGGCGCTGATGATGGCCGTGATCGTGGGGCTGACGCTCGTGATCGTCTGGCGGGCCCTGGGGGGCCGGGACGGCATGATCCTGTCCATCATGGGCTCCGTGTTCGCCCTGGTCTGGGTGGGCTTCCTGCTGAGCATCGCCCTGCTGCTCTACCACACCGAGGCGGGCCCCCTGAAGGTGCTCACGGTCATCCTGCTGGCCGTCGGCTCGGACACGTGCGGCTACGCCGTGGGCGTGGTCTGGGGCCGCCACCCCATGGCGCCGCGGATCAGCCCCAAGAAGTCCTGGGAGGGCTTCGCCGGGTCGCTGGGCGGCTCGGTGCTGATCGGCGTCCTGTGCGCCGTGCTGCTGCTCGACCACGCCTGGTGGGAGGGCGCCGTGCTCGCCGCGGTGCTCGTGCTCGCCGCCACCCTCGGCGACTTCTCCGAGTCCATGGTCAAGCGCGAGCTGGGGATCAAGGACATGGGCACCCTCCTGCCCGGCCACGGGGGCGTGATGGACCGGATCGACTCCATCCTCTTCGCCGTCCCCGCCGGGTACCTGCTCTTCGAGCTCTTCGCCGCGAGCGCCTGAGCCCGGCGTCCAGGACCCGCAGCCCATGCCTCCCGACCGCCCCGGAGCCCGGCCGGCCACCGCCCGCATCCCGCGGTGCACCGAGGCCGAGCGCGGCTACGACGTCGTCCAGGTGGACGAGCTCCTGGCCGGCGTGCACGCGGCCCTGCAGGACGCGCCGCCCGGCCCCGGACCGGCGCACCGGTCCGGGGCCGTGCTGAGCACTCAGGTGCGCGCCGCCGTCTTCGCCGACGCGCGGGGCGGTTACCGGCCGGAGGCCGTCGACGGGCTGCTGGACGCGGCCGAGGACGCGCTGGCCGCGGCCGAGCGCGAGCAGTGCCTGCGCGACCGGGGCCCCGAGGCCTGGCAGGAGCACGTCGACGCCCTGACCCGGCTGCTCCGGAACCGTCTCGACCGGCCGCGCACGCAGCGCTTCCGGCGCCCCTCCCGGCCGCGGGCCCAGGGCTACTCCGCGGCCCACGTGGACGTCCTCTGCGAGCGCCTGGGCGCCCGGCTGGAGGGCGCCGCGGACCTCGCGCCGGCCGAGCTGCGCCGGGCCGTGTTCCCGCCCGCGCAGGGGGAGCGCAGCTACGAGGAGCAGCAGGTGGACGCCTTCCTGGACCGCGCCGTCCAACTTCTCCTGGCCTCTCGCTGAAACAGGCTCCCCGAAGCCTCTGTGTATACATGCTGGACCGGGCCTCGTCCAGAAACGCCGTTCCGTGTTCATCCTGACCCCTGAAAAGCAACTTTTGGGTGTTACGCCTTGCTCCTGTGCATACAACGGCCTAGTGTGGGCCACATCACATGAGGAGGTAGCCCATGTCCACCCAGCCACCCATCGACGCCGACGACCTCGTCGCCGACATCGATTTCCCCGCGGCCCAGCGGTCGCCAGAGTTCCAGGAGCTGCGGAAGACCCATCGCGGCTTCGTCTTCCCGCTCGCCGTCGCCTTCCTGGTCTGGTACCTGCTGTACGTGGTGCTCGCCATGTACGCGCCGCAGCTGTTCGCCATCCAGGTCATCGGCAACGTCAACCTCGGCGTCGTCCTGGGCCTGCTCCAGTTCGTCACGACCTTTGCCATCACGGGGGCCTACGTGTCCTTCGCCAACCGCAAGCTGGACCCGAAGGCCACGGCCATCCGGGAGCGTCTCGAGCCCAGCCTCGGCACCACCGGCGGCGTCCACGGACAGGAGAACTGACCGATGCACCAGCTGCACACCGCGCTCGCGCCCATGACGGCCGCCACCACGGAGACGGTCGGCACGCCCTGGATCAACATCTCCATCTTCGGCGCGTTCGTCGTCGTCACGATGGTCATCGTCCTCCGCGCCTCGAAGTCCACGTCCACGGCGGCCGACTACTACGCCGGCGGCCGCGGCTTCAGCGGCACCCAGAACGGCCTGGCCATCGCGGGCGACTACCTCTCGGCGGCGTCCTTCCTGGGCATCGTGGGCGCGATCGCCCTCCAGGGCTACGACGGGTTCCTCTACTCCATCGGCTTCCTCGTGGCCTGGCTCGTGGCGCTCCTGCTGATCGCCGAGCTGCTGCGCAACACCGGCAAGTTCACGATGGCGGACGTCCTGTCCTTCCGCCTGCGCCAGCGCCCCGTGCGCGTCGCGGCGTCCATCTCCACCCTCGCCGTGTCCGCGTTCTACCTGCTGGCCCAGATGGCCGGGGCGGGCGCCTTGGTGTCGCTGCTGCTGGGCATCAGCTCGCGGGTCGGGCAGTCGCTGGTTATCGTGGTCGTGGGCGTGCTCATGATCGTCTACGTCCTCGTGGGCGGGATGAAGGGCACCACCTACGTGCAGATCATCAAGGCGGTGCTCCTGGTCTCCGGCGTGGCGGTCATGACCGTCTGGATCCTGGCGCTCTACGGCTTCAACTTCTCCTCCCTGCTCGGTGACGCGGTCGCCGTCTCCGGCAACCCGGCCATCCTCGAGCCGGGCCTGAAGTACGGCGTGAGCGAGACCAGCAAGCTGGACTTCATCTCCCTGGGCCTGGCCCTCGTCTTCGGCGCGGCGGGCCTGCCCCACGTGCTCATGCGCTTCTACACGGTGCCCACGGCCAAGGAGGCGCGCACCTCCGTGGTCTGGGCCATCTCGCTGATCGGCCTGTTCTACCTCTTCACCCTCATCCTGGGCTTCGGCGCGGCGGCCCTCATCGGCGCCGAGCGGATCCAGGCGGCACCCGGCGGCGTGAACTCCGCGGCCCCGCTGCTGGCCTTCGAGCTCGGCGGGTCCCTGCTGATGGGCATCATCGCGGCGGTGGCCTTCGCCACGATCCTCGCGGTCGTCGCCGGCCTGGCCATCACGGCCTCGGCCTCGTTCGCCCACGACATCTACACCAGCGTGATCAAGAAGGGGAACTCCGATCCCCGCAAGGAGCTGAAGGTGGCGAAGACCACGGTGGTGGTCATCGGTCTCGTCTCCATCGCGGGCGGCATCGGCGCCCAGGGCCAGAACGTCGCGTTCCTCGTGGCGCTCGCCTTCGCGGTCGCGGCCTCGGCGAACCTGCCGACCATCCTGTACTCCCTGTACTGGCGGCGCTTCACCACCCGGGGGGCGGTCTGGTCCATGTACGGCGGCCTGATCATCTCGGTGGGCCTCATCGTCTTCTCCCCGGTCATGTCCGGCACCGAGACGTCGATGATCCCGACGGCCGACTTCGCGTGGTTCCCGCTGCAGAACCCGGGCATCGTCTCGATCCCGGCCTCCTTCCTGCTCGGCTTCATCGGTTCCATGACGGAGCGCCGTCTCGAGGACCCGATCAAGCAGTCCGAGATGGAGGTGCGCTCCCTCACAGGCATCGGCGCCGAGAAGCCCGTCGCCCACTGACGGATTCCCCGCTCCCACCTGGGAGGATCCACCGGCCCGCCCGAAGCCCCGGCTTCCGGCGGGCCGGTCCGCGTCCGGGAGGAACGCGTCGATTGGCTAACGGGAACAGACAGGCGGCTGACCGTCGGCTAGGGTGAGGCGCAGAAGCAACCTCAGGGTATTCCAGGGATACTCGCCGGTTGCGTACAATAAAAGTCCCTCCCGGGACGGATAAGGAGCCATCATGGGAATCATCAGCTGGATCATCCTCGGCCTCATCGCCGGCGCCCTCGCCAAGCTCATCATGCCGGGCAGCCAGGGTGGCGGCATCATCGTCACGATCGTCCTCGGCATCGTGGGGGCCCTCCTCGGAGGCTTCCTCGGCTCGCTGATCGGCATCGGGGACCTGGAGTCCGCGTTCGACATCGGCACCATCATCACCGCCGTCGTGGGAGCCCTCATCGTGCTCTTCATCTGGGGCGCGGTCTCCGGCCGCAAGGGTCGCGCCACGCGCTGACCCCACCCCCGTCGGTCGCCGAGGCCCCGTCCACCGCTCCCGGTGGACGGGGCCTCGGCCCGTTCCGGGCCGTCCGCAGGCACCCCCTGCGGGCACCGCACCGAGGAGTGGCGCTGGGGGATACTGGGGCCATGACGCCCCCCGCCACCTCGCCCCGCACCCGCCCGACACCCGAGCTGCGCGCCCTGGCCGCCGCCGGCCCCCGCCGGATCAGCGTCCTCGGCTCGACGGGCTCGATCGGCACCCAGGCGCTCGACGTCGTGCGGGCCGCCCGCGAGCTCGAGGGCGCGGACCCGTTCACCGTGGTCGCCCTCGCCGCCGGAGCACGGCACCTCGAGCTCCTCGCCGAGCAGGCCCTCGAGACCCGCGCCGCGCTCGTGGCGACCAGCGGCACCGCCCAGGACGCCGCCCGGCTGGCCGGCCTCATCGCGGACGGGGCCGCGTCCGCCGGGGCCGGGGGATACCGCCCGGACGTCGTGCACGGGCCCGACGCCGCGTCCGCGGCCGCCGCCCACCCCGACGCCGACCTCGTGCTCAACGGGATCACCGGCTCCATCGGCCTCGCCCCCACGCTGGCGGCGCTGCGGGCCGGGCACCGGCTCGCCCTGGCGAACAAGGAGTCCCTGATCGCCGGCGGCGCCCTCGTCAAGGCCGCCGCCGCGGCCACCGGGGACCCGGACGCCCTGATCCCCGTGGACTCCGAGCACTCCGCGCTGGCGCAGGCGCTGCGCGGCGGCACCGCCGGGGAGGTGGACCGGCTCGTGCTGACGGCCTCCGGCGGGCCCTTCCGCGGCCGGTCCCGGGCGGAGCTCGAGACGGTCACGCCCCGGGACGCGCTGCGCCACCCGACGTGGGACATGGGCCTGATGGTGACGACCAACTCGGCGACCATGGTGAACAAGGCCCTCGAGGTGCTCGAGGCCCACCTGCTCTTCGACGTCCCCCTCGAGCGCATCGACGTGGTGGTCCACCCCCAGTCGGTCGTGCACTCCATGGTCCAGTTCGTGGACGGCTCCACCCTCGCCCAGGCCTCGCCCCCGGACATGCGCCTTCCCATCGCCCTCGGCCTGGCCTGGCCGCACCGGGTGCCCGGGGCCGCCCTGCCGTGCGACTGGACGCGCGCCACGGAGTGGACCTTCGAGCCCCTCGACCCGGTGGCGTTCCCCGCCGTCGAGCTCCTCAAGGCGGCGGGGGAGCGGGGCGGGACCTTCCCCGCCGTGTTCAACGCGGCCAACGAGGAGGCGGTGCACGCCTTCCACGACGGCCGGATCCGGTTCCCCGCCATCGTGGACACCGTCGAGGCGGTGCTGGGCGAGCACGACGACGACGGCCCGCTGGAGCTCGAGGCCGTGCTGGCGGCCGAGCGCTGGGCCCGCCGGCGGGCCCGCGAGGTCCTCGCCCGCTGACCGGGCCGGGCCCGGCCCCGCCGCACGTGCTAGTCTGTCAGGCGGATGACGAGTCCCAGCGTGCAGCCCTGGCTTGCTGGGCGGCAACCCTCTCCCGTAGTGGGGTGCCCCAGGTGAACCATCCGGCACCGGCCGACGACGGCCGGCGGCAAGTACGGTCCGACCGCGCACGCGCCCTCCGGCGCGCCCTCGACCGTGGCCGCCGGACCCGTTGGCCCCGGTGGAGACCTCCGACACCCCGGACCCACGGAAAGGCACCACATGCGATCGCAGCGCCTCCCCTTCCTCGCCCTGGCCACGACCCTCGGCCTCGCCCTCACCGCCTGCGGCGGCTCCGCCGGGGAGTCCTCCGGCGAGGGCGTGCTCGCCGACGACAAGGTCACCATCGGCGTGGTGGGCACCGACCCGACCCACGACGCCCTCCAGCGGGTGGCCGAGGAGCAGGGCATCACCGTCGAGTACGTCGACTTCTCCGACTACAACCAGCCGAACCCCGCCACCGAGTCCGGTGACGTGGAGATGACCTGGTTCCAGCACGTCCCGTTCCTCGCCGACTACAACAACGCGGCCGGCGGCTCCATCACCCCGATCGGCTCGACCTCGATCTACCCGCTGGGCCTGTACTCCAACCAGTACGACTCCGTGGAGCAGTTCCAGGAGGGCGACGAGATCGCGGTGCCCAACGACGCCGTGAACCTCTCCCGGGCCCTGCTCGTGCTCGAGGCCGCAGGTCTCGTGGAGCTGAGCAGCGACACCCTCATCCCCACCGAGCTCGACGTCGACACCGAGGCCTCCACGGTGCGGGTCACGCCGGTCTCCGCGGAGCAGACGGTGCTCTCGCTCGACTCGGTGGCCGGCTCGGTCATCAACAACGACTTCCTCTCGCGGGCCGACATCGACCCGCAGTCCGCGCTCGCCCAGGACGACCCCGAGTCCGAGGGCTCCCGCGCCTACGTCAACCTCTTCACCACCACGGAGGAGCTCGCCGACGACGAGACCCTCCGGCAGGTCGCGGACCTCTACCACGAGCAGGCCGTGCTCGACGCCGAGATGGAGGAGACCAAGGACACCGCCGTGCCGCTGCAGCTGGAGCCGGAGGAGCTCCAGGAGCTGACCGCGCGCTACCAGCAGGAGCTGAAGGACCAGGAGCAGTGAGCGCGGCGGTCCCCGCCGGGCCGCCCGCACCCGGGCGCCCGGACGAGGTGCTCGTCTCCTTCCGCAACGTCTCCAAGACCTTCCGCACCGGCTCGGGGCGGGCGGCGCGCGAGGTGCTCGCGGTCGACGACGTCACCCTCGACGTCCGCCGCGGCGAGATCTTCGGCGTGATCGGCTACTCCGGGGCGGGCAAGTCCACCCTCGTGCGCCTGATCAACGGGCTCGAGCCCGTGTCCTCGGGCTCCCTGACCGTGGAGGGCTTCGAGGTGGCCGGCCGGCGCGAGACCGAGCTGGCGCCCGTGCGGCAGGAGATCGGGATGATCTTCCAGCAGTTCAACCTCTTCACCTCCCGCACCGTCGCCGGCAACGTCGAGTACCCGCTCAAGCGGGCCGGCTGGCCGAAGGAGAAGCGCCGGGCACGGGTGGCCGAGCTGCTCGAGTTCGTGGGCCTCGCCGCCCGCGCCGGCAACTACCCGGAGCAGCTCTCCGGCGGGCAGAAGCAGCGCGTGGGCATCGCCCGCGCCCTGGCGACCAGCCCGAAGCTGCTCCTGGCCGACGAGTCGACGAGCGCCCTCGACCCGGAGACCACCCAGGAGGTGCTGCAGGTGCTGCAGCGGGTCAACCGGGAGCTCGGGATCACGATCGTGATCATCACCCACGAGATGGACGTGGTCCGCGCGATCGCCGACCGCGTGGCCGTGATGCAGGACGGGAAGGTCGTGGAGCACGGCTCCACCGTGGACATCTTCGCCCGGCCCCGCACCGAGACCGCCCGCCGCTTCGTCTCCTCCGTCCTGCACTCGGTGCCCGACGCCCGTGAGGTCGAGCGGCTGCGCCGCGCCCACCGGGGGCGCCTGGTGATCGTGGACGTCGGCGACGGCGTGGACATCGGCGGGGTGCTCTCGGACGGCGCCGCCCGCGGGGTCCGCTTCACCATCGCCTACGGCGGGATCAGCGTGCTCCAGGAGCAGTCGTTCGGGTCCCTGACCTTCGAGCTGACCGGTGCGGACGCGGCCGTGCAGGCCGTGGTCGACGAGATGTCCCGCATCACGACCCTGAGAGAGGTGGCCGCGTGAACGACTGGTCCGTCCTGGGACCCGAGCTGCTGTCCGCGCTCGGGGAGACCCTCTACATGGTGGCGGTCACGCTGCTGCTCGCCGGCCTGCTCGGTCTGCTCGTGGGCGTCGGCCTCTACGTCACCCGCCGGGGCAACATCCTGGAGAACCGGGCGGTGCACGAGGGCCTCAACCTCGTGGTGAACTTCGTCCGGCCGATCCCGTTCATCATCCTGCTGGCCGCGCTGGGACCGGTGACCCAGGGGGTCGTCGGGACCCGGCTGGGGCCCAATGCCGCGATCTTCGCGATGACCATCGGGGCCATGTTCGCGGTGGCGCGCATCGTCGAGCAGAACCTCATGAGCGTGGACCCCGGGGTCGTGGAGGCGGCCCGCTCCATGGGCGTCTCCCGCGGCCGGATCATCACCACGGTGATCCTGCCCGAGGCGCTGGGCCCCCTGGTGCTCGGCTACACGTTCCTGGTCATCGGCATCACGGACATGTCGGCGATGGCCGGTGCCATCGGCGCCGGCGGCCTGGGCGACTTCGCCCTGCGCCTGGGCTACCAGCGGTTCAACGACGAGGTCACGTGGGCGGCGGTCGCCGTCATCGTGGTCCTGGTCCAGCTCGTGCAGGTGGTGGGCAACCGGCTGGCCCGCCGGATCCTGCGCCGCTGAGGCGCCCCGCCCCGCAGCCCTCCGACGGCCGGTGCGCCTCCCTCCCGGGAGGGCACCGGCCGTCGTCGTGCCCTGGTGCGCCCGGTGCCCGACGTCCAGGATCGTGGTGCAGACTGGTCCTCGCCGTGCCGAGCGCACGGCCCCGACGTCCCCGGCGCCCGCCGGGGTCCCTCGACGATCCCGGGAGGTCCGACGGATGGGTGTCGTGCTGTTCCTCGTGGGCGTGCTGCTGGCCGCCGCCGCCATCGCGGTCTCCATCGCCCTCCACGAGATCGGCCACCTCGTGCCGGCCAAGCTCTTCGGCGTGCGCGTCACGCAGTACATGGTCGGCTTCGGGCGCACCGTGCTCTCCCGCCGGCGCGGCGAGACGGAGTACGGGCTCAAGGCGGTCCCGCTGGGCGGCTACATCTCCATGGTGGGGATGTACCCGCCGGCGCGCGCGGGCTCGACGGCCCGCGCCTCGAGCACCGGCGTGTTCCAGCAGATGGCGGCCGAGGCCCGCGGCGGCGCCGCGGACCAGCTCCTCCCCGGGGACGAGGACCGCGTGTTCTACCGGCTGCCCGTGTGGAAGCGGATCGTGATCATGCTCGGCGGCCCGGTGATGAACCTCCTGCTCGGGACCCTGTGCCTGGCCGTCCTGCTCTCCGGCTTCGGGACGGCGACGCCCACCACGACGGTCGCGTGGGTGTCCGAGTGCGTGGTGGCCGCGGAGCGCCAGGCCGCCGGGCAGACCGAGTGCCGGCCGGAGGACCCCCAGGCCCCCGCGAACGCCGCCGGGCTGCGCCCCGGGGACGTCGTCACGGCCGTCGACGGCGCCCCGGTCGGCTCCTGGGACGAGCTCACCGCCCGGATCCGGGACCGGGCCGGCGAACGGATCCCGGTGGTGGTCGAGCGGGACGGCCGGACCGTGTCCGCGGCGCTGACCCCCATCCTCTCCTCGCGGCCCGTGCTGGACGACTCCGGCGCCGCCGTGACCGGCGAGGACGGCGCCCCCCGCTACGAGGAGGTCGGGTTCATCGGCATCAGCCCCACCAGCGAGCCCGTCCGGCAGCCGCTGACCGCGGTGCCCGGGGCGGTGCTGGACGGGCTGCAGCAGATCGCCGGGGTGGTCCTGCACCTGCCGCAGCGGATCTACGAGGTGGGGGAGGCGGCGTTCTCCGACGCGCCCCGGGACCCGGACGGGCCGATCTCCGTGGTGGGGGTCGGCCGGATCTCGGGGGAGATCGCCGCGCACGAGGAGATCGCGCTGCGGGACAAGGCCGCCTCCCTCGTGGGCCTGGTCGGCTCCGTCAACCTGGCCCTGTTCGTCTTCAACCTGCTGCCGCTGCTGCCGCTCGACGGCGGGCACGTCGCCGGGGCGCTGTGGGAGGCGCTGCGCCGGGGGAGCGCCCGGCTGCTCGGCCGCCGCGACCCCGGCCCGTTCGACCCCGCCCGGCTGCTGCCGGTGACCTACGCGGTGGCCGTGCTGATGATCGGGATGTCCGTGCTGCTGATCTACGCGGACATCGTCAAACCGGTCCGGCTGTTCTGAGCCCGGGCCGGCCGGCGCGCCCCCGGGGCCGGCGGGCGTTCGGCGTGGGAGGAATCGCACCCCCGGCACCGGGGGCCGCCCCGGAGCATGGGGCACAATGGGAACCGGTGACGGGCCCGGCCAGCGGGTCCCGGCGCCACCGCTCCAGCTCCTGCCCTCGATTCCTCGGAGGAACTCCTTGACCCCGGTCAGCCTCGGCATGCCCGCCGCGCCCCAGCCCGTCCTCTCCCCGCGCCGGAAGACCCGGCAGATCCGGGTCGGGTCCGTGGGCGTCGGCTCCGACTCGCCGGTGAGCGTGCAGTCCATGACGACCACCCCCACCACGGACATCAACGCCACCCTGCAGCAGATCGCCGAGCTCAACGCCACCGGGTGCGACATCGTCCGGGTGGCGTGCCCGTCCCAGGACGACGCCGACGCCCTGCCGATCATCGCCATGAAGTCCCCGATCCCGGTGATCGCCGACATCCACTTCCAGCCGAAGTACGTCTACGCGGCCATCGAGGCCGGGTGCGCGGCCGTGCGGGTGAACCCGGGCAACATCCGCAAGTTCGACGACCAGGTCGGCCAGATCGCCCGCGAGGCCAAGGCCGCCGGGGTGTCCATCCGGATCGGCGTGAACGCCGGCTCCCTCGACCAGCGGATCATGGACAGGTACGGCAAGGCCACGCCCGAGGCGCTCGTCGAGTCCGCCGTGTGGGAGGCGTCCCTGTTCGAGGAGCACGACTTCCACGACTTCAAGATCTCCGTCAAGCACAACGACCCGGTCACCATGGTCCGGGCCTACCAGCTGCTCGCCGAGCGCGGCGACTGGCCCCTGCACCTCGGCGTGACCGAGGCGGGCCCCGCCTTCCAGGGCACCATCAAGTCCGCCACGGCCTTCGGCGCCCTGCTCTCCCAGGGCATCGGGGACACCATCCGCGTCTCCCTCTCGGCGCCGCCGGTCGAGGAGGTCAAGGTCGGCAACCAGATCCTGCAGTCCCTGGGCCTGCGCCCGCGCAAGCTCGAGATCGTCTCCTGCCCCTCCTGCGGCCGCGCGCAGGTCGACGTCTACACGCTCGCGGACGAGGTGACGGCGGGCCTCGAGGGGCTCACCGTCCCGCTGCGGGTGGCCGTGATGGGCTGCGTCGTCAACGGCCCCGGCGAGGCCCGCGAGGCCGACCTCGGCGTGGCCTCCGGCAACGGCAAGGGCCAGATCTTCGTCAAGGGCGAGGTCGTGAAGACCGTCCCCGAGGACCTCATCGTGGAGACGCTGATCGAGGAGGCCAACCGCATCGCCGCCGAGATGGAGACGGACGAGAACGGGGAGACCACGGCGGGCAGCCCCGTCGTGAGCGTCAGCTGACGGGCCGGTGACGGGCGGGTGAGGACGCAGCGGAGGACGGCGCCGCGGCTGGTGCCGGCGGGGGAGGTCGATCCGGCCCAGCTGGACCGGCTGCTCGAGGCGGACCCCGTCGCCCACGCCTTCGTGGCCGCCCACGTCGAGTCGTACCGCGGGAGCAGAGGCTCGCGGATCCCGCCCGTGGTCGGCACCGCCGGGCCGGACGGTGAGCTGACCGGCGCGTGCTGGGTGGGCACGAACGTGGTGCCCGTGTCCCTGGACGGCCCGGGCCTGGACCTCGTCGGAGGGCACCTGCGGCGGGGCGGGTCCCGGCACGCCTCGCTGTTCGGGCCCGCCGAGCTGGTCCTCGGGCTGTGGTCCCGGGTGGAGCGCTCGTGGCCCCGGCCCTTCGACCTGCGCCCCGTCCAGCCCCTGCTGGCCATCGACCGGGACCCCGCGCCCGCCCCGCACCCCGGCGTGCGCGTGGCACGCCCCGAGGACCTGCCCGCCGTGCTCCCGGCGAGCGCCGCCATGTTCGAGGAGGAGGTCGGGTACTCCCCGTACACGGGCGGCGACCGCGGGTACCGGGACCGGGTCTCCGCGCTCGTCGAGGCGGGGCGCTGCCTCGTGCTGACCGACGACGGGGGCCGCGTGGTGTTCAAGGCCGACCTCGGCTCGGTGGCCCGCGGCGTGGCGCAGGTGCAGGGCGTGTGGGTGGACCCGGCGCACCGCGGCCGGGGGCTGGCGGCGCCCTGCATGGCGGCGGCCGTGCGCCTCGCCCGCCGGCGCACCCCGGTGGTCAGCCTCTACGTCAACGACTACAACGTCCGGGCCCTCGCCACCTACCGGCGGGTCGGCTTCGAGCGGGTCGGGACCTTCGCCACCGTCCTGCTCTGAGCGCCCGGGGCCGCCGATCCCGGTGCGGCCGGGCGGGGCGGGGGGTGTAGATTTGACCGGAATCAGCGGCGCCGTCGGCGCCGCCCACCCTCTCGACGCCCGGGCCCGGCCGCACCACGCCGCGCTCCCCGGGAGAAACGGAGCCCTCGTGGCGCTGCGACTCTCCTCCCTGTTCCTGCGAACCCTCCGCGAAGACCCGGTCGACGCCGAGGTGGACAGCCACAAGCTGCTCGTCCGCGCCGGCTACATCCGCCGGGCCGCCCCGGGCATCTACACCTGGCTGCCGATGGGCCTGCGGGTGCTCGGGAAGGTCGAGCAGGTGGTGCGCGAGGAGATGGATGCGATCGGCGCCCAGGAGGTGCACTTCCCGGCGCTGCTGCCGCGCGAGCCCTACGAGGTCACGAACCGCTGGACGGAGTACGGGGAGAACCTCTTCCGCCTGAAGGACCGCAAGGACGCCGACTACCTGCTCGCGCCCACGCACGAGGAGATGTTCACGCTGCTCGTCAAGGACCTGTACTCCTCCTACAAGGACCTCCCCGTCACCCTCTACCAGATCCAGGCGAAGTACCGGGACGAGGCCCGCCCCCGCGCCGGTCTCCTGCGCGGGCGCGAGTTCGTCATGAAGGACTCCTACTCCTTCGACGTCGACGACGCCGGTCTCGACGAGTCCTACGCCAGGCACCGCGAGGCCTACGTCCGGATCTTCGAGCGCCTCGGCCTGCCCGTGGTCGCCGTCTCGGCCCAGTCCGGGGCCATGGGCGGCTCCCGCTCCGAGGAGTTCCTGCACCCCACGGTCATCGGCGAGGACACGTTCGTGCGCTCGCCCGGCGGCTACGCGGCCAACGTCGAGGCGGTGACCACCGTGGTGCCCGCGGAGACCGATCCCGCCGGGGCCCCCGAGGCACGGGTGCTCGAGACCCCGGACAGCCCCACGATCGACACGCTCGTGCAGCGCTCGAACGAGCTGCACCCGCGCGCCGAGGGACCCTGGACCGCCGGCGACACCCTCAAGAACGTGGTGCTCGCCGTCGTCCTGCCCGACGGCGCCAGGCGGCTCGTGGCGGTCGGCCTGCCCGGCGACCGCGCCGTGGACCTCAAGCGCATCGAGGCCGGCATCGGCGCCGCCCTGGACGTCTCCGGCGAGGTGCTGGTGGAGCAGGCCGGTGACGAGGACCTGCGCGCCTGCCCGCTGCTGGTCAAGGGCTACATCGGGCCGGGGCTGTCCCCGGACCAGGCCGTGCTCGGCGAGAAGTCCTCGACCGGCATCCCCTTCTTCGTGGACCCGCGCGTGGTCCGCGGCACCCGGTGGGTGACCGGGGCGAACGTGGCCGGCCAGCACGTCTACGACCTCACGGCCGGGCGCGACTTCGCCTGGGACGGCGTCCTGGAGTGCGCCGAGGTCCGGGCCGGCGATCCCGCGCCGGACGGCTCCGGCCCGCTCGAGGCGGCCCGCGGCATCGAGATGGGCCACATCTTCCAGCTGGGCCGCAAGTACGCGGAGGCACTGGGGCTGAAGGTGCTCGACCGCAACGGCAAGCTCGTCACCGTGACCATGGGCTCCTACGGGATCGGGGTCACCCGGGCGGTGGCCGCCCTCGCCGAGGCCTACCACGACGACAAGGGGCTGCTCTGGCCGCGCCAGGTCGCCCCCGCGGACGTCCACGTGGTCGCCACCGGCAAGGGCCCCGAGGTGCTGGAGGAGGCCGAGAAGGTCGTGGCCGAGCTCGAGGCGGAGGGGCTCGAGGTCCTCTTCGACGACCGGCCCAAGGTCTCCCCGGGCGTGAAGTTCGGCGACGCCGAGCTGCTCGGCGTGCCCACCGTGCTGGTGGTCGGCCGCGGCCTCAAGGACGGCGTCCTCGAGCTCAAGGACCGCGCGAGCGGCAGCAACGAGGACGTGCCCCGGGACGGCGTCGCCGCCGTGGTCGCCGCCGCAGTGCGCGGCTGATCCCGTGCAGGGGCTCGGCGCCTGGCTCGGGGCCTCGGGCCTGGAGCAGATGGACCCCGGCGTCGTCGCCCTGCTGGTGGCGGCCGGACTCGCCGCGGGATTCGTCGACGCCGTGGTCGGCGGCGGCGGCCTGCTGCAGCTGCCCGTGGTGCTGATGGTCCCGGGGATCAGCCCCGTCCAGGCCCTGGCCACCAACAAGATGGGCTCCGTGTTCGGCACCGCGACGAGCGCGCTGACCTTCTACCGGCGCACGTCCCCCGACCTGCGCACCGCCCTGCCCATGGCCGGCGTCGCGCTTCTCGGCAGCTTCGGCGGGGCGGCGCTGGCCGCGTCCCTGCCCGAGGCGGTGTTCCGCCCGATCATCCTCGCCGCGCTGGTGGCCGTGCTCCTGTTCACCGTGGCCCGGCCCACCGTGGGGCAGCTCACCGAGCTGCGCCACAGCGGGGCGCGGCACTACGGCACCGCGATGGTGATCGGCACCGTCATCGGCTTCTACGACGGCGTGATGGGCCCGGGCACCGGCTCGTTCCTGGTCATCGCCATGATCACGCTGCTGGGCTACAGCTTCCTGGCCGCCAGCGCCAAGGCGAAGATCGTCAATCTCGCGACCAACGTGGGCGCGCTCGTGTTCTTCTTCGGCCACGGGTCGGTGCTGTGGGGCCTGGGTCTCGTCCTGGGGCTGTCCAACATGCTGGGCGGCTACCTCGGGGCGCGCACCGCGGTGGCCCGCGGCAGCCGCTTCATCCGGGTGGTGTTCCTCACCGTGGTCTCGCTGCTCATCCTCAAGCTGGGCGTCGACGTGCTGCGGGGAGCCTGAGCCGCCCCACCGGGCGGGAGGTCACCGCGGCGGGTCGTCCCGGACCACGCCGGGCAGGGCGTCGACCTCCCCCGTGAGCGCGGCGCGCAGCCCGGTCGCGCGCTCGAGCGCCACGAGCGCCCAGCACCGGTCGCCGGCGTCCCCGCGGGCCAGCACGTGCGCGGCGGCATCCTGCACGTCCCGCGCCGCCGTGTCCGCGACCCGGCCGGGGTGCTCCCGCACGTCCTCGGGCAGGACGTAGGCGCCCGCCGGCAGCCCCGGGTCCGCCGCGAGCACCCGCCGGGCGGACGGGGACCCCAGGAGCTCCTCGACGTCCGCCCGCGCCCGGGCCGCCAGCTCGGCGGGGACGGCACCGGCCGGGGCGGCAACGTCAGGGGCGGCGGCGTCCGCGGCCGTCCCGGTGCGGGCGGCCAGCGCCTCGAAGGCGTAGCCGGCGCGGTCCAGCGCCGACCACAGGACGGCCCCGGGAGCGGTCGTCCCGCCGGGGGCCGGATCCCCGGCGGCGTCGCACAGGTCGGCGCCGGCCGGAGCCGGGACCTGCGGCGCCGGGCCCTGCGGGACCGCGAGCTGCCGGGCCGCCGTGGCCCGCGAGACCGCCGCCGCGGCGAGCACCCGCGCCAGGGCGGGGTCCTCGGCGGCCAGGGCGTCCCCGGCGAGGGCCGTCGCCGTCGTCCGCAGCACGGCGGACGCCGTGGCGCCCGGTTCCGCGGCGTCCCCGGCGTCCCCGGCGTCTCCGGGGCTGACGCCGCCGGTGCCGCCGGCGGGGGAGGGGCGCCCGGCCCGGGCGGCGGCGCTCGTGCGGTCGTCGGGCGCGGGACCGAGGGCCTCGAGCTGCCGGGCCAGGTCGGCGCGCACGTCCGCCCACGCGGCGGCGGGCGCCGGGGCGGGCGCCGCGAGCAGCGCCTCGGTTCCCCGCCACGCCTCGGCGCGCGCGACCTCGTCCGGGGGCACCGGCCGGGCGGAGTCCAGCCACCACGCCCCGGACGCCCCGGTGGCGAGCAGGACCCCCAGCACCAGCGGGAGCACCCGGGGGACGGGCGTGCGGGGATCGGTCACCGGGGGCTCCTGGGGGACGCGGCGGGGGACGGCGGAGGGCCGCGTTCATCATAGGATCTCCAGGACCGACCCCGACGTCCCGACAGCACGAGGAGACCCCGTGAGCGAGCAGAGCACCCCCGGACCCGACGACCAGCGGCTGGCCGAGCTGATCGGCCCCGCGGTCGAGGAGTCGGGGCTCGTCCTGGAGCACGTCGCCCTGAAGCCCGCCGGCACCGGGCTCGTGCTGCAGGTGCTCGTGGACCTGCCGGAGGACAGCACCGACAGCGTGGACATCGACCGGATCGCCGCGGTCTCCCGGGCCGTGTCCGAGCTCCTCGACCGCACGGACCCCGTGCCGGGCTCGGCCTACGAGCTGGAGGTGTCCTCCCCGGGGGCCACGAGGGAGCTCGCGGCCCCGCGGCACTGGCGCCGCTCGATCGGCCGGCTGGTGCGGGTCACCCCGGTGGAGGGCGAGAAGTTCACGGCCCGCCTGCTCGAGGTCGGCCAGGACGGCGTGGTCCTGCAGCGCAGCCACCAGGTGAAGAAGGGGATGCCGGCCCGACTGCTCGACCCGGAGCGCTGGGCCTTCGAAGCCGTGCGCCGGGCCAGGGTGGAGGTCGAGTTCACGGACTGACGGACCCGGCCACACTCGGCACGAGTGTAAGATGTGCCGTTGACGCCGCGGCGCCCACCGGCGCCGCGGTCCGCAGTGCGACGACAACCGAGTGCGACGACGAGTGCGCGAGCACGACCCGTGGCGGCGCCCCGTCATCCCCGACGGTGCGCTGCGCCGTCCCCGGGGCCGTCAGGTGAGGAAGGCCGGACATGGACATCGATATGAGCACCCTCCGACTGCTGGAGCGTGAGCGCGACATCCCCGTGGACCTGCTCATCCCCACCATCGAGCAGGCCCTCCTGCTGGCGTACCACAAGACCGCCGGCGCGCTGCCGGGAGCGCGCGCCGAGATCGAGCGCCGGACCGGCCACGTCACCATCTGGGCGCCCGAGCTGGACGAGGACGGCGAGGCGGTCGGGGAGTTCGACGACACCCCGGCCGGCTTCGGGCGGATCGCCGCCTCCACGGCCCGCCAGGTCATCCTCCAGCGCCTGCGCGACGTCGAGGACGACGCCGTCCTGGGCCACTTCAAGGGCCGGGAGGGAGAGATCGTCTCCGGGCAGATCCAGCAGGGGCACAACCCCCACATGGTCCAGGTCGACCTCGGCACCGTGGAGGGCGTGCTGCCCCCGCACGAGCAGGCCCCCGGCGAGAAGTACCCGCACGGCGCGCGCATCCGCGCCTTCGTCGTGGAGGTCAAGCGCGGCATGAAGGGCCCGTCCATCACGCTGTCCCGGTCCCACCCGGATCTGGTGCGCCGCCTGTTCGAGATGGAGGTGCCGGAGATCGCCGACGGCTCCGTGGAGATCATGGCGATCGCCCGCGAGGCCGGCCACCGCACCAAGATCGCCGTGCGCGCCACCCAGTCCGGGATCAACGCCAAGGGCGCCTGCATCGGGGAGATGGGCTCCCGCGTGCGCGCCGTGATGAACGAGCTGCACGACGAGAAGATCGACATCGTCGACTGGTCGGACGATCCCGCCCGCTGCATCGCCAACGCCCTGTCCCCGGCCAAGGTGTCCCGGGTGAGCGTGCTCGACGAGCGGGCCCGCTCGTCCCGCGCCGTGGTCCCCGACACCCAGCTGTCCCTGGCCATCGGCAAGGAGGGCCAGAACGCCCGCCTGGCCGCCAAGCTCACGGGCTGGAAGATCGACATCGTGCCCGAGTCGAAGGCCGCCGAGCGCCGCTGAGCCGCGCCGCGGCGGGACCGGCGCCCCCGCCCCGGGGCGGTCCCGGGATCCCGCGCGCCCCCGGTTTCGGCCCAGGGCGGTCCCCGGGATAGACTGGACAGCGGTCAGATCGTTGGTGGTCCCTGTCCGGCGCCCGCTCCCGGCCCGCACGGGACGTCCCCGACGTCCCGGCGCGAGACGAGGAGTACCGAGCGAGTGAGTGCAGACTCCCGTCGCACGTGCATCGGATGCCGGACCACCGAACACCCTGACCAGCTCGTACGTGTGGTGACCGAACCGACCGACAGCGGCCTCCGGGCCGTGGTCGACCGGGACGGCCGCCTCGGCGGTCGCGGAGCCTGGCTCCACCCCTCCCACGAGTGCCTGGACTCGGCCTTGCGCCGGCGCGCCTTCCGGCGCGCGTTCCGGGCGGTCGTGGACACGGAGGCGGTCGCCCCCGCACTGGACGCTCTGCTGTCCACGGGGGCAGCCCCGGCGACCGGACGCACGAGTGCCGACCACAGCCGTCCCCGGACGGCAGCCCGCGCGGTCCGACCGGACCGGTGACCACGTCCGTTCGCGGGTGAAGAACTGGAAAGCGAGTCAGAGAACCGATGGAAAACCGATGAGTGCCCAGCGATGAGTGCTTCGTTGTGCTCTGCCAACGGCCTCCCGCGACCCCGCGCCGTCCTCGACGGCCGATGCTCCGGGAGCCTCAACGGAAAATAAGTGGTTCGTGCCTGTTTCGGTGCGGACCGAGACAGGAGAGAAGTGGCCAAGCCCCGCGTTCACGAGCTCGCGAAAGAGCTCGGAATAACGTCCAAGGAAGCGATTTCCACGCTTCAGACCCTGGGTGAGTTCGTCCGAGGCGCGTCCTCGACCGTCGAGCCGCCCGTCGCCAAGAAGCTGCGCTCCGCCCTCGCCGGCCGGGCGGAGAAGTCCGCCCCGGCGGCCCCGGCGCCCGCCGGCAAGCCCGCGTCCAAGCCCGGCGCCTCGTCCCGGCCCGGCACCTCCGCGCCCGCCCCGGGCCCGGCGGCCGCCAAGCCCGCCGAGAAGGCGCCGGAGCGCGCGCCCGAGAAGGCCGCCGAGCAGCGGCCGGCCGAGAAGGCGCCCGAGCAGCGCTCCGCCGAGCCGTCCTCGACCCCGGAGCGGTCCGCGCCGCAGCGCCCGGCGGCCCCGGGCGCCAGGACCCCCGCCCCGGGCCCGCGCCCGGGCAACAACCCGTTCGCCAGCCAGCAGGGCATGGGCCGCAGCGGAGCGCCCCGTCCGGGCTCGGCCGCGCCGCGTCCCGGTGGCACCGCGCCCCGTCCGGGCTCGGCCGCGCCGCGCCCCGGTGCTCCCCGCCCGGCGGGTCCGCGTCCGGGCAACAACCCGTTCGCCGCCCAGCAGGGCATGCGCTCGGGCCGTCCCGAGCGCCAGGGCGGACCGCGTCCCCAGGGCCAGGGCCAGGGCGGTCCCCGCCCGCAGGGCCAGGGTCAGGGCGGTCCCCGTCCGCAGGGCCAGGGCGGCCCGCGGCCCCAGGGCGGTCCCCGCCCCGGCGGCGCACGCCCCAGCCCGAACATGATGCCCGGGCACACCACCGGCGTGGCCCCGATCGGCTCCCGGCCGGCCGGCGGCGGCGCAGGTCCCCGCCGCGGCGGTCCCGGCGGCGGCGGGGGCGGGTTCTCCCGTCCCGGCGGCGGCCCCGGCCGCGGCGGCCGCGGCGGCACCCAGGGCGCCTTCGGGCGCGGCGGTGCCCGCGGCAAGCAGCGCAAGTCGAAGCGGGCGAAGCGCCAGGAGCTCGAGCAGATGAAGGCCCCGTCCGTCGGCGGCGTCTCCGTGCCCCACGGCGACGGCACCACGGTCGTCCGCCTGCGGCGCGGCGCGTCCCTCACGGACTTCGCCGAGAAGATCAACGCGAACCCGGCCTCCCTCGTCACGGTGCTCATCCACCTCGGCGAGATGGCCACGCAGACGCAGTCCCTCGACGAGGAGACCTTCCAGCTGCTGGGCGCGGAGCTCGGGTACCGGATCCAGGTCGTCTCCCCGGAGGACGAGGAGCGCGAGCTCTTCGAGTCCTTCGACATCGACCTGGAGGCCGAGGCCGCGGCCGAGGGCGAGGACGTCCTGGAGGCGCGCCCGCCGGTCGTCACCGTCATGGGCCACGTCGACCACGGCAAGACCCGCCTGCTCGACGCGATCCGCAACACGAAGGTGATCGAGGGGGAGGCCGGTGGCATCACCCAGCACATCGGCGCCTACCAGATCGACACCGAGGTCGACGGCCAGGAGCGGCAGATCACGTTCATCGACACCCCGGGCCACGAGGCGTTCACCGCCATGCGTGCCCGTGGTGCCCAGGTGACGGACATCGCCGTGCTCGTGGTCGCCGCGGACGACGGCGTCATGCCGCAGACGGTCGAGGCGCTCAACCACGCCCAGGCCGCCGGCGTGCCGATCGTGGTCGCGGTGAACAAGATCGACAAGCCCGACGCGAACCCGGAGAAGATCCGCGGCCAGCTCACCGAGTACGGCCTGGTCCCCGAGGAGTACGGCGGCGACACCATGTTCGTCGACGTCTCCGCGCGCCAGAACCTCAACATCGACGACCTGCTGGACGCGATCGTGCTGACCGCGGACGGCGCGCTCGAGCTCTCGGCGAACCCGAACAAGGACGCCCGCGGCGTGGCCATCGAGGCGAACCTGGACAAGGGCCGCGGTGCGGTCTCGACCGTGCTCGTCCAGTCCGGCACGCTGCACGTCGGCGACGCGATCGTCGCCGGTGCCGCGTACGGCCGGGTGCGCGCCATGTTCGACGAGAACGGGCAGTCCGTCGAGGAGGCGGGTCCCTCGCGTCCCGTGCAGGTGCTGGGCCTCGACTCGGTGCCCCGGGCGGGCGACACGTTCCTCTCCACCCCGGAGGAGCGCACCGCACGCCAGATCGCCGAGAAGCGCCAGGCGGCGGACCGCAACGCCCTGCTCGCCAAGCGCCGCAAGCGGATCACGCTCGAGTCCTTCGACGAGGCCGTGGCCGCCGGCAAGATCGACACGCTCAACCTCATCATCAAGGGCGACGTGTCCGGTGCCGTGGAGGCGCTCGAGGACTCGCTGCTCAAGATCGACGTGGGCGAGGAGGTCCAGCTGCGGGTCATCCACCGCGGCGTCGGCGCGATCACCCAGAACGACGTCAACCTGGCGACCGTGGACAACGCGATCATCATCGGCTTCAACGTCCGTCCCGCCGAGCGCGTGACGGAGCTGGCCGACCGCGAGGGCGTCGAGATGAAGTTCTACTCGGTGATCTACAACGCCATCGACGAGGTCGAGAGCGCGCTCAAGGGCATGCTCAAGCCGGAGTACGAGGAGGTGGAGCTCGGCACCGCCGAGATCCGCGAGGTGTACCGCTCCTCCAAGTGGGGCAACATCGCCGGTGCCTACATCACCAAGGGCACCATCCGACGCAACTCCAAGGCCCGGCTCGTCCGGGACGGCAGCGTCGTGGCGGACAACCTCACCATCGACTCGCTGCGCCGGTTCAAGGACGACGCGACCGAGGTCCGCGAGGGCTACGAGTGCGGTATCGGGCTCGGCTCCTTCAACGACATCCACGAGGGCGACCTCATCGAGACGTGGGAGATGCGCGAGAAGCCGCGCGCCTGACCCGTCCCGAGTCCCGCGCCCCGCGCGCGGGACACCCGCGGCGGCACGGGCGGGCCCAGCGCCCGCCCGTGCCGCCGCCCCCGTTCCAGCACCGTTCCCCGCCTCGTCGCCAGCACCGCGCCGAGCACCGCACCGCCCCGACCCGAGGAGCATCCACCATGGCTGACGCAGCACGCGCCGCCCGACTCGCCGACCGGATCAAGGTCGTCGTGGCCCAGGCGCTCGAGCGCCGGGTCAAGGACCCCCGGCTGGGCTTCGTGACCATCACGGACGCCCGCGTCACCAACGACCTCCAGCACGCCACCCTGTACTACACGGTGTTCGGCACCGCGGAGGAGCAGCAGAACACCCGGGCGGCCCTCGAGTCCGCCAAGGGCGTCCTGCGCAGCGAGGTGGGACGGAACATCACGGCCCGCCTGACGCCCACCCTGACCTTCGTCCCGGACGAGATCCCGGTCAACGCCTCCCACCTCGAGGAGGTGCTGCGCGCGGCCAAGGAGAAGGACGCCGAGGTTGCCGCCCAGGCCGCCGGGGCCAGCTGGGCCGCCGGCGAGGACCCCTACCGGAAGCCGGCCGAGGAGGACGACGAGTCCTCCCGGGACCGCTGAGCAGGCGGGGGCACCGGGGAAGTGACCCGCACGAAGCCTGACGTCCCGAGTCCGGACCCGTCCCTGCCGACGCCGTCCGGGCTCGTGGTCGTGGACAAGCCCGCCGGCTGGACCAGCCACGACGTCGTCGCCCGCGCCCGCCGCCTCGCGGGCACCCGCAAGGTGGGCCACGCCGGCACCCTGGACCCCATGGCCACGGGCGTGCTGGTGCTCGGCGTCGACCGGGCCACCCGCCTCCTGACCTGGGTGGTGGGCCGGGACAAGACGTACGCCGCGACGATCCGGCTCGGCCTGACCACCGTGACCGACGACGCCGAGGGGGAGGTCGTCGACGTCGCCGCCCCCGGGGCCGTGGCGGCGGTGGACGAGGACGCGGTGGCGGCCGGCGTCGCCCGGCTCACCGGGGACATCCAGCAGGTCCCCGCGAAGGTCAGCGCGATCAAGGTCGAGGGCCGCCGCGCCTACGCCCAGGTCCGCGCCGGGCAGGACGTGGAGCTCGCCGCGCGCCCCGTCACCGTCTCCGAGTTCGCCGTGCACCGGCTCGTGCGCACCGCCGACGACGCCGGACGGGAGGTCCTCGACGTCGACGTCACCGTGACCTGCAGCTCGGGCACCTACGTCCGGGCGCTGGCCCGGGACCTCGGCGCCGACCTCGGGGTGGGCGGTCACCTGACCGCGCTGCGCCGCACCCGGGTGGGCGCGTGGACCCTCGAGGACGCGTCCACCCTGGAGGAGCTCGCCGCGGAGGTGGCCGCCGGCCGCCCGCTGCCCGTGACGAGCCTGGAGGAGGCCGCCGCCGGACTGTTCCCCGTCCGCCGGCTGACCGCCGCCGAGGCCCAGGACGTCGCCCACGGCCGCCGGATCGGTCCCAGCGCCGCCGACGGCGGCGGGGACCACGGCGGGACCCCGCCGGATCACGACGCCGTCACCGCCGGCTTCGCCCCCGACGGGCGTCTCGTGGCCCTGCTGTCCGACCGCGGCCACCGCGGCGAGCGCACCGCCAAGCCCGTGCTCGTCTTCCTGCCCGGGGAGCGGTTCCCCGGGCCGCCCGGGACCACCCGGGAGGAGCGCTGATGCTGTGGGGCTACGACGGCTGGTTCTGGGCCGCGGCCCTGCTGGGCGCCCTCTCCTTCCTGGTGTGCGCCGTGCAGGCCGCACGCGGGCGGCGGCCCGACGACTGGACCCAGGGCTCCGTGCTGCTGCTCGAGGCGTTCCTGCTCGTCTACGCCGTGGGCACGGTCGTCATGCACGTGCGGGGGCCCGGGCCCACCGGATCGGCCCTCGAGTACTGGGGCTACCTGCTGACCGCCCTGCTCATCCCGGCCGGAACCTTCGTGTGGTCCCTCGTGGAGCGCTCGAGCTGGTCCAACTGGGTGCTCGCGGCCGCGGGGCCCGTGGTGGCCATCATGGTCTACCGCATGAACTACATCTGGTACTACCAGTGAGCCCCGGACCCCGGACCGGTTCCCGGCCCATCACGACCCCGCAGGAGAGGCCCCGATGACGCACGACCGCCCGCAGGACGGCCCCACCCGGCTGCAGCGGCGCTTCGGGCCCCGCGCCGCCCCGGCGCGCGGCGACCGCAAGTCCTCGGGCTTCGGCCGGCTGGTCGTCGTGGTCTACGCGGTCTTCTCCCTCTCCGCCGGTGTCCGCTCGCTCTACCAGATCGCGACGGACTTCCAGGCCGCGCCGCTGCCGTACCTGCTCTCCGCGTTCGCCGCGGCCGTCTACGTGGTGGCCACCGTGGCCCTCGCCCGGCCCGGCCCCCGCTGGCACCGGCTGGCCACGGCCGCCGTGGCCGTGGAGCTGCTGGGCGTGCTCGGCGTGGGCCTGCTCTCGGTGCTCGTCCCGGAACTGTTCCCCGAGCCGAGCGTGTGGTCCCACTTCGGGCAGGACTACGGCTACGTCCCGCTCGTGCTGCCGGTGGTCGGCCTCGCCTGGCTCCGCCGGTCCCGGCCCCGGGGCGGGCGGGCACCCGCCTGAGCGCCCGTCCGTCCCGCGCGGCGCACCGGCACGCACCGGGTAGGCTCGGTCGCGGGCCGGAGCGCCCCGTGCCGCACGCCTCCCGAAAGGACCCCCGCCGATGCCCGTACGCCCCGACGGCGCCGAGGACTACGACGTCCCCGTCCTCACCGACGGCACCGTGGTGCTGCGCCGGCTCGAGGAGCGCGACGTCCCGCAGCTGGCCCGCAACTGCGCGGACCCCGCGGCCGCGGAGTTCACCACCGTGCCCCTGGGCTACACGGAGGCTGATGCGCGCTGGTACGTCGAGGAGTTCGTCCCCGCCGCCTGGCGCGCCGGCCGCGAGTACAACTGGGCGGTCGCCGACGCCCGGACCGACCGGCTGCACGGGACCGTGGGGCTCAACGCCCTGCGCGGGACCACGGCGGACATCGGGCTCAACTTCGGCCCCCACGCCCGCGGCACCGGCGCCGCCGAGGCCGCCTGCCGGCTGCTGCTCGAGCACGCCTTCGGGCGCCTGGGCCTCACCTATGCTTACTGGATGGCGAAGGTCCCCAACTGGGCCAGCCGCAAGCTCGCCTGGAGGCTCGGCTTCCGCTCCCCGGTGCGGATCGACGGGTTCATGGAGCAGCGCGGCGCCTCGGTGGACGCCTGGATCCTGACCCTCGGCGCGGAGGACCCCCGCTCCCCGCAGGCCCCGTGGGACGGTCCGCCGTCCCCGGCCGCCGCCCCCGCGGAGGAGCCCGGCGGCCCGCACCGGCCCGTGCCGCCCCGACCCTGACCTGCCTGTTCCGTTCCTGCGAGGAGAAGCGTGTTCCGCTGGCGAGATCTCTCTGACGTCCCCCCGGGCTTCGGCCCGTCGGTCGTCACCATCGGCAATTTCGACGGTGTCCACCGGGGCCACCAGCGGGTGCTGTCCCAGCTCGTCGACTCCGCCCGCGAGCTGGGCTGGGCCTCGGTGGTCGTGACGTTCGACCCGCACCCCGCGCAGGTGCACCGCCCCGGCAGCCACCCGGGACTGATCATGGGCACCGAGGACAAGCTGGACGCCCTCGAGCGAACCGGCGCGGACGCCGCCCTCGTGCTGGAGTACAGCCTGGAGTTCGCGGCCCAGTCCACCGAGCAGTTCGTGCTGGGCACCCTGGTGGGCCCGCTCGGCGCGCGCTGCCTCGTGGTGGGCGAGGACACCCGCCTGGGCAAGGACAACACCGGCAACATCGACACGCTCCGGGAGCTGGGGCAGCGCCACGGGTTCGAGGTCCGCGTGGTCGACGACCTGCTCGACCCCCTGCACGAGCAGCACCCGGAGCACGCCCCGGCCGTGACCGCGGCGGGGGAGCGGCGCTGCTCCTCCACGTGGATCCGCGCCTGCCTGCAGGCGGGGGACGTGCGCGCGGCCGCCCGGCTGCTCGGGCGCCACCACCGGATGCGCGGGGAGGTGGTGCACGGGGCCGCCCGCGGGCGGGAGCTCGGCTATCCCACGGCCAACCTGTCCCCGGACGCGGCCGGGTTCGTCCCCGCGGACGGGGTGTACGCCGGGTGGCTGCTCGACGCCCACGGCACCCGCTGGCCCACCGCGATCTCCGTGGGGTCCAACCCGACGTTCGAGAACGTGCCCCGGCAGGTCGAGGCGCACGTCATCGACCGCCCCGAGGAGCGGGTCGAGGACTTCGACCTCTACGGCCAGGAGGTGGTCGTGGAGTTCGTCGCCCGGCTGCGCGGGATGGTCGCCTACGAGGGCGTCGACAAGCTCGTGGCCCAGATGGACGACGACGTCGAGCGCACCCGCGGCATCCTGGCCGCCGAGGCCTGAGCCCCGGCGGCCGGCCGGGCCCCTACATCTCCTCGTGCTCGTTCGGGTCGAACCCCGACCCGCTGATCCCCGTGTGCAGCATCTGCAGCCGGTGCATCTGCTCCTCGTCCAGCTCCCAGTCGAAGACGTCGAGGTTCTCGGCCATGCGCCGGGGGTCGGAGCTCTTCGGGATCGGCACGGTGTGCGACTGCAGGTGCCAGCGGAGGACGACCTGGGCCGGGGTGCGGCCGGTGCGCCGGGCGATCCGCGCGATCCACTCGTGCTGGAGCAGATCGGTCTTGCGGCCCAGCGGGGACCAGGCCTGGGTGATGATGCGGTGCTCCGCGTGGAACTCCCGCAGCCGCTCCTGCTGGTACTGCGGGTGCAGCTCCACCTGGTTGACGGCCGGCGTCTCGCCGGTCTCCTCGACCAGGCGCCGGATGTGGGCGGGCGTGAAGTTGGACACCCCCACCGAGCGGACGAGCCCCTCCTGCCGCAGCTCCAGCATCGTCCGCCACGTCTCGACGTACCGGCCGACCGACGGGTTCGGCCAGTGGATGAGGTACAGGTCCACGTGGTCGGTGCCCAGCCGCCGCAGGGAGCCCTCGAGCGAGCGGCGCACGGAGTCCGTGCCGTGGTCCCGGCCCGGCAGCTTGGTGGTGAGGAACAGCTCGTCGCGCGGCACGCCGGCCGCCGCGATCGCGCGCCCCACGCCCGTCTCGTTGCCGTAGTTCACCGCGGTGTCGACCATCCGGTAGCCCAGCATGAGGGCCTCGGCGACGTCGGCCTCGGCCCCGGCGTCGTCCATCGGGTAGGTGCCCAGCCCGATCGCGGGAATGCGCCGGCCGTCCCGCATCGTGTGCGTGCGGTCGGCGACCGCCGGGCCCCGCCCGTCCTTCTCGTCCTTGCTCACGCGCTGCTCCTGCTCGTCTCGTCCTGCTCGTCCACGTGCTGCCGGCCCGGTCCTGCCCGGCCCGGACGGGCCGTGCGCCGGGACCCCGCCGTCGTGTCCCTCCCATCTTGGCCCACCGGCCGGGGGAGGCCCAGCGCAGCGCGCCGCGCCGCCCGGGGGTGGGGCGGCGCGCCCGGGTCCGCTAGACTGGACGGCGGTCCGACTGCAGTCCGTGGTTGTCGGACCCCCGGGGGAGTCCCGGGACCCGGCGACGAGCCCGTCGTCCGGGCCGCACGGTACTGACTCGAACGGAGTTACACGTGGCACTCGACGCCGCCATCAAGCAGGAGATCATCAAGGACTTCGCCACCCACGAGGGCGACACCGGTTCGCCCGAGGTGCAGATCGCGGTCCTGACCCGCCGGATCGCCGATCTGACGGAGCACCTGAAGCAGCACAAGCACGACCACCACACCCGCCGCGGCCTGATGGCCCTGGTCGGTCGCCGTCGCCGCATGCTGACCTACCTGCGCGACACCGACATCACGCGCTACCGCACGCTCATCGAGCGGCTCGGCCTGCGCCGCTAGTCGGCACCCGGCGGCGTCCGCCCGGCAACGGGAGGACGCCGCCGAGCACCGGGCCCGCACGGCACAGCAGCCGGGCGGACCCCGCACCACCAGAGACAGCACCATCGAACACCAGACGGGGCCACCGCGCCGATCATTCGCGGTCCTCGGTAGTGATCTCCGGACACCGGACGGCCCCCGCGGCCCCGGACCTTCCGTGGATCTCGATCGAAGACCGGGTGACGCGCGGACGGTCCCGCCGACACGAAACGGAGGTGACCCTTGGAGGGTCCCGAGATCCAGTACGCCGAAGCCGTCATCGACAACGGCTCCTACGGAAAGCGCGTCGTGCGCTTCGAGACCGGCCGCCTCGCCAAGCAGGCCGCCGGCTCCACCCTCGTCTCCATCGACGAGGACACCACCATGCTCGCCGCCACCACGGTGGGCAAGTCCCCCCGCCAGGGCTTCGACTTCTTCCCCCTGACGGTCGACGTCGAGGAGCGGATGTACGCGGCCGGGCGCATCCCGGGCTCGTTCTTCCGCCGCGAGGGCCGCCCCTCCACGGACGCGATCCTCACCTGCCGGCTCATCGACCGCCCGCTGCGCCCCGCCTTCGGCAAGGGCATCCGCAACGAGGTGCAGGTCGTCGTCACGATCCTGTCCATGAACCCGGACGAGATCTACAACACCGTCGCGATCAACGCCGCGTCCATGGCCACGACCCTGTCCGGGATGCCCTTCCAGGGTCCCGTGGGCGGCGTGCGCGTGGCGCTCATGGCCGGCGAGAACGGCCAGCACCAGTGGGTGGCCTTCCCGAAGCACTCGCAGCTCGAGAACGCCGTGTTCGACATGGCCGTGGCCGGCCGCGTCGTGACCGGCAAGGACGGCTCCGAGGACGTCGCGATCATGATGGTCGAGGCCGAGGCCACCGACAACTCCTGGAACCTGATCAAGAACAACGGCGCCGTGGCCCCCACCGAGGAGCTCGTGGCCCAGGGCCTCGAGGCCGCCAAGCCCGCCATCAAGGCCCTGTGCGACGCCCAGGCCGACCTCAAGGCCCGCGCCGGCAAGCCCGACATGGACCTGCCCCGCTTCGGCGGCTTCGGCGACGACGTCAAGGAGGCCGTCGCGGCCTCCGTCGGCACCCGGCTCGCCGAGGTGTACTCGATCGCCGACAAGCAGGAGCGCGAGACCGCGACCGACGCGCTGCACCAGGCGACCCTGGCCGAGCTCGCCGGCGAGGACGGGCCCTTCGCCGACCGCAAGGACGAGGTCAACGGCGCCTATCAGGCGCTCACCAAGCAGACCGTGCGCCAGCGCATCCTCACCGAGCAGGTCCGCATCGACGGCCGCGGCCTGACGGACATCCGCCAGCTCACCGCCGAGGTCGAGGTCCTGCCCCGCGTGCACGGCTCCGCGATCTTCGAGCGCGGCGAGACCCAGATCATGGGCGTGACCACGCTGAACATGCTCAAGATGGAGCAGCAGATCGACTCGCTGTCCCCCGTCAAGCACAAGCGCTACGTGCACCACTACAACTTCCCGCCGTACTCCACCGGCGAGACCGGCCGCGTGGGCTCCCCGAAGCGCCGCGAGATCGGCCACGGGGCACTGGCCGAGCGGGCCATCACCCCGGTGCTGCCCTCCCGCGAGGAGTTCCCCTACGCCATCCGCCAGGTCTCCGAGGCGCTGGGCTCCAACGGCTCCACGTCGATGGGCTCCGTCTGCGCCTCCACCCTGTCGCTGCTCAACGCCGGCGTGCCCCTGCGCGCGCCGGTGGCCGGCATCGCCATGGGCCTGGTCTCGGACGAGGTGGACGGGGAGACCCGCTACGCCGCGCTGACCGACATCCTGGGCGCCGAGGACGCGCTGGGCGACATGGACTTCAAGGTGGCGGGCACCTCCGAGTTCGTGACCGCGATCCAGCTCGACACCAAGCTCGACGGAATCCCCTCCTCGGTGCTGGACGCCGCGCTGACCCAGGCCCGCGAGGCCCGGCTGCACATCCTCGGCGTGCTGAACGCGGCCATCGACCAGCCGGACGAGATGAGCGAGTTCGCCCCGCGCGTGATCTCCGTGACCGTCCCCGTCTCCAAGATCGGCGAGGTCATCGGCCCCAAGGGCAAGATGATCAACCAGATCCAGGAGGACACCGGCACCGACATCTCGATCGAGGACGACGGCACCGTCTACATCGGCGCCACCGACGGCCCCTCGGCCGAGGCGGCCCGCGCGGCGATCAACGCGATCGCCAACCCGCAGGTTCCGGAGGTCGGCGAGCGCTACCTGGGCACCGTGGTCAAGACCACGACCTTCGGCGCCTTCGTCTCCCTCACCCCGGGCAAGGACGGCCTGCTGCACATCTCGGAGCTGCGCAAGCTCAACGAGGGCAAGCGCGTCACCGACGTCGAGGACGTCCTCGGCGTGGGCCAGAAGGTCCAGGTGGAGATCACGAAGGTCGACGACCGCGGCAAGCTGTCCCTGGCCCCCGTGGTCGCCGAGGAGCCCAACGTACCCACCGAGGACGACGACGCCACCGAGGCCTGAGCCGGGCCCGTCCCGCGCACAGCACCGCACGAGCACAGAAAGCAGCACAGCTGGATGACGGCAGTCGATCTGCCGCTGGAGGCGGGCGACCGCGGCCCGGGGAGCACCCTCGGCCCGGACGCCCGCCTCTCGGCGGTTCCCCGCAGTTCCCCCTCCGCCGCGGCCGCGGCCCTGACCACGGCCGCCGCGGGGTTCAGCCACACCCTCCACGAGGGCGCCGGCGGCAATGTGGTCCGTCGCACGGTCCTGCCGTGCGGCACCCGGGTGGTCACCGAGCGGATGCCCGCCCAGCGGGCCGTGACGGTCGGCTTCTGGGTCGGCGTCGGCTCCCGCGACGAGCAGCCCGGCCGCCTGGGCTCCACGCACTTCCTCGAGCACCTGCTGTTCAAGGGCACCGAGCGACGCTCGGCGCTGCAGATCGCGGAGGCGTTCGACGAGGTGGGCGGGGAGTCCAACGCCGCCACGGCCAAGGAGCACACGTGCTACTACGCGCGGGTCCTGGCCGAGGACCTGCCGATGTCGATCGACGTCATCACCGACATGGTGACGTCGGCCGCCCTGGACCCGGACGAGCTCGAGCGGGAGCGGGGGGTCATCCTCGAGGAGCTCGCGATGGACAAGGACGACCCCGAGGACGTCGCCTTCGAGGAGTTCACCCAGCGGGTGCTGGGGGCCCACCCCCTCGGCCGGCCCATCGGCGGGACCCCCGAGGAGATCCTCGCGGTGCCCCGTGACGCGGTGGTCGAGCACTACCGCCGCCACTACCGGCCCGAGGGCCTCGTGGTCACGGCCGCCGGCGGCCTCGAGCACGACGTCGTCGTCGCCCTCGTCGCCGAGGCCCTCGAGCGCGCGGGCTGGGACCCGGCCGCCCCGGCGGCCCCCCTCCCGCGGCGCGAGCGCACCCCCGCGCCCCTGGAGCCGGACTGGGGCGAGCACTTCCTGGAGCGGCCCGTGGAGCAGACCAACGTGGTCGTCGGCCGGCCCGGGCTCGTGGCCGGGGACGACCGCCGCTTCGCGATGACCGTGCTCAACGCGGCCCTGGGCGGCGGGATGTCCTCCCGCCTGTTCCAGGAGATCCGCGAGAAGCGCGGCCTGGCCTACAGCACGTTCTCCTTCTCGGGCGCCTACTCGGACGCCGGCTACTTCGGGATGTACGCCGGGTGCCTGCCCGCGCGCACCGACGAGGTCCTGGCGCTCATGGCCGGCGAGCTGGAGACGCTCGCCCGGGACGGCATCGGGGCGGACGAGCTGCGCAAGGTCGTGGGCCAGCTGGGCGGGGGCACCGTGCTCGCCCTCGAGGACACCGGGTCCCGGATGTCCCGGCTGGGCTCCGCGGAGCTGAAGTCCGGGGAGTTCCTCGACATCGACGAGTCCCTGGACCGGGTCCGCTCCGTGACCCCGGAGCAGGTCCGGGAGCTCGCGGGGTGGCTCGCCGAGGGCCCGGTCGTGACCACCATCGTGGCGCCCACCCGCCGCTGACCGCACGCCGCCGCCGGGAGCCGGCGGCGGCGCCACCCGTCCCGTGACCTAGAGTTGGAGCCATGACCGAGCGCACCGCCCCCGTGACCACCGACGCCCCGCCGTCCGCCCCCGCCGAGCTGCGCGTCGCCGTGCTCGGCGCGCGCGGGCGGATGGGCAGCGAGGCCGTGCAGGCGGTGCGCCGCACCGAGGGCCTCCAGCTCGTCGCCGAGCTCGGCCGGGAGGACTCCCTCCAGGCCCTGGTCGCCGCCGGCGCGGAGGTCGTGGTCGACCTCACGGTCCCCTCCGCCACGGAGGCCAACGTCCGCTTCGCGGTGCAGCACGGCATGCACTGCGTCGTGGGCACCACCGGCTGGGACGCCGAGCGGCTGGACCGGCTCGAGGCGCTGCTGGCCGAGCACCCCGGGGTGGGAGTGCTCGTCGCCCCCAACTTCTCGGTGGGCGCGGTGCTGGCCATGCGCTTCTCCGCGCAGGCCGCCCGGTTCTTCGAGTCCGTCGAGATCGTCGAGCTGCACCACCCGGACAAGGTGGACGCCCCCTCGGGCACCGCAGCCCGCACCGCCGCCCTCGTCGGGCAGGCACGGCGGGCCGCGGGGGTCGCGCCGTCGCCGGACGCCACGGAGCAGGACCCGGGCGGGGCCCGCGGCGCGCTCGTGGAGGACGTCCGGGTGCACTCCGTGCGCCTGCGCGGGCTCGTCGCCCACCAGGAGACGCTGCTGGGCGGCGTCGGCGAGCAGCTCACCATCCGGCACGACTCCTTCGACCGGATCTCCTTCATGACCGGCGTGGTGCTCGGCGTCCGGGAGGTGGGCTCCCACCAGGGGCTCACGCACGGGCTCGAGGGCTACCTCGACCTGGGGCTGTAGCGCCGATGGACTCCATCCGGGCCTGGATCTGGGGCCTGCTCGCGGCGGCCCTGCTGACCCTGTGGCTGCTGCCCGTCCCCGGTGGCTCGAAGCTGTGGATCCTCGCCGTGCTCGTCTTCGCGGGCGTCTTCACGCTCCTGGAGTCCACGAGCAAGGCGAAGCTGCTCGCCGCGGCCATGGTGACGCTGCTCGTCGTCTACCTGGGCCTGAGCCTGCACCGCGCGGTGCTGCTGCTGGGCACGGACGGCTGGATCGCCAAGGCCTTCGGCGTCGCCATGCTGGTGCTCCCGGCCGTGGGCGTGTGGGCGCTCGTGCGCGAGATCCTGTTCGGGGTCCGGACCGAGCAGCTCGGCCGGACGCTGCACGAGGAGGGCGGGCTGCCGCCCGACGACCTCCCGCGCACCCCCGGCGGGCGCATCGTGCGCGAGGCCGCCGACGAGCGCTTCGGGGCCGTCCGGGCGCAGACCGAGGCGGACCCGGGCGACTGGCGCAACTGGTACCGGCTCTCCCTGGCCTACGCGGCCGCCGGGGACCGGACCCGCGCCCGCTCCGCGATGCGCGACGCCGTGGCCCTCTCCCGCGGGCGCACCCCCCGCAACGTGGAGCCCGCCGACCCCCCGGGCGAGGGCCGGGCCTGACCGTGGTGGCGAGCCCCCGCCGCCCGCCCGCCGGTGCCCCCGCCGCGGAGGCGGTAACCTGGCACCCATGACTGCCAACGCCTCGCCCTCCGCCGCCGACCTCCCCGCGACCCGGTCCGAGCCCCTGTTCGGGACGCTGCTCACCGCGATGATCACCGTCTTCGCCGCGGACGGGTCCGTGGACCTGGACGCCACCGCGGCCATGGCCGTCCAGCTCGTCGACGACGGCTGCGACGGCCTCGTGGTGTGCGGCACCACGGGGGAGTACTCCACCATGACCGACGAGGAGAACCTCTCCGTGTTCCGCGCGGTCAAGGAGGCCGTCGGCTCCCGCGTGCCGCTGCTCGCGGGCACCGGCTCCAACGACACCGAGCACTCCCGCTACCTCTCCCGCGCGGCCGAGAAGCTCGGCATGGACGGGCTGCTCATCGTCACCCCCTACTACAACAAGCCCTCCCAGGCCGGTGTCGAGGCCCACTTCCGCAGCCTCGCGGACTCCGTGGACCTGCCGATCATGCTCTACGACATCCCCGGCCGCGCCGGCATCCCGATCGCGACCGAGACCCTCATCTCCCTGGCCGGGCACCCCAACATCGTGGCCGTCAAGGACGCCAAGGCGGACCTGGTCGCCGCGACCCGGGTGCTGGCCGAGACCGACCTGCTCTACTACTCGGGCGACGACGGCCTGACCCTGCCCTGGATGGCCATCGGCGCCGCCGGGCTCATCGGCGTCACCACCCACGTGGCCACCGCCCGGTACCGCGAGCTCGTCGACGCGGTCCGTGCCCAGGACCTCGCCACGGCCCGGCGGATCAACGCCGAGCTCGAGCCCGTCGTCCGCGCCACGATGACCCGCGCCCCCGGCGCCGTCGCGGCGAAGACGATCCTCATGTGGCAGGGCCGGCTGCCGCACAACACCGTGCGGCTCCCGCACGTCCCGCCCACGGAGGCCGAGGCCGCCCTGATCCGCGCGGACCTGCGGGGCTCGGTCGTCGCCGACACCCTCCTCGAGACCATCGACTGACGAAAGGGGTCCCATGACCCAGTGGCACACCGACCTGGCGGCTCCCCCCGCCCTCGGCAAGGACGTCCTGCGCGTCGTCCCGCTGGGCGGGCTGGGCGAGGTCGGACGGAACATGACGGTGTTCGAGATCAACGGGCAGCTACTCGTGGTCGACTGCGGCGTGCTCTTCCCCGAGGAGACCCAGCCGGGCGTGGACCTCATCCTCCCGGACCTCAACCACATCGTCGACCGGCTCGACGACGTCGTGGCCGTGGTGCTGACCCACGGCCACGAGGACCACATCGGCGCCGTCCCGTACCTGCTGAAGCGCCGCCCCGACATCCCCGTGATCGGCTCCCGGCTGACGCTCGCGCTCATCGAGGCGAAGCTCCAGGAGCACCGGATCAAGCCCTACACCATGGCGGTGCGGGAGGGGCAGGTCGAGCGGCTCGGCGAGTTCGAGTGCGAGTTCGTGGCCGTCAACCACTCGATCCCGGACGCCCTCGCGGTGTTCCTGCGCACGAAGGCCGGCACCGTCCTGCACACGGGCGACTTCAAGATGGACCAGCTGCCGCTCGACGGCCGGATCACCGACCTGCGCCACTTCGCCCGGCTGGGGGAGGAGGGCGTGGACCTGTTCCTCACCGACTCCACCAACGCCGAGGTCCCCGGGTTCACCCCCACGGAGAAGCACATCGGCCCCGTCCTCGCGGACGTGATCGGGCGCGCCCCGAAGCGCGTGGTCGTGGCGTCCTTCTCCTCGCACGTCCACCGCGTGCAGCAGGTGCTGGACGCCGCCGCCGAGCACGGGCGCAAGGTCGCGTTCATGGGCCGGTCCATGGTGCGCAACATGACCATCGCCGAGAAGCTGGGCTACCTGGAGGTCCCGCCGAACACCCTGATCGACCAGAAGCGGATCGACGAGCACGCGGACTCGGAGCTGGTCATCATGTGCACCGGGTCGCAGGGGGAGCCGATGGCCGCGCTGTCCCGGATGGCCAACGGCGACCACAAGGTCCAGCTCACCGAGGGCGACACCGTGATCCTCGCGTCCTCCCTCATCCCCGGCAACGAGAACTCGGTCTTCCGGATCATCAACGGGCTCATGCGGCTGGGCGCCACCGTGGTCCACAAGGGCACCGCCAGGGTGCACGTCTCCGGGCACGCCGCCGCGGGCGAGCTGCTGTACTGCTACAACATCGTGGAGCCCGGCTACGTCATGCCGGTGCACGGCGAGGTCCGCCACCTCATCGCCAACGGCAAGCTCGCCGAGGAGACCGGCGTGCCCACCGACCACGTGCTCCTGGCCGAGGGCGGCACCGTGGTGGACATGGCCGACGGCGAGGCGCGGATCACCGGCCAGGTCGAGTGCGGCTACGTCTACGTGGACGGCTCCTCCGTGGGCACGATCACCGACGCCGACCTCAAGGACCGGCTCGTGCTGGCCGAGGAGGGCTTCATCTCCGTCATCACCGTGGTCAACCGGGACACCGGCAAGGTCGTCACCGGCCCGGACGTGCACGCCCGCGGCGTGGCCGAGGACGACAGCGTGTTCGACGAGATCAAGCCGAGGATCACCGCCGCGCTCGAGGACGCCATCAACCACTCGGGCAAGAACCACACCACCCAGCAGCTCCAGCAGGTGGTGCGCCGCACCATCGGCTCCTGGGTCAGCCGCCGGCTGCGCCGCAAGCCCATGATCGTCCCGGTCGTCATCGAGGCCTGAGCCCCCGGTCCCTCCCCCCGTGCGGCACCGCTGACGGGGGGAGGCCGTGGTCTACCCTGGGAGCATGGCGACTCGTACTTCCCCCGCCCGCAAGGGCGCCTCGACGTCGCGTGGCAAGAACAGCACGTCTTCTGCGCGGTCGTCGGGATCCAGCCGGTCCACCTCCACCCGCCGTCCGTCGACCGCCGGACGGGGCTCCGCGGCGCCCGCCGCGAGCTCCCCGCGGGTGCTGCACGGCACGGGCGCCGCCCTGGCCTGGTGCGCCCGCGCCGTCGGAGGCGTCTGGACGGCCCTCGCCCACGTGGTCGGCGGCGCCGTGCGCCGCATGGGCACCCTGCGCACGGACGTGCCCGCGGAGTCGCTGCGCGACGGCGGCGCCCTCTTCCTGCTGATGCTGGGCCTCCTCGCCGCGGCCGTCGAGTGGTGGAACCTGCCCGGCGCGTCCGCGCCGTGGCTGGCGGTCCCCGCCGTGGCGGTGCACGAGGTCCTCGCGGGGACCTTCGGCTGGACGGCCCTGGTGCTGCCGCTGCCCCTCGTGGGCTTCGCCCTGCGCCGCTTCCGCCACCCCGAGGACACCTCGGCCAACAACCGCATCGCGATCGGGCTGGGCGCCGCCGTCGTCGCCGGCTCCGGCCTCGCGCACGTGCTCCTGGGGCAGCCGTCCCCGAGCCAGGGCCAGGAGGCGCTCCGGAGCGCCGGCGGCTACGTGGGATTCCTCGCCGCCGACCCGCTGAGCGCCCTCATCACCCCGGTCGGCGCCGGCGCGATCTTCGTCGCGGCCCTGTTCCTGTCCGTGCTCGTGGTCACCGCGACGCCCGTCAACCTCATCCTGCCGCGACTGCGGCAGGGCTACTGGCGGCTCATGGGCCAGGACGGGCCCGTCTCCGCGACCGACGTGTCCGCCGCCCGGCACGACCGCTCCTACCTGGACGAGCACGCCGCGCGCGCCGAGGCGGCCAAGACCCGCCGCGAGAAGCGCCGCGAGCGCAAGGCGGCCGAGGCCGAGCGCCGCGCCCTCGACGGCTACCGCGGGGACGAGGCCTTCGAGCGCGCCGTCGTCGCCGAGGAGGCCGCCGACGGCCAGGCGCCCACCCGCGTCTTCGACGTCGACTCCGCGCGCGCCGCCCGGCAGCGGGCCGCCGCGGCGGGAACGGCAGGAACGGCGGGGGCGGCGGGATCCGCCGAGCCGGCCGCCGCCGCGGAGCAGGGGGGCGACGTCCCCCGGCCGGGGCAGAAGCGGCCCACCCAGGAGCAGCTCGCCGCCCGCCGGCTGCGCCGGGAGCAGGGCCTCGAGCCGGCCGCGGACACCGCCGCGGGCTCCGGCTCCCCGGCGCTGGAGGACGTGGCCGCCGAGCCCACCGGCTCCACGTCCGTCACCGCCCGCACCCACACCCCCGAGTCGCCCATCCCCGCCCGCGCGGAGCAGCTCAAGCTCGAGGGCGACATCGCCTACTCCCTGCCCGCGGCCGGCGCGCTCGTGCAGGGACCGCCGCCCAAGGAGCGCTCCGAGGCCAACGACGCCGTGGTCGCCTCCCTGACGAGCGTGCTGGAGCAGTTCAGCGTGGACGCCGTGGTCACCGGCTTCTCCCGCGGGCCCACCGTCACCCGGTACGAGATCGAGCTGGGCTCCGGCACCAAGGTCGAGCGCGTCACGGCGCTGTCCAAGAACATCGCCTACGCCGTGGCCTCCGCGGACGTGCGCATCCTCTCGCCGATCCCCGGCCGGTCCGCGATCGGCATCGAGATCCCGAACACCGACCGCGAGACCGTGTCCCTGGGCGACGTCCTGCGCTCGCACAACGCCCGCAAGACGGAGCACCCCATGGTCATGGGCGTGGGCAAGGACGTCGAGGGCGGCTACGTGGTGGCCAACCTCGCGAAGATGCCGCACCTGCTCGTCGCCGGCGCCACCGGCGCGGGCAAGTCGAGCTTCGTGAACTCGATGATCGTCTCGCTCCTGATGCGCGCCACCCCGGACGAGGTGCGGATGGTCATGGTCGACCCGAAGCGGGTCGAGCTGACCGCCTACGAGGGCGTGCCCCACCTGATCACCCCCATCATCACGAACTCCAAGAAGGCCGCCGAGGCGCTGCAGTGGGTCGTGCGGGAGATGGACGCCCGCTACGACGACCTCTCGCACTACGGGTACAAGCACGTCGACGACTTCAACAAGGCCGTGCGCAACGGCAAGGTCCAGCCCGAGCCCGGCTCGAAGCGCGTGATCCGGCCGTACCCGTACCTGCTCGTGATCGTCGACGAGCTCGCGGACCTGATGATGGTCGCCCCGCGCGACGTCGAGGACGCGATCGTGCGGATCACCCAGCTCGCCCGTGCCGCCGGCATCCACCTGGTGCTCGCCACCCAGCGGCCCTCCGTGGACGTGGTCACCGGTCTGATCAAGGCCAACGTGCCCTCCCGGATGGCGTTCGCGACGTCCTCGGTCACCGACTCCCGCGTGGTCCTGGACCAGCCGGGCGCCGAGAAGCTCATCGGCCAGGGCGACGCCCTGTTCCTGCCCATGGGCGCCTCCAAGCCGATGCGCGTGCAGGGCGCGTGGGTCACCGAGTCGGAGATCCACGAGGTCGTCGACCACGTCAAGGGCCAGATGAAGGCGCACTACCGCCAGGACGTGGTGCAGGAGGCCCCCAAGAAGACCATCGACGAGGACATCGGGGACGACCTCGACGTCCTCCTGCAGGCCACCGAGCTCGTGGTGACCACGCAGTTCGGGTCCACCTCCATGCTCCAGCGCAAGCTGCGCGTCGGCTTCGCCAAGGCCGGCCGGCTCATGGACCTGCTGGAGTCCCGCGGCGTCGTCGGGCCCTCCGAGGGGTCCAAGGCGCGGGACGTGCTCGTCAAGCCCGACGACCTCGCCGCGACCCTCGCCGTGCTCCGGGGCGAGGAGCCGCCCGCGCCGCAGGCCGGCGCCGGCGGGTCGGTCGACTACGGCGAGGACCCGGTCGAGGCCTCGCTGGCCCGGACCACGACCGACCACGGCGACGGCGCCGAGGACCCCGAGGAGTCCGAGGACGCCTGGCAGCTGACCGGCCGCTGAGCCGACCCCGTCCCACCCACCAGGAAGCGAGCACCAGATGAGCCCCGCGGACCCGGCGTCCAACCTCAACCTGCCGAACGCGCTGACCGCCCTGCGCATCGTGCTGGTGCCCTTCTTCGTGTGGTTCCTGTGGGTGGGAGGCACCCAGGGGGAGGACTCCCTGGGCATGCGGTGGGCCGCCCTGGCGGTCTTCGCGGTCGCCATGTACACGGACAAGCTCGACGGCGACATCGCCCGGGCCCGCGGGCTGATCACCAGCTTCGGCAAGATCGCCGACCCCATCGCCGACAAGCTGCTGACCGGCGCCGCGTTCGTGGTGCTCTCGATGCTCGGCGAGCTGTGGTGGTGGGTGACCGTGGTGATCCTCGTCCGCGAGTGGGGGATCACGCTCCTGCGCTTCGTCGTCATCCGCTACGGCGTCATGGCCGCCTCGAAGGGCGGCAAGCTCAAGACCGTCCTGCAGACCGTGGCGCTCCTGCTCCTGCTGCTCCCGCTGGTGCCCCTGGTGGGCGCGTGGTGGCCGTGGCTGGGCTGGATCGCGATGGGGGCGGCCCTCGTGGTCACGGTCGTGACCGGCGTGGACTACGTGGTCAAGGCGGTCCAGCTGCGCCGCCGGGCGCTGGCCGGGCGGAACGCGGCGTGACGGAGCCGCAGCCGGCCGCCCGGGCGCTCGTCGAGGAGGCCGTCCGCCGGGCGCTGACGGTCGCGACCGCGGAGTCCCTCACCGGGGGAGCGCTGGCCGCCGCCGTCGTCGACGTCCCCGGGGCCTCGGCCTGCTTCGAGGGCGCGGTCGTCTCCTACTCCAACCGGGTCAAGACCGAGGTCCTCGGCGTGCCGGCCCGGCTGCTCGCCGAGCGGGGCTCCGTCGACCCCGACGTCGCGGTCGCCATGGCGGAGGGCGCCCGCCGCCGCCTCGGCACGGACTGGGCCGTCTCCACCACGGGCGCCGCCGGCCCCGAGCCGCACGACGGCAAGCCGGTGGGCACGGTCTACCTGGGCGTCGCGGGACCGGGCGGGTCCACCGTCCACGAGCTGGCCGCGGCGGGGGGCCGGGCGGAGATCCGGGCGGCCGCCGTGCGCGCCGCCCTCGAGCGGCTCACGGCGGCCCTGGTGCTCCCAGCCAACTCACAGTGAAAAACCGCCTCCTGCGGGGAAGAATGGAACCGTCAGCGGGGTTAGCAATGATCGCAGGCTCGAGTTGAGCCGATCGAAGTCAAGATGTCGACCGGCCGGCGCCGAGGCACCGCCCGCAGCAGGCGGTGAAGCTGCCGCACACACGAGGAGACGAGCGATTCACATGACCAAGCAACCCGTGTCCGTCAATGGCGTCGTCCGTTGGAAGGACGTGGGCCTCGACGAGGACGACAGCACCGAGACGAAGGACATGAAGATGGGTGTACTCCGCCAGGAGATCGGTGAGGTCCTGCGCAGCGTCCGCCAGCGCCAGGGACGCACCCTCCGAGAGGTCTCGCACAGCGCCCGCGTCTCCCTCGGCTACCTGAGCGAGGTGGAGCGCGGACAGAAGGAGGCCTCCTCCGAGCTGCTCGCGTCGATCTGCGCCGCGCTCGACATCCCGATGTCCCAGATGCTGCGCGAGGTCGCGGACCGGCTGGCCTACGCCGAGGGCCTCCTGGTCCCGGACACCGTGCCCAGCGACCTCACCGAGCAGTACTCGCGGGAGTTCGGCCGGGTCAACGGCGGCGAGGCCGCCGCGGCCGGCGCCCGCTGATCCGCCCGGGCGGCCCGCCGCCCGCCCACGACGTCCCGGAGGGCTCGTCGGTCCCAGGACCGCCGGGCCCTCCGGCCTGTGCCGGCCCCGCCGCCCGGATGGCAGGATGGACGGGCACGACCCCCGGCCGGCAGCACGACGAAGGAGGACGCGGATGAGGCTGAGCAGCTTCTGGCAGCTCATGGCCGACGAGTTCGGCGCGGGCTACAGCAGGGTCCTGGCCCGGGACCTGGTGCTCGGGGAGCTCGAGCACCGCACGGCCGCCGAGGCCATCGAGGCCGGCGTCGACCCGCGGACCGTGTGGTTCGCCCTCTGCCGGGCCCAGGACGTCCCCGAGTCCCGCTGGTGGGGCGTGGACCGCCCGCCCCGGGACTGACGCCCGCCGGGTTCCCGGCGCGCCCGTGGACCCGCGACCGCTTCGAAGGTATATTCGAAGCAGCGGGTCGCGGACTGCACAGCCCGGTCCGTCCCGGGACAGTGGTTCCCGCTCCTCCCCAGGTCCCGCGCGAAGCCTTACGGTGTCCGACCACGGCGATACCGTGGAACACGAAAAGACCAGCAGCAACGGTTCCGGCCGCACCGGCGGAACCCCCCGAACACGAGGTGGACCATGGCAGCCAAGGGCAGCAACAAGCAGAGCGCCGACCAGCAGTTCGGCAGCGACCGCGAGAAGGCTCTCGAGACCGTTCTCGCGCAGATCGACAAGAACTACGGCAAGGGCTCGGTCATGCGCCTGGGCGACCGCCCGGCGACCAAGATCGAGACCATCCCCACCGGGTCCATCGCGATGGACGTCGCGCTGGGCATCGGCGGGTTCCCGCGCGGGCGCGTCGTGGAGATCTACGGCCCGGAGTCCTCCGGCAAGACGACCGTGGCCCTGCACGCGGTCGCCAACGTCCAGAAGGCCGGCGGGATTGCCGCCTTCATCGACGCGGAGCACGCCCTCGACCCCTCCTACGCCGAGAAGCTCGGCGTGGACACCGACAGCCTGCTGGTCTCGCAGCCGGACACCGGTGAGCAGGCCCTGGAGATCATGGACATGCTCGTCGGCTCCGGATCCATCGACATCATCGTCATCGACTCGGTGGCGGCCCTGGTGCCCAAGGCCGAGATCGAGGGCGAGATGGGCGACAGCCACGTGGGTCTGCAGGCCCGCCTGATGAGCCAGGCGCTGCGCAAGATCACCGGCCGGCTCTCCCACTCGAACACCACCGCGATCTTCATCAACCAGCTGCGCGAGAAGATCGGGGTGTTCTTCGGCAGCCCCGAGACCACCACCGGTGGCAAGGCGCTGAAGTTCTACGCCTCGGTCCGCGTGGACGTGCGCCGCATCGAGACCCTCAAGGACGGGGCCAACCCGGTGGGCAACCGGACCCGCGCCAAGATCGTCAAGAACAAGATGGCGCCGCCCTTCAAGCAGGCCGAGTTCGACATCCTCTACGGGGAGGGCATCTCCACCGAGGGCGGGCTCATCGACATGGGCGTGGAGCACGGCATCGTCAAGAAGTCCGGGGCGTGGTTCACCTACGAGGGCGACCAGCTGGGGCAGGGCAAGGAGAACTCGCGCCGGTTCCTCAAGGACAACCCGGAGCTGGCCGAGGAGATCGAGCGCCGGATCCTGGTGAAGCTCGGGGTCGTCGAGGAGCCGGAGACCGCCGAGGAGACCGCGGAGGAGCAGCCCGTGACCGGGCTGCCCACCGAGGTCGCCGGCCCGGCCTTCTGAGCGGGTCCGTGACCGAGAGCCCGTACGACCGCCGGCGCCGCCGGTCCTCCGCCCGCCACCGCGGGCCGGAGGGCCCGGCAGCGTCGTCGTCCCCGGCCCAGGACCCCGAGCCGGACGCCCGGGAGGTGGCCCGGGCGATCGTCCTGCGCCAGCTCACCGCCTCGGCGAAGAGCCGCAAGCAGCTCGAGGACAAGCTCGCCGACCGCAACGTCCCCGAGGACGTTGCCCGGGAGGTGCTGGACCGGTTCGAGGAGGTCGACCTCGTCGACGACGCCCAGTTCGCGGAGCTCTACGTCCGCTCCCGGGCCGGCTCCCGCAAGCTCTCCCGGTCCGCGATCCGGCGGGAGCTGGCCACCCGCGGCGTCACGGGGGAGATCGCCGAGTCGGCGCTCGGGCAGCGCACCGACGAGGACGAGCGGGCGGACGCCGCCGAGCTGGTGCGCCGCAAGCTCCCCGCCGGGGCCGAGCTCACCGACCGCGCCGAGCGGGACAGGGCCGTGCGGCGGCTGGTCGGGATGCTCGGGCGGAAGGGCTACCCGCCCGGGCTGGCCTTCGCCGTGGTGAAGGAGGAGCTCGAGGCGCGCTCCGGTGCCGCGGTCCAGGACGACGAGATGGGCGAGGAACACCCGGAGACCCCGTGACCGGGACCGCCCCGTACAATTGTCCGGTGATGTCGACCCCCGCAGCCCTTTCCCCGGACCCGACCGCGTCCTCCGGCGCGCCCGCCCCGCGCTCCTACGAGGTGCGCACGTTCGGGTGCCAGATGAACGTCCACGACTCCGAGCGGATCACGGGTCTGCTCGAGGCCGCCGGCTACGTCCCCGCCGCCGGTGGCGAGCCGGACCTCGTGGTGTTCAACACGTGCGCCGTGCGCGAGAACGCCGACAACAAGCTCTACGGCAACCTCGGCCAGCTCGTGCCCGCCAAGAAGCGCAACAAGGACCTGCAGATCGCCGTCGGCGGCTGCCTCGCGCAGAAGGACCAGGACACCATCCTCGAGCGGGCGCCGTGGGTGGACGTCGTCTTCGGCACCCACAACATCGGCTCCCTGCCCGCCCTGCTGGAGCGCTCGCGGCACAACGCCGAGGCGCAGCTGGAGATCCTCGACGCCCTCGAGGTGTTCCCCTCGACGCTGCCCACCAAGCGGGACAGCGCCTACTCGGGGTGGGTCTCGATCTCCGTGGGCTGCAACAACACCTGCACGTTCTGCATCGTCCCGTCCCTGCGCGGCAAGGAGAGGGACCGGCGGCCCGGGGAGGTCCTCGCCGAGGTGCAGGCCCTCGTGGACGACGGGGCGGTCGAGGTCACGCTCCTGGGGCAGAACGTGAACTCCTACGGCGTGGAGTTCGGGGACCGCGGGGCGTTCGCCAAGCTGCTGCGGGCGTGCGGGCAGATCGAGGGCCTGGAGCGCGTGCGCTTCACCAGCCCGCACCCGGCCGCGTTCACCGACGACGTCATCGACGCCATGGCGGAGACCCCCAACGTCATGCCGCAGCTGCACATGCCCCTGCAGTCCGGCTCCGACCGGATCCTCAAGGAGATGCGCCGCTCCTACCGCTCGAAGCGGTTCCTCGGGATCCTGGACACGGTCCGCGAGCGCATCCCCGAGGCCGCGATCACCACGGACATCATCGTGGGCTTCCCGGGGGAGACCGAGGAGGACTTCCAGGCCACCCTCGACGTCGTGGCGGCCTCCCGCTTCTCCTCGGCGTACACGTTCCAGTACTCCGTCCGGCCCGGCACCCCCGCGGGGGAGATGGCGGACCAGGTGCCGAAGGCCGTGGTGCAGGAGCGCTTCGAGCGGCTGGTGGCGCTGCAGGACCGGATCGCCGCGGAGGAGAACCGGGCGGTGGTCGGCCGGCAGGTCGAGCTGCTCGTCACCGCGGAGGCCGGCAAGAAGTCCGAGCAGACCCACCGGCTCTCGGGCCGCGCGCGGGACCAGCGGCTCGTCCACTTCTCCGTCCCGGAGGGCGCCGAGGTCCCGCGGCCCGGCGACTTCGTGACGGTCGTCGTCACCGGCGCGGCCGCCTACCACCTCGTCGCCGACCCCCGGTCCCCGCAGGACTACGCGCTGCGGCGCTCGCGGGCCGGGGACGCCTGGGACCGCCGCCAGGCCGAGTCCTGCGGGGTCCCCGCCGCCCCGGGCGCCGCCGGCCCCGGGCCCGTGAGCCTGGGCATGCCGGGCCTCCCCGTCCGGTGACCCGCTCGGAGCTGCCGGTCGTCGCCGTCGTCGGGCCCACGGGCACCGGCAAGACCGCCCTGGGCGTCGAGCTCGCCCTGCGGCTGGGCGGGGAGGTCGTCAACGCCGACTCCATGCAGTTCTACCGCGGGATGGACATCGGCACCGCCAAGGCGACCGCGGAGGAGCGGCGCGGGGTGCCCCACCACCTCCTCGACGTCCTCGACGTCACCGAGGAGGCCTCGGTCGCGGACTTCCAGCGCGCCGCCCGGACCCGATTCGCAGAAATCCGCGTCCGCGGCCGGGTCCCCGTCCTGGTGGGCGGCTCGGGGCTCTACGTGCGCGCGGCCCTGGACGTGCTCGAGCTGCCCGGCACCGACCCCGCGGTGCGGGCCCGGATCGAGGACGAGCTCGCGGCGCGGGGCCCCGGCGCCCTGCGGGAGCGGCTGCGCCAGGTGGATCCGGCGTCCGCCGCCCGGCTGCAGGACGAGCGGCGGCTGGTGCGCGCCCTGGAGGTGTGGGAGCTCACCGGCCGCCCGTTCACGTCCTTCATGCCCCGCCGCGAGCACGTGGAGCCCACGGTGCAGATCGGCCTGGACCTCGAGCGTGCCGCGCTGCACGACCGGCTCGCCCGCCGGGTCGGGGCCATGGTCGAGGCCGGCCTGGAGACCGAGGTGCGCGCCCTGGCGGCCCGCGGGCTGCGCGAGGGGCGCACGGCCTCCCGTGCCCTGGGCTACGGCCAGTTCCTGGACGTGGTGGACGGCCGCGCCACCGTGGCGGAGGCGGTCGAGGCCACCGTGGTGGCCACCCGCCGCTTCGCCCGCCGCCAGCGGACCTGGTTCCGTGCGGACCCCCGGGTGCACTGGCTGGACCCGTCCGCGCCCGGCCTCGCGGAGCGCGCCGCGGACGTCGTCGAACGGGTCGCGGCCGGGGGCTGAACCACGGACCCGGCCGCGGACCGGCGGCCGGGTCCGCGTATCATGGCCGGGTGACTTCCGCCCAGAGACCCACCGCCCAGCACGAGGACACCCGCCCCGCCCCGGACACCACCCCCGGCGCCGGCCCCTGGGGGGAGCTCCGGGGCCGCGACTTCGCCAAGGGCCACGGCACGGGCAACGACTTCGTGCTGCTGACCGACCCGCACGCGGAGCTGGCCCTGGACGCCGAGCTGGTGACCCTGGTGTGCGACCGCCACCGCGGCATCGGGGGGGACGGGCTGATCCGCGCCGTGCGCTCAGAGGCGATCCCCGAGGGGCGGGCCGTCCTCGAGGCGGCGCCGGACGCCGAGTGGTTCATGGACTACCGCAACAACGACGGCTCCGTCGCCGAGATGTGCGGCAACGGGGTGCGGGTCTTCGTCCACTACCTGCTCCAGCGGGGTCTCGCCGCGGTCCCCGAGGGGGACGTGCTGCGCATCGGCACCCGCGCCGGGGTGAAGACCGTGGCCCGCACCGACTCCGGCTACGCCGTGGACATGGGGCCGTGGACCTTCCTCGACGGGGACGCGGCCCGGTCCCGCGGCTCGGACGCCGTCGTGACCGCCGAGGGGCTGAAGGTGCCCCGCCCCGCGCTGTCGATCGGCATGGGCAACCCGCACACCGTCGTGGCGCTCGCGGAGGGGGAGAAGCTCGACCAGCTCGGGCTGCACACTGCTCCCGACGTGCGCCCGGAGCCCGTGGACGGGACCAACGTCGAGTTCGTGGTCCCCGCCGACGGCGACGACGACGGCGTGGGCCGGGTGCGGATGCGCGTGCACGAGCGCGGCGTGGGCGAGACGCAGTCCTGCGGGACGGGCGCGTGCGCCGCGGCGGCCGCGACGCGCTTCTGGGGCGGCGCCACGGCCCCCGACCAGTGGCTCGTGCAGGTGCCCGGCGGCATCGTCTCCGTGACGTTCGTCCCCGCGCCCGACGGCGCCGAGCACGTGGTGCTGGCCGGACCGGCCGTGCTGGTGGCCGACGGCACCTTCGTCTGAGGCCTGAGGCCTGAGGCCTGAGGCCTGAGGCCTGAGGCCTGAGGTTTGTGGGGCGGCCCGGTGCCGGTCGCTCAGTCCCGCCGTTCGACGAGCAGGACCCGGAACCCCTTGTCGGTCGTGTGCCGGGAGACCCGGAAGGCGGCGCCCAGCGCGGTGCCGAGCCACTTCTGCAGCGAGTCCGCCCCGAGGTTCTTCTGCACCACCAGCCACGCCGTGCCGCCCTCGGCCAGCCGCGGCAGCCACTGGAGGAGCAGCTCGTGCAGCTGCTGCTTGCCGATCCGGATGGGCGGATTGGACCAGATGGTGTCGAAGCGCCGCTCCGCGGGCACCTGCTCCGGCAGCAGCGCCTCCACGCCGGTCAGGCCCAGGGCCGCCGCGTTGTCCCGGGTGAGCCCGAGCGAGCGCTCGTTGACGTCCACGGCCGTGACCCGGGCCCCCGGGGCGGCCCCGGCCAGGCTCAGCGCGATCGGGCCCCACCCGCAACCGATGTCCAGGAGCTCCGCCCCGGCGGGGTCGGGAACATTTTCCAGCAGCACGGACGTTCCCTTGTCGAGACCCCGCGGACTGAACACCCCGTTGGAGGTCTGCAGCGAGACCTCCCGCCCCCGCAGCCGCACGGCCACGGACCGCCGCACCTCGGGGACCGAGGGGTCCTCGGAGAAGTAGTGCTCGGTCCCCGGGTTGGGGGTCGCCGGGCCGGCCACGGGATCGGGGGAGTCGGGAGGCGGTGCCATAGCGCCCCATGCTACCGACAGCGCCCGCCCCGCACGCACCGGGAACCGGCGCGGACCCCGCCGGGACGCCCGGCTCCGACGCCGGGATGTCCGGCTCCGCCACTAGGACGCCGGGATGTCCGGCTCCGCCACTAGAATGTACTGATCAGCATCCCGTCCGAAAGGAACCATGACCCACCCCCGTGAAACCCCTGCCGAGCCCCGCGACGCCGCGGAGCCCGAGAACGGCCTGAGCCGGCAGGACCTGGAGGACGTCGTCGAGCGCGTGCTGTCCCGGGCCCGTGCCCGGGAGCAGGCCGCCGGGCAGGACACCGCCCCCGAGGACGACTCCACCGCGCCGGGCAGGTTCTCCGGCCGGGCCCGGGAGCTGGCCGACGCCGAGGACGGGCACACCGTCCACGACGGCGACCAGCAGGACCTCGAGGAGCGCCGCGCCCTGCGCCGCGTCGCGGGCCTGTCCACCGAGCTCGAGGACGTCACCGAGCTCGAGTACCGCCAGCTGCGCCTGGAGCGCGTGGTGCTGGCCGGGCTGTGGACGGAGGGCACGCTCGCGGAGGCCGAGAACTCCCTGCGCGAACTGGCCGCGCTCGCCGAGACCGCGGGCTCCGAGGTGCTGGACGGCATCGTCCAGCGCCGGCTCAAGCCGGACCCGGCCACGTACCTGGGCTCGGGCAAGGCCAAGGAGCTGCGGGACATCGTCGCCGCGACCGGCGCGGACACCGTCGTCGTCGACTCCGAGCTCGCCCCCTCCCAGCGGCGCGGGCTGGAGGACGTCGTGAAGGTCAAGGTCATCGACCGCACGGGTCTGATCCTCGACATCTTCGCCCAGCACGCCAAGTCCAAGGAGGGCAAGGCCCAGGTCGAGCTCGCCCAGCTCGAGTACCTGCTCCCGCGCCTGCGCGGCTGGGGCGAGTCCCTGTCCCGCCAGGCCGGCGGTCGCGCCGCCGCCGGTGAGGGCATCGGCTCCCGCGGCCCCGGTGAGACCAAGATCGAGCTGGACCGCCGGCGCATCCGCACCCGCATGGCCAAGCTGCGGCGCGAGATCGCCGCGATGAAGCCAGCGCGCGAGACCAAGCGGCTCAACCGCCGCCGCCACTCCGTGCCCTCGGTGGCGATCGCCGGCTACACCAACGCGGGCAAGTCCTCGCTGCTGAACCGGCTCACGGACGCGGGCGTGCTCGTGGAGAACGCCCTGTTCGCCACCCTGGACCCCACGGTCCGCCGCGCGCAGACACCGGACGGCATCGGCTACACGCTCTCGGACACGGTCGGCTTCGTCCGGTCGCTGCCCACGCAGCTCGTCGAGGCGTTCCGCTCCACCCTGGAGGAGGTCGCCGACTCCGACCTCATCCTGCACGTGGTGGACGCCTCCCACCCGGACCCCGAGGCCCAGATCCGCGCGGTGCGCCAGGTCTTCACGGACATCGACGCGCAGAACATCCCCGAGATCATCGCCCTGAACAAGGTGGATGCCGCCGACCCGTTCGTGGTCGAGCGGATCAAGCAGCGCGAGCGCAACGTGGTGGTGGTCTCGGCCCGCACCGGGGAGGGCATCGAGGAGCTCCGGCAGCGGATCAGCGAGTCCATCCCGCGGCCCGAGACGGTGCTGGACCTGCTCGTGCCCTACCAGCGCGGCGACGTGGTCAGCCGGCTGCACGACTGGGACGCGGAGATCCTGCGCACCGAGCACCTGCCCGAGGGCACCCACCTGCTCGTGAAGGTCCGCGAGGACCTCGCGGCCGAGCTCGCGGAGTTCGCCCCCGAGCGCGCTCCCGGCTTCGGCGCCGAGAGCGCCTGAGCGCGTGGCCGCCGCATTCGTGGACGAGTCCGGGCACGACGTCTCGGGCGTGCGCCCGGAGACCCTGCCCGGGGCCAAGGACTCCCTGGCCCTGCTGGACACCGCCGTGACCGCGATGGGCGGGCAGGTCCGGGACGGGCAGCGGCTGATGACCGCCAAGGTGGCCGAGGCCCTGGACCGGGGCCGGCACCTGCTGGTCCAGGCGGGGACCGGCACCGGCAAGTCCCTCGCGTACCTGGCCCCGCTCGTGGAGCACGCCCAGCGCGCGGACAAGCCGGTGGTCGTGGCCACCGCGACGCTCGCGCTGCAGTCGCAGATCGTCGGCCGGGACGTGCCGCGCCTGCTGGCCGCCCTCGAGGGCGAGCTCGAGCGGGACGTGGACGTGGCCCTGCTCAAGGGCCGCAGCAATTACGCGTGCCTGCACAAGATCGAGGGCGGCTACCCGTCCGACGACGAGCCCGGCGCGCTCTTCGCGCTGCCCGACGCCGCCCCGCACCCCGGCCCGCCGCAGCCCGAGGCCGCCGAGAACCCCGGGCGGCTGGGGCAGGAGGTCCAGCGCCTGCGCGAGTGGGCCCGCGAGACCGGGACCGGCGACCGGGACGAGGTGCTCCCCGGGGTCAGCGACCGCGCCTGGCGCCAGGTGTCGGTCACGGCCAAGGAGTGCCTGGGCCGCAGCTGTCCCCTGGTCGAGGACTGCTTCGCGGAGCTCGCCAAGCAGCGGGCCGGTGAGGCCGACATCGTCATCACCAACCACGCCCTGCTCGCGATCAACGCGTTCGAGGGCATCACGGTGCTGCCCGAGCACGACGTCGTGGTCATCGACGAGGCCCACGAGCTCCAGGACCGGGTGACGGGCGCCGTCACCGGACAGCTCTCCGCGGCGATGGTCCGCTCGGCCGCCGCGTCCGCGCGCAAGCACACCTCCGCGAGCCCCGACTCGCTCACCGCCGGGGCCGCCAACCTCGAGGCCGCCCTGATGGGCGCTCCCGCCGAGCTGCTGCACCGCGGCCTCGGGGACGCCCAGGCGGCGGCCGTGGCCCAGATCCGGGACGCCGCCCGCACCGTGATGACCGAGTCCAAGGCAGGTCCCGGGGAGAAGGACGGGGACGCCGGCCGGCAGATGGCCCGCTCCCGGGTGAGCGACGTCCTCGACCTGGCCGAGCGGATCCTCGCCGCCGAGGAGCACCGCGAGGTGCTGTGGATCTCGCGCCAGGGCGGCTGGGAGCCGGGCCGCGGCTACGTGCCCGCGGAGGACACCGACCCGGCGACCCTGCACGTGGCCCCGCTCAGCGTGGCCGGCACCCTGCGGGAGGGGCTCTTCGACGGGCGCACCGTGGTCCTCACCTCCGCCACCCTGTCCGTCGGCTCGTCCTTCGACTCCGCCGCCGGCGCCCTCGGCCTGCGGGGCGAGGGCGCCCCGCGCTGGGAGGGCGTGGACGTCGGCAGCCCGTTCGACTACCCGAAGCAGGGCATCCTCTACCTCGCCAAGCACCTGGAGAAGCCCGGCCGCCGGCTCACGGAGGCCCAGCTGGACGAGATGCTGGCCCTGCTGGAGGCCTCCAGGGGCGGGGCCCTCGGGCTCTTCTCCTCCCGCCGGGCGGCGGAGGAGGCGGCCGAGGCGCTCCGCGGGCGCACCGACCTGCCGATCCTGTGCCAGGGGGAGTCCTCGCTCGCGGGACTCGTCCAGGAGTTCACCGACGACCCGGCCACGAGCCTGTTCGGCACGATGAGCCTGTGGCAGGGCGTCGACGTCCCGGGGGCCTCGTGCCGGCTCGTGATGATCGACCGGATCCCCTTCCCGCGCCCGGACGACCCGCTGGCGAGCGCCCGCAGCCGCGCCGCGGAACGGGCCGGCGGCAACGGGTTCATGTCCGTGTCCGCGACGCACGCGGCCGTGCGGCTCTCCCAGGGGGCCGGGCGGCTCATCCGCGCGGGCGGGGACCGGGGCGTCGTGGCGATCCTGGACTCCCGGATCGCGACCGCCCGCTACGGCGGCTTCCTCCGCGGGTCCCTGCCGCCGCTGTGGACCACCACGGACCGCCAGGTGGTGCTCGGCGCCCTGCAGCGGCTCTCCGTGGGCTGAGCACGTCCGGCGGACGCCCGGGGTCTCCCCGGACCGCGCCGGGCCCGCACGGGGTGCGGACAGCAGGAGGTGTCCGGACGGCGGCCGGCCCGGACGGCAACGGGCCCCCCCACCGGCGGCGGAGGGCCCGGGTGCCGGGGCGTGCGGCGGCTCAGAGGCTGCGCAGCACCGAGACGACCTTGCCCATCACGGTGGCGTGGTCGCCGAGGATCGGCTCGTAGCGCGTGTTCTGCGGCAGCAGCCAGGTGTGGCCGTCCCGCTGGCGGAAGGTCTTGACCGTGGCCTCGTCGTCGAGCAGGGCGGCCACGATGTCACCGTTGTCGGCGGCGCTCTGCCGGCGCACCACCACCCAGTCGCCGTCGCAGATCGCGGCGTCGATCATCGAGTCGCCCTTGACGCGCAGCATGAACAGCTCGCCGTGCCCGACCAGCTGGCGGGGCAGCGCGAGGACGTCCTCCACGGACTGCTCGGCCGTGATCGGCCCGCCGGCGGCGATGTGGCCCACCAGGGGGACCATCGTCACGTCCGCCGAGGTGGACAGCTCGGCCACGGCGTTCTGGGCGGCGGGACGAGCGGTCCGGCTCGCCGGTGCCGCCGGGGCCTCCTGCGACGGCTCGGCGGACTCCGCCCCGGCGGTCCCGCGCAGCTGCAGGGGAGTGAGCACCTCCATGGCCCGCGGGCGCTTGGGGTCGCGGCGCAGATAGCCCAGCTTCTCGAGCTGGGCGAGCTGGTGGGTGACGCTGGAGAGCGAGGCCAGGCCCACGAGGTCCCCGATCTCCCGCATGGACGGCGGATAGCCGTGCTCGGCGATGGAGCGCTGGATGGCCTCGAGGATGGTGCGCTGGCGCACGGTGAGCCCGCGGCTGCGCGAGCGTGCCCCGGGGCGGGCGCCCCGGGCGCGGGGCTCCTCGGGGGTGGGGGGCTGGGCCATGGGAGCGTCGTCCTTTCCCGTCCGGCTGCAGGTGCCGCAGCCGGTCTGCGCGGTCCCGGTTCCGATGTCGGACCCGGGTGGTTCGATGGGTCCCGGTCGGCAGGCGCAGGGGATCCGCAGCGCGCGCCGGCCGGGGGCCCGGACCTGTCCTCAGCCTAGGCGACACGCCGTGTGTGTTCAAACATATGTACGACCCGCTGTCGACAGCATTCGCAGACACGTGCTAGACATGGGTCATCGGTATTCGAAAGTATGTTCGATCGAATGGAGGCCCGCGAGGGTCGTCGACCGGACCGGTGTTCGAGATCGCCCGCTCCGTGCGGGAACGTCAAGGAGTTCATGTCATGAGTGCCAGTGCCACCCTCACCGCCGTCGTCGCCCGCCGCCGCGAGTCCGCAGGATCCGCCCGGGGGCTCGGCCGTGCGCTCCGGCGGGCCCGTCCCGGCCGCTCCGCGTCCCGCACCCCGCTGACCCTGACCCGCCGCGGCCGCCTGGTGTTCCTGGGGCTGCCCGTCCTGGCCGGCTCCGCCGCCCTGGTGGTGCTCGCCGTGATCTTCCTCGTCCCCTCGACGGCCACGGCCACGAGCGCACCCGTCCCGGGCTCCGGGACCGAGCAGACCACCGTGTTCCCCGGGCAGAGCCTGTGGGAGCTCGCCGTGGCGGCCGATCCGGACCGGGACCCGCGGGAGGTCATGGACGAGATCGTGGAGCTCAACGACCTGGACAGCTCCGTGCTCGTGGCCGGCCAGCTCCTCGAGGTCCCGGCCGCCTGAGCCGCCCGCCCGATCAGCACGCCCCGCTCTGTACGCCCCGCTCTGTACACCCCGATCTGTACGCCCCGGGCGGAGCACTAAACTGTCCGGGTGACGCAGAACCTGGACCGACTCAACGCCCTCCCGCTCCGCGACGACCTGCGCGGCAAGACGCCGTACGGCGCCCCGCAGCTCGACGTCGCCGTGGCGCTCAACACCAACGAGAACACTCATCCGGTCCCGGCGGACGTGCACGCGGCGATCGTCCGGGAGGTCACCGAGGCGGCCTGGACCCTCAACCGGTACCCGGACCGCGAGTTCACCGCCCTGCGCGAGGAGCTCGCCGCGTACCTCGGCCACGGGCTCGGGCCCGGGAACCTGTGGGCGGCCAACGGGTCCAACGAGATCCTGCAGCAGATCCTGCAGGCCTTCGGCGGCCCGGGCCGCACCCTGCTCAGCTTCGTCCCCACCTACTCGATGTACCCGCTGCTGGCCTCCGGCACGCACACCGGCTTCGTCGCCGGGGAGCGGGCGGCGGACTTCGGCCTGTCCGCGGAGTCCGCGGCCGAGCAGGTGCGCCGGCACCGCCCCGACGTGGTCTTCCTCTGCTCGCCCAACAACCCGACCGGCACCGCGCTGGGCTCGGACGTGGTCACCGCCGTGTACGAGGCGGGGGAGGAGTTCCGCACCGTCGTGGTGGTCGACGAGGCGTACGCGGAGTTCTCCCACGGCGGCACCCCCACCGCGCTCACGCTGCTCGAGGGCCGGCCCCGGCTGATCGTCTCCCGCACCATGAGCAAGGCGTTCGCGCTCGCCGGCGCCCGCCTCGGCTACTTCGCGGCGGCGCCGGAGGTCGCCGACGCCGTGCGCCTGGTCCGGCTGCCGTACCACCTCTCCGCCGTCACCCAGGCCACGGCCCTGGCGGCCCTGCGCCACTCGGAGTCGCTGCTGGCCAACGTGGAGGACATCAAGGTCCAGCGCGACCGGATCGTCGACGAGCTCAAGCGGATCGGGCTGGAGCCGGCCGAGTCGGACTCCAACTTCGTGTTCTTCGGCGGCATGGAGGACTCCCGGGCCGTGTGGGGGGAGCTGCTCGAGGACGGGGTGCTCGTGCGGGACGTCGGGATCCCCGGCCACCTGCGCGTCACCGCCGGCACCGAGGAGGAGACCACCGCGTTCCTGACCAGCATGGAGCGGATCGTCTCCGCCGGCTGAGGGGCCCCGGGGCCGGGTCCTCCCGACCCGGATAGCATGGAGGCAGACCACCACCACCGGGCCCGGGGCGCCGCCGTGCGTCCCGGCCCGGACCACCCGCGGCCCACCGACGGCCGTGCCGCGCCCGCGAGGAGTTCCCACCGAATGAGCGACCAGACCACCACCGGCACCCGTGCGCCCCGCCGCGCCGCCCTGGAGCGGCGCACGAGCGAGTCCACGGTGTCCGTCGAGATCGACCTCGACGGCACCGGCGAGAACGACATCGACACCTCGGTGCCCTTCTACGACCACATGCTCACCGCGCTGTCGAAGCACTCCCTGATCGACATGCGGATCCGGGCGACCGGGGACACCCACATCGACGTCCACCACACCGTCGAGGACACCGCGATCGTCCTCGGGGACGCCCTGCGCCAGGCGCTGGGCGAGAAGGCCGGGATCCGCCGATTCGGCGAGGCCACCGTCCCGCTGGACGAGGCCCTGGCCAACGCCGTGGTCGACATCTCCGGCCGGCCCTACGCGGTGCACACCGGCGAGCCGGAGGGCCAGCAGTACCATCTCATCGGCGGGCACTTCACCGGCTCCATGGTCCAGCACGTCTTCGAGTCCCTGGCCCACCACGCCGGGATCTGCCTGCACGTCACGCTGCTGGCCGGCCGGGACCCGCACCACATCGCCGAGGCCCAGTTCAAGGCCCTGGCCCGCGCGCTGCGCCAGGCCGTGGAGCCCGATCCCCGGGTCCGCGGCATCCCGTCCACGAAGGGGGCCCTGTGAGCACCGACGGCACCACCGCGACGGACGGCACCACCGCGACCGACGGCGCCGGCCGGCCCACCGTCACGGTCCTCGACTACGGCGCCGGCAACGTGCGCTCGGCCGTGCGCGCCCTCGAGGCCGCCGGCGCGGACGTGGTGCTCAGCGCCGACCCCGAGGCGGTGCTCGACGCCGACGGCCTCGTGGTCCCCGGCGTCGGCGCGTTCGCCGCCGTCATGGACGGTCTGCGCTCCGTGGACGCGCTGCGCCTGATCGGCCGCCGCCTCGCCGGCGGACGGCCCGTGCTGGGCATCTGCGTGGGCCTGCAGGTCCTCTTCGACTCCGGGGTGGAGCACGGCCAGGAGACCGAGGGCATGGGCGAGTGGCCCGGCGTCGTCGAACGGCTGAAGGCCGACGTCGTCCCGCACATGGGCTGGAACACGGTCGACCCGCCCGAGGGCAGCGTCCTGTTCCGGGGCATCGAGGACCAGCGCTTCTACTTCGTGCACTCCTACGGGGTGCAGGAGTGGGACTTCCCGCAGAGCATCCAGAAGATGCGGCCGCCGCAGGTCACCTGGTCCGACCACGGCGGGCGCTTCATCGCCGCTGTGGAGAACGGGGCCCTGTGCGCCACGCAGTTCCACCCCGAGAAGTCCTCCGAGGCGGGCATCCAGCTGCTGCGCAACTGGCTCGGCACCCTGCCGCGCACGGGACGCCTCGACCACCTCAAGGCCGGCGACCCCCTCGGCGGGGACACCCTGGCCGGCCGGCCGACCCTGGAGAGCCAGGACGGCGCCGCGTGAGCGCGGCCGTCGTCGTCATGGTGCTCGGGGCGTTCGTCGCCGGCGGCGCCATCTCGTTCCACCAGCAGCGCAAGCCGCTGTGGACGGTCGTCCTCCTGGCCGCCGTCGCGGCGGCCCTCGTCGGCTACGGCTGGTACGCCTGGTTCCAGGGCCGCTGAGCCCCGGGCCCACCCCGAACGCCCGCACACCCGCACCCGAGCACCGAGAGAAGAGAACCCATGTCCCTGAGCGAGACCCCCCGCCTCCAGCTGCTGCCCGCCGTCGACGTCGCGGACGGCCAGGCCGTGCGCCTGGTCCAGGGCGAGGCCGGCTCCGAGACCGGCTACGGCGACCCGCTCGAGGCCGCCCTCGCGTGGCAGGAGGCCGGCGCCGAGTGGATCCATCTCGTGGACCTCGACGCCGCCTTCGGCCGCGGCGACAACATCGACGTCCTCCGCCGCGTGGCCGCCGAGCTGGAGCTGAAGGTCGAGATGTCCGGCGGCATCCGCGACGACGCCTCGCTGGAGCGGGCGCTGTCCCTGGACCCCGCGCGGATCAACCTGGGCACCGCGGCCCTCGAGAACCCCGAGTGGACGCAGAAGGTCATCGCCGAGCACGGCGACGTCATCGCGGTGGGCCTCGACGTGCGGGGCACCGTGCTCGCCGCCCGCGGCTGGACCGAGGAGGGCGGGGACCTCTGGGAGGTCCTGGACCGCCTCGAGGAGCACGGCTGCGCCCGCTACGTGGTCACCGACGTCACCAAGGACGGCACCCTCAAGGGCCCCAACCTGGAGCTGCTGCAGGAGGTCGCGACCCGCACCGACAAGCCCGTGGTCGCCTCCGGGGGGATCTCCTCCCTCGAGGACCTCGCCGCCCTGCGCACCCTGGTGCCCTCCGGCGTCGAGGGCGCGATCGTGGGCAAGGCCCTCTACGCGGGCCGCTTCACCCTCGAGGAGGCCCTCGACGTGGCGGGCCGGCCGGGAGCGCGGTGACCGAGCGGCCCCTGCCGGCGCACATCGCCGCCCAGCTCGCGGGCGCGGGCGGCACGGAGGACACCGGCGGCCAGGCCTGGGCCGGGCGCGACCTGGGGGAGGGCACCAGCCACACCCACCGCTTCCCCGACGACGACGGCGCCGCCGCCCCGGCCGTGCTGCAGGCCCTCGAGGACCTGCGCGCGGGGAGGGGGGACGAGTCCGCGGTGGTCGCCGCGCTGGCCGGGACCCGGGTGTTCGTGCCCGTCGTGGCCGAGGTCTCGGCCTCGACCGTGACCGAGGCCGGTCTGGTGGCCGACAAGGAGGCCGACATGGCCCTCGTGTCCCTGCGGGCGGCGGACGGCCGGCAGGTGCTGCCGGTCTTCACGTCCACCGCGGCGCTCGCGCACTGGCACGACCGGGCGCGGCCGGTGGCCACGGACGTCCGCCGGGCGGCCGTGGCCGCGGTCAAGGACGGCACCCAGCTGCTCGTGCTCGACCCGGGCACGGAGCTCCCGTTCGTCGTGCGCCGCCCGGCCCTCTGGGCGCTGGCCCAGGGCAGGACCTGGACGCCCTCCTACCGCAGCCCGGCGGTCGGGGCGGCCGTGCGGCGCTGCGCCGAGGACCTGCCCGGGGTGCTCGGCGTGGGGACGGCCCCCGGCGACGGGGTGGCCGTGCGCGCCGCGGACGGGGCGGTCATCCGGGGCGGCGGGGCGGGCCCCGAGCTGGCCGTGGTGCTGTCCCTGCGCGCCGGGCTCGACCGGGCGCAGCTGGACGACGTCGTCGCCCGCTTCCAGGCCCGGCTGAGCGTCGAGCCGGCCCTCGCGGAGGACGTGGACTCGATGCAGCTGCGTCTCACGACGGCGGGCTGACCCGGGGAACCCGGATCAGCCCGCGGCACGCGTGGTGACGGTCCTTCAGGTGACGGGACCCGTGAACCGCTCGCCGGGTCCCTGGCCGGGGGCGTCCGGGTAGCGCGAGGCCTCCCGGAACGCGAGCTGCAGGGTGCGCAGGCCGTCGCGCAGCGGAGCGGCGTGCTGCGAGCCGATCTCCGGGGCCGCGGCGGTGACGAAGCCGGCCAGCGCGGTGATGAGCTTGCGCGCCTCGTCGAGGTCCTTGAGCTCCTCCGCGTCCTCGCCGGCGGCGAGACCGCACTTCACGGCGGCGGCGCTCATGAGGTGCACGGCCGCGGTCGTGATGACCTCGATGGCGGGGACCTCCGCGATGTCGCGCATCTGCTCGTCGACGGCGCTGACCGTCTCCTGCGGGATCTCCTGGCCGGACCGTGCGGCGTCGTCGTCGAAGCGGAAGGTGTTCTCGGAAGTCATGTCCCAACTCTGCCACACCGCTGTCCGCCGCCCGGACCGTCCCGGCCCCGCCGGCACTATCCTGCTGGGGAGGCCGGGGGACGGCCGGGAGGAGGCGGGGACGCCGTGTGGATCGGGTGGATCGAGTTCGACGTGCTCCTGGGGGACGTGCACTCCCTCAAGGGCAAGCGCTCCGTGGTGCGGCCCCTCGTCGCGGAGCTGCGCCGCAGGTTTCCCGTGACCGCGGCCGAGGTCGGCCACCTGGAGCTCCACCGCCGGGCCCTGGTGGGCACCGCCGTGGTCGCGGCCGACGCCGCCCGCCTCGTCGAGGTCCTCGACGACGTCGAGCGCTTCGTCGCCGCCCGCCCGGAGACGGAGCTGCTCTCGGCCCGCCGGGCCCTGCACAGCACCGAGGACGAGTGACAGCGCGCACGCCCGGCGTTTCCCGAACCGGCGGCCCATGGGCTAGACTGGTCGGCAGTGTGCAAGTGGAGGAAACTCCCACCCGCGCCGGCCACGGTCCCCGATCCGCTCGGACGACCTGATCACGGCCGCCGGGTCCGCGACGACATCGTCCGCACGACGGCACGGCCGGGAGTTCCCGCGTCCGCTCCGTCACGCAGCGCGCCACCCCCGGGTGGCGCACCGATGAGCCTCCGCTTGCCGACCGCAGCGGGGGCTTTTTGTCGTTGCGGACCGGACCGAACCATGAGGTCCCCGGAAACCTCCGGGCGACCACGCAGAACATCAGGAGCACGGCATTAGCGATCCACGTATCAATGACAGAATCCGAGTCCCCGAAGTCCGTCTCGTCGGACCCGCAGGCGAGCAGGTCGGCATCGTCCGCGTCGAGGACGCACTGAGGCTGGCCCGCGAATCGGATCTCGATCTGGTCGAGGTGGCGCCCAACGCCAAGCCGCCGGTGGCCAAGCTCATGGACTTCGGCAAGTACAAGTACGAGGCCGCGGTCAAGGCCCGGGAGTCGCGCAAGAACCAGACGAACACGGTCCTCAAGGAGGTCCGGTTCCGGCTCAAGATCGACACCCACGACTACGAGACCAAGGTCGGCCACGCCAAGCGGTTCCTCGGGGCCGGCGACAAGGTCAAGGCCATGATCCAGTTCCGCGGCCGCGAGCAGCAGCGCCCCGAGATGGGCGTCCGCCTGCTCGAGCGCTTCGCGAACGACGTCGCGGAGGTCGGCGCGGTCGAGTCGAGCCCCCGGGTCGACGGCCGCAACATGGTGATGGTCGTGGGCCCGCTGAAGAACAAGGCCGAGGCCAAGGCCGAGGCGCGCCGCCAGAAGCAGCGCGACGAGGCGAAGGCCGAGAACGAGCGCAAGGCGAAGGACAAGATCGACACGTCCTCCGCGGCGCCCGTGACCCAGTCGATCGGGGACGCGTTCCCGGCCGAGCTGCGCGAACGGGCCGGGCAGGCCGAGGAGCCGGTGCAGCAGCCGGCCCCGGAGCCCGAGGTCCAGGAGCCGGCACCGGCCCCCGAGGTCCCGGAGACGGCGCAGGCCGCCGCCCCCGAGCCCGAGGTCGCCGAGCCGGAGGCGCCCGAGGCCGTCGAGGCCCCGGAGCCCGAGGTCGCGGAGGCGCCCGAGGTCGTCGAGGCCCCGGCGCCGAAGGCCGCCCCGAAGCCGCCGGCCCCGAAGGCCCCGGCGCCCACGGCCCCGGCCGCGGCGCCGAAGGCTCCCCGGCCCGGTCCCAAGCCGGGCGCCAAGCCCGGGCCCCAGGCCTGAGCGGCGCACGACCTTCCGCGCGAGCGGAGCAGAACTGACAGCGCCCCGCGGCGCGCAGCCGGTCCCGGTTGCGCCCAGGGGCACCGTGGAGGTGCGGCGGACGTCGCCGTGCCCTCCGGTGGCCACCACCGGAAGAAACGCAAGGAGAGCGGCCACATGCCGAAGATGAAGACCCACAGCGGGGCGAAGAAGCGCTTCAAGCTCACCGGTACCGGCAAGGTGAAGCGCCAGCAGGCCAACCGCCGCCACTACCTGGAGCACAAGTCCTCGCGGCTGACCCGCCGCCTGGCCTCCGACCAGATCGTGGCCCCCGGCGACGCCAAGGTCATCAAGAAGATGCTGGGCAAGTAGTCCCCACCGCATCCCCCGGGGAGTCCGACTCCCCGCCCCGCACAGATTTGACCTCCCGGCCGCGCGGCCGGGACCGAAGTGAAGGAGTACACACGTGGCACGTGTGAAGCGGGCGGTCAACGCCCACAAGAAGCGCCGGGAAATCCTCGAGCAGGCCTCCGGCTACCGCGGCCAGCGCTCGCGCCTGTACCGCAAGGCGAAGGAGCAGGTCACCCACTCGTTCGTCTACAGCTACAACGACCGCCGGAAGCGCAAGGGCGACTTCCGCCGGCTGTGGATCCAGCGCATCAACGCCGCGGCCCGCGCCAACGGCCTGACCTACAACCGCTTCATCCAGGGCCTCAAGGCCGCCGAGGTGGAGGTCGACCGCCGGATGCTCGCCGAGCTGGCCGTGAACGACCAGCAGGCGTTCGCCGGTCTGGTCGAGATCGCGAAGAACGCCCTGCCGGAGGACACCTCCGCGCCGCGCGAAGCCGCCGCCTGAGCACAGTCGGAGCAGTGAACCTCACGGAGCGCCTTGCCGCCCAGCCGATGTCCAACCCCCGAGCCGATCGGGTCAGGGACGTCGCGGGACTGGCCGGGCGCTCCGCGCGTTCCAAGCGCGGGCTGTTCCTCGCCGAGGGCCCGCAGAACGCCCGCGAGGCCCTCGCCCGGCATCCGGAGTCCCCGTGCGTGGACGCCGTCTACGTCACCGAGGACGCCCTGGGCCGCCACCCGGACATCGCCGCGCTCCTCGAGCGCGTGGCCGAGGACCGCTCCGTGTTCGTTCGCCTCGTGACGCGGGAGGTCCTCGCCGCGATGAGCGACGCGGTGACCCCGCAGGGCGTCGTCGTCGTGTGCCGCCCCCTCGACGCGGACCTCGGGGCCGTGCTCGCCGCCCGGCCGCGGCTCGTGGCCGTGCTGGCCCGGGTCCAGGACCCCGGCAACGCCGGCACCGTGCTGCGCGCGGCGGACGCCGCCGGCGCGGACGCGGTGGTGCTCACCGCCGGCAGCGTGGACGTCTACAACCCCAAGACCGTGCGCTCGACCGCCGGCTCCCTCTTCCACCTGCCCGTCGTCGTGGGCGCCGACCTGCCCGCGCTGCTCGGGGCCGCCCGCGCCGCCGGGTGCGGCGTGCTGGCCGCCGACGGCCACGGGGACGTCGACCTCGACCGCCTCCAGGACGCCTCCGCCGCCCGGGCCGCCGGCGCGGACGGGGTCGACACCCCCTACGACCTGGCGCGCCCCACCGTGTGGCTCTTCGGCAACGAGGCCCGGGGACTGTCGGAGGAGGAGAAGGCGCTGGCCGACCACCGCGTCGCCGTGCCGGTGCACGGCCGGGCGGAGTCCCTCAACGTCGGCACCGCCGCCACCGTGTGCCTCTACGCCTCGGCCCGGGCCCAGCGGCGCCCCGGCGCCGGGGACGGGCGCTGAGCCCGTGACCGCTCCGTTGCCCGCCGCGTACCGCACCCAGGTGGTCGGCGCCGCCCTCCTCGACGACGCCCGCCGCCCCACGGCCTTCCTCGCCGCGCAGCGGGCCTACCCCGAGGCCCTGCGGGGCCTGTGGGAGTTCCCCGGCGGCAAGCAGGAGCCGGACGAGAGCTGCGAGCAGGCCCTGGTGCGGGAGTGCGCCGAGGAGCTCTGCGTGGACGTCCGGCTGCTCGCGGAGGTGCGCGGACCGCACGCCCAGGGCTGGCCGCTCAAGGACACCGCGGCGATGCGGGTCTGGACGGCCGTGGCCGCCGGCGGCGGCCCCCGGCCCGTGCTGGGGGAGGACCACCTGGCCGTGCGGTGGCTCCCGCTCGCCGACCCCGCCGCCGCGCTCGAGCTCCCCTGGATCCCGGCCGACCTGCCGATCGTGCACGCCCTGCTGGACCACCTGCGGGGCTGACCCGGTCCGTGCCGGCCGGAGCGGGTCAGGTGGCGGCGCGCCGGTCAGCCGTGGTGGCGGGGGGCGGGGGCGTAGCCGCCGTCGGCGAGACCGGCCCCGATCTCGAAGGGGTTGCGGTGCGCCGGGTGCCCGCAGCGCAGCACCGACCACCCCGCGGCCAGGAGGTAGGCCGGCAGGAAGGGCAGGCCCAGCCACTGCGCCCACTGGGTCGCGTGGCGGGACTCGTGGGCCACGAGCCGGGGGCGGGCCGCGACGTCGTCGATCCCGGCGCGGAACAGGACCACGTTGCCCACGGTGAACGCCCCGGCCCGGGGCAGCCGGGGCCGGTAGCCGAAGCCCAGGATCAGCCCCTCCGGGCCGCGGACCAGCTTCGTCCGGGAGGCCGCGGCGACCAGCAGCCCCAGCGGGGTGGACAGGTTCGCCATGTTCCACACCTGCCGCAGGCGCGCCGCCCGGCTCGGTTCGGGTGTCATGGCACCAGCCTAGATCCGCTCGGCGCACCCCGTCCGGGCCGACGATCGCCACGCCTGCGATCACCCGGGCACGGAAGCAGCGGGGCAGCGCCGGCACTCCTCCGCGCCGGACCGCGCCGCGCTCCGGTACCACCGGGTCGTCGACGTGCCGGAGAAGCGGTGGGCGGACCCTGCGGCCCGTGCCATAGACTGGAACACGCCCGCGATCCGTGCCGATCCGGGCTTTCCCGTGCTCCATGTCCCACGGACCGTGGGACGGCGTGCGCGGACGACCCCGTCCCCGAGCCGAAGAAGTCGCCAGCTGATGTCTGAACTGCCACCCGAGACCGCCCCGAGCGGCGCGGTCGACCCGACCGACGAGGCCGCGGTCGCCGCGGCCGTGGAGGCGGCCCTGGCCGCCGTCGGAAACGCCCAGGACCTCGACGAGCTCAAGGAGGTCCGGCTCGCCCACGCGGGGGACCGCTCCCCGCTGGCGCTGGCCAACCGGCAGATCGGCTCCCTGGACAAGTCGCAGAAGTCCGCGGCCGGCAAGCTGGTCGGCCAGGCCCGCGGCCGCGTCAACCAGGCGGTCGCCGCCCGCACCACGGTGCTGGAGGAGGAGCGGGACGCCCGGATCCTCGTCGAGGAGGCCGTGGACGTCACCGCCGCCGGCCGGCGCCGGCGCCTGGGCGGGCGGCACCCGCTGACCAACCTCATGGAGCGCGTCGGCGAGACGTTCGTGGCCATGGGCTGGGAGGTCGCCGACGGCCCCGAGGTCGAGTCCGAGTGGTACAACTTCGACTCCCTCAACTTCAAGCCCGACCACCCCGCCCGGGAGCTGCAGGACACCTTCTTCGTGGACCCGCCCGAGGCGCACCTCGTGCTGCGCACGCACACCTCGCCGGTGCAGATGCGCACGCTGCTCAGCCGCGAGCTGCCGGTCTACGTCGTCGTCCCGGGGCGCACCTACCGCACCGACGAGCTCGACGCCACGCACACCCCGGTCTTCCACCAGGTCGAGGGTCTGGCCGTGGACAAGGGGCTGTCGATGGCCGACCTCAAGGGCACGCTCGAGCACTTCGCCCGGCAGATGTTCGGCCCGGAGGCGAAGATCCGGCTGCGGCCCAACTACTTCCCCTTCACCGAGCCGTCCGCCGAGCTGGACGTGTGGCACCCGAACGCCAAGGGCGGGCCGCAGTGGATCGAGTGGGGCGGCTGCGGCATGGTCCACCCGAACGTGCTGCGCGCGGCCGGCATCGACCCCGAGGTGTACTCGGGCTTCGCGTTCGGCATGGGCATCGAGCGGACCCTGATGTTCCGCAACAACGTCCCCGACATGCGCGACATGGTCGAGGGCGACGTCCGCTTCAGCGAGCACTTCGGGATGGAGATCTAAGACATGCGAGTTCCTTTGTCATGGCTGCGCGAGCACGCCCCCGTCCCGGCGGACGCGACCGCCGAGGACGTCCTGGCCGCCCTGGTGACGGTGGGCCTCGAGGAGGAGGACGTGCACCGTCCCGCGGACCACCTGAAGGGCCCGGTCGTGGTCGGCCAGGTGCTGTCCAAGGAGCCGGAGACCCACTCCAACGGCAAGACCGTCAACTGGTGCACCGTCCGCGTGGTCCCCGAGGGCCAGGAGCAGACCCTGACCGGCGAGGGCATCGACCCCTCCGGCGTGCAGGGCGTGATCTGCGGGGCCCACAACTTCGAGGTCGGGGACAAGGTCGTCGTGACCCTGCCCGGCGCCGTCCTGCCCGGGGACTTCAGGATCTCGGCGCGCAGGACCTACGGCCACACCTCCGCCGGGATGATCGCCTCCGTCCGGGAGCTCGGCATCGGCGAGGACCACGACGGCATCCTGGTGCTCTCGACCCTCGGCCTGGACCCGGAGCTCGGCACGGACGCCCTCGAGCTGCTCGGCCTCCACGACGAGGCCGCCGAGATCAACGTGACCCCGGACCGCGGCTACGCGTTCTCGATCCGCGGCGTGGCCCGCGAGTACTGCCACGCCGTGCACGAGCCCTTCACCGACCCGGCCGGGACCGTGGCGCCCCGGGTGCCCGCCCCCACCGCGGACGGCTTCCCCGTGGCCGTCGAGGACGACGCCCCGATCCACGGCAACCCCGGGTGCACCCGCTTCGTCGCCCGCACGGTGACCGGCATCGACGCGAGCGCCCCCACACCCCCGTGGATGTCGGCGCGGCTGCGCCTGGCGGGGATCCGCTCGATCTCCCTGCCGGTGGACGTCTCCAACTACGTGATGCTCGAGCTCGGCCAGCCGCTCCACTTCTACGACCTCGGGACGCTGACCGGCGGCATCGGGGTCCGCCGGGCGGCGCCGGGCGAGACCCTGACCACCCTGGACGGCAAGCGGCGCACCCTGGACCCCGAGGACCTGCTCATCACCGACGGGTCCGGGCCCATCGGCCTGGCCGGGGTCATGGGCGGGGCGGCCACCGAGGTCTCGGACGCCACCGTCGACGTCCTCGTGGAGGCGGCCCGCTTCGACGAGGTCTCGATCGCCCGCACCACCCGCCGGCACCGGCTGCCCTCCGAGGCGTCCAAGCGCTTCGAGCGCGGCGTGGACCCGCAGATCGCCCCGGTGGCCGCCCAGCGCGCCGTGGAGCTGCTCGTGGAGCTGGCCGGCGGCACGGCCGGGCCCGGGGTCACCGACGTGGACGCCACCACCGCCCCCGCGCCCATCGAGCTGCCCTGGGACCACCCGAGCCGCCGCACGGGCGTGGAGTACACGGCGGAGCAGGTCGTCGCGACCCTCACCGAGCTCGGCGCGCAGGTCGAGGCCACCGACGACGGATGGCGCGTCGTGCCCCCGTCGTGGCGGCCCGACCTGGTCGAGAAGGAGGACCTGGTCGAGGAGATCGCCCGCCTCGTGGGCTACGACGCGATCCCCTCGCGGCTGCCCGTGGCGCCCCCCGGGCGCGGCCTGACCGCTGAGCAACAGGCCCGCAAGCGGGTGGCCGACGCGCTCGCGGCCGCCGGGCTGACCGAGGTGCTCGCCTACCCGTTCGTCGCGCAGGCGGACAACGAGCTGTGGGGTGCCCCCGAGCCCGGGGTGCCCGTGCCGTCGGTGAAGCTGGCCAACCCGATCAGCGAGGCCCAGGGGATGCTGCGCGTGTCCCTGCTCCCGGGCCTGCTCGAGGTGCTGCGGCGCAACACCTCCCGCGGCTTCCGCGACCTGGCGCTCTACGAGGTCGGGCGCGTCTTCCGCCCCGGCGAGCAGCTCGGCAGCGCGAGCATCCCGCCGCTGGGGGCGCGCCCGGACCCGGCGGTGCTCGAGGAGCTCGAGGCCGGCCTGCCCGCCCAGCCGCGCCACCTCGCCGCGGTCCTCGCCGGCAAGGACGCGGCCGAGGGGCCGTGGACCGCGCCGCGCGCGTTCGACTGGCAGGACGCCCTCGACGCCGCCCGGCTGGCCGCCGAGGTGCTGGGGGTCGAGCTGACCGTCCGCCAGGGCACCCACCAGGCGTTCCACCCGGGCCGCACCGCGGTGCTCGCCACCGCCGACGGCACCCCGCTGGGCTACGCGGGCGAGCTGCACCCGCAGCTCGTCGCCGCGCAGGACCTCCCCGAGCGGACCGTGGCGATGGAGCTGAACCTCAGCTCGCTCACCGCGGCCGAGTCCGGGGTCGTCCAGGCGCGCGCGATCTCCGGCTACCCGGCCGCCACGCAGGACGTCGCACTCGTGGTGGACGCCTCCGTGCCGGCCGCCGAGCTGCGGGCCGCGCTCGAGGAGGGCGCCGGGGAGCTGCTCGAGGACGTCCGCGTCTTCGACGTCTACCAGGGCCCCGGCATCGAGGAGGGCCGGAAGTCGGTCGCCTTCGCGCTGCGCTTCCGGGCCCCGGACCGCACGCTGACCGCGGACGAGGCCTCCGCCGCCCGCGAGGCGGCCGTCGCCGTCGCCGCCGAGCGCCACGGCGCCGTGCTCCGCGGCTGAGCGGCCCCGCCCGGACGGCCCGCCCCCTCCGGGGGGCGGGCCGTCCGTCGTCCCCGCCCCGCCCGGGCGGTAACACTCGCGAACGCCGCGGAGTGCGCCGTCGACTTCGGTACTGTGGCACCGGGTCCCCGGCCGCGACCCCGGCGTTCGCGACCGACCCCCCTTCCCCGACCCCGTTCCAGGAGCGCAGCATGACCGAGGAGACCACCGACCGCCAGGAGCCGTTCTTCGCCTTCGACGACGAGCAGGACGAGCAGGACGGGCGCGCCCGCCGGTCGATCGCCTGGAAGCCGACGGCCGTGGGCCTGCTGGGGCTGCTCCTGGGCCTGGTCCTCGCGGTGAGCGCGGCCCTCGCCTGGGACGACTCCCGCAGACTGGCCGGCTACGCGGACCGGTCGTGGGTGATCTCCGGGCAGTACCAGGACCTCACCAACGACCTGCAGACCAAGACCTGGAACCCCATCTACCGCGGGGTGCTGCCCGCGGACGAGGCGGTCGCCGAGCAGCCCTTCGACTCGGGCCTCGCCGACCCGCGCGTCCCGGAGGCGGGGGAGGAGATCGTCTTCCGCGGCACGCAGACGGGCTCCGGCGAGGACGACTTCCACCAGGAGGCCGACGCGCTGCTCGCCGTCGAGGACGGCACCCTCCAGGTGGTCGAGACCGCCGAGGCGGGCGAGTTCGGGGACGGCGTCACCGCGGGCACCATCGCGTGGCAGCGCGTCCAGGCGGCCCTGCTGCTGCTCGCCGGTCTCGCCGCGGCCGGGGGCGGGGTCTGGTTCGCCCGCCGGCTCTACCGCCGGGAGCACTGACCGGCCGGCCGGCCGCCCGCGCGGCGCAACGGGCCCCTGCCGGACGCACAGCGTCCGGCAGGGGCCCGTTGCCGTCGGTGCCGGGGGCCGGCGCGGGTCAGGGCAGGGCGGGCAGCTCCCGGCGGAGCAGCCACGCGTCGAGCAGGCCGTCGACCTCCGCCCACCGGTCCCGGGGCACGAAGCCCCGCAGGTGCTCCCGGAAGCCCGCCGTGCTCACCCACCCGTCCCGGTTGGCGGTGGCCCAGCCGCGCAGCAGAGCCCGGAAGGCGTCCTCGCCCACGGTCTCCCGGATCGCGTGGACGGTGAGGGCGCCCCGGACGTACACCACGTCGTCGAAGAGCCGCACCTGCCCGGGGTCCCCGATGACGAGGTCCTGGCGCATCTTGGACAGGGTCCGGTGCGCCTTCTCCGCGTGCCAGCGGGCAGACCTGTCGCCGGAGGCCTCCGACCAGATCCACTCCGCGTAGGACGCGAACCCCTCGTTGAGCCAGATGTCCTGCCACGCGGAGAGGACCAGGCTGTTGCCGAACCACTGGTGGGCCAGCTCGTGCGCCACGAGCCGCTGCTCCTCCCAGTCCGTGCCCAGCTGGTTCTTCCCGAACACGGAGCACGCGTAGCACTCGAACGGGTCCTCCAGCGACTCGTCGACGACCACCACCGTGTAGCTCGGGAAGGGGTAGGGGCCGAACCAGTCGTTGAACACCTCGATCATCCGGCCCTGCTCCGCGAAGGTCTTCTCCGCCTTCTTGCGCCGCTTCCTGGAGCACACCAGGTACTGGGGGACGCGCGAGCCCGAGAGCTCGTGCCGCTCGTACGGGCCGATCTGCACGGTGGCCAGGTAGGGCGGCAGCGGCACCCGGGACGTGTACACCCAGTGGCGCTCGCCGTCGCGCTCCACCACGGACTCCAGCTCGCCGTGGACCACCACCTCGTAGTCGGCGTCCGCGTGCACGGCGACCCGGTAGGTGGCCTTGTGGGAGGGGTGGTCCACGCACGGGAACCAGGTGGACGAACCGGTGGGCTGCCCGGCGACGAGCACGCCGTCGTCGAGCTCGGCCCAGCCGATCTCGCCCCAGGGCCCGTCCAGGGACTCGGGGTACCCCTCGTAGGCCACGGTGAGCGTGAACGCCTCCCCGGCGGCGACGACGCGCGGCAGGGTCAGCACGAGGCGGCTCCCGCGGTGGTCGGCGCGGACGCGGCGGCCGCCGAGCAGACCGCCGAGTCCGCCGGTGCCGAACCTGACGTCGGTCACGGCGAGCTCGGTGAGGTCCAGCTCGATCCGGTCCGTGTCGTGCAGCGCGCGGCAGGACAGGATGGCGCGCGCCTCGAGGCCGTTGTCCTCGACGTCGTAGTCGAGGTCCAGGTCGTAGTGCTCCACGGTGGCCGCGCAGCACCCCACGAACGGGGTGTAGGGATCCCGTGCGCCGTCGGCGCCGAGGAAGCGGTGCATCATCGGTGCGGCGCTCACGGGACCAGCAGCAGCTTGCCCTGGGCGGCGCGGGACTGGAGCAGCTCGTGGGCCTGCCGTGCCCGGTCGAGCGGGAACGTCTCGGCGACGCGGAGGGTCAGCGACCCGTCGAGCACCGCGTCGAACAGCTCGCCCGCGCGCCAGTTCCGCTCCTTCTCGTCGAGCAGGTAGTCGTTGAGGGTGGGGCGGGTGAGGAACAGGGAGCCGTGCTGGGCGAGCCGCTGCGGGTCGAGCGGGGGCACCTGGCCGGAGGAGCCGCCGAAGAGCACCAGCATCCCGCGCCGGCGCAGCGCCCGGAGCGACTCGTCGAAGGTGTCCTTGCCCACCGAGTCGTAGACGACGTCGGCGCCGCGGCCGCCGGTGACCTCCCGGACGTGCTCGGCGAAGCCCTCGTAGCCCACCAGGGCGAAGTCGGCCCCCAGGGAGCGCGCGGTCTCCGCCTTGGCCTGCGAGCCCACCAGGGCGACCACCGTGGCCCCGAGCGACTTCAGCAGCTGCACGGCGAGACCTCCGACCCCGCCCGCGCCCGCGGTGACGACGGCGACGTCGCCCTCCTGGACCGGGTACGTCGAGCGGACCAGGTAGTGCGCGGTGAGACCCTGCAGCGGGACGGCCGCGGCGACCTCGTCGGACACGCCGGAGGGCACGCGCAGGGCCTTGTCGGCGTCCACGAGGAAGGCGTCGGCGTAGGTCCGGGACGCCTGCGAGGTGGTGATCCGGTCGCCCAGGGCGAAGTGGCGCACCTCGGAGCCCACGCCCGTCACCACGCCCATGCCCTCGGAGCCCGGGGTGAAGGGGTGCTCCACGGGGTAGACGCCCTCGCGCTGGTACACCTCGATGAAGTTCACCCCCGCCGCGCGGGTCTCGACGAGCAGCTGGCGCGGACCGGGTTCGAGGTCCGGACGCTCGCCGAGGGTCAGGACCTCGGGGCCTCCGGCTCGCTCGACCATGACGCAACGGACCATGACGGGTACCTCCTGGACATCGCGGACGGGAACCCTGCCATGGTAGGCACGGAGTCCCGCCGCGCCCTCCCCGCAGGGGTCGCCCAGGGGTAGCGTGTGCACAAGAGGGGGCACGGGAAAGCCCCCGTAATCATCGAGATTTGCAGACGGGAAGCGTAGATTCGGGGGCAGAGCCGTTCCCGGGGGGAGCGCGAGAGCGGCCGTGGTCGATCAGAGCGGGGGGATCCTGGCGTGCTCCGACGAGGCGCACCCGCGCCCCGCTCCGCCGGTCCTCCCCCCGTAGCGTGCATAAATATTGAAGACCATGCATAACTTTGAGCTAGAGTGGGTTCTATGACGTTCAGCGCAGCAGTGTCGGGGGCATCCGGCTACGCCGGTGGCGAGGTCCTGAGGATCCTCGCCGGTCACCCGCAGATCGAGATCGGGGCCGTGGGGGCCCATTCCAACGCGGGCCAGCGGCTGGGGGAGCTGCAGCCGCACCTGCACTCCCTCGCCGACCGGGTGCTCGTCGACACCACGGTGGAGAACCTCGCCGGCCACGACGTCGTCTTCCTCGCCCTGCCGCACGGCGCCTCGGCCTCGATCGCCGCGCAGCTGCCGGCGGAGACCGTCGTGATCGACGCCGGCGCCGACCACCGGCTCGACTCCGCCGAGGAGTGGGACCAGTTCTACGGGTCCCCGCACGCCGGGACCTGGCCGTACGGGCTGCCGGAGCTCGTCGTGGACGCCGAGGGCACCCGCCAGCGCGAGCAGCTCCGCGGCGCCACCCGCATCGCGGTGCCGGGGTGCTACCCGACCAGTGCCCTGCTCGCCCTGGGTCCCGGCTTCGCGGCCGGTCTCCTGGAGCCGGAGGACGTCGTGATCGTCGCGGCCTCGGGCACTTCCGGCGCCGGCAAGGCCGTCAAGGCGCACCTGCTCGGCTCGGAGGTCATGGGCTCGATGAGCCCGTACGGGGTGGGCGGCGCCCACCGGCACACCCCCGAGATCGAGCAGGGCCTCTCGAAGGCCGCCGGGCGCCGCGTGCGGATCTCCTTCACCCCGACGCTCGCCCCCATGCCGCGGGGCATCCTCACCACCGCCACCGCGCGGGTCCCCGAGGGCGTGACCGCCGCGCAGCTGCGGGAGGCCTGGGAGACCGCCTACGCGGCCGAGCCGTTCGTCACCGTCCTGCCCGAGGGACGGTGGCCCTCGACGAAGTCGGTGGCCGGCTCCAACCACGCCCAGCTCCAGCTCGCCCACGACGCCCGGGCAGGGCGGGTCATCGTCACGTGCGTGATCGACAACCTCGTCAAGGGCACCGCCGGCGGTGCCGTCCAGTCCATGAACCTCGCCCTCGGCCTGCCGGAGGACACCGGCCTGACACTCCAAGGAGTCGCACCGTGAGAACGTACCCCTCCCAGCAGCCCGCCGGCACCCTGCAGGTCGACACCGCCCGCGGCGTGGCCGCCGCCCAGGGCTTCCGCGCCGCCGGCACCGAGGCCGGCTTCAAGGACTCCGGCGGGCCGGACCTCGCCCTCGTCGTCAACGACGGGCCCCAGCACCACGTGGGGGCCGTGTACACGACCAACCGGATCACCGCCGCGCCCGTCCAGTGGTCCAAGGCCGCGACCGCGGACGGCCGGGCCGCCGCCGTGGTCCTCAACTCCGGCGGCGCCAACGCCTGCACCGGACCGCAGGGCTTCCAGGCCTCCCACCGGACCGCCGAGCTCGTCGGCGAGGCGCTCGGGGTCGGGGCCGGGGACGTGGTGGTGTGCTCCACCGGGCTGATCGGCATCCAGCTGCCCATGGACGTCATGGAGCGCGGCCTCCCCGGGGTCGTCGAGGCCCTCGGGGACGACGACGCCGCCGGGGCCGCCGCGGCCCGGGCCATCATGACCACCGACTCCGTCTCCAAGCAGGCCGCCTACGTCCGCGACGGGTGGACGGTCGGCGGCATGGCCAAGGGCGCGGGCATGCTCGCCCCGGGGCTGGCCACGATGCTCGTGGTGCTCACGACCGACGCGGAGCTCTCCTCCGACGCCCTGCAGTGGGCGCTCGAGGACGCGGTGAAGGTCACGTTCAACCGCACCGACTCCGACGGCTGCATGTCGACCAACGACACCGTGGTGCTGCTCGGCTCGGGCGCCTCCGGGATCACGCCGGACGAGTTCGAGTTCAGCCAGGCCGTGACCGCGGTGTGCCACTCGCTGGCCCAGCAGCTCATCACGGACGCCGAGGGCGCGTCCCACGACATCGAGATCACCACCGTCAACGCCGCGACCGAGCGGCAGGCTGAGGACGTGAGCCGCTCCGTGGCCCGCTCCAACCTCTTCAAGGCCGCGATCTACGGCAACGACCCCAACTGGGGCCGCGTCCTGTCCGCGGTCGGCACCACCGACGCCGCGTTCGACCCCGACCGGCTCGACGTCGCCATCAACGGCGTCGTGGTCTGCCGCAACGGCATGATCGGGGACCCGCGCGAGGGCGTGGACCTGGCCGCCGACCGCAGGGTCACCGTCCTGGTCGACCTCAAGGCCGGGGACGCCGACGCCACCGTCTGGACCAACGACCTGACCCACGACTACGTCGAGGAGAACAGCGCCTACTCCAGCTGACCCGCCCGCCCACCAGCACAGCACCGACCCACGGCGCAGGAGAACCATGACCGACCCGAGTGACCCGACCCGCTACGAGACCGCCCAGCTGAAGGCCGGCACCCTGATGGAGGCCCTGCCCTGGATCCAGCGCTACGCCGGGTCCGTGATGGTCTTCAAGTACGGCGGCAACGCCATGGTGTCCGAGCCGCTGCGGCAGGCCTTCGCGGAGGACATGGTGTTCCTGCGCCACGTCGGGATCAAACCGGTCGTGGTGCACGGCGGCGGCCCCCAGATCAACCGCATGCTGGAGCGGCTGGGCATCGAGTCCCAGTTCCGCGGCGGGCTGCGCGTCACCTCCAAGGAGGCCGTGGACGCCATCCGCATGGTGCTGACCGGGCAGGTCCAGCGGGAGCTCGTCTCCCTGCTCAACGCCACCGGCCCGTACGCCGTCGGGCTCTCGGGGGAGGACGCCGAGCTGTTCCGCGCGGTCCGCCGGGGCACCGTCGTGGACGGCGAGGAGGTGGACCTCGGCCACGTGGGCGAGGTCGTCGGCGTCAACCCCGAGCCCGTCACCCAGCTCCTCGAGGCCGGGCGGATCCCCGTCATCTCCTCCGTGGCGCCGGAGGTCGACGCGCACGGCCGCCCCACGGGGGAGATCCTCAACGTCAACGCGGACACCGCCGCCGCCGCCGTGGCGGTGGCCCTGCGCGCCGAGAAGTTCGTGGCCCTCACCGACGTCGAGGGGCTCTACGCGAACTGGCCGGACAAGGACTCCCTCATCGCGTCCCTGTCCGCCTCGGAGCTGCGCGCGATGCTCCCGAGCCTGCAGGCCGGGATGATCCCCAAGATGGAGGCGGCCCTGCGGGCCGTGGAGGGCGGGGCGCGCCGGGCGTCCATCGTCGACGGGCGCAGCCCGCACACGTGCCTGCTCGAGATCTTCACCGACACCGGCATCGGTACCCAGCTCGTCCCCGACCACGGAGCATCGTCATGACCGCCCAGCACACCGCCTCCCGCTACTCGGCCCAGACCGCCCTGCTCGGCGAGTACGCCGACTCGCTGCTCGGCGTCTTCGGCAGCCCGTCCCTCGTGCTGACCCACGGCAGGGGCGCCGTGGTCACCGACGCCGACGGCCGGGACTACCTCGACCTGCTCGCGGGGATCGCCGTCAACGCCCTCGGCCACGCCCACCCGCGCTGGGTGGAGATCGTCTCCCGCCAGCTCGCCACCCTCGGGCACGTCTCCAACTTCTTCACCTCCCCCCAGCAGATCGCCCTCGCCGGGAAGCTGCTGTCCCTGGCCGGCGCGCCCGCGGGCTCCCACGTCTTCTTCGCGAACTCCGGCACCGAGGCCAACGAGGCCGCCTTCAAGCTCGCCCGCCGCCACGGCCACGAGCACCCCGGCCCGGACGGCCGGCCCCGCGGCACCGTCCTCGCCCTCGAGTCCGCCTTCCACGGCCGCACCATGGGCGCCCTCGCCCTGACCGCCAAGGAGGCCTACCGGGCGCCCTTCGAGCCCCTCCCGGGCGGGGTCCGGCACATCCCCGCGACCGTCGAGGCCCTCGCGGAGCACCTCGACGGGACGGTCGCGGCGCTCATCGTGGAACCCGTGCAGGGCGAGGCCGGCGTGCGCGAGCTGCCCGAGGGCTACCTCCGGGCCGCCCGGGAGCTGACCCGCCGGCACGGCGCGCTGCTGGTCGTGGACGAGGTGCAGACCGGGATGGGCCGCACCGGCCGCTGGTTCGCCTCCTCCGCCGAGCTCACCGGCGACGACCTGCCGGACGCGATCACCCTGGCCAAGGGCCTCGGCGGCGGCTTCCCGATCGGCGCGATGCTGACCGTCGGCCCGGAGGTCTCCGCGCTGCTCGGGGCCGGCCAGCACGGCACCACGTTCGGCGGCAACCCGCCGGCCACCGCCGCGGGCCTCGCCACCGTCACCGTCATCGAGGAGGACGGCCTGCTGGAGCACGCGCGCACCGTGGGCGCCGTGCTCGGCGAGGGGCTGCGCGCGGTCCCCGGGATCGGCGACGTGCGCCAGCACGGACTGCTGATCGGCGCCGACCTCGAGGTCCCCGAGGGGGCCACCGCCCCGTTCGGCCCCGCCGTGGTCGAGGCCGCCCGGGACGCCGGATTCATCGTCAACGCGACCGGCCCCGGGACCCTGCGCCTGGCCCCGCCCCTGATCCTGACCCCCGAGCAGGCGCGCACCTTCCTCGACGCGCTCCCCGAGATCCTGCGCACCGCCGCCGCCGCGGTCACGGCCCCCGCCGCGACCTCGCCCGACTCCCCGCCGAAAGAAGCATGAACCCGTCCATGACCCCCCGCCACTTCCTCGTCGACACCGACCTCTCCCAGCAGGAGCAGACCGAGGTGCTCGAGCTCGCCGCCCGCCTCAAGGCCGACCGCTGGGCCCACCGGCCCTACGCGGGGCCCCAGACCGTGGCCGTGATCTTCGACAAGACGTCGACCCGCACCCGGGTCTCCTTCTCCGCCGGGATCGCCGATCTCGGCGGCAACCCGCTGATGATCAACCCGGGCGAGTCGCAGCTGGGCAAGGAGAGCGTGGCCGACACCGCGCGCGTCTTCTCCCGCATGGCCTCGACCATCGTGTGGCGCACCTACGCCCAGTCCGGGCTGGAGGAGATGGCCGCGGCCGCCACCGTGCCCGTCGTCAACGGGCTCTCCGACGACTACCACCCCTGCCAGATCCTCGCGGACCTGCTCACCGTCCGGGAGCACCGGGGCGGTCTCGCCGGGCTCACCTTCGCCTACCTCGGGGACGCCGCCAACAACATGGCCCACTCCTACCTGCTGGGCGGGGCCACCGCCGGCATGCACGTGCGCGTCGCCGGCCCGGCGAGCCACCTCCCGGACCCGGCGGTGGTGCGGGCCGCCGAGGAGCGCGCGGAGCAGACCGGAGGATCCGTGCGCGTGACCACCGACCCGGCCGAGGCGCTCGCCGGGGCGGACGTGGTCTGCACCGACACCTGGGTGTCCATGGGCCAGGAGGCGGAGACCGAGGCGCGGGCGGAGGTCTTCCGGGCGTACTCCGTGGACGCCGCGGCGATGGCCCAGGCCGCGCCCGGGGCGCTGTTCCTGCACTGCCTGCCCGCCTTCCGCGGCTCCGAGGTCGCGGCCGAGGTCATCGACGGCCCGCAGTCCGTGGTGTGGGACGAGGCGGAGAACCGCCTGCACGCCCAGAAGGCCCTGCTCGTCTGGCTCATGGCGCGCTCCGGGCGCTACGACCTGGGCGCCGCCGACGCCTCCGCCGTACCCGCATGAGCATCCCCGCCACCAAGACCGCCCGGCAGGCCCGGATCGTGGCCCTCGTGACCGGAGGGGCGATCCACTCGCAGGCCGAGCTGGCCGCCCGGCTGGCCGAGGACGGCGTGCAGGTCACCCAGGCCACGCTCTCCCGCGACCTCGTGGAGCTCGGGGCCGTCCGGGTGCGCGAGGGCTCCGGCGCCCTCGTCTACGCCGTCCCGCAGGCCGGGGCCGACCGCTCGCCCGCCTCCGGGATCACCCAGGAGGTGCTCGACGCGCGCCTGGCCAGCCTGTGCCGCGAGCTGCTGGTCACCGCCGAGGCGAGCGCGAACCTCGTGGTCCTGCGGACCCCGCCGGGGGCCGCCCAGTACTTCGCCTCCGCCATCGACACGTCCGTGCTCCCCGCCGTCCTCGGCACCATCGCCGGCGACGACACCATCATGGTGGTGTGCCGGGCGGCGGACGGCGGCCACGCCGTGGCCCGCCGCTTCCTGGAGCTCGCCGAGTAGAGGTCCCGGCGCCGCCCCGTGCCGGCCGTGCGCCGCGCGCTCAGCGGGCCGCGTACTCCTCCAGGACCGGGACGAGCTCCGTGCGCTCGAAGACCCGGGCGAAGTCCAGGGCGGAGTGGGCGCCGGCCGTCTGCGAGGCCCCGGCCGCGAGCAGCGTCCGCACGATCGTCTCGTTGCCCCGGAAGACCGCGCTCATCAGCGCCGTCTGACCGTTGTCGTTGACCCGGTCCGGGTCCGCCCCGGCCTCGAGCAGCGCCGCGACGGTCTCCTCGCGCTGGTGGTAGGCCGCGAGGACCAGCAGGGTGTCGCCCTTGCCGTTGGTGAGGTTCACCGGGACGCCGGCGCGCACGGCCGGCAGGAGGTTCTCCGTGTCCCCCGTCCGGGCCATCTCGAACAGGGAGAGCACGTAGGCCATCTCCTCCTCGGTCAGCTGGGGGGCCGCCGGGTCCTGCGGCTGGTCGGTCGGCTGGGGGTTCTCGGTCACGGGTGGTCCTTCGCGGTCGGTCGGATGCAGCTCCTGCCGGCCAGTTTATCGGGGGCGGGGACCGCGACACGCGCCACCCCCAAGTACCCGGGTCTTGACGTTGCAGTAACCGACTGGCACGCTCGTGTGACACAGCTCACCTCGTGCCCGTTCCTCGCGCCGGTGCCCGTGCACCGGGGATCCGGAGTTCCCCCATGACGAATCTCGCCACCCTGCTCACCGACACGGCCGCGGCCTCCCCGGAGTCCCGGGCGGTGGTCCTCGACGACAAGGTCCTGACCTACGGGGCCCTCGACGACCTGTCCGCGCGGGTCGCGTCGATGCTCGCCGCGGCCGGCGTCGGACAGGGCGACCGGGTGGCCCTGATCCTGCCCAACGTCCCCCACATGCCGATCGCCTACTACGGGATCCTGCGCGCGGGCGGGGTGGTCGTGCCCCTCAACCCCCTCCTCAGCCCCCGGGAGCTGGCGTACCACTTCGACAACGCCGAGGTGTCCCTGGTGCTCGTCTGGGAGGCGATGGCCGAGGCGACCCGCGCCGCGGTCGCGAACCTGGACCGGGACGTCCGGGTGGTCGAGGTCTCGGCCGCCGGCACGCTGCAGGCGCTCGCGGACGTCCCGCCGCGGCCCGGGGTCGCCGAGCGCGACGACGACGAGCCCGCCGTCCTGCTCTACACCTCCGGGACCACGGGCCGGCCCAAGGGCGCCGTCCTGACGCACCACAACCTCCGGGCCAACGCGGCGCTGTCCGCGGGCCTCTTCGACCTGGCGCCCGGGGACGTCATGTTCGGGGCCCTGCCGTTCTTCCACGTCTTCGGCCAGACCGTGGCGCTCAACGGCGTCGTCCACGCGGGGGCGACCGTCACGCTGCTGCCGCGCTTCGACCCGGCCAAGGCGCTGGAGATCCTGGCCCGGGACGAGGTCACGGTCTTCGCCGGGGTGCCGAGCATGTACGTGGCGCTGCTCGCCGCCGCGGACGGCGGGACGGTCGAGCTGCCGCACCTGCGGGCCGGGGTCTCGGGCGGTTCCCCGCTGCCGGTCGAGGTCCTGGAGCGCTTCGAGGAGGTCTTCGGCGCCCCCATCTACGAGGGCTACGGCCTGTCCGAGACCTCCCCGGTGGTGTGCTTCAACCAGAAGGACCGGGGACGCCGCCCGGGCTCGATCGGCACGGTGGTGCGGGGCGCGCAGCTGAAGGTCGTGGACGACCTCGGCGCGGAGGTCCCCGTCGGGGAGATCGGCGAGCTCGTGGTGGCCGGGGAGTACGTGATGGCCGGCTACTGGCGCAACCCCGAGGCCACCGAGGCCGCGATCCGTGACGGCTGGTTCGCCACGGGGGATCTCGCCCGGGTGGACGAGGACGGCTTCTACTACATCGTGGACCGCAAGAAGGACATGGTCCTGCGCGGCGGCTACAACGTCTACCCCCGCGAGGTCGAGGAAGTGATCTACCAGTTCCCCGGCATCGCCGAGGCCGCGGTGGTCGGGGTGCCGGACGAGGCGATGGGCGAGGAGGTCGCCGCCGTCGTCGCCTTCCGCGGCGTGCCCGAGGCGGAGCGGGACGCGAAGGTCGACGAGCTGGACGCCTTCGTCCGCGAGCGCGTGGCCAAGTACAAGCACCCGCGCTACTACAAGGTGGTCGACGAGCTGCCGAAGGGCCCGACCGGCAAGATCCTCAAGCGCTCCCTCGACCTCGCGGGCGCCGGGCACCGCGGCTGAGCCCGCACACGGAAGGGGCCGGCCGCTGGACGCGGCCGGCCCCTCCTGCTCGATGGGTCCGCACGGACACCGGGGGAGGCGCCCCGGACGGGGCGCCTCCCGGACGGGTCAGCTGGACATCATCGCGGGGCTCGCCTGCTGGGGCTCGCGCTCCACGGCCACGTGCTCGTTGGGCACGCAGTGGGTCATGGTAAGACCCGCCACGCTGCGCGGGCCGTTGTTGCCGAGGTTGGCCACGCGCTGCAGCTCCTCCTCGGAGAGACGCTGGGTGGCCAGGGGGCCCAGGTCCTTGACGTCCTCGAGGGAGACGCCGATGCCGTCGCCCACGCGGCGGCCCATCTCGTCCTCGACCATGTAGAAGTGCCAGACCATGCGCTCCTGGATCGGGCGGTCGCACTGGGACAGCGCACCGACCAGGTTGTCGATGAGCTCCTCCTTCTCCCACTCCTCCTGGAGCTGGAAGCGCTCGCCGGCCTGCTTGTAGTCGTTGGTCCGCTCGATCCGGGCGCGGGTCAGGCGCGCGCTGATCTCCGGGCCGACCTCGGGCTGGTACCCCTCGGGCTTCGGAGTCTCCTGCACGCCTCCGATGATGGACGGCTCGTAGTTCACGTGCGGGTTCTGGCCCGGGGCGTGGTCCACGGCGTAGGCCATCTGGCCGTCGCGCTGGTTGGTGGCCACCGGCGCCTTCGGCGCGTTGACCGGCAGCTGCAGGTAGTTCGGGCCCACGCGGTAGCGCTGGGTGTCCGAGTAGGAGAAGGTGCGGCCCACGAGCATCTTGTCGTCGGAGAACTCCAGGCCGTCCACCAGCACGCCGGTGCCGAAGGCGATCTGCTCGTTCTCCGCGAAGAAGTTCTGCGGGTTGCGATTCAGCACCATGCGCCCGACCGGCTTCGGCGGGAACAGCTCCTCCGGCCACACCTTGGTGTCGTCCAGCGGGTCGAAGTCCAGCTCGGGGTGGTCGTGGTCCTCCATGACCTGGACCTGCAGCTCCCACTCGGGGTAGTCGCCGGCCTCGATCGCGTCGTAGAGGTCCTTGGTGTGCGAGCCGAGGGTCTGGGCCTGGATGTTCGCGGCGTCGGCCGAGGTGAGGGACTTCACGCCCTGCTTCGGGATCCAGTGGTACTTCACCAGGAGGGACTCACCGGCGGCGTTGACCCACTTGTAGGTGTTCACGCCGAAGCCCTGCTGGTGGCGGTAGTCCGCCGGGATCCCGCGCGGGGAGAACAGGATCGTGATCATGTGCATCGCCTCGGGCGACTGGCTGAAGAAGTCGAAGGCGCGGTTGGCCACGCCGGCCTCGAAGTTCACGGGGTCCGGCTTCTGGGAGTGGATGAAGTCGGGGAACTTGATGGCGTCCCGGATGAAGAACACGCCCAGGTTGTTGCCGACGAGGTCCCAGTTGCCCTCCTCCGTGTACATCTTCACGGCGAAGCCGCGCGGGTCGCGGGCCACCTCGGAGGAGTCCCGGCCGCCGGCCACGGTGGAGAACCGCACGGCCACGTCGGTGCGCTTGCCGGCCTCGGCGAAGACCTTGGCGCGGGTGAACTTCGCGATGGGCTCGTCGCCGTAGGCGCCGTAGGCCTCGAAGTAGCCGAAGGCGGTGGTGCCGCGGGCGTGCACCACGCGCTCGGGGATGCGCTCGCGGTCGAAGTGGCTCATCTTCTCGAGGAACGCGTAGTTCTCGAGGGTCGCGGGCCCGCGGGAGCCGATGGTGCGGGTGTTCTGGTTGTCGTGGACCGGGTGGCCCTGACGCGTGGTGAGGGTCTGCTCGGGAACGTTCGTCATGGGGTTCCTCTCGGGGTAGGGACCGGGTGTGCAGGACGGCCGGGGCGCGTGGCCCCCGCCGTGGTGGGGTGCGGTCGGTCGGTCTGGATCACACCCGGTCCCCAGTATGTCGGAAGGGCCGGGCTATTGCTAGCTATTCATAATTGCGGAGTGGCGCACGGCACCTCCGCAGGTCGGAGGGCGGGCGCGGCCCGGCGGGGGAGTGCGCGGGACGGTCCGCAGAGTATGCATAAATACAAGTCGACGTGTATAGTCATGCACAGAAGGCGGGGCCACGCCGTGGCGCCCGGACCACCGACGAAGGAGAACACCGTGACCGAGCGTGTTGTGCTGGCCTACTCCGGGGGTCTCGACACCTCCGTGGCCATCGGCTGGATCGGCGAGGCGACGGGGGCCGAGGTCATCGCCGTCGCCGTCGACGTGGGGCAGGGCGGCGAGGACCTCGAGACCATCCGCCGGCGCGCCCTCGACTGCGGGGCCGTCGAGGCCTACGTGGCCGACGCCCGCGACGAGTTCGCCGCGGAGTACTGCATGCCGGCGCTGCAGGCGAACGCCCTCTACATGGACGCCTACCCCGTGGTCTCCGCGCTGTCCCGCCCGGTCATCGTCAAGCACCTCGTGGCCGCCGCCAAGCGCTTCGGCGCCTCCACCGTGGCCCACGGCTGCACGGGCAAGGGCAACGACCAGGTCCGCTTCGAGGTGGGCATCCAGACGCTGGGCCCCGAGCTCAAGTGCATCGCCCCGGTCCGCGACCTCGCCCTCACCCGCGACAAGGCCATCAACTACGCCGAGAAGCACCACCTGCCGATCGCCACGACCAAGAAGAACCCCTTCTCGATCGACCAGAACGTCTGGGGCCGCGCCGTGGAGACCGGGTTCCTCGAGGACATCTGGAACGCCCCCACCAAGGACGTCTACGACTACACGGACGACCCCACGTTCCCGCCGCCGGCCGACGAGGTCGTGATCAGCTTCAAGGGCGGCATCCCCGTGGCCCTCGACGGCCAGCCCGTCAGCCCGCTGCAGGCGATCCAGGAGATGAACCGCCGCGCCGGCGCCCAGGGCGTGGGCCGGATCGACATCGTCGAGGACCGGCTCGTGGGCATCAAGTCCCGCGAGGTCTACGAGGCCCCCGGCGCCATGGCCCTGATCGCCGCGCACCGCGAGCTGGAGAACGTGACGGTCGAGCGCGAGCAGGCCCGCTTCAAGCGGATGGCCACCCAGCGCTGGACCGAGCTCGTCTACGACGGCCAGTGGTTCTCCCCGCTCAAGCAGTCCCTCGACGCGTTCATCCAGGACACCCAGAAGTACGTGGACGGCGACATCCGGATGACCCTGCACGCCGGCCAGGCCACGGTCACCGGCCGCCGCTCGAACACCTCCCTGTACGACTTCAACCTCGCCACCTACGACGAGGGCGACGCGTTCGACCAGTCCCAGGCCCGCGGGTTCATCGAGCTGTTCGGCATGTCCTCTAAGGTCGCGGCGTCCCGCGAGCAGCGGATCGCGGCCGAGGGCAAGTAGCCCCCGAGCACGTAGGCTCGTCCCCAGCAGGAACGGGCACGACGACGGAGGGCCCCATCCCGGCGGTGGGGCCCTCCGCCCACGCCCGGCCGACCCGACCCCCGGCGGCCCCGGCCCCGGCGGAACCCACGAGGAGAGACATGGCGCAGCAGGACAAGCACGGCACCAACGAGGGCGCGCTCTGGGGCGGGCGCTTCGCCGGGGGACCGGCCGACGCCCTCGCGGCGCTGAGCCGGTCGACGCACTTCGACTGGCGCCTGGCCCCCTACGACATCGCGGGCTCCCGGGCCCACGCCCGGGTCCTGCGCACCGCGGGGCTGCTGACCGACGACGAGCTCGGGGGCATGCTCGACGCCCTCGACCGGCTCGAGGCCGACGTCCGCTCCGGGGCCTACGCGCCCGCCCCCTCCGACGAGGACGTCCACGGCTCCCTCGAGAAGGGCCTCATCGAGCGGGCCGGGCCCGAGCTCGGCGGCAAGCTGCGCGCCGGCCGGTCCCGCAACGACCAGATCGCCACCCTCGGGCGGATGTACCTGCGCGACCACGCCGCGATCATCGCCCGCAACGTGCTCGACGTCGTGCAGGCCCTCCTGGACCAGGCGAAGGCCCACCCGGAGGCCCCGATGCCCGGGCGCACCCACCTCCAGCACGCCCAGCCGGTGCTGCTGTCCCACCACCTGCTCGCCCACGCGTGGGCGATGCTGCGGGACGTGCAGCGCCTCGTGGACTGGGACGCCCGCGCGGCGGTCTCCCCGTACGGCTCGGGGGCGCTCGCCGGGTCCTCGCTCGGACTGGACCCGGGGGCCGTCGCCGCCGAGCTGGGCTTCGACTCCGCCGTGCACAACTCCATCGACGGCACCGCGGCCCGGGACGTCTACGCCGAGTTCTCCTGGGTCACCGCGATGATCGCCGTGGACATGTCCCGGATCTCCGAGGAGATCACCACGTGGGCCACCAAGGAGTTCTCCTTCGTCACCCTCGACGACGCCTTCTCCACCGGGTCCTCGATCATGCCGCAGAAGAAGAACCCGGACATCGCCGAGCTCGCCCGCGGCAAGGCCGGCCGGCTGATCGGCGACCTCACCGGGCTGCTGGCCACGCTCAAGGGCCTGCCGCTGGCCTACAACCGGGACCTCCAGGAGGACAAGGAGCCCGTCTTCGACGCGATCGACCAGCTCGAGGTGCTGCTGCCCGCGGTCGCGGGGATGATCGCCACCCTCGACTTCAACACCGGGCGGATGGCCGAGCTCGCCCCGCAGGGCTTCGCCCTCGCCACGGACGTGGCCGAGTGGCTCGTGCGCCAGGGCGTGCCCTTCCGGGACGCGCACGAGGTCGCCGGGGACGCGGTGCGCGTCTGCGAGCAGCGCGGGATCGAGCTGTGGGACCTCTCCGACGAGGACTTCGCCGCCATCTCAGACCGGCTCACCCCCGGCGTGCGCGAGGTGCTCACCGTGGCGGGTTCGCTGGCCTCGCGCAGCGCCCAGGGCGGCACGGCGCCGTCGGCCGTGGCCGCGCAGATCGGCGAGCTCGAGCGCCAGGTGGCCGAGGCCGCGGAGTTCTCGCGGCGGGCGCCGATCGTCGCAGGATGAGCGTGAACGGGCCCGTCACCGGGCCGGCGCTGCTCGAGCTGCTGTCCCGGCCGGCTCCCGAGGTGGCCCCCCGGCTGCTCGGGAGCCTGTTCGGCCACCGGACCGCCGAGGGCTCCGTGGTCCTGCGGATCACGGAGGTCGAGGCCTACGGCGGGCCGGACGGCTCCGACCTGCCGGACCCGGGGGCGCACACGTGGCGCGGGCGGACGGCGCGCAACGCCTCGATGTTCGGTCCGCCGGGCCACGTCTACGTGTACTTCACCTACGGCATGCACCACGCCGTGAACCTGGTCTGCCGCCCCGAGGGCACCGCCGGCGGGTGCCTGCTCCGCGCGGGCGAGGTCGTCGAGGGCGTGCCGCTGGCCCGCGCCCGCCGGGCCGCCGGACGCTCCGGCCCGGTGCCCGACGCCGCGCTGGCACGTGGCCCCGGCAACCTCGCCAAGGCCCTGGGCATCGACCTGACCCACGACGGCGCACCGCTCACCGCGGGGGACGCCGCGGCGCCGGGCTTCTTCCTGCGGCTGCCCGGCCCGGGGGACGCCCCCGCCGCCGGCCGCGGGCCCCGCACGGGGGTGTCCGGACCCGGCGGGACCCCTGAGTTCCCCTGGCGCTGGTGGCTGCCCGGCGAGGCCTCCGTGTCCCCGTACCGCGCCGCGGTCCCGCGCCGGCGCCGCTGAGTCCGCGGGACCCGGGCGGATAGCATGAGCGGTGTGACTGAATCCGTTGAGCAGATGATCGAGCGCCTGTGCGTGAAGATCCCCGACTACCCGGAGCCGGGGGTCCTCTTCCGCGACCTGACGCCCCTGTTCGCGGACGGTCCCGGCTTCCGGCGGACCGTCGACGCCCTGGCCGACGCCTTCCGCGGCCAGTTCGACCACGTGGCCGGCGTCGAGGCCCGGGGCTTCCTCATGGCGGGGGCCGTGGCCTACGCGACGGGCGTGGGCCTCATCCCGGTGCGCAAGGCCGGGAAGCTCCCCCGGGAGACCTTCCGCGAGGAGTACGTGCTGGAGTACGGCTCGGCGGTGCTGGAGATCCACACCGACGACGTCCCGCGCGGGGCCCGCGTGCTCGTGCTCGACGACATCCTCGCGACCGGCGGCACCCTCGGGGCCACGGCGCAGCTGCTGCACCGGGCCGGGCTGCACGTCGCCGGGTTCGGGCTGATCATGGAGCTCACCGACCTGCGGGGCCGCAGCCAGCTCGGCGGCCACCGGGTGCGGGCACTGTACCGGGTCTGACCAGGGGCGAAGCACCCCGGCGAAGCACTGTGACGCACCGCGCCGCCGGATCGCCGTCGGAACGCCCGCGGACCGGTAGAATCGATGGTCTGTTCGATCCGGAACGAGGTGTCCACCCATGGCAGAGACCGTCGCCACGATGGCGGCCGAGCAACTTGCTGTCGAACGCGCGTACGTCGCGATGCTCTACGACCGGCTCGACGAGCTGCGGGCCGAGAAGACCGCCGAGCTCGCGGCCGTGCGCCGCAGCGAGTCCTTCGGCAACCACCAGAACCGCGCGGAGCGTGACGCGTTCGCCTCCCACTACGAGGACCGGCTCGCCCAGCTCGAGGCCGTGGACCACCGGCTCGTCTTCGGCCGCCTGGACGGCCAGGACGGCGACCGCCGCTACGTCGGGCGCATCGGCCTGGCCACCGCGGACCACCAGCGGCTCATGGTGGACTGGCGCGCCCGCGAGGCCGCGGCCTTCTACCAGGCCACCGCGCAGAACCCCATGGGCATCCGGCGCCGCCGCCACCTCATCCTGGAGGGCCGCGACGTCGCCGCCCTCGAGGACGACGTCCTCGACCCGGACATGCTCGAGGACGAGGGCGTGCTCCACGGCGAGGGCGCTCTGCTCGCGGCGCTGAACCAGAAGCGCACCGGACGGATGTCGGACATCGTCGCGACCATCCAGGCCGAGCAGGACAAGATCATCCGCGCCCCGCTGCCCGGCGTCCGCGTGGTGCAGGGCGGGCCCGGCACCGGCAAGACCGCCGTGGCGCTGCACCGGGCGGCGTACCTGCTCTACGAGCACCGGGAGCGGCTGCGCAAGGCGGGAGTGCTGATCGTCGGCCCGTCGTCGTCGTTCATGTGGTACATCGAACGGGTGCTGCCGGCGCTCGGGGAGACCGGCGTCGTGATGTCCTCCCTCTCCGAGCTGTTCCCCGGCGTGGCGGCCGTCCCCGAGCGCGACCCCCGGACCGCCCGGCTCAAGTCCGGCCTCGACATGGCCGAGGTCGTGGCCCGCGCCGTGCGGGACCGGCAGAAGGTCCCGGCGGCGGACCAGGTCCTGCGCGTCGACTCCCACCGCGTGACGCTGACCCCGCGCACCGTCAAGCGTGCCCGGGACAAGGCCCGTGCCACGGGGAAGCCGCACAACGAGGCGCGCAACACGTTCGTGAAGATCGTCCTGCGCGAGCTCACCGAGCAGCTCGGCGAGCACCTCAACACCACCAGCGGCAACGTCATGGACCGCTCCTACCTCGCGGAGGACATCCGGCAGTCCCGGGACGTGCGGATCGCGCTCAACCTCGCGTGGATGCCGCTGTCGCCCCAGACCCTCGTCGCGCAGCTGTTCAGCAAGCGGCACTACCTCGAGTCCGCAGCCCCGCACCTGAGCGCCGCCCAGGTCGAGGCCCTGCTGCGCCCGGCCGACGCCCCCTTCACCGTGGCCGACGTGCCGCTGCTGGACGAGGCCGCCGAGCTGCTGGGCGACCTCGACGAGGCCGGGGTGCGCCGGCGGGCCGAGGCGGACCGGGAGCACCGCAAGGCAACGGACAACGCCGAGCACGCGCTGGCGAACATGCACCAGAGCCTCGAGGACGTCGGCGCGGACGGCATCGTGACCGCGGCCCAGCTCACGGACTTCAACGCGGTCACCCAGCACCGGATGACCGCCGCCGAGGCCGCGACCGCGGACCGCACGTGGGCCTACGGGCACGTCGTGGTCGACGAGGCACAGGAGCTCTCGCCGATGCAGTGGCGCGTGCTCATGCGCCGGTGCCCCATGAAGTCGTTCACCGTGGTCGGCGACATCGCCCAGGCGGGCTCGGCCACCGCCGCCCGCAGCTGGCAGGACGCCCTCGAGCCCTTCGTGGGGGAGCGGTTCGTCCTCGACGAGCTCACGGTCAACTACCGCACCCCCGCCGAGATCGCCGAGGCCGCGGTCGACGTCGCCCGGGCCGCCGGCCTGGACATCTCCGCCCCGCGGGCCGTCCGGGAGGGCGAGCCGCCGATCGTGCAGCGGGTCGGCGCCGCGGACGTGGTCGAGGGCGTCCTCGAGCAGGTGCGCACCGAGCTCGACCTGGTCAGCGGCGGGCTCGTGGCCGTGGTCGTGCCCGAGGACCGCGTGCAGGAGATCGGCACGGCACTCGCCGGGGCCCTGCCCGGGCTCGTGGGTGCCGGGGTCCGCCGGCTGGACCGGCAGGTCGTGGTCCTCTCCGCGTGGGACGCCAAGGGACTGGAGTTCGACTCGGTGGTGGTCGTCGAGCCGCAGGCGCTCGTCGAGGAGGTCGGCGGCGGGGTCGGCAACCTGTACGTGGCCATGACCCGGCCCACCCAGCGGCTGCGCGTCGTCGCCGCCCGGCCGCTGCCGGCCGGCCTCGACCGGTTCTGAACCCGGGCCGCCGGGGACACCGGGACGCGGAGGGGAACCCCCTCCGCGTCCTGGTACCTTGGAAGCCGTGTCGAACGCAATAGACCTGGACCTCCAGCACAACGATCCGTCCTTCGCCAACGTGTGGCAGGAGCTGCAGTGGCGCGGCCTCGTGCACGTGTCGACCGACGAGGCGGCCCTCGAGCGGTCGCTCGCGGAGGAGAAGGTCACCTACTACTGCGGGTTCGACCCCACCGCGGCGTCCCTGCACCTCGGGCACCTGGTGCAGCTGCTGCTGATGCGCCGGCTCCAGCTCGCCGGTCACCACCCGATCGGGCTCGTGGGCGGGTCCACCGGTCTGATCGGGGACCCGCGGCAGAGCTCCGAGCGGGTCCTGAACTCCCGGGAGACCGTCGCGCAGTGGGTGGACCTGCTGCGCGCCCAGGTCGAGCGCTTCCTCTCCTTCGAGGGCGAGAACCGGGCCGTCATGGTCAACAACCTGGACTGGACCTCCCAGCTCTCCGCCATCGACTTCCTCCGCGACATCGGCAAGCACTTCCGGGTCGGCACGATGATCAAGAAGGACATCGTGGCCAAGCGGCTCAACTCGGAGGAGGGCATCTCCTACACCGAGTTCAGCTACCAGATCCTGCAGGGACTGGACTACCTGAACCTCTACCGCGACCACGGGTGCACCCTGCAGACCGGGGGCTCCGACCAGTGGGGGAACCTGACCTCCGGGACCGACCTGATCCGCAAGGTCGAGGGCGTGTCCGTGCACGCCGTCGGCACCCCGCTGATCACCAACTCGGACGGCACGAAGTTCGGCAAGTCCGAGGGCAACGCGGTGTGGCTGGACCCGGAGCTCACCTCGCCCTACGCCTTCTACCAGTTCTGGCTCAACACGGCCGACGCGGACGTGGTCGACCGGCTCAAGGTCTTCACCTTCAAGACCCGGGCCGAGATCGAGGAGCTGGCGCGCTCCGTCGAGGAGGAGCCCTACAAGAGGCAGGCCCAGAAGGTCCTCGCCTGGGAGGTCAACTCGCTGGTGCACGGGGAGGCGGCGACCGAGAAGGCGATCGCGGCCTCGGCCGCCGTCTTCGGACGCGGCGAGCTCACGGAGCTCGACGCCGAGACCCTGGACTCGGTCGCCCGGGAGCTGCCCGGCGCGAGCGTGTCCGCCGGAGCGCTGCAGGTCGCCGACCTCCTCGTGGCCACCGGGCTGTCCGAGTCGAAGTCCGCCGCGCGCCGAACCCTCAAGGAGGGCGGGGCGTACGTCAACAACGAAAAGGTCGTCGGTGAGGACGCCGAGCTCGGGCCCGACCAGCTCCTGCACGGCCGATGGGCGCTGCTGCGCCGCGGCAAGAAGCACCTCGCCGCCGTCACCGTGGAGGCCTGATCCGGGCCCGATCCGCCCACCACCCCCGTCCGGGAGCCGAGCTTGCAGGCCCCTGGGCGGGGGTGTAGTGTTCATCGAGTCGTCAGGCAGGGCCGAGAGGCCGGCGGGCGACGACACCGCAAAGAGCAGCAGGACCGAGAGGTGCTGCCTAGTTCATGCGGGAGCGACCGTTCAGGTCGGTCCGGACCCGGAACAACGCAAGTTGACACGCCGAGAACGGACTGCGTAGGATGGTCGAGCTGCCTGAGGCGGGGAACGAAGTTCCGACGCGGAGGGCACCGAAAATTCCAACACGGTTTCCGGGTGTGTTGCCTGGTTGCTGGTCTGTTGTTTGAGAACTCAATAGTGTGCCATGTTTGTTGATACCGGATGTTTTATTCGGTTGATTGGTTGTCGCCGTCCTGCCTCCGTGGGGTGGTGGCGACATTTTCAGCCGGGGTTTGATGTTTTCGTTGTTTTTTTGACGGAGAGTTTGATCCTGGCTCAGGACGAACGCTGGCGGCGTGCTTAACACATGCAAGTCGAACGATGATGCCCAGCTTGCTGGGCGGATTAGTGGCGAACGGGTGAGTAATACGTGAGTAACCTGCCCTTGACTCTGGGATAAGCCTGGGAAACTGGGTCTAATACTGGATACTACCTCTTACCGCATGGTGGGTGGTGGAAAGGGTTTTACTGGTTTTGGATGGGCTCACGGCCTATCAGCTTGTTGGTGGGGTAATGGCTCACCAAGGCGACGACGGGTAGCCGGCCTGAGAGGGTGACCGGCCACACTGGGACTGAGACACGGCCCAGACTCCTACGGGAGGCAGCAGTGGGGAATATTGCACAATGGGCGGAAGCCTGATGCAGCGACGCCGCGTGAGGGATGACGGCCTTCGGGTTGTAAACCTCTTTCAGTAGGGAAGAAGCGAGAGTGACGGTACCTGCAGAAGAAGCGCCGGCTAACTACGTGCCAGCAGCCGCGGTAATACGTAGGGCGCAAGCGTTGTCCGGAATTATTGGGCGTAAAGAGCTCGTAGGCGGTTTGTCGCGTCTGCTGTGAAAGCCCGGGGCTCAACCCCGGGTCTGCAGTGGGTACGGGCAGACTAGAGTGCAGTAGGGGAGACTGGAATTCCTGGTGTAGCGGTGAAATGCGCAGATATCAGGAGGAACACCGATGGCGAAGGCAGGTCTCTGGGCTGTTACTGACGCTGAGGAGCGAAAGCATGGGGAGCGAACAGGATTAGATACCCTGGTAGTCCATGCCGTAAACGTTGGGCACTAGGTGTGGGGGACATTCCACGTTTTCCGCGCCGTAGCTAACGCATTAAGTGCCCCGCCTGGGGAGTACGGCCGCAAGGCTAAAACTCAAAGGAATTGACGGGGGCCCGCACAAGCGGCGGAGCATGCGGATTAATTCGATGCAACGCGAAGAACCTTACCAAGGCTTGACATTCACCGGACCGCCCCAGAGATGGGGTTTCCCTTCGGGGCTGGTGGACAGGTGGTGCATGGTTGTCGTCAGCTCGTGTCGTGAGATGTTGGGTTAAGTCCCGCAACGAGCGCAACCCTCGTTCTATGTTGCCAGCACGTGATGGTGGGGACTCATAGGAGACTGCCGGGGTCAACTCGGAGGAAGGTGGGGATGACGTCAAATCATCATGCCCCTTATGTCTTGGGCTTCACGCATGCTACAATGGCCGGTACAAAGGGTTGCGATACTGTGAGGTGGAGCTAATCCCAAAAAGCCGGTCTCAGTTCGGATTGAGGTCTGCAACTCGACCTCATGAAGTCGGAGTCGCTAGTAATCGCAGATCAGCAACGCTGCGGTGAATACGTTCCCGGGCCTTGTACACACCGCCCGTCAAGTCACGAAAGTTGGTAACACCCGAAGCCGGTGGCCTAACCCCTTGTGGGAGGGAGCCGTCGAAGGTGGGACTGGCGATTGGGACTAAGTCGTAACAAGGTAGCCGTACCGGAAGGTGCGGCTGGATCACCTCCTTTCTAAGGAGCCGTTGACTACCGTGTGGTGGTCGCCCCCGCCCTAGTGCCCGTCCGTGGTGCTGGTGGGGTGAGCTCATGGGTGGAATATCAACGAGCAAGTGGCCGCACTCCTCCTGTGCTTCCCGGGTTCCGATCCGGCGGGTGTGGGGGTTGCCGGCCGGGTCGGGTCCTAGTACCTGTCCCACCGTGGTGGGCCCTGTGGGGTTCCTCCGGTGTGGGTGGTGGAAGAGAGCCGGTCCGGTGGTGGGTGTGGTCCGTGGCGCACTATTGGGTCCTGAGACAACAGGCCCTGTCCCCTTTGGTGGGGGTGGGGGTGTTGTGTCGCAGGTTCCCGGCGTCCTGCCGGTGGTCGTGTTCCCGTTAGGGGGTGCAGCCACCAGTGTGCAGGGTGTGCGGGTTGTTGTTTGAGAACTGTATAGTGGACGCGAGCATCTTAAGAACAGGTGCCGCAGGCAGCCGGGCGTCGCTCCCTTCGCGGGGGGTGTGTCTGGTGGGTTGTGGTGCCGTGTTCGTGATTGATCGCCGAGATACCGCTGCCGTACCCCGTTGGGGTGTGGTGGTGGTGGTATCGGTGTGTTCTGTGATCATGTGGCAAGTTTTTAAGGGCGCACGGTGGATGCCTTGGCATCAGGAGCCGATGAAGGACGCGGTAATCTGCGATAAGCCTCGGGGAGCTGATAAACGAGCTGTGATCCGAGGGTCTCCGAATGGGGAAACCCCACTACGTGTTATGCGTGGTGACCCGCACCTGAATTCATAGGGTGTGTGGAGGGAACGTGGGGAAGTGAAACATCTCAGTACCCACAGGAAGAGAAAACAACAGTGATTCCGTCAGTAGTGGCGAGCGAACGCGGAAGAGGCCAAACCGATGGTGTGTGATACCCGGCAGGGGTTGCATCATCGGGGTCGTGGGGCGTGTCGTCCCGGGTCTGCCGGCCCGGGCGTGTGAGTGCAGGGCGATAGTCGAACCGGTGTGAGTGCCGGACCGGAGAGGGTGAGAGTCCCGTAGACGAAATCGTTGCTGCCGCACGGTACGCGTACCCAAGTAGCACGGGGCCCGAGAAATCCCGTGTGAATCTGCCAGGACCACCTGGTAAGCCTAAATACTACCTGATGACCGATAGCGGACCAGTACCGTGAGGGAAAGGTGAAAAGTACCCCGGGAGGGGAGTGAAATAGTACCTGAAACCGTGTGCCTACAAACCGTCGGAGCCCTACAAGGTGACGGCGTGCCTTTTGAAGAATGAGCCTGCGAGTTAGTGTTACGTCGCGAGGTTAACCCGTGAGGGGTATCCGTAGCGAAAGCGAGTCTGAACAGGGCGAGTGAGTGGCGTGATCTAGACCCGAAGCGAAGTGATCTACCCATGGCCAGGTTGAAGCGCGTGTAAGAGCGCGTGGAGGACCGAACCCACTTCAGTTGAAAATGGAGGGGATGAGCTGTGGGTAGGGGTGAAAGGCCAATCAAACTTCGTGATAGCTGGTTCTCCCCGAAATGCATTTAGGTGCAGCGTTACGTGTTTCTTGCCGGAGGTAGAGCTACTGGATGGCCGATGGGCCCTACAAGGTTACTGACGTCAGCCAAACTCCGAATGCCGGTAAGTGAGAGCGTAGCAGTGAGACTGTGGGGGATAAGCTTCATAGTCGAGAGGGAAACAGCCCAGACCACCAACTAAGGCCCCTAAGCGTGTGCTAAGTGGGAAAGGATGTGGAGTTGCTTAGACAACCAGGAGGTTGGCTTAGAAGCAGCCATCCTTGAAAGAGTGCGTAATAGCTCACTGGTCAAGTGATTCCGCGCCGACAATGTAGCGGGGCTCAAGTACACCGCCGAAGTTGTGGCATTGCACCAATGATACCCAACCGGTCTTCGGGCCGGTTCAGGTGGTGCGATGGGTAGGGGAGCGTCGTGTGGGCAGTGAAGCTGCGGGGTGACCCAGTGGTGGAGCCCACACGAGTGAGAATGCAGGCATGAGTAGCGAATGACGGGTGAGAAACCCGTCCGCCGGATGATCAAGGGTTCCAGGGTCAAGCTAATCTGCCCTGGGTCAGTCGGGACCTAAGGCGAGGCCGACAGGCGTAGTCGATGGACAACGGGTTGATATTCCCGTACCGGCGAAGAACCGCCCCTATCGAACCGGGGACACTAACCACCCGAACCGGGCCATGCGGTGACCATTGGTCGCCGCCGGCTCCGGGGAGCGTGGGACCTGAACCGGGGAGGTAAGCGTATTAACAGGTGTGACGCAGGAAGGTAGCCGAGCCGGGCGATGGTAGACCCGGTCTAAGCGTGTAGGGCGATCCGTTGGCAAATCCGCGGATCATTGAGCCTGAGACGTGACGGGACCCCCATTCGTGGGGGGATTCGGTGATCCTATGCTGCCGAGAAAAGCATCGACGCGAGGTTCCAGCCGCCCGTACCCCAAACCGACACAGGTGATCAGGTAGAGAATACTAAGGCGATCGAGAGAATCATGGTTAAGGAACTCGGCAAAATGCCCCCGTAACTTCGGGAGAAGGGGGGCCCCGACCGTGGACACCACTTGCTGGTGCGAGCGGGTAAGGGCCGCAGAGACCAGGGGGAAGCGACTGTTTATCAAAAACACAGGTCCGTGCGAAGTCGCAAGACGATGTATACGGACTGACTCCTGCCCGGTGCTGGAAGGTTAAGAGGACCTGTTAGCCTCACGGCGAAGCGGAGAATTTAAGCCCCAGTAAACGGCGGTGGTAACTATAACCATCCTAAGGTAGCGAAATTCCTTGTCGGGTAAGTTCCGACCTGCACGAATGGAGTAACGACTTCCCCGCTGTCTCAACCATGAACTCGGCGAAATTGCAGTACGAGTAAAGATGCTCGTTACGCGCAGCAGGACGGAAAGACCCCGAGACCTTTACTATAGTTTGGTATTGGTGTTCGGTGTGGCTTGTGTAGGATAGGTGGGAGACGGTGAAGCGGGCACGCCAGTGCACGTGGAGTCAACGTTGAAATACCACTCTGGTCACTCTGGACATCTAACTTCGGCCCGTGATCCGGGTCAGGGACAGTGCCTGATGGGTAGTTTAACTGGGGCGGTTGCCTCCTAAAGAGTAACGGAGGCGCCCAAAGGTTCCCTCAGCCTGGTTGGCAATCAGGTGTCGAGTGTAAGTGCACAAGGGAGCTTGACTGTGAGAGCGACAGCTCGAGCAGGGACGAAAGTCGGGACTAGTGATCCGGCGGTACATTGTGGAATGGCCGTCGCTCAACGGATAAAAGGTACCTCGGGGATAACAGGCTGATCTTGCCCAAGAGTCCATATCGACGGCATGGTTTGGCACCTCGATGTCGGCTCGTCGCATCCTGGGGCTGGAGTTGGTCCCAAGGGTTGGGCTGTTCGCCCATTAAAGCGGTACGCGAGCTGGGTTCAGAACGTCGTGAGACAGTTCGGTCCCTATCCGCTGCGCGCGCAGGAAATTTGAGAAGACCTGTCTTTAGTACGAGAGGACCGGGACGGACGAACCTCTGGTATGGCAGTTGTACCGCCAGGTGCACCGCTGCTTCGCTACGTTCGGAAGAGATAACCGCTGAAAGCATCTAAGCGGGAAGCTCGCTTCGAGATGAGATTTCCATACACCATTTGGTGTGAGAGGCCCCCAGCTAGACCACTGGGTTGATAGGCCGGAGGTGGAAGCACGAACCAACGACGTGTGCAGCCGACCGGTACTAATAAGCCGACAACTTACACCACACCCCCACCCCCCAACACGTGTTGGGAACGAAGGGTGGGGTCACCACAGAACACCGCGTCCACTATACGGCTCCCAACCAACAACCCACCCGTCGCTCTGGCGGCGGGCACAGGGAACCGCAATTGAATACCGCCCACCACGGGCGGACAACCACAGTGACTTACCCACCCCGTACACCGGCCCACGGCCGGCACGCCCCAGCGGCGAACACGGGGTCGGGCACCAGAGTTACGGCGGTCATAGCGTGGGGGAAACGCCCGGTCCCATCCCGAACCCGGAAGCTAAGACCCGCAGCGCCGATGGTACTGCACCCGGAAGGGTGTGGGAGAGTAGGACACCGCCGGACCACACCACCAGGGTCGAGCCCCCGCACCACACGGTGCGGGGGCTCCCCGCATTTAACACCCATCATCCAGCACGAGCTCTACGGCACAGGCCCTCATCCCACGGTGAGGGCCTGTGCTCATCCTTGGGCCCCGCTGCCGCCGGCGAGCGAGCCGGACCCGCGGTACGGCCGCCGCTCCACGGACCGACCGCTGTCCGTCACAGAAGCGCGATTCCGGCCGTCGGCGGATAATGCGGGCATGGATACGACCGACCATGAGTCCCAGACCCCGAGGGTGATCGAGCAGGACGAGCAGCCCACGGCGGTGGTGACGGGAACGGTGGCCATGGGCGAGCTGCGGGAGTTCTTCGACCGCGCCTTCGGCGAACTGGGACAGGCGATGTCCGACGGGGCGTTCGAGCCGACAGGTCCGCCGATGGCCGTCTACCACGGGGTTCCGGCGGAGACGGTCCACCTGGAGGTGGGTTTCCCGGTGCAGGGGGAGGTCTGCCCGAAGGGCGCAGTGGTGGCGGGCCGGCTGCCCGCCTCTCGCGTGGCGACGTCCGTGCACCGCGGCAACTACGACGACCTCGGGCGATCCTGGCAGCACCTGGCGGAGTGGGCGGGGCATCAGGGCCTCTCCCTCGGAGACCGCATGTGGGAGGTCTACGTGACCGAGCCGCGGCCGGGGGACGACCCTGCCGACATGGTCACCGAGCTCCACTGGATGCTGCGCCCCTGATGTCCCGCGGGCCGCTCGGCCCACGGCCGGGGAAGGCCTCGTGCCCTCGGCGACGGTGCCGTCGGCGTCCACGAGCACCGGGTCCACGTCTTCGTCGATCCCGCCGCCGAAGACGTACACGCCCGCCGCCTTGGCCTCCTCGATGACGGCGTGCGAGGCCTCCACCACCGCCTCGAAATCCTCCTCGGGGACCACCATGGCCTCACTCGGGAACGAGATCAGGTACTTCGTCATGGAAGGACTCCTCTGCTCCGGCGGCGCCGTCCCTCTGCTCCTCGGCGGGGCACCGCACGGGTGCCCCGCCCGATGATGGCTCCGACGCCGGACCTCGGGTCAAGGCGGAGCTTCGGGAACGATCCGCAGCATCCGGTCGAAGGAGACCGACCGAGCGGGCGCTGCGGGGCCCCGCCCCGCAGCGGAAGGAACCGGACGACTACCGAGCGGTGTGTGCGTCCGACAGCGTCAGCTCCGCCGGGTTCTCCTGTGCGGATCCGGTCGCGGTGTGCCGGCCGATGAGCTTGTTCATGACCACGGCGATGGCACCGTCCCCGGTCACGTTCGTCGCGGTGCCGAAGGAGTCGATGGCGATGTACGTGGCGATCATCAGGGCCACCGCGGTCTCGTCGAAGCCGAGCATGCCCTGGAGCAGACCCACGGCGGCCATGATCGCGCCGCCGGGAACGCCCGGGGCGGCGACCATCGTGATCCCCAGCATGAGGATGAAGCCCACGTAGGCCACGTCGTCGACGGGGGTGCCGGTGATGGTCATGACGGCCGTCGAGAACAGCACGATCTTCAGCGTGGACCCGGCGAGGTGGATCGTCGCGCTCAGCGGGATCACGAAGCCTGCCACGGACGGACGGACGCCGTTGGCCTCCGCGCACCTCAGGGTGACCGGGATGGTCGCGGCGGAGGACGACGTGCCCAGCGCTGTGGCGTAGGCCGGCAGCATGTTCTTCAGCAGGGTCGCGGGGTTGCGGCCCACGTAGATCCCCGCGACGACGTACTGGGCGACGAGCAGCACGACGGACAGGGCCAGGGCGACGAGCACCACCTTCGAGAAGGTGGCGACGACCACCAGGATCTGTCCGTTCATGGTGAGGCCCATGAACATCCCGAAGATGTAGAGGGGCAGCAGCGGGATGATGACCAGCTCCACGATGCGCATGATGATCCGGCGCAGGTCGTCCATGCTCCGGTGGAGGGTGTCACCCGGTATGAGGGTGATGCCCACCCCCAGGCAGAAGGCCAGGAGAAGCGCTGTCATGACGCCGAACACGGGTTCCATCTCGAGCGTGAAGAAGCCGGCGAGGGCGCTCTCCTCCGGGTTGGCCAGGGCGTCGACGTCACGCTCCCCGGCCAGCAGCCACGGGTATCCGGCGCGGGCGACGGCGAAGGCCAGCAGACCGGAGAGGACGGTGGAGGCGTACGCGATGGCGGCGGTCACGCCGAGCCACTTGCCGGCCCCTCTGCCGAGGTCGCCGATGGCCGGGGTGACGAGACCGACGATCAGCAGCGGGACGATGAAGCCGAGGAAAGCGCTGAAGAGGCCGTTGAACGTCAGGAAGACTCGGGCGAGCGGTTCGGGAAAGAACAGACCGCAGGCGACGCCCAGGACGATGCCGAGCAGCACGCGCACCAGGAGGTGGGACGTGAGGGGTTTTTTGGACATGAGCCCATCATCCGACGAGGGAGCGGCCGGGGACGAATCGGGACAGAGGGTCGTCGGACCTGCTTATACAATGGGAACGATCATCATGGCGGACCGTTCTCCGGCCACCGCCGACATCCACGAGAGCCGACCGGCACCGCGTCGGCACAGAGGAGCGGTACGTGTCCGAGTCTTTCCAGCACGGGTCCCGGGACGAGCGTCGGAACGGACATTCCGGCGACCGCCGGTCCGGCGGAGGAGCCGGGCGCGAGGGCGACCGGTCCGGCGCCCAGCCCCGACGCCGTTTCGACGAGGGGCGGCGCGGTCCGGCTCGCGACGGCGAGGCGCGCGGACGCAACTCCCAGGACCGCGGAGCCGCCGACCGGCCCGGCCGCGACCGTCAGGACGACCGTCGTGGCGGGTACGCGCCGCGAGGCGACCGGCGGGACGACCGGCAAGGTGATCGTCGCGGAGGCTACAGCGACGACCGCCGGCGTGATGACCGTCAGGGTGAGCGGGGGCCGCGTCGTGAGGGCGAGGGCTACCGCGGTCGCCGCGACGACCGCCAGGACGAGCGTCGCGGTGGCTACGCCCCGCGCGGTGACCGGCGCGATGACCGGCAGGACGACCGTCGTGGCGGGTACGCCCCGCGCGGTGACCGGCGTGACGACCGGCCGGGTGAGCGGGGGCCGCGTCGTGAGGGCGAGGGCTACCGCGGTCGCCGCGACGACCGCCAGGACGAGCGTCGCGGTGGCTACGCCCCGCGCGGTGACCGGCGCGATGACCGGCAGGACGACCGTCGTGGCGGGTACGCCCCGCGCGGTGACCGGCGTGACGACCGGCCGGGTGAGCGGGGGCCGCGTCGTGAGGGCGAGGGCTACCGCGGTCGCCGCGACGACCGCCAGGACGAGCGTCGCGGTGGCTACGCCCCGCGCGGTGACCGGCGGGACGACCGGCAAGGTGACCGTCGCGGAGGCCACGGCGACGACCGCCGCGGCGGGTACGCGCCGCGAGGTGACCGACGCGGCGGGTTCCCGGACCGCGACGAGGGCTACCGGGGCCGGCGTGACGACCGGGACGACGTCTCGACCCACCGTCACCGGGCGCCCGAGGTGGACGAGGACATCACGGGTCGTGAGCTCGACAAGCCGACCCGTGCCCAGCTGGGGGCGCTCGAGCCGCGCAACGCCGAGGCCGTCGCCAAGCACCTGGTCATGGCCGGGCGCTACCTGTTCGACGTCCCCGAGCTCGCGCTCGAGCACGCGCTGGCGGCGGGACGGCGCGGCGGCCGCATCGCCGCCGTGCGGGAGGCGACCGGCGTCGCGGCGTACGAGGCGGGTGACTACGCACTGGCGCTCAAGGAGCTGCGCACGTTCCGCCGGATGACCGGAGCCGACATCCACCTGCCCCTGATGGTCGACTGCGAGCGGGCCCTCGGACGCCTGGACAAGGCCGTGGAGCTCGCGACGTCCGAGGCCGTGCAGTCGCTCGAGCCCAGCGAGAAGGTGGAGCTGGCCATCGTGCTGGCCGGCATGCGCCGGGACCAGGGGGACGCCCAGGGTGCGGTGGACGCGCTGACCATTCCGCAGCTGGACAGGAACCGGGGCTTCCCCTACAGCCCCCGGCTGTTCCGCGCCTACGCCGAGGCCCTCCGGGGCGTCGGGAGGGACCGCGAGGCCCTGACCTGGGACCGGCAGGCCGTGGTGGCCGAGGCCGCCCTCGGGACGGGGCAGTTCGCCGAGCCGGAGATCGTCGACTTCGACGACGAGGAGGAGACCGAGCAGGTGCCGGCCGGCGGCGTCGTCCTGGCCGACGCCGAGGACACGGCCCAGGACCCGACCTCGGACCCGGCGGACGCACCGGCCGCAGACGCGGCCGAGGCCTCCGGCGACGATCCGGGCCTCGACCCCGACGGCGGGGCGGACGACGAGAGCGAGGACGTGCTCGACGAGGGCACCGAGGAGGAACCGGACCTGGATCCGGACGACGAGGCGGAGGGCTCGGAGCACGACCTGGACCCGGACGACGACTTCGAGGGCGGCTCCGAGGCCGACCTCGACCCGGACGACGACGAGGATCTCACCGACCTCGACGGCGACGACGCGAGTGACGACGAGCGTGACGAGGCGAGCGACGGCACGGACGGCGGCCCGCGGCGTGGCTGAGCGGCTGCTCGACCGGTACGACGCCGTCCTGAGCGATCTGGACGGCGTCGTCTACGCCGGCCCGCACGCCATCCCCGGCGCACCGGAGGTCCTCCGCCGGATCGCCGCGGACGGCGTGCCCGTGGTGTTCGTGACGAACAACGCCTCGCGCTCCGTCGCGACGGTCGCCGAGCACCTGACGGACCTGGGCGTACCCACGGGCCCGGACGGCGTGGTGAGCGCCGCGCAGGCGGGAGCCGAGCTCCTGGCGCAGCGGGTCCCGGCCGGCACCGCGGTGCTCGTCACCGGTTCCCAGGCCCTGGCCGACGTCGTCGCGGAGGCCGGGCTGGTCCCGGTCCGCGCCCAGTCCGACGAGCCCCGCGCCGTGATCCAGGGCTTCGACCCCGGCCTGGGCTGGGCCGAGCTGGCCGAGGCCGCGTACACGCTGGCCGACCCGGACGTGCTGTGGGTCGCGACCAACACCGACCGCACCATTCCGCAGGCCCGCGGTCTGGCGCCCGGCAACGGCACGCTCGTGGCCGCCGTGGCGGCCACGACGGCGCGGCCGCCGGTCGTGGCCGGCAAGCCGGAGGCCCCCATCTTCCGCACCGCCGCCGAGCGGGCGGGCAGCGCCCGGCCCGTGGTGCTGGGGGACCGGCTGGACACCGACATCCGGGGCGGCAACGCCGCCGGCTTCGCGACGATCGCGGTCCTCACCGGGGTGGACACCGTGCACACGATCCTCGCCGCGTGCAGCGCGGAGCGCCCGGACCACGTCGTCGGGACCCTGCACGCGCTCTTCGAGCCGTATCCCGAGGTCGAGGTCTCGTCCTCCGCCGGAGCGCACTCCGCGCGCTGCGGAGCGGCGGAGGCCGAGACCGACGGCACGCGGCTGCGGATCCGCGGCGCCCAGGACGACCTCGACGCCTGGCGGGCCGCGTGCGCGGCCTGGTGGGCGGCGCACCCCGACACCGACGTCCCCGTGGTCCCGGACCCCGAGTGGGAGGCGGGCGAGTGACCGGGGGCGCCGGGGCGCAGCGCCCGGCCGGGGACGACGGCGCAGCCCTGCGCCCGACCGGTCACGCCCGGGTGGACGCCGTGCTGGACCGTGCCGGTGAGCTGGAGGCGCTGCCGGTCGCGGAGCACCCCGGCCGCTACGACGAGCTGCACGCGGCACTCGTCGCCGAGCTCGACGCCGAGCCCGGCACGGTCCCCGCCGGCCTCGTGCCGCGACCCGGCACCGGACAGGAGGAGGCGGCGCACCGGTGAGCTCCCGTCTCGACCAGGAGCTGACCGCGCGGGCGCTGGCCCGCTCCCGCACGGTCGCCGCCCGGTGGATCGGCGAGGGCCGTGTCCTCGTGAACGGCCGCCCCGCGACCAAGCCCTCCGTCCGGGTCGGCCCCGAGGACCTGCTGGAGGTCCGGCCCGCGGACGTCCCGGACTACGTCAGCCGGGCCGGGCACAAGCTCGCCGGAGCGCTCGCGGCCTTCCCGGCCATCGGCGTGGGGGGCAAGCGGTGCCTCGACGCCGGCGCCTCGACGGGCGGGTTCACCGACGTGCTGCTGCGACGGGGCGCCCGGGAGGTGGTCGCCGTGGACGTGGGCCACGACCAGCTCGACCCCTCGCTCCGGGCCGACCCCCGGGTGAGGGTGCTGGAGGGCATGAACGTGCGCTGGATGCGCCCCGAGGACATCGGCGGCCCGGCGGAGCTCACGGTCTGCGACCTGTCCTTCATCTCGCTCACCCTGGTCCTGGAGCCGCTGGCGGCGGCCACGGTGCCGGGCGGTGACCTCGTGCTCATGGTCAAGCCGCAGTTCGAGGTCGGTGCCGAGCGCCTCGCGCGCACGGGGGTGGTCACGAGCGAGCAGGAGCGGGCCCGGGCCGTCGAGGCCGTGGCCGCCGCCGCCCGGGCCCACGGACTGTCGGTCCGGGGCCGGGAGCGCAGCCCGCTGCCGGGCCAGGACGGCAACCACGAGTTCTTCCTGTGGTGCCGCCGGGACCAGCCGTCCTGACTGTCCCCGCCCTCGCGTAGGGTGGTGAGCGGTGCCCGGTCCGCGGGCACGGCGTGCGCCACGGGCCGGTCCCGGTCCTGACGACGCCCGCGCGCACCGAGCAGTCGAGAACGGGAGGACCCGGTGAGCAGAAAGATCCTGGTCATGGCCCACATGGGCCGGCAAGAGGCCAAGGACGCCGCCCGCGACTCCTGTCTCCAGCTGCACGAGGCCGGCCTGGTGCCGGTGATCTCGCGGGCGGACCTCGAGGCGCTCCAGGAGGACGCGGAGCCGCTCGCGCCCGTGGAGGTCATCGAGGAGGACGTCTCCCTGCGGGAGATCGAGCTCGTCATGGTGCTCGGCGGGGACGGGTCCATCCTGCGCGCCGCCGAACTGGTGCGCAGCGTTGACACCCCGCTGCTCGGGGTCAACCTGGGCCACGTGGGCTTCCTCGCCGAGAGCGAGCGCTCCGACCTGCGCGAGTCCGTGGAGGCCATCGTGGACGGGCGCTACACGGTGGAGCAGCGCATGACGATCGACGTCACCGTGTGGCAGGGCGAGAAGAAGGTCCTGCACACCTGGGCGCTGAACGAGGCCTCGGTGGAGAAGGGCGACCGCGAGAAGATGGTCGAGGTGGTCATCGAGGTGGACCGCCGGCCGCTGAGCACCTTCGGGTGCGACGGTGTGGTCCTCGCCACCCCGACCGGATCCACCGCCTACGCGTTCTCCGCAGGCGGGCCCGTGGTGTGGCCAGAGGTCGAGGCGCTGCTCATGGTGCCCCTCAGCGCCCACGCCCTGTTCTCCCGGCCCCTGGTCATCTCCCCGAACTCCATGATGGCCGTCGAGGTCCTCACCCGCACCGACGCCCGCGGCGTGCTGTGGTGCGACGGCCGCCGGACCACCGAGCTGCCGCCGGGCTCCCGGATCGAGGTGGTGCGCTCCCCGAAGGCGGTCAATCTCGCGCGGATGCACCTCACCCCCTTCTCGGAGCGGCTCGTGCGGAAGTTCGAGCTGCCCACGAGCGGCTGGCGGGGGCCGGTGCCCCCGCACGAGGCGGCCGCGGCGCGGACCACGGCCCTGCCCGTCGTCCGCGGCGACGAGGCGCAGGAGCAGCAGAAGTCCACCGTCGGGCACGAGATGCCGCACGAGCCGGACGCCCCGGCGCCCACCGTACCCACGACGAGTCCGGGGAGGCCGGCTGAATGATCGAGGAGATCCGCATCCACGACCTCGGGGTCATCACCGACGCCGTGCTGCCCCTCGGCCCGGGGCTAAGCATCCTCTCCGGTGAGACCGGCGCGGGCAAGACCATGGTGGTGACCGCCCTCGGGATGCTGCTGGGCAACCGCTCCGACGCCGGCGCCGTGCGCTCCGGGGCGCCCAAGGCCGTCGCCGAGGCCGTCGTGCGGGTGCCGGCCGGCCATCCCGCCGCGGTCCTCGTCGAGGACGCCGGCGGCGCGGTCGACGTCGAGGCCGTCGGGGACGCCGAGGAGGCCCTCGTCACCGTCGCGCGGACGGTGACCGCGGAGGGGCGCAGCCGCGCCCACGTCGGTGGCCGCTCCGCTCCCGTGGGCACCCTCTCCGCGGTGGGCCAGACCCTGGTGGCGGTGCACGGCCAGTCCGACCAGCTGCGGCTGAGGTCCCCGGCCGCCCAGCGCCACGCCCTGGACCAGTACGCGGGGGAGGAGCTGGCCGCCGAGCTGCGCCGCTACCGGGAGCGCCTCGCCGAGTACCGCTCCGTGCAGCAGACCCTGCGCGAGGTCACCGAGCACGGCCGCGAACGCGCCCTCGAGGCGCAGAGCCTGCAGGGCGCCCTCGAGGAGATCGACGCCGTGGACCCCCAGCCCGGCGAGGACGAGCGCCTCGACCAGGAGAGCCAGAAGCTGACCAACCTCGAGCAGCTGCGCGCCGCCGCCCTCACTGCCCACGCCGCTCTGAGCGGCGGGGAGTTCGCCGACGCCGACACCCCGGACGCGACCGCCCTCGTGGCGGCGGCGCACCGGGCCCTGGAGCAGGAGGCCGGCTCCGACCGTGATCTCGAGGAGCTCTCGGGGCGGGTCGCCGAGCTGGCCGTGCTCGTCAACGACATCGCCGCGGACCTCTCGGGATACGCCTCGGGGCTCGACGACGAGGGCCCCGCCCGCCTGGCCGAGGTGGAGTCCCGGCGGGCCAAGCTCAAGTCCCTGACCCGCAAGTACGGCGCCACCGTGGACGAGGTCCTCGACTGGGCGGGGCGCTCGCGGGCGCGCCTCGACGAGCTGACGGACGACCCCGCGCGGGAGCAGGAGCTCCGGGCGCGGCTCGAGCAGCTGCACGCCGAGCTGAGCGAGCTGGCCGCGCGGATGACCGAACGGCGCCGGGACGCCGCCCACCGGCTCTCCGGGGCCGTCAGCTCCGAGCTCACGGCACTGGCCATGCCCAACGCCTCCCTCGTCATCGAGGTCGAGCCCACCGAGGAGTTCTCCGGCCACGGGAGGGACGAGATCTCGTTCCTGCTCAGACCGCACGCCGCCGCCGCGCCCCGGCCCCTCGGCAAGGGCGCCTCCGGCGGTGAGCTGTCCCGTCTCATGCTCGCCATCGAGGTGGTCCTCGCCGCCGTGGACCCTGTGCCCACCTTCGTCTTCGACGAGGTGGACTCGGGGGTGGGCGGCAAGGCCGCCGTGGAGATCGGCCGCCGGCTGAAGATGCTCGCCCAGCACGTCCAGGTCCTCGTGGTGACGCACCTGCCGCAGGTCGCGGCGTTCGCCGACCAGCACATCCTCGTCACCAAGAGCACGGACGCCACGGTCAGCGACGTGCGCGTGCTCGACGCGGAGGAGCGCGTGGTGGAGCTCGCCCGCATGCTCGCCGGCCACGAGGACTCCGCGGCGGCCCGTGAGCACGCCCGGGAGCTCGTCCGTGGCGCGGTGCTCTGAGGTGCCGCCGCCCGGTGATCCCCAGCACGCAACCGACGTCCTGAGCGGACAAGAATGATAGGGTCGAATTCCGTGGTGAATGCAAACGAAGCCGCCCACGAGGCCGGCGCACAGCAGACCGAAAACCAGCGACCGGGCAAGGTGACCCGCCAGATCTTCGTGACGGGCGGCGTGGCCTCCTCCCTCGGCAAGGGCCTGACGGCCTCGTCCCTCGGGATGCTGCTGCGGGCGCGCGGGCTCTCCGTGACGATGCAGAAGCTGGATCCGTACCTCAACGTCGATCCGGGCACCATGAACCCCTTCCAGCACGGCGAGGTCTTCGTGACCGACGACGGGGCGGAGACCGACCTCGACATCGGCCACTACGAGCGGTTCCTCGACGAGAACCTCGACGCCTCGGCGAACGTGACCACCGGACAGGTGTACTCCACGGTCATCGCCAAGGAGCGCCGCGGCGAGTACCTCGGGGACACCGTCCAGGTCATCCCCCACATCACCGACGAGCTGAAGAACCGCATGCGCCGCCGCGCGCAGGGCGACGACCAGCCGGACATCATCATCACCGAGATCGGCGGCACGGTCGGCGACATCGAGTCCCAGCCGTTCCTCGAGGCCGCGCGGCAGGTCCGCCAGGACGTCGGCCGCCGCAACGTGTTCTACCTGCACGTCTCCCTGATCCCGTACATCGGTCCTTCGGGCGAGCTGAAGACCAAGCCGACCCAGCACTCCGTGGCGGCGCTGCGCGGGCTCGGCATCCAGCCGGACGCGCTGGTGCTGCGCTCCGACCGGCAGGTGCCGGACACGATGCTGCGCAAGATCGGCAACGCCTGCGACGTCGACCACGACGCCGTGATCTCCTGCCCCGACGCCCCGAGCATCTACGACATCCCCCGGACCCTGCACAGCCAGGGGCTCGACACCTACATCCTCGACTACCTGGGGCTGGACTACCGGGACGCGGACCTGGCGCAGTGGGAGCGGCTGCTCAAGGCCGTGCACGAGCCCTCCCACTTCGTCACGGTGGCCATGGTCGGGAAGTACATCGACCTGCCTGACGCCTACCTGTCGGTCTCCGAGGCCCTGCGGGCCGGCGGCTTCGCCAACGACGCCCGCGTGAAGATCAAGTGGGTGGCCTCGGACCTGTGCGAGACGCCGGAGGGCGCCCAGCGCGAGCTAGGCGACGTCGACGCGATCTGCGTCCCCGGGGGCTTCGGCATCCGCGGCATCGAGGGCAAGCTTGGCACCCTGCGCTTCGCCCGGGAGCACCGCATCCCGACCCTCGGGCTGTGCCTGGGCCTGCAGTGCATGGTCATCGAGTTCGCCCGCTCGGAGCTCGGCCTGGCGGGGGCCTCCTCGACCGAGTTCGAGCCGGAGACCGCCCACCCGGTCGTGGCGACCATGGACGAGCAGAAGCAGTTCGTCGAGGGTGCCGGTGACCTGGGCGGCACCATGCGGCTCGGCCTCTACGACGCGCAGCTGCGGCCCGGGTCCGTCGTGGCCGGCGCCTACGGCTCCACCGAGGTCAAGGAGCGCCACCGTCACCGCTACGAGGTCAACAACGAGTACCGCGAGCGCCTCGAGGAGGCGGGGCTCGTGATCTCCGGGACCTCTCCGGGCGGCACCCTCGTGGAGTTCGTGGAGCTGCCCGCCGACGTCCACCCGTACTACGTGGGCACCCAGGCGCACCCCGAGCTCATGTCCCGCCCGACCCGCCCGCACCCGCTGTTCGACGGGCTCGTCAAGGCGGCCCTCGAGCGCCGTCAGGCCGAGGGCCGCTGAGCCCCCGCCCGTCACCGCACGGGCGTCCCGGTGCAGGCGCCGGTCCTCGCGAGGACCGGCGCCTGCACCGTCTCCCCACCCGCACCCCGCCCGCCGCTCCCGTCGCCCCGCGACGGCGGCCGCTCCGAAAGGGACCCCATGGACATCCGCCACCTCGCACCCGAGGAGCTCTCCGACCAGCTCAGCGTCCGCCGCACGGTGGCCTCCGAGACGGTCTACGAGGGCTTCATCTGGGACGTCCGGCGCGACGAGTTCGAGCTCGCCCGGGGGGAGGACCCGCTGCGGCGCGACTACATCACCCACCCCGGCGCGGTGTCCGTGCTCGTGCTCAACGACCGCGACGAGGTGTTCCTGATCAACCAGTACCGCCGGCCGGTCGGGATGACCATGTGGGAGATCCCCGCCGGCCTGCTCGACGTCGAGGGGGAGGACCCCGCCGTGGCGGCCCAGCGGGAGCTCGCGGAGGAGGCCGACCTGCGGGCCGAGCGCTGGGACGTGCTCGTGGACTTCCACAACAGCCCCGGTTCCTCCTCGGAGGCCAACCGGATCTTCCTGGCCCGTGGTCTCAGCGACGTCCCCGACCACGAGCTCCACGAGCGGGACGGCGAGGAGGCGGAGATCCACGGGGCGTGGGTCCCGCTCGACGGCGCGGTGCGGGCGGTGCTGGAGGGCCGGCTGAACTCGCCCGCCGCGGTGATCGGGGTCCTTGCCGCCCACGCCGCCCGGGCGGAGGGCTACCGGTCCCTGCGCCCGGCCGACGCCCCGTGGCCCGGTCACCCCGACCTCCGGTGACCGGCCTCCCCACCGGCGGGACGTCCGGGACCTCGCCCGGCGCCCCGTCCGGTGACCACCCCGGCGACGCGCTCGACCGCGCCCTGGAGCGCTATCTGCAGCACCTGGCCGTCGAACGGGGCCTGGCCGCCAACACGCTGGCCGCCTACCGCCGGGACCTGCGCCGCTACGCCGAGCACCTCCGCGAGCGGACGGACCCGCCCGTGACCACCCCGGAGGGCATCACCACCGGTCACGTGCGCGACTTCCTCCGGGACCTGTCCGCCGGGTCGCAGGACAGCGCGCCCCTGAGCACCCGCAGCGCCGCCCGCACCCTCGTCGCGGTCCGGGGCGCCCACCGGTTCTGGGTCCTCGAGGGGATGACGCGCACGGACCCCGCGGCCCCCGTCCAGCCGCCCACGCCCGGGATGCGCCTGCCCAAGGCCGTCCCGGTCGAGCAGGTCACCGCGCTGCTCGAGTCGACCGGCACCGACACCCCCCAGCAGCTGCGCGACCGGGCGCTGCTGGAGCTGCTCTACTCGACGGGCGCCCGGATCTCGGAGGCGACCGGCCTCGACGTCGACGACCTCTCCCGGGCCGTGCGCCGCAGCGGGGAACCGGAGGAGAGCGGAGCGGGGATGCCCTTCGTGCGGCTGTTCGGCAAGGGCGGCAAGGAACGGATGGTGCCGCTCGGCTCCTGGGCCGTGCGCGCCGTGGACGAGTGGCTCGTGCGGGGCCGGCCCGCGCTCGCCGCCCGGGGACGAGGCACCCCCGCGCTGTTCCTCAACGCCCGGGGCGAGCGGATCAGCCGCCAGACGGCGTGGACCACGGTGAAGAGCGCGGCGGAGCGGGTGGGCCTGGGCGACCGGATCACCCCGCACACGCTGCGCCACTCCTTCGCGACCCACCTCCTCGAGGGCGGCGCCGACCTGCGGGTCGTCCAGGAGCTGCTCGGCCACGCGTCGGTCAGCACCACCCAGGTCTACACCCTGGTGACCGTCGACTCCCTGCGCGAGGTCTACGCCGCAGCCCACCCCCGCGCCCGGTAGCCGGGGCGGGTCACCGGCAGCGCGTCCCGGAGGGGTCACACACGCGCCGGTGCTTTCGGGAAGGCCCGCCCGCGGCCTAGCCTGGACGCACGCCCGAGCGCTCCGCTCGGCGGACGGACGGGGACGTCATGCGCGAGACCACGCGGCACAGCACACGGCAGACCACGCAGCCCAGCACGCGGAGGACCGGGCGGACGGGCCGGATGCTGCTCGTCCTGCTGTTCGCCCTCGGACTGGCCCTCCCGGGCCTCGGCACCCCGGCGTTCGGGGCCACGGCGATCCAGGCCGAGCACCAGCGGCTCGGGGGAGCGGACGGCCGGCTCGGCCGGGCCCTGGGGGCCGAGCGGTGCGGGCTCGTCCGGGGCGGCTGCTACCAGAAGTTCGAGCGCGGGACCATCCACTGGTCCCCGCGGACCGGGGCCCGTCCCACGTGGGGTGCGATCCGTGCGGCGTGGGCCGCGCAGGACCACGAGCGGGGGCCGCTGGGCTACCCCGTGGGCCGTGAGGTGTGCGGACTGCGCGACGCCGGCTGCCACCAGGCCTTCGAGGGCGGGGTCGTGGTGTGGTCGCGGCCGAGCGGGGCGCATCCCACCGGCGGCGGCATCCGGGCGGCCTGGCTGCGCCACGGCGCGGAGCACGGCGCCCTGGGGTATCCGGTCTCGGCGGAGTCCTGCACGGGCGGCGGCTGCCGTCAGACCTTCCAGCGCGGGTCCGTCAGCTGGGCCCGCGGCGCCGGGACCTGGGTGGTCCGGGAGATCGACCGTGCCGCGTCGGTGTACGTCGTCGTCAACAAGCGCCGCCCCCTCGACCCGGCCGACCACGTGCCGCGCCCCCTCGAGTCCGTGGGCGGGCAGCTCCTGCGGGCGGACGCCTCCGCGGCGTTCCGGCGGATGCAGCGGGCCGCGGCGGCGGACGGGGCTCCTCTGACCGCGGTCAGCGGCTACCGCTCCTACACCACGCAGGCCGGCCTCTACCGCGACTACGTGGCGCGCTACGGGCAGGCGCAGGCGGACCTGATCTCGGCGAGGCCGGGTCACAGCGAGCACCAGACCGGGCTGGTCATGGACATCGGCGACCCGAGCGGGGAGTGCGGTCTGCAGAGCTGCTTCGAGGGGACCCCGGCCGGGGCGTGGGCGCGCGAGCACGCCCACGAGCACGGCTTCGTCGTGCGGTATCCCCGCGGCCGGACCGCGACCACCGGCTACGCCTACGAGCCGTGGCACCTGCGCTACGTCGGCGTGCACGTGGCCTCCGGCATGGTCGACCAGGACATCCCCACGCTCGAGCACTACATGGGGCTGCCCGCGGCGCCCACCTACTGAGCCCGCCGCGTCCCGCCCGGACGTCTCCCGTCCGGACCGTCGCGGGACGGGAGCGGACCGGCGGAGACGGGCAGGGGGACGGGTCCCCGGACCCGCCCCCTGCCCGGCGCGCTACAGGTGCCGCTCGTCCGGGCCGTTGTACTCGGACAGCGGGCGGATCAGGGAGTTGGCGGCCACCTGCTCCATGACGTGCGCGGTCCAGCCGGTGATCCGGGCGGCCACGAACAGCGGGGTGAACGTGGGGATGTCGAAGCCCATGAGCCAGTAGGTGGGACCGGCCGGGTAGTCGAGGTTGGGCTTGATGCCCTTCGCCTGGTCCATGGACCGCTCGAGCCCGTTGTACAGGCCCAGCAGCTCGCCCCGGCCGTAGTGGGCGACCATCGTGTCCAGCGCCGCCTTCATGGTGGGCACCCGCGAGTCACCGTGCTTGTACACGCGGTGGCCGAAGCCCATGACCTTCTTCTTCGCCGCCAGGGCCTCGTCCATCCAGGCCTTGGCGCGGGCCTCGGCCTCGGCCTCGGTCTCCTCCTTGCGGATGCCCAGCTCCACGAACGTCTCCATGACGGCCTCGTTGGCCCCGCCGTGCAGCGGGCCCTTGAGCGCGCCGATGGCGGCCGTGACCGCCGAGTGCAGGTCCGACAGGGTCGAGGTCACCACCCGGGCCGTGAACGTCGAGGCGTTGAAGGAGTGCTCGGCGTAGAGGATCATCGACACGTTGAACGCCTCGACGACCTTGGGGTCGGCCTCCTCGCCGAAGGCCATCCACAGGAAGTTCGCCGAGTAGTCGAGGTCGTCGCGCGGGGCCACCACGTCCTGGCCGCGGCGGCGGCGCTGGTCGTAGCAGACGACGGCGGGCATCGCCGCGAACAGCTTCTGCGCCTTGGCCAGGTTCGCCGCGGGGGAGGAGTCCTCGGCCTGCGGGTCCTGGGCGCCCAGGACGGAGGCCGCGGTGCGGCACACGTCCATGGGGTGGCAGGTGGTCGGCAGGGCGTCGATGATCGCCTTGAGCTCGGGCGTCAGCGCCCGGTGCTCCCGCTCCCGGGCCCGGAACTCCGCCAGCTCCTCGTCCGTGGGCAGCTCGCCGTTCCACAGCAGCAGGGCGACCTGCTCGAAGGAGCAGTTCGCCGCGAGCTCCTGGACGGGATAGCCGCGGTAGAGCAGGGAGTTGGTGTCCGGGTTGACCTTGGAGATGGCCGTGTAGTCGGCGACGACGCCGGCCAGTCCCTTGTGGACCTCGCTCTGGGTCTCGGTCATGGTGGTCTCCTTCACGTGGTCGGTGCGGTGGGTGCGGTCAGTGGTGCAGCCCGGGGACCTCGAAGTCGAAGACCCCGGAGTCGAACTGGTTGTACCCGTTGTAGTCCACCAGTTCGTAGAGCCGGGCGCGAGTGAGCATCTCCGGCACGGCCGCCTCCTGGGTGCCGTCGGTGCGGAGGGTGTCCAGCACGCGCTCCATGGCGCCCAGGGCGGCGCGCATCAGGGTCACCGGGTAGATGATCATGTTCACCCCGGCGTCCTGGAGCTGGTCGGCGGTGAACAGCTGCGACTTCCCGAACTCGGTCATGTTCGCCAGGATCGGCACGTCCACCGCGGCCCGCATCGCCTCGAACTCGGACAGGTCGGCCATGGCCTCGGGGAAGATCGCGTCCGCCCCGGCGTCCACCAGGGCCTTCGCCCGGTCGGTGGCGGCGTCCAGGCCCTCGACGCCGCGGATGTCGGTGCGGGCCATGATCAGGAAGTTCGGGTCCCGGCGGGCCTCGGCGGCGGCCCGGATCCGCTTGACGGCGGTGGCCAGGTCCACGACGTTCTTGCCGTCCAGGTGGCCGCAGCGCTTGGGGTTGAACTGGTCCTCGATGTGGCACCCGGCCAGGCCGGCGTTCTCGAGCTCCTGGACGGTGCGGGCCACGTTCATGGGCTCGCCGAAGCCGGTGTCGGCGTCCACGAGGCACGGCAGGTCGGTCACCCGGGCGATCTGCCCGGCCCGGGCGGCCACCTCGGGCAGGGCGGTGAGCCCGATGTCGGGGAAGCCGAGCTCGTTGGCGAGCACGGCCCCGGAGATGTAGACGCCGTCGAAGCCCTGCTCCTGGATGAGCTTCGTGGACAGCGGGGTGTAGGCGCCGGGGAAGCGGACGGTGCGGGGGCCGGCCAGCATCTCGCGCAGGGCGATCCGCTTGGCCTCGGGGGTGGTGGTGGAGAACAGCATGGCTTAGAAGATTCCCTTCGTGCCGGTGCGCAGGGGATGCGAGGCGGTGACGTTGAGGGCGTCGAGCTCGCCGGCGCCCAGGGCTGGGAGGTTCTCGGCGGCGGCGATGAACCGGTCCAGCTCGTCGTCGGCGACGATCCCGGCGGCCAGCGTCCGCAGCTTGGTGACGTACTGCTCGCGGGCGAACGGGCGGGCGCCCAGCGGGTGGGCGTCGGCCACGGCGATCTCGTCGGTGATCACGGTGCCGTCGGTGAGGGTGATCTCCACCGACCCGCCGAAGGCCTTCTCGCTGATGTCCAGGGAGTGGTAGCGGCGGGTCCACTCGGGGTCCTCGGCGGTGGTCACCTTCTGCCACAGCTCGACGGTGTCCGGGCGTCCGGCGCGCTCCGGGGCGTAGGAGTCCACGTGGTGCCAGGTGCCGTCCTGCAGGGCCACGGTGAAGATGTAGGGGATCGAGTGGTCGAGGGTCTCCCGCGATGCGGTGGGGTCGTACTTCTGCGGGTCGTTGGCCCCGGAGCCGATGACGTAGTGGGTGTGGTGGCTGGTGCGGATCACCACCGAGGTCACGTTGTCGGGGTCCTTTGCCTCGGGGTGCTCGCGGTGCAGCTTGCGGGCCAGGTCGATCCAGGCCTGCGCCTGGTACTCCGCCGAGTGCTCCTTGGTGTAGGTGTCCAGGATCGCGGCCTTGGCCTCCCCGGGGGCCGGCAGCGGGACCTCGTAGGCCGCACCCGGGCCGTCCAGCAGCCAGGCGATGACCCCGTCCTCGCCCTCGTAGATGGGGGTGGGGGAGGTCTGTCCGCGCATCGCGCGGTCCACGGCCTCCACGGCCATCTTCCCGGCGAAGGCCGGGGCGTGGGCCTTCCAGGTGGAGATCTCGCCCTTGCGGGACTGGCGGGTGGCGGTGGTGGTGTGCAGGCCCTGGCCGATGGCGTGGAAGACCGTCTCCACGGGCAGGCCGAGCAGGGTGCCGATCCCGGCGGCCGCGGAGGGGCCGAGGTGGGCGACGTGGTCGATCTTGTGGGCGTGCAGGCAGATCGCCTTCACGAGGTCCACCTGCAGCTCGTAGCCGGTGGCGATGCCGCGGACCAGGTCGTGGCCGGTGGCCCCCACGTGCTGGGCCACGGCCAGGATCGGGGGGATGTTGTCGCCGGGGTGGGAGTACTCGGCGGCCAGGAACGTGTCGTGGTAGTCGAGCTCGCGCACGGCCACGCCGTTGGCCCACGCCGCCCACTCGGGGGAGACCTTGCGGGTGGCGGTGTCCACGCCGTAGAGGCCCGAGCCCGTGCCGCCCGGGGTGGGCGCGTGGGCCAGGGCCTGGTCCCGGGCGGAGACGATCGGGCCGCGGTTGAGGGAGGCGATCGCGACCGAGGCGTTGTCCAGGACCCGGTTGATCACCATCTCCGTCACCTCGGGGGTGACCTCGACCGGGTCGGCGGCGACCTCGGCCATCTTCCAGGCCAGCTGCTCCTCGCGGGGCAGGTTGTCCTTGGACGGGTGGACGCGCACGGAATGGAGAACGGTCATGGGAGTTCCTCTCGTGGGGACGGACGACCGCCGGCGGCGGTCGAAGGGGTGTCCGCGCTCAGCCGGCGGCCTCGAGCGGGGGAGCGGGCTGGACCCACTCCCGGACAGGGGTGGTCAGGACGGCCTGCAGCGAGTTGGCCAGGTGCACACGGGTCGCCGCCTCGGCGAGCTCCTCGGAGCCCTCCGCGACGGCGCGGGCGATCTGGGCGTGCTCGGCGGCGGCGCGCGCGAGCCGGTCGGGGTTGGTGCGGGAGAGCTTGCGCACCCGGGCCAGGTGCAGGCGCAGGGAGCGCTGGGCCGCGGTGAGGTACGGATTGGCCGTGGCCTCGTCGATGGCCCGGTCCATGCGCTCCACGAGGTCGTAGTACCCGGCCCGGTCCGTGCCCGGCCCGTGGAGCTGGGCCACGACCGCCTCGAGCTCGGCGGCCAGCTCCTGGAACGCGACGGGGTCGCGGCGCCGGGCGGCCAGCCGGGCCGCCCGGCAGTCGAGGGCCTCCCGCAGCTCGAACAGGGCGCGGACGTCCTCGAGGGAGACCTGGGAGACCACGACGCCGCGGCCCCGGTGCGCCTCCGCGAGACCGTCGGCGGTGAGCCGGCTGAGGGCCTCGCGGATCGGCGTGCGCGAGATGCCGAAGCGCTCCGACTGCTCGACCTCGCCGAGCACCTGGCCCGGGAGCAGCCGCCATTCGACGATGTCCTCGCGCAGGGCCTCGTAGGCGCGGTCGCTGGCTCGCACGGCTCCCTCCTCGCTCTTGTCGCCCGCGACGGGGAGTGCGCCGCGGACTCTGGGTGACAGGCATCACAATGCACGAGCATTGTATACACAGTTCGGTACGGATGACGAGGGATTTGGTCCGGATCGGCTCGATCGTGCATCTGTGTATACAGAGGTCTTGTCGTGTGTGACCTGCACCACTAGGGTGTCCGGCAGGACCGCAACCCCTGGGAGGGACCCATGAGCACCGACCACCGAACACCGCCGCCGGCCGAGGGCTACGCGGAGGTCTACCGCCGCAGCGTGCAGGACCCGGAGGGGTTCTGGCTCGACGCCGCCCGCGCCGTGGACTGGGTGCGCGAGCCCACCACCGCCCTCGACGACACCGCAGCCCCGCTCTACCGCTGGTTCCCCGACGGCGAGCTCAACACCTCCTACAACGCCCTCGACCGACATGTGGAGGCCGGTCACGGCGAGCGCACCGCGCTCGTCTACGACTCCGCGGTGCTGGGGGTTCAGGAGCGGTTCAGCTACGCGCGCCTGCGGGACGACGTCGCCCTGTTCGCCGGGGCGCTCGCCGCCCGGGGGGTGGGCAAGGGCGACCGGGTGCTCGTCTACCTCCCGATGATCCCGCAGGCCGTCGTGGCGATGCTCGCCTGCGCCCGGCTGGGCGCGGTGCACTCGGTGGTCTTCGGCGGGTTCGCCCCGAAGGAGCTCGCCTCCCGCATCGACGACTCCCGGCCGGTCGTGGTGGTGACCACGACCGGCGGGGTGGAGCCGAGGCGGCGGATCGAGTACATCCCGGCCATCGAGGAGGCCCTGCGGCTCGCCGAGCACGCCCCCGGGACGGTGCTGGTGCACGAGCGCCCGGGGTTCGAGACGACGCTCGAGGACGCCCGGGGCCGGGCCGGGGCCGGCGGGCAGCCGGCCGTCGAGTGGCTCGACTGGGCGGAGGCCGTCGAGGGCGCCGAGCCCGCGGCGCCCGTCCCGGTCGCGGCCACCGACCCGCTCTACGTCCTGTACACCTCCGGGACCACCGGGACCCCCAAGGGCGTGGTCCGCGACAACGGCGGGCACGCCGTGGCCCTGACGTGGTCCATGCGCCACATCTACGACGTCGGCCCCGGCGAGGTGATGTGGACCGCGTCCGACGTCGGCTGGGTGGTGGGCCACTCCTACATCGTCTACGGCCCGCTCCTGGCCGGCGCCACGACCGTGCTCTACGAGGGCAAGCCCGTGGGCACCCCGGACGCCGGGGCGTTCTGGCAGCGTGTCGAGGACCACGGCGTCAAGGTGCTGTTCACGGCGCCCACGGCCCTGCGGGCCATCCGCCGGGCGGATCCCGAGGGCGAGCTGGTGCGCCGGCACGACATCGGCTCCCTGCGGGCCCTGTTCGTGGCGGGGGAGCGGCTCGACCCGGAGACGTACCACTGGGCCGCCCGGGTGCTGGGCGTCCCGGTCGTCGACCACTGGTGGCAAACGGAGACGGGGTGGGCCATCTGCGCCAACCCCTTCGGGATCGAGCGGCTGCCCCTGAAGGCCGGCTCGCCGTCCGTGCCGGTGCCGGGCTACCGGGTGGAGATCCTGGACCCGCTGGGCCGGCCGGTGGAGACCGGCGAGGAGGGCAACATCGCCCTGCGCCTCCCGCTGCCGCCGGGCACGCTCCCCACGCTGTGGGGCGACGACCAGCGGTTCGTGGACTCCTACCTCAGCGCGTTCCCCGGCTACTACGCCACGGGTGACTCCGGCCACGTGGACGAGGACGGCTACGTCTACGTCATGGGGCGCACCGACGACGTCATCAACGTCTCCGGGCACCGCCTGTCCACCGGGGCCATGGAGCAGGTCCTCGCCTCCCACCCGGCGGTGGCCGAGTGCGCCGTGATCGGGGTGGGGGACCCGCTGAAGGGCCAGCGGCCGTCCGGGTACGTGGTGCTCAAGACCGGTGCCGGCGTCCCGCCGGAGCAGCTCCGGGAGGAGCTCGTGGCGCTCGTGCGCCGGCAGATCGGGGCGGTGGCGGACTTCAAGGACGTGGCCGTGGTGGAGGGGCTCCCCAAGACCCGCTCGGGGAAGATCCTGCGCAAGACCATGCGGCAGATGGCCGACGGCGAGGACTACACCGTGCCCTCGACGATCGAGGACGCCTCCGTGCTGGAGGCCCTCGAGGGCGTGCTGCGCCCGCCGAGCGGTTCGTGACGCTCCGGCGCACGGCACGGGGTCAGCGGCCGGGGGAGACGTCCTGCCCGGCCCAGCCGTACTCGAGCTCGGGCCGCCCGGGGGTGCCGTGGCGCGGGCGGCGCTGCACGAGGCCCCGGGCCGTCAGGTGCTCGAGGTAGCGCCGCGCCGTGACCCGGGACAGCGTGCTGCGCTCGGCGACCTCACCGGCCGAGAGCCACTCCCCGCCCCGGATCAGCGCGGTGACGGACTCGAGGGTCTGCGGGGACAGGCCCTTGGGCGCGTCCGGGCGGGTGGGCGCGCCCAGGGCCGCGAACGCGCGGTCCACCTCCGCCTGGCCCACCGTCCCGGCCGCGCCCAGGGCGGAGCGGTAGCGCCGGTAGGCGTCGAGCTTCTCCTCGAACACGGCGTAGGTGAAGGGCTTGATGAGGTAGCCGACCACGCCCAGGGTGCTCGCGGCCCGGACGGTCGCCACGTCCCGGTGCGCCGTGATCACCAGCAGGTCCACCGTCTCGCCGCGGGCGCGCAGGGTCCGTGCCACGTCGAGACCGGACATGTCCGGCAGGTTCACGTCCAGCAGCACCAGGTCCACGGGTCGCCCCGCCCGCCGGGCGGCCTGCACGGCCTGCACGGCCGTCCGCCCGGACACGGCGGTGGCGGCCGCCTCGAAGCCCGGTGAGCGCTCGACGTACTGGGCGTGGGCGGCGGCGGTGAGCGGCTCGTCGTCGACGACCAGGACGCGGACCGGCGCGCTCACGGGGCCCGCCCCGCCGCGGCGTCGCGGGCCACCGGGACGGTCACCGTGAACACGGCCCCGCCGTCGTTGCGGTGCTCGATCCGCGCGCCCCACCGCTCGACGACCTCCCGCACCAGGTGCAGGCCCACGCCGCGGCCCTCCGGGCCGGCCGGCTTCGTGGTGACGTCGAGCTCGAACACCTCCCGGGCGAGGTCGTCGGGGACCCCCATCCCGGTGTCGGCGACGGTGATCACGACCGCGTCCCGGGCAGGGTCCGCGGCGTCGGGCGCCCGGGCGATCTCGACCTCGACGACCGGGCGGACCCGGTCGGCGTTGGCCGCGGCGGCCTCGACGGCGTTGTCGACGAGGTTGCCGACGAGGGTCACGAGGTCGGCGGGGGAGACGGGGATCCGGGGCGCGTCCGGGTCGACGACGACCTCCAGCTCCACGCCGCGCTCGTGGGCCGCGGCGGTCTTGCCGACCAGCAGGGCCGCGAGGAACGGGTCGTCGAGGTGGGCGAGGAGGTCGTCGGACAGCACCCGGGTGCGCACCATGTCCGCCGAGGCGAAGCCGAGGGCCTCCTCGTCCCGGCCGAGCTCCAGCAGGGAGACGACCGTGTGCATGCGGTTGGCGTGCTCGTGGGTCTGGGCCCGCAGCGCCCCGGCCAGCGTCGCGGTGGCGCGCAGCTGTCCCGAGAGCCGCGAGATCTCGGTGTGGTCCCGCAGGATCACGATCGTGCCGCGCCCCGCGAGCGCTCCGCGGGCCGGGAGGGCCGAGACGATGAGGGTGCGCTCCCCGACCACGAACCACTGCTCCTGCACGGGCGCGCCGGCGCGCAGGAGGACCGCCAGCGCGTCCGGCAGGTCCAGGTCCGTGACGGGGAGGGGTTCGTGCCGGGCCGGTCCCGGGGCCGCCGGCGCCCGGACCCCGAGCAGCTCCCGGGCCCGGGCGTTGAGCACCTGCACCGCGCCGGTCGTGTCCACGAGCAGGAGGCCCTCCGTGGCCTCGTTGAGCACGGCGTCGTGCAGCGCGTGCACCTGGGCGAGCTCCTCCGGCCCCCAGCCGTGGGTGACCCGGCCCAGGTACCGGGAGCCGAGGGCCGCGACCGTCGCCGACGCGGCCAGCAGCAGCAGCCCGACGAGGAGCACCGCCGGCACCTGGGCGAGCGCCTGCTGCGAGACGGCCTCGAGGAGGACACCGGTGGCCACGAGCGCCACGACCGTGCCGTCCCCGTCCCGGACCGGGGCGATCGTGCGCACGGAGGGGCCGAGGTTGCCGCGCTCCGTGCTGGTCCAGGTCTGCCCGGCGAGCGCGTGCGAGCGGTCCCCGCGGTAGGCCTCGCCGACCGAGGAGGGCAGGGGGTGCGTCCAGCGGGTGCCGTCCGGGGCCATGATCGTGACGAAGTCGAGGTCCGTGTCCGCGAGCAGCCGGTCCGTGAGCGGCTGCAGCACGGCGTGCGGGTCCGGCCCGCCCACCGCCTCGAGCACGTACGGGTCGTCCGCGAGGGCCGTGGCGAGGACCCGGGTCACCGCCTCGGCGCGCTCCACGACCGCGCCGCGCTCGTGGGCGAACAGGACCAGGGAGACGGCGAGGGTCACCAGCGCGACGACGGCGAGCTGCATCAGGAAGAAGCGCCGGGCCAGGGACATGTCCGCTCCTTGATCTCCCGGTCGTCCCTCCCTCTCTTGTGGTGGGCGTCACGACCATTATGACCACAACACGACAGGGCGCCGGGCCGCGGTGAGACTCGTCACATCGGCCCGATCCCGGGTCCCGCGCTCCACCCCACCGCGCTACCCACCCGAACCGGAGGACAAGCATGGCCACCGTCGCCACGGACCCCGTCGACCCGCAGCCGCCCGCCCAGAAGCAGAAGAAGGACAGGACGCACTACCTGTACGTCTTCGTGATCGTCGCCGTCGTCGCCGGCGCCGTCCTGGGCCTCCTGGCCCCCGAGTTCGCCCAGACGCTCAAGCCGGTCGGCACCGCGTTCATCGCCCTGATCAAGATGATGATCGCCCCCATCATCTTCTGCACGATCGTCCTGGGCGTCGGCTCCATCGCCAAGGCGGCGACCGTCGGCAAGGTCGGCGGCCTGGCCCTGGCCTACTTCATGGCGATGTCCACCATGGCACTGGGCATCGGCCTGGTGGTGGGCAACCTCATCCACCCGGGCGAGGGCCTGAACATCCAGGGCTCGGAGTACGAGGTCACGGACGCGGGCCACGGCGACGGGGAGGGCGGGACCATCGGGTTCCTGCTCGGCATCATCCCCACGTCCCTGCTGTCCTCCCTGACCGAGGGCAACATCCTGCAGACCCTGTTCGTGGCGCTCATCGTGGGCTTCGCGCTGCAGCAGATGGGCCCGGCCGGCAAGCCCGTGCTCAAGGCCGTCGGCTACGTCCAGGCCCTGGTCTTCCGGATCCTGATCATGGTCATGTGGGTCGCCCCCATCGGGGCGTTCGGCGCGATCGCCGGTGTGGTCGGCGAGACCGGCGTCCAGGCCATCGTCTCGATGGCCACCTTGATGATCGCCTTCTACCTCACCTGCGTCCTGTTCATCGTGGTGGTCCTGGGCGGGCTCCTGAAGGCGGTCACGGGGATCAACATCTTCCGGCTCATGAAGTACCTGGGCCGCGAGTACCTGCTGATCTTCTCGACCTCCTCCTCCGAGGCGGCCCTGCCCCGGCTCATCGCCAAGATGGAGCACGTGGGCGTCTCCAAGCCCGTGGTCGGCGTCACGGTCCCGACCGGCTACTCCTTCAACCTGGACGGCACCGCCATCTACCTGACCATGGCCGCCCTCTTCGTCGCCTCCGCGATGGGCAGCCCGCTGGCCATCGGCGAGCAGATCTCCCTCCTGGTGTTCATGATCATCGCCTCGAAGGGCGCCGCCGGGGTCACCGGCGCCGGCCTGGCCACCCTGGCGGGCGGCCTGCAGTCCCACCGCCCCGACCTGGTCGACGGGGTCGGCATCATCGTCGGCATCGACCGCTTCATGTCCGAGGCCCGCGCCCTGACCAACTTCACCGGCAACGCCGTGGCCACCCTGCTGATCGGCAAGTGGACCCGCGAGATCGACCTCGTCCAGGTGGAGCGCGTGCTCTCCGGCCAGGACCGGTTCGACGAGTCCACCATGGCCGCCCACTCGCACGGCACCGCCGAGGACCGGCCCGCCGCCGAGACCGCTCCCGGGGCCCGGGTGGAGGACTCCGTCGCGGAGAAGCTCGAGGCCGCGGCCGGCGCCGGAGCGCGCTGACCCGTCCCCGCACCGGGACCCGTGTCCGGCCCGCGCCCGCCGCGCCCCCGAGGGGGCGCGGCGGGCGCGGGCCGTCGTCGTCCGCCGGCTCCACCGTGCCCGGGAATTCGGGGCCGCCCGGCGGCGGCGGTACCCTGGTAGCTGATCGAGTCCAGGAAAACCCCAGGTCGGCCCGTCCGGCCCGGGCCACCCCGTGCCCGGGGCCGGTCCGCCCGAGCGCGACCACGAACGAAAGAGCGGTGCCACGAGTGAGCCAGCAGAGCGACGAGAGGAACCCCGGCACGGGCGAGGCCGGGACGGGAACCGTCGGCCTGACCGGCCGTCCCGCCCGCGACTTCCCCGAGCCGCCCGAGCTCTCCACCCACGGGCCCGCCCGGATCATCGCGATGGTCAACCAGAAGGGCGGGGTCGGGAAGACCACCTCGACCATCAACCTCGGCGCGGCGCTCGCCGAGCTGGGGCGCAAGGTCCTGCTCGTCGACTTCGATCCGCAGGGCGCCCTCTCCGCCGGCCTCGGCGCCAACCCGCACGAGCTGGAGCTGACGGTCTACAACGTCATGATGGACCGCTCCGTGGACGTCTGGGACGTGGTCCAGGAGACCGACGTCGAGGGCGTCGACCTGCTCCCCGCGAACATCGACCTCTCCGCGGCGGAGGTGCAGCTCGTCACCGAGGTGGCCCGCGAGCAGGTGCTGGCCAGTGCCCTGCGCAAGCTCGAGGAGCACTACGACGTCATCATCATCGACTGCCAGCCCTCGCTGGGGCTGCTGACGGTCAACGCGCTGACCGCCGCGCACGGGGTGGTCATCCCGCTCATCGCGGAGTTCTTCGCCCTGCGCGCCGTGGCGCTGCTCGTGGACTCCATCGAGAAGGTCCAGGACCGGCTCAACCCCCGCCTGCAGATCGACGGGGTGCTCGCCACGATGTTCGACTCCCGGACCCTGCACTCCCGCGAGGTCATGGCCCGGATCGTGGACGCCTTCGGCGACAAGGTCTTCGACACCGTCATCAAGCGCACCGTGAAGTTCCCGGACGCCACGGTGGCCGCCGAGCCCATCCTCTCCTTCGCCACGGCCCACCAGGGCGCCGAGTCCTACCGTCAGCTGGCGCGGGAGCTCATCTCGCGCGGCGGCGCACCCTGATGCACCCCGAGGAGCCGCCGGTCCCCGAGGGTCCCGGCGGCTTCGCGGTGCAGCTGGAGGACTTCGCGGGGCCCTTCGAGGTGCTGCTCTCCCTGATCGCCAAGCACGAGCTGGACATCACCCGGATCGCGCTGGCCACCGTCACGGACGAGTTCCTCCAGTACGTGCGCGCCCTGCACGAGATCGGCTCGACCCGCGCCCTCGACGAGGCCAGCGAGTTCCTCGTGGTCGCCGCGACGCTCCTGGACCTCAAGGCCGCCCGGCTGCTGCCGCGCGGGGAGGTCGAGGACGAGGAGGACGTGGCCCTGCTGGAGGCACGGGACCTGCTCTTCGCCCGGCTGCTGCAGTACAAGGCGTTCAAGGAGGTGGCCGTGCTGCTCGACGAGCGGATGCGGGCCGAGTCCACCCGCCTGCCCCGGTCGGTGCCGCTGGACCCGGACGTGGCGGCCGTGCTGCCCGAGCTCGACTGGCGGACCACGCCGGAGCAGTTCGCCGCGATCGCCCGCTCCGTCTTCGTGCCCCGCCCCGGGGCGCCCGCGGAGGTCGGGGTGGACCACCTGCACGGGGCCGCCGTGACGGTCCGGGACGAGGCGGAGATCCTCGCCGGGCTGCTCGAGGACGGAGCCCCGCGCTCCTTCCGGGTGCTCGTCGCGGACGCCGGGTCCACCCTCGCGGTGGTCGTGCGGTTCCTGGCGCTGCTCGAGATGTACCGGGACGCGGTGCTCGAGCTCGCCCAGGAGCAGCCGCTGGGGGAGCTGACGGTCCGCTGGACCGGGGCGGGCACCGGGTGGACCGCCGACCGGCTGTCCGAGGACGCCGCGGGCCCGGCGGCCGTCGTCGCGGCCCCGGACGGGGTCCCGGCCGCCTCGGGGGCCCCGGCGTGAGCCCCGCGGCCGAGGGCGGGCCGGACCTCGAGGCGCTGCCCGGCGGCGTGCGGGCCGCCGTCGAAGCGATCCTGATGGTGGCCGACGAGCCCGTCAGCGAGTACGAGATCGCCGCCGCCCTCGTGGTCCCGGTCGCCTCCGTGCAGCGGGTCCTCGACCGGCTCCGCGCGGAGTACGACGGCGTCGCCGCCGATCCGGGGTATGATGGGACGTTGGCGCCGCGCGGGTTCGAGCTGCGCAGCACCGGTGCCGGCTGGCGGATCCACTCGCGCAGCGAGTTCGCCCCCGTCGTCTCCGCGTTCGTCGCGGAGGGACAGACCGCCCGGTTGTCGCAGGCGGCCCTGGAGACCCTGGCCGTCGTGGCCTACCGCCAGCCCGTGAGCCGGGGACGCATCTCCGCGATCCGCGGGGTCAACGTCGACGGCGTCGTCCGCACGCTCGTGCAGCGAGGCCTGATCCGCGAGCTCGAGCGGGACGGCGAGTCCGGCGCCGTGCTCTACGGCACCACCACGTTCTTCCTGGAGAAGATGGGCATCGGCTCGCTCGACGAGCTCCCCGACATCGCCCCTCATCTGCCGGGCATCGACCAGATCGACCACTACGAGGACTGAGACACCACCATGGCCACTTCACGTTCATCATCCGGCCGCCCCGGGCCCGGCGGCCGTCGCGCCCCCGGCTCCCAGGGCGGCCAGAAGCCCCGCACCGGCCAGGGCGGCACGTCGTTCCAGGGCGGGAAGGGCGCTCCTGGCCGCGGCCCCGCCAAGGGTGGCGCAGCCAAGAGTGGCGCAGCCAAGGGGGGCGCCGGCAAGGGTGGCGCAGCCAGGGGCGGGTCCTCGACGGGCACCGGTCAGGACCGCGGGCCCCGCCCGTTCGCGTCCTCCGAGAAGAGCTCCCGGCGGATGCCCGCCACCCCGTACCGCCCGCCGCACCGGAAGCGCCGCCCCAAGAACCCGCCCGTGGACCGGCTCGACCAGCACGACCCGGACGGGGTGCGCCTGCAGAAGCTCATGGCCCAGGCCGGCGTGGCCTCGCGGCGCGTGTGCGAGGAGATGATCGAGGCTGGCCGCGTGCAGGTCAACGGGGAGACCATCACCGAGCTCGGCATCCGCGTGGACCCGGACACCGTCGAGATCCACGTCGACGGCGTCCGCGTGCAGCTCGACGAGAACCTCGTCTACTACGCCTTCAACAAGCCCGAGGGGGTGCTCTCCACCATGGAGGACCCCGAGGGCCGGCCGTGCGTGGCCGACTACCTGAACCAGCAGAAGAACGAGCGCGTCTTCCACGTGGGCCGCCTCGACGTCGAGACCGAGGGCCTCCTGCTGCTGACCAACGACGGCGAGCTGACCAACCGGCTCACCCACCCCTCCTACGAGGTCCCCAAGACCTACCTCGTGCAGGTCCGCGGGCCCATGGAGAAGGGCGTCGGCGCGGCCATGAAGGCCGGCATCGAGCTCGAGGACGGCATCGCCTCCGTCGACTCCTTCCGGCTCGTGGACTCCACCCCCGGCCACCTGCTCGTCGAGGTCGTCCTGCACTCCGGGCGCAACCGCATCGTGCGCCGGCTCTTCGACGCCGTGGGCCACCCCGTCGAGAAGCTCGTGCGCACCGAGGTCGGCCCCATCCGGATCGGGGACCAGCGCCAGGGCACCATCCGCCGCCTGTCGAAGACCGAGGTCGGGCACCTCCTCGCCTCGGTGGGCATGTAGGGAGCGCCCGTGACGCAGACCCCCACCGCACCGCCGACCCCCGCGGCGACCGCCGGGCCCGTGCTCGTGGTCGGCGCCGGCCTGCTCGGCGCCAGCATCGGCCTGGGCCTGCGCCACCTCGGCGTGGACGTCTGGCTGCAGGACTCCTCGCCCACCGCCGAGGCCGTGGCCCAGGACATCGGCGCCGGACGCTCCTGCCGTGCGGCGGGGCAGGACCGGGTGCCGGAGCCGGCCCTCGTCGTCGTCGCCACCCCGCCCGACGTCACCGCCGAGACCGTGGTCGAGGCGCTGGGACGCCACCCGGAGGCGGTCGTCCTCGACATCGCCTCCGTGAAGGAGTCCGTGCTGGAGGACGTGCGCGCCCGGGGCGGGGACCTCACCCGCTACGTGGGCACCCACCCCATGGCCGGGCGGGAGAAGTCCGGCCCCGTGGCCGCCCGCGGCGAGCTGTTCACGTCCATGCCCTGGGTCGTGTGCGACTCCGGCCGCTCCGCGCCCGCGGCGCTCGCCGCGGCGAAGAACCTGGCCGTGGACCTCGGGGCGACGGTCACGTTCATGGACGCCCGCGAGCACGACGCGACCGTGGCGCTGATCTCCCACCTGCCGCAGGTGATGTCCTCCCTGCTGGCCTCCCGGCTGCAGGACACCCCGCTGCACCACCTGTCCCTCGCGGGTCAGGGGCTGCGGGACACCACCCGCATCGCCGCCTCCGACCCGGGCCTGTGGGTGCAGATCCTCTCCGCGAACGCCGCTCCCGTGGTGGCGTCCCTGCACGGGGTGCGCGAGGACCTCGACCGGCTCATCGCCACGCTCGAGGCCCCGCGCGCCCCGGGCGCCCGGCTGGACATCGCCCAGCTGATGTCGGAGGGCAACGCCGGCCGGGCCCGGATCCCGGGCAAGCACGGCGGCGCGCCCCGCGCGTTCGCGACCCTCACCGTGCTCGTCGGGGACGTCCCCGGGCAGATCGCCCGGCTGCTCACCGAGATCGGGGAGATCGGCGTCAACCTCGAGGACCTGCGCCTCGAGCACTCCCCGGGCCAGCCCGTGGGCCTCGTGGAGGTCTCCGTGCTGCCCAACCGCCGCAAGGAACTCGTCGAGGCGCTCCAGGAGCGCGGATGGAAGGTCGTGCAGTGAACACCGGAACGAACACCGCCCGCAGCGCAGCACCCGGCACCGGGACGCCGGCCGCCGCCGGCCGGCAGCTGGTCGTCGCCATCGACGGGCCCTCCGGCTCCGGCAAGTCCAGCGTGTCCAAGGAGGTCGCCCGCCGCTTCGGCCTCGCCTACCTGGACACGGGCGCGATGTACCGCGCGCTGACGTGGTGGTGCCTCGACCGCGGGGTGGACCTCTACGACGGCGGCGCCGTGGTCGAGGCCGCCCGCTCCTTCCCGCTCGCCCAGGGCACCGACCCCGACCGGGAGCTGGTGTTCGTGGGCGGGACCGACGTGGGCGTCGAGATCCGCGGCGCCCGGGTGACCGAGGCGGTCAGCGCCGTGGCCACCAACCAGGCCGCGCGGGCGGTGCTGGTGGCCCGCCAGCAGGAGCTCATCGCGGACAGCGGCCGGCGGATCGTGGCCGAGGGCCGGGACACCACCACCGTGGTGGCCCCCGACGCCGACGCCCGGATCCTGCTCACCGCCGACGAACGGGCCCGGATGGCCCGGCGCGGCCTGCAGAACGGCGGCGTCGAGGACGCCGAGCAGCTGCGGGCCCGGGTCGTGGGCCGGGACGCCAAGGACGCGACGGTCGTGAACTTCACCGAGGCCGCCGACGGCGTCGTGACGATCGACTCCTCCGAGCTCACCGTGGAGCAGACCGTCCAGGCCGTCATCGACGTGGTCGTCCGCGCCGCGGGCCGCTCCGCCTGAACCGATCCGCCCCGCACCCCCCGACATTTTTCCGCACCCCGACCGGCCGCACCCGGCCCAGCGAAGGACAGCCATGACCGGCAACCCCGAGAACTCCGCGCACGACACCGCCCACGACCCCTACGAGGCCGAGATCCTCGGCGGCACCACGGACGACGTCGCCCAGCGGCTCGCGGCCATCGACGACGACGAGGCCGAGCAGCGCGCGCAGGCGCTGCGGGCCGGGCTCGAGGACTACGAGCTCGACGAGGAGGACGCCGCGCTGCTCGCCGAGTGGGCGGAGGACGGGGACCAGGCCCCCGTGCGCCGGCCCGCCCCGGTGCTCGCCATCGTGGGCCGCCCCAACGTCGGCAAGTCGACCCTCGTCAACCGCATCCTCGGCCGGCGCGAGGCCGTCGTGGAGGACACCCCGGGCGTGACCCGGGACCGCGTCTCCTACCGGGCCACCTGGAACGGGCGCAACTTCACCCTCGTGGACACCGGCGGGTGGGAGTACGACGCCAAGGGCATCAACGCCCGCGTCGCCGAGCAGGCCGAGATGGCCGTGGAGTTCGCCGACGCCGTGCTGCTCGTGCTCGACGCCACCGTGGGCGTCACCGCCGCGGACGAGGCCATCGTGAAGATGCTGCGCAAGGTCCGGAAGCCGGTGATCCTGGTCGCCAACAAGGTGGACTCCCCGCAGCTCGAGGTCGAGGCCACCTATCTGTGGTCCCTCGGCATGGGGGAGCCGCACCCGGTGTCCGCCCTGCACGGGCGCGGCGCCGCCGACGTCCTCGACGCGGTCACGGACCTGCTGCCGGAGTTCTCCGCCGTGGCCGAGACCGAGCTGACCGGCGGGCCCCGCCGCGTGGCGCTCATCGGGCGCCCGAACGTGGGCAAGTCCTCGCTGCTCAACAAGCTGGCCGGCTCCGAGCGCGTCGTCGTGGACCCCCTGGCCGGGACCACCCGCGACCCCGTGGACGAGCTCATCGAGCTGGGCGGCAAGCCCTGGCGCTTCATCGACACCGCGGGCATCCGCCGCCGCGTGCACATGGCCCAGGGCGCGGACTTCTACGCGTCCCTGCGCACCCAGGCCGCCCTCGAGCGCGCCGAGGTGGCCGTGGTGCTGCTGGCCGCGGACGAGGTGCTCTCCGAGCAGGACGTCCGCATCCTGCAGCTGGCCGTGGACTCCGGGCGCGCCCTCGTGCTCGCCTTCAACAAGTGGGACCTCATGGACGAGGACCGCCGCTACTACCTGGAGCGGGAGATCGACCGCGACCTCGCGCACGTGGCCTGGGCGCCGCGGGTGAACGTCTCGGCGAAGACCGGCTGGCACAAGGACCGGCTGGTCCCCGCCCTGGAGACCGCCCTGGCCTCGTGGGACACCCGCGTCCCCACCGGGCGGCTCAACGCGTTCCTCGGCGAGATCGTGGCCGCCCACCCGCACCCCGTGCGCGGCGGCAAGCAGCCGCGCATCCTCTTCGGCACCCAGGCCTCCTCCCGGCCGCCGCGCTTCGTGCTGTTCACCACCGGTTTCCTCGACCCCGGGTACCGGCGGTTCATCACCCGCCGCCTCCGCGAGACCTTCGGTTTCGAGGGCACCCCCATCGAGGTGTCCATGCGCGTGCGGGAGAAGCGGAACCGGAAGCGCTGAGGCGCCCGCCGAGATGAATTCCGCCGGAGCTTGCTGTAATGTGATGCGAGTGCTCGGGGCGGGAACGTACTGAGCACTTCGGGCTGTGGCGCAGCTTGGTAGCGCACTTGACTGGGGGTCAAGGGGTCGCAGGTTCAAATCCTGTCAGCCCGACGATGTGATGTCTCAGGACATCGGCAAGGCCCGAACCCACGGATGTGGGTTCGGGCCTTTTGTCATGCCTGGGGCTGGTAGTCGCGGGTGGGGTCGATGGTGAGTTCGCGCAGTAGCTCGCCGGTGGTGGCGTTGACCACACGTACCTGAAGGGCCTGGATGAGCAGAATGACGTGGGTTCCGGCGTGTGTTCGGCCGATGCCGATGTGGCGCAGGGCTCCGGCCACGCGCAGGGTGACGGTGCCGCTGCTGCCCACCCGGTCGTGGCGGACACGGTCGTGGGTGTCGGGATCGCGGCTGGGCCCGGGCAGGGCTTTGGGCATCGCGTGGTAGAGCGTGGCCGGGGTCGCCCGGTGGGGCAGGGAGCGGTGCGGCCGGTGCTGGTTGTACTCGGTGCGGAACCGGTTCAGGAGGCCCTGCAAGTCGAGCAGGGTCTCGGGCTGGTCGGGTTGGCCGCGCAGCCAGTTCTTGAGGGTCTGTTGGAAGCGTTCGACCTTCCCGCAGGTGGTGGGATGGCCGGGTCGGGAGTTTTTCTGCTCCACATGCCAGTCGCGCAGCTGCTGCTCGAAGCCGTTGCGCCCGCCCCGGCGGCCGAGGCCTGCGTGGCGGACGGTGTAGACCATGCCGTTGTCGGTCAGGGTCGAGGCGGGGATGCCGTAGCGGCTGGTGGTGGCGCGGAAGGTGGTGACCACGATCGGGGTGGTGATCGCCCGGTGAGCGGAAAGGTGCAGGGCGTAGCGGGTGCAGTCGTCGAGCCAGGTGATGATCTCCACCTCCTGGCCGCCGGCCAGCCGGTAGTGGGTGAAGTCCGACTGCCAGGTCTCGTTGGGCATCGCGGCCTGGAAGCGGTGCAGCGAGGTCTTGGGTCGCTTCTTCGGTTCCGGGGTGATCAGCCCGGTCCGGGTGAGATAGCGGCTGATCGTGGCGCGGGAGACCTGGTGGCCGTGGTGGTGGTGCAGGTGCCAGGCAATGGTGTCCGGGCCGGCGTCGTGGCCGGCGGCGGCCAGTCGGGTGCGCAGTTCGACGATGAGCTCCACCACGGCGGGGTCCACGGCATTGGGGTGAGTGTGCGGTCTTCGCGAGCGAGGCTGGAACGCGTCGGTGCCCTCGGCGCGGTAGCGGGCCATGAGGCGGCTGACCCAGGCCTCGGACAGACCGTAGCGGCGGGCGGCCTCGGCCTGGGAGAGGCCTTCGGTGGTGATGGCGGTGATGACCAGTTCTGCTCTCGACACGGGTAAGCATCCACCCCGGATGCACCCTGCCGCGGATGTGCGACCTCATGTTGCCGATGTCCCGAGAGATGCCTTGCCTATGTCCTGAACCAGCACACTGTCAGCCCGACGATTCGAGGCCGGTGGACCGCGGGAACGCGGACCACCGGCCTTCTCTCGTTCCCGGGGACGGCGCCTCCGGCACCCGTGCTGCCTACCGGCGGGCCCGGGAGGCCGACTCCCGCAGCCGGTCCAGGTCGAGGTCCGGCCGGCCGCCGGCGCTGCCGACCACCTCGGCCGCCGCCGCCGCGGCCCACCAGGCGGCGGACTCGGGGCTCTCCCCGCGCAGCAGCGCGACGGTGAGCGCGGCCACGAACGAGTCGCCCGCCCCGGTGGGGTCCACGGGATCCTCGCCCAGGTGGGGCAGGAGCACGTGCCCGCCCGGCCAGGCGACCACGTCGCCCTCGCCGGTGGCCAGGGCGACGACGCGCGGGCCCTCCGCGGGCAGCGACTCCGCGGCCCGCACCGTCCCCGGCACGTCCTGCGGCGCCCAGCCCACCAGTGCCTCCGTCTCGGCGGTGTCCGCGCGCACCACGTCCGCGGTGCCCAGCACCCGCCGGCGCACCGCCCCGTCCGCCGGGGCGCCGTCGGCCACCACGATCGCGCCCCCCGCCGCGGCCGCCTCGAGGGCCTCCGTCACGGCCGCCCCCGGCTGCTGCAGCTGCACCAGCACGGCGTCCGCCGAGCGCAGCAGGTCCCGGCTCGCGCGCACGTCCCCGGCGTCCAGCAGCATCCCGGCGTCCACGTCCTCCAGCAGGCGGCGGACCCCGCGCGGCCCCACGAGGTCGACGAGCAGCGCGGTCGGGGCGCCGGCGCGGCGCACCACGGCGCCGACGTCGATCCCGTCGGCCGCGGCCTGGGCGAGCACCTCCGTGCCGGCGGAGTCGGTGCCCACGACCCCCACCAGGGCGACCTCGGCGCCGAGCTGGCGGCACGCCACGGCCTGGTTCGCGCCCTTGCCGCCGAGCAGCTCCTGCCGCTCGAGCACGTCGGCGGAACCGCCCTCCGCCGGCAGCTCCGCCACGGTCAGCACGAGATCCCGTCCCACCTGTCCGACCACCACGACACCGGACATCCGGCACTCCTTCCTCCGAGCGGCTCCGCTCGCGAGCCTAGAGCACTCCGGCCGCGGAGCCGACGGCGGTCGGGCGGTGCGGGGCGACCCGGCAGCGGGGGCGGAGCCCCGCCGCCGACCGCGGCGCATACACTGCACGGGACGTCGAGTGCTCCGGTCCCCGGGGCCGACCGCGAAGGAGCGCCGGAGTTGAACGACCTGCACACCCTGCCCAAGGCGGAGCTGCACCTGCACATCGAGGGCACCCTCGAGCCCGAGCTCGCGTTCGCGCTCGCCGCCAAGAACGGGGTGGAGATGCCCTACGGCTCCGTCGAGGAGCTGCGGCGGCAGTACGACTTCGAGGACCTGTCCTCGTTCCTCGCGCTCTACTACGCCACGATGGCGGTGCTGCGCGACGCCTCCGACTTCGAGGCGCTGACCCGGGCCTACCTCGAGCGCGCGGCGGCGCAGGGCCTGCGGCACGTCGACGTCTTCTTCGACCCGCAGGCGCACACCGCCCGGGGCGTGCCGCTCGGGACGGTGGTCGACGGCATCCGCGCCGCCCTCGACGCCGCCCGGGCCGAGCACGGCCTGACCAGCACGCTGCTGCTGTGCTTCCTGCGGGACCGGCCCGCCGCGGAGGCCGTCGAGCTCTTCGACTCCCTCGGGGACCAGCTGCCGCGCATCGACGGGATCGGCCTCGACTCGGCCGAGGTCGGCCATCCCCCGGCGCTCTTCGAGGAGGTCTACGCGCGGGCGCGGGCGGCCGGACTGCACGTCGTCGCCCACGCGGGGGAGGAGGCGGGTCCCGAGTACGTCCGGGAGGCCCTCGACGTGCTGCGCGTGGAGCGGGTGGACCACGGCATCCAGTGCCTGAGCGACCCGGAGCTCGTGGACCGCCTCGTCGCGGAGCGGGTCCCGCTCACCGTGTGCCCGCTGTCCAACGTGCGGCTGCGCGTGGTCGACACGCTCGCCGACCACCCGGTCCTGGACATGCTCGAGCGCGGGCTGCTGGTCACGGTCAACTCCGACGACCCGGCCTACTTCGGCGGCTACGTGGGAGACGTCTTCCAGGACCTGCGCGACGCGCTGGGACTGACCGACGAGCAGGCCGTCGCACTGGCCCGCAACTCGGTGGACGCGTCCTTCGCGGGGACGGAGCGCAAGTGGGCGATCCACGCCGAGATCACCGCGTGGGAGGGCCGCTGAGCGGCCGACACCCGCGAGGTCCCGCGCCCTCGGGCCACGGGGACGTCTGTGCCATAATCGAGCCGACCGCACCCGCCGGACCAGGAGCCACCCCATGAGCAACATCCCCGCCGACCTGTCCTACACGGCCGAGCACGAGTGGATCGCGGGCCCCGACGCCGACGGCGCGGTGCGCATCGGGATCACCGACCACGCGCAGGGCGAGCTGGGCGACGTCGTGTTCGTCCAGCTGCCCGAGGTGGGGGAGAGCGTCGAGGCGGGCGCCGCCGTGGGCGAGATCGAGTCCACCAAGTCCGTGAGCGACATCTTCGCCCCCGTCTCCGGCGAGGTCACCGCGGTCAACGAGGCGCTCGAGGCCGAGCCCGGGACCGTGAACTCCGCCCCCTACGCGGAGGGCTGGCTGTTCGCGGTCCGCCCCTCCGGCGAGGACTACCGCTCCGGGCTGCTCGACGCCGAGGGGTACGCCGCCCAGCTCGACTGACCCGCGCAGGACCCGACCACGCGCGAGCCGGGACGTGTCCCGGCCGCCCCTCCGTGTCTCCACCACCCGGTACACTGACAAGCAACCGGGTGGCTCCGGCCGGTCGCCCGGGGACCGCCGGGACAGGAGGTCGCGGGGCAGGGGTCCCACAGGACCCGTCCACCAACACGTCACCAGTCGAGGGAAGAGATGTCCAGAACCCAGAACGGCTCGAACGCACCCCAGGGGGAGCCGGAGACCACGTCGATCCAGATCGTGGCCGAGGTCCTCTCGCACGCGGCTTCGCACAAGCTCTCCCCCGAGGAGAGCTCGGCGGTCTCCGCGCTCCCGCCGCGCAGCGCCCTGCTCGTGGCCCACGACAGCGGCGGCTCCGGGTCACGCTTCCTGCTGGACCGGGACGAGGTCCCCGCTGGCCGCCACCCGTCCTCCGAGATCTTCCTGGACGACGTCACCGTCTCGCGCCGGCACGCGCGGTTCGTCCGGCGCGGCGACTCCTTCGAGATCATCGACTCCGGATCCCTGAACGGCACCTACGTCAACGGCGACCGCGTGGACAGCGCGCAGCTGGACAACGGCGACGAGGTCCAGATCGGGAAGTTCCGGTTCACGTTCTACCGTTCGCTGCGCTCGCAGTCGGACCAGTAGAAGGGAGCCATGACCGACCCCGCGGAGACCGATCCCCACCGGGACGACGTCCAGCACGAGGCCCGGGTGGGCATCAGCGCCGTGCTCAAGGAGCTCGGCGAGGACCACCCCGGCATCACCGCCTCGAAGCTGCGCTTCCTGGAGGACAAGGGCCTGGTCCACCCGGCGCGCACCGCGTCCGGCTACCGCAAGTTCTCGCGCGCGGACGTGGACCGGCTGCGCCGGATCCTGGAGCTCCAGCGCGACCGCTACCTCCCGCTGAAGGTGATCCGGGAGCGGCTGGACGCCGACGAGGACGCCCGCGCCGACGACGCCCGGCGCACCGCGGAGCCCGCCGATCCGGTCACCGCCCCCCTGCCGGTCGTCAGCGCGCCGCGCACCTACAACCTGCGGGAGCTCGCCGCCCGCACGGGCGCCGGCATCCCGCTCGTCCGGGAGCTCGTGAGCTACGGGCTGATCCGGGAGCAGAACGGGGCCTTCGACGACCACGCCCTCGCCATCACCCGGGCGGCCCTCGCGCTGACGGCCCACGGTCTGGAACCGCGCCACCTGCGCCCCTTCAAGGCCGCCGCGGACCGGGAACTGGGCCTCGTGGAGCGCGCCGTCGCGCCCCTCACCTCCCGCCGGGACGCCGCCTCGAGGGCACGCGCGGTCGAGCGCGCCCAGGAGATCTCGGGCCTGTGCCTCACCATCCACACCTCGCTCGTGCGCTCGGAGATCGCCGCGCTCCAGGAGCGCGCCGCGGTGGAGGGCTGACGTGGCCGTGCACCAGGTCCTGATGGAGATCGCGGGCGTCCGCATGGACGTGCCGTCGGCGCAGCCCGTCGTCGTCCTCCGCGAGGTCGAGGGCGGACGGCACCTGCCGATCTGGATCGGCACGAACGAGGCGACGTCCATCGTCTTCGCCGTGCAGGGGATCGAGCCGCCCCGGCCCCTGACGCACGACCTCGTGCTGTCGGTGGCCACCGCGTTCGGGCGCACGCTCACCCGGGTGCGGATCCACACGGTGGAGGAGGGGGTCTTCCACGCCGCGCTCGAGTTCTCGGACGGCACGGTCGTCGACTCCCGCGCCTCGGACGCGATCGCCCTGGCCGCCCGCACCGACTGCCCCATCCTGTGCACCGAGACCGTCCTCGACGAAGCCGGTCTCGTGATGAGCGGGGACGGGGAGCTGCGGGAGCCGTCCCCCCGCGCGGGGGAGGGAGAGCCGCAGCTGCCCCCGGAGACGCAGGTCGAGCAGTTCCGCGACTTCCTCGACAACGTCGACCCCGAGGACTTCTGAGCCGTCCCCGTCCGCCCGACACGGGGTCCGGGCCCCTGATGTCTTTGACCCCGTCCCCGGGGAGGTCTACCGTCATAAGGTGTACTCGAGGTGTTCCCGGGGGGATCCGGACGTCTCTGTGAGACCATCCACTCCCGGCGCCGCGAGCACCGGGTCCACGAGCGAGGAGGCGGCGTGAGCGAACGCGAGCAGCCCGGCGGCCCTCCGGCGCACGGCACCCAGGGCGTCCTCTTCGACGACTCCGTGATCCGGGACGAGTCCGTCGGCTACCGCGGCCCCACCGCCTGCAAGGCCGCGGGCATCACCTACCGGCAGCTCGACTACTGGGCGCGGACCGGTCTCGTGGAGCCCACCGTGCGCGGCGCCTCCGGGTCCGGCACGCAGCGGCTCTACAGCTTCCGCGACATCCTCGTCCTGAAGATCGTCAAGCGGCTCCTGGACACCGGCGTCTCCCTGCAGCAGATCCGCACCGCCGTGGGGGCGCTGCGCGCCCAGGGCGTGGAGGACCTGGCCCGGCTCACCATGATGAGCGACGGCGCCAGCGTCTACGCGTGCACGTCCCCCCACGAGGTCATCGACCTGGTGCAGGGCGGACAGGGCGTCTTCGGGATCGCCGTGGGCCGGGTGTGGCGCGAGGTCGAGGGGACCCTCGCGGCGCTCCCCGGGGAGCACACCGGAGCGGACCGCGCCCCCGCCCAGGAGCCGCTGCCCGGGGACGAGCTCTCCGAGCGCCGGGCCCGCCGGCAGAGCGCGGGCTGAGCCGGGCGGCTCAGGACGAGCCGTCGATCAGGCCCTGCAGGATCGCCGTGTACCGCCCGGAGATGTCCTGGGCCTCCGCTCCCGGCCAGCGGTGGATCGGCCAGGCCGCGCCCTGCGCCTGCTGCCAGACGGGCAGGTCCGGGATCACCGGGCTGACCAGCAGGGGGCCGAACAGCTCCTGCAGCTCGTCCAGGCGGTGCCGGTGCTCCACCGACGAGTGCTGGACCTTGTTGACCACCACCCCGGCAGCCGGCACGGCCCACGTGCGGCTCTGCTCGAACTGGGCGATCGCCGTCATCGTGCGCTTGGTGCCCGCCACCGAGAACAGCGAGGGCTCCGCCACCGAGAGCACCTTGTCGCTGGCGGCCCACGCCGTGCGGGTCAGCGCGCTCAGGGTGGGCGGGCAGTCGACCAGCACCAGGTCGTACCCCTGGGCGCCGGAGAGCGCGCGCTCCAGCCGGCCGAGGTCCTTCTCCCGGTACTCGGAGCGATCGAGGTGGGACGAGCGGGCCGAGCCCGGGGCGACGTCGAGGGCCCTGCTGTCCAGGCCGGCCCGCACCGCCCAGGCCGAGGCCACGACCACGCGCTCGAGCGCTCCCCGGCGCGGCCTGCGCAGCACCTCCCCGATGTCGTGACCGCGCTCCGGGTGCACGCCCAGCCCGGTCGTGGCGTCGGCGTGCGGGTCGAGGTCCACCACCAGCGTGGGCACTCCCGCCTGCAGGGCCGCCGAGGCGATCCCCAGGGTCACGGAGGACTTGCCGACACCGCCCTTGAGGCTGCTGACGCTGACGATCTGCACGGAGGGGACACCCTTCGCTCGCGGGGAAACGGGAGGAGCGGCTCCTCGGGTCCGGGATCGGGGGCCGCGGCGAGGAGACGGCTGCGCCCATCGTAGCCGGGCGGGCGCGCTCCGCCCCGCTCCGGCGCGGAGCCGCCCGCGGCCGCCCCGCCCCCGCGCCGCCGCCGTGTACGCTGACCACGACGTCGCTCTGTGACATCAGTCACAGTGTGCCCCGGGGTGGCGTGGTTCACTGGTCAGGACCGCCCGCGGACGGCCATGCTGACCGTGTGCGCGACGTTGTCCGACCTTCGACGAATCAGTGCCCGGGTGTCCGCCGAACGGCCCCGGGTGCGGAACGGGTGTTGATGTTCTCCAAGATCCTGGTGGCCAATCGCGGCGAGATCGCGATCCGTGCTTTCCGTGCCGCCTACGAGCTGGGCGCCAAGACGGTGGCGGTGTTCCCGTACGAGGACCGCAACTCGATCCACCGGCAGAAGGCCGACGAGGCGTACCGGATCGGGGAGGAGGGCCACCCCGTGCGGGCCTATCTCGACGTCGAGGAGATCGTCCGGGTGGCCAAGGAGTCCGGGGCGGACGCGATCTACCCCGGCTACGGGTTCCTCTCGGAGAACCCGGACCTGGCCCGTGCCGCCGCGCGCGAGGGCATCACCTTCGTCGGCCCGCGGGCCGAGATCCTGGAGCTGGCCGGCAACAAGGTCGCGGCGCTGAAGGCGGCGAAGCGGGCGGGGATCCCGACCCTGGCCTCCACGGAGCCCTCGGCGGACCCCGAGGAGCTGCTGGCGCAGGCGGAGGGCATCGGGTTCCCCATCTTCGTGAAGGCCGTGGCCGGTGGCGGGGGCCGCGGCATGCGCCGGGTGGAGACCCCCGAGGCGCTGCCCGAGGCGCTGGCCGCCGCGATGCGCGAGGCCGACACCGCCTTCGGCGACCCCACCGTGTTCCTGGAGCAGGCCGTGCTCCGGCCCCGCCACATCGAGGTGCAGATCCTCGCCGACAACGAGGGCGGGATGGTGCACCTGTTCGAGCGCGACTGCTCCCTGCAGCGCCGGCACCAGAAGGTCGTGGAGATCGCCCCGGCGCCGAACCTCGACGAGGGGATCCGCCAGGCCCTGCACCGGGACGCGGTGAAGTTCGCGAAGGAGCTCGGCTACGTCAACGCCGGCACCGTGGAGTTCCTGGTGGACACGGCCGGGGAGCGGGCGGGTCAGCACGTGTTCATCGAGATGAACCCGCGCATCCAGGTGGAGCACACGGTGACCGAGGAGATCACCGACGTCGACCTCGTCCAGTCGCAGCTGCGCATCGCCTCCGGGGAGACCCTGGCGGACCTGGGCATCGCCCAGGACGAGCTGGCCGTGCGCGGGGCCGCTCTGCAGTGCCGGATCACCACCGAGGACCCGGCCAACGGGTTCCGCCCCGACGTCGGGAAGATCTCCGCCTACCGCTCCGCCGGCGGCGCGGGGGTGCGCCTGGACGGCGGCACGGTCTACGCCGGGGCGGAGATCTCCCCGCACTTCGACTCGATGCTGGTGAAGCTCACCTGCCGGGGCCGGGACTACGCCACCGCCGTGCACCGGTCCCAGCGTGCCCTGGCCGAGTTCCGGATCCGCGGGGTGTCCACCAACATCCAGTTCCTGCAGGCCGTGCTGGCCGACCCGGAGTTCCTCGCCGGCAACGTGGCCACCGACTTCATCGAGCGCCGCCCCGAGCTGCTCGAGGCCCGCACCTCCGGGGACCGGGCCACCAAGGCGCTGACCTGGCTGGCCGAGGTCACGGTGAACCAGCCCAACGGGGAGCGGGTGGAGGGCATCGACCCGCGCACCAAGCTGCCCCGCTACCCGGGCGACAAGCAGGACGAGCCGTTCCGCTCGCCCTTCGACGGACCCTCCGAGCACACCCCGCCGCCGGGGTGGCGGCAGCGGCTCGTCGAGCTCGGCCCCGAGGGGTTCGCCCGGGCCCTGCGGGAGCAGCAGGCGGTGGCGGTGACCTCGACGACGTTCCGGGACGCCCACCAGTCGCTGCTGGCCACCCGGGTGCGCACCCGGGACCTGCTGGCCGCGGCCCCGGCCTACGCCCACACGCTGCCGCAGCTGCTGTCCGTGGAGGCCTGGGGCGGGGCGACCTACGACGTCGCGCTGCGCTTCCTCGGCGAGGACCCGTGGGAGCGGCTGCGGTTGCTGCGGGAGGCGATGCCGAACATCCCGATCCAGATGCTGCTGCGCGGGCGCAACACCGTGGGCTACACCCCGTACCCGACCGAGGTGACGGACGCGTTCGTGGCCGAGGCCGCGGCCACCGGGGTGGACATCTTCCGGATCTTCGACGCCCTCAACGACGTGGAGCAGATGGCCCCGGCCATCGAGGCCGTGCGCAGGACGGGCACTGCGGTCGCCGAGGTCGCCCTGTGCTACACCGGGGACCTGCTGGACCCGGCCGAGGACCTCTACACCCTGGACTACTACCTGGAGCTCGCCCAGCAGTGCGTCGACGCCGGGGCCCACGTGCTGGCGATCAAGGACATGGCCGGGCTCCTGCGCCCCGCGGCGGCGGCGAAGCTGGTGACCGCCCTGCGGGAGCGCTTCGACCTGCCCGTGCACCTGCACACCCACGACACCGCCGGCGGGCAGCTCGCCACGCTGATGGCCGCGATCGACGCGGGCGTGGACGCGGTGGACGTGGCCGAGGCCTCGATGGCCGGCACGACCTCCCAGGTGCCCGCCTCGGCGCTGATCGCCGCCCTGGCCCACACGGACCGGGACACCGGCATCCCCCTGGAGGCCGCGACCGCCCTGGAGCCCTACTGGGAGGTCATCCGCCGGATGTACGCCCCGTTCGAGTCCGGGCTCACCGCCCCGACCGGGCGCGTGTACCGGCACGAGATCCCCGGCGGGCAGCTGTCGAATCTGCGCCAGCAGGCCATCGCGCTGGGACTGGGGGAGCGGTTCGAGGCGATCGAGGACATGTACACCGCCGCCAACGCCATGCTCGGCAGACTGGTCAAGGTCACTCCCTCGTCCAAGGTCGTGGGCGACCTCGCCCTGCAGCTGGTGGGCATGGGCGTGGACCCGGCCGAGTTCGAGGCGAACCCGCAGAAGTTCGACATCCCCGACTCGGTGATCAGCTTCCTCGCCGGGGAGCTCGGCACGCCTCCCGGCGGGTGGCCCGAACCGTTCCGCTCCAAGGCCCTGGAGGGCCGCAACGTGCGTGTCGGGATCACGGAGCTGGCCCCGGAGGACTCCCAGGCCCTGGCCGGGGACTCGGCCACCCGCCGTGCCACGCTGAACCGGCTGCTGTTCGCCGGCCCGACGCGGGACTACGAGGCCAGCCGGGCGAAGTACGGCGAGCTGGCGCTGCTGCACACCCGGGACTTCCTCTACGGGCTGACCTCCGACCGGGAGCACGTGATCTCCCTGGGCAAGGGGGTGCGGCTGCTGGTGACCCTGCAGGCCATCTCGGAGCCGGACGACAAGGGCATGCGCACCGTGATGCTCACCCTCAACGGCCAGCCCCGGATGATCGAGGTCCGCGACACCTCGATCACCTCCTCGGTGCCCGAGACCGAGAAGGCCGACCCCACGGACCGCGGCCACGTGGCCGCCCCGTTCGCCGGGGCGGTGACCGTGACGGTGGCCGAGGGCGACACCGTGGAGGCGGGCGGCCAGGTGGCCACCATCGAGGCCATGAAGATGGAGGCCTCCATCACCGCCCCCACGGGCGGCACGGTCGCCCGGGTGGCCCTCAAGGGCGTCACCCAGGTCTCCGGCGGCGACCTCCTGCTGGCGCTCGACACCGCCGGCTGACCCGGCACGCCCGCGCCGGCACCGCGGCCCCCGGGGGCCGCGGTGCCGGCGGGGGCCGCCCGGCGGGCGCGCATAGGATGGGTCGCATGCGGAAATTCGACCTCATCATCATCGGCTCCGGCTCGGGCAACTCGATCCTCACCGAGGACTACGAGGGCCTGGACGTCGCCATCATCGACGGCGGGACCTTCGGTGGCACCTGCCTCAACGTCGGCTGCATCCCGACGAAGATGTACGCGTATCCGGCGAGCGTGGCCCGCCGCGCCCAGGAGGCGGACCGGCTCGGCCTCCACGTCTCGGTGGAGGACGTGCGCTGGCGGGAGATGCGGGACCGGATCTTCGGGCGGATCGACGCGATCTCGCACGGCGGGCTCGAGTACCGCCGGACGCTGCCGCACGTGACGGTCTACGAGGAGCACGTGCGCTTCACCGCCCCGCGGACCCTGCGCACCGCCTCGGGGGAGGACCTCACGGCCGACCAGATCGTGGTGGCCTCCGGCTCGCGCCCGGTGCGGCCGGAGATCCCCGGGATCGACCTGCCCCAGGTGCACACCTCGGACACGGTGATGCGCATCGAGGAGATGCCCCGCCGCGTGGTGGTGGTCGGCGGCGGCTACATCGGCGCCGAGTTCGCCCACGTCTTCTCCAGCCTCGGCGCGCGGGTCACCCAGGTCAACCGCTCGCACCGGATCCTGCGCTACCACGACCCGGAGATCGCCGAGCGGTTCGCCCGCGAGGCCTCCCGGCAGTGGAAGCTGGAGACGGGCTGGTCGCTGAGCGAGGTCGAGGAGTGGGACGGCGACGAGTGCGCCGTGATGGTCACCTTCCGCGACCCGCAGGACCCGGAGCTCGTCATGCGCCTGCCCGCGGACGTGGTGCTGGTGGCCACGGGCCGGCAGCCGAACACCGACGTGCTCGACGCCCGGGCGGGCGGGCTGGACGTGCGGCCGGACGGGCTGCTGGCCGTCGACGAGCACCAGCGCGCCCTCTCCGGGGGCCGCCCCGTCGAGGGCGTGTGGGCGCTGGGCGACATCAGCTCGCCCTACCAGCTCAAGCACGTGGCCAACGCCGAGGCCCGCACGGTGCAGCACAACCTCCTGCACCCCGGCGACCTCCGGGCCACCGACCACCGGTTCGTGCCCTCCGCCGTGTTCACCAGCCCGCAGATCGCCTCCGTCGGCATGACGCAGCAGGAGGCCGAGCAGTGGGCGGTCGAGCAGGGCAGCGAGATCACCGTCAAGGTGCAGGACTACGGGGCCACGGCCTACGGGTGGGCCATGGAGGATCGCACGGGGCTGTGCAAGCTGATCGCGGAGAAGGGCACCGGTCGCCTCCTGGGCGCGCACCTGATCGGGGAGGAGGCCTCCCTGCTCATCCAGCCGCTGGTGCAGGCCATGTCCTTCGGCCTCGACGCGCACACGATGGCGCGCGGCCAGTACTGGATCCACCCCGCCCTGAGCGAGGTCGTCGAGAACGCCCTGCTGGGCCTCGACGTTCCCGAGCACTCACCGCTGTCCCCGGGGGCCCTCGTCGGCGGCCGGTGATCCCACCGGCCGCCGGCCGGCCCGGGGTCAGCCGCGGCCCGGCAGGTGCGCGTGGGAGAGCTTCTCCTTGATCCGCTCCGCCGGGGTGGCGGGGGCCGCGGCCGGTTCGGGGGCGGGGCGCGAGTAGATCTCCTCGATCCGGTCCGCGAAGTCCTGGGCGATCCTGGCCCGCTTGATCTTCATGGATGGGGTCAGGTGCCCGGAGGCCTCCGTCCAGTCGACGTCGAGGATCTCGAAGGCCCGGATGCTCTCCGCGCGGGAGACCGCCTGGTTCGCCCGGGTGACGATGTCCTGGACGTGCTCGACGACCTTCGGGTGGCGGGCGGCCTCCGCCACCGGCATCGCGGGGTCCAGGCCCATCAGCTCTAGGCGGGCGGGGAGCACGTCCTGGTCGAGGGTCACGAGGGCGGCCACGAACGGCCGGTCGTCCCCGACCACCATGACCTGGGAGACCAGGGCCGAGGCGCGGATGGGGTCCTCCAGCACGTTGGGGACCACGTTCTTGCCACCGGCGGTGACGATGATCTCCTTCTTCCGGCCGGTGAGGGTGAGGGCGCCGTCCTCGTCGAGCGAGCCGAGGTCGCCGGTGCGGAACCACCCCTCCTCGAAGGCCTCGGCGGTGAGGTCCTCCCGCCCGTGGTAGCCGCGCATGACGTGGGTGCCCCGGACCAGGACCTCCCCGTCCTCGCCGATCCGCACCTCGTTGCCCGGCAGCGGCAGGCCCACGGTGCCGATCTTGCCGATCTCCGGGGTGTTGACGGCGATCGGGGCCGTGGTCTCCGTGAGCCCGTAGCCCTCCACGACGTACACGCCGATCCCGTTGAAGAAGTGGCCCAGCCGGGTGCCGAGGGCGGCGCCGCCCGAGACGGCGTGCGTGACCTCCCCGCCCATCGCGTCCCGCAGCTTCGAGTACACGAGCCGGTCGTAGAGGGCGTGGCGCGCGCGCAGCAGCGGCGGGACCCGCCCGTCCTGACCGGCCTTCGAGTACGCGACGGCCGTGGTCACCGCGCGCTCGAAGATCAGGGACTTCGCCCCGCCGGCCTTCTCGGCCTTGAGGCGGGCGCTCTGGTAGATCTTCTCGAACACGCGCGGGACGGCCAGGATGAACGTGGGCCGGAAGGCCCCGAGGTCCGCCATCAGGTTCTTCACGTCCGGGGTGTGGGCCAGGACGGTCCCGGAGTAGAGGGCGATCACCTCCACGAAGCGGGCGAAGACGTGGGCCAGCGGCAGGAACAGGAGCGTCCGGGCGCCCGGGTGGATGATGTCCTCGACGACCAGGGTCGTGTTCTCGCACAGCCGCACGAAGTTCCCGTGCGTCAGCTCGCACCCCTTGGGCGGTCCGGTGGTCCCCGAGGTGTAGATGATCGTGGCGACGTCCTCGAGCCCGCGCGACGTGCGGCGGGCCTCGAGCTCCTCGTCCGGCACGTCCGCGCCGGCGCGCGCGAGCTCGTCGAGGCCCGTGCCGGTGCCGTCCAGGCGCCAGACGTTCTCCGCGGCGCGGAACGGCGTCTCCCGCGAGGCGGCGAGCACGGAGTCCTCGAGGGCCTGCGTCTCGACGAACACGGCCTTGGCGTCGGAGTCGCCCATGATCCAGGCGATCTGCTGCGCCGAGGACGAGTCGTAGACGGGGACGGGCACGGCGCCGGCGTACCAGATCGCGAGGTCTGCGAGGGTCCACTCGTAGCGCGTCCGGCTGAGGATGCCCACCCGGTCCCCGGGCTCGATCCCCGCGGCCACGAGACCCTTGGCCACACCCTGCACGGCGGCGAGGAACTCCCGGGCGCGCACCTCGCGGGCGGCCCCCTCCGGCCCCAGGACGGTGTACAGGTGCGGATCCTCGTCCTGGCCCGCCTGCATGAGCAGGAAGTCGGTGATGCGGCTGTGGGCCGGTGGGTCCACGAGGGCGTCGGTCGCGACGTGGCGCATGGGGTTCTCCTCGGATCGGGGTCGGTGGGCCGTCCGCTCCAGTCTAGTGAATTGGCTCACGCAAACCCCGTCAGACGCGGGCGCCGTCGTCCAGCTCGTCGCGGTCGTCGGGCAGGGACCGCAGCAGGTGGCCGATGGCCCCGACCACGGCGACCAGGCCGCCCACGATGGCCCACCACGGCAGGGAGCCGGGCAGGAGGGAGAGCACCACCAGCAGCACGGGCACCCCGACCAGCACGGTCCAGGACAGCAGTGCCCCGCCGCTGAGTCCCTGCGTGACCGGCCCGGGGTCGGGGGAGTAGGGCGCGTCGTCGTCCCCCGCGTCCTCCGGCTCCCCGGCGCCCTCTGCCCCGGCAGCCTCTGCTCCGGCGTCCTCGGGGGACCAGTCCCGGGGCCCGGCGAGGTGCCGGTCCCCGGCCCGGCGCACGTCCTCGAGGTCCGACACGATCCGGCTCCACTCGTCCTCGGGGCCGTGCCCGGCGCCGCCCGGCGTCCCCGGGCCCGCACTCATCGCCGGTCCCCCCGGGAGGCGGGGCGCAACGGTCTCGCGGTGACCGGGCTGCGGCCCGCCAGCAGGTCCTCCAGGAAGCGCACGGACCGCGCCGCGACCACGTCCGCCTCCCGGTCCAGGGTGGCCACGTGGAAGCTCTCCGCCAGCCGCACCAGCTCCACGTCCCCGCCGGCCCGGCGCAGCACCTGCAGGTGCGAGGCGTCCGACACCACGTGGTCGTGCTGCGAGCGCAGCACCAGGACCGGGGCGGTGACCGCGGGCAGCATCCTCCGGGTCCGGGTCATGAACCGGCCCAGCTCGGCGACGCCCGCCACGGGCGTGCGCGGGTAGGCGTGCTCGGTGACGCCCGGGAGGCTGATGTCGTCCCCCACGCCCGGCACGGACGGCACCGCGCGGTGCAGGGCCGGGGCGAGCCGGGCCGTGCGGCTGACGAGGGACAGCGCCGGGTTCAGGGCCACGACCCCGTCGACGGGCAGGGTCGCGGCGAGGTGCAGGGCGAGCGCCCCGCCCATGGACAGCCCGCACACCACCACCACGTCGTGCCGGGCCCGCAGCCGCTGCACGTGCTCGGCCGCGTGGTCGCGCCACTGCTCCCAGCGGACGCCGGCGAGGTCCTCCCAGCGGGTGCCGTGGCCGGGCAGCACGGGCCCGACGACGTCGGCGCCCGCCGCGTGCAGCGCCCGGCCCCAGGGGCGGACGCTGAACGGGACGCCGGTGAAGCCGTGCAGCACGAGCGCGCCCGCGGGCCCGTCGGCCGGATGGTGGAAGGGCGCGCCGGGATCGTCCGCGGCGGCGGGCCCGACGGTCGCGGAGGGGGCGGGCAGGTGCTGGTCCTCGACGGGTGGCGTCATGCGTCCATGATGTCAGGGCGGGCGCCGTCGGCGGGCGGACCGGCGCGGGTGCCCGTGCGGACGTGAGAGAATACCGGAGGCCGGACCCGGTCCGAGCGGCACGGACCCTCGCGACATCCCGATCAGCACGAAGGAGTCCCCTCCCACATGGTCTACATGTTTCTGAAGCGCTACGTCGTCGGCCCCCTGATCAACGTCGCCTTCCGTCCCGAGGTGCGCGGCCTGGAGCACGTGCCCGAGGAGGGCCCGGCCATCCTCGCGAGCAACCACCTCTCCGTCTCCGACTCGGTGTTCATGCCCGTGGCCGTGCCCCGGCAGGTGTACTTCCTGGCGAAGTCCGACTACTTCAACAGCCCCGGCGTCAAGGGCAGGGTGATGGCCGCGTTCTTCCGCGCCATCAACCAGATCCCCATGGACCGCTCCGGGGGCCGGGCCAGCGCGAAGTCCCTGAGCAACGGCGGCCGCAAGCTGCTGGAGGGCGAGCTGCTCGGGATCTATCCGGAGGGCACCCGCTCCCCGGACGGCCGCATGTACAAGGGCAAGATCGGGGTGGCCCGGCTCGCGCTCGAGACGGGGGCCCCGGTCGTCCCGATCGCCATGGTCGGCACCGACAAGGTCCAGCCGATCGGGACCAGGCTCCCGCTGCCCCGCCGCAGCGCCCGGGTCACCACGATCTTCGGCGAGCCCCTCGACTTCTCCCGCTACCGGGGCCGGCAGGGTGAGCACGCCCTGCTCCGCGAGGTCACCGACGAGATCATGCACGCGATCCAGGCCCTCTCCGGCCAGGTCTACGTGGACGTCTACGCCTCGGAGCACAAGAAGCGGCTCGCCGAGCAGAAGCGCCAGGAGACCAAGCAGGCCGCGGCGGAGCTCGTGGGCAACGCCAAGGACAAGGCGCGCAGCGCCGCCCACACCGCCCGCCGGACCGCGGACTCCATCGCCCACCGCGACCGTCCCGGCGCCGCTGACGACGACACCCCGCGGCCCACCGCACCCTGATCCCGCGCCCGGCCCCGCCCCGGACGAGACATAGGAAGACATGATGCTCGACTTCACCGTTCCCGACAGCCTCCGCAACCTCGCCTCCCCGGTGCCCTCTGCGGCCGACTACCCGGGGCTGGACGACTGGCGCGAGCTGGCCGCCGACCAGCAGCCGACCTGGCGCGACCACCCCGACTTCGCCGCCTCGATCGCCGAGCTCAACGCGGTCCCGCCCCTCGTCTTCGCGGGGGAGGTGGACAAGCTGCGCGACCGTCTGGCCGAGGTCGCCAACGGCCGGGCGTTCTTCCTGCAGGGCGGGGACTGCGCCGAGACCTTCGAGGGCGCCACCGCCGACCGGATCAGCGCCCGGGTCAAGACGCTGCTGCAGATGGCCGTGGTGCTCACCTACGGCGCGTCCATGCCCGTGGTGAAGATGGGCCGGATGGCCGGGCAGTTCTCGAAGCCCCGCTCGTCCAACGACGAGACCCGCGACGGCACGACGCTGCCGACGTTCCGCGGCGAGATGGTCAACGGCTTCGACTTCACCGAGGAGTCCCGGGTCCACGACCCGCGGCGGATGGTGCGCGGCTACCACACCTCGGCCTCGACCCTGAACCTCATCCGGGCCTTCACCACGGGCGGGTTCGCGGACCTGCGCCTCGTGCACGCCTGGAACATGGGTTTCACCACGAACCCGGCCCACGCCCGGTACGAGTCGCTCGCCCGCGAGATCGACCGGGCCGTGAAGTTCATGGACGCGTGCGGCGCGGACTTCGACGCCCTGCGCACCACGGAGTTCTACGCCGGCCACGAGGCCCTGCTGCTGGACTACGAGCGCGCGCTGAGCCGCATCGACTCCCGCACCCACCTCCCGTACGGCACGTCCGGGCACTTCCTGTGGATCGGCGAGCGCACCCGGGAGCTCGACGGCGCCCACGTGGACCTGCTCTCCCGGCTGCGCAACCCGATCGGCGTGAAGCTCGGCCCCAAGACCACCGGGGACGACGCGCTGGCGCTCATCGACAAGCTCGACCCGGAGCGCGAGCCCGGACGGCTCACCTTCATCACCCGCATGGGCGCGAAGAACATCCGGGAGAAGCTGCCCCCGCTCGTCGAGGCCGTGGAGCGCTCCGGCGCCAAGGTCGTGTGGGTCACCGACCCCATGCACGGCAACACCGTGTCCCTGCCGTCCGGGTACAAGACCCGAAACTTCGACGACGTCGTGGACGAGGTCCGCGGCTTCTTCGAGGTGCACGAGGCGATCGGCTCCTTCCCCGGCGGCATCCACGTGGAGATGACGGGCGACGACGTCGCGGAGTGCCTCGGCGGCGCCGACCCCGTCGACGAGTCCTCCTTCCAGGACCGCTACGAGTCGCTGTGCGACCCGCGCCTGAACCACATGCAGTCCCTGGAGATCGCGTTCCTCGTGGCGGGCTACCTCTCCCGCCGCTGAGCGCGGGACCGGCCGACGGGGCCGGGGCCGTTCCTGCCGTCCGCTCAGACGACGGTGAGGACGACCTCGGCCCCGTCCGTCGTCTGGGCCACCACGTAGCCGAAGGGGGCGCCGAGGCTCTCCTCGACCCGCGCCGCGAACCCCGCCTCCGCGAGGAGCCGGACCGCCTCGTCCACGGGCCTGCCCAGCACCCCGGGCGCGGAGTCGGCGCGGGCCCCGAGGGAGACGGCGAGGTCCACGGCCGACCCCTCGGCCACCGCCTCGCCCGCCTCCGGGTGCTGGCCCACGACCGTCCCGGCGGCGGCGTCGTCGGCGACCGGGCTCCGGGTGCCGGCCGCCAGCCCGGCGTCCTCGAGGCGCGCCCGGGCGTCCTCCTCCGACATCCCGGTGACGTCGGGCGCGGTGGTCCGCACGGGACCGGTCGAGACCAGCAGGACGACCTGCTCCGCGGAGCGCACCGTGGCCCCGGCCTCCGGGTCGGTGCCGAGCACGGTGCCGGCGGGGGCCACCGGGTCCGCGGTCTCGTGCACGGCGACGTTGCCCAGACCGGCCCCGGCCAGGTACTGCTCGGCGAGCTCCGGACCCGCTCCCCGCACGTCCGGCACGCTCACGGTCCCGCCCGGACCGGAGCCCAGGAGCCAGCCCAGGAATGCCGCCCCGGCCACCGCGAGCGCGACCAGGGCCAGCGTCCCCGCCGCGTGCAGGGGCCGGGTGGGCCGCAGCTCGACCTCGGGCCGCCAGGGGTCGGAGGAGCCGCTCGAGGTCCGCGCCGGCAGCGGCCGGCCGGAGACCGCCGGGGCCCCGGCCCCAGCCGCTCCCAGGGTCGCGGCGTGCGGACCCGGCACCCCGGTCCGGCCGGCCGCCGGGCCGAACGCCTCCGTGGGAGCGTCCCGGCCGAGGGTCTCGGTGGGGGCGTCCCGGCCGATGGTCTCCGTGGTGCCGCTCGAACCGAGGGCCTCCGTGGGAGCGGTTCGGCCGAGGGCTTCCGTGGGAGCGGTTCGGCCGAGGGCTTCCGTGGGGGCGCCCGCCCCGAGGGCCGCGGTGGGTCCGACCGCGGGGTCCAGGGCCGCCGTGGCCGCGGCGTCCGGAGCCGGCACGGCCGGGGTGCCGCGGGCGGCGCCGGGTCCCGGGGGGCGGTCGAGCTCCGCGGGCCGCAGACCCGCCCGGACCGACCGGAGCTCGTCGAGGAAGCTGCCGGCGTCGGGCGGACGCCGCTCCGGCTCCCGTGCCGTGGCCCGGGCGACCAGCCGCGCCACACCGGCCGGGAGACCGGGATCGAGGGTGCGCAGGTCCGGGACGGCGCCGTCCGCGTGGGCGCGGGCCACGGCCAGCGGACCGCCCTCGAAGGGACGGCGGCCGGCCAGGAGCTCGAAGAGCAGGATCCCGGCCGAGTACACGTCCGCGCGGGTGTCGACCCGCTGCCCCGTGACGAGCTCCGGCGAGGCGTAGCCGACCGTGCCCAGCACCGTTCCGGTCGCCGTGTGCTGGTCGACGGCGCGGGTGAGACCGAAGTCCGCGACGGTCACCCGGCCGGCGGCGGAGATCAGCACGTTCTCCGGCTTCACGTCGCGGTGCACCAGGCCCTCGCGGTGGGCCGCCGCCAGCCCGTCGAGGACCGGTTCCAGCAGCCCGAGGGCCTCGCCCGGGGGCAGGGCGCCGCGCCGGCGCAGGAGGTCCCGCAGCGTCGAGCCCGACACGTGCTCCATGACCAGGTACGGCACCCCGTCCGGGGCGTGGCCCTGGTCGAGCACGGAGACCACGTGGGGATGGGACAGCCGCGCCGCCGACCGGGCCTCCCGCACGAACCGGTCCGCCGCGGCCGGGTCCTCGGCCAGGTGGGCGTGCATGAGCTTGACCGCCACGACGCGCTCCAGGCGGGTGTCCACCGCCCGGTACACGGTGGCGGTGCCACCGCGGGCGATCCGCGGACCCAGCTCGTAGCGGCCCTCGAGGACGGTCCCGGTCAGGTGGTCGGGGAGCGCGTGCTGCACGGGATCAGACTAGGGCGGGGCGCTGTGCGCAGGCTGGGTCGCAGGTCACGGTCCGAACCGCTTGCGGTGGGTCTTGACGCTCTTGACGTACTGCTTGGTGTCGTCGTACATCCCGTACTTCTTCACCCCGTGCAGGCCCTGGTAGTACGCGGCGATGGCCACGTCGGTGCTGGGCGCGGCGCGGCCCAGCTGCCGGATGATGGCCACGCCGGCAGTGACGTTGTCCTGCGGGTCGAGCAGGTCGAGCTCCCGGCCCACGAGTCCCGAGGCCCAGTCCCCGGCGTCCGGGATGACCTGCATGGTGCCCACGGCGTCCGCGGGGGACACGGCCCGGTGGTCGAAGCCCGACTCCTGGTGGGCGTGCGCCAGGGCGAGCGCCGGGTCCACGCCCATCCGCACGGCGGTGTCGTGGACGAGCCGGCGCATCTCCTCGCGCGAGGGCGCGGGGCGGGCGGCGAGCTGCTCGTGGTGGCGGTTGGCGGAGTCCACCACCCCGTCCTCGTACGTGCGGCCCAGGAAGGTGTCGCCGATGGCGCGCTCGGGCGCCGGCCGGGGCTGCTCGGCCCGCTCGGGGGCGGGGGCCTGGGCGGTCCGCACGGTGTCGGGGGCCGGCTCCGTGACCGACAGCCGCTGGCCCGGGCGCAGCAGCGAGTTCACCGTGAGGTCGTTGCCGTCGAGGAGCGACTGGACCGACACCCCGCGCGCCTGCGAGATGCTCCACAGCGAGTCGCCCGAGCGCACCACGTGCTCCGTCCGGGGCGGCTCCGCCGCGGGCGGGGCCGGCTTCTTCGAAGGCTCGGCCGCCGGGGCCGCGCCGCCGGAGAGGCGCAGCTCCTGCCCGGGCAGCAGCAGCGCCGCGCCGGAGAGGTCGTTCCACCGCATGAGCTCGTCCACGGCCACGCCGTGGCGCTGGGCGACCGCCCACAGGGAGTCCCCGGGGGACACGGTGTGCACGGGGGTCTTCGTCGTCTTCTGGGCGGCGAGCAGGGGCGCCGAGGCCACCTGGGCCGTCTGGGCGGGGGCGGCGTGGGCCACGGTGCCCCCGCCCAGGGCGGCGAGGGCGGCGACGGCGGTGACCGCCGACCCCGTCCGGGCGCGGCGCGCCCAGCCGGGGGAGCGGTCGTCCTGCTGCCCGGAGGCCTCGGCAGTGGTCTCGGCAGTGGTCTCGGCGGTGGTGGAGCGCGGTGCGTCGTTCGGGTCGGTCGTGTCGCTGTCGGGGGGATACGGCATGAAGTAACTCTCTGACGCTGATCGGGGAAGGTGCGGAGGTCTCAGCCGGCTCCGCGGGTCGAGCATACCGTGGCGGGCCCGCGTGGCACGGGCACCGGCGGACGTGGCACTCTGGGGGCGTGAAGAACACATCCGGAATCAGCACCGAGGAGTTCGACCGCCTGGACGGTCTCGTCCAGGAGTGGTTGCCCCTGCCCGACGTCGCCGAGCAGCTCGGCCTCGTGGTCACCCGCGTCCACGGCCTCGTCGACGACGGGACGCTCCTCGCCGTCCGCAACCCGCACGACAGCATCCGCCGGGTGCCGGCCGCCTTCCTGCTGGACGGCGCCGTGGTCGACTCGCTGAAGGGCACGGTGGCGGTCCTGCGGGACTCCGGCTTCACCGACGTCGAGGCGATCACGTGGCTGTTCACCGAGGACGAGTCCCTGCCGGGCCGTCCCGTCGACGCGCTGCGGGACGGGCGCAAGACGGAGATCCGCCGCCGGGCGCAGGCCCTGGCCTGGTGACCCGCTCCTGACCGGCGCGCCGGACTCAGGACGAGCGGCGGACCGCAGCCGTCGCGAGGCCGCGCAGCGCGGCCATCGGCACGGCGTCGGCCCCGAGCCGGTCCAGCGCGGTGAACGCCTCCCCGCTGAGCCGTTCGATGAGCTCCTCCGTGGAGCCCAGGGCGCCGCACGCCGTGATGAGCGAGCGGAGCTCCTCGACGTCCTCCTCCGTCAGCTCCGGCCGGCCCAGGGCGTCCTCGAGCCGCGCGATCTGCGCCTCGCTGCCGAGCGTGCGGACGTAGCCGACGAGCACCGTCCGCTTGCCCTCGCGCAGGTCGTCGCCGGCGGGCTTGCCCGTGGCCGCGGGATCGCCGAACACGCCCAGGACGTCGTCGCGCAGCTGGAACGCCTCGCCCAGGGGCAGCGCGAACGCGGAGCAGCGCTCCAGGACCGGCTCCGGCGCCCCGGCCAGGGCGGCGCCGAGCACCACGGGGTGCTCCACCGAGTACTTCGCCGACTTGTACCGGATGACGTCCAGGGCCCGCTGCACCGCGCCGTCGCGGTCCTGGCCCCCGCCGGCGACCTCGCCCTGCACGTCGAGGTACTGCCCGGCCATCACCTCGGAGCGCATGAGGTCGAAGACCGCCCGTGCGCGGTGGCCGCCGGGCGCCGTGGTGGTGGCCGCGGCGAACGACTGCTCGCTCCAGGACAGGCACAGGTCGCCCGAGAGGATCGCGGCGGCCACGCCGAAGGCCGGACCGTCCAGGGCCCAGCCCCGGTCCGCGTGCACGGACTCGAAGCGGCGGTGCACGCTGGGGGCGCCGCGGCGGGTGTCGGAGCGGTCGATGACGTCGTCGTGGATGAGCGCGGCGGACTGGAAGAGCTCGAGCGCCGCCCCGGCCCGGACCACGGCCGGGTCCTCCGGGTCGCCGCCCGCCGCCCGCCAGCCCCAGTAGCACAGCCGCGCCCGCAGCCGCTTGCCGCCGGCGGAGAGCGCGACGACGGCGTCCAGCAGCGGGAGGGCGTCCGCCGAGATGCCGCCCAGGACCGCTCGCTGCCGGCCGAAGAACTCCTCCAGCTCCGCGTGCAGCCGCGCCACGAACCGCTCGTCCTCGGCGCGGAAGGCGTCCTCGGGCCGGGCCTGCGGCGCGGTGCCGGCGGGGGCGTCGGGGTGGTGCGGGAGGGGCGGGCACGTCATGGGCGGATCGACCTCGGACTCGGGGCGGCGGCGGACGCCCTCTGCCGGTCGTCCGCGATGTCCGCCCCAGCCTATCGAAGGCCCGGTGAGCGGACCGGGGCGCTCCGCCCGGGCCGGGGCCCGCACCGCGGCCGGGATGTCCGCGCCGAGGGCTAAGCTGTGCCGGACCCGGGAGGAGGACGCGGTGACCGAGACGCCGAGGGACCGGCTGGAGCGCTGGCGGCAGTGCGCCGTGCTGCACGTCGACATGGACATGTTCTACGTCGGCGTGGAGCTGCTCGCGGCCCCTGGGCTGCGCGGCAGGCCCGTCATCGTGGCCGGGTCGGGCGGACGCTCCGTCGTCCTCTCCGCGTCCTACGAGGCCCGGGCGTTCGGCGTCCGCTCCGGCATGCCCCTGGCAAGGGCCCGGGCGATGTGCCCCCGGGCCGTCCTGCTCGAGCCCCACCGGGACGCCTACGACGCCTACTCCCGCCGGGTCATGGCCATGTTCTGGGACATCACCGACCGTGTCGAGCAGATCAGCGTGGACGAGGCCTTCCTCGACGTCGCCGGAGCGGTCCGGCGGCTCGGCCCGCCCGTGGGCATCGCCCGCGGCCTGCGGGCCCGTGTGCGGGACGAGCTGGGACTGACCGCCTCCGTGGGGATCGGCGCCAACAAGACCGTCGCGAAGATCGCCTCCACCCGCTCCAAGCCGGACGGCCTGCTGCTCGTCCAGCCCGAGGACACCGTCGCGTTCCTGGCGGAGCTGCCGGTCTCGGCGCTGTGGGGCGTCGGCGGGCGCACGGCCGAGACGCTCACCGGCGCGGGGCTCAGGAGCGTGGGGGACCTCGCGGCCGCCCCCGTGCCGATGCTGACCCGCCTGGTCGGACGGGCGGCCGGCCACCACTTGCACGAGCTCGCCAACGGACGGGACCCCCGCCCCGTCGAACCGGTCCGCGAGGAGAAGAGCGTGGGCGCGGAGGAGACCTTCCCCCGGGACGTCGCGGACGACCGCGTGCTGCACGAGACCCTCCTGCGGCTCAGCCACCGGACCGCCTCGCGGCTGCGCCGGCAGGGTCTGCGCGCCCGCCGGGTGGGGCTCAAGGTGCGCTGGGCGGACTTCACGACCATCACCCGGTCGCGGACCCTGCAGCATCCCTTCACGTCCGCCCACGACCTCCTCGAGCACGGCGTGGGCCTGCTCGAGGAGCTCGGGGACCGGCCCCAGCCGGTCCGGCTCATCGGCATCCGCGCCGAGCGGCTGGAGCCCGCCACGGACGCCCTGCAGCTGAGCCTGGACGGCCGCGAGGAGGAGTGGGGGGCCGCCGAGCAGGCCATGGACCGGGTGCACGCCCGCTTCGGCGCCGAGCGCCTCGGCCCCGCCCGTCTCCTGCCTCCCGCACCCCGGAGTCCGGAGGGCAACTCGGAGGCTGTTGACAGCCGTGTGCGCGGTGCCAAATCAGCACCCGACGGTCTATCCTGGTAGCAGGCGGCGCCGGAACAGCCGGGGAATCCGCACCCGAAGGATGAGGAGGCATACCGTGCCACTGTCCGAGCACGAGCAACAGCTCCTGGCGCAGCTCGAGAAGCAGCTCCACGCGGACGACCCGAGGTTCGTGACGAACATGGGGTCCCGCGCCGTCAGGGGTGCTTCCACCCGCAACATCGTCCTCGGGATCGTGATCGCCGTCGTCGGCCTGCTCGTCCTCCTGGGCGGGGTCGTCATCGACTCCATCCTGGTCGGGGTCCTGGGCTTCGTCGTGATGGGCGCGGGTGTCTACGTCGCCACGCTGCGCTCCGGCAAGCCGCGCCCCGGCGGGGAGCCCGGCAAGGGCGGCCCGCCCCGCCGCTCGTCGCCCTTCCTGCAGAACCTCGAGGAGCGCTGGGACCAGCGCAACTCCGGGGGCCCGTCCACCTGACCGGCCCCGCCCGGACCCGGAGCCGACCGCAGGGCGCCGCCCGCTCGAACCGACCCGCCCGGCCCCTCCACCTCCCCCCACCCTGCTGCCGCACGGCGGTCTGCAGGGTCCGATCAGCTCCCCGGTGCACCGCCGGGGAGCTTTTTCATGCCCTGGAGGTGCCGCGGCCGCACCCCGGCCGCACCCCGGGAGCGTCCGGGGAGCGTTCCTCCACCGTCCTCCCCGCGGCCCGCACCGCGGCGTCCTCCACTCTCCTCCCCGCACCCCTCCGCCGGCGCCCGGTGCCGCGGGCCGCGGCGTCCTCCACCGCGCTCCCCGACGCCCGGTGCCGGCGCCCCGCACCGCGGGCCCGGGGTGTCCTCCACGCTCCTCCCCGCCGCCCTCCGCCGCGGCGCCGCCGTGCCCACCTGGGGCGACGCCCGTCGCGGCGCCCGGGCGCCGCGCCACGCCGCGGCGCCCGGCCCCTGCGTTCGTTGACCGGGGAGTGAAGTGGAGTAAAGTGGGGCGAAGAGATGGATCTGGGAGAACTCTCGGGCTGGAGAGGCGGTGAGCATGTTTCTCGGAACGTACTCACCCCGTCTCGACGAGAAGGGCCGCCTGATCCTGCCGGCGAAGTACCGGGAGGAACTGGCGGAGGGACTCGTGCTGACCCGCGGTCAGGAACGGTGCCTCTACGTGTTCAGCGTCCGCGAGTTCGAGCGGGTCCACGAGCAGCTGAGGGCGGCACCGCTGTCCTCGAAGCAGGCCAGGGACTACATCCGGGTCTTTCTCTCGGGCGCCTCGGACGAGGTCCCGGACAAGCAGGGCCGAGTCACCATACCGCCGCCGTTGCGGGACTACGCCGGGCTGGGCCGGGAGCTCGCCGTCATCGGCGCGGGCACCCGGGCGGAGATCTGGGACGCCCAGGCGTGGAACGACTACCTGAACGAGAAGGAGGCCGTCTTCTCCGAGACCGAGGAGGAAGTGGTGCCCGGGCTCTTCTGAGCGCAGGGCCGCCGAGACCACCTCGGAGCACGCGGAGCCGCTTCCCGGATGAGATCTCCAGCCGCACAGCCGTCACCGTCCTGACTCACCTTCCCCTGAGCCAGGCCGGATTCGAGGGACGGCCAGCGGATGGGGTTCTGATCCTGGAAGGCCCGCCGCCGCACCACGGCGTCGACCCGGCGCCGGCCACCGAAGACCGATCCACCGTCGACCGCCGAAGAGAGGGCCCATGGCGCAACGCCCAGCCGAGCAGCTCCACGTTCCCGTGCTGCTCGAACGGTGCCTGGACCTGATGGCTCCCGCGCTCGGCGAGGACGGCGCCGTGGCGGTGGACGCGACGATGGGCATGGGCGGTCACTCCGAGGCGCTGCTGCGGCGCTTCCCCGGCCTGCAGCTGGTGGCGATCGACCGGGACCCGCAGGCCCACGCACTGGCCGGCGCGCGGCTCGCCCCGTTCGGGGACCGGTTCCACCCCGTGCACACGACCTACGACCGGATCCCGGAGGCCCTCGGCCGGCACGGGTTCGACCACGCGGATGCGGTGCTCTTCGACCTCGGGGTCTCCTCGCTGCAGCTCGACGAGCGCGAGCGCGGCTTCGCCTACTCCTACGACGCGCCCCTGGACATGCGCATGGACTCCACCGCGCCCGTCACCGCCCAGGACGTGGTCAACGACTACAGCGAGGAGGACCTGCGCCGGATCCTGCGGGACTGGGGCGAGGAGCGCTTCGCCGGTCGGATCGCCCGCGCGATCGTGGCGCAGCGGGACAGGACCCCGCTGCGGACCACGGGCGAGCTCGTCGAGGTCGTCCGCGGGGCCGTGCCGCAGGGCGCCCAGCACCGCAAGGGGCACCCCGCGAAGCAGACCTTCCAGGCGCTGCGGATCGAGGTCAACGAGGAGCTCGACGTGCTGCGCCGGGCGATCCCCGCCGCACTGGACGCAGTGCCCGTGGGCGGGCGCGTGGTGGCCATGAGCTACCACTCCCTCGAGGACCGGATCGTCAAGCAGGCCTTCGCCCGCGGAGCCGCCTCGACGGCGCCGAAGGGCTTCCCCGTGGAGCTCGACCAGCACAAGCCCACCCTGCGGGTCCTGACCCGCGGGACGGAGACCCCCACCCCCCGGGAGATCGACGAGAACCCCCGTGCCGCCTCCGCGCGCCTGCGCGCGGTGGAGCGCATCCGAGAGCACGTCCCCCCCACAGCACAGAACGCGCAGAGGTACACGGCATGAGCGGAACCGGACTCCAGCGACGCCCCGTCCGCCCGACCTCCCAGCGCACGGGCATCGGCGCCTGGGCCGGGCGGCGCGGGCAGCGTCCGCCGGTGGAGGGCACCTCCGCCCGCCAGCTGAGCGACCCGGCGCCGCCCGCCGAGGAGCGGGCCGGGTCGACCCGGGCCCCGCTGTCCGTGGTCCCGGGCCGGGCACGCCGGCAGCGGTTCTCCACCGTGGTGCTCAGCCTGGTGGCGCTCGTGGTGGCGCTGGCCTCGATCCTGGTGCTGAACATCCAGATCTCCGAGGGCCAGTACCGGCTCGTGGAGCTGCGCGCCCAGGAGCAGGCCCTCAGCCAGCAGAACGAGGCGCTCACCCAGGACCTCGAGTTCTACAACGCCCCGCAGAACCTTGCGGTGATGGCGACGGACCTCGGCATGGTCCCCGCGCAGGACTCGGGCACGGTCGACGTCACGAACGGGACCGTCGAGGGCGACCCCATGCCCGCGCAGCCCCAGGAGAACCACGAGATCCTGGTCGACCACGCCCACCAGACCGGCTCCGAGGCCGCGGACCGTGCCGCCCAGCGCGCCGAGGACCGCGAGCGGGAGAAGGCGGCGCAGGAGCGGGAGGACGCCGAGCGCAGCGCCCGCGAGGACGCCGCGCCGGCCGGCGCCGCGGACGCGGAGGGCGGCTCCCTCGCGGCCCCGCCGCAGCGCACGCCCGGGGAGTGACCGGGCCACCGGCCCCCGCCCCCGCCGGCAGCAGCCCCCCGGACATCTCCCAGTCGCAACCAGGAACGAGGCAGACACGTGGCACGCGCACGCTCGACGTCCGACGCCCCCCGCGCCCGCGGCATCGGACGCAGCCACATCGGAGTGGTCCTCGTGCTCGGCCTGCTCGTGGTCCTCGGGATCCGGCTCGTGTGGGTGCAGGGCTTCGACGTCGCCGGCCGGGCCGAGGCCGCCGCCGGCGAGCGGTCCCGAACGGAGGTGGTGCCCGCGCTGCGCGGTGAGATCCGCGACACCCACGGCAACGTCCTGGCCCGCACGCTCCAGCGCTACGACGTCACGGTCGACCAGTCCCTGGTGCGCGAGTTCGAGCGTCCCCTGGCCGACGGCACCACCGAGACCGTGACCCCCACGCAGGCGGTGTACCAGCTCGCCGACGCCCTCGAGCTCGAGGACACCGAGGTCAAGGACGCCCTCGACGGCGACAAGCAGTTCGAGTACGTGGCCCGCGGGGTCACGCCCGAGCAGTGGAACACCGTGCGCGAGCTCGGCCTGCCCTACGTGTACGGGCAGCCGTCCTCCGACCGCATCTACCCCAACGGCCCGGTGGGCGGCAGCGTGGTCGGCTTCATGGGCGGGGACGACGAGGCGCTCGGCGGGATCGAGCAGACCCAGGACGAGCTGCTGCGCGGCACCGACGGGAGCCGGACCTTCGAGATCAGCGCCGACGGCGTGCGGATCCCGGTGGCGCCCCAGGAGGAGAGCCCGGTGGAGGACGGCTCCTCGGTGCAGCTGTCGATCGACAGCGACGTCCAGTTCTTCGCCCAGCAGGCCGTCACCGAGCGCGCCGAGGAGCTGGACGCCGAGTGGGGCACGGCCGTGGTCATGCGGATCGAGGACGGTGCGGTGCTCGCGCTGGCCGACTCCTCGACCGTGGACCCCAACGACATCGGCTCCGCCGAGGCGGAGGACCTGGGGGCGCGGGCCGTCACCCAGGCCGTGGAACCCGGCTCCACCCAGAAGATCCTCACCGCGGCGGCCGCCGTGGAGGAGGGCGTGGCCACGCCCCGCACGGAGATCACTGTGCCCCCGTTCCTGGAGATCGACGGGCAGAAGATCACCGACGCCTTCGACCACGGCGAGCAGCGGCGCACGTTCACCGGGATCATCGCCGACTCGATGAACACCGGCACCGTCCTGGTCGGCGGCAAGCTCGCCCCGGAGCAGCGCCACGAGTGGATGCAGCGCTTCGGCGTCGGCGAGACCACGGGCATCGAGCTGCCCGGTGAGTCGCCCGGCATCCTCACGAGCGCGGACCAGTGGGACGTGCGCCAGCAGTACACCGTGCTCTTCGGCCAGGGCGTCGCCCAGACCCCGCTGCGCACGGCGACGATCTTCCAGGCCATCGGCAACGGCGGGGTCCAGGTGGAGCCCCGGGTCGTCGAGTCCGTCGTCGCCCCCGACGGCACCAGCACCCCGGTCGAGCGGCCCGAGGGCGAGCGGGTCGTCTCCGAGGAGACGGCCGAGCAGGTGCTCGACATGATGGAGGTCACCGTCACCCAGGGCGGCGCCAAGGAGGCCGCCGTGGAGGGCTACCGGGTGGGCGGCAAGACCGGCACCGCCGAGGCCCCCAGCCCGGAGGGCGGCTACGACGGGTACACCACCTCCTTCGTGGGCGTCGCCCCCGTCGAGGACCCCCAGTACCTCGTGGCGGTCACGCTCCAGCGCCCCCAGGGTGACGTCCGCGCGATCGGCACCACCCCCACCTTCAGCAAGATCATGGGCCAGGTGCTGCGCCACTACGACGTCCCGCCCTCCACCACCGAGCCCGTGCGGATCCCGCTGCGCACGGACGATCCGGAGGAGGACGAGAGCGAGCAGACGGCGCCGGTGGACACCCCGCCGGGCGTCGAGGCACCCGAGGACGGCAGCACCGGGGCGGACGCCCCGGCCGACGCCGAGGAGGGGCCCGCCGCCGGCACCGAGGCCGGTTCAGGGGCCGACGCCGCGGCCGGGACCGGGGCCGCCGGGACCGGCGGGACCGCCCCGGAGGCGTCCCGGCGGGCCGACGAGGGCGACTAGACTTCCATATCGCCGTGCCCGGCCACCCCCCGGGCCCGCCCCCCGCTCCCGGCGGACCACCCACCCGCCGCCCAGACCACGAAGGACGTTGATGGACGCGACAGCCCAGCAGGGACACGACGCGCAGACGATGCGCCCCGCCCGCCCCCGGCCGCTGAGCCTCGCGGAGACCGCCCGGCTCGCGGGCGGGACGGCGCCGTCCCGCGCGGTGGAGGTCACCGGCATCGCCCTGGACTCCCGGGAGCTGCGCCCCGGGGACCTCTATGCGGCGCTGCCCGGCGCCCGCACCCACGGCGCCCGCTTCGGCGCGGCCGCCCAGCGCTCCGGCGCCGCCGCGGTGCTCACCGACGCCGAGGGCGCCGCGATCCTCCGGGACGCCGGCATCGGGCTGCCCGTGGTCGAGGCCCCGGACCCCCGCCGGTCCGTGGGGGCGATCGCCGCACGCGTCTACGGCTCCCGGCCGGAGGACGGGACCGCCCCGGCCCTGTTCGCGGTGACCGGCACGAACGGCAAGACGACCACGACCTACTTCACCAACTCGGTGCTCCGCGCCCTGGGCCGGCGCACGGGCCTGATCGGGACCATCGAGATCCTCGCCGGCGACGAGTCGATCCCCTCCCGGCTCACCACCCCGGAGGCCCCGCACGTGCACGCGCTGCTGGCGCTCATGCGCGAGCGCGGCATCACGGCGGCGTCCATGGAGGTCTCCTCCCACGCCCTGCAGTTCCACCGGGTGGACGGCGTCCGCTTCGACGTCGCCGGGTTCACCAACCTGACCCAGGACCACCTCGACCTGCACGGGTCGATGGACGAGTACTTCGCGGTCAAGGCCCAGCTGCTCACCCCGGAGCGGACCCGCCGGGCCGTCGTCGTGGTCCAGGACGAGGACGACGTCTGGGGCCTGAAGATGGCCGAGCACGCGCGGGAGCGGCTCGGCCCGGACCTCGTCGACACGATCGCCCTGCGCGGCGGCGTGCCGGGGGACCGGGACGCCGGACCGGGCCGGCACGGCGCGGACTGGACGCTGACCAGCCTGACCCGCCGCGGGATCGGGCACTCCTTCGCGCTGCGGCACCGGGACGGCCGCACGCTGCGCGTGTCCACGGGCCTGCCGGGCGACTTCAACGTGGCCAACGCCGCGCTCGCCGTGGTCATGGTCGTGGCCTCCGGGGTCGACGTCGCCGACGTGCAGCGCGTCCTCGACGAGGCGGACCCCCTCACCACGGATGTGCCCGGGCGGATGCAGCTCATCGGCACGCAGCCCACCGCCGTCGTCGATTTCGCGCACAACCCGGACGCCCTGCGCCGCGCGCTCGCCGCCGTCGAACCGCCGGACGAGGAGGGCCGCGTGATCGTGGTCTTCGGCGCCACGGGGGAGCGGGACCGCTCCAAGCGCCCGGTCATGGGGGAGATCGCCGCCCGCCACGCGGACGTGGTGATCATCACGGACGACGACCCGCACGACGAGGACGCCGGCGCGATCCGCGCCGAGGTCGCGGCCGGGGCGTTCGCGGCCCGCGACGCCGGCGCCCGGGCCCAGGAGGTGCTCGTGCTCGAGCCCCGCACCGTGGCCATCCGCGCCGCGGTGGCCATGGCGGGGCGCACCGACTCCGTGCTCGTGGCCGGCCGCGGGCACGAGACGGTCCAGGAGATCCGGGGCGTGGACCACCCGCTGGACGACAGGGAAGAGCTGCGGGCCGCGCTGGCCGACGGGCAGCAGGACCGTTGGGAGAACCGATGATCGACCTCACCGCCGCACAGCTCGCGCAGATCACCGGCGGGCGCGCCGTCGGCGCCGCCGCCGCGGCGCCCGTCGTCCGCCACGTCGCGACCGACTCCCGCGAGGCGCGTCCCGGCACGCTGTTCGTCGCCAAACCGGGGGAGGTCACCGACGGCCACGAGTACGTGGGCGCGGCCTTCGCCGCCGGCGCCGTCCTCGCCCTCGTCGAGCACGAGGTCTCCGACGCCGCGGGGGTCACCTACCCGGGCGTGCTGGTCCCCGACGTGGTGGAGGCGATGGGCCGGCTGGCCGCCTGGGTCGTGGCCCAGCTGCGCGCCGACCACGAGGTGAAGGTCATCGCCGTCACCGGATCCGTCGGCAAGACGACCACCAAGGACCTCCTGCGGGGCATCTTCGCCGCGGAGGGTCCCACGGTCGCGCCCCGCGGTTCGTACAACGGGGAGGTCGGCGTGCCGCTGACCGTCTTCGAGGCCGAGCCGGACACCCGGTTCCTCATCATCGAGATGGGCGCCACCCGGATCGGCAACATCGACTACCTGTGCCGGATGGTCCGCCCCGACATCGGGGTGGTGCTGTGCGTGGGCTCCGCCCACGCCGGCGAGTTCGGCGGGGTCGCCAACATCGCCCGCGCCAAGGGCGAGCTCGTCGAGTCCCTGCGGGCCGACGGCGTGGCGGTCCTCAACGACGACGACCCCCTGGTCCGCCAGATGCACCGTCGCACCGCCGCGCCCGTGCTGTTCTTCGGGGAGTCCCCGGCGAACGCGCTGCCCGACGTCCCGGCCGCCCGGGTGCACGCCTCCGAGATCCGCCTCGGGCCCGGCGGCAGCCCGGAGTTCCTCCTGCACCTCCCGGACGGCTCCGCGCACCGGATCGTCTCCCGGCTCATCGGGGAGCACCACGTCTCCAACCTGCTCGCGGCCGCCTCCGCGGCCTTCGTGGCCGGGGTCGCCCCGGAGCGGATCGCGGCCTCGCTCAACGCCCAGGGCGCCGCGAGCCGGTGGCGGATGGAGCGCACCGAGCGGGCCGACGGCGTCACGGTGGTCAACGACGCCTACAACGCCAACCCGCAGTCGATGCGCGCCGCGCTGCAGACCCTGGCCCAGCTGGGCCGCGGCTCCGCCGGGTCCGCGCCCCGCCGCACCTGGGCGGTGCTCGGGGGCATGCTCGAGCTCGGCGACAGCACGATCGAGGAGCACGACGCCCTGGGCCGCATGGTGGTCCGGCTCAACATCTCCAAGCTGATCGCCGTGGGCGACCTCGCCCGCCCGGTCTACGACGCCGCCCAGCTCGAGGGCTCGTGGGGCAACGAGGCCACCTGGGCGGCGACCGCGGAGGACGCCGAGGAGATCCTGCGCCAGGAGCTCGCTCCCGGTGACATCGTGCTCTTCAAGTCCTCCAACGCCGCCGGTCTCCGGGTGCTGGGGGACCGGGTCGCGGCCGACGCCGGGGACGGCGCCGGCGGGCCCGCCCCGGGCAACGACGCCCCGGCGCGCGGCGACCACTGGCGCTCGGCCGGTCCCTTCGTCAACGCCTCCCTCGACCCGAGCGGGAGGCCCACCACCCCGGGCCCCTCCGCGGACGGGAACGAGCCGGCATGATCCAGATCCTCATGGCGGCCTGCTTCGCCCTGGTCCTGTCCCTCTTCGGCACCCCGGCCTTCATCAAGTTCCTCGCCCGGCGCGGCTACGGCCAGTTCATCCGGGACGACGGGCCCACCAGCCACCACACGAAGCGCGGGACGCCCACCATGGGCGGCGTGGCGATCCTCGGCTCCGTGGTGGTCGCCTACGCGCTCACGCACCTGATCTCCGGGGTGCTGTGGCCCTCCTACGGGGGCGTCACCCTCTCCGGGCTCTCCGCGCTGCTGCTGATGCTCGGCATGGGCTTCGTCGGGTTCATCGACGACTACAAGAAGATCGCCAAGAAGCAGAACCTCGGGCTCAGCCCCGTGGGCAAGATCGTCCTGCAGGGCCTCATCGGCACCGCCTTCGCCCTGCTCGTGCTGCTCGTGCCCGGTCCGCAGGGCACGACCCCCGCGTCCTCGGCGATCTCCATCACCCGGGACACCGCTCTCGACCTCGCCTTCGCCGGCACCGCGGTCGGGGCCGTCCTCTTCGTGATCTGGGTGAACCTGATCGCCACCGCCACGACCAACGCCGTGAACCTCACCGACGGCCTCGACGGCCTCGCCACCGGGGCGTCCATCCTCGTGTTCAGCGGCTACCTGCTGATCGCCATGTGGCAGAACACCCACCTGTGCGGAGCCGTGGCCGAGGGGGTCTGCTACGAGGTCCGCGACGCCGCCGACCTCGCCCTCACCGCCGCCGCGCTGGTCGGGGCCCTGGTGGGCTTCCTGTGGTGGAACACCTCCCCGGCGAAGATCTTCATGGGCGACACGGGATCGCTGGGCCTCGGCGGCGCGCTCGCCGCGTTCGCGGTGCTCACCCGCACCGAGCTGCTGCTGGTGCTCATCGCCGGGCTGTTCGTGATCATCACGGTCTCCGTCATCCTGCAGGTCGGCTACTTCAAGCTCTCCGGCGGCAAGCGCATCTTCAAGATGGCGCCGCTGCAGCACCACTTCGAGCTCAAGGGCTGGAACGAGGTGACCATCGTGGTCCGCTTCTGGATCATCGCCGGGCTGTTCGTCGCGGCCGCGCTCGGCGTCTTCTACGGCGACTGGCTGCTCTCCCACGGAGGAATGATCCAATGATCCACGCGAGCAACGACAACCCCGTCCTGGACCGGCCGCGCCTGGCCGGGCTCACCACGTGGGACGCCGACTGGGCCGGGCTGCGCGTGGTCGTCGCCGGCATCGGCCTGTCGGGTTTCGCCGCCGCGGACACCCTGATCGAGCTCGGCGCCCGCGTCGTCGTCGTCGACGGGGCGGACACCCCGGAGAACCGGGCGAAGGCCGACACCCTGCGGATCGTGGGCGCCGTCGACGTCCTGCTGGGGGAGGCCGCCCAGGGGGCCGTGCCCGACGTCGAGGGCGAGCGCCCCGACCTGGTCGTCACGTCCCCGGGGCTGCGGCCCGACCACCCCCTGCTCGCCGCCGCGGCCGCCGAGGGCGTCCAGATCTGGGGCGACGTGGAGCTCGCCTGGCGGGTGCGCGAGCGCGCCGGGCGCAGGACCGCCGAGTGGGTGTGCATCACCGGGACCAACGGCAAGACCACCACGGTCGGGATGACCGCGTCGATGCTGCAGGCCGCCGGGCTCACCGCGGCCGCCGTCGGCAACGTGGGCACCCCCATCCTGGACGCGCTGCGCGAGCCGGTCGAGCACGACGTCCTCGCCGTGGAGCTCTCCAGCTTCCAGCTGCACTGGACGTCCTCGATGTCGCCGCTGGCGTCCGTGGTGCTCAACGTGGCCGAGGACCACGTGGACTGGCACGGCGGCTACGAGAACTACGTGGCGGACAAGTCCCGCATCTACGAGCACACCCGGGTGGCGTGCGTCTACAACGCCCAGCAGGCCGAGACCGTGCGCATGGTCGAGGAGGCCGACGTCGAGGAGGGCTGCCGCGCCGTGGGCTTCACCCTCGAGACCCCGGACGTCAGCATGCTCGGCGTCGTGGAGGACCTGCTCGTGGACCGCGCCTTCCTCGACGACCGCCGGGGCTCCGCCCTCGAGCTCGCCTCCATCACCGACACCGGCCCCCTCCCCACGCCCCACGGCGTGGCCAACGCGCTGGCCGCCGCGGCGCTGGCCCGGGCGGCCGGCGCCCCGCCGGAGGCCGTGCGGGAGGGGCTGCGCGCCTGGGAGCCCGGCGACCACCGCATCCAGGCCGTCGCCACGACCCACGGCGTGCTGTGGATCAACGACTCCAAGGCCACCAACCCGCACGCGGCCGACGCCGCCCTGGCCGCGTTCGACTCCGTGGTGTGGATCGCCGGCGGCCTGTCCAAGGGCGTCTCCTACGATCGGCTCGTCGCCCGGCACGCCGGCCGGCTGCGCACCGTGGTGCTCATCGGCACGGACAACGACTCGCTGCTGGCCGCGCTCGCCGCGCACGCCCCCGAGGTCCCCGTCCTGCGGACCGCCGAACGTCCCGGCCCCGCGGCGGGCGACGCCGTGATGGGCGAGGCGGTGCGGCTCGCCCACGAGGTCGCCCGGAAGGGCGACACGGTGCTGATGGCCCCGGCGTCCGCCTCGATGGACCAGTTCAGCTCCTACGCCCACCGCGGTGACGCGTTCGTCCGGGAGGTCGCGGACCTCGTGGGACGGCTCTCGTGACGCAGCTGCAGGACCGGGCGGGGCTCGCGGAGACGGCCCGCGGCTCCCTGGGCGGGGCGCGCCGCTTCTGGCGTGCCCTCGTGGACGGCCCCCTCATCCACTCCTACTACGCGCTGGCCGGCTCCGTGCTGCTGCTCACGGCCATCGGCATCATGATGGTCCTCTCCGCCTCGGCGGTCGAGTCGATCTCGGCGCAGGAGTCCGCGTACTCGTACTTCGTCAAGCAGGCCACCTTCGGGGGGATCGGCGTGGTCCTGATGTTCGCGCTGTCCTTCGTGCCCACCGCCTGGTACCGCCGGGGCGCCACCGGACTGCTGGTCCTCGCCGTGCTGCTGCTCATGCTCGTCTTCACCCCGCTCGGACAGGAGATCAACGGCAACCGGAACTGGATCGTGGTGGGCGGGCAGACCTTCCAGCCCTCCGAGGCCGCCAAGCTCGCCGTGGCGATCTGGCTGGCCATGGTCCTGGCCCGGCAGGGCGACGCCGTGCGCGACTGGCGCCAGGCCCTGTGGCCGTCCGGGCTGGGCATCGGGATCCCCGCCGCGATGATCGTGCTGGGCGACGACGTCGGCACGGCCCTCGTCTTCGTGCTGATCTACGGGGCCGCCCTGTTCTTCGCCGGGGCGCCGCTGCGGCTGTTCGCGATCGCGGCCGCCGGGGCCGCGCTGGTCGGCACGCTGGCCGTGGTCACCGCGCCCCACCGCGTGGACCGGATCACCGGCTGGTTGTTCGGCGAGTGCGGCGCCACCGACGCCTGCTACCAGTCCCAGCAGGGGCTCAACGCCCTCGCCTCGGGCGGCTGGTGGGGCGTGGGGCTGGGCCAGTCCCGGCTCAAGTACAACTACGTCCCCGAGGCGCACAACGACTACATCTTCTCGATCATCGGCGAGGAGCTGGGCCTGCTGGGCACGGTGCTGATCCTCGCCCTCTTCGCGGTCATGGCCCTGGCGATGGCCCGGGTCATCCTGCGCGCCCGCAGCGGCTTCGTCCGGATCGCCACCGCCTGCATCGTGACCTGGCTGGTCGGCCAGGCGTTCATCAACATCGGCATGGTCACGGGGGTGCTGCCCGTGATCGGCGTCCCCCTCCCGTTCATCAGCTACGGTGGGTCGTCGCTGCTGATGAGCCTCGCGGCCGTCGGCGTCGTGATGTCCTTCACCCGGCTGCCGCGCCGGATCCAGGTCCCCACCCGCACCCCCCGCCCCCGCACCCCGAACGAGGATCGCGCATGACACCGTCCGAACCCACCACCGGAGGCGCCGCGCCGTCGGTCCTGCTGGCCGGCGGGGGCACCGCCGGGCACGTCAGCCCCCTCCTGGCCGTGGCGGCCGCGCTGCGGGAGCAGGCCCCGGCGGCCCGCCTCACGGCGGTGGGCACCGCGTCCGGGATGGAGACCCGGCTCGTCCCGCAGGCCGGGCTCGAGCTCGAGCTCGTCGACCGGGTCCCGCTGCCCCGCCGGCCCTCCGTGGACCTCGTCCGGCTGCCCGGACGGCTCCTCGGCGCCGTGCGGCAGGCCGGGGAGATCCTCGACCGCGTCCGGCCGGACGTGGTGCTGGGCGTCGGGGGCTACGTCTGCACCCCCGTCTACCTCGCCGCCGCCCGGCGCGGGCTGCCCATCGTGGTGCACGAGGCCAACGCCCGCCCCGGTCTGGCCAACCGGGTCGGCGCGCGCTGGGCCAGGACCGTGGCCGCCGCGTTCCCCGGCACCCCGCTGCGCGGAGCCGTCACCGTCGGCATGCCCATGCGCCGGGAGATCTCCCACCTGGACCGGGAGGCGCTGCGCGCCGAGGCCCGCCGGTCCTTCGGGCTCGACCCCGACCTGCCCACCGTCGTGGTCACCGGCGGCTCCTCGGGCGCCCTCGCCATGAACCGCACCGTGGCCGGCGTCGTCGAGGAGGTCGCCGCGCGCGGCTACCAGCTCCTCCACGTCACCGGCCGGGGCAAGCAGCTCACCCGGGACGACGGCGCGCCGCTGAGCGCCCCCGGCTACGTGCAGGTCGAGTACGTGGACGGCATGGAGCGCGTCTACGCCGCCGCGGACCTGCTCGTGGCCCGCGCCGGCGCCGCGACCGTCTCGGAGGTCGCCGCCGTCGGCCTGCCCGCCGTGTTCGTCCCGCTGCCCGTCGGCAACGGCGAACAGGCGCTCAACGCCGCCTCCCTGGTGGCGGCCGGCGCGGCGCAGCTCGTCGCCGACGACGCGTTCACCCCCGACTGGTACCGCCGGAACGTGCACCCCCTGCTGGCCGACCCCGGCCGCCTCGCCGCGATGGCCGCCGCGAGCCGCGCCCACGGCGTGCGCGACGCCGACACCGTGCTGGCACGGATGATCCTCGAGGAGGTCCCCGTTGAGCGCTGAGCACGAGACCGACCCCGCGCTGCTGGGCCGGGTCCACTTCATCGGGATGGGCGGCGCGGGGATGTCCGCCGTCGCCAAGCTGATGCTCGCCCGCGGGGTCCCGGTCAGCGGCTCCGACCGCCAGGACTCCCCGGCGCTGCGCCAGCTCCAGGACCTGGGCGCCACCGTGCACGTGGGCCAGCGCGCCGAGCACGTGGACGGGGCGCAGACCGTGGTCGTGTCCACCGCGATCCCGCCCGAGGACCCCGAGTACTCCGCCGCCCGGGCCGCGGGGCTGCGCGTGCTGCACCGCTCCGAGGCCCTCGCGGCCGCGATGCACGGCCGCGCGGTCGTGGCGGTGGCCGGCACGCACGGCAAGACGACCACGAGCGCCATGGCCGCGCTCGCGCTGCACACTGCCGGGCTGGAGCCCTCCTGGGCCATCGGCGCGCACGTGGCCGACCTCGGCTCCAACGCGGCCCTCGGCACGGGTCCGTGGTTCGTGGCCGAGGCCGACGAGTCGGACGGCTCCTTCCTCGCGTACGGTCCGCGGATCGCCGTGGTCACGAACATCGAGCCCGACCACCTCGACTACTACGCCTCCCGCGAGGCCTTCTACCGGGCCTTCGACGAGTTCGCCGCGACCCTGCCCGCGGACGGGCTGCTCGTGGCCTGCCAGGACGACCCCGGCTCCCGGGCGCTCGCGGAGCGCCACCGGTCCGCCGGCGGACGGGTGGTCAGCTACGGCACGGACCCGGGCTCCGACGTCCGGGTGCTCCCCGGGGAGGCCGACGGGCTGCGCACCACCAGCACCCTGCTCCTGGGCGAGGGCGCCGACCGCCGGGAGGAGCGGCTCGAGCTCGTGGTGCCGGGCCGGCACAACGTCCTCAACGCGACCGCCGCCTTCTGCGTGGCCGTCGAGGCCGGCGTCCCGCCCGCGGATGCGGTGCGCGGGCTGGCCGGCTTCCACGGCTCCGCCCGGCGCTTCGACCTGCGGGGCGAGGTGGACGGGGTCCGGGTCTTCGACGACTACGCCCACCACCCGACCGAGGTGGTCGCGGCGCTCACGGCCGCGCGGGAGGTCGCGTCCGGGCACCGGGTGATCGCGATCTTCCAGCCGCACCTGTTCTCCCGCACGCGCGAGTTCGCGGCCGAGTTCGCCGACGCCCTGGCGCTGGCCGACGAGGCCCTCGTCATCGACATCTTCGCCGCGCGGGAGCAGCCCGTCGACGGCCTCACGAGCCGGATCGTCACCGACCGCGCCCCCGCCCACGTCCGCTACGTGCCGGACGGCGCCGACGCGGTCGCAGAGGCCGCGGCGGCCGCACGCCCCGGGGACCTGGTGCTCACGGTGGGCGCCGGGGACGTCACCGCCCTCGGGCCCCGGCTCGTGGACCGCCTCGGGGCCCGCTGATGAGCCGGCACGGCCGCCCGCACCAGCCCCGCTTCGGGGACCCGGCCGGGGACTCCGCCGGGGACTCCGGCGTTCCCGGGCCCGCCGGCGGGCCCGTGCCGGAGACCACCGCGGGCCCCGCGCCCGAGCGGGGCGCCGCCCCCGAGCGCGACCCCGGATCGCCGGCCGGCCCCGGGGGCCCGCCGCGGTCCGGGAGCACCGCCTCCGGCGCGGCCGCGCCGGAGGGCGGGCGCGTGCGCGTGCGCGTGAACGACGGGACCAAGGTCACGCCCCTGGCCGACGAGGACGACCTCGAGGAGGTCCCGGCCGCCGGCGGGCGCTTCAGCGCCTGGCGGCGGCACCGGCAGGAGCGCGCCGCCACCCGCACGCTCACCGCCTCCCGGCTCCCCCCGGTGGAGGAGCCCCCGCGGGCCGGTTCCACGGCCGTGGGGGCCACAGCCGTGGGAGCCACGGTGGTGGCCTTTCCCGCCTCACCGGGGGCGCGGCGCCGGCGCCGGCGGATCGGCGCGGTCCTCGGCGTGCTCGCCGCCCTCGCCGTGCTCGCCGGCGTCCTGTTCCTCTCCCCGGCGCTGGCCGTGCGGGACATCACGGTGCGCGGCGCGGAGCTGACGGACCCGGCCCGCGTCGAGTCCGCGCTCGACGCCTACCGGGGCGTCCCACTGACGCGGATCTCCAAGGACGAGGTGCGGGAGCGGGTGGGGCGGATCCCGCAGGTCCGCTCCATCGAGGTCCTGCTCGAGCCCCCGCACCACCTCGTGGTCGCGCTGCGCGAGCGCGTGCCCGTGGCCGCGATCGAGGACGACGGAAAGTTCGTGGTCGTCGACTCGGAGGGGGTGGAGCTGATGACCGCCGGCTCCGCGGAGGAGGCGGGCGTCCCCGTCGTCACGGGCGGGCGCGACGTGCTCGAGGGCGAACGGTTCGAGGCCATCGCGGACGTGCTGGCCGCCCTCCCGGAGTCCGTCCTCGCCCAGCTGCGCACCGCCTCGGCCGAGTCGCTGTCCTCGGTGGAGCTGGCCTTCACCGACGGCCGCACGGTCGTCTGGGGCACCGCCGAGGACAGCGAGCTCAAGTCGCAGGTCCTCCGGGAGCTCGTCGAGGCGCGCGGCGCCGGCAGCGGCGTCGAGACCTACGACGTGTCGAGCCCGACGCGCCCCGTGGTGCGCTGAGGGACGACATCGGACCTCACGTTCCACCAGAGGTCGAGAGTGCGGCCGAAACGCAGCACGACCTGCGGTTTTGGCGAAAAGTGTCGAAAGCGGTATGGCTTGTCGTGCAGGTGGTCCCCGTCGTTGTTAGGCTTGACCCCGACATCGAACCCGCCGGGGGAGCAGCTGACGGCATGAGATTCGACCTTCGATAGAAGGTTGAGAAACGGCTCGCCATCCCCGACCCGAACCATCTCCAGTTAGGTACCCATGGACTCCTCCACCCCCCAGAACTACTTGGCCGTCATCAAGGTCGTCGGAATCGGCGGCGGCGGCGTCAACGCCGTCAACCGGATGATCGAGGAGGGGCTGCGCGGTGTCGAGTTCATCGCGATCAACACGGACGCGCAGGCCCTGCTGATGAGCGACGCCGACGTCAAGCTCGACGTCGGGCGCGAGCTCACGCGCGGCCTGGGCGCCGGCGCCAACCCCGATGTCGGCCGCCAGGCGGCGGAGGACCACCACGAGGAGATCGAGGAGGTCCTCAAGGGGGCCGACATGGTCTTCGTGACCGCCGGCGAGGGCGGCGGCACCGGCACCGGCGGCGCCCCCGTGGTCGCCCGCATCGCCCGTTCCCTGGGCGCCCTGACCATCGGTGTCGTCACCCGCCCGTTCACCTTCGAGGGCCGCCGCCGGTCCAACCAGGCGGAGAACGGGATCGAGACGCTGCGCGACGAGGTCGACACCCTCATCGTGATCCCCAACGACCGGCTGCTGTCCATCTCCGACCGCAACGTGTCCATGCTGGACGCCTTCAAGTCCGCGGACCAGGTGCTGCTCTCCGGCGTGCAGGGCATCACGGACCTGATCACCACCCCGGGCCTGATCAACCTCGACTTCGCCGACGTGAAGTCCGTGATGCAGGGCGCCGGCTCGGCGCTCATGGGCATCGGCGCCGCGCAGGGCGAGGACCGTGCCGTGAAGGCGGCCGAGCTCGCGATCGCGTCGCCGCTGCTCGAGGCCTCGATCGACGGCGCCCACGGCGTGCTCCTGTCCATCCAGGGCGGCTCCGACCTCGGGCTGTTCGAGATCAACGAGGCCGCCCGCCTGGTCCAGGAGGTCGCCCACCCCGAGGCGAACATCATCTTCGGCGCGGTCATCGACGACGCCCTGGGCGACCAGGCCCGCGTCACGGTCATCGCCGCGGGCTTCGACTCGGTGAGCCCGGAGACCAACGCGAACAACACCAACGCGGCCGCCCAGCAGGCGGCGACCACGCGCGCGGCCTTCGGGTCCGGCGCCGGTCAGCCCGCCGGCGTGGGCCGTGCCCCGCAGCGCGGCGGGACCCCGTCCTTCGCCCAGCCCTCCACCTCGCAGCGGTGGGCGCAGCCGGTGCAGAACGACGACGTGCCCGACGACGCCGGCTTCGACGTCGACCTGCCCGCCGAGGCGGAGGCCGGCGCCGGGGCGGGCTCCGGGCGCAAGGACTCCCTGGACTTCCCTGACTTCCTGAAGTGAGTCCGGCCTCCTGGGGGCGGACGCGGTGGACCCGCGTCCGCCCCCAGGGCGCGTCAAGCCCCGCCGCCGGTTCCTCCGGCGGCGCGACGAGACACGACGAGCAACGACAGGAGGACCCGGTGCTCTGGTGGCAGGACGACGTCGGGCAGGGCGTCCGGGTGGCGTTCACGGACCGCGGCGCGGGCAACCTCGCCCTGCACACGGGTGACGACCCGGACGCGGTGCGGGCCCGCCGGGCCGCGCTCGAGCGGTCGATCGGCGTGCCCGGGGGCTCCCTGGTGTTCCTCGACCAGGTGCACGGCACCGACGTGGCCGACGCGGACCGGCACGACCGGCCGGCCGTGCCGACCGCGGACGCCGCGGTCACGGCGACGGGCGTGCCGCTGGCCGTGATGGTCGCCGACTGCGTGCCCGTCGTGCTGGTCGGGGAGGGGCCCCGCGGCCCGCTCACGGGCGTGGCGCACGCCGGGCGCCGCGGCCTGCTCGAGGGCGTGCTCGAGCGCGCCGTCGAGCAGCTGCGGGCCCGGGGCGCGAGCGGGCTGTCGGCCTGGCTCGGCCCCTCGATCTGCGGCAGCTGCTACGAAGTGCCGGCCGCCATGCGCGAGGAGTCCGCGGAGCGGATCCCCGCGGTGGCCGCCACGACGTCCTGGGGCACCCCTGCCCTCGACCTGCGCGCCGGGGCCCGGGAGCGGCTGACCGCCCTCGGGGTCGGCGTCGTCGAGCCGTCGGGGGCCGGCCCCTCCTGCACCCTCGAGAACGAGCGGCTGTCCTCGCACCGCAGGAACCCCGGCTCCGGCCGCATCGTCGGCCTCGTCTGGCGCTCGGGTCCCCGCGGGGAGGACGCCGCGTGAGCGCCGACCCGGCCGCCGCCCCCGGCGGCGACGATCCGCGGACCCTGGAGCTCGCCCGGTCCCTCGACCGGGTGCGTGCCCGGATCGCGGCCGCGGCGCGGGGGAGCGGGGCGGCCGAGGAGCCCGTGCTGGTCGCCGTGACGAAGTTCTTCCCGGCCGCGGACGTGGCCCGGCTGCACCGGCTCGGCGTCCGGGACGTGGGGGAGAACCGGGACCAGGAGGCCGCCGCCAAGGCGCGGGAGGTGGCCGGGCTCGTGGACGGACCCCTCACCTGGCACTTCGTGGGCCAGCTCCAGTCCAACAAGGCGAAGTCGGTGGTGCGCTACGCGGGGTGGGTGCACTCCGTGGACCGGGCCTCCCTGGTCACGGCCCTCGGCAAGGCGGTGCAGCGGCACCGGGAGGCCGTGGCGGCCGGGGACGCGGCCCCCGGGCCGTGCGCCGAGCAGGACCTGACGTGCCTCGTCCAGGTGTCCCTGGACGCGGAGGAGCGCCGCGGCGGCGCCCGCCCCGAGGACGTCGTCGGGCTCGCCGAGCAGATCGCCGGCACCGAGGGGCTGCGGGCCGGGGGCCTCATGGCCGTCGCCCCGCTGGGGGCACCCCCGGGGCCCGCCTTCGACCGCCTCCTGGAGCTCTCGCAGCGGCTGCGGCGGTCCCTCCCGGAGGCCACGGCCGTGTCCGCGGGGATGAGCCAGGACCTCGAGGAGGCGGTCGCCCGGGGAGCCACGCACGTGCGCGTCGGCTCCGATATCCTCGGGCCCCGGGCGCCCGTAGGATAGCTTGGAGGACGGCCCCGCGGGGCCAGGGCCGTACCGCGTTCCGGGCAGCACCACGGGCGCAGGGCGGTCCGAGGATCCCGGAACCCCCCCACCGCCGATATCCGCACAGACAGTCAAGGAGAGCACCATGGCCGGAGCGTTGCGCCGCACCATGATCTATCTCGGCCTCGCCGAGACGGACGAGGACTACGACGAGCCGACGCCGTCCCGCCAGGAGCACCAGCCCACCGCCGCGGTCCGCGAGGAGCCGCGCGAGGCCCGCGCCCACGAGTCCACCGCAGTGGCCGTGCCGCGCCGGTCGGCCGAGTACCGGGCGCCGGTCACCCCCATCAAACGCGCCCCCTCCAGCTCTCGAGAGGACAGCTCGACCTTGCGCACGATCACCACGGTCCACCCCCGCTCCTACAACGACGCGAAGTCCATCGGCGAGGCCTTCCGCGAGGGCACGCCCGTCATCATGAACGTCAGCGACATGGGCGACGCCGAGGCCAAGCGCCTGGTGGACTTCTCCGCCGGCCTGGTCTTCGCCCTGCACGGCTCCATCGAACGGGTGACCGGCAAGGTCTTCCTGCTCACCCCGTCCTACGTGGAGGTCGTCGGGCACCCCGCCGGCGGCGAGGACGAGACCGACGACCACCAGGAGGACTGAGGCGGACCGATGGACCTGTTGCTCTCCGTGCTGTACCTGGCACTGCACCTCGTGTACGTCGCGCTGCTCGCGCGCCTCGTGCTCGACTGGGTGCAGATGTTCGCCCGCAACTGGCGGCCCCGGGGAGCCGCCCTCGTCGGGGCCTCCGCCGTGTACACCGTCACCGACCCGCCGATGCGGTGGCTCCGGCGGATCGTGCCGCCCCTGCGCTTCGGCGGGGTGTCGCTGGACCTCGGGTTCCTCATCCTCATCTTCGCCGTCAGCATCGTCCAGGGCATCATCGGCTCGATGCTGGTCTGACGCAGTGCTGGTCTGATCCCGTGCCGGTCCGACCCGGCCCGCCGGGGACCGGCCTGTACGCTGTAACCGCACGACCACCGGGCGCCGGCCACCGCGCCGCCCCGGCCCCGGTCGGACGGATCCCCCGCCGCGGGCCGTGCCCGCGCTCCGCCCACGAAGGAATGCACCCATGGCTCTGACGCCCGAAGACGTCATCAACAAGCGGTTCCAGCCCACCAAGTTCCGGGAGGGCTACGACCAGGACGAGGTCGACGACTTCCTCGACGAGATCGTCGTGGAGCTGCGCCGCCTGAACCAGGAGAACACCGACCTCAAGCAGCAGCTCGAGGCCGCCGGGCAGCCCGTCGCTCCCAAGGACTCCGCGCCGTCGCCCGTCTCCGAGCCCGGCCTCCCGGTCGCCGAGGACACCGCCGGAGAGACCGCTGGGGAGACCGTCGAGGCCCCCGCCCCGGTCGCCGGCGGTGCGCCGCAGGAGGCGGTGGAGCGGACCTCTCCCGCCGCGGCCGGCACCGGAGCCGCCGAGACCGTCCCCGCGGAGACCGCGCCCACCTCCGGCGCGGCGCAGTCCGCGGCCGGCGTCCTGGCGATGGCCCAGAAGCTGCACGACGAGTACGTCGCCGAGGGCACCGCCGAGCGGGACCGGATCGTCGGCGAGGCCCGCGAGCGGGCCGAGGAGCTCGTCACGGACGCCCAGCGCACGCGCGAGGAGACCCTCACGGCCCTCCAGGAGGAGCAGGCGGAGCTGCAGGCCCGCGTTTCGGGGCTGCGCGCCTTCGAGCAGGATTACCGCACCAACCTCAAGGCGTACATCCAGGACCAGCTGCAGGACCTGGACACCACCCCGTCCCTCGAGCCCGCACCGGCCGCCGACGGCGCCGCCGGCCCGGTCCGGTCCGAGCAGGCCTAGCCGCCGCACCGCGACGCGCACCCCGCGGAGGGACCGGCCACGTGCCGGTCCCTCCGTCGTCGTCCGCCCCGGGCCGCCCCTGGAGGGGCGCCCCCGGGGCGGATGGCTCCCCGGCGGACGTGGCACCATGGAACGGGGCCGACGTCCCCGCCGCCCCGCCCCCGGGGCGGGCCCGATCCCCGCCCCGCCACCCGAGGAGAGCATGAGCGAGTCCCCCGAAGTCCCCGCCGGAGCACCCGACCGCCGGACCCCGCGGGGCGTCCTCCTCCTCGCCGCGGCCGCCGCGCTGCTGGTGTACGCCGCGGACCAGCTCACCAAGTGGTGGGTCGTCGCGACCATGGAGCTCGGCCAGCGGACGCCGGTGGTCGAGGGACTGCTGTGGTGGCAGTTCATCCGCAACCCCGGCGCCGCGTTCTCCCTGGGGGAGAACATCACCTGGGTCTTCACCCTGGTCATGGTGGTCGTCTCCGTCCTCATCGTGCTCACCCTCCGCCGCGTCCGCTCGGCCGCGTGGGCCCTGGCCCTGGGGCTCGTCCTCGGCGGCGCCCTCGGCAACCTGACCGACCGGCTCCTGCGGGAGCCCGGCTCGGGGATGGGCCACGTGGTGGACTTCATCGCCGTGCCGCGCTTCGCGATCTTCAACATCGCCGACTGCGGGGTGGTCGTGGGGGTCTGTCTCGTGGTGCTCCTGACGCTGCTCGGCCGGGAGCTCGACGGCACCCGCACGGGCGCGGGCGCCCCGGACGCGGAGCGGGTCGAGGCCTCGCCGGAGGAGGAGGGCACCCGTGGCTGAGCCCGAGGAGCACGTGCAGGAGCGCTTCACCGTGCCGCCCGAGCTCGAGGGCCAGCGCGCGGACGCCGCCGTGGCCGCCCTCACCGGGCTCTCCCGCTCCGCGGCCGCCGTGCTCTGCGCCGAGGGCCGCGTGCTGCACCGCGACCGGCCCGTCGCCAAGTCCTTCCGGGTCGAGGCCTCGCAGACCCTCACCGTGCACGTGCCCGTCCCCGAGGACCCGGCCCGGATCGTGCCCCAGCTGGTCGAGGACTTCCGCGTGGTGCACCTGGACGACGACATCGTGGTGATCGACAAGCCGCCCGGCGTCGCCGCGCACCCCTCGCCGGGCTGGAAGGGACCGACCGTGGTCGGGGCCCTGGCGGGCGCGGGCGTCACCGTGAGCACCTCCGGCGCCCCCGAACGGGCCGGTGTGGTGCACCGGCTCGACGTCGGCACGTCCGGGCTGATGGTCGTGGCCCGCACCGAGCGCGCGTACACCGCGCTCAAGCGCGCCTTCAAGGACCGGACGGTCACGAAGGTCTACCACACGGTGGTGCAGGGCCTCCCGGACCCGCTGCGCGGGACGATCGACGCGCCGATCGGGCGCCACCCCGGCTACGACTGGCGCTTCGCCGTGGTCGACGGCGGCCGCGCGTCGATCACCCACTACGAGGTCCTGGAGGCCTTCGGCCGGGCGGCGCTCGTGGAGGTGCACCTGGAGACCGGCCGCACCCACCAGATCCGCGTGCACTTCTCCGCGCTGCGCCACCCGTGCTGCGGGGACCTCACCTACGGCGCGGACCCCGCGCTGTCGGCCGGCCTCGGGCTCACCCGGCAGTGGCTGCACGCCAAGCGCCTGGGCTTCGAGCACCCCGGTACGGGGGAGCCCGTCGAGTACGAGAGCCCGTACCCGCCGGACCTCTCCTTCGCCCTCGAGACGCTGCGCGACGGCGGTCCCGCCTGACCCGGCGGAGCGGCCCCGGCCGGGGGAGCCGGCCGCCGCGGGACGGCCCCGGCGGGGCGGAGCGGTCGGTGCGGACCACTACACTGGTCGGGTGACGACGGCGACCGGCAAGAACAGCTTCACCCACCTCCACGTGCACACCGAGTACTCGATGCTCGACGGTGCGGCACGCCTCGACGACCTCTTCGAGGCCTGCCACGAACTGGGGATGTCCTCCCTGGCGACGACCGACCACGGCTTCGTCTTCGGGGCCTTCGACTTCTGGAACAAGGCCCGCAACGCGGGGATCAAGCCCATCATCGGCGTGGAGGCCTACCTGACGCCGGGCACCGCCCGCTCCGACCGCACCCGCGTGAAGTTCGCCGACGGCGGCCGGGACGACGTCTCGGGCGGCGGCGCCTACACGCACATGACGCTGCTCGCGGAGACCACCCAGGGCATGCAGAACCTGTTCCGCGCCTCGTCCCTGGCGTCCCTGGAGGGCCAGCTGTACAAGCCGCGCATGGACCGCGAGCTGCTGAACACCTACGGCAAGGGCCTCATCGCCACCACCGGCTGCCCCTCCGGCGAGGTGCAGACCCGCCTGCGCCTGGGCCAGTACCAGGAGGCGCGGCAGGCCGCGGCGGAGTTCCGCGACATCTTCGGCGCCGAGAACTACTACTGCGAGCTCATGGACCACGGCCTGGGGATCGAGAAGCGGGTCACCGGCGACCTGCTCAAGCTCGCCAAGGACCTGCAGCTGCCGCTCGTGGCCACCAACGACCTGCACTACACCCACGCCGAGGACGCGAAGTCCCACGCCGCCCTGCTGTGCGTGCAGTCCGGCTCGACGCTGGCGGACCCGAAGCGGTTCAAGTTCGACGCCGACGAGTTCTACCTGAAGTCCCCGGCGGAGATGCGGGAGCTGTTCCGGGACTTCCCCGAGGCGTGCGACAACACCCTGGAGATCGCGGAGCGGTGCAACGTCGAGTTCGACACCTCCGCGAACTACATGCCCCGCTTCCCGACCCCCGAGGGCCACGACGAGGAGTCCTGGTTCGTCGAGGAGGTGCAGCGGGGCCTGCACCACCGCTTCCCCGGCGGGATCCCCGAGGACGTGCAGCGGCAGGCGGACTACGAGAAGGGCATCATCCTGCAGATGGGCTTCCCCGGGTACTTCCTGGTGGTGGCCGACTTCATCAACTGGGCCAAGAACAACGGGATCCGGGTGGGCCCGGGCCGCGGCTCCGGGGCCGGCTCGATGGTCGCGTACGCCATGCGCATCACCGAGCTGAACCCGCTGGAGCACGGCCTGATCTTCGAGCGCTTCCTCAACCCGGACCGCGTCTCCATGCCCGACTTCGACGTCGACTTCGACGACCGCCGCCGCTCCGAGGTGATCCACTACGTCACCGAGAAGTACGGCGACGAGCGCGTGGCCATGATCGTCACCTACGGCACCATCAAGGCCAAGCAGGCGCTCAAGGACTCCTCGCGCGTGCTCGGCTACCCCTTCTCGATGGGGGAGAAGCTCACCAAGGCCATGCCGCCGGACGTCATGGGCAAGGGCATCTCCCTCAAGGACGTCTACGACGAGAGCGCCAAGCGCTACGGGGAGGCCGACGAGCTGCGCGAGATCCTCGCCCAGGACCCGGAGGCGAAGAAGATCTTCGACACCGCCGAGGGCCTCGAGGGGCTCAAGCGGCAGTGGGGGGTGCACGCGGCGGGCGTCATCATGTCCTCGGACCCGCTGATCGACATCATCCCGATCATGCGCCGCGAGCAGGACGGGCAGGTCATCACCCAGTTCGACTACCCCACCTCCGAGGGGCTCGGGCTGATCAAGATGGACTTCCTGGGGCTGCGCAACCTCACGATCATCTCCGACGCGATCGAGAACATCACGCTGAACCAGGACGGGTTCGTCCTCGACCTGGAGAACCTCCTGCTCGACGACGCCGAGTCCTACGAGCTGCTGGCCCGCGGCGACACCCTCGGGGTGTTCCAGCTCGACGGCGGGCCCATGCGCCAGCTGCTCAAGCTCATGCGCCCCGACAACTTCGAGGACATCTCCGCGGTCATCGCCCTGTACCGCCCGGGTCCCATGGGCGCGAACTCGCACACGAACTACGCGCTGCGCAAGACCGGCCAGCAGGAGATCACCCCGATCCACCCCGAGCTCGAGGAGCCGCTCGCGGAGATCCTCAACACGACCTACGGCCTGATCGTCTACCAGGAGCAGGTCATGGCGATCGCCCAGAAGGTCGCGGGGTTCACGCTCGGCCAGGCGGACATCCTCCGCCGCGCCATGGGCAAGAAGAAGAAGTCGGAGCTGGACAAGCAGTACGAGGGCTTCCACGGCGGCATGGTGGAGCGCGGCTACTCCGAGGCCGCGATCAAGGCCCTGTGGGACATCCTCCTGCCCTTCTCGGACTACGCGTTCAACAAGGCCCACTCCGCCGCCTACGGCCTCGTCTCCTACTGGACGGCCTATCTCAAGGCGCACTACCCGGCCGAGTACATGGCCGCGCTGCTCACCTCGGTGGGCGACGACAAGGACAAGCTCGCCCTGTACCTCACCGAGTGCCGCCGGATGGGCATCACCGTGCTGCCCCCGGACGTCAACGAGTCCGCGCTGAACTTCACCCCGGTGGGCACCGACATCCGCTTCGGGATGGGCGCGGTGCGCAACGTGGGCGCCAACGTGGTCAGCGCGATGGTCGAGGCCCGGGAGGAGCACGGCGCCTTCACCTCCTTCAACGACTTCCTCGCGAAGGTCCCCGCCGTGGTGTGCAACAAGCGCACTATCGAGTCCCTGGTCAAGGCGGGCGCCTTCGACCGGCTGGGCCACACCCGGCGCGGACTCGTGCTCTGCCACGAGGAGGCCGTGGACGCCACGGTCGCCGTCAAGCGCCAGGAGGCGGCCGGGCAGTTCGACCTCTTCGGGGGCATGGGGCTGGACGACGAGGACCCCTCGACGTCGCTGACCGTCGCGGTGCCGGACGTGCCCGAGTGGGAGCGCAAGGACCTGCTGGCCTTCGAGCGCGAGATGCTCGGCCTGTACGTCTCCGACCACCCGCTGCGCGGCCTCGACGAGGCGCTCGGGCAGTACGCCGACACCTCGATCCAGCCGCTGCTCGGCGAGGACGGCCGGCCCGACGGCGCCGTGGTGACCGTGGCGGGCATGATCACCTCCCTGTCCCGGCGGATCGCCAAGACCTCGGGCAACGCCTACGCGCGGGTGGAGCTGGAGGACCGGACGGGTTCGATCGAGATCATGTTCTTCGGCAAGGCCTACGCCCCTATCGCGGGCGTGCTCGCGGAGGACCTCATCTGCGTGATCAAGGGCCGGCTGCAGCGCCGGGACGACGGGTCGGTGACGATCTCCGCGCAGGAGCTCACCGTGCCGGAGCTCTCGGCGGACGGGCACAGCGGCCCCGTGCTGATCGCCCTGCCCGAGTTCCGCGCCACGGAGGAGACGGTCAAGGAGATCGGCGCGGTGCTGCGCAACCACCGCGGGGACTCCGAGGTGCGCATCCACCTCGAGACCCGCCAGAAGGTGCAGGTCCTGCGTCTGGGCCCCGATCTGCGGGTGAACCCCTCACCGGCGCTGTTCGGGGACCTCAAGGTGCTGCTCGGCCCGACCTGCCTGGAGGTGTAGCCCACCGGGCGGCTGAGCGCAAGGCCCGGCACCCGGCCGGGCGCCGCGGTGGAATACCATGGAGAGCGTGACTACTGCTGAGACGACCACGACTCCCGTCCTGCGAACGATCGACCTGCGCGGCCGGCACCTGTCCTGGTCCGAGCTGCGGGCGGCAGTGCCCCGGCAGAGCTCCACGTCGCTCGCCTCGGCGCAGCAGGCCGTGGAGGAGATCATCGCCGCGGTCCGCACCGAGGGCGCCGTCGCCCTGCGCCGCTACGCGCAGCGCTTCGACGGCGTGGCCCAGGACCGGCTGCGCGTCGACCCGGCGGAGATCCGGCGGGCGGTCGACGAGCTGGACCCGGCCGTGCGCCGGGGCCTGGAGACCGCCATCGAGCGCACCCGGGCCTTCGCGCAGGCGCAGCGCCCGGCCGACGCCCGCGTCGAGGTCGCGCCCGGCGCCGTGCTCGTGCACCGGTGGACGCCCCTGCGCCGGGCGGGGCTCTACGTGCCCGGCGGGCTGGCCGTCTACCCCTCGTCCGTGGTCATGAACGTCGTCCCGGCCCAGGCGGCCGGGGTCGGCTCCGTGGTGCTGTGCAGCCCGCCGCAGAAGGAGTTCGGGGGCCTGCCGCACCCCACGATCCTCGCGGCCGCGGGGCTGCTCGGGGTGGACGAGGTCTGGGCCATCGGCGGCGCCCAGTCGCTGGCCGCCATGGCCCACGGGGTCACGGACGGCGACGACGTCCTCGAGCCGGTCGACACCGTGACCGGTCCGGGCAACGTCTACGTCGCCACCGCCAAGCGCCTGCTCCGCTCCGTGGTCGGCGTGGACGCCGAGGCGGGGACCACCGAGATCGCCGTGCTGGCCGACGACACCGCCGTGCCGGCCTACGTGGCCGCCGACCTGATCTCCCAGGCCGAGCACGACCCCGCCGCCGGCGCGGTGCTGATCACCCACTCGCCCGGGCTCGCCGAGCGGGTCGCCGCGGAGCTCGCCGTCCAGGTCCCCGAGGCGAAGCACCGGGAGCGGATCACCACCGCCCTGTCCGGGCCGCAGTCCGGGATCGTGCTCACCGACGACCTCGACTCCTCGATCGCCGTGGCCGACGCCTACGCCGCCGAGCACCTCGAGATCCACACCGCCGACCCGCAGGAGGTGGCCGCCCGGGTGCGCAACGCGGGGGCGATCTTCCTGGGGCCCTACAGCCCCGTCCCGCTCGGCGACTACGCGGCGGGCTCGAACCACGTGCTGCCCACGGGCGGGACGGCGGTGCACGCCCAGGGCCTGTCCACCACCGCCTTCATGAAGGCGGTGCAGATCGTCGAGTACACCCAGGACGCGCTCGCCGTGATCGGGGAGGACATCGTGGCCGTCGCGCGCTCCGAGGACCTGCCCGCGCACGGCCGGGCCATCACGATCCGCACCGGGAGCTGATCCGACCGTGCACTGCCCGTTCTGCCGTCACACCGACTCCCGCGTCGTCGACAGCCGCACCACGGACGACGGGACGGCGATCCGCCGCCGCCGCCAGTGCTCCGAGTGCGGCCGGCGCTTCACCACGCTCGAGACCACGACCATCTCGGTCATCAAGCGCTCGGGCGTCACCGAGCCCTTCGACCGGCAGAAGATCGTCAACGGGGTGCGCAAGGCCTGCCAGGGGCGGCCGGTGAGCGAGGACGACCTCGCGATGCTCGCCCAGGAGGTCGAGGAGACGATCCGGGCGCTGGGCGCCGCGGAGATCGAGGCGCACGAGGTGGGGCTCGCGATCCTGGCCCCGCTCCGCCGGCTGGACGTCGTGGCGTACCTGCGCTTCGCCAGCGTCTACCAGGCCTTCGACGGCCTGGGGGACTTCGAGGAGGCGATCGACCTCCTGCGCCGGCAGCAGGCCGAGCAGACCGGGCAGCAGACCATCCCCGCCACCGTGGAGCCCATCGGCGCCGCCCGGAAGCGCAGCGGCCGGCGGCCGCGGGGCAAGGGCCTCGAGGGCGTGTCCCAGCCGAGGCTGCTCTGACGACCCGCCCGTGCGGTGCACCGGCTCCGGCCGCCACGTCCCGGCGTGTCCCTTGCCGCAGGCCGGATGAGGACCGTAGAGTGGGGTCCACAACAAGCTCCCGCCGGGGGCTGCGGAGGGGAAGCCGCGGCCCCCGGCGGGTTTTTTTCTGCCCCCGGCCGGATCGTTCCCGCCCGGTCACGACGCCGCCCGGTCACCTCCTCGCGGAGGTGACCGGGCGTCGTCGTCGGACCGGGCTCAGCTCTCGGGCGCGTGCGGGATGCCGGCCCACAGGGCGGCGCCCACGATCCCGGCGTTGTTGCGGAGCTCGGCGACCTTCACGGGCGTGCGCAGCTCGATGAAGGGGAGGAACTTCTCCGCCTTCTTCGACACCCCGCCGCCGACCACGAACAGGTTGGGCGAGAACAGGAACTCCACGTGGCTGAAGTAGCGCTGCAGGCGGGTGGTCGCCCACTTCTTCCACGGCATGTCCTCGCGCTCGCGCGCGGCGGCGGACGCCTTCGTCTCGGCGTCGTGGCCGTCGATCTCCAGGTGCCCCAGCTCGGCGTTCGGGACGAGCTTGCCGTTGAGGATCAGGGCGGAGCCGATCCCGGTGCCCAGGGTGATCACGATGACCAGACCCTTGACGCCCCGTCCGGCGCCGTAGACGGCCTCGGCCAGCCCCGCGGCGTCGGCGTCGTTGAGGGCCTCGACCGGACGGCCGAGCCGTTCGGTCATGAGGCCGTCGACGTCCGTGCCGATCCAGGACTTGTCGATGTTCGCCGCGGACAGGGCCACGCCCTCCTTGATGATCGCCGGGAAGACGATGCCCACGGGCGAGTCGGGGGCGGGAGCCTCGGGACGGGACTGCAGCTCCGCGACGATCTGCTGCATCACCTCCGCGACCTTCTCGGGGGTGGCCGGGCGGGGCGTGGCGATCCGGAAGCGCTCGCCGACGAGCTCGCCCGTGTCGAGGTCCACGATCCCGCCCTTGGTCCCGGTGCCGCCGAAGTCGATGCCGATGACGCGGCGGTTCGGGACGGCGGCGACGTCGCGGTCTGGTGTGGTCATGGGGCGGTCCTCTCGTGGGGCCGTGGTCGGATGATCAGTGGGCAGTCTACGGCAGGGCCTACGGAAGGGTGAGGACGTCCACCCCGTCCTCGGTGACGGCCATGGTGTGCTCGAACTGCGCGCTGCGCCGCCGGTCGCGCGTGGTCACGGTCCAGTCGTCGTCCCACTGCTCCCACTGGATCGTGCCCAGGGTCAGCATGGGCTCGATCGTGAAGACCATGCCCGGGACCATCGGGGTGGAGTAGGACGGCGCGGCGTCGTAGTGGGGGACGATCAGCCCGGAGTGGAACTCCCGGCCCACCCCGTGGCCGGTGAAGTCCCGCACCACGCCGTAGTCGAAGCGCCGGGCGTACTTCTCGATGACGCGGCCGATGACATTGATCTCCCGGCCCGGGCGGACGGCCTTGACGGCCCGGTTCAGGGCCTCCTCGGTGCGCTCGACCAGCAGGCGGGACTGCTCGTCGACCTCGCCCACCAGGAACATCCGGTTGGTGTCGCCGTGGAAGCCGTCCTTGTAGGCCGTGACGTCCAGGTTGATGATGTCGCCCTCCTCCAGCACCGTGGAGTCGGGGATGCCGTGGCAGATCACCTCGTTGAGGGACGTGCAGATGGACTTGGGGAAGCCCCGGTACCCCAGGCAGGAGGGGTAGGCCCCGTGGTCGCACAGGTACTCGTGGGCGATCCGGTCGAGCTCGTCCGTGGTCGTGCCCGGCACGGCGGCCCGGCCGGCCTCCTGCAGGGCGCGCGCCGCGATCCGGCCCGCCGCGCGGATGAGCTCGATCTCGTCCGGGGTGTAGACGTTGCCGCCGCGGCCCTCGTCCGGCTCCGCCCGGCCCACGTACTCGGGGCGGGGGATGGACGCCGGCACGGGCCGGCCGGGGGTCACGGCGCCGGGGGCGAGGGCGCCGACGGGGGCGGTGCCGCCGGGGGCGGGAGCGGTGAGGTTGTGCGTGGGCACGGGGGTCTGGACCTCCTGGATCGGGTGGGCCGGCCCCGTCCGGGCCGGTCCGGGCCTAGGATCTACCCTAGCGCGCCGGGCACGGGGCCGGTCCGGTCACCGGGGCCCGGCGGCCGTCGAGAGGAGAGGTCATGGCCGAGTACTGGTTTAACACCTACACCCACCAGGTCGAGGAGGGCCCGCAGTCGGACTACCGCAAGCTGCTCGGGCCCTACGCCACGCGCGAGGAGGCGCAGAACGCGCTGAAGCTCGCCGCGGAGCGCACCCGGCAGTGGGACGAGGAGGACCGCGCCTTCGAGGAGGGCTGATCCGCCGCGGGCGCAGCACCCCGACGGCCGGGGCGCCCCGGAACGGTGCGCCGGGCGCGGCGGCTCAGAAGCCGTGCTCCGGGGCCGGGAAGGCCCCCGAGCGCACGTCCTCGACGTAGCGGCCCACGGCGTCGGAGACCACCCCGTGCAGGTCCGCGTACTGCCGGACGAAGCGCGGCATCCGGCCCCGGCGCAGCCCCAGCATGTCCTGCCACACGAGCACCTGGCCGGTGGTCGCGGGCCCGGCCCCGATGCCCACGGTCGGGATCTCCAGGGCGGCGTCCACGGCCGCGGCGGCCTCCGCCGGGACCATCTCCATCACCAGGCAGAAGGCCCCGGCGGCCTCGAGGGCGCGGGCGTCCTCCACGAGCGTGCGCGCGGCGTCGCCGCGCCCCTGCACCCGGTACCCGCCCAGGGCGTGCTCGCTCTGCGGGGTGAAGCCGATGTGGGCCACGACGGGCACCCCGGCCTGGACCATGGCCCGGACGTGGGGGGCGAACCACGCCCCGCCCTCGAGCTTCACCGCGTGCGCGCAGCCCTCCTTGAGGAAGCGCACCGCGGTGGCCACCGCCTGCTCGGGGGAGGCCTCGTAGGAGCCGAAGGGCAGGTCCACCACCACGAACGCGCGCTCGACGGCGCCGGACACGGCACGGCACATCGGCAGCAGCTCGTCCACGGTGACGGGCAGGGTGCTGGAGTGGCCCAGGACGTTGTTGCCCGCGGAGTCCCCGACCAGCAGCGAGTCGACGCCGGCCGCGTCGAAGATCGCCGCCGTCAGGGCGTCGTAGCACGTGAGCATCGTGAACTTCTCGTCACGGCGCTTGGCCTCGCGCAGGTGGTGCGTGCGCACCCGGCGCACGTCCAGCGCGCCCGGTGCCGGACGGGGTGTCTCCTGGGTCATGGCCCCACCCTATCGGGCGCGCCCGTCCGCGCCGTCCGGTCCGGCGGGCGCGGCGGGACAGCGCGTTAGAGTGGGCGGGACAGCAGGCGTGCCCGGGCGGCACAGCACTCCCGGGCAGGAAGACGAGGAAGACAACCATGGACCGTCAGCAGGAGTTCGTCCTCAGGACCATCGAGGAGCGCGACGTGCGCTTCGTGCGCATGTGGTTCACGGACGTCGTCGGGAGCCTCAAGTCGGTGGCCCTGGCCCCCGCCGAGGTCGAGGCGGCCTTCGAGGAGGGGCTCGGCTTCGACGGCTCCTCCATCGAGGGCCTGTCGCGGGTCTCCGAGGCGGACATGCTCCTGCAGCCGGACCCGTCCACGTTCCAGATCCTGCCCTGGCGCAGCGAGACGGAGCCCACCGCCCGGATGTTCTGCAACATCCTCACCCCGGACGGCGAGCCCTCCTCCTCGGACCCGCGCGGGGTGCTCAAGCGGGTCCTGGAGAAGGCCTCGGACATGGGCTTCACCTGCTACACGGCGCCGGAGATCGAGTTCTACCTGCTGAAGTCCGCGGACCTCGACGCCGAGGGCCGGCCCACGCCCGTGGACCACGAGGGGTACTTCGACCACGTGCCGGGCGGCGTGGTGCAGGACTTCCGGCGCAAGGCCGTGAACATGCTGGAGGCCGTCGGGATCTCCGTCGAGTTCTCCCACCACGAGGCCGGCCCCGGGCAGAACGAGATCGACCTGCGCTACGCCGACGCCCTGCAGACGGCCGACAACATCATGACGTTCCGCACGGTCATCAAGGAGGTCGCGCTCTCGCAGGGGCTGTACGCGACCTTCATGCCCAAGCCGTTCACCGAGCACCCCGGCTCCGGCATGCACACCCACTTCTCGCTCTTCGAGGGGGACACCAACGCCTTCTTCGAGGCCGGGTCCGAGTTCCGCCTCTCCCGCACGGCCGGGCACTTCATCGCCGGCATCCTGCGTCACGCCCCCGAGTTCACGTCGGTGACCAACCAGTTCGTCAACTCCTACAAGCGGCTGTGGGGCGGGGGAGAGGCCCCCTCCTACCAGTCCTGGGGCCACAACAACCGCTCCGCGCTCGTGCGGGTGCCCCTGTCCAAGCCGGACAAGGTGCAGGCCGCGCGCATCGAGTACCGCGGCATCGACTCCGCCACGAACCCCTACCTCTCCTACGCCGCGCTGCTGGCCGCGGGTCTGCGGGGCATCGAGAACGAGTACGAGCTCCCGCCCGTGGAGCTGGACGACGTCGCGGCGATGAGCTCCGCGGAGCGCCGCGCCCTCGGCCACAACCCGCTGCCCTCGAGCCTGTACGACGCCATCCGGGAGACCGAGGAGTCGGAGTTCATGGCCGAGCTGCTCGGGGAGCAGGTCTACGACTACTTCCTGCGCAACAAGCGCCGCGACTGGAACGACTACCGCCGGGTCGTCACGCACTTCGAGCTCAAGAACAACCTCGGCATCCTCTGACCCCGGACGGACCGTCCCATGACACACCCTCCCCAGTCCGCGGCCCCGGCGGGCACCGTCCCGTCCGGCCGTCTCATCAAGGTCGGCTTCGCGGACACGGGCAACGCCCAGCGCTGGCTCGGCTTCCCGGAGCTCGCCGAGGTCGACCTCGACCGGCTGCTGGAGGGTCTGGCCCTGGCGGCCTCGCCCGATGTCGCCCTGCGGCTCACCGTCCGGCTCCTCGAGGGCTCCCCGGAGCTCGCCGAGCGGATCAACGCCGGCCCGGAGGCCTCCGAGGCCATGTTCCGGCTCCTGGGCTCCTCCGAGGCGCTCGGGGAGTTCCTGCTCCGGCGCCCCGAGCACCTGGACCTGCTCGCGGAGCCCGCCGCCGCCGAGCCGGCGGAGATCCCCGGCGAGCAGTTCCGCGACGCGCTGCTGACGGCGGTCGGCGCGGACCCCGCCGCGCGGACCCCGGTGGCCTCCGGGACCGGTGACGCCGCCTGCAGCGCCCTGCGCGCGGCCTACCGGCGGGAGCTGACGCGCATCGCGATCCGGGACGTCGGGGCCCTCTACCCCGCCGACCACATGCCCGCGGTGGGCCGCCAGCTCGCCGACCTGGCCGCCGCGGCCCTCGAGGGGGCGCTCGCCGTCTCCCGGGCGGAGGCGGCGGGGACCTGGGCCCCCGAGACCGTCGACCGGGTGCGGCTCGCCGTGATCGGGATGGGCAAGTGCGGCGCCCGGGAGCTCAACTACATCTCCGACGTCGACGTCGTCCACGTCATGGCCGTCGAGGACCCGGACGGCGCGGAGCCCCTGGACGGGGCGGAGGCCACCGTCATCGCCACGGCCCTCGCCACGGGCACCGCCCGGGCGCTCATGGCCCGCGGCGCGGAGCCCCCGCTGTGGGAGGTGGACGCCAACCTCCGGCCCGAGGGCAAGGACGGGCCGCTCGTGCGCACCCTGGACTCGCACGTGCGCTACTACGAGCGGTGGGCCGAGTCCTGGGAGTTCCAGGCCCTGCTCAAGGCCCGGCCCGTGGCCGGGGACCCGGAGCTCGGGGCGGCCTACCGCAAGGCCATCGAGCCTTTCGTGTGGCGCAGCTCCGGGCGCGAGGGCTTCGTCGAGTCCGTGCAGGCCATGCGTCGGCGGGTCACCGACAACATCCCGGCCGCCGAGGGCGAGCGCCAGATCAAGCTGGGCCCCGGCGGGCTGCGCGACGTCGAGTTCACCGTCCAGCTCCTCCAGCTGGTGCACGGGCGCACGGACGAGCGGGTCCGGACCCAGGCCACGACCGAGTCCCTGGCCGCGCTCTCCGAGGGCGGGTACATCGGCCGCCGGGACAGCGAGCAGTTCTCCGCCCACTACCGCTGGCTGCGCCTCCTGGAGCACCGCATCCAGCTGTTCCGGCTTCGCCGCACCCACCTCATGCCGCGGGGCGAGCAGGAGCTCACGGTCATCGCCCGCTCCCTGCGCGGCGCCGCGGACACCGCCCGCCCCTCCGGCGACTCGCTGCTCGAGGAGTGGCGCAAGGTCAAGCGCAGCGTCCGGGGGATGCACGAGCGGATCTTCTACCGGCCGCTGCTGGCCGCGCTCGCCCACCTGCCCGAGACCGACACCCAGCTCTCGGCGGAGTCGGTGCGGGACCGGCTCGCCGCGCTCGGCTACCGGGACCCGAAGGCCGCCGTGCGCCACATCGAGGCGCTCACCCGCGGCGTCAGCCGGCGGGCCGAGATCCTGCGCACCCTGCTGCCCGTGCTCCTGGCCTGGCTGGCCGACGGCGTCGACGCCGACGCCGGGCTGCTGGGCTTCCGGCGGCTCTCCGAGTCCCTCGGGACCACCCCATGGTTCCTGCGCCTGCTCCGCGACTCGAACGCCGCCGCCGAACGCCTGTGCCAGATCCTCTCCAGCTCCCGGTACGTCACCGACCTGCTGGAGAACTCTCCGGAGGCGACCGCCTGGCTCGGCCAGGACGACGAGCTGTGCCCGGTGTCCTTCGAGACGCTGTGGAGCGAGATCCGCGCCCAGATGGCCCGCCACCCCGACCCCGGGGAGGCCGTGCGGATGATCCGCCTCATCCGCCGCCGCGAGGAGCTGCGCGTGGCGCTCGCGGACACCTCCGGGCTGCTCGACGTCGAGCAGGTCGTGGCGGCGCTGTCCGACATCGACCGGGTCTGCGTCCTGGGCGCCCTGCACGTGGCCGAGCGGGAGGTCTACGACCGCGCCGGCCGGCTCGCCGACGTCCTCGTCGTCGCGATGGGCCGGCAGGGCGGGCGGGAGATCGGCTACGGCTCCGACGCCGACGTCATGTACGTCTACGCCCCGGTGGGGGACGCGGACCCCGCCGCGGCCCGGGAGCAGGCCGAGACCCTGTTGCAGCGGATGGTGCAGCTGCTCAAGGCGCCCTGCACGCCGCCCATCGTGGCGGAGCGCGTGCTGGAGATCGACAACGACCTGCGCCCCGAGGGCAAGCAGGGGCCCATGGTGCGCTCCGTCGAGTCCTACGCCGAGTACTACGCCCGGTGGGCGCAGACCTGGGAGTTCCAGGCGCTCACCCGGGCGCTGCCCCTGGCCGGCAGCGACGAGCTGGCCGACGCGTTCCGGCGGGTCGTGGACCCGCTGCGCTACCCGGCGGAGTTCACGGAGCGCCAGCTGCTGGAGATCCGGCGGATGAAGGCCCGCGTGGAGAACGAGCGGATGCCGCGCGGCGCGGACCCGGCCCGGCACCTGAAGCTGGGCCGCGGCGGGCTCTCGGACGTCGAGTGGCTCGTCCAGACGCTGCAGCTCCAGCACGGGCACCGCGTCCAGGGGCTGCGGACCACGAGCACCCTGCGGGCCCTGCACGCCGCCGAGGAGGCCGGTCTCGTGACCGCCGAGGACGCCCTGGCCCTGTCCGCCGCGTGGCGGCTGGCCACGGCCGTGCGCAACGGCAACGTCCTGCGGACCGGGCGCCGCTCCGACGCCCTGCCCGCCAAGCGGGCCGACCTCGAGGCGGTGGCCCGCTGGTGCGGGTACCCCCACGGTGGCGCCGGCCGGCTCGAGGAGGACTACCTGCGCACCACCCGCAAGGCCCGCGCCGTGTTCGAGCGGCTCTTCTACGGCCACTGACGGCGGCCATCGTCGGCGGCTACCGACGGCGTCGTCGTCGGACTGCCGGCGGCATGGGAAAGGCCCCGGACCTCTTCGTGGGGTCCGGGGCCTTCCCGGTGCGGTGGCCGATCCGTGCGGATCAGACGCCGTAGTACATCGAGAACTCCAGCGGGTGCGGGACCACGGACAGCGGCTTGAGCTCGAACTCGCGCTTGTACTCGATCCAGGACTGGATGGTGTCCTCGGTGAAGACGTCACCGGCGAGCAGGAACTCGTGGTCCGCCTCGAGGGCCAGCAGCGCCTCCTCGAGCGAGGCCGGGGCCTTCTTGATGTCCTTGGCCTCCTCGGCGGGCAGCTCGTAGAGGTCCTTGTCGATCGGGTCGGCCGGCTCGATGCGGTTGCGGATGCCGTCGAGGCCCGCCATCAGCTGGGCGGCGAACGCCAGGTACGGGTTGCACGAGGGGTCCGGGGCGCGGAACTCGAGGCGCTTGGCCTTCGGGTTGGTGCCCGTGATCGGGATGCGGATGCCGGCCGAGCGGTTGCCCTGCGAGTACACCATGTTGACCGGCGCCTCGAAGCCCTTGACCAGGCGACGGTAGGAGTTCACCGTCGGGTTGGTGAAGGCCAGCACGGCCGAGGAGTGCTCCAGGAGGCCGCCGATGTACCAACGCGCGATGTCGGACAGGCCCGCGTAGCCCTTCTCGTCGTAGAACAGCGGCTCGCTGCCCTTCCACAGGGACTGGTGGCAGTGCATCCCGGAGCCGTTGTCGTTGTAGACGGGCTTGGGCATGAACGTGGCCGACTTGCCGAAGGCGTCCGCGGTGTTCTTGATGACGTACTTGAACTTCTGCAGGTCGTCGGCCGCCCGGGTGAGCGTGCTGAACTTGTAGTTGATCTCGGCCTGGCCGGGAGCGCCCACCTCGTGGTGGGAGCGCTCGACCTCGAGGCCCACCTCGTCCAGGGCCACGCACATCGCGTCGCGCAGGTCGGCCTGCTTGTCGACCGGGGAGACCGGGAAGTAGCCGCCCTTGGTGGCGGTCTTGTTGCCCAGGTTGCCGCCCTCCTCCTTGCGCCCGGTGTTCCAGGCGGCCTCGTCGGAGTCGATGGCGTAGAAGGATCCCTGGGGCTGGATGTCGTAGCGGACGTCCTCGAAGATGAAGAACTCGGCCTCGGAGGCGAAGTTGGCGACGTCCGCGATGCCGGTCGACGCCATGTACGCCTCGGCGCGCTCGGCGACGCCGCGGGGGTCGCGGTGGTAGGGCTCCCCGGTGCGGGGGTTCACGATGGAGCAGGTGACCACGAGGGTCTTCTCGACGCGGAACGGGTCCACGAAGGCCGACGTCGGGTCCGGGATGAGCTGCATGTCGGACTCGGCGATGCCCTGGAAGCCCCGGATGGAGGAGCCGTCGAACAGCTGCCCGTGCTCGAAGAAGTCGTCGTCCACGGACTTGGCGGGGAGGTTGAAGTGCTGCTGCACGCCGGGCATGTCCGTGAACCGGACGTCGACGAAGACGATCTCCTCGTCCTTGATGAACGTGAGGACTTCCTCGGGTGTCTGGAACATGTGCTGTTCTCCTTGTTAGGTGGGCTGGACCGCCGTGCCGGGAATGCTCGTGCGGCGTCCGTTTCCGGGGACAACGCTACGGACCGGGCATGAAGCCCCCGTGTCCCGGGTGTTTCCTCGGTGTTACGCGGCGGACCTCCGGGGAGCCACGGTCTCCCGTCAGTCTAGGGGAGTCCCGCCCCGATACCCTGAGGGGATGATCGACAGACGTGACGTGGGCTCGTGGCTCGAGGGACCGGGGACCGGCCGGCAGCAGTACCCGGGGCAGCGCCTCGGGCGACCGGAGCAGGGGCCGGGCTCCGTGGGACGCGTGGGGCGGCGGATCGTGGCCCTGGTGGTGGACTGGTTCCTGTGCTGGGGCCTCGCCGAGTGGCTCGTGCCCCAGTGGAACGAGCAGGGCCTGATGACCCTGGCGTTCCTGTTCGTGCTCAACGTGCTGCTGGTCGGCGCGACCGGCCACACCCCCGGGCACCTGCTCCTGGGCCTCCAGGTGCAGGCGCTGGCGGGGCGGCCGGCAGGGTTCGCCCGCGCCGCTGTCCGCGCCCTCCTGCTGTGCCTCGTGATCCCGGCGGTCGTGTTCGACCCGGACCAGCGCGGCCTGCACGACCGGGCGGCGGAGACGATCCTCGTCCGCACGCGCTGAGCGCAGCGCCGGGCGCGGCACCCGGCACCACGACGACGGAGCCCCCCGCCTTCCGAGGAAGGCGGGGGGCTCCGTGCGTGTCGTGGTGCGTGTCGCGGGGCCTGCGGCTCAGCGGCCGCGCATGGCCCGGCGGTCCGGGCGGGCGCGCATCGGGTCCACGCCCTTGGGGATCGGCAGGCGGTTGCCCAGGGTGCTGATCCGCTTGTGCACGGTCTGCACCTCCTGCTGGGTGAGCTTCTTGTCGAGCTTCTTCATCCGCTTGGACAGCTCCCGCAGCGGGACCTGCCCCTCGCCCTTGCCGGTCTTGATGACGTGGATCGGCACGTTCTGGATCACGGGGCCGATCCGGCGGCGCTCCTTGGCGACGAGCTTGTCGACCCGCCCCGCGGGGCCCTCGGTCACGAGGACCACCCCGGGCCGGCCGATGGCCCGGAAGATGAGGTCGCGGGTGCGCGGGTCCATGGCGGCCGGCTGGTCCTCCACGATCCAGCCGCGACGCAGCGCGGACAGCGCGGCGCCGGCGGCCCCGGGCTGGTCCTCGATCCGGGCGAACGCGGCGCGCTCGGCCCGCCGGGACAGGTAGAAGGAGGCGGCCAGCAGGGCGAACGGCAGGCCGATGAGCAGCCCGGTGATCCAGTTGCCGAGGAGCGCGCCGATGAGCAGGAAGACCAGCAGCACCCCGAGGCCGATCAGCAGCATCCACCAGCCGATGTTGGGCTCGACCTCGCGGGTCATCTTGAAGACCTGCTTGATCTGGCCGAGGAACCCGGGCCCCTTGGTCGCCTTCCGCTGCTTCTTCGCCTCGCGCTTCTGCGCCCGGGTGAGCTTCCCGGACGGCTTGCCCGCCGGCTTCCCGGGGGAGGTGGATCGCGACGCGGGGCGCGACTTGGCGTGGGAAGGTGACACGGTGAGACCTCGTCCTGTGGTGCGGTGGCGGTGTTCCGGGGGACCCGCGGCGTCAGGGCGTCAGGGCGCCCGGCCGTGGTCCGTCCTCCAGTTTAGCGGGTGGGCGGGGCCACGCCCCGCCGGACCTCAGCGGAGTCGCTGGACGAGCGAGGAGGCCTCCTGGGAGGCGCTGCCGGTGTCCTCGATGTGCGCCAGGTGCTCCGGGATCGCCCGGCCCGACTTCTCCATGGCGCGGGCCCACAGCCGGCCGGCGCGGTAGGAGGAGCGGACCATGGGGCCGGCCATGACGCCCAGGAAGCCGATCTCCTCGGCCATCTCGGAGAGCTCCACGAACTCCTCGGGCTTGACCCACCGGTCGATCGGGTGGAACAGCGGGGAGGGGCGCAGGTACTGGGTGAGCGTGATGATGTCGCACCCGGCGTCGTTGAGGTCGCACAGCGCCTCGTAGATCTCCTGGTTCGTCTCGCCCATGCCGAGGATGAGGTTGGACTTGGTGATCATCCCGGCGTCCTTGCCCTGGGTGATGACGTCCAGGGAGCGCTCGTAGGTGAACGCGGGCCGGATCTGGCGGAAGATGCGCGGGACCGTCTCGACGTTGTGCGCGAAGACCTCCGGCGCGGCGTCGATGACCTGCTGCAGCCGGTCCGGCTTGCCCTGGAAGTCGGGGATCAGGATCTCCACACCGGTGTTCGGGTTCAGCGTGTGGATCGCGCGGATCGTCTCCGCGTAGAGCCAGGCGCCGCCGTCGTCGAGGTCGTCACGGGCCACGCCCGTCACGGTCGCGTAGCGCAGGCCCAGCTCCTTGACGGACTCGGCCACCTTGCGGGGCTCGGTGACGTCCAGCAGGTCCGGCTTGCCGGTGGCGATGTCGCAGAAGTCGCAGCGGCGGGTGCACTTGGATCCGCCGATCAGGAACGTGGCCTCCCGGTCCTCCCAGCACTCGTAGATGTTGGGACAGCCCGCCTCCTCGCACACGGTGTGCAGGCCCTTGCCGCGGGCCAGCGACTTCAGCTCCTGGAACTCGGGGCCCATCCGTGCGGTGTTCTTCAGCCAGGACGGCTTCTTCTCGATCGGCGTCTCGGCGTTGCGCGCCTCGACGCGCAGCAGGCGGCGGCCCTCGGGGGCAACGGTCATGGTCGGTCTCCTTGTCGAGATGTCGACGGTGGTGCGCTCACGGTCCCGGCGGTCCCGGGGGCGGCGCGGGTCAGCTGACGGCGGTGGGCCAGGGCAGCGGACCCGGGGTCCCTGACGGGACGAACTGTTCGCACAACTCGTCCCGGCGGGCGGATATTTCCTGCTCCACGCGCGCGACCACCGTCTCCGGGGTCACGAGCCGGCCCGTCTCCTGCGAGAGGCTCGTGACGGAGGCATCGGTGATGCCGCAGGGGATGATCCTGCCGAACGGCCGCAGGTCGTTGGAGCAGTTCAGGGCGAAGCCGTGCATGGTGGCCCGCTTGGAGACCTGCACGCCGATGGCGGCGATCTTGCGGTCCGGCCCGTGCTCGTCCGCGAGCACCCAGGCCCCGGAGCGTCCCGCCACGGTGGTGGCCTCCACCCCGAGGTCCGCGACGACGGCGATGATGATCTCCTCGAGCAGGCGCACGAAGCGCACGACGTCGATGGGCGTGGTCAGCCGGACGACGGGATAGCCCACGAGCATCCCCGGGCCGTGGTAGGTGAGCTTGCCCCCGCGTCCGATCTCCACGACCTCGGTCCCGTCGGTGGGGTACTCGTGGGGCTCGGCGCGCCGTCCAGCCGTGTAGACCGGGGGGTGCTCCAGCAGCAGCACGGTGTTGTCCCGCTCGCCCGCGACGACCTCCCGGTGCACGTTCTTCTGCAGCTCGAGCGCCGAGCGGTAGTCGACGAGGTGCGGGTCGAAGCCGAGCCGTTCGAAGCAGATGGACATGTCCCCAGCCTATCGCGCGGCGGGGACAACGCGCGCCGGACGGGGGCTGTGGACGGCGCCCACGGCCCGGGGCGACGGGCGGGCATGCTGGGGGCATGGAGCAGCGCCCCGCCGCGCACGGCGGCCACCACGAGCCCTCCCGGGCCCCGTCAGTCTCCGCCCGGACGCGGCTCGCCGCGGCCGTCCGGGACGACGGGGCGGGCCCCCTCCCCGGCACGCGGATCGAGGACACGCCTCCGCGGCTCCCGCCGGAGGACGGCCTGGAGCCGGTGCGCCGCCTGGGCGGCCGATCGTGGCTGGTGCGGGAGGCCCGGTCGGGGGAGCACTTCGTCCTGCGGCCCTGCCCGGAGGAGCCCGGACCGGAGCGCGACCGGTCGAGGGCCGCGCTCCGGTCGCTCGCGGTCGCCCTGGCAGGCCGGGACGAGGCCTGTCTCGTGGCCGTGCGCGGCCTGCTGGGCCCGGCGGCGGCACCGGTCGGGCTGGTCGAGGACTTCCTGCGGGGCGGCTCCGTCGCCGACCGGCTGGCCGAGCGCGGCCGGCTGACGCCCGCCGAGGCCGCCGCGGTGCTGCGGGACGCCGCGACCGGCCTGGCCGCCCTGCACGCCCTCGGCCGGTGCCACGGGGAGCTCTCCGCCCGGCAGGTCCTGTTCCGCGGCACCGTGGCCCCTCCGGAGAGCCCGGCTGCGGGCCCGGCGGCCGCGGACGGCGCGGGGCACGTCGCCGCGGTGCGCGCGGGCACCGCGGCGGGGAGCCCGGAGGAGGACGTCCGCGCTCTCGGGGCCCTCGGGTGGGCGGCGCTCACCGGGCGGGCCCCGGCCCGGGAGGCGCGGCGGGCGCCCCTGTCCCTGCTGTGCCCCGGCGCCCCGCCCGGCCTCGTGCGGGCGGTCGAGGCGGCCCTCGACCCCGACGTCTCGGCCCGGCCCACGGCGGCGGAACTGGCCGACCGGTTCGCGCGGGCCCAGGAGCCGGACCCCGGCGGGCGGCGGGTCGCCGCCGCCCGTCCGGAGCCGGTCCGGACGGGCGGCGGTCGCCGGGCCGCGCTCGTCGGGGCGGCGCTGCTGCTGGCCGCCGGGGGCGCGGTCCTGCTCCCCCTGGGCGGGGCCGGCCCGTCGCCGGAACCGGCGGCCGATCCGGCGAACACGCCGGCGGCCACGACGCCCCCGGCGCGGTTCCCCTCTGCGGCGCGGTCGGGCCCGGTGGCGCCGGGGTCCGTCGTCGACCCGCCGCAGGACTCCGTCGAGGACGCGGACCCCCGGCGGGCGCTGGGAGAGCTGGTGGCGCGGCGGGGAGAGGCCCTGCGCACCGGTGACGCCCGGCTGCTGGACGAGGTGTACGCCCCCGGCGCCCGGGCCGCGGCGGCGGACCGGGACACCATCGCCCGGGCGGACGGCGGTTTTCCCGGCCTCGTCCTCGAGGCCGAGAGCGTCCGCGACGGGCCGGCGGGGTCCGCGCCGCCGGGCGGGGTCGTGCTGGTGGCCGAGGTGCGGGTGGACGGCCACCGCGGCGGGCCGGGCACGGTCCCGTCCGTGGTGCCGGCCGGGGACGGGTGGGTGCAGACGGTCCTCGTCGAGCTGGTCCACGGGGAGCAGGGCTGGCGGCTGGCCGAGGTGGAACCTGCGGCGGGGGCGACGGCCCCGCCGGGAACCGGCTCGGACGGGCAGCCGCGGAACGGACGGGGGCCGGACGGGCAGGGGCCGGACGGGCAGGGGCCGGACGGACAGGAACCGGCACGGCCGGACCCCCGGGGCTGACGGGCAGCGCCGGGGGTCCGGTCCTCGATGGTGCGGTGGCGGGCGGGGCTCACCAGAGGGTGGCGACCGCCATGTTGATCAGCGCCAGCCCGCCCACGGCGTGGGCGAGACCGGTCGAGACCGTCTCCCCGCGCCTGGTCCTCCGCTGGCCCACGAAGGCGGCGACCGCCACGGCGAGGGCGACCAGCAGCTTCACGGCGACCTTGGCGTGGTTGACGTCGGCCTCGCCCATTTCGTGGACCGCCACGAGCAGGAGACCGGTCACCAGGCTCAGCAGCGAGGCGTGGAACTGGCCGGGGGACACCGTCGGTCGCTTCATGGTGTAGATCCAGGTGCCCACGATGATCGCGGCGCCGACGAGGTGCAGGAAGACGAGGAGTCCGGTCAGGAAGGTCATGCCGTCGAGCCTATCGGAGCGCCGCCGGCGGACGCCGAGAGGGCGTGCCCCTGTGACCAGGAACACGCCCTCTCGGCGTCCGCCGGCTCTCCGCAGGTGCTCAGCGGGGGCCGTGGACCGGCACGGGGCCGGTCAGAGGCCGACCTCGGACTCGAAGCGGCCCTCCTCCAGGCGCGCCTTGAGCGCCTGGAGGAAGCGGCCGGCGTCCGCGCCGTCGACCAGGCGGTGGTCGTAGGTCAGCGACAGGTAGCACATCTGGCGGATGGCGATGGTGTCGTTGCCGTCGGCGTCGGAGACCACCATGGGGCGCTTCACGATCGATCCTGTGCCGAGGATCGCGACCTGCGGCTGGTTGATGATCGGGGTGTCGAACAGGGCTCCGAACGACCCGAGGTTCGTGATCGTGAAGGTGCCGCCGGTGAGGTCGTCCGGCGTGATGTTGCCGTCCTTGGCCCGGGAGCCGAGGTCCGCGATCTGCTTGGCCAGGCCGCCGAGGTTGAGGTCGCCGGCGTTCTTGATGACCGGCACCAGCAGGCCCTTCGGGGTGTCCACCGCGATGGCGATGTTCTCCGAGCCGTTGTAGACGATCTCCTTCTCGGCCTCCTTGAAGGTGGCGTTGAGCTTCGGGTGGGCCTGCAGGGCCTCCGCCACGGCCTTGGCGAAGAACGGCAGGTAGGTGAGCTTGGCGCCCTCCCGCTCCTGGAACTTCGCCTTCGCCCGGCCGCGCAGCACGGCCACCCGGGTCATGTCGACCTCGGTCACCTGGGTCAGCTGAGCGGCCTCCTGCAGCGACTCGCGCATGCGCTGGGCGATCGTCATCCGGATCCGCGGGGCCTTCTCGGTGGTCCCGCGCTTGGCGTCCGCCTTCGGCGCGGCCGGGGCGGCCTCCTTCGCCGGGGCGGCCGCGGCCGTCTCGGCCGGGGCCTCGGCGGCCGGTGCGGCCGCGCTCTTCTGCTGCTCGGCGGCGGCGAGCACGTCCTGCTTGCGGATGCGGCCGCCCACACCGGTGCCGGTGAGCGCGGAGAGGTCCACGCCCTCCTTCTTGGCGAGCTTGCGCACCAGCGGGGTCACGTAGGACGAGTTGTCGCCCGTCGGCGCCTCCGCGTTCTCGGTGCGGGCGCCGTCGCGCTGGGCGGCGTCCTGCTGCTCGTCCCCGGAGGTGTCGGCCAGCACGGGCTCGTCGGTCTCGACCATGGCCTCGTCGCGGGACGGCGCCTTCTCCTGCTTCCCGGAGGAGGAACCCTCGTAGCCCTCGCCGCCGGCGGAGGACTGCTTCGCCGGCTTCTCCTCGGCGGAGGTGTCCGCGGCGGGCTTCTCGGCGGGCTTGTCCCCGGACGGGGCGGAGCCGGAGCCGATGACCGCCAGGACCTGGCCGACCTCGGCGTCCTCGTCCTCCTGCACCCGGATCTCCAGCAGGGTCCCGGCCACGGGGGAGGGGACCTCGGTGTCGACCTTGTCGGTGGAGACCTCCAGCAGCGGCTCGTCGACGGCGACCTCGTCACCGACCTGCTTGAGCCACCGGGTCACGGTGCCCTCGGTCACGGACTCGCCCAGGGCGGGCAGGGTGATCTCGCTGCCCTCGCCCGTCTGCTGGGCCTCGGCCTGCGGGGCCTGCTCCTGACCGGAGGACTCCTGGCCGGAGGACTTCTGCTCGGCGGCCTCGTCGGTCGCCTCGGGGGTCTCGGCCTCGGTCGCGGCGTCCTCGGCCTCCTGGGCGGAGGTGTCCGCGGCGGGCTTCTCGGCGGGCTTGTCCCCGGACGGGGTGGAGCCGGAGCCGATGACCGCCAGGACCTGGCCGACCTCGGCGTCCTCGTCCTCCTGCACCCGGATCTCCAGCAGGGTCCCGGCCACGGGGGAGGGGACCTCGGTGTCGACCTTGTCGGTGGAGACCTCCAGCAGCGGCTCGTCGACGGCGACCTCGTCACCGACCTGCTTGAGCCAACGGGTCACGGTGCCCTCGGTCACGGACTCGCCCAGGGCGGGCAGGGTGATCTCGCTGCCCTCGCCCGTCTGCTGGGCCTCGGCCTGCGGGGCTTGCTCCTGACCGGAGGACTCCTGGCCGGAGGACTTCTGCTCGGCGGCCTCGTCGGTCGCCTCGGGGGTCTCGGCCTCGGTCGCGGCGTCCTCGGCCTCCTGGGCGGAGGTGTCCGCGGCGGCACCGTCCTGGCCGGACCCGCCGCCGGAGCCCGAGCCGTCACCGATGACGACCAGCGGCGCGCCGACCTCGACGTCCTCGTCCTCCTCGACGAGGATCTCCTCGATCACGCCCGCCACGGGGGAGGGGATCTCGGTGTCGACCTTGTCGGTGGAGACCTCGACCAGGGGCTCGTCGACGGCGACCTCGTCACCGACCTGCTTGAGCCACCGGGTCACGGTGCCCTCGGTCACGGATTCGCCCAGTGCGGGCAGGTTTACGGTTTCTGACATGGTCCGACCGTCTCTCTTTCGGTGCCTTCGATGGTGCGGTCCGGGCGCCGGGCCCGGGTCCGGGGTAGTGGGGGAGGCCCCGCCCGGGAGGGGCGGGGCCTCGACGCGGTCAGCCGTGCAGCGGCGTGCCCGCGAGTGCCATGGCGGCCTCGCCGATGGCCTCGTTCTGGGTGGGGTGCGCGTGCACGAACGCGGCGACGTCCTCGGGGTAGGCCTCCCAGTTGACGATGAGCTGGCCCTCGCCGATCTGCTCGCTGATGCGCTTGCCGATGGCGTGGAAGCCGATGATCGGCCCGTCCTTCTCGCGCACCAGCTTGATGATGCCGCCGGTGCCCAGGATCGAGCTCTTGCCGTTGCCGGCGAGGTTGTACTCGGCGACCTCGACGTTGTCCTCGCCGAACTTCTCCTTCGCCTTCGGCTCGGTGTAGCCGACCGAGGCGATCTCCGGCTCGGTGAAGGTCACCTTGGGGATGTTCACGTCGTCGACGACGGCGGGGTTCAGGCCGGCGATCTCCTCGGCCACGAACCGCCCCTGCTGGTAGCCGCGGTGGGCGAGCTGGACCCCGGGGACGATGTCGCCGATCGCGTAGATGTTGCCGACGCCGGTGTGCAGGCGCTCGTTCGGGGTGACGAAGCCGCGGTCCATGGGGATGCCCTGCTCCTCGTAGCCCATGTCGGCGGTGTTCGGGCCGCGGCCCACGGCGACCAGCACGATGTCGGCCTCGAAGACCTTGCCGTCGGCCAGGGTGACCTTCGCCCCGTTGTCGTCCTGCTCGACCTTCTCGAAGAAGGTCCCGAGGCTGGACTTGATGCCGCGCTTCTTGAACTCCCGCTCGAGGATCTTGATGAGCGCGGGGTCCTCGTTGGCGACCAGGTGGGGGAGGCCCTCGATGACGGTGACGTCCACGCCGAAGGACTTCCACATGGAGGCGAACTCGCAGCCGATCACGCCGCCGCCGAGGACGATGGCGCTCTTGGGCACGAAGTCGATCTCCAGCGCCTCGGTGGAGGTCATGATCCGTCCGCCGATCTCGACGCCCAGGGTCTTGGAGATCGAGCCGGAGGCCAGCACGATGTGCTTGCCGGTGTAGGTGGTGCCGTCGACCTCGACGGTGTTCTCGCCCGTGAGCTTGCCGACGCCCTCGATGACCTTGATCTTGCGCATCTTCATCAGACCCGTGAGGCCCTTGAACTTGCCGGCGACGATCTTGTCCTTGTACTCCCGCACGGCCGCCATGTCGATGGAGTCCAGCGTGGTGTGGATGCCGTACTTGGAGCTCTCGCGGGCGTCCTCGGCCAGCTCGGCGGAGTGCAGGTACGCCTTGGTCGGGATGCACCCCCAGTGGAGGCACGTGCCCCCGAGCTTGTTCTTCTCCACCAGCGCCACGGTGAAGCCGAGCTGGACGGCCCGCAGCGCGGCGGCGTAGCCGGCACTCCCTCCGCCGAGGACGAGGATGTCGAATTCGTTGTCGGCCACGTGTTTGGCTCCCTTGCGCGTTGACGTCGTTCCGGGTGGGTCGCACCCGTCCCGTGACGGGTTCGTTTCGTACATACCTTAGCCCTACGCCGGAGGGAGCGACCAGGCGGGCGCTCCCTCCGGCGCAGGGGTGTCGCGGGACCTCAGCCGCGGTCGGCGGCCGCGTCCTCGAGCAGCCGCACGAGCGTGCGCACGCCCGCGCCGGTGCCCTCCGCCGGGGTGTAGCCGTAGGGCGATCCCTCGTTGAAGGAGGGGCCGGCGATGTCCACGTGCGCCCAGGGCACCCGTGCCCCGTCGGTGCCGCCGACGAACTCGCGCAGGAAGATCCCGGCGACGAGCATCCCGCCGTTCTTGTCCCCGATGTTCTTGAGGTCGGCGACCTTGGAGTCCAGGGACGGGCGCAGGTGCTCGGGCAGCGGCATGGGCCAGCCGTCCTCGCCGGCGGCGCGGGCGGCCTCGGCCACGGCGGTGCGCACCGTCTCGTCGCCCATGATCCCGAACGTCCGTGCGCCGAGGGCCACCATCTGCGCGCCGGTCAGCGTGGCGATGTCGACGACGGCGTCCGGGGCCTCCTCGCACGCGGCCACGAGACCGTCGGCCAGCACCAGGCGCCCCTCGGCGTCGGTGTTGAGCACCTCGACGGTGCGGCCGCCGCGGATGGTGATGACGTCGCCGGGGCGGGTGGCGGTCGACGAGGGCAGGTTCTCGGCCAGGCACAGCCACCCCGTGACCTTCACGGGCAGGCCCAGCTCGGCGGCGGTGAGGACGGTCGCGAGCACGGCGGCGGCGCCGGCCATGTCCGACTTCATGGTCATCATCGAGGCCGGGGGCTTGAGGGAGAGGCCGCCGGAGTCGAAGGTGATGCCCTTGCCCACGTAGGCGTAGTGCTTCGCGGCGCGCGCCGGGGCGTACTCCAGCTTGACGAGGCGCGGGCCGTGCACGGAGCCCTGTCCCACCCCCAGGAGCCCCCCGTAGCCGCCCTTGGCGAGCTCCTTCTCGGCGAGCACGGTCACGGAGACCTTGGTGCCCCTGGCGGCCCGGCGGGCGTAGTCCGCCACGGCCTCCGGGTACATGACGTTGGGGGAGAGGTCCACGAGGGTGCGGGCCGCGCGGACGCCGCGGCCCAGGGCGGCGGCGCGGTCGAGGCACCGGCCCAGCGCGGCGCGCGCCACGCCCGGGGCGTGCACGACGGCGGAGGCCAGCGGGTCCTGCACGGCACCGGCGGTCGCCGCGCGCTGGTGGGCGAAGGCGAAGGCGCCGAGGGCGGCGCCCTCGGCGACCGCCGCGGCGTCCTGCTCGGAGTCCACGGGCAGGGCGAGCACCGCGGAGTCGGTGCCGGCGAGCCGCCGCACGGCGGCGCCCACGGCCCGGCGCAGCACCTCGGCGCGCTCCGCGGTCCCGGCGGGCAGGGCGCCGACCCCGGTGAGGACCACCACGGTGAACGGCAGCCCGGACGGGGCCGGCACCACGGTCACCTCGTCGGCGGCACCCTTCACGCGCAGCGCCGCCGCGGCCTCCACCACGGGGGCGAGCCGTCGCTGCTCACCGGCGGGGAGCAGGACACGGCCCGAGCCGTCGCCGTCCTGTCCCTTCGCCACCCCGAGCACGAGCGCGTGGGCCGGCGTCCGGCCCAGGGCCTTGTGCGTGGCGGTGAGCTCGATGCCACGGGGTTCGAGCAGGTCCTGTACGTCGGGCATGGATCGTCCTTTCGCTGAGGTCTGGACCGGCGGGGCCGGTCCGGTCCGCGGTCGGCGGACCGGACCGGTCCAGCAGGCGTGCTGTCGATCCTATCCTCGGCCGGCGCGCCGCCGGGGCCCGGACGCACGGGGCGGGCCCCGCGGGATCGGCGGGGAATAACGCGGTGCCCGCGGACGGTTGACATGATCCGGGCCCGCCGTCGCAGGCGTGCTCCCACCGGTCTCCCCACGGACGCCCGGAACCGACCCACCCCAGGAGGAAGAGCTGTGCTGGACCCCACCTCGCTGTACCTGAGCAACCCCGCTCTGCTCGAGGACGCCCGGGTTCGCGGACTGCCGCTGATCGTCGCCCTGTCCGGCTACGCGGAGGCGGGGCACGTGGCCGTGCAGATCGAGCACACCATCACCGAGGCCCTCCCGCACGAGGTCGTGGCCCGTTTCGACCTGGACCAGCTCTACGACTACCGGGCCCGCCGCCCGCACGTGAGCTTCGTGGAGGACCACTTCGAGGGCTTCCAGACCCCCGAGCTGTCCCTCCGGCTCGTCACGGACGGTCTGGGGCGCAGCTTCGCGCTGCTGACGGGCCCCGAGCCGGATCTGCAGTGGAACCGGTTCACCGAGGCCGTCGTGGGCCTGGCCCGGCGGATGGACGTGTCCCTCGTGGCCATCGTCTCGGGAATCCCCATGCCCGTCCCGCACACCCGTCCGTTCATCGTCTCGGTGCACGGCAACCGGGCCGACCTGCTGCCCGCCGAGCACGCGTGGAAGCCGGTCGTGGAGATGAGCTCGTCGGCCGCGCAGCTCCTCGAGATCCGGCTGGGCGAGGCGGGGATCGACAACATCGGCTTCACCGTGCACGTCCCGCAGTACCTGGCCGAGGCGCACCTGCCGCACGCCGCCGTGGCCGCCCTCGAGCACATCAGCGCCGTGACCTCTCTGACCCTGCCCTCGGACGAGCTGCGCGAGGCGGCCCGCGAGATCGAGCGCCAGATCGACCAGCAGGTCGGCGCCTCGCCCGAGGTACAGGCGGTCGTGGCAGGACTGGAACAGCGCTACGATGACGTCGTCGACGCCTCGGTCCCGCGCTCCCTGCTGGTGGGGGACGAGTCCGAGCTCCCCGACGCCGACGAGATCGGCGCCGCGGCCGAGGCCTTCCTCGCCGCCCAGGAGGACGACCAGGACTGAGCCCGGCCGGCGCGCGGGGCGGTCCGGCGCCGTCCGGGGCGGTCCCGCCGTCCCGGGTCCCGGCCCGGTCCCGTCCCCCCGAGAGCGAAGTGCATGCCGTCCGACCGGTACCGGGCCCACGAGCCCGGCAAGGACTCCCGCCGCGCCTACCTGGTCTTCGCGGTCGGCACCTTCGCCTACTTCAGCGCCGTGGCGCAGCGCACCAGCTTCGGCGTGGCGTCGGTCGACGCGGCCGAGCGCTTCGGCACCGCGGCCTCCGCGCTGTCGATGTTCTCGCTCATGCAGGTCCTCGTCTACGCGGCGCTGCAGATCCCCGTCGGCGTGCTCGTGGACCGCTTCGGCTCCCGCGTCATGGTCGCCGCCGGGGCGCTGCTCATGACGGCCGGGCAGGTCCAGCTGGCCCTGGCCGACACGGTCGGCGAGGGCGTGGCCGCCCGCGTGCTCGTGGGCGCGGGCGACGCGACCACCTTCGTGTGCGTGATGCGCCTGATCCCCGCCTGGTTCTCCGCGCTGCGCGTGCCGCCACTGACCCAGTTCCTGGGCGTGGTCGGCAACCTCGGCCAGCTGGTGTCCGTCATCCCGTTCGCGTGGCTGCTCGAGCTCACCGGGTGGTTCCCGTCCTTCGCGGCGCTGGCCTCCCTCGCGCTGCTCGCCGCCGTGCTCGCCGCGACCCTGCTGCGCAACGCGCCCCCCGGGGTGGAGGTCCTGAACCCGGCGCTGGGCCTGCGGCGGACCGGCCGGGTGCTCCGGGAGAGCGTGGCCGAGCCCGGCACCCGGCTCGGCTTCTGGGTGCACTTCACCACCCAGTTCGCGGGCAACACGTTCGTGCTGATGTGGGGCTACCCCTATCTCGAGTACGCCCAGGACCTGTCGGACACCACGATCTCCCTGGTGATGACCTCCTTCGTGGTGACCAACCTGGCCGTGGCCCTCGGCCTCGGCGGGCTCTCCGCCCGCCACCCGCACCGCCGGGTGCGGCTGTCGCTGGGGGTGACCGCCATGATCTTCGCGGCGTGGACGGTCCTGCTGATCTGGCCCGGGACGGCCCCCGTCCCGGTGGTGCTGGCCGCCGTGTGCGTCATCGCGATCAGCATGCCGGCCTCCATGATCGCCTTCGACATCACCCGCAGCTTCAACCCGGCCCGCCGCTCGGGCACCGCCACGGGCATCGTCAACGTCGGTGGCTTCACGGCCTCGGTGCTGGCCATCTTCGTCACCGGTTTCGTGCTCGACGTGCTCCACGCCGCGGGCTTCCGCGACGAGCTGTACGCTCCCGACGCGTTCCGGGTCGCGATCGCGGCGCAGTTCCTGGTCGCTGCGGCGGGCGCCGCGGGCGTGCTGGCCACCGTCCGGCGGGTGCGCCGGCAGCACGGGCACGACGCCGCCTGACCGGCCGGCCGGTCCCGTCGGCACTGCACCGCGCCGGGCGCCGGGCCCCCGACCCGCCGGCCGTCCACAGACCGCGCCCCGGCGCGTGCCCCTGTACCGGCCGGTGCCCAGGCTGGGCGCATGAGACAGCACCCCATCCGAGACCCCTTCGTCCCCGTCGTCCGGTGCGCGGCCGACCTGCTCGCCGTCGTGCCGCACACGCTCGGCTACTGGCCCGCCGACTCCCTCGTCCTGTTCGCCGCCGGCGGCGGGACGGCAGGGGCGTGCGTGCGCGTCGACCTCCCGGCCGGCCCGTCCGACGAACGCCTCGGGGAGGCCTTCGTCGCCGAGCTCGCCGACCTCGTCGCCCACGACACCCTGAGCGACCGGGTCTTCGTCATCGTGTACACGTCGCCGCCGCCCGGGGACCCGTCCGGGGCCGCGGCGCCACCCGCCGCGGTGGACGGTGTGCTCGCCGTCGTGGACGAGGCCGCCCGACGCGCGGGGCGGGCGGTGGCGGCGCGCTGGATCGTGGCCGGCGACCGCTGGTGGCCGGCCGAGGACCCGGCCGACGTCCAGGACGTCGCGGACATCGAGGACAGCGCCGTCAACGCCGCGCTCGTGGCCTCGGGCAGCTCCTACGCGGCGGCCCCGCGGCTCGCCATGGACCAGGAGTACGGGGCGCTGCCCGCCGGCACCGCCCGTGCCGCCGGGCAGGCCGCGGTCCGCTGGGCACGGGCCGGTGCGGACGTATGGCACCACCTGGACCGCCTCGGGCCCGCACTGTCCGTCTGGACCGACGTGCTCGCCACGGTCCGGGGCGCGCCGGGGGATGCGGTGCCCGCGGTGCTGGACCACGACGACGACCTGCTCGGCTTCCTGGCCGCGAGCCTGGCCGACCCCGTGCTCGCAGACCTGCTCCTGGCCGCCTGCGCCACGGACGACCTCGACGGCGTCCTCGCGGCCGCCGCGATGTGGGCCGAGCTGTGCGACGACGTCGACGACCGGGTGGACGGACCCGACGCCCCGGGCGTTCCGATCGGACCGACCCGGGCGCCCCTCCCTCCGGGCGTCCCGCCGGTGCCCCGCCGACCGGCGGCCGGTCGCGGCGGCACCACGTCCGGCCCGGCCGCCGCCCGGGTGCCCGTGCCGGACGCGGGGGAGCTGGTCCGGCTCTCCCGCGTGCTCTCCGGCGAGTGGGCGGAGACCCCGCACTGGTCGCTGCTCGACACCCTCTACCGGGTGCTCCAGGTGCTCGGCTGGCTCCTGGAGCCCACGGGGCTGGGACCGGGGCCCGGACCGGAGCCCGGTGCGGGGGCGGCCGGCGGAGCGGCCGAGGACTCCGCGGGGACGGGCGACGCGGCGCGGACGGACGACGAGGCGCGGGGCCGGGCCGTGCTCGCGGGCGTGCTGGTCGAGCTCGCGCAGCTCAACCGGTTCCGGGCGCGCGGCTCCCACACCGCGCACTTCGTGCGCCGGGCCACGGCGCTGCTCCCCGGACACCCGCCCGCGCTGCGCGTGCTCCGCCTCGCCGACGCCCGGCCCGTGCCGCTCTGGGCCCGGGACCGTGCCACCGCCTGGCACTCCTGAGCCCCGCGCGACGAGCTTTTTCGGGTCCGTCCGGTCGAGCGGGAACAAATCCCGCCCACGGGTGGTTCCGGCTGTCAGGACCCTTCAAGCCCGCCGCGCCGGACACTGCCCGGCGCACGGACTTGACAGGGTCATAGGCGTGTTGCCCCGAGGGCGGACGCCGTGACCGCTCAACGAAAGGCTCTCAGTGTCACCTGCCGCCAGCAACAAGACGACGGACACCGCCGCCGAGACCCCGGGCACCGGGGACGCTCGGTCGCCGTCCGGCACCACGGGCACGTCGCCGCGGGCGAAGACCGCCGCTGCGAAGTCGACCGCGACCAAGAAGACCGTGGCCGCGAAGAAGACCACGGCGGCGAAGTCCACCGCCGCGAAGTCCACCGCTCCCAAGAGCGCCACCGCGGCCGCCTCGACGAAGTCCACCGCCGGCCGGTCGACCGCGACCAGGACCGCCGCGAGCAAGCCCCCGGCCGCACCGAAGGCCGCGGGCCGCAAGAAAGCCGCGGCCCCGGCGGACAAGGACGCCCTGGCCGTCGCCGGGGAGCCCGAGGAGGACGTCGTCGTCACCGACGACGCCGACATCGAGACCGCCCTGACCGACGAGGCCGGGGTGATCGAGCCCGACGTGGACGAGGACGCCGACGCGGAGGAGGAGGCCGCGCCCGAGGACGCGCCGGCCGTCCCAGCGCCCAAGGACGAGAAGACCTCCGGCTTCGTCATCACCAACAACGACGACGACGACGCCCCGGCCCAGCAGGTCGTCTCCGCCGGCGCCACCGCCGACCCGGTCAAGGACTACCTCAAGCAGATCGGCAAGGTCGCGCTGCTGAACGCCGAGCAGGAGGTGGACCTGGCGCTGCGGATCGAGGCCGGCCTGTACGCGGAGCACAAGCTCGCGGACGGGAAGGACAGCCTCGACCCGCAGACCCGCAAGGAGCTGCGCTGGGTCATCCACGACGGCAAGCGCGCCAAGAACCACCTGCTCGAGGCCAACCTGCGCCTGGTCGTCTCGCTCGCGAAGCGCTACACCGGTCGCGGCATGCTGTTCCTGGACCTCATCCAGGAGGGCAACCTCGGACTGATCCGCGCGGTCGAGAAGTTCGACTACACCAAGGGCTTCAAGTTCTCCACGTACGCCACCTGGTGGATCCGCCAGGCCATCACCCGTGCCATGGCCGACCAGGCCCGCACCATCCGCATCCCGGTGCACATGGTCGAGGTCATCAACAAGCTCGCCCGCGTCCAGCGCCAGATGCTGCAGGACCTCGGCAGGGAGCCGACCCCGGAGGAGCTGGCGAACGAGCTCGACATGACGCCCGAGAAGGTCGTCGAGGTGCAGAAGTACGGCCGTGAGCCGATCTCGCTGCACACCCCGCTGGGGGAGGACGGCGACTCGGAGTTCGGCGACCTCATCGAGGACTCCGAGGCCGTGGTCCCCGCGGACGCCGTGAGCTTCACGCTCCTGCAGGAGCAGCTGCACTCGGTCCTGGACACCCTCTCCGAGCGGGAGGCGGGGGTCGTGGCGATGCGCTTCGGCCTGACCGACGGCCAGCCCAAGACGCTCGACGAGATCGGCAAGGTCTACGGCGTGACGCGTGAGCGCATCCGGCAGATAGAGTCCAAGACGATGTCCAAGCTGCGCCACCCGTCCCGCTCGCAGGTGCTGCGCGACTACCTCGACTGACAGGCCGTCCCCGCGCCCGGAGATCCTCCGGGCGCGGGGCGACCACGTCCGGGACCCGCGCACCGCTCCGGTGACCGGGGCGAGGACCGGACACGCAGGAGGGCCCCGACACCAGGTGTCGGGGCCCTCCTGCGTCGACCGCCCTGGGCGGTCGCCCGGTCAGGAACCGATGCGCTCGGTCTCGTCCTGCCAGGTGGCGGCCAGCGGCCGCAGCTTCTGCTCGTTCTTGCGCGCGTGGTGAGCGCAGAACAGCAGCTCACCGCCCGTCGACTCGAGGATCACTCGGACGTAGGCCTGGGCGCCGCACGCGTCGCAGCGGTCGGTCGCATTGAGCTCTCGGCTCTCCAATGTTGCGTTCACGGGATCCTCCTCCTGGGTCGTACTCGTTGCACGGGGCACGGGGCCGCCGGTGCGGGTACCCGGGGTCTCGTGGACGCGTCGGGGTACTGCTCTATACAACCACGACCCTCGGACAATCGATTCCGGCGGAGGCCGTTTTTCGCCCCGGGCGTAGGTCACGGTGCCGGCCGGGGTCGCGTCCGCGTGACCCGCGCCCGGGCCTGCGGTGTCCGCCGCCGGGACTACAGTGGTGGGGAATCCCGCCGTCCCCCAGGAGTCGTATCCCCGTGACACCGTCCCGTTCCGAGTACAACGCCCGCCACCTCTCCGTCCTCGAGGGCCTCGAGGCCGTCCGGAAGCGGCCGGGCATGTACATCGGCTCCACCGACTCCCGCGGGCTGATGCACTGCATGTGGGAGATCATCGACAACTCCGTGGACGAGGCCCTCGCCGGCTTCGGCCACCAGATCACGGTGGTCCTGCACGCCGACGGCGCCGTGGAGGTCCACGACGACGGCCGCGGCATCCCCATCGACCTCGAGCCGCGCACCGGGCTGACCGGCGTGGAGGTCGTCTTCACCAAGCTGCACGCGGGCGGGAAGTTCGGCGGCGGCTCCTACAGCGCCTCCGGCGGCCTGCACGGCGTGGGCGCCTCGGTGGTCAACGCGCTCTCCGCCCGCCTGGACGTCCAGGTGGACCGCGGCGGGAAGACCTACCAGATGTCCTTCCGGCACGGCGAGCCCGGCCGCTTCGTGGACCAGGGCCGGCCCTCCCCGCACGCCCGGTTCGAGCCGTTCGTGGAGGGGTCGGTGCTCGACGTCGTCGGCAAGGCCAAGCGGGGCGTCACCGGCACCCGGATCCGGTACTGGGCGGACGAGCAGATCTTCACGGCGGACGCCCGGTTCAGCTACGAGGAGCTCGCCAAGCGGGCCCGCCAGACCTCGTTCCTGATCCCCGGGCTGCGCATCACCGTGCGCGACCAGCGGGGCCTGCCCGGCACACCGGGGGAGTTCGGGACCCACGAGGAGGTGTTCCAGCACGACGGCGGGATCTCCGAGTTCGTGGAGTACCTCGCCGCCGACAGCTCGGTCACCGACGTGTGGCGGTTCCAGGGCGAGGGCCGGTTCAAGGAGAACGTCCCGGTCCTGGACGAGAACGGCCGCTCCAAGCTCACGGAGCTGGACCGCACGTGCGAGGTCGACGTCGCCCTGCGCTGGGGCATCGGCTACGACACGTCCCTGCGCTCGTTCGTGAACATCATCGCGACCCCCAAGGGCGGCACCCACCAGGCCGGCTTCGAGGCGGCCCTGCTGAAGACGTTCCGGAAGCAGATCGAGGCCAACGCCCGCAAGCTCAAGGCCGGCAGCGACAAGATCGAGAAGGACGACGTCCTGGCCGGGCTCACGGCCGTGCTCACGGTGCGGCTGGCGGAGCCGCAGTTCGAGGGCCAGACCAAGGAGGTCCTGGGCACCCCGGCCGTGCGCCAGATCGTGAGCCGGGTGATCGAGAAGGAGCTGACCGCCAAGCTCACGGCCACCGGCCGCCACGACAAGCAGCAGGCCGGGCAGCTGCTCGAGAAGGTCGTGGCGGAGATGAAGTCCCGCATCTCCGCGCGGGTGCACAAGGAGACCCAGCGGCGCAAGAACGCCCTGGAGACCTCCTCGATGCCGGCCAAGCTCGTCGAGTGCCGCTCGAACGACGTGGAGCGCTCCGAGCTGTTCATCGTGGAGGGCGACTCCGCGCTCGGCACGGCGCGGCTGGCCCGGTCCTCCAACTACCAGGCGCTGCTGCCGATCCGCGGCAAGATCCTCAACGTGCAGAAGGCGTCCATCACGGACATGCTCGCCAACACGGAGTGCGCCGCGCTCATCCAGGTCATCGGCGCCGGCTCGGGGCGCACCTTCGACCTCACCGCCGCCCGCTACGGCAAGGTCATCATGATGACGGACGCCGACGTCGACGGCGCGCACATCCGCACCCTGCTGCTCACGCTGTTCTACCGCTACATGCGCCCGCTCGTGGAGGCCGGGCGGGTCTACGCGGCGGTGCCCCCGCTGCACCGGGTGGAGATCGTCAACGCCGGCGGCAAGGCCAACGAGATGGTCTACACGTACTCCGAGCGCGAGCTCACGGACCTGCTCGCCCGGCTCGAGGCGGAGGGGCGGCGGTACAAGGAGCCCATCCAGCGCTACAAGGGCCTGGGCGAGATGGACGCGGACCAGCTCGCGGAGACGACCATGGACGTCCGGCACCGGATGCTGCGCCGGATCCGGGTGGAGGACGCCGAGGCCGCCGAGCACGCCTTCTCCCTGCTCATGGGCTCCGAGGTGGCCCCGCGCAAGGACTTCATCATCGAGGGCGCCACGCACCTGGACCAGGAGCGCATCGACGCCTGAGCGCGCGGGACGGCGGGCGCACCGAGGGCCGGTGCCCTGGTGCGGCCGCTACGCTGGGCAGGGACGAGCGACCGTCCCCGAGGAAGGACCCCGCATGACCGCCACCGGCCCGCACACCCCGTCCCCCGCACCCGGCCGGCCCCGGCCGGTCACCGTCACCGTGACCGGTGCCGCGGGCCAGATCGGCTACGCCACCGTCTTCCGGGCCGCGGCGGGCGACCTCCTCGGCCCCGGCACCCCCGTCCGCCTGCACCTGCTCGAGCTCCCGCAGGCGCGGCGGGCCGCGGAGGGCACCGCCCTGGAGCTGCAGGACGGGGCGTTCCCGCTGCTCGACGGCGTGGAGGTCTTCGAGGACGCGGACGCCGCGTTCGACGGCGCCTCGGTGGGGCTGCTCATCGGGGCCCGCCCCCGGTCCCAGGGCATGGAGCGGGCCGACCTGCTCGAGGCCAACGCCGGGATCTTCTCGGTCCAGGGGCGGGCCGTCAACCGCGGCGCCGCCGAGGACTTCCGGGCCGTGGTGGTCGGCAACCCCGCCAACACCAACGCCTACATCGCCGCCTCGCACGCCCCGGACGTCCCGCGCGAGCGCTTCACCGCCCTCACCCGGCTCGACCACCACCGCGCGCTGGCCCAGCTCGCCGCGGCCACCGGGGCCCGCGTCGACGAGATCGACGGCGTGGCCGTGTGGGGCAACCACTCGGCGAGCCAGTACCCGGACCTGACCCACGCCACGGTCGGGGGCCGGCCGGCGCTCGAGGTGCTGGCCGGGGGAGGCCACGACCTCGCCTGGGTGGACGACACCTTCATCCCCCGGGTGGCGCGCCGCGGCGCGGAGATCATCGACGTGCGCGGCGGGTCCTCGGTGGCCTCGGCGGCCCACGCGGCCCTGTGCCACGTCCGCGACTGGGTCCTGGGCACCCCCGAGGGCACGTGGACGTCCATGGCGGTCGCGTCCGACGGCTCCTACGGCGTGCCGGAGGGACTCGTCAGCTCGTTCCCGGTGGTCTGCCGGGACGGCCGGGCCGCGATCGTGCCGGACCTCGAGCTGGACGAGTTCTCCCGCGCCCGCATCGACCGCTCCGTCCGGGAGCTCGAGGAGGAGCGGGCGGCGGTGGAGCAGATGGGGCTGCTCGGGCCCCGCCGCTGAGCCTCAGCCGTAGGCCGGGCCCACCGCGTCGATCACCTGGTCGGTGGGCACGCCCGAGCCGTCCCGGCGGCCGTGCTCGGTGGGCAGGGCCCGGGCCACGCCCGAGGCCGCGACCGCCTTGGCCGGTCCGTGCCCCACCCAGGCCAGGGCCAGTCCCGTCTCGCCCTTGAGGAACCGGTGCGCGCGCACCCCTCCGGTGGCCCGGCCCTTGGGCGGGTACTCCGAGAACGGGGTGACCTTCACCGAGTACTGCGACATGCCGGGCAGCACCTCGTCGGCGCGGGCGAGGGTCACGACCACGGGCGTCTCGTCCGCGGCGCGGACCGCCCCGAAGAAGACCACGGCGTCCCCCGCGACCAGCTTGACCCCGGCGACGCCGCCCGCGGTCCGGCCCTGGGGGCGCACCGCACCGGCCTCGAAGTGCAGCAGCTTCCCGTCCCGGGTCACGAACACCAGCTCGTCCTCCGCGGCGGCGGACTCGGCGAGGCCGACCACCTCGTCGTCGTCCTTGAGCGTGATGACCTCCCAGTCCTCGCGGTTGAGCGGATACTCGGGGCTGACCCGCTTGACCACGCCGTTGCGGGTGCCCAGGGCCAGCACCGCGTTGAGCGGCGCGAGCCCCACGAGCCGCTCCCCGCGGCCGAGGGTGAGGAAGTCCTTGACCGGGACGCCGTCGCCCAGCTTCGGGGTGCCCTCGAAGGCGGTCAGCACGGGCACGTCCATCACCTGGACGCGCAGCATGCGCCCGGTGGACGTGACCGCCCCGATCTCCCCGCGGGCGGTGGCGCGCACCGCGGAGACCAGGGCGTCGTGCTTGATCCGCCGGGGCGGGTCCACCAGCGGGACCTGGGAGGGCGTGCGGGCGAGCTGGCCCGAGGTGGACAGGAAGACCCAGCAGGGGTCGTCGGCGATCTCGAGCGCGAGCCCGCCCGCCGCCGTCCGCCCCGGTGCGGGGGCCGCCGCCGCGGCGACGGGCGCCGGCAGGGCCTCCGACTCGAGCAGCTCGGTGCGCCGGTCGTCGCCGTGGACCTCCGCGACCTCCGCGAGCTCCGCGGAGACCAGGGCCCGCAGCCGCGAGTCCGAGGCGAGGGTCTCCTCGAGCTCGGCGATCTCCCGGCGCAGCTCCTCCTGCTCCTTCTCGAGCTCGATCCGCGAGTACTTGGTCAGCTGCCGCAGCCGCAGCTCGAGGATGTGGTCGGCCTGCACGCGGCTGAGGTCGTACACGGCCATGAGCCGTTCCCGGGCCACGGCGGTCTCGTCGGAGGAGCGGATGATCTGGATGACCTCGTCGATGTCGACGATCGCCACGAGCAGGCCCTCGACCAGGTGCAGGCGGTCGCGCCGCTTGGCCAGCCGGAAGCCGGTGCGCCGCCGGACCACCGACAGCCGGTGCTCCACGTAGACCCGCAGCAGCTCGAGGAGGCCCATGGTGCGGGGCCGTCCGTCCACGAGGGCAACGTTGTTGATCCCGAAGGAGTCCTCCATGGGCGTGTACTTGTAGAGCTGCTGGAGGACCGCCTGCGGGTTGAAGCCGTTCTTGACCTCGATGACCAGCCGCAGGCCGTTCTTGCGGTCGGTCAGGTCCACGACGTCGGAGACGCCCTGGAGCTTCTTGGCCTGCGCCGCCTCCTTGATCTTCTCGGTGACCTTCTCGGGCCCCACCATGTAGGGCAGCTGGGTGACGACGATGCCCTGCTTGCGGGGGGAGATCTGCTCGACCGAGACCTTCGCGCGGGTCTTGAAGGAGCCGCGCCCGGTCCGGTAGGCGTCCCGGATCCCGTCGAGGCCCACGATCCGCCCGCCCGAGGGCAGGTCCGGGCCCGGCACGAAGCGCATGAGCTCCTCGAGCGTCGCCTCGGGGTGCTCCACGAGGTGCCGGGCGCCCGCGACGACCTCGCGCAGGTTGTGCGGGGCCATGTTCGTGGCCATGCCCACCGCGATGCCGGAGGAGCCGTTGACCAGCAGGTTGGGGAACGCCGCGGGCAGCACGCCCGGCTGGGTGAACTGGTTGTCGTAGTTGGGCACGAAGTCGACGACGTCCTCGTCGAGGTCGGCCGTCAGCGCCAGGGCGGCCGGGGCCATCCGGGCCTCGGTGTAGCGGGAGGCGGCGGGGCCGTCGTCGAGGGAGCCGAAGTTGCCGTGCCCGTCCACGAGCGGCAGGCGCATCGCGAAGGACTGGGCGAGCCGGACCATCGCGTCGTAGATGGCGGAGTCGCCGTGCGGGTGCAGCTTGCCCATCACCTCGCCCACGACGCGGGCGCTCTTGACGTGGCCGCGGTCCGGGCGCAGCCCCATCTGGTTCATCATGAACAGGATGCGCCGCTGCACGGGCTTGAGACCGTCCCGGGCGTCGGGCAGGGCGCGGGAGTAGATGACGGAGTACGAGTACTCGAGGAAGCTCGTCTCCATCTCGGAGGTCACGTCGATGTCGACGATGTTCTCCCGGAAGTCGGGGGGCAGCTCGTCCTCGGCGGACGGGCGGGAGGGCGCACGGCGGCGTGCCATCACAGCGGGGGGTCCTTCGGTCGTGGGTCGGTCCGGGGCGGGCCCGGCGGCTCGGCGTTCGAGATCGTGCGGGGACGCACCGGGACGCACCGTTGACGGTGCAGGTTTGTCTACTAGCCTGAAGTCTATGGTTCCAGAGACCGCGGACACGGACGACGCCGGGCAGTACCCCGAGTACTGGGAGGCCGACGTCATCCTCCGCGACGGCGCGACGGCGCAGCTGCGCCCGATCTCCCCGGAGGACAAGGACGCGCTCCTGGCCTTCCACCAGTCGCAGTCCGAGAACTCCATCTACCTGCGCTTCTTCTCCTACAAGCCCACCCTCTCCGCCCGGGAGCTGGAGCGGTTCACCCGCGTGGACCACCGGGACCGCGTCTGCTTCGTGCTGGTGCTGGCGGACCGGATCATCGGCGTGGGCCGCTACGACCGCACGGACCGGCACGACGACGCCGAGGTCGCGTTCATGATCTCGGACGCCCACCAGGGGCGGGGCATCGGCTCGATCCTGCTGGAGCACCTCGCCGCGGCCGCGCGCGAGAACGGGATCGACCACTTCTCCGCGGAGGTCCTGCCCGAGAACCGCAAGATGCTCCGCGTGTTCGCGGAGGCGGGCTACGAGCTCACCCGCAAGTTCGACGACGGCGTGGTGGTGGTCGGCTTCGACATCGACCCGACCGAGAAGTCGCTGGCCGTGATGGCCGCGCGGGAGCACCGCGCCGAGGCCCTCTCCATGGCCGACCTCCTCTCCCCGTCCTCGATCGCCGTGATCGGGGCGTCGCGGGACCCCGGCCACGCCGGGCACGCGCTGGTCGAGCACCTCGTCGCCTCCGGGTTCGCCGGCCGGCTCAGCGGGGTGAGCCCCACGCCCTTCGAGCGGGAGGGCATGACCCACGCCACCTCGATCGGGGAGGTCCCCGAGCCCGTGGACCTCGCCGTGGTCGCCGTGCCCGTCGACCAGGTGGCCGACGTCGTGGACCAGTGCGGCGCGGCGGGCGTGCGCGCCGTCGTGGTGGTCACGGGCGGGTACGCCGAGGCCGGCGCGGCGGGCCGGGCCCGGCAGACCGAGCTGGTGCGCCGCGCTCGCTCCTACGGGATGCGCGTGGTCGGCCCGGCGAGCCTGGGCCTCTACAGCACGGCCCCGGAGTCCCGCTTCAACGCCTCCATCCTGCCCACCGTGCCGCGGGAGGGCCCGCTGGGGCTGTTCAGCCAGTCCGGGGCCATCGGCATGATGCTCAACGCGGCCGCGCTGCGCCACGACGTGGGCGTGTCCACGTACCTCTCCGCCGGCAACCGGGCCGACGTCTCCGGCAACGACATGATGCAGTACTGGGAGGACGACGCCGCGACCCGCGCGTGCGGGCTCTACCTGCAGTCCGTGGGCAACCCGCGCAAGTTCTCCCGGATCGCCCGCCGGCTGTCCCTGACCAAGCCCGTGATCGTGGCCAAGAGCGAGGTCACCGGTCTCCGGCTGCCGCCCGGCCACACCGGGCGCACCACCCAGGCCCCGCCGGGGGCCCTGGACGCGATGTTCCGGCAGGCCGGCGTGATCCGCGCGGACACGAGCGAGCACCTCATGGACGTGGCCGGGATCCTCGCCGGCCAGCCCCTGCCCGCGGGCGCCCGCACGGCCCTCGTCTCCAACGCGCTGGCCCTGGGCCAGCTCATGGAGGACCGGTGCATGCAGCTGGGGCTGGACGTCGCGGTGACCCAGGCGGGGGTCCGGACCGCGGACGGCGGGGAGGACGCCCTCGAGGCGCTGCGGGCGGCCGTCGACAGCTGCCTCGGCGCCGAGGCCGTCGACTCCGCCGTGGTCACGCTGATGCCGATCCCGGGCGCCACGCCGGAGCGCGTGGCCGAGCTCGTGGGCCGGGTGGGGCGGGAGCACGGCAAGACCGTGGTGGTTGTCTTCACGGGCAGCACCGAGCCCGGAGCGGTCTCCGCCCTGCACCACGCCGAGGACGGACTGGACGTGCCCTGCTTCGACTCCCCGGGGGCGGCCCTGCGCGCGCTCGCCAAGGTCGTGGACTACACCCGGTGGCGCGCCCAGGACCAGGGCAGCCTCGCCGAGCCGAAGGGCATCGACGCGGAGGCGGCGGAGACCTTCGTGGAGAAGATCCTGCCCAGCGTCACCGGCGACGAGCTGCTCGAGCTGGACGGGGACCAGGCGCGGGAGCTGCTGGAGACCTACGGGGTGGGCCTGCTGCCCAGCGAGCGGTTCACCGATCCCGAGGACGCCCTGGCCGCCGCCGACCGGCTCGGCTACCCCGTGGCCCTCAAGACCACCGACCCCAACCTCCGGCACCGCCTGGACCTGGGCGGCGTGCAGCTCAACATCCAGGACGACGCGCAGCTGCGGGCGGCCATCGAGACCATGCACCGGGCGCTCGCCCCCTTCGGCACCTTCGACCTCGAGGTGCAGGCCATGGCCCCCACCGGCCAGTCGGTGGTGCTCCGGGCCATCGAGGACCCCCTGATCGGCCCCGTGGTCTCGTTCGGGATGGCGGGGGACGCGGTGAACCTCCTCGAGGACTGGGCCCACCGGGTCCCGCCGCTCACCGACCAGGACGTGCGGCGGATGGTCCGCGAGCCCAAGGCCTCGCGCAAGCTCTTCGGCCACCAGGGGGTCCCGGCCGCGGACGTCGACCGGCTCGAGGACCTCGTCGCCCGGGTGGCGCTGCTCAAGGACCGGCACCCCGAGATCGCCCGCGTGGAGCTGAACCCCGTGCTCGTCTCCAGCGGCTCCGTGACCGTGCTGGGGGCCTCGGTCGGCATCGGCAACGCCCGGCAGCGGACGGACAGCGCGCGCCGGGCCATGCGCAGCTAGGCGGGCCCGGACTTCGTGGCGGACACCATAGCCGGTCGGTACACCCTCATCGACCCCATCGCGCGCGGCGGCAGCGGCTCCGTGTGGCGGGCCTGGGACGGCCGGCTCCAGCAGCTGTGCGCGGCCAAGGTGCTGCGCCAGCGCGACTCCGCGGACCTGCTGCGCTTCGCGCGGGAGCAGTCGGTGAAGCTGGACCACCCGCACGTGCTCGCCCCCTACGGGTGGGCCGCGGAGGACGCGCACGTGGTCATCGCGATGCCCCTCGTGCACGGCGGCACCCTGGAGTCCGCGCTGCTCGACAACGGGGCCGCCTCGGTGGAGCTGACCGAGGAGGTTCTCGCCCAGCTGCTCCAGGCCCTGCAGTTCGTGCACGCCCAGGGCTGGGTGCACCGGGACGTGAAGCCGGGCAACCTCATGCTGGACAGCACCGGGACGGGCCGCCCCCACGTCCTCCTCTCCGACTTCGGCATCGCCGTGCGCGTCCAGGACGCCCGGCTGACCCGGACGGGCACCGTGGTGGGCACGCCCGGCTACCTGCCCCCGGAGGCCTACGAGCTCACCGACCCGAACCCCGCGCAGGACCTCTACGCGGCGGGCATCACCGCGCTGCGGATGCTCGACCCCTCGCTGGAGCCGCAGGAGAGCCTGGGGCCCAACGATGCGCGCGCCGTGGTGGGGGAGCAGGGCGACCTCGCGGAGCACCTCGCCGCCCTCCTCACCCCGGACCCCGCCCAGCGCCGCGACGCGGCCGTCACCGTGCTCCACGAGCTCACCGCGGGAGCGGCGAGACGGCGCTTCGACCCTGCCCGCACCCGGGACGGCGAGCCGTTCGAGGTCTTCGACGTCCTCGAGCCGCTGCCGGAGCCGTGGGCGAGCCGGGTGCTGACCGGGTGGGACGGCACGGAGGGGACGGACGGGACGACCGGCGCCGGGCTCGGCGGCGGAGCCGCCGCGGGCGCGGAGGCCGGCGGCCGGTTCCCGGACGGCCCCGACACCCTGGACGCCGGCTCCGGGAGCACCGACTCCGCCGGCACCGCTCCCGGCAGCACCGGGCAGCGGACGGCCGGGACCACGGTGGGCGGCGGCGGGCTGGCCGACGCCGGCGGCGCCGGCAGCGGGACGACCGGCAGTGGGAGAACCGGTGCCGGGGGAGTCGACACCGGGGGAGTCCACACCGGGTCGGGCGACGACGAGGTGCCGGACCCTGCCGGGTCCGGGCGCGACGGCTCCGGGCACGGCGGGTCCGGCGACGGCGACGGCGGGGGCACCGGGAACGACCCCGGCCGGGACCGGGCGGGCCGCCGGCCCGCCGGGGGGAGGGCCACGGAGGCGCTCCCGCGGCCGGCGCGGACCGGGCGGCGCCGCGGCGGCCGAGCCGTGACCGGCGTGTTCGTGGTCCTCGTGGGGATGACTGCGCTGCTGAGCGGATATCTGCTGCTCGATCCCCTGGGCTCCGCGGAGCGGGTGCCCGGTCCCGGGAGCTCGCCCACGGTCACGCGCAGCGCCGACACGACCCCGAGCCCGGCGCCGGAGGAGAGCCCCGTGGTGCTGGAACGGGTCTGCGAGGACGTGGGCGGCGGGGAGGAGCGGTGCTACTTCCGGGTGCCCTGAGGGCCCGTGTTGGGCACTGGCGCGGCCGTGGGGGAAAATGGCCCCCATGACGTATTCAGGTGAGCGCGGCCAGCGGCTGGTCGAGGACATCAACAAGGCCGGCTTCTACCCGCAGCTGGTGATCGACGTGGTCCAGGACTCCCTGGACGGCCGGTCCCCGGTCTCCCACCTCGTGCAGCTGGAGACCCACATCGACCGGACGGAGGTGCACCGCCACACCACCGTGCTGGTGCTCGCCGAGGACGTGCTGCACGTGACGCACGTGGACGACGAGGAGTTCGACGAGGGCGGCCGGGACGTGGTGGCACGGGTCTCCACGGAGACGGTCGGCATCTCGCAGATCCGCTCGGTCACGCTGAGCTACTCGTACTACCAGCCGGCCAACTACCGGCCGGACAGCCCGATCTCCGAGGTGACGCTCGCCATCGCGTGGACGGGCACCCTGCACGTGGACCTGGCGCCCGCACTGTGCGAGGACCCCCAGTGCCAGGCCGACCACGGCTACACCGGCACGGCCGCCCGGGAGGACATCGTGCTGCGGATCAGCGCGGAGGCCGACGGCCCGACCGCCGTGGAGGGCGCGCGGGAGTTCGCGCGCACACTGCGCCGGGCCAACCTCTCCCCGCTGACCGACGGCGCGCAGATCGCCCAGCCGGCCCACGGGCGCACGCCGGCTCCGCGGCGGGCGGCCGCCGCCACACCGCGCACCCGGTTCACCGACCGGTTCACCGGCCGGGACAGCGGCGCCGCCCGGTGAGGGCGGTGCAGGAGGTCCTGGCCGCGCTGCCCGCCGACCTGCCGGGGCCGCCGCGCTACGGCAGCCGCTCGGTCGCGGAGGTCATGTCCTCGGCCGCGGCGTCCCTGGGCGTGCCCGGCTTCCGGGACGCGCTGGGGCTGCCCGCCGCCCGGAGGGTCGTCGTCGTCATGGTGGACGGCCTGGGACGGGCCCAGCTGCGGGCCCGCGCCGGGCACGCCCCGGGCCTGGCCGGCGCGCAGGGCCTGGCCACCCTGGACGCGGCGTTCCCCACGACCACGGCGGCCTCGCTGGCGTCCCTCGGCACGGGCGCGGCCCCCGGGGCGCACGGACTCGTGGGCTACGACGTGCTGGACCCCGACCGGGACCGGGTCGTGAACCAGCTCGGCGGCTGGGACGCCGCCGTGGACCCCCGGGCGTGGCAGCCGCTGCCCACGGTGCTCGAGCGCGCCGCCGAGCACGTGGACGTGGTCACGGTCAGCCGGCAGCGCTTCGCCGGCTCCGGGCTCACCGACGCGGCCCTGCGCGGGGGCCGGTTCGTGGCCGCGGAGGGGCCGGCCGCGCGGGTCAGCACCGCACTCGACCAGCTCGCGGCGGGACGCGACGCCCTCATGTACTTCTACTGGGACGAGCTCGACCGCACCGGCCATGCCCGGGGCTGGGAGTCCTGGGAGTGGACGGCCCAGCTCGAGGAGCTCGACGCGTCGCTGCGCCGTCTGGTCGCGCGCGTGCCGGCCGGCACCACGGTGCTGGTGACCGGTGACCACGGCATGGTGGACGTCCCGCGGGACGCGCGCGTCGACTTCTCCGAGCTCCCGGGGCTGCTGGACGGTGTCCGGCACACGGCCGGCGAGCCCCGCGCGGTGCAGCTGCACCTGGAGCCGGACGCGACGGCGCAGGACGTCCGGGCGCTCGTGGCCGCCTGGCGGGAGCAGTTCGGGTCCCGCGTGTGGATCCTCTCCCGGGAGGCGGCCCTCGACGCGGGCTACTTCGGCCCGCCGGCGCTCGTGCGCGACGCGGTGCGCGGGCGCATCGGCGACCTCCTCGTGCTGGGGCGGGAGCCCCTGGCGCTGTTCGACCTGGGCCGGGTCCGCCCGAGCGTCCTGTCCATGGTCGGCCAGCACGGCTCGCTGACGCGCGCCGAGCGGGAGGTCCCGCTGCTGCGCCTGGCCTGAGCGCCCGCCCACCGCGAGCCGGCGCAGGGACGCCGCGACCGGGGTGCCGGGTCGGGTGGGCCGTCACGGGGCCGCCGCGCCGGATGAGCCGCCACGGGGCCGCCGCGCAGCGCGGCGATCCGGCTGCCGCGCCGGGTGGACCGCGGCCGGGGGATTGCGCTCAGGGTGCCGGCGAGGCGTCCTCGGCCGCGTCCTCCGTGGTGGCCCCCTCGGTCCCCGCCTCTGCGGCGGCCGGGCCGGCGTCCTCCTCGGCCGCGTCCTCCTCGTCCGGGTCGACGTCCTCCGCGCCGGCCTCGTCGTCCTTCGCGGGCGCTCCCGGGGTGGTCGGACCGGGATCCGCCGGGGCCGGTGCGGACGGGGCCGGCGCCGGGGGCGCGGGGACCACGGGCTGCGGCGGGACCGGGGCGGGCACCACGGGTTCGGGCACGACGGGCTCGGGGACCACGGGTGCCGGGGGGACGTACGGCGCCGGGGGCGCCACGGGCTCCGGGGCCGGGGGTGGCGGTGCCGGCTCCTCCGCCGAGGGGCTCGGCGTGGGGGAGGGCGTGCGCGAGCGCGACGGCGTGGGCGACGCGGTGGGCGTGCTGGTGCGCGTGGCGGACGGCGAGCTGGTCACCGCAGGGGCCGGGGTGAACTCGGCCTCCCGGCCGGCGCCGAAGAGGTCGCGACCGACGCCGCCCAGGTAGAGCGCACCCGCGCCGACCAGGACCACGAGCACGACCGCGCCGAGGACCAGCCCGGCGACGAACCGTCCCGGCCCGGAGCCGCGGACCAGCTCGGCCGGCGCCTCCGGAGCGGCGGAGGCGCCGCGGACACCGGGGTCGCCGGGGTCCGCGGCTGCGGCGTCGCGCTCGTCGTCCCCGAAGAGGTCGTCCTGGATGGAATTGCCCATGTCGTGCTGCCCCTGACGTGGTGTCGTCCGTCCGGGCCGCGCGCGGGATGGGGGAGCGCACGAGCCCGGAGGGACGGCGCGGAGCCGTCCCCTGCTGCGTGCACTCTAGCGTGTGCCGGGCCGGCGGCGCCGGACGGCGCGCACCGGCGCCGGGGGCTCAGTCGGACGAGCTGCCGAAGACGATCTCGTCCCAGCTGGGCACCGAGGACCGCGCGGGGCGCCGTGCCTTGGCGGTCTTGTTGCGCGGGCGGGGCCGTTCGGGCGCGGTCTCCTCGGCGGGGCCGGAGTCCTCGGGCTCCTCGCCGGGGACCGCGGGGGCCGGGCCGGCGGAGCGGTCGCCCCGGACGTCGTCGTCCCGGGAGCTCCCGGTCGCGGAGTCCTGGGTCGCGGAGCCCTGGGGCGCGGAGTCCTGGGCGGCGGAGTCCCCGGCCGCGGGCGCCTCGTCCCGGGAGGCGGCGGTGTCCGGTCGCGCCGCGGACCGCTCGGTGCCGTCGTCGACGCCCCGCTCCCGTCCGGCCTCCCGGAAGGTCTCCGAAGCCCTCTCCTGAACGGTGTCCCGGGCGCCGGCGCGAGCGGCGGGCGCAGCGGGCGCGGTGGGCTCGACGACGGGATCGTCGGCGGGCAGCACGGTGGCGGGCCCGTCCGTCCGGGGCGCGGGCTCACCGGCCGGTGCCGGCTCCGGTGCGGGACCCGGCTCGGGGAACCGGGTGGCCGGCTGGAAGGGGCGGTCGAAGACGGAGCTGTCCTCGGGTGCGGCCAGGGGGCGGGGCCGCCGCTCGACGTGCCCCATGCCGCGGCCCAGGATCTCGGCGAGGGCGTCGTCCCCCTCGGCGTCCTCCCCGATGCGCTGCCCGCGGCGGGCCTGCAGGACGTCGAGCAGGTCGTCGGCCTCCACGGCGGACCGGCGCAGCTGCGTGAGCTCGGGGTCGAGGCCCCCGTCCAGGACGCCGAGGCCCGTGCCGAGCGGCGTGTCCGGGGTGCCGGCCTCCGTGAGGGCCTCCGCCCACGCGTTCGTGGGACGGACGCTCTGGTTCGCCGGGTTGTAGAGCCACTCGGCCAGCGGCTCGTCGTGGGCGGGCGCGGCGGCGCTGTCGATCACGGAGAACCGGGCGACCACCGCCCACAGGTGGTCCTCCCGCTGCCAGGAGTCCCACTCGAGGGAGGAGGGGTCCACCCCGAGGTCGGCGGCCCGGTGGGCGACGGCGCGGCCCAGGGTGAGGGGTTCGCCCTCGAAGACGGAGTGGTAGCCGCGGTGCGCGGAGCGGTCCTCGATCTCGACCTTCTGGGCCTCGGTGGCGATGTGGGCGCGCTCGGCGAGGATCGGCCACTCGTAGCGGCGGACCCGGGAGGCCTCCCACCCGCTCTCGGCCACGATCTCCTCGACCGTGGCCCCGGAGCGGAACCGGGCCTGGATCTCACGCGGCCCGAACTGGCCCGTTCCCCGCTGGCGGGCGCCCGGCAGCCGCCGGGCGCGCTGGACGGCCAGGCGCAGCTCCTGGTCGATCCGCAACAGGTGGCGGGTGCCTGCCTCGTCCTCGACGACCAGGTGCTCACCGTCGTCGTGCACACCTGCCAGGCGCAACTGCTCCATGCTGTCATTCCTCCGGGTGGTTCTCGGGTGCGCTCGGGGTCGTCGAGCGGGCGCTGCGGGGCGGGTCCGTCGGTCGCGGCCGATGTGCCGGCCCGGACCCGCCCCCAATCCTACTGGCCGTCGCGCGCCCCGGCCGGAGGCCGCCCGCGGACGGGCCCGGCCGCGTGTTCGCGGGCCCGGGACGGGGTTGGATTTTTGCCCACGGATGGTGAACAATCTACGCGACACAGAGCCCGGAGGGCGGCGCACAGCCGTGCCGGAGCCCGCCCTCGGACCCCGCATTGGAGCGAAGACCGGACATGGCCACTGATTACGACGCGCCGCGCAAGCAGGAGGACGAGCTCAAGGAGGACTCGATCGAGGAGCTGCAGACGCGCCGCACCGATGCGCAGTCCGGCACCGTCGACGAGGACGAGGCGGCCGCGGCCGAGAGCTTCGAGCTGCCGGGCGCGGACCTCTCCAACGAGGAGCTGTCCGTCGTCGTGCTGCCGGCCCAGGAGGACGAGTTCACCTGCGGCTCGTGCTTCCTGGTGCGCCACCGCTCCCAGATCGCCGAGGAGCGGGGCGGGGTCAAGTACTGCGTCGAGTGCGTGGGCTGAGCCCCGCAGGGCCGAGCTCGTCCGGAGGACCGGAAGAACCCCGTCGCGACGGTCGTCGCGGCGGGGTTCTTCCGTGCGGTGGCGGCGGGCGCGCTCACGGGCGCGCGGACAGCACCTCGACGATCCGCTCCGGGTGCCGGGTGGAGGTGAGCCAGTACGGCGTGGGGTCCACGGGGTCGGTGATCCGGATCCGCACCACCGGGCCCACGGACGCCCGGAAGTTCATGAAGGCCCGCCCGTCCAGCTCGGGGCCGCGGACCCGGCGGACGTCGTCGCCGCGGAAGGCCTCGGCCTCGCCCACGAACCGTCGCTCGATGCGGGCCCGGCCGACCTGCAGGGACTCGTCGGTGACGACGATGGTGGTGCTGGAGGCGACGAGGGCCACGGCCGTGCCGCCGCCGACCACGACGGCCGCCGCTCCGGCCACCCACGGGTCGATGGGGGCGAGCGCGACGAGGGCGACGACGCCGGCGAAGAGCACGAGCAGCCACATCCACCACGCGGGGGTGAGCTTCTCCTGGTAGAGGATCTCGGCGCCGGGCCGCTCGGAGGAGGACCGGCGGGGTTCGCGGGGGCCGTCGGCCGGGGACGCACTGGAGGACGCAGGACGGGACATGCCTCTAGCGTCTCACGACTGCGCCCGGGGTCCGGCGCGTTAGAGTGGGGCACTGTGAACGACCAGTCGACAGGCCACCGGCCGCCGTCGGGCAACGGGCGCCCGCTCAGCATCGCGCTGCAGGCCCTCGACCCGGACCTTCCCCTGCCCGTGTACGCGAAGCCCGGAGACGCGGGCGCCGACCTGCGCTCGCGCGAGGACGTGGTCCTCGGCCCCGGTCAGCGGGCCCTGGTGCCCACGGGGGTGGCGATCGCGCTGCCCGAGGGGTACGCCGGATTCGTGCACCCCCGCTCGGGGCTGGCGGCCCGGCACGGGATCACGGTGGTCAACGCCCCGGGCACGGTGGACTCCGGCTACCGGGGCGAGATCATGGTCACCCTGCTCAACACGGACGGCGCCGAGCCCTTCACCGTCCGCCGCGGCGACCGCATCGCCCAGCTCGTCGTCCAGCGCGTCGAGCAGGCCGTCTTCGAGCTCGTCGACGTGCTGCCCGGCTCGGCGCGCGGCGGGACGGGGTTCGGCTCCAGCGGCACCGCCTGAATCCACGAGCAGACCCCCCACGAGCTCACGCCACGAGCCGGCACCGCGTGCCGGCGGAGGAGAACGACACCATGTTCGGTCGCAAGAAGAAGAAGGCCGCGGCGCAGGACGCCGCCCCGCAGCAGCCGGAGGCCGCGCCGAGCGCGGAGGACGCCGCGGCGGCGCGGCGGCGCGAGCCGCAGGGCCCGCTCGACGTCTCCCAGGTGGAGGACCGGGACGGCTACCTCGATCTCGGCGCCGTGCTCGTGCGTCCCCGCCCGGGGCTGGGGGTGCGGCTCGAGGTGGACGAGCGCACGCAGCGCCCCCGTGCCGTCGCCCTCGACCTCGACGGCGGCTCGGTCCAGGTCCAGGCGTTCGCCGCGCCCCGCTCCGAGGGGCTGTGGGACGAGGTCCGCCGCGAGCTGGTGCAGTCGCTGCGCTCGAGCAACGGCGAGCCGACGGTCGAGGAGGGCCCGTTCGGGCTCCAGGTCGTCACCCGCTTCCCCGCCACCGCCTCCGACGGGACCCGCGGCTTCCGCCTCGCCCGCTTCGTGGGCGTCGACGGGCCGCGCTGGTTCGTGCGGGCCGTGTTCACGGGCACCGCCGCGGTGACCGCGGAGTCGGCCGCGGCCCTCGACGAGGTCGTGCGCGAGCTCGTGGTGGTGCGCGGCGACCGGCCCATGCCCCCCCGGGAGCTGCTGACGCTGGTCGTGCCCGAGGACGCGGTCCGTTCCCCCGCCCCGGACACGGAGCCTGAGCCGGAGCCGGCGCCGGAGCCCGTGCGGCCGCCGCGGCGCGGACCCGAGATCACCGAGATCGGCTGAGCCGTGACGAGAACAGGCACCGGCGAGTTCCGGCCGACACCGGGAACGGGGTCCATCGACGTGGTCGCCGAGGCGCCCGTGTGCGCGGGCGACCTCGACCCCTCGACCGCCGCCGGGAGCCGGCGCCGGGTGATGGCGACCGGCCTCGTGGTGGAGGTGACCGTGCCCCCGGTGACCGGCGCGCAGAACTACACCGCCCTGCTCGCCCCGGACTGCCCGCAGGCGCCGGGGGACGAGGGCGTGACCGCCCCCCGGCCGCTGCGCCTCGTGTGGCACGGCCAGCGCACCGTGCCGGGCGTCACCGCGGGGACGCGGCTGCGCTGCGTGGGCGTGGTGAGCTTCCGGGACGGGCGCCCCTCGATGTTCAACCCGCGCTACGAGATCATCGCGAAGCAGGTCAGCAGATGACGGATCCCCAGGAGCCCGGCAGCGCCGCGGACGGGCCGGGGCGCGGCCACGACGTGGAGCGCTCGATGGCCGCCTACGCCGCGCGCTCGGGCATGCGCCGCAAGGACAACGGGCAGCTCGACGTGCTGCACGCCGTCGGCGGCTGGCGCGGTCTGGCCGAGACGATCCTGCCGGGCTTCGTGTTCCTCGCCGTGCTGCTCGTCGGCAACACCCTCGGGGTCGCGCTCGCCGCGTCCCTGGGCACGGCCGCCCTGTTCACCGTGCTGCGCCTGGTCCAGCGCCAGAGCCTGGTCCAGGCCGTGTCCGGGTTCGTGGGCGTGGGCGTCTGCGCGCTGTTCGCGCGGGCCACCGGCGAGGCGCTGGACTACTACGTCCCCGGCTTCTGGATCAACGCGGCCTGGTTCGCGGGCCTGGGCGCGTCCCTGCTCCTGCGCTGGCCGCTGCTCGGCGTCTTCTACGGCTACATCCGCGGGGAGGGCGCGCAGTGGCGCGACGTCCCGGTGCGCCGCCGCGCCTACCAGGTGGCCACGGTCATGCTCATGGCGATGTTCGCGGCCCGCCTGCTCGTGCAGGTGCCCCTGTACTTCGCGGAGAACCTCACCGGCCTGGGCGTGGCGCGGCTGGTCATGGGCGTGCCGCTGTACGCGCTGACCCTGTGGCTCGCCTGGCTCGTCTCCCGGCCCCCGGAGCAGATCGCCGCCCAGGAGCAGGACACCCCCTGAGGCCCCGGGCCGCGCTCAGCTCCGGTGCGGCTCGTGCCGGCCGGCCGTCGTGAACATCGCGCGCAGCTGCGCCTCGCCCTCCGTGGTGGAGACGAAGAACAGCTGGTCGGCGCCCTCCACCACGTCGTCCCCCGAGGGGGTGATGGGCACCCCGTCGCGCAGGATGGCCACGAGGGTCACGTCCGGCGGCCACGGCACCTGGGAGACCATCGTGGCGATGATGGGGTGCTCGTGCGGCACCGTGTAGGCGGAGAGGGTCGCCCCGCCCGTCTGCAGGGTCAGCAGGCGCACCACGTCGCCGACCTCGACCGCCTCCTCCACGAGCGCGGTCATCAGTCGCGGCGTGGACACGGCCACGTCCACCCCCCACGCGTCGTCGAAGAGCCACTCGTTCTTGGGGTTGTTGACCCGGCCCACCGTGCGGGGCACGCCGAACTCGCTGCGGGCCAGGAGGGAGACCACCAGGTTCGCCTTGTCGTCGCCCGTGGCGGCGACGACGACGTCGGTCTCCTCCAGCCCGCCCTCCCGCAGCGTGGAGAGCTCGCAGGCGTCGCCGATGATCCACTGGGCCCCGCGCAGGTCCGAGCGGCCGATGACCTCGGGCTTCTCGTCGAAGATCACCACCTCGTGCTGGTGGGACAGCAGCTCCCGGGCGATCGAGGCGCCCACGGCGCCCGCGCCCACGATGACCACGCGCATCAGGATCCTCCCCGGGAGGTGTCGTCGGAGCCGGGCGCGTCGTCGGACTCCCGGCGCAGGGAGTTGGCGAAGTCGAGCACGTCCGGGCCGGGCGGGCGGGACAGGACGCGGGACACGGCCTCGACGTCGTCGGTGCGCATCATGGCGTGCACCACGTCCCCCTGCTGGTAGCTCATGTCGGGACCCGGCAGCACGCCCTCCCCGAAGCGCGTCACGAACGCGATCCGCACCCCCGTGGCCTCCTGGATCGCGTCCAGGTGCAGCCCGGACCACGAGTCGTCCAGGGACAGCTCGCCCAGCTGCAGCCGTCCCGAGGCCTCGCGGAAGTCGGCCGTGATCGTCTGCTCGGGCAGGATCCGGCGCAGCGCCTGGTCGGCGCTCCAGCGCACGGCGGCGACGGTGGGGATCCCCAGCCGCTGGTAGAACTCCGCCCGGGAGGGGTCGTAGATGCGGGCCACCACGTGGCGGACCTTGAACGTCTCGCGCGCCACGCGCGCCGCGATGATGTTGGAGTTGTCCCCGCTCGAGACGGCCGCGAAGGCGTAGGCCTCCTCGATCCCGGCCCGGCGCAGCACCTCCTGGTCGAAGCCGAGGCCGGTGACCTTCTTGCCCTCGAAGGACTTGCGCAGCCGCCGGAAGGCGCGGTCGTCCTGGTCGATCACCGCCACGGTGTGCCCGGAGTCCTCGAGGGTGTGGGCGACCATCACGCCGACGCGCCCCACTCCCATGATCACGAAATGCGCCATGCCTCTCAGCCTAGGTCACCCCGGGGGGGCGCGGCCCGCACGGGGCGCGGCGGACAATCGGTGCGGGACGGACTACCGTGGGGAGCCGTGCAGAGCATTCCCCGGGCGCTGAGGCGAGCCCTCGTCGGCAAGCCCATCCACAACGAGCGGTTCAGCGACGCCGTGCTGCCCAAGCGCACGGCGCTGCCGGTGTTCTCGGCGGACGCCCTCTCCTCGGTGGCCTACGCCCCCGACGAGATCATCCTCACCCTCGCGCTCGCGGGGACCACCGCCGTGGCGGTCTCCCCGTGGGTGGGCCTGGCCGTGCTCGTGGTGCTCACCGTGGTGATCACCGCCTACCGGCAGAACGTGCGCGCCTACCCCTCCGGCGGCGGCGACTACGAGATCGTCTCCAAGAACCTCGGCCGCACCGCGGGGGTGGGCGTGGGCGCGGCCCTGATGGCCGACTACGCCCTCGTCGTGGCGGTGTCCATGGCCACCGCCGCCCAGTACGTCACCGCGGCGCTGCCCGCGCTCGCCGGGCGGCGGGTGGAGCTGGCCGTGGCCGGGATCCTCTTCGTGGGACTGCTCAACCTGCGCGGGCTGAAATTCATGGGCCGGGCCGCGGCCGTGCCCACCTACTTCTTCCTCGCGGTCCTGACCGCGCTGCTGCTCGTGGGCCTGGGCCAGGACCTCACCGGCTCCCTGGGGGACGCCCCCAGCGCCGGCCGGGAGGTCCTGCCGGCCGCCGGATTCGACGCGGGGCTGGCCGGTCTCGCGGGGGCCCTGCTGGTGCTGCGGGCCTTCTCGTCCGGGGCCGTGGCGCTGACCGGCGTGGAGACCATCACCAACTCGGTGCCCTACTTCCGCAAGCCCCGCGCCGCCAACGCCGCGGCCACCCTGGGCGTGCTCGGGGCGATCTCGGCGGCCCTGCTGGCCGGGGTGCTGTACCTCGCGGACCGCACGGACGTCGTGGTCGTCGGCGACCCGGAGGAGCAGCTGCTCGTCGACGGCCGGCTCCCCGGCCCCGACTTCTTCCAGGACCCCGTGCTGGGCCAGCTCGCGAAGACCGTCTTCGGCACCGACTCCCTGTGGTTCTTCGTGCTCGTGGCCGCGACGGTGGGCGTGCTGATCCTCGCCGCGAACACCGCCTTCTCCGGCTTCCCCACGCTGGCGTCCCGGCTGGCGCGGGACGCCTTCCTGCCCCGGCAGCTGCAGGCGCGCGGGGACCGCTTCGCGTTCACCAACGGCATCCTGCTGCTGCTGCTCGTCGCCGTGGTGCTCACCGTGGCGTTCGGGGCCAACGTCAACAGCCTCATCCAGCTCTACATCGTGGGCGTGTTCGTCTCCTTCACGCTCACCCAGGCCGGCATGGTCCGGCACTGGGCGCGCGTCCGGCGGATGCGCCCGCACCCCGGGGTCCGCCGCGAGCTGTTCGTGCGCCGGGCCGTGGCCCTGGTCGCCTTCGTGCTGTGCGCGGCGGTGCTCGTCGTCGTCCTCGTCACCAAGCTCACCCAGGGCGCGTGGATCACCATCGTGGCCATCGTGGTCCTCAGCGCGGTCATGGCGGGGGTCCGGCGGCACTACGACGCCGTGGACGCGGAGCTCGCGCTGCAGCCCGACTCCCCGGTCCGGGCCCTGCCCTCGCGGGTGCACGCCATCATCTACGTCTCCTCCGTCCGCAAGCCCCTCATGCGCGCCCTGGCCTACGCCCGGGCGTCCCGGCCCTCGACCCTCGAGGCCGTCGTCGTGGACACGAACGCCGCCGCCACCCGCCGGATCCTCGACGAGTGGCGCCGCCTCGAGATCCCGGTGCCCGTCACCGTGCTCCACGCGCCCTACCGGGACACCATCGGCCCGGTCCTCGACCACGTGCGCGGGGTGCGCCGCAAGTCGCCCCGGGACCTGGTCGTGGTGTACCTGCCCGAGTACGTCGTGCGGCACCGGTGGGAGCGGCTGCTGCACAACCAGGCCATCCGGCCGCTGCGGGCCCGCCTGCACCAGGAGCGCGGGGTCATGACGGCCTCCGTGCCCTGGCACCTGTCCTCCGCCTCCGGCCAGGACACGGGCCCCGAGTCCGCCCCCGAGCAGAGAGCGTCCCGCCCGTGACCCCGTCCCACCCCCCGGCCCCCGCCGAGCCCGCCGTGCCCGCCGTCCCCGTCGAGCTCGAGCTGCGCCTGGGCCCCGTCGCCCACGGCGGCCACACCGTGGCCCGCACCGGCGAGGGGCGCGTGGTGTTCGTCCGCCACGGCCTGCCCGGCGAGCTCGTCCGCGTCCGCCTCACCGACAGCGGCCCCGAGGCCCGGTTCTGGCGCGGCGACGTCGTGGCCGTCCTCGAGGCGGACCCCCACCGGCGGACCGAGCACGTGTGGGCCCCGGCCGACCCCCTGCTGACCTGGCGGCGCGGCGAGCCGCCCGTCGGCGGCGCGGAGTTCGGCCACGCCGAGCTGGAGGCCCAGCGCGCCCTCAAGGCCGCGGTGGTGACCGAGCAGCTCACCCGACTGGCCGGGCTCGAGACCGAGCTCGTCGTCGAGGCCGTGCCGGGGGAGGACCCGCAGGGCCTCGGCTGGCGCACCCGGGCGCACTTCGCGGTCGATCCCGCGGGGCGGATCGGGATGCACCCCCACCGCAGCGCGGCCGTCGTCCCGGTGGACGGCTTCCCGCTCGTGGTCCCCGCCATCGACGCCCTGCGGCTCGGGCGGCTCGACCTGCGCGGGGCGGAACGGGTCGACGTCGCGGCCCCCGCCGACGGCGGGACGCCGCTGGTGCACCTGAGCCTGGCCGCCGGGGCCGACCCGCACCGGCTGCGCCGCGAGCTGGCACGGCTCACCGCGGACCAGGACGTCTCCGTCACCGCCCGCGCCGAGGGGCAGCGCGAGCCCGAGACGTGGGCGGGCCGGCCGTCGGTCGCCGAACACGTGGGCCCGCACCGGTGGGAGGTCTCCGCCGAGGGGTTCTGGCAGATCCACCGCGCCGCCCCCGCCCTGCTGCACCGGGAGGTGCCCGCGGCCGCCGCGGCGCGCCCCGGGGAGCACGCCCTCGACCTCTACGCCGGCGCCGGACTGTTCACGGCCGCGCTCGCGGACGCCGTGGGGGAGACGGGCACGGTCCTGGCCGTCGAGGGCTCGCCGGTCACCAGCGCCGACGCCCGCCGCGCCTTCGCCGGCCGGCCGGGGGTCCGCGTCGAGCGCGGGAGCGTCGACAAGGTGCTCGCCCGGACCTGGCCGCAGGCGGCGCCGGCCCGTGGCCGCCGGCCGGCGCGGGGCGGCCGCCCGGCCCGGAGCGGCGCGGCCCGCCCCGACGTCGTGGTCCTGGACCCGCCCCGGGCGGGCGCCGGGCGGACCGTCGTGGACCAGCTCGTGGCGCTGGCCCCGCGCCGGATCGTCTACCTCGCGTGCGACCCGGCCACACTGGCGCGGGACCTGGGCCGGTTCCGCCGCGCCGGGTGGCACGTGCGGTCGGTGCGCGCCTTCGACATGTACCCCAACACCCATCACGTCGAGACGCTCGCGGTCCTGGAGCCCTGACGGACGCCGCCGTCCGCTGCGTGACGGCGACCGCCGGGAGTCGTTCGGAGTCACCGGGCTCACACGGGCTACACTGGCGGATGACTGTTCACGGGAGAACCTCCGGCCCTTCGCCGGTGTCCTCCCGCGGGCGTTTCCAAGACGGTGGCGAGAGGAGTTCCACGCATATGAGCACAGTGGACAGCTTCGGGGCCAAGGGCGTACTCGACGTCAAAGGCACCGAATACGAGATTTTCCGACTGAACACGCTGGAGGGTGCGCAGAAGCTCCCGTACAGCCTGAAGGTTCTGCTCGAGAACCTGTTGCGCACCGAGGACGGCGCCAACATCACCTCCGAGCACATCGAGGCCCTGGCCAACTGGGACCCCACGGCCGAGCCCAGCATCGAGATCCAGTTCACCCCGGGTCGCGTGATCATGCAGGACTTCACGGGCGTGCCCTGCATCGTGGACCTCGCGACGATGCGCGAGGCCATCGCGGACCTCGGCGGCGACCCCGCCCGCGTGAACCCGCTCGCCCCGGCCGAGCTCGTGATCGACCACTCCGTGCAGATCGACTCCTTCGGGACCTCGGACTCGATCGGGATCAACATGGACATCGAGTACCAGCGCAACGGGGAGCGCTACCAGTTCCTGCGCTGGGGCCAGACGGCGTTCGACGACTTCAAGGTCGTCCCCCCGGGCATGGGCATCGTCCACCAGGTCAACATCGAAAACCTGGCGCGCGTCGTGATGACCCGCGAGGTCGACGGCGTGCTGCGCGCCTACCCGGACACCTGCGTGGGCACCGACTCGCACACCACCATGGAGAACGGCCTGGGCGTGCTCGGCTGGGGCGTGGGCGGCATCGAGGCCGAGGCCGCGATGCTCGGCCAGCCCATCTCCATGCTCATCCCGCGCGTGGTCGGCTTCAAGCTGACCGGCCAGATCCCGTCCGGGGCCACCGCCACCGACGTGGTGCTGACCATCACCGAGATGCTCCGCGAGCACGGCGTGGTCGGCAAGTTCGTCGAGTTCTACGGCGAGGGCGTCGGCGCCGTGCCTCTGGCCAACCGCGCCACCATCGGCAACATGAGCCCCGAGTTCGGCTCCACCGCCGCGATCTTCCCGATCGACGACGTCACCCTCGAGTACCTGCGCCTGACCGGCCGCTCCGACGAGCAGATCGACCTCGTCGAGGCGTACGTCAAGGAACAGGGCATGTGGCACGACCCGTCCGAGGAGATCACCTTCTCGGAGTACCTCGAGCTGGACCTCTCCACCGTGGTCCCCTCGATCTCCGGGCCGAAGCGGCCGCAGGACCGCATCTCGCTCACCGACGCGAAGGCGCAGTTCCACGAGGACATCAAGAACTACGCCACGCACGTCGACGACAACGCCTCCGGCGACACCGTGGACGACGTCGCGGCGCAGTCCTTCCCGGCCTCGGACGCCCCCGGCTACACCGCGGACGACCACCAGTCGGAGGCGGACCGCCCGCGCGAGCACCACGCCTTCGCCGAGGACGGCCGCCCGAGCAAGCAGGTCCCCGTGACCATGCCCGACGGCCGCGAGTTCGAGCTCGACCACGGCGCGGTCTCGATCGCGTCGATCACCTCGTGCACCAACACCTCGAACCCGTCGGTCATGATGGCCGCCGCGGTGCTGGCGCGCAACGCCGTCGAGAAGGGGCTCAAGGCCAAGCCCTGGGTCAAGACCTCGATCGCCCCGGGCTCGAAGGTCGTCACCGACTACTACGAGAAGTCCGGTCTGGTGCCGGCGCTCGAGGAGCTCGGCTTCTTCATCGTGGGCTACGGCTGCACCACCTGCATCGGCAACTCCGGTCCCCTCGAGGACGAGATCTCCCAGGCCATCCAGGACAACGACCTGGCCGTGACCTCGGTGCTCTCCGGCAACCGCAACTTCGAGGGCCGCATCAACCCGGACGTGAAGATGAACTACCTGGCGTCCCCGCCGCTGGTCATCGCCTACGCCCTGGCCGGCAACATGGACTTCGACTTCGAGAGCGAGTCCCTGGGCCAGGACGCCGACGGCAACGAGGTGTACCTCAAGGACATCTGGCCGGACCCGGCCGAGGTGCAGAAGATCATCGACGCGTCCATCGACACGGAGATGTTCACCCGCGAGTACGGCACCATCTTCGACGGCGACGAGCGCTGGCAGAACCTGGACACCCCCACCGGAAAGACGTTCGAGTGGAACCCCGAGTCCACCTACGTCCGCAAGCCCCCGTACTTCGAGGGCATGACGATGGAGACGACCCCGGTCGAGGACATCACGGGCGCCCGCGTGCTGCTGAAGCTGGGCGACTCGGTCACGACCGACCACATCTCCCCGGCGGGCTCGTTCAAGTCCGACACCCCGGCCGGCAAGTACCTCATCGAGAACGGGGTCCAGCGCAAGGACTTCAACTCGTACGGCTCCCGCCGCGGCAACCACGAGGTCATGATCCGCGGCACCTTCGCCAACATCCGGATCAAGAACCAGCTCCTGGACGGCGTGGAGGGCGGCTACACCCGCGACTTCACGCAGGAGGGCGGCCCGCAGGCCGCCGTCTACGACGCCTCGATCAACTACCAGGAGGCCGGCGTCCCGCTGGTCGTGCTGGGCGGCAAGGAGTACGGCTCCGGGTCCTCCCGCGACTGGGCCGCGAAGGGCACCTCCCTGCTGGGCGTCAAGGCCGTCATCGCCGAGAGCTACGAGCGCATCCACCGCTCGAACCTCATCGGCATGGGCGTGCTCCCGCTGCAGTACCCGGCCGGGGAGTCCGCGGACTCCCTCGGCCTGGAGGGCACGGAGACCTTCGACATCCAGGGCGTGACCGGGCTCAACGAGGGCACCACCCCGAAGACGCTCAAGGTCACCGCCACGAAGGAGGACGGCTCCACCGTCGAGTTCGACGCGGTCCTGCGCATCGACACGCCGGGCGAGGCGGACTACTACCGCAACGGCGGCATCCTGCAGTACGTGCTCAGGAACATCGCGAAGTCCTGATCCCAGGGCGTTCGCAGCGCGCAGGGGCCCGGTCCGGGAACGGACCGGGCCCCTGCGCGTCGTCGGCCCTGTCGGGGCGAACGAGTAGGATCGGGGGAGCGCGCCGCCCCGGCCCCCCGGGACCGACGGCGCGAGCGACCACGACGCCGAGGACTGCGGGAGAAACCATGAGCGTGCTGGAGCGGGTGTCCGGGCCCGAGGACCTCGCGGGACTGAGCCGCGCGGAGCTGGGCCGGCTGGCCGAGGAGATCCGCGAGTTCCTCGTCACCCACGTCTCCGCGACGGGCGGCCACCTGGGACCCAACCTGGGCGTCGTCGAGCTGACCCTCGCGGTGCACCGGGTCTTCGACTCGCCCAAGGACTCCGTCGTCTTCGACACCGGGCACCAGTCCTACGTGCACAAGCTGCTCACCGGCCGCAAGAACTTCGAGACCCTGCGCCAGGAGGGCGGTCTCGCCGGCTACCCGGACCGGCGCGAGTCGGAGCACGACATCGTCGAGTCCTCCCACGCGTCCTCCTCCCTGTCCTGGGCCGACGGCATCTCGCGCGGCTACGCGATGACCGGTCAGCACGACCGGCACACGGTGGTGCTGGTGGGGGACGGGGCGCTCACCGGCGGGATGGCCTGGGAGGCCGTCAACAACATCGCCTCCGACCGCGACCGCAAGGTCGTCATCGTGGTCAACGACAACGGCCGCTCCTACGCCCCGACCGTCGGCGGCTTCGCCAACCACCTCGCGGAGCTCCAGGCCAGCGTGCAGCAGGGCGTGGACGCCGTGCGCACCGACCGCCGCTACGAGCAGACCCTCGAGACCGTGAAGGACCTGCTGAAGCACTCCGGCCCCGTCGGGGAGATGTTCTACCGCGGTCTGCACGGGATGAAGCAGGGCATCAAGGACGTCGTGGTGCCCCAGGGCATCTTCGAGGACCTCGGCATGAAGTACGTCGGCCCCGTCGACGGGCACGACCTCGAGGCCGTCGAGCAGGCCCTGGGCAACGCCAAGAACTACGGCGGACCGGTCATCGTGCACGCGATCACCGAGAAGGGCCACGGCTACGGGCCCGCCACCGCGAACGTGGACGACCAGTTCCACGCCGTGGGCGTCATCGACCCCGTCACCGGCCGCTCCACGGCCACGAGCTCCGAGCGCAGCTGGACGGCCGTGTTCCGCGACGAGATCGCCCGGATCGCCGACGAGCGCGAGGACGTCGTCGGCATCACCGGCGCCATGCTCATCCCCGTGGGGCTGCAGAAGATGCAGGCCGCCCACCCCGACCGGGTCGTGGACGTGGGCATCGCCGAGCAGCACGCCATCGCCATGGCCGCCGGCATGGCCTACGGCGGCCTCCACCCCGTGGTGGCCCTCTACGCGACGTTCCTCAACCGCGGCTTCGACCAGCTCCTCATGGACGTGGCGCTGCACCGGGCCGGCGTCACGGTCGTCCTCGACCGGGCCGGGGTCACCGGCCCGGACGGCCCCAGCCACCACGGCATGTGGGACCTCGCGCTGCTCCAGATCGTGCCCGGGCTCCACCTGGCCGCACCGCGCGACGAGCCCACCCTGACCGAGGAGCTGCGCGAGGCGGTGGCCGTCGACGACGCCCCCACCGTCATCCGGTACCCCAAGGGCGCCGTGGGCGCCCCCGTCCCGGCCGTCGAGCGGCTGGCGGACGGGGTGGACGTGCTCGCGCGCCGCGGCGGCGAGAGCGGGACCGAGGGCGCCCGCCGGGACGTCCTGCTCGTGTCCGTCGGCGCCATGAGCGCTCTGGCGCTGGACGTGGCCGACCGGCTCGAGGCCCACGGCGTCACCTCCACCGTGGTCGACCCCCGCTGGGTGCTGCCCGTGCCGGCCTCGGTCATCGAGCTCGCCGCCCAGCACCGGATCGTGGTGGTCGTCGAGGACGGCGTGCGCGCCGGCGGGATCGGCTCCCGGATCCGCCAGGAGATGCGGGCGGCGGGCGTCGACACCGCCCTCAACGAGGTGGGGCTGCCCACGGAGTTCCTCCTGCACGGCTCCCGCTCCCAGGTCCTCACGCGGGTCGGCCTGACCGCCCAGCGCGTCGCCCAGGACACGCTGGCCTCCGTGCTCGGCACCCGGGTGCCCTACGCGCGCCCGGTGCAGGGCGCGGCCGCCGGCCAGGGTGCCGTGCCCGACACGGCCGAGGACGCCCGCGGGGCGTCGCTGCCGCGGTCGCACCGGGGCTGAGCCCCGCTCAGCCGAGCAGGATCCGCCCGTCCGCCACGCTCGCGGGGTACGGCTCCAGCCCGGACTCGGCGGGTCCGGCCAGGACCTCGCCGGTCGTGAGGTCGAACTGCGAGGAGTGGCACGGGCAGACGTAGAGCTCCTCCTGCGGGGCCACCATGCACCCCTGGTGCGGGCACACGGGGGAGAACGCGACGACCGTGTCCGGGTCCGGGCGGCTCACGACGGCCTGTACGCCGTCCCGGTCGAACTTCACTGCTGAGCCCACCGGCAGGTCCTCGAGGGCGCCCGCGTCCACGGGGCCGGACGCTGCGGCGGCGGGGCCGCCGCCCGTCGACGGCGGGGCGTCGGCGGCGCACGCGGTGAGCGCCGCGGTCGAGCCGGCCCCGGCCAGGCCGAGGACCGCGCGCCGGGACGGGGCGGACGGGGTGGTCGGGCGCTCGGGCATCGGGGTCCTCTCGACGGCGGGGTGCGGGTCCGCCGTCAGTCTAGGCGCCGGGCCCCACCCCCGGGTGCTGCCTGCCCGAGGGCGCCCCGTGCGGTGATCGCTGTGAGCGGAGCCGCACGGGGCCGGTGTCCGCCGCGCCGGTTCATCAGTAGGATGATGAAGACATCAGTCAGCGGGACGGTCCGTGCACGACCGGCTCGTCCTCGGGCCCGGCCGCCGCGCCGGGACGGACGGAAGGACAGCACCATGATCAAGCGACTCATCTTCGTCACCGGATTCGGGGTCGGCTTCGTGGTCGGCTCGGCCTCGGGCCGCAAGAGCTACGAGGCCCTCAAGCAGAACGCCGTGAAGACGTGGCACGACCCCAAGGTCCAGGAGAAGGTCTCCGAGGGCACCGACTGGGTGAAGTCCGAGGTGCCCGTGGTCGGCGGGAAGCTGGCCGACAGCGCCAAGAAGGCGGCGGACACCGTGGGCACCAAGGCCGCCGACGCCTCCTCGTCCGTCAAGGAGAAGGTCTCCGGGTCCTCGGCCGGCACGGGATCCTCCAGCGGTGCCGCCGCCACGGGGGCTTCGACCGCCGGGACCTCGACCACCGGTTACGCCGACCTGCAGGACGCGAAGCCGGTGACCCCGGAGAGCCCCCTGGACCCGGCCGAGCCGCACCCGACCCCCGGCGACACGCAGCACTGACCCGCCGGCGCCCGCCCGCAGCACCGCTGCCGCAGGGCGCGGGCCGCGGGGCGAGCGGAGCCCGGCCCGCACAGGAGGAAGGGCCCCGGCCGTCGGCCGGGGCCCTTCCTCCGTCCCCGGAGGGAGCGGCTCACGCTGCGGGCTCGTCCTCGTCCCCGGCCGGCGGCTGGTCGCGCTCCACCTGGCGCGCCGCGCGCTTGCGGGCCCGCAGCTCCCGCCAGGCCGGGCCGAGGACCGGGGCCGTCAGCTCGACCTGCCACCGGCGCGCCCCGAGGTCCCGCAGGCGGTCCGCCACCGCCTGGTCGGTGGTGCTCTTCGGCGGCTGCCAGCAGAAGCGCCGCAGGTGCTCGGGGGTGAGCAGGTTCTCGGTCGGCAGCTCGTGCGCCTCGGCGAGCTCGGCCACGAGCGGCTTCAGGACCCGCAGCCGTGCTGCGGCCTCGGGGCGCTTGACCTCCCACGCCTTCACGGGCGGCAGGGCGTCGGACTTCACGGTGAAGGGGACGAGCTCCGTGGCCGTGCGGGCCTCGGCGATCGCCCGCAGCCACCGGGGCGCCTCCCGCGCCGCGAGCCGGCCGTGGAAGCCGGGGGTGTCGAGGAGCTGCGGCACGGTGCGCGGCATGGCGGCCGCGGCGGCGACCAGGGCGGCGTCGGGCAGCAGCCGGCCGGGGGCGACGTCCTTGTGCTGGGCGAGCCGCTCCCGCTCCTCCCACAGCCCGCGCAGCGCGGTGAGCTGGCGCCGGCCCTTCACCTTGTTGATCCCCGACGTCCGGCGCCACGGGTCCTGGCGCGGGGGAGCGGGCTCGGCGGTGCGCACGGCCTCGAACTCCTGGAGCGCCCAGTCCAGCTTGCCCCTCTCCCGCAGCAGCTCCTCCATGGCCCAGCGCAGCTGGATGAGCATCTCCACGTCGAGCGCGGCGTAGTTCAGCCAGTCCCTCGGCAGGGGCCGCTTCGACCAGTCCACGGCGGAGTGCTCCTTGGCCAGCGTGTAGCCCAGCAGCTCCTCCGTCTCCGCGGCCAGGCCCACGCGCCGGAGCCCGGCGATGCGCCCGCCCAGCTCGGTGTCGAAGAGCCGGTCCGGCTCCATGCCGAGGGCGCGCAGGGAGGGCAGGTCCTGGGTGGCAGCGTGCAGCACCCACTCGACGCCGGAGAGCGCCTCGCCCAGCACGGCCAGCGAACCGGTGGCCTCCGGGTCGATCAGCACGGTGCCCACGCCCTCGCGCCGCAGCTGCACGAGGAAGGCGCGCTGCCCGTAGCGGAAGCCCGACGCCCGCTCGGTGTCGATCGCCGCCGGGCCGGAGCCCGCGGCGACGGCGGCGGCGGCCCGCTCCAGTCCTGCCACGGTGTCGATGACGGGAGGGATCCCGTCGAACGGCGCCGCGAGGTGGACGCTGTCGGGGATCTCGAAGTCCTCGAAGCCGGCGACCACGGGGGTCGAGGGCTCGTCGGGCGCGGATCGGCGGTCGGCTGGGCTGGTCAAGGAGCGTCTTCGATTCTGTGTCGGCCCCGGCGGGGCGCGGTCGGTTCGGTGGTCAGCGGCGCGGGTGCAGCACGGTCACGCCCCGGGGGTACGGCGGCAGGCCCGCGAAGGTGCAGACCGTGTCCGCCCAGGCCGCCAGGTGCGGTGCCACGTCGGAGCCGTCGGGGGTCCAGGAGGCCCGCAGCTCGACGTCGGCCCCCTCCTCCTGGTCGCCGAGCAGACCGAAGCCCTCGGCGAGGACCCGGGACGCGGTGCCGCCCTCCCGAGAATATCCGGCCCGGTGGCGTTCCAGGGCCTCGAGGAGCCAGGTCCACGCGTTCGCGCCCGCCGTGTCGTCGCAGCCGATCTCGCGGCTCGCGGCCGCGCGGGCCCAGGTGACGATTCGGAACGGTCCGCCCCACGCCGTCGGCTCGGACGGGTCGTGCAGGAGCACGAAGCGTCCCGTGGCGAGCTCGTCCTCCGGGGCGCCGGGCGCCCGGTCCGGGACGGCGGCCGCGCCGGCGTCCCGCGCCGCTGCCGGACCGGCCGTGAGGGCCGGGGCGCGGGACGGTGCGGGCGGTCGCCGCACCTCGGCGCGCACCGCGGCCGCGAACGGCGCGAGGTGCGTCGGGGCCGGGATCGCCGTGAGCTCGACGCCCTCCCGGTGGCCGGTGCGGCGCAGCTGCTCGAGGGCGTCCTGGAAGTCCTGGTACACCTCGGTCAGGCCGTTCACCGCGCTCACACTGGAAGGGTAGGCCGTCGGGGCGTCCCGGCCCGTCGTGCCACGCCGCGAGCGCGCGATCGGCGTGGTCCCGGTCACCCCGGTCCCGTCCGGGCGGGACCGCTCAGGAGCCGGCGGGCACGAGGCGGACGGAGACGGAGTTGATGCAGTACCGGAGGTCCGTGGGGGTCGGGAAGCCCTCGCCGCCGAAGACGTGGCCCATGTGCGAGTCGCAGGCGGCGCACCGTACCTCCACCCGCTCCATGCCCAGGGCGGTGTCCTTGATGTAGCGGACCCGGTCCTCGGCCAGCGGCGCGTAGAAGGAGGGCCAGCCGCAGTGCGCGTCGAACTTGGTGTCGGAGCGGAAGAGCTCCGCCCCGCACGCGCGGCACTCGTAGACGCCCTCGGCCTTCGTCTCCCAGTACTCGCCGGTGAAGGGCCGCTCCGTGCCCGCCTCGCGCAGCACGTGGTACTCCTCCGGGGACAGGATGGAGCGCCAGTCCTCCTCGGTCCGTCCGGTGGCGTCGGGGCGGTCGCCGTGCCTGGTGGTCTCGCTCATGGTGTGGTCCTCCGGGATGTGGTCGGTGCTCCGGGCGGCGGTCCCCGCACGGGGCCCGCCCGGCGGTCCGCACGGGGCGGCGCGGGGCCTGCGGGGCGCGGACCGCCCGGCCAGCACAACGACGCGTCCCTCCCGGTTATGCCCGGGCTGCGTGGAAGACTGGGGGGCATGCCCCGTCGCCCCCTGCCGGTCCCCGCCGCCTTCGAGCCCCAGTCCGCGACGCAGTGGGCGCGCGGCGCCGTGGTGGGCGCGGCCGTCACGGTGGGGGCGGCGTCCCTGTCCTTCGGGCTCTCGAGCGCGGCGGCCGCCTACTTCGCGCGGCAGGTGGTGGTCCCGCCGAAGTACCGCTCCGAGGACCTGCACATCCTCGGCGTCACCCGTACCGGCGAGGACGGCGACCCGTCCGCGACGACGCTCGTGCGGCTCCCCGCCACGGTGGACACGACCGTGGCGGGGACCTACAGCCTGCGCTTCGACGCGGGCCGCGGTCACGCCCGGATCGGCGCCATCCGCTCCTACTCCCCCCGGGAGGGCACCGTGACCCGGGTGGTCGAGGAGGTCTACTCGGGGGACCTCTCCCGGGCGACCCGCGGCTTCTGGTCCGGGACGGTCTACCCGGACCCAGGGGCGGCGGGCCTGCCGTTCGAGGAGGTGGAGATCCCGATCGAGGTCGGGCCGGCGCCCTGCTGGGTGGTCCCCGCGGAGGGCGGGCCGACCCCGGAGGGTGAGCGGCCCCGGGTGCTCCCGGGTCCGTGGGCGATCATGGTGCACGGGCGCGGCGCCAACCGGATGGAGACGGTCCGTGCCGTGCCGGTGGCGCGGGAGCTCGGGCTGACCTCCCTGCTGATCTCCTACCGCAACGACCGGGAGGCGCCGCCCACGCACGACTTCCGGTACGGGCTGGGCTTCACGGAGTGGAAGGACGTGCAGACGGCGATCAGCTACGCGAAATCCCGCGGCGCCACCCAGATCGTGCTCTTCGGCTGGTCCATGGGCGGGGCGATCTCGCTGCAGACGGCTGACCTGTCCTTCTACCGGGACGACATCGCGGCCCTCGTGCTCACCGGCCCGGTGGTCGACTGGTTCGAGCTGATCGCCCACCACTCCCGCTCCCGCCGGATCCCCTCGGGGATCGGCCGGCTGGCCACGAACCTGATCTCCCACCCGGCGGGGCGGATGCTGACCGGTCTCGCCGCTCCGGTGGACCTCCAGGCCCTCGACTGGCTCTCCCGGTCCGAGCACCTGCGCACGCCCACCCTGGTGCTGCACTCCGTGGACGACGAGTTCGTCCCGGCCGCCAGCTCCCGCCGGCTCGCGGAGCTCAACCGGCTCGTGGAGTTCGTGCCCTTCGCCCGCGCCCGGCACACCAAGGAGTGGAACGTGGACCCGCAGCGCTGGGAGGACGCCGTGCGGCGCTGGCTGCCCGCCCGGCTGGCCCAGGACGCCAGGACCCTCGGGCCCGTGCGCGCGCAGCGGAGCTGAGGTCCGGTCCGGACCGCGGCGCGGGTCAGGAGCGCAGCGCGGCGGTGCGCCCGCCCGTGAGCCGCAGCAGCTCGGCCGGGGGCAGCTCGACGTCGAGCCCGCGCCGCCCGCCGGAGACGAGGACCGTGGGCCATGTCTCCGCGGAGTCGTCGAGCAGGGTGGGGGAGGGTGTCTTCTGCCCGAGGGGCGAGATCCCGCCCACCACGTAGCCGGTGCGCCGCTCCGCGAGCCGGGGCTCGGCCAGGGCGGCCCGCTTCCAGCCCAGGGCGGCCGCGGCCGCGCGCAGGGACAGCCGCGCGGAGACGGGCAGCACCGCGACCGCCCAGTCCCGCTCGTGCACGACCAGCAGCGTCTTGAACACCTGGTCCGGGTCGCGCCCCAGCGCGGCGGCGGCCTCCAGCCCGTAGGACGCGGCCGCAGGGTCGTGGGCGTACTCGTGCACGGTGAAGGCCACGCGCTCCCGCGCCAGGAGCGCGACGGCTGCGGTGGGGCCCGCACCGCGGGACGCCTTCGCCATGCCGGTGCCCCGGGGCCTCAGGCGTCCTGGAGCTCGCGGACGCGCCGCTTGATCCGGGCCAGCATCGCGGACATCCCGCGCATCCGCAGGGGCGAGACCAGCTGGGTGAGCCCGAAGCGCTCCGGCAGGTCGTCGGGGACGTCCAGGACCTGCTGGGCCGGGAGCCCGTCGAGGCCCTCGTGCAGGATCGAGGCGAAGCCGCGGGTGGTCGGGGCCTCCGCCGGGGCGGAGAAGAACAGCCGCACCGGGGCGCCGGGGCCGGGGACGGCGCCCTCCTCCCACTCGACGGTCAGGAACAGCGGCGACTGGCACTCGACCACCTGCTCGAGCTCCTCCGGGTGCTCGCCCAGGCGGTCCGGCAGCGCCGGCAGGGAGCGGGAGAAGTCGAGCAGCAGCTCGAGCTTGTCCTCCTGCGGCACGGCCGTGAAGTCCGCGACGAGCTCCTCGAGCTGGGCGGGCAGGGCCCCGCTCATCGGGCCGCCCCCGGGACCTCGCCGGGCTCCTCGCCGCGGACGATCGGCACGCGCACGGAGTTGCCCCACTCGGTCCAGGAGCCGTCGTAGTTGCGGACCCTGTCGTAGCCCAGCAGGTGCTTGAGCACGAACCACGTGTGGCTGGAGCGCTCGCCGATGCGGCAGTACGCGATGATGTCGTCGTCGGGGGAGAGCCCGACCTCGTCGCGGTAGATCGCCTCGAGCTCCTCGCGCGAGCGGAACGTGGCGTCCTCGGCGGCGGCCCGCGCCCACGGCACGGACGCCGCGGTCGGGATGTGCCCGCCGCGCAGCGTGCCCTCCTGGGGGTACTCGGGCATGTGCGTGCGCTCGCCCGTGTACTCCGGCAGGGACCGGACGTCGATCAGCGGCTGCTCGCCCAGGTGGGCCAGCACGTCCTCCTGGAAGGCGCGGATCGGGGCGTCGTCGCGCTCGACCACGGGGTAGTCGGCGCGCTCGGGCACGACCTTCTCCGTGGACAGCTCACGGCCCTCGGCGACCCACTTGTCCCGCCCGCCGTTCATGAGCCGCACGTCCGGGTGGCCGAACAGCTCGAACACCCACAGCGCGTAGGCGGCCCACCAGTTGGACTTGTCCCCGTAGACCACGATCGTGGTGTCGCGGGAGATGCCCTTGCGCGCCATGAGCTCGGCGAACTCCGCGGCGTCGACGTAGTCCCGGGTGTCGGGACGGTTCAGGTCGGTGTGCCAGTCGATCTTCACGGCGCCGGGCACGTGGCCGGTCTCGTAGAGCAGGACGTCCTCGTCCGACTCGACCACGACGACCCCGGGGTCGTCCAGGTGCTCGGCGACCCACTGGGTGGACACGAGTCGTTCGGGGTGCGCGTACTGCGCGAATTCTTCGTTGTTCTCCACGGCAACGCCCATGGGGACTCCTTCCGGGGTGGGGATCAGGGGAACGGGTCCTCGCGGACCGGCTTCCCCTCCAGGGTAGTGGTCCCGGCGGCGGACCGCCCCCGCCGGGGAGCCGCCGGGGCCCCGGCCCGGCCCTGCCGCGACCCCGTCGCGGCGGTGCCGCCGCCCTGATGACGCGGCGGGCGCGTCCCGGGCGACGGGGAGCCGGTAAAATCGCCGGAGCACGCGCGTGCGCCGCTCGGCGCGCCGAACCAGCGAACCGCCGGGCGCGGCGGACAGAGAGGTCTCCCAAGTGAGCATCCAGATCGAACACCTCACCGAGCGGCGCCCCCAGGTGTCGGCCGACGAACTGCTGTCGGCGTTCCGGCCCTCGGAGCGCTTCGGGGAGGTCTCGTTCGACACCTACCGCCCCGACCCGCAGCAGCCGTCCCAAGCGGAGGCGGTGCGGGAGCTGCGGAAGTTCGCGGAGTCCGTCAACCGCTCGACCGGCTCCGGCGGCGGGTTCTTCACGAGGCTCTTCGGCGGAGGCCCCCGCAAGGACGAGGTCCGGACGGGGATCTACCTCGACGGCGGCTTCGGGGTGGGCAAGACCCACCTGCTCGCGTCCCTGTGGCACGCGGTCCCCGGTCCCAAGGCGTTCGGCACCTTCGTGGAGTACACCAACCTCGTGGGGGCCCTGACCTTCCGCAAGGCCGTCGACGCCCTGAGCGCCTACAGCCTCGTGTGCATCGACGAGTTCGAGCTCGACGACCCCGGGGACACGGTCCTCATGTCCCGGCTGATGCGCGAGCTCGCCGACTCCGGCGTGCGGATCGCGGCGACGTCCAACACCCTGCCCGGATCGCTCGGCGAGGGCCGCTTCGCCGCGCAGGACTTCCAGCGGGAGATCCAGGTGCTGGCCGACCAGTTCGAGGTGCTGCGCATCGACGGCGAGGACTTCCGCCACCGGGGCCTGCCGCAGGCCCCGGCGCCGCTGTCCGACGGCGAGCTCGACCGGGCCGTGGAGGAGCACTTCCCGGGCCGCGTCGTGGCCGCCGACCGGTTCGCCGACCTCGTGGAGCACCTCGCGAGCGTGCACCCCTCCCGGTACCGCAAGCTCCTCGAGGGGATCGACGCCGTGGTCTGGCGCGACGTGCACACCATCGAGCAGCAGGCCGTCGCCCTGCGCTTCGTGGTGCTGGCGGACCGGCTCTACGACAAGAACCTGCCGATCATCGCCTCCGGCCGGCCCTTCGACGAGGTCTTCACGGCCGAGATGATGGCCGGCGGCTACCAGAAGAAGTACTTCCGCGCCGTCTCCCGCCTCACGGCGCTGGCCCGCGAGGGCATCCTCGGGGACGTCTCCGCGGTCTGAGCGCCCGCACCCCCTCCGGGCGCCGCGGCGCCCGGAGGGACGGGCCCGCGCGTCGTCAGGGCGCACCGACGACGACAGAGGGCCCCGGCTGGAATTCCAGCCGGGGCCCTCTGTGCACTGCTCGTGCGCGATACTGGGTTCGAACCAGTGACCTCTTCGGTGTGAACGAAGCGCGCTACCACTGCGCCAATCGCGCTCACTGCTCGAAAACCATAACCCACATCCCGGCCGCGGGCCAATTCGGGGGCGGGCACGGTCCGCCGGCACCCACCGCGCCGCGGCTCCCCGGGGGATTTGGCGTTTCGGAAAAGGGTCCCGTAAAGTCTCCACCTGTCAGGAACACCGACGGGTTCCGGCGAGCGGAGCGGCTACGAGGCCGCCCAGGACACCGATCCCGTCGACGCCTGCACGCCTCGGACCGGCGCGAACACCGCCGGAACGGTTGTGCTAGAGTTCCTGATCGGAAGATCGAGAGATCGACCGAAGCAAGACATGCGGACGTAGCTCAGCTGGTAGAGCACCACCTTGCCATGGTGGATGTCGCGGGTTCGACTCCCGTCGTCCGCTCGCAGTGATCGGCATGAACGATGTCGTGACCGACGGCCCTGTCCGCAAGGACCAGGTCCCGGTGGGGTGGCCGAGTGGTTAGGCAGCGGCCTGCAAAGCCGTCTACGCGGGTTCGAATCCCGTCTCCACCTCGGTGCACACCCACCACGCTTGACGGTCTCCCTCGGGAACCGCCGGTCGAGCGCGATTGGCGCAGCGGTAGCGCGCTTCCCTGACACGGAAGAGGTCACTGGTTCGATCCCAGTATCGCGCACCACCTGGAAGGCCCCGGCTCCACGAGCCGGGGCCTTCGTCGTGCCCGGACACGGCACCGCCCGGCGGGCGCCGTGTCCGAGGCGGTCGGTAGCCTGCGGGGCAGGACCCGGAGCACCGGGACCGCCCCGGGCCCCGGGGCGAGGCGAGGGAGAGGCGACGAGCAGCGTGACACAGCCCAGGCTGGCGGAACAGACCGAGTACGGGCGGATGTACGCGAGGTCCGTGGCGGACCAGGCGACCGTCCCCTCCATCACCACGGTCCTCTCCCGGGCCGCCACGGACCTGGACGGGTGGTACGGCTACTCCGCCGCGCAGGCCGCCGTGCGGGACGACCGGCTGCGCGCGGCCCTGGGCTCGCCGGCACAGCTGCGCGCCGTGGTGCGCGACGCGGCCAAGGCCGCCGAGCGGCACCGCGACGAGGCCGCGGCGCGCGGGGACCGCGTGCACACCTACGCCGAGCAGATCGCCCTGCGGGCCCTCGGCCGGCCCCACCGGGCCGCGGAGGCGCGGGCCGCGCTGGCCGAGCACGGCGAGGAGCGCTTCGCCTCGCGCTTCGACGAGTGGTGGGACCTCTACGCCCCCGAGCCGCTGGCCGTGGAGGTCACGGTGTGGAACTCCACCGTGGGCTACGCGGGGACCCTCGACCTCGTGGCCCGGATCGCGGGCAAGGTGTGCCTGATCGACTACAAGACGAAGGGCACGGACCGGGACGGGCGCGTGAAGTCCCTGGACCCCAAGGTCGTGACCCAGCTCGTGGCCGGGCTCAAGGCGGAGGAGTCCCTCGTGGACGCGGACGCCGGCACCTGGGAGCCGTGGGCGTACGGCGGCGCGGACCTGCTGCTGGGCGTGGCGGTCGGCGAGACGGAGGTCGTGCCCGTGCAGGCCGTCCCGGCGGTGCTCGAGCAGCACTGGTACAAGTTCTGCGCCCTGCACCGGCTGTGGACCCAGGAGACGGCCCTCGCCGCGGCCGGCCCCGCCCTGCGCCCCGTGCCGCCCCCGCCGCTGCGCGAGCAGGCGTAGGCCGGGAGCGCCCCGCGTGCCCGCGGGGGGACGGGCGGCCCGTAGACTTGCCGGGTCGAGAGCGAGGTCCCGCCATGTCCGTCCTGCCCATCCGCACCATCGGTGATCCCGTCCTGCGCACCCGCGCGGAGGAGGTCACGGCCTTCGACGACGCCCTGCGCCGGCTCGTCGCCGACATGCACGAGACGATGCTGGACGTCGGCGGCGTCGGCCTCGCCGCGCCCCAGGTGGGCGTCAGCGTGCGGCTGTTCACCTGGGCGGTCGAGGGCAGCGCGGGGCACGTGGTCAACCCGGTCCTGGAGGTGGGCGAGGAGCCCCAGGAGGGCGGCGAGGGCTGCCTCTCCGTCCCGGGACTGGCCTACGACACCCCGCGCCGGAACTGGGCCCGGGTCACCGGCCTCGACCAGCACGGCGCCCCCTTGACCGTCGAGGGCACCGGCCTGCTGGCGCGCTGCCTGCAGCACGAGACCGACCACCTGGACGGGCGGCTCTACGTCGACCGGCTGACCGGCGCCGAGAAGCGGGACGCGATGCGGGCCATCCGCGCCGCCGGCTACGACGGCGTGGTGCGCGGCGTGGCCGGGCAGCGCGCCGCGCACGTCGGAACCTCCTTCGGGGCCGGCTCCTTCGGCGCCGGCCCGGCCTGAATCCCGCCCCCGTCCCCACCCGTCAGGAGAGCCGTGAAGATCCTCTACGCCGGCACGCCGTCCGTCGCCGTGCCGCCCCTGGTCCACCTGGCCGAGCGGCCCGACGTCGAGATCGTGGCCGTCCTCACCCGCACCGACGCCCCCGTGGGGCGCAAGAGGGTGCTCACCCCCTCACCCGTGGCCGAGGAGGCCGGGCGGCGGGGGCTGCCCGTGCTCAAGGCCAACCGGGTGGACGCCGAGCTGACCGAGCGGATCCGGGGGCTGGGCGCGGACGTCGCCGCCGTCGTCGCCTACGGGGCCCTGGTCCCGCAGGCGGCCCTGGACGCCGTGCCGCACGGCTGGATCAACCTGCACTTCTCCCTGCTGCCGCAGTGGCGCGGCGCCGCCCCCGTCCAGCGGGCCCTGATGGCCGGGGACACGGTGGTCGGGGCCAGCACCTTCCTGCTGGAGGCCGGCCTGGACACCGGGCCCGTCCTCGGCACGATGACCGACGAGGTCCGTCCCGACGACACGGCCGGGACGGTCCTGGAGCGCCTGTCCCGCACCGCGGCGCCGCTGCTGGCGGACTCCCTGCGCGCCGTGGTCGACGGCTCCGCGCGCCCGGCCCCGCAGCAGGGCGACGTGACCCACGCCCCGAAGCTCACCGCCGAGGACGGGCGGGTCCGCTGGTCGGACCCCGCCGTGGCCGTGGCCCACCGGGTGCGCGGGGCGACCCCCGAGCCCGGGGCGTGGACCCGGCTCGACGAGCGCCGGCTCAAGCTCGACCTCGTGCTGCCCCGCCCCGACGTCCGGGACCTCGCCCCGGGCCGGTGCGTCCTGCGCGGGGACGCCGTGCTCGTGGGCACGGGCTCGTACGCCGTCCAGCTGACCCGGGTGCAGCCGGCGGGGAAGAAGACCATGGAGGCCACCGCCTGGGCGCGGGGCCGCAGCACGGAAGAGGAAGTGGTGTTCCAGTGAGCGGGCACGAGGACAGGCAGGGCGGCGACCGGCGGGGCGACCGCGACCGGCGACCGGGAGGCCCGCGGCGCAGCGCGAGGGGCCACGAGCGCAACCGGCGGGCGCAGTCCGACCGCTCCTTCTCCTCGGCGGCGCCCGCGGGGCGCACGCGGCGGGCCGACCCGGCCCGGCTGGCGGCGTTCGAGACCCTGCGCGCGGTGTCCGAGGAGGGTGCCTACGGCAACCTCGTGCTCCCCAAGCTGGTCCGGGCCCACCGCCTGGACCGGCGGGACGCGGGCTTCGCCACGGAGCTGGCCTACGGGGCGCTGCGCTGGCAGGGCACCTGGGACGCCGTGCTCGCCCGGTGCGTCGACCGGCCCCTGGGCGAGCTCGACGGCGCGGTGCTGGACGCCCTGCGCCTGGGCACCCACCAGCTGCTCGCGATGCGGGTGCCCGACCACGCGGCCCTCGACCAGACGGTGGGCCTCGTCCGGGCCGTCGTCGGCGCGGGCCCCGGCGGGCTCGTCAACGCGGTGCTGCGCAAGGTCGCGGCCCGGGACCTGCCCGCGTGGATCGCGGAGCTGACCGTCGAGGCCGTCGACGAGACCGCCCGCCTGGGCCTGGCCCACGCCCACCCGGCGTGGGTGGTCCGGGCCCTGCGCCAGGCGCTCACCGCCCACGGGCGGGACGCCGCCGAGCTCGAGGCGCTGCTCGAGGCGGACAACGCCGCCCCCGTGGTCAACCTCGTGGCCCTGCCCGGTCTCGGCGACCTCGACGAGGCCCTCGCCGCCGGCGCGGAGCAGGGGACGCTCGTCCCGGGCTCGGCGCTGAGCAGCGGCGGCGACCTGCACCGGCTCGCCTCCGTCCGGGAGGGCGGGGTCCGCGTCCAGGACGCCGGGTCCCAGCTCGTCGCCCGCGCCCTGCTCGCCGCCGGCCAGGACGCCGACGGCGTCGCCGGGGGCGGGCGCTGGCTGGACATGTGCGCCGGCCCGGGCGGGAAGGCGGCCCTGCTGGCGGCGCTCGCCGACCGGCAGGGGGCGCACCTGACGGCCAACGAGGTGGCCCCGCACCGGGCCGAGCTCGTGCGCCGGGCCCTGCGGCCGGTCCCGGAGCGCGCCTGGACGGTGCGCACGGGGGACGGGCGCGCCGCCGACGAGCTGCTCGGCGGCCGCCCCGTCGAGGAGGCCGGCTTCGACCGGGTCCTCGTCGACGCCCCGTGCACCGGCCTCGGGGCGCTGCGCCGCCGCCCGGAGTCGCGCTGGCGGCGCACCCCTCGCGACCTGGCGGAGCTCGGGCCGCTGCAGCGGGAGCTGCTGCACGCCGCCCTGGACGTCGCCCGCCCCGGCGGCCTGGTCGCCTACGCGACCTGCTCCCCGCACGCGGCCGAGACCCTCGCCGTGGTCCAGGACGTGCTGGCCCGCCGCGAGGACGCCGAGCTGGTCGACGCCCTGGCGCCGGTCCGGGCCGCGGCCCTGCCCGGCAGCCTCGACGGGGACCGCGACCCGTCCCGCCCGTGGGCGGGGGACGCCGGCCCCGCGACCGTCCAGCTGTGGCCGCACGTCCACGGCACGGACGCCATGTTCCTGGCCCTGCTGCGCAAGCGCTGAGCCCCCGACCGCCCGACCACCAGGAGTCCCCGTGCCCCGCACCTGCATCCACCCCTCGATCCTCTCCGCCGACTTCGTCAACCTCGAGACCGAGCTGGGCCGGATCGCCGCCGCCGACGCCGTGCACGTGGACGTCATGGACAACCACTTCGTCCCGAACCTGACGCTGGGCATGCCCCTCGTGGAACGGATCCTCGCCGTCAGCCCCCTCCCGCTGGACGTGCACCTGATGATCGAGGACGCGGACCGCTGGGCCGCGGGCTACGCCGAGCTCGGCTGCGAGTCGGTCACCTTCCACGCCGAGGCCGCGCGCGCCCCGCTGAAGCTGGCCCGCGAGCTGCGCGCCCACGGCGCCCGCGCCGGGATGGCCCTGCGCCCCGCGACCCCCGTGGAGCCGTACCTCGACCTGCTGCCCGAGCTGGACATGCTCCTGGTCATGACGGTGGAGCCCGGCTTCGGCGGCCAGGCCTTCCTCGACGTCACGCTGCCGAAGATCCGCCGGGCCGCCGAGGCGATCCGGGCCGGCGGGGGACGGGTGGCGCTGCAGGTGGACGGCGGGATCACCGAGGAGACCATCGTGCGGGCCGCGGAGGCCGGGGCCGACACGTTCGTGGCGGGCTCCGCCGTCTACGGCGCGGAGGACCCCGGGGCCGCGATCACGGCCCTGCGCGGGGCGGCCCGCTCCGCGCAGTCCTGAGCCGGCCGGCCGCGGGCCGCCGCGGGCACGCCCTGTGACATAATCGGGGCACGAACAACGTGTTCCGGGGTCGGTGGAAGTCCGAACCGGCGGTCACAGTCCGCGAACCGGACGACCACGTCCCTGCGGGCGCCCAGCGCCCGCACCGACGGGTCGCCCGGCCGAACCGGTGGAACTCCGGTACCGACAGTCACAGTCTGGATGGAAGGCAACACGTTCAACGGCCCTCGTGGCGTGCCGTCGACGGCACCCGCCACGGCGCCGTCCGGACCCGTGGGTCCCGACGGCGGCACCGTTGTCCTGCGCCCCGGTTCCGCCCCGGGAAAGGACGACGTGATGGACCCGCAGCACCGGACCGGCGACGACGCCGAGCGCTCGGTCATGCGGACCGCCCTGCACGCGGCGGCGCGCGGCCCGCGCGGGGCCAACCCCCTCGTCGGAGCCGTCCTCGTCGACGCCGAGGGGCGGATCCTGCACGTCGGCCACCACCGCGGGGCGGGCACCGTCCACGCCGAGGTCGACGTCCTGGAGCGCGCCGGGTCCGCCGGCACCGACCTCCGGGGCACCACCATGTACGTCACACTCGAGCCGTGCAACCACTGGGGCCGCACCGGCCCGTGCGCCGAGGCGATCGTGGAGGCCGGTGTGCCCCGCGTGGTCTACGGCGCCCCCGACCGCACCGCCGCCGCCGCCGGCGGAGCCGCCACCCTGCGCGCCGCGGGCCTCGAGGTCCGCTCGGGGCTGCTGGCCGAGGACGCCGAGCGGCTCAACGACCGCTGGGGCGAGACCGTGCGCGCCCAGCGCCCGTTCGTGACCCTGAAGGTCGCCCAGAGCCTCGACGCCCGGATCGCCGCCGCGGACGGGACCAGCCGGTGGATCACGTCGTCGTCGGCCCGCGAGCACGGGCACGACCTGCGCGCCCGCGCCGACGCGGTCCTCGTGGGCAGCGGCACGGTCCTGGCCGACGACCCCCGGCTCACCGCCCGCACCGGCGACGGCGGCGTGGTCCCGCGGCAGCCCCTGCGCGTGGCCATGGGCCTGCGCCCCGTGCCCCGGGACGCCGCGATCCGCGGGACCGACGGGCGGTTCCGGCACGTCGCCACCCACGACCCCCACTCCGCCCTGGCCGAGCTCTACGACGCCGGCGTGCGCCACGTGCTGATCGAGGGCGGGGCCACCGTCGCCGCCGGCTTCCTGCGCGCGGGGCTCGTCGACGAGCTCAGCCTCTACCAGGCGCCCCTCGTGCTCGGGGCGGGACGGCCCGCCTTCGAGGAGCTGGGCATCGGCACCCTCGCGGACGCCTCCCGGTGGCGGCTCGACCCCGCCGGCGGCGGGCCCGTGCAGCAGCTCGGCCCCGACCTGTGGATCCACCTGCGGCCCGTCCCGCCGGACTGAGCGGACCGCCGGCCCCGAAGACCGACAGACAGACAGACAGAGTCAGAGACCAGGACAGAGACAGAGGTAGCACCGCATGTTCACAGGAATCGTCGCCGGCCAGGGCACCGTGCGCTCGGTCGACCCCCGCCCCGACGGCACGAGCGCCCGCCTCCTCGTGGACGCCGGCCCGCTCGTGGCCGACCTGCCGCACGGCGGCTCCCTCGCCGTCAACGGGGTCTGCCTCACGGCCACGCGCACCGAGGAGATCGGCCCCGGGCAGTTCCTGGCCGACGTCATCGGCGAGACGCTCGTGCGCACCAACCTCGGGGCGCTGGCCGCCGGGGACACCGTGAACCTGGAGCGCTGCGTGCCCGCCGGCGGTCGGCTGGACGGGCACGTGGTCCAGGGCCACGTCGACGGCACGGGCACCGTCACGGTCCGCGAGGACCTGGGGGAGTGGGAGCGGGTCCGGGTCGCCGTGCCCGCCGAGCTCGCCCCGTTCCTCGCCGAGAAGGGGTCGATCGCCGTGGACGGCGTGTCCCTCACGGTGACGGCGGTCAGCTCCCCCGGCGCCGGGGAGCACTGGTTCGAGGTCGGGCTCATCCCGGCCACCCTCGCCGAGACCACCCTCGGACGCCGCCCCGTCGGCGCGTCCGTCAACCTCGAGGTCGACGTCCTCGCGAAGTACGCCCAGCGCCTGCTGGCCTTCGCCCGGACCGACAGCACCCCGGCGCCGGAGACGGCCCGGACCACGGCAGGAGAAGGAGCATGATGCGGACCAGCAGCACCCACGAGGGGACCGGCCGCGGGGGCGACGGGACGACCGGGGAGATCCGGCTCGACCCCGTGGGGGCGGCCGTCGAGGCCATGGCCCAGGGCCGGCCCGTCGTCGTCGTGGACGACGCCGACCGGGAGAACGAGGGCGACATCGTCTTCGCGGCCGAGCACGCCACGCCCGCGCTGATGGGCTTCACCATCCGGCACAGCTCCGGCGTCGTGTGCGTGCCCATGACCGGGGCGCGGGCCGACGCGATGCGGCTGCCCCCGATGGTCGACGTCAACGAGGACTCGAAGGGCACCGCCTACACCGTCACGTGCGACGCCCGCCTCGGGGTGAGCACCGGCATCAGCGCCGCCGACCGCGCGCTCACCGCCCGGGTGCTGGCCGACCCCGCCGCCGGGCCCGGGGACATCACCCGGCCCGGGCACGTGCTGCCCCTCCGGGCCGCCGAGGGCGGGGTCGCCGTGCGCCGCGGGCACACCGAGGCCGCCGTCGAGCTGTGCTCCCTCGCCGGGCTCGAGCCGGTCGGCGTGATCGCCGAGCTCGTCCACGACGAGGGCGAGATGATGCGGCTGCCCGCCCTGCGCGCCTTCGCCGACCGGCACGGCATCCCGCTCGTGAGCATCGAGGACCTGGCGGCGCAGCTGCAGGAGGACCGCCGATGAGGCCGGACGCCCCTCTGGTCAGCTCCGAGCCCGTGGTGGTGCCCACGCCCGAGGGCCGGTTCGAGGTCATCGGCTGGCAGCTGCCGGGCGGGCCCAGGGACGCGGTCGCCGAGCACCTCAGCCTCACCGCGCCCTCCTCGGACCGCGTGCCCGTGGGCCGGCCCCCGCTCGTGCGGCTGCACTCCGAGTGCCTCACGGGGGACGTCTTCGGCTCCTACCGGTGCGACTGCGGGCCCCAGCTGCACCTGGCGCTGCGCCGGATCTCCGACGACGGCGGCACCCTCATCTACCTGCGCAACCACGAGGGCCGGGGGATCGGGCTGGTGAACAAGCTGCGCGCCTACAAGCTCCAGGACGGCGGGGCGGACACGGTCGAGGCCAACGAGCTGCTCGGCCTGCCCGCCGACGCCCGGGACTACACCGCCGCGGCGGCCATCCTGCACCGGCTCGGGCTGACCCGGATCCGGCTGCTGAGCAACAACCCCGCCAAGGCCGAGCGCCTGGCCGACCTGGGGATCGAGGTGGTCGCCATGGTGCCGAACGAGGTGCCGGCCCGCCCGGAGAACCACGACTACCTCGTGACCAAGCGGGACCGCATGCGGCACCGCCTGCGCCACGTCGACGACCCCACCGCCCACCGCGGCCCTGCGGCGGAGCCCGGCGGCCGGGCCGACCGCAGCACCGACAGCACGACCGACCGCACGTACGACAGCACCACCGACAGCACCACCAACGGCACAGGAGACCACACCCCATGAGCGGACACGGCGCCCCCGACATCGACCTCAGCACCGACGACGCGAGCGGCCTGCGCGTCGCCGTCGTCGCCTCCAGCTGGCACACCGAGATCATGGACGGGCTGGTCGACGGCGCCCGCCGTGCGCTCGCCGACGCCGGCGTGCGGGACGCGCCGGTCGTGCGCGTGCCCGGCAGCTTCGAGCTGCCCGTCGCTGCGGCCCGCCTCGCCCCGGGCCTCGACGCCGTGGTGGCCCTCGGCGTGGTCGTGCGCGGCGGCACCCCGCACTTCGACTACGTGTGCTCGGCGGCCACGCAGGGCCTCACGGACGTGTCGGTGCGCACCGGCGTGCCCGTGGGCTTCGGCGTGCTCACGTGCGACACCGAGCAGCAGGGCCTGGACCGCGCCGGGCTCGAGGGCTCCCACGAGGACAAGGGCTACGAGGCCACGGCCGCCGCGGTGCGCACCGCGCTGCTGCTGCGCTCCCTCGGGGTCTGAGCCCCGTCCCGCGGGGCGTGCGGGCCCGCGCCGGTCCGGAGGCCGTCGCGGACCCATTACCCTGGTAGTCGTGAAAACCTTCGAGACCCTCTTCGCCGAGATCAGCGACAAAGCCGTGACCCGACCGGAGGGCTCCGGCACGGTCCGGGAGCTCGACACCGGCGTGCACGGCATCGGCAAGAAGGTCGTCGAGGAGGCCGCCGAGGTCTGGATGGCCTGCGAGTACGAGACCTCGGAGCAGGCCGCGGAGGAGATCTCGCAGCTGCTCTACCACGTGCAGGTGATGATGGTCGCGAAGGGTCTGCGGCTCGAGGACGTCTACCGCCACCTCTGAGCCCCCCGCCGCACCGTCCGTCCCCGCCCCACCGAACTCCCTGAGCCGAGAAGGAACCCCATGCTGCGTGTCGCAGTGCCCAACAAGGGCGCCCTGTCCGAGTCCTCCGTCACCATGCTCAAGGAGGCCGGCTACCGGCAGCGGCGGGACTCCCGCGAGCTGGTGCTCGTGGACCCCGAGAACAACGTCGAGTTCTTCTACCTGCGCCCCCGGGACATCGCGGTGTACGTGGGCGGGGGCATCCTCGACGTCGGGATCACCGGCCGGGACCTGCTCCTGGACTCCGGGGCCCACGCCGACGAGGACCTCGGGCTGGACTTCGCCCGCTCCACGTTCCGGTTCGCGGGCCCGGCGGGCGAGTTCTCCTCGATCGCCGAGCTGGCGGGCCGGCGGATCGCCACGAGCTACGACGGCCTGCTGCGCGACTACCTCGCCGAGCAGGGCGTGGAGGCCTCCGTGGTCCGCCTCGACGGCGCCGTGGAGTCCTCCATCCGGCTGGGCGTGGCGGACGCGATCGCCGACGTCGTGGAGACCGGCAACACCCTGCGCGCCGCGGGCCTGCAGGTCTTCGGCGACCCCATCATGACCTCCGAGGCGCTGCTCATCCGCAGCCGTGCGGCCGGGGAGCCCGAGGGCCTGGCCGTGCTCCGGCGGCGCCTGCAGGGCGTGCTCGTGGCCCGGCAGTACGTGCTGATGGACTACGACGTCGCCGAGGAGTACGTCGAGGCCGCCACCCGGATCACCCCCGGAATGGAGGGGCCCACCATCTCCCGGCTCGGCCGCGGCAACGCCTGGGCCGTGCGCGCCATGGTCCCCAAGTCCGAGACCAACAAGGTCATGGACGCCCTCTACGACGTCGGGGCCCGCGCCATCCTGGTCTCCCCGATCCAGGCCGCCCGGATCTGACCCCCTTCCCGCCCCATCCCCGCAGCCGAGGAGGTGCCGCCCGTGGGCGTTGCCGTACGTGTCATCCCCTGCCTGGACGTCGACGCCGGTCGAGTCGTCAAGGGCGTGAACTTCGAGAACCTGCGCGACGCCGGTGACCCGGTGGAGCTCGCCAAGCGCTACAACGAGGCCGGTGCGGACGAGCTGACGTTCCTCGACGTCACGGCCTCCTCGGCGGCCCGGGCCACGACCTTCGACGTGGTCTCCCACACGGCCGAGCAGGTCTTCATCCCGCTCACGGTGGGCGGCGGCGTCCGCGCGGTCGCCGACGTCGACCGGCTGCTGCGCTGCGGCGCGGACAAGGCGTCCATCAACACCGCCGCGGTCGCCCGGCCCGGCGTGATCGACGAGATCACCGGGCACTTCGGCAGCCAGGTGCTCGTCCTCTCCCTCGACGCCCGCCGCACGGGCAACACGCCCTCCGGCTTCGAGGTCACGACCCACGGGGGGCGCACGCTGACCGGTCTCGACGCCCTGGACTGGGCGCAGGAGGCCGAGGACCGCGGCGTGGGGGAGATCCTGCTCAACTCCATGGACGCGGACGGCACCCGGGCGGGCTTCGACCTGGAGATGATCCAAGCCGTGCGCGCCCGGGTGCACGTGCCCCTCATCGCCTCCGGCGGCGCGGGCGCCCCCGAGCACTTCCCGCCGGCGGTGGACGCGGGCGCGGACGCCGTGCTCGCCGCCTCGATCTTCCACTTCGGTCCCGTGCACGCGATCGCCGAGGTCAAGGACGCGCTGCGCGCGGCCGGCCACGAGGTCCGCTGAACGGCCCCGTGGTCCGGGACGGCCACCGGGCGTAGAGTCGACAGTGAGCTGACGACAGTCGCTCGACAGGCCGACCCGAAGGAGAGTCCACCGTGGGACTGAACAGCATCATCAGGAGCTTCACCGGACGTGCCGGGGGGACCGCCGGCCGTCCCGCCGGCGGACGCCGGGGCACCCGCGGAATGAACGCCGCCGGCCAGGCGGGCGCGGGCAGGAGCGGCCGCGGTCTGGGCGGCATGCTGCGCGGCCTCCTCAACCGCCGATAGCGCACCGAACCAGGAGCGGCCCCGGAACGGGGCCGCTCCTGCACGTGCCGAGGACATCCATGACCACGACCGAGCCGTCCGCCCCGGGCGAGAACTCCGGCCCCGCGGCGGACCCGGTCCGCCGGACGTCGTTCGCCACGAACGACGCCGACCGGGGCATCGCCGCCATGTCCGAGCTCTACACGGGTCTCGGCATGCGCCCACCCACCGACGCCTCGTTCGAGCTGCGCATGGCGGCGGCCTCGACGGGCCCGCTCCTGGCGCACCGGTTCCGGCTGTCCACCTCGGAGTCCTCCGGCACGGGCGACGTCTCGGGCACGTACTCGGTCGTGCACGTGCTGACCGGGCGGCTGACGGTCAGCTCCGGGAAGGAGCGCATCGGCACGACCCTGCCGTTCCTGCTGCCCCAGGGTCTGTACGGCGGCCGGTGGGACGGGCTGCTGGAGCTGAGCACCGTGGTCCTGGACGCCCGCTCGGTCGAGGCGATCGCGCGCAACCTGCTCGGCCGGCCGGACTTCGCGCTGCGCGGACACGGGCAGCACGCCCGTGTCCGCGCAGATGACGCGGTACTGGCTGGCCCAGGTCCGGCACTTCCACCGGGACCTGCTGCCCAACGCGGAGGCGCTGCGCACGCCCCTGGTGCGGGCCGAGGCGTTCCGGTCGCTGGCCGGTGCCCTGCTGCACTGCTTCCCGAACACCTTCCTGGCGCAGCCGGCGCCGTCGGAGAGCGCACGGGCGCTGCCGGCGCAGGTGCGCCGGGCGGTCGCCTTCGTCGACGAGCACCTGCACGAGGACGTCGGTCTCGCCGAGATCGCCGCGGCGGCACGGATGAGCCCCCGGGGGCTGCAGGCCGCGTTCCGCCGGGAGCTCGGGCGCACCCCCGTCGGCTACCTGCGGGAGGCCCGCCTGGACGCCGCCCAGCAGGAGCTGCTCCGGGCCGACCCGGCCGGGGGCGTGACGGTCGCGGCCGTCGCCGCCCGCTGGGGCTTCGGCCATCCCGGGCGCTTCGCGACCGCCTACCGGGCCCGGTTCGGGGAGCCGCCCGCCGCCACGCTGCGCCGCTGAGACCTCAGGCTCGGTCGCCGTCCCGGCAGGTCCCCTCCAACCAGTCCCGCACCGGGACGAGCGCCTCGTCGAGCGCCTGCCCGTCGAACCGCGCCGAGGGGTCCTCCGCCAGGTCCTCCCCGTAGGAGTCGACCAGCAGCTGCACCCGCGCGTAGTCCGCGGCCAGCGCCGGAGGAGCGGCCCCGCGCACGGCCTCGACCTCGTCCTCGACGTCCTGCACCTCCGCCACGGTCGGGCCCGCCGAGAGGCCGGCCGGCAGCAGCGCGAGCACCAGGATGTCGTCGGCGACCGCCGCGCACGCCTCCCGGCGGTCCGGATAGGCGCCCCACGTGACGTCCGTGGCGGGAGCGGTCGACGCAGCGGGGGAGGCCGGGGGCGCCGCGGCCGTGGGGGAGCCGGTCGGCGGGCCCGGGGCGCCGGGGCTCCCGCATCCGCACAGCACCGCGACGACGAGCGCGGCCACCGCCGTGCCGGGGGCGGCGCGCCGCCCCGTCGCCGCCCTGGGATGCATCGTCTCGGTCCCGCCCGCCGTCGCCGCTCTGGTCCTGCTCCCACCATAGGCGCCGCCGACCCGACCTGGCAGGGCCACGGGCGGGCGGGCACGGCCTGGGGGTGCCGGAACTCCTATCCTGGAGCCCGGAGGGCCGGGAGGAGGACGAACGTGCGAGTCGTCGTCGTCGCCGCCCGGGCCTGCGCCCTGGCCGTCGCGGTCTGGGCCCTGGTCTCGCGGGCGGACTGCGCCTTCGTGACGCGCACCTGCCTGGGGTCGAACCTGTTCAGCTACTTCACGGTCCACAGCGCCGTGCTGCTGATCCTGGCCGTGCTGCTGGCCCTCCTGCACACCGCCGCCGGGGCGCAGGAGCCGGGCTGGCTGACCGGGCTCCGGGCGATGGCCACCACCTACACCGTGGTCTCCGGGGCGGTGTTCGGGGTGCTGCTGGCCAACGCAGAGCTGTTCGGCCACCTCTTCCTCGTCCCGCTGTCCTCGCAGGTGCTGCACTTCGTGCTGCCGGTCTACGCCGTGGCCGACTTCCTGCTGTGCCCGGGCCGCCGGCGGCTGCGCTGGGCCGCCACCTGGGCGTCCACCGTGTTCCCGGCGCTGTGGGCCGTGTACACCCTGGTCCGCGGGCAGCTGGTGGGCTGGTACCCGTACTTCTTCCTCGACCCCGCCCTGGTGGGCGGCTATCGCGCGGTGGGCACCTACGCCCTCGGGCTGTCCGTGCTGATCCTCGCGGTGTCCTTCCTGACCGTCGCCGCCACCCGTCTGCCCACCGTCCCGGTAGGGTCGGCCCATGGACGACTCCTCTCCCGCCGGCCCGGTCCCTGATCCGGACGACGCCCAGCTCCTGCGCTCGGTCCGGCGCCTGGTGGACCGCCTCGCCGCCCTGCCGCCCGAGCGCGGGGACGAGCCCACGCCGCTCGGGCGGCACCTGTCCGCGGTGCTCGGCGCGGACGTGCGCACCCTGCCCGTGGTCTCGGAGGACTTCGCCCCGCACCGCCTGGCGGACGTCGACATCGCCCTCGCCGAGCTGGCGGGGGACGGGCCGGGCTCCCTCCTCGGCGTCAGCGGCGGCCGGAGCCGCGACGACCTCGGCCTCGCCGAGCTGCTCACGGCCCCGTACTCCGGGGCCGACATCGGCCCCGTCGACTACGCGACCCGGGCCACGGGCCCGGCCACCGAGCGGCAGGTCGTCGCGTTCGGCATCCGGTGCCTCACCGTGGACGGGGTGCCGGTGGCCGTGCTCCAGCGCATGCCCCGGCCCGAGTACGGCCGGTCGCAGGTGGTCCTGGAGGTGCTCGCCGCGGACCCCGCCGTCTGCGCCACGTTCCTCGCCCGGCTGCGGGCGCTGATGCTCGAGCGCAGCGTGCTGCGCGGCCAGGTGCTCTCGTTCGCCGCCACCGAGTACGGCAGCGAGGCCGGGGCCACGTTCCTGCCGCGCCCGCACGTGCCCGCCGACGAGATCGTGCTGCCCCCGGGCCTGCTGGAGCAGGTGGTGGGGCACGTCGTGGGCATCGGGGAGCACCGCGACGCGCTCCGGGCCGCGGGCCAGCACCTCAAGCGCGGGATCCTGCTCCACGGCCCGCCGGGGACCGGCAAGACCCTCACGGTCCGGCACCTGCTCTCCGTCACCCCGGGGACCACGGCGATCCTGCTGACCGGGTCGGGCCTGCACCTCATCGGGGCCGCCGCCGAGGTGGCCCGCACCTTCCAGCCGTCGATCGTGGTGCTCGAGGACGTCGACCTCGTGGCGATGGACCGGGACCTCGGGCCCGGGCCCCAGCCGATGCTCTTCGAGGTGCTCGACGCCCTGGACGGGCTCGACGGCGACGCCGACGTCGCGTTCGTCCTCACGACGAACCGCGTGGCCGTGCTGGAGCGGGCGCTCGCCGAGCGCCCCGGGCGCGTGGACCTCGCGGTCGAGGTGCCGCTGCCGGACGCGGACGCCCGGTCCCGGCTGTTCCGGCGGTACGCGGGGGAGCAGCGGTTCTCCGCCGCCGCCCTCGACGCCGCGGCGGTGCGCGCGGAGGGGACCACCGGCTCCTTCCCGAAGGAGCTGGTCCGCCGGGCCGTCCTCGCGGCGGCCGTCCGGGGCGAGGACGCGGCGGACGCGGACCTGTCCGCCGCCCTCGACGAGATCCTCTCCGGCCGGGAGGCGCTGACCCGCCGGCTGCTCGGCCACGCGGACACCGGGGGGTCCCCCGACGAGTACGAGGACACGGGCGAAGACACGGGCGAGGACACGGACGGGCTCCGGTGGTGCGCCCGGCCGGAGGCCCCCTGACGGCTCCGGCGCCCCCCGGCGGACGCCGGGGGGCGCCGGGGGCCGGGCCGCCCGGACAGGTCGATAGGATGGGTGGCGATGAGCGAGCAGACCCCCGACACCGGAACCGACGTCCTCGACCCCGCCGTGGCCCGGCGGCTCAAGCGCGACCCCTTGGGCCTCGTGGCCGCCGTGGTGCAGCAGCACGACACCCTCGAGGTGCTCATGCTGGGCTGGATGGACGACGAGGCCCTGCGCCGCACCCTCACGGAGGGCCGCGTGACGTTCTGGTCCCGCTCCCGCCAGGAGTACTGGCGCAAGGGCGACACGTCCGGGCACATCCAGGCCGTGCACAGCGTGAGCCTCGACTGCGACGGCGACGCCCTCCTCGTCCGGGTCGACCAGACCGGGGCGGCCTGCCACACCGGCACCCGCAGCTGCTTCGACGGCCGCGACCTCGGCGCCGTCGCCGCCGTCTGAGCCCCGCCACCCTCCTCCCTCCCGTCCGCCACCAGGAAGTCAGGTCGACACCCATGCAGGACCTGGGCAGCATCAGCCCCACGCTCGAGGAGTTCCGCGCGCTCGCCGCGGAGCGCCGCGTCATCCCCGTCCGCGTCAAGATCCTCGCGGACGCCATGACCCCGATCGGTCTCTACCGGGCCCTCGCCCTCGAGGACGGGGCGGCCCGGGCGGGCACGTTCCTCCTCGAGTCCGCCGCCGAGGGCGGCGTCTGGTCCCGCTACTCCTTCATCGGCGCCGACTCGCGGGCCACGCTCACCGCCCGGAACGGAGAGGCGCACTGGATCGGGCAGGCCCCGGCCGGCGCCCCCACCGGCGGCAATCCCGTCGAGGCGCTGCGGGACACCATGGCGCTGCTGCACACGGAGCGCTTCGAGGACGTCCCCCCGCTGACCTCCGGGCTCGTGGGCTTCGTCGGCTGGGAGGCCGTGCGCCGCTGGGAGAAGCTCCCGCACCCGCCGGAGGACGACCTGCGCATCCCCGAGCTGGCCATGAACCTGGTCTCGGACATCGCTGTCCACGACAACACGGACGGCACCGTGATGCTCGTGGCCAACGCGATCAACTTCGACGACACCGACGAGCGCGTCGACGAGGCCTGGGCCGACGCGGTGGACCGGGTGCACGCGATGCTGGAGCGGCTCGCCCGGCCCCTCGGCCACGGCACGGCCTCGACGCTCACCGGCAGCGACGAGATCCGGGGGGACCTGGAGTCCAAGGTCGACCAGAGCTGGGACCGCACCCTGTTCATGAACTCCATCGTGGAGGGCAAGAAGGCCATCGTGGACGGGGACATCTTCCAGGTGGTCGTCTCCCGGCGCTTCGAGACCGGGTGCACGGCCGACTCCCTCGACGTCTACCGCATGCTGCGCGCCATCAACCCCAGCCCGTACATGTACCTGTACAGCTTCGAGGACGCCGGCGGCCGTCCCTTCTCGATCGTCGGCTCCTCCCCGGAGGCGCTCGTGACCGTCACGGGGGACCAGGCGGTGACCCACCCCATCGCCGGGTCCCGCCCGCGCGGGCGCACGGTCGAGGAGGACCTGGCGCTGGAGCGGGACCTGCTCCAGGACGAGAAGGAGCGCTCCGAGCACCTCATGCTCGTGGACCTCGCGCGCAACGACATCTCCAAGATCGCCGTCCCGGGCTCGGTGGAGGTCACGGAGTTCATGGAGGTGGAGCGCTTCAGCCACATCATGCACCTGTGCTCCAACGTCGTCGGCCGGATGCGCCCGGACGCCACCGCCTACGACGTGCTCGCCGCGACGTTCCCCGCCGGCACCCTCTCCGGGGCGCCCAAGCCCCGGGCCCTGCGCCTGCTCGACGAGTACGAGCCCCTGCGCCGCGCCGTCTACGGCGGCGTGGTCGGCTACCTCGACTTCGCGGGGGACATGGACATGGCCATCGCCATCCGCACGGCCCTGCTCGTCGACGGCAAGGCCTACGTCCAGGCCGGCGGCGGGATCGTCGCCGACTCCGACCCCGAGACCGAGGCCCTCGAGTCCCTCAACAAGGCCACCGCACCGCTGCGGGCGGTGCTGCTCGCCGAGCGGCTGCACGCCCTGGACCTCGACCGGGTGGCCGTGCCGGAGACGGGCGCCGGGCGTGCCTGAGGCCCGCGGCTCCCGGCGGGCGGCGCTGTCCCGGCGGTCCACGGTGGTGCTCGCCACTCTGGTCGCCGCCCTGGCCGTGTTCGCCTGCTCGGCCGCCACCTGGGTCTCCGCCACGGTGCAGACCACGCTCGAGCCCGTGACCGTGGACGTCGCCGGGTCCGACGCCGCGCCGGCCGTCACCGCCCTCGGGCTCGTCGCGGCCGCCGGCGCCCTCACCACGGCGATCTCCGGCCGGGTGCTGCGCACCGTGGTGTCCGTGGTGGTCGTGCTCGCCGGCCTCGGCGCACTGGCCGCGTCCGTGGCCGTGCTGGCCGATCCGGCCGGGGCCGCGCAGACCGCCGTGGGCGAGGCCACCGGCATGATCAACGCCGGCGGCGACTTGGCCGTCACCGCCTGGCCCCCGCTCGCGGCGGCCGCCTCGGCGCTCGTGGCGCTGTGCGGCGCCTGGGCCCTCGTGGCCGGCCGCACCTGGACCGCGGCCCGGCGCTACGAGCGCTCCGGGGCGGACGGGCCCCCGGCCGGGACGGCCCGCTCCGGCGACGAGATCGACTCGTGGGACGCCCTCACCGAGGGCCGCGACCCCACCGCCTGAGCACCCTGCCCGCCCCGGGGCCCGGGCCCGCCGCGGCGGGGGAGCGGGCGCCCCGGGGCCCCGTGGGGCGTGCGCGGGCGCGGGCCGAGGGGTGGCACAATGGGACGGGACAGACTGTCAGCAACCGCCGCGCCCCGCCGGGGCCGTGCGCGCGGAGCCGGCCGGCTCCGGCAGGGAAATCGGGAGTGCAACAACATGGCAAACGGAAACGAGATCGTCCTCGACCACACCGGCTTCGTGGGGCACGGCAACACGCTGGCCGCGTGGGTGACCGTCGGCATCATGTCGGTGGGCGTCATCGTGGGCGTGGTGGGCTTCACGGTGGGCAGCACCGCCCTGCTGATCGCGGGCATCGTGCTGGTCGTCGTCGGGCTCGTCGCCGGCGCCGTGCTGAGCAGGATGGGCCACGGCAGCGGCTCCGAGCAGCGCAAGCACGAGGCGCGCCAGCACCAGGGCTGAGACCGGGGCCGGCACGGGCCGGCCCCGGGAGCGCGGCACGCGCACGGGCCGACCGGTCCCCGGAAGGGACCGGTCGCCGTCCCCGCCCGGTCCGGGCGCGGCCCACGAACGCACCAGCGCGGCCAGCGCCGCCGAGAGGACAGGAAACCATGTCGCAACAGAGCACCGGGACGGTCCTGGACGCCATCATCGAGGGCGTCCGGGCGGATCTCGCGGAGCGCCGTGAGCGCGTCGGCCTCGACGAGCTCCGCCGGGCCGCCGCGCAGCGGCCGCCGGCCCTGGACGCCGAGTCGGCGCTCCGGGGACCCAGCACGGACGCCGTGCAGGTCATCGCCGAGGTCAAGCGCTCGAGCCCCTCCAAGGGCGCGCTGGCCCCGATCGAGGACCCGGCGCGCCTGGCCGCGGCCTACGAGCACGGCGGGGCCTCGGTGATCTCCGTGCTGACGGAGCAGCGGCGCTTCAACGGCTCCCTGGCGGACCTCGACGCCGTGCGCGCGGCCGTGGGGGTGCCCGTGCTGCGCAAGGACTTCACGGTCGACGAGTACCAGATCTGGGAGGCGCGCGCCCACGGGGCCGACCTCGTCCTGCTGATCGTCGCCGCCCTCTCCGACGACGAGCTGCGCCGCTTCCTCGCGCTGACCCACGAGCTGGGCATGCACGCCCTGGTGGAGACGCACACGCCCGAGGAGATCGAGCGGGCGGTCGCCGTGGGCGCCCGCATCGTGGGCGTCAACGTCCGCAACCTCAAGACCCTCGACACCGACGTCGAGACCTTCGGCCGGCTCGCCGGCCTCCTGCCCCAGGACGCGGTGATCGTGGCCGAGTCCGGCGTCGAGGGCGAGGAGCAGATCGCCCTCTACGCCTCGCACGGTGCCAAGGCCGTCCTGGTCGGCGAGGCCCTCGTGCGCAGCGCCGAGCCCGCGTCCACCATCGCGGCCTTCCGCGCCGCCGGTGCCGCCGCGCGCGCCCGGCGGCACGTCCCCGAGGCCGAGGCGGAGGCCGTCGCCGCGGAGGCCGCCTCCCTGCGCGAGGCCCCCGGACCGTACTTCGGGGACTTCGGGGGCCGGTGGATGCCCGAGTCCCTCATCGCCGCGCTCGACGAGCTCACGGACGTGTTCGAGAAGGCGAAGGCCGACCCGGAGTTCACCGCGGAGTTCCAGCGGCTCTCCCGCGACTACTCGAACCGGCCCTCCCTGCTCACCGAGGCCCAGCGCTTCGCCGCCGAGGCCGGGTGCCGGATCTTCCTCAAGCGGGAGGACCTCAACCACACCGGCTCGCACAAGATCAACAACGTGCTCGGCCAGGCCCTGCTGGCGCGCCGGATGGGCAAGACCCGGCTGATCGCCGAGACCGGCGCCGGCCAGCACGGCGTGGCCTCGGCCACCGCCGCCGCCCTGTTCGGCATGGAGTGCGTGGTCTACATGGGCGAGGAGGACACCCGGCGCCAGGCCCTCAACGTCGCGCGCATGGAGCTGCTGGGAGCCACCGTGGTGCCCGTGACCAACGGCTCCCGCACGCTGAAGGACGCGATCAACGAGGCCCTGCGGGACTGGGTCGCCTCCGTCGAGCACACCCACTACCTGCTGGGCACCGCGGCGGGGCCGTACCCGTTCCCCGCGATGGTCCGCTACTTCCACGAGCAGATCGGCGAGGAGACCCGCGAGCAGATCCTGGCCCAGGCCGGGCGCCTCCCGGACGCCGTCGCGGCCTGCGTGGGCGGCGGGTCCAACGCGATCGGCATCTTCCACGGCTTCCTGGACGACCCCTCGGTGGAGCTCTACGGCCTCGAGGCCGGCGGGGACGGCGTGGAGTCCGGACGCCACGCCGCCACGATCTCGCTGGGCCGCCCCGGGGTGCTGCACGGCGCCCGGACCTACCTCATGCAGGACGAGGACGGGCAGACGCTCGAGTCCCACTCGATCTCCGCGGGCCTGGACTACCCGGCCGTGGGCCCCGAGCACTCCTACCTGCACGACATCGGGCGGGCGCGCTACGAGGCGATCACCGACGTGGAGGCGATGGAGTCCTTCCGGCTCCTGTGCCGCACCGAGGGCATCATCCCCGCCATCGAGACCTCCCACGCCCTGGCCGGCGCGCTGAAGATCGGCCGGCGCTGGGTGGAGGAGCTCGGGCCGGAGGCGGCCGCGGAGAAGATCATCGTGGTCTCCCTCTCCGGGCGCGGCGACAAGGACGTGGCGACCGCCGCGGAATGGTTCGGGATGCTACCGGACGACAGCGCCGAGGCCGAGCTCGGCGAGAAGGGCGAGCGACTGTGAGCACCACCCGACACGAGACCCCCGGGGCGGACCTCGCCTCCCGCCTCCTGCCGCCGGGCCTGAGCGCCGACCCCGGCTCGCGGCTCGCCGCGCGCATCGCCGAGTGCCGGGACCATGGCCGGCCGGCCCTCGTCGGCTACCTCCCCGCCGGCTTCCCGACCGTCGACGAGTCCATCGAGGCGGCCGTGGCCCTGGGCACCAGCGGCGCCGACGTCATCGAGATCGGCATCCCGTACTCGGACCCCGTCATGGACGGGCCGGTGATCCAGCACGCGACCACCACGGCCCTCGCCAACGGGTTCCGGGTGGCCGACGTGTTCCGCGTGGTCCGTGCCGTGGCCGAGCGGACCGACGCGGTGCCCGTGGTGATGACCTACTGGAACCCCGTCCTGCAGATGGGCGTCGACACGTTCGCCCGCCGGCTCGCCGAGGCCGGGGGAGCGGGGATGATCACCCCCGACCTGATCCCCGACGAGGCCCGGGAGTGGTTCGCCGCGTCCCAGGCCCACGGCCTGGACCGGATCTTCCTGGTGGCGCCCTCCTCCTCGCGGGAGCGGCTCGACCTGGTGGTCAAGGCCGCGAGCGGCTTCGTCTACGCGGTCTCCGTGATGGGCGTCACCGGCGCCCGGGACGCCGTCTCCGACGTCGCCGAGAAGCTCGTGGCGGACACCCGCGCCGCCGGGGCCCAGCACGTGTGCGTGGGCCTGGGCGTCTCCCGCCGGGAGCACGTCGAGGAGATCGGGGCCTATGCGGACGGCGTCATCGTGGGCACCGCCCTCGTGCAGGCGCTGGCCGACGGCGGCCCCGAGGCCGTGGGCGCGCTGGCCCGGGAACTGGCCGGGCGCGCCTGATAGCGTGACGTGGCGCCCCGCCCTCCTCCGGGCGGGGCCGCCCGTCCCGACGACCCCACGAGCCGAGGCCCCACCGCATGCTGCTGAGCGCCGTTCCCCCCGTGCCCGCCCTGATGAGCGCCCCGCTCCGGCAGGGCATTCCCTCCCCGGACTGGTCCGGCTTCTCGCTCGGCCCGCTGACCGTGCACGCCTACGCGCTGTGCATCCTCGCGGGCATCGCCGCGGCGCTGTGGCTGACCACGCGCCGCTGGGCGGCCCGGGGGCTGGACCCGGAGATCGTGTGGGACATCGTGATGTGGGCCGTTCCCGCCGGGATCGTGGGCGCCCGCGCCTACCACGTGCTCATCACCGACCCGGCAGGCTACTTCGGCCCGGGCGCCGACCCCGTCGACGCGCTGCGGATCTGGGAGGGCGGCCTCGGGATCATGGGGGCCGTGGCCTTCGGCGCGGCGGCCGCGTGGTGGGTGTGCCGCCGCAACAACGTCTCCCTGGCCGTCTTCGCCGACGCCGCGGCACCCGGCCTGCTCCTCGCGCAGGCGATCGGGCGCTGGGGCAACTGGTTCAACCAGGAGCTCTTCGGCCGGCCCACCACCCTGCCGTGGGGCCTCGAGATCGACCCCGGCAGCCCGAACTTCCCGGCCGGGCTGCCGGCCGACACGCTCTTCCACCCCACGTTCCTCTACGAGTCCCTGTGGAACCTGCTCGGCGTGGTGCTCCTGCTGGCCCTGGACCGGCGGTTCCGCCTGGACGGCGGCCGCCTCTTCGCGCTCTACCTGGTCCACTACGGCCTGGGCCGGATGCTCATCGAGCTGTTCCTGCGGATCGACCCGTCCCTCATGGTGCTGGGCCTGCGCGTGCACGTGTGGACCGCCCTGGGGCTCGTGCTGCTCGGGCTGGCCCTCTTCGCGGCGGTGGTGCTCCGCCGCCGCAGGGCCCGCGGCGCCGCGGTGGAGTCCTCGCGCGCCTGATACCGCACCGGGGGCCGCACCGGGGCTCCTGGCCGGAGAGTTTTCAGAGCTGTAACATCTGAGTGCTAGATTTTTCCAGCGCCTGACCGGCGGACGGGTGAACCACGTCCACCGCTCCGGTGCACGCCACGATCGTCCATCGTCGGACATTCCTGGAACGGGGCCCTTCCGCCGCCCGGCACCTCTTCGACCACTGCTCGAGGACGTCGGCGGCAGCTCACGATCCGGCGGCACCTCCCGACCGGAGCTCTGCCGCGGGGGCCGCTCCTGTTGACCGCATCCCATGGTGAGGAGACGTCAGTCATGACCTCTACCCCGGCCGGCACCCCCGGTGACACTTCCGCCCAGGGCGGCACGGACCCGCGTCCGGCCGATCCCGCCGAGACCGCGCAGGAGCAGCCGGAGTCCCCGTTCGAGCAGTTCTCCAACGCGCCCGAGGAGCAGGGCCTCTACCACCCGGACGAGGAGAAGGACGCGTGCGGCCTCGCCGTGGTCGCGACCCTCAACGGCGCCCCGAGCCACGAGATCGTCGACGCGGCGCTGACGGCACTGCGCAACCTGGAGCACCGCGGCGCCGTGGGCGGCGACGAGGGCACCGGTGACGGCGCCGGGCTGCTGACCCAGCTGCCGGACGCGTTCTTCCGCGCCGTGCTGGACTTCGAGCTGCCGCCCCTGGGCGGCTACGCCGTGGGCACCGCGTTCCTCCCGCACGGCGGGGAGAACGCGGAGCGGATCCAGGGCGCCCTCGAGGAGCTCGCGCGCTCCGAGGATTTGCAGGTCCTCGGCTGGCGGCCCGTCCCGATCGCCGAGTCCGTGGTGGGCCGGTCCGCGCGGGAAGTCATGCCCTACTTCGTGCAGCTGTTCGTGGCCGAGACCACGCCGGCCCCCGAGGACGAGGCCGCCCGGCGGCGCCTGGACCAGAAGGCGTTCCGGCTGCGCAAGCGCGCCCAGAACCGGTCCGGCGTCTACTTCCCCTCGCTGTCCTCGCGCACGATCGTCTACAAGGGCATGCTGACCACCCAGCAGCTCGAGCCCTTCTACCCGGACCTGTCCGACGAGCGGTTCACCACCGAGCTCGCGATCGTGCACTCCCGGTTCTCCACCAACACCTTCCCCTCGTGGCCGCTGGCCCAGCCCATGCGCACGCTCGCGCACAACGGCGAGATCAACACCGTCAAGGGCAACCGGAACTGGATGCGCGCCCGCCAGTCGCAGCTGAAGTCCCCGCTGCTGGGCCGCAACCCCGAGGAGCTGTTCCCGATCTGCTCGGAGGGCGCCTCCGACTCGCAGTCCCTGGACGAGGTCGCCGAGCTGCTCGTGCTCTCCGGCCGGCCGGTCACCCAGGCCATGATGATGATGATCCCGGAGGCCTGGGAGAACCACGAGACCATGGACCCCGCCCGCAAGGCGTTCTACCGCTACCACGCCTCCTTCATGGAGCCGTGGGACGGGCCCGCCGCGGTGGCCTTCACCGACGGCGTGCAGGTCGGGTCCCTGCTGGACCGCAACGGGCTGCGCCCCGGCCGGTTCTGGGTCACGGACGACGGCCTGGTCGTCTTCGCCTCGGAGGTCGGCGTCGTCGACGTCGGGGACCGCAAGATCGTGCGCAAGGGCCGCGTGTCCCCGGGCACGATGTTCCTCGTGGACACCGCGCAGGGCCGGATCGTCGAGGACGCCGAGATCAAGGCCCAGATCGCCTCCGCCGCCCCGTGGGAGGAGTGGGCCGACAGCAACATCGTCGACATCACGGACCTCCCCGAGCGCGAGCACATGATCCACCCGCGCTCCTCCATCACCCTGCGCCAGAAGACCTTCGGGTACACGCAGGAGGAGCTGAAGATGATCGTGGGGCCCATGGCGGCCAAGGGCGCCGAGCCCATCTACGCGATGGGCACCGACACCCCGATCGCCGTGCTCTCCGAGAAGTCCCGCACCCTGTTCGACTACTTCGTGCAGTCCTTCGCCCAGGTCACCAACCCCCCGCTGGACGCCATCCGCGAGGAGCTCGTGACGAGCCTGCGCGGCTCCGTGGGCCCCTCCGGCAACCTGCTGACCACCGAGCGGGTGCGCACCCGCCAGGTCGCGGTGGACTTCCCGGTCATCGACAACGACCAGCTGGACCAGTTCCTGCACCTGGAGGGCGAGGACGGGATGCCCGCGGCCCTCAAGGTGCGGGGCCTGTACCGCCCCGACGGCGGCGCGGAGTCCCTGCGCGCCCGGATCGCGGAGATCTGCGAGAAGGTCTCCGCGGCCGTGGCCCGCGGCGTCGAGTACGTGATCGTCTCCGACCGCGACTCCAACGGCGCGTGGGCCCCGATCCCGTCGCTGCTGCTCACCTCGGCCGTGCACCACCACCTCCTGCGCTCCGCGACCCGCACCAAGGTGGCGCTGGTCGTGGAGGCCGGCGACGTGCGCGAGGTCCACCACGTGGCGCTGCTCATCGGCTACGGCGCGTCCGCGGTGAACCCCTACCTGGCGATGGAGTCCGCGGAGGAGCTGGTCCGCTCGGGCGACCTCACCGGGATCACCACCGAGCACGCGGTGCACAACCTGATCAAGGCCCTGGGCAAGGGCGTGCAGAAGATCATGTCCAAGATGGGCATCTCCACGGTCTCCTCCTACTGCGGCGCCCAGGTCTTCGAGGCCCTCGGCCTGTCGCGCGAGCTCGTGGACGACTACTTCACCGGCACCCACACCCAGATCGGCGGCATCGGCCTCGACGTGATCGCGGAGGAGACGGCCTCCCGCCACCGCCGGGCGTACCCGGCGGACGGCGTGACCGAGCCCCACCGGGACCTCGAGACCGGCGGCGAGTACGACTGGCGCCGGGACGGCCCGCCGCACCTGTTCAACCCCCAGACCGTCTTCCGGCTGCAGCACGCCACCCGCACCGGCCGCTACGACATCTTCAAGTCCTACACGAAGCTCGTGGACGACCAGACGAAGAAGCTGCTGACCCTGCGCGGGCTGCTCGGCTTCACCGCGGACCGCAAGCCGGTGCCGCTCGAGGAGGTCGAGCCCGTCAGCTCGATCGTCAAGCGCTTCCAGACCGGGGCGATGAGCTACGGCTCCATCTCCCAGGAGGCGCACGAGACCCTGGCGATCGCGATGAACCGGCTCGGCGCGAAGTCCAACACCGGTGAGGGCGGCGAGGACGTCGACCGGCTGCTCGACCCGCAGCGGCGCTCGGCGATCAAGCAGGTGGCCTCCGGCCGGTTCGGCGTCACGAGCCTGTACCTGACCAACGCCGACGACATCCAGATCAAGATGGCCCAGGGCGCGAAGCCCGGCGAGGGCGGCCAGCTCATGGCCCAGAAGCTGTACCCGTGGATCGCCCGCACGCGCCACTCCACCCCGGGCGTGTCCCTGATCTCGCCGCCGCCGCACCACGACATCTACTCGATCGAGGACCTGGCGCAGCTGATCTACGACCTCAAGCGCTCCAACCCGCAGGCCCGGGTGCACGTCAAGCTGGTCTCCGAGATCGGCATCGGCACCGTGGCCTCGGGTGTCACCAAGGCCAAGGCGGACGTGGTGCTCGTCTCCGGGCACGACGGCGGCACGGGCGCGGCCCCGCTGAACTCCCTCAAGCACGCCGGCGCCCCCTGGGAGCTCGGCCTCGCCGAGACCCAGCAGACGCTGATGCTCAACGGGCTGCGGGACCGCGTGGTCGTCCAGGCGGACGGGCAGATGAAGACCGGCCGGGACGTGATCGTCGCCGCGCTGCTCGGCGCGGAGGAGTTCGGCTTCGCCACGGCGCCGCTGATCGTCGAGGGCTGCATCATGATGCGCAAGTGCCACCTGGACACCTGCCCGGTGGGCGTGGCCACCCAGAACCCGGAGCTGCGCAAGCGGTTCACGGGGCGGGCCGAGCACGTGGTGAACTTCTTCGAGTTCATCGCCGAGGAGGTCCGGGAGTACCTGGCCCAGCTCGGGTTCCGCTCGATCGAGGAGGCCGTCGGGCACGCCGAGGTCCTCGAGACCAAGGACGCCATCGACCACTGGAAGGCGCACGGGCTGGACCTCTCGCCGATCCTGCACTCCACGGTGCTCGAGCACCGGGGCGCGGCGGTGCGCAACATGCGCGGCCAGGACCACGAGCTGGAGAAGCACTTCGACAACGAGCTGATCCGGCTCTCCCGGGCCGCCCTGGAGAAGCGCGAGCCCGTGCGGATCCAGCAGCACATCATCAACACGGACCGTGCGGTCGGCACGATGCTCGGCCACGTGGTGACGCGGACGTTCGGCACGGACGTCCTCGCCCACGACACCATCGACGTGACGCTCACAGGCCAGGCCGGCCAGTCCCTCGGCGCGTTCCTCCCGCAGGGCATCACCCTGCGGCTCGAGGGCGACGCCAACGACTACAGCGGCAAGGGCCTGTCCGGGGGGCGGATCATCGTGCGCCCCGAGCGGGACGCGGTGTTCGAGGCCTCCGAGAACGTCATCGCGGGCAACGTGATCGGCTACGGCGCCACGAGCGGGGAGATCTTCCTGCGCGGCACCGTGGGCGAGCGGTTCCTGGTGCGCAACTCGGGCGCCACGGCGGTGGTCGAGGGCATCGGCGACCACGGCTGCGAGTACATGACCGGCGGCACCGCCCTGGTGCTCGGCCGCACGGGGCGCAACTTCGGCGCCGGCATGTCCGGCGGCGTGGCCTACGTCATCGACCTCGCCGAGACCTCGGTCAACAAGCAGGCGCGCGACGGCGGCGAGCTGCAGCTGCTGCCCCTGGACGAGGCGGACGCCGAAGTCGTGCTGGCGCTCATCACGAAGCACGCCGAGGAGACGGGCTCCGAGCTCGCGGACCGGCTCCTGGCCGACCCCGTGGCCACGCTCGGGCGTTTCACCAAGGTCCTGCCGCGGGAGTACGCCGCCGTGCAGGGCATCCGCGAAGAGGCCCGGACCCAGGGGCAGGACCCCGACGGCGACGAGGCCTGGCACAAGATCCTGGAGGTGACGACCCGTGGCTGATCCGCGCGGTTTCATGAAGGTGACCGAGCGCGTCGACCGCCCCAAGCGGCCGGTGCCCGTCCGGATCATGGACTGGAAGGAGGTCCAGGAGGCCCAGGACCGGGGGGTCCTGCAGAAGCAGGCCGGCCGGTGCATGGACTGCGGGATCCCCTTCTGCCACGAGGGCTGCCCCCTCGGCAACCTGATCCCCGAGTGGAACGACCTCGTGTGGCGGGGCCTCGACGCCGAGGCGGTCGAGCGCATGCACGCCACCAACAACTTCCCGGAGTTCACCGGGCGGGTCTGCCCGGCCCCGTGCGAGTCCTCGTGCGTGCTCGGCATCAACCAGCCGGCGGTGACCATCAAGCAGATCGAGTACTCGATCGGGGAGATGGGCTTCGACGAGGGCATCGTCAAGCCGTACGTGCCCCAGCGCCTGGTCGGCAAGACCGTGGCGGTCGTGGGCTCCGGGCCCGGCGGCCTCGCGGTCGCCCAGCAGCTGACCCAGGCCGGGTTCACGGTGGCGGTCTACGAGCGCGACGACCGCATCGGCGGGCTGCTGCGCTACGGCATCCCCGACTTCAAGATGGAGAAGGAGGTCCTCGACCGGCGCCTCGACGTGATGCGCGCCGAGGGCACCCGCTTCCGCCCCGGGGTGGAGATCGGCAAGGACATCACCTGGGACCAGCTCAAGCGCCGCTACGACGCCGTGGTGGTCGCCACCGGCGCCACCCGGCCGCGGGACCTCGAGATCCCGGGCCGGGACCTGGACGGCGTCCACTTCGCGATGGACTACCTGGTGCAGGGCAACCGCGTGGTGGCCGGGGACGAGGTCGAGGACCAGATCTCCGCGGCGGGCAAGCACGTCATCGTCCTGGGCGGCGGCGACACCGGCTCGGACTGCATCGGCACCGCCAACCGCCAGGGCGCGGCGTCGATCACGTCCCTGGCGATCGGGCGCAAGCCCGCCGCGGACCGCTCCGACGCCGACCCGTGGCCGATGATGCCCAAGGTCTTCGAGGTCTCGACCTCCCACGAGGAGGGCGGCGACCGCACCTACATGGCCTCCACCGTGGAGTTCGTGGGGGAGGGCGGCAGGCTCACCGGCCTGAAGGTCGCCGAGACCGAGTACCTGCCCGACGGCCGGCGCGCCCCCAAGGGCGGCACCGAGCGGGTGATCCCGGCGGACCTCGTCTTCCTGGCCCTGGGCTTCACCGGCAACGAGTCCGAGGACATCACCGAGCAGATCGGCGCCGAGCTGGACGGCCGGACCAACCTGGCCCGGGACGACCGGTACATGACCAGCGTGGACGGCGTCTTCGCGTGCGGCGACGCCGGCCGCGGCCAGTCCCTCGTCGTCTGGGCGATCGCCGAGGGCCGCGCCTGCGCGGCCGCCGTCGAACGGTTCCTCATGGGCTCGACCCGTCTGCCCGAGCCCGTGGCCCCGACCGACCGGGCCATCGACCTCACCCTGTAGGACGGCACCGGGCCCCACGGCCCGCGCCGTCGCACGTCCGGGGCGGGCCGACGGGCCGGGCGCCTCGACACCGGCGGCGGCGTTGGTAGGCTGGGAACGACCTCCCGCCCCAGGGCGGACATCCAGGCAGTGCGGCCGGGAGCTGCGTCGTGTCCTGCGCGACGGAGCCCCCGGCCGCAGTGCTGTGCGCGTCCTCCCCGGTGGCATCCCTCGACCCAAGGCGGCACACATGCGACGAGCAAAGATCGTGGCCACGATCGGCCCGGCCATCTCCTCGTACGAGAACCTCTCCCAGGCGATCCGGTCCGGCATGAACGTGGCCCGGCTCAACATGAGCCACGGCGACCACTCCGTGCACGACGCGTCCTACGAGAACCTGCGGCGCGCCTCGGCGGACGCCGGGCAGACGGTCGCGATCCTCGCGGACCTGCAGGGACCGAAGATCCGGCTCGGCCGCTTCGCGGACGGCCCGCACGAGCTGCTCCCCGGCGATGTGTTCTCCATCACCGTCGAGGACGTCGAGGGCACCGCGAGCCTGTGCTCCACCACGCACAAGGCCCTGCCGGGCGACGTCAACGTGGGCGACCCGCTGCTCATCGACGACGGCCGGGTCGCCCTGCGCGCCACCGCCGTCTCGGACACCACCGTCACCACCGAGGTGGTCGTGGGCGGGGCGGTGTCCAACAACAAGGGCATCAACCTTCCCGGCGTGGCCGTGAACGTCCCGGCCCTGTCGGAGAAGGACGAGGACGACCTGCGCTGGGCCCTGCGCCGCGGCGTGGACCTGATCGCCCTGTCCTTCGTGCGCGACGCCAAGGACATCGTGCGGGTGCACGAGATCATGGACGAGGAGGGCCGGCGGCTGCCGGTGATCGCCAAGATCGAGAAGCCGCAGGCGGTGGACGCCCTGCACGAGATCATCGACGCGTTCGACGGCATCATGGTGGCCCGCGGGGACCTCGGCGTGGAGCTGCCGCTGGAGCAGGTCCCGATCGTGCAGAAGCGCGCCATCGAGCTCGCCCGGCGCTGGGCCAAGCCCGTGATCGTCGCGACCCAGGTGCTCGAGTCGATGATCGACAGCCCCCGCCCCACCCGGGCCGAGGCCTCCGACTGCGCCAACGCCGTGCTCGACGGCGCCGACGCGGTCATGCTCTCCGGGGAGACCTCGGTGGGCAAGTACCCGATCGAGACGATCGAGACGATGGCCCGCATCATCGAGGCCATCGAGTCCCAGGCCCTCGAGCGCGTCCCGGCGCTGGGCACGGAGCCCCGAACCCGCGGTGGCGCGGTGACGCGGGCGGCGGTGACCATCGCCCGGCAGCTCGACGTCAGCTACCTCTGCACGTTCACCCAGTCCGGGGACTCCGCCCGCCGGCTCTCCCGGCTGCGCCCGGCCCACCCGATCCTGGCGTTCACCCCGGAGCCCCTCGTCACGGCGCTCATGTCCCTGCTGTGGGGCGTGCAGCCGATCCAGGTCGCGAAGGTCGACCACACCGACGAGATGACCCGGCAGGTCGACCTGCACCTCCAGGAGCAGGGCCTCGCGGGCAAGGACGACCTCGTGGTGATCTGCGCCGGCTCGCCCCCCGGGGTCGCCGGCACCACGAACCTCGTCAAGGTGCACCGCGTGGGCGACGTCGCCGACGCCGGGGAGCTGCTGGGCAGCGGTCAGCGGCGCGAGCGCGTGGGACCGTGGCGGGAGGGGTGAGCAGCCCCCCGGCCATGACCCCCGAGGAGCACTCCCGGGACCTGCGCGAGCACGGGGTCCCCGAGGAGCTGCACGCCGCCTTCCCCGGGCACGGGATGGGCGGTCTCGCCCGGGCGATGGGCATCCGGTTCACGGAGCTCACGCCCGGGCGGGCGGTCGCCACGATGCCGGTCGAGCCGAACACGCAGCCGGGCGGGATCCTGCACGGGGGAGCGCACTGCGTCCTCGCCGAGACGCTCGCCTCGACCGCGGCCAGCGTGCACGCCGGTCCGGGGCGGTACGCGGTGGGTGTCGACGTCAACGCGACGCACCAGCGCGGCGTGGCCTCCGGGACGGTCACCGGCACGTGCACGGCGCTGCACCTGGGCGCCACGCTCACCGTCCACGAGGTCGTGATGACCGACGAGCGGGGGCGGCGGCTGTCCACCGCCCGGGTCACCAACCTGGTGCGGGAGCGGGGCGCCGCGGGCTGACGGCACGGGGGCGGGACGAGAAGACCCCGGACCGAGAGGTCCGGGGTGCTGGTGCCCAAGGTGGGACTCGAACCCACACTCCAGGGGAACCGCATTTTGAGTGCGGCGCGTCTGCCAATTCCGCCACTTGGGCCTGCGGTCGCAGTCCGCGCCGCCTCGGGAGGGCGGCTCCTGCGCTCGACCACTCTACAACAGTTATAGGCTGGGGCTGATCGGACGGAACGCGCGGCGCCGGGCAGTCGGGCGCCGCCGGCCCCGCTGCCCGCGCGGCGCGGGCAACGACGCACCAGCAGCCAAGGAGTCAGCGTGACGGAGCAGCCGAACCCCTCCCCGGCGGAGGAGCCCGAGACCCGCGACGACCTGTCCGGCGAGGCGGCGGAGAACGACCTGCGCCCGGCCCGCCGGGTGGTGGTCGCCGAGGACGAGACCCTGATCCGCCTGGACATCGTGGAGATGCTCCAAGACGCGGGCTACGAGGTGGTCGCGGAGGCCGACAACGGCCAGCGCGCCGTGGAGCTCGCCCGCGAGCACCGCCCCGACCTCGTGCTCATGGACGTGAAGATGCCCGTCCTCGACGGGATCACCGCGGCGGAGCAGATCGCCTCGGACCGGATCGCCCCGGTGGTCCTGCTGACGGCCTTCAGCCAGCGGGAACTCGTGGAGCGCGCCCGCGAGGCGGGGGCCATGGCCTACGTGGTCAAGCCGTTCACGGTGGACGACCTCGTGCCCGCGATCGAGATCGCGATCTCCCGCGCCGAGGAGATCGCCGCGCTCGAGCGCGAGGTCTCGGACATGAAGGAGCAGTTCGCCACCCGCAAGCTCGTGGAGCGCGCGAAGTCGCTGCTGACCACCAAGATGGGCCTCACCGAGCCCGAGGCGTTCCGCTGGATCCAGAAGACCTCCATGGACCGCCGGCTCTCCATGCGGGAGGTCGCCGAGGCCATCATCAACCAGGTCGCCTGAGCGCACTGTCCGGCCGCGCCGGCTGACCCGCCGGGCCCCGGCGGACCGCCGGCCCCTGCTCCCGCCCGGCCCTAGGATGGGTCCGTGGAGAAAACGACGCAGCACACGCAGACCGACCCGAGCCCCGAGACCGCTGTCCGCACGGTGACCGTCGGGACCGACACCGACCACCCCGTCGACGTCGAGATCCCCCACCCGGTCTCCCGGCCCGAGCGGAAGCTGCTGCTGGTCGACGGTCACTCCCTGGCGTTCCGCGCGTTCTTCGCGCTGTCCCGCGCCGCGGAGTACGGCGGCGGGCCCGCCTTCGTGACCTCCGACGGCCGGCACACCGAGGCCGTCTACGGCTTCGTGAACACGCTCGTGAAGCTGATCCGCGAGCAGAGGCCCACCCACCTGGTGGTCTCCTTCGACCTCGACGGCCCCACCCTGCGCTCCCAGGAGTACGAGGAGTACAAGGGCGGGCGGGACGAGACGCCCGAGGAGTTCCACGGGCAGGTCCCGCAGATCCGCCGGATCCTCGACGCCCTGGGCGTGCCCGTGGTGACCGCCGAGGGCCACGAGGCCGACGACGTCCTCGCCACCCTCGCCCGCCGCGGCGCCGAGCAGGACTACGAGGTGCTGGTCTTCTCCGGGGACCGGGACGCCTTCCAGATGATCGACGAGCACGTCACGGTGGTCTACCCCGGGCGCACCCCGTCCGACCTCAAGCACATGGACGCCGCCGCCGTGGTGGAGAAGTACAAGGTGCCGCCCCAGCACTACCCGGACCTCGCGGCCCTGACCGGGGAGCAGGCCGACAACCTCCCCGGGATCCCCGGCGTGGGCGCGGGGTTCGCGGCCAAGTGGATCCTCGCCTACGGCGGCGTCGACGCGATCCTCGCGCACGCGGACCGCGTCAAGGGCAAGAAGGGCGAGGCGCTGCGCGAGCACCGCGCCGACGTCGAGCGCAACCGCCGGCTCAACCGTCTGATCACCGATCTCGCGCTGGACGTCGACCTCGCCGACGCCGGCCTGCCCGTGCCCGACGCCCAGGCGGTGGGGGAGGTCTTCGACGACCTCGAGTTCGGCGACGGCCTGCGCAACCGGCTCTTCGACGCCTTCGGGCGTCCCGCCGAGGAGGCGGCCCCGCCGGCCGACCTCGGCCTGGGCGAGGTGGAGCGCCCCGGCACCGCCGAGGACCTCGAGCAGTGGCTGGCCGGCGGGGAGGGCCCCGTGGTGCTGCACGCCCTGCACCGCGACGACGACCCCGTGCTGCCGGGAGCCCGCGAGCTCTCCGGGGCGGTCCTCGCCCGCGGCGGCCACCAGCCGTCCGCGCTGTTCCTGGACCTCGCGGCCGCCGACTCCGGCCTCGAGTCCGCACTGGCCCGCTGGCTGGCCGACGCGGACCGGCCCAAGATCGTGGACGGGCTCAAGGACGTCTGGAAGTCCCTCGCGGTGCGCGGCCTGCCGCTGGCCGGGGTCGTGGACGACCCCCAGCTCTCGGCCTACCTGCTGCAGCCGGCGCGGCGCAGCTACGAGCTCCCCGCGCTGCTCGAGGACCGGCTGGGCCTGGCGGTGGCCCCCGCCGCGGACGGCCCCGCCGCCGAGGGGCAGCAGCAGCTCGCCCTGGACGCCGAGCCCTGGCCCGCCCCGGCGGTGCTGCGGCGGGAGGCGGAGCTGGCGGTCGTCACCGTCCAGCTCTCCGAGCACCTGTTGGAGAAGCTGGCCGAGACCCACCAGACCGCCCTCCTCACGGACCTCGAGCTGCCCCTGGCCGTGGTGCTGGGCCGGATGGAGCTCGCCGGGATCGCCGTGGACCCCGAGGGGGTGCAGGTCCTGCTCGACGACTTCGCCCGGGTGATCGAGCAGGCGCAGCAGGAGGCGCACGCCCAGATCGCGGAGCCCGTGAACCTCGGCTCCACCAAGCAGCTGCAGCAGGTGATGTTCGAGGAGCTGGGGCTGCCGAAGACCAAGAAGATCAAGTCCGGCTTCACCACCGATGCCGACGCCGTGGCGGAGCTGCTCACCCGCACCGACCCGGACTCCAAGGGGCACCGCTTCCTCGCCGGCCTGCTGGCCTACCGGGACGCCAACAAGCTCCGCCAGACCGTCGAGGGCCTGCAGAAGGCCATCGCCGAGGACGGCCGCGTGCACACCACCTACATGCAGAACGTCGCCGCCACCGGCCGGCTGTCCTCCACCAACCCCAACCTGCAGAACATCCCCGTGCGCACCGAGGAGGGCCGCCGCATCCGCGGGCTGTTCGTGGTCGGGCGCCCGGAGGACGGGCGGGCCTACGAGCAGCTGCTCACCGCCGACTACTCCCAGATCGAGATGCGCATCATGGCGCACCTGTCCGGGGACGAGGCGCTGATCGAGGCGTTCCGCAGCGGCGAGGACCTGCACCGCTTCGTCGGCTCGAAGATCTTCGGCGTGGCCCCGGAGGAGGTCACCGCGCCCATGCGCTCCAAGGTCAAGGCCATGAGCTACGGGCTGGTCTACGGGCTGAGCTCCTTCGGGCTCTCCAAGCAGCTGCGGATCCCCGTCGACGAGGCCCGCACCCTGATGAGCGACTACTTCACCCGGTTCGGGGCGGTGCGCGACTACCTGCGCGGCGTCGTGGAGCAGGCCCGCGAGGACGGCTACACGGCCACGATCGACGGCCGCCGCCGGTACCTCCCGGACCTCTCCAGCGACAACCGGCAGCTGCGCTCCATGGCCGAGCGCGCCGCCCTCAACGCCCCCATCCAGGGCTCGGCCGCCGACATCATCAAGAAGGCGATGCTCGGGGTGGACCGGCGCTTCACCGACGAGGGCCTCGGCTCCCGGATGCTCCTGCAGGTCCACGACGAGCTCGTGGTGGAGGTCGTGCGCGGGGAGCGCGAGACCGTGGAGCGGGTGCTGCGCGAGGAGATGGGCGGCGCCGCCGAGCTGTCCGTGCCGCTGGAGGTCAACGTCGGCGCGGGCCGCTCCTGGCACGAGGCGGCCCACTGACCGGCCGGACCGGCGCCCCGGCCGGCCCGCTCCCCGAACCCACCGCGAACGAGGAACCCACCATGGACCCCCAGCACGACGCTCCGACGACACCGTCCACCCCCGGCACCGTGACCGAGTCCTACTCGGCCGGCGGGCACGACTACACCTTCGCGGAGTTCGGCGTGGGCCCCGGCGGCGTCGCGGCCAACCCGGCCGCCGTGGAGTGGGTGCGGGCCATCCGGCAGGGCTTCCACCAGGCGGAGCCGACCGACGAGACCCTCGAGCGCACCCTGTCCTGGATGCACGCCGAGCGGGTGCGACTGCGAGCGGCGTACCCGCACGCCGTGCCGGAGGCGGCGCTCCCCACCCGGCGGCCCGTGGCGACCTTCACCTCCTGGGAGGGCTCGCTCAACGCGGGCCGCGGCCGGCTGCTGCGGGCCCGGCTCATCTCCGAGGTCACCGTGCGGCCCACGCACAGCCGCCGCGGGCTGCTGCGCCGGCTCATGACGGGAGAGCTCGACCGCGCCCGGCGGGACGGCTACCCCGTGGCGCTGCTGACCGCGACCGAGGCCACCATCTACGGCCGGTTCGGCTTCGGCGCGGCCACGTTCAACCGCGAGGTCACCGTGGACGCCACGACCCGCCTGCAGCTCAAGGCCCCGACCGTGGGCAGCGTGGAGATGGCCGACGGCGAGGCGGTGCGCCAGCTCGCCCCCGTGCTCTTCCAGCGCTTCCACGAGAGCTCCCACGGGTCGGTGAGCCGGGTGGCCTACCACTGGCCCGAGTACACGGGGGAGTACGCCATCACCCCGCAGAAGGCGGACCCCGAGGTGCGCTGCGCCGTGCACTACGACGACGCGATGCGCCCGGACGGCTACGTGACCTACCGGTTCGAGCCCAACACCTCCTACCCGCTGACCCTGACGGTGCTCGACCTCGTGGGCGCCTCCCCGGACGTGTCGATCGCCCTGTGGGAGTTCGTGACCTCCCTGGACCTCGTGGACCAGGTCCGCTTCGGCCGCGCCCCCGTGGAGGACCCGCTGGTGTGGGCGATGGCGGACCGGGCCAAGTACCGCGTCACCGCGGAGTCCGACAAGGTGTGGGTGCGGGTCCTGGACCCCGCCGCCGCGCTGGAGGCCCGCCCGTACACCTTCCGCGGGCGGATCGTGATCTCCCTCGTGGACTCGATGGGCTACGCCGACGGCGTCTGGGCACTGGACACCAGCAGCGGCACGCCCGTGGTCGAGCGGCTGGGCGACCGGCCCCGCACCGCCGACGACGACGCCGGGCGGTCGGTCCCCGCGGTGGAGCTGCCCGACGGGGCCGACGTGGCGATGCGGGTGGACGTGCTCGGGTCCCTGTACCTCGGGGCGGTGAAGGCGAGCACCCTCGCGCAGGCGGGACTGATCGTGGCCCGGGACGAGGACTCGCTACGGGACCTGCAGGACTTCATGGAGACCCCGACCGCCCCGTACGGCGTCACACAGTTCTGAGCCCGCGCGGCACGGCGGGTCGCGTGTTGCGCCCCTTTTCCTCCGTCCGTAGACTGACCCGGTGCGTGCTCTGCACGTGCCCTGTCCAGCAATCCTTCGGAACGGCCGCGGTCCGGCCGGACAATCTCCGTTCCGACTGATCACAAACTATCCCCATCGGAGCCCCTACTACATGACCACCACCACCCCGCAGGTTGCCGTCAACGACATCGGGTCCGCCGAGGACTTCCTCGCCGCTGTCGACGCGACCATCAAGTACTTCAACGACGGCGACCTCGTCGAGGGCACCGTCGTCAAGGTCGACCGCGACGAGGTCCTTCTCGACATCGGCTACAAGACCGAGGGCGTCATCCCGTCCCGCGAGCTGTCCATCAAGCACGATGTCGACCCGGACGAGGTCGTGACCGTGGGTGATGAGGTCGAGGCTCTGGTCCTCACCAAGGAGGACAAGGAAGGCCGCTTGATCCTGTCCAAGAAGCGGGCTCAGTACGAGCGCGCCTGGGGCGACATCGAGAAGATCAAGGAGGACGACGGCGTCGTCACCGGCACCGTCATCGAGGTCGTCAAGGGCGGCCTCATCCTCGACATCGGCCTGCGCGGCTTCCTCCCCGCCTCCCTCGTCGAGATGCGCCGCGTGCGCGACCTCGCGCCGTACATCGGCCAGCAGATCGAGGCGAAGATCATCGAGCTGGACAAGAACCGCAACAACGTGGTCCTGTCCCGCCGTGCCTGGCTCGAGCAGACCCAGTCCGAGGTCCGCTCGAACTTCCTGCACAAGCTCGAGAAGGGCCAGGTCCGCACGGGCACGGTCTCCTCGATCGTCAACTTCGGTGCCTTCGTGGACCTGGGCGGCGTCGACGGCCTCGTGCACGTCTCCGAGCTGTCCTGGAAGCACATCGACCACCCCTCCGAGGTCGTCGAGGTCGGCCAGGAGGTCACCGTCGAGGTCCTGGACGTCGACATGGACCGCGAGCGCGTCTCCCTGTCGCTGAAGGCGACCCAGGAGGACCCGTGGCAGCTGTTCGCCCGCACCCACGCCCTCGGGCAGGTCGTGCCGGGCAAGGTCACCAAGCTCGTCCCCTTCGGCGCGTTCGTGCGCGTCGAGGACGGCATCGAGGGCCTGGTGCACATCTCCGAGCTGGCCCAGCGCCACGTGGACATGGCCGAGCAGGTCGTCTCCGTGGGCGACGAGCTGTTCGTCAAGGTCATCGACATCGACCTGGACCGCCGCCGCATCTCGCTGTCGCTCAAGCAGGCCAACGAGGGCGTGGACCCGGACTCCACCGAGTTCGACCCGGCCCAGTACGGCATGGCCGCCGAGTACGACGACCAGGGCAACTACAAGTACCCCGAGGGCTTCGATCCCGAGACCAACGAGTGGATCGAGGGCTACGAGACCCAGCGCGCCGCCTGGGAGCAGCAGTACGCCGACGCCCAGTCGCGCTGGGAGGCGCACAAGGAGCAGGTCCGGAAGTCGATCGCCGAGGACGCCGAGGCCGCCGCCGGCGGCACGACGAGCTCCTCGTCCTCGTCCTCCTCGTCCTCCTCCTCGTCCGCGCCGGCCCCGACCAGCTACTCCTCCGAGGCCCCGGCCGCCGACTCCGGCACCCTGGCCTCCGACGAGGCCCTGGCCGCTCTGCGCGAGAAGCTGACCGGAGCCTGATCCGACAGGCACCGCCAGGCCGTTCCGCACGGCGCTGACCACGACGGCCCCCACCCTTCGCAGGGCGGGGGCCGTCGTGCTGTTCCCGGGGCCGCCGGACCGGCCGGGCGCCGCTCAGGGCCGGCTGCCGGCGGGGGTGTCCACCCAGTCCGTGCCGACGGGCCGCAGGACACCGGCGCCGGCGGTCAGCGAGGCCACGCGGGAGTGCAGCGCGGCGACGGCCGCGTCGTCGTCGGGCAGGGCGAGGCCCAGCTCCGCGCCGGCCGCCCCGTAGGCGGTGTCCAGGACCGTGGTCCCGGCCGCGCGCAGCTCGTTCTCGATCCGGCCCGCGTCCGCGTGGGAGGCGGGGAGCCGGTAGAGCCGCTGCCGCCGGCGGACCACCAGGGACGCGCCGTCGAGGGCCTGGGACACGGCCTCGGAGTAGGCCCGGACCAGCCCGCCGGCGCCGAGCAGGGTGCCGCCGAACCAGCGGACCACCACGGCGCTCACGTCCGAGAGGTCGGTGACGTCCCGGCCGGCGGCGTCCGTGGCGGTGCGCCGCAGCACGAGGGCCTCGAGCATCGGCAGGCCCGCGGTGCCGGCGGGCTCGCCGTCGTCCGAGGAGCGCTGCACGTCCCGGTCCGGGCCCAGGACGAACGCCGAGCAGTGGTGGCGGGCGTCGTGGAATCCGCGCCGCAGCTCCTCGACCAGGGCCCGGGCCTCGGCCTCCGTGGACGCCCGCCGCAGCACCGCCAGGAAGCGGGAGCGCTTGATCTCCAGCTCGGCCACCGCCTCCGTGCCCGCGGCGAGCGTCGTGTACCGGGTCGCGCGGCTGAGCAGTGGGTCCGGGTCCATGCTCCCCACTCTAGGCCGGGCACCGCGCACCCTCGACGGGACCGGGACGGGGTGCTAGACAGGGGAGCAGCCGCGACCGAGGGAGCAGACATGCGCATCGCCGACACCTCCGACCTCTGGTGGAAGCAGGCGGTCGTGTACTGCGTGGACGTCGAGCGGTTCCTGGACACGGACGGCAACGGCGTCGGCGACATCGCCGGGCTGGCCGAGAGGGTGGACTACCTGGCGGAGCTCGGCGTCACCTGCCTGTGGCTCATGCCGTTCTACCCTTCACCGAACCGGGACGACGGCTACGACATCACCGACTTCTACGGCGTGGATCGGCGGCTGGGCAGCTTCGGCGACCTCGTGGAGCTCGTCCGCACCGCCCAGGACCGCGGTCTGCGGGTCATCGCCGACCTCGTGGTCAACCACACCTCCGACCAGCACCCGTGGTTCCAGGCCGCGCGCTCGAGCACGGACAGCCCGTACCGCGACTACTACGTGTGGCGGGCCGACGAGCCGCCGGACACCTCCGGGAAGGCCGTGTTCCCCGACCAGGAGGGCGGCATCTGGACCCGGGACGAGATCACCGGGCACTGGTACCTGCACCGCTTCTACCGCCACCAGCCCGACCTCAACCTCTCCCACCCCAAGGTGCGGGACGAGATCGCGAAGATCGTCGGGTTCTGGCTGCACCTGGGCCTCGACGGCTTCCGCGTGGACGGGATCCCCCAGCTGCTCACGCTGGCGCAGGGCGACGACTTCGAGAACCAGGGCGGGTTCACGGACCCGCACGGGTTCCTGCGCTCGCTGCGCAGGTTCGCCAACCGCCGCAACGGCCGGGCCGCCCTGCTGGGCGAGGTCAATCTGCCCTACCAGCAGCAGCTCGAGCTGTTCGGCACGGAGGACGCGGGGGAGCTGACCATGATCTTCGACTTCGTGGCCATGCAGAACCTCTACCTCTCGTTGGCCCGCCGGGACGCCGGGCCGCTGGCGACCGCCCTGAAGAACCGGCCCCGCATCCCGCAGGACGCCCAGTGGGCCAACTTCGTGCGCAACCACGACGAGCTCACCCTCGATCAGCTCTCCGCGTCCGAGCGGGAGGAGGTCTTCGCCGCCTTCGGGCCCGAGGAGCGCATGCAGATCTACGGCCGGGGCCTCACCCGGCGGCTGCCGCCCATGCTGGACGGGGACCGGCAGCGCATCCGGATGGTCTACTCGCTGCTCTTCTCCCTGCCGGGCACCCCGGTGCTGTACTACGGCGAGGAGATCGGCATGGGCGAGAATCTCGCCGCCGAGGGCCGCATGGCCGTCCGCACGCCCATGCAGTGGACCTCCGGGCGCAACGGGGGGTTCTCCTCCGCCGGCGCCGAGGACCTCTCCGGCCCCGTCGTCGAGGGGGAGTTCGGCCCCGCGGCCGTGAACGTGGCCGACGCCAAGCGGGACCCGGACTCCCTGCTGAACTTCGTCACCACCCTGGCCCGCCGCTACCGCGAGTGCACCGAGCTGGCCTGGGGGCCCGCCGAGGTCCTGGACCAGCCGCGGCGGGAGGTCCTCGCCCACCGGTGCTCGTGGGAGGGCTCCGGCATCGTGGCGCTGCACAACTTCTCCGCCGAGCCCACCACGGTGCCGCTGCGGCTGCCGGACGAGGAGGAGGGCACCGAGCTGCTGGACCTGCTGGGCAGCGGGACGTGCACCCTCGACGCCGACTCCTCGGCCGAGCTGGCCCTGGAGGGCTACGGGTACCGCTGGCTGCGGGTGCAGCGGGCGCACGGGCCCGGCACGCTGCCGGACGTCATGACCACCGTGGCCGGGGCCGGGGAGGCCTGAGCGCCCGGCGGGGCGCGGCCGGGACCGGCCGATAGCATGGTCCCATGCTGACCATCGGACTCACCGGCGGGATCGCCTCGGGCAAGTCCACGGTCTCCCGGCGGCTCATGGAGCTCGGGGCCACCGTGGTCGACGCCGACGCGATCGCCCGCGCCCTGCAGGAGCCGGGCCGGCCCGGCCTCGAGGGGATCGTGGAGGAGTTCGGACCCTCCGTGCTGACCCCGGACGGCCGCCTGGACCGGGCCGCGCTCGGCGCCCGCGTGTTCGCGGACCCGGAGGCGCGCGCCCGGCTCAACGCGATCATCCACCCCCTCGTCCGGGCGGAGGCCGAGCGGCTCGCGGCCGCGGCCGGGGAGGACGCCGTCCTGGTCGAGGACATCCCGCTGCTCGTGGAGACCGGCCAGCACGGGCGCTTCGACCTCGTCCTCACGGTCCAGGCCCCGGCAGAGGAGCGCGTGCGGCGGATGGTCGAGGACCGCGGCATGACGGAGGCCGACGCCCGCGCCCGGATCGCCGCCCAGGCCACCGACGAGGAGCGGGCAGCCGTCTCCAGCACCGTGCTGGTCAACGACGGCACCGTGCAGCGCCTGCGCGACCGCGTGGACGCGTGGTGGGAGTGGCACGTGGAGCCGCGCCTGGCGTCCACGCCGTCCCCGGAGTGAGCCTCCGCCTCAGGACGACCACGCGGTAGGGTCGTAGCAACCAGAACGCACCACCGATCCACACGACCGACGCACACAACCGAGACACGGCGGCCGTCCGCTCGTCCGAGGCCGAGGGCAGCCGGGGAAGCACGGCGATGCTGAACAGACTGCACGACTCCCTGCGACTGCGGACCAGTCCCACCATCTTCTTCGGCTCCGCGCTGGTGATCGCCGCGTTCGTGGTCCTGACGCTGGTGTTCACGGAGTTCATGGACGCTGTCTTCGCGGACGGCTCGACCTGGGTGATCGAACAGCTCGGCTGGTTCTACATCCTGGGTGTGACCGTCTTCCTGCTGTTCCTGATCTACCTCATGGTCAGCCGCTTCGGTCAGGTCCGGCTCGGGGCCGACGACGAACGGCCCCAGCACACCAACCTGTCCTGGTTCTCGATGCTCTTCGCCGCGGGCATCGGCACGATCCTGATGTTCTGGGCCGTCGCCGAACCGGTGAACCACTTCGCGAACCCGCCCCGGCAGGGCGTCGAGCCGGCCTCCATGGAGGCCGCCACCGAGGCGATGGGCTTCACGCTCTACCACTTCGGGCTGCACACCTGGACGATCTTCACCCTCCCGGCACTGGCCTTCGGCTACTTCATGTACAAGCGCAACCTCCCGCCGCGGGTGAGCTCCATGTTCCAGCCGCTGCTGGGGGAGCGCATCCACGGGCCGGTCGGGCGGCTCATCGACATCCTGGCCATCGTCGGCACCCTCTTCGGCGTGGCCGTCTCGATCGGGCTCGGCACCATGCAGATCAACAGCGGCCTGGCACGGCTCTTCGGCATCTCCGAGTCGGCGCTGTCGCAGATCCTCATCATCGCCGCCGTCAGCCTCGTCGCCTCGGTCTCCGTGGCCCTCGGCCTCGACCGGGGCATCAAGCGGCTGTCCAACACCAACATCCTCATCGCGATCGCCCTGCTGGTCTTCATCCTCGTCTCCGGGCCCACCGTGCTGATGCTCAAGGGCATGGTCGAGTCCGCCGGCACGTACCTGTCGATGCTCCCGGCGCTCGCCTTCTGGAACGACTCGCTCGCGGACACCGGGTGGCAGAGCGGCTGGACCGTCTTCTACTGGGCGTGGACCATCACGTGGTCCCCGTTCGTGGGCATCTTCATCGCCCGCATCTCCCGCGGCCGTACCATCCGCCAGTTCGTCTCCGGGGTGCTCGCCTTCCCCACGCTGTTCTCCGTCATCTGGTTCGGGATCTTCGGCATGGGCGTGTTCGACATCGAGCTCAACGGCGGGGGCGGGCTCGTGGAGGCCGTCGTCGACGAGGGCGACATCCCCGGCGCGATGTTCGTCTTCCTCGAGAACTTCCCGTTCTCCACCGTCACCTCCGCCGTGGGCGTGCTCATCGTGGTGCTGTTCTTCATCACCTCGATCGACTCGGCCGCCCTGGTCATGGACACCATGGGCAGCGGCCACGAGGAGGAGTCCCCGGTGCACCAGCGCGTGTTCTGGGTCGTCGCCATCGGCCTCATCGCCGCGATCCTGCTGACCGCCACCGGCGCCACCGGGCTCGCCGCCCTGCAGAACGTGGCGATCCTCATCGGCCTGCCGTTCTTCGTGCTCGGGTACGTGATGATCTACTCGCTGCTCCGGGCCCTGCGCGAGGACGCCGGGGAGGTGGGCGTCCTGCCCACCCGCCAGTGGCGCCGGGTGCTGCCGCCCGAGGAGTTCCGCCGCCGCACCTCCACCGGCGCCGAGGTGGACGAGGAGATCGTCGTGGCCCCGGACTACGTGCACGGCTCGGAGCCGGCCAACGCCCCGGCCATCGAGCACCCGGAGCAGCCCGACTACGTGCGGGAGTACCGCACGAGCACCGGCTCCCTCAAGCAGATCCGCGACGTCGAGTAGCCGCCCGCACACCAGGGACCGTACGGGCCCACCGGCGTCACACCCGCCGGTGGGCCCGGTCCGTGCCGGCACCCAGGCGCTAGACTGGTGATCACCATCACAGTCGGCAACGGGGGACGTCATGGCGCGGAACAGGCAGAACACCAACCGGGACGGCGAGCAGCAGCACCGCATCCTCGACCGGCTCAACGCCATCGCGATGCGCGTCTACGGGCCGGGGGACCGGCTGGCCCAGGCGCAGGAGGGCGAGAGGATGAGCGAGGCCGCCCAGACCTGGTACCAGGAGGTCCAGGAACACTTCTACGTGGAGAAGGACGAGCACGGCAACGAGTACCTCTACCACCGGGACGACTCCGGCGAGGGCACGAACACCGGCAGCTCGCGCAACTAGAACTCTCGCGAAGGGCGGGGAGCCTCCGGAGGCTCCCCGCCCTTCTGCGTGCGCTCTCCGGACGGGCGGAGGCGACGGGACGGCGCCGTGTCGGGTCAGCGCCCCGAGCCCTGGTCCCCGATAGGCTCCGAGAGCGCCGGAACACCCCTGCCCGGGACGCACCCGCCCCTGCACCGAGAGCGAGCACCTGTCGTGACACCGGATCCCCACCCCGTCTCCCGGACCGCCGTGACCGGAAGTCCGGTCGTCCACGTCCAGAGCGAGCAGCGGGAGGACCTGTTCTGGCGCGGCGCCGCGGTGGTCGGCCTGTTCTTCGTCGCGGCCATCGTCGCGCTCTTCATCGGCGTCCCCGTCTGGCTGATGATCGCGTTCTGGAACCCGTGGCTGCTGTTCACTCTGGTCTTCGTGGCGGCCGGGGTCCTGCTCCTGGTCAGGACGGTGGACCTGGTGCGCAGGGGAGCCTGGCACGCCCGCCACCGCTCGACCTATACCCTGCGCGAGACCGGCATCGAGACGACCGAGTGGAACACCTTCGGCGCCGACGCACCGGTCCGCCGGGCCATCCCCTGGGAGGCCGTGGCCTCCGTCGTGGCCTCCTACCGGATCCTGCGCCGCACGATCCTCGTCGAGAACGGCGGCGGAACACTGACCGAGACGGCCCCCGTCCTGCACATCCTGTTCGACCAGGACGGGAGCCGCCGGATCACGAGCGTCCCCTTCTCCTCGCACAAGGACCCCGCGGTCGACGTCTGGATCGCAGCGCTGCGGAAGCACGGCGTGGAACTGGGCTACACCGCCCGGCCGCTCTCGTGGAAGGGCGAGGCCTACCTCGGCCCCGAGGCCCAGCTCGAGCACCTCGCGACCACCGAAGAGGTCATCCCCTTCCCCGCCACCGGCGGGTGGCTGGACAACACGATCCGGCTGGAGAACCGCTGGCATCAGAACGCCGCGCAGGCCCAGGAGCAGGCGGAGCGCCGGGACCCCGCGCTGCAGGAGGCGCGTCAGCGGCCCACCGGCCGGCACTGGATCCTCGGTGCATGGTTCGCCGGCATGTACGCCCTGAGCGCCGGCTTCCTGCTGCCCTACCTCGTCCAGCACGGGTGGTTGCCCGCCGCCGTCTGGCCGCTGGAGCTCCTCGTGGTCCTGCCGGCGGCCGCGCTCTTCTTCCTGCCGCTGCGCCGTGGCCTGCGCTGGTTCCACGGGCTGGTGTGCTGGCTTCTGCTGGTGGTCATCTCCTTCTCGGTGCTGGTGGGCAGCGTGGAGATGGGGTCGGCTGCCGAGCGGACAGCGATGATCGGCTTCGGGCTGACCGTCCTCTCCGCGGCCCTGCTGTGGGCCCCGTACCTGCTCGTGCAGCGCAGCGTGCCCCGGCACGACCTCGTCTGGGGCCCCGTGTAGTCCGTTCATCGGGGGACAGGCGGGGTTCCTGATCGGTGCGGAAGGGCCCCGTCCCGCAAGTGCCGCCTGCCCGGTCCTGGGCCGGAGTGGCGAGGGAGCCGCCTCAGGGGGCAGCGGGGACGGGTGCGGTGCTGGTGCGGGTGACCAGCTGGGCGGGGAGCACCACGTGCTCGCCGGTCACCGCGGTGTTCTCAGCCGTCGCATCCAAGCGGCGCAGCGCCAGGTCCACGGCGGTGTGCGCGAGCAGGCAGGGGTCCTGGGCCAGGGTGGTGAGGTCGAGGTAGGGCAGGGACGCCTGCTCGGAGTCGTCGAAGCCGACCACCGACAGGTCCTCGGGCACGCACCGGCCCAGGACGCGGGCCTGGCTGATCACCCCGACGGCGCAGCGGTCGTTGAAGGCGATGACAGCGGTCGGCGCGGGGTCCTGGGCCAGGAGCCCGGTGATGGCGGTGGCGCCGCCGGCCTCCGAGGCGCCGCCGCGCACGATCAGCATCTCGTCGACCAGGCCCGCGGCGGCCATGGTGTCCTGGTAGCCGGCCCGGCGCCTCGCCCCGCCGGCCTCGCGGTCGGCGTCGATGTAGGCGATCCGCCGGTGCCCCAGGTCGAGGAGGTGCTCCACGGCCAGCACCGCGCCGCGGTGGTCGTCGGTGGCCACGCTGTCGAAGGCCGCCGCGTCGAAAGCCCGGGTGACGGAGACGACCGGCAGGGTCGCACTGATCTGCTCGAGGCGGGTCCGTGGCAGGGCGCTGCCCAGCAGGACCAGGGCCTCGCACCGGTCGCGCAGCAGGGCCTCCACCGCGGCGTCCTCCGCCCGGTGCGGTGTGACGGCCGAGAGCACGACGTCGTAGCCCCGCTGCTGGGCGGCGGTGTGGATACCGTCGAGGATCTCTCCGTGGAAGGGCTGCACGGGCTCGAAGGCCACCCCCAGCAGCCGGGAGCGGCCCTGGCGCAGCACCCGGGCACGTTCGTCGCGGCGGTAGCCCAGCTCGGCGGCGACCCGCAGGACGTGGGCCCGGGTCTCCTCGCTGGCGCCGGGGGCGTCGCGGAAGACGATGGAGACCAGGGGCTGGGAGACCCCGGCCGCCCGGGCGACGTCGCGCATGGTGACGCGGCGCCCGGACGGGTGGCCGGGGGCTTCCCGCCCCGGGGCGTCCGGGCTCACGGGCGGGGAACGGTGAAGGCGTCCCGGAATCGTCTCAGCGCCAGCTCGGGGTCGGCGGCGGCAAAGGCCTCCATCGCAATCACTCCTTCGTATCCGGCCTCGGCCAGGGCGGTGGCCACCCGGGGGAAGTGGATCTCCCCGGTGCCCGGCTCGCACCGCCCGGGGACGTCGGCCACCTGGATCTCCCCCACGTACGGGAGGGCCCTCCGGCACAGTTCTACCAGGTTCCCCTCCCCGATCTGGGCGTGGTAGAGGTCCAGGTTCAGCCGCAGGTGCGGACTGTCCACCGCCGCGACCAGCGCCAGGGTGTCCTCGGCCGCCCCGAAGGGCACCCCCGGGTGGTCGACGGCGCGGTTGAGGTTCTCCAGGGTGAAGACCCGCCCGTGGCGCTCGCCCAGGACGGCCAGCCGCTCCAGCGTGCGGGCCGCTGCCAGCCAGTCCGCCCCGGTGACCACCTCGTGTGGCACCACGGGGAGCCCCTGGGGGTCCAGGCCGGTGCCGTGGACGTTGAGCCGGGGGCAGTCGAGGACCTCGGCGGCGGCCAGCGAGTCCTCTGCGGTGCGCAGCAGTTCCGCCGCCCCGTCCGGGTCCACGAGGGCCCCGCGCACGTAGCCGGTCATCGACCCGAACCGGGCCCCGGTTGCGGCCAGGGCGGGCAGGTCCTTGGTGGTCCAGTCCCAGATTTCCACCTCGAACCCGGCCTCGTGCAGCCGGCGCACCCGCTGCTCGAACGGCAGGTCGACGAAGACCATCTCCGCGCTCGCCGCCAGGGTGAAGCCGCTCATCGGGTGGCTCCCACCGGGTCCAGGCTCACCGGGGCGCCGGTGCGGCAGGACTCGATGCAGCCCAGGGCGATCCGCAGCGCGTCCCGGGCCGCCTCCACGCCCGGACCCGGCGAGAGGTGTCCGAGGGCGGTGTCGGTGAAGGCCTGCAGCTCCGCGGTGTAGGCGCCGCGCATCGACTGGGTGTCGGCGCGGACGGTCTCGGCGGCGATGCCCTCCGGGCCGTAGTAGCGCATGCTCGAGGCCGCCAGGTCCCCGGCGGTGACCATGCCGGCGGAGCCGAAGGCCTCCGCCCGGGTGTCGTAGCCGTAGGCGGCCGAGAAGCTGGCCTCGGCGGTGGCGATCGCCCCGTTGTCGTAGCGGATGGTGACCACGGCGGTGTCCAGCAGCCCGGCGTCCTTGAAGTCCGGGGCCACGAGGGCGTCGGCCACCGCGTGGACCTGTACCGCCCGGGCGGCGGGGTTGAGGAAGTTCAGGGTGTCGAAGTCGTGGATCAGGGTCTCCAGGAAGATCGTCCACGGGGCCACCGCGCCGGGGTTCGCCAGTCCCGGGTCGCGGGTGGTCGAGCGCAGCAGCTGCGGGGAGCCGATGCGCCCGGCCTCGATGGTCGCCCGGGCCTGCGGGAATCCGTCGGCGAAGCGGCGGTTGAACCCGATCCGGAACAGCACTCCGTGGGTTTCGACGGCCTGGTGGACACGGTCGATCTCCTCCAGCGTCATCCCGGCCGGCTTCTCGCAGAAGATCGCCTTGCCGGCCGCGGCGACCTGCTCCACCAGCTCGGTGTGGAACCGGGCCGGTGCGGTGATCACCACCGCCTCCACCTCCGGGTCGGCCAGCAGCTCTGCGATGTCGGTGTAGGCCGCAGGCACGTACAACGCCTCCGCCAGGCGTGCCGCGGCGCCCTCGACGGGATCGGCGATCGCGACCAGTCGGGCGTTGGGCACGGTGCGGGTGATCAGCTCGGCATGGCTGGAACCGATCCGGCCGGCGCCGATCAGGCCGATGTTCAGGGTACGGGGCTCGGACACGGGATTCTCCTTCAGGTCAGGGTTGGAGCGCGGAAGGGGATGCCCGGGAACGGTGTCCTCAACATGTCCTGACAAACCCTTGGCAGAAACACTAGTACGTATTAGTGTGATCGCCAACACCTCTGCCGAACAAGTTTCCGGCAGCGCGTCGAAGGGCCGAGGCCCGGCCAGAAGAGGAGACCTTTCATGACCGCAACGCTGTCCCTGCCGATCGACAGGAACTCCCCGGTGCCCCTCTACCACCAACTCGCCCTCCTCCTGGAAGGGGTAATCCACAGCGGGGATCTGGCGCCGGGCACCAAGCTGGACAACGAGCTCGAGCTCGCGTCCCGACTGCGCATTGCCCGGGTCACCGTGCGCAGCGCTCTGCAGCATCTGGTCGAGGCCGGCCTGGTGGTACGCACCCCCGGATCCGGCACGCACGTCACCCCTCCCCACCGGTGGGCGCGCCCTCCGGCGCACTCCACGTCGCAGCAGTCGCTGTAGACGCTTCGCCACCGTCGCACCGGATGCCGGGTGCGGCAACCGACCGGAGGAGCCACGACCCCGCCCGGACGGCGAAGGGCATTCCGCCTGCACGCCCGCCGGCCCTCAGCGGCGTCCTGCCTTCTCGGCCGATCCCCGATCCACCCGCACGAACAACCCACCATCCGACCGGTGCCGCACACGGTTCGACCGTGCTTCACGAGGTCATCACCCAAGGAGTTCCCATGTCCCACCATTCTCCGAGCGACAGCCGGGTCGCCCTCCCGCCGTTGACCCAGGGGCCGCACCGGAAGCGGCTCGGACTGATCTCGGTCGTGGCCTGCCTGGGCGGGCTGCTGTTCGGCTACGACACCGGCGTGACCAACGGCGCCGAGGGGCCGATGGCCCAGGACCTGGGGCTGAACCTGCTCCAGCTGGGCGTGGTGATCAGCTCCCTCATCTTCGCCGCCGCCGTCGGCGCCCTGGTCTGGGGTCGGGTCTCGGATGCCTGGGGCCGGCGCCGGACGATCATCCTGCTGGCCGTGCTGTTCTTCCTCGGCACCGCCCTGGTGGTCCTCACCCCCACGCCTGCTGAGGAGGGAACGTTCTCCCTGACCGGGTACACGGTCCTGGTCTGCGGCCGGATCCTGATCGGCCTCGCCGTCGGCGGAGCCTCCACGGTCGTGCCGGTGTACCTGGCCGAGCTCGCCCCCTACGAGATCCGCGGATCGATCACCGGCCGCAACGAACTGGCGATCGTGTTCGGCCAGCTCTCCGCCTTCGTGATGAACGCGATCATCGCCGTCACCCTCGGCGACGTCGTGGAGGGCATCTGGCGGATCATGTTCGCCGTCTCCGCGCTGCCGGCGATCGGATTGTTCATCGGGATGCTGCGCATGCCCGAGTCCCCGCGCTGGCTCACCGAGAAGGGCCGGTACGACGAGGCTCTGGCGGTGCTGGAGACGGTCCGCCCGGCCGATCGCGCGAAGGCCGAGCTGCAGGAGATCGAGCGGATCGCCGCCATCGAGGTCCAGTCGCACCAGATCGGGCTGAAAGCGGTCCTGACGAACAAGTGGTTGCTGCGGATCATCCTGGTCGGTATCGGGGTGTCCATGACCCAGCAGCTGACCGGCATCAACTCCGTCATGTACTACGGCACTCGTATTCTGGAGGAGTCCGGGATGACAGCGCAGCAGGCCGTGCTGGCCAACATCGCCTTCGGTGTCGTGGCGGTGATCGGTGGCATCATCGCCCTGTACAACATGGACCGGCTCGACCGGCGCAAGACCTTCATCATCGGTTTGAGCCTCACCACGACCTGCCACCTGCTGATCGGGATCGCCGGCAATCTGCTTCCCGAGGGCCACCCGGCCCGCCCGATCGTGATCCTCGTCCTCGTGGTCGCCTTCGTGCTCTCGATGCAGACGTTCCTCAACGTCGCCGTCTGGGTGTGGCTGGCGGAGATCTTCCCGCTGCACATGCGGGGACTGGGCATCGGCATCTCGGTGTTCTTCGGCTGGACCATGAACGGTTTCCTGGCCCTGTTCTTCCCCTCCCTCGTTGCCGCGGTCGGGATCTCCGGCACGTTCTTCCTCTTCGCCGGCATCGGCGTGATCGCCCTGATCTTCGTGGCCACCCAGGTCCCCGAGACCCGGGCCCGCTCCCTGGAGGACCTCGAGGAGGACGTCTCCACCGGAGCGATCTACCAGGTCGCCGAGCCCGCCGACGCCCACCAGTCCTGAGCCCCACGGCGTGACCCGCGCGCAGGCCGTGGGGTGGGCGGGTCAGGGCGTGGTGATGGCTGCTGCGACGGCCTTGCCCAGCTCCTCGGTGGTGGACCTGCCGCCCATGTCGGGAGTCAGGGCCTGGGGCCTGCCGGCCAGCACCTCTTCCATGGCGGTGGTAACGGCGGCGGCGGCGTCGGCTTCGCCGAGGTGGTCCAGCATCATGGCGGCGGCCCAGATCTGTCCGACGGGGTTGGCGATGCCCTTGCCGGCGATGTCGGGGGCGGAGCCGTGGACGGGTTCGAAGAGGCTGGGGTGCTTGCGTTCGGGGTTGATGTTGCCGCTGGGGGCGATGCCGATGGTTCCGGTGCAGGCCGGTCCGAGGTCGGAGAGGATGTCGCCGAAGAGGTTGCTGGCCACGACCACGTCGAACCAGTCGGGGTGCATGACGAAGTTCGCGGTGAGGATGTCGATGTGGTACTTGTCCACGTCGATGTCGGGGTAGGCGGCGGCCATGGCTTCCACGCGCTCGTCCCAGTACGGCATGGTGATGGAGATGCCGTTGCTCTTCGTCGCCGAGGTCAGGTGCTTCTTGGGGCGGGTCCGGGCCAGGTCGAAGGCGTACTTGAGGATCCGGTCGACACCGGTGCGGGTCATCACGGTCTCCTGCATCACGGTTTCCCGCTCGGTGCCGTCGAACAGTCTCCCGCCGATGCTGGAGTACTCGCCTTCGGTGTTCTCGCGGACGACATAGAAGTCGACATCTCCGGGTGTGCGGCCGGCCAGCGGGCTGGGGACCCCGGCCAGGAGCTTGACCGGGCGCAGGCTGACGTACTGGTCGAAGTGGCGGCGGAACTGCAGGAGGCTGCCCCACAGCGAGACGTGGTCGGGGACGACCTCGGGCCAGCCGACGGCCCCGAAGAACATGGCGTCGAACTGGTTGAGCTGGTCGAACCACCCGTCGGGCAGCATCTTGCCGTGCTGGGAGTAGTAGGCCGCCGAGGCGAAGTCGAAGTGCTCGAACTCGAGATTCAGCTCGAAGGCGGCGGCGACCGTGTCCAGGACGCGCAGTCCTTCGGGCACGACCTCGGTGCCGATTCCGTCGCCGGGGATGACCGCAATGCGGTGGGTGTTCGACATCAGGATCTGTTCCTTGATCTGTGCTGGTGACGTTGCAGGGTTGACGGTGGGGCTCAGCGGTCCACCGGGTGGGCCGGTTCGCGGCCGGCGAGGACGTCGATGACGGCCTGGGCTGCGGCCAGCCCGGCGCGCGCGCGTGCTTCGACGGTCTGGCCGGCGAGGTGGGAGGTGATGATGACGTTCTCCAGGGCCCGCAGCGGGCTGTCCTGGGGGAGCGGTTCGGTCTCGAGCACGTCCAGGGCGGCGGCGGCGATGCTGCCGTCGCGCAGGGCGGCGGCCAGGGCGTTCTCGTCCACCAAGGAGCCGCGGGCGGTGTTGACCAGCACCGCGGTCGGCTTCATCGCCTGCAACCGCGGCGCGTCGATGAGCCGCCCGGTGGTGCCACCGGCCCGGGTGTGCAGGGACAGGTAGTCGGCGGTACGGATGACGGTGTCGAGGTCGGTGAACTCCAGCGACGGATCATCGGCGTCGGGGTGGGAGGTGCTGACCATGACGGTCATTCCCAGGGCGGCACCGAGCCGGGCGGTGGCCCGGCCGCTGGGCCCGTAGCCGATGATGCCCAGGGTGGCGCCCCGGAGCTCGTGGCCGGCGTCGCGGGGCCACCGGCCGGCCCGGACGGCGGTGGTGACGTCGGCCAGGCGGCGGGCGGCCATGATGATCAGCCCGATGGTCAGCTCGGCCACGGAGTGGTGGTTGGTGCCCGGGGCGTTGCACACCCGGATGCCGGCGGCGGTGGCGGCGGGCACGTCGATGGAGTCGTACCCGACGCCGCTGCGAGCCAGGACCTTCAGACTGTGGGCGTCGGTGAGCATGTCGGCGGTGACCGGTTCGCTGGCCAGGATGGCCCCGTCGATGCCGTCGAACAACACCGCCCGATCGCCGGGCTGTCGGGTTCCGGTGGAGGGGGAGTGCACGGGTTCGTGGCCGTGCCGGCGCAGGAGCCGGTCCACGTCGTCGCCGGGGACGAGGTAGTCGGTGGTGATCAGGATGCGTCCCACGATCGGGTGTCCTCCATGTGTGGTGTGGTGTGTGGTGTCTCAGTCATTCTCGGTGCGGTGCCCTGGGACGGGGAAGCTCGAGCGCGCCGTCCCGGCGACCTCGGCACCCGGGATGCCGGGCGCCGAGGTCACCGGTGACGGGATCACCGGTCGCTTTCCGGGCTGCCCTCGAGTGACGGCTGCACGGGTGCCGGGCCGGAATGGTGGGTCACTGGAAGGCCGCCGGGGTGGACATCAGATCGATGCCCCACAGGGACGGCAGGACGTAGAGCACCGCGGCGACGATGAGCAGGAGCGCGGCGATGTTCAACCAGAAGCCGGTCTTGACCATTTCCATGATCGTCACCTTCCCGGTGCCGAACAGGATCGCGTTCGGGGGTGTGCCCACCGGGAGCATGAAGGCGCAGTTGGCGGCCATGGCGCAGGGCACCATGAGGGCGAAGGGGTGGATGCCCAGAGCGATCGCGAACGCTGCCATGACCGGCAGGATCATGGTGGCGGTGGCCGCGTTCGAGGTGATCTCGGTCATGAACAGCACCAGGGCGGTGGCCAGCAGGATGATGAGGATGACGTCGACCCCGTCGAGGGCGCGCAGCTGCTCTCCGATCCATCCCGACAGGCCGGTCTCGACGAACCCCGCCGCGATGGCCAGGCCTCCGCCGAAGAGCAGGAGGATCCCCCACGGAATCTTCTTCGAGTCCTCCCACTGCATGATGCGCCTCTCGTCGGCACGGCGGGTGGGCAGGGTGAACAGGACCACGGTGGCGATGATCGCGATGATGCCGTCGCTGATGCCCGGGAGCACGTCCTCCCAGATGAAGGAGCGGGTCACCCACAGGAAGGCCACGCCCAGGAAGACCGCGAGCACGGCCTTCTCCTCGTGCGACATCGCGCCCAGTGCCTTCTTCTCACTGCGGATCAGCTCCGCACCGCCGGGAAGGTGCTTGAACCGCACCTTGAACGAGACGTTGGTGAGGAAGAACCAGGTGAAGGCCAGCAGGAGGATGACGATGGGAACCCCGAACATCATCCACTGGCCGAAGGAGATGGTCTCCCCGAACAGTTCCCCGGTCGTCGCGGCGAGAATCGCCAGGGGCGGGGTGCCGATGAGGGTGCCCAGGCCGCCGATGGTCGCCGCGTAGCCGATGCCGAAGACGATGGACTTCTCGAACTTCGGCAGTTCGGCTGCATGCTCCCCGCCGCGCAGCGTGTGGGCCGCCTGGTACACCACGGCCAGGCCGACGGGGATCATCATCATCGTGGCCGCGGTGTTGGAGACCCACATCGACAGGAAGGCGGTGGCGACCATGAAACCGAGCACGATGCGCTTCGGACTCGTGCCGATCGCCGAGACGATCGAGAGGGCGATGCGCTGGTGGAGGTTCCACTTCTCCATCGCGATCGCCAGGGTGAAGCCTCCGATGAACAAGAAGATGATGTCGTTGCCGTAGGCGGACACGACCGCGTCGCCCTCCAGGGCCCCGGTCAATGGCATGAGCACCACGGGCAGCAGGGAGGTCACCGGGATCGGGATCGCCTCGGTGATCCACCAGGTCGCCACCCACAGGGTGACGGCGAGGATCGCCTGCCCTTCCGGGGAGAGCCCTGCCGGGTTGAAGAACAGCATGGCCGCCACGAACAGTGCCGGGCCGAGGATCAGACCGGTGAGGCGTGCGGGCGTGTAGCCAGGCCCTGGGTTTCCGGGGCTCTGCGGCGATCCGGGACCCTTCGTCGCGTCCTGGGCCGGCGCCGGGCTGGTCTTGTCCTCGTCGGCGGCCGTCGGGGTGTGCCCCACCGACTGCCTGATTCTCGACAAGGTCAGGAGACGCTTGGTCTCTCGGTGCGAGGTCCACAGATTTCCCCATAGGGAATTCAAGGCAGATGTTGCCATGGCAGCACTTTCTGGGTTGGTTGACTCAGCAGGGTCGACTGCAGGAACACGGTGCGGATGTCGCATGGGTCGACATCGGTCGCGAACCACTGGAGGGTTGCGGGCGCTCTGCAGGAGGAGAAGAGCTGACGAGCTCGGTCGTGGGACCGGTACCCCTGGGCAGCAGTCACACAGAGGACTTGTTGGTGCGCCATTGATGGGGTGAAGCGATGGTGCCGTGATCGGCAGTTCCCGTCTCCGGGATCAGGCCGGGAACTGCCGATCTCGAGGTGATCAGTGGTGCAGAGCGCTCAGGACCTTGTAGAACTCGGCCTTGCCTTCCAGGCCGATGCCGGGGAGGTCACCGAGGGCCACGCGGCTGTTGACGACGACGGCGTCGTCGGTGAAGCCGCCGGTGGGCTGGAACTCCCCCGGGTAGGACTCGTTGCCGCCCAGCTTCAGGGCCGCGGCGATGTGCAGGGAGAACTGGTGACCGCCGTGGGGGATGCACCGGCGGGAGGACCAGCCGTGCTGGGCGAGCATGTCCAGCACGCGGCGGTACTCGGTCAGCCCGTAGCTCAGTGCGGGGTCGACCTGGATGTAGTCGCGGTCCGGGCGCATGCCGCCGTAGCGGATGAGGTTGCGGGCGTCGTGGACCGAGAACAGGTTCTCGCCGGTGGCGATCGGGTTGGTGTAGTGCTCCGACAGGGCCGCGTTGAGGGCGTAGTCCAGCGGGTCGCCGACCTCCTCGTACCAGAACAGGCCGTACTGGTCGATGGCCTTGCCGTACTCCAGAGCCGTCTGCAGGTCGAACCTGCCGTTGACGTCCACCGCCAGGCGGGACCCGTCACCGCCCAGGCACTCCAGGACCGCCTCGATGCGGGTGAGGTCATCTGCCAGGTCGGTGCCGCCGATCTTCATCTTCACCACGTCGTAGCCGGCGTCGAGGAATCCGCGCATCTCGTGCTGCAGGTCCTGCAGGGTCTTGCCCGGGGCGTAGTAGCCGCCGGCGGCGTAGACGAAGACGTCCTGGTCCGGGTCGCCGTCACCGTAGTGGTCGGAGATCCAGCGGTAGAGCGGGACCCCGGCGATCTTGGCGGCCAGGTCGTGCAGGGCCATGTCCACCACGCCCACGGCGACTGAGCGCTCCCCGTGGCCACCGGGCTTCTCGTTGCTCATCATCAGATCCCAGGCCTTCTCCGGGGAGAGCTCGCCGTGCTCGTCCAGGAGGTCCTCGGTCGGGGCGTTGAGCACGCGCGGGAGCATCCGCTCCTTCAGGATGCCCGTGGCGTTGTACCGGCCGTTGGAGTTGAAGCCGTAGCCGACCAGGGGCTTGCCGTCGACGACCACGTCACTGACCAGCGCGAGAACGGTGCAGTCCATCTTGCTGAAGTCGATGTACGCGTTGCGCATCGAGGAGCTGATCGGAATGGTGTCGACGTGGGCGGAGACGATTCTCATGGTCCTCTTCCTGACGGTAGATATCTTATAAGACGCTTATAAGATGTGCAGGACACTACACTGGGCGTGATGCAGGGCACAACCCCTGTGGAGAAGAACCCGGGAGCGATGCGGCCATGAGCACTACGAAGGTTTCCTCGAGCAAGGGGGCGATCGCCTACACCGAGCTGCGCCGCCGGATCCTCTCCGGCGATCTGGCTCCGGGGTCACGCCTGTCGCAGTACGACCTGGCCGAGGAGATGGGCATGAGCATCACGCCCCTGCGCGAGGCGGTGCGGCAGCTGGCCAGCGAGGACTGGGTGGAGGTGGACACCCACCGCGACGTGAGGGTGGCGCCGATGAGCGCCTCCGAAGCGCGCCAGCTCCTGGAGGTCCGTCTCTCCCTGGAGCCCTCCGCCACCGAGCTGGCCGCCCTCCGGCGCACCGACCAGGAGGTCGCCGTGATGCGGGCCGCGGCCGAGAAGCTCCTGCCCGTCACCCGCACCTGGGGTGAGGACGCCGTGACCGCCCACCGGGCGTTCCACCGGGCGATCTACCTCGCCTCGCACAACACCGTGATGATCCGGCTGCTGGACGATCTGTGGGACAAGTCCGACCGGTACCGGCGGATCGGACTGGAGCTCCCCGCCGGCGACGAGCCGCGCACCATCGACCTCAACCAGCACCACCGGCTCCTCGAGCTGGTGATCGCTGGAGATGGGCCTGCCGCTGCCGACCTGGCCCGCGCTCACATCCTCAACAGCCTCACGGCCTCTGTCACCGGCGCGCTGGAAGCCCGCGAGAGCGGCCCGCTCCAGCTGTCGTACCGCTCCTACGCCGGCTGACCCCTCAGCGGAAGGCCGCAGACGGCACGGGAGTGCCCCGGCGAAGCAGTCGTGCATCGTCCGGAAGGATGCCGACGGACCGCCGGTTCCTCGATGGACGACGAGGAGGACGTCCTGCTTCCGCGGCCGCAGGCGGTCCTGAGCCGGACCCGGCTGCGGGCACTCGGGCCGGCCTGGGAGGTGGTGCGGCGCACCGCACCCACGCACGCCCACCCGGTGGGGGCTCGGCGGCCGCCGGGCAACGTGCTGGCGGCCGTTCCGCTGTCGGTGCTCGACCGGGCCCGGGACCTCGTGGACGGTTCCCGCGGTTGCCTCCCGTGGACTGCCCGGGGCACTGTCGTGCGGCATCGTCGCGAGGTGCCGTGGGGATCGGGGAGCCGATTCCCGCATGATGCCTGGTCCGCCTGAGGGAACTGTGGTTAGGGTGAGGTGTGGTCGAGCAGCTGGCCCGCAGTGTGCCGCTGTCGATGGAGGAAGCTCCTGTGGACCACACCGTGCTCGTGCCGGCCGAGGCCGCCCGCCGCGATGAACCCTCTGCCGAGGCGACTCCGGGCCGCCTCCGCAGGACCGCTCCCATGTCCGGCCTCTTGGCCGATGCCCGGTATGTCCTGTCGCTGAAGTGGTCCGACGGCACCGGCCTGGACGAACTCGCCCACTACCTGGCCGAGGTCGTCACGTGGATGCCCGTCACCGTCGTCGACGGTTCCGCCGAGAAGCTCTTCGCAGCCCATCGCACGGCGCTGCCGGAGACGGTCGAGCACGTGCGCCCCGATCGGTGGCAGGGGGCCAACGGCAAGGTGGCGGGGGTGATGACCGGTGTCCGCCGGGCGGCCGAGGAACGGATCGTGGTGGCCGACGACGACGTGCGCCACACCCGGGGCACCCTGGAGCGCATCGTGGGGCTGCTGGGGGAGGCCGAGGTGGTCCGCCCGCAGAACTACTATCTGCAACTTCCCTGGCAGGCCCGCTGGGACACCGGACGGATCCTGCTCAACCGGGCTCTGGGCGGGGACTGGCCCGGCACCCTGGGCGTGCGCCGGTCGGCCCTGCTGGACGCGGGAGGCTACGACGGCTACGTCCTGTTCGAGAACCTCGAGCTCGTGCGCACCGTGCGGGCGGCCGGTGGGAGAGAGATCGTGGCCCTGGACGTGCTGGTGGGGAGGATGCCGCCCACCGTGTCCCACTTCCTCGGCCAGCGCGTCCGTCAGGCCTACGACGACTTCGCCCAACCCGCCCGTCTGCTCGCCGAGCTGTCGCTGCTGCCCCTGCTGGGCTGGGCGGTGCGGCGACCGGGGCGGTGCGCGGCCGGAGCCCTGGCCGTGTGCGGGGTGGCCGAGTTCGGCCGACGCCGGCACGGGGGAGCAGCGGTCTACCCGGGGGGCACGGTGCTGTGGGTTCCGCTGTGGGTGCTGGAGCGGTCGGTGTGCGTGTGGGCGGCCGTGGTCGTCCGGGCGCGCGGCGGGGTGTCCTACGCGGGGTCCCGGCTGCGCACCGCCGGGCACTCCCGAGCCGCCCTGCGCCGGCGCCTGCGCGGCCCGAGCAAGGACTGGCTGCTGGTCGACGCCGGCACCGGACGGGTGAGGGGGCGGCGGTGAGCGTGGGGACGGGGCCGGCGGGTGCGGGTCCGGTCGTCGAGATCGCCGAGGACGACCTGTACGGGCTGATCGCGACCCTGACCCACAACGACTGGCAGCCCTCGGGCGGGAGCCTGCGGATCAACGTGGTCTACCGCGGCCACGCGGTGGCCGACCGGGACCTGGACACCAGTCTCTTCCGGCTCCGGGGCACCTCGAGCGAGCAGATCGAGCCCCGCATCCTGCGGAACTTCCGCAAGTACGCCGCCCGGGACACCTCCCCGGGGGACTCCGACTGGAACTGGCTGTCCGTCGCCCAGCACCACGGGCTGCCCACGAGACTGCTGGACCGGTCGAACTCGCCCTACGTGGCCCTGCACTTCGCCACCGCGGACCCGCGCTGCTACGACCTCCCCCGGAGCGGTGTGGTGCGTGGACTACTCGGCGGTGCACGATCTGCTGCCGGCACCGCTGCGCGAGGAGATCACCGCGCACGCGGCGGGCCTGTTCACCACCGACATGCTGGGGCGGGTCGCGTACAGCATGGCCGACTTCGACCGGTTCCGGGACCAGCACGGGCGGGCGGTGCCGCTGTTCTTCGAACCTCCGTCGCTGGACGAGCGGATCGTGAACCAGGCCGCGGTGTTCTCCGCCATGTCCGCGGCCACGGCGTCCTTGCACGAATGGCTGGGCGAGCACCCCGAGCTCTGCCGGAAGGTCGTCATCCCGGCGGGTCTGAAGTGGCGGATCCGCGACCACCTCGACCAGGCGAACATGACCGAGCGCGTCCTCTTCCCCGGCCTCGACGGACTGTCCCGCTGGCTGACCCGCTACTACGGGCCGCGCCGGGAGCAGGGCGCCCGGGCGGAGCCGGCCTCACCGGCGATGGGCGACGAGCCGGAGCCGCTCCCGGGCTCAGCCCCGGCCGGCTGAGAGTGGACTTCTCGACCGGGCCCTGGGGTGGGGTCCCGTCGCCGGACCGGTGAGAAGCGGCTCCCCGCCCGTGGTGGGGAGCCGCTTCTCGTTGTTCCGTGGGAGCGAACGGTGTCCGTCGGTGGGCCTCAGGTGCGGGCTCAGCCGGCGGCTATTCCTTCTTGAGCTTGTCCTGGATGCTGCCGGCGGCCTTCTCGACCCGGTTGGGGACCTCGGTGGTGCCGTAGAACCGGGCGTCGGGGTGGGTGGGGGGCGGCATCGGCACCCCCGCCATGGGCTGGTCCTGGTAGCCGAACTGCCCGTTGCCGTCCGGCGTCGGCCCGGAGGCCCAGGACCCCTCCGCGGCGGCCGCGCCGTCGGAGAAGTTGTAGTAGTCGTAGGAGAACTCGGTGGCCTCCTTGGCCTGCGGGAAGTTCGAGGGCACCGGCATCTGCTCCAGCCCGTCGGCCTGCAGCTCCTTGACCGCGGCCATCCACTGGTTCTGATGCATGGTGTCCCGCGCCAGCAGGAACGAGAGCATGTCCCGGATCCCCTTGTCGTCGGTCATGTGGTAGAGCCGGGCGACCTGGGTGCGGCCCTGCATCTCGGCGTTGACGTTGGCGGTCATGTCCGCCAGCAGGTTCCCCGAGGCGGTGACGTAGGACCCGGACCACGGGTTGCCCATCGAGTCCACCGGCCGTGCCCCGGCCCCGGCCACGATCGCGTGCTGCAGGTCGGTGCCGCCGATCACCGCCGCAACCGCCGGGTCGCCCTGCACGGCGTCCTCGGTGATGCCCAGCGGGGCCTTCTCCAACAGCTGGGCGACCATCGTGGCGAGCATCTCGATGTGACCGAACTCCTCGGCGGCGGTGCCGAAGAGCAGGTCCCGGTACTTGCCCGGGATGTGGGCGTTCCAGGCCTGGAAGCTGTACTGCATGGCCACGGTGATCTCCCCGTACTGCCCGCCGATCACCTCCTGGAGCTTGCGCGCGTAGACCGCGTCCGGGGCCTCGGGGGTGGACTTGTACTGGAGCTTCTGCTGGTGCAAGAACATGCTGACCTCCGTCATCGGCTGCTGCGGCCGGCGGTGGCGCGGCACACCGCGCCCGTGATTCCCGGCTCTGATCTCCACGCTAGTGATCCGGCCCCCGAAAGGGAAGCCTGCTTATTGAATGGAGGGGGGTACCAGATGAGCTGAGGCCGGGCACCCTGGGTGGTTCCGCCCCAGGGTCTGGGGGCGGTGCGAGGTGGGAGTGGGGCAGGCCCGTGGGCGGGCAATCCGTTGGGGGTCAGCAGTTCGACCGGGCTGAGGGGTCTCGGGGCCCCGGGTCGTCCCTGCTGGTCGTCGTGCCCGGCCTGCGGCGCGGGACGGAGCACGACAACTCCGTCACGAGCATCTAAAGTGGACAGTGTGCTGATCATCGGGGCAGCCCGGTGAGCAGCGCGTGCACCGTCCGGACCACTCGACCACGGAAGGATCACGCCATGAGCCAGCCAGAGCAGCAGCAGGAGGTCCCCGGCGTCCAGGCCGCGATGACCCCCGTCCCGGACTGCGGCGAGCACAGCTACCGCGGCTCCGGCAAGCTCGCGGGCAAGGCGGCCATCATCACCGGCGGGGACAGCGGCATCGGCCGTGCCGCCGCGATCGCCTACGCCCGCGAGGGCGCCGACGTCCTGATCGCCTACCTCGAGGAGGACGACGACGCCCAGGACACCGCCCGCTGGATCGAGGAGGCCGGACGTCGCGCCGTCCTGGTCCGCGGAGACCTCTCGGACCCGGCCCACTGCCGGGCTGTCGTCGACAGGGCCGTGCAGGAGTTCGGCCGGATCGACGTGCTGGTCTCCAATGCCGCCTACCAGATGAGCCGCGACAGCCTCGACGAGATCAGCGACGAGGAGTGGGACTACACGTTCCGGCTCAACATCGGCGCCATGTTCCACCTCACCAAGGCCGCCGTGCCCCACATGCCTCCGGGCTCGGCGATCATCGGCAGCTCCTCGGTGCAGTCCGACCAGCCGTCCCCGCAGCTGGCGCCCTACGCGGCCACCAAGGCGGCGGTCGCGAACTTCTCCGCCGGGCTCGCGCAGATGCTGGGCGAGAAGGGCATCCGGGTCAACAGCGTGGCCCCGGGCCCGATCTGGACGCCGCTGATCCCGGCGACCATGCCCGCGGAGAAGGTGGGAGCCTTCGGCGACGACGTACCCCTGGGCCGTGCCGGCCAGCCCGCCGAGCTCGCGCCCGTCTACGTCCTGCTGGCCTCGGACGACGGCAGCTACATCTCCGGCTCGCGGGTCGCCATCACCGGCGGCAAGCCGATCCTCTGAGCCCGGGGCCACCGCGGAGCGGACAGCCGTGCCGACGGGATCCACCGGGACCTCGCCCACGACCGAACGGCACACGGGGGTGGGCCCGCCGGCCGGGAACCGGAATCCGCAACGCGGGGCATCCGAACGGGCTCCGGCTCCGAAGTCGACGGACGTCGTGTCGGGGAGCCGCCCCGAGGGGTGGGCCGGATGTCGTGCCCGGCGGGAGAACTCTTCGCCAGCACCGAACCGACCCGACCCGCCCGGGGTCGCTACTGCTCGTTGTCCGGACGAGGGGCGCGCTCGCGCTCCTCCACCGCGGAGCGCACCTCCGGGTCGTCGGCGTCGTCGACCCAGGGCTCGGTCTGGCGGTGCTCCTCCACGTGGTCGGGTTGGATGCCGGCCACCTCGTGCTTCATCTGGTCGTCCAGTTCCGCGCTGTGCTTGGTGTTGCCTCGCTCGGCCCTGTCGATCTCCTTGCAGGGATGGGACGGCATACTTCGGTGGGACGGCCCGTCAGGCGTTCCCGTCCTCCTCGAGCAGACCCCGCTGGGCGCGGTCGGCCGCTTCGGAGGCGTCTTCCGGCAGCGGGCCGGTGGCCGGTGGGACCTGCCCGGGCGCGTAGTCGGACAGCCCGGCGGCCACCCGCTCCTGTTCGGTGGCTGCGGCCAGTGCCTCGTCGTCGAGATGCTCGGGCATCCCGGCGTGGCCCTGGTGGATGGGGTCGGGCAGGGCGTCGCCCTCGGGCTCGATGACGTCGTCGAGGTCCGGGGCGTCGTCGTTGGGCGGGGTGGTCATGGAGCACCTCCTGTGCTGAGCCGTGCCTCCCACCCTAGTGACCTGACTCACGGAGCGGAACCACCCTGGGACCTGGGAGAGGAGCCTGTGGAGGTCCCGCACGTGCTCCTCCCGGGCTGCGTTGAGCAGTCGATCGTAGGCTGTTCGTGCGCATCGCCTGCGTGTTCCAGGCCGCAGGCGCCGATGCGTTCCCCGACATGAGGACAGCTTGATGACTGACGTCGCTCCGGACCGACCGGCGATGCTGCACCCCGTACCAGCCCAGCGTTCGATCGTCGTGATTCCGAGGGTGCACGACGGCTCCGGCGCCCGGACCCGCTACGGTCTGGTCCAGCCCGAACTGGACCCGGGCGGGCAGACGCTGATCTTCCCGCAGGGCCCGGTGGTCGACCCCGACGAACTGCGCGCCGGGGCCGCGCTGCTGCTCGAGGAGGAGTTCGGGCAGGGCATGTCCGCGGCGGTGATCGCTCCGCTGGGGATCCTCTACGCCGATCCGCGCAAGGAGGAGCGGATCGACGTGCTGCTCGCAGTGGCACGCCGGGCCGATGCCGAGTACGGCGAGGCACTGGAGCCGGCCGGCATCCCCGGGGTGGAGTGGGCCGATGAACAGCAGCTGCTCCAGCACCTGTGCTCCGGGCGGATCACGGACACCACCACCGCCTCAGCCCTGGCACTGCTGCAGGCCTGTGGCGAGTTCACCGGCTGACCGGCCCACCGACCCCGAGCCGCTCCCATGCGGCCAGGGCGCAGCCGGTCCGCCGCCGCAGCAGGTGCACGGACAGCGCCCCGAATCCCGTCCCGGCCCGCGGCGCGTTCGTCGTCCATCGGCCATGCCGGGGCCGCACGCGACGGCAGCGGCCCGTCGGTCCCCCGCTCCCGCAGCGGGACACCACCGTCCTCGACGGTTCTGCGGGTGCGTCCGTTCGACGGTGTCCCTCGTCCGCGGCATCCCGACCGGTGAGGCCTATAGTGTGCAATGGAAAACTTTGGATGACCGTGGAAGGGTCCCCGTGCGGAACAGTGTGTGCTCATCCCTGACAGCCGTCTGCGTCGTGGTGCTTCTGGCAGGGTGCGCCATCGGGGACGCGGGGAAACCGGGGGAGACCGCCACGCCGTCCACGACCGCGTCCTCGGCCGGCAGGGCGGAGACCGGGTCGGGGTCTGTGGAGCACGGGCTGGCCGCGGTGTCCTTCGAGGACGCCCCGCGGGAACTCACCGCCCTGGAGCGGTCCCTGCTCGTCGAACCCGGACCGCACGCCGAGGACGGGACCGACGATGAGGTGCTGGCCGCCGCCCGCGAGCGTGATCCGCGCACCGCCGGGGAGTGGAGCGCGGCGATCCTCGCGCAGATCCACGGCGACTACGCCGAGGACGTCAAGACGGTGGTGCGCTTCGACCCGGGCACCGGGGAGCGCGGCGCGGAGCCCACCGACGCCGTGACCGGACCGGTGGGCGACCGGAGCGTGGGCACGAACCACTTCGCGCTCGTCCTGGACGCCAGTGACTCGATGGCCGGGGACTCCGGCGACGGCTTGCGGATGGACGCGGCGCGCACGGCGCTGACCGGGTTCGTCGAGGAGCTGCCGGAGGGCAGCACGGTGAGCCTGCGGCTCTACGGGAACGCGGGGGACACTTCTGCGCCGGGGAAGAAGGAGTCGTGCACGACCACCGAGGTCGCCTACTCAGGTGACGCCGACGCCGCGGAGCTCGCGGACGTCCTCGCCGGAGTGCGGCCCACCGGCTACACCCCACTGGCCCGGGCCATCGAGGAGGCCGCCGCCGACTTTCCCGACGACGCGACCGACGGCATCGTCTACGTGGTGACCGACGGCGTGGAGACCTGCGGCGGCGACCCCGTGGCGGCTGCCGAGCGGCTGAGCGGGTCCGGTGTCGAGCCGGTGATCAACGTCATCGGCTTCCAGGCCGGTGACACCGACCAGCGGGCACTGGCCGACATCGCCGCCGCCGGGGGCGGCGAGTACACCCGCGCCGGCTCCCGGGCGGAGCTCGAGACCTACTGGCGGGAGCAGAACACGGCGATGGCCCGGGCCTGGAACGAGTGGCGCAACACCGAGCTGCGGGAGATCAACGAGGCGGGCAACGCCAACAAGCGGCTCGCCAATGAGGTCGGCAACCGCATCAAGCGGACCGCCAACGAGGAGGCCAACCAGGGCAAGCGCGTGGCCAACCTGCTCGGCGCCGACGTGGACGAACAGGTGCGCCGCGAGGTCTGGGACTTCTTCGACGAGCGGGGCGCGACGGTCTGGGACTGGGGCGACCGGACCCACCAGGCCAACTGGGGCGCCGCCGACGACCGGCACCAGCAGGACTGGCGGGCCGTCTACGACCGCGGTGAGGCCAAGTGGAGCGAGTACTACGAGCGCCTGCAGAAGGACTGACCCGCCGCGCGGACGGGTCCGGCCGGAGCCGGCCGCGACGGCGTGGGGCGAGAGCGCCGGAGGCGGCCCGGAGCGGCGACGGGCTCAGCTTGCGCCGAGGGCCGCGCACGCGGCCTCGATGGACTCCGGGGACAGGACGTGGTCGATGGCCAGCACCGCCGCCCCCATGACGCCGGCGCGCTCGCCGGCGACCGAGGGCGCCACACTCAGGTGCTCCGTGGCCAGGGGCAGGGACCGCCGGTAGACGACCTCCCGGATGCCGGCCAGCAGGTGCTCCCCGGCCTGGGCGAGGCTGCCGCCGATCACGATCACGGACGGGTTGATGAGGTTCACGCAGGTGGCCAGGACGTCGCCGATGTCCCGCCCCGCCTGGCGGATCGCCTGCACGGCCAGCGGGTCCCCGGAGCGGACGAGGTCGATCACGTCCTGGCTGGTGGACAGCGTGCCGGCGGTCTGCTCGTTGAGCGTCCGCACGAGGGCGGGAGCGCCGGCGAGCGCCTCGAGGCAGCCGGTGTTGCCGCAGCGGCAGAGCAGCTCGTCGCCGCGCGGCACCCGGACGTGGCCGAGGTCCCCCGCGGTGCCCTGGGCGCCGCGCTGGAGCGCGCCGCCGGAGATGATCCCCGCACCGATGCCCGTGGCCACCTTGACGAACATCAGCTCGGTGGTTGCGGGCCAGAAGAGGCTGCGCTCGCCCAGGGCCATGATGTTGACGTCGTTGTCCACCAGCACGGGCACGTCGTAGTGGGCCCGCACGAGGGCCGGGACGTCGACACGGTCCCACCCCGGCATGATGGGCGGGTTGATCGGCCGGCCCGTCTCGTGCTCCACGGGACCGGGCAGCCCGATGCCGATGGCGGCGAGGTCCGCGGCCGGGCGGTCCGCGCGCTCGAGCAGCGCTGTCACCGTGCGCACGAGCCAGCCCAGGACCGCGTCGGGGCCCTCGCCGATCGCGAGCGCCTGGCGCTCCTCGGCGAGCTCCCGGCCGGAGAGGTCCGCGAGGATCGCCCGGGCGTGCGTCGCCCCGACGTCCGCGCCGACCACCACCCGGGCGCCCGGGTTGAGGGCGAAGAGCGAGGGCGGGCGCCCCCCGGTGGAGGCGGCCCCGCCGTAGGGTGCGACGAGCCCCAGGGTCATGAGGGTGTCCACGCGGGACGCCACGGTGGAGCGGGCCAGCCCGGTCAGCTGGGCGAGCTCCGCCCGGGTCCTCGGGCGGCCGTCGCGCAGCAGCTGGAAGACTTCGCTCGCCCCCGGGGCGGGCGAGTCCAAGGAGCGCGGCGACGGCGCCGACGGAGGAGTCTGCAGCACTTTTTCAGTAGAGCATGCCCCCTTAGGGGGGTCAAGCACGTCACAAACGCACAGTGATGGAACAACTTTTGCAGGACTGTCCACAGAAGTCTGTGGTGCGTGTCACAGTGACCGCATGAACGAGCGCACGAGCTCCCCGGTGCTGGACGTCACCGGCCTGTCGAAGTCCTTCTTCGGGGTGCCGGTGCTCGAGGACGTGGACCTGCGGCTGCACGCCGGCGAGGTGCACGGGCTCGTCGGCGAGAACGGCGCCGGCAAGTCCACCCTGATGAAGGTGCTCGCCGGGGTGCACGAGCGGGACGCGGGCACCGTGCAGATCGGCGGCACCCCCGTCGAGTTCCACCACCCCACCCAGGCGCACGTGGCCGGGCTGTCGACGGTGTTCCAGGAGTTCAACCTGCTGCCCGACCGCACCGTGGCCGAGAACGTGTTCCTCGGCCGCGAGCCGCGCCGGGGCCTGCTCGTGGACCGGCGGGCCATGAACGCGAGGACGAGCGAGCTGCTCGAGGACCTGGGCATCACCAGCATCCGGCCGACCACGACCGTGAGCTCGCTGTCCGTGGCCCAGCAGCAGATCGTGGAGATCGCCAAGGCCATCAGCTACGACGCCCGCATCATCTCCATGGACGAGCCGACCGCGGCCCTCGCCGGCCCCGAGGTGGACCTGCTCTACGCGATCGTCCGCCGGCTCCGGGCGCGCGGCACCGCCATCCTGTAGGTGTCCCACCGGCTGAAGGAGATCTTCGACCTGTGCGACACCATCACCGTCCTCAAGGACGGCCGCGTGGTGGGCACCGAGCCCGCCTCCGCCATGGACGACGCCGCCCTGGTGCGGATGATGGTGGGCCGCCCGATCTCCGCCTACTTCCCGGAGGCGGTGCCCGGCACCGGGGTGGGGCGGGAGCTCCTGAGGATCGACGGCGGCGGCAACGACCAGCTCGACGGCATCGACCTGACGCTGCGCGCCGGGGAGATCGTGGGGGTCGCCGGGCTGCAGGGCTCCGGGCGGACGGAGCTGGTGGAGGCCGTCTTCGGCGTCCACCCCTTCACCCGCGGGTCCATGGCGCTGGACGGCAGGCCGTACACGGCCACCTCGCCCCGGCAGGCCGTCCGGCAGGGCGTGGCCCTGATCACGGAGGACCGCAAGTCCCAGGGGCTGAGCCTCGACCAGTCCATCCTGGACAACGCCCTGGGCGTGATCCGCTCCGTCTTCCCGCGGCGGACCGCCGCGGCCCGCAAGGACGTCCCCGGGGTCCTCTCCTCGCTGGAGGTCGTGGCCCGGGACCTGGACCAGGAGGTCCAGTACCTCTCGGGCGGGAACCAGCAGAAGGTCGTCCTCGCCAAGTGGCTGGCCGTGGACCCGCGGGTCGTGCTGCTCGACGAGCCCACCCGAGGGATCGACGTGGGCGCCAAGATCGCCGTCTACAACCTCATGCGCATGCTCGCCGCGGAGGGCAGGGCCATCCTCATGGTCTCCAGCGAACTGCCGGAGGTCCTCGGCATGTCCAGCCGGATCGTGGTCCTGCGCGACGGCCGGATCGCCGGTGAGCTCCCGCCGGACAGCACCGAGGAGCAGGTGCTGCGGCTGGCCACCGGCGCCCGCACGGACGGGGCGAGACCGTGAACGCGTTCTCGAGGCTCACGTCCACCCACATCGTCTACCTCGTGGTGCTGCTCACCGTCGTGGTCGGCACGGTGCTCGTGGGCGCCACCGGGCGCAGCTTCGTCAGCGCCGGCAACATCTCCGCGATCCTCACCGGGACCAGCGTCCTCGGCTTCATCGCGATCGGCCAGACGCTCGTGATCCTGGTGGGGAGCCTCGACCTGTCCGTGCCGTACGTCATCAGTCTCGCGAGCCTGCTCTCGGCCGGCCTCATGGCGAACCAGCCCGGGAACATCCTGCCCGGCGTGGCGCTGGCCCTGGTCGTCTCCGCGGGCATCGGCCTGGTCAACGGCCTGGTGGTGTCCGGGCTGAAGGTCCACGGGTTCATCGCCACGCTGGGCACCGGGCTCGTCGTCAGCGGCTACCTCGCCACCAACTACAAGGGCAGCTCGGGGCAGACCCCCGTGGCCTTCCGCCTCATCGGGGCCACGGGCATCGGCCCGGTCCCCATCTCCACGCTGATCATGCTGACCTGCGCGGGCGCGGTGCTGCTCATGCTGACCCGCAGCCGCCTGGGCCACCACATGTACGCGGTCGGCGGGGACATCCGGGTGGCCCGGATGTCCGGGATCCGGACCGCCACCCCGATCGTGGCCGCCCACGTCATCTGCTCCGTCATGGCCGGTCTCGCGGGGCTGCTGCTCGCGGCGCGGCTCGGGGTGGGCAGCCCCACGATCGGGTCCCAGGGCGGGTACGACCTGCTCTCCATCGCCGCCGTGGTCCTGGGCGGGACGCTCCTGGCGGGCGGCAAGGGATCGCTGGTGGGGACGCTGGGCGGGGTCCTCATCTTCGCGATGATCGACAACATCATGAGCGTGATGCAGATCAACCCGTTCCTGAAGGACGTGGTCCGCGGCATCGTCATCGTCGTCGCCGTGGCCGTCTACGCCCGGCGCCGGGTGGTCAGCCGGCCCGCGCGCTTCGACGACCGGAGCGGACGGACCGCGCAGGAGGTCACGGCATGAGCGCCACCGTCACGGACCGCACCGCGGTCCTGCAGCAGAACCGGTCACCGTGGCACGAGCGCGTGCTGCGCGGGCTGCGGACACCCGGCGGGGCCGTCTTCGTGCTCCTCCTGGTGCTGCTGGTCGCGGCCGTCGCCGTCAACCCGTCCTTCGGCGAACCGGGCTCGCTGATCCGGTTCGTCGGCCGCACGGCGCCGATCGCCATCGCGGCCATCGGGCAGTACTTCGTGATCGTCTCCGGGGAGTTCGACCTGTCCATGGGTTCGGTGGTCACCGCCCAGGTGTTCGTGGCCGGCAACCTCATCGGCCAGGACGACAGCCGGACGGTGCCCGTCCTGGTCCTGATGCTCGTCCTCGGCGCGCTCGTGGGCCTGGTCAACGGACTGGTCACCACGCTCCTGAAGGTGCCGAGCTTCATCGTCACCCTCGGCACCATGCTCGCCCTGCTCGGGCTGGTGCTCTACTGGACGGGCGGCGCCGCGACGGGGAACCCCGCGGACAGCTTCCGGCAGATCGGCCGCGGCGGCATCCAGGACGTCCCGGTCCTGGGGATCCTGCCCTACCCGGTGGTCCTGGTGACGGTCGTCGCGCTCGCCGCCCTCTGGCTCATGCGCCGGCCCTACGGCCGCACGCTCGTCGCCGTGGGCGACAACCCCCGGGCCGCCGCGCTGACCGGGGCCCGGGTCTGGTGGGTGCGCACCCGGGCGTTCATGCTCTCCTCCCTGGCCGCCACCGTGGCGGGGATCATCCTCGTCGGCTACGCCGGCGTGCACCCGTCCGTGGGGCGCGGCTACGAGTTCACGGCCATCACCGCCGTGGTCCTCGGCGGGGTCGTGCTGGGCGGCGGGCGCGGCTGGGTGCTCTCCGCGGCCGCCGGCGCCTTCGCCCTCGAGACCCTCTTCGCGCTCCTGAACTTCCTGGGGGTCCAGTCGACCTGGCGGGACACCGTCCAGGGCGCGATCATCATCCTCGCCGTCGCCGCCGGCACCCAGACCTGGAAGCGCCGCCGGCGCGGCCGGACCGCGGCGGCGCAGGAGCCGAGACGTGCCATCGCAGCACCGCCCACCCCGGGCACCGACGAGGAAGGAACATGATGCGCCGAAGCATCCAGTCAAGGATCACCGTGGTGGCAGCGGCAGCGCTGCTGGGACTGACCGCCTGCACCACCGACCAGTCGATGGAGGAGCCGCCGCCCGCCGAGACGGGGGGCGCGGAGGCCGCCGCCACGCCGGCCCCGGAGGGCGGTGACGAGTGGTTCGACCAGGCGGAGTACGACCGGCAGCTCGACCAGCGCTCCGCCTCCTTCGAGGGGGACCCGGAGCAGCCCTGGACGCAGTACATCGACGGGGAGACGACCGCCACCGGGGAGTTCGCCGCCGACGGCCCGCAGAAGGTGTGCTTCTCCAACGCCTCCATCTCCAACCCCTGGCGCCAGACCGGGTGGATCACCATGAACGAGCAGCTGAAGGTGCTCCAGGACTCCGGGGTGATCTCCGAGATGGAGACCCGCGACGCCCAGGACGACGACAACACGCAGATCGCCGACATCGACTACTTCATCGCCGAGGGCGAGTGCGACGGGTTCATCATCTCGCCGAACTCGACCGCCGCCCTGACGCCCGCCGTGGAGCGCGCGTGCGAGACCGGCAAACCGGTGGTGGTCTTCGACCGCGGGGTGGAGACCGACTGCGCGACGACGTTCATCCACCCCATCGGCGGCTTCGCCTGGGGCATCGACTCGGCGAACTTCCTGGTGGACAACCTGCAGGAGGGCGACAAGGTGGTGGCCCTGCGCATCCTCCCGGGCGTCGACGTCCTGGAGCAGCGCTGGGCCGCGGCCGAGCGGATCTTCGAGGAGAACGGGATCGAGGCGACCGACTACTTCACCGGCGCCGACCCCACCGAGATCAAGAAGATCATCTCCGACGAGCTCGCCACCGGGGACGTGCAGGGCGTGTGGATGGACGCCGGCGACGGCGCCGTCGCCGCCATCGAGGCGTTCGAGGACGCCGGCGCGGACTACCCGGTGATGACCGGCGAGGACGAGATGAGCTACCTGCGCAAGTGGGAGGACACCGGCCTGACCGGCCTCGCCCCGGTGTACTCGAACTTCCAGTGGCGCACCCCGCTGCTGGCGCTCGAGCAGATCTTCGCCGGCGAGGACGTCCCCGCCGAGTGGGTCCTGCCGCAGGAGCCGATCACCGAGGAGCAGCGGGCGGACTTCCTCGCCGACAACGAGGGGATGCCCGACGGCCACTACGCCAAGTTCGGCGGCGAGGACCTGCCGGGCTACCCCGACGTCTGGCGGGACCGCGTCATCCCCTGACCCGCCCGACCGCGCCCTGCCCGCCACCGGCCCGGCCCCGGGAGACCCCGGCGGCGGGCGGGGCGCCATCCAGCCCACCGCACCGAGAGGAGGCAGACCCGTGCAGCGCCCGATCGCCGTCAACACCTGGGTGTGGGAGTCCCCCCTCACCGACGCGAACCTGCCCCCGCTCCTGGCGAGGATCGCGGACATGGGCTTCGACGCCGTCGAGCTCCCGCTGGAGAACGTCGGCGACCTCTCGGCCGCGGTGGTGCGGGACGCCCTCGGCGGGCTCAGCCCGCTGCTCGTCGGCGCCATGGCGCCCGGGCGCGAGCTCGTCCTGGCGGACGACGCCGTGATCACCCGCACCCAGCACTATCTCAGCGCCTGCATCCGGCTGGCCCACGACATCGGCGCGCCGGCCGTGTGCGGGCCCTTCTACGCCCGCACGGGCCGGGTGTGGCGGATGGACGCGGCGGAGCGCGCGGACGCCTACGCGCAGCTGCGGCGCCGTCTCGCCCCGCTGGCCGCCGAGGCCGAGGCCGCCGGGGTGGTCCTCGGCATCGAACCGCTCAACCGCTACGAGACGTCCCTGCTCAACACCACCGCCCAGGCGCTCGAGGCCCTCGGGCCGCTGCTCGGCCACGGCGTGGGACTGGCCCTGGACACCTACCACCTGAACATCGAGGAGCGCTCCTCCGCCGACGCCGTCCGGGCGGCCGGCCGGCACCTCGTCCACGTCCAGGTCTGCGGCAACGACCGGGGAGCCCCCGGCGGGGACCAGACGGACTGGACGGGCATCTTCGACGCCCTGGACGCCGTCGGCTACACCGGCGCCCTCAGCATCGAGAGCTTCACCGCCCGCAACGCCAGCATCGCCACCGCCGCCTCGATCTGGCGGCCCCTGGCCGAGAGCCAGGACCAGCTCGCCGAGGACGGACTGGCGTTCCTGCGCTCGTGCGCCGCCCGGTCCCCAGGAGGACACCCATGACCACCACCGTGCCCGACCCCGCCGTTCCCCCCGCCCACGGGAGCGCCGCCCTGGGCGTCGCCGTGCTCGGCCACTCCTTCATGGGCAAGGCCCACTCCAACGCCTGGCGCAACGTCAACGCCTTCTACCCCACGCCCCGCGTGGCGCAGAAGGTGCTGGTGGGCCGGGACGCCGGGCACGTGGCCGAGGCCGCCCGGCGGTACGGCTGGGAGGAGAGCGGCACCGACTGGCGGTCGGTGCTGGAACGGGACGACGTCCACGTCGTCGACATCTGCACGCCCGGCCACCTGCACGCCGACATGGCCGTGGCCGCCCTCGAGGCCGGCAAGCACGTGCTCGTGGAGAAGCCGCTGGCCAACACGGTGGCCGAGGCCGAGCGGATGGCGGCCGCCGCGGCGGCCGCCCGGACCCGCGGCGTCCACTCCATGGTGGGCTTCAACTACCGCCGGGTGCCGGCCCTGGCGCTGGCCCGGCAGCTGATCGCGGACGGCCGCGTGGGCCTGGTCCGGCAGGTCCGGGTCAGCTACCTGCAGGACTGGCTCGCCGACGAGCACGCGCCCATGACCTGGCGCCTGCGCCGGGAGACCGCCGGGTCCGGGGCGCTCGGCGACCTCGCCTCCCACGCCGTCGACCAGGTGCGCTTCCTCCTGGACTCGCCGGTCACGTCCGTCTCCGGGACGCTCACCACGTTCGTCCCCACCCGGACGGGGGAGGACGGCCCCGAGCCGGTGACGGTCGACGACGCCGCCTGGGCCACCCTGCGCACCGCCTCCGGGGCGGTGGTCGGCCTGGAGGTCTCCCGCTGCGCCACCGGCCGCAAGAACGCCCTTGGGATCGAGGTCTACGGATCGCTGGGCGGGCTGCGCTTCGACCTCGAGCGGCTCAACGAGCTGCACCTGTTCGACGCCACCGCGCCGCCGGACACCCAGGGCAGCAGCCGGATCCTTGTCACCGAGGCCACCCACCCCTACGTGGGGGCGTGGTGGCCGGCCGGGCACGTCCTGGGCTGGGACCACACGTTCACCAGCCAGGCCGCCGAGCTCCTGCGGTCCATCGACACGGGGACCCCGGCCGCCCCCGGGTTCGAGGACGGCCTGGAGGTCCAGCGGGTGCTCGCCGCCGTGACGGACAGCGCGGCGCGCTCCGGCGCCACCGTCCACCTCTGACCCCGGACGAGCGGAGCACCGCTCTCCCCGACCCGAAGGACCGACGATGGGACACCACCCCTACACGCTGTTCACCGGCCAGTGGGCCGACCTCCCGCTCGAGGAGGTCGCCGAGCTGGCGGCCGGCTGGGGCTACGACGGCCTGGAGATCGCCGTCTCCGGCGAGCACCTCGACGCCTGGCGGTGGGACGACGACGCCTACGTCCAGGACCGGCTCGACATCCTCGAGCGCCACGGCCTCGGGGTCTGGGCCATCTCCAACCACCTCAAGGGCCAGGCGGTCTGCGACGACCCGATCGACTTCCGGCACGAGTCCATCGTGGGACCCCGGGTCTGGGGCGACGGCACGCCCGAGGGAGTGCGCACCCGCGCCGCCGAGGAGCTGCAGCACACCGCACGGCTCGCGCGGAGACTGGGCGTGGACACCGTGGTCGGCTTCACCGGGTCCTCCGTCTGGCAGTACGTGGCGATGTTCCCGCCCGTCTCCCAGGACGTGATCGACGCCGGGTACCAGGACTTCGCGGACCGGTGGAACCCCATCCTGGACGTCTTCGACGAGTGCGGGGTGCGCTTCGCCCACGAGGTCCACCCCTCCGAGATCGCCTACGACTACTGGTCCACGCACCGGGCGCTGGAGGCCATCGGCCACCGCCCGGCCTTCGGGCTGAACTGGGACCCCAGCCACTTCCTGTGGCAGCAGATCGACCCGGTGGCGTTCATCTCCGACTTCGCGGACCGGATCTACCACGTGGACTGCAAGGACACGAAGATGCGGACCGGCGGTGGGCGCAACGGCGTCCTGTCCTCGCACCTGCCCTGGGGCGACCCCCGCCGCGGCTGGGACTTCGTCTCGACCGGACGGGGGGACGTGCCGTGGGAGGACAGCTTCCGGGCCCTCACCGCCATCGGCTACGACGGACCGATCTCCGTGGAGTGGGAGGACGCCGGCATGGACCGCCTCCGGGGCGCCCCCGAGGCCCTGGCCTTCCTGAAGCGCTTCGACTTCGCCCCCTCCGGCGCCTCGTTCGACGCCGCCTTCCGGCAGTAGCCGGCCCGGGGCGGCACCCCGGCGGGCCCCGGTCCGGGGCGTACCCCGGTGTCAGCCGAACGGCGTCGTGGACACCGGCGGTCCGCAGGCGCACGATGGAGACCCACACCGCAGGAGGAACCATGGGCGAGGTCGGCCGGCAGGCCACGAGGGCGGCCGACGCCGCGGACGACGCGACGGACTCCCGCGGGTTCGTCCTCGCGGCCCGCGCCGGATACGTGGCGGCGGGTCTGCTGCACGTCATGATCGGGGTCATCGCGCTGCGCGTGGCCACCGGCGGCTCGGGCTCGGCGGACCAGTCGGGGGCGGTCGCCGCGCTCGCCGGCAGCCCGGGCGGCACCGTCCTGCTGTGGGCGTGCTTCCTCGGCTGCGCGGCGCTCGCCGTCTTCCTGTTCAGCGAGATCTTCTTCGGCGCGACGCAGCGCTCGGACCGGGACCGGCTCAAGCACCGCGTCAAGATGGGCGGCCAGGCGGTCGTCTACGGCGCCATCGGCGCCGTGTTCGGGACCTACGCCCTCGGCGGCACGAGCGACAGCAGCGGGTCCACCCAGTCGCTCAGCGCCCGGCTCATGGCGCACCCGGCCGGCACGGTCCTGCTGATCGTCGTGGGGCTGGGCCTCGTCGTCGCCGGCGCCTTCTTCGTCCACCGGGGCGTGACGAGGTCCTTCCGGGAGAACCTGAAGCGCCTGCCGCCGGGCACGGCCGGCAGGGCGGTCATGTGGCTGGGCACGGCCGGCTACGCGGCCAAGGGCGTGGCCCTGGCGGTGCTCGGGGTGCTCGTCGTCGTCGCCACGGTGCGCAGCGACCCGGAGCAGTCGTCGGGGCTGGACGGTGCGCTCAAGGCCCTCCAGGAGCAGCCCTTCGGGGCGTGGATCCTCGGGGCCGTGGCCCTGGGCCTCATCTGCTACGGGGTCTTCATGGTGGTCCGGGCCAGGTACCAGCGGATGTGACCGCGCCCTCCCGGCACGCCGTCCGGGGTGCCCGGGGCTGCCGGCCGACCGGCCTTCGCGGGGCGCGGCACGAGGAATAGAATGGTCCCATCCGCACCGCGGTCACCTGGGGGACGCCATGTCTGAAGAGCAGCACACCGTCAACGAGGACGCGCCGTCGTCGGGCTACCGCCTCCTGGACCGGTTGAACCAGATCGCGCTCAAGATCTACGGTGCGGCCGATCGCGTGGCGCCGGAGACCCACGGCGCCGGGGAGAGCGAACGGGCCCACGCCTGGTACGAGGAGTGCCAGAAGCACTTCGTGATCGAGCGGGACGAGCACGGCAACGAGTACCTCTACCACCGCGACGACTCCCGCGGCGGCCCCCGGGCCGGGACGTCCCGCAACTGACGGCCCCGCCCGCGGCACGGCGCGTCAGCGCATCGCGCGCAGCGCGTCCACCAGTGCCGTGGTGCGCCGGCCGAGCAGCCGCGACAGGTCCCCGGTGACCAGGTCCAGCGCGCCGTCCTCGATGTTGGCGTCCAGGGCCACCAGGAACCGCGCGGTGCTCTCGTCCACGCCGGTCCGCTCCAGCTCCGCCAGGTGCTGCTCGGGCGTGAGCCGCCGGTAGGTCACCTCCCGGTCCAGGACCTCGGTCAGCGCGGCGGCCAGCTCGTCGAAGCTCCACGCCACGTCCCCCGAGAGCTCGTAGGTCTGCCCCGCGTGGCCGTCCTGGGCGAGGACCGCGGCGATCGCCTCCGCGTAGTCCTCGCGGGTGGCGCTGGCCACCCGGCCGTCCCCGGCACTGGCCAGGACCACGCCGGTGGTCTCCGCGTGCCGCAGGGCCGGCTCGAAGTTCTCGGTGTACCAGCCGTTGCGCAGGATCGTGAACGGGAGCCCGGACGCGGCGATCGCCTCCTCCGTGGCCAGGTGCTCGTCGGCGAGCAGCAGCTTCCCGCGGTCGGCGCCGAGGGCGCTGGTGTAGACGAGGCGGGACACCCCGGCCCGGACGGCGGCGTCGACCGCGTTCCGGTGCTGGGGAACCCGGATCCCCACCTCGCTGCTGGAGATGAGCAGGACCGTGTCCGCCCCCGCGAACGCCTCGTCGAGGGTCGCGGGCTCGGTGTAGTCGGCCCGGACGGTGGCCAGGCCCAGCTCCCGGAGGGCGCCGAGCTTCTCCTCGTCGCGGCCGGCGGCCACGAGGTCCGGCAGCTGCACGTCCAGGCGCAGCAGGGAGCTGATGACGTGGCGGCCCAGCCGGCCGGTCGCGCCGGTGATGACGATGGACACGGTGTTCCTCCCGGTGGTGGCCCGGCCGCTGCCGACGGTGGCCGGCGGGGCCCGCCGGCACCCGCCCGGCGCGGCGGTGTGTCCTGTGCAACGGGCGGCGCCCGCGGCGTATTTCCGGCGTGCGGTCCCGGCGGCCGCGGGGCCGATCGCCTCCGGAGGAACCCGGCCTCCGTGTCCGGGGCGGCGCGTAGCCTGGTGCCATGAGCCTCGCCCAGAAGATCAACCGTGTCGTCGCCCCCTTCGAGGTCATCTCCGACTACGTGCCCGCCGGCGACCAGCCCCGGGCCATCGAGGAGCTCGCCGCGAGGATCGAGGCGGGGGAGAAGGACGTCGTGCTGCTCGGCGCCACCGGCACCGGCAAGTCCGCGACCGCCGCGTGGCTCATCGAGCGCGTCCAGCGGCCCACCCTCGTCATGGTGCAGAACAAGACGCTCGCCGCGCAGCTCGCCAACGAGCTGCGGGAGCTGCTGCCCAACAACGCCGTCGAGTACTTCGTGTCCTACTACGACTACTACCAGCCCGAGGCCTACGTGCCGCAGACGGACACCTTCATCGAGAAGGACTCCTCCATCAACGAGGAGGTCGAGCGGCTGCGGCACTCCGCGACCAACGCGCTGCTGACCCGCCGGGACGTCGTCGTGGTCGCCACCGTGTCCTGCATCTACGGCCTGGGCACCCCGGAGGAGTACGTGGCGCAGATGGTCACGCTGCGCCGGGGGGAGGAGATGGACCGCGACGAGCTGCTGCGCCGGTTCGTGAACATGCAGTACGCGCGCAACGACGTCGACTTCCACCGCGGCACGTTCCGCGTGCGCGGGGACACCGTGGAGATCATCCCCATGTACGAGGAGCACGCGGTCCGGGTCGAGTTCTTCGGCGACGAGATCGAGTCGATCTACACCCTGCACCCGCTCACCGGGGAGATCATCCGGGAGGAGACGGAGATGTACGTCTTCCCCGCCTCCCACTACGTGGCCGGCGCGGACCGGATGGCCACGGCCGTGAAGTCCATCGAGGACGAGCTCGCCGCGCGGCTCAAGGAGCTGGAGTCCCAGAACAAGCTCGTCGAGGCCCAGCGGCTGCGGATGCGCACCACGTACGACCTCGAGATGATGGAGCAGATGGGCTACTGCAATGGCATCGAGAACTACTCGCTGCACATCGACGGCCGCCCCCGCGGGTCCGCCCCGCACTGCCTCATCGACTACTTCCCGGACGACTTCCTGCTGGTGGTCGACGAGTCCCACGTGACGATCCCGCAGATCGGCGGCATGTACGAGGGCGACATGTCCCGCAAGCGCACCCTCGTGGAGCACGGCTTCCGGCTGCCCTCGGCGATGGACAACCGCCCGCTGAAGTGGGACGAGTTCCTGGGGCGCATCGGCCAGACCGTCTACCTCTCGGCCACTCCGGGCAAGTACGAGCTGTCCCAGGCGGACGGCTACGTGGAGCAGATCATCCGGCCCACCGGGCTGATCGACCCCGAGGTGGTCGTCAAGCCGACCAAGGGGCAGATCGACGACCTCCTCGACGAGATCAACGCGCGGGTCGAGCGGGACGAGCGCGTGCTCGTCACGACCCTCACCAAGCGCATGGCCGAGGACCTCACCGAGTACCTCATGGAGCACGGGGTCAAGGTCCAGTACCTGCACTCGGACGTGGACACCCTCCGCCGCGTGGAGCTGCTGCGCGAGCTGCGGATGGGCACGTTCGACGTCCTCGTGGGCATCAACCTGCTGCGCGAGGGCCTGGACCTGCCCGAGGTCTCCCTGGTGGCGATCCTCGACGCCGACAAGGAGGGCTTCCTGCGCTCCACGACGTCCCTCATCCAGACGATCGGCCGTGCCGCCCGCAACGTCTCCGGCCAGGTGCACATGTACGCGGACCGGATCACCGACTCGATGGCCACGGCCATCGAGGAGACGAACCGGCGCCGGGAGATCCAGGTCGCCTACAACACGGAGCACGGGATCGACCCGCAGCCGCTGCGGAAGAAGATCGCGGACATCACCGACCAGCTCCAGCGCGAGGAGGAGGACACCCGGGAGCTGCTCGCCCGCCGTGCCGCCGCCGGCAAGAAGACCGCGCCGACCGGGGCGAAGGGCGGGCGGGACGCCGTGGCGGCCGTGGAGGACAAGCTGCGCCGGGACGGGTTCGCGGCCGCGCCGGCGGAGGACCTCACGGACCTCATCGCGCAGATGACGGAGCAGATGCAGGCCGCGGCCGCCGAGCTGCAGTTCGAGCTCGCCGGGCGGATCCGCGACGAGCTCGCGGACCTCAAGAAGGAGCTGCGGCAGATGCAGCAGGCAGGGCACGCCTGAGCCCGCTCCGGCCGGGACCGGGACCCGGGGCCGCGTCCGTTCCCGGCGTTCTCCCAGGTTCGGGTAGAGTGCTCTCCGCGTAGGGGAGTATCCCTCAGCGCTGCGGTCGTCAGCACGCCGGGCAACGGAGCCGGGCCGGTCGCAGCGACCGCACCTCGGCACCCGGGCCTCCAGCCCGCCGGGGACGGTGGAGAGACTTGCGGCTCATCGTGATGCCCCGGTCCGCCCCGTTCCCCGGACGACGCCGGCCCGCGGGCTCACCCATCTCCAAGCGAAAGAACTCGCGTGCACACACAGCTACCTGCGTGGTTCGAGATCGGCTCCTTCGTCGTTCTCGGCTGCATCCTTCTCTTCGACCTGATCATGGTCGCCAAGCGCCCCCACGAGCCCTCCATGAAGGAGGCCGGCATCTGGGTGGGCGTCTACGTGGCCCTCGCCCTCGTCTTCGGCGCCCTGATGTTCGCCTTCGCGGGCGCCGAGCAGGGCACACAGTTCGTGGCGGGCTGGATCACGGAGTACAGCCTCAGCATCGACAACCTGTTCGTGTTCATCGTGATCATGACCCGGTTCGCGGTGCCGCGGAAGTACCAGCAGGAGGTGCTGATGGTGGGCATCATCATCGCGCTGGTCCTGCGCGGGATCTTCATCCTGCTGGGCGCCACGATCATCGCGAACTTCTCCTGGGTCTTCTACCTCTTCGGCGTCTTCCTGCTCTGGACGGCGTACCACCAGGCCAAGGACGACGGCGAGGACGAGTCGGAGGAGAACGGCCTCATCCGCAGGCTGCGCACCGTGGTCCCCATGACGGACCGGTACGACGGCAACAAGCTGCGCACCACCGTGGACGGCAAGAAGCTCTTCACCCCGATGCTCGTCGTCTTCGTGACCATCGGCGTGACCGACCTGATGTTCGCCTTCGACTCCATCCCGGCGATCTTCGGGCTGACCCAGAGCCCGTTCATCGTCTTCACGGCCAACATCTTCGCCCTCATGGGCCTGCGCCAGCTCTACTTCCTGCTCGGCGGGCTCATGGAGCGGCTCATCTACCTCAAGCACGGACTGTCGCTGATCCTGGCGTTCATCGGCGTCAAGCTCATCCTGCACGCCATGCACGAGAACGAGGTGCCCTTCATCAACGGCGGCGAGCACATCGGGTGGGCCCCCGAGATCCCCACCTTCGTGTCCCTGGGCGTGATCGTGGCCATCATCGTGGTCGCCACGGTCGCGTCGATGGTCAGCCCGAAGGGCCGGTCCGCCCACGCCGTCGCCGAGCTGCACCGGGCCATCGAGGTCTACCGGGGCATCCCGGAGGGCACCCCCACCCAGGAGATCCGCATCGTGCAGGCCGAGCTCGTGCAGAAGCACCGTGCGGCCCGCGGCGCCTCGGAACGCTCCGCCGTGGAGCTGCCCGACCTCCACGAGCACACGGGCAAGACCGCGGAGGAGCACCACAGCGAGAGCCGGCACCTGGAGCACGCGGAGCACCGGGAGGCCCGGCACTGAGCACCACCGCAGGCTGAGCGCCCGGGACCGTCCTCGACGGCCCGTGCGGGGAGGGGCCCGGTCCGCCGCACGGCGGACCGGGCCCCTGGCCGTGCCGGCCGGGACGTCCGTATAGACTGGGCCGAGCCTAGGGGAGTATCCCTCAGCGCTGTGGACGTCAGCACGTCGGGTGCCACAACCCGGCCGGACGCAGCGGTCGAGCCCAGCACTGGACCGGAACGGTCCGGCGGGAACGGCGGAGAGACTTACGGCTGTCCCGTACTCGACCCCGAAAGCAGAACCATGGAAGTCTCACTCACCGTCTGGATCGTCACCATCGCGGCCATCATCGGCCTGCTGCTCTTCGACTACGTGTTCCACGTGCGCAAGGCCCACGAACCGCAGCTCAAGGAAGCCGCGATCTGGTCCGCGATCTACGTGGGCATCGCCCTCCTCTTCGGCCTGTTCGTCCTCGTCCAGTGGGGCGGCCGGTACGCCGGCGAGTACTACGCCGGGTACATCACCGAGAAGGCGCTGTCGGTCGACAACCTCTTCGTCTTCCTCATCATCATCGCGTCCTTCAAGGTCCCGCGCGAGGACCAGCAGAAGGTCCTGCTGTTCGGCATCACGTTCGCCCTGATCGCCCGCACCGCCCTGATCTTCGTGGGCGCCGGGCTGATCAACCAGTTCGCCTGGATCTTCTACCTGTTCGGCCTCATCCTGCTGCTGACGGCCGGCTCCCTGATCAAGGGCGAGCTGTCCGAGTCCGCCCACGACGAGGCGGACAACTTCATCATCCGCACCGCCAAGCGCTTCATGCACACCTCCGACGAGTACGACGGCGACAAGCTGTTCACCATGGAGAACGGCAAGAAGGTCATGACGCCGATGCTGCTCGTGATGGTGGCCATCGGCGGCACCGACGTGCTCTTCGCGCTGGACTCCATCCCCGCGATCTTCGGCCTGACCCAGCAGACCTACCTGGTGTTCACCGCCGTGGCGTTCTCCCTCATGGGCCTGCGCCAGCTCTACTTCCTCATCGACGGTCTCCTGGACCGCCTCATCTACCTCTCCTGGGGCCTGGCGATCATCCTCGGCTTCATCGGCGTCAAGCTCATCCTGCACGCCCTGCACGAGAACAACCTGGGCTTCATCAACAACGGTGAGCACGTGGAGGTCGTCGAGGTCGGCATCAGCCTCTCGCTGACCGTCATCGTGGGGGTGCTGATCATCACCGTCCTGGCCTCCCTCTACAGCCCCAAGGGCCGGGCCCTGCGCGTGCTCAACGGCCTGCAGACCGTCGCCGAGAAGTACGTGACCCTGCCGCAGGACGCCCCCGCCGGGGAGCGCCAGAAGCTGGCGGAGAAGGCCGCGAAGTACCAGCGGCAGATGCCGAAGATCTCCGACAAGCACCGCCAGGAGCTGCTCGAGTCCGAGAAGCAGTTCCACGAGCTCCTGGACCGCGCCCGCGGCAAGCACCGCGAGTTCGAGCGCACCGGGGTGGGCCCGGAGCCGGACGCCGTGCCGGCCCCGGAGGCCGAGGCCCTCTCCGGTGCCCGGGCCGAGACCCAGGAGTCGGCCGGCACCACGACCCCGGACGCCCCCCGCGGCGGCGGCAGCTCCGCCGTCTGAGCCACCCCATCCCGGTGCCCCGCGCACCGGGAGCAGGAGCCCCCGGCGCGCACCGAGCAGGTGCGCACCGGGGGCTCCGTCGTCGTGGGAGGGACCGCCGGGCGGCCCCGGCTCAGCGGCCCGTCTCGGTGATGGGCCCCACGTTGTCCACGACCACCGCGGGGAAGCCGTCCTCGTCCGAGGCCCGCAGGTCGATGCGGGCGTTGATGCCCCAGTCGTGGTGGCCGTCCGGGTCGTCGAAGACCTGCACCACGGTCCAGAACCCCGGCAGGCCCTCGGGCTGCTCGTCGATCCGGATCAGCCCCGGCCCCCTCGACTGGGGGTCCGTGTAGATGTCCTCGTGCTCGCCGAAGTACGCGTCCATGGCGTCCGCCCACCGGTCCCGGTCCCAGCCGTGCTCGCCGTCGAGGGCGCCCAGGACCTTGTCCTTCTCGTCCGCGAACAGCTCGACGCGCTGGAACAGCGCGTTGCGCACCATGACCCGGAACGCCCGCGGGTTGGACGTGATCACGGGGGGCTGCTCGTCGATGAGCTCCTCGAGGGAGTCCGCGGAGGTGCCCATGGGGGACTCCTCCCCGGCGGCCAGCTTCTCCCACTCGTCGAGCAGCGAGTTGTCGGTCTGCCGGATGAGCTCGCCCAGCCACTCCACGAGGTCCTCGAGGTCCTCCCGGAGCAGGTCCAGGGGCACGGTCTGGCGCAGCGCCTTGTAGGCGTCGGAGAGGTAGCGCAGCAGGATGCCCTCGGAGCGGGCCAGGCCGTAGAACTGCACGTAGTCGCCGAACGTCATGGCGCGCTCGTACATGTCCCGCACCACGGACTTGGGCGTCAGCTCGAACTGCGCCACCCACGGGGCGCCGGTGCGGTACGTCTCGAACGCCTGGGTCAGCAGCTCCTCGAGCGGCTTGGCGTAGCTGACGTCCTCGAGCTCCTTCATCCGCTCGTCGTAGTCGAGGCCCTCGGCCTTCATCGACGCCACGGCCTCCCCGCGGGCCTTCTTCTCCTGCATGTTCAGGACCTGGCGGGGCTTCTCCAGGGTCGCCTCGATCACGGAGACGACGTCCAGGGCGTAGCCCGGGTCCTCCCGGTCCAGCAGGGTGAGGGCGGCGAGGGCGAAGGGGGACAGCGGCTGGTTGAGGGCGAAGTTCTCCTGCAGCTCCACGGTCAGCCTCCAGGTGCGGCCCTCCTCGTCGGGCTCCGGGAGCTTCTCGACGACGCCGGCGGCGCGCAGCTCCTTGAGGATGCCGATGGCCTGCTTCAGCAGGGCGCGCTGCCGCGGCCGCGTCTCGTGGTTGTGGGTCAGCAGGTGCCACGCCGCGAGCACCGGGTCCCCGGGGCGCTGCAGGAGGTTGAGCAGCATCGAGTGGGTCACCGTGAAGGACGAGGTCAGCGGTTCCGGATCGGAGGCGACCAGGGTCTCGAACGTCGGCTTCCCCCAGGACACGAAGCCCTGCGGCGGCTTCTTCCGCACCACCTGCCGCAGCTTCTTCTGGTCGTCGCCGAACTTGGCGTGGGCCTTCTTCATGGCCTTGTTGTTCTCGATGACGTGCTCGGGCGCCTGGACCACCACGGTGCCCGCCGTGTCGTAGCCGGCGCGCCCGGCCCGGCCGGCGATCTGGTGGAACTCGCGGGCGTTGAGCCGGCGGGTGCGCTCGCCGTCGAACTTGGACAGCGCCGTGATGACCACGGTGCGGATGGGCACGTTGATGCCCACCCCCAGGGTGTCGGTGCCGCAGATGACCTTGAGCAGCCCCGTCTGGGCGAGCTGCTCCACGAGGCGGCGGTACTTGGGCAGCATCCCGGCGTGGTGGACCCCGATGCCGTGGCGGACCAGCCGGTTGAGGGTCTTGCCGAAGCCGGCCGAGAAGCGGAACCCGGCGATGAGCTCGCCGATGCGCTCCTTCTCCTCCTTGGTCAGCACGTTGACGGACATCAGGTTCTGGGCCTGGTCCATGGCCTGCAGCTGGGAGAAGTGCACCACGTAGACCGGGGCCTGGTTGGTGCTCAGCAGCTCCTCGAGGGCCTCGTGGATGGGATCCTCGGACCAGTAGTGGTGCAGCGGGATGGGCCGCTCCGCGGAGGACACCGTCGTGGTCGGGCGGCCCGTGAGCTCCGTGATCCCCTCCTCGAAGCGGGAGACGTCTCCGAGCGTGGCGCTCATGACCAGGAACTGCGCCTGGGGCAGTTCCAGCAGCGGCACCTGCCACGCCCAGCCGCGCTGCGGGTCGGAGTAGAAGTGGAACTCGTCCATCACCACGGGCCCCACGTCCGCGTCCCGGCCCTCGCGCAGGGCGACGTTGGCGAGGATCTCCGCGGTGCAGCAGATGATGGGGGCCGCGGCGTTGACCGCGGAGTCCCCGGTGACCATGCCGACGTTCTCCGCGCCGAAGATCTCCACGAGCGAGAAGAACTTCTCGGACACGAGCGCCTTGATGGGGGCGGTGTAGTACGAGCGCTGCCCGGCGGCGAGACCCGCGTAGTGCGCCGCGACGGCCACCGTGGACTTCCCGGACCCGGTCGGGGTCGCGAGGATCACGTTGGACCCGCTCGCGAACTCGAGCACGGCCTCGTCCTGGGCGGGGTAGAGCTCCATGTCCCGGGAGGCGATCCAGCCGAGGAACCCCTCGTAGACCTCGTCCCCGGACAGGGCGTTGGTGGCGAAGTCGCCGCGGTAGTACGGGTGGCCCGGGGTGCCGAGCTCGGGGGAGAGGGCTTCGAGGAGTTTCATCGTCCTCCACTGTATCGGGACGGCGCGCCCCGGCCCGTGCCGGTTCCGCGCCGCCGGGGCCCGCGCGAGGACGGCGGGGCACTGGCCGGGACGCCCCGGGTCCAGCAGACTGGCCCCATGACGCACGTCACCGACCCGATGCCCTCGGACCTGGAGATCGCCCAGGCCGCCCGGCCCCGCCCCGTGAGCGAGATCGCGGCGGCCGCCGGGATCGCCGCCGACCGCCTGGAGCCCTACGGGCGCTTCGTGGCGAAGGTCGACCCGCGCCCGGACGAGGTGTCCACCCCCGAGGAGGCCGCCGCGCGCAAGCACGCCCGCGGCGTGCGGTACGTGGTGGTCACGTCGCTGACCCCCACGCCGCTCGGCGAGGGGAAGACGGCCACGGCGGTGGGCCTGGCCCAGGGCATGGCTGCCACCGGCCGCTCCGCCGCCCTGACCCTGCGCCAGCCGTCCATGGGGCCGACGTTCGGGATCAAGGGCGGGGCGGCGGGGGCGGGGTACGCCCAGCTGCTGCCGATGGACAAGCTGAACCTGCACCTGACCGGGGACTTCCACGCCGTGACGGCCGCCCACAACCTGCTGGCGGCGATGATCGACAACCACCTGCACCACGGCAACGCCCTGGGCCTGGACGCCCGCTCGATCACGTGGCGGCGGGTCCTCGACGTCAACGACCGGGCGCTGCGCACCGTGGTGGTGGGCCTCGGCGACCACCAGGACGGTGTCCCCCGCCAGACGGGCTTCGACATCACGGCCGCGTCCGAGATGATGGTGATCCTCTCGCTCGCCACGTCCTTCGCCGACCTGCGCCGGCGCCTGGGCCGGATCGTGGTGGGCGCCACGTACGACGGCGAGCCGGTCTCCGCCGAGGACCTCAAGGCCGCCGGGTCCATGGCGGTGCTGCTGCAGGACGCCTTCCAGCCGAACCTGCTGCAGACCCTCGAGGCGACCCCGGCGCTGGTCCACGCCGGGCCGTTCGGCAACATCGCGACCGGCAACTCCTCCGTGGTCGCCGACTACGTGGCCATGGCCCACGCCGACTACGTCATCACCGAGGCCGGGTTCGGCGCGGACATGGGCCTCGAGCGCCTGGTCAACGTCAAGGCCAGGGCCTCGGGGCTGACCCCGGACGCGGCGGTGCTCGTGACCACGGTGCGGGCGCTGAAGACCCACTCCGGCCGCTACAGCGTGCGCCCGGGCAGGGCGCTGCCGGCGGAGATGCTCCAGGAGAACCCCGGGGACGTGGAGGCGGGGGCGGCGAACCTGCTCCACCACCTGGCGATCGCCCGGTCCTTCGGGATCTCCCCGGTCGTGGCGATCAACGCGTTCCCCGGGGACCACCCCTCGGAGCACGAGGCGATCCGCCGGATCGCCCGGGCGACCGGGGCGGAGGTGGCCGTGTGCACGGCGGTGTCCGAGGGCGGCGCCGGGGCGGCCGAGCTCGCCGACGCCGTGGCCGCGGCGTGCGAGCACCCGGCCGGGTACACCCCGACCTACGGGCTCACCGAGTCCCTCGAGGACAAGCTCACCGCGGTCGCCACCCGGGTCTACGGCGCGGACGGCCTCGAGATCACCCCGGCCGCGGAGCACCAGCTGGCCCGCTACGAGGAGCTCGGCTACGGGGGGCTGCCGGTCGTCATCGCCAAGACCCACCTGTCCACCACGGCGGACCCGGCCCGCAAGGGAGCGCCCACCGGGTGGTCCCTGCCCGTCCGGGAGCTGCGCGCCGCCGTGGGCGCCGGGTACCTCTACGCGATCTGCGGGACGATGCGCACCATGCCGGGACTGGGCACCTCCCCGGCGGCCGAGCGGATCGGGATCGACGACGACGGGCGCGTCACCGGTCTCTTCTGAGGCCTGCCCCTCCGGGACCGGCCTCGTCCGGGACCGGCCTCGTCGCGGACCTGCCCGGTCCGGGACCCGCCCCGTTCCCGACCCGGAGTGGACGGCTCACCGGCGGGGCAGCAGCTCCTCACCGGGGCCGTGCCGCCGCAGCATGCCCTCGGCGGGCGCCCACCACAGGACGGCCGCCCAGGCGTAGGCGGCCCCGGCCACGGCCGCCAGGTCGGTCCACAGCGACCCGGGGCCGCCGGCCCAGGACCACAGCACCCAGGACGCGGCGCCGCCGACGGCCGCCGCGGCCGGGACGACGGCGAGGGCCCAGGCGGGCTGCACCCACCCCGCCAGGAGCAGGGCACCGACCGCCAGCAGCGCCACGGCCAGCGCGGCGGCCCGCGCTCCGGCGCCGTCCGGCACGAGCCCCGGGAGCCCGGCCAGGGCCGCCACGGCCCAGACCGCCACCGCGGCCGGCACCACGAGGACCGCCCGCCCCATCTCGTCCAGGCCCTCGCGGCTCGGCACGCGCACCGCGAGCACCGCGCTCAGGCGCTCCAGGGCGAGCACGCCGAGCACCAGCAGCAGGACCGCGGCCGCGCGCCCGGACGGCACGGCCGCCCCGAGCGGGAGCAGCAGGGACAGCGCGGCCGCACCCGCGAGGGCGGACCGCCGCAGCGCGCCGCCGCGGGCGGCGCCGACCTCCGCGGCAGTGACCGCCGGGACGGCCGATCCCGCAGGCTCCCCGGAGGCGGCCCCGGTGCGAGGAGGCGGCCGCTCCCCGGCGGCGTCCCGGACGGCCGACCACCGTCGCAGCGCGCGCCGCCCCGTCCGCAGGAGGGACAGCACGAGCGCCGCGGCGACCGCCGCGAGCAGGGCGGCACCGGGCCAGGACCACGCCCGTGCCTCCGCGGCGACCGGGCCCGCGGCCGGCCACAGCCCGGCCGTCAGCGCCACGGCGACCAGGGCGGCGCGCACCGGGGTCACCACCGCGGGCACGAGCACGAGCAGGGGCTGGAGCACCAGCAGCACGACCTCCCAGACGGGGCGGGGCAGGTCCGGGGTGCCCGCCAGGGCCCGCCCCAGCACGCGCACCCCGCGCGAGGCCAGCGAGAGGCGGTGCCCCGGGGCCAGCCGGTCCAGCCCGTCGGCGCTCGCGCCGACCACCGCCCGGCCGCGGGCGGGGCAGCCGTGCCCGGCGTCGCGCAGCAGGGCGTCCTGCAGGCCGGCCACGACCGGGTCGACCGCAGTACTGCTCCCGGCCGGGGAACCGCCGGGCGCGCCCGGCGGGGTCGTCGGGAGCGTCGAGGGTGTCGGGGGAGACGCCGGAGCGGCCACTGGCAGCCCGCGCAGGAACCCGGCGACCCCGGCCGCCGCGTCGAGGCGTCCCCACCACCAGTCGTGGGCCCGCCAGTCCGCGGCCAGGAACCCCCGGAAGTTCAGCAGTCCCGCACCGGCCAGCTTGGCACCCGCCGGCATCCGCTCCTCGGCGTCCGTGAGCAGGCGGGCGAGCTCCCGGCGATCGGCCCCCGGTGCGTCGAGGGCCTGCTGGAGGCGGCTCCGGGCGAGCGCCGCCCGGAGCGCGGGGAACGCGTCCGACGCCGCGGGGGCCTGGTCGCCGCGGATCTCCCCGTAGGCCACGGGGGACACCGCGGCGGGGATCCCGGCGGCGGCCAGGAGCGGGGGCAGGTCCGCCGCGGCCGGCGCCCTGTCCCCGGCGGGGAGCCTGGACCAGGGGGACGCCTCCCAGACCGCGCGGCGGGCCGCCCGGCCGGGGACGTCGGCGTCCAGGTGCTCGTCCACCGCGGCGCGCAGGCCTCGGAGCCCGTCCACGACCGCGTCGAGCTCGGCCCAGGAGGCGTCCGCCGGCCGGTGCCCCGCGCCTGCCGCGCCGAGCCAGGGGTCCACGGCCCCGGTGAGATCGGCCGCCGGGTCCGCGACGGCGGCCAGCACGGCGTGGAAGCGCCGGTCGCGCTCGTGGCGGGCGCGCGCCAGCACCCGGTAGGCGCGCTCGCGGGCGAGGGACCGGTCGAATCCCCCGGGCGGTCCGGCCGGCCCGTCGAGGCCCAGCTCCTCCAGCACGCGCACCCAGGACAGCACGCAGGCGGCGGCGTCGAACAGGGCCTGTGCCCCGCGCAGCACCGCGGCGGCGGCGGGGTCCTCCAGCGGGCCCCGGGAGAGGGCGTCGTAGCGCCGGAGCAGCTCCGCCCGCAGCGGGTCGAGCGCACGGGGCGGCCGGGCCCGCAGGGCGTCGCGCCGGGCCAGGGTCGAGGTGAGCTGCCACTGCGCCGGGCGGGTCAGGAGGCGGGACAGCAGGTCGGCGTCGGTCCGGGCCCGGTAGCGCAGGTAGGCCCGGCGCCGCTCCTCGAGGGAGGCCTCGTCCCAGCCCCCGATCAGCGCCGCGAGCGGGTGCAGGCGGCCGCCGGCCACGAGCTGGGCGTCCAGGTAGTCGGACAGGGCCAGGACCTCGTCGTCGTCCGACTCCCGCCGCGGCAGCCGGGAGACCGTGGCGGCGAGCGTGCCCACGAGCCGCGGCAGGTCGCGCACGAAGGGCACGGCACGCTCGCGGTGGGGCGGGTCCGGGTCGAGGTACAGCAGGGCCCGGTCGGCGTGCCGCAGGGACGTCCTGGTGCGCGCGGCCTCGAGGGCCCGGTCGATGGGGATGTTGTCGAACACCCCGCCGTCGACCACGTGGTAGGGCAGTTCCGCAGGGTCGCGGTGGGCGCCGAACGCGTGGCTCAGATCCGGGCGCCCGGCCGCCGGGCCCGGGGCGCCCCGCGGCCCCGGGGTCGGGGCGGACCACACCGAGGCCGGCTCGAAGGCGCCGGGGAAGGAGGACGTCGCTCGGGCGGCGTAGGCCAGCCGGGACAGCGCGGCCGCGGCCTGCGCGGGGGCCGTGTCCCGCCCCGGGATGTCGTTGTCCAGGGACGGACCGGGGGAGCCCGGCTCCGGGGAGGAGAAGTGGAAGTCGCTGCGCCCCTCCGCCGACGCGCTGTAGGGCGAGGGGTCGCTGTCCAGGACCGTCGCGGAGAGCTCGACCGTGACGTGCTCGGCCACCAGGTCCGGGTGGTGCTCCGGGCTGCCCCGGAGCGCCAGGAGCGCCTCCAGCAGCCGTGGCCACAGGTAGTCGTCGCCGCGCAGCAGGGAGTCCACGGGGTGCCGTCCGAGCGGGCGCAGCAGCCGGCCGAGGGCGCCGTGCTCCGCCCAGATCCGGCCGAGGGCGTCCAGGTCGGAGCCCGCGCGCTGGGCCACGGCGTGCACCACGCCGTTGAGCCCGCCGGCGCTGGCCCCGGCGAGGAGGTCGATGTCCACCCTGTCGTAGCCGGCGTCCGCGAGCAGCCGCGCGTACACCGCCGCCCGCTCCTCGAGCACCGGGTCCGGGGTCTCGGCGGGGTGCAGGAGGTAGGCGTGCAGCGCTCCGCGGCCGTCCCGGTGGATCCGGATGCGGCGCAGGAGGTCCAGTTCGGCCACCGCGCCGCCGATCCACACGGCGAGGCTCACGCCGCCGCGCATCGCGAGGGCGAGGCGGAGGGTGCGGCCGAACGCCGGCGCCTGCCCGGCCGTCGCCCCGGCCAGCCCCCGGGACGGCGGCAGGACGATCAGCGGCAGGCCCGAGGGCTCACTCGACAAGGGCCGCGAACGCCCGCGCCGGCCCGGGCCGGCGGGTCAGGTCGTGCCGGAGGTCCTCGAGCGCCCCCCGCCGCTCGTGGCCGTCGTCGAGCAGCCCGGCCACGGCGTCCCGCACCTCGGCGGTCGACAGGGCGTTGGGGTCGAGCACCGTCCCGAGCCCCGCCGCCTCGAGGGCCGCCGCGCCGGCGAACTGGTCCGTGGACATCGGCAGCAGCAGCAGGGGCACCCCGGCGGTGAGCGCCTCGGTCACGCTGTTGTTCCCTCCGTGGGAGACCGCGACGCTCGCGCGGCGCAGCAGGGTGACCTGCGGCAGGGTGCCGCGCACGAGCCAGGACTCCGGGACCGGGCCCAGTTCGGCGGGCCGGGTCGCCCCGGCCGCGAGGGCGACCCGCACGTCCAGGCCGCGGAGGGCCTCCGCGACGCGGGCGAGCACGTCCCCGCGCACGGACAGGAAGCTGCCGAGGCTGATGTAGACGATCGGGCGGTCCGAGCCGGCCAGCCACGCGGCCACCTCCGGGTCCTCGGCCTCCTCCCGGACGGCCGAGCCCAGGAACGTGTGCTCGGGCAGCGCCCGGGTCCGGTGCTCGTCGTGGAGCTCGCCCGGATAGTTGAGCAGGAGGTCGTCGCCGGTCTCCGCGAAGGCGTCGCCGCTCGCCGGGGTCCCGGGGGCGATCTGCTGCAGGGCCTCGTTCCACTGCTCCGTGAACTGGTCCCGCACCGAGGAGCACAGCCGGTGCAGCGCCTCCAGCTCGGCCGGGGACGGGCGCAGCCGGCCGGGCCAGGCGGGCGGGTGCCCGTAGACCTCGTCGGCCACCGTCAGGGCCGAGGGGTGGCCCAGGACCACGTCGGCGTGCCGGATCCCGGAGCCGGTCAGGGCCAGGCGCGCCGCGAAGGCGAGGTGGTCCACGACCACCTGGTCCGGCCGGACGCGGTCCACCACGTCCTGCACCCGCCGGGCGGTGCCGAGCGGGTCCCAGAGCAGGTCCTCGCGCCGGGCCCTGGCCTGGAAGGCCAGGGTCTCCGCGGGGCCGCGGCGGGTGGCGGCGAAGAACCCGCGCAGGGCGTCGTCCTCCCCGGGGGGCTGCTCCTCGGCCCGGATGACCCCGGGGTTGGAGCCGCGGCCCAGCGGCAGGATCTCGACCTCGAAGCCGAAGCCCCGGGCGATGGCGGCGGTCGCCGGACCGGTGGCCACGACCACCCGCTCCCCGGCGTCCCGCCACGCGGTGGCCAGGGTCGCGAGGGGGAACAGGTGGGAGGCGTAGTCCGGGCTGATCACGAGCAGGGTCACGGGGTGGGGCTCCTGTCGGCCGTGTGCGCCACGGCGTCGTCGTAGACGGAGGTGAGGGCGGTCGCCATCCCCTCGATGCTGAAGCGGTCGCGGACCATGGCGCGGGCCGCGTCGGCGGTGCGCTCCGCGTCGGGGCGCGCCGCCAGGTCGAGGGCCCGGGCCACGGCCCGGGCCAGCGCGGCGGGGTCGCCGGTGTCGACGAGGACGCCGGTGACGCCGTCGGCAACGAAGGTGGCCGGCCCGCCGGCGTCGGGCGCCACGACCGGCAGCCCGGTGGCGAGGGCCTCGACCAGCGCCACGCCGAACTCCTCCTTGAGGCTCGCGCAGACGTAGACGCCGGCGGGGGAGGACAGGCCTGGCCGGCCCCGGCGCACCGCGGCGAGCCAGGCGGCCACGGTGGCGTGGGGACGGTGGCCGGCCAGAAGCAGGCCGGCGGTAGCGGCCTCGGCCCGGGGGAGGGCGGCGTCGATCCGGGTGAGCTGCTCCCGCTCGTCGGCGGAGGGGGAGACGAGGTCCCCGCCCACGACGAGGAGGTTGCAGCGGCCCCGCAGCCCGGCGTCCCGGGCCCAGGCCTCGACGAGCGTGGCCGTGCCCTTCACACGGTGCAGGCGGCCCACCGTGACCACGAGCGGCAGCCCGCGCCGGGCGGCGGGCAGGGTCGCGAGCACGGTGTCGAGCTCCGCGAGGTGCGCTCCGGCACCGGTGCGCACCTGCTGGGCGGCACGGTCCACGGGACCCAGGTCGATGCCCTCCGGCACCACCGTGCACCGCCCGGGCTCGTCCAGGTCCACGTCGAGCAGCTCGCGGGCGTCCCGGGCCAGGTCCGGGCGGGGGAAGAGCACCAGGTGCTCCGCCCGCGCCGCGAGGTGGGCGAGCAGGCGTACGCGGAACCACAGGTGCTCCACGCCGTCGGCCGCGCCGAAGCCGGCCCGGGTCAGGGTGCCGGCGCGCTCGCGGGCGGCGACGAGCGCGTGCGGATCGGGGGCCATCGTGAGCACCCACGGGATGCCGAGCTCCGCGGCCACCGCCGCGGCCGCCATCGAGCCGACGTCGGCCATGCGCAGGTGCAGCACGTCCACGGGGCCGACCCGGCGCAGTACGCGCCGCAGCCCCCGTTCCGCGGCCACCCGCCGCGGCCAGGCGTCCGCCATGTGCACCGGGGGTCCGGTGAAGGGGACGACGCCGAAGACGTGCCCCGCCCCCGTCGGACGGGCCGTCGCCGCCCGGGCCTCGTCGTGGGTGCCGCGGGACACCGTGAGCACCCGGGCGACGCCCCCGGGACCCTCCGGGGCGCTGAGGGCGTCGCCCAGCTGGGCGAGCAGCGTGGCGATCCCGCCGTTGTCCCCCCGCCCGGAGAAGGTGAGGTCCCGGTCGATCTCCGCGTGCAGGAACGGCTGCAGGACTGTGAGCCCGTCCCGGCCGGTCGCCGGGTCGGGCTCCGCAGCGTCGTGGAGGTCGGCGAGGGCGAGCCGGGCCACGGCGGCCAGTGGCCCGGCCCCGTCGGCGCACGTCCCGGCGAGGTCCGTCAGGTCAGCCACGGACTCGGCGCCGGTCTGCCGGCGCTCCACCAGGGCCTCGAGGGCGGCCCCGCGGACGTCCTGGTCCTCGCCGGGACTGCCGGCCAGGGCGCGGAGGCGCGCGGCGGGCCCGGCCCCGGGGACGAGCCCCAGGGTCTCGGCGAGCCGTGTGCGGGGACCGGAATTGACGGTTCCCGCGAGCGCGTGCTCGAGGGCGGACCCGACCGCGTCCGGTGCCGCCGGGGCCCAGGCCTGGAGGGTGCGCTGGGCCAGCATGCCGGGGAAGCCGCCGCCGGTCACGAGGTCGGCGAGCGGGGCGACGGCGCGGGGGAGGGGGGCCCGGTCGGCGAGCACCCATGCGGTGTGCTCCCGCAGCCACGGCTCGTCGTCGAGGAGCGCGGTGAGGAGCGTGTCCGCCCGGGACCCGGGCACGGAGGCGAGGGCATGGACGGCGGCGATCGCCGCGACGTGGTCGTCGCGGCGGCGGATCTCCTCCGCGAGCACGGGCAGCGCCCCGGCTGGATCCTCCCGGGCCGCCTGCAGCAGGTCGTCGGCGCGGCGGATGCCTTCGAGGATCGAGGGGGCGCGGCGGACGGCCTCGAGGGCCTCGTGCGTCGCCGCGCCGGTGCGCTCTGCGCTCGTTGACGGGGCGCGGGGCGCGGCGAAGGTCATGGGCCTCACCGTAGCCGAGGCCCGGTGCCGCGCACAGCGGGTCGCGGGGATTCTCAGGCTCCTGGGAGCCGGCGCGCCGCCCGCGCGTCGGCACGGCGGCAGAGCAGGGCGAACAGGGCGCCCGAGAGGTTGTGCCAGACCGAGAACACCGCGGCAGGCAGGGCGGCGAGGGGGTTCATGTACTGGGCGGCGAGCCCGGCGGCCAGCCCCGAGTTCTGCATGCCCACCTCCACGGCGGTGGTGCGGCGCACGGCGATCGGCTGCCGCGTCACCGCCCCCACGAGGTGGCCGAGGACCAGGCCCAGGACGTTGTGCAGGGCCACGGCCGCGAGCACGAGCAGGCCCGCCTCCACGATCCGGTCGGCGCTGCCCGAGACGACGATGGCCACGATCACGGCGATGGCCGCCACCGACACCCACGGCAGGGCGGGCAGGGCGCGCTCGACCAGGCGGGGCGCGAGCAGTCGGACGGCGAGGCCCGCGACGACGGGCAGGAGGACGATCTTGGTGATCGACCATGCCATCGCCCCGCCGTCCACCGGCAGGTACTGCCCGGCCAGCCACAGGGTGAGCAGCGGGGTCAGCAGCGGTGCGAGCAGCGTGGAGATCGAGGTCATGGCGACGGACAGGGCCACGTCGCCGCGGGCGAGGTAGGCGACCACGTTGGAGGCCGTCCCCCCGGGCGCGCAGCCCACCAGGATCACGCCCGCGGCGAGCTCCGGCGGCAGCCGCAGCAGGAACACCACGAGCAGCGCCACGAGGGGCATGATCACGTACTGGGCCGCGACGCCGAGCAGCACCGGCAGTGGCCGCTTCGCCACGAGCGCGAAGTCCACGGGCCGCAGGGTCAGGCCCATGCCGAACATGACCACGCCCAGCAGGGGGTTGATCCACCCGGACAGGCCGCTCACGGCGCCGGGGGCGAGGAAGCCCACGAGCCCGCCCGCGAGGACGAGCACGGGGAAGAGCAGGACGGCGGTGTAGGCGCCGCGGTCGGGCGCGGCGGTGACGGCCGCCGCGGGCCCGGGACCTACCACCCGCGGGCCCGCCACTCCTCGAGGTGGGGGCGCTCCGCCCCGAGCGTGGTCGGCTTCCCGTGGCCGGGGTGGACCACGGTGTCGTCCTCGAAGCGCTCGAAGACGCGCTCGGTGACGTCGTCCATCAGCTGCCGGAAGTCTTCGGGGCTGTTCGTCTTGCCCACGCCGCCGGGGAAGAGGGAGTCGCCGGAGAAGATGTGCGCCGGGCCCTGCGGGTCGCGGTAGACCAGGGCGATCGAACCGGGGGTGTGCCCGCGCAGGCCGATGACCTCGAGGTCGAAGCCGTCGAACTCCGCCGTGTCGCCGTCCTCGAAGGTCAGGTCCATGGGCACGGCGATGTCGGACTCGTCGTCGGCGCCGCACGCCGTCATGGCCTCGGAGCGGGAGCGGACCTCCTCGAGGGCGCGGACGTGGTCCCAGTGCGAGTGGGTGGTGATGATGAGCTGGAGATTGCCGTAGGCCTGCGAGCAGTCGCCGTTGCCGGCGCCCACGAGGCCGGCGATGGCCCGGGCGTCGTCGGCCGCGTCGATGAGGACCTGCGTGCCCTCGTCCTTGGACGTGAGGAGGTAGACGTTGTTGTCCATCTCGCTCACGGAGATCCGGCGAATCGTGACCTCGGAGAGGTCGGTGACCTCCGTCTTCGTTGCGATCATGAGGACGAAGGTACTCCCGACTCCTGGCACTGGCCAATCGCGGGAGCGCCGGGGCGCCGGGCGGTGTGTCCGACGGCACGGGCGCCGGGGTTGGCTTCCCCACGCCGTCCGGATAAAGTTGCGTGAGGCAACAAAACATCAGGGCATCCGGTGGTACCACGCCCGCGTCGTCGTCGACGCGGGACCCCGCGAGAAGCGGGGCGTGCGGACCGGGTGCCCCTTCGTCGTTGTCCACCCCCGTCCCCGACCTCTGAGGAACCCCGTTGCCCGTCTCCCACGACACCGCCGTGGAGCTGGTGCGCGACCTGCTCGAGCTGCAGCGCGTCATGAAGCGCGTCACCAAGACCGACGCCGGCCCGCGCCGGCTCAACCCCACGGCGATCGCCCTGCTCTACTACCTCGACGGCAACGGGCCCCGCCGGGCCACCGTGATGGCCGCCGAGACAGGTCTCGGGCCCTCGGGGCTGAGCCGCCAGCTGGCCGTCCTCGAGGAGGAGGGCCACGTGGAGCGCACCCCCGACCCCGACGACGGGCGCGCCGCGCTGGTCGCCATCACCGAACGGGGCCGGGAGCAGGTCCGGGCCGTGCTGGAGCAGGACGCCCAGCGCCTCGCCGCGCGGCTCGAGGGCTGGGACGAGGAGCAGGCCCGCACCAGCCGCGGGGCCATCAACGAGATCACCACCGTCTTCCTGGACTCCCTCGGCGTGGAGCGCACCACGTCCTGCCGGGACCAGCCGGCCCGGGACCACGCAGACCGAGAGCACGCAGACCGAGAGCACGAGGAGCACACCGCACCATGACGTCACAGCAACCGACCACCGCACCGGGCGGGGGGACCGGCGCCTCCCACCAGGAGGTCATGCGGGCGCTCACGGGGATCCTCTCGGTGTTCTTCATGGCGATGGTCACCCTCACGATCATCGGCACGGCCCTGCCCGTGATCATGGCCGACCTCGGCGGGGACCAGACGTCCTTGTCCTGGACGGTCACCGGCACCCTCCTCGCCAACGCCGCGACCACGCCCGTCTGGGGCAAGCTCGCCGACCTCTTCGACAAGAAGAAGCTGCTGCAGCTGTCCATCGTGATCTTCGTGCTCGGCTCGGCCATGGCCGGGCTGGCGCCGACCATCGAGTTCCTCATCCTGGCCCGCGTGGTCCAGGGCGTGGCCATGGGCGGGATCATGGCCCTGGCCATGACCATCATGGGCACGATCATCCCGCCCCGGGAGCGCGGCCGCTACGCCGGCTACATGGGCGCCGTCATGGCCGTGGCCACCTCCGCCGGCCCGCTGCTCGGCGGGCTCATCGTGGACCTCTTCGGCTGGCGCTGGGTGTTCCTCATCCCCGCCCCGCTGGCGGTCCTGGCGGCCGTGCTCGTCCACCGCACCCTGCACATCCCGCCGCAGGCGCCCCGGAAGGTGAGCATCGACTGGCTCGGCATCGCGCTGCTGATCATCTCGGCCTCCGCGCTGCTGCTGTGGGTGTCCCTGGCCGGGCAGCCGGGCATGTTCGAGTGGGTCTCGGCGACCTCCGCGGCCCTCGTGGCCACCGCGCTCGTGGGCTCCGTGCTGTTCGTGCTCGTGGAGCAGCGCGCCGCCGAGCCGGTGCTGCCCATCCGCGTGGTCACCGAGCGCACCACCGCGCTGGCCATCCTCGCGGCCATCGCCACCGGCGCCGCCATGTTCGCCTCGACCACCTACCTCGGCCAGTACTTCCAGCTGGGCCAGGGCTTCAGCCCCACCATGGCCGGGATGCTCATGCTCCCGCAGGTGTTCGGCTCCCTCGTGGGCGCCACGGTCGCCGGGCAGCTGATCACCCGCTACGGGCGGTGGAAGATCATCCTGGTGGTCGCCGCCGTGCTGATGTCCACGGGCCTGTTCCTCGCCGCCACGCTCACGCACGACACCGCCCTGTGGGCCGTGAGCGTCTTCATCTTCCTCGTGGGCCTGGGCATCGGCGCTCTGAACCAGAACCTGGTCCTGGCGGTGCAGAACACCGTGGGGCTCAAGGACATGGGCGCGGCGTCCTCCTCGGTCGCGTTCTTCCGCACCATGGGCGGCGCCGTGGCGGTCGCCGTGTTCGGCGCCCTCATGAGCTCCCACCTGGCCCGGCAGCTCGCCGAGAGCACCCGGGCCCGCGGCGGGGACCCCGCCGCGGTGGACAGCTCCACGATGGATCTGGAGTCGCTGCCCGCCTCCGTCGAGGGCGTGGTGCGCGAGGCCTACGGCACGGGCACCGGTCTCGTCTTCCTGGTCGCCGCCGTCGCGTCCCTCGTGACCCTGCTCGCGGTGCTCCTCATCAAGGAGGTGCCGCTGCGGCGCACCGTGGACATCGTGGAGGTGGACCCCGCCACGGGCCGGCTGAAGGTCGTCACCCGCACCCTCGACGCCCGCGAGGTCCGCCGCCGGCAGCAGGAGTCCGCGGCCGGTGCGCACGCCGAGGAGACCGGTCCGGGCGCGGACGGCGCCACCGGCGGAGCGGCCCGGGACCGGGTCCGCGAGGACACCTCCACCGGCCCCGTGGACCGGGTGTGAACCCGCCCACGGACCCGGCCCCGATGTCCGGGCCCGGTACTAGAGTGGAAGGCGTGTCTGAGCCGATCCCCACGTCCACCCTGGTCCTGAACCCGTCGACCGATTCCTCCGAAGCCCTCGACGGGCCGGTGATCGCCGCCGGCGCCCGGAGCGCCCGCCGGTCCGACCTCACCGAGATCGTGGTGCAGGGCGCGCGCGAGCACAACCTCGACAACGTCTCGCTGACCGTGCCGCGGGACGCCATGGTCGTGTTCACGGGGCTCTCCGGCTCCGGGAAGTCGTCGCTGGCCTTCGACACGATCTTCGCCGAGGGCCAGCGCCGCTACGTCGAGTCCCTGTCCTCCTACGCCCGGATGTTCCTGGGCCGGGTGGACAAGCCGGACGTCGACTTCATCGAGGGCCTGTCCCCCGCGGTGTCCATCGACCAGAAGTCCACCTCCCGCAACCCGCGCTCCACCGTGGGCACGATCACCGAGATCTACGACTACATGCGCCTGCTGTGGGCGCGTGTCGGCCACCCGCACTGCCCCGAGTGCGGCGAGGCGATCAAGAAGCAGACCCCGCAGCAGATCGTGGACCAGCTCCTCGAGATGCCGGAGACGACCCGCTTCCAGGTGCTCGCGCCCGTGGTGCGCGAGCGCAAGGGCGAGTTCGTGGACCTCTTCCAGGAGCTCTCCGCGAAGGGCTTCTCCCGCGCCACCGTGGACGGCGAGACGGTCCAGCTCTCGGACCCGCCCAAGCTCAAGAAGCAGTACAAGCACACGATCGAGGTGGTCGTGGACCGGCTCGTGGTCAAGGAGGGCATCCGCCAGCGCCTGACCGACTCCGTCGAGACGGCGCTGGGCCTCGCCGAGGGGCGCGTCGTCGTCGAGCTCGTGCCCCGCTCGGACGAGGAGATCGCCCACCCGCTGGAGCTGCGCCGCCCGTTCTCCGAGAACCTCGCCTGCCCCAACGAGCACCCCCTGCAGGCCGACGAGATCGAGCCCCGCTCCTTCTCCTTCAACGCCCCGTTCGGCGCGTGCCCGGAGTGCGACGGCATCGGCTCGCGGCTCGAGGTCGACGAGGAGCTCGTGGTCCCCAACCCGGACCTCTCCCTCGTGGAGGGCGCGATCGCCCCGTGGTCGCTCGGCAAGGCCACGAGCGAGTACTGGAACCGCCTGCTCGCCGGCCTGGGCCAGGAGCTCGGCTTCGACCTGGTCACCCCGTGGGGGAAGCTGCCCGCCAAGGCGCGCAAGGCGATCCTCGAGGGCAAGGACTACCAGGTCACCGTGGCCTACCGGAACCGGTTCGGCCGGGAGCGCCGCTACACCCAGGGCTTCGAGGGCGTGATCGGCTACATCAAGCGCAAGCACGCGGAGACGGAGTCGGACAACGCCAAGGACCGCTACGAGCAGTACATGCGCCAGGTGGCGTGCCCGGCCTGCGACGGCGCCCGGCTGAACCCGACCATGCTCGCCGTGACCGTGGGCGGGAAGAACATCGCCGAGACCACCCGCATGCCCATGCGGGACGCCCACGCGTTCTTCCGGGACCTGGAGCTCAGCACCCGCGAGACGAAGATCGGCGAGCAGGTGCTCAAGGAGATCCAGGCGCGCCTGACGTTCCTCGTGGACGTGGGCCTGGACTACCTCAACCTGGAGCGCGCCGCCGCGACGCTGTCCGGCGGCGAGGCCCAGCGCATCCGCCTGGCCACCCAGATCGGGGCCGGGCTCGTGGGCGTGCTCTACGTCCTGGACGAGCCCTCGATCGGCCTGCACCAGCGGGACAACCGCCGGCTCATCGGGACCCTCACCAAGCTGCGGGACATGGGCAACACCCTGATCGTCGTCGAGCACGACGAGGACACCATCCGCGAGGCCGACTGGATCGTGGACGTCGGCCCCGGCGCCGGCGAGCGCGGCGGGCGCGTGGTGCACTCCGGGACCTACGCGGAGCTCCTCGCCAACGAGGAGTCCATCACGGCCGACTACCTCTCCGGCCGCCGGGCCATCCGGGTGCCGGCGCAGCGCCGGGCGATCGACCGCAAGCGGATGCTCAAGGTGGTGGGCGCGCGGGAGAACAACCTGCGCGGCATCGACGTCGCCTTCCCGCTCGGGGTGCTGACCGCGGTGACCGGGGTGTCCGGGTCCGGGAAGTCCACGCTGGTCAACGACATCCTCTACACGGCGCTGGCCAACAAGCTCAACGGGGCCAAGCAGGTCCCCGGCCGGCACAAGCGGATCGACGGCGTGGACCAGCTCGACAAGGTGGTGCACGTGGACCAGAGCCCGATCGGGCGGACCCCACGCTCCAACCCCGCCACGTACACGGGCGTGTTCGACCACATCCGCAAGCTCTTCGCCGAGACCCCGGAGGCGAAGGTGCGCGGCTACCAGGCCGGCCGGTTCTCCTTCAACGTCAAGGGCGGGCGCTGCGAGGCGTGCTCGGGCGACGGCACGATCAAGATCGAGATGAACTTCCTGCCGGACGTCTACGTCCCGTGCGAGGTGTGCAAGGGCGCCCGGTACAACCGGGAGACCCTCGAGGTGCACTACAAGGGCAAGACCATCGCCGAGGTCCTGGAGATGCCCATCGAGGAGGCCGCCGAGTTCTTCAAGGCGTTCGGCCCGATCGCCCGGCACCTCAACACCCTCGTGGACGTCGGCCTCGGCTACGTCCGCCTGGGCCAGCCCGCCACGACCCTGTCCGGCGGTGAGGCCCAACGCGTGAAGCTCGGCGCGGAGCTGCAGAAGCGCTCCAACGGCCGCTCCATCTACGTGCTGGACGAGCCCACCACCGGCCTGCACTTCGAGGACATCCGCAAGCTGCTGCTCGTGCTGCAGGGGCTCGTGGACAAGGGCAACACGGTGATGACCATCGAGCACAACCTGGACGTCATCAAGTCCGCCGACTGGATCGTGGACCTCGGCCCGGACGGCGGCTCCGGCGGCGGGCAGGTCGTGGCCGAGGGCACCCCCGAGCAGGTGGCCCGGAACACGAACAGCCACACCGGCCGGTTCCTGGCGGAGGTGCTCGCCGAGCGCCCCGTCCCGGCGGGGGCCGCCCGATGACCGCCCCCGTGGTGCTCTGGGACCTCGACGGCACCCTCCTGGACCCTGCCGGGGCGATCACCGGCGGCATCGCGCGGGCCCTGGCCGAGCACGGCCACGCCGTGCCCGAGGACCTGCGCCGGTTCGTGGGCCCGCCCGTGGGCTTCTCCCTGCGGACCTTCACCGACGTCCCGGAGGAGGACATCCCGGCGGTGGTCGCCACCTACCGGGCCCGCTACCGCACCGAGGGGCTCGCGCAGACCCGGATCTACCCGGGGGTGGAGGAGCTCCTGGAGCGCCTGCACGGGGCCGGCGTGCGGATGGCCGTGGCCACCCAGAAGCCCGAGCCCACCGCCGAGCTCGCCGTCGAGCGGTTCGGCCTCACCCGGTGGTTCGAGACCGTCTCGGGGGCCGCCGACGACGCCGCGGCCGCCCCGCGCGACGGACTGGCCCACGACAAGCCCGCCATCATCGGGGAGGCCCTGCGCCGGCTCGGCGTGACCGCCCCGGACCCCGCGCGCACGGTCATGATCGGGGACCGCCGCTACGACGCCGAGGGCGCGCTCGCCCACGGGATCGACTGCCTGGGCGTCGCCTGGGGCTTCGCCGACGAGGACGAGCTGGGGACCGGCTTCGCCGCCGTGGCCCGGGACGCCGCCGAGCTCGGGGAGCTCCTGGCCCGGTACACCGCCCCGGCCCCGACCGGCAGCTGAGGGGACCGGACCGTGGCCGATCCGGAGAGCTACCGCCCCGCCCGCCAGGACATCCCGACCGCCCCGGGGGTCTACCGCTTCCGCGACGAGTACGGGCGCGTGGTCTACGTGGGCAAGGCCAAGAACCTGCGCAACCGGCTGAGCTCCTACTTCGCGCCCCCGCACGCCCTGAGCCCCAAGACCCGCGCCATGGTCACCACCGCGGCCGGGGTCGAGTGGACCGTGGTGGGCAGCGAGCTGGAGTCCCTGCAGCTCGAGTACACGTGGATCAAGGAGATCAAGCCCCGGTTCAACATCGCCTATCGGGACGACAAGTCCTACCCCTACCTCGCCGTCACGATGGCCGAGTCCGTGCCGCGGGCCCAGGTGGTCCGGGGGGAGAAGAAGAAGGGCAACCGCTACTTCGGCCCCTACTCCCAGGCCTGGGCGATCCGCGAGACCCTCGACGCCCTGCTGCGGGTGTTCCCCGTGCGCACCTGCTCGAAGGGCGTCTACCGGCGCGCCGAGCAGTCCGGGCGCCCGTGCCTGCTGGGCTACATCGACAAGTGCTCCGCCCCGTGCGTGGGGCGGATCTCCGAGGAGGACCACTACGCCCTCGCGGAGGACCTGTGCCGGTTCATGGCCGGGCACGCGACCCCGTTCATCAAGGAGCTGCAGCGGCAGATGCAGGAGGCCGCCGCGGCCATGGACTTCGAAACCGCGGCCGCGCGCCGGGACGACATCGCCGCCCTGGAGAAGGCCTTCGAGCGCAACGCCGTGGTGCTCTCCGACAGCACCGACGCCGACTTCTTCGCGCTCGCCGAGGACGAGCTGGAGGCCGCCGTCCAGGTCTTCCACGTCCGGGGCGGCCGGATCCGCGGCCAGCGCGGCTGGGTCACCGAGAAGGTCGAGGAGGCCGACGGCGGACGCCTGCTGGAGCAGCTGCTCGAGCAGGTCTACGGCGACACCGCCGCGGACGCCGCCGAGAGCGCCCACGCCGCCGCGCCCCCGTCCTCGGGCGGATCGAAGCACCGGCCCTCCGCGGAGCTCGCCTACCGGGAGGACGCCATCCCGCGCACCGTGCTGCTCTCCGAGCCCGCCGACAGCACCGACCGGCTCGAGGAGTGGCTCTCGGGGCTGCGCGGATCGCGCGTGACGATCGCCGTGCCGCAGCGCGGGGAGAAGGCGCACCTGATGGAGACGGTGCAGGAGAACGCCCGGCAGGCACTGAAGCTGCACAAGTCCCGGCGGGCCGGCGACATCACCACCCGCTCCGCGTCCCTGCAGGAGCTGCAGGAGGCCCTCGACATCCCCGTGCCGCTGATGCGCATCGAGTGCTACGACATCTCGCACGTGCAGGGGACCAACGTCGTCGCCTCCATGGTCGTCTTCGAGGACGGGCTGCCCAAGAAGTCGGACTACCGGAAGTTCTCGGTCACCGGCGAGGCCGCCCGGGACGACACCGCGTCCATGCACGACGTCATCTCCCGGCGCTTCCGCCGCCACCTCGAGGAGCAGGCCGAGCGGGAGGCCGCCGGGCCGCGCACCGGGCAGGTGGACGCCGGAACCGAGGCCCCCGAGCGGGCGCGCTTCGCGTATCCGCCCAGCCTGGTGGTGGTCGACGGCGGGCCCCCGCAGGTCGCCGCCGCCGCCCGGGCGCTGCGCGAGCTCGGGATCGACGACGTCCACGTGGTGGGCCTGGCCAAGCGGCTCGAGGAGGTGTGGGTGCCGGACGACGAGTTCCCCGTGATCCTGCCGCGCGCGAGCCAGGGCCTCTACCTCCTCCAGCGGATCCGCGACGAGGCCCACCGCTTCGCCATCACCTTCCACCGCAAGAAGCGCTCCTCCGCCATGACGGTCTCCGTGCTCGACGAGCTGCCCGGGGTGGGCCCCGCCAAGCAGAAGGCCCTGCTCAAGCACTTCGGCTCCGTCAAGAAGCTCCGGGCGGCCCGGGTCGAGGAGCTGGAGCAGGTCCCCGGCTTCGGGCGGACCCTCGCCGAGAAGGTGGCCGCCGCGCTGCAGGCCTCCGACGACACCACCGCCCCGGCGGTCAACATGACCACCGGTGAGGTGCTGTCCTGAGCCCGGGCGCGCCGCCGGGGTCACGGCGGGGCCCCGCCGACTTCGTTAGGCTTGGGCGGGACCACCGGGCGCAGGCCACCACGACGGGAGACGGAGCGGACATGAGCGAGCACACCGCCGGAGCGGACGTCGGGACGGCGGACGGGACCGGCCACGCGAAACCGACCAGCTCGGAGCTGCTCGTCGTGACGGGCATGTCCGGGGCCGGGCGCAGCACGGCCGCGAACGCCCTCGAGGACCTCGGCTGGTACGTGGTCGACAACTTGCCGCCGCAGATGCTGCACACCCTCGCCGACCTCGTCTCCCGGACCCCGCAGGCCCTGCCCAAGCTGGCGGTCGTCATCGACGTGCGCGGCAAGGCCCTGTTCAGCGATATGAAGGAGACGCTGGCCGCCCTCGAGGCGTCCGACGTCGACTTCTCGGTGCTCTTCCTGGACGCCGCCGACGAGGTCCTGGTCTCCCGCTACGAGCACCAGCGCCGGCCCCACCCGCTGCAGGCCGGCGGCCGGATCCTCGACGGGATCCGCGCCGAGCGCGCCCTGCTGACGGACCTGCGGGAATCGGCCGACGTGGTCCTGGACACCTCCGCGTTCAACGTGCACGCCCTGTCCCGGGCCGTGGCCGACCTGTTCTCCACGAACGGGCCCGTGGTCCTGCGCCTGACCGTGCTCAGCTTCGGCTTCAAGTACGGGGTCCCCGCGGACGCCAACTACGTGGCCGACGTCCGGTTCATCCCCAACCCGCACTGGGTCCCGTCGCTGCGCCCCCGCACCGGCAAGGACGACGAGGTCCGGGACTACGTCTTCCAGGACGACGGCCCCCGGCAGTTCGTGGACCGGTTCGTCGCCATGCTCGAACCCGTCTTCGCGGGATACCGTACGGAGAACAAGCACTACGCCACCATCGCGATCGGCTGCACGGGCGGGAAACACCGCTCCGTGGCCGTGAGCGAGGAGGTGGCCCGCAGGCTCGCCAAGCTGCCGCTCGTGACGGTCAACATCCAGCACCGGGACATGGGCCGGGAGTGACCGGCTCGCCCTCACCGCGATGGGACCCCCGATGACCCTTCCTCCCACCGGCGCGTTCCCCCGGCTGCCCCTCAGCAGCGGCGCCGATGCCGACCCCCACCACTCGCCCGACCCCTCCGCCCGGCGGCCCGGCGGCGCCAGCCCCTCCGTGGTCGCCCTCGGCGGCGGGCACGGGCTCTCGGCGAACCTCGCCGCGCTGCGCCGGATCACCCCGGTGCTCACGGCGGTCGTGACGGTGGCCGACGACGGCGGCTCCTCCGGCCGGCTGCGCGACGAGCTCGGCGTCCTGCCCCCGGGGGACCTGCGGATGGCGCTCGCCGCGCTGTGCGACGACTCCGAGTGGGGCCGGACGTGGCGCGACGTCATGCAGCACCGGTTCAGCTCCTCGGAGGGGCGTACCACGACCCTCGACAACCACGCGCTGGGCAACCTGCTCATCGTCACGCTGTGGGAGCTGCTGGGGGACCCGGTGGCGGGGCTCGAGTGGGCGGGCGCCCTGCTGGGCGCCCGCGGCCGGGTGCTGCCGATGTCCACGCAGCCGCTGGTCATCGCCGGCGACGTCCCCGGCGCCCTGTCCGGCGGGAGCGCGAGCGGCTGCGCGGGCGAGGCCGGCACGGTCCGCACGATCACCGGGCAGGCGGTCCTGGCGAAGCAGGCCGACGTCTGCAACGTGCGGCTCGTGCCCCCGGACGCCCCGGCCTGCCCGCAGGCGGTCGAGGCGGTCGGGCTCGCCGACTGGGTGATCATGGGGCCGGGCTCGTGGCACACCTCCGTGCTGCCGCACCTGCTGCTGCCCGAGCTGCGGCAGGCGATCTGCGGCTCGCCGGCGCGCCGCTGCGTCACCCTGAACCTCTCACCGGACACCGAGACGCGCGGCAAGACCGCCGCCGACCACCTGCGGGTCCTGCACGACTACTGTCCCGAGCTGACCCTGGACGTGGTCCTCGCCGACCCCTCGGCCACCGAGGACGGCGCCGACCTCGAGGAGGTCGCCCGCGGCCTGGGCGCCGAGGTCTTCTACGCCGACGTCCGGGCGCACCCCGGCACCGCCGTGCACAACACGCTCCGGCTCGCGGCCGCCTACCAGGAGATCTTCGAGCGCCACCGCTGAGCCTGCCGCCCCACCCCCACACACCCCAGCATCCCCAGGAAAGGAACCGCGTGGCCCTGACGTCATCGGTGAAGGAAGAACTGTCCCGCCTCGAGATCAAGAGGTCCTCGGAGCGCCGCGCCGAGCTCTCCGCCCTGCTGCGCTTCGCGGGCGGGCTCCACATCGTCTCGGGACGCATCGTCGTCGAGGCGGAGGTGGACCTCGGCGCCACCGCGCGCCGGGTGCGCCGCGCCGTCCATGAGGTCTTCGGCCACGACAGCGAGATCGTGGTCGTCTCCGGCGGGGGACTGCGGCGCGGGAGCTCCTACGTGGTGCGCGTCGTCGAGGACGGCGAGGCCCTCGCCCGCCAGACGGGACTGCTCGACTCGCGCGGGCGCCCCGTGCGCGGGCTCCCGCCCGCCGTGGTCAACGGGGCCGTGGCCGACGCCGAAGCGGTGCTGCGCGGGGCCTTCCTGGCCCACGGCTCCCTCACGGAGCCCGGCCGCTCCGCCGCGATGGAGTTCACCTGCCCCGGCCCGGAGGCCGCCCTCGCGCTCGTGGGCGCGGCCCGCCGGCTCGGCGTCCTCGCGAAGGCCCGCGAGGTGCGCGGCGTGGACCGGGTGGTCGTGCGGGACGGGGATGCGATCGCCGCGCTGCTCACCCGGATGGGCGCCCACCAGACGCTCCTCCAGTGGGAGGACCGGCGGATGCGCAAGGAGGTGCGTGCCACGGCCAACCGCCTCGCCAACTTCGACGACGCCAACCTCCGCCGCTCCGCGCAGGCCGCCGTGGCCGCCGGCGCCCGGGTCGAGCGCGCCCTGGAGATCCTCGGCGACGAGGTCCCGGAGCACCTGCGGCAGGCGGGGGAGCTGCGGCTGTCCAACAAGCAGGCCAGCCTCGACGAGCTGGGCCGGCTCGCCGACCCCCCGCTCACCAAGGACGCCGTGGCGGGCCGGATCCGCCGGCTGCTGGCCATGGCGGACCGCCGGGCGGAGGAGCTGAACCTCCCGGGCACCGACGCCGGTGTCGCCGCGGAGGCCATGCCCTCCTGAGCGGGGCGCTCCGGCGGCGCTGCGCCGGCGCGGTCACTCCGGGGCCGCGCCGGGAGAGGGCTTTGGTCCCGCGTGGGTTTCCGAGGGTCCGCATCCCTCGATGTGGTTTTGTGTGGGTTTGGTGATGAATACCGGGTCAATCTTTCACGACCCCAAGACATCCCAGGGATAACCACGTAGAATGGGACCTGGTTCAACGATCCAGACCCCGACCAACACAGGAGTACCCAGTGACCATTCGAGTGGGCATCAACGGTTTCGGACGCATCGGACGCAACTTCCTCCGCGCGGCGCGCGAGCAGGGCGAGAACATCGAGGTCGTGGCCGTGAACGACCTCACGGACCCGGAGGCCCTGGTCCACCTCTTCAAGTACGACTCCATCATGGGCCGGTTCCCCGGCGAGGTGACGCTCAACGGCGACACCATGAGCGTCGACGGCCACGAGGTCAAGTTCCTCGCCGAGCCCGACCCCGCCAAGCTGCCCTGGGGCGAGCTCGGCGTGGACGTCGTCGTCGAGTCGACCGGCCGCTTCACCAACGGCTCCAAGGCCAAGGCCCACCTGGACGGCGGCGCCAAGAAGGTCGTCCTGTCCGCCCCCGGCAAGGAGATCGACGGCACGTTCGTGCCCGGCGTCAACCTCGACACCTACGACGCCGCGTCGATGAACATCGTCTCCGCGGCCTCCTGCACCACGAACTGCCTCGCGCCCATGGCGAAGGTCCTCAACGACGCGTTCGGCATCGAGCGGGGTCTGATGACCACCATCCACGCCTACACCGCGGACCAGAACCTGCAGGACGGCCCGCACAGCGACCTGCGCCGCGCCCGCGCCGCCGCCCTCAACATGGTGCCCACCACCACCGGCGCCGCCGCCGCCGTGGGCCTCGTGCTGCCCGAGCTCAAGGGCAAGCTGGACGGTTTCGCCGTGCGCGTGCCCGTGCCCACCGGCTCCGTCGTGGACCTCACCTTCGACGCCCAGAAGGAGGTCACCGTCGAGTCGGTCAACGCCGCCATGAAGGAGGCCGCCGAGGGCCCCATGAAGGGCATCGTCAAGTACACCGAGGACCCCATCGTCTCCTCGGACATCCAGGGCGACAGCATCTCCACGATCTTCGACGCCCCGCTGACGAAGGTCATCGGCAACCAGGTCAAGGTCATCGCCTGGTACGACAACGAGTGGGGCTACACCTCCCGCCTCGTCAACGTCGTCTCCCACGTCGGCGCGCAGCTCTGAGCCCGTCGCCGCGCGACGCCGCCGGGGTAGGGTGAGTGGCATGGCTCATGCACTTGACGAACTGATCGCCGACGGCGTCGCCGGGCGCCGCGTCCTGGTCCGCTCCGACCTCAACGTCCCCCTGGACGGCTCCACCGTGACCGACGACGGGCGCGTCCGCGCATCGCTGCCGGTCCTGAAGAAGCTGGCCGACGCCGGGGCCCGCGTCATCGTGATGGCGCACCTCGGCCGGCCCAAGGGGCAGGTCGACCCGAAGTACTCGATCGCGCCCGCCGCGCGGAAGCTGGCCGAGCTGGCCGACTTCCCCGTGGCGGTCGCCTCCGACGTCGTCGGGGAGGACGCCCGGGCCAAGGCCGAGGCCCTCGCCGACGGCGAGGTGCTCGTGATCGAGAACGTCCGCTTCGACCCCCGCGAGACCTCGAAGGACGACGCCGAGCGCGGTGCCTTCGCGGACGAGCTCGCCGCCCTGACGGGCGAGAACGGGGCCTACGTGGACGACGCCTTCGGTGCGGTGCACCGCAAGCACGCCTCCGTGTTCGACATCGCCCACCGGCTCCCGGCCTACCTGGGCGACCTCGTCAAGCGGGAGCTGGACGTGCTCACCAAGGTGGTCTCCGCCCCCGAGCGCCCCTTCGTGGTGGTCATGGGCGGGTCCAAGGTCTCCGACAAGCTCGCCGTGATCGAGAACCTCATCGGCAAGGCCGACTCGCTGCTCATCGGCGGCGGCATGGTCTTCACGTTCCTCGCCGCCCAGGGGCACTCCGTGGGCGGGTCGCTCCTGGAGCAGGACCAGATCGGGACGGTCAAGGACTACCTCGAGAAGGCCTCCGCGGCCGGCACCGAGATCGTCCTGCCCGTGGACATCGTCTACGCGGCGGAGTTCGCCGCGGACGCCGCGCACGAGGTGCGCCCGGTCGACGCCATCGAGGACGGGGAGATCGGCTCCACCGGTCTCGGCCTGGACATCGGCCCCGAGTCCGCGAAGCTGTTCGCCGAGCGGATCCGCGGCGCGAGGACCGTGTTCTGGAACGGCCCCGCGGGCGTGTTCGAGATGGAGGCCTTCGCCGGGGGCACCCGGGCGGTCGCCGAGGCCGTGGTGGCCTCGGACGCGATGAGCGTCATCGGCGGCGGCGACTCCGCCTCGGCCGTGCGCAACCTCGGGTTCTCCGACGACCAGTTCGGGCACATCTCCACCGGTGGCGGCGCCTCCCTCGAGTTCATCGAGGGCAAGGAGCTCCCCGGGGTCGTGGCCCTGGGCGCCTGACCCGCACGCTCCCCGCCGCCAAGCGCACCACTGCCGAACCGCACGACGAGCGGCGCACCCGCCGCGGACAGGAGTCCCCATGACCTCGCAGACCAACGGTCAGTTCGACCGCACGCCGCTGATCGCCGGCAACTGGAAGATGAACATGGATCACGCGCAGGCGATCACCCTGCTGCAGAAGCTGGCGTGGACCCTGGACGACGCCAAGCACGACTACTCCCGCGCCGAGGTGGCCGTCTTCCCGCCGTTCACCGACCTCCGCTCCGTCCAGAGCCTCGTGGACGGTGACGACCTGCGCGTCGTCTACGGCGCCCAGGACCTCTCCGACCAGGACTCCGGCGCCTACACCGGCGACATCTCCGGCCAGTTCCTGGCCAAGCTCGGCTGCACCTACGTGCTCGTGGGCCACTCCGAGCGCCGCACGATCCACGGCGAGTCCGACGAGCTGTGCAACGCCAAGATCGCCGCCGCCCACCGCCACGGCCTGGTCCCGGTGCTGTGCGTCGGCGAGGGCCTCGAGGTCCGGCAGGCCGGCGAGCACGTCGCCTTCACGCTCGAGCAGCTGCGCGGCTCCATCGCCGGCCTCGAGGCGGACCGGGTGGCCGAGCTCGTGGTGGCCTACGAGCCCGTCTGGGCGATCGGCACCGGCGAGGTCGCCGGTCCCGAGGACGCCCAGGAGATGGCCGCCGCCATCCGCGCCGAGCTGGCCGGGCTCTACGACGACGGGACCGCCGCGAAGACCCGCATCCTCTACGGCGGTTCCGCGAAGGCCGCCAACGCCGGCTCGATCCTCAAGGGCAAGGACGTGGACGGCGTCCTCGTCGGCGGCGCCAGCCTCGACGCCGAGGAGTTTGCTAGCATTGCCAGGTTCGAGCAGCACCTCGTGACCGACTGATCACGACCCCCTGACCGTCCGCGCCCGCCGGGCGCGGCTGCTCGACGGACACCCCCGAGGGAAGGCCCCAGTGGAAATTCTGCAGAACGTGCTCCTGGCGATCATCGTGCTCACGAGCCTTCTGGCCGTTCTCCTCGTCCTGCTCAACAAGGGCAAGGGCGGGGGCCTCTCCGACATGTTCGGCGGCGGCATGACCCAGTCCCTCAACACCTCGGGCGTGGCGCAGAAGAACCTGGTCCGCCTCACCACCACCACGGCCGTGGTCTGGGCCCTGTCCATCGCGGCCTACGCGCTGACCATGCGCTTCGCCGAGGTGGCCGTCTGAGCCGACGGCTGGTCGAACGACCCCCGGCCTCCCCGGTCGACCACGGACGTCCGTGCTCGGCCGGGGAAGCCGGGGGTCGTCCGCGCTGAGGGGCCGCCGCATGCCCCCGCTGGCGTGCGGTCACCGCGCCCCGGATCAGCGCCCGTACTGGACCCGCAACGAGGCGTCGTCGGGCAGCACCACCACCGTGCCCTCCTCGACGGACCACCCCTCGTGGAGGAAGAAGTACCGTTCCCCGCTGACGGTGAGCAGACGTAGCCCGTCGTAGCGGTACAGCGGGGCCTCGGCCGTGCCCAGCTCGTGCGTCGAGACCCCCGGGACGTCGAGGCCCAGTGGTTCCTGGCTGTAGACCTGCGCCCGGGGCAGCCACAGCAGGTTCACCTCGAGATCCTCCGCGAGCCCCCGTCCGCGGGCCTCCGCAAAGTTCGAGGTTCCCCAGAAGAGCAGCAGCGCCACGAGGACCAGGAGCAGCGTCGCCTCGACGGCCTGCTGCTCGGCGGGCCGTCGAGGGCCCTCGACGGCGGCGGCACAGCGGCGGATGCGGACGGCCCACGCGGCCACGAGCACGCCGGCGGTGACGAGGTACGGGGCGTACAGCGGGCTGTAGACGCGTTCGGCGAACAGCAGGACGACCATGAGGCCGATCAGGGCCCCTGCACCGAGCAGAGCCGCCCGCGGCAGTGCGGTCGCCCACCTGCCGGCCGCTCCCCGGTCGATGCGTCTCCGCAGCAGCCGGTCCAGCCAGACCCACAGCATCGCCAGCGCGACCAGCAGCAGCAGCGGCAGGTACAGCGCGCTGATGCTCAGCAGCGCGAAGTCCCGCGTGGTGTAGCCGAACAGGTTGACGTGCAGTCCCATCCACTCGGCCTGCGCCTTCGCGCGAGCCCAGCCGAAGTAGAACACCAGGGCCGTGACCACGGTGGCCGGCGGCCCGATGACCGACACGTAGCCCAGGACGTGCGACCACACGGAGCCGGTCGGGGCAGCGGTCTCCGTCATCGTTGCCGCCCGGTACCGCAGCCGCAGCGGCCCGTCAGGAGCCGGGGGCCGGACATGCCGTCGTGCCGGGGGCGTAGTCCAGGGCGACCGTGCTGAGGGCCGGGTCCTCGAGCACGTAGCCGGAGCCCGAGAGGGCCACCGGCAGCGAACCACCCGCCTCCGGGACCGGTGCCGGGGGCGCCACGAAGAACGGTCCGGTCGATGCCCACTGGATCGGCACGGGAGTCGGGCCCACGGTGACGAACTGCACGCTGCCCACGGGCAGGGCCCGGTCCTGCACGTTTCCGCGCAGGTGGACAGGAACGCCTCCGCACGGCGGCACGGGCACGGCGGACTCGCCGGCCTCGTCCGGCGCGGTCGCGAGCCCCGTGATGAACAGGGGGCAGGCGGTGCCCGGCGTGTCGACGAGCACGGGCACGTCCTCGGGGTGGTCCCGGTGGAACTGCACCAGACGCTGCAGCATGGCGACCGCCGCAACGTCGTGACAGCTCTGCGGCAGCGGCGCGGCAGCCAGTGCCGCCGCCCCCTGGGACCAGAGCGCCTCGTCGTTGGTCACGGCCGCCCGGCACAACAGGGAGGCGGCGTCCTGCGCGCTCGCGCCGGCCAGGCTGTCGTGGTCGCACGTGCCGGCGCGCAGGGCCACGTACCATCCCGGTTCTCCGGGACCGACGGGTCCGATCGGCAGACCGCCGATCACGGGAGCGACGCGAGGAGGGGCCGGGGTGCTGCCCTCGCCGCCGTTCCCGCCGCCGGGACGCGCACCGCCGTTGCCCTCGCCGCCGGGACGCGCACCGTCGGGACCCCCACCGCCGTTGCTCCCACCGCCGGGAGCGGCACCGTCGGGAGCGGCACCGTCGGATCGGTCGCGGTCGGAGCCGTCACGCCCGGGCCCGGCGGCGTCCTCGGAGCCGGGCTCGGCACTCGGAAGGTCCGTGGAGCCGTCCGAGGTCCGCGCGGAAAGGTCCGATTCCGGCTCGGTGGTCTGCTCGGCCGCAGGGGATCCGTTCGCCGGCTCGGCGCCGTCGTCGGGTCCGCCCCGGCCGCACGCCGTGAGCACCACGAGGACGCCGGCGGCCAGGACGGTGCCGACGCGGACGGGACGTGCCGGGAACACGACCTCACCGGCCGTCCGCGCTCGTCCGGATGTCGCCACAGGTACGCAGGATCTCCATGGTCATGGATCCCGTTCTCTTCGCCAGGCGCTCGGGTGCCGACTCTCATCGGTGAGCATGACGGCACAGGCGTCACTACGGCGTGACTACCGTCCGGTCACTCGGGGTGCTTCGCCCCGGCGGCCCGACGCGTCAGCCGTCGAGGGCGTCCTGCGTGACCAGCAGCAGCGTCTCCTCGGTCCCGCGCACCCCGGCCCCGGGCGTGCGTTCGATCGGGGCGCCGCCGCGGACGGCCGCGACCGCCCCTGCCTTGTCCGCCCCGGCCACGAGGAACCAGACCCGCTCCGCGCTGTTGATCATCGGCAGCGTCATGGTCACCCGCTCCGGCGGGGGCTTGGGGGAGTCTCGCACCCCCAGCACGGTGGCGTCCTGCTCGTGCATGTGCGGCAGCCCCGGGAACAGGGAGGCCACGTGGCCGTCGGGGCCCAGGCCCAGCAGCGAGAGGTCGAACCGGGGGTACGCCTCCGTCCGCTGCTCCGCGTCGGCCGCCGCCGCCAGCTCGCGCCGGTAGTCGAAGGCGGCGTCCTCGGCGGTGGCGAAGTCGTCGGCGCTGCCCATGTAGTGCACCCGGTCCGGGTTCAGGTCCAGGGCCCCGCCCACGGCCTCGACGGCCTGGACGCAGTTGCGCTCGGCGCTGTCGCCGGCCACGAAGCGCTCGTCCGACCACCACACGTCGACCCGGGTCCAGTCGACCTCGTCCCGGCGGGCGGAGGCGGCGAGGGCCGCGAGCACCGCGGCGCCCATGCTCCCGCCGGTGAGCACGAGGCTCGCCGCCCCGCGCTCCTCCTGCGCCGCCACGACCACGTCGAGAACCCGGTCCGCGGTGTCCGCGGCGAGCGACTGCTTGTCCGGGTGGGCGACGGTCTCCAGCTCGGCGCTCATGCGCGCTCCTCCCCGGGGGCCAGGACGGACGTCTCGGGTGCCGGGACGGATGCCTCGGCGGCCGGGACCGCACCGGAGTCCGGTTCCGCTGGCTCGTCGGCCGGGGCGTCGTCGGGCGTCGTCCGGTCCCGGTCGGGGAGGTGGCCGCCGTGCTCGGCGAGGAACCGTGCGGCGCCGGGGGTGAGCTCGCCGGCGGTGTCCACGATTTGGGCGATCCGCACGTCCCGCAGGCCGGTCGTGATCACCTCGCCGTAGACCTCGTCGGGGTCCAGGCGCCGGAGCTCCTCGGCGATGCAGGCGTTGAGGTCCCGCACGGGCATGGCGATCTGCTGGTCGGGCTGACCCGGCTGCCGCAGCATCGCCACGGACCGGCCCGGGCGCTCGAGCACGATCTCGCCGTCGTCCCGGACGAGGGTCACCCGGTCGAGGCGGCGGGGCCCGGGGCTGTTGACCAGCGTCACGTCGGCGTCGAGCCGGGTGCCCAGCCACGTGCCGAGCAGCACCACGCTGGGGGAGCGGCCGCACCCCTCCACGACGACCTCGCGCACGGGCGCGGGCTCCGCCTGGTCCAGGACCGCGGCCAGCTGGATCCGCCAGTTGGTCACCCGGGTCCAGGCCAGATCCGTGTCGCCGGGGACGTACCGGGTGCTCAGCTCGGCGAGCGCCTCGTAGGCGTCGTCGCTGCGCGCGGAGTCCGTGATCCGGCGGTGGGCGATCCCGGCGATGGACGAGGTGTGCGGCGAGGGCGGCGGCACCGTGTGCGCCCACCAGGCGACGATCGGCGCGTCCGGCAGCAGCAGCGCCGAGAACAGGGTCTCGGTGGGCTCGGCGAGCTCGCCGTAGCCGTGCAGCACGATGACTTCGGAGGCGCCCGCGTCACCGCCCATGCGCAGCTGGGCGTCGAGCCGGGTGCTCTCGGCCTGGGAGTGCGCCACGTGCACGAGGATCCGGCACGGGTGCTCGTGGCTCGCGAAGTTCGCGGCCTCCAGGGCGGCCTCGGAGTGCCCGGCCTGGGCGAGGATCACGAGCGTGAGGACCCGGCCGAGCGTCACGACGCCGTGCTGGTCCCGCAGCTGGCTCAGCTTCTTGTCGATGGCCGAGGTGGTGGTGTTCTCCATCGAAACGATCACGGTCGTCTCCAGACGCGTCCGTCGCGGGCCAGCAGCTCGTCGGCGGCGGCGGGTCCCCAGGACCCGGGCGCGTACGGCTCCGGCATGATCTCCTGCTCCGACCAGCACTGCTCGAAGGGGTCGAGGATCCGCCAGGACAGCTCGACCTCCTCGTGGTCGGGGAACAGCGGTGGTTCCCCGAGCAGCAGGTCGAGGATCAGGCGCTCGTAGGCCTCCGGGCTGGACTCGGTGAACGAGTGGCCGTAGCCGAAGTCCATCGTGACGTCCCGGATCTCCGACTGGGTCCCGGGCACTTTGGAGCCCAGCCGGATGGTCACGCCCTCGTCGGGCTGGATCCGGACCACGATGACGTTCTGTCCCAGGTCCTCGTGGCCGTTGTCCCCGAACAGCAGGTTGGGGGAGTTCTTGAACTGCACCGCGATCTCGGTCACCCGCCGGCCCAGGCGCTTGCCGGCGCGCAGGTAGAACGGCACGCCCGCCCACCGGCGGTTGTTGATGTCCACGCGCAGCGCCGCGTAGGTCTCGGTGCGGGAGTCGGCGGGGATGTCCTGCTCCTCGAGGAAGCCCCGCACGCGCTCACCGCCCTGCAGACCGGCCTCGTACTGGCCGAGCGCCGAGTGCGCCGCCCGGTCCTCGGGAACGACGACGGAGGCCAGGACCTTCGCCTTCTCGGCGCGCATGTGGTGGGCCTGGAAGGACAGCGGCTCCTCCATGGCGGTGAGGGCCAGCAGCTGCAGCAGGTGGTTCTGGATGACGTCGCGGGCCGCGCCCACGCCGTCGTAGTAGCCGGCGCGGGAGCCGATGCCGATGTCCTCGGCCATGGTGATCTGCACGTGGTCCACGAACTGCGCGTTCCACAGGGGCTCGAACATCTGGTTCGCGAAGCGCAGCGCCAGGATGTTCTGCACCGTCTCCTTGCCCAGGTAGTGGTCGATGCGGAACACCGAGTCCGCCGGGAACACCCGCTCCACGATGGCGTTGAGCTCCTGCGCGGACTCGAGGTCGTGGCCGAAGGGCTTCTCGATGACCACGCGGCGCCACCCGGAGGCGTTCTCGTGCTGGGCCAGGCCGTGGTCGGCGAGCTGCTGGCAGACCGTCTCGAACGCCTTCGGCGGGATCGAGAGGTAGAACGCGTGGTTGCCGCGCGTCCCGGAGTGCACGTCGAGCTCCTTGAGGGTCGACTTGAGCGCCTCGTAGGCCTTGTCCTCGTCGAACTCCCCGCGCACGAACCGGACGCCGGAGGCGAACTGGCGCCACACGTCCTCCTGGAAGGGGGTGCGGGCGTGCGCCTCGACGGACTCGCGCACCACCTCGCGGAACTGCTCGTGGGACCAGTCGCGGCGGCCGAAGCCGACGAGCGCGAAGGACGGCGGCAGCAGACCCCGGTTGACGAGGTCGTACATCGCCGGCAGCAGCTTCTTCTTCGCGAGGTCTCCCGTCACGCCGAAGAGCACGAGCGCCGACGGGGCGGCGACCCGGACGAGCCGCCTGTCCCTCGGGTCCCGCAGGGGATTGCGGGCGTTGTTGTCTGGCAACGGTACTCCTTCACGTCTCTGCGGGGCCGTGGCACCCACGGGGGCCTGCACGCGCAACGGTCGGCGCGGGAACGAACTCCCGCGCCGACCGTGGCGTGCTCCCATTCTAGGTCAGCGGTCCGGTCGCGCCGGCCGGGTCAGCCGCCGAGGGCGTCGACGGCCCGGCGCAGCCGGTCCACGCCGGCGGCGCGGTCCGCGAGCCGCAGCCGCAGCACGGGCCGCCCGTGGTCGGCGAGGACCTGGGCGTCCCCGTCGGCCTGGGCCGAGATCAGCTCGCCGAAGCTGAACGGGCTGTCCGGGATCTCGAGGTCCGTCTCCGAGGCGGCGGTGATCTGCAGGTACACGCCCTCCGCCGGTCCGCCCTTGTGGTACTGGCCGGTGGAGTGCAGGAACCGGGGGCCCCAGCCGAACGTCACGGGCCGGCCGGTGGCCCGGGCGAGGACGGGGCGGACGCTCTCCAGCTCGGCCCACGAGAGCCGGTCGAAGTACGCCTGCACGGACAGGTAGCCGGTCTCCGGCAGCTGCGCGAGCAGCTTGGCGAGCGCGTCCTCGACCGTCTGCGCCCCGTCGAGCAGCTCCTGCGCCCCGCGGATCTCCACGGGCCCGTCCACGACGTCCGCGGCCGTGGGCTGCGGCTTGTCCTCGAGCAGGGCGCGGGTGGCGTTCTTGGCGGACTCCACGTCGGGCTGGTCGTACGGGTTGATGCCGAGCAGCCGCCCGGCCGCCGCGGTGGCGACCTCCCACAGCATGAGCTGGGCGCCGAGGGAGCCGGAGACCCGCACGACGTCGCCCTCGGGGGCCTGCTCCTCGTCCACGCCGACGAGCTCCACGACGAGGACGTCGGAGGCCCCCGAGGAGGCCTCCGGGGCGTCGCCGGCGCCGACGACGACGGGCAGCACGCCCTTGCCCTCCTTGCCCGTGGACTCGGCGATCAGCTGCTCCGCCCAGTCGGCGAACCCGGCGATCCCGGAGCCCAGGTCCCGGAACACGAGCTTGTTGCGCAGCGGCTGCGTGCCGCCGAGCGCCGCGCCCAGGTGCAGGCCGGGGTTGTCCTCGACGTCCTCGCGCAGCACCTCGCCGGCCTCGTCGGCGTCGTCGAGCAGGGCCCCGACGTCCACGCCGGCCAGACCGGAGGGGACCAGGCCGAAGGCGGTGAGCGCCGAGAAGCGCCCGCCCACGGTCGGGTCGGCGGTGAAGACCCGGCGGTAGCCGGCCTCCCGTGCGGACGCCTCCATGGGCGAGCCGGGGTCGGTGACCACCACGATGCGCGAGGCGGCGTCGATGCCCGCGTCCTCGAACGCCCGGGCGAAGACCCGGCGCGCCGAGTCGGTCTCCACGGTGGAGCCGGACTTGGAGGAGACCACGATCGCGGTGCGCTCGAGGCGGTCGGCGAGGGCCGCGCCCACCATCTCCGGGTCCGTGGAGTCGAGCACGAACAGCTCGACCCCGGCGGTCCGGGTGATCACCTCGGGGGCCAGGGAGGACCCGCCCATGCCCGCCAGCACGAACCGGTCCACGCCCTCCGCCGCGAACTCCTCCCGCAGCGCGGTGATCTCGGCGACGAGCGGGCGGGAGACCTCGGCGGCCTCCACCCAGCCCAGCCGCTTGGCGGACTCGTCCTCGGCCGCAGCGCCCCACAGGGTGGGGTCCTGGGCGAAGAGCTTGGAGGCGAACCTGTCGCCCACCAGCGCGGGCACGTGCCGGTCGACGGCCTCGCGGGCGGCGCCGGAGGTCTGGACGGACAGGGAGCTCATGGGTTCTCCTTCGGGTGGGGCGGCACGGACGGTGCTCGGGTCAGGACGGGACGGGCTCAGCGGGCGTTGTCGAGGGCGGCGCGCACGGTGTCGAGCAGCTCCGCCCAGGAGTCCTCGAACTTGGTGAGCCCCTCCGCCTCGAGCTGGGCGACGACCTCGTCGTAGGAGATCCCCACGCCGGCGATCCGGTCCAGGAGCTCGTTGGACTCCGCGTAGGTGCCGGTGACGGTGTCCCCGGTGACCTCGGCGTGGTCGAACGTGGCCTCGAGGGTCTTCTCCGGCATGGTGTTCACGGTGTTCGGGGCCACCAGCCCGGTCACGTACAGGGTGTCCGGCAGGGACGGGTCCTTCACCCCGGTGGAGGCCCACAGCGGGCGCTGCGGGTTCGCCCCGGCCGAGGCCAGCCGCTCCCAGCGCTCGGTGGCCAGGGCGTCCTCGTAGATCTGGTAGGCGAGCCGGGCGTTGGCCAGACCGGCCTTGCTCTTGAGCGCGGCGGCCTCGTCGGTGCCGATCGCGTCCAGGCGCTTGTCGACCTCGGAGTCCACCCGGGAGACGAAGAAGGACGCCACGGAGTGGATGGTGGAGAGGTCCTTGCCGTTCTCGAGCGCCTGCTCCAGGCCCAGCTGGTAGGCGTTGATGACCGCGCGGTAGCGCTCGAGGGAGAAGATCAGCGTCACGTTGACGGAGATCCCCTCGGCGATGGTCGCGGTGATCGAGGGCAGGCCCGCCTCGGTGGCGGGGATCTTGATCAGCGCGTTGGGGCGGTCGATGGTCTGGGACAGGCGCTGGGCCATGGCGGCGGTCGCCTCGGCGTCCTGGGCCAGGCGGGGGTCCACCTCGATGGACACCCGCCCGTCCTCGCCCTGGGTGGCCTCGGCGATGGGGGCGAAGAGGTCGCAGGCGTCGCGCACGTCGTCGGTGGTGATGGCCAGCACGGCCTCGTCCACGTCCGTGCCGGCGGCGGCGAGCTGCTTGACCTGGTCCTCGTAGGCGTCGTGCTTGGCCAGCGCGGCGGCGAAGATCGTCGGGTTCGTGGTCACGCCCACGACGTCCTTCTCGTCGATCAGCCGCTGCAGCCCGCCGGAGGCAAGGCGTTCGCGGGAGAGGTCGTCGAGCCAGATCGAGACGCCGGCGTCGGAGAGCTTCTGGGTGGGGGTGGTCATGTGTCTGTCACTCCTCGTGCTCGGGGGAAGGTGGTCGGTCGGTGCGCGCCGGGGCTCAGCGGCCCACGGAGGCGGTGGCCTGCGCGGCGGTGAGGGACTCCTGGGCGGCGGCGGTGACGGCCTCGGCGGTGATGCCGAACTCGCGGTAGAGGGTCTCGTAGTCGGCGGACTCCCCGAAGTGCTCCAGGGACACGGCCCGCCCGTGCTCGCCGAGCAGGTCACGCCAGGACATGGCGATCCCGGCCTCCACCGACACGCGGGCCCGCACGGCCGCCGGGAGCACGGACTCGCGGTACTCGGCGTCCTGGGCGTCGAACCACTCCCGGCACGGCATGGACACCACGCGGGCGGCCACCCCCTGCGCCTTGAGCTGCTCGCGGGCCTCCACGGCCAGGGAGACCTCGGAGCCGGTGCCGATGAGGATCACGTCCGGGGTGGACTCGGTGTCGGCCAGGACGTAGCCGCCGCGGGCCACGCCCTCGGCGGAGGCGAACTTCTCCCCCTCGGCCTCGGGGTGCAGGTCCGTCCGGGCGAAGGTGGGCACGTTCTGGCGGGTCAGGGCGATGCCGGCCGGGCCGTGCCGGTTCTCCAGCATCGTCCGCCACGCGATCGCGGTCTCGTTGGCGTCGGCCGGGCGCACCACGTCCAGGCCCGGGATCGCGCGCAGCGCCGAGAGCTGCTCCACGGGCTGGTGGGTGGGTCCGTCCTCGCCGAGGCCGATGGAGTCGTGGGTCCACACGTAGATCGAGGGGACCTTCATCAGCGCGCCCAGGCGCACGGCCGGGCGCTGGTAGTCGGAGAAGATCAGGAACGTCCCGGAGAACGCCCGGGTCTGGGAGGACATGGTGATGCCGTTGACGATCGCCGCCGCGGCGTGCTCGCGGATGCCGAAGTGCAGCACCCGCCCGTAGGGGTTGCCGGTCCACTTCGCGGTGGAGCGGGCCTCGGGGATGAAGGAGGGCGCGGACTCGATGGTGGTGTTGTTGGAGCCGGCCAGGTCGGCCGATCCGCCCCACAGCTCGGGGAACGTGTCGGCGATCGCGTTGATCACCTTGCCGGAGGCCGAGCGGGTGGCCACGTCCTTGCCGGCCTCGAAGACGGGGAACGCGTCGGCGTAGTTCTCGGGCAGCTCCTCGGCGCGGATCCGGTCGTAGAGCTTCGCCCGCTCCGGGTTGGCCTCCCGCCAGGCCTGGAACTGCCGCTCCCACTCGTCGCGGACCTGCTTCATGCGGTCCTGGATGCCGCGGGTGTGGGCGATGACCTCGTCCTCCACCACGAAGGACTTCTCGGGGTCGAACCCGAGGATCTCCTTGGTCGCCGCGACCTCCTCGGCGCCGAGCTTGGAGCCGTGGATGCCGCCGGTGTTCTGCTTTCCCGGCGCCGGGTACCCGATGATCGTGCGCAGGGCGATCAGCGAGGGCTTGGCGGTCTCGGCCTTCGCAGCGCGGATCGCGGCGTAGAGCTCCTCGACGTCCTCGACGTAGTCCCCGGTCTTCGTCCAGTCCACCCGGGCCACGTCCCAGCCGTAGGCCTCGTAGCGCTTGAGGACGTCCTCGGTGAACGCCACGTCCGTGTCGTCCTCGATCGAGATGTGGTTCTGGTCGTAGATCACCACGAGGTTGCCCAGCTCCTGCACCCCGGCCAGCGAGGACGCCTCGGAGGTCACGCCCTCCTGGAGGTCGCCGTCGGAGGCGATCACGTACACGGTGTGGTCGAAGACGGACTGGCCCGCGGGGGCCTCGGGGTCGAACAGGCCGCGGGTGTAGCGCTGGGCGTAGGCGAAGCCCACGGCCGAGGCCAGGCCCTGGCCCAGCGGGCCGGTGGTGATCTCCACCCCGGTGGTGTGCCGGTACTCGGGGTGGCCCGGGGTCTTCGAGCCCCAGGTCCGCAGGGACTCGATGTCCTCGAGCTCCATGCCGTAGCCGGAGAGGAACAGCTGCAGGTACAGCGTCAGCGAGGTGTGCCCGGGGGAGAGGATGAAGCGGTCACGGCCCGTCCACCGGTCGTCGGTGGGGTCGTGGCGCATCACCTTCTGGAACAGCAGATACGCCGCGGGGGCCAGGGACATCGCCGTGCCGGGGTGGCCGTTGCCCACCTTCTCCACCGCGTCCGCGGCCAGCACCCGCACCGTGTCCACGGCACGCCGGTCCTGCTCGGTCCAGGTCAGCTTCTGATCGAGTTCGGTCGCCAAGATTCGGTGCCCTTTCCATTGGGGTCCGCTGCCGTGCGCAGCGGGTGCCGGTCGTGGACCGGCGGTTTGGGTCCAGCTTAGGTCACGCGCATTTCGGGCGTGTGACCGACGGCACCGGTTCCCGGGGCCCCGGACGTCTTTCCCGTCATGTCCGGAGCGGGAACGGACGCCGCCACGCGCTATGCTGTATAGGACCTTCTTCCGCGCCCGCGACCACCGCGCCGACCGCTCCTGCGTGCCGGCGACGCACCGTCTCCGGGCCGACCTCGCGCACGGAGCCGGGGGAACACCACCGCAACCGGGAGCAATGATTCTGTGAACTCACTCGAGACGTCGGGACCCGCAGGACGAGCCGTCCTCGGCAACGGGTACACGGGTGATGCGGCGGCTCCCCGCAGCGAGGGACGGATGACGGCCTCCCGGAAGGTGCGGGCCTACGTGGCCCTCATGAAGCCGCGGATCATCGAGCTGCTGCTCGTGGCGACCGTGCCGACCATGATCTTCGCCCAGCAGGGCATGCCGAACCTCTGGCTCATCCTCAACACCCTCGTGGGCGGCACGCTCGCGGCGGGTGCGGCCGGCGCCTTCAACTGCTACATCGATCGGGACGAGGACCGGGTGATGAAGCGCACGGCCAAGCGCCCGCTGGTCACCGGAGAGGTCACCGACCGCGAGGCCCTCGTCTTCGCGTGGGTCCTCACGGCCGTGTCGGTCGCCTGGCTCACGATCGGGGTCAATGTGCTCGCCGGCGCCCTGGGTGCGGCGGCCATCTTCCTCTACGCCGTCTTCTACTCGATCGTGCTCAAGCGCCGCACCGCCCAGAACATCGTCTGGGGCGGGGTCGCCGGGTGCATGCCGGTGCTGATCGGATGGGCCGCCGTGACGGGCGGCCTAGACTGGCCCGCGCTCGTGCTGTTCCTGTTCATCTTCCTGTGGACCCCGCCGCACTACTGGCCGCTGTCCATGAAGTACGCCGACGACTACTCCCGCGCCGGGGTCCCCATGCTGGGCGCCGTGGCCGGGGCCCGCACCGTGGGCAGCCAGGTGGTCCTCTACGCGTGGGCCACGGTGGTGTGCTCGCTGCTGCTCGTCCCCGTCGGCGGCGCCGGCTGGGTCTACGCCGTGACCGCCCTGGCCTCGGGCGCCTGGTTCGTGGGCCACAGCCACAAGCTGCACGCCCTCGCGGTGGCCGGCCGGCCCACGGACAAGCAGGCGATGCACGTCTTCCACGGCTCGATCGCCTACATCACCTTCGTGTTCCTCGCCCTGGCCGTCGACCCGTTCGTGGGCGGCCCCGTCCTCTGAGCCCGACGGGGCCGGCGGGCCCCGCGGCGCCCGCGTCCGGCCGGGGGACCGGCCGGACCTAGGATGGTCGCATGCTCAGCATGACCTTCACCGGGCTCGTCGCCTACCCGATCACACCCTTCCAGCAGGGTGGCCGCCTGGACCTGGAGTCCTTCGGGCGCTACGTCGGCCGGCTGTCCCGATCGGGCGTGGACGCCCTGGTGGTCCTGGGCAGCTCGGGCAGCTTCGCGTACCTCTCCGGGGAGGAGCGGGCCGAGGTCGTGGGCGTCGCCGTGGAGGCCGCCCGCGGCTCCGGGGTGCCGGTGGGGGCGGGGATCTCCGCGATGACCACCCGCGAGGTCCTCGAGATGGCCTACGCGGCGGAGAACGGCGGGGCGGACGGGCTCGTGCTCAACCCGCTGTCCTACATCCCGCTCGTCTCCCAGGAGATCGCCGACCAGGTGGAGACGGTCTCGGCGGCCGTGTCCCTGCCGCTGTGCATCTACAACAACCCGACGACGACGGGCTTCACGTACCCGGTGGAGCTCGCCGCCGAGCTGTCCTGGCTGGAGAACGTCAGCGCATTCAAGGACACCGCGGACTCCCCGGCGGACCTCGCCGCACGTCGGCACCGGTTCGCCGAGCTGGCGGAGCCGGGGACGGCCCACGGGGTCAGCGGGGAGCGGCTGCTCCACGAGGCGGCACCGGACGCCGCGGCCTGGCACTCCGGGATCGCCGCGGTGCTCCCGCGCCAGTACGCCGCCTTCCGGGCCGCGGTGGTCTCGGGCGACGACCGCGCGGTGCGCACCTGGCAGGCGGCGCTGACCCCGCTGATGGAGATCCTGCGCCAGGAGCGGCCCCTGAGCTCCCTGTACGCCCTGGCCGAGGTGTGCGGCGTCAGCACGGCCCCGCCGCGGCGGCCGCTGCTGCCGATCCCCTCGGCCAGCCGGCAGCGCCTGGCCCAGGCCGTCGAGGAGCTGCTCGACGAGGCGCCCGACGAGCGGGCCTGAGGGCCTCAGCCGCGGGACGGGGCCTCGGCCGGCTGCGCCCGGTCGGTGCTGCGCAGCACCGGGGCCGGGGTGCGGGTGACCGCGAAGCCCTTCTCCACGGTGCGGGCCGTGGCCCAGATCAGCACCGCGGAGCCCACCAGGTGCAGGGCCACGGCGACGATCGGCACGCCGTTGAAGTACTGGTAGTAGCCGATGAGCGCCTGCAGGACCAGCGCGGCCAGGAGCACGTTGAGGCCCGAGGCCAGCGGCACGGGCCACCGGTGCCGGCGGGCGAGCACGAGCCCGAGGACCACGGCCGCGACGATCAGGTACACGGGGACCGCGTGGGCGCGGGTGACGAGGTAGGCGTCGAACGCGTGCCGGGCGGTGGTGTCGTCCCCGGCGTGCGGGCCGGTGCCCGTGACCAGGGTGCCCAGGTAGAGGACCAGCGCGGTGAGCACCCCCAGGCTCACCATGAGCCCGCGGACGGTCCGCCGCTGCCCGTAGGCCTGGCCGGGGCGCTCGGCGTCCCGCACGGCAGGCAGGGAGCGCCGCCGGGTGCGGTTGACCAGCACCGTGGCCAGCGCGATCATCGCCCCGGAGATGAGGTAGTGGATGCCCACGATCCACGGGTTGAGCCCGGTGAGCACGGTGACCCCGCCGACCACGGCCTGCAGCGGGATGCCGAGACCCAGCAGCAGGGCGATCCGGAAGAGGTCGCGGTGCTCGTGGCGCAGCCGGAGCACGGCCAGGAACGTCAGCACCGCCACGGCGGCCAGCAGGAAGGTCAGCAGCCGGTTGCCGAACTCGATGAGGCCGTGCATGCCCATCTCGGGGGTGTTGGTCCAGGACTCGTCCGTGCACCGGGGCCAGGTGGGGCAGCCCAGGCCCGAGCCGGTCAGCCGGACGAGCCCGCCGGTGAGGATGAGCACGGAGTTCGCCACCAGCGACGCGACGGCGAGCCACCGCACCCACGGGGTGATCCGGCTCGGCAGCAGTCCACCGCCGTGCTCGCGGACGTCGACGTCGCTGGGGTCGCTGGCGCGGTTCATGAGTTCACTTCCGGACGGGGTCGGTGCGGCGGGGTCTCCGCGCCCAGTTTATCCGCCTCCGCGGCCCCCGGGTCCCGCCGGCCGGGACGGGCCCTCGGGGCCGGGTCCGGACCGGCGGCTCAGCTCCAGCGGAACCAGCGCACGGCCCCGGCCCAGGCGGCGGCGGCCCAGACGAGGAGCACCAGCACCGGCAGCGGCGTGGGCGCCCCGGTGAGGAACGTCTCGCGCAGGGCGGTGCCCAGCGCGCCGGAGGGGAGCACCTCCACCACCCAGGTGAGCCCCGCCGGCAGCGTGCTCGAGGGGAACAGGGTGCCGCCCACGGCGGCGAGCAGCACCCACACGAGGTTGGTGACGGCGAGGGTCGCCTCGGCGCGCACCGTGCCGGCGAGGAGCAGCCCCAGCCCGGTGAACGCCGCGGCGCCGAGCAGCAGCACCGGCACGGAGACGAGCACGGTGGCCGCGTCCGGGCGCCAGCCGAGGGCCGCGCCGAGCGCGGCCACCAGCACGTACTGCACCACGAGCACCGCGACGATCGCGAGCAGCTTGCCGGCGATCAGCCCGCCGCGGCCCAGGGGAGTGGTGGAGAGGAAGCGCAGGACCCCGTAGCGGCGGTCGAAGCCGGTCTGGATGCCCTGGCCCGAGAAGGCGTTGGAGAGCACGCACAGCGCCAGCACGCCCGGCACGGCGACGTCCACCCGGGAGGCGCCGGCCGGGACGGCGGCGTCCAGCAGGTCGGTGAGGGTCAGGGCCACGAGGGCCATGAGCGGCAGGATGACCAGCAGCAGCAGCTGCTCGCCGTTGCGCAGCACGGCCCGCGTCTCGTAGCGGGCCTGGGCGGCCACCCGGCGGGCCAGGGTGGCGGGCTCCGGGCGGGGGGCGGTGGCGGTGGGCAGGGCGGGGGCGGTCATCGGATCTCCCGTCCGGAGATGTCGAGGAAGACGTCCTCGAGGGTGCGCGGCTGGAGGGACAGGGACTCGGGCAGCGTGCCGGTCGCGGTGAACCACCGGGTCACGGTCTCGAGCATCGGGGGCGTGAGGGCGCCGGTGAGGGTCACGGTGCGGTCGGCGCGGTCCGCCCGGACGCCCTCGAACCCGGGGCCGTCCCACGGGAACGGCCCCGCGCGCAGCTGCTCCGGGGCCAGCGTCAGCACGAGCACGGCAGGGGCGTCGGCGCCGGGGGCCACCAGCTCCGCCACGGACCCCTGGGCCATGACCCGGCCGTGGTCCACGATGTAGACCTGGTCGGCGAGACGCTGGGCGTCGTCGAGCAGGTGCGTGGTGAGGATGATGCACACCCCCTCCCGGCGCAGCTGCTGGACGAGGTCGAAGACGATGTTGCGGGACTGCGGGTCCATCCCGGCCGAGGGCTCGTCGAGGAAGAGCACCTCCGGGTTGCCCGCGAGGGCCGCCGCCAGGGCCACGCGCTGGCGCTGGCCGCCGGAGAGCCGGCGGACCACGGTGCGGTCGAAGCTGCTGATGCCGAGCCGCTCCACGAGCTCGTCCATGTCCCGGGGGCTGCGGTAGAGGGACGCCACGTGCCGGAGCAGCTCCAGCGGGCGCACCGCCTGGGGGAGCCCGCCGTCCTGGAGCATCACGCCCACGCGGGCGCGCAGCGCCGGGCTGGCCCGCCACGGGTCCTGCCCCAGCAGCCGGACAGTGCCGCCCGTGGGCCGCTGCAGCCCCTGGGCGCACTCCAGGGTGGTCGTCTTGCCCGCGCCGTTGGGGCCCAGCAGCGCCGTGATCTCGCCGTGCCGCGCGGTGAGGGACAGGCCGTCGACGGCGTGCACCACGTCGGCGCGCGCCGCGCCCGGTCCGGCCGGGCGCCGGGAGCGGCGCCGGCGGACCGGGAACTCCTTCACGAGGCGCTCGATCGAGAGCGCGGGCGAGGACGCGGGGGGACTCTGGGCGGGCACCGGACCAGTGTAGTGCGGGCGCGCCCGCGGCCCGGCCCCCTTGGCCCCACCGCGCCCCGGGGTTATTATGAGTAAGTCGTGATTCTTGGACGGAGCCCGGTAAGGCTCCACTTACTGGTCAGACCGGAATGAATTACGACATACTCCGGTTGTGTATTAGAAGCGTCCCTTGCGGGTCGCGCGCTGCAGCACGAGAGCCTCCACCCCCGAGCAGGAAGCGAACGGTTCACCCATGACTCAGACCACGGACGCCCGGAGCAGGTCCCGCTCCGGCCCGCGGGCGGAGCAGGAGGAGAACACCCGCTCGCGCGTGCTCGGCGCCGTCCTGGAGCACGGTCCCGTCTCCGCCGCGGACCTCGGCGAGATGCTCGAGCTGACCCCGGCCGCCGTGCGCCGGCACCTGGACGCCCTCGAGCAGCAGCACTTCATCGAGGTCACCATGGTCCGCCGCCGCAGCGGGGGCGCCGGCCGCCCCGCGCGGCGCTACGTCGTCGCCCCCGAGGGCCACGCCAAACTCGGCGACGACTACCTCGAGATCGCGACCGACGCGCTGGAGTCCATCCGCCGCATCGCCGGCCCGGACGCCGTGCACGCCTTCATCCAGGAGCGCGTGGACCGTCTGGAGGCCTCCTACCGCCCCGAGGTCGAGGCCGCCGGGGACGACGTCGCCGACCGTCTGCCCGTCCTGGTGCGGCTGCTCAGCCGCGACGGGTTCGCCGCCTCCACCAACGAGGTGGCCGTCGGCCGCGGCGAGTCCCGCACCATCGTCTCGGCGCAGCTGTGCCAGGGGCACTGCCCCGTGCGCGAGCTGGCCGCCCGCTATCCGCAGTTCTGCGAGCTGGAGACCGAGCTCATCGCCCGGCTGCTCGGCACCGACGTCCGCCGGCTCTCGACCCAGGCCGCCGGCGCGCACGTGTGCACCACGCACGTGCCCCTCACGCGGCCGGGACCCGCCGCGGCACCGACTTCCGTGGACCGCACCGCGGCCCGCGCCACAGACCAGACAACAGAGGAAGGCCGTCATGACTGACCAGATCGCCAGCGGCAACGACACTGTCATCGCCGACATCCTGGAGAAGAACCCCGAGCTCGAGGGCATCGGCACCTACGAGTACGGCTGGGCCGACTCGGACGTGGCCGGCGCCTCCGCGCGCCGCGGTGTCGACGAGGACGTCGTCCGGGACATCTCCGCGAAGAAGAGTGAACCGCAGTGGATGACCGACCTGCGGCTGAAGGGCCTGAAGTTCTTCGACCGCAAGCCCATGCCCACGTGGGGTGCGGACCTGTCCGGGATCGACTTCGACAACATCAAGTACTTCGTGCGCTCCACGGAGAAGCAGGCCGCCACCTGGGAGGACCTGCCCGAGGACATCCGCAACACCTACGAGAAGCTCGGCATCCCCGAGGCCGAGCGCGGACGGCTCGTCTCCGGCGTGGCCGCCCAGTACGAGTCCGAGGTCGTCTACCACCAGATCCGCGAGGACCTGGAGGAGCAGGGCGTCATCTTCCTCGACACCGACACCGCGCTCAAGGAGCACCCGGAGCTCTTCGCGGAGTACTTCGGCACGGTCATCCCCGTGGGCGACAACAAGTTCGCGTCCCTGAACACGGCCGTGTGGTCCGGCGGCTCCTTCGTCTACGTCCCCAAGGGCGTGCACGTCGAGATCCCGCTGCAGGCCTACTTCCGCATCAACACGGAGAACATGGGCCAGTTCGAGCGGACGCTCATCATCGCGGACGAGGACTCCTACGTCCACTACATCGAGGGCTGCACCGCGCCGATCTACAAGACCGACTCGCTGCACTCCGCCGTCGTGGAGATCATCGTCAAGAAGAACGCCCGCGTGCGCTACACGACCATCCAGAACTGGTCGAACAACGTGTACAACCTCGTGACCAAGCGCGCGATCGCCCACGAGGGCGCCACCATGGAGTGGATCGACGGCAACATCGGCTCGAAGGTCACCCAGAAGTACCCGGCGGTCTACATGACCGGCGAGCACGCCCGCGGCGAGACCCTCTCGATCGCGTTCGCCGGCGAGGGGCAGCACCAGGACACCGGGTCCAAGATGGTGCACATCGCCCCGAACACGTCGTCGTCGATCGTCTCGAAGTCCGTGGCCCGCAACGGCGGCCGCGCCGCCTACCGCGGTCTCGTGCAGGTGCGCGAGGGCGCCCACGGCTCGAGGTCCAACGTGGTCTGCGACGCCCTGCTGGTGGACACGATCTCCCGCTCCGACACGTACCCGTACGTCGACATCCGCGAGGACGACGTCACCATGGGCCACGAGGCGACCGTCTCGCGCGTCTCCGAGGAGCAGCTGTTCTACCTCATGCAGCGCGGGATGGCCGAGGACGAGGCCATGGCGATGATCGTGCGCGGGTTCGTGGAGCCGATCGCCCGCGAGCTGCCCATGGAGTACGCGCTCGAACTCAACCGCCTCATCGAACTGCAGATGGAAGGATCCGTTGGCTGACATGTCCAAGCTGAACGAAACGATTCGCAACGCCACGGAGGCCGCCGCCTCCGCGGCCACCGCGGTGGCCGACAAGGCCGTCGGCGCGGCCAAGGACGCCTACGGCAACCTGGGCGAGAAGGTCGACGGGGTCCGCACCGGGGAGGGGCGCGTCGCCATCCCGGGCATGGACCTGGAGGGGGAGCGGCTGGCCCGCGACAAGGTCGAGAACGACACCCTGGTGCGGCACACCGCCCACGGCGACATCTCCGGCGTGCCCGACTCCTCGCGGGCCGGGCGGCGCACGTCCTACGACGTCGCCGACTTCCCGAAGCTCACCGGGCGGGAGGAGGACTTCCGGTTCACCCCGCTCAAGCGCCTCAAGGGGCTGCACGCCGACGCCCTGACCGGCCCCGCGCCCGCGGTGACCGTGGACTCGGACGCCGTGCGCGTCGAGACCGTGGGCCGGGACGACGCCCGCATCGGCAGCGCCGGGATCCCCGAGGACCGCGTCTCCGCGAACGCGTGGAGCAGCGTCACCGAGGCCACGGTGCTCACCGTGCCGCAGGAGACCGAGGTCGCCGCGCCCGTGCTCGTCGACATCCACGGCTCGGACGCCACCCCGGCGGCCCAGCACCTCGTGATCGACGCCCAGCCCTTCTCCAAGGCCCTCGTGGTCCTGCGCCACCACGGCAGCGCCGTGCTCTCGCAGAACGTCGAGTTCCGGGTCGCCGACTCCGCGAACCTCACCGTGGTGACCCTCCAGGAGTGGGACGACGACGCCGTGCACGCCTCCTCCCAGCAGGCGCGCCTCGGCCGGTCCGCGACCTTCAAGCACGTGCTCGTCAGCCTCGGCGGCGACCTCGTGCGGGTCACCCCGTCCACCCGCTTCGACGCCCCGGGCGGGTCCGTGGAGATGTACGGACTGACCTTCGTGGACGCCGGCCAGCACCTGGAGTCCCGGCTGTTCGTGGACCACTCCCAGCCCCACTGCACCTCGCGGGTGACCTACAAGTCCGCACTGCAGGGCGAGAACGCGCACGGCGTGTGGATCGGCGACGTCCTCATCCGCGCCACCGCGGAGGCCACCGACACCTACGAGCTCAACCGGAACCTGATCCTCAACGACGGCCCGCGGATGGACTCCGTGCCGAACCTGGAGATCGAGACCGGCCTCATCACCGGTGCGGGCCACGCCTCCACCACCGGCCAGCTGGACGACGAGCACCTGTACTACCTCATGTCCCGGGGCATCCCCGAGGACGAGGCGCGCCGGCTCGTGGTCCGCGGATTCCTCTTCGAGATCATCCAGCAGATCGGTGTCCCGGACATCGAGGAGCGGCTGCGCGGGTCCGTCCAGGACGAGCTCGCCTCCGCGAACTACTGATCCGCCGCGCCCGCACGCACCCTTCCGACCCCAGACTTTTTCGACCACAGGAGAACCATCCATGGCAACTCTCGAGATCAAGGACCTGCACGCGTCCGTCGTGCTCGACGACGAGACCACCAAGCCGATCCTCAAGGGCGTGAACCTGACCATCACCTCCGGTGAGGTCCACGCGATCATGGGCCCCAACGGCTCCGGCAAGTCCACGCTGGCCTCCACCATCGCCGGGCACCCCAAGTACGTCGTCGACTCCGGCGAGGTCCTCCTCGACGGCCAGAACGTCCTGGAGATGTCCGTGGACGAGCGCGCCCGCGCCGGGCTCTTCCTGGCCATGCAGTACCCGGTGGAGATCCCCGGCGTGACGACCTCCAACTTCCTGCGCACGGCCAAGACCGCGATCGACGGCGAGGCCCCCTCGCTGCGCACGTGGACCAAGGACGTCAAGGCCGCCATGGAGCAGCTGAAGATCAGCCCCGACATGATCCAGCGCAACGTCAACGAGGGCTTCTCCGGCGGCGAGAAGAAGCGCCACGAGATCCTCCAGCTCGAGCTGCTCAAGCCGAAGATCGCCCTGCTGGACGAGACCGACTCCGGGCTGGACGTGGACGCGCTCAAGGTCGTCTCCGAGGGCGTCAACCGCGCCCTGGAGACCAACGACATGGGCGTCATGCTCATCACCCACTACACCCGCATCCTGCGCTACATCAAGCCGCAGTTCGTGCACGTGTTCCACGACGGCCGCGTGGTGGACGAGGGCGGTCCCGAGCTCGCCGAGCGGCTCGAGAACGAGGGCTACGACCGCTACCTGGCCCCCGCCAAGTAAGCGGCTCCGACCCCACCAGCTTTCGAAAGGAGGCCAGCGATGGCCGACACCCCTGCTGAGACCACCGCCGACCCCGCGACCGCGGGCCGGCCCTCCGCCGAGGAGGTCGAGGAGGCGCTCAAGAACGTCATCGACCCCGAACTCGGCGTCAACATCGTGGACCTGGGCCTGCTCTACGGCTCCAAGTGGGCCGAGGACGGCGCCCTGGTCCTTGACATGACCCTGACCACGGCCGCGTGCCCGCTGCAGGACGTCATCGAGGAGCAGTGCGCGCAGAACCTCGACCCCATGGTGGACGAGTGGCGCGTCAACTGGGTCTGGATGCCGCCGTGGGGTCCCGACCGGATCACCGAGGACGGCCGCGACCAGATGCGGGCCCTGGGCTTCAACATCTGAGTCCTCCTCCGCACCGACGCTGCCCCGCCCACCTCGCAGGAGGTGGGCGGGGCGTCGTCGTGCCGCGCCCCGTTCTATAAGTAACCTTGCGAATTGTGGGTGCGCCGACGCCGCGCGCTCCTACACTGCCGTCATGGGCCAGACCTTGCTCTTCGGGATCGTCGCCTCGAGCGCGCTCGTCATCGGGGCGCTGGTGGGCGTGCGCTTCGAGCTCCCGAAGCGCCTGCTCGCCATCCTGCTGTCCTTCGCCGCGGGCGCGCTCATCACCGCGCTGGCCTTCGAGCTGTTCGAGGACGCCTACGAGCGGGGCGGAATCTGGCTCGCCGTCATCGGTCTCTTCGCCGGCGCCGTGGTCTTCACGGCGCTCAGCGCCCTCCTGGACCGCTGGGCGCAGCCGGGACCGGCCTCCGCGGACGCGGAGCAGCAGCAGGGCAGCGCCAAGCTGGACACCGACGCCGCCGCGGACGAGAAGGCGCCGACGGCCGCCTCCACCGGCGGCGCCGCGGGGCTCGCGCTGCTGGCCGCCGTCACCCTGGACGGCGTGCCCGAGAACGTGGCGCTGGGCGTCTCGCTCACCGAGGGCACGGGCGGCCTGGCCCTGCTCGCGGCGATCTTCGTGTCCAACCTGCCCGAGTCCCTGGTCGGCGCGGCGTCCATGCGCGAGCAGGGCATGCCCCGCGGCAAGGCCGTCCTGCTCTGGACGGTCTGCGCCGTGCTCCTGGTGGTGGCCGTGCTGATCGGCGCCGGTCCGCTGGCCGGCAGCGACCCCGAGACGATCTCCCTGCCGCTCGCCTTCGCCGCCGGCGCGGTGATCGCGTCCCTGGCCGACACCCTGATGCCGGAGGCCTACGAGCACGGCGGGCCGGCGGTGGCCCTGAGCACGGCGGCGGGCTTCGCCCTGTCCTTCGCCCTGTCCCTGGCCTGAGCACCGCTCGGCGCTCCCCGGGGGGCGTCACGCCGCGCGTCCCGTGCTCCGCTCGGGCCCGGTCCGTGGCAGAGTCGACGCGTGAACACCGACGAAAAGCGCATCGCCCTGCTCATCGACGCCGACAACGCACCGGCGGCCAAGATCGACGTGGTCCTCGCCGAGGTGGCCCGCCACGGCGCCGCGAACGTCCGGCGCGCCTACGGCAACTGGAAGAGCCCGCACCTGCAGCAGTGGGAGGCGGTGCTGCACGCGTACGCGATCCGGCCGATCCAGCAGTTCGCCTACAGCACCGGCAAGAACGCCTCGGACATGGCCATGGTGATCGACGCCATGGACCTCCTCTACGCCGGATCGGTCGACGGCTTCGCGATCGTCTCCAGCGACGCCGACTTCACCCCGCTGGTGATGCGGATCCTCACCGACGGGCACAAGGTCTACGGATTCGGCCAGCGGCAGACCCCGGAGCCGTTCATCAACGCCTGCTCGCAGTTCACCTACGTGGAGAGCCTGGGGGAGCCCGCCGAGGAGAAGCCCGGGGAGGCGCCGGCGGCCGCGCCGCAGCAGGCGCTGCGCGGGGACGCCCGGCTGGTCAGGATGCTGCGGAGCGCGGTGGACGCCGCCAGCGGCGACGACGGCTGGGCGCACCTCGGCGCCGTCGGCCAGCAGATCGGCAACCAGGCGTCCTTCGACTCCCGCAACTACGGGTACCGCAAGCTCAGCGACCTCATCGAGGCCACCGGCCTCTTCGACGTCCGCCGGCAGAACCCGGGCGTCCAGGTGCGGGACAGCCGCCGCCGCTGACCGACGACGGTGCACCCACCTCGGCAATCTCGCTACTCTTTAAGACACCGTCCACCAGATGAAATCCATATGCGGCGTGTGGTCGGCGGCACAGGCGCGCTTGTTTTGCTATTGTGATTGACAAGTGGAGCCTTCAGGTTCCTTTGTGGCCGATCGCTGTTAAGCGTGAACCGCGTACCGGGCAGGATATGAGCCCGCCGAGTGCGACAAGTCGAGGAATCGTCATGTCGGAATGCTCGAAGATCCATTACGCCAGCCGTCGGACTGCTGTGGTTGCGATGAAGGCAATAGCCCGCGGTTACGCAAATCGCGGCCTCGATGGCCCCAAAGGGGCGTACTTCTGCAGTTCGTGCCGGTGCTGGCATCTGACATCCAAGCCGGGGATGCAGACTCCGCCATGGGAGAGGCCAAAAGTCCGTCGCTGAACGCGGCACGTCCGTGCCACCAGCTTTAGGAACCCCACTAGTCGTCTACCCACCGTAAGCGCCCCAAAACCAAGCCGATGGTGTTGCGACCAAGCGAGACAGACGCTGTCGCATCTGCTCAGTATTCGTCCGGCGTCGACAAGGCTTCGGATTTCCGTGTTGAGGACGGGTCCGCGTGGCCGCGCAGGTTGCTATTGATGTAGGCCCCATGCCACTACTGTGACCCTTAACCGTGCATTTGCATCGAATGGGGGTACCACATGACCGCAGGCGTCGATACGTCCTTCGACTACCACTCAGACACTCCGGCCGGCAAGGATCCTGACTCCTTCAGCTCCACCCTTCGCAAGCATCACCAACTGCTGTGGAGCAAGGAGCTGCCCTCCGGCGCACGCTTCGACCTGGCACCTGAACCCCGCTCTTACCTCGCGCACCGATCCCCTTTGGGGGTCTTTCGTCTTTCCAGCGACGCCATCACCACCCGGCTGCGGAAACGGGCGTCCCGCGTCCTGCGCGACATCCCGGACAACGAGCTGCCTGAGTGGCGCGGCTACACAGCCGGAAGCACCCTGGTGTTCCCGGGTATCAGAATCGGTGGAAAGCAGAACATCAATGGTGCGCGTGGATTCAATGGCAAGATCGCCGACCGCTTCGACCTGACCTTGGAGTGCATTCGGCGTCACTACCTCCGTGAGCCGAGCCCCCTCGCAGATGTCCTGCACCGGTATGCAGATTTCTTCGCCCTGTTCGAGGACTTCTCCGGGTACGTCGAATTCTTCCTGCTTCAGGACCTCGTCGAGGAGGACGGCGAAACTATCCGGTTCTTCCACCGGTTCGAGGACTTCCGCACCCCGGCCGTACCGAAAAACGCTGACGAATACCTCAATTATCTGCGGCTCAGCAACGATTTCATCACCTCCCGTAACCGCAGGATCGACGCACAACCCTAGAGGCGCAACACGTGAACACCGAGCGGTCCGGTCCCTGCGGCGGAACGAGCCCCTCTCGCCGCCGAAGCCCTGCAATTTGAAGTCGTAGCATTTGGGCAAGCCAGGCCAACATGGAAAGAGTCGATGGCGCGCGACCAGCTCGGCAAGCCGAGTCAGGTGTACCGCCATCCGCGGTTCGACCAGTGCCGAGTCCCCACAGAGCTCGCATGTCCCCACCATCGGATTGGGGGTTTGCGATCACTGTGGGGAGTCGGCGCCCCGGGCGGCGCCGGAGTGGGGACTCGGTGTCCTAGGTGGCGTGACGGCCGGGTGTCAGACGGCCGGCGGGGCGTTCAGGTCGCGGGCGCTGAAGGTGTCGCAGGCGTTGATGTCGCCGGTGCGGTAGCCCGCGTAGAACCACAGCTGCCGCTGGGCGGAGGCGCCGTGGGTGAAGTTCTCGGGGCTGACCCGTCCCTGGGTGGTCTCCTGGATCCGGTCGTCGCCGATCGCGGAGGCGGCGTCGAGGGCCTGGTCGAGCTCCTCCTGGGAGATGTCGCCCAGGTCCACGGCCCCGGACGTGTCCCCGGCGGCGCCGCCGGCCCACAGCCCGGCCAGGCAGTCGGCCTGCAGCTCCACGCGCACGGCGCCGGACTCGGGGCCCTGCGGGTCCTGCTGGGCGTAGCCGAGGGTGCCGATCTGGTTCTGGATGTGGTGGCCGAACTCGTGGGCGAGCACGTACTCCTCGGCCAGCGGACCGCCCTCGGCGCCGAACTGGGTCTGCAGCTCGTCGAAGAACGCGATGTCGAGGTAGGCGGTCTCGTCCGCGGGGCAGTAGAACGGGCCCACGGCCGAGGACGCCGCGCCGCACCCGGTGTTGGTCTGGCCCTCGAACAGCTCCACGCCGGGCATCACGTACTGCTCGCCCGTGGCCTGCGGCAGGTAGTCCTCCCAGAACTGGTCGAGGCTCTGCGCGGTGGCGATCATCCGGCAGTCGGTGTACCGGTTGGCGTCCTCACCGGTCCGGCACCGCTCCGCCCGCTCCTGCTCCACGGAGGTCTGCGACCCGGTGTCCTGGCCGCCCCCGCCGGTGATCGCGTCGATGCCGTCCTGGCCGAAGAGCAGCCCCACGACGAGCAGCAGCAGTCCGCCGCCCAGTCCACCGCCCACGGCGATCCCGCGTCCTCGCCCGCCGCCGCTGCCGACGCGGGAGGCGTCCAGCTGGGAGCTGTTGTCGAAACTCATGGCTGAAGTGTAAGCCGTCTGATGGTGGCGCGGGTGCCGGCGCTCAGTCGAAGCCGCGGGCGGCGAGGGCCTCACCGGTCCGCTGGGCGTAGGCGACGGCGGAGATCACCGCCGGGGTCACCAGTCGCACGGGGTTCGGGCGCAGCCCACGGGCTCGCACGGCGTCCCGGAGCTCGCCCACGGCGCCCACGATGAAGGGGATCGAGCGCAGCATCAGGGAGATCGCCAGGCCGATGCGCTCGGGGTCCGCCCCGACCAGCCGCACCGGCGAGCACAGCCACACGACGCCGTCGAGGAGCTCCGGCAGGGGCGTGGTGTGCATCAGGACCCGGGTGAGCACGAGGAGGACGACGATCGTCAGCACCACGTCGGCGGCCATGGCCGGTCCCGAGGTCAGGACGTGGTAGACGGCCAGCAGGACCAGCACGGGCAGGGCGGGGGCGAGTCCCCGCCACCATTCGCGGGCGCCGATGCCCGCGGCGGAGCCCGCGACGAGAAGGAGCAGGGTCAGCGCGGCGGGGACCGGCCACGAGGGCGAGAGCACCACGGCCAGGGTCACGGCGACGATGCCGAGCCCCTTGACCCGGAGCGGGGCGCGGTGCAGGGGGCCGGTGCCGGGGGAGTAGCTGCCGAAGAGGTCCGGGCCCCGGCTCACGGGCGCGCCTCCCCGGGGAAGCCGTGCGCGCACCACCGTTCGTAGGCGGGAACGACCTCCTCGGGCGGGCCGTCCGCGACCAGGGCGCCCTCGTGCAGGACCAGGACGCGCGGGGCGGTCGCGGCCAGGCCGAGGTCGTGCGTGGAGATCAGCAGCTGGTGCGGGAGCCCGTCGAGCAGCCCCATGAGCCGCCCACGGTTGCGCAGGTCGAGGAGGGTGGTGGGCTCGTCGAGGACGAGCACCTCGGGCTCCACGGCCAGCACCGCCGCGAACGCCGCCAGCTGGCGCTCCCCGCCGGAGAGGTCGTAGATGCTGTGCTCGGCCCGGTGGCCGATGCCCGCGCGCTCGAGCAGCTCGAGGGCGGCGGTCCGTCGTCGGGCCCGGGGCACGCCGGCCCCGCGCAGGGACAGCTCGACGTCCTCGACCGGGGTCGGCATCACCAGCTGGGAGAGGGGGTCGGTGAACACGAAGCCCACCCGACGCCGGGCCGCGCGCACGTCCCGGGTCACGTCGGTGCCGTGCACCGTGACAGTGCCCGAGGACGGGCGGACGAGGCCGTTGAACAGCCGCAGGAGCGTGGACTTCCCGGATCCGTTGAGCCCGAGCACGGCCACCCGCCGCTCGCCCAGGCTCACGTCGAGGTCGCGCAGCAGGGTCAGCTCACCCGAGGCGGTGGGCACCGTGACGGTCACGCGGGAGCACACGAGGGCCGCGGCCCCGGGGGATCCGGGCACGGCTCAGCGCGTGCCCGCGATCCGGGGGAACGCCTTGTGCACGCCCACGGCGATGACCGCCGCGAGCACCACCTTGAGCAGGTCGCCGGGCCAGAACACGAGGTCGGCCAGGAACGCGTCCTGGAAGGGCAGGCGCGCGTTGACCACCAGGCCGAGGATGCCGCCGATCCGGATCACCACGAAACCGGCCAGGGCCGCGGCCACCAGCCGCAGGGTGTAGGTGCCGGTGCGCTCGTAGCGGGCGTTGGTGGCGCCGCCGTCGTTGGCCCGGCGGGCCGGGATCAGCCACTGGGCCACGTAGCCGGCCGCGGCCGCGGCGAACGGGAAGGCCAGGATGTAGCCCGCCGAGGGCCCGGCGAGCACGCCGAAGCCGCCGCGGAAGCCCGCGAACACCGGCACGCCGATCAGGCCCACCAGGACGTACAGCGCCACGGCCAGGAGCCCGCGGGTGCCGCCCAGGACCAGGCCGGTCAGGAACACGGCGAGGGTCTGCAGGGTCAGCGGCACCCCCGCCGCGCCCAGGGGGATCCCGGGGAGCACGGACAGGGCGGCCGTGAGGGCGGCGAACACGGCGATGTTCGCGAGGTCCTCGGCGGTGATGGTGCGGCGGCGCTCGACGTTGGTCATGGCACCCAGACTAGGGCTTGCGGGCCCCCGGGGCGGAACCGGTGTCCTCGTCCTGCGCGGGCCCCGCGCCGTCGGCGTCGTCGCGCTGCCGGACGGCGTCGCGCTCCGTGGCCCCGAAGCGTCCGCCCAGGGCCTGCTGGTAGCGCATCCGCTGGTACTTCCAGCGCTCGGCCATGGTGGCCTTGGCCTCGACGCGGTCCTTCGGGTTCACCGGGTCCGGGCCGAGCACCGGGTCGTCGCCGACCTGGTAGCGGTTGGACCAGACCTGGATGACGGCCCACGCCACGGCGGTGTACGGCACGGCCAGGATGGCGCCGAAGATGCCGCCGACCAGCGTGCCGACGGTCAGGGCGAGCAGCACCATGAGGGCGTGCAGGCTGAGGGTGCGGCCCATGATGATGGGCTGCAGGATGTTGCCCTCGATCTGGTTCACCGCGACGATCACCACGACCACCGCGAGGGCGATGACCGGCCCGTTGGTGACCAGGGCGACCAGGGCGGCGATGATGCCCGCGATGGTGGCGCCGACCACCGGGATGAACGCGGTGACGAACACGAGGACCGCGAGGGGGATCGCCAGGGGGACGCCCAGGACGAGCAGCGCGCCCCCGATGAGCACGGCGTCCACCGCCGCCACGAACGCCGTTCCGCGGACGTAGCCGCCGAGCACCTGCGCGCTGCGGTCCACGGACTCCGCGAGCTTGGCCCGGCGCTCGCCGCGGAACCAGCGCAGCGTGAAGTTCCACATCTTCTCGCCGTCCTTGAGGCAGAAGAAGAGCACCACGATCATCAGCACCAGGCCGGTCACGAACTCGGTGGCGGCGCCCAGGCCGCTGAGGGCGCCGCCCGCGAAGGAGCCGCTGGTGACGAAGTCCCCGGCCTGCTGGACGGCGGAGTCGATGGCGGCCGTGTCGACGGGGATCGGTCCGGACTGCACGAGGCGCTGCAGCTCCTCCCAGCCCTCCACCGCCGAGGCGGTGAGCGTGTCCCACTCGCTGCGCACGGCGAGCACGATGCCGGTGAGCACCCCGCCGACGAGTGCCAGGATCCCGAGGAAGGCGGCGAGGGTGGCCAGCAGGTTGGACCAGCCCTTGCGCTCGAGCCACTTCACGACCGGTCCCACGGCGGAGGCCAGGATGAGCGCGACGAGCACGGCGATGAGCACGACCTTGACCTGCAGCAGGATCCAGATCAGCCCGACCACCACGGCGGCGACGAGCAGGGTCTGGGCGGCGCGGGAACCGGCCCGGCCGAGGGAGTCCGCCCAGGGGCTGACGGCGGGGGCGAGGGCCTGGGTGGCCTCCTCGAAGCCAGCGGGCTCGACCCCGGGGCCCGTGGCGGGGGCCGCGCTGGTGCCGGGGTCGGCCTGACCGCCGAGGACGCGCTCGGCGTGCAGCGGCGCCGCACTCGAGCCTCCGGACGACGTGCTGTGCTGCTCGGGGCGTGGGGGATTTCCCATGCGGGCGCTCCTCGGGGCGTGGGTGGCGAAGGGAAGACGGGCACCGCGGACGGGACGACGGCGATCGAGCCAACACTAAGGCGACTGTGGAGGGCTGTCCAACGGTGCCCGCGCGCGTGGGCCGGAGGGCTCAGCGGGGGTCGTCGACGACGAAGACCGCGGTGAGCACGTGCCGGCGCCGCACGACCACGTCCTGCATCAGCGCGGGAGCCTCGTCGAAGGGCACGACGTCGCTGATCAGGTGCTCGCGGATCTCGCCGCCGTGGGCGGCCAGCAGGCGGATGGTCTCCGCGGACAGCCGCTGCCGGTCCCAGGTGTGGGCGAGACCGCGGGGGACCCGGCCGATCTGTGCGCAGCGCAGGCTCAGCCCGTTGTGGTGGAACTCCTCGCCCAGCCGCACCGCGTCCGCGCCCGCGGTGTAGAACGCCAGGTCGATGACGCTGCCCTGCGGCCGGACCGCGCGCAGCGCCGCGTGCAGGGCCTCGGGCTTGCCGCGGCACTGGAACACGAGGTCCGCGCCGTGGTCTCCCGGCCCGTGCCGCCAGCGGGTCTTGAGCACCCGGCCGGGGTCGTCGGCGAGGTCCAGGGGGAAGAAGCCCAGCCGCTCGGCGAGCGCCCGCCGTCGAGGGTCGGCGTCGGCGACGGCGACCTCGCGCGCGCCGAGGGCGCGGGCGAACAGGGCCGTCATGAGACCCACCGGGCCCGCGCCCGTGACCAGCACGAGCCGCCCGGCGACCCCGTCGCCGAGCCCGCGGACCGGTCCCGCGTCCGCCGCGGCGTGCAGCAGCCCGTTGGCGCAGATGGGGCCGAAGTGGGCGACGAACACGCCGAGCAGGGGGTCCAGCGTCTCCGGCAGCGGCACCAGGTGCTCGGTGAGCGGGTCGGCGACGTGGGCGGTGGCGTGGCCGTAGGCCGTGGCGAGCACGTCGCCGGCCCGGAACGCCGGCGTGCGGGAGCTCGCCACCCGGGCGACCTCCATGTAGCCCAGGCGGCGCACCGGGTAGCCCTGCTCCGCGGCACCGGGCCGGAACAGCCCGAGCTCGGTGTCGTGCCGGGAGTGCAGCCCCGGGTGGTCTCCCTTGACGAAGGCCAGCTCCGTGCCCGCGGACAGCCCTGTGGCGAGGGTCTCCAGCAGCACGCCGCCGTCCGGGACCGCGGGCAGCTCCTCCTCCACGATCTCGATCCGGTGCCGGGCGGGGACGACGAGGTTGCGGCGCGCTCTCACGGCTCACCCGCCGGTCCTGCGCGGTCCGGTCCCACGCGGTCCGGGTCCGCCAGGGCGACGGGCCGCCCGGTGCGCGCCGAGTCGGCGATCGCGCACGCGAGCCGGTGGGTGCGCAGCGCCTCGCCGTAGGGTGCGCGGGTGGACTCGCGCTCGCCGCGCACCGCCTCGAGGAACTCCCGGTCGACGGTCACCCTCGGGTCCTCGGCGGGGGTGTGCTCGGAGCGGTCCCGCGCGGCGTAGGCGGTGAGGCCCTGCTCCGAGAGCTCCAGGTAGAGCCCGCGGCTCACGGTGTGCAGGGCGGCGCGGTGCTTGACCGCGAGCGCCGACGTCGCGGCGAGCGTGGCGACGGCCCCGGAGCGGAAGCGCACGGTCGCGGCGGTGGCGTCGTCGACGTCGCCGTAGTCCTGCGGGGCCCCGTCCGGGGCCCTGCGGATCCCTGCGGCGTACACCTCGACGGCCTCGCCCAGCAGGAAGCGGGCGGTGTCCAGCACGTGGGTGAGCTGCTCCACGACCTGGCCGCCCGAGCGGTCCGTCCGCCCCCACCACGGCACGGGCGGTCGCTTGTCCAGCCAGTAGCCGTTGGCCAGCAGCGGGGGCGCCTCGGCGAGGAGCTCCCGGGCCAGCACGGCGGTGTCGAGGCAGCGCCAGTGGTAGCCGGTGCCCGTGACCACCCCGCTCTCCTCGACCCGGGCACCGATCTGCTCGGCGACGTCCAGGCCCAGTCCCACGGGCTTCTCCACGAACAGCGCCTTGCCGCGCTCCAGCGCGGCGAGCTCGGCGGGCCCGTGGGCGAACGGCGGCACGCAGACGTAGACGGCGTCGGCCGCCACGGCGTCGAGGGCCTGCGCGGGGTCGGTGAACGCGGGGACGTCGAGCTCAGCGGCCAGGGCGGTGGCGGCGGGCAGGTGCGCGTCCGTCACCCCGACCACGCGCGCCCCGCCGAGTCCGTGCAGCACGTCGACGTGGCGACGGGCCACGGATCCCGCCCCGACCAGGGTGATGCGCAGCGTCATGTCGGGTTCTCCTCCAGGAGCCGGTGGTACAGGTCCAGGTAGCGCCGGGCCATGCCCGCCGGCGTCCACTGCTCGGCGGCGTCCCGGCAGGTCCGCGGGTCGATGCTGTCCAGGTCCCGCAGGTGCTCGACCAGGTCGTCCTCCGCCGCGGCCAGGAACCCGGTGCGGCCGTGCTCCACCAGGGAGGGCAGCACCCCCAGGGGGGTCCCCACGACGGGCACCCCCCGGGACAGCGCCTCGACGACACCGGTGGCCCCGGGTTCGGCCCAGCGGTTGGGCGTCAGCAGGGCGCGGGCCGAGCGCAGCAGGCGCTCCTTGCGCTCGCCCGCCACCCCGCCCACCCAGGCCACCGACGTCCCGTCGACCAGGGGCCGGACCGCCTCGAGCCAGTACCGGACGTCGGGGTGGGAGCGCAGCGCCTCGTCGCCGTCGGCGAGGCGCCGCTCCAGCTCCTCGGGGTCGTCGATGCCGGCCACGGGCCCGGCCAGCACCAGCGGGATCCCCGCCCGCCGGCAGACGCGGGCGGCGGTGTCCTGGCCCTTGTCGGCGGTGATCCGGGCCAGCACCAGCGCGTGCTCGCCCCGGGGCGCGTCCACGGGCAGCCCCGGGGGCGCGGCCAGCGGCACCACCCCCAGCGTCTGCCGCCGCAGGTTGGCCGGCGCCCGCTCGAGCTGGGACGCGGAGACCGCCGCGAACCGGACCCGGCCCCGTCCGTCGAACGCCGAGTAGAACTCGGGGTGCTTGCGCAGGTCCCAGTGCAGGGTCTGCAGCACCGGTGGGGCCGCCGTGCCCATCGCGCCCAGCACGGACGGTCCCACGACCTCCAGGTGGTCGTGCACGAGGTCCCACCGCCGCGGTCCCCGCAGCGCGTCCACGAGGCCCTGCATGTGCGCGTGGGCGATGCCCGAGACCCGGTTGTAGGGCATCGCGATGGAGCGGAACGCGGGCTCGGGCAGGGGGCGCAGGTGGTCGTCGGCCTCGAGCGTGCTGGGGCCCACCGTGGCGAGGGTGACGTGCACGCCGGCGCGCCGGAGCTCCGGCACCAGGGTGGCGACCACCGTCTCGATCCCGCCGTAGCCGGACGGGGGCACGGGCAGCCAGGGGCCCGCGTTGACGAGCACCCGCAGCGCGCTCATGCGACGCGGCCGGCCGGCTGCGCCCGGTACTCGGGCACCTGCACCATGGGCGGGCGCTCGCGGACGCTGACGTCATGGACCTCGGCGAGGAAGCGCTCCCCCTGGCGCAGGAACTGCGTGAGGCGCCCGCTCTCGTCGGCGACGGGGGAGTCGCAGCGCAGCCGCGCCTGGACCGTCAGCTGGATCTGGGCGGCCATGCGGGCCAGGGCGGCGTCGGAGGAGTTCCGGTGGGACCGGACACCCAGGTCCACCTGCGCCATCGCGTCCAGGCCCACGGCCTCCAGCACGTCGATGAGCATCGCGATCTCCACCCCGTACCCGGAGACGAACGGCACCCGTTCGAGCAGGCTCCGGCGTCCCGCGTACTCCCCGGCCAGCGGCTGGACCAGCCCCGCCAGCTGCGGCCAGAACAGGTTCAGCAGCGGGCGGGCCACGAGCTCGGTGACGCGCCCACCGCCCGCCGGCATCACCGTGGCGCCGTCGTGCAGCGGGCGGTCGTAGCAGCTCTTGACGAACTGCACCCCCGGCTCGGTCAGCAGCGGCCCCAGCAGCCCCACGGCGAACTGGGGGTCGAACTCCCGCAGGTCCGAGTCCACGAACGCGAGCACGTCCCCGGTGGTCACGGCCAGGGACTTCCACAGCGCCTCGCCCTTGCCGGGGACGTTGCCGTGGGCGGGCAGGATGTCGGCCTGCCGGTGGACCCGGGCCCCGGCCGCCGCGGCGACCGCCCCCGTGCCGTCCGTCGAGTCGGAGTCGATGACGACGAGCTCGTCGATCAGCGCCACGTCCTCCATGAGCGTGCGCCGCAGCGCGGTGACGATCGCGCCCACGGTCTCGGCCTCGTTGCGGGCCGGGAGCACCACACTGACCGTGCTGCCGCGCTTCCGGCGGCAGAGCTGCTCCGCGGACCACTGGCTGCCGTGGTAGCTGCGGGTGGTGAACCACTGCTGGACGTCCTGTCGCATCCTGCCCGCTTCCGACGATGAGAAATACTGGAAGGAGACTGACCAGTTGACGTCGGACACTACCCAGCGACGGCCCCGCCGAGAAGAGCCCGCCCGGAGTCGGGCGATTGTGTCGGGCGAATGTGTCAGCCTCCGGGCCCGGGCCGCGCAGAAGATGCCCCGGAGAAGGCGCCCGTCCGGCACGTGAGCAAGAACGCGGACCCGGCCCGCTGCGCGGGGTGCCGCCGCGGAACGGGGACCGGTAGAATGGACAGGTTGCCCGGTCAGGGCACCCACTCCTCACCACTGCCTCCCGAAAGGTCTCCTCCGTGATCACTGTCCAGAACCTCGAACTGCGTGCCGGTGCGCGGCTGCTCATGGACGAGGTCAACTTCCGGGTGGACAAGGGGGACAAGATCGGCCTGGTCGGGCGCAACGGCGCCGGCAAGACCACGATGACCAAGGTCCTCGCCGGGGAGACCCTGCCCGCGGGCGGGACGGTCACGCGCACCGGGGCCATCGGCTACCTCCCGCAGGACCCCAAGGTCGAGGACATGGAGCAGCTGGCCCGGGACCGCATCCTCTCCGCCCGCAACCTCGCGGGCGTCGTCGCCCGCCTGCGCCAGGCGGAGCAGGACATGGCCTCCGAGGACGACGCCGTGCGCAGCAAGGCCATGCGCGGCTACGACCGGCTCGAGTCGGAGTTCCTCGCCGGCGGCGGCTACGCCGCGGAGTCCGAGGCCGCGACGATCACGTCCAACCTGGACCTGCCCGAGCGGATCCTCGACCAGCCGCTGCGCACCCTCTCCGGCGGGCAGCGCCGTCGCGTGGAGCTGGCCCGCATCCTGTTCTCGGACGCCGACATCATGCTCCTCGACGAGCCCACCAACCACCTGGACGCCGACTCCGTGGTGTGGCTGCGGGACTTCCTGAAGAACTTCCAGGGCGGGCTGCTGGTGATCAGCCACGACGTGGAGCTGATGGAGATGGTGGTCAACAAGGTCCTGTACCTGGACGCCAACCGCTGCGTCATCGACCTGTACAACATGGGCTGGAAGAACTACCTGCTGCAGCGCGAGCAGGACGCCCACCGCCGCAAGCGCGAGTACGCCAACGCGGAGAAGAAGGCCACCGCGCTGATGGACCAGGCCAACAAGATGCGCGCCAAGGCCAGCAAGGCCGTGGCCGCCCAGCAGATGATCAAGCGCGCCGAGCGGCTCATGAACGGCCTCGAGGGCGAGCGCCAGGCGGACAAGGTCGCGAACATCCGCTTCCCGAAGCCCGCCGACTGCGGCAAGACCCCGCTGACCGCCCGGGACCTGTCCAAGTCCTACGGCTCGCTCGAGATCTTCAACGACGTGGACCTGGCCATCGACCGGGGCTCCCGGGTGGTCATCCTCGGGTTCAACGGCGCCGGCAAGACCACGCTGCTTCGGATGCTGGCGGGCGAGGCCCAGCCGGACACCGGTGAGGTGGTCCCGGGGCACGGCCTCAAGCTCGGCTACTTCGCCCAGGAGCACGACACCCTGGACCCGGACCGGACGGTGCTGGAGAACATGCGCTCCGCCGCCCCGGACCTCGCCGACACGGAGGTCCGCAACGTCCTGGGCTCGTTCCTGTTCCAGGGCGACGACGTGTCCAAGCCGGCCGGGGTGCTCTCCGGCGGCGAGAAGACCCGCCTGGCGCTGGCGACCCTCGTGGCCTCCTCCGCCAACGTGCTGCTGCTCGACGAGCCGACCAACAACCTGGACCCGGCCTCCCGCCGGGAGATCCTCAACGCGCTGCGCACCTACGAGGGCGCGGTCGTGCTCGTCTCCCACGACGAGGGCGCGGTCGAGGCGCTGGACCCCGAGCGCGTGGTGATCCTGCCCGACGGCACCGAGGACCTGTGGAGCCAGGAGTACCAGGACCTCATCTCCCTCGCCTGACGGCGGGCGCCCCTCGCGACGTCAGTCGCGGGCGGCGGAGGTGTGCTCGCGCTCCAGGGCGTCCAGCATCGCGTCCTCCTCGTCCTCCCACGTGGGGCCGGAGCGCCGGCGCTGCGGCCGGGGGCGCATGAGCGACTTGAGGTGGGCCGGCATGTCGTCGGCCATCTCGAGCTGGCGGACGACGAGCTCCTCGTCGCCCTCGCCGATGTAGTTGCCGTCCTCGTCGTAGAACCGTGCGAGCCGGCGCTCCATCTCCTGGGCGAACTGGCGGTCCCAGGCGTCGTTGCGGGCCTGCTGCCGGGCGGCGTAGCCCCAGGCCACGAAGAACAGCGCCGCGAACGCGTACCACTGCAACGAGTAGGACAGGTGCGGCCCGGAGTCGATCTCCGGCTCCGGAGCCGGCGCGGGGGCCGCCGCGGGGGCCGGGTCCTCGGCGAAGACCTCGCCGTAGGCCGCCGTCCCGATCGGCCGGTCCCAGCGCTCGCGCAGCTCCTCGAGGTCGATCGAGGCGATCTGGCCCGCGGGGGCGCCGCGGCTGACGGCCGGCTCCCCGGGCTGGAGCCGGGCGGTGACCGTCACCCGGCCGGCGGGCGGGGCCGGCACCTCGTCCGGCATCCCGTTGGCCGCCTCACCCGTGGGGATCCAGCCGCGGTCGAGGACCACGACGTCCCCGTCCTGCGTGCGGAACGGGACGAGCACCTCGTAGCCGACGCGTCCGTCCTGCGGCCTGTTGCGGACCAGCACCTGGTCCTCGGGCAGGTACTCGCCCGTGAGCTCGACGGGGTGCCAGGTGAGGCGCTCGTCGTGGACGGCGAACTGCTCGGCGGCGGCCGCACCGGTCAGGGGCTCGGCGCGGTAGTTCTGCGTGATCTTGGCGTTCTCGCCGACCAGGTGGTCGTTGCGGTCCATCTGCCAGCCGCCCAGGTACACCGAGACCACGGCGGCGGCGCAGGCGAGAAGGAAGAAGCCGAGCCACTTGCCGCTGAGCAGGAAACGGTAGTCGTTCATCCCCGGGGCTCCTGCGCGGGGCCGGCGTCGGCGAGGGGGACGGTGTCCTTCCAGAAGCCGCGCGCGCCGAGGAACTGCTCGAGGTCGCCGCGGTGATCGGGGCACGCCAGCCACGTCTTGCGGCGCTCCGGGGCGTGGATGCGCGGGTTGTTCCAGCGGATCTGCCACGCGGCGTCCGCGCGGCAACCCTTGCGGGAGCACTGCGGGGTGTCGGGCCCGGCCGGGGGAGCGTCGGCGCCTCGCGGGGACAGCGATCCGAGCAGGTCGAACTCCACGGCGGTCGTGCTCCTCAGGGTCTTCGGCGGGTCCCGGTACGGCCCGCGGCGGGCTCAGGCCGCTCCGCGGCGCCGGGTGGTGTCGTCCTCGACAGTAGCGGAGTAAGCCGGGTCCCCGCTGGGAGCGGTCGTGCTCCCGCGGCCGTCCGGGACGGGGTCGTCCTCGCGGTGCCCGGCGACGAACTCGCCCTCGAGCACGAAGTCGATCGCCAGGGGCGGGGCCGGGGGCGGCGGCTCGGGGGCGGCGGCCAGCGCCGGCGCGGAGGGCGGCTCGTAGTACTGGCTCGTCCGGGCGGAGCGGTCGTTGCTGTTGGCCAGCAGCACCGCCATCCACGGCAGCACGGCCACGCCCAGGATCGCGACGCCGCGCACCCAGATGTTGTCGACCGCGACGAACACGATGAGGCACACGATGCGCAGGCCCATCTGGATGCTGTAGACCTTCATCCGGTGGCCCATGTCCTGGGTGTGCGGCTCCGCGGTGGCGGTGATGGAGTGGACGTCGTCCTGGCCGGCGGCCTCGCCGGCCGTGAGATAGCGCTTGCTCATGGTCCTCCCAACAGACGATCAAGTATCTCACCGGGGTCCGACATCGAGAAGGCGGTCCGCCGGGGACTACCGGCCGGTCGCCCGCGGCGACCGGTACGATTGGGGGGATTTCCGCGCGGACCGGCGCCGACCGGCGTGCCGCGGGCCCGCCACCCACGACCGAAAGGCCCCCTTCCCATGGCAGACGAGCAGCGCAGCCCGGCCCCCCGCACCGTCCTCGTGACCGGCGGCAACCGCGGGATCGGACGGGCCATCGCCCAGGCGTTCCAGGACGCCGGGGACAACGTGGCCGTGACCTACCGCTCCGGGGAGGCGCCCGAGGGCTTCTTCGCGGTGCAGGCCGACGTCACCGACTCCGCGTCGATCGACGCCGCGTACAAGGCCGTCGAGGCCGAGTTCGGCCCGGTCGAGGTGGTCGTGGCCAACGCCGGGATCACCCGGGACACCCTCCTGCTGCGGATGAAGGAGCAGGACTTCCAGGACGTCGTGGACACCAACCTCACCGGCGCGTTCCGCGTGGTGCAGCGCGCCGCCAAGGGGTTCATGCGCCTCAAGCGCGGGCGCGTGGTCCTCATCTCCTCCGTGGTCGGGCTCTACGGCTCGCCCGGGCAGGTCAACTACGCCGCGTCCAAGGCCGGCCTGGTCGGCATCGCCCGGTCGATCACCCGGGAGCTGGGCGGGCGCAACGTGACCGCCAACGTCGTCGCCCCCGGGTTCATCAACACGGAGATGACCGCGGCGCTGCCGGAGGACACCCAGACGAACTACCTCGCCTCGATCCCGGCCGGCCGGTTCGCCGAGCCGGAGGAGGTCGCCGCCGTGGTGCGCTGGATCGCCTCCGACGAGGCGAAGTACATCTCCGGCGCCGTCATCCCCGTGGACGGCGGCCTCGGCATGGGCCACTGAGCCCCGCCGCCCCCTGATCCCCGCACGTTCCACCGAAGGAGCACCATGAGTTCACTTGCAGGCAAGACCGCCGTCGTCACCGGGTCCTCGCGCGGCGTCGGCGCCGACACCGCGAAGCTGCTGGCCGCCGAGGGCGCCAACGTGGTCGTCAACTACCGGCAGAAGGCGCCCCGGGCCAACAAGGTCGTCAAGGAGATCGAGGCGGCCGGCGGGAAGGCCGTCGCCGTCCAGGCGGACATGACCGACCCCGAGGACGTCCGCAACCTGTTCTCCCGCGCCGTGGAGGCCTTCGGCGGGGTGGACGTGCTCGTGCTCAACGCCTCCGGGGGCATGGAGACGGACCTGGGGGAGGACTACGCGCTCAAGCTCAACCGGGACGCCCAGAACGACACCCTCAGCGCGGCCCTGGAGCACCTGCCCGAGGGCGGGCGCGTGGTCTTCGTGACCAGCCACCAGGCGCACTTCATCAACGACGTCGAGACGATGCCGGAGTACGTGGAGGTCGCCAGGTCCAAGCGCGCCGGTGAGGACGCCCTCACCGCCCGCATCCCCGAGCTGACCGGCAAGGGCATCACGTTCGTGGTGGTCTCCGGCGACATGATCGAGGGCACCGTGACCGCGACCCTGCTCAACCGGGCCCGTCCGGGGGCGCTCGAGGAGCGCCGCGAGGCCGCCGGCAAGCTCTACTCCGTGCAGGAGTTCGCCGAGGAGATCGCCCGCATGGTCACCGCGGACGTCCCCACCGGGCACGTCGAGCTCGTCGGCGGCGCCGACGACTTCCTGGCGAAGGCCGGTCGCCGCTAGGCCCACGGCCCCCGACGACGGCGGGGCGGGCGCCCTCCCGGGTGACCGCCCCGCCGCCGTCCCTGCCGCCACCGGAGCCCGCGGCGGCGTGAAACCGTCCGCAATGTGACGCCGTCCGCCCTCCGGGGGTGCTAATCATGGACTCCACGGCACGAGGCCGATCGCGCCTCGGCCAGGAGCACCTCCGCGCGGTGCGGAGCCGAGCGAGGAGCCACCATGACCCCACAGCCCACCGGACGCCTCGACCCCGGCGGTCACCTCGTCCTCACCCGCACGTTCCGCGCCCCCGTCGAGGAGGTCTGGGCCGCGGTGACGGACCCCGCCCGGCTGGCCCGGTGGTACGGGACGTGGAGCGGTGACCCGGCCACCGGGCGCGTCGAGGTGCTGCTGACGGTCGAGGACCTGGACGAGCCCGAGCCCCTGCTGATCCGCCGCTGCGACCCGCCCCGGCACCTGGCGCTCACCCTGGGCACGGCGGCCGACGCCTGGCGCGTGGACCTCGACCTCCAGGACGAGAACGGCACCACCGTCCTGCGGCTCACCCACCGGTACCCGGACCCCGACGAGGTGGAGTCGGTCGGGTCCGGCTGGGAGTACTACCTGGACCGGCTCGTGGCCGCCGAGACCGGCGGGGACCCGGACGCCGTCGACTTCGCCCGGGACTACCACCCCGCGATGTCCGGGCACTACCGGCCGCTCGCCGAGCAGCTCCGGGCCCGGGACTGATCCCCGCCGGACGGGTCTCACCCGGGGTGGGGGCTCGCGATCTGGATGAGGTTGCCGCAGGTGTCGTCGAGCACCGCGGTGGTGTACGGGCCCGAGACCGTGGGCTCCTGGACGAAGTGCACGCCGCGCTCGCGCAGCCGCTCGTACTCCGCCCGCACGTCCTTGACCCCGAAGCTCGTGAAAGGGATGCCGTCGGCCACGAGCGCGGCCTTGAACGGCCCCACGGCGGGGTGCTCGGAGGGCTCGAGCACCAGCTCGACGCCCTCGGGCGCCTGGGGCGAGACCAGGGTGAGCCAGCGGGCGCCGCCGGCGGGGACGTCGTGCTTGACCATGAAGCCGAGCTTGCCGGTGTAGAACAGCAGCGCCTGCTGCTGGTCGTCGACGAAGACGCTGGTGTGGGTGATGCGCATGGGACGCTCCTTCTCGGGTCGGGCGGCGCGGGGCGCGTCAGGAGCCGGCGTCGCCGACGCTGAACATCCAGTGGATGCCGAACCGGTCGGTGCACATCCCGAACAGACCGCCCCAGGGGGCCTCCTCGAGCGGCATCGTGACGGTCCCGCCCGCGCCCAGTGCCTCCCACCAGCCGCGCATCACGGACTCGTCGTCCCCGCTCACGGAGACCGAGACGTTCTCGCCGACGGCCAGGTCCATGCTGTTCGGGGTGTCGGCGGCCATCAGGACCATGCCGGTCCCGGTGGTGAGCATCGAGTGCATCACCTTGTCCTGCTCCGCGGGGTCGTCGCTGGCCCCGTACTCGCTGAACCGGCTGACCGACAGCTCCCCGCCGAACACCGAGCGGTAGAAGGTCATCGCCTCCTCTGCCGTGTCCCGGAACGAGAAGTAGGGATTGAGCAGCATGGGCATGGCCGGGCCTTCCGCGTCGATCGGTCGATGCTCCCATCATGACGCCGTCCGCGGCGCGGGGGAAGCAACCCTGGGAAGCCGCCGGAGGGGTGCGTAACCTGGTGCGCATGAGCAGAACGCAGTACTACGTGGCGGCCAGCGCCGACGGGTACATCGCCGACCGGGAGAACCACCTCGACTGGTTGCTGCAGTACGGCTTCGAGGCCTACCAGGAGCACTACGACGCGTTCCTGGCCGACGTCGGCGCGCTCGCGATGGGCGCGAGCACGTACGAGTTCGTCCTCGACCAGGGGAACTGGGCCTACGGCGACCTGCCGGTCTGGGTCTTCACCCACCGCGAGCTGCCGCGGCCGGCGGGGGCGAACCCGACCTTCGTCAGCGGACCGGTCGCGCTGCACGCCGAGGCCCTGGTGACCGCCGCGGGCGAGCGGAACCTGTGGGTGGTGGGCGGCGGGAAGCTCGCGGCCCAGTTCGCGGACGCCGGTCTGCTCGACGAGCTGTGGCTGACCTACATGCCGATCGTGCTGGGCGGAGGCCATCCCGTCCTCCCGACCGCGGCGGCGCGCGACCTGCGGCTCCAGCGCACCACCCACTTCGAGGGCGGCGCCGTGGAGCTGCGCTACGTACTGGAGGGCCCGGACCGGCAGGTGTGGCCGGAGTAGCCGCTCTGCGCCGGGCCCGGCGCCCGGGCCGGGGCCGCCGTGCGCGGCAGCCCGTACCAGGCCGCGGCGTTGTCGTGCAGCACGGCCGCCGCGGCGTCGGCGCCCAGGGCCTCGACGACCAGCGCGACGTCCGCGTCCCGGAACGGGCGCTCCGCCCGGGTGCTCGGCAGATCGGTGCCGAAGAGCAGGGCGGTCGGGTCCACGGCGTGGATCCGGCGCAGCGCGTCCGGCACGTCCAGGTCGACGCGCCCGAACCCCGTGGCCTTGACCTTCACGCCCTGCCCGACGAGCTCGAGCAGCCGCGGCAGACCCGCCGCGCTCATGCCCAGGTGGTCGACGCCGGCCCGCGGCAGGCGCCGCAGCACGGGCGCGAGGTGCTCCAGCGCGGCGGCGTCCGCGTAGAACTCGGCGTGCCACCCGGCGAGGTCGTGCACCCGCCGGGCGAGGCGCTCGATCCCGGCGGGGTCCGCGTCGGCGCCGCGGCGGAGGGTGAAGCGCACCGCCCGCACCCCGGCCCCGTGGAGCTCGCGCACCTGCTCGTCCGCGATGGTGGGCGGCAGCTGGGTCACGCCGACGAAGCCCGGGCCGAGCTGCGCCAGGGCCGCCCGCAGCCACCCCTGGGCGTGGCCCTGGAAGGAGCCGCTCACCACGACCCCGCCCGCCACGCCCAGCCCCCGGACCCTCCGCCGGTAGTCCTCGACCGTGAAGCTCGGCGGCAGGTACCCCTGGTTCGGCACCAGCGGGAACCGCGGGTCGACCACGTGCAGATGGGCGTCGACCATGCGGTCATTGTGCCCCGGGCCGGGGTCCGTGCGCGCGGTCGCCGGACCGGTCCGGCGGCGCGACCGGGGTGGCGTCCACCGTCGTTGCTTCCGCACACCTACACTGCATGCCTGTGACCACCATCGTCCTGCCCCCCGACCACGTGCTCCAGGCCGCCGAGGAGGCGCTCGACCGGGCCCGGCGCAGCTACGCCCGGAAGCTGCTGCGCCTGGTGGCCGCCGAGCTGGCGCGCCGGCACCCCGACGCGGTGCGCCTGGACGTGCTCAGCCACGACGGTGACCAGGAGTTCTTCGTCGACGCCCTGCGCGACGCCGAGGGCGACTACGTCTGGGGTGACCCGGGGCGGGTCGTGGTGGTGCGCGAGACGGCTGACGACGAGCTCGGCGGCACCGTCACGGTCGCCGCACGGGACGTGCGCGAGCTCGTGGGCCGCGCCCTGGACGCCTACGACGGACCGCTGGAGCGGCTGCTGCACCACGACGAGCGGAGCGGCACCTACTGGCTGGACCTGACCGTGCCCTGACCGGTGCCTTGGCGGCCCGGCCGGGCCGCGGCGACCGTGCCCGGACGGTGCGGATCACTCCTCGTAGGGGGGCCACAGACTGACCCCCAGCCGCACCTCGAGGCGGGCGATCGTGTACCCGTCCGGCCAGACGTGCCCGTCCAGGATCCGGGACAGCGCCGTGTGGTCCACACCGGTGAGCGCCCCGAGCTCCCGCAGCGTCCGGGACCCCGCGGCCGCCCGTAAATTCAGCGCGAACAGCCTCGCCCGCTCCGCCACCGGGTCGCCGCAGATCTCGTCCGGCCAGGAGAGACACTGGTCCTGTGGTTCCGGTCGCACCCTGCTCGCCATGGCGGGCAGTCTAGGGACCGGCCCTGAGCATGAACCTGGGATCAGGAGGCCGCGGGCCCGTAGCGGTGCTCCGGGCGGCCCGTGCTCCCGTAGCGGAGCTGGATCTCGACCGACCCGTCCTCGGCCAGTGCGGAGAGGTAGCGCTGGGCGGTGGCCCGGGAGATGCCGACCTTCCGGGCGATCTCCGCGGCCGAGAGGGGCACCCCGGCCTCCAGGGCCGCCAGGACCGAGCCCTCCGTCGCGGACCGGGTGCGCTCGCCGGGGGAGGCGGTCTCGCCCGGGTGCAGGGCGTGCAGGGCGCGGTCCACGGTCTCCTGCGTCAGCGCGTCCCGGTCGGTGAGCAGCCGGCGGTACCGGGCGTAGGCCCGCAGGGTGCGCGCCAGCCGCTCGTTCGGGAACGGCTTGATGAGGTAGGCGAGCGCGCCGCGGCGGACGGCGGTCCGCACGGAGGCCGGGTCGGCCGCCGCGGTGAGCATGATGACGTCCACGTCGAGGGCCCGCAGCAGGTCCAGGCCGAGTGCGTCGGGCAGGTAGACGTCCAGCAGCACGAGGTCGGGCTGGTGGGCGTGGACGGTGCGCATCGCCTGCTCGGCGGTGCCCACGGGGGTCAGGGCCGTGAAGCCCGGCACGGCGTTGACGAAGCCGGCGTGCAGCCGTCCCACGTGGAAGTCGTCGTCGACCACGAGGACCACCAGGTCGTCGCTCATCCTGCACCTCCTGATCTGCCGGCGGACCGTTCGCCGCCGACGTCGGCCCCGGGCCCGGGGTCGCGGACCACGGTACCGGGCAGGCGGGCGCAGAAGACGGCTCCCGGCCCGCCGGGGCGTCCGGGATCGGCCACCCACACCTCCCCGCCGCGCCGGCGGGCCAGCTCCCGGCTCAGGGACAGGCCGAAGCCCTGGCCGTGGACGTCGGGCAGCACGGCGAACGGCGCTGCGCCCTCGTCCCCGGATCCGCCGGCGGGAACGGCGGTGGACCAGCCCTGGGCGAAGATCGGCTCGGGGTCCGCCACGGGGAGCCCGTCGCCGGAGTCGGCCACGACGAGGTGCAGGGTGCCCTCCCCGCCGGTCCAGTCGTCGAGCAGCTCGACCTCGACCCATCGGTCTCCCGCCGCGCCCTGGACGGCGGCGCGGACGGCGTTGTCCACGAGGCTGCCGATCACGGTGGTGACGTCCTGCGGGTCCGTGATGCGGCCGCGGACGAGGGTGTCGGCGCCGATGCGCAGGCTCACGCCGCGCTCGGCGGCCTCGACGCTCTTGGCCCCCAGGAAGGCCTGCAGGTAGGGGTCGCGCAGCAGCTGGGCCCCCTCGGCGGGGTAGCTGAGGGGGCCGGTCTCGGTCACCTCGGCCACGTACCGGCGGGCCTCCTCGGCGTCGCCGATCGCGAGCAGCCCCGCGATGGTGTGCAGGCGGTTGGCGAACTCGTGGCGCTGGGCGCGCAGGGCGGTGCTGAGGGCGCCGACGGCGTCGAGCTGGCGGGTCAGGGACTGCAGCTCGGTGCGGTCCCGGATCAGGACCACCCAGCCCAGCGGGGGCAGGCCCGGGCGGTCGGGCCGGACGGCGCGGGCGGAGAGGATCAGCACGTGCCGGCCGACGACCTGCTCCACGGCCGGGGACGCGGGGGTCGCCGCGGCGAGCAGCGCCGCGAAGGACGCCGGCAGGCCCGCCTCGGCCAGCGGGGTCCCCACGAGCCGGGCGGGCTCCGTCACGCCCAGCAGCCGTCCCGCCTCGGCGTTGACCACGGTGATGCGGTGCTCGGGGGAGATGCCGATGACGCCTTCGTCGACCCCGCGCAGCACCGCCTCCTGGTCCTGGGCGAGCGTGGCGATCTCCTCGGGCTCCAGGCCGAGGGTGAGGCGCTTGAGCCGGCGCGCGATCGCCGCGGAGGCGGCCGCGCCGAGGCCGAGGGCGCCCACGGCGGTGGCGGCCACGGGGGTGATGTCCTCCCGCAGGGTGGCGAGCATGTCCGTGCGGGAGATCCCCACGCTCACGGCGCCCACCACGGCGTCGTCCGTTCCCGGGGCGTACACCGGGACCTTGGCCCGGGCGGAGCGCCCCAGGGTGCCGCGCTCCTGGCTCGTGACCTCCCGCCCGGCCAGGGCCTCGGTGGGGTCCGTGCTGACGGGCCGGCCCAGCTGCTCGGGATTGGGGTGGGAGAGCCGCAGCCCGGTGTCGTCGGTGATCACCACGAAGAGGGACTCCGTGCGGTCGCGGACCTCCTCCGCGGCGGTCTGCAGGGCGCCCCCGGACAGCACCTCCGGGTCGAGGTCCGCGGGACCGGCGTCGAGCAGGTCCGCCACGCCCGCGCGGACGTCGTCGTCGGCGGCCACCGACCGGGCGATGGACAGCGCCTGGCCCTCGGCGTCGCGGCCCAGCCGCTCGTAGGTCAGCCAGGCGTAGACGCCCCCGCACAGGGCGACGACGAGGGTCACCACGGCGAGGTGCAGCAGCATCATCCGGGCCAGGAAGCCGGGGCGCTGCCGGGGCGCACCGGGTGCCGTCACTGTCTCTCCTCGGGGCCGGGCGCGGTCTCGTGCTCGAGGGCCGCGCGTGCTGCATCCCACTCTACGACCCGGGTCGGCCGCCGGGAGCGGGGTCCCGGCGGGGGCGGGGGATCAGAGGTCGGCGAAGAACCGGACCGCGTCGAGGTTCGGCAGGTTGACCTGGGCGTCGGCGGCCGCGCGCAGGGCGGGCTTGGCGTTGTAGGCCACGCCGAGCCCGGCGGCCGTGAGCATGTCGAGGTCGTTGGCGCCGTCGCCCACGGCGATGACGTCCTCGGGGGCGACGTCGAGCTCCTCGGCCCAGGTCCGCAGGCACCGCTCCTTGACGGTGCGGTCCACGACCTCGCCGAGCACCCTGCCGGTGAGCGTGCCGTCGACGACCTCGAGGGTGTTGGCCGCGTGCCGGGTGAGCCGCAGCTGCTCGGCGAGCGGGGTGAGGACGCCCAGGAAGCCGCCGGAGACCGCCGCCACGGCGTGCCCCTCCCGCAGGAAGGCCTTGACGAGCACGTCCGCGCCGGGGGAGAGCCGGACCGCGGCCAGGACCTCGTCGAGCACGGACGCGGGCAGCCCGGCGAGGGTCTCGACGCGCGCGAGCAGGGACTCGGCGAAGTCCAGCTCCCCGAGCATGGCCGCCCGGGTCACGGCGGCGACCTCGGCCTCGCGCCCCGCGTGGGCGGCGAGCATGTCCACCACCTCCTGCTGGATGAGCGTGGAGTCGACGTCCATGATGAGCAGCTTCTTGCGCCCGGGATCGAAGAGGGTGGTCGGCACCACGTTGACGTCCACGCCCGGCAGCATCTGGGTCAGCGGGTCGGGGCGCAGGGCGGCGAGCAGGGCGGTCGCGTCGGAGCCGTGCACGAGCGCGGTGAAGGCGTTGTAGCCGGGGACCTCCGAGTCCGGCCCGGCCGAACCGGGGCCGGTGACCCGCACCGTGGAGAAGCGCTCGACCTCGGCGCCGGCGTCCTGCACGAGGGTGAGGATGCGCTCACGGGCCTCAGGGTCCGGATTCTGGGCAAACGCGATGACGGCGAGGTCGGTGGTCATGTGCGCCAGCTTATCGGCAGGCGCGGGCAACGGCCGACCGGGGCCCTCACTCGGGGCGGAGCACCGCGACGTCGGAGACGAGTTCGATGTGCTCGGCCATCGCGCGGGCCGCCCGCTCGGGCTCCCGGTCGCGGATGGCGTCCACGATCGTCCGGTGGGACTCCAGGGACCGTTCGGGGCGGCCCTGCTGGCTCAGGGACTCGATGCGGGTCTCCCGCACGAGTCCGGAGATCTCGGTCATCATCCGGGCCAGGACCGAGGAGTGGGCGGCGGCGGTGACCGCGGCGTGGAACAGCTCGTCGCCCTCCAGTCCGCGGCCGCCGCCGGCGATGTCCTGCGCCATGAGCGCCAGGGCGTGCTCGATGGCGGACAGGTCCTCGGGGGTGCGCCGGGCCGCGGCCAGGGCGGCGATCTTGGTCTCCACGGCGCTGCGGGCGTCGACGATGTCCGGCAGCCGATCGGCGTGCTCGCGCAGTCCCCGCAGCACCACGGCGCTGGAGGGCCGGTAGCGCAGCACCGCCCCGCTGCCGTGCTGCACGTCGATCACCCCGAGCACCTCCAGGGCCACCAGGGCCTGGGCGACGGTGGCCCGGGAGACGCCCAGGCTGTCGGCGAGGTCCCGCTCCGGGGGGAGCCGGTCGCCGGTCTCGAGCCGGTCCTGGATGACGTGGTCCAGCAGCCGCTCCACCACCTGCTCGTAGAGCCGAGGGCGTTCCACCCGGTCGATCCTGTTGGGCCCTGCCATGTCCGTCCTCCCCGGTCGCACGGCGCCGGAGCGTCCCGGCGGCGCGGCACCACCCAGTGGCGTCCGGCCCCTATGCTAGCCCAACGATTGACAAGGACCCCTAGTGTCCTATTGGCTAGTCCAAAACTGGCGGTGTGATCCACACCACTGTTCCCGCAGGAGCTCCACCCTCACCGGCGGGACCGTCCTCGTCCGAAGGAAGACCCATGGGCCCAGAAGTGCTCTCCATCATCATCCTGGCCGCGATGTTCGTCGTGGCCACCGTCCTGCCCGTCAACATGGGGGCGCTGGCCTTCGTGGGCGCGTTCGTGCTGGGGGTGTTCGTCCTCGGGATGGACACCGACCAGATCCTCGAGGCGTTCCCCGGCGGGCTGTTCCTCACCATCGTGGGGGTGACCTATCTGTTCGCCATCGCCCAGAAGAACGGCACCGTGGACCTGCTCGTGCAGGCGGCGGTGAAACTGGTGGGCAGCCGGGTCGCGCTGATCCCGTGGATCATGTTCTTCATCACTGCCGTGATCACCGCCGTGGGCGCCCTGTCCCCGGCCGCCGTGGCGATCATCGCCCCGATCGCGCTGAGCTTCGCCGCCAAGTACAAGATCAATCCCCTGATGATGGGCATGATGGTCATCCACGGCGCCCAGGGCGGCGGCTTCTCGCCGATCTCCGTCTACGGAGTGACCGTCAACGGCATCGTCGCCGGGGCCGGCCTGGACGTCAGCCCCACCGCGGTGTTCCTCTCCAGCCTGGTCTTCAACCTGCTGATCGCCGTGGGCCTGTTCGTGACCCTCGGTGGGCGCGGCCTCGTCTCGGCCCGCGCGGAGGACTTCGTGGAGCGGGCCTCCGAGGCCCGCCTGTCCCGCAGCCGGGTCGCCGCCGGGCACGCCGGGGACCGGGACGTGGACTTCAAGGGCTTCGGCTCGGGCATGTACGGTCCCCGTGACCCGGCCGGATCCTCCGAGCCCCCGGTCCGGCGCGAGGGCAGGGACGGACTGCTCCCGCAGGCCGCCACCATCCTGGGCCTGGTCGTACTGGCCGTCGTCGCCCTGGGCTTCGGCGTGGACGTGGGCTTCGCGGCCATCACCGTCGCCGTCGTCCTGGCCCTGGTCTCCCCGAAGGCTCAGAAGGGCGCGGTCAACAAGATCGACTGGTCCACCGTGCTCCTGCTCGGCGGCATGCTCACCTTCGTCGGCGTGCTGCAGGAGGCGGGCACCATCGAGTACGTCTCCAACGGCGTGGCCGGCCTGGGGATGCCGCTGCTGGCGGCGCTGCTGATCTGCTACATCGGCGCCGTCGTCTCCGCCTTCGCCTCTTCGACCGCCATCCTCGCCGCGCTCATCCCCCTGGCCGTGCCCTTCCTGCTCGCGGGCGAGGTCGGGGCCACCGGGCTGATCTGCGCCCTGGCCGTGGCCTCGACCATCGTCGACGTCTCCCCGTTCTCCACCAACGGCGCGCTCGTGCTGGCCAACGCCCCCGCTGACGTGGACCGCGACGTCTTCTACAAGAAGATCCTCGTCTACGCCACCGGCGTGGTCGTCATCGGCCCGCTGCTGGTCTGGGCCGTGATGGTCGCCCCCGGCTGGCTGTAGCCCGCAGCCACGCCCCGCCGATGCCCACCGACCCGATCACGGAGGAACCCGCCATGACCGACATCCAGCCCGCCACCGGCACCCCGCCCCGCACCGACCCCCAGGAGCCCTCGCCGTCCGGCGGCCCCCTGGCCGGCACCCTCGTCGTGGACCTGTCCCGTGCCCTCGCCGGCCCGCACGCGGCCATGATGCTCGCCGACCTGGGCGCGCGGGTCGTCAAGATCGAGAGCCCCGGCACGGGTGACGACACCCGCGGGTGGGGCCCGCCCTTCGTGGGACCCGAGGACGACCCGCAGGCCACGTACTTCCTGTCCTGCAACCGCAACAAGGAGTCCGTGGCCCTGGACCTCAAGTCCGAGGACGGCGGGCAGGTGCTCCGGGCGCTCGTGGAGCGCGCCGACGTCCTGGTGGAGAACTTCCGGCCCGGGGTGCTGGACCGGCTCGGCTTCTCCGTCGAGGAGCTGCACCGCCTGAACCCCCGCCTGGTGGTGCTCTCCATCACCGGCTTCGGCCACGACGGACCGGAGTCCCGGCGCTCCGGCTACGACCAGATCGTCCAGGGCGAGGCCGGGCTCATGTCGCTCACCGGTTCCGGCCCGGACGACCCCCAGCGGGTGGGCGTGCCCATCGCCGACCTGCTGGCCGGGATGAACGGCGCCTACGGCGTGCTGGCCGCCCTCTACGAGCGCGAGCGCACCGGGGCCGGGAAGGTCGTGCGCACCTCCCTGCTGTCCTCGGTGGTCGGGGTGCACGCCTTCCAGGGCACCCGCGCCACCGTGGCCCACGAGGTGCCGCGGGCCCAGGGCAACCACCACCCCTCCATCGCGCCCTACGGCCTGTTCGCCTGCCGCGGCGGGAAGGTGCAGATCAGCGTGGGCAGCGAGAAGCTGTGGCGCACCTTCGCCGGGGCCTTCGGGATCGACCCCGACCGGCCGGAGTTCGCGACCAACGCCGACCGCGTCCGCAACCGACCGGCCGTGATCGCCGCCGTCGAGGAGGCCTTCGCCGCGCACGGTCCCGAGGAGCTGCTGGAGCTGCTGGCCGGGATCGGCATCCCGGCCGGGAAGGTCCGGACCCTGGACGAGGTCTACGCCTGGGAACAGGTGCGCTCGCAGGGGCTGGTCGTGGGCGTCGACCACGAGGTCCTCGGTCCCGTCGAGCTGCCCGGACCCGCGGTGCGGTTCTTCGCCCCCGGCGACACGGACGAGACGACACGGCGGGACCACGCCGCCCCGCCCGTGCTCGACCAGCACGGTGCCTCCGTCCGCGACTGGCTCGCGGGCACCGCGACCGGGGCCGGCCCCACCGGGAACACCACCGACCCGAAGACGGAGGCCCTCCGATGACCGCTCAGCCCCTCCCCGAGATGTCCACCGGCGCCCTGGAGGTCCGGCGGGAAGGACCCGTGGCCTGGGTGGTCCTCGACCGCCCCGACCGGCGCAACGCGCTGTCCCCGGCGATGTGGGCGGCCCTGCCCGGCGTGCTGGAGAAGCTGGACGCCGACCCCGGCGTGCGGGTGATCGGGCTGCGCGGGGCGGGCGGGGTGTTCTCCGCCGGGGCCGACATCGCCGAGGTGTTCGAGTGCCTGGGGGAGCCCGGCACCGGGCTGCCCCGCGGCGGGCTGCTCACCGAGGCCGAGGCGGCCCTGGCCGCGGTGCACAAGCCCACCGTGGCGGCCCTGGAGGGGTACTGCATGGGCGGGGCCTGGATGCTGGCCGGCGCCTGCGACCTGCGCATCGCCACGGCCTCCCTGCGCATCGGACTGACCCCGGCCCGGATCGGCATCGTGTTCCCGGCCTCCGGGATCCAGCGTCTGGTCCGCCTGGTGGGCCCCGGCACGGCCTCCTACCTGCTGCTCACCGGCGACACCGTCACCGCCGCCGACGCCGAGCGGTGGGGCATGCTCACCCGCGTGGTGGAGGACGCCGGCTTCGAGTCGGCCCTGGAGCAGGTGGTCACGGACCTGGCGGGGCGGTCCCAGCTCTCCGTGCAGGCCCACAAGCACCTGATCGCGCTCGCCTCCCCGGACGAGGGCGAGGCGGCCGGGTTCGGCGCCGACGAGATCTCCGAGGCCCTGTTCCGGGAAGTCCTCGACGGACCCGACGCCCGCATCGGGCAGCGGGCGTTCCTGGCCAAGGAGACGCCCCGCTTCCGCTGGGCCGGGGAGGACTTCTGGGCCGCCCGCTCCGGCGCCGCCGGGAGGGGCAGGGAGCACCGCGCGTCGATCATCCGTGGGCGGTGGCCGCGCCGCTCCGCCCGTCCCTGACGGGGTGCGTGCCGCACCGGCACGCCGGTGCGGCGCTCCGCGTGTCCTAGAGTGGCGGGTATGAGTGCTGTGGTGGAGATGGTGGACGTCAGCGTGGTCCGCGGACAGAAGACCCTGCTGGATTCCGTGGACTGGGTCGTCAACGAGGGCGAGCGCTGGGTCATCCTCGGCCCCAACGGCGCCGGCAAGACCACCCTGCTGTCCATCGCGGCCGCCCGCCTGCACCCCTCCCGGGGCATGGTCGACATCCTGGACGAGATCCTCGGCGCGGTGGACGTGTTCGAGCTGCGCCCCCGCATCGGGCTGACCTCCGCCGTGCTCGCCACCCAGATCCCCGACGCCGAGTCCGTGCGCAACTGCGTGGTCACCGCCGCGTACGGGGTGACGGGGCGGTGGATCGAGAGCTACGACGACGCCGACGAGGCCCAGGCGCAGGAGCTCATGGCCGCGTGGGGGATCGAGCACCTGGCGGAGCGCCGCTTCGGCTCGCTCTCGGAGGGGGAGCGAAAGCGCGTCCTGATCGCCCGCGCCCTGATGACCGACCCCGAGCTGCTGCTGCTCGACGAGCCCGCCGCCGGCCTGGACGTGGGCGGGCGGGAGGACCTGGTGGCCCGGCTGGACGAGCTGGCCCGCGACGGGGCGTCCCCGGCGATCGTCATGGTCACCCACCACCTCGAAGAGGTGCCCGACGCCTTCACCCACGCGCTGCTGCTGCGCGAGGGCCGGGTGGTGGCCGCGGGCCCCGTCCGCACCGTCATGACGCAGAAGAACCTCTCCGAGACCTTCGGCCTCCCGCTGAAGCTGGTGAAGGTCGGCAACCGCTTCGCCGCGTTCGGCCGGTCCTGACCCGACGTGGTGCCCGACACGCTCGCAGCCCTCGCCGCGGACTTCCCGTTCGAGTGGTGGCAGGCCGCCCTCATCCTGCTCGCCGGCGTCGCCGCCGGACTGATCAACACCATCGTCGGCTCGGGCACCCTCGTCACCTTCCCCGTGCTCGTGACCATGGGCGTCCCGCCCGTGACCGCGTCCATGTCCAACGCGATGGGCCTGATCGCCGGCAACCTCACCGGCGCCTGGAACTACCGCCACGAGCTCGCGGGCGTGGAACGGACCCTGCTCAAGCTCATCCCCTGCTCCGCGCTCGGCGGGGTGATCGGCGCGTGGCTGCTGCTGCACCTGCCCGAGGAGGTCTTCGGCTACGCCGCGCCGGGGCTGATCGTCGTCGCCCTCCTGTTCGTGGTCTTCCAGCCGCGGCTCCAGGCTCTGGTGCGCCGGCGCAAGGACGAGCAGGCCGAGGCCGCCGCCGCGGCGGCCCGGGCCCGGGGGGAGACCCCCCGCACCCTCGACCCGGACCGGGCCCCGCAGCCCGCGTCCCTGTACGTCCTGGTGTTCCTGGCCGGGATCTACGGCGGGTACTTCGTGGCCGCCCAGGGCGTGCTGCTGCTCGGCATCCTGGGCGTCTTCCTGCTCGCCTCGCTGCAGGCCGCCAACGCCGTCAAGGTGGTGCTGGTGGCGGCGGTGAACATCGTCGCCGCCGTGTCCTACATCCTCTTCGCGTTCGACCGGATCAACTGGTGGGTGGTGCTGCTCATCGCCCTCAGCTCCACGGTGGGCGCCTGGGCGGGGGCCAAGATCGGCCGCCGGCTCTCCCCGGTCCTGCTGCGCACCGTGATCGTGGTGCTCGGCGTCGTGGCCCTCGTGAGCCTCGTGTCCCAGCTGCTCTGAGACCGGCCGGGCCCCGGACGGGCTCCGGCTACCATTCGGGGCGGACCCCCTCCGCGGCCCCGACCCCGCCCGCCTCGAACCCCGACCCCGAAGAGACCCCCGTGACCGACCTCCCCCAGATGATCCGCCTCGACAGCGCCGACGACCCCCGGGTGGCCGACTACGCCCGCCTGACCGACGTCCGGCTGCGGCGCAAGCTCGAGCCCGAGCGCGGCATGTACGTCGCCGAGTCCTCCAAGGTGCTCCGCCGGGCGCTCGCGGCCGGGCACACCCCTCGGTCCTTCTTCATGGCGGAGAAGTGGCTGGAGGACCTCGCGGACGTCCTCGCCGAGCACCCGGACGTGCCCCTGTACGTCGGCCCGGACGAGGTGCTCGAGCAGATCACCGGCTTCCACCTGCACCGCGGGGCGATCGCGGCCATGCAGCGCCCGGAGCCGGTGGAGCTGGAGCGGCTCCTGGCGTCGTCGCACCGGGTGGCGGTCCTCGAGGACATCGTCGACCACACCAACGTGGGGGCGATCTTCCGTTCGGCCGCCGCGCTGGACGTCGACGCCGTGCTCGTCACCCCGCGCTGCGCCGATCCCCTGTACCGGCGCTCCATCCGGGTCTCCATGGGCACCGTGTTCCAGGTCCCGTGGACCCGGCTGCAGCACTGGACGGCCGACCTGCAGCGGATCAAGGACGCGGGCTTCACCACTGCGGCGCTCGCCCTGAGCGACGACTCGATCACCCTCCAGGAGCTGTCGGCGCGCCGCGACGAGCGCCTGGCCCTGGTCCTCGGCACCGAGGGGGACGGGCTGAGCGCCGCCGCCGTCCACCACGCGGACCTCACCGTGCGGATCCCGATGTCCCACGGCGTGGACTCCCTCAACGTCGCCGCCGCCTCGGCCGTGGCCTTCTGGGAGACCCGGCCCTGCCGCTGACGCCCCGCCCCATAACGATTGCTGACCCAGTTCACCCTCACCTGGAGACTTAGCATTCGAAAAGGCGGATCATGGGAGCACCCGCTCGAGCCCACCGGGGCCCGAGGGGTCTTGGAGAAGGTGCATCATGAAGAAAGTCATCTCATGGCTGGCGGCACTCGTGCTGGCCATGGGGCTGGGGCTCATCGTCCCCGGCAGCGCGAACGCCGCGGCCCCGTACTGCGGCATCACGTGGGGATCGGGGGCCAAGGCCCGCAGCGGTGAGGCGACCACGCCCCGCTACCCCCACGTCACGGACGTCCGGGCGGGGCAGCACCGCTGCTTCGACCGGATGGTGATCGACCTCGACGGCAGGCTGCGGGGCTACGACGTGCGCTACGCCCGGTTCACGGGCATCGGCTCCGGCGACCCCATCCCCCTGCGGGGGACCGACCTGGTGATCACGGCCAACGCCCCCGCCTACGACGGCAGGGGCAGGCCCACCTACGAGTTCGACGACCGGCGGGAGCTCGTGGACGTCGCCGGCTACCGCACGTTCCGCCAGGTCGCGTGGGGCGGCAGCTACGAGGCCCGGACATCGGTCGGCCTCGGCGTGCGCGCGCGGCTGCCGTTCCGGGTGTTCGTCCTCGACGGGCCGGGCCGGGGGTCGCGGCTCGTCGTGGACGTCGCCCACCGGTGGTGAGGCGCCGCGGCCGGGGCAGCGGCGCGGGGGGGAACGGCAAGCACCGGGCCCCCCCGCGCCGCGGGACGGCGGGTGAATTTCCACCGGCGATCCGGTACGCTGGACCGCTGGTGCCCGATGCCCCCGCCCTTCCCGGACCGCGCGGACGGACGACGACGGCGCACCGCCCACCGAGCGAAACCGTGGCTGGCAAAATCCAGGCACCGACGACAAAGGTTTGAACCCCATGAAGACTGACATCCACCCGGACTACCACCCGGTCCTCTTCCGCGACCTGGCCTCCGGCAAGACGATCCTGACCCGTTCCACCGCCACCTCGAAGAAGACCGAGACGTGGGAGGACGGCAACGAGTACCCGATCATCGAGGTCGAGATCTCCTCGGAGTCCCACCCGTTCTACACCGGCAAGCAGCGCATCATGGACTCCGCCGGCCGCGTGGAGCGCTTCAACGCCCGCTTCAAGAACTTCGGCAAGTCCAGCAGCTGATCTCCGTCCCGCTCGCGGGGCCCCGCACGATCGCCCGCAGGCCCGGACCGCACCGGTCCGGGCCTGCGCCGTGCCCGCGGTCCCCGGCGTAGGCTGACCCGGGACCACCGGCACGGACGAGGGAAGGACACGGATGGCGCAGGAGCGACGGCACGGGGAGTACAAGGTGCTGGGCGGCAAGCTCGTGGTCGCGGACCTGGACGTGGTCGACGGGCGGCTGGCCGACGTCTCCGTGAACGGCGACTTCTTCCTCGAGCCCGACGAGGCCCTCGAGGACATCAACGCGGCGCTCACCGGGCTCAGCGAGCAGGCCTCCCCGCAGGAGATCGTCGCGGCGGTCGAGGCGGCCCTCGCGCCCGACGTCGTGCTGTTCGGCTTCTCCCCGCAGGCGATCGCCACCGCGGTCCGCCGGGCCCTGGCCCACGCCACGACGTGGGACGACCACGCGTGGGAGGTCATCCCGCCCACCGTCCGCCCCACCCTGGAGAACCTCGCGCTCGACGAGGTCCTCGCCCGCGAGGTGGGCGCGGGCCGGCGCCCGCCCGCCCTGCGCCTGTGGGACTGGGAGGAGCCGTCCGTGGTGATCGGGTCCTTCCAGTCCCTGCGCAACGAGGTGGACGCCGAGGGCGCCCGGCGGCACGGCGTCTCCGTGGTGCGCCGCGTCTCCGGGGGCGGGGCCATGTTCATGGAGGCGGGCAACTGCATCACCTACTCGCTGTACCTGCCGCAGACGCTCGTGGACGGGCTCAGCTTCTCGGAGTCCTACCCGTTCCTCGACCAGTGGGTCATGCAGGCGTTCCAGGAGATGGGCCTGGAGGCGTTCTACGTCCCGCTCAACGACATCGCCACCGAGCACGGCAAGATCGGCGGAGCGGCGCAGAAGCGCTTCGCGGGCGGCGGGATGGTCCACCACGTGACCATGAGCTACGACATCGACGCGCAGAAGATGACCGAGGTCCTGCGGATCGGCAAGGAGAAGCTCTCCGACAAGGGGCACCGCTCGGCGAAGAAGCGCGTGGACCCGCTGCGCCGGCAGACCGGCATGGCCCGCGCCGACGTCGTGGGCAAGCTCGTGGAGGTCTTCGCGGGCCGCTACGGCGCCGCGGAGGGCACCGTCCGGGACGCCGAGATCGCCGCCGCCCGCGAGCTCGTGCGCACCAAGTTCGCCACCTCGGAGTGGATCGCCCGGGTGCCCTGACCCGCCCGTGGCCCTTCTCCGCCCCCGGCTCTCCCAGCGACCTCCGGGCGACCTCCGAGCAGCGGCGGCCTAGCATGGGCGCACCGACCGGGGCAGGTGCCGCGACCGGCGTCCGCCCGACCCACCGAACGGGGAGCCTCTGATGACCGTCCACGACCGCGAATCCGCCCGCGACGCCGACCGTGGTGCCGAGCGCGCGGCGGCCGCCCCGCGCCGCCGCCCGGTCCGGCGCGTGCTGCTGGTGCTCCTGGGTCTCGTGCTGGTCGTCGCCCTGGTGGCCGCCGCGTTCGTCTGGAACCTGGGACGGACCTTCGACGCCCGCAAGCAGGTCGTGGACGACGCGTTCCCCGCCGAGAGCGGGCGCCCCGCCGCGGGCTCCGCCCAGGACCGGGGCACCACCGTGCTGCTGCTTGGCGCCGACAGCCAGCCCGGCGGGCGGGCGGACGTGGGCGTCGAGGGGGTGCGGGCGGACACCATCATGCTGGTGCACCTCCCCGAGGACGGCGGCGAGGCCTATGTCATCTCCGTGCTGCGGGACACGTGGGTTCCGATCCCCGGGGTGGGGGAGGCGAAGATCAACGCCGCCCTCGATCTCGGCGGCGTCCCGCTGATGGTCGGGACGGTCGAGGACCTCTTCGGCACCCGGATCGACCAGGTCGCCGAGGTGGACTTCGCCGGCTTCCAGGCCCTCACCGACGCCCTCGGCGGCGTGACCGTCGACGTGCCCCAGGACTTCGTGTCCAACGAGGGCATGACCTTCGAGCAGGGCCCCGAGCACATGGACGGGGAACGGGCGCTCGAGTTCGTCCGGGAGCGCAAGGCCTTCGAGGACGGGGACTTCCAGCGGGTGGAGAACCAGCGCAACTACGTCCAGTCCGCTCTCGAGCGGCTGCTCGGCCCGCAGACGCTGCTCAACCCGGTCCGGCTGCACACCGTGGTCAGCGACTTCTCGCCCTACCTGACGGTGAGCGAGGGGCTCGACGCGGCGTGGATCGCCGGGCTCGCCCCCGACCTGGCCGGTCTCTCCGCCGGGGACCTGCGGATGACCACGGCCCCCGATCAGGGCCTCGGCGTGTCCCCGGACGGGCAGTCCGTGGTCCTGCCCGACCTCGAGGCGATGGCGGGCATCGGCACGGCCGTCGCGGCGGACGATCTGGGCCCATATCTTGCTACGCTGAACCCTGACGATCAGTAGTTCCCCACCGGCCCCCGACCCGGCGAGAAACATCTTCCCCCGCCCGCAGCACGCCCCGTGATCGACCGGGACGGCCCCTCTTGACCCCCCGCGAGAAGGCCATGCCGCACACTCCCCGCCCCTTCAGTCCGGACGACGAGCCCGAGGCCTTCTGGCTGCCCGCGGCCCGGCTTCTCCCCGCCGCCGCGGCGCGACCCGCCGCCCGCGCCCTGCTGCGCAGTCCCTGGCCCGAGGCCGGGGCCGCCGTGGTCCGCGCCCTGGGCCCGGACCCGCGCGCGGAGCGGCAGCTCGAGCACCGGCTCGGCCGGGCCCGCCGCCGGCGTCCCGCGCCGGGCGCGGCCCGGCGCCTCGCCGAGGCCGCCCTGTCCGCGGGCCGCGTGGCCGAGGCGGACCGGTTCCTCGCGCTGGTGCCGCCCGGCACCAGCGACCTCGCCGGCACGCGGGCCCGCCGCCACCGTTACGTCGGCCGGATCTCGGAGGCCGTGGTCGAGCTCCGGCGCGCCGTGGCCGCCGGGCGAGCCACGCCGGGGGAGCGCCGCCGGCTGCTCCACTACGAGGACGACCTGCGGCTGCTCTCCGGCTGGCGTCCCGCGCTCACCCCGGTGGTCGGCTACCGGCCGGAGGCCGCCTCCGTGCTGCACGTGCTGGCCGAGGCCCCGCCGCGCGCCCTGGGCCGCCGCGCGCCGCGCCACCACTCCCTGCTGTCCGCGACCGTGGCCCAGGGCTGGACCGTGACCGCGGTGACCCGCCCCGGTCCCGTGCCCGCCGACGGCCGGTCGCACGGGCCGGCGCCCGAGGTGCTCGACGGCGTCTCCTACCACTGGATCCTGCCCGCCCGCAGCGCGCTGCTGCCCACGGCACGACTGCAGCAGGAGGCGCAGGCCCTGCTCGAACTGGCCCTGCGCGCCCGGCCCGCCGTGCTGCACACGACGAGCCGTCCCGGCAACGGCCTCGTGACCCGCGCGGTGGCCGAGGCCCTGGGCATCCCGTGGGTGTACGAGGTGCGCGAGCTGCCGGCCGACCGGTGGGCGGCCTCCCGTCCCGCCGAGGCCGTCACGAGCGAGCGCCACCGGCTCGACTGCGCCCGGGAGGCCGAGGTCCTGGCCGCCGCGGCCGACGTGGTGACCACGAGCCGTGCGATGGGCGAGCGGGTGCGGGCGCTGACGCGGGCCCTGCCGGCCGGCCCGGTCCCGGTCCGCGTGGCGCCCCCCGCCGTGGACGGCCCCTACCTGGCGGATCCCCGTCCCCTGCGGGAGGCGCGCCGGGTGCTCGGGCTGCCGGAGACGGCCCGGGTGGTGGGCGCGGTCGCGGACCTGGTGGAGCACGAGGGCCTCGACGACCTCCTGCGCGCCGCGGCCCTCGTGCGCGCCGACGTGCCGGAGCTGCTCGTGGTGGTCGTGGGCGCGGGCCCGGCGCGGCGGGAGCTCGAGCGCCTGGCCGCGGAGCTCGGCCTGGGCGACCGGGTCCGCTTCACGGGGCGGGTCCCGGACGAGCAGGTCGTGCAGTACCACCAGGCGTTCGACGTGTTCGTGGTCGCCCGCAAGGACCGCCCGGTCACCCGGGCCGCGGCCCCGACCGAGTCCGTCGAGGCCCTGGCCACCGGGACCCCCGTGGTCGCCTCGCGGCTGCCGGTGCTCGCCGAGACCGTGGCCGACGGCATCACCGGGATGCTCACCCCGCCGGAGGAGCCCGAGACCCTCGCCACGGTCCTGCGGATGATGCTCGAGTGCCCCGCCGTGCGCCGCTGCCTCGGCGGCGAGGGCCGGCGCCGGGTCCTGCCGGGACGGACGTGGCACGGCGTGGCCGCGGCGGCCGCGGAGGCCTACGACCACGTCACCGGGCGCGCCGGGACCGAGGAGGAGGCCTCGGCCTGAGCGCGGTGCGCCCTCAGAGCAGGCCGAGGCGCGCGAGGCGGCGGCGCGCGGCCGCCTCGCTCGGCCCCGTCTCCCCGAGGGCGCGGCCGACCACCGCCAGGGTGAGCCCGGCGGCGCTGCGCGTGGGCAGCGGCACGGGGCCCAGCCGCGGACGCTCGAGACCGAGCAGGTCCAGCCGGTCCCCGGGCAGCGAGTCCACGACGGCGGCGAACAGGGCCCGGTAGCCCGGCAGCAGCACGGGGTCCAGGGGAGGGCGGCGCAGGAACGCCACGACGTCGTCCACCCGCGGGCCTCCGGCGAGGCGGGGGCCGAAGGACCGGAGGCGCTCGTCCAGCTCGGCCTCGGAGCGCGGCGGCCGCTCCACGCCCATCAGCCGGCCCGCCACGGCCCACTCCCGCACGTAGGCGTCCGGCCCGCCCGGGATCGGCCCGCCCCACCGCTGGTGGGAGCGCAGGAACGCGTCCGTGAACGCCAGGTGGACCCACTCGGCGAGCTCGGGGTCGTTCGCGCAGTACGGGCGCCGCACGCCGTCGGCCCCGGTGTAGGTGCCGCGCACGCCGTCGTGGATCCGGCGGACGTGCGCCGAGGCCCGGTGCGCGGCGGTGGTGTCCCCGTAGGTGACGGTGAAGATCCACCGGATGGTCCCGGCGAGGCGCCCCAGGGGGTCGCTCCGGTAGTCCGAGTGCTCGACGACGCCGGCCAGCGCCCCCGGGTGCAGGGCCTGGGTGAGCAGGGCGCGCACGCCCGCGGGGATGGTCGCCATCGACCCGTGCACGGCCCACACCGCCGAACCGGGCCGGAAGTGCCCGGCGTCCTGGCCGTCGGCCAGCGCCAGCTCCCACTCCGGCACCCGGTCCGCCTGTCCGGCGAAGGTCGTGCGCAGCCTGTCCTGCAGCGGCGCCATCAGTCCCACGTCGAGCCCCTTCCGTCCCGGTGACCGGTCGGGCCCATCATGGCCGCCGCCTCCGACATCCGCGGCGGCGCGCCGCGCAGGACCGCGCCCGGATCCGCCACCGGGGCGGGGCCGCACCGGGCAGGGCCGGGAGCTCAGGGCCCTTCGGAGCCCCCGGGGACCAGTCCTGCCAGGGGCCCGCCCCGGAGGAAGCGCACGAGGGCGGGGGAGCGGGTGACCACCGTCTCCTGGTAGCGGCCCGGCAGCTCGGGGTCCTTGCCGATGACCAGCTGCTCGACGTCGTCGTCCAGGAACATCGCCATGGTGCCCCGCAGCAGCTCCAGCACCGCGTCGTCGCCGAGCAGGGCGCGCACGGCGCCGGGCAGCCGGACGGTGCGCGCACCGTCGAGGACCAGGTCTGCGAAGTCGGGCGTGTCGCCCTCGGACCACCGGGCCGTGGACGCGGCGGCGACCGCCCCGACGGCCTCGACCGCGAGGGTCACGACGATGGTCGCCTCCGTCAGCGCCGTCCGGACGTCCTCCGCGCGGCCCCGCTCGCGGTTCCGCCGCCAGCGGCTCGGACGGGTGCGGTCCACCACCAGGTACTCCAGCTGCAGCCTGCCCCGGCAGTCCTCCAGGAAGGAGACGGTGACGGTCTCGGCGGGGCAGTCCTCCCGGACGGCGGCGTAGGCCCGGCGCAGCAGGTCCTGCAGGTCGGTGGAGCCGCGGCCGAGCGTGCGCGCCGAGAGGCGCACGGGCCGGCCGTGCTCGTCGAGGCAGCGCACCGTGATCGGGACGCGTGCCACCGTGGTGTCGAGGGGGGAGTCCACGCTGACGTCAGGCCTTCCTGTGCGGTCGGGGAGAGGTCATCAGTCTAGATGCGCAGTCATGATCTGCCCGCGCCCGACTCGTCGCCCGTTGTGGGGACAACCGTGCTCTCACCAGCGGCGACGGCCGGGCCGGAGGCGTTTCCGCGGTCCGGTCCGGCCGTCCCTCCGTGCGCAGGGCCGATCAGGGCCAGGAGCCCTCCTCGGCGTGGGCGACGAACAGCTCGCGGATCTCGCACCCGCGGGGCTGGCCGAGGGCGAACAGGACGGCGTTGGCGACGTTCTCCGGATCGTTGAGCTGGGAGTCGTCCTGCGGCTTGTACTGCTCGTCCCGGTCGTCGAAGAAGTGCGTCTTCATGCCGCCCGGGATGAGCTGGGTGACGCCGACCTCGCCCTTGAGCTCCGCGGCGAGGGCCTGGGTGAAGCCCAGCACCCCGAACTTGGAGGCGCAGTACGCCGTCGCGTCCGAGACGCCCTTCAGCGCCAGGGTGGAGGCCACGGTGACGACCCGCCCCCGGGACTCCCGCAGGGCGGGCAGCGCCGCACGCACCGTGGACACGGTGCCGAACAGGTTGACCTGCACGACCTTCTCCCACTCGGTGCTCGCCACGTCCTCGAGCCGGCCGCAGCGGTCGATGCCGGCCGCGGTGACGACCGCGTCCAGACCGCCGGCGTCCGTCACGGCCCGGCGCACCGCCTCGGTCACCGCGGCGGTGTCCGCCACGTCGACCTCGTAGGCGGTGACGCCGGTGAGCGTGCTGATGTCCCGGTCCAGGACGATGGGGGTGCCGCCGTTGTCGCGGACCGCCTCCGCCACGGCGGCGCCGAGCCCGGAGGCACCGCCGGTGATCAGCACCCGGCCGGGATTGGTGGGCTGGAGACTCATGCAACTTCCTCTCTGCTGGACACGGCCGCGCCCACGGCCGGTGCCGCGGGCGGGCGTGCTGCTCCTCGTCGGAACAGGGGGCAGGCGCCGCGGGTGCGGCGGCCTGGCCCTGCTACCGTAGCCGCTCCCGAGCCGTTCATCAGTATGCTCATCAGGACGGCCCCCGGGGTGTCCGCACCCGCACGGCCGGAGGACGCCCGCCCGCACGGAGAAGGAGTTCCATGACCACCGCAGCACCCGCCACCGCCCCGACGACCGAGCTGACCGTGCAGGATCCGCGGGACGGGTCCACGGTCGGCACCCTGGCCGCCGCCACGGAGGAGGAGGTGCGGGCCGCGGTCGAGACCGCCCGCGCCGCCGCCCGGGACTGGGCCCGGACCGCCCCCGAGGAGCGCGGTAAGGCCCTGCGCGCGGCCGCCGACCGTCTGGCCGCCCACGCCCAGGAGCTCGCCGCGCTCAACGCCCGCGAGACCGGCAAGCCCGTCGAGGAGTCCCTGGGCGGGGTCATGGCAGGGGTCGGCACACTCCACCAGTACGCCGAGCTCGGCCCGGTGCACCGGGGCCACAGCCTGCGCGGCAGCGTGCTCGCGGCCGACTACACGGTCGCGGAGCCGCGCGGCGTCGTCGTCGCCCTCACCCCGTGGAACGACCCCGTGGCCGTGGCCGCGGGCCTGCTGGGCGCGGCGATCGTCACCGGCAACACCGTGGTGCACAAGCCGAGCGAACGGTGCCCCCACCTCGGAGCCCGCCTCGGGGAGATCCTCGCCGGGGTCCTGCCGGCCGGCGTGCTCGGCACCGTCACCGGAGGCGCCGCCGTGGGGCAGCTGCTCACGGCGCTGCCCGGCGTCGACGTCCTCGCCCACGTCGGCTCCACCGCCACGGGGGAGGCCATCGCCCGCGCGGCGGTCGGCACCGGCGCCCACGTGGTCCGGGAGAACGGCGGCAACGACGCCCTGGTGGTCGACGACGACGTCGACCCCGTCTGGGCCGCCGGGCAGGCCGCCCTCGGCGCGTTCGCGAACTCGGGCCAGATCTGCGTGGCGGTCGAGCGGATCTACGTCCACCGCGGCGTCGCCGAGCCGTTCCTCGAGGCGCTCGCCGAGGAGGCGCGCCGGCGCAACACCGACGGCACGCTCGCGCCGCTGGTCGACGAGCGGCTGCGCGAGGAGGTCCACCGCCAGGTCGCCGAGAGCGTCGCCCAGGGGGCGGTCGTGCTCGAGGGCGCCCAGGTCCCGGAGGGCCCCGGCGCGTTCTACCCGGCCACCGTGCTGCGCGGGTGCACCCCCGCGATGGCCGTGATGACCGAGGAGACGTTCGGGCCCGTGGCGCCGGTCCAGGTCGTCGACAGCTTCGACGAGGGGCTCCGGCTGGCCGCCGCCGACCGCTACGGGCTGGCCGCCACCGTGCTCACCGGCCGGATCGCCCACGCCCAGCGCGCCGTGGCCGAGCTGCCCGTGGGCACGCTCAAGGTCAACAACGTCTTCGGCGGCGCCCCGGGCGGTGCGGCGCAGCCGCGGCGGGCGTCCGGCGCGGGCTTCGGCTACGGCCCCGAGCTCCTCGACGAGATGACCCAGGTGAAGGTCGTGCACCTGGAGATGCCGCCCGAGGCCGGCTGAGCACTGGCCGCGGCCCCCGTGGGCCCGGGCCGCGGAACCCGGGTCCTCACCGCCGGCGCCGGGGCTCGAGCAGCCCCCGGACCCGGTCCGAGGGCTGCTCGCCCAGCTCCGCCGCGAGGGCCGAGCGGTACTCCTGGAACGCCCGCCGGGCCTCGGCCTCGTTGCCGAGAGCGAGGTGGGCGCGGAGCAGCAGGCGCACGGCGCTCTCGCGCAGGGGAGCGGCGTCTCGGACCGTCCGGGCCAGCGCGAGGGCGTGGTGGACCTCGCCGCGGAGGAGGCAGAGCTCGGCCCGCTCCTCCACGGCGTTGACGTAGAGCTCCTGCAGCCGGGCCTGCTCCTCGACCACCCAGTCGTCGTACCAGCCCGGCAGCAGCGCCACCCGGGGCCGGTCCAGCACCCAGGCGTCGTCCCGCTCGGCGGACCAGGACGCCACGGGGCGCACGACCAGCTCGAGCAGACGGTGCAGGTCCACGTCCACCGCCCCGGAGAGCGCGAGGTCGCCGCCGCGGCCCGCGAGGGCCCCCGGCACGCGCCGGGACAGGGTGAAGACGGCCGCGCGCAGACTGCCGAGCGCGTGGTCCTCCGGGCACTCCGGCCACAGCAGGCCGGCGAGGTAGTGCCGGGACCGGGGGCCGTGGACCGCCAGCGCCGCCAGGAGCCGCTGCTGCCGCGCCCCGGTGTGCACCGGGGCGCCCTGCACGGCGAGGTCCCAGCTCCCCAGCAGGTGCAGCGTGATCGGCCTCCGCTCGCCCATGATCCCGCTCCCCCCGGCTGACCAGGCACAACGTCCGCGCCCGGGTTCCACCGCCATGCTCTGCCGCGGGATGGGGGAAGTCAACGGGATGTCGTGCCCCGCCGCGAGTGCGTCCGTGCCGGGTCCCTGCCGGGTCCCCGCGCGGCGGGGGTCCGGGGCGGAGGCCGGGCCGGCCGCCCCGCCGGGGCTCAGAAGCGGCGGCGGACCCGGATGGTGTTGGCCAGGCGCCGGACCTTGGGCACGTTGGTGGAGAGCACGAGATAGCCGGTGAGCGTGCCCACGGTGGTCGCGCCGCCGGCGATCAGGGGGGTGTGGAACTTCCGCCACCGTTCCGGGTCGGACGCCAGGATGTGGGCCATGCCGTTGATGGACGCGGCGATCACCGCGCCGGCCACCACCTGGTGGCCGATCTTCTCGCCGCGCTTGAGCAGCGGCTCGAACTCGTCGGCGCGCAGGTGGACGTCGAAGCCGCCGCGCTCCAGCACCACGATGAGCCGCCGGAGGTACTCGGGGGCCTCCACGCCCATCTGCACCGCGTCCTGCAGGATGTCGCGCACCCGCTTGGCCAGGATCTCGGGGGAGAGCCGGTGCAGCACGAACCGCTGGGCGTACGGGGCGAGGACCGAGACGAGGTCGAACTCCGGGTCCAGGCCGGTGCCCACGGACTCCGCCGTGACGAGCATCCGCAGGAACAGGGCGGACTCGCGCGGCAGGTGCATCCGGTAGCGGCGCAGCATCCCGATGAGGTCGCCCATCAGGTGGCCCACCCGCACCTCGTGCAGGGGCTTGTTCGCGTAGCGGCGCAGCAGGATCGCCACGTCCCGCTCGAGGTCCTTCTTGTTGACGTCCAGCTCCTGCGAGGTCAGCCCCAGCAGCCCCGCGGCGACCCGCCGCGGGTTCTCCTGCACCACGCCGAGCATCAGGGTCACCAGGTGGTCCCGGAACTCGTCGGTGAGGGTGCCCATCATCCCGAAGTCGATGATCCCGATCCGCCCGCCGGTCTCCACGAAGAGGTTCCCGGGGTGCGGGTCCGCGTGGAAGAAGCCGTGCTCGAAGATCATCCGGCAGATGGCCTCGGTCGAGTCCACGGCCAGCAGGTGCCGGTCGAGCCCGGCGGCCTCGAGGGCGGGGTAGTCGTTGATCTTGATCCCGCGGATCCGCTCCATCGTGAGGATCCGGGAGGTCGAGGCCTCCCAGAAGATCTCCGGGACGTGCACCCGGGGGTCGCCCCTGAAGTTCTCGGCCATCCGCTGGGCGTTGCGGGCCTCCGTGAGGTAGTCCAGCTCGTCCCGCAGGGACTGGGCGAACTCGTCCGCCAGACCCACGAGGTCGAAGTGCTGCACCGCCGGCCAGTAGGTGGACAGCAGCTTGGCCAGCTCCGCGAGGATCTCGAGGTCGCGGTTGACCTCCTCGACGACGCCGGGGCGGCGCACCTTCACGACGACGTCCACCCCCTTGTAGACGGCCGCGTGCGCCTGGCCGATCGAGCCCGTGGCGAGCGGCACGGGGTCGATCTCGGCGAGGATCTCCTCGGCGGCGGAGTCGGGCTCCGACTCGATCATCGCCCGGATCCGCTCCGGCGGCACCGGGGGCGTGCTGTCCTGCAGCCGGGTCAGCTCCTGCACGTACCGCGGCGGCAGCAGGTCCGGCCGGGTCGAGACCACCTGGCCGAGCTTCACGAACGTGGGACCGAGCTCCTCGAGGGCCTGCCGCAGGTGGACCGGCTGGCTGTAGAGCTTGTCGGGGTCGATGAGCCGGACCCGGGCCAGCGGTGCGCGCCACTCCTCCTTGATCCCGCCGAGGGCGAAGCCGAAGCCGTGCTTCGAGAGGACCTCGAGGATCTGGAGGAAGCGTTCCCGGCGGCTGATCATCGGCGGGCCGCTCCGGTGCTCATCCGGGCGAGGTAGAAGGACATGAAGCCGGTCGCGACGGCCACGATGAAGCACAGCGCGCTCACCAGCGGTTCGATGCCGAGGAAGACCACGCCCACCCCGCCCAGCAGCACGGTCATGGCCAGCAGCGTCCACACGGCCACGTGCACCCGGCCGAGCACGCCGGTCCCCGGGCCGGCGGACGAGCGCTGAGCGGACACGTCGTCGTCGTGCCCGGCGCGCTCCGCGCCCCCGGACCCCGCCGCGGAGACGGCCAGGCCCTTGCGCCACTTCTTCGCGTTGCGCGAGCGGTCGGCCTCGGCCGGGACGTAGGCGTCCGGGACGGGGAAGCTGCCGCCGGGCGGCAGGAGCTCGGGGACGTCGTTGGGCAGCTGCTCGAACCACTCCGCGGGGATGTCCTCCGGACGCGCGGCCTGGAGGGTCATCGAGACCTCGAAGGCCGAGCCGCGGATGGTGCCCCACACCGCGGTGAGCTTCTCCTGCTGGAAGGCGTGGTCGATGATCGGGATGAACTGCTGGGACATCTGGGTGGAGAGCCGGCCCACCTGGCGGCGCTCGTAGAGCACGTCGACGATGTCCAGGGTCTGCCCGTGGTGGTTGCGGACCTTGTTCGTCTCCAGGGTCAGCATCACGCGGCCCTCCCCGGACGGGGGGATGACGCTGTGCAGGTACTCGGCGAACTCCTGCTCGTCCAGGACCTTGATCGACGGGCCCTGCGGCAGCACCGCGGCCTGCGCCGGGGGCGTGTTGAGCGGGAACAGCAGGTCCGGGGCCGCGATCGACAGCCGCGCCGCGGCGTCGACCTCCGCCTGCCCGTCCTGGCGCAGGACCGTGGCCTCCAGCTTCAGCGGCGCCACCGGCGTGTAGCCGGACGCGATGACCCGCGCGAGGTAGGGCCAGTACCGCTGCGCGTCCTGCTGGGCGAGGTGGCCGATCTTGTTGGGCCCGATCCGCACCGAGACGGTGTGGGGGTCGAAGGGGTTGTCCGGCTCCGGGACCAGCGCCGCGTTGCCCGTCCAGGTGCGCAGCTTGCCGAAGGACAGACCGCCGAACACCCGCATGATCTCGGTGTCGTAGAAGTTCTCCGTGACGATCTCCAGAGAGCCGCGGTCGTTGAGCGCGTAGTCGGTCATGGTCTCCCTCGATGGAGCTGGGGCATCAAGTCGTCAATAGCTTCTCACGATTCCCGTGACGCCCGGTCCACCGCCGGGCCCGTACGGTGTCCGCGCTGACTGGTGCAATGATGGCCGATCAGGACACCGGGCGGGCCCCGGTGACGCCCCGGGACGAGAGCCGGACCGGGACCCCCGAAGGAGGCGCGCGGATGCCCCAGGGCCAGGACCTCCCGCCCGAGCCGGACCGCCCGGCGGTGGACGTCGACGTGCTGCGCACGCTCTTCCTCAGCCCCGGCGACTGGATCCACCGGCGCGTGGAGTCCGTGCTGATGAGCCCCGACGGGGTCACCCGCCGGAAGGTCTCCCTCGACGTCGACCTCGCCGTGCGCGCCCCGTGGCCGGCCGACGGCGCCGGCCGGCTGCTGGTGCCCGTGACCATCCAGGCCAAGCAGCCCCTGCGCAACTTCGACGCCGTCTGCCAGGGCGACCCCGTCCCGGTCCTCAGCACCGAGGACAACGGGGCGCTCGCCGAGCTGCTGCTGCGCGGACTGATCCCGGAGCAGCTGCCGCTGGCCGAGGCGGCCGTCCTGGCGGACGACCACGTCCCGGCGATCGTGCACGCCCCCGAGCTGCTCGTGGAGGACGCCCTCGACGGGTTCTGGGCCTACTGCGAGCACCTGCGCGCCGTCGTCCAGGAGCTCGTCGACCGGGGGCGGCTGCCGGCGGAGGACGCCGAGCACTGGGAGGCCGACCTCGCCCTGTTCACCACCGTGGCCGACCAGCTGGCCCGCGGCTTCCTGCTGACCTTCGCGCTGCCCGCCGAGTTCGCGGGGCGCCGGCTCGTGCTCAAGTACTCGATGGACGAGCAGTACGCCGCCGGCCGGAGACCGCGCGCCCGGGACCGGCTGCGGCACTGCTGGATGCCCTGGGTGGGCCGGGTCGGCCTGCACGACCTCGCGTCCTGCCGCAGCTTCCACCTGGAGCTGACGGTGCCCCCGGAGGTCCGGCTGCACGAGTTCACGGTCCTCTCGCACGAGGGCGGGCGCCCCGGCGGGCCGGGCGGCTCGCACCGGGCGGTGGACCGGGTGCTCGCCGAGGACCGCGCCGTGCGGCGGTGGCCCGGGGCGGTGCGCGGCCACCTGGCGCTGCGGCCCACGTCCCGGTTCGACGACGCCTTCTGCGAGATGGTGATCCTGCCGGCCCGGCAGGGGATCACGGCGTTCGCCTCCGTGGCGGTCAGCCTCATCACCGCGGTCCTGCTGCTCGTGGGGCTCGTCGCCACCGTGCGGGAGCACGTCCTGGGGCCGGGCTGGCAGGTGCCCTCCGCGGCGGCCTCGATCGTGATGTCCGTGGTGGCGGTGCTGCTGTCCTGGATCAACCGGCAGCCCGAGCACGACATCTCCGTGCGCGTGATGCGCCCCCTGCGCTACGCGCTGAACCTGGAGGCGCTGGTCATGCTGATGCTCGCCGGCGCGGCCTCCGTCCCCTTCACCCCGGTGGCGGCCGCGGCGTACTGGTCGGTGCTCGTGCTGCTGCACGTGCTGTCCCTCGTGCTCGTGGCGCGCACCTGGTGGGTGCGGCGGTCCGTGGACCGGGGCTGGTTCACGTCCCGGGCGCGGCGGCACGGCCGATGACCGGCGGCGCTCTGTTCAGTGGGGCGGCGGCCTCCTACACTGGAGGTGTCACGGAAAGGATCCACCATGGCCTATGACGCCCGGACCGGTCCGCAGGCGCCCCAGCCGCGCCGCGAGCACCGCAACGACTCCAAGGTGAACCTGCTGCAGCTGGGCAACTCGTCGATGTCGCTCGGCCAGAGCCTCGACCGGCGGGTCTTCAAGTCCAACGAGGACGCCCAGCGCGCCGTCGACCGCGTGCTGCGCCGCTCGGGGCGCCCCGCCACCTGAGCCCGCGCCGCCCGGAACCGCCGGGTCCCCCGGACCGTCGCAGTCCCCCCGGTGCGCACCGGGGGGACTGCTGTTGCCCGGAGGACCCGGGGCCGGCCTCGGCGTGCGGGGGTCAGGGGCGCGCCGCCGCCTGCGCCCGCAGCGCCCGCAGCAGGTGGTCCCGCTCCTCGACCAGGATCCGGCGCAGGGCGGCGGGCGCCCCGGCGTGGTTGCTCAGCCACAGCTCCGTGCGGGCGAGCACCGGGTGGTGCTCGGGGTCGTGCCCCGGCTCGAGATCGGCGCCGGCGGGGTAGAGCCCCTGCACGATGCGGGTGGCCATCCCGATGGACCGGCGCGCCCACACCTCCTCCAGCATGGCGAAGTACCGCTCCCGGTACGGCTCCACCAGCTCCGCCGGGCCCAGCTGGAAGCCGGCGACCGTGGCGCTCAGCAGGTCGTTGGACAGCTCGTCACCGGTGATCGCGTCCCAGGCCTCCGCCTTGGCCCGGGGGAGCGGGCGGGCGGCGCGGGCCCGGGCCCAGCCGACCTGCCCGGTGCGGGTCCGGTCGGCGGCGCGCTCCCGTTCCAGGGCGGCGTCCAGGACGGGGTCCTCGCCGTGGCCGGTGGCCGCGAGCGCCGTCCACAGCGCCCAGCGCAGGTCCGAGCCCAGCCGCAGCCCGGGCAGCGCGTCCCGCCCGCCCAGGAGGTCGCGCAACCATCCGGCGTGGCTGCCGTCGCGCCGGGCCGTGCGGGCGGTGAGCCGGGCGAGGGCCAGCTGCCGGTCGCTGCCCGGATCCGCCCGGCGCAGCTCCCGGACGGCGGCGTCGAGCAGCCGGCCCCGAAGCCGGGCCCGCCGGGCGGTCGGGGTGAAGCGCTCGACGGCCTCCACGGCGTGGTCCACGGCGGTGGAGAACATTCCGGTCTGCGGCTCGGCGAAGCCGTGGTCCAGGACGGCGCCCACCCAGTCCCCGGGGTCGAGCTCGGCGTCCCGGGTGGCGTTCCACAGCCCCGACCACAGCTGGGCGCGGGCCATGTCGTCCTCCACGGAGGACAGGGAGCTCAGGGCCGTGGTGAGCGAGAGCGGGTCCAGGCGGGTCTTGGCGTAGGTGAGGTCCTCGTCGTTGACCACCAGCAGCGGCGCGGTCGAGCCCACGAGCTCGGGGACCTCCACGGAGGACTCGGCGGGCAGGTCCACGCTGACCGTGCCGGTGCGCACCAGGACGTCCCCGGGACCGCGCTCGTAGCCGCCGAGCAGCAGCCGGTGCGGGCGCAGCACCCCGGCGCCGGGGTCCTGGAGCAGCGCCGCGAAGGTGACGGTGCCGTCGTCGTCCCGGGCGAGGTCCAGGGCCAGCGAGGTGACGCCGGAGGTGCCCAGCCAGGACTCCGCCCAGCCGCGCACGTCCCGCCCGGAGGCCTCCTCGAGCACGGCCAGGAAGTCCTCCAGGGTGGTGGACCCGTAGGCGTGGCGGCGGAAGTAGGCGCGGCACGCGTCGACGAACGCGCCGTAGCCCACGAACGCCACGAGCTGCTTGAGCACCGCGGCGCCCTTGGCGTAGGTGATGCCGTCGAAGTTCTGCCGGGCGGCCTCGAGGTCGTGGATGTCGGCGACCACCGGGTGCGTGGTGGGCAGCTGGTCCTGCCGGTAGGCCCAGGCCTTCCGGCGGTCCGCGAACGCGATCCACGCCTCCTCGAAATCCGTGGCCTGCACCGACGCGTGCGCCCCCATGAACTCGGCGAAGGACTCCTTGAGCCACAGGTCATCCCACCACGTCATGGTGACGAGGTCCCCGAACCACATGTGGGACATCTCGTGCATGAGGGTGTTCGCCCGCCCCTGGTACTGGGCGCGGGTGGCCCCGTCCGGGAACAGGTACTCCTCGGTGAAGGTCACCAGCCCGGGGTTCTCCATGGCACCCAGGTTGTACTCGGGCACGAACGCCTGCTCGTACTTCCCGAACGGGTACGGGTAGCCGAACAGCTCGGTGAAGAACGTCAGTCCCTGCCGGGTGAGGTCGAACAGCTCGCGGGCGCCGGTGGCCGCGTCGAGGTGCTCGGCCAGCGAGGCGCGGCAGTACAGGGCCAGCGGCACGGACATGCGGCTGCCGTCCTCGAAGGAGTGCCGCCACTCGCCCGCCACCCGGTGGTACGGGCCCGCCAGCACCGTGGTGATGTACGTGGAGATCCGCTCCGTAGGGGCGAACTCGTGGCGCACCGCCCCGGGCCGCTCGGCCTCCGGAGCGGGGGACGCCGCCATGCGCACCCCGTTGGAGGAGACCTGCCAGCCGTCCGGGGCCAGGACCGTGAACCGGAAGGACGCCTTGAGGTCCGGCTGCTCGAAGTTCGCGAAGACCCGGCGGGCGTCCGCCGGCTCGTACTGGGTGTACAGGTAGACCCGGCCGTCGGCCGGGTCCACGAACCGGTGCATCCCCTCCCCGGAGCGGGAGTACAGCCCCCGCCCGGCCACCGTGACCTCGTTGGCCGCCTCGAGGGACGGCAGCCGGATCCGGGCGCCCTCCACGACGTCGTCCGGGTCCAGCTCCCGGCCGTTGACCGTCACCGACTCCACGGAGCGGCCGATGAAGTCCAGGAACGTCTGGGCGCCCTCCTCCGCGGCGAAGCGCACCGTGGTCACGGACCGGAACGAGTCCGCCTCCGGGTCCGGCGCGGTGGACAGGTCCAGCAGGACGTCGTAGCTCTCCACGGCGACGAGCTCGGAACGGTCGGCGGTCTCGCGGCGGGTCAGGTTGTCGTTGCGCACCGTGCCATTGAACCACCCGGGCCGGTCCGCCCGCCGGGCCCTGCCGTGCCGGGCCGCGGACAATCCGGGTCTGGACGGCCGGGCCCCGGGCGGCCGTAGGCTGGGCCGCAACCCCGCCCGCCCGCACCAGGAGGACACCATGGCCGACCAGGACCGCCGCACGGTGCTCGCCGGCGCGCTGCTGGGGGCGGGCACCGCCGCCTCCGTGGTGGACCTCGCCGTCTTCCACCTGCTCCTGCACTGGCACCACTTCTACGACCTCTCCACCACCGGTGTCGCCCTCGCCTCGGACGGAATCTTCCACGCCGTCGGCTGGTTCGTCACCGTGGGCTCCCTGTTCCTGCTGGCCGACATCCGCCGCCGCGGCGCCATGTCCTGGGGCCGCTGGACCGGGGGGCTGCTCGCGGGCCTCGGCGCGTTCCAGCTCCTCGACGGCGTGGTCCTGCACAAGGTCCTCCGGATCCACCAGATCCGCTACGACGTGGACCTGCTGGTCTACGACGCCGCCTGGATCGGCACGGCCGTGCTCGCGCTCGCCGCGGGACTCGTGCTCCTGCGCCGGACCCGCCCGCACCGGACCGCCCGCCCCCGCCGGTGACGCACGACCACGGGACCACCGGCTGGGCCCTCTTCGACGCGACGGTGCTCGCCCTGCTCGTCCTGGGCGCGGCCGGCTGGGTCGCGGGGCTGTGGGCGGCACGGCACCGCGGCCCGTGGCCGGCGCACCGCACGGTGCTGTGGTGCGCGGGGCTGCTCTGCGCCGGCACGGCGCTGGTCGGCCCCCTGGCCGAGGCCGCCCGCGCCGGCTTCACCGCCCACATGGCCGGGCACCTACTGCTGGGGATGGCCGCCCCGCTGCTGCTGGTGCTCGCCGCCCCGGTGACCCTGGCGCTGCGCGCGCTGCCCGTGGCCCGGGCCCGCGCCCTGTCCCGTCTCCTGCGCACGCCGCCCGTCCGGGCGCTGACCCGTCCGGTGGTGGCCGGGACGCTCAACGCGGGCGGCCTGTGGCTGCTCTACACCACCGGGCTCCACGGCCTGATGCACGCCTCCGTGGCCGTGCACGCGGCGGTGCACCTCCACGTCCTCCTCGCGGGCTGCGTCTTCACCGCCGCCGTGGTCGGGGTGGACCCGGACCCGCACCGGGGGTCCTTCCGGGTGCGGGCGGCGGTGCTGGTCGGCTTCGTGGCGGCCCACTCGGCGCTCGCCAAGCACCTGTACGGGCACCCTCCGGAGGGGGTGGGGGCGGCCGACGCCAGCGCGGGGGCGCAGCTCATGTACTACGGCGGGGACGTGGTGGACGTCGCCCTGATGGTGGTGCTCTTCGCCCAGTGGTACGCCGCCGGGCGGCCCCGCGCCGGGGCGGCCCGGCCCGTCTCCTGAGAACCGGTCACTCCCCGGGCGCCGCGTCCCGGCGGGCCTCCAGCTCGGCCACGAGCTCTTCGTGGCGGTCCTGGGTGACGGGGTGGGGGCCGTCGGCGTTCACCAGGTACTCGTGCTCGAGCTGGCAGACGACCCTGCTGTGCAGGACCTGCAGCTCCACGAGGGAGAGCGCGGAGAGCTCCGCGGGGAAATCACAGTCCGGGCTCAGGCACGTGTCGCAGTCCCGGGTGCCCCCGGCGCCGGTGCCGGCCGGGGACCGGACGACGTCGACGCCGCTCACGCCGCCACCCCGCCCGGTTCGGCGCCGTTCCAGCGCGCGGGCGCCGGCGCGTGCGCCCCGGCCGTGGGGCGGGCCGCCTCGGCGAGACCGAACGGCGCCGGACGGGTGAGCACCCGGACCGCGCCGCCGGACTCCGGGAGGGGGTCGTGGTCCAGGGACCAGCGCAGCAGGTCCAGACCGCCCGGGTCCACGTGCTGGGCGCCCGTGAGGTCCACGACGACGGCCGCACCGGGCACCAGGGTGCGGGCGCGGGCGACGAGCGGGGTCAGGACGCGGTGGTTGCGCTCGGTGAGATCGCCGGTGACCACCAGGTGCACGCACCGGGTGTCCAGCTCGATCTGCACGACGACGGACAGGGAGTGGTCCATGGAGGGGTCCTTCCACGACAGGACGTCACGGCCGGCTGCTCGACCCGTGCCATCGAGCCTAGACGCCCGTGACCTGGGTCACCAGTCGTTGCGCCGACTCGTTATCGGACGTGACGGTGCTGCGGGCCCTCCCGCCGAGCGGCCGGGGCGGCACCCGGGGGCGACACGAAACGTATATCAGCCGCCTGATCGTTCTGTGCCATACTCCCGTTCATGAACTACCTGGGCGTCAACGCGATCTTCCACGACCCCGCGGCGGCCCTCGTCGTGGACGGCACCGTGGTGGCCGCGGCGGAGGAGGAGCGCTTCTCCCGCCGCAAGCACGGCAAGCGCCCCGTGCCGTTCTCGGCGTGGGAGCTGCCCGAGCAGGCGATGCGCTGGTGCCTCGCCGAGGCCGGGCTCACGCCCGCCGACCTGGATGCCGTCGGCTACTCCTTCGACCCCGCGATCGCCGCCGAGATGCCGGACGACCCGTACGACCCCGTGCGCGTGGACTACGCCCGGCGCGCCGCCGGGTTCCTCGCCGAGGCGCTGCCGGGCCTGGACCGCGACAAGGTCCGGTTCGTGGAGCACCACGTGGCCCACGCCGCCTCCGCCGGGCTCGCCGCCCCCACGCGCACGAGCAGCGTCCTGGTGGTCGACGGCCGCGGCGAGGCGCACTCGCACCTGGCCGGCCGCTACCGGGACGGGGAGCTGGAGATCCTGCACCGCCAGGCCCTGCCCGAGTCCCTCGGCCTGCTCTACGAGTCCCTCACCGACCACCTGGGCTTCCTGCGCTCGAGCGACGAGTTCAAGGTCATGGCGCTCGCCTCCTACGGAGAGCCCCGCTTCCTGCCCGAGCTGCGCGAGATCGTCCGTGCCACGGGCGACGGCGGCTTCCGTGCCCAGGCCCCCGACTGGACCCGCTTCGCGCCCCGCCGGATCGACGACGGCACCTGGGGCGGCGACCACGCCGATCTCGCCGCCTCGGTCCAGGCCGTGGTCGAGGAGGTCCTGGTGGACCTGGCCACCTGGCTGCACGAGCAGACCGGGGACACGGTGCTCACCATGGCCGGCGGCACAGCCCTGAACTGCGTGGCCAATTCCCGGATCTGGCGCGAGACGCCCTTCGAGGAGGTCTGGGTCCAGCCCGCCTCCGGGGACTCCGGGACCGCCCTCGGCGCCGCCCTGCACCTGGCCCAGGAGGCCGGGGACCTCGGCGCGCCCCAGCCCACCGCGGCCCTCGGGCGCAGCTGGTCCGGCGAGGAGCTGGCGCAGTGGCTGAGCACCGCGCAGGTGCCCTTCACCACCCCGGAGGACCTCGCCGGCGAGGTCGCCGACATCCTCGCCGGCAACGGCGTGATCGCCTGGTTCGAGGGCCGCAGCGAGTTCGGGCCCCGGGCGCTGGGCCGCCGGTCCCTCCTGGCGAACCCGATCCACCCCGACAACCTCGAACGGCTCAACGACGTCAAGGGCCGCGAGCAGTTCCGGCCGGTGGCGCCCATGGTCCTCGAGGAGCGCGCCGCGGAGATCTTCGGCGGCGGGCCGCTGCCCAGCCCCTTCATGCTCTTCGTGCACGACGTGGCCCCCGAGTGGCGCGAGCGGATCCCCACGGTCACCCACGTGGACGGCACCGCCCGGATCCAGACGGTCACCGACGAGGACAACGCCGGGATCGCCGCGCTGCTGCGGGCCTTCGACGAGCGCACGGGCGTGCCCGTCGTCGTCAACACCTCGCTCAACACCGCCGGCCGGCCCATGGTCGACGACCCGCGCGACGCCCTCGAGCTCTTCGGCTCCGCTCCGGTGGCCGCGCTTGTGCTCGGCCCGCACCTGGTCCGCCGCGCCGCCTTCTTCGAGGGGGCCGAGTGACGGCCGCGCCCACGACCTACGCCGTGGTCGTCCCCTCGATGGGACGGCCGAGCCTGCAGTGGCTGCTGGACACCCTCGCCGCCCAGGACGTCGACGCGGACCACCCGGGACCGCTCGAGGTCGTGGTGGTGGACGACCGGCCCGGCGACGTGGAGCCGCTGCGGCCCAGCGTGCCCGGCACCGTGGCCTGGACCGTGCGCACCGTCCGCGGCTACGGGCGGGGCCCGGCCGCCGCGCGCAACCGCGGCTGGCGGGTCGCCCGCCGCTCGGGGGCGCAGTGGGTCGCCTTCCTCGACGACGACGTGGAGCTGCCGGCCGGCTGGGCGCAGCGTCTGGCCGAGGACCTCGCCGCGTGCGGCCCGGAGGTCGGCGCGACCCAGGGCCGGATCGACGTCCCCCTCCCGGGCTCCCGCCGGCCCACCGACTGGGAGCGCAACACCGCGTCCCTGCAGGACGCGGACTGGGCGACCGCGGACATGGCCTACCGCACGGCCGCGCTCGAGGCCGTCTCCGGCTTCGACGAGCGCTTCCCCCGGGCCTACCGGGAGGACGCCGACCTCGCGCTGCGCGTGCGCCGGGCCGGGTGGCAGCTGGTGCGCGGGCAGCGCCGGATCACCCACCCCGTGCGTCCCGCCGACGACCTCGTGAGCCTGCGCGTGCAGGCCGGCAACGCCGACGACGCCCTGATGCGCCGGCTGCACGGGCCCGACTGGCGCCGTGCGGCCGAGGCTCCCCCCGGGGGCTTCCGCTGGCACGCCGCGACGGTCGCCGCCCTGGGCGCCACGGGCGCGGGCGCCGGCGCGGCGCTCACCGCCACCGCCCTGGGACACCGGCCCGCCCGGCGCTCCGCCCTGGCCGCGGCCGGCGCCGGCGCCGCGGCGTGGGGCTGGCTGACCGGCCGGTTCGTGCTGCTGCGCACGGTCCCGGGGCCACGTCCCGGCGACCCCGAGTTCCTGCCCGAGCTCAGCCGCATGGTCCGCACCAGCGTCACGATCCCCGTGGCCGCCGTGCGGCACAAGGCGCGTGGCTGGTGGCGGCACCGGGGGACCGGGCCCTGGCCCGTCCCGGTGCGCGCCGTGCTCTTCGACCGGGACGGCACCCTGGTCCACGACGTGCCCTACAACGGCGACCCGGACGCGGTCGAGCTGGTCCCCGGGGCCCGGGAGGCGGTCGACGCCGTGCGCGCGGCCGGGCTGCGGGTGGGCGTGGTGTCCAACCAGTCCGGCATCGGCCGCGGCCTGCTGACCCGCGAGCAGGTCGACGCCGTCAACGCCCGCGTGGCCGAGCTGCTCGGCCCCTTCGACACCTGGCAGCTGTGCCCGCACGCCCCCGAGCAGGACTGCACGTGCCGCAAGCCCCGGCCCGGCATGGTGCTGGCCGCGGCCGCGGAGCTGGGGGTGGACCCCTCCGAGTGCGTGCTCGTCGGCGACATCGGCGCGGACGTGGAGGCCGCCCAGGCCGCCGGCGCGCGCAGCGTCCTGGTCCCCACGCCGGTGACCCGCGAGGAGGAGGTGGCGGCCGCCCCGGTGGTCGCCCGGACCCTGCGCGAGGCCGTCGCCGCCGTCCTGGCCCCCGCGGCGGACGGGGGGACGGCCGCCCGGCCCGACGCCCGCCCGGTCTCGGCCGGGGCCCGGGGCTGATCGTGGGCCGCACCCTCGCCGTCCGCCTCGACTCGGACGGGGACGTCCTGCTGACCGGGCCCGCGGTGCGGGCCCTGGCCCGGCTGGGGAACCCGGTGGACCTGCTGGCCTCCCCGTCCGGTGCCGCGGCCGCCCGCCTGCTGCCGGACGTGGACGAGGTCCTCGAGTACTCGGCGCCGTGGTCGGGCTTCCGGCCCCCGCCCGTGGACCGGGAGACGACCGAGGACCTGGTGGACGCCCTCGCCGCCCGCGGCTACGACCTCGCCGTGGTGTTCACGTCCTTCCACCAGAGCCCCCTGCCCATGGCGCTGCTGGCCCGGCTCGCCGGGATCGACCGCGTGGTCGCCACGAGCGAGGACTACCCCGGGTCGCTGCTGGACGTCCGGCACCGCCGCGCGGACCCGCCCGGCGGGGGCCACGAGGTCGAGGCGGCGTGTGCGCTCGCCGTCGCGGCGGGCGCCCCCGAGCCCGCCGCCGCCGACCTGCGCCTGGCCGTGCGCCGCCCGCTCCCGCAGCTCCCGGCCGAGGTGTCGGCGCTGCCGGACGGGTTCGTGGCGCTGCACCCCGGCGCCTCGGTCCCGTCCCGCGGGCTCACCGCCGAGCACGCCGGGGCCCTCGCGGCAGGACTCGCCGCGGCCGGGCGCCCGGTCGTCCTCACCGGCGGGCCGGGGGAGCGGGAGCTCACCGCGGCTGCCCGCGCCGCGGCCCGGGAGGCCGCCCCGGACGGCACGGTGCTGGACCTCGCCGGCCGGACCGACCTGCCCGGCCTGGCCGCCGTGCTGGACGCCGCCGCGTGCGTCGTCGTCGGCAACACCGGACCCGCGCACCTGGCCGCGGCCGTGGGCACCCCGGTGGTCTCCCTCTTCTCCCCGGTCGTGCCGCCCGAGCGCTGGGCGCCCTGGGGCGTGCCCGTCGTGCTGCTCGGGGACCAGGGCGCGGACTGCCGCGGCTCCCGCGCCCGCGACTGCCCCGTGCCCGGCCACCCGTGCCTGTCCTCCGTGCCCCCGGCGGCCGTGCTCGCGGCCGTCGAGGAGCTCGTGCACGGCGCTCCCGGGGCCCTCGCCACTGTTCCCGAACCGGAAGGAGGACGCGGGTGCGCATCCTGACCTGGCACGTCCACGGATCGTGGACGACATCGTTCGTGCACGGTCCCCACACCTATCTGCTGCCCGTCGTCGCCGACCGCGGCCCCGACGGCCGCGGCCGGGCCGAGACCTGGGACTGGCCGGCGGCCGCCGTCGAGTGCACGCCCGAGGAGCTGGCCGGCACCGCGTTCGACGTCGTCCTGCTGCAGCGGCCCCACGAGCTGGAGCTGCTCGAGCGGTGGACCGGGCGCCGGGCCGGGACCGACGTCCCGGCGGTCTACGTGGAGCACGACACCCCGCGCGGGCCCGCCGTGGCCACCCGCCACCCCCTGGCCGGGCGCTCCGACATCCCCGTGGTCCACGTGACGCACTTCAACCGGATGATGTGGGACAACGGGGACGCGCCCACCGAGGTCGTGGAGCACGGCGTCCTGGACCCCGGACCGCTCTACACGGGACGCACGGCCAGCCTGGCCGCCGTGGTCAACGAGCCCGTCCGGCGCGGGCGGATCGCGGGCACCGACCTGCTGACCGCGCTGGCCCGCGAGCTGCCCGTGGACGTGTACGGCATGGGGATGGACCAGCTCGCCGAGCAAGCGCCCCACATGGCCGGGCGGCTGCACGAGAACTATCCTCAGGAGAAGCTGCACGCGGCGCTCGGCGAGCACCGGGCCTACTACCACCCCTACCGGTGGACGAGCCTGGGCCTGGCGCTGCTGGAGGCGATGACCATCGGGATGCCGGTGCTCGGGCTCTCGACCACCGAGGCGCCCCGGGCGGTCCCGCCCGGGGCGGGGCTGCTCTCCAACGACCCGGAGGCCCTCGCCGCCCGCGCCCGGCACTGGCTGGACGATCCCGGTGCGGCGGCCGCCGCGGGCGCCGCCGCCCGCGAGCACGCCCTGGAACACTACGGCGCGGACCGCTTCCTCGCGGAGTGGGACCGCATCCTGGAGAAGGTGACAGCATGAGAATCGCAATGGTCTCCGAGCACGCCAGCCCGCTGGCCGCGCTCGGCGGGGTCGACGCCGGGGGGCAGAACGTCTACGTGGCCGCCCTCGCGGCGGGTCTCGCCCGGCTGGGCCACGACGTCGTCGTGTACACCCGCCGCGACGACGCCCGGCTGCCCGACGTGGTCGAGCTCGCCCCCGGGGCGCAGGTGGTCCACGTCCCGGCGGGCCCCCCGAGCCTCCTGCCCAAGGACGACCTCGCCCCGTACATGGACGAGTTCGGCCGCTGGCTCGCCCGCGACTGGGCCCACCGCGGGGTCCCCGACCTCGTGCACGCCCACTTCTGGATGTCCGGGATCGCGGCCCGCCGCGCCGCGGAGACGATGCAGATCCCGGTGGTGCAGACCTTCCACGCGCTCGGGGCCGTCAAGCGCCGCCACCAGGGCGCGGCCGACACCAGCCCCACCGGCCGGCTCGCGGCCGAGAACGAGCTCGTCGCCGCGGCGGACCTCGTCCTGGCCACCTGCCGGGACGAACAGGCCGAGCTCCTGGCCCTCGGCGGGGACCCCGCACGGATTGACGTGGTCCCGTGCGGCGTGGACCTCGACGCCTTCGTCCCCGTGCCGCCGCCCGCCGGCGACCGGCGGCCCCGGATCGTGGCGCTCGGCCGGCTCGTGGAGCGCAAGGGCGTGGACGTCGTCGTGCGCGCCCTCGCCGAGCTGCCGGACGCGGAGCTCGTCGTGGCCGGCGGCCCCGCCCGCGCCGAGCTGGACCGGGACCCCGAGGCCCTGCGGCTGCGGGCGCTGGCCCGGGAGCTCGGCGTGGCCGAGCGCGTGGAGCTGCTCGGCCGCGTGGACCACGACGACGCCGCCGCGCTGCTCGCCACCGCAGACGTCGTGGCCTGCACCCCCTGGTACGAGCCGTTCGGCATGGTCCCGCTCGAGGCGATGGCGTGCGCCCGCCCCGTGGTGGGCAGCGCCGTGGGCGGGCTGCTCGACAGCATCGAGGACGGCGTGACCGGCCTGCACGTGCCCCCGCGGGACGTCGCCGGGACCGCGGCCGCCCTGCGCACCCTGCTGGCGGACCCCGAGCTGGCCGCCCGCATGGGGCGCGCCGGGCGGGAGCGCGTGGAGCGGCTCTTCGGCTGGCGGCACGTGGCCCAGGAGACCGAGCGGTCCTACGCCCGCGTCGCCGCCCGGCACCGCCGGGAGCACCCGCCGCTGCTCCGGCAGACCGAGAACTGGCTCGGGGCCCACCTGGACGAGCTGTCGGTCGCCGCGGGCGAGGCCGCCCAGCACGCCGGCGTGGTGGACCGGTGGGGCGCCCGCCTGGCCGGGATGCTCACGCACGGCGGACGCGTGCTCGCCGTGGGCAACGGCGGCAGCGCCGCGGAGGCCCAGCACTTCACCGCCGAGCTCGTCGGCCGCTTCGTCGACGACCGGCGGCCGCTGTCCGCCGTGTGCCTGTCCGCGGAGACCTCGAGCCTGACCGCCATCGTCAACGACTACGGCGCGGAGGAGGTGTTCGCCCGCCAGGTCCAGGCGCACGGGCGGGCGGGCGACGTGCTCGTGGTGCTGTCCACCAGCGGCCGCAGCCCCAACGTCCTGGCGGCGGCCGACCGGGCGCGGGAGCACGGCCTGCACGTCTGGGCGCTCACCGGCCCCGGCCCCAATCCGCTGACCGAGCGGGCGGACGAGTCCCTGACCGTCGACGCGTCCAGCACCTCGGTGATCCAGGAGGTCCACCTCATGCTGCTCCACGCCGTGTGCGCCGCGGTCGACGCGCGCCTCGTCCCGCCTCCTGACGCCGGCCCGGCCGTGCGCGGGGTCTCCGGCGCCCGGGCCGACGGGGCGGCCGTCCGGGCGGGGGTCGCATGAGCCCCGTCCGCATCGTCGTGGTCGGCGACGCCCTCCTGGACCGGGACGTCGACGGCACGTCCACGCGCCTGAGCCCGGACGCCCCGGTGCCCGTGGTCGACGTCGGTGACGTCTTCGCGAGCCCCGGCGGCGCCGGCCTGGCGGCGCTGCTGTGCGCCCTGCCGCCCGCAGTGGGCCCCGTCCCGGTGGAGGTCACGGTGACCCTGCTGGCACCCGTGGCCGCCGACGCCGCCGGCCACGAGCTCGCCGCCGCCCTCGGGGAGGTGGCCCTCGAGCGCCTCGGCCACGAGGGCGGGACCCGCACCAAGACCCGCATCCGCAGCGACGGCCAGACGCTGGTGCGCGTGGACGAGGGCGGGCCCGGCACCCCGGTGGGCGTCTCGGCCTCGCACGTCTCCGCGGTCCTCGCGGGCGCGGACGCCGTCCTCGTGTCCGACTACGGGGGAGGCGTCACCCGCGACCCCGCCGTGCGCGCCGCCCTCGCGGAGCACGCCCGGACGGGCACGGTCGTCTGGGACCCCCACCCGCGCGGCGGGGAGCCGGTCCCCGGCTGCACCCTGGTCACCCCCAACGCGGCCGAGGCCGCCGCCGCCCTGGGCGCCCCCGCGTCGACCGGCGCCCGCCAGCTCGCGGGCACCCTGCGCGAGCGGTGGTCGGCCCGTGCCGTGGCGGTGACGGCCGGGGCCGAGGGCGCCCACCTCGCGACCGCCACGGGCACCGAGCTGGTGCCGGCCGCTCCCGTGCGCAACACCGATCCGTGCGGGGCGGGGGACCGCTTCGCCTCGACCGCGGCCCTGGCCCTCGGCGCGGGCACGGACGTGACCACGGCCGTGGAGTCCGCCGTCGAGGCGGCCGGGCAGTGGGTCGCCGCCGGCGGCGCCGCCACCTTCCGCACCCGCCGCGCCCAGGGCGCCCAGGGCCGCGCGCGCCTGCACCCCGGTGCGGAGCGGCTGCCCCGGGAGGTCCAGGACCTGCTGGTGGACGTGCGCGCCGCGGGCGGCACGGTCGTGGCCACGGGCGGCTGCTTCGACGTCCTGCACGCCGGACACATCGCCTCCCTCGACGCCGCGCGCCGGCTCGGCGACGCGCTGGTGGTGCTGCTGAACTCCGACGACTCCGTGCGCCGGCTCAAGGGCCCGGGCCGGCCGGTGGTCGGCCAGGAGGACCGCGCCCGCGTGCTGGCCGCCCTGCGCAGCGTCGACGCGGTCGTCGTCTTCGACGAGGACGACCCCCGCGCGGCCCTGTCCGTCCTGCGCCCCGACGTGTGGGTGAAGGGCGGCGACTACACTCCCGAGCAGCTTCCCGAGGCCGTGGACGTGCGCGGCTGGGGCGGGGAGGTCACCGTCCTGCCCTACCTCTCCGGGCGCTCCACCACGGCGATCCTCCAGCGGGCCGGCCGTGAGGGCTGAGCCCCGCGGCCCCCGCACCGTGGACCCGGGCGAGGTCGGACCGGGCGACGTGCTGGTGCTGCGCGCCCTCGGCCTGGGCGACGGCCTGACCGGCGTGGCGCCCCTGCGCGGGGTCCGGCGCATGCTGCCCCGGCACCGGCTGGTGCTGGCCGCGCCCGAGGGCATCGGCACCTGGCTGGCCGAGCTGGGCGTGGTGGACGCGGTCCTGCCCACGTCCGGGCTCGGCCCGCTCCCGCCGCTGTCCGGCGGGCACGTGGCGGTCAACCTGCACGGGCGCGGTCCGCGCAGCCACGAGCTGCTGCTCGCCACCGGCCCGGAGCGGCTCGTCGCCTTCGCCGCCGCCGGGCACGCCGGCCCCGCGTGGCGGGCCGACGAGCACGAGGTGCACCGGTGGTGCCGGCTGGTGCGCACGGCGGGGGGACCCTGCGGCCCCGAGGACCTGCTGCTGCGCGAGCACGCTCCGGCGCCCGACGGTGCCCCCGTGGTGATCCATCCGGGGGCCGCCTCCGGCGCCCGCCGCTGGCCCGCGGCCCGCTGGCGGACCGTGGCGGAGGCCCTGGCCGCGGACGGCCACCGGATCGTGGTCACCGGCTCCGCCGCCGAGGCGGAGCTGGCCGCGACCGTCACCGGCGGGCTTTCCTCGGCGGAGAACCGGTGCGGCCGGCTCTCCCTGCCGGAGCTGGCCGCCACGGTGGGGGGCGCCGCCGCGGTGCTCAGCGGCGACACGGGCGTCGCCCACGTGGCCACCGCCCTGGCCGTGCGCTCCGTGGTCCTCTTCGGCCCGACGCCGCCGGCCCGGTGGGGCCCCGCGGTGGACCCCGGGCTGCACACCGTGCTGTGGCACGGTGACCCGGCGGCCGCGACGTGGGGCGATCCGCACGCGGACGCCCTGGACGCCCGCCTCGCCGCCGTGACGGCCGACGAGGTCCTCGCCGCCGCCCGCGCCCAGCTCGCCCAGGGCGCCGGGGCCCCGGCCCGGCCCTGAGGCCCGCCGCCCACCACCCGGCCCGTTCGCCGAGCCGTTCCCATCCGACCCGATCCGTCAGGAGCATCGTGAATCCCACAACGAACGCGACCACCGCCGCGAGCGCGACCCGTCCGATCCGCCGGGCCGTGGTGACCGGGGGGACCGGCTTCCTGGGCAGCCACCTGTGCACCGAGCTGCGCCGCCGGGAGGTCGAGGTGGTGTGCCTCGACAACTTCCTCACCGGCTCCGCGGCCAACATCGGCCACCTCGTGGGCGACCCCGGCTTCCGGCTCGTCCAGTGCGACGTCACCGACTACGTGCACGTGCCCGGGGACGTGGACCTCGTCCTGCACTTCGCGTCCCCGGCGTCCCCGATCGACTACCTGAAGCTGCCCATCCACACGCTCAAGGTCGGCTCGATCGGCACCCACCACGCCCTGGGCCTGGCCAAGGACAAGGGCGCCCGGTTCGTGCTGGCCTCCACCTCCGAGGTGTACGGCGATCCGCAGGTGCACCCGCAGGCCGAGAGCTACTGGGGTCATGTCAACCCGGTGGGCCCGCGGGGGGTCTACGACGAGGCCAAGCGCTTCGCGGAGGCCCTGACGGTCGCCTATCGCGCCGAGCACGGGGTGGACACGGCCATCGTGCGGATCTTCAACACCTTCGGGCCCCGGATGCGGCCCTTCGACGGCCGGGCGATCCCCACGTTCATCCGCCAGGCCCTGGCCGGTGAGCCCCTCACCGTGGCCGGGGACGGCACCCAGACGCGCTCCGTCTGCTACGTCTCCGACCTCGTCCGCGGCATCCTCGCCCTGGCCGACAGCGGGCACAGCGGGCCCATGAACATCGGCAACCCGCACGAGCTGTCCGTGCTGCAGATCGCCCACGACGTCATCGCCGCGACCGGCACGTCCTCGGGGATCGAGTTCGTCGAGCGTCCCGTCGACGACCCCATGGTGCGCCGCCCGGACACCACGCTCGCGACCGAGGTCCTGGGCTGGGCCCCGGAGGTCCCGTGGCCGGTGGGGCTGGAGCGCACCGTCGAGTGGTTCCGGGAGGGCGCCGGCCTCCCGGAGACCGCCGTGCGGGCGCGCTGAGCGCGCGGGCCCGGCCGCGGCGGCCCGGCGGGGCGCTCCACCGGCCGCTCCGCCGTCCGGTCCGCCGGGCGCTCAGCTGACGTAGCGGCGCGCGGCGCTGGCGCGCTGCGACTCCTCCAGCGCCCGGAACCGCCGCTCGACGCGCTCGGGCAGGGGCCGCCGCTCGCGCAGCACCCACGGCGCACCGCGCAGGGCGTCGAGCAGGGCCAGCGCCGTGACCCGGTCCCGCGGGGCGGCGCCGACCACGTCCCGGGTCCGGCGCAGGGCCGCCCGCAGCGGGCGGCGCAGCCAGATGAACCACAGGGTGTTGCGCAGTCCGTGCCGGCGCCGCAGGTGCGGGTCCCGGACCGTGGAGGCCTGGTGGTGGACCACCACGTCGGGCAGGTGCACGAGCTCCCACCCCGCGGTCGCGAGGTCCGCCGCCAGGAGCTCCTCCTCGCCGCCGAGCCACAGCCGCTCGCTGAACCCGCCCACCTCGAGGAACGCGGCCCGGCGGACCACGGAGGCCCCCGCCAGGAAGCTGCCGAGGGCGGGGCCGGGCAGCCACGCGGGGCCCTCGACCGGTGAGTGCAGCAGCTCCGCGTTGATCGCGTCCTCCCGGGACCCGGGCTCCACGAGGATCCTGCCCGTGACCACGCCCAGCCGCGGGTGCGTCTCCAGCGCGTCGGCCGCCCGGCGCAGCGACCCGGGCTCCCACCAGGTGTCGTCGTCGCAGAAGGCCACGAACGGTGCGTCCACGCGCTCCAGCGCGACGTTGCGGCCCACGGCCCCGAGGTTGACGGGGCTCGCCACGAGCTCCGCCCAGGGGTGCCGCGCACGGATCGCGTCCGCGGTGCCGTCCCCGGAGCCGTTGTCGACGACCACCACGTGCGGCCGTTCCGGGAGCTCCCGCAGCCGGGCCAGGGCCAGCAGGGCCTCCTCCCGGCGGTTGTGGGTGATCATCACGACCGCCACGCGGGCGTCGGGGCCGGACGCGGGCGGGGGTGCGGGGGTGGTCTCGGTCATGGGCTCTCCTCCGGTGCGGCGGGGTCGGCGGGGGCGGGGCCGTGCAGCAGCGCGAGCGCGGCCTCCGTGGTCGGGGACACCCGGTGCCGGGCGCGCAGCGCCGCCGGGGTGCGGGGGAGGGCGCGGAGCAGACCGCGGCGCCCCGCGCGGCCGCCGCGCAGCGCCTTCCGCAGCTCGTGCGCCACGACATGCCAGGGCCGGCGCAGGAGCACGGTGAGCAGGTGGCTGCGGACGAGCGCGACCTGCCGGCGCTCGTCCGAGCCCCGGTGCGGCGAGGGGTGGTGGTGGGCGCGGATCTCCGGCACGTAGGACAGCCGCCAGCCGGCGTCGAACAGGTCGAGGGCGAGACGCTCCTCCTCGCCGGGGAAGCGCACGACGTCGTCGAAGCCGCCGGCCGCGAGGAACGCCGAGCGGCGCACGATCGCCCCGCACGCGACGAAGCCGAGCAGCGCCGGGCCGGGGGCCCCGGTGGGGATGCCCAGCGGGGACGCGGCGAGCACGGCGTTGAGGGGGTCCGGGCGCTCCTCGGGGCCCACGGCGATGGACCCGGCGATCAGGCCGAGCCGGGGATGGGCGTCGAACACGGCCGCGGCGCGGGCGAGCGCCCCGGGGGCCCACCACGAGTCGTCGTCGGCGAAGGCCACGTAGGGGGTGCGGGCGAGCCGGACGCCGACGGTCCGGGCCACGGCCCCGACGTTGCGTGGCAGCTCCAGCACCTGCACGTGCGGGTGGGCGGCGCGCACCGCCTCGGCGGAGCCGTCCGTGGAGGCGTTGTCCACGACGACGACGGGCCCCTCGTGCCGGCCCAGGTGCGCCACGAGCTCCTCCCGGCGGTTGCGGGTGGCCACGACCACCGTGACGCGGCACTGGGGGTCCGGGGCGTCCATCGTGTCCTTCCGTCGGGTCCGCCGCGCCGCGGCGGCGGTCGCGGTTGCGGTCGCGTGTCCGCCTCCCGGCGGACACGCCCTCCCATCGTAGGGGCACGTCCTCCGGCCCTCCGGCGCACGGCGCGTGACACAATCGGGAGGAGCCTCGGCCACCGGGTTACCGCTGCGAAATACGGCCCGTCCATACTGCACACACTGCCCGCCCCGACCCCGAAAGGCATGTGATCGCCCGACATGTCCGACCTGTTCGAGAACTACGCCGCCGACATGGCCGTGGCGGCGGCCTACGACGAGATGTACACGCCGGACCGGCAGGTCCGCCCCGGCTACGACCGCATCGGCGGTGTCCTCGACGACCTCTCGCTCAGCGACGTCAACACCCGCGCCGACTCCATGGCCCGCTCCTTCCTCGACCGGGGCGTGACCTTCGACTTCGCGGGTGAGGAGCGGCCCTTCCCGCTCGACATCGTGCCCCGGGTGATCACCGCCGGGGAGTGGGACGTCATCGAGCGCGGCGTGAAGCAGCGGGTCCGGGCACTGGAGTGCTTCCTCGACGACGTCTACGGGGAGCAGCGGGTCGTGGCCGACGGGATCGTGCCGAAGGCGCTGATCACCTCCTCCGCCCACTTCCACCGGAGCGTGTGGGGCTTCCGGCCCCCGGGCGGCGTCCGGATCCACGTGGCGGGCATCGACGTGGTCCGGGACCAGCAGGGCGTGTTCCGGGTCCTGGAGGACAACGTGCGCGTGCCCTCCGGGGTCTCCTACGTCATCGAGAACCGGCGGGCCATGACCAAGGGCCTCCCGGAGGCCTTCATGTCGCAGCCGATCCGCGCCGTGGAGGCCTATCCCCGGCACCTCTACAAGGCGCTGCGCGCCACGGCCCCGGAGGCCGCCGAGGACCCCGTGGTGGTGGTCCTCACCCCGGGCGTGTTCAACTCCGCCTACTTCGAGCACACCCTGCTGGCCGGGCTCATGGGGGTGGAGCTCGTGGAGGGCCGCGACCTCGTGGTCCGCGGCGACAAGGTCTACATGCGGACCACCGACGGCGAGCAGCGCGTGGACGTGATCTACAAGCGGATCGACGACGAGTTCGTCGACCCCCTGCACTTCCGCTCCGACTCCGCGCTCGGCTGCTCCGGACTCGTCAACGCGGCCCGCGCCGGGAACGTGACCATCGCCAACGCGATCGGCAACGGTGTGGCCGACGACAAGCTCACCTACTCCTACGTCCCCGACCTCATCCGGTACTACCTCGACGAGGAGCCGGTGCTGCCCAACGTGGACACCTACCGGCTGGAGGAGGACGAAGCCCGCGCCTGGGTGCTCGCGCACCTGGACGAGCTGGTCGTCAAGCCCGTGGACGGGTCCGGCGGCAAGGGCCTGGTCATCGGCCCCCAGGCCACCGCGGCGGAGCTCGAGGAGCTGCGGGCGAAGGTGCTGGCGGACCCGCGCGGGTGGATCGCCCAGCCGGTGCTGCAGCTGTCCACCGTGCCCACGTTCGCGGACGGGGAGTTCAGCCCCCGGCACGTGGACCTGCGGCCCTTCGCGGTCAACAGCGGCGAGGAGGTCTACGTGCTGCCCGGCGGGCTGACCCGGGTGGCCATGCAGAAGGGCTCACTGATCGTCAACTCCTCGCAGGGCGGCGGCTCGAAGGACACCTGGGTGCTCGGCCAGCCGCAGACCCAGGACCTCGACCCCGGCCAGGCCCCGCCCCCGGACGTCGACTCCTCGGTGCACACGTGGCCGGTCTCCGCGTCCTGGCAGGACGAGGGCGACAACGGCCAGCAGCAGCAGCAACAGCAACAGGCCGTGACCACCACCGCGGGCACCACCGCGACGACCCGCACCGGAGAGGGGCCCACATGCTGAGCCGCATTGCCGAGTCCCTGTTCTGGATCGGCCGCTACGTCGAGCGGGCCGACGGGGTGGCCCGGATCCTCGACGTCCACCTGGAGCGGATCACCCAGCTGCCCGTGGGCGAGCAGGAGGCCGAGGTGCGCCGGATCATGGCGGTGATGGGCGTGGAGCCCGGGGACGGCGACTACAGCGTCCGGTCGATGATCCACGAGCTCGCGTGGAACAAGGACTGCCTGACCTCCATCTCGGGCTCCCTGCACGCCGCCCGCGAGAACGCCCGCCGCGCCCGGGAGACCGTGTCCTCGGCCATGTGGGAGTCGCTCAACTCCACGTACTACGGCCTGGGCCAGCACCGCCGCGACGTCGTCGGCACCTTCCGCGTCTGCCACTGGACCATCGAGCGGATGGCCACCGTGCGCGGGCAGACCCAGATGACCATGTCCCACGACGAGTCCTGGATGTTCCTGTCCCTGGGCGCGGCGATCGAGCGGGCGGACATGACGTCCCGGCTGCTGTGGACCCGGTCCACGTCCACCTCCGGCATGTCGTGGGTGTCGATCCTGCACTGCGCCGGCGGGTACGAGGCCTTCCTGCGCACCCGCTACGGCACGTTCAGCGACGAGTCCGCGACCGAGTTCCTGCTCCTGGACCGGCTCTTCCCCCGCTCGATCCTGCACGCGCTGACCACGGCGGAGGAGATCCTCGTGGGCCTGGAGCCGGGTCTGCAGCGGGTCGGGTTCAAGGACGACGCCCGGCGGATCATCGGCGAGGCGCGCACGGCGCTGGAGTTCCACCACGCGGAGGACCTCATCGCGGTGCTGCCCGAGCACCTGAACAACGTCCAGGCCGCGTGCGCGAGGGCGTCGGAGGCCGTGAGCACCAAGTACTTCTCGCACGCCGTCGAGGCGTCCTGGTTCGGAGGCATGCTGTGACCCGGCTCAAGATCGACCACGTCACCCGCTACGACTACAACGACAACGTCTCGAAGTCCTACAACGAGGCCCGGATGACGCCCCTCTCGGACGACGAGCAGATCGTGCTCGAGGCGGAGCTGACGCTGAGCCCGGGGACCGCCACGGTCAGCAACTACCGGGACTACTGGGGCACCCGGGTCGCGGCCTTCGACATCCAGGGCCGGCACCGGCACCTGGAGGTCCGCTCCTCGGCCACGGTGGAGGTGCACCGGCGGCCCGGCGACGAGGTCGCCGACGGGCTGAGCTGGGAGGAGCTGGCGACCCCCGAGGTCCTCGACGCGGTCTCCGACCACGTGCCCCAGACCCCGCTCACCCGGCTCGGGCCCGAGTTGGAGAAGGTCGCCGAGGAGATCCGCAAGGAGGCGGCCGACCCGGCCGCGGCGGCCGCGGCGATCTTCCGGGGCATCGCCTCGCACATGCAGTACGTGCCGGGGGTCACCGGGGTGCACACGGACGCCGAGGCCGCCTGGCGGGAGGCCAAGGGCGTGTGCCAGGACCTCGCGCACGTGGCCATCGGCATGATGCGGCACATCGGGATCCCGGCCCGCTACGTCTCCGGGTACCTGCACCCGGACTACGAGGCGGGCATCGGTACGACCGTGCCGGGGGAGTCCCACGCGTGGGTGGAGTGGTGGAACGACCGCTGGTACGCCTACGACCCGACCAACCACACGCGGCTCACCGACTTCCACGTCACCGTGGCCCGGGGTCGCGACTACACCGACGTCACCCCGCTCAAGGGCATGGTCACCGGCGGCGGCGGCACCTCGGGGCTGCAGGTCCAGGTCGAGGTCACGCAGACCGCGTGACGACGGCGGGGCCGCCCACCTCCCCGAGGTGGGCGGCCCCGCCGTGACGGGTGGGACTCCTAGCTCTCGAAGCGGAAGTTCTTCGGGGCGACCGTCAGCCCGGAGGGCGTCACGGTCAGGCCGCGGGCCCGGTCCTGCTCCGCGTCCACGCCGACCTTCACGCCCGGGGGCACCACCACGTTCTTGTCGAGGATGCACCGCTCCACCACGGCACCCTCGCCGATCTGGACGTTGGGCAGCAGGATCGACTGGTTGACGGTGGCGTCGTTGTTGACCAGCACCTTCGGGGAGAGCACCGACTCGGTCACGCGCCCGCCGGTGACCAGGACGCCGCGCGAGAGGATCGAGTCCGTCGCGATGCCGCCCTCGCCCCTCGGGCCGCGCACGAGCTTCGCCGGCGGGGCCTGCATCTCGTTGGTGTAGAGCGGCCAGGCGTAGTTGTACAGGTTGAACACCGGCAGCGGGCGGATCAGGTCCATGTGGGAGTCGTAGTACGAGTCCAGGGTGCCGACGTCGCGCCAGTACTGCCGGTCCCGGTCCGTGGAGCCCGGGACGTCGTTGTTCGTGAAGTCGTAGACGGCGGCCTCGCCGCGGTCCGCGAACCACGGCATGATGTCCCCCCCCATGTCGTGGCTCGTGTCCTCCTTCGCCTCGTCGGCCCGCAGGGCCTCGACGAGCGCGTCGGTGTCGAAGACGTAGTTGCCCATCGAGGCGAAGAAGGCGTTGGGGTCGTCCGGCAGGGGGGCCGTGCTCTGGGGCTTCTCCACGAAGCGGGTGATCTTCGTGACGTCCTCGGGGTCCGTCTCGATCACGCCGAAGGACGTCACCATCTCCATCGGCTGGCGCACGCCCGCCACGGTGGCGCGGGCCCCGGACCGCACGTGGAAGTCCACCATGTCGGAGAAGTCCATCCGGTACACGTGGTCCGCGCCGACCACCACCACGATGTCCGGCTTCTCGTCGTCGATGAGGTTCATCGACTGGAAGATGGCGTTGGCGGAGCCCAGGAACCACTCCTTGCCGCGCCGCTGCTGGGCCGGCACGGTGACCACGTAGTTGCCCAGCTGGGCGGACAGGCGCCAGGTCTGGGTGACGTGCTGGTCCAGGGAGTGCGACTTGTACTGGGTGAGCACCACGACCTGGAGATAGCCGGAGTTCACGATGTTGGACAGCGCGAAGTCGATCAGCCGGTAGCCGCCCGCGAAGGGCACCGCGGGCTTGGCGCGGTCCTCGGTGAGCGGCATCAGGCGCTTGCCCTCGCCTCCGGCCAGGACGATCGCGAGAACCTTCTTACGGTGGGGCATGGGAACCTCTCTGTCTTCTTCGGCAATCGGGCGCAACATCTCCGCCTCGCGGTGCGGAACCACTCGACAGGCGCCTTCATTGTGTCTTAACAGCCGCGCAGGGGAGTGACCGCTCGCACAGGAGTCCTGATGTGTCTCCCGGAACGGCGCGCACGGATCCCGGCGCGCGATTCCCCGTGGCACCGTGCCGATCCTGCAGTACGCTCGGAACCGTGCGAGTAGATATCTTGTCCAAGGAGTTCCCGCCCGAGATCTACGGCGGCGCCGGAGTCCACGTGTCCGAGCTCTCGCGGGTCCTAGCCCCGCTCGTCGACCTGAGGGTGCGGTGCTTCGGTGCTCCGCGCGAGCCCCGGGTCAACGGCGTCGAGGTCCAGGCCTACCCCGTGCCCGCGGACCTGGCCGGCGCCAACGCCGCGATCCAGACGCTGGGGGTGGACCTCGCGATGATCGGCGACATCGCCGGCGCGGACCTGGTGCACTCCCACACATGGTACGCCAACATGGGCGGGCACCTCGCGTCGCTGATGTACGGCATCCCCCACGTCCTCTCCGCGCACTCCCTCGAGCCCCTGCGCCCGTGGAAGGCCGAGCAGCTCGGCGGCGGGTACGCGGTCTCCTCCTTCGTGGAGAAGACCGCCTACGAGGCCGCCGCGGCGATCATCGCCGTCTCCGACGGGATGCGCCAGGACATCCTCCGGTCCTATCCGGACGTCGACCCCGACCGGGTCCGGACGGTGCACAACGGCATCGACGTGAGCCAGTGGGTGCGCGACGAGGGCACCGACGTGCTCGAGTCCTACGGCATCGACCCGGCCAAGCCCTCCGTGGCGTTCGTGGGCCGTGTCACCCGGCAGAAGGGCGTGCCGTTCCTGCTGCGCGCCGCGGCCCTGCTGCCCGAGGACGTGCAGCTCGTGCTGTGCGCCGGCGCCGCCGACACCCCGGAGCTCGGGGCCGAGGTCAACGCGCTCATCGACGAGCTGAGGGCCACCCGGTCCGGGGTGGTGCTCATCGAGAAGATGCTGCCGCGCCGCGAGATCGTCCAGATCCTCTCCGGCGCCACGGCCTTCGCCTGCCCGTCCGTGTACGAGCCGCTCGGGATCGTCAACCTCGAGGCCATGGCCTGCGGCACCGCCGTGGTCGCCTCGGCCACGGGCGGCATTCCCGAGGTCGTCGTCGACGGGGAGACGGGCCGGCTGGTCGCCATCGAGCAGGCCCAGGACGGCACCGGCACGCCGGTCGATCCCGAGAAGTTCGTGGCCGACTTCGCCGCCGCGCTGACCGAGGTGGTCTCCGACCCGGTGCGCGCCCGGGAGATGGGCGCCGCCGGCCGGCGCCGCGCCGAGGAGCACTTCGCGTGGGAGTCCATCGCCGAGCGGACCCTGGAGGTCTACCGCTCCGTCCTCTGAGTCGCCGCGGCACCGCACGCCCTCGGCGGGCGGTGCCGGCGCCGGACGGTGAGAGGCGGCGGCCACCGTGGTCCCGTGGGAGAACGGGGCGGCGGCGGCCGCCGCCGGCACAGGTGAGGGGGGTCCCCGGCCGTGTCGAGGGTCCCTGGCACCGGCGGGGACGGGGGGCTCCCCGGTGGCGCGAACGCAACCCTCGAACGAGCATCGCCCCAGGTCAGCTGGAGAATCCTGGAGATGCTCAGCCACCATTCAACCGCATGGCGGGGCGCGGTGGAAGCCGGAAGTGCACTTACTCAGGGGTTTTCATCAAAATTTTCGGCGCGGTCGCGCTGCTCCTCCGGACAGCGGCGCCGATGTGAACGGCGGCCGCGCATGTGGTACCTTATTTTCTGTTGCGTTCAGGAGGAACGTCCGGAAACGGCACCACGTTCGCCCTGGATCCACTCGCGCGGGTGGCGGAATAGGCAGACGCGCTAGCTTGAGGTGCTAGTCCTCGTATTAGAGGGTGGGGGTTCAAGTCCCCCCTCGCGCACAGTGCGATGTCTCAGGACATCGGAAACACCCCGGACCTGTGGTCCGGGGTGTTTTTGTGTGTCCGGGGTGTTTTTCTGTGTGCGGGGGGTCGGGTGAAGGTCCTCGAGCCGCTGACGGACACCGACCACGGCTCCCCCCAGTTCACGATCCGCGACGGCGGCGGCAACCTGTGGACCATGGGCACCTGCCGCGGCGCATGAGCCGATGAGGACCGGCGCCCCGACTCGTGCTCCCCCCTGAGCCGTCCTGGCCTGCCGCAACGGGGGCTCGGCGGTTCCAGGCGCGCCCCCGTGTTTCAGGAAACGCCGGCGGCGGCCTCCAGGTCGGCGATGACGAGCTTGCGCATCGACAACATCGCGGCCATCACCCGCTGCGCCCGGCCCGGATCGGGATCGGCCAGCAGCTCGACGAGCCTGCGGGGCACCATTTGCCAGGACAGCCCGTACTTGTCCTTGAGCCACCCGCACATGCTCTCCTGCCCGCCGTCGGCGGTGAGAGCTTCCCAGTACCGGTCCACCTCCGCCTGATCGGCGCAGTCGATCTGGAACGACACCGCTTCGCTGAAGCTGAACTCGGGCCCGCCATTGAGCGCGGTGAACGGATGACCGTCGAGCTCGAACTCCACGGTCAGCACCATCTCGGCCGGCCGCGGCCCGGCCTCGCCGTAGTAGGTGATGTCGGTGATCCGGGAGTTGGGGAACACCGTGAGATAGAAGTTCGCTGCGTCCTGGGCTTCGGTGTCGAACCACAGGCAGGGCGTGAGAGTAGTCATGGTGGGATTGTCTGCTTCCGCGCCCGGCCTGGGGAAGGTACAGGGAAGACATGACGACGCCTCGTGCAGAAGAAACTCGAGGTGGCCCGAATGTCGACGCCGTACTAATACTGAGCAGATGGAACCATGGCGAGAAACCACCGGTCACCCATGCGACATGAGGCAGTTTGGTTGCGTGACACTTGGGGGTGCGATCGGACTTCCGGGGACCGGTGGTGCGGGAGGTGTGGTGGGTTGCTGACCCCCGTCTCAGGCTCTGCCGGGACATGCCATTGCCCGGCTCACTACGCTTGAAGCATCACATTGGGGCCTCGGTCGCGCCGGGGTGACGGCGGTGGACCTGCAGCGGTTGGTGGTCTGGCTCTGGGATGTGCGGGGATCGGGGGGGTGCCTCTATGGTTTCCGTCAAGCGGCCAGGGCCACCGGTGACGTGTTCTGGGGCTCGGTGGGGTCTTGGTAGAGGGTGCCGTCGCGCAGCATGGCGAACAGGACGTCGGTCCGTCGGCGGGCCAGGGCGATGATCGCCTGGTTGTGGCGTTTGCCCTGGGCGCGTTTCCGGTCGTAGTAGGCCCTCGAGGGTGGGTGGTTGAGTGAGGCGAAGGCCGAGAGGAACAGTGCCCGCTTCAGGCGTTTGTTGCCGCCCTTGGCGGCGTGCTCGCCGCGGATCGAGGTTCCCGACCTTCGGGTGACCGGGGCGATCCCGGCGTAGGAGGCCAAATGCCCGGCATCTCGGAAGTCCTTGCCGACGACCTCGGTGAGGATTCTCGCGGCGGTCCTGACCCCTATCCCGGGCATCGAGGTCAGGACCGGGCAAAGAGGGTGGGCCTCCACGAGGGCCTCGACCTGGGCGGCCACCGTGGCCCGTTGGTGGATCAGGCCGGCCAGCTGCCCGGCCAGGATCGGCACGACGGTGGCGGCGGCCTCGGTGCCGGCCACGACCACGGTCTGCTGCCCCAGAGCGTCGAAGATTTCCTCGGTGAGGGTCTCGGCCAGCCGGGGTGCGTGCTTCTTGAGCCTTGCCCGCACGTGGCCCCTGCCGGCCGCGGCGAGCTTGGCCGGGGTCGGGTAGCGGCTGAGCAGATCGGCGACCGCCGGGTGGGTCACCCGCGATCCCAGGACCCGTTCCAGGGCGGGGTGGATCTGGGTGAGCATGCCCCGTAGGCGGTTGGAGGTGGCGGTGATCTGGGTGGCGAGGTCGTCGTCGAAGCCGGCCAGCACGGCCAGTTCGGCGATCTGGGCCTCATCGACCTGGATGTCACGCAGGGTGTGCGGCATGGTCCGGGCGGCCTCGGCGATGATCAGTGCGTCGCGGGCGTCGGTCTTGGCCGTGCCCGGGTGCAGATCGGCGATCCGGCGCATCGCCAGCCCGGGCAGGTAGGCCACCTGTACGCCATCGGTGCCTTCGGCGACGGCCACCGGCAACGCCCCGATCGTGGCCGGCTGGTCCACGACCATCAGCACCGGCCCATGGGCCGCGGCCAGGTCGGTGAGGATGGCCCGCAGCCGGGTCTCGTCGTTAGGCAGGGCCTTGTCGTAGACCGTCTTCCCCGCAGCCGTCACCGCCACGGCGTGGTGGTCGGACTTGCCGACGTCGAGGCCGACGAACACCGCCGGTTGTGGTTGCTCTGACATGGCCGGGCCCCTTCTCATCCGCTGCTGTACGAGCATGCTGGCCGGCCGGATGGTGATCACGCTCGGCATCCACGTTACGAAGGCCCTAATCCAGCGGGCCCTGCCTCTATTAGCGATCCGCGATCACCGGACCGGTCCTCGGTGACTACACCCCCCGGATCATGGATGACTGGGGGCAAACGATCATGCCGAGGACCGGCCGGTCAGCACCCCTCCATCCTGTCGGACCGAGGAGTTGGGAAGAAGGTAACGGGGGCGTTGAGGTGCCAGCTGTGGTGGAGATCCGTTTTCGTTCCGAGGGTGCGGTGCTGGCCGGTCGTTTGTTCCTGCCTCCCGCGGCTGCGCCGGGGCCGGTGGTGGTCATGGCTCACGGCTTTTCCGCCACTGCTCACGGGATGGTCGCTGACCGCTACGCCCAGGCGTTCGCTGATCACGGTGTCGCGGCTTTCCTCTACGACCACCGAGGTGTGGGGCGAAGTCGGGGTGAGCCCCGAGGAGAGATCAATCCGTGGATCCAGGCCCGGGGCTATCGGGACGCCCTCGATGCCGTCTCTGCTTGTGACCGGGTGGACCCCCAGCGGGTGGCGTTGTGGGGGGACTCCTACAGCGCTGCCCAGGTGTTGGCGGTGGCCTGCGTGGACGAGCGGGTGCGCGCGGTGGTGGCTCAGACGCCGGCCTGCGGCCGGCATCCGGCGCCGCCGGACCCGGACGGGGCCCTGTATCGGGGAATGCGGGCCCGGCTCCTGGGCGGATCCGTGCGGGCCGAGCCGGAGCGGTGGCGCGGGCCGATGCCGGTGGTCTCCGCCGACCAGCTCTCGGCGCCTTCGGCGCTGAAGCCGTTGACCGCGCTGCGGTGGTTCCTGGAGTACGGGGCGCGATTCGGCACCGGGTGGGAGAACCAGGTGGTCCTCACCGCCCCGGAGGAACCGATGTGGCTACCGGTGCTGTGGGCCCAACATGTGCTGGTCCCGACCTGTTTTCTGCTGGCCCGTGACGATGAGATGCCCGGCTCGACGACGGCCGTGGCCAGGCAGGCCTTCGCCGCGCTGGGCGGTCCCAAGGAGGTGCACGAGCTCGAAGGCGGGCACTTCGGCCTGCTGTATCACCACGAGCCCGTCTTCGAGCGCTCCGTCGCGATCCAGACCCGGTTTCTGAGTTCGTGGCTGCATGACAGCGAGAGGCCCGGTGACCGCTACTGAGACCCCCGAGGGATCGAGTCGGTGCTGCTTCCCCGCGCTGGGCGTCCCGCCTCTGCCTTGCACCTCAGCGGCAGCACCACCGTAGTCGGTGACGGAATCGGGTGGAGTGCGTAGGGCGCCCGCGCTCCTGAGGCCGTGGACGCGAGACTTTCCGCCGGGGACGGATCCTATGATCGCCGCGGCGGGGTGTGACGGGGGCGGGGCGGCCCCCCGGCCACCCCGCCCCAGTTGCTTCTGCGCGGACCAGTCATCTGGCCAGCACCTCGGATCCCCCCGGAACCACGGTGCGGCCGGTCGACGCGCCAGAAGCTGGAGGATGGTCTGATGCAGATCACCTGTCCCCCTGATACGCCACGATGCTCGCTCCCGCCCCGTCCGGCAATTCCGGGGGGTGTGTTGGGGTTCACAACATGACACATCCATGTGCGGTTGCTAATAGGGGTGTTCCGGAGTGGGTGGCTGGTGCGAGAAAGGCTGGTCCGTGTACAGGATCAGCCGCAGACGTTTGAGATTTCGCCGTCGAGATCGTCGAGCACCCACTCCGAGAGCTGTCCGGCGGGCACGAGGAACGTGTCCTCGCCCAGCAGCTGCGCCTCCTGAGCCGAGAGGGGTTCCTTGACGGCCTCGCTGTCGTGGACTGCCAGTGCAGCTGCGTAGCCGGCGGCCAGCTCGGCGGCCCACTCCCGGTGGCCGGCGTAGCAGGGGTGCTCGGGATCGGGGCTGCACGCCTCGAGCCACCGTGCCGGCTCCCGCGGAACGGAGGCGGCGGGCATCGGGTGCTGGTGCAGGTCCCAGGTGACCTCGGCCCAGCGACCCACGGGAGTGGCCACCATGGGGTAGTAGGTGGCAACCCACTGGGTGGGAGTGAGGGGGTGCAGCTCAACGGCCAGAGCCCCAGAGACGGAGATGGTCATGCCTTCTTCCTGTTCGCAGGTGACGGATCGTCTGGCGGTGGCGGCCTGAGGCGCGGTCGCATCCCCGAGTCTGGGGGGCCCGATGGTGATGGCCCAGGGTAAGCACGGGGCCGACAACTATGGAAGCAGGCTGAGCAATGTGACAGCAGGCCGCCTTTCAAGCCCGGGGATGCCAGGCCTCTCACCTGGTCCGGATCCTGGCTGGAGGTCGCCGGTGGGCTGGGTCGGTGTCATGGCCCCGGGTGTGTCTGCTGTTCGGGTCTTTCGTCGCGGCCGTGGGTGACGTTGCGGAGCTCAGCAGAGGAGGGGGCGGTTGGTGTCGGGAGGGTTGCCGCCAGGTGCGGTGCGATGCGGGCCAGACGATCGAGGTATCCGTGGCCCTCAAGCTCGGTCAGCACCACGGGAACACGGATTTTGGGGGTACTGGATCGGGCGGCGAGATCAGCCAGGGCCAGTGCGTTCCCGGCTCCGGTGCAGGCCACGGCCCGCAGAACACGTCGTGCCTCGGCGCTGAGCCGGGGATCAGCGGCGGCCTCAAGAGTGAGAGCCTCCAGCGCCGGGCGCAATGCCTGGAAGACGGCGGCGCGGGCCGCTGGGCCCAGGGTGGAGGCGCCTGAGGTGTGGCGGGGTTGCTCAGTGTCCATCTGCTGCTCCTCCGGTCGCGGCCGGAGGGACGTCGTGGATTCACCAGGACGGTCATCGTCAGGGGCGTGTTGGCCACTGCCTGCTGCGGCTCATCCGTCCCTACCGGTGCGCCGGCCCCCTCGATGACCCAGTCCGTGACCTGTGGGACCGGCCACGTGCACCACCGAAGAGTTCTTGGACCCGGTCACCGTGAAGGAGAGCTGCCGCGCCCTGGCAAGCAGAAGAGACGTCCCCCGACGACTGATCACATGGTCACAGGACTTCTGCCCACCAAGGCGGCGGCATGATCACCGCCGAGGAGCCAGCCCCCCGACTGGCCTCCCTGGCGTGCTCCACGCCGGGCCGACCGGCCCCCCGACCGGCGGCCCTGCGTGATACCCCGAACCTACTCTCTAGTAGGAAGAAGATCCATCTTCATGTTGTCCCCATTTGCGCCACTATTCAGAGCCGCGTGAAGGGCCATGGGGTCCGAGGCGACGATGGTGTGGAAGGGACCTGCGAGGGGGGCATGCCCTGCGGGGCTTCCTGACCGATGCGGCGTCTCTTCTCGGGGGTGTATTGAGGATCCCCGCGGGCATGCGCAAGGCCGGGCCATGCGCCCGGCCTTACGGGTGGGAAATGTCTTTCACCACGAAGACAGTGTGGTCCTGGCGGTAGCCGTTGGCGAGAGGTTTGAGGATGTGGCGCTGGACGGGGCTGACGTGCTTGGTGTCGGAGCACTTCCTCCCCACAGTCACAGGCCGCGAACCGATCCGACCCATGACCTTGCCGATACCAAGCAGAGCAGCCTGAAGATTGAGGATGACAGTGGATCGCACGGCATGGGATGCCAGACGTCTCGTCGGTAAAATTTGCGTCCGCATGTTTCCGCGGTCGGGCATGTCTCGTATCTATGTACTTTATCAAGATCTCCAAAAATCGAGTACTCAACGTTAGTTACGAGACAGATGGGTGGACGTGGGCAAGCTGATTGGGTACGCGCGAGTTTCGACGCGGCAACAGGACGCAGACTGTCAAGTGCATGACCTCCTGGCCGCCGGCGTGCGGCGCGCTGATGTCTACATCGACCATGGAGTGTCTGGAGGACGCGCGTCACGCCCGCAGTTCGACCGTGCTGTGGTTGCGCTGGAGAAGGGCGACACATTGGTGATTACCACGCTGGATCGCCTGGGCCGGTCGACGCAGAACATGCTGACCTTCGCCGAGGCGCTGCGGGGGAGGGGTGCCGGTCTGCGGGTGCTCAACCTCGGTGGGGGAGACGTGGACACCGCGACACCGATGGGCTCCATGGTCTTTACCGTCATGGCCGCGCTGGTCCAAATGGAACTGGAGATCAAGCGAGAGCGGATCACCGACTCGGTGGCCAAGCGTCGGGCCGCCGGCAAGGACTTCGGCGGACGGCCCCAGACCTTCACCGACTCCCAGATCCGCAACGCCCTGCGCCTGATCGACGGCGGGGAGCCGGCGACCCAGGTCGCCCGGGACCTTGGGATGTCCCGCGCCACGCTCTACCGGCGGATCCGGGAGCTGCCGGTGCCGACCACCTTGTGAGCGAGCGGTCGTCAACGACTTGAATGCGGCGGAGGTCAGGTTGATGTGCACCGTAGGGTTCGCAGAATCTTATGGAACCTACAGGCTTTCGCAACGGCAACGACAGGTGCAGCAGAGATCCTGAGCACAGGATGGTCCCGGCGGCTGGGGCCGTAAATCCGGGTCCGCTCCGGAGATCGAGGCAATCATGAGTTGGACATCCAGAACGGAGGGGCCCGCCCTGGCGGGTGCCGCCGACGGTGCCCGCAGGTCCTCGAGATGGTGGGACGGCATCGACGCGGCCCGCGGGCTAGCGCTGCTCGGGTTGCTGGCGGTGCCTTTTATGCCCGCCGATGACCACGAGATCCAGGAGTCGACCTGGTCGGGCCTGCTCCTGTCGGGGGCTCCGGTGGCACTGTTTGTCCTGCTGGCCGGGGTGGGACTCGCCTTCGACTCCGGGGGACGATTTCCACACCGAGGCAGGTGGCTGGCCGCTGATCGGATGGGGATGGCCGTGCAGGCGATCCTCATGGCCGCTGTAGGCCTGGGGGCCGGGGCACTGATGCCCGAAGGTGCCCCGGCGGACAACATCTTGATCTACTACGCGGTTTTTCTCGTGCTGGCGATTCCGTTTCTGCACCTGTCGGCGACGGCGTTGTTCGTTTGCGCGGCACTCATGTGGATCGTGGGCCCGCTGCTGATGCAGGCCATGACCGAAGTCATGCCCGCGTATGCCCCCTCCACCCCCACCTCCGTCGACGGGGTGAGCGGGGCCGAGGGCAGGATCTCCCACCTGCTGTTCACCGGCAGTCACCCGATCCTGTCGTACATGACCTGTCTGCTGGTCGGGCTGGGCTTGGGGCGGATGCGACTGCGTGACACGGGGGTCCAGGTCCGGGTGCTGGTGGTGGGAGCATTACTGGTGATCTGCGCCCAGGCGGCCTTCGTGGTGTCCAACGCCTTCGACGGGTACGACCGATTGCTGACCAGCAACCGGACCAGCATGGAGGTGCGGGTGTGGGGCCCGGAGGTGTTGCCCACCGACTCGCCCTGGTGGCCGGCGCTCATTCCCGCGCCCACTGGCACCGCGTGGACGATCGCGGCCGGCCTGGGCGTGGGACTGCTGGTGCTGGGGAGCTTGCTGCTGGCCACCAGGAAGTTCGGGGCGTGGTTGCTGCCGCTGTCGGCACTGGGCGCGATGGGTCTTACCCTGTACACCGCCCACCTGGTGGCGCTGTCCTTCCAGGCCCACTACGACCAGCCTTCTCTGTGGTACCTCCTGCCCTTGGTAGTCGTAGCGCTGGTTGCCCGGACCTGGCAACGAGCAACACTCGGTCCGGGGCCGCTGGAGCGGGTAGTCAGCACCAGCGTGGAGGCGACCCGCCGTGCTGTGCTCCACCGCTCCCACCACAGGTGAACACCAGTCAGGGAAGACCTCCACTACGCCAGGCTTTACTTGGGGCCCGGTTAGCGGCGAACCGTGCTGCGGTAGAAGTTCCTGCTTGCGCTGGGATTCCGCCCGGCGAGTCGGGTGGCAAGGGGGCCTGGAGGCCGATGTTAGGCTTCGCGAACTCAATGGAAGTGATGTCATGCACACCAAAGTCCGAGTCGCAGCGATCGTCGTTCTCCTTCTCGCACTGGGCCTGTTCGCCATTACTGAATGGCTGCCCGCCCTCCTCTTTCTCCCCGCGGCAGGAGGTGCACTCCTGCTGAATGAGTCCGGGATGCTCACACCTGGGCGGCCCCGTAACGACAGGGACCGATCACGCTTCTAATCGTCGCGGGTGCATGGGCATCGGCACGTGCAGTTGAGGTTCCCCGGGTTCTTGCGGTGGTTGCAACACTGAGCGTTGGGGGTGGTGTTGTGGGTGGGTACTCGATCTTGATCAGGCCGGATCTGCTCCAGGTGTTTTGGGAGCGGATGCAGGCCGGGGAGTTCATCACCGGGGCGGTGGCAGCTATCCGTACAAGCCGGCGCACCGGGGCCCGGGTCCTGGAGGAGGCCGGTGGGGTGCGGCCACGCCGCGGACGCGACCTCAAGGGCCGGTGCCTGAGCTTCGCCGAGCGGGAGGAGATCGCCCTGTTGCGCGTTCAGGGACAGTCTTTGCGGCAGATCGGGGCGGCGATCGGCCGATCACCGTCGACGATCTCTCGAGAGCTGCGACGTAACGCCACCGCCCAAGGCGGCTATCGGGCCACGACAGCGCACGTGCTGGCCTATGAAAGAGCAGCGCGCCCGAAGCCAGCGAAGCTGCACACCCATCCCGAGGTGCGTGCGATCGTCGTGAGAGACCTCGCCAAGAAGTATTCGCCGGAGCAGATCGCTGGGCGCCTGCGACGAGAATTCCCCGACAAGCCGGAGATGTGGGTGTCGACCGAGACGATCTACCAGTCCCTCTACGTGCAGTCCCGTGGGGCCCTGAAACAGGAGCTGACCCGATACCTGCGCACCGGACGAGCTGTGCGCCGGCCCTGCCGCAAGGCCGGGCAACGCAAGAACCGGGTCCCGGACATGATCAACATCAGCGACCGGCCCGCTGAGGCCAAGGACCGCGCAGTGCCGGGCCATTGGGAGGGTGACCTGATCATTGGCAAGAACAATCAGAGCGCCATCGGAACCCTGGTGGAACGCACCACCAACTACACGATGCTTGTTCACCTGCCCGAGGGTTACAAACCCGAACAGGTCCGTGACGGGCTGGCCGCGAAGATCAAGACACTGCCGGAGGCGCTGCGACGGTCGCTGACCTGGGATCAAGGCACGGAAATGCGCGACTGGAAGCAGGTGCGGGTGGACGCCGGGATCGAGATCTTCTTCTGCGACCCACACTCGCCCTGGCAACGCGGTATCAACGAGAACACCAACGGCCTTTTGCGCCAATACTTCCCGAAAGGCGCCGACCTCTCAGCGTTCACTGCCGCAGAGCTCGACGCGGTCGCCGAGGAGCTCAACGACCGTCCCCGCAAACGCCTAGAGTTCCAGAAACCGATCGAAGTGATCGGCGACCTGCTGTTGCAATGACCACCAGAATCCGCCGTTCCCCTTTTGTGCGTCGTGGTTCCCGCCCGAACCGGCCGGTAGCGTCGTGAGCGTGACGAGTAGCGGCGACGCGGGGGCTCACGCCCGGCTGATGGACGGCTCTGCAGCGCCGACGGTGGGTCAGCTGGCAGTGCGCTCCATACCGGCTTCCTTGGTCGCTGTGGCCGGTCCTCCGCTGGTGGCTGTGGTCCTGCCTGGCGGAACGGGGGACGGATGGTGGTTCCTGGTCGTCTTCTTGCTCTTTGCGTTGGCCGGGCTGGTCCAGTATCTCGTGCAGCCGTCGCAGCCTCGACTGGACAAGCGGGTCAGTCAGGAGCGGTGGAAGTGGGCGCTTTCGTCGGTCATCAAGACCAGGGAGGTGCCGGTGGATCCGGGGGTGCGGGCTACCGCGGCGGCGGTTGCCTGCACCGAGCTCCAGATGTTCGTGGTGCTCATCTTCTTCGTCCTGGGAGTCGTCCTGGGCATGCTCATCCGTCCGGAAGCGCCGTGGTCGAGCTTTCTCGGTGCCCCGATAGGCATGGCGCTGGTGTCTGCCTTCCGGCTCCGCCGAAGCCTGATCTATCTCACGGTGCTGCACGCTCAGGCACGACCCGGCGGGCAGCAGTTTCAGCGTCAGTAGTTGAGGAAGCAGTGCGATACGAGGAGCGTCGCGGAGGCTGCCGCGGTTTCGATGATCTACGGGGTCCGCCGCCTTGGATGTGCGGTTCTTGATCTGGAGGGAGCGCTATTCGTCTCTCAAGCGCTGCTTCAGGCGTTCCAAGCGCTCTTGGTACTCCCGGTCTTGTTTCTTCATTCCTCGCCACACGATGACGAACATCGCGAAAGTGGTCAGAGCACTCACCACGGTGTTCCAAGAGCTTCCGCTGACGACGGTGATCATCACGGTGGTCGCCGCCAGGAGGCCACAGGCGATCGCGGGGGTGCCGCTGATCGGAGCTTTTCCGGTGGCCATGGTGCCTCCTGTCGGGTTTCCCTGTCAGCTTCAGGGGTGGGCTTGAGACGTGGCGTGCCGCCGGCGGACCCAGCGTGCAGTGGCCGCTGCCGCTGCGGCGGCGCCAGCAACGACCGCTGATGCCAGCAGCGCCAACACGCTCAGGAAGACGACCGTGCCGGCGATGTCGCGCAGGGCCTGTCCGGGCGGCAGGGCTCCCGGGGTGAACCAGCCGTTGTTCCACACCAGCACCGGGGTGCCCAGCAACGCGGCCAGCAGGTAGGCGGCCGGCCAGAACGCATACGTCTCCACCCGGTGCCCCTCACGCCAGCCGCGCACGAGAGCCCAGGGGACGCTGAGCAGCAACGGCCCGAGCATGGCGACGAGAGGGGCACCGATCACGGCCCCTCCACCCTTGGGGGCGGTGACGATGATCAGCCACAGGCCCGCGGCGAAAGCCAGCGCCAGCACCACCGCCCACAGCAGGATGCGCAGACCCAACCACAGCACCGCCCTCGGCCCGGGGCGCGGGGCAACCGGTGGCCGTGGGTGCTCAGATGCGTGCTCGTTCATCGGTTCTCCCCTCGTGGATGAAGTGGGCCACCGCCAGCAGGGCCGCAATGTCCGTCACGGGCGCGGAGTCCTCTCACAATCCCTAATGGGCTCAGCCACGGCGAAGTCCGTGCCCCCGGCCGGGATCGTGGGGTCGTTCCTCGGCGTGTAGGAGGGTGAGGAAGACCCAGCTGCGGCGGGCCCTGCTGATGAGAACGAGGGCGAACACGGTCAGCAGCCCGGCGATGAACCCCCAGAAGGACGACCAGCGCAGCACCCCGGTGAGGGCGAACGCCACCGCGGCATAAAAGACGAACGCCGCGAGTTCGATCCGCCAGATGGCCACCGCGCCAGCGGCGGCCCGCAACTGGGGGTCCTGCGGCACGGTGACGGTCGAGGAGGCACTGCCGAGGATCCACCCCACCCGATCACGGGCCACGTACTGGGTGGGACGCGGACCCGGTACGTGCGTGCGCCGGGAGACCGAGTTCACCAGCAGGATGTAGGCCAGGGACACGGCCGAGGTCCACAGGCCGCGTTGGTCCTCGCGCAGGACTCCGAACTGCCACCAGACCAGCAACGGCAGACCGACCACCAACAGAGCACCCACCCAGAGGCTGCCCCGAAGAACCCGCAAAGCCGAGGGGATCGGGGTGCTGTCGACCTGTGGAGACGCCCCCTCCTTCGTACGCCCGTCCTGGTCCATGGTGCCGAAGCTACCGCCTGGCACAGCCGGACGTCTCGACACAGAAGAGGGGGCCAGCCTCCGCAGTCGGGCGGATTCCTCACCGGAGGGCCGGCCGCAGAGCGCACAGCGGCGAGCTCGTCGTGCTTCCAAGCTGAGGCCACAGTTGCCGCGCCGGCGGCGAACCAGACGGTCAGGAGGGCGCCGTCGCCTCTCTAAATATGGCTGGCTACCAATCACTTCTCGGAAGTTCGGCGTTGCAGCGGGGGTTCATATGCCCGCCGCGCTGGTTCCCGTTGCGGACGCAGGTGTCTGCAGCGGTTCACGGCGGGATCGGTCGTCGTTTGGCGCTGAGGGGCCGAGCGCAGCGTCTTGGCGGACTCCGTCTGCGTCGTCTGTATGGTTTGGACGGTTTCGGTCTTGACACCGCAGCGACAGAATTTCAAGGTGGCGTCAGACCGTTGCGACGTCGGTGGAGTCGCGCATCTGGGGGATGCCATGCACAGCCATCCATCCGAGAACCACCCCGGTGATTCCGGGGCCCAGCCAGGGGGTACTCCTGAGTGGTTGGCGGAGGCGGTGATGACCATGATGCGCACCGGGCGCATCCCGGGACTGTCCCTGGTCGTGGTCGACTCACAGCGGTCGTTGTACGCCGGCGGGTTCGGAACTGCTGACCTGGCCACGGAGGCGCCCGCGACTCCGGCCACGGTGTATCTGTGGTTCTCCATGACCAAGATCGTGACCGCCACGGCCGCCATGACCCTGGTCGAGGACGGTCGCCTCGAGCTGGACGCCCCGGTGGCCGACTACGTGGACTGTCTGCGCGCCCCGCGTGCCTCCCAGCCCACGGTAGGGCAGCTGCTGACCCACACCGCGGGGTTGTCCAATCCTCTGCCGCTGCGATGGGTGCACCCGGCCGAGCAGGAGCCGCCGGCGGCCGAGGACCTGCTGCGGTCCGTGATGAGACGACCGCGCGCCTACCGCCACGCCCCGGGGCACAGGGCCCGATACACCAACGTCGGCTATCTTGCGCTGGGTCAGATCATCGAAGCCGTGAGCGGTATGCCGGTGACGTCCTATCTGCGGCAAGCCGTGCTGGATCCGGTGGGCATGACCAGCACCGGGTTCACCTACCGCCCGGAGGCACCAGCTGCCACCGGTTGTGTGCGCGCCCCGCGCGCCGCCGATCCGCTGCTGCGCCGTCTGCTCCCACCCGGGGTGGCCGGGACCCGTCACGGCGCCTACCTGGGCCTGCGGCCCTTCTACGTCGACGGAGCCGCCTACGGCGGTCTGGTCGGCGACGTGACGGATGCCGGACGTTTTCTGCGGCTGCACCTGGGTGATGGCCAGATCGACGGGCATCGCATCCTGTCCGCTGAGACGGCCCGATCGATGCGAGTGATCGAGCACCCGGGGAAGCCCTTCGACCACGGCATCGGCTGGTTCCGCCGCCCCACCCAGGAAACGGGGCAGTGGGTCGAGCACTTCGGGGCCGGCGCCGGATTCTGGAACGTCATGCGTCTTTACCCAGAACACGGCCTGGGCATCGTGGTCATGACCAACAGCACCACGAGCTACGACTTCGAGCCTCTCTTCTCCCTCCTCACGACCGCCTCCTGGTCGTAGCAGGCCGGGGGCACGTCCGTGAGGGGGGCCGTGGGCGTCCGTCGTGCGGCGGTGCCGGGCTCCCACGATCCGTGCGGGCGGACGGCGAGCGGCACCGTGACCGCTCAGGGGTTCGTGGTGATGTCCCCGCCGAGCTCGTCCCGGAGCTGCTGCAGCGGGGCCGCGTCCCTCGAGATGACGACCCAGTTGTCCGCGTGCAGGAAGGAGGCGCCCTGCTCGCTGCTGAGGGTGTCCAACAGCCCCTCCATGCGCTCCTCGGAGTCCGTGACGGCCATGGCCATGCGTCCGTTGGCGCAGTCCAGGTAGGTGGTCTCCGGGTCGGCCGGGGCGCGCAGCTGGTCCGTGCCCGGGCAGTCGATGCCGGCCCCGACGACGTCGTCGCGCAGCGCCGTCGCGTCCTCGTAGGCGGCCCCGCCGGCCACCATCGCCTGGATGTCGTCGGCGGTCGGCGCGCAGCCGGTCAGGGCGAGGGCGGAGAGAGCGAGCAGAGCGGGAACGGGTCGGCGCATGGGACGTCCTGTCGTCGAGGGGATCGGGTGGCGTGCTGGGGCCGGCGTGCGGACGGGGGCGGGCCCGGGTCCGGTGCGCGGTGCGCCGTCCGTCGGCGCCGCGCTCACGGGGCGGCCCCCTGCTCCGGACGGTGGTGCTCGTCGAGGACACGGGTGAGGACCCGGCCCGGGGTGTGCCGGTACTCGGGGTCGATGCGCTCGAGCACGGCGACGATCGCCTCGACGTCGTAGACCACGGACGGGTCACCGCCGTGGTGGCTCCAGCGGCGCTCGGCAACCCACGCCCACACGTGCACGGGCCGGCACCGCCGGCAGGTCCCGTGCTCCGCGGTGAGACAGTCGGGCCCCACCGGCTGGTTGAGCCCGGCGATCTCGGCGGGAGTGCGCCGGTGGCGCCCCACCACGGCCCAGAACCTCTCGTCGGGGATCCGGGAGAGGTCCGAGCTCAGACCGGCCAGGGCTTCTCGCGCCCGGACCACGTCGTAGTAGAAGTCCGGCCTCGACCAGGGCGGAACGCGGTGCCGGGCGCGCAGTGCCTCAACCACAGCCGCCTCCTGCGCCTCGGCGACCTCGGCCGCCGTCCGCGGCGACGGGTCCGCGGCCGAGCGCCAGAGGCCGTCGAACAGGGCCGCGCCCTCGGTGCAGGCCTGACGGACCAGCAGCGTGCCGACGTCCGGGGAGCGCCGCTGGGACCAGAGCGCCCCGGAGAGCCGCTCGTAGACCTGACCGTCGTCCAGGGTGAAGCTCCTCCGGTCGGCGGCCACGACCACACGGCGGGTGGTGGGCTCCCCGGTGGCTTCGGTGCGGGCGGGGATGACCACCGCGCGCGCACCGGGGTACACGGCACCGCCCTGGTTCAGCCTCCGCCGCTCGTCCACCGTCCGGTGACCCGGGCTCAGCGGACCGGCCGGCGCGGCCGGCTGCGGGACCCGGGGGCGCGACGAGCCCGCGACCCGGTCTCACCACGGCCCGGGGCGGGAGAGACGGCTGGGGCGCCGAACGGCACGAGGACCGGGTCGGTCTGCCGGGCGACGGGCTCAGCGGCCATGGTGGTGCTCCTCGTGGAGTCGGAGTCGGGGGTCGATGGGCGACGCGGGCGTCCGGCGCCTGCTGGGGGAACCGTAACAGCCGCCGCGCCCGGGGCGGCGGAGGTCGTCAGGCAACGGGCCGGCGGTCCTCCCCGGCGAGGGCGCTCATGCGGTCCCCGGCGGCGTCCATGCCCAGCGAGGCGAGCACCGCGAGCGCGGCCATCCACCGGCGCGGATGGGCCGCCCCGCCGGCGACCAGCCACCGCTCGAGCATCGCGTCGATCCGCAGCGAGGCGGCCTGGACCCCGCACGTCGCCGCGCCGAGACCCAGCAGCAGCGCCGCCCGCGCCGCCACCGGCAGCCGCTGCGCCGCGACAGGGCTCCCGTCGGCCAGGGGCCCGGCCTCGGCACCGGCAACGACAGAGTCCTCCCCACCGGTGTTCCGGGAGAGCACCCACCCTCCTGCGCCGGCGACCAGGACTCCCGGCACCACGACGTACGCGGCGCGCACCCGGGGCGACCAGCCGGACGGGGAGACCAGCGTCAGCGCTCCGGCAGCCGCGGAGCTGGTCAGGGACAGCACGAGATCGTTCATGGTTCTACGCTACGTCCCGCGTCCCCGGTCGTCACCCGGTCCGGCCGGTCGTCGGCCTACGCTGGGGGCAGGACCGAGAGGGAGGCGGAGATGCGGATTCTCGTCGCACATGCCAGCGCACACGGATCGACGGCAGAGATCGCCCGGCGGATCGCCGACGTGCTCCGGGACGAAGGCTCGTCGGTCGACGTCGGGCCCATGGAACAGCAGGACGGTCTCGGCGACTACGACGCCGTCGTGCTGGGCAGTGCCATCCACGACCAGGACTGGCTGCCGGTGGCCACCGCGTTCGTCCACCGCCACCAGGCCGTGCTGCGGACCCGGCCGGTGTGGCTGTTCAGCGTGGGAATGTCCGCGGCCCTGCCCCGGATCCTTCGCGAACCGGCCCGCCGCGCCCAGAACCGGCGGCTGGCCGCGTCCCTGCGGGAGGTGGTGCACCCGCGCGGGCACCTGCTGCTGTCCGGGGTAGCGCAGGCCGAGCAGCTGCCGGGCTGGGCCGGCCTCCTCCTCCGGGGGACCGGGGGGCGCTTCGGCGACCACCGGGACTGGCCCCGGATCGAGGCCTGGGCCCGCGACATCGCCGGGACGCTGAGGACGACCACCCGCGGCGGGTGATCCGCGGCCGCCCCCGCGACCTCCACCCTGGTGGAGAAGGACGTGCCCCCGAGGCCGGTGTTCCGATCGTCCGCGTCGCACGACGGGTGGGTCCGGGTGCCCGGGGTCCCAGCCCTCGTCGAGGGGAGCGGTCGGCTCGACCGCAGCCCCGGGCGTCAGCGGCCCGGTCGCGGGCACCCGTTCCCAGGAGGTCGTCGTGCCGGCAGCCGCAGCCGCGGGTCTCCCGATCGCGCTGGGACTGCTCGCCGCCTCCCTGCCCGTCGCCGTGATCGTGCTGATGCTCGTCACCAGCGGGACCCGGGGCGCGGTCACCGCGTTCCTGTCCGGCTGGATCGCCGGGATCGCCGTCGTAGCCGCCCTCACCGTGCTGGTCGTCGACACGACCCTGCCCCGCGACGATCCCGCGCCCTGGGTCGGCGTCCTGCGGGTGGTGCTCGGCGGCACGCTGCTGCTGCTGGGGGTCAAGCAGTGGCGGAGCCGGTCGCGCGAGGGGTCGCAATCGCCGCGGTGGATGACGGCGGTCGACACGATGACGCCCTCGAAGGCCCTGGCCGTGGCGTTCCTGCTGGTCACGGTGAACCCGAAGAACGCGGTGCTGGTCGTCTCGGGGGCGGCCGCGATCGCGACGGCCACGGCGTCCGTGGCGCACCAGGTGCTCGCGCTCCTGCTGTTCACGGGGGTCGCCAGCGCCGCGGTCGCCGCCCCGGTGCTGCTCCAAGTGGTCCTGGGGGACCGGGCCGCCACGGTGCTGGCGGCCGCGAAGGGGTGGATGACCGCCAACGGTTCCTGGGTGATGACCGTCGTGCTGGTCGTCATCGGCGCGGTGCTCCTCGGCAACGGTGTGAGCGGACTGCGGTCCGGCTGACCGTGACCGTGCCCCGGCCCACCCGCGGCGGCTGGGGGCGCCCGCCGGCCCGCCGAGCCCGCGGCGCTCGCGGCGCCGGCCCAGCTCGTGGGCGCTCACCGCCACGAGGGTCATCACGACCAGGGGCAGCACGAACGAGACCATCACGGAGCTGAACCCCTCCAGGGCGTCGTGCTCGGTGGCCGCCAGCAGCACGTACCCGGTGTAGTCGAAGTACAGGAGCAGGAACAGACCGCCCTCCCAGCGCGCCACGGGGAACCCGGTGAAGGCGTTGGGCAGCAGCGCCACCACGGCGGCCGGCATCACCGGGATGTCCAGGGCCACGGCCGCCGCCGGTACCGGCAGGCCGCTGTCGACGAGGATCGCCGGCACCCGAGCACCAGTCCGAGGTTCAGCAGGCAGCTGCCCACGACGTTGCCGATGGCGAGATCCCGCTGTCCTCGGCGGACCGCGACGACGGAGGCCGCCAGTTCGGGCAGGGACGTCCCGAGGGCGACCACCGTGAGCCCGACGACGAGGCCGCTGACGCCCAGGGCCGTGGCGACGTCGACCGCCCCCTCGACGAGGACCGTGGCCCCGGCCACCAGGAGTCCCACCCCCACCACGACGAGGACGAGCGAGACACCGGCCGAGGCCTCCCCGGCCGGTGGCCCGTCGACACCGGGTGCGGCGGGCGGCCGGTCCGGCGGAGGGTTCGGCGCCCCGGTGGGGGAGGCGGCGTCCCGGCGGCCGATCAGCACCGTGAGGACCCGGTGGACGACCACCGCCGCGAGCAGCACCGCGCCGTCCGTGCCGCTGTCCCGGCCGTCCAGGGACACGAGCGCAACGCCATGCAGAGCACGATGCGCCCCACGTCCAGGACCGTCATGGGCGCCGGTCCAGAGCCGCCGCCCGGGAGGACAGAGGCAGTGCGCGGCATCCGTCACAGCATGGGCGCTGCGCGGACGCGGACAGGATCTGTCCGCCACGGGGAGGACACTGGACCTGTCACCGGACGCTGCGCCGGAGGCGCCCCGATCAGGAGGGAACCGCCATGACCGACCTCGACGTCGCCGCCTGTGCCGCCGACCAGATCGACCGGCACTGGACCCACCAGCTGCGGCCCCGCCTCGCCGGCCTGACCGACGAGGAGTACTTCTTCGACCCCACCGGCGGGTCCGCGTGGACGGTCCATCCCCGGGCCGAGGAACGCACCCCGATGCAGACGGGCCGCGGGGAGCTCGTGCTGGACTTCGCCTTCCCCGAACCGGTGCCCGCGCCGTTCACGACCATCGCCTGGCGGCTGGCGCACGTCGTCGTCGGGGTCCTCGCCGCGCGCAGCCACGGGCACTTCGCCGGCCCCGAGGCGTCCTACCAGAGCTGGGCGTACGCCGGGACCGCGGAGGAGGCGCTGGCCCAGCTCGACCGCGAGTTCGCCCGCTGGACGGCCGGGGTGCACTCGCTGACGGACTCGGACCTGGCGCGCCCGTGCGGCCCGGTGGAGGGCCCGTACGCGGAGCTGCCGATGCTCGCCCTGGTGCTGCACATCAACCGCGAGCTGATCCACCACGGGGCGGAGCTCGCCCTGCTGCGCGACCTGTACGCCCACACCCGCTGAGCCCCGCGCCGCACGACACCTCAGGAGCCCACCGTGCCCTTCCTCACCCCCACCGTCACCGACGAGCGCGACGCCCTGGCGGCCTTCGCGAGCCAGCAGATCCGCCAGGTCGCCACCACCCTCCAGGGCCTCGACGCCGAGCAGCTGCGGGCGACGCCCTCGGCGAGCGCCATGAGCCTGGGCGCGCTGGCCCGGCACGTCCTGTTCATCGGCGGGCACGGTCCGTTCGCAGTGCTCACGGACCCCCACCGGACCTCCGGGGAGCCGCTGGACGAGGCCGGCTGGGCCGCCGGGGCGATCCTGCCGCAGGCCGTGCGCCCGGAGGACACCGCCGAGTCCCTGGGCGCGGCCCTGAACGCGCTGGCCGACCGCGTCGAGGCCGGGCTGCGCACCGCGGACCCGGAGGCCCGCATCCCCGTCCCGGACGCCCCGTGGTTCCCGCGGGACCTGGTGACGTGGCCCGCCCGGTGGGTGGCGCTGCACATGGTCGAGGAGAACGCCCGGCACGCCGGGCACGCCGACATCCTGCGCGAGTCCCTCGACGGGCGGACCGCCTACGAGCTCAACGCCCTCGCGGACGGGGAGACGTGGAGCCCGCAGGACTGACCGGCCGGGGGGGGCTACTCGTCGTCCGACGGGCGCCCGGTCCCCGCCTCCGGGTCCTCCGGCGGCGGGGCGTCGTCCTCGGCCTCCTCGGGGGGAGCGCCGGCGCGCCGGTTGCTCTCGTCGGTGGTGGCGGTCAGCCAGGTCTCGTCTCGGACGCCCAGTCCCTCCTGGCTCGTCTCCGCCCAGGCCTCGTCGCGGTCCGCGGGCTCGGGGTAGCGGTCCATCTCCGGCTCCTGTCCTGCTCGACGGTGATGGCCCGATCCTATGCCCGGGCCCGGCATCCCGCGCACGGCGTCCTGCGCCCGGCCGGGGATCTCCTCAGCCGCCCTCGAGGAGCCGGCGCAGCGTCAGGGCGTTGCGCACGGCGTGGCCGTCGCCGTCGTTGTTGAAGTACGCGTAGACCTCGCGGCCGCCGTGGTGCCACTCCCGGATCCGGTCCGCCCACCAGGCCAGGTCCTCGTCCGAGTAGGAGCCGGCGTAGAGGTGGTGGTGGTCGGGGCCGTGGAAGCGGACGTAGACGAACGGGGCGGTGGCCTCGAGCACGCAGGGCAGCCCGGCCCCGCTCATCACGCAGTACGCCGCGCCGTGGCGCCGGAGCAGCCCGAAGACCTCCGGGTGCACCCAGCTGTCGTGGCGGAACTCCACGGCGACGGGCAGCCAGTCGGGCAGCCCGGCCAGGAACCAGTCGAGGCGCGCGTCGTCGCGGGCCTGCGCCGGCGGAAGCTGGACGAGCAGCACGCCGCGCCGGTCCCGCAGCTCGTGCCAGGACTCGGCGATCCGCCGGCTCCAGGTCTCGGGCGCGTAGAGCTTCTTCGCGTCCGTCAGTCCGCGGGGGGCCTTCACCGTCATCCGGAAGCCCTCCGGCAGGCGCCGGTTCCAGCCGGCGAAGGTGCTGCTGCGCGGCCAGCGGTAGGAGCTGGCGTTGAGCTCCACGGTGGAGAAGGCCCGGGTGTAGATCTCCAGGCGCTTGGCCGGGGCCGTGCCGGGGGGATAGAGGACGTGCTCCCAGTGGTCGTAGCTCCACCCGGAGGTGCCGATGTGCCAGCCCATGGGCTCCAGGGTAGCGGCGGAGGGCGCCGGGTCCGGCCGTCGCGCCGGGCGCCGGCCGGCCGCGCGGCGGACGTAGGGTGTTCACCGGCACGCACGGCGCCCCCGCCGAGCACCCCGCACGATCCCAGGAGAACCCGCATGACCACCCTCGCCCCCCGGCCCGCCGGGACCCGCTGATGGCGAAGCTCTACTTCCGGCACGGGGCGATGAACTCCGGCAAGTCCACCGTGCTGATCCAGGCCGCGCACAACTACGAGGAGCGCGACCAGACGGTCCTCGTCGCCAAGCCCGCGATCGACTCGAAGGGCGCGGACACCGTGGTCTCACGGCTGGGGGAGTCCCGGCGGGTCGACCTGCTGCTGGCCCCGGAGGACGGGGCGCGCGAGCGCTTCCGGGCCGCCGTGCGGGAGCGCGGACCGGTGCACTGCCTGCTGGTGGACGAGGCGCAGTTCCTCGCCCCGGCCCAGGTCGACGACCTGCTGCGCATCGCGGTGCTCGACGGCGTCCCGGTGCTGGCCTACGGGCTGCGCACCGACTTCCGCACGGAGGCGTTCCCGGGCGCGGCGCGCCTGCTGGCCGTGGCCCACACGGTCGAGGAGCTGCGCACGATCTGCCGCTGCGGGTCGAAGGCGATGTTCAACGCCCGCACGGTGGACGGGGAGCCGGTCTTCGAGGGCGACCAGGTGGCCATCGACGGTGCGGCCGTGTCCTACGAGTCGATGTGCGCCGGCTGCTACCTGCGGCACTCGGACGGGCGCCTGGGCTGAGCCGGGGACCGGCGCGCCGGTCCCGAAACGGCGTCAGGGGGTGACGTCCCGGTCGTCCTCGCGGCCGTGCCGGTCGACGACCGCCCAGAACAGGTCCTCGGGGATCGCCTCGAGGTCGGGGTGCAGGGCGGCGAGCTCGTCGATGATGGCGGCCACGTCGTAGTGGGCGTGCACGTCGCCGCGCCGGGCGAGCCGGTTCGAGGCGATCAGGCCCTCGACGTAGGCGGTGTGGTCGGAGTCGGTGAACGTGCTCAGGACCGCGTCCGCCCACAGCTGCTCGAAGGCCGGGTGGCCCTCGGTGACGAGCCGGACCGGGGCGTGCGCGCCGTCGGGCTCGGCGGGGTCGGCCTCCGGGGCGTCCCGCACCGGTCCGGTGGTCTTGGCGAACCGGGTGCCGTCGTCGACCGTGACGGTCCGGTCGGTCTCGTCGACGACGGTGTGCCGCTCGGTGCGCAGGACGGGCCCGCCGCGGACCACCACGGCGCGGGTGCCGACGCCGGTGGCTCCGCCGACGTGGTGGTGCTGGCTCACGGCGACCTCCTGGGGTCTGCGCTGCGGGGGCGGCCGATCCGCCGAGTGCCTGATGCGCAGAACCTAGCAGGCGGCGCCGACCGCCGAAAGTTTCCGGGAACGCGGACGGCGCCGCCGGAGGGGCTCCGGCGGCGCCGAGGGCGCGGGGTGGACCGGGGCTCAGCCGCCGAGCAGCACCGCGCGGACCAGGTCGAAGAACATGCCGAGGATGGCCGTGAAGTTGGGGTTGAAGAACGCGTCGAACTCGCCGACCAGTCTGATCATGACAGTTCCTTCCGAGGGGGGTGGGTGGGGCCCGGGCCGGGCGCGGATCCGGCCCGGGCCCGAGCCTACCGGGGGTGTTCACAGAAGCACATGGCCTTTCGGCCAGTTCCCGCTCCGGGCCGGCCGGACGCCGGGACCCGTCAGGGGGCGGGAGTGCCGGTGGAGGACGCTCGGCGCGCGTCGTCGTGCGCCGCGGTCTCCTGCGCCGCGGTCTCCTGCGCCGCGGCCTCCATCGCGGCGGCCTTCTTCGCTGCGGCCTCGTGCGCGGCGGCCTCCGCGCCGCCGATGGCCTCGCCGCGGGCCACCATGCCGGCGGTGTCGGAGAGGGGGATCTGCTTGAGGAACACCGCGAGGACGAAGGCCAGCAGCATGAAGGGGATGAGGTACCAGAACACCGGGGCGAGGGAGTCTGCGTACGCGGTGACGATGCCCTCGCGGACGGGCTCGGGCAGCTGCGCCAGGGTCTGCGGGTCCAGGGTGGCGGTCGCCTCCCCGGCCTGGGCGGCGGAGGCGCCGGCGCCGGTGAAGACGGCCGTGAGCTGCTCCGAGAGGTTGTTGGTGAAGATCGCCCCGAAGATCGCCACGCCGAGGGCCGCGCCGACCTCGCGGAAGTAGTTGTTGGTGCTGGTGGCGGTGCCCACCATGGACGGGTCCACGGCGTTCTGCACCACGAGGACGATGACCTGCATGATCAGGCCCAGGCCCGCGCCGAGCACGAGGAGGTAGACGCAGATCAGCCAGATGGGCGTCTCGGCCGCCAGCGTGGTCATGGCGAGCATGGCCGAGGCCGTGACGAGCGTGCCCGCCGGCGGGTAGCCCTTGTACCGGCCGGTGCGGGAGATCCTGAGGCCGGACCAGATCGAGGTGCCCATCATCCCGACCATCATGGGGACCATGAGCAGCCCGGACTCCGCCGCCGAGGTGCCGGAGGACATCTGCAGGAACGTGGGCACGAACGCGATGGCGGCGAACATCCCCAGCCCCAGGGTGAGGCCGATCGCGGTGGCGTTGACGAACACCGGGTTGCGGAACAGGCCCAGGGGGATGATCGGGTCCTCGGCCCGGGTCTCGTTCCAGATGAACAGCGCCGTGGCCACGACCATGCCGCCCGCCCAGGCCCAGGTGGCGGCCGCGCCCCAGCCGTGCTCGGCGTTGCCGCCGAACTCGGTGAAGAAGATGAGACAGGTCGTCGCCACGGACAGCAGCAGGACGCCGGCCACGTCGATCCTGCGGGTCGCGCGCTTGTGCGGGAGGGTCAGGGTGAACCACGCGATGGCGAAGGCGGCGATGCCGATGGGGATGTTGATGTAGAAGGCCCACTGCCAGGTGAGGTGGTCCACGAAGTAGCCGCCGAGCAGCGGCCCCGCCACGGCGGAGAGCCCGAAGATGCCGCCGAGCGGGCCCATGTACTTGCCGCGCTCGGAGGCCGGGACGATGTCCGCGATGATCGCCTGGGAAAGGATCATCAGTCCTCCGCCGCCGAGCCCCTGCAGCGCGCGGAAGGTCACGAACTGCCAGAAACCGGTGGCCAGGGCGCAGCCCACCGACGCGAGGGTGAACAGGGCGATGGCGACCAGGAAGAGGTTGCGCCGGCCCAGGACGTCGCCGAACTTGCCGTAGACGGGCATCACGATGGTGGTGGCCAGCAGGTAGGCCGTGGTGATCCAGGCCTGGTGCTCCACGCCGCCCAGCTCCCCGACGATGGTCGGCATGGCGGTGGAGACGATCGTCTGGTCGAGGCTGGCGAGCATCATCCCGGCGATGAGGGCGGAGAAGATGATCCAGATCCGCTTCTGGGTCAGCACCAGCAGCGGGGCGTCCTGCGCGACCGCGGGCGGGGTGGTGGTCATGGGCTTCCTTCGGTGTCCGGGGACGGGTCAGAGGTGTCGGGGGGAGTGGCTGAGCGGGTGTCCGCGGCGGTGTCCGGCGTCGTCTGCGGGGCGGTGGCGCCGGGGGAGAGCAGGGCCCCGGCGAGGCGGACGTTGCGGGCCAGCAGCTCCGCGAACTCCTCCAGGGGCGGGGACTCGTCCGGGTCGGCGCCGGCCGGCCGGGTCTCGAGGAGCTCGTGGACGGTGTGCCCGGCGAGGTGGGAGACGACGGCGGCGGCCACGCCGGGGAACGGGTCCCGCTCCCCGCAGCCCTGCCGGCGCGCGATGAGCTCCGTCAGTTCGGCCAGCCGGCGTTCCATGGTCTCGGTGAGCCGCTGGAGCAGCACGGGCTCGCGGCGCAGGACGTCCAGCAGCAGGGTCCGGTCGTGGGGGCCCTCCAGCAGGGCGAAAGAGCGCACGACCAGCTCCTGCAGGGCGCTCAGCAGCGGGGCTCCGTCCGGGGCGGAGCCTCCGGCCACGAACTGCTCGCCGAAGGCCTCGAGCGGGTCCCGGACCGGGGTGCCCAGCACGGCGTCGTCCTTGGAGGCGAAGTAGTTGAAGAAGCTCCGCCGGGAGATCCCGACCTCCGCGCAGAGCTCGTCCACGGTGAACCCCGCCAGCCCGCGCTCGGCGGTCAACCGGCGCGCACCGGCGATGAGGGAGCGGCGGGTCCGGCGCATGCGCTGCTCCCGTGCGCCCGCCGTCACCGGAGGCGCCCGAGGTCGAATAGATGTTGCACTCACGACATCATAGTGCAACTTTGCGGCGGGTGGTGCCCCGTGCGCCGTCGTGCCCCCGTCCGTACGCTGGACCACGTCGGCGCACGACCGGAGGAGACCCGTCATGGCCCAGGAACCGGACCCCCGCCCGCGGCTGATCGGGCTGCACGGGCGCAAGCAGTCGGGCAAGGACACGTGCGGCGACCGCCTCGTGGACGCGCACGGCTACGCACGGGTGGCCTTCGCGGACCCGCTGCGGCTGTTCCTCACCGAGCTGGACCCCCTCGTGGGCGTCCGGGACGGCCGGCTCGTGCGGCTCGCCACGGTGCTGGCGGAGGCCGGCGGGGACTGGGGTCTGCTCAAGGACGAGGTGCGGGACCCGGTGCACCGGGAGATCCGGACGCTGCTGCAGAAGGTCGGCAACGAGGCCGGCAAGGCCGTCTTCGGGGAGACGGTGTGGGCGGACCGCGGGCTGGAGACCGCCCGCCGGCTGGGCGGGCCGGTCGTGTTCACGGACGTGCGCTTCGACGTCGAGGCAGAGGCCATCACGGCCGCGGGGGGCCGGGTGGTGCACGTGGTGCGCCCCGGGGCTCCCGCCCCGGACGACCCGCACCCCTCGGAGGCCGGCATCGACCCGCGCTGGATCACCGCCGTCCTCGTCAACGATGGGACGGTCGAGCAGCTCTGGGCGAAGGTCGACGCGCTGGCGCTCAGCCGGCCGGGTGCCCCGGGGTGAGCCCCACCAGCTCGGCGCTGCGCCGCCACAGGGCGTCCGCGAGCGCGACGTCGGCCGCGCGGGACGGGGCACGGGCGGGCCGCCTCTTCTCGAAGTAGCCCCCGGGGCGCCAGTCCTCGCCGGCGACGCCCTCCGCCAGCCACACCAGGGTCTCCGCGCCCCGTTCCGGGGTGATCATGAGCCGGCGGCCCAGACGGGTGCGATACAGGAACCGCAGGGGGGTGGTGGTGCCCGAGGCGAAGTTCGTCGCGACGCCCCCGGGGTGGAACGCCGCGGCGGCGAGGCCGTGCGGCCCGTGCCGGCGGTCGAGACCGCGGGTGAAGAGGATGTTGGCGAGCTTCGTGTCCCCGTAGGCCCCCTGCGGGGACCAGCGCCGGTCGTCGACGAGGACCTCCGGCGAGAGCCGGCCGATGCGGGCCGCCACGCTGGACGTGCTGAGCACCGCCGCGCCGTCCGCCACGAGCCGGTCGAGCAGCAGGTGGGTGAGCAGGAAGGGCGCCAGGTGATTGACCTGCCACGTCATCTCGTGCCCGTCGGGCGTCAGCTCGCGGCGGTCGAAGATCCCGCCGGCGTTGTTGACCAGCACGTCGATCCGCGGCACGGACTCCTGCAGCTCCCGGGCGAGCCGGCGCACGTCGTCGAGCCGCGCGAAGTCCGCGGTGAAGTGCTGGAGCCCGAGGGGCCCGGCCACCGCCGCGGTCTTCGCGCCCGATCGCCCGACGACGACGACGTCGTGGCCCCGCCCCGCCAGCTCGCGGGCGGCGGCGGCCCCGATGCCGTCGCTCGCGCCGGTGATCACGACCGTGCGCCGCCCCCTGCGCCGGTGGGCGTGCTGCTCGCGGTGCTGGTCCTCGTCGTGCTGGTCCATGGTGGCCTCCTCGGTCGAGCCGGAATCCCGGTCAGCATAGCGACGCACCCTGGGCCGCCGGACGGAATAAGCGCGCGGGCGGAGCCGTTGCGGCACGCACGACGGAAAACACCCGGACAGGCACCACAGCTGAGGAGCTGACCATCATGGCCCGTGTTCTGATGATCGTCTCGGCGGCCGACTCCCTCACCATGCGGGACGGCACCGAGCACCCCACCGGCTTCTGGGCGGAGGAGCTCGTCGTCGCCCACCGGGCGCTGCGCCGGGCCGGGCACACCGTCGACATCGCCACCCCCGGCGGTCGCCGGCCCACCGTGGACCGGGTCAGCCTCTCCCCGGACGTCACCGGGGGCCAGGAGCGGGCCGACGAGTTCCGCACCTACCTGGAGGAGATCGCCGCCGAGCTCGCCGCCCCCCGCGTCCTCGCCGAGGTCGACGAGCACGACTACGACGCCGTGGTCCTGCCCGGCGGCCACGGTCCCATGGCGGACCTCGTCCACGACCCCTCGCTCGGCCGGATCCTGGCCTCCTCGGACCGGACCGGCCGGCTCATCGCCCCGTTCTGCCACGGCCCGGCAGCCCTGCTCAGCGCCCAGGACGACGGGACCTTCCTCTTCGCGGGCCGCCGGCTGACCGCCTTCACCAACGAGGAGGAGCTCGGCGGCGGCACCGGGGAGAACACCCCCTGGTTCCTGGAGACCGTGCTCAGGGAGAAGGGGGCCGTCGTGGAGACCGGCCCCGCGTGGTCCAGCCACGTCATCCGCGACGCCAACCTGATCACCGGCCAGAACCCCCAGTCCAGCCAGGCCGTCGCCGACGTCCTCGTGGAGGCGCTCGCCGAGTGACCCCCGGCCGCAGAGGCACCGGCGGCGGTGGGAGCCGCCGGGCTCAGGCGCTGACGGGCGTCCTCCCGGCCAGGGCGAGGCCGCGGGCGGCGACCACCGCGTCCCGGAACTCCGGGAACGTGCGACGGACGGCGTGCCCGCCGCCGGCCGGGACGAAGGTCATGGCCCACCGGTTCCGGCGGAGCCGGTGGAAGGGCACGGCGACGATCTCCACGGAGGGCAGGGCATCGGGACGCTGAGCGTTCACAGCGGGACCTTTCGGGGGGTTCAGGTCGGGGGAGGGCGGGGCCTGCTCCGGGCGGACCGGGGGATCCGCGGACCGGGGCCCTGCGTGGGGCCCATGGTACCGGGCGCGCCGCCCGGCGGGGCGGTCGCCTGGCCGGTGTCGGCGCCCGGCAGGTATGATCAGCACACTGATCGAGTGAGGAGACCCATGTTCACCCCCGAAGTGGCCGACGGCGTCCACCGCATCACCCACGCCCACGTCAACTGCTACCTGGTCGAGGACGAGGACGGCGTCACGCTCGTGGACGCCGGCCTGCCGAGCATGTGGCCCATGCTGCTGGCGGGACTCGAGGAGCGCGGGCGGCGCCCCGACGAGGTCAGGGCGCTGGTGCTCACGCACGCGCACTTCGACCACGTGGGCTTCGCCCGGCGGGCGCAGGAGGAGTGGCGGCTGCCGGTGCACGGGCACCCTGCGGACGCGCGGCTGGCCGCCCACCCGTACCGGTACCGGCCCGAGCGCAACCGGTTCCTCTACCCCTTCACCCACCCGCGGTCCCTGCCGCTGCTCGGCCGCATGGCGGCGGCCGGGGCCCTCGCGGTCCGGGGCGTGCGGGAGCTGCGCCCGCTCGAGGCCGGGGCCGTCCTGCCGGTCCCGGGCCGGCCGGTGGTCGTCCACACCCCCGGCCACACGGACGGGCACTGCGTCCTGGACCTGCCCGGCCGGGGGACCGTGCTCAGCGGTGACGCGCTCGTGACGCTGGACCCCTACACCGGCCGGCGCGGCCCGCAGATCGTCGCCGGGGCCGCGACCCACGACTCCGCCGTGGCCCTCGCCTCCCTCGACGCGGTGGCCGCCACCGGGGCGCGCACCGTGCTGCCCGGTCACGGGGAGCGGTGGACGCAGGGCGCCGAGGCCGCGGCCCGGCACGCCCGCGCGGTGGGCGCCCACTGAGCGAGCCCGGCAGGGTCCGCGGATCGGGCCGGGAGCGGCCGTGGCCGTCGCGACCCCGCCCCACCGGGCATCCGAAGCGTGCTGATGACACTCCCGGGGGCGGCGGCTATCGTGGGCGGCGACCGACGACCCCACAGCGCCTGGAGGACCACCCGTGAAGCAACTGACCGTCTCCGCCCCCGGCGGCCTGGACCGGCTCGAGCTCGGGGAGGCCCCCGACCCGGGCGCGCCGGGCCCCGGCGAGGTCCGCGTCCGCGTGCACGCCAGCTCCCTGAACTACCACGACTACCTCGTGGTCTCCGGCGGGACGCGGACCGAGGACGGGAGGATCCCGCTGGCGGACGGCGCGGGCGTCGTCGAGGCCGTGGGGGAGGGCGTCGACGACCTCGCGGAGGGCGACGCCGTGGTCTCCTGCTTCTTCCCGCTCTGGCAGGACGGACCCCCCGTGGACGGGAACTTCCGGCGCGTCCCGGGAGACGGGCTCGACGGCTACGCCCGGGAGGCGGTGGTGCGTCCCGCCACGTGGTTCACGCGCGCCCCGGCCGGGTGGTCCCACGCCGAGGCCGCGACCATCACCACGGCCGGCGTCACCGCCTGGCGGGCGCTCGTGGTGGACGGCGGGCTCCGTGCGGGGGACGTGGTCCTGGCCCTGGGCACCGGCGGCGTCTCGGTCTACGCCACGCAGCTCGCCAAGGCCGTGGGCGCCACCGTGGTGGTCACGTCCTCCTCCGACGAGAAGCTCGAGCGCGTCCGGCGGCTCGGCGCGGACCACGTCATCAACTACCGCGAGACCCCCGAGTGGGGCCGCGCCGTCCAGGAGCTCACGGACGGGCGCGGCGCCGACCACGTGATCGAGGTCGGCGGCCCGGGCACCCTGGCGCAGTCGATCCGCGCCGTGCGGGTCGGCGGCCACATCTCCCTGATCGGCGTGCTCACCGGGGCGGCGGGCGACGTCCCCACGGCGCTGCTCATGGCGCGCCAGGCGCGCCTCCAAGGACTGCTGGTGGGCAGCCGCCGGGACCAGGCCGACTTCGTGCGCGCGCTCGAGGCGACCGGGCTGCGGCCGGTGATCGACCGCCGCCGCCCCCTCGCCGAGGCCGCCGACGCGTTCCGGGAGATGGAGTCGGCCCGGCACTTCGGCAAGATCGTGCTCGAGCACTGAGCCCGGCCGGTGCCCCGGGGGGCGCGCCCCGGGGCACCCGGGTCACCAGCCGGTGACCCACACCTGACCGGTGGCCGGGGACCAGTTCACCCTGTACCCGTTCGAGAAGCGCTGGTAGACGGTGGCCCCGGTGCGGATCTCGTCGGTGACCGGGTAGCCGTAGCCCCGCTCGAAGCCGGCGGCCTTCCAGGCGCGGCCGATGGCGCCGGTCTCGTGCACCGCACGCGCGCCGTGGGCCCGGGTCCACAGCACCTTGGTGAGCGCCCCGTCCCGGGAGAAGACCTGGTAGGAGGACCCGTCGGCCAGCCGGCGCTCCTCCGTGGTCGGGAAGCCGTAGCCGTTCTCCCGCCCCCCGGCCACGAACTTCTGGCCGATGACCGTGGCGTTCTCCACCCGGTGGGCGCCCGTGGCCGGGCTCCAGTACAGGGTGGACTTGCGCCCGTTCAGGGAGAACTCCTGGTAGACGCCTCCGGCGCGCAGCCCGCCGCGCTCCGCCGTCACGGGCTGACCGACGACCGCGGCGCCGCCCAGGGCGTGGTACTTCGCGCCGATGGCGCCGGCCACGCCGTAGCCTGCCGGGGGCTGGACGGGCGTCGACGTCTCGTAGGTGTAGGCCGGGGCCCCGTTCACGCGCGTAGAGGCGTCCGCGGGCGCGCCGCCGTTGGCGTACCCGTAGAGGTTGACGGTGGAGAGCACCTGCCAGGGCTGCCCGGAGTTCTCGAGCCGGCCGTCCGCGTAGGTGAGGCCGATGCCGATCACCTCGTGGCGCGGGTCCTTGATCGCCTTGTCGTGGGCGGCCGAGGACTTCCACCACGCCACCAGGGCGCGCACGTCCCGGTGGTGCTCCAGGGCGATCACCTCGTTGGCGCTGGTCCAGGGCCCGGTGCGCGGATCGGTGAGGAAGGTGGTGCTGTGCGAGAACTTCTCCTCGACGATCTGCCGGTCGGACTCCTTCTGCACCACCTGGGACAGCGTGGCGGAGTACTTGAGCGGCTTCACGCCGAGGGACTCGCGGTAGCGGTTGATCTCGTCGAGGATCAGCTGGGCGTCGGCCTGACGCGTGGCGGCGTCCACCGCGACAATGTCCTGCGCGGCGGCGTGGGCCGCCGGACCGGCCAGCAGCGAGGTGCCGGCGAGCGTGGTGACGCCGATGCCGGCGGAGAGGGCCAGAGCGGCCATGCGGCCGTGACGGCGCGCGGGGGCGCAGCGATGTTTCGCCATGGGTGCTTCTGCTTCCTGGTCTGTCTGCACGCACGGAGGAACTGGGGGGTTCCGTGCGGCGGGGGGCTATCGTCGTCCGGCCGGACGACGAGACAGATTGGGCTGGGGAAGGCGCCCAGGGAAAGGCTAGGGAATTCCCATTGCAAATAGGAAGTGTGTGAAATTGTTTCGTCTATCACAGGAGAATAACGACGACATCACGGAATGAACCGGACGGCCGGAATTCCCGTGGTTATGGTGAGCGGTTCACACCCCGTCCGCGCGGCGAACGCACCGGTGCCGGTGACGATAGGCTGGGAGCGCACGCCCGGAGAGGAGCCCGATGACCGTCCACGCCACCCGCGCCACCGGCGTCCGGGCCCCGTTGCGGCTGTGCCTCGTCCTCGCCGCCGCCGTCGGCCTGACCGGGTGCGGCCCCGACCTCGGGACGCCCGAGGGCACCACCCGGGCGTTCGTCGACGCGATGGCCGAGCGCGACTGGGACGGCGCCTGCGAGCTGCTGTCCCACGACTTCGTGCACCGGGCCACGGAGGGCAGCTCCCAGTACTGCGGGGTCCACCTCGAGCGGTGGCACCCGGACACCTCCCGCTACGAGACGCTCGCCGTCCAGGGCGAGGCCGTCGAGACCGCCGAGGGGTACCGGCTGGAGGTCGCCCCCGAGGACGCTCCCGGGGAGACTGAGGAGGTCGTCGTGGTCGAGGAGTCCGGACGCCTCGTGCTGCTGAGCTACCCCGGCCGCGACACCGCCGTCCGCTGAACCCCACCCGCCCACCAGGAACCCCAGGAAGGACCGCCATGACCGATCCTCAGACCGTTCCCGCCGCGGCGGCCGCGGCGTCGTCGCCCGAGGGCGAGACCGTCGAGATCTGCCGCAACCTCATCCGCATCGACACCTCCAACTACGGCAGCGGCGACGCCAAGGGGGAGCGGCGGGCCGCCGAGTACGTGGCCGGGCTGATCGAGGAGGTCGGTCTCGCCACGACCGTCCTGGAGTCGGCGCCCGGCCGCGCCAACGTCTTCGCCCGGATCGAGGGCACCGACCCCTCCGCCGACGCCCTGCTGGTGCACGGCCACCTGGACGTGGTGCCCGCGATCGCCGCGGACTGGTCCGTGGACCCGTTCGGGGGCGAGATCCGGGACGGCATGATCTGGGGCCGCGGCGCCGTGGACATGAAGGACATGGACGCCATGATGATCTCGGTCCTGCGCCACATGGTGCGCACCGGGGACCGGCCGCGGCGGGACATCGTCTTCGGCTTCTTCGCCGACGAGGAGGCCGGCATGGTGTACGGCTCGCACTGGATCGCGGAGCACCACCGCGGTCTCTTCGACGGCGTCACCGACGCTATCAGCGAGGTCGGCGGGTACTCGGCCACCATCGGCGGCCGGCGGGCCTACCTGCTGCAGACGGCGGAGAAGGGCCTCATGTGGTTGCGTCTCAACGCGCAGGGCACGGCCGGGCACGGCTCCCAGATCAACGACGACAACCCGGTCACCCGGCTCTCGAGGGCGCTGGCCAACATCGGCGAGCACCAGTGGCCCGTGGAGCTCACCAAGACCACCCGGGCGTTCCTGGACTCGGTCACCGAGCTGACGGGCGTGGAGTTCGACCCCCAGAACCCCCAGCGGCTGCTCGCCGAGCTCGGCTCCGTGGCACGGTTCGTGGGCGCGACACTGCAGACCACCGCGAACCCGACGATGCTCGAGGCGGGCTACAAGGTCAACGTCATCCCCGGCTCCGCCCAGGCGGGGCTGGACGTGCGCTATCTGCCGGGCCAGCGCGAGATCGTGCTGGCGAAGCTCGCGGAGCTCGCCGGGGACGGGGTGTCCTTCGAGTTCGAGTCGGACGACATCGCCCTCGAGGTGCCGTTCTCCGGCACCGTGGTCGACGCCATGGTCGACGCGCTGCACGCCGAGGACCCCGAGGCGGTCGTGCTGCCGTACATGCTCTCCGGCGGGACGGACAACAAGTCCCTGGACCCGCTCGGCATCACCGGCTACGGGTTCGTGCCGCTGCGCCTGCCCGACGAGCTCGACTTCCCGTCCATGTTCCACGGCGTGGACGAGCGCGTGCCCACGGACTCCCTGGAGTTCGGCTCCCGCGTGCTGCACCGGCTGCTGACCCGGTACTGACCGGCCACCGGCCCCTCCCACCCCGGTCCGCCCGACCGCCGGAGCACCCACGACCCCGACGACCGCCGACAGGAGCGAGATGCACCCCGCCACCGGACCGCAGCCCGCGACCGCACGACCCGCACCCGCACCTGCGGGAGCCGAGGCCCTCGAGGACCGGGCGGCCGGCGACCTGGTGCCCGAGACCCTGCTCCCGGACGACCTGCTGGCGACGTTCCGCGAGCGCGCCGCCGGCTACGACCGGGAGAACCGGTTCTTCGACGAGGACTTCGCGGACCTGGTGCGGATCGGCTATCCGCTGATGCTGGTGCCGCGGGACCGGGGCGGCCTCGGGTTCACGCTGCAGCAGGCGGTCGCCGCGCAGCGGCGGCTCGCCGCGGCCGCCCCCGCCACGGCGCTGGGCATCAACATGCACCACGTCCTGGTGGGCGTGGCGCACACCCTGCGCCTGCGCGGGGACGCCCGGGCCGAGCGGATCTTCGAGCTGGCCGCGGCCGGGGAGATCTTCGCCTTCGGCATCTCCGAGGCGGGCAACGACTCCGTGCTCTTCGACTCCGACACCACCGCGGTGGCCGTGGCGGACGGCTACCGGATCACGGGCACGAAGATCTTCACCTCGCTGTCCCCCGTGTGGACCCGGCTGATCGTCCACGCCCGCGACGACGCCGAGGAGGGCACGCCGCTGGTGTTCGGCCTCCTGGACCGGGCGGCGGAGGGCATCGAGGTCCTCGACGACTGGGACACCATGGGCATGCGAGCCTCGCAGTCCCGGACCACGGTGCTGCGCTCGGTGCCGATGCCCGCGGAGCAGGTGCTCACCCGCACCCCGGTGGGCCCGAACCCGGACCCGGTGGTGTGGGGCGTCTTCGGCTGCTTCGAGCTGCTGCTGGCCGCCGTCTACACCGGGATCGCGGACCGTGCGGTGGGGCTGGCCGTGGAGATCGCCGGCACCCGGCGGTCCCGCGGCGGGGGAGCGCCCCGTGCCGAGCGCCCCGACGTCCGCCGGCGGATCGCCGAGGCCGCGCTGCTGCGGGACGGGGTGGAGCTGCAGCTGCTCCGGCTGGCCGCGGACGTGGACGCCCTCGGCACCGCCGGCGCCCCGGACCACGGTCCCCGCTGGTTCCTGCTGTTCTCCGGGGTCAAGCACCGGGCCACCGAGGCGGCCCGCGGCGTCGTCGACCTCGCGATGCGCAGCTCGGGCGGGGCCCAGTACTCCCGGGGCGGGGAGCTGGAGCGGCTGTACCGGGACGTGCTCGCCGGGATCTACCACCCGTCCGACGACGAGTCCGTGCACGCGGCCGTGGCCAAGGCGCTGCTGGGCCCGATCGGGGGCTGAGCCCCGCCGGCAGGGGTGGGTCCCGGGCTCAGACGGTGCGCTCCACGCGCATCACCCGGCGGCGCAGCCAGTACTTGCGGGTCCCGCCGTAGAGCAGCACGGAACGGGTCAGCTCCCACTTGCCGTACTCGGCGTGCTCGCTGAGCCGGGCCCGCGCGTCGCCGAGCGGTTCGTGCGGCGCCACGGTCAGCAGGAGGTACTCGTAGCGCTGGTCGGCGTCCCTCGTGAGGGTGGCCGAGCTGGTCCGGACTTGTTCTCTCATCGGTCCCCATTCTGCACGGAATAGCGCTAACGTCTACTCCATGAGCAATGACCCTCGTGCCGCGTTGCAGGCCCTCGTGAGCGCCTTCGAAGAACACCTCGTCGCCGCGTCCAACCGGCGCAGCGACGACGACCCGGCCGTCGACGGCGCCTACATCGCCATCGCCGACGCCTTCGACGCCTACGAGGAGGCGCTCTACGACGCCTACGACGAGGTCACCCCGCTGACCGTCTTCGCGGAGGAGGACGACTCGGACGACGACTCCGACGACGACTCCGACGACGACGACGACTCCGACGAGGACGACTCGGAGGACGACGAGGAGCTCCTGGAGGACAACGAGATGCTCGACGAGGACCTCGTCGACGAGGAGGACTACGAGGACCTCGACGACGCCGACGGGGCACGCTCCGCCCGCTGAGCCCCGTCCCCCGAACCGCACCCGCAGGAACGGCCCGCACGGCGGGCCGTTCCTGCCGCGTGCGGGCCTGTCCCGCCGTCCCCGGCGCGGCGCGTGCCGTAGGGTGGCCGGGTGAATTGGATCGAAACCATCATTCTCGGCCTCGTCCAGGGCCTGACCGAGTTCCTCCCCGTGTCCTCCTCGGCGCACCTGCGCATCGTGGGCGAGCTGCTGCCCAACAGCGCCGACCCCGGCGCCGCGTTCACGGCCATCACGCAGCTGGGCACCGAGACCGCCGTGATCATCTACTTCTGGCGGGACATCGTCCGGATCCTCAAGCAGTGGGCCCTGTCCCTGGTGGGCCGCGTGGAGCGCTCGGACCCCGACGCCCGGATGGGGTGGCTGATCATCCTGGGCTCCCTGCCCATCGGCGTGCTCGGGCTGCTGCTGGAGGACTACATCGACACGGAGTTCCGCTCCCTGTGGATCACGGCCACGATGCTGGTGGTCTTCGGTGTGATCCTTGCGGTCGCGGACCGGGTGGGCCGGCAGGCCCGGCACCTGGACGACCTCACCGTCAAGCACGGCGTGCTCTTCGGGCTGGCGCAGGCGCTGGCCCTGATCCCGGGGGTCTCGCGGTCCGGCGGCACGATCACGGCGGGACTGCTGATGGGCTACACGCGCGAGGCCGCGGCCCGCTACGCGTTCCTGCTGGCCATCCCCGCGGTGTTCGCCTCGGGACTGTACAAGCTGGCGCAGTCCGTGGGACAGCCGCAGGCGGGGCCCTACGGCATGACCGAGACCCTCGTGGCCACGGGCATCGCGTTCGTGGTGGCGTACGTGATCATCGGCTGGTTCATGCACTACATCTCCAACCGCAGCTACACGATCTTCGTGTGGTACCGCATCGCCCTGGGCCTGGCCATCTTCGTGCTCCTGGGCCTCGGGGTGATCAGCGCCTGAGCCCTGCGTCACCTCCGGATCGGGGGCGGCGGCCGGTCCGGTAGGTTGGGTGAGGCCCCGCGGCCGTCGTCCGATCCCCGAACCACCCGAGGTGAGCATGAAAGCCTGGTCCGCCCGACCCGTTCCCGACCTCCCCGGCGAGGCGGCCCTGCCCGTCGTGCAGGACACCCGGCTGCGGCGGCGGGTGGAGCTGCCCCGGCAGGAGCGGGCGAGCCTCTACGTGTGCGGGATCACCCCGTACGACGCCACCCACATGGGGCACGCCGCCACGTACGTGGCCTTCGACCTGCTGCACCGCGCCTGGCTGGACGCGGGGACCCCGGTGGACTACGTGCAGAACGTCACCGACGTGGACGACCCGCTGCTCGAGCGGGCCGCGGCCACCGGCGTGGACTGGCGTGACCTGGCCGCCGAGCAGACCGAGCTGTTCCGCACCGACATGAGCGCGCTCAACGTCCTCCCGCCCCAGCACTACGTGGGCGCGACCGAGGCCGTCGGCTGGATCGTGCCGGCCGTCGAGCGCCTCGTGGCCCGCGACCTCGCCTACCGGGTGGCGGGCCGGGACGGCGAGCCGGACGGTGACGTCTACTTCGACGTCGAGGCCGCGGGCGCGCTGCCCACCGACGACGACGACGCGTGGGTGCTCGGCGACGTCTCCCACCTGACCCCCGAGCAGATGCTGCCGCTGTTCGCCGAGCGCGGCGGGGACCCCGAGCGCCCGGGCAAGCGGCACCGGCTGGACCCGCTGCTGTGGCGCGCGGAGCGCCCCGGAGAGCCCGCCTGGGACGGCGCGTCGCTGGGCCCGGGTCGGCCCGGCTGGCACATCGAGTGCTCGCTCATCGCCCTGGAGCACCTGCCCGCCCCGTTCACCGTCCAGGGCGGCGGCTCGGACCTCGTCTTCCCGCACCACGAGATGGGCGCCGGCCACTGCTGGGCGCTGACCGGCAGGCCCATGGCCCGGCACTTCCTGCACACCGGGATGGTCGGCCTCGACGGGGAGAAGATGTCCAAGTCCAAGGGCAACCTGGTGCTCGTCTCCGCGCTGCGGGCCCAGGGGGTCGATCCCGCCGTGATCCGCACCGCGATCCTCGCCCACCGCTACACCGACGACTGGTTCTGGACCGACCTCGTGCTGGCCGGCGCCGTCGCCCGCGTGGATGCGTGGCGCCGCGCCCTGGCCGTGGCCCCGGAGGGCAGCGCGGCCCCGCTGCTGCAGGCCGTGCGCACCGCCCTGTCCGACGAGCTGGACGCCCCCGCGGCGCTGGCGGCGCTGGACGCGTGGGCCGCCGACGCCCTGACCACCGGGACCCCGGGGCCCTGCGGGGCGGACGCCCGGCTGGTCCGGGACCTGGTGGACGCCCGGCTCGGCATCGAGCTCTGAGCCCGCCGGCGGGCCCGGTCCCGCCGGACGGCGCAGGAACGACACGGCGCAGGAACGACGGAGGGGCGGCACCCGGGACCGGGTGCCGCCCCTCCGTCGTCCGGTCCCCGTCACCGGGCGCCGGCGCCGCTCACTTCTCGTCGCGGCGGCGGCGCAGGTAGCGCTCGAACTCCTTGGCGATCGCGTCCCCGGTGGCCTCGGGCAGGTCCGTGGTGTCCTTGGCCTCCTCGAGCTGCTGGACGTAGGCGGCGATCTCGGGGTCGTCGGAGGCCAGCTCGTTGACCCCGCGCTCCCACGCCTCGGCGTCCTCGGCGATGGCGTCCAGGGGCAGGGTGATGCTGAGCAGCTCCTCGAGCTCCCGCAGCAGGGCCAGCTCGGCCTTCGGGGAGGGGGACTGCGCCACGTAGTGGGGCACCGCCGCCCACAGGCTGACCGTGGGGAACCCGCCCAGGGAGGCCATGTGGGAGAGCAGCCCCACGATCCCGGTGGGACCCTCGTACTGGGAGGAGTCGATGCCCAGCTCGTCCTGGAGCTCAGCGGTGTCCGAGGTCTTGGTCACCGGGATGGGCCGGGTGTGCGGCACGTCCGCGAGCAGCGCCCCGACCATCACCACGAAGTCGACGTCGAGCAGGGTCGCCTGCTCGAGCAGCTCCGCGGTGAAGGAGCGCCACCGGTAGGAGGGCTCCCAGCCGTGCAGCAGCACGAGGTCGAGGTTCGTGCCGGGCACGGTGGCGGTGGAGAGCCGGGTCGTGGGCCAGACGATCTTCACGTCGCCGGTCGCCCCGCGGCGCACGAGGGGCCGGGAGAACTGGTAGTCGTAGTAGTCGTCCGAGGTCACCTCGAAGACGTCCTTCGCCCCGTAGTGGGTGGCCAGGAACTGCACGGCGTCCGTGGCGGCGTCCCCGGCGTCGTTCCACCCCTCGAACGCGGCCACCAGCACGGTCACGCGCTCCTGGTCACCGTCCTCGCGGACCACGCCGAACGGCCCCGCCTGGGGGCGGGGGAACGTCTCGTCGAAGTTGTTGCTCACGGAACCCACACTACGCGCCGGGACATCGACGGCAAGAGGCCCCGGCACGAGGGGCCCCGTGTTGCGGCCACTACGATGGAGGCCATGTCCAGCCTCCCGTCCGCGTCCCCCGACGACCTCCTGCCCACCGCCGTGCTGTTCGACATGGACGGGACCCTGGTGGACACCGAGCCGTACTGGATCGAGGCCGAGATCGAGCTGGTCCGCTCCCACGGGGGCACCTGGACCGAGGCCGACGCCCTGGCCATGGTCGGCACCGGGCTGGAGGACGCCGCCGCCGTGTTCCAGCGGCAGGGGGTGCGCTTAGGTGTTCGGGAGATCGTGGACCGGCTCATCGGCCGGGTCGCGGCCCGCACCCGGGAGCGGGTCGTCTACAAGGAGGGGGCGCCGGAGCTGGTCGCCGCCCTGCGCGAGCGCGGCGTGCCCCTGGCCCTGGTCACCAGCAGCGAGGCGCCACTGGCCGAGGTCGTCCTCGACGCCTTCGGCGGCCCGGGCGTCTTCGACGTCGTCGTCACCGGCGACCTCGGCCACCCGGCGAAGCCGGCCCCCGACCCCTACCGGATCGGCGCCGCCGGTCTCGCCGAGCGCGCCGGCCGGCCGCTGGCGCGCGCCGGCATGGTGGCCGTCGAGGACTCCCGCACGGGCATCCGCTCCGCGACCGCCGCGGGGATCTTCACCGTGGGCGTGCCCAACATGGTCCCGCTCGACGACGCCGGCGCCGACCTCGTGCTGCCGAGCCTCGCCGGCGTGGGCCCCGAGGACCTCGGCCGCATCGTGGCCGGGGCCCGCGCGTGAGCCGCCCCCGCAGCGAGGGCATCCCCCTGGGCCGGATCGGCGGGGTGCCCATCACGCTCTCCTGGTCGTGGTTCGTGATCGCCGCGGTCACCGTGCTCCTCTACACCCCCGTGCTGATGACCGCCTACCCGCGGCTCGGCGCGCTCAACTACGCCGCGTCCCTGGGCTTCGCCCTGACCCTGGCCCTGTCCGTGCTGCTGCACGAACTGGCCCACGCCTGGACGGGCCGGGCCTTCGGCTGGCCCACCGGCCGGATCGTGCTCAGCCTGCTCGGCGGCCACACCCACTTCGGGGACGTGCGCAGCACCCCGCTGGCCTCCGCCGCGGTCTCGCTGGCCGGACCGGCCGTGAACCTCGCGCTCGGCCTGGCCGGCTGGACGCTGCTGCGCACCGGGGAGCCGTCGCCCACGCTCGGCTGGGTGCTGCTCGACCTCACCACGTGGGCGAACCTCATCGTCGGCGTCTTCAACGTGCTGCCGGGCCTGCCTCTGGACGGCGGCAGGGTGGTGGAGGCCCTGGTCTGGGCGGTCACCGGCCGGGAGCACCACGGCACGGTGGTGGCCGCCTGGACGGGCCGGCTGCTCGCCGTGGGCCTCGTCGTCGGGGCCGGGGTCACGGGCCTGTGGAACCAGCCCGTCGCCCTCGTGCTCGTCGTCCTCATCGCCGGCTTCATGTGGCAGGGCGCCGGGGCGTCCCTGCGCGGGGCGGCGGTCCTGTCCCGCGTGCACGGCGTCAGCGCCGCCGCGCTGGCCGAGCCCGCCGTGGCGGTGCCGGAGGGCGTCTCCCTGGCCCACACCGACCGGCTGGTCACCGACCACCTCGCCCGCGCCGCCGCCCCGGGCGGCCCGGTCCCGCACGTGCTGGCCGTCTCCCCGGACCGGCAGGTCGTCGGTCTGCTCCTGCCGGCCGCGGCCGACGCCGTGCCCCCGGCCCGGCGGGCCGACACCCCGCTGACGTCCGTGCTCCAGCACCTGCCCGCCGACGCCGTGCTCGACGCCGGGCTGCGCGAGGAGTCCCTGCTGCGGGCCGTCGCCGCCCGGGAGTACCCCCACTACGTGGTGACGGGACCCGACGGCGCCCTCGTGGGCGTGCTGCGCACCGCCGCCCTCGAGCGCCTGCTCGCCGGCTGACGCCGGGCCCCGCCCCGGCCCCCCGCGCCGCGGTGACACAATGGGGGAGGACCCCGGGCCGGCGGAGCCTCCGCCGGCCCCCGCACGACCAGACCAGACCACGCCCTGCCCCGAGAGTGAGCCGATGACCGGAACCGCTGACCACACCGCCGCCCCCGCCCCCGCGTCCCCGCGGGGCGCCGCCAACCGGCGCGGGCCCTTCCGGGCAGGGGAGCGCGTGCAGCTGACCGACGAGCGCGGCCGGATGAACACGGTCACGCTCGCGGACGACGGCGAGTTCCACTCCCACCGCGGCGTGCTCAGCCACGGCGAGCTCATCGGCCGCCCGGAGGGCACCGTGGTCGAGAACTCCGCCGGGTTCCGGTACCAGGCCCTGCGCCCGCTGCTCAAGGACTTCGTGCTGTCCATGCCGCGCGGCGCCGCGGTGGTCTACCCCAAGGACGCCGGCCAGATCGTCACGATGGCCGACATCTTCCCGGGCGCCCGGGTGGTCGAGGCCGGTGTCGGCTCCGGCGCGCTGTCCATCTCCCTGCTGCGCGCGGTGGGGGACGAGGGCCGGCTGCACTCCTTCGAGCGGCGGGCGGAGTTCGCCGACATCGCCCGCGGCAACGTGGAGACCATGTTCGGCGGCCCGCACCCCGCGTGGCAGATCAGCATCGGGGACCTCGCCGAGGAGCTCGGCGAGCACGAGGCGCCCGGCTCCGTGGATCGCGTGGTCCTCGACATGCTCGCCCCGTGGGAGTGCCTCGACGCCGTGGCCACGGCCCTGACCCCCGGCGGGGTCGTCATGTGCTACGTCGCGACCGTCACCCAGCTCTCCCGCACCGCCGAGGCGATGCGCGCCGACGGCCGCTTCACCGAGCCCGACGCCTCCGAGACCATGGTCCGCGGCTGGCACGTCGAGGGCCTGGCCGTGCGCCCGGACCACCGCATGGTCGCCCACACCGGCTTCCTGCTCTCCGCCCGCCGGCTGGCCGACGGCTCCGAGCGGCTGGCGCCCAAGCGGCGGGCCTCCAAGTCCGAGTACAGCGAGGAGGACCTGCAGGCCTGGACCCCCGTGGCCCTCGGCGAGCGGGACGTCACCGACAAGAAGCTGCGCCGCGCCGGCCGCGACGCCCTGGGCCTGGCCGAGCGCGCCGCCGGCGCGACCCCGCCGGCCGACGCCCCCGCCCGGGCCACGACACCGGCGGCCGCTCCGGCGGACCCCGCACCCGACGCCGCGCCCGAGCAGCCCCACGAGGAGCGCCCGTGAACGAGACCTCCCCGCAGCAGACCACCGGACCGGCCGGCACCGGGCCGGCGGACGCCGAGCAGACCCGCCGGGCCCTGACGAACGCCCAGCGGCAGGTCAACATCCTGCGCGACCAGAAGCGCGCCCTCGACAAGCAGCTCGCCGCCGCCGGCACCCAGAACCAGAAGCTCGTCCGGCTCCTCGACGCGACCCGCACCGAGATCGCCCAGCTCAAGCGCGCCCTCGAGAACGACCTGGTCCCGCCCCTGAGCCAGGGCACCGTGCTGCAGGTCAACCCCGGGCGCACCCCGGTCGGCGAGCAGACGGGCAGCGGTCCCGCCGTCACCGACCGCACCCTCGACGTCCTCGTGGCCGGGCGCCGCATGCGCGTGGCCCTGAGCCCGCTCGTGAGCTTCGCCGCCTGCGAACCGGGCCGCCAGGTCCTCCTCGACCAGAACTACACCGTCGGCGCCGTCCTCGACTACGAGCAGACCGGCGAGATCGCCACCGTCAAGGAGATCGTCGACCACGACCGCGTCCTCACCGTGGGACGCTCCGACGAGGAGCGCGTCCTGCTGCTCTCCGGGCTCCTGCGCCGGAGCCGCCCGGAGATCGGCGACGCGGTCTCCATCGACCACCGCACCGGCTTCGCCCTCGAGCCCATCGAGCGCTCCGACGTCGAGCAGCTCGTCCTCGAGGAGGTCCCCGCCGTCTCCTACGACGACATCGGCGGCCTCGGCCCCCAGATCGAGCAGATCCGCGACGCCGTCGAGCTGCCCTTCGTGCACCCCGAGCTCTACCGCGAGCACGGACTCACCCCGCCCAAGGGCATCCTGCTCTACGGGCCCCCGGGCAACGGCAAGACGCTCATCGCGAAGGCCGTGGCCCGCTCCCTCGCCGAGCGCGCCGCGGACCGCGCCGGGCGCGGAAAGGCCCTGGGCTACTTCCTCAACATCAAGGGCCCCGAGCTGCTGGACAAGTACGTGGGGGAGACCGAGCGCCAGATCCGCTCCATCTTCCTGCGCGCCCGCGAGCAGGCGGCCCGCGGCATCCCCGTGGTCGTGTTCTTCGACGAGATGGACTCCCTGTTCCGCACCCGCGGCTCCGGGCTGTCCTCGGACGTGGAGACCACCATCGTCCCGCAGCTGCTCACCGAGATCGACGGCGTGGAACGCCTGGACAACGTCATCGTCATCGGCGCCACGAACCGCGAGGACATGATCGACCCCGCCGTGCTGCGCCCGGGCCGGCTCGACGTGAAGATCCGCATCGACCGCCCGGACGCCGAGGGCGCCGCCGAGATCCTGCGGCTCTACGTCACCGAGGACCTGCCGCTGCGCCAGGACGAGGTCGACGTCGCCGGCTCCCGCGCCGGGGCCGTCGCCGCCCTCGTGGACGCCGCCGTGGCCCGGATGTACGAGAAGAGCCCCGGCACCCGGTTCCTGCACCTCAGCTACCGGGACGGCACCGAGGAGACCCTCCACTTCAGCGACTTCACCTCCGGGGCGGTCATCCGCAACGTGGTGGACCGGGCCAAGAAGCAGGCCATCAAGGACCTGCTCACCACCGGGGTCCGCGGCCTGGGCCGCGACCACCTGGTCCGCGCGGTGGACGAGGAGTTCCACGAGCAGCAGGACCTGCCCAACACCTCCAACCCGGAGGACTGGGCCCGCATCTCAGGCCGCCGCGGCGACACCATCACCGACCTGCGCGTGGTCCTGCACCGCGACCCGCACCCGGCCGGCCCCGGCGGGCGCCACGCCCCGGCGCCGACCGGACCGACGCCGGCCGGACCGGTCCCGGGGGAGGGGCCCGCGTGAGCGTCCGCCGCGTCATGGGCGCCGAGACCGAGTTCGGCGTGCTCGCCACCGGCAACCCGCACGCCAACGCCACCGTGCTCTCCAGCCAGGTGGTCACCACCTACGCCGCCCTCGTGCGGCGCCGCCTCGGCGCGTCCCGGACCGCCGCCGGGTGGGACTACCACGGCGAGACCCCCCTCGAGGACGCCCGCGGCTTCACCGTCCCCCGCGAGAAGGCCGACCCCTCACAGCTCACCGACGTCGCGCCCGTGCTCACGGCCGAGGAGGTCGCCGCCGAGGCCCTCCGGGAGATCGGGTCCCACGCCGAGTCCCTGGACTGGCGGCAGGTCGTGATGAACACCGTCCTGCCCAACGGCGCCCGCCTCTACGTGGACCACTCGCACCCCGAGTACTCCTCCCCGGAGGTCACCACCCCCCGCGACGCCGTCCTCTGGGACGCCGCCGGGGACCGGGTGGCCCTCGACGCGGTCCGGGCGATCGCCGCGAGCGCCGCCACGACCGGCCTCGACGTCGTGAACCTCTACAAGAACAACACCGACAACAAGTCCGTCTCCTACGGCGCCCACGAGAACTACCTCGTGCCCCGCGCCGTGCCCTTCGCCGCCCTCGCCGCCGGGCTGCTGCCCTTCTTCGCCTCCCGCCAGGTGGTGTGCGGCGCCGGTCGCGTCGGCATCGGGGACCGCGGCGGGCGCCCGGGCTTCCAGATCAGCCAGCGCGCCGACTTCTTCGAGCGCGAGGTCGGCCTCGAGACCACCGTCCACCGTCCCATCGTCAACACCCGCGACGAGCCCCACGCCGAGCGCACCCGCCACCGGCGCCTGCACGTCATCATCGGCGACGCCAACCTCTCCCACACCTCGAGCCTGCTGAAATTCGGCACCACCTCCCTGGTCCTCGGGCTGATCGAGGCCGGTGCCGCCCCGGACGTCGCCCTCGCCGATCCGGTGGCGGCCCTGCAGGCGATCAGCCACGACCCGGGGCTGACCACCACCGTCCTGCTCCGGGACGGCCGGCGGCTCACGGGCGTCCAGCTGCAGCGGCTCTACCTCGAGGCCGCCCGGGCGCACGAGCACGCGACCGGGGGCCCCGACCCGGACACCCGCGAGGTGCTCGAGCTGTGGGCGGAGGTCCTCGACGCCCTCGAGACGGACCCCCTGTCCCTCGCGGACCGCCTGGACTGGGTCGCCAAGCACGCCCTGCTGCTGGGCTACCGGGAGCGCGACGGCCTGGCCTGGGACGACCCGCGCCTGACGCTCATCGACCTGCAGTACGCGGACGTGCGCCCGGAGAAGGGCCTCCACCACCGGCTGGTCGCGGCCGGCCGGATGCGCACCCTCTTCACCGCCGAGGAGGTGGAGCGCGCCGCCGGCCTGCCCCCCGCCGACACCCGGGCGTGGTTCCGCGGCCGGCTGATGACCCGCTTCCCCGACGACGTCCTCACGGCCAACTGGGACTCGGTCTCGCTCACCCTGCCCGGCGTCCGCCGCGGCGCGCGGATCGCGATGCCCGAGCCGCTCGAGCTGACCCGCGAGGACGTCGACCCCCTGCTGAGCGCGGCACCCGACGCCGAGCACTTCGTCCGCGCCCTCGCCACCGCCCGACCCGCCCTCGTGCACACCGGCTCCCTCGGCTGAGCACCCCGACCACCATCCCCAGGAGGAACCCCGTCATGGCCCAGGAACGCATCTTCGGCACCGGCGCCCAGCGCCGCGAGGAGTCCGAGCTCCCCGAGCCCGGAGCCCCCGCCCCCACGGCACCCACCGTCCAGTCCCGGACCAGCGCTACCAGCGCCGACGACCTGCTCGCCGAGATCGACGGCGTGCTCGAGTCCAACGCCGAGGAGTTCGTGAAGGGCTTCGTCCAGAAGGGCGGCCAGTAGCCCCCATGGACCGCAGGATCTACGGGGTCGAGACCGAGTTCGGCCTCACCCACAGCGCCCCGGGCGCCCGTCCGCTCAGCCCGGAGGAGGCCGCGCGCACCCTCTTCCGCCCCGTGGTGGCCTGGGGCCGTTCCTCGAACGTGTTCCTGCCCAACGGCGGGCGCCTCTACCTGGACGTGGGCTCCCACCCCGAGTACGCCACCGCGGAGTGCGCCACGCTCGAGGACCTCGTCGCCCAGGACAAGGCCGGCGAGCTGATCGTCGACGACCTCCGGCGGCAGGCCCAGGACGCCCTGGCGGAACAGGGGGTGGGCGGGCAGCTGTACCTGTTCAAGAACAACGTGGACTCGCGCGGCAACTCCTACGGCTCGCACGAGAACTACCTGATCTCCCGGCGCACCGAGTTCGCCCGGCTCGTGCAGATCCTCATCCCCTTCCTCGTCACCCGCCAGCTGCTCGTCGGCGCCGGCAGGGTCCACCCCGCCGGGCCCGAGGACTTCGGCGCCGTCCGGATGGGCGACGACGCCGGGACGCCCAGCTACTCGTTCTCCCAGCGCGCCGACCACATCTGGGAGGGCTCCTCCTCGGCCACGACGCGCTCCCGGCCCCTCATCAACACCCGGGACGAGCCGCACGCCGACGCCGAGCACTACCGCCGGCTGCACGTCATCGTGGGCGACTCGACGATGTCCCAGACCACCACGGCGCTGCGGATCGGGACCACCGACCTCGTGCTGCGGATGATCGAGGCCGGGCAGATCCTGCCCGACCGCACCATGGCGGACCCCGTCCGGTCCCTGCGGGAGGTCTCCCACGACCTCACCGGCACCCGCCCGGTCCCGCTCGCCGACGGCACCCGCCGCTCCGCCCTGGACCTGCAGCACGAGCACCTGGAGTCCGTGCGCCGGTTCGTGGACCGCGAGGGGGCCCACCACGACCGCGTGCCGTGGGTGCTCGACCTGTGGGAGCGGGCCCTGGACGCCGTGGCCCGCCAGGACACCTCCGCGATCGACACCGAGATCGACTGGGCGATCAAGAAGAAGCTCCTCGACGGCTACGCCGCCCGCGACGACCTGGACCTCTCCGCGCCCCGGATGGCGCAGCTGGACCTCGCCTACCACGACACCGCCCCGGAGCGGGGGCTCTTCAACCTCCTGCAGCGCCGGGGACGGGCCGCGACCTTCGTCCCCGACGAGCGGGTCCAGGAGGCCGCCCGCACCCCGCCCGCCACGCGGGCCGCCGTGCGCGGCCGGTTCATCGAGGCGGTGCTCGCGTCCGGGCACGAGTACACCGTCGACTGGGTGCACCTGAAGGTCAACGACCGCGGCCGGCGCACGGTGCTGTGCAAGGACCCGTTCGCCGTGGAGCACCCGGAGGCCGACGCCCTGATCGCCGCCCTCGCCGAGCGCGACACCGCGGGACGGGCCCACGGGGACGCCCCCGTGGTCTGAGCCGCGCCGCGGGGGCGCCCCGTCCAGTCAACGCCCAGCGCCCTGCACTAGGCTGGCCGCCGTCCCGGCCCGAGCCGTCCGACCCCACCGCCCCCACCCGGGCCGACCCCTGAGGAAGACACCCGTGCGAAAGACCCTGACCACCTCCGGCGCCGCCCTGTCCCTGGCGCTCGTCCTCACGGGCTGCTCCGGGCCCGGCGTCGACTCCGTGGAGCTCAGCAACGAGCCGGACGCGGGCACGGCCCCGTCCGTCACGTTCGAGACCCCGCTCAACGCCGAGGAGGCCGGGGCGAAGGAGCTGCGCGAGGGCGACGGGGAGGAGCTCGCCGAGGGCGACACCATCCTCCTGCAGGCGGCGCTCTTCAAGGGCTCCGACGGCACGTCCATCGGCGAGACCTACTCCCGCGGCGCCGGCCAGGTGCTCCAGCTCGAGCAGGGCCTCCAGGAGTCGATCCCGGAGATGTACGACGCGCTCGTGGGCGCCAAGGAGGGCGCGATCATCGCGTACTCCTCCCCGGAGACCTCCGGGGCCGCCGGCGACGAGTCGACCTCCGTGGAGGTCTACGAGGTCGTCCGGAAGATCCCCACCGAGATCGAGGGCGACATGCAGGACAGCCCCAAGGGGCTGCCGGAGATCACCGAGAACGACGAGGGCGTGCCGGCCGTGGCGAAGCCGGAGGGCAGGGCCCCGAAGAAGCTCGTCTCCGAGTACCTCATCGAGGGCGACGGCGAGGAGGTCGCCGAGGGCGACACCGTCATCGCGCACTACGTGGGCGTCAAGTGGTCCGACGGCGAGACCTTCGACTCCTCCTACGAGAACGGCGCCCCCGCGTCCTTCCCGCTCGACAACGTCATCGAGGGCTGGCAGGAGGGCCTCGAGGGCAAGAAGGAGGGCTCCCGCGTGATCCTCTCCGTGCCCGTCGGCCAGGCCTACGGCACGGAGAAGGACCTGGGCGAGGACTCCGACTACCCGGCCGGCAGCCTGCTCTTCGTCGTCGACATCCTGGCGGCCGTGGACACCCCCGAGGCGCCGGCCGAGGACGAGGCCTCCGCCTCGCCGTCCCCCTCCGCGACCGAGGAGTAGCCCCCGGTCGGCTAAGGTGGCCCGGTGGGCCCCGAGGCCCCTCCGATCCCGACGACCACCCGTCGACGACCCGACGAACAGGAGCACCCATGTCCTTCGGAGAGCGCAAGCTCGACCGCAGCAAGCCCGAGATCGACTTCCCCGAGGGGGAGGCCCCGACCGAGCTCGTCAGCACCGACCTCGTGGAGGGCACCGGCGCCGAGGCGACCCCCGGCAAGCAGATCTCCTGCCACTACGTGGGCGTGACGTTCTCCGCCGGCGAGGAGTTCGACGCCTCCTGGAACCGCGGCCAGCCCCTCGACTTCACCGTGGGCATCGGCCAGGTCATCGAGGGCTGGGACAAGGGCCTGCTGGGCATGAAGGTCGGCGGCCGCCGCCGGCTGGAGATCCCCGCGGACCAGGCCTACGGCTCCAGGGGCGCCGGCGGGGTCATCGGCCCGGACGAGGCCCTGATCTTCGTGGTGGACCTCCTGGACGTGCGCTGAGGACCCACCGGATGGCAGCCCGATCGACGGAGCGGCTCCTCAACCTGCTCATCGCCCTGGTCTCCCGCGAACGCGGGTACACCCGCGCCGAGCTCCGAGAGGCCGTTCCGTCGTACGCGGAGTCCGCGTCCGACGAGGCGTTCGAGCGCATGTTCGAGCGCGACAAGGCGGAGCTGCGCGACCTCGGCTACCCCATCGAGGAGGTCTCCGAGGACCCCCTGTTCCCGGACGACACGCACGGCCACCGCTACCGGATCCCGCGCGGGTCCTTCACGCTGCCGCCGCTGCAGTTCACGGCGGAGGAGTCCGCGGTGCTCGCCCTGGCGGCCAACGCCTGGACGGACGCCTCCCTCGGGGAGCTCGCCCGCCGGGCCCTGCGCAAGCTCGAGCCCGCCATCGGCGGCCTGCCGGAGGACGACGCCCCGCCGCTGCTGCAGCCCACCCTCACCGCCCACGAGCCGTCCTTCGAGCCGCTGCTCTCGGCCGTGGTGCGACACCGCGAGGTCCGCTTCGACTACCTCGCCCGCAGCACCGACCAGCTCACCACCCGGCGGCTGCGGCCGTGGGGCATCGGCTCCCGCTACGGCAACTGGTACGTGGTCGGCTGGGACCTGGACCGCAAGGACTCCCGCACGTTCCGGCTGTCGCGGATCATGTCCGACGTCACGGTCACCCGCAAGGAGTTCGACCCGCCCGAGGGCTTCTCCATGAACGAGTCCCTGTCCCAGATGGTCTCCCACGCCCCCGCGCGCACCGTGGAGGTGCTGGCCCGGCCCGGCCACGCGCACATGCTGCGCCGGATGGCCGCCCGGCAGGAGCCCGGCGTCGGCGCCGGGGACGGCGTGGACCGGTGGGACCGGCTGCACATCCCCTTCGCGGAGACCGAGATCCTCGCCGAGGAGATCGCCGCGGCGGGCCCCGGCGTCGTCGTGCCCCGGGACGGGGACGGCACCGCCCCCACCATGCAGGCCGAGGTGCGCGCCGCGGTGGTGCGCCGGCTGCGGAGCGCCGAGTCCGCCGTGGCACGGTTCCGCGGCGTGCAGGTCGACTGGAACAACAAGTCCCGCAAGGGCACGCGCAACAAGCTCTCCACCGCGGACCACCTCTCGCGGCTGCTCGAGATCGTCCGCTGGGTCTACGCCCACCAGGGCGCGGAGCTCGAGGAGACCGCCCGCCGGTTCGGGATCACCGACCAGGAGCTGATCGCGGACCTCAACACCCTGTTCGTGTGCGGCAAGCCCGGGCACATGCCGGACCAGCTGATCGACGCGTCCTGGGACGACGGCCACGTCTACCTGTCCAACGCGGACGAGCTCTCCGACCCCGTGCGCCTCACGCAGCCGGAGGCCTCCGCGCTGCTCGTGGGGCTGCAGACGCTGCGCACCGTGCCCGGCGGGGACTCCGAGGCGGTCGCGTCCACGATCGCGAAGGTCGCCGGCGCCGCGGGGGACGCCGGGGTGCTCGCCAACGCGGTGGGCGCCCGCCCCATCACGGACACGCCCGCGCCCGCCCTCGCCGACGTCATGTCCGCGGTGCGCCGCGCCGTGGAGCAGCGCCGCCGGATCCGGATCGGCTACGTGGTCCCGTCCCGCGACGAGCTCACCGAGCGGGTCGTGGACCCGGTCCAGGTGTTCTCCTCCAACACCCACTGGTACGTGCGCGCCTGGTGCCTCGGCTCCGAGGGGATGCGCAACTTCCGGCTGGACCGGATCTCCGCCGTCGAGGACGCCGGGCCGGCGGGGGAGCGCCCCGCCGCCCAGGAGGCCGCCGCCGCGTCCCCGCCCGCCCCCGGCACCCCGGACACCGTGGAGGTCGTGCTCGTCACCGACCGGCGCAGCCGGTGGATCGCCGACCAGTACCACGCCACCCGCACGGCCGTGGTCCGGGTCCCCGGCGGGGCCCGCACCGGGCCGGCGGCGGACCACGAGGCCGCGCTCATCGGATTCCAGACGGCCGAGGCCGTGTGCGCGCTCGTCACCCGCTACGGCGGCCAGCTCGCGGTCATCGGGCCCGACGACGTCGTGGCGCAGGTGGAACTCTGGGTGAACTCTGCGCTCGGCGCCTACGGGGCGTCCGAGCCGGCCTGATCCGCCCGCCTATACTGGAGGGCATGCTCTGGTGGTCCTGGGTCCTGCTGTGGACGGTCCTCGTCCTGCTCGGCGCGGCGTTCCTCGGACTGATGCTGTGGCGGCTGGTGAAGACCTTCTTCGTCCTGCTCCGGGACACCGAGACGGTGGCCGGGGAGTTCGCCCAGCGGTGGGACGACGCGGCCGCCGGGGTGCAGCGCCCCGTCCGGGCCGCCCCGGACCCGGCCCTGTTCACACCGGTGGGGCAAGCCGTGGCCGACTACCGGGTCGGCCGTGACCAACGAGAAACCGCCCGTCTGAGACGCCGCATCGAGCGCAAGGACCGGATGGGCCAGCCGCAGCGGATCAGCGACCTCCGCCGGGCTGAACGGAAAGGAATGTTCCATGGGTAGGCTCTTCGACAGCCCCTTCATGATCCTGATCATCCTGCTGGTGATCCTGCTGCTGTTCGGCGCACCCAAGCTCCCGGGCATGGCCCGCAGCCTCGGCCAGTCGCTGCGCATCTTCAAGTCCGAGGTCAAGGAGATGAAGAAGGACGACCAGCCGGACGGCTCGGACGTGGTCATCGACGGCAAGGCCGTGGCGCCCGGCCGGGACGGCACCACCGACCGTGACCACGGCGCCACCGGCACCGCCTCCGGCACGGAGACCCCGCGCGACCCCGAGCAGCACCCCGGCCGCCCTCCGGCCTGACCCCCGGCCCCCTCTCCCGGCGTCCGCCGCCGCCCCGATCCGCCGCACCGGCCGGTCCGCGCCCCCGCCCGGGGAGCGGGCCGCCCGACCGGCCCCGCCGCCCCGGGCGGGCCCCGAGTCCCGAAGGTCCCCATGTCCTCGCAGTCCCCCCGCGGTCCGAAGAAGCGCCGGACCGCGCGCAAGGCCAATCCGCAGGCGCAGATGGCCCTGGCCGAGCACCTGCGGGAGCTGCGCAACCGGCTGATCAAGTCCGCGGTGGCCACCGTGGTGGGCATGGTCGGCGGGTTCTTCCTGTACATCCCGTTCATGGCCTACATCACGGAGCCCCTGCAGCGGCTGGCCTCCGCGGAGGGCAGCGAGGCCTCCATCAACTACTCCGCGGTGGGCTCGTCCTTCAACATCATGGTGGAGGTCTCCCTGGTGCTCGGCCTGGTCCTGGCCAGCCCCGTGTGGCTCTACCAGCTCTGGGCGTTCGTGACGCCGGCCCTGCACCGGACCGAACGGCGCTACGCGGTCGGCTTCCTGGCCGCGGCCGTCCCGCTCTTCCTGGGCGGGATCGCGGTCGCCGTGCTCACCCTGCCCACCGCCGTCTACGCCCTCACCGCGTTCACCCCGGCGGGCGGGACCAACTTCATCTCCGCGGACGTGTACTTGCGGTTCTTCCTCCAGCTGATCCTGACCTTCGGCGTCGCCTTCGTGCTGCCCGTGTTCCTGGTGGGCCTGAACATGCTGGGCGTGCTCTCCGGGCGCACGGTGCTCAAGAGCTGGCGGATCGTCGTGGTCCTCGTGATGGTGGTCTCCGCGATGGCCGCCCCGGGCCCCGACCCGATGACGATGTTCTACCTCGCCGTGCCGCTGCTCACGCTCTTCTTCGTGGCCGTCGGGCTGTGCCTGCTCCTCGACCGCCGGCGGGCCCGGAAGGAGGCCCGCCTCGCGGCGGGCACGGGGGCGTCGGCCGACGTCGCGACCCCCGCCGACGAGCTCGGCCGTCTCGGCCACGACCCCGAGGGCGGGTTCCGCACCTGACCCGCTCGGCCCGTCGCGAACGGGCCCCCGGTGGGCCCGGCCACGTCCGGGTCGAGCAGTAGGGTGGACGCATGTCCTCCTACGCCGACCGATACCTGGCCGCCAAGCAGCGGGCCGCCCACGCGAGGACCGAGCTCGCCGTGTTCCAGCACCGGCTCGAGTTCGAGATGGACGACTTCCAGACGACAGCCTGCGGTGCCCTCGAGGAGGGCCGGGGGGTGCTCGTCGCCGCGCCGACCGGCGCCGGCAAGACCGTGGTGGGGGAGTTCGCCGTCCACCTGGCCCTGTCCCGCGGGCAGAAGGCCTTCTACACCACGCCCATCAAGGCGCTCAGCAACCAGAAGTTCCACGAGTTCTCCCGGGCCTTCGGCGCCGAGCGGGTCGGCCTGCTCACCGGCGACACCTCGGTGAACTCCGAGGCGGACGTGGTGGTGATGACCACCGAGGTCCTGCGCAACATGCTGTACGCGGACTCGCCCACCCTGCTGAACCTGGGCTTCGTGATCATGGACGAGGTGCACTACCTCGCCGACCGCTTCCGGGGCGCCGTGTGGGAGGAGGTCATCATCCACCTCCCGGACAGTGTCCAGCTGGTGTCCCTGTCCGCGACCGTCTCCAACGCCGAGGAGTTCGGGGCCTGGCTGGACACGGTGCGCGGCGACACGGACGTGGTGGTCTCCGAGCACCGGCCCGTGCCGCTGTGGCAGCACGTCCAGGTGGGCGGGCGGCTGCTCGACCTGTTCCTGGACGACACCACGGTGGAGGAGGCCGCCGAGCGGCTCGAGGGGCCCGGCAGTGACGAGCCCGACGTCAACCCCGAGCTGCTCCAGCTCGCCCGCGCCGAGCACCCCCGCGGGGGCCGCCGGGGCGGCCGCGGGCCCGGGGGACGCTCCCGGGACCGGTTTTCCCGCCGCAACGGCGGCGAGGGCTTCCGGCCCAGCCCCGAGACGCGCCGGGTGTCCCGCCCGCAGCTGATCCGCCGCCTCGACGCCGAGGGCCTGCTGCCCGTCATCACCTTCATCTTCTCCCGGGTCGGGTGCGACGCCGCCGTGCAGCAGTGCGTCGCCGCGGACATCCGGCTGACCGGCGAGAAGGAGCAGCAGACCATCCGCGCCCGGGTGGCCGAGACCGCCGCCTCGCTCGAGGCCGCGGACCTCAACGTCCTCGGCTTCTACGAGTGGCGCGACGGCCTGCTGCGCGGCGTGGCCGCCCACCACGCGGGGATGCTGCCGGCGTTCAAGGAGCTCGTGGAGGAGCTGTTCGCCGAGGGGCTCGTCAAGGCCGTCTTCGCCACGGAGACCCTGGCCCTGGGCATCAACATGCCGGCCCGCTCCGTGGTGCTCGAGAAGCTCGACAAGTTCAACGGCGAGTCCCGGGTGGACATCACGCCGGGGGAGTACACCCAGCTCACCGGGCGCGCGGGGCGCCGGGGGATCGACGTCGAGGGCCACGCCGTGGTGCTGTGGCAGCCCGGGATGGACCCGCACGCAGTCGCCGGTCTCGCCTCCAAGCGCACCTACCCGCTGAACTCGAGCTTCCGGCCCACCTACAACATGTCCGTGAACCTGGTGGCCCAGTTCGGCGCCCACCGCTCCCGCAAGATCCTCGAGTCCTCCTTCGCCCAGTTCCAGGCGGACCGCTCCGTGGTGGGCCTGGCGCGCCGGGTCCGCTCCCAGGAGGAGTCCCTCAAGGGCTACGAGGAGGCCATGACCTGCCACCTCGGGGACTTCTCCGAGTACGCCGCCCTGCGCCGCGAGCTCAAGGACCTGGAGCGTGCCGAGGAGAAGGCCGGCTCCCGGCAGCGGCGCTCGGACGCCGTCGCGTCCTTGCACGACCTGCTGCCCGGGGACGTCGTGGAGATCCCGCGGGGGCGCAACGCCGGCTACGCCGTGATCCTGTCCACCGACCCCAACCGGGACGACCCCCGCCCCTCCATCCTCACCCTCGACCACCAGCTGCGCCGGGTGGGGGCCCAGGACCTGGACGGGCCGCTCGAGCCGGTCTCGCGGATCCGGATCCCCAAGCAGTTCACGGGCCGGACGCCCAAGGAGCGGCGCGACCTCGCCTCGTCCGTGCGCAACGCCCTGCACGAGCACCGGCCCCCGCGCGGCGGCGGCCGCGGGCACACCATCCAGTTCGACCGCGGCACCAGCGCCGCCGAGCGGCGCATCACGGAGGTCCGCAAGGCCCTGCGCGGCCACCCCTGCCACGGCTGCTCGGACCGCGAGAGCCACGCCCGCTGGGCCGAGCGCTGGTGGACGCTGCGCCGGGACACCGACGGGCTGCTGCGCCAGATCGAGAGCCGCACCAACACGATCGCCAAGACCTTCGACCGCGTCTCCGAGGTGCTGGGCTCCTTCGGCTACCTGGAGACCCTCCCGGACGGGGAGGTCCGGCCGACCCGCGCCGGCGAGCAGCTGCGGCGGATCTACGGGGACCGGGACCTGCTCCTCGCCCTGAGCCTGCGCGACGGCTTCCTCGACGACCTCGACCCCGCCGCCACCGCGGGGCTCGTGACCCTGCTCGTCTACCAGGCCAAGCGCGAGGAGCAGGGGATCCAGCCGGTCCTGCCGACCGCCGCCATGGACCGGGCCGCACAGACCGTGGTGCGCAACTGGTCCCTGCTCACCGACCGCGAGCAGGAGCACCACCTCCCGGCCACCGCGGAGCCGGAGTTCGGGCTCGTGGAGGCCATGCACCTATGGGCGCGCGGGGCGACCCTGAGCGCGGCCCTGTCCGGCACGGAGCTCGCCGCCGGCGACTTCGTGCGCTGGGCCAAGCAGGTGATCGACATGCTCGACCAGCTCGCCAAGATCGACCTGCTCGACGCCGGCACTCGCGCCCAGTGCCAGCGCGCGATCGCGCTGGTGCGCCGCGGCGTGGTGGCCCACTCCGCGTTCGAGGACTGAGCCGCGCCCTCCCGCCCCGCGCCGCCCCGTCCACCGGCACGACCGCCCCGCACGACCCCCGCGCACCACCGCCCCCGAACAGGAGACCCGTGAGCACCACCGTCCCCGCCCGTCCCGTCCTCTACCGCAACGGCTCCGTCTACAGCCCCGCGGACCCGTTCGCCACGGCCCTGCTGGTCGACGGCACCCGCGTGGCCTGGGTCGGCTCCGAGGAGGCGGCGCAGTCCCTGCAGGACTCCTCCATGGACGTGGTCGACCTCGACGGGCGGCTGTTGGCCCCGGGGTTCGTGGACTCCCACGTGCACGTGACCGAGACCGCCCTGGCGCTGTCCACCCTGGACCTCACGGCGGCCGGATCCCTGCACGAGGTGCTCGACGCCGTGGCCGGCGCCGCCCGCACGAGCACGGGCCCGGTCCTGGGCTCCGGCTGGGACGAGTCCGTGTGGCCGGAGCGCCGGGCGCCGACGGCGGAGGAGCTCGACCGGGCCGCCGGCGGGCGCGAGGTCTACCTGACCCGCATCGACGTCCACTCCGGGGTGGTGTCCTCGTCCCTGGCCCGGCGGCTGGGCCTGGCCGGGACCGACGGGTGGCTCGGCGACGGCCGCGTGGAGAACCTGGCCCACGACCGGGTGCGCGCGGCGGCCCTCGACTTCGACGCCGGGCGCCGCGCCGAGCTGCACCGGCTCGCCCTGCGGCACGCCGCGGCCCAGGGCTACGTGGCCCTCGTCGAGGCCAACGCCGAGCAGGTCGCCCCCTTCGAGGACCTCGTGCGGCTGACGGCCCTCGCCAACCACGGGGTCGGCGCCGAGGGCGCCACTCCTCGCGTGCTGCCCTACCGGGGGGAGCTCGTGGCCACGGCCCAGGAGGCGCTGGCGGTGGCGGAGCGGTTCGACACCGCCCTGGCGGACCTGCTCGGACGCCCCGTGGAGCGGCGGGAGTCGCTCGTGGGGCTCGCCGGGGACCTGTGCGTCGACGGCGCCCTGGGCTCCCGCACCGCCGCGCTGCGAGCCCCCTACGCCGACGCCCCCGGCGACCTGGGGGACCGCTACCTGGACGCCGCGGCCGTGGCCGCCCACCTCGCCGCGACCACGGAGGCCGGTCTGCAGGGCGGCTTCCACGTCATCGGGGACGCCGGGATGGACATCGTCCTCGACGGCCTCGACCGCGCCGAGGCGCTCGTGGGGGAGCGGGCCCTGCACAGCGCCGGCCACCGCCTGGAGCACGCCGAGATGATCGACCCGGAGGGCATCGAGCGGCTCGCCCACCACGCCGTGACCGTGTCCGTGCAACCGGGCTTCGACGCCGCCTGGGGCGGACCGGGCGGGCTCTACGAGCAGCGCCTCGGGGCCGACCGGGCGGCCGCGATGAACCCGATGGCCTCCTTCTACCGCGCCGGGGTCCCGGTGGCCCTCGGCAGCGACGCCCCCGTGGTGCCGCTGTCCCCGTGGGAGACCGTCCGCGCCTGCCTCCAGCACCACGACCCGGACCAGCGGATCTCCGCGCGGGCCGCGTTCCTCGCCTCCACCCGGGGCGCGTGGCGGGCCGCCCGGCACCCCGACCCCATGCAGGGCCAGCTCGCGCCCGGCACCCCGGCCACGTTCGCCGTGTGGGACGTCGAGGCCCTCATGGTGCAGCAGGCCGAGGGGACCGGCTCCGCCTGGAGCACCGACCCGCGCGCCCGCACCCCCCTGCTCCCCGCGCTCGACGGCGCGTCCCTGCCCGTGTGCCGCCAGACCGTGCTCGACGGCGTCGAGCTGTACCGCTCCGCCGGGTTCTGAGCCGCGGGGCGCCCGGCCACCCCGCGGCGTTCGGATCTTGGTCGCAGGCGCGGGGCAGGTTAGGCTGGGCAACTGCTGCCGGGTGGGCTCGCTCGTCCTTAGAAAACAGGCCGGCATCCCCTCAGGGCCGGACTGGTCCGAAGACGAGGGAGCCTGCCCTGTGGTGCGGCAGGCAGACCTCGAAAGGAACCACCCGGTGCGCGTACTGACCGTCATCCCCACCTACAACGAATACGAGTCCCTCCCGACCGTGATGGACCGGCTCCGCCAGGCCGTCCCGGACGGGCACGTGCTGGTGGTGGACGACAACAGCCCGGACGGGACCGGCCGTCTCGCCGACGAGATGTCCGCCGCGGACGGGAACATCCACGTCCTGCACCGCACCAGCAAGGAGGGCCTCGGCGCCGCGTACATCGCCGGCTTCCGCTGGGGCCTGGCCCGGGACTACGACGTCCTGGTCGAGATGGACGCCGACTGCTCCCACCAGCCCGAGCAGCTCCCGCTGCTGCTGGACGCCGTGGAGCGCGGCGCCGACCTGGCCATCGGCTCCCGCTACGTCCCCGGCGGGCGCACCGTGAACTGGCCCCTGCAGCGCCAGCTGCTCTCGCGCGGCGGCAACCTTTACGCCCGGACGCTCCTGGGCTCCCGGATCCACGACATCACCGCCGGCTACCGCGCCTTCCGCCGCGAGACCCTCGAACGGATCGGTCTCGAGACCGTCGACTCCAAGGGCTACTGCTTCCAGATCGATCTCGGCTGGCGCACCGAGCGGGCCGGCCTGAGCGTCGTCGAAGTGCCCATCACCTTCGTGGAGCGCGCCGAGGGCGAGTCCAAGATGAGCCCGGACGTGACCCGGGAGGCCGTCGTGCGCGTGGCCCAGTGGGGGCTCACAGCCCGCGCCAGGACCCTGGCGGGCAAGCTCACCCGCCGCTGAGCCTCTGACCGGCGCGCTGCCCGGCACATGCGGAGGGCCCCACCCGAACCGGGTGGGGCCCTCCGCATGTGCCGGGCGACAGGATCAGATCGCGTGCTTCTCCCGGTAGAACTCGACGCGCTGGGCCAGGATCTCCTCGAGCTCGTCCGTGCTGCGCCGCTCCAGGAGCATGTCCCAGTGCGTGCGCTGGTGCTTCTCGTTGGGGTTCACCGGCTTCTCGCCGTTGACGATGATCGCTTCCTTGCCGGTCTTCGACACCCACACCGGCGGGATCTCGGCCTCCGCCGCGAAGGTGACGGTGACCTTCTCGCCGTCCGCGGTGCGGTACTCGACGCGCTGGCGCGGGGCCGGCTCGACACCGGCCTCGGTCTCCATGGACTGGGAGCCCAGACGCATTCCCCTGAGGCTGCGGTCGCTCATTGTGGTGGTTCCTCCATAACTGACGGTGGCCACGGCAGTGGCGCACGCTCGGGCTGACGGCGGGTCGCACGGACCCGGGATCCGCTGGGTGCAACGCACGGGCTCCCGGGGTTGTTCCCCGGGGCCCGGGTCCGCCGCGTCAGCGGGCGGCCGGGCCGTCCTGCGGCGGCATCGGGTCGTCGAGGCGCACGGGGGCCTCCGGGTCGATGGTCGAGGGCCGGGGGATGGTGAACTCGTCCGGGTCGACGGTGGTGCGCTCCAGGTTGGGCTGCAGGTCCTCCTCCGTCACCCGGACGGCGTCCGGCTTCACGAGGGGCTCGTCCGCGGACTCGGGCTCCGGCATCTCGTCCGCGTCCGACCAGGTCCGGTCCGGGCCGTCCTCGTCCGGCCTGGAGAGGAAGTCGCCCACGCCCCGCAGGGCGTCGCCGAGCTCGGCGGGGATCATCCACACCTTGTTGGCGCTGCCCTCGGCGACCTTGGGCAGGGTCTGGATGTACTGGTAGGCCAGCAGCTTCTGGGTCGGCCGGGCCCGGTGGATCGAGTCGAAGACCTTCCGGATGGCCTGGGCCTCGCCGTCCGCGCGCAGGATCGCGGCCTTCGCCTCGCCCTCCGCGGACAGGATGGCCGCCTGCCGCTGGCCCTCGGCCATGAGGATCCGCGACTGCTTGTCGCCCTCGGCCGTGAGGATCACCGCGCGGCGCTCCCGCTCGGCGCGCATCTGCTTCTCCATCGAGTCCTGGATGGACGGCGGGGGAGTGATCTCCTTGATGTCCACCCGCGACACCCGGATGCCCCAGCGCCCCGTGGTGGAGTCCAGGACCCCGCGCAGCTCGGCGTTGATCTTGTCGCGGGAGGTCAGCGCCTCCTCGAGGTTCAGACCGCCCACCACGTTGCGCAGGGTCGCCGACGTCAGCTGGTCGGCGGCCTGGATGTAGTCGACGATCTCGTAGGTGGCGGCACGCGGATCCATGACCTGGAAGTAGACGACCGTGTCGATGCCGACCACCAGGTTGTCCTCCGTGATCACGGACTGCGCCGGGAAGGACTGGACCTGCTCGCGCAGGTCGATGAGGGGCAGGAGACGGTCCACGAACGGGATGAGGAAGTGCAGACCGGGGGTGAGGGTGCTCTGGTACTTGCCGAGTCGCTCGACGATCCCGGCCCGGGCCTGCGGGATGATCCGCACCGACCTCAGCAGGATGATGAAGACCAGGACGACCAGGATGGCGAGCAGGACGATGACGGCTAGGTCCACGGGTGCCTCTCTCGGTGGTGCCGCTCCGGGCGGCGTTCCCGCCGGGCCGGTGCGGTCTTGGGGGTCAGAAGGACGGGCGCGGCGCCGGCCCGCCGTCGGCGGCCGGCGCGGGGTACGGGGCCACGAGGACGGTGGCGCCCTCGATGTCGTGGACGAAGACGTCGGTGCCGGGGGGCAGCTGCTCGCCGGTGACCGAGCGGGCGCTCCAGGTGTCGCCCTCCAGGCGCACCAGCCCGCTGCGGCCGGTCACGGGGTCCAGGACCTGGCACGGGAGGCCGATGAGCCGGGCGGCGTTGGACGCGGTCCCGGGCGTGGACCGGTTGAGGCGGCGCAGGGCCACCGGCCGCACCGCGAAGATGAGCAGCACCGAGGCGAGGGCGAACGTCACCACCTGGAGCACGAAGTTGTCCGTCACCCAGCTCACCCCGAACGCCAGCAGCGCGGCGGCGGACATCATCAGGAAGAGGAAGTCCAGGGTGAGCATCTCGACGGCGGCCAGAGCGATCACGACGATCAGCCACAGGACCCACGAGTTCTCGACCAGCCACTCCCACATGTCCGTCCCCGGCCTTCCGAATCCGCGTCCGCGAGGGCACCCTCGCCTTAAGCCCATTCTGCCCCACGGGCCTGACAGGACGCTGGAGCGGCGTGGCGGCAGGGCCGTGGCCGGGGTCCCCGGAATAGGCGCTGTTCCGGGGGCGTTGGGGTCTCTACCGTGGTCGCACCGGACTCTCCCGGGACCGCGGGACGCCACCGTCCGTCGGTCCGGCCCGGTGCCGGTCCGCCCCACAGACCCCGGCACGCGGGAGGAGGAGATCCATGAAACTCATCACCTCGGTGGCGGTCTCCGCCGCCGGCGCCTGGCTCGCCGGGACGGCGACCGCCGTGGTCGGCCTCTCCGCGCTGCAGTCCCGGCTGCCCGCCCTGATCGCGCGGGGCGTTCCCGCCGAGCCCGACTTCGAGCGCGCGTTCGTCCTGCTCGGCACGGGCCGCTGCGCGCCCGGCGACGACCGGGCGGAGGTGCTGCGGGCCCGGCTCGAGGAGTCCTGCGGCCGGCCCGTCGTCTACGTGGACCTCACCGTCGCACCGGAGGCCTCCGCGCGCCGGGCCGCCCGCGCCCGGGAGCTGGCCCGGGACTTCCACGCCGACCTCGTGCTGGACCACGACGTCGAGGACCCGGCCGGTCGGTCCTGAACGGCGCCGGTCACCCGCCGGTGGTCGTCACCGGCAGCGGCGCGGTGGCGTCGAGCAGGTGGAAGGCCTCCGCGCTGAAGTCGATGGCCACCTCGTCCCCGGCGGCCGCCTCCGGCACCTCGGACAGGTCGAGGGTCAGGACCGTGCCGTGGTCGAGCAGCACCGGGACCTGCTTGCCGCCGACCGTGTAGGTCAGCTCGTTCTCCCGGGACGGGATGTGGTTGACGAGACCCACCTTCTTGGGCTCGGTGGTCGGCTCGGTGCACCCGTAGTCGATGCACCAGCCAGCGGGGAGCGTCTTGACCTGGCTCAGCTCCGTGGTCCAGGAGTAGAGGGTCGTCTCCGGCGGGCTGCTGGCGAAGAACATGCCGCCGACCCGTAGCAGGTCGTAGTAGAGGGAGTCGATCTCCTGGTCCAGCACGTCGCTGGCCCCCGCGTGGATCAGGGCGTCCTGCCCGAGGCCGGCGTCCCGGATCGCGGCCACCGCACCGTCGAAGCGGTTCTTCTGGGCCACCGTGGTGTTGGCCGTGTCGTTGCGCTCGATGGCGTCCTTGTCCTCCGCCGTGACGGTGGAGAAGTGCGTGGCGATGCCGGCGAGCTCCAGGTGCGGGGCGTCCTCGACGGCTCGGGCCAGGGGGAGCGCCTCCTCGGGCACGACGCCCTCGCGCCCCATTCCCGTGTCGACCCACAGGTGGACCTTCAGCGTCCCTCCCGTGGTGGACAGCACCTGTTCCGCCGCCTCGACCCAGGCGGGGTCCGTGGCGGCGACCTCCACGTCGTAGTGCATCAGCAGCGGGATGTCCTCGATCTGGGCGACGTAGAGCACCGCGATCTTGGCCTCGACGCCGGCCTCGCGCAGGGCGATGGCGTCGTCGAGCTTCGGCACGAAGATGTAGTCGACCTCGGCGGCGTCCTCGATGACCTTGCCGAACACGTCCACGGGCTCGCCGTTCTTGAGCACGGCGCCGAGCTGGACGTTCGACGGGAAGTCGGCCCGGATCGCCTCGGCGTTGCTGCGCACGGTCTCCGTGTTGACCGTGAGGAGGGGGATGTCCTGCGTGCCCTGCGTCGTGTAGGTGTAGGCGGTCTTCTCCCCGACGTCGCTCCCGCCGGAGGCGAAGGAGACCTCCACCGTGCCCGGGGTCCCGCGGGCCGGGGCCACGCAGGCGTGGCGCGCGGAGCGGTCGTCGAACTCGCACTCCACCTCCGTCTCGCCGAAGCGGACGGTGACCGGGCCGTCGGTGCCCCCGCCGGTGTCCGCCAGGACCAGGTTCCCGCCCTGCAGGCCGCCGTGCGAGGGGGAGAGGGCGACCGATCCGGAGGCGGTCGCGGGGGGCGCGTCCGAGGCGTCGTCCTGTCCGCAGCCGGCCAGGGCCAGCACCGACAGGGCCAGCACGGAGGTCACCAGCCGGCGCCCCCGGCCGTCCGTCACGATCACAGTGTTCCGTCGTCCCACGGATGTCCTCCCCTTGAACCAAGATTTTGCCGACGCGAATTCAGGTCGGCCACGGCGAGCGTATCGGCGGCCGGCCCCCGAGGCCGGGTCGACGGGGGAATCCCCCCACAAGTGGCCACAAAAGGAGGGCCGGGCGGCGCAACACGAGGACATCGGCACGCTGACGGCGTCGACAGGGGAGAGGCGCCGGTCTGTTCGGAGCGGGACGGCCGGTCCGCCGTGTCGTAACGGTGCTGCGAGCATCGGCGCGACGACGACGAGCGCGGGCTCGGTGCCAGTGTCCTGTCGGACGACTGTCAGGACGGGCGCGACCGAGCCCAGCACGAGCCCGGCGGCGGAGAGGCCCACGGCCCACCGGCCCGTCGTCGTCCGGGATCTCACGGCGGGTCGCTCCTGCCGGCCCCGGAGCCGCGTGATGAATCCGCGCTGCAGGACGGGGTCGTGTCGTCACGGAAGAGCCGAGCGTCCGGAGCTCACCGGAACAGCCGGAACGACGGCGTGCGCGGACACGGATGCTGAGCGCTGCCCCCCGGACAGCCTGCTCCGCAAAGCGCCGATAATCTACATTATGTAAAGTAGAAGGCGCCATGTTGGCGAAATGTGCGAATTCGCCAGCGAGGACGACTCTCCCGTCACCGAGCCAGCGTGATGAGTCTCTGGATGCGGTGTTGGCCCCGCGTGAAGCTTCGAGGCTTAGAAGGTGGTCGACGGGCCGTGCTCTGACCTGCGGTTTCTATGGGGGTTGACCGGATTTCGCGTTTCGTGCGAAGGTTTCGCGTATTATGCGAGATGATCCGCGGGGTCCGGCCGGTGCGGTGCCGGGCGTGCTGCGCTCCGGGACGGGCGTGCTCCACGAGGCCGAGACGGTCTGGATCGCGATGTTGGATGGCTGGGCGGCCCAGCAGTTCGCGCGGAATCTTTCCCCTGGCACGGTCGAGGCGCGGCGGGCGACGGTGCTGCGGTTTCGCCAGTTCGCCGACTGCTACCCGTGGGAGTGGACGGCGGGGACCGTGGACGAGTTCTTCCTGGAGCTGCGGGCGCTCAAGGGCGCGGCCCGCTCGACGGTTCTGGGGTATCAGAACGCGCTGCGGATGTTCCTGGAGTACCTCACGGACCCGGCCTACGGGTGGGCTGAGCAGTGCTGGGACCGGTTCGGGAATCACCCCGCGCAGGTCTTCCACGAGTGGAACACCGCCCGGCACGCCCAGGACACGGTCGGGTCCCCGGGCAAGCGCCCTTACACCCGGGACGAGCTCGAGGACCTCTTCGACTGCGCCGATGAGCGGGTGCTGCGCATCCGTCGGGCCGGGGCCAAGGGCTGGATTCCGGCGTTCCGTACGGCCACGATCATGAAGGTCGCCTACGCCTGGGGGCTGCGCCGCAATGAGGTGCGAAGCCTGGATCTGGTCGACTTCGCCACCAACCCGCAGGCGAGGCAGTTCGGCGGGGCCGGGATCGTCTACGTCCGGCACGGCAAGGCCATGCGCGGGTCCCCGCCCAAGCGCCGGGCCGTGCTGACCGTGCCGGAGTTCGGCTGGGCGGTTGATTGCGTGCGGCAATGGGCCGAGGACGTCCGTCCCCTTTACGCCCCGGCCGGGTCGACGGGCATGTGGCCCAGTGAGCGTGGCCAGGATGCGATCACGGCGGATTCGCTGAGCCGGGCGTTCACCGAGGTCAAGCGCGAGGCCGGCCTGGACGAGGACCTGGACTTCCACTCGCTGCGCCGCTCCTACGTCACCCACCTGGTCGAGATCGGCTATGACGCGTTCTTCATCCAGCAGCAGGTCGGCCACGAGCACGCCTCGACGACCTCCATCTACACCGGCCTGTCCCCCGACTACCGGGCCCGGGTCGTGGACCGGGCCATCGCCCGCATGGCGGAGGCGGCGACGAGCACCGACACCGACAAGGAGTCCTGAACGATGAAACGGCACGTGGAGTACACCTGGCGGCTACGAGAGATCATGGCCGCGCGCGGGATGAACAACCTCTCCGACCTGATCCCCCTCCTGCAGGACCGCGGGGTGAGTCTGTCGTCCTCCCAGATCTACCGGCTGATTGGGTCCAGGCCCGAGCGGATGAACCTGGCTCTGCTGGCGGCGTTGCTCGATGCCCTGGACTGCACCTTCGAGGAACTCTGCCCCACCACCGTCGTCGCCACCGAGACCCGCCACCGCCTGACCGGCACCGAGGCGGGCATCGCGAAGAAGGACGCCATCCGCCCGATCCGGGCCCGGATCCACCGACCCGAATGAGCAGGCCCGCCCACGGCGGTGGCTGCACCCGCTGCCACCGCACCGGGGTCAGGATCGTCACCATCTGGCCCGAGGGGCGGATCTGCCGGCGCTGCTACGAACGCGCCACCCGCATCCACGGCACCTGCCCCGGCTGCGCCCAGCGCCGGCTGTTGCCCGGACTCCTGGAAGGCGCCCCGGCCTGCACCGACTGCACCGGGATCCCGAGCAACTTCCGCTGCACCCGGTGCGGGCGCGAGGACGAACCCGTGCGCACCGGACTGTGCGCGCACTGCTGCCTCGCCGATGACCTCACCACCGTGCTCGATGACGGCACCGGCACCATCGCCGCACCGCTACGGCCCTTGTTCACCGCCCTGACCTCGCAGAAGAACGCACGCAGCGCCCGGATCTGGCTCACCGTCAACCCACAGGCCGAACAGCTGCTGCGGGACATCGCCCAGGGACATGTCCCCCTGACGCATGAGACCTTCCGGAACCACCCGTCAGCGGCCAAGGTCGCCTTCCTGCGCGCCCTGTGCATCGAGCACCAGCTGCTGGAGCCGGTGAACCTCGACATCGAAGGCTTCCACACCTGGCTGCAGACCAAGACCGGCGCCCTGCCCGACCCAGACGCACTGCTGATCAGCCAATACGCCCGCTGGACCCACCTGAATCGGATGCGCCACCTCGAGAGCACCGGGGCGCTGAAGAAGGGCACCTTCCTGGCCGCCAAGCAGTCCACCACCATGGCCATCGGCTTCCTGGACCACCTCAGGGCACGCGGGCACTGCCTGCAGGAATGCACCCAGCACGATGTGGACTCCTGGCTGGCCGAGGGGCCCACGACCCGCAGCACGGCCCGAAGCTTCGTCCGCTGGGCCATCGAGCACGGACACCTGCCAGCCGTGGAATTCCCTTACCGCACCGCGCAGACCACACCGGTCATCAGCCAGGCCCAACGCCTGGCGCACATCCGCGCCCTCGCCGACCCCTCAGCGCCGATCCCCGGAGCACAACGAGTCGCGGCCCTCTTCCTGTTGCTCTACGGCCAGCCCCTCACCCGCATCTCGCGCATGAGCCTGGACCAGGTCCACGACACCGGAGACCGGCTCACTGTGGCCTTCTCCAATGATCGGCTCGAGATCCCGCCCCCGTTCGACGAGATCGTTCGCGCCCACCTGAATGCCCTGCCGAACACGAACACCTCCGCGCACCGCCAGAACACCTGGCTCTTCCCCGGCACCCGGCCAGGACAGCACATGCACCAAAACTCGATCATGATGGCCCTGCGTGAGCGCGGCATCGAGATCCTCGGCGCCCGCAACGCCGCACTCCGGGCCCTGGTCCTGGAAATGCCCGCGCCCGTGGTGGCCGACGCCCTCCACTACAGCTACTCCGTCACCGACCGCCACCGCCGCGACGCCGGCGCAACCTTCACCGACTACATCACCAGCAGAAGCACCGGCCCCTGACCGCCAGACTCCCCCGCCCCGAACCGCCTTGCTCACTCAGAAAGTCGATCGAATACGCCAGTCTCGAACACGTAAGGCCAGCACTCGCGTGGAGCTAAGGCTCCCCTCCGGCCCGTTCCACCCGCTATGTACCACTCCCGAGCATCCCCTGTCGCACACACCTCCGCCGCTCGTCGCACCGACCGCTCCACCGGGACGCCGCGCCGCACGAGGATGTGGTACTCCTCAACCACCCCGCCGTCCCGCATTCCGTCACGAGTCCGGCACCCGAGGCGGCCCGGCGGCCCTCCCTGGCCTCCGGGCCCGGACCATCGACCCCTGGTGGAAGGTTGAGACTTTTTTCGCCCTCAGCCCTCAACCCTCAAGGTGCACCTGAGGCTTCGGGAGTCCCGGATCGCGACCCGCGGACACCGCACTAGACTGCCAGCATGCACACGTCCGCCCCCCTCACCGCCCGCCCCGAGGAACGCACCACGCACCCCGGCCCCTGGGCCGCGGCGCTGACCGTGGACGTGCTGCTCGTCCTGCTGTTCGCCGGCCTGGGCCGCAGCACCCACGCCCTGGACGCGGCCGGCCTCCTCATCACGGCGTGGCCGTTCCTGGCCGGGCTCTTCCTGGGCTGGGTCGGGTGGCGGGTGCACCGCGCCCCGTTCGCCGTCTGGCCGCGGGGCGTCGCGCTGTGGTCGACGACCGTGGCCGTGGGCATGGCTCTGCGCCTGCTCGTCGGCGAGGGCACGGCACCGAGCTTCGTCCTCGTCACGCTCGCGGTGCTCAGCGTCTTCCTGCTGGGCCCCCGCGCCCTGGTCTCGGGGCTGCGCGCGGCCCGCTCCCGCCGCCCGCGCTGACCCCTCCGTCCCGCCGGTCCTGCCGGCCCCGCTCCCGCGAAAGGTGCTCCATGCTCACCGCCATCGTCCTCATCAAGACCTCCGCCGACCGGATCCCCGAGGTCGCCGAGCAGATCTCGGACATCCCCGGCATCAGCGAGGTGTACTCCGTGACCGGCGACTGGGACCTCATCGCGATGGTGCGCGTGCACCGGCACGAGGATCTCGCGGACGTCATCGCCGACCGGCTCTCCAAGGTCGAGGGCGTCGTGGGCACGAACACCAACATCGCGTTCCGGACCTACAGCAAGCACGACCTGGAGGCGGCCTTCTCGCTCGGCATCGACTGACGGCCACCCGCCGTCCGGCCTCGTGCCACCCGGCCGGAGCCCGCGCGGCGGTCGGGCGCACGGACAGCAGGAGGCCGGCGGGGGAACGCCCCGCCGGCCTCCGTCGTCGTCGGCCCTCCGCCGGCGCGGCGCCTCAGCGTGCGGTGTGGGCGATCCAGCGGTCCAGGACGGCGCGGGCCGCGCCGCTGTCCACCGACTCCTCCGCGCGCCGCACCGCCGCGGCCATCCGGTCCTGGAAGGACCCCTCGGCACCGGTGTCGAAGGCCACGAGGCCGGCGGCGGAGTTGAGCAGCACGGCGTTGCGCACGTGCCCCTTCTCCCCCGCCAGGACCCGCTCGACCACGCCCGCGTTGTACCGGGCGTCCTGACCCCGGAGATCCTCGATCGTGGCCCGGGGCATGCCGAGGTCAAGCGGCTCGAGGTCGTGGTGGTCGACCCGCCCGTCCCGGACCTCCCAGACCTCGGAGGGCGCCGTCACGGTGAGCTCGTCGAGGCCGTCGCCGCCCCGAAAGACGAGGGCCCGGTCGCCGCGGGCCGCGAAGACGCCCGCGATCAGCGGCGCCAGCGAGCGGTCGGCCACGCCGACGGCCGAGGCCTCGACCCGCGCCGGGTTCGTGATCGGCCCCAGGAAGTTGAAGGCGGTGGCCACGCGCAGCTGAGCCCGGGCCGCCGCGGCGAAGCGCATCGACGGGTGGAAGGTCTGGGCGAAGAGGAACGTGATGCCCACGTGCTGGGCCGCGGACTCCACCATCTCGACCGGCAGGTCCAGCCGCACCCCGAGCGCCTCCAGGACGTCGGCGGAGCCGGACTTCGAGGACGACGCGCGGTTGCCGTGCTTGACGACCTTCGCCCCGGCGCCCGCGCACACGAGGGCGGACATCGTGGAGATGTTGACGCTGGAGAGCCGGTCGCCGCCGGTCCCCACGATGTCCAGGGCCGGGCCGGGGATGTCGACCGGCCGGGCGTTGCCCACCATGGCGTCGGCCAGCCCGGTCAGCTCCTCGACCGTCTCCCCCTTCGCCCGCAGGGCCACGAGGAAACCGGCGATGACGACGTCGGACACCTCGCCCGACATGATCGTGTCCATGGCCCAGTAGGCCTGGTCGCGGGTCAGGTCGGTGCCGGAGATCAGGGCGGTGATCAGGTCCGGCCACTCGAAGTGCGCGGCGGTCGTCGGTGTCGTCGTGTTCACGCCCCCGATCGTATCGCCCGCCGCCGGACCGGCCCGAACGGGCTCCCGGGCGTGGGATGTCCCTCGCCGAGGACTTGTGACACGGATCACATCGGGGTCCCGGAGGCCCCCGGATCCCCGGCCTCCCGCGCTCGGAAGCGCGAGGAGACGGCGCGCCTCGTCTGCGGGGGCCCTCGGCGCCCGGACACGCGAACCGCCCGACCCCGACCCTGGTTGGTCCACCGGGAGTTTTGGCGACATAATGTCTCTGTGACGACTGCAACCCATACCCCAGCCAAGCCGGTAGGCGGGTCGATCAACCGACCCAACCTCACCTCAGTGGGCACCATCGTGTGGCTCGCTTCCGAGCTGATGTTCTTCGCCGGCCTCTTTGCCATGTACTTCACCCTGCGCTCCACCGCACCGGAGCTCTGGGCCGAGGAGACCGCCAAGCTGAACGTCTGGCTTGCGCTCGCCAACACCATCGTCCTGGTGCTGAGCTCGGTGACCTGCCAGTTCGGCGTCTTCGCCGCCGAGCGCCTCCAGCCCCGTAGGGCCGGCGGGATCTTCCAGGTCACGCGCTGGGGCATGGTCGAGTGGTTCGCCCTGACCTTCATCATGGGCGCGATCTTCGTGGCGGTGCAGTCCTTCGAGTACGCCGAGCTGGTCGCCCACGGCATCAGCATCCCGGCCAACTCCTACGGCTCCGCCTTCTACATCACCACGGGCTTCCACGCCCTGCACGTGACGGGCGGTCTCATCGCGTTCCTGTTCATCATGGGGCGTGCCTTCATCGCCAAGCGCTTCGGGCACTTCGAGGCCACCTCGGCGATCGTCGTGTCCTACTACTGGCACTTCGTGGACGTCGTCTGGATCGTGCTGTTCCTCGTGATCTATTTCCTCAAGTAGGCCACGCGGTCCGGAGGACGCACCAAGCAAACCAACACCGAGTTAAAGGAACGTTTGACGTGAAGGCACTTTCGCAGCAGCGACGCCACCCTCTGGCCGTCCTGGTCCTGATGGTCCTGGCCCTGCTCCTCAGCGGTGGGCTCTACGCAGTCGCCACCACCACCAACGAGGCCAAGGCCCAGACCGAGTCCTACACCGCACAGGACATCGAGGAGGGCGAGAAGCTGTTCGTCGCGAACTGCTCCACCTGCCACGGCCTCGACGGCGCCGGGACCCCCTCCGGCCCGTCGCTCGTCGGCGTCGGTGCGGCCGCCGTCGACTTCCAGGTCGGCACCGGCCGCATGCCCATGCAGGCCAACGGTCCCCAGGCCGAGCAGAAGGCGGTCCAGTTCAACGACGAGCAGGTCCGTCAGTTCGCCGCCTACGTGGCGACCCTCGGCGCCGGCCCGGGCATCCCCGAGGAGCAGTACCTGGACGTCTCCCAGGGCAACGCCGCCAACGGTGCGAAGGTGTTCCTCGCGAACTGCGCCATGTGCCACAACGCCGCCGGTGCCGGCGGTGCGCTGACCCGCGGCAAGTACGCCCCCTCGGTGATGGACGTCGAGGAGAAGCACATCTACGAGGCCATGCAGACCGGCCCGCAGAACATGCCGGTGTTCAACGACGCGAACATCACCCCCGAGGAGAAGCGGGACGTCATCACCTACCTGAAGACCCTCGAGGACAACCCCAACCCCGGCGGCTTCGGGCTCGGCGCCCTCGGCCCGGTGTCGGAGGGCCTGTTCGTCTGGACCATCGGGCTCGCCGTCATCATCGGGTTCACCGTCTGGCTCACCTCGCGCTCCGCCTGACGGGCCGTGCCGGCAGCGGATGTCGGACCCCGAAGCTACGATCAACTGCACCAAGAGAAGAATGAGGGACCACATGGGAAGCCACAGTGACGGCACTCCCCACCAGTCGGGAACCGTTGCCACCACGGGCACCACGGCAATGGAGCGTTTCCCCGACCCCGGACTGCCCCCGCACCGCCCGCGCCTGACGGACATCGACTCCACGGCCGCCAAGCGCGCCGAACGGCAGGTCGTCCTGCTGTTCCTGATCTCGATCCTCGGATCGATCCTGTTCTTCGTCGGGTACTTCGGCGTCCGCGTCGACGGACCCATCTACGACGTCACGAACACCGCGCCCACGCAGGCCCTCCAGCTGCAGAACCTGCTGCTCGGCCTCGGCGTCGCCCTGGGCATGTTCGGCATCGGTCTCGGCGTGGTCCACTGGGCCCGCACGCTCATGCCCGACCACGAGCTGGTGGAGAACCGGCACGCGGTGCGCACGGAGGAGCAGCGCGCCGAGGCGCAGAGCATCCTGACCACGATCTACGACGAGTCCGGGATCAAGCGTCGGCCGCTGCTGCGCAACACCCTCATCGGCGCGGCCGTGCTCGCTCCCCTGCCGTTCGTCGGCCTGCTGCGGGACCTCGGCCCGACCGATCTGGACGTCCTCAAGGAGACCATCTGGGACGAGGGGATCCGTCTGGTGCGCGATCCCTCCGGCACGCCCATCAAGGCCTCGGACGTCACCCTCGGCTCCACGTTCCACGTGGTCCCCGAGAACCTGAGCGCCATCGGGCACAACGAGGGCTATCTCGACGAGAAGGCCAAGGCCGTGGTGCTGCTCATGCGCCTCGACCCGGACACCGTCAACGTCTCGCCCGAGCGGGCCGACTGGAACGTCGACGGCATCTTCGCCTACTCGAAGGTCTGCACCCACGTCGGCTGCCCGGTCGCGCTCTACGAGCAGCAGACCCACCACCTGCTGTGCCCGTGCCACCAGTCCACGTTCGACCTCGCGAACGAGTGCGAGGTCATCTTCGGGCCGGCTGCCCGGCCCCTTCCCCAGCTGCCGATCACTGTGGACGACGAGGGCTACCTCGTGGCCCGCAGCGACTTCCAGGAGCCGGTCGGTCCGACCTACTCGCAGCGCGGTACCCATGTCGAGGAGATGCAGGGTGAGGCGAACTGATGTCCACGTCCACTGATTACGAGTACAAGCCCCAGACGGGCACCGGCCGGATCGCGAACTTCGTCGACACCCGTGTCGGCATGTCGCCGATCGTCAAGGAGTTCGGCCGGAAGATCTTCCCGGACCACTGGTCCTTCATGTTCGGGGAGGTGGCGCTGTACACCTTCGTCATCCTTCTGCTCTCCGGCACGTTCCTGGCCCTGTGGTTCGAGCCGTCGATGGCGGCCCTGGAGTACGAGGGCTCCTACGTCCCGATGCAGGGCGTCGAGATGTCCGCGGCCTACGCCTCCTCGCTCGACATCTCGTTCGACATCCGCGGCGGGCTCTTCCTGCGCCAGATCCACCACTGGTCCGCGCTGGTCTTCGCCGCCGCCGTGTCCGTCCACATGCTGCGCGTGTTCTTCACGGGGGCCTTCCGCCGCCCGCGCGAGCTCAACTGGCTCGTCGGCGTCGCGCTCTTCCTGCTCGCGATCGTCGCCGGCTTCACCGGCTACTCGCTCCCCGACGACGTGCTCTCCGGCAACGGTCTGCGCATCGCCGACGCGATCCTGAAGGCACTCCCCATCGTGGGCGCCTACCTGTCGATGTTCCTGTTCGGCGGCGAGTTCCCCGGCCACGACATCATCGCGCGCCTCTACATCCTCCACGTGCTCGTGATCCCGGCGATCATCCTGATGCTGATCGTCGTCCACCTGTTCATGGTCGTGGTGCACAAGCACACCCAGTTCCCCGGCCCGGGCCGCACCGAGAACAACGTCGTCGGCTTCCCCGTGGGACCGATCTACGCGGCGAAGGCCGGCGGGTTCTTCTTCATCGTGTTCGGCATCATGGCCCTGATGGCGGGCACCACCACCATCAACGCGATCTGGAACTACGGTCCGTACGATCCCTCCCCGGTGCAGGCCGGTTCCCAGCCCGACTGGTACATGGGCTTCACCGACGGCGCCGTGCGCCTCATGCCCGGCACCTGGCCGTTCAACTGGGAGTGGACGTTCTGGGGCATGTCGATCCCGATGAACGTGCTGCTGCCGATGGCGCCGCTCGCGGTGCTCTTCGGGCTCATGGCCGCGTGGCCCTGGATCGAGCGCTGGGTCACGAAGGACGACCGGGAGCACCACATCCTCGACCGTCCCCGGAACGCTCCGTTCCGGACCGCCATGGGCGCCGCCGGCGTGACGTTCTACACGATCATGCTCATCGCGGCCAGCGGCGACCTCATCGCCACGCACTTCAACCTGGCCGTCAACGACGTCCTGTACTGGCTGCGCGCCCTGTACTTCCTGGGTCCGATCCTGGCCTTCATGATCACCCGCCGGATCTGCCTGGCGCTGCAGCGCAAGGACCGGGAGATCGTCCTCCACGGCCGGGAGACCGGACGGGTGCAGCAGCTCCCCCACGGTGAGTTCATCGAGGTGCACGAGCCGCTCGACGAGTACAAGCGGTACCGACTGGTCAACATGCCCGACTACCAGGTCGAGCCGGCCCAGCCGAACGCGAAGGGCAAGATCACGGCCGGCGAGAAGACGCGGGAGCGGATCAGCCGCTTCTTCTTCGAGGACCGTGTCGCCCCCGTCACCCCCGCCGAGCTCGAGGCGGCGCACCATCACCACGAGGCCGACGCCCTCACCACGGGTTCCCAGGACCGGGAGCTCGTGCGCTGAGCAGGCAGCACGCCTGACAGGGCCCCGAGAGGAACATTCCTCTCGGGGCCCTGTCGCATCTGTGGATCCGTCGTCGGCGCTCGGACACAGCTGAGACATGACCGCATGACTCCTCCGACGGCCCTCAGCGCCGTTCTGTCGGGACAGGACCTGCGAACCGCATTCTCCCGGGTCTGCTGCCCCGGAGGCCCGCAGGACCGCGTCCACGCCCTCCTGGCGGGACGCTGCGGCCGCAAGCGACCGGTACCAGCCCGGGACCGTCGGAGCCCGCCCTCGGACCGGCACCGGTCGATGCACCGGGCCGGGCGTGGAGATGCGCGATGGCCACCGCGCGGTCGGTGAGAGCCCGTGCCGGGGCGGCCCGGACGACCGGGGGCGGTTGTCGCCGCCGTGCTCGCCAGGCGTCTCCGAGGCGTCTCCGGCGGCCCCCAGGCCCGGCGGGCTGGTCCGGCACCGGACGGACGCGGGAGGACGCTCCGTGTCCTCTGGCATCGCGGAGCCTGCGGCGCGGCGGTGACGACCCGGTCAGCGTCGAGAACGGTCCCGCGCGGAACACCGAGCCGCTCGAGGCGCACCATGACCAGGCAGAGGACGCAGTACGGACGGTCGCCAGGGTGCACCGCCCAGGGATGGTCCTGCGCCTCGACCTTCGACCGGTGCACCACGTGCCATCCGGCATCGTCCGTCCGATCGCGCCGGAACCCCTGAACGGCGCACCGGAGCCTCTGGATGACGCACCGGGCCGCTCAGGGCGGAGTGACCGGGCCGCTGCTCCGGACCGTGTCGTCGAGGTCGCGGGCGGCAGAGGGCCCCGGTTCCCGGGAACCCGGCCCTGACTCCACCCGAGGCTCTGCCTCGGGCCCTGGGGCACCAGGCACCCGTCGCACGGAGCGTCGTCGCCGGCCTGCTCAAGGGCCTGCCGCGGCAGCGGCTCCCCGGCCGTCGGCCGCGTCCCCGAGGACGCTGTGGCCCGCCCAGGTCTCCCCCGGGACGGGCCACGGCCGCCCGCAGCGCGGGGACGCGAAAGGCCCCGGACACCTGGGGTGTCCGGGGCCTTGTCGACGGTCGGCGTTCAGCCGCCCGTGTCAGTGGGCGTGGTCGCCGCGGGAGTACTCGAAGATCAGACCGACCAGGCCGAGCACCGCCAGAGGGGCGGCGAGGCCGAGGATCCACCAGCCCATGGCCAGCGCCGTGAACGCGAGGGCGCAGCCGGTGCCGAGCAGCAGGGGCCACCAGCTCCACGGGGAGAAGTGTCCGTACTCGCCGGCGGACTCGACGATCTCGCCGTCGAGCTTGTCCTCGGGGAGGACGCCACCGGTGTTGCGGTTCACGAGCCACAGGTAGACGGCCAGCATGAAGGACATGGCGCCGACGGCCAGCAGCGCCGGGAACCCGACGAGCTCGTCGAACCGCGTGAGAAAGCCGTAGACCACGGCCACCAGGAGGCTGAAGCCCCCGATGAGGATGAACAGTTTGATGGAGAGTTTCATGCTCAGCCCTTCCGCGTGGCGATGGCGCCGTCGTCGACCGGGGACTGCTGCGGGGACTCCGCGGCCAGCTCCGGGTGGTGCAGGTCAAGCGCGGGCCGTTCGGAGCGGATGCGCGGCAGCGAGGTGAAGTTGTGGCGCGGTGGGGGGCAGGAGGTCGCCCACTCCAGCGATCCGCCGAAGCCCCACGGGTCATCCACCTCGACCTTGGTGCCGTTGCGCCAGGTCGTGTAGACGTTCCAGAACCACGGGATCATCGACACGCCGAGAAGCATGGCTCCGACGGTGGAGATCTGGTTCATCCAGGTGAAGTCGTCCTCCGGCAGGTAGTCCGCGTAGCGGCGCGGCATGCCGGACACGCCCAGCCAGTGCTGGATGAGGAAGGTCATGTGGAAGCCGAGGAACAGCAGCCAGAAGTGGATCTTGCCGATCCGCTCGTTGAGCATCTTGCCGGTGAACTTGGGCCACCAGAAGTAGAAGCCGGCGAACATGCCGAACACCACGGTGCCGAAGATGACGTAGTGGAAGTGGGCGACCACGAAGTAGGAGTCGGAGACCTGGAAGTCCAGCGGCGGGGCAGCGAGGATCACCCCGGTCAGGCCGCCGAAGAGGAAGGTGAACATGAACCCCAGGACCCACAGCATGGGGGTCTCGAAGGTGATCGAGCCCTGCCACATGGTGCCGATCCAGTTGAAGAACTTCACCCCGGTGGGTACGGCGATCATCATGGTCATGAACGCGAAGAAGCTCAAGAACACGGCTCCGGTCACGTACATGTGGTGGGCCCACACGGTCACCGACAGCGCGGCGATGGTGATGGTCGCGAACACGAGGCCCTTGTAGCCGAACAGCGGCTTGCGGGAGAACACCGGGATGATCTCGGAGACGATGCCGAAGAACGGCAGCGCGAGCACGTACACCTCGGGGTGGCCGAAGAACCAGAAGAGGTGCTGCCACAGCACCGCTCCCCCGTTGGCCGGGTCGAAGATGTGCCCGCCCAGGGTCCGGTCCATGCCCAGCGCGAACAGCGCGGCGGCCAGCGGCGGGAACACCATGATCACGAGCAGCGAGGTGATGAGCGTGTTCCAGGTGAACAGGCCCATCCGCCACACGGTCATGCCGGGGGCGCGCATCGCGATGATCGTGGTGATGAAGTTGACGCCGCCCATGATCGTGCCGAAGCCGGACAGGGCGAGGCCGAAGACCCAGAGGTCACCACCGGCGCCGGGCGAGAACGAGGAGTTGCTCAGCGGCGTGTACGCGAACCAGCCGAAGGAGGCCGCGCCCTGCGGGGTGAGAAACCCGGCGGTGGCGATCAGCGAGCCGAACAGGAAGAACCAGAACGCCAGGGCGTTGAGCCGCGGGAACGCGACGTCGGGGGCGCCGATCTGCAGCGGGACGATGACGTTGGCGAAGCCGACGAACAGCGGGGTGCCGAACATCAGCAGCATCAGCGTGCCGTGCATGGTGAACAGCTGGTTGTACTGCTCCTTGGTCTCCAGGATCTGCATGCCCGGCTCGAAGAGCTCGGCGCGGATCAGCAGCGCCATGACGCCGGCGATGCAGAAGAAGGCGAACGAGGAGATCAGGTACATGTACCCGATCGTCTTGTGGTCGGTGGACGTGATCCAGTTGACGACCATCCGTCCCTTGGACCGGGGCACCACGCGCGGAGCGACAGTGGCTGCCTCGTCCCGTGAATACTCGAGTGTGGACACCGGTACTCCTTAGTTGTTAAAAGATTCTTGCTGCTGGTCGTCCGCGCCCGGGTAGGAGTCGCGGCTGTACTCCTCGCCCAGGGCCCCGGTCTGGCCGGCGTCGCGCAAGGACTGGATGTGGGCGTCGTACTCGGCCTGGCTGACCACGTTGACGTTGAACAGCATCTCCGAGTGGTACTCGCCGCAGAACTCGGCGCACTTGCCGAAGTACTCGCCCTCACGGCCCGTGGTGATGCTGATGTTGTTGGTGCGTCCCGGGAACATGTCCGCCTTCTCGAGGAACGCGGGGACCCAGAAGGAGTGGATGACGTCGCGGGAGGTGACCTGCAGCTCGACGTCGCTGTCGACGGGCAGGTACAGGGTAGGCACCCGCTCGGGGACGCCCTCCTCGCCGTCGAGGTGGCCCTGGATGCCGGTGTCCCAGACGTCGTCGGTCAGGTAGTTGAAGTCCCAGGCCCACTGCTTGCCGTAGACCTGGACGGTCACGTCCGGGTTGTCGTGCTGGGCCGTGATCTCGGCCTGGGTCCGCTCGGTGAAGAAGAACAGGGACATGATCAGGGCGATCGGGACGATCGTGTAGAAGACCTCGAGCGGGGCGTGGTACGCCACCTGGCGCGGGTAGCCGGTCTCGTTCTTGCGCCGGCGGTAGGCGATCATGCACCAGAGCATGAGGCCCCAGGTCACCAGTCCCACGACGAGGGCCGCGATCCAGGACCCGACCCACAGGTCGAGGATCATGTCGGCGTTGTCGGTGGTGCCACGCTCGGTGGGCATCCAGCCGAGCTTCGCCTCTTCCGAGCAACCCGTCAGCGCGGTTGCTGCCAGGACTGCTACCGCAGACACCTTCGCCGTGCGGCGCCGGAGGCTGTCGGTTCGTGTGTGCGAACTCACAGACGGCCCTTCCTCTTCTTCTCGTGCTCGTCGTCTGCGCGCCGAAGGCCCCGATTCGAAGAGCCCGGACACAGTCAGGTGGAATGTTTCCCTCCGAGCTTACCCCGTGTCGCTGACATCTGGTGACACAGTGTCAGCTTCCGCGCGGCGCTCGGAGGCCCCTCTTGGAGCTGTCCGCGGGACCCCCCGGAAACGCCGGGAGGCCCGCCGTCCGGACGGACGACGGGCCTCTCGGGAGGAGCGGACGGACTCAGTGGAAGGAGTCGCCGCAGGCGCAGGAACCCCCGGCGTTGGGGTTGTCGATCGAGAACCCCTGCTTGGAGATCGTGTCCTCGAAGTCGACCGTGGAGCCCTCGAGGTAGGGCACGCTCATCTTGTCCACGATGACCTCGACGCCGCCGAAGTCCCGCACGGAGTCCCCGTCCAGGATGCGCTCGTCGAAGTACAGCTGGTAGATGAGGCCCGAGCAGCCGCCGGGCTGGACCGCCACGCGCAGCCGGAGGTCGGTGCGGCCCTCCTGCTCGAGCAGGGCGCGGACCTTCTGGGACGCGACGTCGGTCAGCTGGACGCCGTGGGTGGGCAGGCCGTCCACTGCGGCGCCGTTCTCGGTCGTGACGCTCATGATGCTCACTTTCTGTGGAGGGGTGCCGCACGGGGTCGGACCGGCGGCGGGTCTGTCACGGGCACAACGGATGGGCGATCGGGTTCATTCCCGGATCCGCCGCCCGGGGCGGGCGGCGTCGTCGAGGGCGAGCAGCATCAGCGTCTCCGCGACCACCGCGCGCTCGAACTCCGCCAGGTGCAGCGACTCGTTGGCGCTGTGCGCCCGGGAGTCCGGGTCCTCGACGCCCGTGATGAGGATGCCGGTCTCAGGATAGACCTCCAGGAGGTCCGCGGTGAAGGGGATGGAGCCGCCGATCCCCGTCTCCACGGCGGGCCGGCCCCACGCCTCCCCCAGCGCCCACCGGGCGATCCGCGCGGACTCGGAGCTCATGTCGGTGCGGAAAGACTGTCCCGTCTCCTCGAGCTCGAAGCGCACGTGCGCCCCGAACGGCGCGTGCTCCTCCACGTGGCGCCGGAGGGCCTCCGCGGCCTCGGCGGGGTCCTGGCCCGGCGCCGTGCGCAGGCTCAGCTTCGCGCGGGCGGATGCGGCGATGGTGTTGGCGGCGGTGTCCACGGGCGTGACGTCCATGCCCGTGACCGACAGCGCGGGCTGCGTCCAGAGCCGGGAGGCGATCGAACCGCGCCCGGCCAGCCGGACGCCCTCCAGGACCGCCGCGTCGGCCCGGAACCGCTCCTCGTCGTAGACCAGGTCGGTGCGGTCCTCGGCGAGCAGCCCCTCGACGGCGACCGCGCCGTCGTCGTCGTGCAGGGTCGCGATGAGCCGGGCCAGCAGCGTGGGCGCGTCCAGGACCGGGCCGCCGTACATGCCCGAGTGCACGGCGTGCTCGAGCACGGACAGCTCCACGACGGCGCCGACCATCCCGCGCAGGCTCGTGGTCAGGGCGGGCACGCCGACCTCCCAGTTGGCGGAGTCCGCGATGACGATGACGTCCGCGGCCAGCCGTTCCCGGTGGGCCTCCAGGAAGTCCCGGAAGGACGGGGAGCCGGCCTCCTCCTCCCCCTCCACGAAGACGGTCACGCCGAGGCCGAAGTCGTCGCCGCGGTGGGCGGTCGCGGCGCGCAGGGCGGCGGCGTGGGCCATCACCCCGGCCTTGTCGTCGGCCGCGCCCCGCCCGTACAGGCGGCCGTCGCGCTCCTCGGCGACGAACGGTTCGGAGTCCCACAGCTCGCGCCGGCCCGGGGGCTGGACGTCGTGGTGGGCGTAGAGCAGCACGGTCGGCCGGCCGGGCGCGGGCCGGCGGTGGGCGACGACGGCGGGGTGTCCCGGCCCGTCGCCCAGGGGCACGCGCAGGATCTCCACCTCCTCCAGGCCGGCGTCCGCGAGCACGCCGGCCACGGCCACCGCACTGCGCTCGAGCTGCGCGGCGTCGAAGGACTCCCAGGCGATGCCGGGGATCGCGACCAGCTCGACGAGCTGCTCGAGGGTCCGCGGCATGTCCGCGCGCACGGCCGCGCGCACGGTGTTGACGGGGACGGGGACGGTCGGGGCACAGGGCTCGCTCATGGCACCCACCCTATGTCCGGGGCCCGGCGGGGACCGGCAGGTCCGTCGGCTATCCTTGACGGGTGTTTGGACGCAAGAAGGAAGCAGACCGCGCAGGGTCCACGTCGGTGACCGCTGCGGCCGCCCCGACGGAACCGGTGGCCGCCCCGCGGCAGACCCCGGGCAAGGGCCGGCCCACGCCCAGCCGCCGGCAGCAGGAGGCGGCCCGGCGCCGGCCCCTGGTCCCGGAGGACCGCAAGGCCGCGAAGGCGCAGTCCCGCGACGCCGCGCGCGAGCAGCGGATGCGGGCTCAGGCCGGCATGGCGGCCGGGGACGAGCGGTTCCTCGGGCCGCGGGACCGCGGCCCGCAGCGCCGGTTCGCGCGGGACTGGGTGGACTCCCGGATCAACGTGGGCGAGTACCTCATGGTCGTGGCGCTGCTCGCGCTCGTCATCCTGTTCTTCCCCGTCCAGGACGTGGCCACCTACGGCGTCTACCTCATCTGGGCGCTGATGATCCTGGGCATCGTGGACGCCGTGCTGTCGACGGCCCGGATGAAGAAGGCCATGCAGGCGAAGTTCGGGACCGTGGAGCGCGGCGTGCGCTGGTACGCCGCGATGCGCTCCTTCACGATGCGCCGCCTCCGCCTGCCCAAGCCCCAGGTCGCCCGCGGGGAGCGCCCCTCCTGAGCCCCGGTCGGCCCGCGCCCGGCGCAGGGCCCGGCCGCGACAGGACTGCCCCCGGACCGCACGGTCCGGGGGCAGTCCCGATCCCGACGACGGGACGGCCGTCGGCGGCGCCCCGTCGTAACGGGAGCCGTCAGCCCCGGTGAGCCGTCAGCTCCAGGCGCGGCCCGCCCGGCGCGCCAGGCCCTGGTTGATGCGGCGCGCCCAGAAGGGTCCCTCGTAGAGGAAGGCGGTGTAGCCCTGCACGAGAGTCGCGCCGGCGTCGAGGCGCTCCTGGACGTCCTCCGCCGTGGTCACCCCGCCCACGGAGACCAGCACCAGCCGGTCCCCCACGCGCTCGCGCAGCAGCCGCAGCACCTCGAGGGAGCGCCGCCGCAGCGGGGCCCCGGAGAGCCCGCCGGCCCCATGGGCCTCGATCTCGGCGGGGTCGGAGACCAGCCCCAGCCCGGTCCGGGCGATGGTCGTGTTGGTGGCCACGATGCCGTCCAGGCCCAGGTCGAGGGCCAGGTCCGCGACGGCCAGCACGTCCTCGTCCGACAGGTCCGGGGCGATCTTCACGAGCAGCGGGACGTGCCGGTCCGCGGCCTCGTCGGCCGCGCGGCCCACCGCGCCGAGCAGCGGCCGCAGGCTCTCGATCTCCTGCAGCTGGCGCAGGCCCGGGGTGTTGGGCGAGGACACGTTGACCACGAGGTAGTCCGCGAGGGGGGCGAGGACCCGGGCGCTCTGCAGGTAGTCGTCCACCGCGTCCTCCAGCGGCACCGCCTTGGTCTTGCCGATGTTGACGCCGAGCACCGGACGGGCGCGGTCGCGGTGGTCCGCCTCGAGCTCGCGGCGCGCCTGCGCGAGGCGCGGGGCCACGGCCGCCGCACCCTCGTTGTTGAAGCCCATCCGGTTGATCACGGCCCGGTCCCGGACGAGCCGGAACAGACGGGGCCGGGGGTTGCCCGGCTGCGCCTGGGCGGTCACGGTGCCGATCTCGACGTGCCCGAAGCCGAGGTCGGTGAGGGCGCCGATCCCCTCGCCGCCCTTGTCGAAACCGGCCGCCAGCCCGAACGGGGACGGGAACCGCAGGCCCAGCGCCTCCACCTCGAGCGCGGGATCGGGCCGGGTGTAGACCCGCAGCGCGGTGCTGATCCGGGCGGCGCGCGCCGCCCGGATCCCGAGGAACCCGACCCGGTGGGCCCGTTCGGGGTCCATCCGGGAGAAGACAGCCGTGAAGAACGTAGGGTAGAAGCGCATGGTCCCAGTCTTCCACAGGGCACTCCTCCGGCCGGGCGGCCGCGGAGGGGCTTGACGGACCGGCGCCCCGACGGGCCGCCCGCACGAGGTGAGGGCATGGGTGCTCCCCCGGACCCGTGGGTCCCCGACGTGCTGGGACCCGGCTTCCGCGCGCGGACCGTGGACCTGGACCCCGGCTCCGCCCCCCACTCCACCGCCACGGTGGTCCGCTACCGGCCGGGGGACGTCCCGCTCGTGCCGGGCCGACTGCGCGGGGCCGTGCTGTACCTGCACGGCTGGTCCGACTACTTCTTCAACGCCGAGCTGGCCCGGACGTGCGCGGCCGCGGGCTACGCGTTCTACGCCCTGGACCTGCACGGCTACGGCCGGAACCTCACCGACGAGGTGCTCGCCGTGGAGGAGGGCCGCCCGGGCCACACCACGGACCTCGCGGACTACGACGACGACATCGCCGCGGCGCTCGGCGTGATGGCCGAGGACGGTCTGCCCGGTCCGCGGGGGCGGCTCGTGCTGATGGGCCACTCGACCGGGGGTCTCACCGCGGCGATGTGGGCCTCACGGCACCCCGACCGGCTCGACGGACTGGCCCTCAACGCCCCCTGGATCGGCAGCCACGGCTCCGACGCCGTGGGCGCCGTCCTGCGCCCCCTGGTGGCCCGGCTCGCCGAGCAGCGCCCGGACGTCCCGGTGCGGGCCCGGCTGCGCAGCCACTACTACCGGGTGATCAGCGAGCACGCGGAGGGCGAGTGGCCGATCGACGCCCGGTGGCGGCCCGAGACCAGCTTCGACATCACCCCGGGGTGGCTCAACGCTGTCCTTCAGGCTCAGGGTGAAGTGGCGAAGGGTTTGAACCTTCACCTTCCAGTGCTGGTGCAGACCTCGGCCCGCTCGTGCATCCGCCCCTGGTGGAGCGAGCGGATGCGCTCGGCCGACACCGTGCTGGACGTCCGGCAGATCCGCCGGCACGCGCCCGATCTGGGCACCGACGTGACGCTGCGCTCCTACGAGGGCGCCGTCCACGACGTGCACCTCTCCCGGCAGGCCGTGCGCCGGGCCGCGCAGAGGGATCTCGCCGCCTGGCTGCGCGGTCTGCGACGGCGCCGGCCTCAGGCGGAGGCGCCGGGGCCGGCGACGCGGTCGACGGCTCCGCCGTAGCGCCGGTCCCGCCGGGCGTAGACCTCCACGGCCTCCCACAGGGTGCGGCGGTCGACGTCCGGCCAGAGCACGTCCTGGAAGACGAGCTCGGCGTAGGCGGACTGCCACAGGAGGAAGTTGGAGATCCGCTGCTCCCCCGAGGAGCGCAGGAAGAGGTCGACGTCCGGCAGGTCGGGCTCGTCGAGGTAGCGCTGGACGGTCTTCTCGTCGATGCTCCGCGGGTTCAGGACGCCCGCCCGGGCGTCGGCGGCGATGGCGGCCGCGGCGTCGGCGATCTCGGCCCGCCCCCCGTAGTTCACGCACATGGTGAGGGTGACGACGTCGTTGTCGCGGGTGGCCCGCTCGGCCTCCTCCAGGCGGTTGATGACCGAGCGCCACAGGCGGGGCTTGCGCCCGGCCCACCGGATCCGGATGCCCCACTCCTGGAAGGTGGGCAGCTGGCGCTCCATGACGTCGGCGGTGTAGTTCATCAGGAACGTCACCTCGTCCAGGGAGCGCTTCCAGTTCTCGGTGGAGAACGCGTAGGCGCTGACGTACGGGATGCCCATCCCGATGGCCCCGGCCATCACCTCGATCAGGGCCGCCTCTCCCGCCTTGTGGCCCTCGTTGCGCGGCAGCCCGCGCTGGTTCGCCCAGCGCCCGTTCCCGTCCATGACCACGGCCACGTGCTGCGGCACGAACTGCCGCGGGATCGGCGGGGCGCTGGCGCCGCTGGGATGGGCGGGCGGGGCGGCAAAGCCGGGCATGGTCAGCTCCGTTCCACGAGGTTCAGGGACCGGACGGCCCTCTCCAGGTGCCACTGTACGTAGGTGGCCACGATCCCGGCGGCGGCCCGGGCCGTGCGGGGCTCCACGGCGTCGATCCGCTCCCACGCCCCGGTGAGCAGGGCGGAGAGGTGCTCGACGGTCGCGGGGTCGGGGGCGGCGGCCCCCGGCGGGCGGCAGGCCGGGCAGACGGCGCCGCCGAGCGGGGCCGAGAACGCCTCGTGCGGTCCGGGGGCGCCGCACCGGGCGCAGTCGGTGAAGCTCGGGGCCCACCCGGCCGTGGACACGGCGCGCAGCAGGTAGGAGTCCAGGACGGCCCCGGGTTCGTGCAGCCCGCGGGCCAGGGCGGACAGGGCGCCGACGAGCAGCCGGTACTGCTGGGCCGCGGACTCGTCGTCGTTCTCCGTGAACTTCTCCGCGGCCTCGGTCATGGCCGCGGCGGCGGTGTACTTGGCGTAGTCGGCGGCGATGACCGACCCGTAGCCGCGCTTGCCCAGCGCCTGGGAGACGATGCCGAGGTTGCGACCGGTGACCAGCTGCAGCTCGGCGACGTTGAACGGCTCGAGCCGGGAGCCGAAGCGGGAGGTCGTGCGCCGCACGCCCTTGGCCACGGCCCGGACCTGCCCGTGGTCCCGGGTCAGGAGCACGACGATCCGGTCGGCCTCGCCGAGCTTGTAGGTGCGCAGCACGACGGCGTCGTCCCGGTAGCTGCGTGATGCGAACGTCGTCCTGGCCACCGCATCATTGTCCCACGCGGGGCGGACGGCGCAGGCCGACGGCGCAGCGGGACGGGCCGGGCGGGACGACGACGGCGGGCCGCCCCACGTCCGGGGCGGCCCGCCGTCGCACGGTACGCCGGGCGCTCAGCCCTGGGCGTCCCGCACGGCCCGGTTGACCGCCGAGACGAGGGCCTTCAGGGACGCGCGGGTGGTGTTCGCGTCGATGCCGACGCCCCACAGGACGCGGTCCCCCACGGCGGCCTCGACGTAGCTGGCCGCCTGGGCGTCGCCGCCGGCCGAGAGGGCGTGCTCGCTGTAGTCGAGCACGCGCACGTCCACGCCCTCGGACGCGAGGATCGTCTGCAGCGCCTCGATGGGGCCGTTGCCCTGCGCCGTGCGGTGGTGCTGGACGCCGTCGACGTCCAGGCCGATCTCGAGGGTGCTCTCCCCGTCCTCCTCGGAGGTCGTGGTGATGTTGGTGATCCGGTACCGGCCCCAGCGCCCGGCGTCCCCGTCCTGGACGGTGGGCAGGTACTCGTCCGCGAACACCTTCCACAGCTCCGCGCCGGAGACCTCCCCGCCGGAGGTGTCGGTGTGCTCCTGCACCACGCGGGAGAACTCGATCTGCGCCCGCCGCGGCAGGTCCAGCCCGTGCTCGTTGGCGAGCAGGTAGGCGACCCCGCCCTTGCCGGACTGCGAGTTCACCCGGATGACGGCCTCGTAGGTGCGGCCCAGGTCCTTGGGGTCGATGGGCAGGTAGGGCACGGCCCACACCAGCTCGTCGACGCCCCGGCCCTGCTCCTGCGCGTCCCGGGCCATCCGGTCGAAGCCCTTCTTGATGGCGTCCTGGTGGGAGCCGGAGAACGCCGTGAACACGAGGTCCCCGCCGTAGGGGGCCCGCTCGGGGACGGGCAGCTGGTTGCAGTACTCGACGGTCCGGCGGATGTCGTCGATGTCGGAGAAGTCGATCTGCGGGTCCACGCCCTGGGTCAGCAGGTTCAGGCCCAGGGTCACCAGGTCCACGTTGCCGGTCCGCTCACCGTTGCCGAACAGGCAGCCCTCGATGCGGTCGGCGCCGGCCAGGTAGCCCAGCTCGGCCGCCGCCACGCCGGTGCCGCGGTCGTTGTGGGGGTGCAGGGAGACCACGGTGGCGTCCCGGTTGTAGAGGTTGCGGCACATCCACTCGATGGAGTCGGCGTAGACGTTGGGGGTGGCCATCTCCACGGTGGCGGGCAGGTTGAGGATCATCTCCCGGTCCCCGCCGATCTCGAAGGTCTCGGCCACGGCGTTGGCGATGCGCGCCGCGAACTCGAGCTCGGTGCCGGTGTAGGACTCCGGGGAGTACTCGTAGGTCACGGACGTGTTCTTCAGCTGCTCCTCGTACTTCAGGCACAGCCGCGCCCCCGTGAGGGCGATGTCCACGATCCCGTCCATGTCCTGGTCGAAGACCACGCGCCGCTGCAGGGTGGAGGTCGCGTTGTAGAGGTGCACGATCGCCTTGTCGGCGCCGTCGATGGCCTCGTAGGTGCGCTCGATGAGGTGCTCGCGGGACTGGGTCAGGACCTGGATCGTGACGTCGTCGGGGATCCGGTCCTCCTCGATGAGCCGGCGCACGAAGTCGAAGTCGGTCTGGGAGGCGGAGGGGAACCCGACCTCGATCTCCTTGTAGCCCATCCGCACGAGCAGCTCGAACATCTTGAGCTTGCGGTCGGAGTTCATGGGGTCGATCAGCGCCTGGTTGCCGTCCCGCAGGTCCACGGCGCACCACCGGGGCGCCTCGGTGATCACCCGGTCCGGCCAGGTGCGGTCGGAGAGGTCGAACGGGAACTGCTGCTGGTACGGCACGTACTTGTGGATCGGCATGCCGGAGGGCTGCTGGTAGTTGCGCATGGAAGGGGCCTGTTCTGCTCGAGACGTCTGCGGGTGGCCGGGCATCAAGAACTCCGCAACGGGAGGCCGGCCATCCAGTCCTCGGGTCAGGCCCCGTTGCGGCACGTAAGGAGGAGGAGCGTCCCGGTCCGCATGTGTTCAACCTATCACGGGGTGTCCGGCGCGCCGGGTCGCGTTCTCACCAGTCGCCGGCCGCCTGCTGGCAGGTGTACTGCTCCGCGGTCTGACCGTTGAGGTCCCCGGGCAGCCCCGCCCCGAGCTCGAGCCGGTCCCCCTCGCGGAAGTCCTGGCCCACCGACACGAACACCCCCACCACGTCGGTGGTCGGCACGATCTGCGAGGAGGGGACGCCGAGCAGCTCGGCGACCTCGACGGCCGCCTCGTACCACCCCGCGCCGAAGAAGATCTGCGTGCCCGGCAGCTCGGTGGCCTGCGGGCCGGACTCGACGGCCGTGTAGCCCTCGTCCTCGAGCACGTCGGCGATGTCCGCGTCCCGGCCGTCGACGCCGGAGACGTTGGCGACCGTGAGCGGGACCGTGGCCGGGTCGACCGTGGGGGCCGGGACGGCGGCGTCGGGCGACGGGGTCGCGGAGGAGGTCGGCTCGTCGGCCGGCTCCGCGGAGGGCGACGTGAGCGGCCGGTCCTCGCGCAGCGCCTCGAAGAGGTGCTCGGCCGGGTCCGCGTCGAGCTGGAGCCGGTTGGGGTCCAGCGCGTAGGGCTCGGTGGGCGCCGTCACGAAGACCATGCTGCCCAGGTCGATCCCCCGGACCGCCGTGCCGAGCCCGACCACCGTCGGGACGGAGCCGAGCCCCTCGTCGACGTGCAGGTTGCGGGTGGCGACGTCGGCGATCTCGTAGAGCTTCGGCAGGTCCGACAGCGTCCCCTCGTCCTTGATCTTGCGGGCCATGGACGCGAGGAACGACTGCTGGGAGCGGATCCGGCTCGTGTCCCCGCCGTCGCCGAAGGCGGCGCGGCTGCGCAGGAACGCCAGGGCCTGCTCGCCCTCGACGGAGGAGACGCCGGCGGGCAGCTCCAGCCCCGACTTCGGGTCGTCGACGGCGTCGTTGACGCACACCTCGACGCCGCCCACGGTCGAGGACAGCTCCTTGACGGCGTTGAAGTCGGCGAGCATGAAGTGGTCGATCCTGAGGCCGGTCATCTGGTTGACGGTCGCGACCGTGCACCCGGGGCCGCCGTTGGCGATCGCCGAGTTCAGCATCGCGTTCTCCTCCGCCGGGTGGACCTCGCCGGACTCGGGGTCCGTGCAGCGCGGGATGTCCGCGACCAGGTCGCGCGGCAGGGACACCACGGTCACACCGCTGCGGTCCTCGCTCACGTGCACCAGCATCATGACGTCGGTCAGGCCGGCGCCGGCGCTGTCCTCGTCGTCGCCGTACCTGTCGTTGCCCTCGCCGTCACGGGTGTCGGTGCCCATCACGAGGATGTCGAGCGGGCCGGCCTCGGGCCCGGTCCCGTCGCCGAGGTCGAGCGGGGAGGTGTCCAGGTTGGACTGCAGCCGCCAGGTCGCGGCCACGCCGGCCCCGAGGACCGCGAGCAGGACGACGACCAGCCCGACGGCGGCCCAGCGCTTCCGGGACCATCGGCGGGCGCGGTGGCGTCCGTGGGCGGCGGGGGGCGTAGAGGACACGGTGACTCTCTCCTGGCGGGCCCTGGGCGCGGGGTCCGGGGTCGGGGGGACGGCGCCCGGCCGGGGCGCCGGGTGTCATGCTAGTCGCCCGCCCCGGGACTCGGGGCGGGCGACGCGGCGGGGTGGGGGCGCGATCCGGGGGCGCCGGGTGGCTCAGAAGCCCAGGCGGGACAGCTGCTTGGGGTCGCGCTGCCACTCCTTGGCGATCTTCACGTGCAGGTCGAGGTAGACCTTCGTGCCCAGCAGCGCCTCGATGGCGGTCCGGGACCGGGTGCCGATCTCGCGCAGCCGCGCGCCGCCCTTGCCGATGATGATGGCCTTCTGCGACGACCGCTCGACGTAGACGTTGACCCGCACGTCGAGCAGCGGCCGGTCCGCGGGGCGGCCCTCGCGGGCCACCATCTCCTCGACCACGACCGCGAGGGAGTGCGGCAGCTCGTCCCGCACCCCCTCCAGGGCGGCCTCCCGGACGAGCTCGGCGACCATCGTCATCTCGGGCTCGTCGGTCAGCTCGCCGTCGGGGTACAGGGCCGGGGACTCCGGCATCCTGCCGATGAGCAGCCCGGCGAGGGCGTCGACCTGGAAGCCGTCCACGGCGGAGACGGGGATGACCTCGGCCCAGCCCGGGTCGTCGGCGTCGGGACGGGGCGCGTGCGCGGCCGCGGAGCGGTGGCGGGGCTTGCGGGCGGCACGCTCGGCGCGCTCGGCGCGGACCCGGTGCTCGGCCTCCATGACGGAGCGGCCCAGCTCGGTGACCGCCAGCAGCTGCTCGGCGAGCTCGGCGCGGGAGACGGTGTCCGTCTTCGTGACGATCGCCACGACCGGCTTGTTGCCGGAGGCCGCGAGCTGCTGGGCGATGAACCGGTCCCCGGGGCCGATCTTCTCGTCGGCGGGCACGCAGAAGCCGATGACGTCGACCTCCGCGAGGGTGTCCGCCACGAGGTCGTTGAGCCGCTCGCCGAGCAGCGTCCGCGGCCGGTGCAGGCCCGGGGTGTCCACGAGCACGAGCTGGCCCTCGGGCCGGTGCACGATGCCCCGGATGGTGTGCCGCGTGGTCTGCGGCCGGCTCGAGGTGATCGCGACCTTCTGCCCGACCAGGGCGTTGGTGAGCGTGGACTTCCCGGCGTTGGGGCGGCCGACCAGCACGGCGAAGCCGGCGCGGAACGGGACCGGCTCCCCGGTGGTGGCCTCGCCGGCCCGAGGGGGCACGGCGGGTGTGGGCTCAGACATGGTGGTGGGTCTCCTCCTCGGACTCCTGGGCGGCGGGCTCCACGGCCGTGGAGCCCGGGGGGACCCAGTCGGGGTCCCGGCGGACCTCGAGCTGGCCCACCCGGTTGCGCCGGCCCTCCAGGGTGACGGCCTCGAGGACGATGCCCTCGACGGTGGCGCGGGAGCCCACGATGGGCACCCGGCCGGTGGACTTGGCGAGCAGGCCGCCGGCCGTGTCCACCTCGTCGTCCTCGAGGTCGAGGCCGAACAGGTCGCCCAGGTCCTCGACGCTGAGCCGGGCGGAGATCCGGTAGCGGCCGTCGCCGAGCTCGGCGACCTCGGGCTTCTCCCGGTCGTACTCGTCGACGATCTCGCCGAGCAGCTCCTCGATGAGGTCCTCGAGGGTCACCAGCCCGGCGGTGCCGCCGTACTCGTCGACGACGATCGCCACGTGGATCGACTCGAGCTGCATCTCGCGCAGCAGCTCGTTGACCTTCTTCGACTCGGGCACGTAGCGGACCTCGCGGGCGAGCTCGGAGAGCCCGGTGAGCCGCAGCCCGGTGCCCAGCCGGTGCACCCGCTCGGCGAGGTCCTTCTGGTACAGGATGCCGAGGACGTCGTCGGCGCTCTCGCCGATCACCGGGATGCGGGAGTAGCCGGAGCGGAAGAAGAGGTTCAGGGCGTTGTCCACGGTGTCGTCGTCGTCGACGGAGACCATGTCGGTGCGGGGCACCATGACGGCCCGGACGTTGGTGTCGTCGAGGTCGAAGACCGAGTGCAGCAGCTCCGCCTCGTTGTCCTCGATGAGGGCCTGGCCCGTGGACCGGTCCACGAACTCGAGCAGCTCCTCCTCGGTGAGGTAGCCGGGGGCGATGTTCCCGGCGTCCCGGGTGCCCGAGGAGCCCAGCCGCACGAGCATCCCGGGGACCGGCCCGAGCACGATGCGCAGCAGGCGCACCAGGCCGGCGGTGGCCCGGACGGTGCCGGCGGCGTGGCTGCGCCCGACCTGGCGCGGGGAGACCCCGGTGAGGACGAAGCCCACGGCGGCCATCACCACGGTGGCCAGGAGGCCGGCGAGCCAGACGTCGTCGAGGCCGTCGAACATCGCGAGGGCCACCGCTACGGCGGAGGCCGTCTCGAACCACACGCTCCAGAAGCGCAGGGCCTGCAGGTGCGCGGTGGGCGTGGCCAGGATCCTGGCGGCGGAGGAGTCGGGGGCGTCCCGGGCGATGGCCTCGGCGTCCGCGCGGGGCAGGTAGGTGAGGCCCGTCTCGGCGGCCGTGAGGACGAACGCCGTGCCCAGGAACACGATCGCCGCGACGACCAGGACGGCAGTGGTCATCATGGGGCGCTACTCCATGGTCTCGACCGGCGCGGGCCGGCCGAGGAAGTCGGTGAGCAGGTCCCGCTGGAGGGCGAACATGATCTGCCGCTCCTCGGGCTCGGCGTGGTCGTGCCCCAGCAGGTGCAGGATCCCGTGGGTGGTGAGCAGGCACAGCTCGTCCGCGACGGAGTGACCGCCGGCCTCGGCCTGCCGGCGGGCGACCGGGGGGCACAGCACGATGTCGCCCAGGGTGCCCTCCGCGGGCTCCTCCGGGGTCCCCGGGCGCATCTCGTCCATGGGGAAGGAGAGCACGTCCGTGGGGCCGGGCAGGTCCATCCACTCGACGTGCAGGCGGGCCATCTCGTCCTCGTCGACCACCGCGATGGACAGCTCCGCGTCGGGGTGGACGTGCAGGCGCTCCAGGACGTGGTCCGCGAGCCGGCCCAGCAGCTCGACGTCGACCGCCTCCCAGGCCGCGCGCTCCCCGGCGGGGACGTCCTGCGGGTCGACCTGCAGGTCGAACTCGACGGCCATCAGGCCTCCGCCCCGTCCGCGTCCGGGGCCGCCGGCGCGGCGTCGCGGGCGGCGCGGGCGTCGTCCTTGCGCCGGCGCCGTTCGTTGCGGTGCCGGTTGGTCGTGTCGAACGCGTCGTAGGCGCTGACGATCCGGCCCACCAGCTCGTGGCGCACCACGTCCTCCGCGGTCATCTCCGTGAACGCGACGTCCGGGACGCCGCTGAGCACGTGCTGGACCTGGCGCAGCCCCGAGGACGCGCTGCCCGGCAGGTCCACCTGGGTGACGTCCCCGGTGACGACCATCTTGGAGCCGAAGCCGAGCCGGGTGAGGAACATCTTCATCTGCTCGGGCGTGGTGTTCTGCGCCTCGTCGAGGATGATGAACGCGTCGTTGAGGGTGCGGCCGCGCATGTAGGCGAGGGGGGCGACCTCGATGGTGCCCGCCTCCAGGAGGCGGGGGATCGAGTCCGGGTCCATCATGTCGTGCAGCGCGTCGTAGAGCGGGCGCAGGTACGGGTCGATCTTCTCGCTGAGCGTCCCGGGCAGGAAGCCCAGCCGCTCCCCCGCCTCCACGGCGGGGCGCGTGAGGATGATCCGGGACACCTCCTTGGCCTGCAGCGCCTGGACGGCCTTGGCCATGGCCAGGTAGGTCTTGCCGGTGCCGGCGGGACCGATGCCGAAGACCACGGTGTGCTCGTCGATGGCGTCCACGTAGGTCTTCTGGTGCAGCGTCTTGGGGCGGATCTTGCGGCCGCGGCCGGAGAGGATGTTCTGGGTCAGGGCGCCGCTGGGGCGGGCGGTGAGGTCCCTGCCGATCAGTTCGAGCAGCTGGGTGATGACCTGGGGGGTGACCGCGGTCTCGCGGCCGGCCAGGACCTTCAGCTCGTCGAAGAGGGTGGCGACGATCTGCACGGGCTCGCTGGGGCCCTCGATGCCGAGCTCGAGACCGCGCGGGCTGGTCGTGAGGCCGGGGAACGCCGTCTCCACCTGGCGCAGGGTGTCGTCCCCGGAGCCGAGGCACCGGACCATCGTCTCGCGGTCGGGGAAGGTGATGACGGTGCGGGCCGTCAGGGGGTGCGTGGTGCCGGGCAGCGTCTCAGTCATGGGTCCGGCCGCGCGGGCCGTGCTCTCGCTCTCTCGTGGGTCGCCGTGGTAGGGGCGGCGGACGGGACTCGTCCTCTCCCCAGGGTACCGCGCGGCTCCGGCACCGGAGGTCGCCGGCCGCACATTGCGATTTGGTATCGGTCACGCCCGCCGGGGCTCCTCGGCTGGGGGCGTCCACGGGCCCTGTGCTGGAATGGTCCGGTCCTCCGGCAGGGGGACGGGTGCGGCCTCCCCCGGTGCCGGCACCGCCCCCCCACCCGATCCCGGAAAGCCGAGGTGCGCGTCCCCCCATGGCCACTGCCCGTTCCCGGCCCCGGTCCGCCCGCGGCCGGCTCCCCGTGCTCGCCCTGTCCGCCGTGGGCGTCCTGGTCCTCGGCGCGTGCGGCACCGGTCCGGAGCCCGCCCTCGAGGGCACGGTCAGCGCGTCGGGCGCCGCGCCGGCCGCGTCCACCACGGCGAGCACCGCGGACGGCCGGGTGGCCACCACGAAGCTGCCCGTCTACTGGGTGGGCCGCGCGGACGGCGAGGAGCGGCTGTTCCGCGAGTTCCGGGACGCCTCCGAGGCGGCCGCGGCCGTGGACCCCATCGCGGCGGCGGCGGCGCTGATGACCGGGGCGACCCCGGAGGACCCGGACTACCGGACGCTGTGGTCCCCGGTGGACCGGGTGGGCGCCTCGACGTCCCCGGGCGGGACCATCACCGTGGACCTGCCGTCCGAGGCCTTCCGCCCGGACCTGGACGACCGCGAGGTCCGGCTGGCCCTCCAGCAGCTCGCGCACACCGTGACCGCCACGGCGGCCACGGCGGGTCTGCTGCCGGAGGGCTCCGCGGCCGAGGTCGTGGTGCTCGTGGACGGCCGGCCCGACGAGGAGGTCTTCGGCTCCGTGCGCCTCGACGGCCCTCTCCGCCCCGACGAGGCGCTGGAGGCCCCGCTGTGGCTCGACGAGCCCCGGCAGGACGAACGGTCCGAGGGGACCCTCACCCTCTCGGGACGGGCGCTGGACGAGGTGCGGGACTGCCGGTGGACCGTGGCCGGACCGGACGGGGAGCGCGTCTCGAGCGGCGCGGCGGACGAGGTCCCGCGGGGCGACGGGACCGCCGGGTTCCGGGCCGAGCTCGAGCTGGCGCCGGGCCCCTACGTGGTGACGGTCGTCGGGCGGGACGCCGAGGGCGGGACCGTGCGCGACGACAAGGACGTGGAGGTCGTCCCCGGCTGAACCGGCCGCCCGGGACTCATCAGGTCCCGGACGCCCAGCGGCCGAGCGCGGCGCTGAGCACCGCCAGCGCGGCCGGTCCCGCCGTGGAGCTGCGCAGCACCTCCGGGCCGAGCCGGACCGCGAGGGCCCCCACCCCGGCCAGGACCTCGCGCTCCGCCGGCGCGACGCCCCCCTCGGGCCCCACCACCAGGACGATCCGCTCGGCCCCCGCCCACGGGGCGCCGGCGGCGCCGGCCAGGTCGGCGAGGGAGTCGTGCGCCTCCTCGTGCAGGACGAGGCCGCGGGTCCCCGGCTCCCCGAGCAGGCGGGCGAGCTCGCGGGTGGTGGACAGGGGCAGCACCTCGGGCCAGGCGGCCCGCCGCGACTGCTTGGCGGCCGCCGCGACGGTGTGCACCCACTTCTCGTGGCTCTTGGCGGCGCGCTCCTTCTTCCACCGCACGATCGAGCGGTCGGCCTGCCAGGGCACCACGGCGTCGACGCCCAGCTCGGTGGCCGTCTCCACGGCCAGCAGGTCCCGGTCGCCCTTCGCGAGGGCCTGGGCGAGGACCAGCCGGGGCGTGCGGGCGGGCTCGGTGGTCACCGAGACCACGCCGACCTCCATGCTGTCCCGGTCCCCCGCGCGCAGCTCCCCGGTGGCCCGGGTCCCCGCGCCGTCGACGAGCTCGAGCCGCTCACCGGGCGCGAGCCGGCGCACGGTGACGGCGTGCCGGGCCTCCGGGCCGGTGACGGTGAGCGCCGCCCCGGGGCCGAGACCGGCGAGCCGGCCCGGCTCGACCTTGAAGACCGGCAGGCTCACAGGTCGGAGAACCGGTCCTTGAGCCGGGAGAAGAAGCCGCCGGAGCCGGCCGGGGAGTTCAGGGTGGTGCCGGTGGACTGGTCCTCGCCGCGCAGCCGGGACAGCTGCTCGAGCAGCTCGCGCTGCTCGTCGTCGAGCGCCGTGGGGGTCTCGACCTCGAGGTGGACGAACAGCTCGCCCCGGCCGCCGCCGCGCAGCCGGGTGGCCCCGAGCTCGTGCAGGGTGACGGTGTGGCCGGTCTGCGTGCCGGGGGCGACGGGCACCTCGCGCTCGCCGTCGAAGGTCTCGAGGGTGACGGTGGTGCCGAGGGCCGCGGAGGTCATGGGCACCCGGACGCGGGCGTGCAGGTCGTCGCCCTGGCGCTCGAACGTGGGGTCGGGATCGACCTTGAGCTCGACGTAGAGGTCGCCGTTCGGCCCGCCGGCGGTGCCGGCCTCGCCCTGCCCCGAGAGGCGGATCCGGTTGCCGGTCGAGACGCCGGCGGGGATCTTGACGGTCAGCGGGCGGCGGTCGCGCACGCGGCCCTCGCCGTAGCACTCGTGGCACGGGTGCTTGATGACGGTGCCGAAGCCCTGGCAGGTGGCGCACGGCGCCGCCGTGACCACGGTGCCGAGGATCGACTGGACCTGGCGCTGCACCTGGCCGGATCCGTGGCAGACGTCGCAGGTCTCGGGCTGGGTGCCCGCCTGGCAGCAGGTGCCGTCGCAGGTGGGGCAGACCACGGCGGTGTCCACGGTGATCTTCTTCTCCGTGCCGAAGACCGCGTCCCGGAGGGTGACCCGGACGTTGATCAGGGCGTCCTGGCCCTGGCGGGTGCGGGAGGCGGGTCCGCGCCGGCCGGAGCCGGCGCCGCCGGCGCCCTGGAAGAAGGTGTCGAAGATGTCGGCGAAGCCGAACCCCGTGCCGGGGAAGCCCCCGCCGAAGCCGGTGTCGGTGCCGTTCTCGTTGCCGGTCGCGTCGTAGACGCGCCGCTTCTCGGGGTCGGAGAGGACGTCGTTGGCGTGGGAGAGGCGCTTGAAGTCCTCGGCGGCCTCCGGGCCGGGGTTGACGTCGGGGTGCAGCCGGCGGGCCTTCTTGCGGTAGGCCTTCTTGATCTCTTCCTGGCTGGCGTCCCGGGACACGCCCAGGGTCTCGTAGTGATCGCTCACCGTGGTCCGTTCTGTCGAGAGGTCTGTGGTGGGTTTCGCTGGTGGGCCCCGGGGACGGGGCCCGCGGGGGCTCAGCCCCCGAGGATACGGGAGAGGTAGCGGGCGACGGCGCGCACGGCGGCCATCGTGGACGGGTAGTCCATGCGCATGGGGCCCACGACCCCCACCTTGGACTGCGGCCCGTAGCCGGTGGCGACGACGGCGGCCTCGGACAGGGGGCCCTCGGCGTTCTCCGTGCCGATCCGCACGGCCACCCCGCGGGCGTCCTGCTCCATCTCGGAGAGCAGCCGGAGCATCACCACCTGCTCCTCGAGGGCCTCGAGGACCGGGCCGATGCTCAGGTGGAAGTCCCCGGTGGAGCGGGCGAGGTTGGCGGTGCCGGCCATGACCATGCGGTGCTCGGCCCCGCCCGCCGCGAGGGCGCCGACGGCCTCCGCCACGGCGGCGGCGGCCGGCTGCAGCGGCGGGGCGGTGGCCGCGGTCATCACGGCCAGGGCGTCCGGCACCGCGGTCAGGCAGCGCCCGACCACGGCGGCCAGCACCCGGGCGCGCAGCTCGAGCAGCTGGGACTCCTCGAGCGGGGCCCGCAGCACGGCGACGCGCTGCGCCACCCGGCCGTTGGTGGGGATGAGCACCACGAGCACCCGGCCGGCGCCGAGGTCCACGACCTCGACGTGGCGCACGGTGACCCCGGAGGCGTGCGGGTACTGCACGACCGCGACCTGCTGGGTGAGCTGCGCGAGCAGCCGCACGGTGCGCTCCATGACGTCGTCGATGTCCGCGGCGTCGTCCAGCAGCCGCTGGATGGCCCGCCGTTCCGGGCCCGAGAGCGGCTTGACGGCCGCGATCTGGTCGACGAACGTGCGGTAGCCCTTGTCCGTGGGGATCCGGCCCGAGCTCGTGTGGGGGGCCGTGATCAGGCCCTCCTCCTCGAGCGCGGCCATGTCGTTGCGAACGGTGGCCGAGGAGACGCCGAGCCGGTGCCGGTCCACGAGGGCCTTGGAGCCGACCGGCTCGCGGAAGTGCACGTAGTCCTCCACGATGGCCTGCAGGATCTGCAGTCGTCTCGGATGGTTCACGTCGCTCCTCCCCGGTTCGTCCACGCCCCCGAAGATGCCCTGGCACTCGGGTGGCCACAGTGCCAACGGCGTCCAGTGTAGCCCCCGTGTCCGACGGCCGGTCGCCCCCGCGGTTTGGTACGCTTCCGGCTGATCCGCGCCGGACGCGCGGCACCGCGACCCGGGAGGACGACCATGAGCCACCACGGCTGGGGGCCGCGCAGCCTCGACGACGACGCCCTCGCCCGCCGCCGGCCGGTCTCCGCGGAGGTCCCGGTCGCCCCGGGGATGCTCCTGGAGGACGTCACGACCGGCTGGGTCGGCGCGGTCGTGTCCCTGGAGACCATCGGCGGGATGCGCGTGCTGGGGCTCGAGGACCGGAGGGGGCGGGTCAAGGCGTTCCCCCTGGGGCCGGGGTTCCTGCTCGAGGGCGAGCCCGTGGTCGTCGTCGAGCCCCGCCGGGCCCCCGCGGCGCGCAAGCCCTCCCGCACGCGCTCGGGCTCCGTGGCCGTCGAAGGGCTGCGCGCGAGCACCGCCAAGGCCTCCCGGGTGTGGGTCGAGGGCTACCACGACGCCGAACTGGTGGCCAAGGTGTGGGGCCACGACCTGGCGGTCGAGGGCATCGTCGTGGAGCCGCTGCACGGCATCGACGACCTGCCCGCCGCCGTGCGGGAGTTCGGGCCGGGCCCCGGGCGGCGGCTCGGCATCCTCGTCGACCACCTCGTGGCCGGCTCCAAGGAGTCGAGGATCGCCGCGGAGACCATGCGCCTGCCCGGCGCAGCGGGCAACGTCCTGGTGCTGGGCCACCCGTACGTCGACATCTGGCAGGCGGTCAGGCCGCGCACCCTCGGCATCGACGCCTGGCCCGTGGTCCCGCGGGGCACGGACTGGAAGACCGGCACCGCCGCCGCCCTCGGGTGGCCGCACCGCACCCCCGGCGACCTCGGCCGGGCCTGGCAGCACATCCTGTCCCGCGTGGACAGCTACGCCGACCTCGAGCCGTCCCTGCTGGGCCGGGTCGAGGAGCTCATCGACTTCCTCACCGCCCCCGGGGCCTGACCCGGCGCCCCGCGTGCACGGGCAACGCCCAGCAGATCGTCACAAAGGCACACGTGCGCGGGGCCGATCCTCCGCCCTCCGGGCCGGTCGGTAGGATGGTCGTGTCCCACCCACCGTCCGCGGCCCCGCCGCGGTCCCACCGCCGAAGGACATCCGTGCCCGTGCAGACCGACCCCCGACCGAGCCGCGACGACGCCGGGGCCCCGTTCGAGGGCCTCTCCCCCGTGGCCCAGCCGCTGACCGTCACCGAGGACCACCAGTGGGCGACCCTGGCGCACTTCGGCGGCGTCATCGGCTTCCTCCCCTCGTTCCTCGTCCACCGCGTCTTCCGCGGGCGCGGCCCGTTCACGGAGCAGGAGTCGATGGAGGCCATGAACTTCACCCTGCTGCCGACCCTCGTGGTGGTCACCGGGATCCTGTTCGCCCCGGTGCCGTTCATCGGCTGGTTCTTCGCGCTCGCCGCCGCCGCCGCGTGGCTGCTGCTCGCCGTCGGCTCCCTGATCGGCGGGGTCCGGGTCAACCGCGGCGAACCGCACCTCTACCGCTTCAACACCCGGCTCTACGACCGGCTCGTCGAGCGCCTCCGCGAGCGGTCCCGGGGGCGCGCCGCGCGCGGCTGATCCCGGTCCGCGCCGGGGACGTCCCTGACGGACGCATCCGTTCCTCGTGCGGGCGCCCCGGCCGGGGTGCCCCCGTCAGGCGAGCAGCCGCCGCACCACGGCGTCGCCGAGGAGCCGGCCCCGCAGGGTCAGCACCAGCGAGCCGCGCAGCGCCGCCGCGGGCTCCACCAGCCCGTCGGCGATCAGCCCGGCCACCGCGGTCCGCCCGCCGCCGGCCAGGGCGGTCGTGGGCAGGCCGTCGCGGATCCTGGCCTCCAGCATCACCCGCTCGAGGTGGCGGGTGTCCGCGTCGAGGATCTCGCGCCCGGCCGCCGGCGACTGCCCGGCGCGCACCCGGTTCGTGTAGGGCACGGGGTGCTTGAGGTTCCACCAGCGCGTCCCGCCCACGTGCGAGTGCGCCCCGGGCCCGATCCCCCACCAGTCCTGGTTGCGCCAGTAGGCGAGGTTGTGCCGGCTGCGGTGGGCACCGGCGTCCGCGCCCTCGGCGGGCCGGGCCCAGTTGCTCACCTCGTACCACTCGAAGCCGGCCTCGGCGAGGACCCGGTCCGCGAGCTCGTACTTGTCGGCCTGGTCGTCCTCGTCGATCGGCGGGACCTCCCCGCGCCGCATCCGCGCCGCGAGCTTCGTGCCGTGCTCGATGATCAGCGAGTACGCGGAGACGTGGTCGGGCTCGTAGCCCACCGCCGTGCGCACCGAGTGCTCCCAGTCGGCCAGGGACTCCCCCGGGGTGCCGTAGATGAGGTCCACGCTGACGCCCAGGCCGGCCTCGCGCGCCCACCGCACGGCCCGCGGCACGTTGTCCGGGTCGTGCGTGCGGTCCAGGACGGCGAGCACGTGCGGGACGGCCGACTGCATCCCGAAGGACACCCGGGTCACCCCCGCCGCCGCGAGCACCGCGAGGGACTCCGGCGTCACGGAGTCCGGGTTGGCCTCGGTGGTCACCTCCGCGCCCGCCGCGAGCCCGAAGCTCTCCGCGGCCTGCGCCAGGACCGCGGCGAGGTCCTCGGCGGGCAGCAGCGTGGGGGTGCCGCCGCCGAAGAACACGCTGTGCAGCGGGCGGGGGGCCACCCCGGAGTCCTCCAGCACCCGGCGCGCCCAGCGGACCTCCGCCGCGGCGTCCCCGGCGTAGGCGTCCTGGGACACCCCCGCCCCGAGCTCCACGGCCGTGTAGGTGTTGAAGTCGCAGTAGCCGCACCGGACCGCGCAGAACGGCACGTGCACGTAGAGGCTGAGCGTGCGGTCGGCGGAGCCCACCGCGGCGGAGGGCGGCAGCAGTCCGTCGAGCGGGCCCGGCAGGCCCTCCGGCTGGGCGGGGGCCACTACTTCTTCTTGTCCTTCGCCCCGGACTCGTCGGAGGACAGCGCCGCGACGAACGCCTCCTGGGGGACCTCCACCCGGCCGACCATCTTCATCCGCTTCTTGCCCTCCTTCTGCTTCTCGAGCAGCTTGCGCTTGCGCGAGATGTCGCCGCCGTAGCACTTGGAGAGCACGTCCTTGCGGATCGCCCGGATGTTCTCGCGGGCGATCACCCGGGAGCCGATGGCCGCCTGGATGGGCACCTCGAACTGCTGCCGCGGGATGAGCTCGCGCAGCTTGCCGGTCATCATCACCCCGTAGGCGTACGCCTTGTCCCGGTGGGTGATCGCGCTGAAGGCGTCCACCGGCTCGCCCTGCAGGAGGATGTCGACCTTCACGAGGTCCGCGGCCTCCTCGCCCTCGGCCTTCCAGTCCAGGGACGCGTAGCCCTTGGTGCGGGACTTGAGCTGGTCGAAGAAGTCGAAGACGATCTCGGCCAGGGGCAGCCGGTAGCGCAGCTCCACCCGGTCCTCGGAGAGGTAGTCCATGCCCTTGAGCTGACCGCGCTTGGACTGGCACAGCTCCATGATCGCGCCGATGAACTCGGACGGGGCCAGCACCGTCGCGGCCACCATGGGCTCGCGGATCTCGGCGATCTTGCCCTCGGGGAACTCGGAGGGGTTCGTGACCGCGCGCTCGGTGCGGTCCTCGAGGGTGACGTTGTAGCTCACGGAGGGCGCCGTGGAGATCAGGTCCAGGTTGAACTCGCGCTCGAGGCGCTCCCGGACGATCTCGAGGTGGAGCAGGCCCAGGAACCCGCACCGGAAGCCGAAGCCCAGGGCCGCGGAGTTCTCGGGCTCGTAGACCAGGGCGGCGTCGTTGAGCTGGAGCTTGTCCAGGGCGTCGCGCAGGACCGGGTAGTCGGAGCCGTCGATGGGGAACAGCCCCGAGAAGACCATCGGCTTGGGGTCCTCGTAGCCGCCCAGGTTCTCGGCCGCCGGCCGCTGGTGGTTGGTCACGGTGTCCCCCACCCGGGACTGGCGCACGTCCTTGACCCCGGTGATGAGGTAGCCCACCTCGCCCACGCCGAGCCCCTCCGTGGGCTTCGGCTCGGGCGAGATGACCCCGATCTCCAGCAGCTCGTGCTGCGCGCCGGTGGACATCATCCGGATCCGCTCCCGCGGGGTCAGCTTGCCGTCGACCACGCGGATGTAGGTGACCACGCCGCGGTAGGTGTCGTAGACGGAGTCGAAGATCATGGCCCGCGAGGGCGCGTCCGCGTCCCCCTGCGGGGCGGGGACCAGCTCCACGATCCGGTCGAGCAGCGCCTCGACGCCCTCACCGGTCTTCCCGGAGACCCGCAGCACGTCCTCGGGGTCCACGCCGATGAGGTTGCCGAGCTCCTGGGCGTACTTCTCCGGCTGGGCCGCGGGCAGGTCGATCTTGTTCAGCACCGGGATGATCGTGAGGTCGTTCTCCATGGCCAGGTACAGGTTCGCCAGGGTCTGCGCCTCGATGCCCTGCGCGGCGTCCACCAGCAGCAGCGCGCCCTCGCAGGCGGCCAGGGAACGGGAGACCTCGTAGGTGAAGTCCACGTGGCCCGGGGTGTCGATCATGTTCAGCGCGTAGTCCGTGCCCCCCACGTTCCAGGGCATCCGCACCGCCTGGGACTTGATGGTGATCCCGCGCTCGCGCTCGATGTCCATCCGGTCCAGGTACTGGGCCTTCATCTCCCGCGTGGTGACCACGCCGGTGGCCTGCAGCATCCGGTCCGCGAGCGTGGACTTCCCGTGGTCGATGTGGGCGATGATGCAGAAGTTTCGGAGGATCGACGGGTCGGTCGAGGCGGGAACCGGGGCATTGACGGCCAGCGGTGACACGGGCGGTCCTTTCTCCGGGAGAACGTCGCTTCCGGCAGGTCCTGGGGCTACCGGCGGGTGGACCGCGCCGGGGATTCAACTGTCCAGTTTCCCACGTTCGGTCATGGAGAGCCATTTCGGCCCGCGGGGGCCCCGGCCGCGCCGGAGGGCCCCTGGCTAGAGTGGTCGCATGAAGCTCAACCTCGGCACCCTGACCCGGCTCGCCGCCCGCGCCGTGGACGCCTACCAGCGCTCCGGGCGGCGCCGCCCGGAGCCCTCCCGGCCGGGCCGGCGCACCGCCGCGCCGTCCGCGCGGCCCCGGCCCACCGTGCCGTCCCGGGCCGGCGACGGCCGCCCCGCGGGGCTCTCCCGCCCCTACCCCGGGGACTGGACGGGTCCGGTGCGGCCCGTCTACCGGCCGCTGTCCGACGGCGAGGCCGACCCCGGCGAGATCGTGTGGACCTGGGTGCCCTTCGAGGAGGACCACCGCCGCGGCAAGGACCGGCCCGTGCTGGTCGTGGACCGGGCCGGGGACCACCTGCTGTGCCTGATGCTCACCTCCCGGGACCGCAGCAATGGGCTGGCGCAGGACCCGGACTACGTGGACGTCGGGACGGGGCCGTGGGACCCGCGGGGCCGGCCGTCCGAGGTCAAGCTCGACCGCGTGGTCCAGGTGCTGCCCGTCGACGTCCGGCGCGAGGGCGCGGTCCTGCCCGAGCCCCTCTTCGACCGGGTGGCCGGGCGGCTCCACGGCCTGCGCGGCTGAGCGGGCGGGCCGGGACGGCCCGTGTCGGCGCCGCCCGGCGGCGGGGCGCGGTCTGCTAGACTTTTCTGCTGTGTGTCCGCGCTGGTCGTCGGGCACTGCAGGACGGTCGCCACACGGGCGTCCCCACTCCCACTCAGTCACATGGCTGTCCTGTTTGCCCTCACTGACCGAATTCCGCACCCATCGCCAAGGAGTTATACGTGGCCAACATCAAGTCCCAGAAGAAGCGCAACCTCACCAACGAGAAGTCGCGCCTGCGCAACAACGCGTACAAGTCCGAGCTGAAGACGCTGGTCCGCCGCGTCGACGAGGCCGTCGGCGCCTCCGACAAGGAGACTGCCCAGGACGCCCTGCGCGTCGTCTCCCGAAAGCTCGACAAGGCCGTCAGCAAGGGCGTCCTGCACAAGAACAACGCGGCCAACAAGAAGTCCGGCCTGGCCAAGCTGGTCGCCAAGATCTGATCCCGGTTCCCCGCGGACCGCGCCCGCCGCTCCGGTGGGCCGCACGGAGGCCCCGTCCCGCTCAGGGACGGGGCCTCCGTCGTCCCCGGGCCCGTCCGGCCCGGGGACCGCCGCTCAGCGGCGGCCGGACAGGGCGATGGTGGTGATCGCCCGCTCCACCGCGTAGGCGGGGTCCCGCCCCTCGCCCTTGACCTGGGCGTCGGCCTCGGCCAGCGCCCGCAGCGCCCGCACGAGGTCCTCCTCGGAGAAGCGCCGGGACTCCTCCTGCGCCCGCTCCACCATCCACGGGGCCGCCCCGATCCGCTGGGCGAGCTGACCCGCGCCGCCGCGGGTCCCGTGCACCTGGGCGATCGTGCGCAGCTTCGCGGCCAGCGCCCCGACCATCGGGACGGGGTCCACCCCGGTGTCGAGGGCCTGTCGCCACAGCTTGAGGGCGCTCTCGGCGCGTCCGGCCAGCGCGGCGTCCGCGACCTTGAACGCGGTGGCCTCCACGCGCCCGCCGTAGTACGTCTCCACGTCGTCGAAGCTGATGCTCTCGGGCCCGTCGGACAGCAGCTGGGCGCACGCGGCGGCCAGCTCGGCCGTGCTGCTGCCCACGGCGGCGGCGAGCGCGCGGGCGGCGTCGGGGTCGATGCGGCGCCGGTGGGTGCGGAACTCGGTGACGATGAAGTCGGTCTTGTCGCGGTCGTTCTTGAGGGGCTTGCACTCCACGACGGCGGCGCCGGCGGCCTTGAGGGCGTCGAGGAGCTTCTTGCCGCGGTTGCCGCCGCTGTGCTCCCAGAGCACGACGACGTCCGGGTCGGGGGCCTGGACGTAGGCGAGGCCGTCGGCGAGGCAGTCGTCGTTCATGGCGGCGAGGTTGCTGACGTGGATGAGCTTCGCGTCGTCGAACAGGGAGGGGCTGGCGAGCGCGGCGAGCTGTCCGGGGGCGTAGGCGGCGGCGTCGACGGTGGAGAGCTCGACGGGGCCGCGACGGTCCTTGAGGGCGGTGCGGACGCGGTCGCGGGCGCGGGCGGCGAGGTAGTCCTCGGGGCCGGTGAGCAGGATGAGCGGGGTGGGCTCGACGTCGCGCCAGGTGGGTCCGGCGGTGGGTGCGGGGCGCCTCGGTGGGGTCATGGCCGCGTCCTCCTGTGGTGGCGGCCGGACGGGGCCGCCTGCTGGGTGGGGTGGTCTCCAGCTTCCCACGTCCGGGGGACATGTGGTGGCGTGGTCCCGGGTGGTGGGGTCATGATCGTGGCATGCGGAGGGGTCGCGGGGAACGGGTGGCCGGGCGGGTGCTGACGGGGGCCGCCGTCGTGTTCCTGGTGGCGTGGGCGTGGCCCATCCTGGATCCGGGGCTGGAGCCGCGGCTCGTGCTGGCGTGCCGGGTGGTGCTGGGCGCGGTGTGGGCGCTGTTCGTCGGGGACTACGTGGTGCGCCTGGTGCGGGCCGGGGACCGGCGGGAGTTCGTCTCCCGCCATCTGCTGGATCTGCTGGTGCTGGTCTTCCCGGTGTTCCGGCAGCTGGAGCTGGTGCGGCTGGTCGCCCTGGTGCTCGTCGTCAACCGGCGGGCCTCGGCGGACCTGCGGGGGCGGGTGGCCGTGCACCTGGCCGGCGGGGCGCTGCTGCTGGGCGTGGTCGGCTCGCTGGCCGTGCTGGACGCCGAGCGGGGCGCTCCCGGGGCGGGCATCACGAGTTTCGGGGACGCCGCCTGGTGGACGGTCACGACGATGAGCACGGTGGGCCATGGGGACCTGTACCCGGTCACCGTGCTGGGCCGGGGTGTGGCGGTGGTCCTGATGCTGGGCGGTGTGGGGGTGCTGGGTCTGGTCACGGCTCTGCTGGCCTCCTGGCTGGTGGAGGCGGTGGCCGCCCGCGGGGGCCGTGACCCGGCCGCGGAGGTCGCGGCGCTGCGGGCGCAGGTGGCGGAGCTGACCGAGCAGGTGCGCCGGCGGGAGGAGCGCGGGCCGGGCCCCCCCCCGGACCGGGGGGCGGGGGGCGAGGACCCGCCGGGGCCCGGGACGGCGGTCCGGGGGCCGGCGGATCAGGGGCCGGCGGCCTAAGGCTCGGCGGGGACGGCACGGAGCCGGCCGCCCTCGCGCAGGATGTAGGCGCTGCCGTGCTCGTCCGTGCGCACGAGGGGGATCCCCCGGGTGCGCAGGTGGTCGAGGATCCGGGGGTGGGGGTGGCCGTAGTCGTTGTCCCGGCCGGCGGAGACGACGGCCAGCCGGGGACCGGCCGCGTCGATGACGGCGGTGCCGCCGTTGCGGGCGCCGTGGTGGGAGACCTTGAGCACGTCGACGTCGACGAGCGGCCCGGCGGTGCGCAGGAGGGCGCGTGCGCCCTCCTCCTCGAGGTCCCCGGTGAGCAGCCAGGAGGTGGACCCGCCGTCCTCGCCGGTGAGCTCGGCACGCAGCACGAGGGAGGCGTTGTTCTCGTCGGCGGAGGACGGGTCGCTCCAGCGCCCCGGCGCGGTCGGTGCCGGGGCGAGGACGGTCAGGCGCAGTCCGCCCAGCGTCCGGGTTTCCCCCGGGGCCGGCCGGCGGGCCGGGGTGCCGGGCAGCGCGTCGGTCAGCCCGTCCGGCGGTGCCGCGGCCGCCGTGGCGTACCAGACCTCGCCGATCCGCCCGTGCCGGGCGAGGGCGGGCAGGCCTCCGGTGTGGTCGGCGTGGGCGTGGCTGAGGACCACGAGGTCCAGGTGCTCCACCCCGCTGCGCCGCAGGCACCGTGCCAGGGCCTGCGGGTCGGGGCCGGTGTCCACGAGGACGGCACGGCCCGGTGCGGTGCGCAGGAGGACGGCGTCCCCCTGGCCCACGTCGCACAGCACGGCCTCCCAGGCCGGCGGCGGACGTCGGGCGTCCACGGCGGCGCGCAGGGCCAGCGCCGCGAGGACGAGCAGCACGGCCGCGGCGGCCGCGATCCGCCGCCGCCGGCGCCGGCGGGACCGCTCCCGCCAGTGCTCCTCCGGGACGGGGACCGGCGCGGGGCCCTCGTGCACGGTCCCGGACGTCGGCCGGGGGCGCCGGCGGCGCACGTCGAGGGCGTGCACGGCGAGCAGGAGCGCCGCGCTCGCCAGGGTCATCAGCAGCACGCCCGGCAGACCCTGGGGCCACGGGGCCAGTGCCCCGGGGGCCCCGGCCAGCGCCCGGGCGGTGCCGGCGACGAGGCGCGCCCCCAGTGCGCCGGCGCCCAGGGGCAGCACGGCCGCCGCGGCGCCCGCCCCGTCGGGCAGGTTCAGCAGGAGCAGTCCCGCGAGGCCGCAGACGGTCACCACCGGCACCAGCGGGGCGGCGAGGACGTTGGCCGGCAACGAGTACACGGGCACGGCGGGCTGGAGGAGCACGAGCACGGGGGCACACCACAGCTGGGCGGCCGCGGGGATCGCGACCGCCACGGCGAGCACCTCCGGGACCCGGGAGCCCAGCCACCGGGTCAGGGGCCGCCCGCTCACCACGATCCCCGCGGTGGCCAGCACCGAGAGGACGAAGCCGTACTCGGCGGCGAGCGCCGGCCGGACGACGACGAGGGCGATCACGGCGCCCGCAAGAGTGGCCAGGGAGACGGCGGTGCGCCCCGTGAGGAGGCTGAGGGCGGCGAGTCCGCCCATCACGGCGGCGCGCAGCACGGACGGGTCCGGACCGACGAGGAGCACGAACGCCGCCAGGGCGCCGAGGCCGGCGGCCAGGCAGGTGCGCCGCCCCGCGCCGAGGGACAGCGCGGCGTGCCCGGCCAGGGCCGTGACGAGGGCGCAGTTCGCGCCGGAGACGGCCGTCAGGTGGGTCAGTCCGGTGTCCCGCATGGCCTGGTCGAGCTCCGGGCCGATCCCGGCGCGCTCGCCGAAGGTCATCCCGGGCAGCAGCCCCGCGGCGTCGGGGCCCAGTCCTGCGGTGCCCGCCACGAAGCGCTCCCGGACCTGCTCCCGCCGGCCGGGCTCCCGTGCCGGGAGGACCGCCGGCGGGGCGGCGGCGCGCAGCACCGGGGGTCCGGGGGACGGGGCCCCGGCGGTGAGCACGGCGGTGATCCGCTGCCCCGGGACCAGCCCGGCCCAGGCGGGCCCGTCCGCGAAGACCGTGACGTCGACGTCGGCGGGTCCGCCGCGGCCCTCGTGGGTGACCTGTTCGAGGCGCAGCCCCAGGACCACGCCGGTGCGGTCCTCGTCCTCGTGGCCGGTCCCGGGGGCGGGCGCCGTCCACCGCCGGGGCGGCTCGGCCACCTCCGCCGTGACGGCCACCGTCCCGGCCCCGGCGAGTGCTGCCCCGAGCGGGCCGTGGGCGGTCTCGCGCTGGGCGGCCGTGGTGCTCAGCAGCACGGCCGTGACGGCGAGGGCGCTCAGGGCCACGGCCGACCACGGCAGGGCCCGCCACAGCCCGGGGGCGCGGGGCCGCCCGGACGGGGGCTCCTCCCGCCGGAGGGCGCGGGCCACGACGAGGACCAGGGCGGCGCCGAGCACCAGCGCCGCCGGGTAGAGCGCCCCGGCGGCCGCGACCCGTGCCGGGGGCAGGTGCGCGGCGAGCAGACCGGTGAGCCACGCGCCCAGTGCGGCGGGGACGAGCCGCAGGTCCCAGGTGCGGCCCGGCGCGCGGGCGTCGCGGTGCTCCTGGTGCTCCAGGGCCCCGGCCCACCACTCGGCGGGGCGCCTCACACGCTCACCAGCGGCCCGAGCGACTCCATCAGGGCGGGGCCGATCCCCGGCACGGCGTCGAGGTCGGCGACGGCGGCGAATCCGCCGTGCTGCTGCCGGAACTCCACGATCCGTCCGGCCAGCACGGGCCCGACCCGCGGGAGGGTCTCGAGCTCGGCCGCGGTGGCCGTGTTGAGGTTCAGCGTCCCGCCCGGGGCGGCGCCCTCCGGTGCCCCGGTCCCGGGCGGTGCTCCCGAGACCCCGGGCGGCACCGCCGCTCCCGGCGCCGCTGCGGCTCCGGGCGCCGGAGCTCCGGGAGCAGGGACGGGAGCGGTCTCGGTGTCGGGGACGAGCACCTGCTGGCCGTCCGTGACGGGGGCGGCCAGGTTCACGGACTCCGTCACGGCGGCATCGGTGAGGCCTCCGGCGGCCTCGACCGCGTCGACGACACGGGCCCCGGGCTCGAGGGACACGACGCCGGGGCGGGCCACCTCTCCGGTCACGTGCACGTGCAGCGTCGACCCCGCCGCGGGCGGCTGGGCCGCGGCGGACCCCGGCGGGCCCGTCCCGGGTCCGGTCGCCGCGCCTGTTCCCGCACCGGCCACGGCTCCGTCCCCGGCCCCTCGCCCGGTGTCGCCCCCGCCGTGCCGGCCAGGGTCCTGCCCGGTGTCCTGCCCTTGGTCGCCGCCCAGCTCCGCCTCGGCGAGGACGGGCCGCCCGGCGGTCTCCGGCACGTCCCCGCCGTCCTTCCCGGGCCCCAGCACCGTCCAGCTCAGCCAGGCGAGCGCGGCCAGGGCGATCAGCAGCAGCGAGGCCGGGACCCGGGTCCGGGCGGCGACCGGCCGACGGTGGGCGGGAGCGGCCCCCGATGCCCCGTCCTGGGGCGACGGCGCCCGGCCGGGACCGGTGGCCTCGCCCCGGGCCTCGGCCAGCAGCGACACCAGCCGTTCGGCGGGCTCCTGAGCACCGGGTGCCGGAGCACCGGGTGCCGGGGCACGGCCGGGCCTGGCCCCGGCAGCCGTCGCGCCGGACGCGGAAGGCGCAGGCGGGACGACGGGCGCGGGCGGGGTGGGGTTCGCTCGCCGTCGGGCGCGCGGCACGGTACCGGTCATGGCCCCAGCCCACCCCGGCCGGCCGGTCCCACGCGCCGAACGGGGCCCCGCTGGGGACGCGCGCGGGCCCGGAGCAGGACTGTGGAGCCCGGACACCGGCCTGAACACCGGTCCGGGCACCGGCCCCCGGGTGCGGGGCGGGGGCTCGGGCCGGGGGCCGGGAGCGGCGGGGCGTCGTCGTGCTCCCGTGCGGGAGCGGCGGCTCAGGCCACGATGTTGACGAGCTTGGGCGCGCGCACGATCACCTTGCGGATCTCGGCGTCACCCAGCTGGCGGCGGATCGTCTCCGAGCCCAGGGCGAGCTCGCGCAGGGCGTCCTCGCCGATGTCGGCGGGCACCTCGAGCCGGTCCCGGACCTTGCCCTTGATCTGCACCACGGCGGTGACGGTGTCGTCCACCAGCAGCTCCGGGTCGACCGCGGGCCAGCCGGCGACGACGACGGAGCCCTCGTGGCCCAGCGCGTGCCACATGTCCTCGGCCGTGTACGGGGCGACCAGCGACAGCAGGACCGCGACCGCCTCGACGGCCTCGCGCACGGCGGGGTCGGCGGGCCCGCAGCCGGAGTCGATGGCCTTGCGGACCACGTTCACCAGCTCCATGGTCTTGGCGATCACCACGTTGAACTTCGCGGCGTCGAGCAGCTGGGCGGCGTCGTCGACGGCCCGGTGGGTGGCCCGGCGCACGGTCAGGTCCCCGTCGGCCGGGTCGGCCCCGGGGTCGCCGGTCACGTCCTGGGCCAGGCGCCAGGCCCGGGCCAGGAACTTCTGGGAGCCCTGCGGGGAGACGTCGGCCCAGTCCACGTCGTCCTCCGGCGGGGAGGCGAAGACCATGGTCAGGCGCACGGCGTCCACGCCGAACCGGTCGAGCTGCTCGCCCAGGTCCACGCCGTTGCCCAGGGACTTGGACATCGCCCGGCCCCCGTTGAGCACCTGGCCCTGGTTCAGCAGCGCCTTGAACGGCTCGGTGAAGTCCACGAGCCCCAGGTCGAAGAGCACCTTGGTGAAGAACCGGGAGTAGAGCAGGTGCAGGATCGCGTGCTCCACGCCGCCCACGTACTGGTCCACGGGCAGCCACTTGCGGGTCTGCTCGAGGTCGAACGCCGCGGTCTCGTCGTTCGGGGAGGCGAAGCGCAGGTAGTACCAGGAGGAGTCCACGAACGTGTCCATGGTGTCGGTGTCGCGCAGGGCGGGGCCGTCGCAGGAGGGGCAGTTCACGTGCACCCAGGACTCGGCCGCCGCGAGAGGGGACCGGCCCTTGGGCGCGAGCTGCTCGCCGCGCAGGTCGTCGGGCAGCCGCACCGGCAGCTGCTCCTCGGGCACCGGCACCTCGCCGCAGGCCCCGCAGTGCACGATCGGGATGGGCGCCCCCCAGAAGCGCTGGCGGGACAGCAGCCAGTCGCGCAGCCGGAAGTTGACCTGGCGGTTGCCCGTCCCGGCGGCCTCGACCAGGCCGATGGCGCGCTCGATGGCCTCGGTCTTCTCCAGCCCGGAGAGCTCGCCCGAGTTGATCAGGGTGCCCTCGCCCGTGGTGGCGGTCCCGGTGACGGCGGGGTCCTCCTCGCCGGTGTCGAGCACCGCGCGCACGGGCAGGTCGAAGGTGCGGGCGAAGTCGAGGTCGCGCTGGTCGTGGGCGGGCACGGCCATGATCGCGCCCGTGCCGTAGTCGGCCAGCACGTAGTCCGCGGCCCACACGGGCAGCTTCTCGCCGTTGAGCGGGTTGACGGCGTGGCGGCCCAGGAACACCCCGGTCTTCTGCCGGTCGGTGGCCTGGCGCTCGATGTCGGACAGCGCCTTGACCTGCTCCCGGTAGGCGGCCAGCTCCGCCGCGTGCTCCGGGGCGACGATCTGCCCTGCCAGCTCGGCGTCCGCGGCGACCACGAAGAACGTGGCGCCGTAGAGCGTGTCGGGGCGGGTCGTGAACACGGTGACCTCGCGGTCCGTGCCGCCCTCGCCGGCGCCCTCGATGGCGAAGCGCACGTGGGCTCCCTCGGAGCGCCCGATCCAGTTGCGCTGCATGGCCAGCACCCGCTCGGGCCAGTGGCCCTCGAGCGCGGCCATGTCGTCGAGCAGCCGGTCGGCGTAGTCGGTGATCTTGAAGTACCACTGGTTCAGGGCCTTCTTCGTCACCGGGGTGTGGCAGCGCTCGCACGCCCCGTTGACGACCTGCTCGTTGGCCAGCACCGTCTGGTCCTTGGGGCACCAGTTGACCGGCGAGTTCTTCCGGTACGCCAGGCCCTTGCGGTGGAACTGCAGGAACAGCCACTGCGTCCACCGGTAGTACTCGGGGTCGGAGGTGTGGATCTCCCGGGACCAGTCCGCGCTGATCGCGTAGCGCTGGAAGGAGGCCTTCTGCGTCTCGATGTTGGCGTAGGTCCACTCCGCCGGGTGGGCGTCGCGCTTGATCGCCGCGTTCTCCGCCGGCAGCCCGAAGGAGTCCCAGCCGATCGGGTGCAGCACGTCGTAGCCGCGCTGACGCCAGTACCGGGCCACCACGTCCCCCATCGCGAAGGCCTCCGCGTGCCCCATGTGCAGGTCGCCCGAGGGGTAGGGGAACATGTCCAGGACGTAGCGGCGCTCCCGCGAGCCGTCGTCGACGGGCGCGTAGACCTGCTGCTCCGCCCAGAACGACGGCCACGCCGCCTCGATGGCACGGAAGTCGTACCCGGTGGTCTCGGTCGTGTGCTGCTGTTCGGTCACGGTCCTCGCCTTCGCGGTCGTGGACCGCCGCCGGCCCCGGAACGGGCGGCGCGCGGTCGCGTGTGCGGCACCCGGGCATCACGGATGCCCGGCGGTGCGCCGACGGTGGTGGAATCCGTCCCATCCTAGCCCAGCGCCGCCCGGCCTCCCGGCCCGCAGGGGCTAGCATCGACAGCGGGCCGGGACGCACCGGGCGCCTGCCGGGCCCGCAGGGAGGAACCATGGCGGCAGCGGCCGGCGCACGGCACGGCGCGGCGGACGGCGGCGGGCCCACCGGCACGGGCCGCGACGCCGACGTTCCGGGCAGCGCGGTGCAGAACCCCTGGGCCGAGCGGCGCAGCATGGTCCTGGACGGGCACAAGGTGCGCTACTGGTTCTACGACGTCGACCGGGCCCCCAAGCCGCTGCTCGTGCTGGTCCACGGCTTCCGCGGCGACCACCACGGCCTGCAGCTGGTCGCCGACCGGCTCCGCGAGCGCTACCACGTGGTCGTCCCCGATCTGCCCGGCTTCGGCCGCTCCGAGCCCTTCCCCGACCGGCCCCACGACATCGCCGGGTACGCGGAGTTCCTGCGCGGCTTCGTGGAGACCCTCACCGACGGCGCGGTGCACGACGGCGCCCCGCACGGGGTCGCCGTGCTGGGCCACTCCTTCGGCTCGGTGGTCGCCGCGCACTTCGCCGCCGCGCACCCGGCGATGGTCGAGCGGCTGGTGCTCGTCAACCCGATCTGCGAACCCGCGCTGGAGGGCGAGCAGGCGCTGCTGAGCCGCCTGACGGTGGGCTACTACCGGCTGGGCCGGGCTCTGCCCCGGCGGCTGGGCCGGCGGCTGCTCTCCAGCTGGCTCGTCACGGACGCGATGAGCGGGGTGATGACCAAGTCGCAGGACCCCCGGGTGCGCGGCTACGTGCGCCACCAGCACCGCGCCTACTTCTCGTCCTTCGCGGACCGGGACGTGCTGCTGGAGGCCTACGAGGCCTCCGTCTCGCACACCGTCGCGGAGGTCGCGATGCAGCTGAGCATGCCGACCCTGCTGGTCGTGGGCGCCCAGGACGAGCTGGGCTCGCTCGCCGCGCAGCGGACCATGGCCTCCTGGATCCCCCGGCACCGCCTCGAGGTCCTCGACGGCGTGGGCCACCTCATCCACTACGAGGCCCCCGGGCGCACCGCCGAGCTCGTCCACGACTTCCTCTCCTCCCCCGCCCCCGAGCCGGTCCCCGGCCCGCCCCCCGGACCGGACGGCGGGCCGCCCGCGCTGCACGCGCAGGCGCCCCCCGTCGACGCCCCCGCCCCCGACACCGCCCCGTTCACCGGTCTGCAGCGCATCGTGCGCCGCGGGCACCGGGCCCGCCGGGACCAGCAGGCAGGACGCCGCCGGTGAGACTGCTCCTGGACGCCCGCTACACCCGTCTCGACCGCCACGACGGGATCAGCCGCTACGGGGCGAGCCTGGCCGAGGCCGTGGCCGGTCTCGCCGGCGCGACCCCAGGGCTGGACGTGGCCCTGCTCGTCAGCGACCCCCGCCAGCTCGCCCTGCTGCCGGGGCTCCCCCACGTCACCGGGCCCTCCCCCGTGTCGGCCGCCGAGGCCGCCACGGCGCTGGTGCTCAACCGGTACGCGCCCGACGTCGTGTTCTCCCCCATGCAGACCATGGGCTCCGCGGGCCGCCGGCACGGGCTGATCCTCACCCTGCACGACCTCATCTACTACGACCACCCCCAGCCGCCCGGGGACCTGCCCGCCGCCGTGCGCGCGGGCTGGCGGCTCTACCACCGGGCCTGGTGGCCCCAGCGGGTCCTGCTGGACCGCGCCGACGCCGTGGTGACCGTCTCGGACACCACCCGCGAGCTCATCGCCGCCCACCGGCTCACCCGCCGCCCCGTGCACGTGGTGCCCAACGCCCCCCAGCCCGGTTCCGTGCTCCCCACCGGGCAGGCCCTGGCACGGCTGCCCCGGCGCGGCCGGAAGCTGCTCTACATGGGCTCCTTCCTGCCGTACAAGAACGTGGAGACCCTGCTGCGCGCGGCCGGCCGGCTCCCGGACCACGAGCTGCACCTGCTCTCCCGGATCTCCCCCGCCCGCCGCGCCCAGCTGGAGGCCCTCGTCCCGGACGGGGCGCGGGTCGTCTTCCACGACGGGGTGGACGAGACCGAGTACGCCGCCCTGCTCGCCGAAGCGGCCGCCCTGGTGCACGCGTCCCGGGCCGAGGGCTACGGGCTGCCGCTCGTGGAGGCGCTCGCTGCGGGCACGCCCGTCGTGTGCAGCGACCTGCCGATCTTCCGGGAGGTCGCCGGGGGCGCCGCCGGCTACGCCGCGCCCGACGACGACGCCGGGTTCGCCGCCGCCGTGCGCGCCCTCGAGGACCCTGCCCGGGCCCGCGCCCGGGTGCTGGCCGGGCTCGAGCGGGCCCGGGCCTACTCGTGGGAGAACTCCGCGCGCGAGCTGCTGGCGGTCGCCCGCGGCGTCCACGAGTCCCGCTCCCGGCACCGCTCCCCCTGACCGGACCGTCCGAACGGAGTCCACGAGCCCCCGCGGGTCCTCCGTCCCGCGGCTACGCTGGACCGGTGGAGACGAGACAGCTGGAGGCCTTCCTCGCGGTGGTGGGGACCGGCACCTTCGCCGGTGCGGCCGACGAACTGGGCACGGTGCAGTCGAGCGTCAGCACCAGGGTCCGGGCCCTGGAGCAGGATCTCGGCGTCCGGCTGTTCGACCGGTCCCGCCGCACCGCCCGGCTGACCACGGCCGGGCTGGTGCTCGCCGAGGAGGCGCCGGCCTGGCTGCACCTCGGACAGGACCTGCGCCAGCACGTGCTCGAGGCCGACGGCGGCCGGCGCGGCTCCTTGCGGATCGGCACGATCAACCCCATCAGCCATCTGGACCTGCCGGGGATGCTGGCCGGGTTCTCCGCCGAGCACCCGCACGTGCAGGTCTCGCTGAGAACCGATCCGGCCGGCTCCGAGGGGCTGCTGGCGCGGTTGCGGGTCCACGAGCTGGACCTCGCCGTGGTGTCCCTGCCCGCCCGTGCCGTGGTGCACGACCTGGTGACCGCCCCGCTGGCCTCGGGCGCGCTCGTGCTCATCACGCCCTCCGGGCACCCCCTGGCCGCGGACGCCGCCTCCCCGCCCACCCTGGCCGAGCTGAGCGAGCACCCCTGGATCGACACTGCGGCGGGCCAGGCCGTGCGGCACATCGTCGACAGCGCCTTCTCCGCCGCGGGACTGGTCCGCCGGCGGGCGGTGGAGCTCTCGGACCTGACGGCCGTGCCGGACTTCGTGGCCTCCGGCAGCGGCATCGCCATGGTTCCCCGCTTCGTCGTGACCGGCCGATCGGACGTGCGGATCGTGGACTACACCGGTCCCCGCCTGGAGTGGAGCACGGTCCTGGTCCACCGCCCGGGCCGGATCTCCCAGGTCGCCCAGCGGTTCTGGGACCACAGCCTGCAGCACCCCGCTCCCGCCTGACCCTTCCGGGCCGCCGCGCGGACCCAGGGGCCCGTCGTCGTTCCATCGCGGTTGCCGATGATGTCGATCGCCTCTGATCGTTGGACGCGCGGGGAACTCGGCGGGCATCCTGGAGGCACGCCCCATGCCGACCCGGAGGACCTCCCGGGCCCGCTCCCCTCGCCGTGCTCCGGCGCGCGCCGACCGACCCCGGGCGGCCCCGGCGGACGGGAAGCGCCCCGTGGCCCCTGAGCGCACCTCCCCCGCACGACGACGGCGCCACGGCCCGCACCGTTGCCGGCCACGGCACCACGCCGGACCGGGCACCCTCCGCAGCCGGCGGACCCGGAACCCGGGGGCCTGCCACCGCCGCCGCACGAGCACGGCCACCAGCGGCAAGGAGCGCAGCAGGCCGGTGCGTCGTCTCCGAGAGGTCCTCGCCCGGTCGCCGGCGCACCGCGCCGCGCCACCCGGACAGCCCCACCCGAGGAAAGGACCGATCGAGTGACGGAAGCAGACGACGACCAGCGGCCGGAGCCCGAGCCGTCGAGGGCGATGGTCGAGCGGGACCGGGTCGGCACGGCCGTGCGCCGCCGTTCACGCCTTCCCCACGAGGAGCTCCCCCGATCTCCAGCACCGAGCTGAGCAAGGGCCCGGCCGAGCTCGCCGAGGACCGCGAGCCCCGCGTCAACTGGCGGGTCTTCGTCACGTCCTCCCTGGTCGTCCTCGCGTTCTCGGTCTGGGCGATGGCCGCCCCGCACCACGCCGCGAGCGCCATGCGGGACGTCGTCGGCTGGATCGCGACCAATCTCGGCTGGTTCTACGTCCTCACGGTGACCCTGGTGATCCTCTTCGTCCTCTGGGTCGCCTTCTCCAAGGAGGGCAGCGTCCGGCTGGGCCCGGACCACTCCCGCCCGCAGTACGGGCTCTTCACCTGGGTCGCGATGCTCTTCGCCGCCGGCGTGGGCATCGACATGCTCTTCTACTCGGTGACCGGACCGATCACCCAGTTCGTCGCTCCCCCCGCGGCCGACCCCCGCTCCGCCGAGGCCGCCCAGGACGCCGTGGTCTGGACGATGTTCCACTACGGCGTGGCCGGGTGGTCGATGTACGCCCTGCTGGGCATGGCCATGGGCTACTTCGCCTACCGCTGGGGCATGCCGCTCTCCATCCGGGCCGCCCTGTACCCGCTGCTCGGCCGGCGCGTCCGCGGGACCACCGGCGACGTCATCGACGTCTTCGCCCTGGTGGGCACCGTGTTCGGCGTGGCGACCTCGATGGGCATCGGGGTCGTGCTCCTGAACGTCGGTTTTGCCTGGCTCTTCGGGCTACCGGAAGGCCTGGCGCTGCAGATCGCCCTCGTGCTGGTGGCCGTCGTCATGACGGTCGCGGCCTGCACCTCCGGGGTGGACCGGGGCATCCGGGTCATCTCCGAGCTCAACCTCTGGAGCGCGGGCGCGATGATGCTCTACATCCTCGTCACCGGCGAGACCGCCTTCCTGCTCAACGCCATGGTCGAGAACATCGGCCGCTTCGTCTTCACCCTGCCCGAGCGCACGGTGCAGACCTTCGCCTACGTGGAGGGCGGCTCGGAGTGGATGGGCGGCTGGACCCTGTTCTTCTGGGCCTTCTGGCTGGCGTGGGGACCGTTCGTCGGACTGTTCCTCGCCCGCATCTCACGGGGCAGGACGCTGCGGGAGTTCGTCGTCGCGGCCATCACCGCACCCGTGCTCTGCGACTTCTTCATCGTGACCGTCTTCGGCAACTCCGCCATGCACGAGGTGCTCAGCGGCAACACCGAGTTCGCCCGGCTGGCCGTGGAGAGCCCGGAGCAGGGCTGGTACGCACTGCTCGAGATGTTCCCCGGCGCGGCGTTCCTGATCGGGCTGGCGACCCTGTCCGGGCTGCTGTTCTACCTGACGAGCGCCAACTCGGGTGCGATGGTGATGTCGAACTTCTCCTCGACCATCCCCGACCCGGCGCAGGACGGGCCGAAGTGGCTGCGGATCTTCTGGGCGCTGCTGACCGCGGTGCTCACCATCGCCATGCTCGTGGCCGGGGGCGTCACCACCATGGAGCACGCCACGCTGATCTTCGCGCTGCCGGTGACGGTCATCGCCTTCCTCGTGATGGCCTCCTTCTCGAAGGTGCTGCGGATGGAGCGGGCCGAGCGCGAGGGCCGGACCCTGCGCCGGCGCTTCGACGCGGTCCACGGCGGCCTGGTCCCCGAGAAGACGTGGCGGCAGCGCCTGGCCCGCCTGCGGTCCTATCCCTCGCAGAAGGCCGTCGCCCAGTTCGTCGGGCGCGTCGTGCGACCCGCGCTCCAGGACGTCGCCGACGAGTTCCGCGACCTGGGCCACCAGGCGGAGCTGCGCACGACCCCGAACACCGGGACCGGCATCGACGAGCACGCGCTCGTCGTGAACATGGCCGACCACCGGGACTTCCACTACCAGGTGGCGGCCGTCCGGGCGCCGGTGCCGATGATCGGGGCCCGCAGCATGTCCCGGGAGACGGACGTCTACTACCGGCTCGAGGTGTTCACCCAGACCGGCAGCGAGGGCTACGACCTGATGGGGCTGACCCAGCAGCAACTGATCAACGACGTCCTGGACCGCTACGAAGCCCACCTGTCATTCCTGCGGTACTCCACGGAGCACGCCTACGCCTCGGTCCTGACGCCCCCGCAGCCCGCCGCGGCCGATGCGGTCCCGCCGCCGGTCCCTGCGCGGGCCGAGGACGTGGAGCCCATCGGCACCTGAGCCCCGCACCGGCGCAGGGGCCCGCCCGCGGCGCCCGCGTGGCCCCTAGGGCACCGACCAGGTGTGCACCGGCTCGTTCTCGTCCATGTGCTCGGCGTAGGCCTCCAGCATCCGGCGCAGGGCGGTGGGCCGGTCCGCGCCGTGGCGCTCGAAGTGCTCGACCGCCCGGGTCTGCCACACCGCGCCGTTGACCCCCGAGACGCACCGGCCCTCGATGATCCCCAGGTAGCGCTCGCGCACCTCCGGAGCCACCCCCCACTCCTCGAGACCCTGGTGGGCCAGCGGGAGGAGGTGGCGCAGGACGAGCTCGTCGGCGCTGACCTCCCCGAAGCCGGGCCAGTACAGCCGGGCGTCGATGCCGTCCCGGGCGGCGCGGGTGAAGTTCTCGGCGCAGGCCGGGAAGCTCATCCGGGTCCACACCGGCCGCTCCTGCCGGGCCAGCACGCGCGCGGCCCCGTAGTAGAACGCGGCGTTGGCCATCACGTCGGTGATCGTCGGGCCCGCGGGCAGCACCCGGTTCTCCACCCGCAGGTGCGGCCGGCCGCCCACGACGTCGTAGATCGGCCGGTTCCAGCGGTAGACCGTCCCGTTGTGCAGCCGCAGCTCCGAGAGGTCCGGGGCGATCCCGGCCCGCAGCTTCGCGGCCGGGTCCTCCTCGGAGCTCTCGGCCAGCAGCGCCGGGAACCAGCGGACGTTCTCCTCGAACAGGTCGAAGATCGAGGTGATCCACCGCTCGCCGAAGAACACCCGGGGACGCACCCCCTGGTTCTTCAGCTCCACCGGGCGGGTGTCCGTGGCCTGGGTGAACAGCGCGATCCGGGTCTCGGCGTGCAGCCGCCGGCCGTAGAAGAACGGGCTGTTCGCGCCGAGGGCGATCTGCGGGGCGGACAGCGCCTGGGCGGCGTTCCAGTGCGCCGCGAACTGGGCGGGGGCGACCTGCAGGTGCAGCTGGACGCTGGTGCACGCCGACTCGGGGGCGATCGAGTCGCACCAGGTGTCGACCCGCTCGCCGGTGGGCCCCTCGATCTCGAGGCGGATGTCCTCCCCGCGCGCCACGAAGATGGAGTCGTTGAGCGCCGTGTAGCGGTTGTTGTCGCTGATCCACTCCTGCTCGTAGTGCTCGGGGCGCAGGGTGGGCAGGATGCCGATCGTCACGATCCGTGAGCCGACCCCGCGGGCCGCGGCGTCCGCGGCGTTGAGCGAGGCGCGCAGGTCCTCCTCGAGCTCGAGGGCGGCCCGTCCGGGCAGCGGGCGGGGAGGCACGTTGAGCTCGATGTTGTACCGCGCCAGCTCGGTCTGGTACCCGGGGTCGGCGATCGCGGCGAGCACCTCGTCGTTGTGGAAGTGCGGGTCGAAGCTCCCGTCGACGAGGTTGAGCTCGATCTCCAGCCCCGTCATGGGCCGGTCGAACTCGAACGAGGCGCGGGCGAGCATCTGCTCGAACACGTCGAGGTCCGCACGGACCTTCTCCCGGTAGCGCTGGCGCTGCTCGCGCGTGTAGCTGCGGGAACTGACCTCTTCGCCCACGGTGGCCTCCGACTCCCGGCCGCGGCGCGGCCCCAGGACACCAACCAACCACACCGCGGCCCGTGCGCCAACACCCGGGCGCACCCGCCGCTGCGCCGACCACGGGTGCGCCTGGGCCGGCGCGGTCCTCAGAGCAGGTCGGTGACGTCGCAGCGCACGTGCACCGGGGCGTGCTTGCGCAGCGCGGAGGCCTTCGACCGGGCGGCCCGCAGCCGGCGGGTGACCTCCCCGGCCACGCCGTAGCCGAAGAACAGCAGCGCCCGGTGCGGGGCCGGCTCCCCCTCAGGCCCGGGCTCGTGGTCCTCCAGGGGGGCGGGCCCGATGACCCGCACGGCGGGTGGCAGCTCGAGGTCGGCCAGGAACGCCGCGACCGCCGCGGCCGGGCCCGTCACGGCCGCCGAGCGCACGGCCGGGGGCAGGCCCAGGGACTGGCGCTCCACCAGCTCGCGCTCGGCGTACCCGGCCGGGTCCCACCGCACGAGCGCGCCCACGGCGGCCTCGTGCTCCGCGGTGACCACCACGATCCCGCCGTCCCGGGCGCGGCGCACCAGCGCGGCGGCGTTGAACCACCGGCGCAGCGTCTGCTCCGCGGCGCGCAGGGCGGGGCGCATCAGCATCCGGTTGCCGTCCAGCAGCAGGGCGGCCGCGTAGCCGCCCTCCGCGACCGGCTCGGCGCCCGGGGTGGCCACGACGAGAGCGGGCGTGCCGGGGACGTCCGCGCGCACCGCGTCGCCCGAGGACGCCACGACGGGCACCTTCGGGAACGCCCGCCCCAGCTCCTCGGCGGTGCGCAGCGCCCCGACGGTGACCAGGCGCATCCGGGGGGACCCGCAGGCGGCGCAGGACCAGGCGTGCGCCGAGCGGCCGCACCAGCCGCACCGGGGCACCCCGCGCCGGGACACGACCCCGAGAGGCCCGTCGCAGGCGGTGCAGCGGGCGGGCTCCCGGCAGCGCTCGCACGCCAGGTGCGGGGCGTAGCCGGCGCGGGCGACCTGGACCAGGACGGGGCCCCGCTCGAGGGCCTCGCGGGCCGCCCGGTAGGCCGTCTCGGGCAGCCGGGCCCGGGAGGCCAGCGGGTCCCGGGCGGCGTGGAAGGAGTCGGCGGTGGAGACGATCCGCGGGGCGTGGACGCGCAGCACGTCCCGCGCGGGAGCGATCCGGCGGGCCCACCCGGAGACGACGAGGCGCTGGGCCTCGGGGCTGACCGCGTGACCGGCGAACAGCGCCGCGCACCCGCTGCGCCCGGCGCGCAGCAGCAGCACGTCCCGGACGTGCTGGTAGGGGGCGCGCTGCTCCACGAGGTTCTCGTCGCCGTCGTCGAAGCACGCCACGAGGCCGAGGTCGTCCACGGGGGCGTACGCGGCGGAGCGGGTGCCGAGGACCACCCGCACCTGCCCGGTGGCCGCGGCCAGGAACGCCCGGTAGCGGGGCGTGGGCCCGTCCTCGGCGTGCAGGCGCACCAGGTGCTCCCCGCCGATCTCGTCCGCGACCGAGCGCTCGAGCCGCGCCAGCGCCTTCTGGTCCGCGACGACGGCGACCGCCCCGCGCCCGGCCCGCCACGCCGCGCCGATCGCGGCGGCCAGGACGTCCGTCCAGTCGTGGGCGGGATGGGCGGGGAGCACCTCGACGACGGCCCGCGGGGAGGCCCCCGCCGCCAGCTCCGCCAGGAACTGCGCACCGCCGGCGTAGTCCGCCAGCGCGGCGTCGTGGGAGGGACCCGGGGCGTGCGGGGACAGCCCGGTCGAGTGGCCGGGCACCTCGGCCAGCCGCTGCTCGACCTCCTTCTCCACGCGGGCGACGCGGGGCGGGACGGCCACCCGGACGACGTCCGCGGCCGTGCCGGCCGAGCGGGCGGCGACGTCCTCGGCCAGCCGCGCGATCTCCGGGGCGAGCACGGGCAGCGGGGACAGCACCCGGCGCAGGGGCTGGATCCGGTGCATGACCTCGGACTCGCCCGTGCGCTCGAGCACGAAGCCCGTCAGCTCCTGCCCGCCGAAGCCGACCTTGACGCGGGCGCCCGGCACCGCCGCCCCGGCCAGCTCGGCCGGCACGAGGTAGTCGAACGGGCGGTCCAGGTGCGGGACGTGGGTGTCCAGCAGCACCCGGGCCACGGGGTCGTGCTCGGCCGGCAGCACCGCGCCCACGCCCTTCGCGTCCTCGCGCGGGGGCCGGGGCGGGAAGCCCGAGAGGAGCGACAGCTGCCGCGGGCCCTCCGCGGCGTCCCCGGCGCCCTCCGGGTCCACGGTCAGACCCCGGCGGCCGACCGCAGGTCCGCGACGCGGTCGGTGCGCTCCCAGGTGAACTCGGGCTCGGAGCGGCCGAAGTGCCCGTGCGCGGCGGTGCGCGCGTAGATGGGGCGCTTGAGATCGAGGTCCTCGATGATGGCCAGCGGCCGCAGGTCGAAGACCTCACGGATGGCGTGCTCGATCCGGGTGGGGGCGACCTTCTCGGTGCCGAAGGTCTCGACGTAGAGCCCGACGGGGGCGGCGCGCCCGATCGCGTACGCGACCTGGACCTCCACGCGGTCGGCGAGGCCGGCCGCCACCACGTTCTTGGCCACCCAGCGCATCGCGTAGGCGGCGGAGCGGTCCACCTTCGAGGGGTCCTTGCCGGAGAAGGCGCCCCCGCCGTGGCGGGCCATGCCGCCGTAGGTGTCCACGATGATCTTGCGGCCGGTCAGACCGGCGTCCCCCACGGGCCCGCCGCGCACGAAGTTGCCGGCCGGGTTGATGATCACCTGGGTGCCGGAGAGGTCCAGCCCGGACTCCTCGAGCACGGGGCTGATCACGCTGCGGCGCAGGTCGGAGGCGAGCTGGTCGAGGTCGTAGCCCTCGACGTGCTGGGCGGAGACCACCACGGTGTCCACGGCCACGGGGCGGTCGCCGTCGTAGCCGAGGGTGACCTGGGTCTTGCCGTCGGGGCGCAGACCCGGCAGCACGGCGGTCTTGCGCACGCGGGTGAGCTGCTCGGAGAGGCGGTGGGCGATGTGGATCGGCGCCGGCATCAGCACCTCGGTCTCGTTGGAGGCGTAGCCGAACATGATGCCCTGGTCCCCGGCACCCTGGGCGTCGCGGGCGTCGCGGGCGGTGCCCTCGCGGACCTCGAGGGACTGGAACACGCCCTCGTAGATCTCCGGGGACTGCTCCCCGACGCTGATGGACACCCCGCAGAACTCGCCGTCGAAGCCGTGCACCGAGGAGTTGTAGCCGATGTCGAGCAGCGTCTTGCGCACCACGTTGGGGATCTCCACGTAGCCGCGGGTCTTCACCTCGCCGGCGACGTGCACCAGCCCGGTGGTCACCATGGTCTCGACCGCCACGGAGGACTCGGGGTCCTGGCGCAGGAGGTCGTCCAGGATGGAGTCGCTGATCTGGTCGCAGATCTTGTCGGGGTGTCCCTCCGTGACGGACTCGGAGGTGAACAGTCTCAGGTGCTGGGTCGTCTCGCTCACGGGAGACCACACTACCGGGCGCCCCGGACGGCGCAGCGCCGCACCGGTCGGCGCCGCCGGCCCGGGCGGGTCAGGCTCCGGCGCGGACGCCGGCCAGTTCCTGGGCGATCCGCGCCACGAGCCCGCGGGCCACGTCCGTCTTGGAGCCCTCGAGCACCTGCTCGGGGGCCCCGGCCGCGCTGAGCACGGTCAGGGTGGTGGTGTCCTGGCCGAAGACGAGGTTCTCGCCCACGTGGTTGACGGCCAGCAGGTCGCAGCCCTTGCGCACGAGCTTCCGGCGCCCGAACGTCAGGGGGTCGGTCTCGGCGTCCCCGGTCTCGGCGGCGAAGCCGACGAGGAGCTGGCGGCGCCGGGCGGTGTTGCGCAGGTCCACGAGCTCCTTGAGGATGTCGGGGTTGCGCACCAGCTCGAGCACGGGGTTGGACCCGTCCTCGGCCTTCTTCAGCTTGGCGTCGGCGATCCGGGCCGGGCGGTAGTCGGCCACCGCGGCGGCCATCACCACGACGTCGGCCCGCGCCGCGGCGCGCACGCAGGCGCGGCGCAGCTGCTCGGCGGTGCCGGCGTGCACGACCTCGACGCCGGCGGGCACCGGCGTCTCGAGGTGGGCGGCCACGAGGGTGACCGCGGCACCGGCGTCCCGGGCGGCGGCGGCGATCGCCACGCCCTGCTTGCCGGAGGAGCGGTTGCCCAGGAAACGGACGGGGTCCAGCGGCTCGCGGGTGCCGCCCGCGCTCACGAGCACCCGCGTGCCGGCCAGCGGGCCGTCGGGGGCGCCGCCGTCCCCGGCCAGGCGAAGCGCGGCGTCGCGGACGACCTCGGGCTCGGGCAGCCGGCCGGGGCCCGAGTCGGGGCCGGTGAGCCGGCCGTCGGCGGGCTCCAGGACGGTGTGCCCGTGGGCGCGCAGCTGCGCGACGTTGGCCTGCACGGCCGGGTTGAGCCACATCTCGGTGTGCATCGCCGGGGCGAACAGCACCGGGGCGCGCGTGGCGAGCAGCGTGGTGGTCAGCAGGTCGTCGGCGTGCCCGTGGGCGGCGCGCGCCAGCAGGTCGGCGGTCGCCGGGGCGACGACGACGAGGTCGGCGGCCTGGCCCTGGTGGACGTGGTTGACCTCGTCCACGCGGTCGAAGACGTCCGTGCTGACCCGCTGGCCCGAGAGCGCCTCCCAGGTGGGGGCGCCGACGAAGCGCAGCGCGGCCTCGGTGGGGACGGGCACCACCGTGTGGCCGCTCTCGGTGAACAGGCGCAGGAGCAGCGCCGCCTTGTACGCGGCGATGCCCCCGCCGATGCCGAGGACGATCCTCACGCCGCCGCGCCCCGTCGTCGGGGTGCCGGCCGGCTCACAGGTCCTGGAGGTCCCCGGGCTCGCGCCCCGGCTCCTCCGGAGCGGCGTCCGCCGCGTCGCCGGCGCCGTCGGAGGCGTTGTCGGCGGCGATGGCCGCGCCGCTGCCGGGCAGGTCGCCCAGCGGCTCGGCGGGGCTGTCGTCGCCCGAGGAGAAGTCCACCGAGGTGCCGCCGGAGAAGGCGGCGTCCGCGGAGAAGTCCACGGCGCTCTCCTCGGTGCCCTGGGCGAAGAAGTCGGCGCCGAAGACGTCGGCGGCGAGGTCGGCCTCCGTGGTGAGCTGGCCGTTCTCGGCGAACCCGGCGTGCTCGACCGGGCGACCCTCGATGAGGCCCTCGTCGATCTCGCGGAAGGCGATCGACAGCGGCTTCTCGTTGAGCTGGGTGTCCACGAGGGGACCGACGTACTCGAAGAGGCCCTCGTGCAGCTGCGAGTAGTAGGCATTGATCTGCCGGGCCCGCCGGGCGCCGAAGATCACGAGTCCGTACTTGGAGTCAGACTTCTTCAGCAGGGCGTCGATCGGCGGGTTGATGATGCCTTCGGTGTGGGTAGACAAGCGATTGCTCCAGACGGGGTGGACGGGTCTCAGGATGCCGGCTCGGGGTCGACCCCCATGAGCTGCACGAGTTCGGCGGCGGCGCGCTCGACCCGGTCGTTGATCACGGTGTGGTCGAACTCCGGCTCTGCCGCGAGCTCCAGTTTAGCGGTTTCCAGCCGGACCCGCTGTTCGGCCGCCGTCTCGGTGCCCCGGCCGACGAGCCGGGCGACCATCTCGTCCCAGCTGGGCGGGGCGAGGAACACGAAGTTGGCCTCCGGCATGGTGTTGCGGATCTGGCGGGCGCCCTGCAGGTCGATCTCGAGCAGGACGCTGAGCCCGCGCTCGAGGGCCCGCTCCACGGTGGAGCGCAGCGTGCCGTAGCGGTGCGAGTTGTGCACCACGGCCCACTCCAGCAGCTGCCCGTCGCGGGCCATGGCGTCGAACTCCTCGTCGGAGACGAAGAAGTAGTGGGTGCCGTCGACCTCCCCGGGGCGGGGGTCCCGGGTGGTCGCGGACACGGACAGCCACACCTGCGGGTAGTGGTCCCGGACGTAGGTCGAGACCGTGCCCTTGCCCACGGCCGTGGGTCCGGCGAGCACGGTCAGGGACGGGCGCGCGGCGCGGGGCGCGTCGAGGCTCACGGGCATCCTCCTGGGACTGGGGTGTTTCCCCCAATCTAGCGGATCGCGCCCGGGGCCTCCGCGCCCCGCCCGGCTCAGCGGTCCAGGTGCTCGATGAGCGCCCTGCGCTGGTGCACGCCGAGCCCGCGCAGCCGCCGGGTGCGGGCGATGCCGATCTCGTCCATGATGGCCGCGGAGCGGACCTTGCCGATGCCGGGGGTGGCCTCGAGCAGGTCCGAGACCTTCAGCCGGCTCACGGCCTCGTCCCGGTCCGCGCGGTCGAGGATCTCGGCGACCGTCATGCGGCGCTCGCGCAGCCCCTTCTTCACGTCGGCGCGCGCCGTCCGTGCCCGGGTCGCCTTCTCCCTCGCGGCGGCTCGCTCCTCGTCGGTCAACGGACGCAGTGCCATGTGGTTCCTCCTCGTCGCCACGGACTGCAGCCCCCGTCCCACGAGAGGACGGACAGCCCGTTTGCTAAAGAAACTACATGAAGAACGATGCTTCGCAAGGCGACACGACCGTGGTGTGACCAGGGGTGTCGTCGCCGGGGAGCCGGCGGGAGGAGGCGCGGGACCACCGCGGGGGCTCAGTCCAGGGCTGCCGCCAGCTCCCCTGCCGAGCGCAGGACCGCCTCCCGCAGCGCCGGCACCTCCGGTCCCCGGCGCAGGATCGCCCGGCTCGAGGCCGCGAGCACCTGCCCGGCCGCGGCGCCGAACACGGCCGGGAGCTCGTCGGCGCGGGCGCCCTGCGCGCCGTAGCCGGGGGCGAGCAGCGGCCCGCGCACCGCCGTCAGGTCGATGCCGAGCTCGGTCAGCGCGCTGCCGACCGTGGCGCCCACCACGAGCCCGCAGGAGCCGAGACCGGCCCGGGCGGCCGGCTCTCCCCCGGAACCGCGGAGCCGGTCGTTCTCGGCGGCCGCCGCGGCGCACACGGAGCCGGCGACGGACTCCCGGCCCCCGACGTGCTGGACGGAGCGACCCTCGGGGTTGGAGGTCAGCGCCAGCACGAACGTGCCGCGGCCGGTGCGGGCCGCCAGGTCGAGGGCCGGGCGCAGCGACTCGAAGCCGAGGTAGGGGCTCAGGGTCACGGCGTCCGCCGCGAGCGGGGACCCCTCCCCCAGCCACGCGGCCGCGTAGGCCTCCATCGTGGAGCCGATGTCCCCGCGCTTGGCGTCGGCGACCGTCAGCAGCTCCGCCGAGCGCGCCTGCGCGAGCAGCTCCTCGAGCACGGCGAAGCCGGCGGCGCCGTAGGGCTCGAACAGCGCCACCTGGGGCTTGATCGCGGCGGCGTGCCCGGCGGCGGCCTCCAGGACCGTGAGCGCGAACCGGCGCAGGCCCTCGGCGGAGCGGGGCAGGCCCCACGCGTCCAGCAGGCCGGGGTGCGGGTCGATGCCCACGCACAGGGGCCCGTGCTCGTCCATCGCGGCGCCCAGCCGCGCGCCGAAGGGCGCCCGGCCGGGCGCCGGGGTCACGGGGCCGGGCGCCGGGGCGGTGTCCTCAGGCACGCACGGCCTCGGGCTCGCCAGCGCGCAGGAGGACCTCCAGGCGCTGCTCGTGCTCCTGCAGGCTCGTCACGTCCCACGAGTAGGAGCGCAGCGCGGTGACGGCCTGCAGGGCGGCGCCCAGCACGGAGACCGTGGTCATCAGGGGCACGCCCACGCTGGTGGCCGCGGCGCGGATCTCGTAGCCGTCGCCGCGGGCGGCACCGCCGGCCGGGGTGTTGAAGATCAGGTCGATCTCCCCGTCGGCGATGAGGTCCACGATGGTCCGCTCCCCGGGGGCCGTCTCGCGGATCTTGCGGACCACGGTGGACTCGATGCCGTTGCGGCGCAGCACGTCCGCGGTGCCGCCGGTGGCGAGGATCTCGAAGCCGAGGTCGCGGAACATCCGCACGTAGGCGATCGAGGAGCGCTTGTCCTTGTTGGCCACGGACACGAACATCCGCCCGGACGTGGGCAGGGACACGTTCGCCGCCGCCTGCGCCTTGGCGAAGGCGGTGTCGAAGTACTTGTCCAGGCCCATGACCTCGCCGGTGGAGCGCATCTCCGGGCCGAGCAGGGAGTCGACCACCGCCCCCTCGGCGGTGCGGAAGCGCGCGAAGGGCAGGACGGCCTCCTTCACGGCCACGGGGGCCGAGGCGGGCAGCGTGGACCCGTCGATCCGCTGCGGCAGGTGGCCCTGGGCCCGCAGCTGGGCGATGGTGGTGCCGGTGCCGATGAGGGCGGCGGCCTTGGCCAGCTGCACGCCCGTGGCCTTGGAGACGAACGGCACGGTGCGGGAGGCCCGCGGGTTGGCCTCGATGACGTAGAGGATGTCGGAGGCCACGGCGAACTGGATGTTGATGAGCCCGCACACGCCCACGCCGCGGGCGATGGCCAGGGTGGCCTCGCGCACGCGCTCGACCACGTCCGGGCCGAGGGTGATGGACGGCAGGGTGCACGCGGAGTCCCCGGAGTGGATGCCGGCCTCCTCGAGGTGCTCCATCACGCCGCCCACGTAGAGGTCCGTCCCGTCGTAGAGGGCGTCCACGTCGATCTCGATGGCGTCCTCGAGGAACTTGTCGATCAGCGCGGGCCGCGAGGCGGAGACCTCGGTGGCGTTCTGCAGGTAGCGGGCCAGGGCCGGCTCGTCGTAGACGATCTCCATGCCGCGGCCGCCGAGCACGTACGAGGGGCGCACGAGCACCGGGTAGCCGATGTCGTCCGCGATCCGCTTGGCGGCCTCGAAGGTGGACGCCGTGCCGTTCTTCGGCTGGCGCAGCCCGGCCTCGGCGAGCACCCGGGCGAACTCCCCGCGGTCCTCGGCGAGGTCGATGGCCTCCGGGGTGGTGCCGAGGATCGGCACGCCCGCGGCCTTGAGCTGGGCGGCGAGCTTGAGCGGGGTCTGCCCGCCCAGCTGCACGAACACCCCGAGCAGCCCGCCGGTGCGCCGCTCCGTCTCGACGACCTCCATGACGTCCTCGAAGGTCAGCGGTTCGAAGTACAGCCGCGTGGAGACGTCGTAGTCGGTGGAGACGGTCTCCGGGTTGCAGTTGACCATCACGGTCTCGTGCCCGGCCTCGCGCAGCACCATGGAGGCGTGCACGCACGAGTAGTCGAACTCGATGCCCTGCCCGATCCGGTTCGGCCCGGAGCCGAGGATCATGATGGAGGGGCGCTCGTGCCGGCCGACCTCGCTCTCCTCGTCGTAGGAGGAGTAGTGGTACGGGGTGAACGCCTCGAACTCCGCCGCGCACGTGTCGACGGTCTTGAACACGGGGCGGATGCCCAGCGCGTGGCGCACGCCGCGGACCACGTCCTCGGCCAGGTGGGCGAGCTCGCCGATCTGGGCGTCGGAGAAGCCGTGCCGCTTGGCCAGGCGCAGGGTGCGCACCGTGAGGTCGGCGTCCTGGCGCACCACGTCCGCGACCTCGTTGAGCAGCACCAGCTGGTCGAGGAACCAGGGGTCGATGCCCGTGGCCTCGTAGAGCCGCTCCACGGACGCGCCGGCCAGCAGGGCCTGCTGGACCTGCTGGATCCGCTCGGTGGTGGGCGTGCGGGTGGCGTCGACGAGCCGCGCCAGGGCGTCGTCGTCGAGCTCGGGGCGCACGAACGAGAAGCTGGAGCCCTTCTGCTCGAGGGAGCGCATGGCCTTCTGCAGCGCCTCGGTGAAGTTGCGCCCGATCGCCATGGCCTCGCCGACCGACTTCATGGTGGTGGTCAGCGTGGGGTCCGCGGCGGGGAACTTCTCGAACGCGAAGCGCGGGATCTTCACGACGACGTAGTCCAGCGTCGGCTCGAAGGACGCGGGGGTCTTGCGGGTGATGTCGTTGGGGATCTCGTCGAGGGTGTAGCCCAGCGACAGCTTCGTGGCGATCTTGGCGATCGGGAAGCCCGTGGCCTTGGAGGCGAGGGCCGAGGAGCGGGAGACGCGCGGGTTCATCTCGATGACGACGACGCGGCCGGTGTCCGGCTCGATCGCGAACTGGATGTTGCACCCACCGGTGTCCACGCCGACCTCGCGGATCACGGCGATCGCGATGTCCCGCAGGTTCTGGTACTCGCGGTCGGTCAGCGTCATGGCCGGGGCCACGGTGATCGAGTCCCCGGTGTGCACGCCCACGGGGTCGAAGTTCTCGATGGAGCACACGACCACGACGTTGTCGTTCTTGTCGCGCATCATCTCCAGCTCGTACTCCTTCCAGCCGAGGATGGACTCCTCGAGGAGCACCTCGGAGGTGGGGCTGTACTGGATGCCGGCGCCGGCGATGCGGTGCAGGTCCTCCTCGTCGTAGGCCAGGCCCGAGCCGAGGCCGCCCATCGTGAAGGACGGGCGGACCACCATGGGGTAGCCCAGCTCCTGGGCGGCGGCCAGGGCCTCGGGCATGGAGTGCACGATGACGGAGCGGGCGGACTCGGCGCCGCAGCGCTCCACCACGCCCTTGAACTTCTCGCGGTCCTCGCCCAGGTTGATGGCCTCGACGTTGGCGCCGATCAGCTCCACCCCGTACTTGTCGAGCACCCCGTTGGCGTCGAGGGCGATCGCCGTGTTGAGCGCCGTCTGCCCGCCCAGGGTGGGCAGCAGGGCGTCGGGCCGCTCCTTGGCGATGATCTTCTCCACCACCTCGGGGGTGATGGGCTCCACGTAGGTCGCGTCGGCGAACTCGGGGTCGGTCATGATGGTCGCCGGGTTGGAGTTCACGAGGATGACCCGCAGGCCCTCCTCCTTGAGCACCCGGAGGGCCTGCGTGCCCGAGTAGTCGAACTCGGCGGCCTGTCCGATGACGATCGGCCCGGAGCCGATGACCAGAACGCTGGTGAGATCTGTCCTGCGCGGCATGTCAGTTCTGCCCTTCTTCCTGTGCGTTCGGGGTGTCCTCGGGGCTCTGGGCGCCCTGGGCGCCGCCGGGGACGGCGTTGTCGACGGTCGGGTCGGCGCGGCCGTCCCGGTGGCTGTCCATCAGCTCGATAAACCGGCCGAAGAGGTAGGAGGCGTCGTGCGGGCCGGCGGCGGCCTCCGGGTGGTACTGCACCGAGAACGCGGGCAGGTCGAGGCAGTTGAGGCCCTCCACCACGTCGTCGTTGAGGCACACGTGGCTGACCTCGACGCGGCCGAACTCGCCCAGGGGCGCCTCGACCGGGCCGTCGAGGGGCGCGTCCACGGCGAAGCCGTGGTTGTGGGCGGTGATCTCCACGCGCCCGGTCCGCCGGTCCAGGACCGGCTGGTTGATCCCGCGGTGGCCGAAGACCAGCTTGTAGGTGCCGAAGCCCAGGGCCCGGCCGAGCAGCTGGTTGCCGAAGCAGATGCCGAAGAACGGGATCCCGGCGCGCAGCACCTCCCGCAGCGTCTCGATCTGCCGCTCGGCGGTGGCGGGGTCGCCGGGGCCGTTGGAGAAGAACACCCCGCGCGGGGCCAGGGCCCGGATCTGCTCGAAGCCGGTGTCGGCGGGCACCACGTGCACCCGCACCCCGCGCTCGGCGAAGCGGTGCGGGGTCATCGACTTGATGCCGAGGTCCACCGCCACCAGCTCGTGCAGGACCTCGCCGGTCCAGCCGTGCTCGGCGGGCTCCACGACGTAGGCCTCGGGGGCGGAGACGGTCTCGGCGAGCCGGCGGCCCTCCATCCGCTCGGCGGCGCCGACCTCGGCGACGAGCTCGGCGTCGGGGCGCAGCGCGGCGTCCCCGGAGAAGATCCCGCCGCGCATCGCGCCGCGGTCCCGCAGGTGGCGGGTGATGGCCCGGGTGTCGACGTCCTGGATGCCGACGACGCCCTGGGCCACCAGCTGCTCGTCGAGGGACCCCTCGGAGCGCCAGTTGGACGGGCGGCGGGCGGCGTCGCGCACGACGTAGCCGGACACCCAGATCCGCCGGGACTCGGCGTCGGCGGCGTTGACGCCGGTGTTGCCGATGTGCGGGGCGGTCTGCACGACGAGCTGGCCGGCGTAGGACGGGTCGGTGATGGTCTCCTGGTAGCCGGTCATGCCGGTGGAGAACACGGCCTCGCCGAGGGCGGTGCCGAGGGCGCCGTAGGCGCGGCCGCGGAAGACGCGGCCGTCCTCCAGCACGAGCACGGCGGGGTCAGTGGTGATCGAGCTCAAGGTCGTCCTCACGTTCGGGTCTGTGGGTCGGGAAGGCGGGGCGGCGGGTGCCGCCGGCGGGTCAGGAGTGCGGTGCCGGGACGATCGCCTCCACGGCGTCGAGGAGGCGCTGCTTGTCCTCGGCCCGCTGGGTGCGGAAGCCGGTGTCCACCACGGTGGAGCCCAGCCGCCAGGTCAGCACGGCGAGCCCGTCCCGCTCCACGAACTTGCCGACCATGCCGGAGCTGGTGCCCACGGCCACGAGGTCGGCGGCGGGGACGAACAGGCCCGGGGCGCCCTGCCGGTCCAGGAGCACGCCGTCGTCGTGGACCAGGGCCGTCGCCCGGGCGCGCACGCCCAGTCCGTGGGCCGCGATCCGCTCGAGCGGGGCGCCGGTCTCCGTGGTGCTCACGTACATGCCCGGGACCACGAGCCGGGGCTCGCGCTCCTCGATCCCCTCGGGCGGCGCGGCCGGCGCCGCGATCCCCGACTGGCGTCGCACGCGCGTGCGCCAGCCCCGGCGGAGCAGGGCGAAGAGCACGGCGAGGACGATGACCGTGACGAGCACGGTGCTGAGCTGGTCCATGGGACGGGGGCCTCCGGGCGGTGGAAGGTGGTCGGCGCGGTCAGGCGGCGGGGGTCGGGGCGGGGGTGTTGAGGGCCCCGTCGAGGACGGTGGGGTGGCCGCGGAAGAAGGTGGCGCGGACCGTGCCGGGCAGCTCCATGCCGCGGTAGGGGCTGTTGCGGCCCTTGGACGCGTGCCGGGCGGGGTCCACCACGGTGGTCGCGGCCGGGTCCCACAGGGTGAGGTGAGCGGGCTCGCCCTCCTCGAGCGGCCGGCCCTGGCCGGCGAGGCGCCCGATCCGGGCGGGGGTCGCCGAGGTGATCCGGGCGACGTCGCGCCAGGTCAGCAGGCCGGTGTCGACGAGGCTGAGCTGGACCACGGACAGCGCGGTCTCGAGCCCGGTCATCCCGTTGGCCGCGCAGGACCACTCGCACTCCTTGTCCTCGGCGGGGTGCGGGGCGTGGTCGGTGCCGATCACGTCGATGGTGCCGTCGGCCACGGCCGCGCGCAGGGCGTGCACGTCCTCGTCCGTGCGCAGCGGCGGGTTGACCTTGAACACCGGGTCGAAGCTGCGGACCCGCTCGTCGGTGAGCAGCAGGTGGTGCGGGGTGGCCTCGGCGGTGACGTCGATGCCGCGCTGCTTGGCCCAGCGGACGATGTCCACGGAGCCCCTGGTCGAGAGGTGGCAGATGTGCACGCGGGAGCCGACGTGCTCGGCGAGCAGCACGTCGCGGGCGATGATGGCCTCCTCCGCGACGGCGGGCCAGCCCGTCAGCCCGAGCTCGGCGGACACGGCGCCCTCGTTCATCTGGGCGCCCTCCGTCAGCCGCGGCTCCTGGGCGTGCTGGGCCACGACGCCGTCGAAGCCCTTGACGTACTCCAGGGCCCGGCGCATGAGCACCGGGTCGTGCACGCACATGCCGTCGTCGGAGAACATCCGCACGCCCGCGCGGGACTCGGCCATCGCCATGATCTCGGACAGCCGCTCGCCCTTCAGACCCACGGTCACGGCGCCCACGGGACGGACCTCGACCCAGCCCGCGGAGCGGCCCAGCTCGTGCACCTGCTCCACCACACCGGCGGTGTCCGCCACGGGATCGGAGTTGGCCATCGCGAAGACCGCGGTGTAGCCGCCGAGCGCGGCCGCCCGGGTGCCGGTCTCGACGGTCTCGGCGTCCTCCCGGCCGGGCTCGCGCAGGTGCGTGTGGATGTCCACGAGCCCGGGCAGGGCCACGAGCCCGGCGGCGTCGAGGATCCGGGCGTCGCCCGCGTCCGCGGCGAGGTCGGGGCCGATGCGCCGGATCACGCCGTCCTCGACGAGGATGTCGGCGGTCTGCTCGCCGAGCAGCTGGGCGCCCTGGATGAGGTACGAGGTCACGAGAGGTCAGCGCTCCTGGGGGTGCGGGGTGGAGGTGGGGTCGAGGTCGTCGCCGGAGAGCAGCAGGTAGAGCACCGACATCCGCACGGAGACGCCGTTGCGCACCTGGTCCAGGACCGTGGAGCGCGGGGAGTCCGCCGCGGCGGAGGAGATCTCCAGCCCGCGGTTCATGGGTCCCGGGTGCATGATCGCCGTGGCGGCCCCGGCGGCGTCGAGGGCGGCGACCCGCTCGGGGGTCAGCCCCCACTCCCGGGCGTACTCCTGGGCGGTCGGGAAGAACGCGGCGTGCATCCGCTCCCGCTGCACGCGCAGCATCATCACCGCGTCCGGGGCGGGGTCCAGGGCCTCGTCGAGGGAGAAGACCACTCGGCAAGGCCAGTCCGCGATGCCGACGGGCAGCAGGGTGGGCGGGGCCACGAACGTGACCCGGGCGCCCAGGGTGGTGAACAGCCACAGGTCGGAGCGGGCCACCCGGGAGTGCAGGACGTCGCCGACGATCACCACGTGCATGCCCTCGAGGTCGAGCCCGCGGGTGCTCTCGCGGCCCTCGGTGCGGGCACGGTGCTGGCGCAGGGTCATGGCGTCGAGCAGGGCCTGCGTGGGGTGCTCGTGGGTGCCGTCGCCGGCGTTGACCACCGCGGCGTCGATCCAGTCGGACTCCGCGAGCTGCTGCGGGGAGCCGGAGGCCGAGTGCCGGATCACCACGGCGTCGGCGCTCATCGCCGCGAGGGTCTGGGCGGTGTCCTTGAGGGACTCCCCCTTCGAGACCGAGGAGCCTTTCGCGGAGAAGTTGAGGACGTCCGCGGACAGGCGCTTGGCGGCCGTCTCGAAGGAGATGCGGGTGCGGGTCGAGTCCTCGAAGAAGAGGTTGACCACGGTGCGGCCCCGCAGCGCGGGGAGCTTCTTGACGGAGCGCTGGCCCACGGCGGCCATCTGGTCCGCGGTGTCCAGGAACGTCAGGGCGGCGTCGTAGGAGAGGTCCTTCGTGGACAGCAGGTGCCTCATGCGCCGGTTCCCGGCACGGTGGTCTCGATGACCACGCAGTCGGCGTTCTCCGCCGCGCGGGGCTCGGGGTCGGTCTCGGCCAGCCGGACCCGGACCTTCTCCTGGGAGGAGGTGGGCAGGTTCTTGCCCACGTGGTCGGCGCGGATGGGCAGCTCCCGGTGGCCGCGGTCGACGAGCACAGCGAGGCGGACCACGCGGGGCCGGCCGACGTCCACGAGGGCGTCGAGGGCGGCGCGCACGGTGCGCCCGGAGTACAGGACGTCGTCGACGAGGACCACGGTGCGCCCGTCGATGCCCTGCACGGGGATGCGGGTCGGCTGGGGGGCGCGGGCGGGGTTCTTGCGGAGGTCGTCGCGGAACATCGTGACATCGAGCTGGCCGAGGCTCGCGGCGGCGTCGAAGCCGGTGTCGGAGGCGGCGATCTTGGCGGCGATCCGCTGGGCCAGCGGATAGCCGCGGCGCGGGATGCCGAGCAGGACGAGGTCCGAGCTGCCCCTGTTGGCCTCGAGGATCTCGTGGGCGATGCGCGTCAGGGCGCGGTCGATGTCGGCTGCCGAGAGGATGACGCGCGCGGCGGCGGGTCCCGTCGAGGGACCGGCCGCGGAGGTGTCGTCGTTCATGGGTGCCGCCTCCTTCCCCGCCTCACAGGACGGACTTAAAGGTTGCTTGCTCGCCCCAAACTAGCACAGCGGCCCTGACGCCCCGGGCCCGGTGTGACGCCCGCCTCCCCCGGCGACCCCGCCCGGGCTAGGCGCTGTGGTCGACCCGCTCCCACCGGGCGGCGGTGACCGCGGCCGAGCCGAGGGCGACGAGCGCGACGCCCAGGACGCCACCCGGACCGGCGCCGGCGGCGTCCGGGCCGGCCGTCCCGGCGAGGAGGGCGGGCACGGCCCAGGGGAACCACGCGCCGTGGCCGACCGCGGCGAGCACCTGAGCCACGAGGACGGTGAGGGCCACGGCCCCGGCGGTGGCCCAGGGCACGCGGGAGCGGCGCAGCTTCAGCGCCTCCGCCCCGAGGGCGGCCGCCGGCTCACCGGTCACCGGGGCGCTCCTGCCGGTGCTGCGCTCCCACCAGGCGCAGGAAGTAGGCCTCGAGGTCCTCGCGGACAACCGCGAGGCCGGTGGGGGGGGCACGCCGCCGTGGACGAGGGCGGCGGCCACGGCGTCCGGGCGGTCCGCGGCGCCGGCGTCGCCGAGCACGGCTGCGGGCCCCGCGCGGTGCGCGTCGCCGCGCCCGCGGCCGAGGGCCGGACCATGCCGAGGACCGTCCGCATGACGGTGGTCTTGCCGGCGCCGTTGAGGCCCAGCAGCGCGTAGACCTCCCCCGGGCGGACCTCGAGGGTGACGCGGTCGACCGCGCGCACGGTCCCGTAGTGCTTCGAGACGCCCTGCAGGCGCAGCGCGGGAGCTGTCATGCGGACCTTTCCGGGACGCACGGTCGTGGTCCCGGAATGGTAGCGCGCGCCCCGGGCGGGGTCCGGCGGCCCCGTCAGCCGAGCAGGGTCGGCTTCATCTGCTGCAGCCGGCCCAGCAGACCGTTGACGAAGCGCGGGGAGTCGTCGCCCGCGAGCTCCTTGGCGAGGCTCACGGCCTCGGCCACGGCGACCCCGTCCGGGACGTCGTCGTTGAACAGCAGCTCCCAGGCCCCCACGCGCAGCACGTTGCGGTCCACCGCGGGCATCCGCTCGAGGGTCCAGCCCTGGGAGTACGTCTCGAGGTACTCGTCGAGCTCACCGCGGCGCATCGTGACGCCGAGCACGAGCTCCTCGGCGTACGGGGAGACCTGCGAGTCGCTGTGCATCCGGCGCCGCTCCATGACCTCGCGGACGTCCTCGGAACGCTGCTCGGCCTCGAAGAGGATCTCCACGGCGCGCCGGCGCGCCTTGCCCCGGGCGCTCACTCGTTGACGCGGCCCAGGTAGTCACCCGTGCGGGTGTCGACCTTGACCTTGGTGCCCTGCTCGAGGAACAGCGGCACCTGGATCTGGTAGCCGGTCTCCACGGTGGCGGGCTTGGTGCCGCCGGTGGAGCGGTCGCCCTGCAGGCCCGGCTCGGTGTAGGTGATCTCGAGGACCACGGACGCGGGCAGCTCGATGTAGAGCGGGGCCCCCTCGTGCAGCGCGATGGTCGCGTTGAGGTTCTCGAGCATGAAGTTGGCGGCGTCGCCCACCACCTCACCGGGAACGGTGATCTGGTCGTAGGTCTTGTTGTCCATGAAGACGTAGTCGGCGCCGTCCTGGTACAGGTACTGGTACTCGCTGCGGTCCACCGTGGCGGTCTCGATCTTCGCGCCGGCGTTGAAGGTCTTGTCGACGACCTTCCCGGAGGTGATGTTGCGCATCTTGGTGCGCACGAACGCCCCGCCCTTGCCCGGCTTCACGTGCTGGAACTCGATCACGTTCCAGAGGTTGCCCTCCAGCTTCAGGACGGTGCCGTTCTTGATGTCGTTGGTCGTAGCCACAGGTTCTCTCTCTGGTTGTCTGCGAAGTCGGCAGGTCGGCGCGGACAGGGGGGTGTCGTCCCGGACCGCGGACCAGTCTAGCTGGGCGCGCCCTCGGCGATCTCCTGGTAGCTCGCGAAGAGGATCGCGGGGTCGGGGACCTCGAGCACGCGGGGCCGGCCGACGGCGTCGAGGACGACGAAGCGCAGCAGGTTCCCGCGCGTCTTCTTGTCCCGCTTCATGACCTCGAGCAGCCGCGGCCACTGGTCCCACCGGTACGCGGTCGGCAGGCCGAGGGAGGCGAGGATGCTGCGGTGGCGCTCGACGACGTCGTTGGCCAGGTTCCCGGCGGTGCGGGCGAGCTCGGCGGCGAAGACCAGCCCCACCGAGACCGCGGCGCCGTGGCGCCACTGGTAGCGCTCGTTGTGCTCGATCGCGTGGCCGAGGGTGTGCCCGTAGTTGAGCATCTCCCGGCGGCCGGCCTCGCGCAGGTCGCCGGAGACGATCTCGGCCTTGACCCGGATGCTGCGCTCCACGAGCTCGCGGACCACCTCGGACTGCGAGTCGCGCACCGCCTCCGGGTGGGCCTCGATGAGCTCGAGGATCCGCTCGTCGGCGATGAAGCCGCACTTGACGACCTCCGCCATGCCGGTGAGCAGCTCGTTTTCGGGCAGCGTCCGCAGCGTGTCGAGGTCGCACAGCACGGCCGCGGGCGGGTGGAAGGCGCCCACGAGGTTCTTGCCCTCGGCCGTGTTGATCCCGGTCTTGCCGCCCACGGCGGCGTCGACCATGCCGAGCAGGGTGGTGGGCACGTGCACCACGCGCACACCGCGCAGCCACGTGGCGGCCACGAACCCCGCGAGGTCGGAGACCGCTCCCCCGCCCACGGACACGATCGCGTCCGAGCGGGTGAAGTCGTTCTGCCCGAGGACCTGCCAGCAGAAGGACGCCACCTGGACGTGCTTGCCCTCCTCGGCGTCGGGGATCTCGGCGGTGAACGCCTGGTAGCCCTGTCCGCGCAGCTCCTCCATGACCACGTCGCCGGTGCTGCGCAGCGACCGCGGGTGGATGACGAGCACGCGCTGGACCCGGTCGCCGAGCACGCGGGGGACCTCGCCGAGCAGCCCGTGGCCGACGAGGACGTCGTAGTTCTCGGCCGGGCGCTCCCCGGTGACGGGGATGGTCGTGACGGTGCGGGGAGCGGACTCGCTCATGCCTGGGCCTCCTGGGTGCTGTCGGTGGTGCCGCCGGCGCTCCGTGCGGAGCGCAGGCGGGTGAGCTCCGCCTCGAGGTCGGCGCCGATCTCGGCGACGGGCCGGTTGCCGCGGCCGTCGAGGGTGATGTCGGCGAGCTCCTCGTAGCAGGCGCGCCGGGACTCGTAGAGCTCCTGCCAGCGCCGCTCCGGGTCCGGCTGGAGCATGGGGCGGGTCCGGTTGCCGCTGATCCGGGGCAGCACGGTCTCGGTGTCCACCTCGAGGTAGGCGACGAGCTCGTGGCGCAGCAGCTCGCGGGTGGACGGTGTCATGGGGGCGCCGCCGCCCACGGAGAAGATCGCGTTGGCGTGGTCCGGGTCCCGCAGGATCTCGGCCACGGTGTCCGCCTCGAGGTCGCGGAAGTACTTCTCGCCGTGCTCCGCGAAGATCTTCGAGATCACCCCGTACCGGGAGACGATGACCTGGTCGGCGTCCACGAAGTCGTAGCCGTAGAACTTGGACATGTGCAGGGCCAGGAAGGACTTCCCGGCGGCCATGGGCCCGATGAGCACCACGGGCCGCTGCGGGGTCTCGGCGGCGTCGGCCGGGGCGGGGAACTGCGCGTTCACGCCTGGGCCTCCCCGGGCTCGGCGGGCGCGGCCGCATCTGCGGGGGCCCCGGTCTCGGCGGGGGCCACGAGGGGGTCGCCCATGTGGTCGTCGCGCGCCGCGGCGGCGTCGTCCCCGAAGGCCCCGAGCTCGCCGGCGGAGTGCAGGGACTCCGGGATCGCGGCGAGGTAGGCGTCCTTGTTGCGGGCGGTCTCGGTGATCGAGTCCCCGCCGAACTTCTCCGTCACGGCGTCGGCGAGCACGAGGGCGACCATCGCCTCGGCGACCACCCCGGCGGCGGGCACGGCGCAGACGTCCGAGCGCTGGTGGTGGGCGCGGGCGGCCTCGCCGGTGGCGACGTCGACGGTGCGCAGCGCCTTCGGCACGGTGGCGATGGGCTTCATGGCCGCGCGCACGCGCAGGACGTCACCGATGGACATGCCGCCCTCGATCCCGCCGGCGCGGTTGCTCACGCGGCGCACCGCGCCGTCGGCGCCGCGGGAGATCTCGTCGTGGGCCTCGGAGCCGGGCCGGGCGGCGGTCAGGAAGCCGTCCCCGACCTCGACGCCCTTGATGGCCTGGATGCCCATCAGGGCCCCGGCCAGGCGCGAGTCGAGCCGCCGGTCCCAGTGCACGTACGAGCCGAGCCCCGGGGGCAGCCCGTAGGCGAGGACCTCGACGACGCCGCCGAGGGTCTCCCCGTCCTTGTGGGCGGCGTCCACCGCCGTCACCATGGCCTCCGCCGTGGCGGGGTCGAAGCAGCGCAGGGGGTCGGCGTCGAGGCCGGGGACGTCGGAGGGCAGCGGGCGCGCGGCGTCCACCGGGGCGCTGACGGCGCCCACGGCCGTGGTGTGGGAGACGAGCTGCACGCCCACGGCCTCGAGGATCTTCGCGGCGACGGCGCCGAGGGCCACGCGCGTGGCCGTCTCCCGGGCGCTGGCGCGCTCGAGCACGGGCCGCGCCTCGTCGAAGCCGTACTTCTGCATGCCGGTGAGGTCCGCGTGGCCGGGGCGGGGGCGGGTGAGGGGGGCGTTGCGGGCGCGGCCCGCGAGCACCTCCGGGTCCACGGGGTCCGCGGACATCACCTCGCGCCACTTGGGCCACTCGGTGTTGGCGATCTCGATCGCCACCGGCCCGCCCTGGGTCACGCCGTGGCGCACGCCGCCGAGCAGGCGCACCTGATCCTGCTCGAACTTCATCCGCGCGCCGCGCCCGTAGCCGAGCCGGCGGCGGGCCAGGGCGTCGCGGACGTCCTGGCTGGTCAGGCTCACCCCAGCCGGGACGCCCTCGATGATCCCGACGAGCGCCTCGCCGTGCGACTCGCCGGCCGTGAGCCAACGCAACATAACAACTCTTTCCGTTCGGGGTCTCGGCGACAGGGCCCCGCGGGGCGCGGCCGCCGACAGGTCTCAGGTGCGGGGCAGGGACGGGGCGGCGAGGATGGGCCGCCCCACGGCCGCGCACATCGCGGCGACCACGTCCTGCTCGCGGGGCAGGGGTGTGCCCGGATCGCGGCCGGTGAACAGGCGGATCTGGTCCACCGCCTGGAAGATCAGCATATCGAGTCCCGGGGCCACCGCTCCCCCGGCCCGGGACCAGGCCGCGGCCACCGCCGACGGCCACGGGTCGTAGGCGGCGTCCAGGAGGACGCCCGTGGTGGTCGGGGCGGCGGCCTCCAGCTGCGCCGCCAGCTCGTCCGCGCCGTGCGGGGGGAGGGTGGAGACGACCACGTCGTACGCGGCCAGGAGGCCCGGCGCCTCGTCCCACGCCCGCAGGTGCACGGGGATCCCGAGCCGGCGCCCCGCCTCGACGGCGCGCCCGGCGCGGGTGGCGGAGCGCACGAAGACGTCCACGGAGGCGGCCCCGAGCCGCTGCGCGGCGGCGACGGCGGCCGTGGCCGTGCCGCCCCCGCCGAGGACGGCGGCCCGGGGGACGGCCGGCACGGTGCCCGCCGCGAGCACCGCGCCCACGATGCCGGTGACGTCGGTGTTGTGGCCGAGCACCGTCCCGTCCGGGCGGAAGAGCAGGGTGTTGACCGCGCCCACCGCCGCCCCGAGGACCGTGAGCTCGTCCGCGCACGCGGCGGCCACCGACTTCAGGGGCATCGTCACCGACAGCCCGCGCCAGGCGGGATCGGACCGGCGGGCGTCGACGAACGGCGGGAGCTGCTCCTCGACCAGGTCGTGGGCGTCGTAGTGCACGTCCTCGCCCAGCACCGCGTACGCGGCGCGGTGCAGGTCCGGGGACCTCGAGTGGCCGATGGGGTGGCCCACCACGGCGGCGCGGGCGGGACTCACCCGCACCGGCCCTCGTTCTCGCTGCACCACTGGTTGTACTCCTCCACGTACCCCAGGTGCTCCGCGTAGGTCTCGGCGAACTTCGTCTCGCCCGTGTCCAGGTCCACGGTCACCCAGAAGTAGTAGTCGTTGTCCTGCGGGTCGGCGGCCGCCGCGATGGCGGCGTCGCCCGGGGAGCCGATGGGGCCCACCGGCAGGCCGGGGTTGGCGAAGGTGTTGTACCGGTTGGACTCGTCGCGGCGCTCCTCCTCCGAGAAGTCGTAGCTGCGGCGGTCGAGGCCGTAGGTCACGGACGCGTCGGACTGGATGAACCCGGAGGTCTCGCCGTCGGGGTTCTCGAGCCGGTTCTCGATCGCGCCGGCCACCACGTCGTAGTGCTCGGGCTGGACCTCGAACTCGATGATCGAGCCGATGGTGAGCACCTCGAAGATCTGGTCCTCGTCGCTGATGCCGTTGTCGTCGAGGGTCGTGCGGGTGCGGTCCACCATCGTCTGCAGGATCTGCTCCGCCGTGGCGTCCAGCGGGAACCGGTACTCGCCCGGGTGCAGCCAGCCCTCGAGGGTGGGGAAGCGGTCCGGGATCCCGAACGTCGCCGTGTCCTCCCGGTAGGCCTCGAACTCGGAGACGGGGATGCCGGTGGACTCGCTGAGGACCCCGAACACGTCGGTCATGCGCAGGGTCCGGTTGACCGCCGCGTAGTGGGTGGCCTCGTCCTCCTCCATGAGCGCGTCCACGGCGGCCTCCGAGCTCATCTCCGTGCGCAGCTCGTACTCGCCCGGCTGGATGAACTGCTCGGCGTGCTCCTCCTGGTAGGTCTCGACGAACGTCTCGGCGTCCGCCACGATCCCCTGCGCCTCGAGGGCCACGGCGATCTGGCCGGTGGTGGCGCCGTCGGCCACGGAGAAGGTCACGGGGTCCTTGCCGTCGCCGCGGTAGTCGCGGACCTCGAACCACCGGAAGGTGGAGCCGAGCACGGACACCGTGATCAGCGCGGCGAGCAGGAACAGGGCGATGGCCGTGGTCAGTGAGACGCGGCCGCGGCGCCGGCGCCGCTTGACCTGCTCGGGGGTGAGCTCCTCGTGCTCGAAGACGCCGCGCAGGCCCGTGGAGGGCTCCCTCGAGGACGGGGCGTCCAGGAGGCTGCCCAGACCGCCGCCGGACGACTCCCGGGGCGCCTCGGGTCGGCGGGGCGCCGACTGGTCGTACGGATCGTCGCTCACGAATGCTCTCCGTCCGGATCGGTGGTCGTCAACGGTGCCGTCCGCGCCCGGTCGGGCGCTCCGGCGGTGTCCTCGGCGGTGTCCTCGGCCGTGTTCCCGGCTCCGGTGGACGACTCCCCGCGGCGGGCCGCGGCCGGACCCTGCCCGTCGCGGTCACCCCCATTATGCGGGACGGCGGGTGCCGCGGCGCCGGGGACCGGCGGGTCCACCGGCGCGCCGGGCTCCGCCCCGGTCGCCCTGGCCCGGTCCACGGCGCTCTGCAGGATGGTGGCCGCGGCCACCTGGTCGACCTTGTCCATGTGGTCGCGGCGGGCGACCCCGGCCTCCAGCAGCGCCCGGTGGGCGTCCACGGTGCTGAGGCGCTCGTCGACCAGCCGCACCGGCACGTCGCGGCCCTTCACGCGCAGCCGCCGCACGAGGGCCTCCGCGTAGTCGCGCGCCATCGCGGTCGAGGCGTTCTCCCCGCCGTCGAGGCTGCGGGGCAGCCCCACGTAGACGGCGACGACGTCGTGCTCCTGGACCAGACCGGCCAGCAGCTTCACGTCGAAGCCCTTCCGGGGGTCGGGGTCGCGCCGCAGCGTGGTAAGCGGCGTGGCGAGGATGCCGTCGGGGTCGCACAGGGCGACCCCGACGCGGACGAGGCCGACGTCGACCCCCATCCGCCGTCCCCGGGCGTAGGCGTCGCTCACGCGGCGGCGCCGCCCGTCGCCCGGGCGATGTCGGCCAGCACCGCGTCCAGGGCGGCCCCCGTTTTGGCCGGGTCCTGCCCGCCGCCCTGGGCGATGTCGTCCTTGCCGCCGCCGCCGCCGCCGAGGACCTTGGCGGCCGTGCGCACGAGCCGGCCGGCCTGCACCCCGGCCGCGCGGGCGCCCTCGGTGGTCGCCACGAGGACCAGGGGACGGCCCTTGGCCGTGCCCGTGACGGCGACGACGAACGGCTCCGCCGTCATCCGGCCGCGCAGGTCGAGGGCGAGCGAGCGGACGTCGTCGGCCCCGGAGACCTCGCCCATGTCGTGGGTCAGGACCTTTACGGCGCCGACCTCCCGCACGCCGTCGAGCAGGGCGCCGGCCTGCGCCTGGAGCTTCTCCCGGCGCAGGACCGCGAGCTCCTTCTCGGCCGACTTCAGCTTCTCGAGGGTGCCCGCCAGGCGCTCGGGCAGCTCCGCGGAGGACTGCACCTTGAGCATGCCGGTGAGCTGGTGCACGAGGGTCCGCTCGGCCGCGAGGTGGCGGAACGAGTCCAGGCCCACGAGCGCCTCGACGCGGCGGTTGCCCGAGCCCACGGACTGCTCGGTGAGCAGGGTGAGGGAGCCGATCTGGGCGGTGCCGCCCACGTGCGTGCCGCCGCACAGCTCCCGGGACCAGGGTCCGTTCAGCTCGACCACGCGCACCCGGTCCCCGTACTTCTCGCCGAACAGGGACATGGCGCCCATGGCCTTGGCCTCGTCGAGGGCCATCTCCTGCGTGACGACCTCGTGGTTGGCGTGGATCGCCGCGTTGGAGACCTCCTCGATCTCCCGGCGCTGGGCCTCGGCGAGCCCCTCGCCCCACGCGAAGTCGAAGCGCAGGTACCCCTCCTTGTTGAAGGAACCGCGCTGGACGGCCTCGGGGCCGAGGATGTCGTGCAGGGCCGCGTGGACGATGTGGGTGCCGGTGTGGGCGGCCTCGGCGGCGCGCCGGCGGGCGACGTCCACCTGGGCGAGCACCGTGGCCCCGGAAAGGGCCTCGCCCTCGCGCACGACCGCCTGGTGCACGGACAGCCCCTTCACGGGCTGCTGGACGTCGGTGACCTCGAGCACGAAGCCGTCGCCGCTGATGGTGCCCCGGTCGGCGGCCTGGCCGCCGGCCTCGGCGTAGAACGGCGTCTCGTCGAGGACGACCTCGACGTGCTCCCCGGCCGACGCGGCGGGGATGGTCACGCCGTCCTGCAGCAGGGCGCGCAGCACGGTCTCGTGGCCGAGCCGGGTGTAGCCGGTGAACACCGAGCCGCCCTCGTCGACGAGCCGGCGGAACACCGAGAGGTCGGCGTGGGCGCCCTTCTTGGCGCGGGCGTCCTGCTGGGCGCGGTGGCGCTGCTCCTCCATGAGACCGCGGAACGCCGTCTCGTCCACCTGGACCCCGGCCTCCGCGGCCATCTCGAGGGTCAGGTCGATGGGGAAGCCGTAGGTGTCGTGCAGGGCGAAGGCCTCCGCGCCGGAGACGGCCTGGCCCTGGCGCCGGGCGCCGGCCACGGCCTCGTTGAGCCGGGTGGTGCCGGACTCGATGGTCTTCAGGAACGCCCGCTCCTCGGCGTAGGCGATCCGGGAGATCCGCTCGAAGTCCTCGGCCACGTAGGGGTAGACGCCGCGCATGGCGTCCCGGGAGGCGGGCAGCAGCACGGGCAGGCAGGGCTCGGTGACGCCCATCAGGCGCATCGCGCGGATCGCGCGGCGCAGCAGGCGGCGCAGGATGTACCCGCGGCCCTCGTTGGACGGGCTCACGCCGTCGGCGATGAGCATCAGCGAGGAGCGGACGTGGTCGGCGACCACGCGCATCCGCACGTCGTCGTCGTAGCCCTCCTCCCCCGGCTTCTCGGAGCCGTGGTACCGCTTCCCCGAGAGCTCGGACGCCCTGTCCAGGACGGGGCGGACCTGGTCGGTCTCGTAGAAGTTCTCGACGCCCTGCAGCAGCATGGCGAGGCGCTCGACGCCGAGGCCGGTGTCGATGTTCTGCTCGGGGAGGTCGCCCAGGATCTCGTAGTCCTTGCCCGAGCCCTCACCGCGCTGGTACTGCATGAAGACGAGGTTCCAGATCTCGATGTACCGGTCGTCGTCGACGGCCGGGCCGCCCTCCCGGCCGTACCGGGGGCCGCGGTCGTAGAAGATCTCCGAGTCGGGGCCCGCGGGGCCGGGCTGGCCGGTGTCCCAGTAGTTCTCGTCCCGGCCCAGCCGCTGGATCCGCTCGGCGGGCACCCCCACGGTGTCCTTCCAGAGCGTGTAGGACTCCTCGTCGCCCTCGTAGACGGTCACCCACAGCCGGTCCGGGTCCAGACCGAAGCCGCCCTTCTCGAGCGGGCTGGTGAGCAGCTCCCACGCCATGGGGATGGCCCGCTCCTTGAAGTAGTCGCCGAAGGAGAAGTTGCCGGCCATCTGGAAGAACGTGCCGTGCCGGGCGGTCTTGCCCACCTCGTCGATGTCGAGGGTGCGGATGCACTTCTGGATGGACGTGGCGCGCCGGTAGGGGGCGGTCTCCTGGCCGAGGAAGTACGGGATGAACGGGACCATGCCCGCGATCGTGAACATGGCACCCGGCTGGGAGGAGATCAGCGAGGCGGAGGGCACCACGGTGTGGCCCTGGCCTTCGAAGTAGTCCAGCCAGCGCTTGGTGATTTCCTGAGAGAGCATTACCGGTGCTTTCCTTCGCGTTCGGTCGAGGGGTCGGTGGGCTCCGCCGCGGCCCCGGCCGCGCCGGGGGCGGCGGTGCCGTCCAGCACCGGCGGGGCGGTGCGGCCGGCGGCGAGACGGCCGGCCTGCGGCCGGGGGGCGGCGACGCCGAAGGACTCGCGCAGCTCGGCTTCGCGCTCGTCCATGCCCGCGCGCACGGTGGCGGCGAAGCGGTAGAGCCGGGAGCGCCAGTCCCCGGGGCGGGGCGCGCGCGCGGCGCCGCTGCCGCCCGGCACGGAGAGGTCCTGGCCGGGTGACCGGGCGAGGCGGGTGGCGGCGGCGCCGAGCACGCCGCCGGCGGCCACGAGGGCGAGCCGGCCCCAGAAGCTCATGGCCGGTCCTCCCCCGGGGCGCCGGGGGCCTGCTCGTCGGCGGCCCCGAAGCGGTCGGCCCGGTGGGAGCCGTGCGGGGCGGTGTCGCCCGTGAACGCCCGGCGGACGCCGTGCGAGAACGCGGCGACCTTGATCAGCGGCTGGCCCACGGTGGAGGCCACCAGGGAGGACAGCGCGGAGACGTTCGCGGAGGCGTCGGAGACGTTGGTCGTGATCCCGTCCACCTTCTCGAGCTGCGAGTTGGTGGTCGAGACGGTGCGGGTGACCTCGTCGATGAGGGGGACGGTCTCGTTGTTGAGCGAGCGGATCGTCAGCCGCAGCTCGTCGAAGACCTTGCCGAGCTTGAGGATCGGCACCGCGAGCAGGAGCACCAGCACGGCGAACACCCCCGCGGCGAGCAGTCCTGCGATTTCTCCACCGGTCATGGGGCGGCGCGCTCCTTGCTGGTCGGGTCGGGGGGCCGGGGCGGCAGGACCGCCCGGGCGTGCGGGGACGGGCACCGGCGCGGTGCCCGGGGATCAACTGTACCGAACGGAAGAGCCCGCGGCGCAGGCGCCGCGGGCTCTCCGCAGGGAAGGCCCTGCCCCCGGGGGGGTCCCGGCGGCAGGAGCCCGCAGGATCAGGCCATGCGGGCGTAGTACTCCACCACGAGCTGCTCCTCGCAGGTCACGGGGACCTCGGCGCGCTTGGGCTTGCGGACCAGCTTGGCCTGCAGCTTCTCGATCTGCACGTCGAGGTAGCCCGGGGTGTCGGGCAGCACGGCCTGGTGCGCGCCGGCGGCGGCGACCTGGAAGGGCACCATCTTCTCCGACTTGGCGTGCACGTGGATCAGCTGACCCTCCTTGACCTGGTAGGAGGGGCGGTCCACCCGCTCGCCGTCAACCAGGATGTGGCGGTGCACGACCATCTGGCGGGCCTGGGCCATGGTCCGGGCGAAGCCGGAGCGCAGGACCAGGGCGTCCAGGCGGGACTCCAGCAGGGCGACCAGGTTCTCACCGGTCTGCCCCTCCTGGCGCTTGGCCTCGACGTAGGCGATGTGCATCTGCTTCTCGCGGATGTTGTACTGCGCCCGGAGACGCTGCTTCTCGCGCAGCCGGACGGCGTAGTCCGAGTCTGCCTTCCGGCGGGCACGGCCGTGCTCGCCGGGGCCGTAGGGACGGCGCTCGAAGTACTTCTCGGCCTTCGGGGTCAGGGCGATCCCGAGGGCGCGGGACTTGCGCACCTGGCGGCGCGCACGCGTGTTGTTAGCCACGTTTACCTTTCACAATGCGGTGCCCTCCCCCGTCCGGCGTGCGGTGCGGGGGGAGCGTGTTCTGTTCGGTCCGGCCTCCGAGGACGGGATCGGTCCCGCCGGAGAGGTGAGGATCAGCCGCAATCCTCCTGTCCTGCAAGCGCCGTGGCCGCGCGCCGCGCACCGTGGTTGAGGCGGTGCGCCGGTCGTGCGGGAGCACGGGCCTTGCCGGCCGACGTCCTACTATAGCGTGTGCGGGGCCGTGGCGCGCCCCGGGGTGCTCGCGGTGCGGGCCGGCCCCCGTCCCGGTCCCGGCGCGCCGGAGCGCCGCCCGGGAGTCCCGGACGGCGCTCCGGCGCACGAGCCCTCGGCGCGGACGCGGTCAGTCGACGTCCTCGTCCACCCAGTCGAAGGTCTTGGTGACGGCCTTCTGCCAGTTGCGGAACAGCCGGCCGCGCTCGGCGTCCTCCATCTGCGGCTCCCAGCGCTTGTTCTCGGCCCAGTTCGCGGTGACCTCCTCCGTCCCGGACCAGAAGCCGACGGCGATGCCCGCGGCGTAGGCGGCGCCGAGGGCCGTGGTCTCGGTGACCTCCGGGCGGATCACCGGGACCCCGAGCTGGTCCGCCTGGAACTGCATGAGCAGCTCGTTGGCGGTCATCCCGCCGTCCACCTTGAGCTCGGTGATGTCCACCCCGGCGTCGGCGTTCATCGCCTCGACCACCTCGCGGGACTGGTAGGCCGTGGCCTCCAGGGCGGCCCGGGCGATGTGGGCCTTGTTGACGTAGCGAGTCAGGCCCACCAGGGCGCCGCGGGCGTCCGAGCGCCAGTACGGGGCGAACAGGCCGCTGAAGGCCGGGACGAAGTAGGCCCCGCCGTTGTCCTCGACCGACGCGGCCAGGGACTCGACCTGCGGTGCTGAGGAGAGGATGCCCAGGTTGTCGCGCAGCCACTGGACCAGGGACCCGGTCACGGCGATGGAGCCCTCCAGGGCGTAGACGGCGTCCTGGTCGCCGATCTTGTAGCACACCGTGCTCAGCAGCCCGTTCTCCGAGTGCACCACCTCGGTGCCCACGTTCATCAGCACGAAGCTGCCTGTGCCGTAGGTGTTCTTGCCCATGCCCTTCTCGAAGCACGCCTGCCCGAACATCGCGGCCTGCTGGTCGCCGAGGATGCCGGCGATCGGCACGTCCTTGAGGAAGCCGCGGGTGCGGCCCTTGCCGTAGACCTCGGAGGAGGAGCGGATCTCGGGCAGCATCGACGTGGGGATGCCCATGTCGGCGCAGATCTCCTCGTTCCAGTCGAGGGTCGCCAGGTTCATCAGCATGGTGCGCGAGGCGTTGGTGACGTCGGTGACGTGCACCCCGCCGTCCACGCCGCCCGTCATGTTCCACACCAGCCAGGAGTCGGTGTTGCCCATGAGCAGGTCCCCGCGCTCGGCCCGCTCCCGGGCGCCGTCCACGTTGTCCAGGATCCACTTGACCTTCGGGCCCGAGAAGTAGCTGGCCAGGGGCAGGCCCACCCGGTCCTTGTACCGGTCCGGGCCGACCTCCCCGCCGAGCTCCTCGGCGATCTTCTGGGTGCGGGTGTCCTGCCAGACGATGGCGTTGTAGACGGGCTCCCCGGTGGTGCGGTCCCAGACCACGGTGGTCTCGCGCTGGTTGGTGATGCCCACGGCGGCCAGGTCCCGGGCGTTGATCTCGGCGGAGGCCTCGGCGTCGGCGACGACCTTGCGGACGTTGCGCCAGATCTCCATGGGGTCGTGCTCCACCCAGCCGGCGCGCGGGAAGATCTGCTCGTGCTCGAGCTGACCGGTGCTGACGATCGTGCCCCGGTGGTCGAAGATGATCGCGCGGGAGCTCGTGGTGCCCTGGTCGATGGCCATGACGTACTTGGTGTCGGTGCTCATGGGTGGTCCCTCACTTCGTTGTGGTGTCGTGGACGGGTCGGTCGGTGGTGGTGCGGGCGTCAGGCGGGAACGTTGGCGTACAGCTGGTAGAAGCCGCCGGCGAGCACGGCGCCGATGAGCGGGCCCACGACCGGGACCCAGGCGTAGGCCCAGTCGCTGGAGCCCTTCCCGCGGATGGGCAGCACGGCGTGGGCGATGCGCGGACCGAGGTCACGGGCGGGGTTGATGGCGTAGCCCGTGGGCCCGCCGAGGCTCGCGCCGATGCCGACCACGAGCAGCGCCACGGCCAGCGGCCCGATCTCCGAGGGCGTGTTGCCGAAGAGCAGGATCACGATGACGAGGACGAACGTGCCGATCACCTCGGTGACCACGTTCCAGCCGTAGGAGCGCACGGCGGGGCCGGTGGAGAACACGGCCAGCTTGGTCTCCGCGTCGATGTCCTCGTCGAAGTGCTTCTTGTAGGCGAGGAAGGCCAGCACGGCGCCCAGGAAGGCGCCGACCAGCTCTCCGGCGAAGTAGACGAGCGTGCTGACGAGGGTGACGGCCACCCCGGGGGCGTACTCCTCGGCGCCGCTGGCCCACAGGCCCACGGTCACGGCGGGGTTGATGTGGGCACCGGACTGCCAGGCGACGTAGACGCCGGCGAACACGGCCAGGCCCCAGCCGAAGTTGATCATCAGGAACCCGCCGCCGAGTCCCTTGGTCCTCGGCAGCACGGCGTTGGCGACCACGCCGGCGCCGAGCAGGATCAGCATCGCGGTGCCCGCGACCTCGGACCAGAAGACGGTGGACAGGGAGATGGGCACGGTGGGCGCGACGGCCTGTACCACTGCGTTCGACATCGACAGCACTGCGACTCCTCAGGTGGTGCGGATTGGATGGACCGGCCGCCCGTCGGGGACGGCCGGTGGGGGGTGGGGTCGGGGGACGGGGCTCGGTGGGACGGGTGGGTGCTCAGGCCTCGGAGGGGCGCACGAGTTCCAGGACGTCGGGGGCCGCTGCCCGTGCGGCGGCGGCGGCGGTGTCGTCCGGGGTTCTCGCGGCCTCGTCCTCCGCCGCGCAGCGGAGCCGGTAGGCCTCGACCTCGGCCCCCCGCCGCCGGTCGTCCCAGCCGAGGGCCTCGGCCGCGAGGTCCGCGATCTCCTCGACCGCGTCGAGCCCGTGGCGGGCCTGCTCCCACGTGAGCCGGGTGCGCGTGTCGAAGATGTCCTCGAGGTGCAGCGCGCCCTCGTGGGTGCAGGCGTGCACGATCTCCGCCCGCAGGTAGGCCGGGGCCCCCTCCAGGGGGCGGCCCAGGTCGGGGCGGTCCTCCACGAGCTCGGCGATCTCGGTGATCGCCGACCCGTAGCGGCCGAGCAGGTGCTGCACCCGCTCCTCGTTCCAGTCGTGCCGGGCGCCCAGGCTGCCGGCCTGGTGGCTGAGCGCGAGATAGCCCTCGGCGCCCAGCAGCGGAGTGCGGTCGGTGACCGAGGGCACGGCCTTGGCCCGCTCCTCGCCCAGGGCGAGGTCCACGGCGTCCTCGGCCATCACCCGGTAGGTGGTGAGCTTGCCCCCGGCGATCGTGATCAGCCCGGGGGCGACCTCGGTCACGGTGTGCTCGCGGGAGATCTTCGTGGACTGCGCGTCCCCGCCGCCCTTCTTCGTCCCGGGCTGCAGCAGCGGCCGCAGCCCGGCGTACGTGCCGATCACGTCCTCGCGGGTGAGCGGCCGGTCGAGGACCACGTTGGCGTGGTCGATGACGTAGTCGATGTCCTCCGCGGTGGCCACCGGGTTGACGAGGTCCTGGTGGTAGGGGGTGTCGGTGGTGCCGATGATCCAGTACCGCGCCCACGGGATGATGAAGAGCACGGACTTCTCGGTCTGCAGGATCAGCCCGCTCTCGCCGCGGATCCGCTCGCGGGGCACGATGATGTGGATGCCCTTGGAGGCGAGCACCTTCAGCCCGCCCTCGGCGTGGGCCAGGTCCTGGGTCTGCTCGGTCCAGACCCCGGTGGCGGCGATGACGGTCTTCGCCCGCACCGTGTGCTCCGCCCCCGTCTCGAGGTCGCGCACGGTGGCGCCGACCACCCGGCCGGTCTCGTCCGTGGGGAAGGACACGGCCCGCGTGCGGTTGGCGGCGAGCGCGCCGTAGCGCACGGCGGTGCGCACGATGGTGACGACGAGGCGGGCGTCGTCGACCTGGCCGTCCCAGTACTTGACGGCGCCGACCATGGAGCCGGGCTTGATGTCGGGGAAGACCCGCTGGACGCCCTTGAAGCTGTAGTGCCGCTGGTAGGGCAGGGTCGCGACCTTGGCGCCGATGTGGGCGAGGGCGTCGTAGAGGCCGATCCCGGCGGTGACGTAGGGCCGCTCCCAGAAGCGGTGGGTCAGCGGGTAGAGGAAGGGCACGGGCTTGACGAGGTGGGGGGCGAGGAAGTCCAGGAGCAGCTCGCGCTCGCGCAGCGCCTCGGAGACGAGCTTGAAGTCGAGCTGCTGGAGGTAGCGCAGGCCGCCGTGGACGAGCTTGGAGGACCACTGCGAGGTGCCGCCGGCCCAGTCCTGGGCCTCGACGATGCCGGTGCGCAGTCCGCGGGTCACGGCGTCCAGGGCGATGCCGGCGCCGGTGATGCCGCCTCCGACCACGAGGACGTCGAGCTCGGGGCCGTCGGAGAACTCGGCGAGTGCGCGGTCCCGTTCGGCGCTGGAGAGGGTGGGGTGGGCCATGGTGGGGAACTCCTCGGGGCGGGTGGTTGCGGTCGGGAAGGTGCTCTGCATCACACTCTGTCCTGGGTTGCACCTATGCTCAAAGCAAATGAACGGACGTGCAGGGAAGGGAGGGTCACATGCACGGTGATGCCGAGCTCCACCACGCGGCGGAGCTGTACTACGTGCAGGGCATGACGATGGAGGCGGTGGCGGACCGCTTCGGGGTCTCCCGCCCCACGGTCTCGCGGATGCTGCAGGCCGCCCGGGAGCGGGGCATCGTGCGGATCAGCCTCGCGGCTCCCCCGGACGCGGGACACGACCTGTCCCACCGGCTCCGGGAGGCCTTCGGGGTGACGGTGCACGTGGCGGGCACGCCGCGCACGGCCACGGAGCCGCAGCGGCTGGAGTCCGTGGCCCGGGCCGCGGCGGGGCTGCTGGGCGACTGGTTCGGGGACGGGATGACGCTGGCGGTCGCCTGGGGGATCACGACCTCCGCGATCGGGGGCCACCTGCAGCCGAAGGCCACGCGGGACGCGGTGGTCGTGCAGATGAACGGCGCGGTCAGCGCCCGTTCCACGGGGACGGCGCAGTCCTCGGCGCTGCTCGGGCAGATGTCGGCGGCCTTCGGGGCCGCGCTGCTGCCCTTCCCCGCCCCCGCGTTCTTCGACCAGGAGGAGACGCGGCGGCTGATGTGGCAGGAGTCCTCGGTGCGGCGGGTGCTGGCGGTGCGCAACGCGGCGGACCTGGCGGTGTTCAGCGTGGGGGCCTTCCGCGGTCCGATGATCTCCCAGGTGTACACCAGCGGCTACCTGCCGGAGGACGCGCTCCGGGAGCTGTCCGCGCACCGGGTGGTCGGCGACGTGTGCACGGTCTTCCTGCGGGAGGACGGGACCTACGCCGACATCGACTACAACCGGCGGGCGAGCGGGCCCACGCCCATGGAGCTGCGGCGGATCCCGCGCCGGCTGTGCGTGGTGGCGGGGGACCACAAGGTGCCGGGCGTGGTGGGCGCCCTGCGGGCGGGCGTGGTCACGGACCTGCTCATCGACGAGCGCACGGCCGCGTCGGTGGTGCGCCACCTGTTCGGCCGCTGAGCCCGGCGGTCACCGGCCCCGGACGATGCCCCGCAGGATCTCGAGGCGGTGGGCGATCTCGCGCTCGCGGCCGTGCTCGGTGGGCCGGTAGTAGTCGGTGCCCACGAGCTCGTCGGGCGGGTACTGCTGGGCGGCCACGCCGTTGGGCTCGTCGTGGGAGTAGACGTAGCCCCGGCCGTGGCCGAGCTGGCCCGCGCCGGGGTAGTGGGCGTCGCGCAGGTGGAGCGGGACGGGTCCGGCTCGGCCGGCGCGGACGTCTGCGATCGCCTCGTTGATCGCGGTGTAGGCGGCGTTGGACTTCGGGGCGGTCGCCAGGTGCGCCACGGCCTGGGCCAGCGGGATCCGCCCCTCGGGCATGCCGATGAGCTGCACGGCGTCGGCGGCCGCCACCGCGGTCTGCAGGGCGGTCGGGTCGGCGGTGCCGATGTCCTCGGAGGCGGAGATGATGAGCCGGCGGGCGATGAACCGCGGGTCCTCCCCCGCCTCGATCATCCGGGCCAGGTAGTGCATCGCGGCGTCGACGTCGGAGCCGCGGATCGACTTGATGAACGCGCTGACCACGTCGTAGTGCTGGTCGCCGTTCTTGTCGTAGCGCACCGCCGCCCGGTCGAGGGCCTCCTCGGCGTGCTCCCGGGTGATCACCGGCACCGGCCGCGCGCGGTCCCCGCCGTCGTCCCCGTCCGTATCCCCGCCGGTGTCCCCGTCCGTGTCGTGGTCGTCCGGCTGCTCCGAGAACGCGACCCCGGCGGCGGCCTCGAGGGAGGTCAGGGCCTTGCGGGCGTCCCCGCCGCACAGGTCCAGGAGGTGCTCGCGGGCCTCCGCGGTGAGCTCCACCTCGCCGTTCAGTCCCCGGGGGTCGGCGACGGCCCGGTCCAGCAGCGCCCCGATGTCGGCGCGCTCCAGCGGCTGCAGCGTGAGCAGCAGCGAGCGCGAGAGCAGCGGCGAGATCACCGAGAAGGACGGGTTCTCCGTGGTGGCCGCGACCAGCACCACCCACTGGTTCTCCACCCCGGGCAGCAGCGCGTCCTGCTGGGCCTTGGTGAAGCGGTGGATCTCGTCGAGGAACAGCACCGTGGTGCGCCCGTGCAGGTCCCGGTCCGTGAGCGCCTCGTCCATCACCTTCCGCACGTCCTTGACGCCGGCGGTGATCGCGGAGAGCTCCACGAACTTCCGGGACACGCCCCGGGCGATCACGTGGGCCAGGGTGGTCTTGCCCGTGCCCGGGGGGCCCCACAGGATGATCGACGACGGTCCCGCCGGGCCCCGGTCCTCCCCCGCCAGCACCTGCAGCGGGGAGCCGGGCTTGAGCAGGTGCTGCTGGCCCACGATCTCGTCGAGGCGGCGCGGGCGCATCCGCACCGCCAGCGGCGCCCGGGAGCGCCGCGCCCGGCCGGCCGGGCGGGCGGCACGGTCCGCCCCGTCCCCGGCGGCGCGGGGACCGGGGTCGGGGGCGTCGAGGTCGTCGAAGAGGGAGCCGGTCACCCCCTCAGGCTAGCGGCTGCACCCGTCGCGGCCTGTCGGACGAGGGGGCACAGGGCGTACGATCAGCACGCTGATCACGTCGGTGCCGGCGGCGGGCGCGCTCCGCCCGGCGACGGCCACGACCGCTGCGGCGCGGGGTCCACCGGGGATCCCGCCCGGCCGTTCCAGGAATGAGGTACCGGTGTTCGAGGCCCCGAGTCTGCTCTTCGCCGCCGCCGGGCTCGCCGTGTTCGCGGCCGCCCTGCTGCCCCGCCTGCTCGTGCGGGCCCCCGTGTCGATGCCCATGGTGTTCCTGGCCGCCGGGGCGGTGATCTTCGCCCTGGCCGACACCCTGCCCGACCCGGACCCGGTGGCCCACAGCGCCGTCACCCTGCACCTGAGCGAGATCTGCGTGATCGTCTCGCTGATGGGCGCCGGGCTGGCCCTGGACCGACCGCTGGGCTTCCGGCGCTGGGCCACGACCTGGCGGCTGCTGGGGATCGCCATGCCCCTGAGCCTGCTCGGGGCGGCCCTGCTGGGCTGGTCGGTGCTGGGGCTGAGCGCGGCCGGGGCCGTGCTCGTGGCCGCGGCGCTGGCCCCCACCGATCCGGTCCTGGCCTCCGAGGTGCAGGTCGGGGAGCCCTCGGAGTCGCAGGAGGACCTCGAGGGCGAGGACGAGGTCCGTTTCGGGCTCACCTCCGAGGCGGGGCTCAACGACGGCCTGGCCTTCCCGTTCGTCTACCTCGCCATCGCCCTGAGCGTGGTGGGCACCGCTCCCGGCGCGTGGCTGCCGCACTTCCTGAGCGTGGACGTGGCCTGGCGGATCGCGGTCGGCTGTCTCGCCGGGGTCCTCGTGGGCCTGCTCCTGCGGCGGCTCTTCTTCCGCTCCCGGCTCGACAGCGTCCGCACGACCGCGCAGACCGAGGGGTTCGTGGCCCTGGCCGCCACCTTCCTCACCTACGGTCTGACCGAGATGGTCGAGGGCTACGGGTTCATCGCCGTGTTCGTGTGCGCCGTGACCATCCGGGCGGGCGAGCGGGTGCACGGCGCCCACGGCGTGCTGCACAGCTACATCGAGCAGCTCGAGCGGCTGCTCACCGTGGTGGTGCTCGTGCTCCTGGGCGGCGCCGTGGCCCGGGGGCTGTTCGCCGGGCTCAGCTGGCGGGAGGTGCTCGTCGCGGCGGCCTTCCTGCTGCTGGTGCGCCCCCTCGCCGGCTGGATCAGTCTGCTCGGCGGCCGGACGGGACCGTGGGAGCGCGGCGTGCTCGCCTTCTTCGGCGTGCGCGGCATCGGCTCGATCTACTACCTCGCCTACGCCCTGTCCGAGGGCGAGTTCGCCGCCGAGGACCAGGCCCTGTGGCGCATCGTGGGGCTGGTGGTCGTCGGCTCGGTCCTGCTGCACGGGGTCACCGCGGGGCCCGTCATCGCGGCCCTCGACCGCGCCCGGGAGCGGAAGGCCCGCGAGGAGACGGGCTCCGAGGAGGCCGCTCCCCGCACGGCGATCTGACGGCCCGCGCCGGCCCCGGTCTCAGCCCCGCCGGGGCCGTTCCAGCTCGGCGCTGTCCAGGACCAGGGTGAACGGGCCGTCGTTGACGAGCTCCACCTGCATCGCCGCCCCGAAGCGGCCGGTCGCCACGCGCGCGCCGAGCTCCCGCAGCGCGGCGACGTACGCCTCGAACACGGGCTCCGAGACGGGGCCGGGGGCGGCGGCCGACCACGAGGGGCGCCGGCCCCGGCGGGCGTCGCCGTAGAGGGTGAACTGGCTGACGGCGAGCACCGGGGCGCCGAGGTCGGCGCAGGACCGCTCGCCCTCCAGCAGCCGCAGCGTCCAGGTCTTCTCGGCGAGCTTCGCGGCCGTCGCGGCGTCGTCGTCGTGGGTCACGCCCACCAGGGCCAGCAGCCCCGGCTCCTCGACGGCCCCCACGACCTCTCCTCCGACGGTCACGGCGGCCCGGGACACTCTCTGCAGAACGATGCGCATGGGCCCCAGTCCACCACAGGACCGGGCGCACCCGGGGCCCCGCTAGCCTCGTCCCATGACCACCGCGCGCAGCACGCCCCGACCGAGCACCCTGGTGGCCGAGGTGTTCGCGCCCGCCCCGCTGGTGCTGTCCCTGCTGGTGCTCGCCGGCTGGTCGGGGGCCGGGTGGTCCGGGGCCCTGTGGGGTCTGGGGACGGCGGTGGTCGTGGCGTCGCTGCCGATGCTCGTGCTGCGGGTGCTGGCCCGGCGCGGGCGGGTGGACGGGCACTTCGTGCGCGCCCGGGCCCAGCGGCTGCCGGTCTACGCCGCCACGGGGGTGCTCACGGCGCTCGTGGTGGTCGCCGAGCTCGCGCTGGGCGCCCCTCCGGTGGTGCCGGTGACCACGGCGTTCGTGCTGCTGGGCCTGCTGGTGCTGCTGGTCGTGACCCTGTGGTGGAAGGTCTCCGCCCACGTGGCGATGGCCGCGTGCTGGGCCGTGGGGCTCGGCGTCCTCAGCGCCCCGTGGGCGGCGCTGGCCGCGGCGCCGGTGCCGGTCGCGGTGGCCGTCTCGCGGGTGCGCACCGGGGACCACACCCCGGCGCAGACGGTCGTCGGGGCCCTGATCGGCGTGCTCGTCGCGCTGGTCTGGGCGTCGGCCGCGCGCACGGTGCTCTGACCGGCGCCCGGGCCGGTTCAGCCCAGGACCGAGAAGCCCGGAGGCAGCGGCCGCCGGCCCGTGAGCGCCAGCAGGACCCCGGGCAGGTGCCCGCCGTGGGCGGCGAGCTCCAGCGCCGTCCGTCCGGCGTCGGCCAGGACGTGCTCGGGGGGTCTCCGGTCCAGCCCGCAGGCCCCGGCGACGTCCAGGCCGTGGACCGCCAGCTCGAACGTGCGGGTGGGCACGTAGGCGCGCAGCCGGGTGCCGCCTACCAGGGTGCGGATCAGCGGGTCCTCGTCGACGGGCACCTGCGCCAGGGCGTCCCGGGCCCGGTCCAGCGAGGCCCGGACGGTGGCGGCCGGGTGCCGGCCGAGCTCGCGGCCGGCGGCGACGCCCCGGGCCTCGACCTCAGCGGGGTCCGTGGCCGCGGCGGAGAGCGCGTAGTACTGGGCCGTGCCGGTGCAGGTCTCGTCGTCGGCGGGGACCGTGAGATAGGTGCCGAGCGTGACGAGCGCGCGGTGGGTGTGCCCCACGAGCGCCCGGACGTCCCAGGCGCCCAGGCCCGGCCGGGTCCAGTGGTGCGGGCGGATCTCCCCGACGAGGTCGGCGAACCAGGCCCCGGCGTCGAGGAGGGCGGTGCGGGCGGCGGCGGGATCACGGCTCATGGGCTCCCCTGGGTGCTCGGCGCGGGGGCGGGTCCGGTCGGCGGGATCCGGCCCCGGAGGTGCCCGAAGCCTACTGCGCGGCGACGGCGGAAGGGCCGATGTTGCGCCTGGTTGCGCCCGCACATCCGGCGGCGGGGCGCCGGCGGCGCGCGGGGTCCGGGACACGGGCCGGGGCGGGGCGCCCGGACGGGGCCGGGACGTCGTACGCTCGGAGGACCCCGCACGGGCGGGCCGGGTGCACCGGCGCCGCCGTGCGGACCGTGCCGGCCGGCCCCGCGCCCCGACCGGCGCCACCGCAGTCCTCGACCGCCCCGTCCCGTCCTCGTCCCGGAAGGCCCCGCATGCCGCCCCGCCCCTCCTCACGGACCATGGCCGCCGCCTCGATCGGCGCCCTGACGATCGCCCTGACCGGCTGCGGGCAGGAGGCCCAGGACGTGCAGGAGGTGGACTCGGACTACGCCCAGATCTGCGTCGAGGACCCGGACGGGGAGGGCGGCGCCGAGCCCGTGCGGGTCGACGACGACGAGTGCGACGACGACCGCGGGCCGCGGGTGGGCGGCTTCTTCCCGATGTGGGTGCTCATGAGCTCCGCCCGGGCCACGGCCGTCCCCGCCGTGGGCTCGCCGGTGTCGTCCGCGGCGGGCTGGAGCACCGGCCGGCCGCCGGGCTCGGCCACCGTGGCCCGCGGTCTGCCCCGCGACGGGGCCGCCGTGGGCAAGAGCGGCGTCTCGCGCGGCTTCGGCGGGTCCAAGAGCGGCTGGGGCTCCTGATGCGGCGCATCGACGGCCTGGCGCCGCGCCCCGGCTGGGAGCGCACCGTCCGCGCCGAGGGGCTCACCTACGCCCGCACCGAGCGGCCCGACGGCCGGTCCTTCTCGTACTGGAACGAGACGGCCGCCTACGTCTTCTCCCCCGACGAGGTGGACGAGCTGGAGTCCGTCACGGACGAGCTGCACCGGATGTGCGCCGAGGCCGCCCGGTACCTGGCCACCGGCGCGCTGGGCACGCTGGGCCTGTCGGAGGCGGCCTTCGAGCTGGCCCAGCACTCCCTCCGGCTGCGGGAGCCCTCGGTCTACGGCCGCTTCGACCTGGCCTGGGACGGGACGGGCCCGCCGAAGATGCTCGAGCTCAACGGCGACACCCCCACCGGGCTGGTCGAGGGGGCGATCTGCCAGTGGAGCCGCATGGAGGCGCTGTTCCCGGGCCTGGGCGAGGACCACCCGGAGTTCGACCAGCTCAACGGGCTGTGGCCCATGCTCGTGGACCGGTGGCGGCAGCGGCTGCCGTACTCGGCCACGAAGACCCTGCACGTGGCCTACACCCGGGAGGAGGAGTCCGGGGAGGACGCGGCCAACGCCGCCGTCATCGCGAACACCGCGGTCGAGGCCGGCTACCGGGCCGTCCTGCTGCCCGTCGAGGACGTCCGCTACGACACCGGGTCCGGCGGCTGGGTGCACGCGACCGGGGACGTGGACGACCCCGTGGTGGTCGGCCCGATCGAGGAGATCTTCGCCCTGCACCCGTGGGAGCACATGGTCGACGACGGCCCCGGGGCGTTCGTGCTCGACGACCCCACCCGGATGCACCACTGGTACGAGCCGGCGTGGAAGATGTTCCAGTCCAACAAGCTCCTGCTCGTGGCCTTGTGGCGGTGCTTCCCCGGGCACGAGAACCTGCTGGCCGCCCACCCGGACGGGCCCGGCGAGCTGCGGGAGTGGGTGCGCAAGCCCGTGTTCGGCCGCGAGGGGGACGGCATCGAGATGCACGCCCGCAACGTGCGGATCCGCTCCGAGCACCCCCACCCGTCCCCGCTGGACGTGTGGCAGGCCTACACGCCCATCCGGAACTTCCCGGGCTCCGACGGCGCCCCCAACCACCCGGTCATCGGCTCGTGGGTGGTGGGCGAGGCGGGCGCGGCCGGCATCGGCATCCGCGAGTCGGACGGCCCGCTGACCGACTACTACTGCCGGTTCGTGCCCAACGTCATCGACAAGAAGGGTCTGCTGTGACCGCCCACCTGCTCCCCCGGTCGATCTCCACCACGACCTCCGCGGTCATCGGGTCCACCTCGATCGCCCCGCTGTACTCGGCCGTGGTCACGGTGGGCCTGATCCACGCCCTGGTCGGCGTCTGGACGCCCGTGGTGCTGGTCGGCGCCGTGCTCCCCATGGTGGTCGTCTCGGTCTGCTTCGCCCGCCTGGACGCCCTCTACGAGGACCAGGGCACCGTCTACCGATGGGCCCGGGAGGCCTACGGCGCGTTCGCCGGATTCCTGGGCGGGTGGGGGCTGTGGCTCTCGGCGACCCTCGTGCTCGCCTCCCTCGCCTGGGTCACGGCCGACTCCGCCCTGTTCGCCCTCGGGATCGGCGCCGGGCCCTGGACCACCACCGCCGTGGCCGCCCTGCTCATGGCGGCCTTCGCGGCGGTGTCCGCCACGGGGATCAGGGTCTCGGCCGCCGTGCAGTGGGTCCTGGCCGTCCTGCAGCTGATCGGGGTGGGCGTGCTGGTGTGGGCGGTGCGCACCGCGCCGGCCCTGCCGCCCGGCACGGGCGAGGACGGGGAGTGGACCGGCTTCTACGGCACCGCGGAGCTCGCCGTCGGCACCGGGGTCTCGGCCGGGGACGTGGCGGCCGCCGTGCTGCTGGCCCTGTTCCTGTACTGGGGGTGGGACTCCACGTTCTCGCTCACCGAGGAGTCCACCACGCAGCGGGCCCCGCGGGTCTCGGCGTGGGTCGCGCTGGGCGTGGTGGCGGCCGCCTACGCCGCCATCGGCTGGGCCTACGCCCCGGGGTCCTCGGTGGCCTCTCCGCTGCTGGCCGCGCTCGTGGCGGTCTCGGCGGGGGCGTCCATCGGCACCACGATGATCCCCACCTCCCGCGGCCTGATGTCCATGGCGCGCGGAGGGCACCTGCCGCGCCGCTTCCGGTCCCTGTCCTTCGCCACCTGGACCACCGCCGCCGTCGCCGCCGCCTGGATGGCGTTCTCCGGGCCGCTCTTCGACGACTCGATCGGCATCATCTCGGTGCTCGTGGCCCTCTACTACGGCCTGGCCTGCGCCGCGGTGGCGAAGCTCGGGCGGACCGCCGCGGCGCGGGCGCTCGGCGTGCTGGGCGCCGCGCTCATGGCCGTCGCCCTCGTGCTGACGGGCGCGGAGTACGCGCTGACCGCCTCGTGGGTGTGGGTGGGCCTGGTGCTCGCGCTGCTCGTGGTCCCGCTGTGGTTCCTCCTGGGCCGGGGCCGCGAGCCGCTGCCGGGCGCCCACGAGCGCACCCCGCACCTGGAGAGCCTGCTCGACTGACCCCCTCGCCGGCTGCTGCCCTGCCGGACCGCTGGTGCCCGGACCACCATGCCCCGGCCGCAGTCGTGCGCGCGGCCGCGAATGCCGTCGACTCCGCACGCCGGTCTCGGTATCGTCGTCCGGGTGACCCGCACGATCAGCTCGGCCCAGGCGCGCCGCGTCGCGATCGCCGCCCAGGGCCTGGACCGCACCCGGCCCCCGGTGGTGACGATGCGGCACGTCACGAGCACCGTGGAGCGCATCGGGCTGCTGCAGATCGACTCGGTCAACGTCCTCGCCCGGGCGCACCTGCTGCCGCTGCTCGCCCGGCTCGGGCCGTACGACACCGCCCTGCTCGATCGGGCAGCGGGCCGGGCGCCGCGCCGCCTCGTCGAGGCCTGGGCGCATGAGGCCTGCTACCTGCCCGTCGCCACCTTCCCGCTCGTCGCCTGGACCCGCCGGCGCTGGGCCGGCATGGACCCCGACGCGCTGGAGGCGCGCCACCCGGGCGTGCTCGAGCTCGTCCGTGCCGTCGTCGCCGAACGCGGCCCGCTCACGGCCCGGGAGGTCGAGGCGTTCGTCGACGCCCGCCACGCGCAGCGCGCCGAGGAGGGCTGGGGCTGGCGGTGGAGCGCCGCCAGGACCGCCCTGGAGATCCTCTTCGACGCCGGGCAGCTCGGCGCCGCGCGCCGCAACGCACAGTTCGAGCGGGTCTACGACCTCGCCGAGCGCGTCCTGCCCCCGCACGTCCGTGGGCAGCCGCCGCCGGACCCGGACGACGCCGTCCGCGAGCTCGTCCGCATCTCCACCCGCGCCCACGGCATCGGGACCGTCCGGTGCTTCGCCGACTACTTCCGCCTCGGGCAGCGCGTCACCCGCCGCGCTGTCGACGAGCTCGTCGACAGCGGCGAGCTGCTGCCCGTCACGGTCGCCGGCTGGGACCGCCCGGCGTGGCTGCACGCCGACGCCGGCGTGCCGCGCCGCACGGGCGCCCGTGCCCTGCTGGCCCCCTTCGATCCGCTCGTCTTCGAGCGTCGTCGGCTCCTGGAGCTGTTCGGGATGCACTACCGCATCGGGATCTACACCCCCGCCTCCCGGCGCACCCACGGCTACTACGTGCTGCCGTTCCTGCTCGGCGAGTCCCTCGTCGCCCGGGTCGACCTCAAGTACGACCGGGACCGCGGCGTCCTCCTGGTCCGCTCCGCCTTCGCCGAGGAGCCGGGTCCCGACGCCGCCGCGGCAACGAGGTGGCCGACGCGCTCCGTCGTCGTCGGGGAGCTGGCGGCCGAGCTGGCGACGACCGCGACGTGGCTGGGCGCGGACACCGTCGCCGTGGACGAGGACGCGAGAGGGGAACTGATCGGTCCGCTGCGGGGAGAGCTCCGCCGACCGGGTCCGCGCTGAGGCCCGAGGATCCGTCCCGACGACGATCGCGGTGGGCGCGGGCTGGATCGGCCTGCGGCGGGGGCTCGGCACCGCTGTGCTGCCGCCGGACCGAGCACCGGCGCACCGAAAGCACATCGGGCCGGGTCCGCCCGGAGCGGGCGGACCCGGCCCGATGGGGCCCTGGCCTAGTGCGCGGCCGCCTTCTCGGCCTTCAGGTCCTCGTCCTGCTTCGCCCCCGGCCTGGCGTCCACCCCGGCCTCCCGGCGCTGCTGCGGGGTGATCGGCGCCGGCGCGGCGGTCAGCGGGTCGAAGCCGTTGCCGGTCTTCGGGAACGCGATGACCTCGCGGATGGAGTCGGTCCCGGCCAGCAGGGCGACCACGCGGTCCCAGCCGAAGGCGATGCCGCCGTGCGGGGGCGCGCCGTACTTGAAGCCCTCGAGCAGGAACCCGAACTTCTCGTCGGCCTCCTCCCGGCCGATGCCCATGACCTCGAAGACCCGCCGCTGCACGTCCTGCTGGTGGATGCGGATCGAGCCGCCGCCGATCTCGTTGCCGTTGCACACGATGTCGTAGGCGTAGGCCAGGGCGTGCTCGGGGTCCTCGTCGAAGGTGTCCAGGAACTCGGGCTTGGGCGAGGTGAACGCGTGGTGCACGGCGGTCCACTGGCCGGCGCCGACGGCGACGTCGCCGGACTCGACGGCCTCGGCCGCGGACTCGAACAGGGGCGCGTCCACGATCCACACGAACGCCCAGGCGTCCTCGTCGATCAGACCGGTGCGGTGGCCGATCTCCACCCGGGCCGCGCCCAGCAGCGCGCGGGAGGATTTCTTCTCGCCGGCGGCGAAGAAGATGCAGTCCCCGGGCCGCGCGCCGGTCGCGGCGGCGAGGCCCTCGCGCTCGGCCTCGGTGATGTTCTTGGCCACCGGTCCCGTCAGGGTGCCGTCCTCGCCGACGAGGACGTAGGCCAGGCCCTTGGCCCCGCGCTGCTTGGCCCACTCCTGCCAGGCGTCCAGGGTGCGGCGCGGCTGGGACGCCCCGCCGGGCATGACCACGGCGCCCACGTAGGGGGCCTTGAACACGCGGAAGGTGGTGTCCTGGAAGTACTCGGTCAGCTCGGTGAGCTCGAGGCCGAAGCGCAGGTCCGGCTTGTCGGAGCCGTACTTCGCCATCGCCTCCGCGTAGGTCATCCGGCGGATGGGGGTGGGGATCTCCACGTCGATGAGCTTCCACAGCGCGGCCACGATCCGCTCGCCGAGGGCGATGACGTCGTCCTGCTCCACGAAGGAGGCCTCGATGTCGAGCTGGGTGAACTCGGGCTGTCGGTCGGCGCGGAAGTCCTCGTCCCGGTAGCAGCGTGCGATCTGGTAGTACTTCTCGATCCCGCCGACCTGCAGCAGCTGCTTGAACAGCTGCGGGGACTGCGGCAGGGCGTACCAGGAGCCCGGGGCCAGGCGGGCCGGGACCACGAAGTCGCGGGCGCCCTCGGGGGTGGAGCGGGTCAGCGTGGGCGTCTCCACCTCGGTGAACCCGTCCTGGTGCAGCATCTCGCGGGCCACCCGGTTGGCGTCGGAGCGCAGGCGCATGATACGGGCCGGCTCCGGGCGGCGCAGGTCCAGGTAGCGGTGCCGCAGGCGGGCGTCCTCGCCGACCTCCACGTGCTCGTCGATCTGGAAGGGCAGCGCGGCGGCGGTGTTGAGCACGGTCACGGTCTCGGCCATGACCTCGACCTCGCCGGTGGACAGCGCCGGGTTCTCGTTGCCCTCGGGGCGGCGCTCCACGGTGCCGGTGACCTGCAGGACGAACTCGTTGCGCAGGTGGTGGAAGTCCGCCTCGTCGCGCACCACGATCTGGGCGACCCCGGAGGCGTCGCGCAGGTCCAGGAAGGCCACCCCTCCGTGGTCGCGGCGCCGGCCGACCCAGCCGGCCAGCGTGACGGTCTCTCCGATGTGCTCGGCGCGCAGGGCGCCGAGGTTGTGGGTGCGCAGCACTGAAAAACCCTTCGTTGTTCGGGAGGTGCGGACGGGGCCGCGCCCATCGCGCGTTTCCCGGGGATTCACCGGGTGCCCCTACTCTCGTTCCGTGCACGAGTTTACAGCCCGGGCCTCCGCCGCCAGGACGACGACAGGACGACCATGAGCACCTCCCCCGGCCACCCGGCCCTCGCCCGCCGCCTGGGCACCCTCGACGCGACGGTGATCGGGGTGGGCTCGATGGTCGGCGCCGGGGTGTTCGTGGCCTTCGCCCCGGCCGCGGGGTTCGCCGGCCCGTGGCTGCCGCTGGCGCTGCTGCTGGCCGCGGTGGTCGCCTGGTGCAACGCGACCTCCACCGCCCAGCTGGCCGCCGTCCACCCCGCCTCCGGCGGCACGTACGTGTACGCGAACCGTCAGCTGGGCCCGTGGCCGGGCTTCGTGGCCGGCTGGGGCTTCGTGACCGGCAAGACCGCGTCCGCGGCGGCGATGGCGCTGACCTTCGGCCTCTACGCCGCGGAGCTCACAGGGGCCGACGACGCCGGGGCGCGGCTGCTCGCCGTGGCCGCCGTCCTCGGTCTCACGGCGGTGAACCTGGGCGGGGTCACCCGCACCGCCCGGCTGACGAAGCTGCTGGTCGCCCCGGTGCTGGTGGTCCTGCTGGCCGTGGTCGTGCTGCTGTTCTCGGGCACCGGCCCCACTGCGGGCGGGGCTCCTGCGGGGGACGGCCCCGGGTGGGACGGGACCGGCTGGGGCGTGCTGCCGGCGGCGGGCACCCTGTTCTTCGCCTTCGCCGGCTACGCCCGGGTCGCCACCATGGGCGAGGAGGTCCGGGACCCGGCCCGCACCATCCCCCGGGCCGTGCTGGGGGCGCTGGCGTTCACGCTGCTCCTCTACGGGCTGCTCGGCCTCGGGCTGCTGCGCTTCCTCGGCGTCGACCGGCTCGCGGTGTCGGCCGCCCCACTCCTGACGGTGGTGCGCGAGGCCGGCTGGGCGGCGGGGCCGACGACCGCGGGCGCCGTCGTCGTCACCGCGGCCGCCGCCCTGGCCACGCTGGGGGCGCTGCTGGCGCTGGTCGCCGGGATCTCGCGCACGGCCCTGGCCATGGCCCGCGAGCGGGACCTCCCGGGGCCGCTGGGCGCGGTGTCGCAGCGGCACCGGGTGCCGTGGGCGGCGGAGCTGGCCGTGGCCGGGCTCGTGGTGGTGCTCGTGCTGGTCGGCGACGTCCGCACGGTCATCGGCTTCTCGAGCTTCGGCGTGCTCGTCTACTACGCGCTGGCGAACCTCTCCGCGCTCACCCTCCGGCAGCGCCCGGGGTGGGCGCCCCGGGCGGTCAACGCGCTCGGCCTGGCCGGCTGCCTGGTGCTGGCGTTCACGCTGCCGTGGCAGTCCGTGCTCACGATGCTCGGCGTCTTCGCCGTGGGCCTGGCCGGACGCGCCCTGGTCCTGTCCCGGCGGCCCTGACCTCCCCCGCGCCGGTCAGGAGCCCGCGGCGCGCACGACCGGGCGCAGGTCCTCGGCCGGCGGGGACCAGGAGGCCGGGTCGGCGGAGACCTGCTCGCCGGAGCGGATGTCCTTGACCTCGTGGGCGAGCGAGCCGTCCTCGCCGCGGACCGTGAACCACACGTAGGGGATGCCGCGGCGCTCGGCGTACTTGATCTGCTTGCCGAACTTGGCGGCGCTCGCCGAGACCTCGCACGCGATGCCGCGCTCGCGCAGCTGCTGGGCCACGTCCTGGGCCGGGGACCAGGACTCCTCGTCCACCAGGGAGATCAGCACCGCGGTGGGGACCTTGCGGGAGGGCGCGGCCATCCCCTGGGACAGCATGCGGGTGACCAGCCGGGTGACGCCCACGGACAGGCCCACGCCGGGGTAGGTCTTCTTGCCGGTGGACGCGAGGGACTCGTAGCGCCCGCCGGAGCACACGGAGCCCAGCTGCTCGTGGCCCACCAGCACGGTCTCGTAGACGGTGCCGGTGTAGTAGTCGAGGCCGCGGGCGATCGAGAGGTCGGCGACCACCGTGCCGGGGGCGCGCCGGGAGGCCTCCCCCACGACCTCGGCGAGCTCGCGCAGCCCCTCCTCGAGCAGCTGGGTGTTCACCCCCAGCGCGCGGACCTGCTCCACGAAGGAGGTGTCCTCGGTGCGGATCGCCGCCAGCTGCAGCGCGGCCTGCGCCTGCTCGGGGGTGGCGCCGACCTCGTCGCACAGGGCCTGGGCGACCCGCTCGGGGCCGATCTTCTCGAGCTTGTCGATGTTGCGCAGCACCCCGGCGGTGTCCTGCAGCCCGATGCCCTGGTAGAACCCCTCGGCGAGCTTGCGGTTGTTCACGCGCAGCACGAACGGCGGGATGGGCAGCTTCGACAGGGCGTCGATCATCACGAGCGCGAGCTCCACGTCGTAGCGGAACGGCAGCGCGCCGTCGCCCACCACGTCGATGTCCGCCTGGGTGAACTCGCGGGCCCGGCCCTCCTGGGGGCGCTCGCCGCGCCACACCTTCTGGATCTGGTAGCGGCGGAACGGGAAGGCGAGGTGCCCGCCGTTCTCCACCACGTACCGGGCGAAGGGCACGGTGAGGTCGAAGTGCAGCGCCAGCTGGTCGTCACCGCGCTCGGCAGGGGCGTCCTCGTCCTCCTGCAGCCGGGAGACGACGTAGACCTCCTTGTCGATCTCGCCCTTGCGCAGCAGCTGGCCGACCGTCTCGACGGCGCGGGTCTCGATCGAGGAGAAGCCGTGCAGCTCGAAGCTCTCCCGCAGGAGGTCGAGGACGTGCAGCTCGACCAGACGCTCCTCCGGAAGCCATTCGGGGAAACCGGACAGGGAGGTCTTGCGGGCCATGGGGACGTGCTCCTCGGGTGGATTCGGCGGCGGGACGGGTGGACGGCCGGCCCGGACGGGCCCGACGGTTCCGCACTCATCCTAGGGATCCCCGCGCGCCCGGCCCAAAGCCCCGCCCGGTCCGGCCCCGGATCAGCCCCGGTCCCGTGCCCTGCCCCCTCGCCCTGCCCGTCCCGAACCCCGCCGGGCCCGGCGCGGGGGCACCGGAGGGCTCCCGGCGGCCGGAGCAGGCGGCCTCGGTAGTATGGGGAGGACGATTGTCCGAAGCCGGGCGACGACGCGGGGCACGCTCCCGGGGTCGGCGCCCGGCGAGAGCGAAAGAGTTCCAGCGGTGACAGAACGTCTCGAATCCGACGACCAGCCCACGCCCCGCCCCGTCCCCGCCCCGGGACCCGTGCCGAAGCCGGGGGTCCCCCGGCCGGGCGCCCCCGCGGCGCCGGCGCAGGCCTCCCCCGGCCCGGCTCCCACGCCCGCGGCCGTCCCGGCGGCCCCGGCCGCGGCCCCGGCGGCGCCGGCGCTCGCCTCCCCGGAGTCCGTGGCCCGCGCCCGGGCCTTCGGGCGCGTCACGGAGGACGGGCACGTCTACGTGGTCGTCGACGGCGAGGAGGTCCTCTGCGGCCAGTTCCCGGACGCGACCGAGGACGAGGCGCTGGGCTACTTCGCCCGGAAGTTCGACGACGTCGAGGCGCAGGTGGCGCTGCTCGAGCAGCGGGTGGCCGCGGGCGCGCCCTCGTCCGACATGCAGAGCACCGTGGACCACCTCGCCGAGCAGGTCGGCCAGCGCAAGATGCTCGGGGACGTCAAGGCCCTCGAGTCCCGGCTGGAGGCCCTGCGCCCGGCGATCCGGGAGCTCGAGGCCGCCGAGCGCGCCGCCCACGAGGCGCAGCGCGCCCAGAACGTCGCGGCGCGGGAGGCGATCGTGGCGGAGGCGGAGCAGATCGCCGCCCAGGACCCGCAGCGCACGCAGTGGAAGCAGTCCTCGGCCCGGATGGCAGAGCTCTTCGACCAGTGGAAGACCCACCAGAAGTCCGGCATCCGTCTGGGCCGGGCCGCAGAGGACGCCCTGTGGAAGCGGTTCCGCACGGCGCGCACCACGTTCGACCGGCACCGCCGTGCGTTCTTCTCGCAGCTGGACGCCGACAACTCCGAGGCGAAGAAGGCCAAGGAGGCCCTCATCGCCGAGGCGGAGGCCCTGTCCGGCTCCACCGACTGGGGCGCCACGGCCGCGGAGTACCGCCGTCTGATGGACCGGTGGAAGGAGTCCAAGCGTGCCTCCAAGAAGGACGACGACGCCCTGTGGGCGCGGTTCCGCGCCGCCCAGGACACCTTCTTCGCGGCGCGCAAGGCCGACAACGACCGGATCGACGAGGAGTTCGAGGGCAACCTCGCCGTGAAGGAGCAGCTGCTCGCCGAGGCGAAGGCGCTGCTGCCGATCACGGACCTCAAGGCCGCCAAGCGCGCCCTGGGCGACATCCTGGACCGGTGGGAGCAGGCGGGGAAGGTCCCGCGCGCCCACATGCGCCGGGTCGAGGCCGAGCTGCGCACCGTGGAGGACGCCGTGCGCCAGGTCGAGGACGAGAAGTGGCAGCGCTCCAACCCGGAGACGAAGGCACGGTCCAACTCGATGCTCACCCAGCTCGAGTCGAAGATCGAGGACCAGGAGGACGCGCTGGCCCGGGCGCAGGCCACCGGGGACACCAAGCGCGCGGCCAAGCTGGAGGGCGAGCTCGCCACCAGCCGCCAGTGGCTCGAGACGCTGCGCCGTTCGGCGGCCGACCTGCGCTGACCCGGGACGCACCGGAGGGCCCCGCGGCCGCGCTGTCCACAGCGCGCCGCGGGGCCTTTCCCGTGCCGCGGCCGTGGACGAGAGTGGGCCCATGGACGCCCCGCCCTGGCACCCCGACACCCTGTTCCTGCCCGCACGGCCGTTCTCGCGCGCCGAGCTCTCGGCCCTCGTCACGGACGGGGTGCTCGTGCCCGTGGTGCTGGAGGCGCACGTGCTGCGCGGGCGCCCGGTGACCCGGGCGGTGAAGGTCGCGGCGCTCGAGGCGCAGCTGCCGCCCCACCTGCTGCGGCGCGGGGTGCTGGGGCGGCTCTCCGCCGCGTGGTTCTACGACTGCGCCGGGCGCCCCAGCATCCTGCCGGTGCTGCTGGACAAGCTGCGCCGCACCACGATGTCCCCCGTGCCGGAGGGCCTGGCGCTGCACCAGGTCACGCTGGGCGGCTACGACGTCCACGACGCCGGGCCGGTGCACGTCACCACGCCGCTGCGCACCGCGGTGGACCTGGCCCTGCACGTGCCGGGGAAGGAGGGGACCGCGGCCCTGGAGAAGCTCATGCACGCCCCGCACCTGCACTGCCCGCCCCCGCTGGTGCAGGCCGCGCTCGAGAGCTTCGAGCGGATGCCCGGCCGACAGGCGGCGCTGCTGCGGGTCCGCCGCGCCGCCCGGGCCGTCGGCCGCCCCCTGCGCTGACGGGGGCGGCCGGGCGGCTCACCGGCCGGAGGGCTCCGAGATGGGGCGGTTGCCCGAGGTGCGGTAGACGTCGTAGACCCCGTCGATCCGGCGGACCTGGTTGAGCACGTGGTCCAGGTAGCGGGGGTCGCCCATCTCGAAGGCGAAGCGGGAGATCGCCAGCCGCGACTTCGAGGTGTGCACGGACGCGGAGAGGATGTTGACGTGGTTCTCGGAGAGCACCCGGGTGACGTCCGAGAGCAGGGACCTGCGGTCCAGGGCCTCCACCTGGATCTCGACCAGGAAGACGCTGGACTGGGTGGGCGCCCACTCGACCTCGACCACCCGCTCGGTGGAGGTGAGGGCGAGCATGTTGGCGCAGTCCTTACGGTGCACGGAGATCCCGGTGCCGCGGGTGACGAAGCCCATGATCTCGTCCGGCGGCACCGGGGTGCAGCAGCGGGCCAGCTTGACGTAGACGTCCGAGGCGCCCTGGACCGTCACCCCCGAGTCGGACACGCGCGGGCGCACCGGCTGGGTGGCGATGGTGGTCTCCGCGAAGTCCTCCTCCGCGCCGTCGGCACCGCCGAGGTCGCCCACGATCTTCGCGACCACGTCCTGGGCGCTGACCACGTCGGAGCCGATCGCCTCGTAGAGGGAGCTGATGTCGGTGCGGTGGAAGTCCTGCGCCACCGCAAGCAGGGACTCCTGGGTGAGCGTGCGCTGCAGGGGCAGGTGGTGCTTGCGCAGGGCGCGGGTGAGCGCGTCCTTGCCCTTCTCGATGGCCTCCTCGCGGCGCTCCTTGGAGAACCACTGGCGGATCTTGTTGCGCGCCCGCGGGGACTGCACGAACTTCAGCCAGTCCTGGGACGGTCCGGCGTGCTCGGACTTGGAGGTGAGCACCTCCACCCAGTCCCCGTGCTGGAGCTCCGAGGACAGCGGCACGAGCTTGCCGTTGACCCGGGCCCCGATGGTCTTGTGCCCCACCTCGGTGTGCACGGCGTAGGCGAAGTCCACGGGCGTGGAGCCGGCGGGCAGGGCCATGACCTCGCCCTTGGGGGTGAAGACGTACACCTCGGACGTGTTGATCTGGTAGCGCAGGGAGTCCAGGAACTCGGAGGAGTCCTGGGTCTCCTCCTGCCAGGACACGAGCGAGCTCAGCCAGGCGAGGTCCCCCTCCATGGCCTTCGGGGTCGCGGAGTTCGCCTGGTTGGCCTGGTCCTTGTACTTCCAGTGCGCGGCCACGCCGTACTCGGCGCGGCGGTGCATCTCGTGGGTGCGGATCTGGATCTCCACGGGGCGCCCGTCCGGGCCGATCACCGTGGTGTGCAGTGACTGGTACATGTTGAACTTCGGCATGGCGATGTAGTCCTTGAACCGCCCCGGCAGCGGCCGCCACCGCGCGTGCAGGGCGCCCAGGGCCGCGTAGCACTCGCGCACCGTGCTCACCAGGACCCGGACCGCCTGCAGGTCCTGGATCTCGTCGAAGTCCTTCCCGCGCACGATCATCTTCTGGTAGATCGAGTAGTAGTGCTTGGGGCGGCCGGTGATGGTCGCCTCGATGCCGGCCTCGGAGAGGTCCAGGGCGATCCGCTCGCGGATCTTGGCCAGCGACCGCTCGCGCTGGGGCTGGCGCTCCCCCACCATCCGCACGATCTCCTCGTAGACCTTGGGGTAGAGCGCCGCGAAGGCGAGGTCCTCGAGCTCCCACTTGATGGTGTTCATCCCGAGCCGGTGGGCCAGCGGGGCGAAGATCTCGAGGGTCTCGCGCGCCTTCTTCGAGGAGGAGGTCTGGGAGACGAAGCGCCAGGTGCGGGCGTTGTGCAGGCGGTCGGCGAGCTTGATGACGAGCACGCGGATGTCCTTGGCCATCGCCACGATCATCTTGCGCACGGTCTCGGCCTGCGCGGCGTCCCCGTACTGGACCTTGTCCAGCTTCGTCACGCCGTCCACGAGGGCGGCGACCTCGTCGCCGAACTCGGCGCGCAGCTGCTCCAGGGTGTAGTCCGTGTCCTCGACCGTGTCGTGGAGCAGGGCGGCCACCAGGGTGGCGCCCGTCATACCGAGCTCCGCGAGGATCGTGGTCACGGCCACGGGGTGGGTGATGTAGGGGTCGCCGCTCTTGCGCTTCTGGCCCTCGTGGCACTTCTCGGCGACCTTGAAGGCGCGCTGGAGGACCTCGAGGTCCTCCTCGGGGTGGGTGGCGCGCACGGTGTGCAGCAGCGGCTCGAGGATCGGCGAGTGGTCCATGGGCCGGCCGGAGAGGTAGGACAGGCTCGAGCGGGTGCGGTCGCTGCGGCCCGGGAACACGGCCCGGCCCAGCATCGGCCGGGACGCGGGCACCACGTAGTGGGTGCCGGCCATGTCCGAGCGGCGCGGCGGCGTCGGTGCGGCGCTCTGGCCCGTGGGGACGGCCCCGTCGTCGGACGAGCTCATGGCCGGGACTTCCTTCCCAATCGATGCACGCGGGGCGGCGGCCGTGCGGCCGCCGCCCCTGTCCTCGTCCCCGGTCCGGGTCCGACGTGTGCTGCTGTGGCGGTCCGCACCTGCACGGCCCGCCCTACGGTGGCTACAGTCTAGTGCGCGAGCGCCTCCTCGGCGGCACGCTCGGCGGACGCCCCCGCACGGGCCTCCTGCTCCTGGATGGCGGGCTCCCCGCGGCGCAGCAGCGCGTAGAGGGGCGCGGCCACGAACAGGGTGGCGGCGGTGCCCACGATGATCCCGACGAACAGGGACAGGGACAGGTCCTTGAGGGTGCCCGCGCCCAGGACGAGCCAGCCGATGAACAGGATCGAGCCCACCGGCAGGATGCCGACCACGGAGGTGTTGATCGAGCGCACGAGCGTCTGGTTGACGGCGAGGTTCACCTGGTCGGAGTACTTCCGTCCGGCCCGCTCCGGCGGGGCCGTGCCGTCGAGCAGGCCCTCGGTGTTCTCCCGGACCTTGTCGAAGACCACCACGGAGTCGTAGAGCGAGTAGCTGAGCACCGTGAGGAAGCCGATCACCGCCGAGGGGGTGACCTCGAAGCCCACGAGCGAGTAGATCCCGGCGGTGATCGCGACCGAGGCGAGCATGCCGGCGATCGCCGAGACGGACATCTTCCAGGTACGGAAGTACAGGGCCATCAGGGCGGTGGCCAGGACCACGAAGACCACCAGGCCCTGCAGTGCCTGGCTGGTGACGCCGGCGCCCCAGGTGGGCCCCACGAAGTTGGAGGTGACCTCCTGCTCGCTCACGCCGTAGGCCTCGACCAGGGCGTCCTTGACGGCGAGCGTCTGGTCGTCGTCGAGCTGCTCGGTGCGCACCCGGACGGTCTCCGGGGCGATGTTGGTGACCTCGACCTCCGCGGCGTCCGAGGAATCGGCGACGGCCTGCTGGCCGGTCTCGATGTCCGGGTCGGCCACGGCGGACACGGTGAACTCGGACCCGCCGGTGAAGTCGATGCCGAGGTTGAAGCCACCCTTGGCGACGGGCACGAGCAGGGAGAGCAGCACGAGGACGCCCACGATCGCGAGCCACCGCTCGGCCCGGCCCACGAAGGGGTAGGAGGTGCGCCCGCTGTGCAGGGCGTTGCCGAAATCTGCGAACCGGGACATCAGGCGTTCTCCTCGGGGGTGCGGGCGGCGGACGACGGCGCGCCGACCGGCGCGCCGTCCGGTGCTACCGCGGACGGGGGGTCCTGCGGCGCGGTCCGTCCCGCGCGCCGGCGCCGCTCGGCGATGGTCAGCCCGTCGTGCTCCGCCGAGGGCTCGCGCAGCCGTCCGGCGCCCCGGTACAGGGGCACCGCGTCGAGGGCCTCGGGGCTGAGCCCCGAGTGCTTCCCGCCGCCGCCGAAGTAGCGGGTGCGGGCGAGCATGACCATCACCGGGTGCGTGAACAGGAAGACGACGAGGAGGTCGGCGATCGCGGTCAGCCCGAGGGTGAAGGCGAAGCCGCGCACGTTGCCCACGGCCACGAAGTACAGCACCGCCGCGGCCAGCAGGTTCACGGCCTTGGACGCGAGCACGGTCTGGCGGGCGCGCTGCCAGCCGTGGTCGACCGCCGCGGGGATGGAGCGGCCGCTGCGGATCTCGTCGCGGATGCGCTCGAAGTAGACGATGAACGAGTCGGCGGTCTGGCCGATCGCCACGATCAGGCCCGCCACGCCGGCCAGGGACAGCCGGTAGTTCGCGGACCAGCCCAGCAGCGTGATCGCCAGCCAGGTGAGCACGCCCGCGACCACGAGCGAGCTGATGGTCACCAGTCCCAGCAGCCGGTACTGGAAGAGCGAGTACACGCACACGAGCACCAGGCCGATGATCCCGGCGATGATGCCCATCCGCAGCTGGTCGGCGCCCAGGGTCGCGGAGATCTGCTGCTCGGACTGGATGTCGAAGCTCATGGGCAGCGCGCCGTACTTGAGCTGCTCGGCCAGGAACTGCGCCTGCTCCTCCGTGAACTGACCCGTGATCTGGGCCTGGCCGTCGGAGATCACGGCGTTCATCGACGGGGCGGAGACCACCTGGCCGTCGAGCAGGATCGCGAACTGGCTGCGGGGGTCGCCGGGCGTGGCGCTGCCGATGCCGTAGAGCCGCTCGGAGAGCTCCCGGAAGGTGTCCGTGGCCTCGGGGCCGAACTGCAGGTTCACGGCGAACTGGTTCAGGGAGACCCCGGTGGAGTTCTGCGCCGTCCCGTAGGACGCGTCCTCGATCCCGGTGCCCTGGATCTCGACCGGGCCCAGGAGGTACTTGGTGCCGGTCTCGGGCTCGCAGGCGATGGTCGGGGCGTCGGCGTCCTGGGCCTCCCGCTCCTCGGGGGACTGCGGCACGGTGCAGTCGGCCTCCTCGAACTCCCGGAACAGGTCCGGGGTGATCCAGTTCGGGTCGGAGGCGTCGGTGGGCTCGGCCGTGGGCTCGGGCACCTCGTCGTCGGCGACGCGCTGGTCCTCGGGCACCGGCTCCGCCGCGGCGGTGGTGAGCACGGGGCGGAAGTTCATCTGCGCCGAGGTCTGGATGAGCTCGCGGGTCTGGGCGGAGGGCACGCCGGGCATGGAGACCACGATGTTGTTGCCGGACTGGGTGGCGATCTCCGCCTCCGCCACGCCCGAGCCGTCGACGCGCTGGCGGATGATCTCGACGGCCTGGTCCAGCTGCTCGGCGGTGATCTCCTGGCCGGCGTCCTCCCCCTGCAGGGAGGGGGAGAGGATCATCTGCGTCCCGCCCTCCAGGTCCAGGGCCAGCTTGGGGCCCCAGCCGGTGCGGTCGGTGCCCGCGCCCCAGGCCAGGAGCCCGGCCAGCAGGGCGAGCAGCACGGCCAGCCCGATCAGGGACCGCCGGGCGGTCGAGAGGGCGGCCCGCACCCCCGAGCGCGCCGGCGCGGTCGAGCCGCCCCGCCCGGACGGGCCGTCCGGGGCGGCGGGCCCCGGGTCAGCGGGGGTCTTGCGTGTGGTCAGTGCCATGGTCTTCCTTACGAACGACGGCCCGGTGAGGCCGGGCCTGTGCATGGGAACGGGCCGACCAGTGGTCGGCCCGTCGTCCCGTGTGGGGGGTCAGTCGTTGCGCTGCCCGGGCTCGCGCCGGGCGTCGTCGTCGAGGGGTTCGACCGGGGTCGATCCCGCGCCGGGGGCGCCGGGCTCGACCACCGACGGCGCCGCCTCGGTCTCGGCGGCGGGGGCCGCCTCGTCCTCGACGACCGTGGTGACGGTCTGCAGGTGCACGGTCACGGCGGTGCCCGGGGCGATCTCGAGGACCACCTTGTTGGTGTCCCGGTCGATCGAGCGCACGGTGCCGTAGAGGCCGTAGTTCGTCATGACCTCGGTGCCGGGGCCCATGGCCGCCTGCTTCTCCTTGACCTGGGCCACGGCCTTCTTCTGTCGGCGCATGGGCAGCCAGAGCAGGAGCACCATGGCCACGAGCATCAGGGGCAGCAGCCAGGCCGTGCTGCCTCCCGTGGGCTGGGCGGCCTGGGCGGGGAGGGACTGGACGAGGAGGAGCGGGCTCACGGACTTCCGTTCGATCGGTGGTGGGTGTCCTCACCATGGTAGGTGATCCGGCCCGTCAGCGTCCTGGACGGCACCCGGGAGGCAGCCCCCGGGTCTGCGGCCGCGCTCAGTCCTCGAACAGCGGCGGGACGTCCTCGGCGGCCGGGGCCGCGGCCGTGCCGCCGAAGGCGGCCCGCAGCCCGGGGTCCTTGAACGCCGCGTGCTCGGGCGGGCGCAGGCCCAGGTGGTCCCAGGCGGCGGCCATCGCGATCCGGCCCCGGGGGGTCCGGCCGAGCAGGCCCTCGCGGACCAGGTAGGGCTCGGCCACGGTCTCGACCGTCTCCGTCTCCTCCCCCACGGCGATCGCCAGGGTGGACAGGCCCACCGGCCCGCCGCCGAACTTCGTCACGAGCGCCTCGAGCACCGAGCGGTCCAGCCGGTCGAGGCCGCGGGTGTCCACCTCGTACATGTCGAGGGCCGCGGAGGAGGTGCGGGCGTCGATCCGCTGGATGCCGTGCACCAGCGCCCAGTCCCGCACCCGGCGCAGCAGCCGGTTGGCGATGCGCGGGGTGCCCCGGGAGCGGGAGGCGACCTCGGCGAAGCCCTCCGCGGTCATCGCGAGGTCCATGAGACCGGCGGAGCGGCGCAGCACGAGCTCGAGCTCCTCCACGGAGTAGAACTCGAGGTGGCCGGTGAAGCCGAAGCGGTCGCGCAGCGGGCCCGGCAGCAGGCCGGCCCGCGTGGTGGCGCCCACCAGGGTGAACGGCGGCAGGTCCAGCGGGATGGAGGTGGCGCCGGCGCCCTTGCCCACCACGATGTCCACCCGGAAGTCCTCCATGGCCATGTAGAGCATCTCCTCGGCGGGCCGGGACATGCGGTGGATCTCGTCGAGGAACAGCACCTCCCCCTCGGTCAGGGAGGACAGGATCGCGGCGAGGTCGCCGGCGTGCTGGATGGCCGGGCCGGAGGAGATCCGCAGGGGCGCGCCCATCTCCTCGGCGATGATCATGGCCAGGGTCGTCTTGCCCAGCCCGGGAGGACCGGAGAGCAGGACGTGGTCGGCGGAGCGGCCCCGCAGCCGCGAGGCCTCGAGCACCAGGGACAGCTGCTGGCGCACCCGCTTCTGCCCCACGAACTCGTCGAGGTTCGCGGGCCGCAGCGCCGACTCGAGCTGCTTCTCGTCGGGCTCGTCCTCCCCCGAGACCAGCCGGTCCCGGGAGTTCACGGCGGCGCCGTCGTCGCGGGCCACGCTCAGGCTCCTCGCTCCGCCGGGACCCGGGGCCCGGCCTTGGCCGCGCCGAGCCACCCGAGCACGGTGCGCAGGATCGCGGGCACGTCACCGGAGGCGGCGAGCTCCTCCCGGCCGGAGAGAGCGTCGGCGATGCCCCGGGCGGCGTCCTTCTCGTTCCAGCCCAGGCCCACGAGGGCCTCGAGCACCTGCTCCCGCCACGGCTCCATCGGGGCGGCGGCGGCCGGCTGGGCGGGACGGTCCGGGACGATGAGCTTGTCGGCCAGCTCCAGCACGATCCGGCGGGCGCCCTTGGGGCCGATGCCGGGGACGGTGGTGAACGCCTTGGCGTCCCCCTGCGCGATGGCGCGGTGGACGGCGTCCGGGCCGAGCACGGAGAGCACCGCCAGCGCCGTGCGGGGGCCCACGCCGCTCACGCCGAGCATGATCTCGAAGACCTCGCGCTCGGCGGGGCTGCGGAAGCCGAAGAGCAGCGGGGACTCGTCCTTGCGGGCCACGTACGCCGTGTCGAGCCGGACCTCCCCGCCGATCCGCAGGCCGGACAGGGTCTCCGGCGTCGCCTGCACCTGGACGCCGAACCCGCCTACCGCCACGACGGCGGTGGTGAGGCCGACGTGCTCGACCTGTCCCGTGATGGACGCGATCACCGCGCAACTCCTTCCCGTGCCCGGCGGGGGCCGTGCACGGTCGATCGAACAGATCTACGAATGACGACCACTCTAGCAGTGGGCGCCGGCTCAGCGGCGCCCGCCCCGCTTGGCACGGTGCTCCGCCTCGGCCCAGGCCCGCTGGGCGGGGGTCATGCCGGAGCGGGCGGCGGCCAGGGGGCGGGCGCCCTGGTGCGTCTCGGTCCGGGCGGTGGCGTCCACGCCCGTGCCGCCGCCGCGCCAGCCGTGGCAGATGGCGATGGCCAGGGCGTCGGCCGCGTCGGCGGGCCGGGGCGCCTCGTCGAGCCGGAGGATGCGCATCACCATGCGGGCCACGGACGCCTTGTCGGCCCGCCCCTCCCCCGTCACCGCGGCCTTGACCTCGGACGGGGTGTGCCAGGCCACCGGCACGCCGTGGCGGGCGGCCGAGGCGATCACGGCGCCGGAGGCGTGGGCCGTGCCGATGACGGTGTTCACGTTGGTCTGGGCGAACACCCGCTCGAGGGCGAGGGCGTCGGGCCGGTAGCGCTCGATCCACCGCTCGGTGGCCTCCCAGATCCGCAGCACACGCACGTCCAGCGGGTCGGCGGCGTCCGTGCCGGCCACCCCGACGTCCACGAAGGACGCGGTGCGGTTGCCGGCCATGTCGATCAGGCCGAACCCGCACCGCGTCAGTCCGGGGTCCACCCCGAGGATCCGCTGCGTCGCCGTGGTCAGTCCTCGGAGTCGAGCTGGGCCAGGACCTCGGCGGGGATGTCCGCGTTGGCGTAGACGTTCTGCACGTCGTCGAGCTCCTCGACGGCGTCGACCAGGCGCAGGAACTTCCGGGCGCCCTCGGCGTCGAGCTCCACGAGCATGCTCGGGCGGAACTGCGGGTCGTCGTTGTTGTACTCGAGCCCGGCCTCGTCGAGGGCCGCGCGGATCGCGGGCAGGTCGGTGGCCTCGGAGACGACCTCGAAGACGTCCTCCTGCTCCACGACCTCGTCGGCGCCGGCGTCCAGGACGGCCATGAGGACGTCGTCCTCGGTCAGCCCCTCGGTGCGGGTGACCTCCACGACGCCCTTGCGCTCGAAGAGGAACGCCACGGAGCCGGAGTCGGCCATGGTGCCGCCGTTGCGGGTCACGGCCACGCGCACCTCGGAGGCGGCGCGGTTCTTGTTGTCGGTGAGGCACTCGATGTACAGCGCCGTGCCCTGCGGCCCACGGGCCTCGTAGAGGATCTCGGTGTAGTCGACGACCTCACCGGTCAGGCCGGCGCCGCGCTTGACGGCGCGGTCGATGTTCGCGACCGGCACCGAGTTCTTCTTGGCCTTGGACACGGCGAGGTCCAGCGCCGGGTTGCCCGCGGTGTCGGGCCCGCCCATGCGCGCGGCCACCTCGATGCCCTTGATGTACTTGGCGAAGGCCTTCGCCCGCTTGGCGTCGATCGCGGCCTTCTTGTGCTTGGTCGTGGCCCACTTGGAGTGTCCTGACATGCGTCCCTCCTCGGGAAGTCGTTCGCGGTCGGCCGGGACGCGTCGTGCGTCGTCCCGGCACGGCCCGCCCCGGCGATGGCCGGGACGGGCCGGAGAAGTCCCGGTCCATTCTACCGGGTGCGCGCCGCCCCGGCCGGGGCCCTAGCGGGGCCGGGCCTGCGCGACCTCCCGGGCCCGCTCAGCCAGGGTGTCGTCCAGCGGTGCGGCGTCGAAGACGCCGCACCGGCGCTCCACCGCGGCGCGGATCAGGTGGTCGGCCACGGCGGGGTTCTTGGGCAGCATCGACCCGTGCAGGTAGGAGCCCACCACGTGGTGCACGCGGGCGCCCTCGGTACCGTCCTCCCCGTTGTTGCCCGCGCCCTTCACCACCCGTCCCAGCGGCGTCTGGTCCGGGCCGAGCCGGGTGACCCCGGAGTGGTTCTCGTAGCCGACGACGGTCCCGAACTCCGGGGACTCCAGCACGATGTTGCCGATCAGGCGCGTGGGTCCGCCCACGGTGGTCAGGTCGAGGATGCCGATGCCGGGCAGGGTCTCGCCGGCGCCGGTGCGGAACTCGTGGCCGAAGAGCTGGTAGAGGCCGCAGATCGCGAGCATCGGCACGCCGTCGGCGGCCATGGCCCGCAGCTCGGGGGCGATCCGCTGCAGGTCCTCCTGGACCCGGAACTGCCCCGAGTCCTGGCCCCCGCCGCCCACCAGCAGGTCGGCGTCGGGCGGGAAGGGGTCCCCGGGGTTGTGGTCGCTCAGCCGCACGGCGAAGCCGTACTTCTCCAGCCGGCGCTTGAGGGTGAGGGTGTTGCCCCAGTCCCCGTAGATGTTCATGTCCCGGGGGTAGAGCTGGACGAGGTGGACGGTGCGGTCGGTCACGGGGGCTCCGCTCAGATCTCGGCGACCTCGGCCACGCGGGACAGCTCCCGGCGCAGCTCGAGCATGGACGTGTAGGTGCAGAAGACGCGCATCGGCCGGTCCCCGGCCCCGGCGACGAAGCGCCGCAGGGCGTCGCCGAGGCCCGGGACCACCTCGCGCACCGCGACCTCGTCGTAGTCCAGGCGCAGGGCCATGTCCCACGCCCGGGTGCCGGAGACCACGTCCACGCCGCCGGAGCGCAGGGAGTGGAAGTCCACGTCCCACAGCCAGGAGACGTCGCGGCCGTCGGCGTACTCGTCGTTGATGGCGACCATCGTGGCGTAGTCGCCCGGCCGGGCCGAGGCCAGGGAGAGGCGGAAGCCGGCGGGGTTCTTCACGAGCAGCAGCTGCAGCGGCCGGCCGTCCACGGTGATGGTCTCCCCGCGGCCGAAGGCGGGGGTGACGCGGGAGAGCTCGTCCACCAGCGCGGCGCGGTCCGCGTCGGGGCCGGCCACGGCGAGCGCCAGCGCCAGCGCGGCCGCCGCGTTGTACATGTTGTAGACGCCGTAGAGCTCCACGGTGGTCTCGACGGCCTCCCCGCCCACCGTGAGCCGGACCCGGTTCGCCTCGAAGGACGTCAGCTCCACGTCGGCGGCCGGCCGGGGCGCCAGCTCCGCCTCGTGGTCGGCCTCGGCGTCGGGTCCGCCGGCCGAGCGCATGTCGTCGTCGGAGGGGAACATGGGCCGCAGCGGGGCGGACAGCCCGAACCAGCGGGTCTGCGTGCCCTCGGGGACGTGCTCCGCGAGGGACACGATCCGGGGGTCCTCCCGGTTGAGGACCACGGTGCCCGTGGTGGCCGCCGCGATCTGGGCGAGCATCCGCCGGGTGGTGTCGATCTCGCCGAAGCGGTCGAGCTGGTCGCGCATCACGTTGAGCAGCAGCGCGTGGCGGGGCTTGACCTGCTTGACGAAGTGCACGGCGTGCGCCTCGTCGAGCTCGAGCACGGCGACGTCCGCGTCGAGCCGGCCGGTGAGGCTCATCTCCCCGAGCAGGGCGGCGGCCACGCCGCGCACGAAGTTGGAGCCGGTGCGGTTGGTGAAGACCTTGTAGCCCTGCGAGCGCAGCAGCTGGACGGCCATCTTGGTGGTGGTCGTCTTGCCGTTGGTGCCGCTGATGAGCACCACGCCGTGCGGCAGCTTCGCGAGCTCCTCGGCCACGAACCCGGGGTGCAGCCGCTCCATCACGAGGCCGGGGAAGGCGGAGCCTCCGCCGCGCAGGGTGGTCAGGTACCGGATGCCTTGGCCGAGCAGGCGCACGTGGGGTCTGGACATGCGCTCCATCCTATGGTCTGCGCCCCGGCGGCGGCGGGCACCCGGGTGCCCCGGGGGCGGGCGGTCCGCGCGTCCCTCCAGGCCGCAGGGGGGACGGGCGACGACGACGCACGACACGGTGTCGCCGCGGGGTGCTGTGGACGGGCGGCGCACCGGCCGTAGGGTCGGACCATGAACGCCGCCGGCCCCGCCGCCCCTCCGTCCGTCCCGCCTCGCCGGATGCCGCCCTGGTGGGTGGTCCTGGCGTGTCTCGGCGGTCTCCTGGTGCTGGGCGGGGCACTGCTGGTGCTGCTCCACCCGGCGGAGGCGTCGTTCGGGTGGTTCGCGGACGCCCCGCCGGGCGACGCGGCGTTCCCGGCCATGACCCTGGTGACCCCGGAGGCCACGGCGGGGTGGGCCGGTGTGGTGGCCGGGCTCGTCCTGTGGGCCTTCTGCGCCGGCTGGCTCGTGGGCCGGCGCGCCTCGCGGCGGTGACCGGAGGGTCGAGGACCTCGGCCGCGCCGTGCCCTCAGGTCAGGCCCGGTCCACGAGGTCCTCGACGGCGGCCGCCTCAAGCAGGGCGGCCCGGCTGCTCCGGTCCCTGCGGCGGAGGGTCCAGCGGTGCGTCGACGGCGTGGAGCTCGTTGCTGAGGCCGGTGCCGTCGAGGCCGTCCAGCGGGGTGATGTCCACGACGATGCCCGTCTGCACGTCGAGGTGCACGCGGTAGACCGTGGCGAGGTCGCCGCTGGTGAGGGTCGGGTCCTCACGGCCGTACTCGTGGATCCGGCTGGCGGCACTGTCCAGCAGAGGGCAGCACCCGCACCGCGGGGTGTAGCCGTTCTCCCGGTCCTCGGCGGCCCCGAGCAGCGGCCGGCAGGCGGCCGACCAGGTGAGGCGGCCCCGCAGTGTCGTGGCGACGACCTCGCCGACGTCCACTCCCCGGCTCAGCTCGGCGGGGTCGAGCATGGCCGTCCACCGGTAGTCCTGCCACATCGGATCACCGTGGTCGAAGTGCCAGTCCTCCGGGCGCCGGGCGACCAGACCGTCCGGGCGCAGCACCACCTCCGGCTCCGGCGACGGCGGTGACGGAACGGCGCACGTGTCGTCGTCGTCGCAGGTCATCAGGCTCACCGCCGCACCGTAGGGGGGCCCTTCGGCGACCTCGACGCCCCCGGGCGAGCGGACGACCACACGGCCGAGGCGCCGGTCGAGCCAGGCCTCGACCGGTTCGCCGTCCGGAGTGCTCCCGGCGTCCCGCTGCCGCCGGTGGGTGAAGTGCACGGTGGTGAACCGCCACGGCGAGCTGCGCGCCAGTGCGCGGAAGTCGTCGGCCGTGGGGACCTCGGGCAGGGAGTCACCGCTCATGCGACCGAGTAGAGCACATCCCGGTACTGTCGGACCATGACCGGGCAGGAGCTGTTCCCCATCATCAACTGTGCGGATCTGGTCGGCACCGGGGCCTTCTACGAAGAGGTGTTCCACGCCGTGCAGACGTACCGGTTCCCCGGGACGGGAGAGCCGGTCTTCCTCGTCCTGCGGGTGGGAGACGGTCAGCTGGGCCTGGGCGTCGGCACCACGGCGGCGCTGTACGGTGACACGCCGCTTCCCGCTACCGGCCACGCGGTGGACCTGTGCGTCTACGTCGAGGACCTTCCGGCCGTCCTCGACGCCGCCCGCCGGGCCGGTGCGGCCGTGCCTGTCGATGCGGAGGCCATGCCGTGGGGCGAGACCGTCGCCTACGTCCGTGATCCCGAGGGCACGATGCTGCTGGTCGTCCAGTCCGGTGCGGGCTGAAGCGCCCCGGGCTCCTGCCCACGGGCCGGCCCCGGGTCCGGAGAACACCACCGACGAGTCCGCAGAGGAGGCAACGCCAGTGGATCGCGACGTCGACCCGGTTCCCCCGGAGGGGTCGGGCCCTTCCCCGCACGTGCGCGCGGAGCCTTCCTCGAGGGCCCCTGCCGCGCCCCGGCCCGCTGCCGGAGCCGACGCGCAGCGGCGGGAGGTCAAGGCCGCCCTGGCCCGGCGGACAGCTCCGCTGTGGCCGGTCCACGCGGCAGTGCGGCCGACGACGACGGCGCCGACCCGGCGTGACCGGCAGCAGGTGCTCCGGCGGGCCGGACTGGAGCTGCAGCACCACGCGCTGGTGCTGCGCCGGATCACCACCGCCTACGCCGTGGCCGTGGCCGGGCCGCACTTCGAGGCCGGGTGGACCGTCGCCGACGTCCTGCACGCCCTGGACTGGACCCCGCAGGGCGTGCGCTACACCCACGACTCGGTGACCGGGATCGAGAACCCAGGCGCCTGGTTCGCCGCCCGCCTGCGCACCTGGACCCACCAGGACGGCACCCCGATGCGCTCTCCGGACCAGCGCGCCGCGGCGGAGGCCGAGCAGCGCCGCGCCGAGGCGGTGGCGGCCGCCCGACGCCACGCCTCCCCTCGGCCCCGGCAGCAGACCGCCGGGACGGACACCGGGGCCGCGGAGCCGGCCGTCGAGCCGCCGGGGACGACGGACCCGGATCGGCGGCCCTTCCGGGTGCGCTGGGCCGCCCAGATCGCCGCAGGCCGGGCGGAGGCGAGCCGGGGGGCCGGACGTCCGTGAGCCGGGGGCGCGGATGCCGCGCCCCCGGGGCGGGGTCCTACCGGACGGGCGGCCCCGTCTCCTCGGAGGCCGCCGGGGCGGTCCGGGCGACGGCGGCGTGGGCCGCGGCGATCTCGTGCACCCGGTCCCGGCACCGGTACCAGCCGAGGACCAGCAGCGGCACGAGCAGCAGCAGGGAGGCGACGGTCCAGGTCCCGATCGGGGAGTCGAAGGCCATCAGCACGACGACGGTCACGAGGAACGCCAGGGTCAGCCAGCCGGTGAAGGGCGCGCCGGGGAGCCGGAAGCCGGGGCGCTCCGCCCTGCCCTGCCGGGACCAGGAGACGAGCCGGAGGTGGCAGAGCATGATCATCGCCCAGGCGCTGATGATGCCGACCGAGGCGAGGTTCAGCACGATCTCGAAGGCCTGGGCCGGCACGAGGGCGTTGAGCACCACGCCCAGCACGGCCACCGCCGCCGTCAGCACGATGCCGCCGTACGGGACGCCGGCCCGGTTCATCCGTCCCGCGAAGCGGGGGGCCGATCCGGCCAGGGACATCGAGCGGAGGATCCGGCCCGTGGAGTAGAGCCCGGCGTTGAGCGAGGACAGGGCCGCGGTGAGCACCACGAGGTTCATCACGGTGTCCATGCCGGCCACGCCGATGGAGCCGAAGAACGTCACGAACGGGCTCTCCCCGGCCTTGTAGGCGGTGTAGGGCAGGAGCAGGGACAGCAGGGTCAGCGACCCGACGTAGAAGACCGCGATGCGCACGATCACCGTGTTCACGGCGCGCGGCATGACCTTCTCGGGGTGCTCCGTCTCACCGGCCGCGGTGCCGATCAGCTCGATGGACGCGTAGGCGAAGACCACGCCCTGGATCACGACGACCGCCGGCAGCAGACCGTTGGGCAGGAGCCCGCCGTTCTGGCCGATGAGGGACAGGCCCACCTCCTGGCCGTCGGCCGGGGTGCCGAAGAGCACGAGCCAGATCCCGACCACCAGGAAGGCGGAGAGCGCGGCCACCTTGATGAGGGCGAACCAGAACTCGAGCTCGCCGAAGACCTTGACCGAGACGAGGTTCAGCCCAAGGACGAGCAGCAGGGCGGCCAGGGCGTACTGCCACTGGGGGACGTCCCCGATGGGAGCCCAGTACCGGGCGAAGAACTTCATGTACAGCGCCACGGCGGTGATGTCCACGATCGCGGTCATGGCCCAGTTGAGCCAGTACAGCCAGCCGGTGAAGAACGCCGCCTTCTCGCCGTAGAACTCCCGGGCGTAGGAGACGAAGGAGCCCGAGGACGGGCGGCGCACGACGAGCTCGCCCAGGGCGCGCAGGATGAGGAACGCGAAGAAGCCGCAGACCGCGTAGACGAGCACAAGGGCGGGCCCGGCGCTGGCCAGCCGCCCGCCGGCGCCCATGAACAGGCCGGTGCCGATGGCGCCGCCGATCGCGATCATCTGGATCTGCCGGGGCTTGAGCCCCTTGTGGTAGCCCTCGTCCTCCGCGTGGAGCACGTCGAGGGCGGCGGTCGGCGGCTGGGCCGGGGTGGCGTGGCGCCGGTCCGGGTGGTGGACGGACACAGGGGGCATGGCTCGGTCTCCTGGGTGGTGGCGGAAGAGCTCGTGGACGGGTCAGACGGTGAGGTTGGCGAGGCGCTCCGGGCGCAGGATGCGGCCCAGCTCCTCGGCGGTCAGCAGACCGCGCTCGCGCACCAGCTCCGCGACGCCGGCGCCCGTGACCAGGGCCTCCTGGGCGATCGCGGTGGCCGTGGCATAGCCCAGGTGAGGGTTCAGCGCGGTCACCAGGCCGATGGAGTGCTCCACCGACGCGCGCAGGTGCTCCTCGTTGGCGGTGATGCCGCGCACGCAGCGCTCCGTGAGCGTGGTGCAGGCCGCCCGGAGGTGGGCGACGCTCTTGTGCAGGCTGTGGACGATGATCGGCTCGAAGGCGTTGAGCTGCAGCTGTCCGCTCTCGGCGGCCATGGTGATCGTGACGTCGTTGCCGATGACCTCGTAGGCGACCTGGCTGACGACCTCCGGGATCACCGGGTTGATCTTGCCCGGCATGATCGAGGAGCCGGACTGCACGGCGGGCAGGGTGATCTCGCCCAGCCCCGCCCGGGGCCCGGAGGAGAGCAGCCGCAGGTCGTTGCAGATCTTGGACAGCTTCACGGCCACCCGCTTGAGCACCCCGGACAGGTGCACGAAGGACCCGACGTCCTGGGTGGCCTCCACGAGGTCGACGGCGGTGACCAGCGGCAGGCCGGTCACGGCGGCCAGGTGGCGGCAGGCCGCGGCGGCGTAGCCGTCCGGGGCGTTGAGCCCGGTGCCGATCGCCGTCGCCCCGAGGTTGATCTCGTGGACCAGCAGGCTCGCCTCGGCGAGGCGCTGGCGGTCCTCCCGGATCATCACGGCGTAGGTGCCGAACTCCTGGCCCAGGGTCATGGGCACGGCGTCCTGCAGCTGGGTGCGGCCCATCTTCACGACGGTGCGGAACTCGCGGGCCTTCGCCGCGAAGGCGTCCTCCAGCACCTCCAGGGCCGCGAGCAGCTCCTGCACGCCGGTGATCGTGGCGATCTTCACAGCCGTGGGGTACGCGTCGTTGGTGGACTGCGACAGGTTGACGTGGTCGTTGGGGTGCAGCCGGGAGTACTCCCCCTTCCCGGCGCCCAGCAGCTCCAGGGCCCGGTTGGCGATCACCTCGTTGGCGTTCATGTTGGAGGAGGTGCCGGCGCCGCCCTGGATCACGTCCACGCGGAACTGCTCGTGGAGGCGCCCGTCCAGGATCTCCTGGCAGGCCGCCACGACGGCGTCGGCCCGGGCGGTGTCGAGCAGCCCGAGCTCGTGGTTGGCGCGGGCGGCGGCGAGCTTCACGGCCGCCAGGCCCCGCACCAGGTGGGCGTGGCCGCCCAGGGGCAGGCCGGTGATGGGGAAGTTCTCCACGGCGCGCAGGGTCTGCACGCCCCAGTAGGCGTCGGCGGGGACCTGGCGGTCGCCGAGCAGGTCGTGCTCGGTGCGGAAGGCGGGAGCGGTCATGGTTCTCTCGGTTCTCTCGGGTGTCACGGGGTGGTGGACGGCAGCAAGACGGTGGGTCAGCGGGACGACGGGCGGTCTCTCTCGGAGCGGAGGGACAGCGGGCAGCGGCTCAGCGGGCGGCGGCGAGGGCGACGGCGTGCAGCGACCCCACGGTGCGGCCCCCGCCGAGCACGGGGACCCGGTCCAGGCCGGCGAGCGCTGCGGGGTCCACCGCGAGCCGCTGCAGGGCCTGCACGGTCACCGGCATCCGGGCGCGGTCGGCGCCGTCGGCGATCTTCACGGCCAGACCGCGCCCGTCCGGCAGGCCCACGAGCTGCAGGCCCTCGAAGCCGTCCTTGGCCAGCAGACCGGGGACCCCGCGCATGAGCTCCGTGACGTCGCGGCCCTCGCCGGCCACCTGCTCGGGGTGCCCGGTCATGGCGGACGCGACCCAGGCCTCGGGCGTGCCCGGGGCGGCGGAGGCCAGCCGGGCGAAGGCGGTGGCCATGCCCCGGAGGGTGACGGCGTGCAGGGGGGTGCCGCAGCCGTCGGTGCTGCCGGGCCCCAGCGGTTCGCCGGTCAGCTCCGTCACGACCTCGGCGATCAGCAGCTGCAGCGGGTGGCCGGGGTCGGTGTAGCCGGCCACGGGCCAGCCGTTGACCCGGCAGGTGGCGACCATGGCGGCGTGCTTGCCGGAGCAGTTCTGGGCCAGGCGGGTGGGCCCTTCGCCGGCGCGCAGGGCGGCGGCCCGTTCGGCGGGTCCGTACGGCAGGTCGGGCACGTTCTCCAGGGCGGTCTCGTCCGCGCCGTGGCCGGCGAGGATGCGGCGCGCGCCGTCCCGGTGCCGGGGCGCCCCGGAGTGGCTGGCCGCGGCCAGGGCCAGCAGGGGCCCGGGCAGCTCGAGGCCGGCGCGGAGCATGGCCACCGCCTGCAGCGGCTTGAGGGAGGAGCGGGGGTAGAAGAGGGCCAGGGGGTCTCCGGCCTCGAACAGGATCCGCCCGGCGGCGTCCGTGGCCACGAGCGAGCCGTGGTGCACGCTCTCGACAACGCCGTCGCGGACCTGTTCGGCGACGGGCACGTGCTGCGGGCGGGCGGTGGACAGAGGTGCCTCGAGGGCTGCGGTGGTCATGCTGGGTCCTTGCTGGAGGTGATCGGTGCGAGCGGGGGCGCGCGCCGGAGGGAGGCGCCGGAGGGCGCCCCGCGCGGAACGGAGGGCAGGGTCGAGGGCAGGACGACGGACGAGCAGGGCGAGGACCGCGCCTGCTCGAGCGGAGGCCGGGGAGGCCGGAACAGCGGCCGGGACGGCCGGCGGGCTACTCGCCGGTGATGGCGCCGAGGGCGCCGCGCACGGCCGCGAGGTGGTCCTGCATGGCCGCTTCCGCCTCGTCGGCCGCGCCGTCGCGGATCGCGTGGAAGATGCGCAGGTGCTCCTCGTCCGAGCGCTTCTGGCGGGCCGCCACCACGTTGAGGGTCTCGGACTGGTGGAAGAGCGCCTCGCGGATGTCGGCGATGACCTTCTCGAACACCCGGTTGTGGCTGATCCGGGCGACGGCGGCGTGGAAGCTGGTGTCCAGCTCGACCCAGGCCTGGGGGTCGTCCTCGGCCGCCATCGCCGCCACGACGTCCTGCAGGAAGCGCACGTCCTCCTCGGTGCGGCGGCGCGCGGCGAGACCGGCCGCGGGGACCTCGATGTGCGGCCGGGCCTCGTGCAGGTCCCGGGCCGAGTACGCGCCCAGGGCCAGGTCCTCGGCCACCCGCTGGGAGACGACGAACGTCCCCTTGCCGGTGCGGCTGACGGTCAGACCCAGCGCCGCGCAGGAGCGCAGCGCCTCGCGGATCACGGACCGGCTCACGCCGTACCCCTGGGCCAGCGCAGCCTCCGAGGGCAGCTTCTCCCCCACGGCGAGGCGCCCCTCCCGGATCTGCGCGAGCAGGTCCTTGAAGACGGCCTCCGCCGCACTGAAGCGCTCCACCGGCTGTCCGGCTGTCCGGCTGTCTGACAGGTTCATGTGGTCCAGCATGATACGGATCACACCGGGCTGTCAAGGGGCCACGAGCCGGTTTCCTGCACGTCTCGTGCAGGTTCTCGCCAGGTCCGCCTGCTGTGCTGGAGCCGGCATCCCCACACCCCGAGCGGAAGCAGGTGCATCATCGCCGCCAGAACCACCAGAACCGCCGGCACCGCGCACCGGGACCGGGACCGGAGCCGCCCCCTGCGCTCGCTCCTCGCACTGCTTCTCGTGCTCGGGATGCTGGCGGGAGCACTGGTGCTCCTCGGGCCCGGCCTGATCAGCGGCCTGCGCACCGGAGACGGCGGGCTGACCTGGGGTGCCGAGTGCGTCGTCGAGACCGCGGACGGAGCGGTCGGGCTCGACCGCGAGGAGGCGAAGCGGGCCACGACCGCGGTGGCGCTCGCCGCCCGCGGGGTGGAGGCCCCGGACACCTCCGGCCTCGACCCGGCGGTGCTGCGGCGCCTGGCCGACGGACCACCCGAGGACGCCGGCGCGAGCCTGAGCTGCCGGGGCTCAGCGGCCGACGACCTGCCGCAGCAGCAGCTGACCGCAACCGGCCTGACCCCGCGCGCCGAGCGGGTGCGCGCAGCGATGACCGAGGTGTTCGGAGAGCAGAGTCTGGGCGGGTTCGCCCCCGGCGGCGTCGGCCAGGGGCACGGCGAGGAGTCGACGCACTACGACGGCCGCGCCGTCGACGTCTTCTTCCGCCCCGTGACCGAGGAGAACCGGCGCGAGGGGTGGCTGCTGGCCCACTGGCTGGTCGCGCACGCCGAGGACCTGGACGTCCAGTACGTCATCTTCGACGACCGCTTCTGGAGCGCGCACAGCTCGCGGGGGCGGTGGCGGGACTACGACGCGCCCGAGCCCGGCAACGAGATCCTGCGCCACCTCGACCACGTGCACGTGGACGTGCTGCGGGGCGGTCCGGAGTGAGGAGCCGGTCGCAGCGCCGGGCCCCGGAACCGGCCTCCGCGTCGCGAACGATGACCACGGGAGGGGTGTGCACGGGCGACGCCCGGTCCTAGGGTGAGGAGCGGACCGGGCGGCTCCGGACGGGTCGGACCGCAGCGCCCGGGGACACCGGGGACCGAAGCCGGCCCCCGGGACGCGGTCCGCCGCACCCGTCGAGGAAAGGACCCGCCATGAGCGCCACCGACGACCTCCTGCACCACGCCGAGGCCTACGCCGCCGCCTTCACCAAGGGCGATCTGCCCATGCCCCCGGCCCTGCCGGTGGCCGTGGTGGCCTGCATGGACGCCCGGCTCAACCCCTACGGACTGCTGGGGCTGAGCGAGGGCGACGCCCACGTCATCCGCAACGCGGGCGGGGTGATCACCGACGACGAGATCCGGTCCCTGGTCATCAGCCAGCGACTGCTGGGCACCCGGGAGATCATCCTCATCCACCACACCGACTGCGGCATGCTCACCTTCACCGACGACGCCTTCACGGCACAGATCGAGGCCGACACCGGGATGCGCCCGCCGTGGTCACCGGAGTCCTTCACCGATCCCGACGACGACGTCCGCCGGTCCATGGCGCGGATCACCGAGAACCCCTTCGTCCCGCACCGGGACAGCGTGCGGGGCTTCGTCTACGACGTCACCGACGGCTCCCTCCGCGAAGTCCGCTGACTCCTGCACCGTCCTCCCACCCCGAGGGCCCCGCCACCCGGAGCGGGCGGAGGGACCCTGTTCGGGGTCCGGCGATCAGTGGGCGACCGTGACGCGGCGGCGGGAGATCGCCGGGCCAGGGCGCGACACGCGGGAGCGGCTGATCTCGCAGAAGCCGCAGCCCAGAGCTCCGCGACGCGGCGGACCCGGGCCCGCGGGGCTGCTTTCCGCCTCCGGGGACGGCCGGTTCCCCACAGGGGACGGCGTCGTGGGCTATGAATGGAACGACCACGGACGGACCCCCAGGAGGACACGGTGACGAAGCACGACGACTCCCAGCCCATCACCTCTGTCATCAACACGGGTGAGCTGATGCGGCAGCTGGCGCAGAAGGAGGCCGACCACCGACGCCGGGTCCAGGCCTGGACCGCCGACGGCGTCGAGGAGCTGACGGACACGGCGGAGCTGCTCGACATCGCCCTGCACCACAGCGACGTCGACGTGGCGGCTGCCGCGCTCGGCAGCGACCACCTGAGCGCCGCCGACCGTCGCCACGCGGCCGACAACGCCGCCGACCCGCACGTGCGTGCTGCCGCGCGGGCGGAGGCGTCCCGCCGCGGCGAGGACCGGGACGGGCACGGCTGACGACCCGCCGCTGGACGCACGACGGACCTCGGATCCGCTGCCCCTCTTGTGCCCGGGCAGCTCCGGCGGGTTGAGTGGGGGCATGGGGAAAGTGATCTACTCCGTCGCCTCCTCGCTGGACGGCTACAACTCGGACGAGCAGGGCAGCTTCTCCTGGGCCGTGCCCGACGAGGCCGTCGTCGCCGCCCTGACCACGGACCTGGCACCGGTCAGCACCTATCTCTACGGGCGGCGCATGTACGAGACCATGGCCGTCTGGGAGACCGACCCGTCCGCGGCGACGTGGTCCCCGGAGTCGGCGCGCTTCGCGGAGACCTGGAAGCGCGCCGAGAAGATCGTCTTCTCCTCCTCCCTCGGCCGGACCTGGACCGAGCGCACCCGGCTCGAGCGGGAGTTCACCGCCGCGGCTCTCGAGCGCGCGAGGTCCGAGGCGTCCGGCGACCTCACGATCGAGGGCCCGACCCTGGCCGGCAGCGCCCTGCGGCTGGGGCTGGTCGACGTGGTCGAGCTCCTGCTGTGCCCGGTCGCGGTGGGCGGCGGCACCCCGGTCTTCCCCGACGGGCTGTCCCTGGAGCTGCGCCTCCTCCGGGAGCGCCGCTTCGACAACGGCATGGTCCAGGTCGGCTACGAGGTCCGCCACCCCCGGTCCCGCGGATAGCAGCGGCGTGGACGGGACGAGACTTCAGCAGATCGCCATGGAGGCGGCCGCCGGACTGCCGGCCGTGACGCACACCTGCCCCTTCGGCCCGGACCACGAGGTGTTCAAGGTCGTGGGCAAGATCTTCCTGATGACCACGGAAGCACCCGGGAAGCCGATCGTGACGCTCAAGTGCGAGCCCCCGCACGCGATGGCGCTGCGCCAGGAGTTCCCCACGATCACCCCCGGCTACCACATGAACAAGCAGCACTGGATCTCCCTCGCCGCCGGCCCGGGGATCACCCCGGACCTCGTCGAGGAGCTGGTGCTGAACGCCTACGAGCTCGTCGTCGAAGGACTCCCCCGGGCCAAGCGCCCGGTGCTGCGCCACACGCGCACCGGAGCACAGCCCTGAGCGGGCGTCCTGCCGTCCGCGTCCGGCGTCGGGGGCGCGATGCGAGCACGGGGTCCGTCCGAGCGGTCGCGGAGTCAGTGCTCGTCCGGTGGTGCCGGGCGGCTCCGTCGAGCGGCTTCGCGCAGCGCCGTCAGGGCCGTGTGGATCAGCCGCGCCCGGGTGGGGTGGGTGCGGGTGTGGGCGACGATGCGCCGGTGCACGGCCGGGTCGACCAGCGGCCTCGAGGTGAGAGCCGCCGGCAGCCCGGCGAGCGCGATCCGGGGCAGCACCGTGATGCCCAGCCCGGCCGCGGCGAGGCTGGTGGCCGCATGGTGGTCGTCGAGACGGGCGACGTAGTGCGGGGTGTAGCCGGCGGCGTGACAGGCGCGGGTGATGATGCGCCCGGTGGGGCCGTCGTGGATGTCGTGGTCGATCCAGGGCTCGTCGCGCAGCTGGGCCATCGTCACCGCGGGGCGTGCGGCCAGCGGGTGGTCGACCGGCAGCACCACGCAGAAGTCCTCCTCGTGCAGGGCATGGCGCTGGTATCCCTCCAGGTGGACGAGGGGCCCGTCGAGGGACTCGTTGCGCACGTCGACGTCGGGGGCCCGGCGGCCTCCGGTGGAGTGCAGCTCGTTGATGCTGATTTCCACCACCACGTCCGGGGACCGAGCGCGCAGGGCGAGCACCACCCCGGGCATCCAGGCCTGGGCCAGGGACGCGAAGCAGGCGACGGCGATCTGCTCGGCCCGGCCCTGCCGCAGATCCTCCACGGTGCGCTCGAGGCGTTCCAGGCTGCTGAGGGTCTCCGCGCTGGCCTCGCACAGGTGCCGGGCGGCCGGGGTGGCCTCGATGCCCCGGCCGCTCTTCTCGAACAGCACCAGCCCGGTCTGCCGGGCCAGGGCGCGGAGGTGCTGGCTGACGGTGGCCGGGGCCAGGTGGAGGTTCCGGGCGGCGGCGTGGATCGAGCCGGCGGCGATGACCGCGCGCAGGATGGTGAGCCGGTGCGGATCGAGCATGCCCCGATCGTACGCTTTCACCTGCCAATGCCACGGAAATCATTGCTGGTGCTGAAGGGTGACGCGGTGGCACGGTAGAGGTCTGCGGACCACTGACCGACAAGGAGCTGCCGTGGACACCTCGAGCTATCTGGCCCTGCTGGGCGTGGCCGTGGTCCTGGCCCTCACCCCGGGACCCGACACCGTCCTGACCCTGGGCTACGCCCTGCGGCAGCGCCGGGCCGGGATGCTGGCCGCCGCCGGGTCCGCGGTGGGGGTCTTCGCCTGGGCGGGGCTGGTCGCGGTGGGCGTGGCCGCCTTCCTGGACAGCTCCCCGGCCGCCTTCCAGGCTCTGCGGATCCTCGGGGGCGCCTACCTGTTCTACCTGGGCTACCGGGCGATCACCGCCCACGCTCCCGCCCCGGCCGCCGCCGTGCCGATGACCGTCGGCCTGGCACGGACCGCGGGGTCGACCGTCACCGCCGCCCCGGACCGCCGGGAGCCCTCCGAGCCGAGGGCGCGATCGGCGTTCGCCGCAGGGCTGGTGTGCTGCCTCACCAACCCGAAGACCGGGCTGTTCTTCCTGGCCCTGCTGCCCCAGTTCACCCCGCCCGGGGCCGGGGCGCTGTTCGTCGTGGTGGTGATGGGCGGGACGGTGGCGGCCACCATCGGGGTCTACCTGCTCCTCGTGGCCCTGGCCGCCCACACCGCCGGCACCTGGCTCAACCGTCCCACCGTGGCCCGCAGGATCGAGCTCACCTCCGGGGCGGTCTTCGTGGCGCTGGGGCTGACGACCACCGTCCCCGTGCTCGTCTCCTGGATCTGAGCGGGCTCCCCGCGCGGCCGACCGGAACGACCCCCGCGGACGGACCGGCCACGCCGGGGGAACCGGTCCGTGTCGACCACCGGCACCGCCGCGCCGTCACGCCAGTGCCTCACGGCACGGGGAGGTTGACCCGCCGATCGGCGGGCCGGATCATCGGCTGTGAACGGGCCACCGGACGCCCCATGGCGCTGCCCGTTGCGCACCTCCCGCCGGCCCCGGGGCACCAGAGAGGCATCCCATGGACGTGATCGACCTGGCCCACATCACCTCGGCGACCACCGCGCTCGTCGGGGGCAAGGCTGTCGGTCTCGGAGCCCTCCTGTCCGCCGGCGAGCGCGTGCCGGACGGGTTCTGCCTGACCACCGAGGCCTACCGCTCGGGCGCCGTCCCCGAGCGGGCGGTGCTGACGGCCTACGAGCACCTCGGCGGTGGTCCCGTCGCCGTCCGCTCCAGCGCCACGGCCGAGGACCTGCCGGACGCAAGCTTCGCGGGCCAGCAGGACACCGTCCTCGACGTCGAGGGCGGGGACGCACTGCTCGAGGCCGTCCGGCAGTGCTGGGACTCCGTGCACAGCGAGCGCGCCGTCGCCTACCGGGCCGGTCAGGGGCTGGAGACCGGCGACCTCGCGATGGCCGTCGTCGTGCAGCGCATGATCACCCCGGCGGCCGCCGGGGTGATGTTCACGGCCAACCCGCTGACCGGCACCCGCACGGAGACCGTCATCGACGCGGTCCCGGGGCTGGGCACCGGAGTCGTGGACGGCACCATGGACACCGACCACTACGTCCTGCCCGGCCAGGGTCCGCTCCCCGGGACACAGGAGCACGGCTGCCTCTCCCCCGACCAGCTCCGCGAGCTCCAGGCGACCGGGCAGCGGGTGCAGCGCGCCCTCGGCAGCCCGCAGGACATCGAGTTCGCCTACGACGCCGAGGGCACGCTCTGGCTGCTGCAGTCCCGGCCCATCACCACGCTCTTCCCGCTCCCGGCCGGGACCGACCCGGTGCAGGGCGACCCACGGGTCTACATGGAGGTCGGCCACATGCAGGGCCTGCGGCGCCCGGTCACCCCCATGGGCGTGTCCGTGCTGCGGGAGACGACCCGCCGCTGGCTGCAGATCATCGGCGTCGACGACGCCGTGGTGGATCCGTTCCTCGTCGAGATCGGCGGCCGGCTGTTCATGGACCTCACCGGCCTCGTCCGCAGCCCGCGCCTGCACTCCCGCGTCCCCGAGATGGTGCAGGTCTACGGTCCGGCCGTGGCGCGGGGCGTGCGGCGCGTCCTGGACGACCCCCGCTACGCGCCCCGTCCCGGTCAGCGCGTGTTCTCCGCCGGTGCGACCGCGCGGCTTCTCCTGGCCACCGTGCCCGCCTCGCTGCTCGGCGCACTGCGGGCCCTGGCCCGGCCCGCCGCCGCCCGCGAGCGCGCGTTCCACGAACTCGAACAGGTTCGCCGGCAGCCCCGGTCCGAGCCGGCGGACACAGCGGACCGGATCCGTTCCGCCGCCGGCCTGCAGGACACGACGATGACCGGACCGATGATGCGCTCCCTGCCGCCCCTGTGGGCAGCGCTCATCGCCCAGGGGGTGGCCGGCTGGCTGCTGGACGGCATCCTGCAGCCCGGCGACCTCAACGCGACCCTGCGCGGGATGCCCCACAACGTCACCACCCAGATGGACCTGAAGCTCTGGTCCGTGGCCGAGGCCGCCCGCCCGCACCGCGATCTGCTGGTCGGCGCTGCCCCGGACGAGCTCGCCGCGCGCTTCTCGCGCGGCGAGCTGCCCGAGTTCGGCGTGACGGCCTTCCTGGCGGAGTACGGGATCCGCGGCAGCGCCGAGATCGACGTCGGCTCCCCCCGGTGGGCCGACGACCCCACTCCCGTGTTCGCCGCCCTGGCCGGGTACCTGCAGGTGACCGACCCGGACCAGGCCCCGCCGGCCCGGTTCGCCCGCGCCGCCGTCGAGGCCGAGGCAGCCCTGTCCGACCTCGTCGCCCGCGCCAGGCGCGCCCGGCCGCTGCGGGCCCGCCTCGCCGGGTTCATGCTGCGCCGCAGCCGGGAGCTGGCCGGCCTGCGCGAGCTGCCGAAGTTCCTCTGGCTGACCCCGCTGGCCGAGGTGCGCCGGCAGCTGCTGGCCGCGGGGGCCGAGCTCACCGGGCGCGGCCTGCTGGAGCAGCCGGAGGACATCATGTTCCTCACCCTGGACGAGGCCCTCGACGCCTCGCACGGCGCGGACCTGCGCGCGGTGGTGACCGGTCGGCGCAGGGAGCACCACCGCGAGGCCCGACGGCGGCAGGTCCCCGGCCTGCTGCTGTCCGACGGCACGAACCCCCAGGCCCTGCCCGACGCCACCGCGCCCGAGCACGGGCCGGACGTGCTGGTCGGCCAGCCGGCGGCCACCGGGATCGTGACCGGGCCGGTGCGGATCGTCCACCACCCGTCGGAGGCGAGGCTGCAGCCCGGTGACATCCTCGTCGCCCCGACCACGGACCCGGGCTGGACCCCGCTGTTCCTGACCCTCGGCGGACTCATCACGGAGACCGGCTCCACGATCGCCCACGGCCCGACCGTGGCCCGCGAGTACGGCATCCCGGCCGTCATCTGCGTGCCCGACGCCACCACCCTGCTGACCGAGGGCCAGGTGGTCACCATCGACGGCGCCACGGGTCTGATCCGGATGCACGGCACGGCCGGCGGTGCGCAGCGACCGGACGACCCGGACGCTCGAGCACACCGGGCCGGGCGACCGGGCCCGGCCGCACCCGGAGAATAGGCGCATGTCAGGACGGTTCGCGCAGGTGCCCGGCATCGAGGACCCCTCGATCGGCCCCCTCGAGGAAGCCGGCTGGGAACTGCAGGGCGAGAACCTCTGGCAACGTCCGGATCGACCCGTCGTCAGTGGCTGTGCAGTTCCTCGGCGAGCATCACGATGATGCCGCTGGGGCCGCGGACATAGGCGAGCTTGTAGGCGTCCCCGTAGGTCCCTACCCCGCGCAGGGGGTGACAGCCGTGCCTCGCAGCGATCTCGAGGGCGTCGTCGATGTCGTCGACGGAGAAGGCGACGCGGTGCATCCCGATCTCGTGGGGCCGGGTGGGCTGTGTCTCGATCGCCTCCGGGTGGATGTACTCGAAGAGCTCGAGGCGACCGCTGCCGTCCGGGGTCTGGAGCATGGCGATGTTGACGTGGTTGCCGTCGAGGCCGACGGCGGTGTCCGCCCACTCCCCGCTGACCGTGTCCCGGCCCAGGACGGTCAGTCCGAGGTCGGTGAAGAAGGCGATCGCCGCGTCGAGGTCACGGACGGCGATACCGACGTTCTCGAACTTGATGGACATGTGGTGCATCGTACCGAGCCGCGGCAATCCGGTCCTGCCGACGCGTCTTCATGTTCCGAAGGACGGACCCTCAACGGCGACTGCCGTGCAGCACCCGTCGGGAACCCGAGCTGCGGATCGCCATCGTGCTCATGGTCAGGGCCCGTAGACCAGTCCGACGACGAAGATCGCCACCGGAACGCAGAGCAGACCGAAGGCGACAGCCACAGCCCCCAGAATCTCCTTCTGCGCGCGGAATCCGGCAATGCCACCCACCAGTCCACTGACCGGGGGCAGCGCGAACGTCCACAGCGGCTTGGCCACTCCCGTGCCCTGCCAATCGAGGAGCATCAGCGTCAGCGCGGTGGAGACCGGGAAAGACGCCCAGGCGATCGTCGCCAGGATGCGCTTCCGCTTCTCAGGAACCGGGGCCTTCACCAAGAGTTGTCCCTCCTCTGCTCCACCGAGGGTGGAGTATTCGATGGAATCGGTGCGTGGCCCTCAGGACGGCATGGGCCCGCAGGAGTGCCGTGCGTCCGCAGCGGCATCCAGATGGCCGATCCCTGTATCCGGGGGTACAAGGCCGCCCCAGAGATGTCCAAATGGCGGGCGACCTGGGTGGCCGGCTCCCCGTCCCTAGATTAACTGTGGGGCGCTCCGGAACCGGGAGTCGGTGGAGATCGGGCGCACTGCCTGCCACAGACCCATCTGCCACACCCGACCGGCAGGACGTTGCCAACACCGCCGCGTCGTGCTTATCTGTAGATACGTTTTTGACCTAGATACAAGGTGGCCAGCATGGATGCGGATCAGTGGTCGGCGCAGGACCGGGGATGGGCTACGCGCTACCTAACGGTGATGACGGGCAAGCACGTCCCGGAGTCCTCGCTCGAGGAACGTGAGCACGAGCTGCTCGACGCGGTCCGGGTGGCCCAGGTCTCTGCTGCCGAGCTCTTCGGTGATCCCACGGCACTGGCCACGGAAGATGCCGCTGAACTTGCGACAGTCGAGGAAGAGGTACGAACTTCCCTCGGCGCAGGGCTGCGGCCGGTACTGCAGGAGATCGGCGGCAGGCTGACGGGCATCAGCGCTGTCGCGGCGCTGCTCATGGTCCTGCGCCACGGGTGGTCCATCGACGTCGACATCACCCATGTGCTCGTCGCCGCCAGTGTGCTCCTGGCCTTCCTCGGGTGGGTGGTGCTTCGAGCTCTATTCGTTGCCGGCCGAGCGGGGGTGACGATCAGCGTCTCTGTCGTCCTCGGCGCGGTCGTCGTCGCGGGAATCGCCTTCGCGGCAAACCTGGGATCCGAGCACTACGCGGCACGCGATGTCCCCGTGGCACTGCTGGCCTCGGCGATGCTCACCCCCGGGGTGGTCCTGCTGGCGGTCTCCCAGCGGATGCCGCAACAGGTGCTTCGCCAGGAATGGAACGACGAGCAGTGGCTGCGTCGCTTCACCAGCGGGCTGCGCACCCGCCTGGTGCCCTCCAGATCCGTTCGGGACCACGTCACCGAGATCGAGCAGGCCCTGGAGCTGTCCGGCACCTCGGCCTACGCCGAGTTCGGGCACCCGCTGGTGCTGGCGCGCGATCTGGCCGCGACCCATCGGATCGCTCGGACACGGCGCTGGTGGGTCCTCACACTCGCCGGCACGCTCACACCCCTGGTCATCGCCGCCCTCATCGTCACCGCCCACAGCTGGGGGGCGCTGACGATCCCGGTCGCGCTGGCGTTCGTGCTGTCCGCGGCCGTGGTGCTGGGCACCGCTTGGGGCGACCGACCCTGGAGGGCGAGGCAATGACCCTCCCCGCGTGGCAGCGCGCATCCCTGCCGATGCTCCTCCTCCGTGTGCTCGCGGTGGCACCGCGGCACGGGTACGGGATCTCCCAGGCGCTCGTCTCGGCAGGACTTCAACCCATCAAGGGAGCTCAGCTCTATCCCGCCCTCGGACGGCTCGAAGACGATGGTGCGATCACCGCACGGTGGGAGCAGAGCGGACCGGGCCCCGCGCGGAAGGTCTACGCACTGACCACCGCAGGACTCGAACAGCTCCACGAACTGAACGACCAGTGGGAGGCCTTCATGACCGCGGTCGAAACCCTCGGCCGCCCCGACCCAGCCGCTACTGCCGATCAAGCACCCCCGGCCAAGACATAGCCACGCCAACGCCTGGGCCCATACCGGAACGAAACCTCAACGGTGACGTCGTTCTCGCGGGCAGTGACCGGTAGCGGGCCACAGGTGAATCGGAGGGGACGGCCTGAGCTGTGGCCTGATTCAGATCGGGCGGGATCGATCGACGATGCTGGCAACGGCGGCGGCAGCGAGGACGGCGAGGGCGCTCCTGAGGCGGTCCGCCGCCCCGCGCAGCGGGCCGCACCTGAGGACCAGGCGCAGTGTCCGGGCCGGGATGGCGAGGACCTTGCGCCCGTCGCGGGCGGTGTCCAGGCGCCGGGCGATGAACGGTCCGAGCAGGTGGGAAGCGGTGACCGAGGCCCACAGTCCCGCCACCCATCCGGACAGTCCGCCGCCCCGGGCCACGAGCACGATGGCGTCCGCCGCTCCCCCGTCGGTGCTGCGCACCGGGGTCGCGGCGAAGACATGTCGCGCCAGTGCTGCGCCCCGGCGATCCGCCCTGCGGAGCTCCTGATGTCAGCGGTGATGGTCGAGTCCGAGGTCGCCGACCACCCGGGCCACCCGATCGCGCTGCCCCTCGTCGAGGCCCTGCAGGGGCAGCGGAAGACAGGCCCTGGGAGCCAGGCCCAGCTGCTCGGCGCACGCGGCCACGACCCGCAGGCTCCCGAACTCGGCGAACAGCTCCCACAGCGGTGCCAGCCGGTCGGAGGCTGCCGCGGCCTCCTCGGCCCGTCCGTCCAGGGCGGCCCGGGCGATGCGCAGGGCCGGGGCCGGCAGGGTGCCGGCGAGGACCGAGTACCAGGCGTCGCAGCCGGCGGTCAGTCCGGCGGCGGCCGTGGCGTCCCCGGAGATGCCGATGCTCACGTGGGCCGGGAGCACCGCGCGGATCTCGCGCGCCCGCGCCCGGGCCTGCTGGGGGTCGGCGGGCACGCCGGGGATCTTGAGGGAGGCGATACCGGGCAGCTGCCCGATGCGGCCGTAGAGCTCGGTGGTGAAGGTGACGTGGGTGGTGCCCGGGTTGTCGTAGACGATCACCGGCACCGAGGAGTGCGCGGTGACGGTGTCGAAGAGCCCGACCACGTCGTCGTCGGTCAGCGGCTGATAGCTCATCGGAGCCAGCAGCACCGCGGCGGCTCCGGCCTGCTGGGCGTGCTCGAGGTGGGTGAGGACGTGGGAGGTGCGCAGGGCACCGATGCCGACGAACACCGGGACGTCCCCGGCGTGCTCGACGGCCAGGTGGGCGACACGGCGTCGTTCCTCGGTGCTGAGGTAGGCGTAGGAGCCGGTGGAGCCCAGGGCGGTGATGGAGTCCACCTGCGCCGCCGCCAGCCGTCGGATCAGGCCCACGTAAGCGGACTCGTCCACCGCATCGTCGGCCAGGGGGGTGAGGGGGAAGGCTCTCAAACCGGTGAACATGGTGCTGTCTCCTTCGGTGGAACGGATGGTGGATCGCGGCGGCACCGCCGTGGGGGAAGGGCGACGAAGGGTCATGACGGGTCCCCTGGGGTGTGCTGGTCGCCGGCAGTGAACAGGCGGCGGGCGCTCCGCACGTCGGGGCCGAGATCGGCCAGGCGGGTGGCGAGGTCCTCGGCGGCGTGCAGGGCCTCGTCCGTCATGGGCGCCAGCGCGTCGAGGATGAACAGGGCCGTGGTGGTCTCCGCTGTCAGTGCGGTGCGCCGGCCCTGGCGCCAGTTCCAGCGGCGGCAGGTCACCCCGGACTGGTCGCACCACACCAGCTCGCCGGGTTCGGGGTGCTCGATCACCGGTTCACCGCCGGCCACCGTGTCGAAGGGCTCTTGGCCGGTGGCGCGTACCAGTCGCGGCGCTCCGTGGTAGCCGGCCAGGTCCTCCCCGCCGAGTGGGATCTGGTGCAGGACCGAGACCGCGTTGTAGAGATCGGTCAGCCGGTTCACCCGCGGCAGCCCGGAGGCCGCTCGGCGCGTCAGGGCCTCCAGGCTGTTGCGCGTGCGCTGCGGTTTCGCCCCGAACGCCCGGTAGGCCTCCCGCCACGCGGCCACGTGCGGAAGCTGGTCCACCGGCCGGTCGGCCAGGGCACGGGCGGTGGCGGCCTCGGCTTCCTGGAGCAGCGCCTCACCGGCCGCATCGCTGGGGCCCGGCGCCCGTGCTGGCGACCGGCCCTGTCGCGATCCCCCAGGTCGAGGGATCGAAGGATGCCGGACATAGGCTGGCGTCATCATGTCGATCATCATTGTCCGCGACCAGCAGTCACCCGTAGGGCCGCTACGCCGTACAGCCCCCGCTGAGGCGCGCCACGATGACGGGGCCGTCGTCACGGGCCACGATCGATGGTGAACAACTCGGTCTGGCGGGCGCCCGGGATGCCGCTGATGCTGACGATGACCGCCCTGGGCTTCTCGGGATATGCCGCGCTGCTGGCCGTCGCGCCACTGTGGGCGGTGCACGGCGGCGCTGACACCGCCGGCGCGGGGCTGGTCAACGGCGTGCTCATGCTCTTCACCGTACTCACCCAGCTGTTCGTCCCCAGGGCCCTGCGCCGCTTCGGCTGGGCGCCGGTCCTCGTGGCGGGCATGCTCCTGCTGGGACTGCCCGCCCTGGCCCACGGCGTCAGTGACGCCCTGGGGCCGACCCTGGTGCTCTCCGCGGTGCGCGGGCTCGGATTCGGCGTACTGACCGTGACCGGCAGTGCACTGGTGGCCGAGCTGGTGGAGCCACAGCGTCGCGGGAAGGCGATCGGTGCCTACGGCCTGGCGATCGCGGGACCGCAGATCCTGTTCCTGTCGGCGGGACCCTGGATCGCCGAACAGCTCGGATTCTGGGTCGTGTTCACCCTGGCAGCCCTGCCCGTTGTCGCCGTCGTGCCCGCGATCGGTCTGGCCCGGATGCTGGACGGCGTCCCGGAGGGGGACGAGGAGGATGAGCGGGCGCCCTACCTGCGCCTCCTCCCTCCGATGGCGCTGCTGACCGGCGTCACCCTGGCCGGCGGCGCGCTGATCACCTTCATGGCCCAGATGAGCAGCAGTGCCACGCTGACCGCCCTGGCGCTGCTGCTGATGAACCTCGCCGCCGCACTCACTCGTTGGCGGATCGGCGCACTGTCCGACAGGTACGGCCCACGCCGGTTCATCGCGCCGCTTGTGCTGCTGACCACGGCCGGCATGATGACCATCGCCTGGGCGGTCCGCGATCCCCGGGCCACCGAGGCCCCGATGTTGATGATCGGAGCAGCGATGGTGGGCATCAGCTACGGCGGCCTGCAGAACCTCACCCTGGTCGTGACCTTCCACGCCGTCAGCCGGCCGCACTACGGTACGGCCAGTGCGGTGTGGAACATCGGCTTCGACATCGGGACCGGTCTCGGGTCGGTCCTGGTGGGCATGATCGCCGCAGGGACCTCGTTCAGCACCGCGTTGTTGATCACGGGTGCGATCTCACTGCTGACTCTGCCGCTCGCGCTGCGGCGTCGCACCGCCGGGCCGCAGGTGAATTGATGCCGCAGACACTGCTGGCGCGGACGAGGAACCCCGGGTTCTTGCGGTGGTTGCAACACTGAGCGTTGGGGGTGGTGTTGTGGGTGGGTACTCGATCTTGATCAGGCCGGATCTGCTCCAGGTGTTTTGGGAGCGGATGCAGGCCGGGGAGTTCATCACCGGGGCGGTGGCAGCTATCCGTACAAGCCGGCGCACCGGGGCCCGGGTCCTGGAGGAGGCCGGTGGGGTGCGGCCACGCCGCGGACGCGACCTCAAGGGCCGGTGCCTGAGCTTCGCCGAGCGGGAGGAGATCGCCCTGTTGCGCGTTCAGGGACAGTCTTTGCGGCAGATCGGGGCGGCGATCGGCCGATCACCGTCGACGATCTCTCGAGAGCTGCGACGTAACGCCACCGCCCAAGGCGGCTATCGGGCCACGACAGCGCACGTGCTGGCCTATGAAAGAGCAGCGCGCCCGAAGCCAGCGAAGCTGCACACCCATCCCGAGGTGCGTGCGATCGTCGTGAGAGACCTCGCCAAGAAGTATTCGCCGGAGCAGATCGCTGGGCGCCTGCGACGAGAATTCCCCGACAAGCCGGAGATGTGGGTGTCGACCGAGACGATCTACCAGTCCCTCTACGTGCAGTCCCGTGGGGCCCTGAAACAGGAGCTGACCCGATACCTGCGCACCGGACGAGCTGTGCGCCGGCCCTGCCGCAAGGCCGGGCAACGCAAGAACCGGGTCCCGGACATGATCAACATCAGCGACCGGCCCGCTGAGGCCAAGGACCGCGCAGTGCCGGGCCATTGGGAGGGTGACCTGATCATTGGCAAGAACAATCAGAGCGCCATCGGAACCCTGGTGGAACGCACCACCAACTACACGATGCTTGTTCACCTGCCCGAGGGTTACAAACCCGAACAGGTCCGTGACGGGCTGGCCGCGAAGATCAAGACACTGCCGGAGGCGCTGCGACGGTCGCTGACCTGGGATCAAGGCACGGAAATGCGCGACTGGAAGCAGGTGCGGGTGGACGCCGGGATCGAGATCTTCTTCTGCGACCCACACTCGCCCTGGCAACGCGGTATCAACGAGAACACCAACGGCCTTTTGCGCCAATACTTCCCGAAAGGCGCCGACCTCTCAGCGTTCACTGCCGCAGAGCTCGACGCGGTCGCCGAGGAGCTCAACGACCGTCCCCGCAAACGCCTAGAGTTCCAGAAACCGATCGAAGTGATCGGCGACCTGCTGTTGCAATGACCACCAGAATCCGCCGAACCCCTACTGCAACGTTGGTCCGCCGCCGACCGGGCCGCAGGCCACGCGGCGATCTCTCTCGCCGCCTCGTGTCCGGGGCGCCGACCCATGGTGCTCGTCTGGACGTGGTGGGGTGGGCGGGCGGATCACCGCCGGTAGGTCTGGATGACTTGGGAGTCGTCCTTCCGGTCCCAGCCGGCGTCCTTGGCGGCCTGGTATCTCGCCTGGGCGGCGCTGATCATCGGGGCGTCGAAGCCGATCTCGTCGGCGATGTCCTTCACCAGGGTCGAGTCCTTCACGAAGATGCCGATGGTGCTCGTCACCTCGGCGTCCAGGCCCTGCAGCATGCGCGGGCCGCGGTCGGAGAGCATCCAGGACCCCCCGGCACCGCCGGCGACGGCGGGCAGCACCCTCTCCGGGTCCAGTCCGAGCTCCTCCGCGAGGGCGAGTGCCTCGGCGGCGGCCACGATGTGCACCGAGCACAGCAGCTGGTTGACCGCCTTGTAGGCCTGGCCCTGGCCGATCTCCGTGCCGCAGTCGATGATCGCCCCCAGTGCGTCGAGGACCGGCCGCACGTCGTCGATCGCGGCGGGGTCGCCGGCGGCGAACAGGCTGAGCTGACCGGTGATCGCCCGGGCGACCCCGCCGGTGACGGGCACGTCGAGCACGCTCACCGCAGGTGGGGCCGCGGCGGCCACCTCACGCACCGCACGGGGGCCGACGGTGCTCATCACCACCAGGACGCTGCCGGCCGGCATCTGCCGGAGCACCCCTGCCTCGCCCAGGGTGGCCGCCCGCAGCTGCTCCGGTGTGGCCACCATGCACACGACGACGTCGGCCGCGACCGCGGATTCCGGGGTCTCCTCGGCGCGCAGGCCCCGTGCGGTGGCCTTCGCCCGCTGCTCGGCGAACGGGTCGACACCGGTGACGTCGAATCCGGCGCCGAGGAGCTGCTCGGCCATGGGCAGGCCGATGGCTCCGATTCCGATGAAGGTGATCCGGGGCGGTGGAGCGGGTGACATGGGAGCCTCCTGAGGGCGTGACGGGCAGGGCATACTCAGATGAACAGGTCGAGCAGCAGGCACACGCCCAAGCCGATCACGGCGAAGGTGGACTGGGCGAGCGTGTAGATCTTGAACGTGCCCTTGGTGGTGAACCCGAGCATCTGCTTGAAGATCCAGAAGGTGTTGTCCGTGACGTGGGCGCCGAACGCGGCGCCGGTGCCGGCGGCCAGCAGGATCAGGATCGGCGCGGCCTCGATGGAGCCCATGATCGGGGCGAGCAGGGTCGCCGCGGTGATCGCGGCCACCGAGGCCGATCCCTGGGCGATGCGCAGGACGGCGGCCACGGTCCAGGTGAGCAGCACCGGGATCGCGGCATTGGCCTGGAAAAGGGCGGCCATCATGTCGCCGATGCCGACCTCGGTGATCACCTGGCCCAGGGACCCGGCCACGCCGGTGAACAGGAGGATCGAGCCGGAGGTCTGAGCGCCCCGCGTGAGCAGGTCGTCGATGCCGTCGCGGGTCACGGCGGGGACCGCCAGGACGATGCCGATGAGCAGGCCGATGAGCAGGGCGACGACGGGGCTGCCGAGGAAGCCGAGGACGGGGACTTCCTGGCCGATGAGTCCGGTGACGGTGTCCAGGATGATGAGCAGGATCGGCACGATCACGGGGAGCATGGCGACGACCAGTGGCATCTGCCGGGTCGGGGCGGTCACGGTCAGGGTGCCCGCCGAGGTGCCGGCGACCTCGGTGGTGCCCACGGTGGTGGGGCCCGTCTCGCGCTGGGTCTCGAGGCGGGCGCGTTCCTCCTCGATCGACTCGCCGAAGATGGAGTCGTCGAAGCTGTGGTCCTGGTCCGTGGCGGGGTCGAAGATCTTCCGCATCATCAGGTCGTGCACGAAGATGCTGGAGATGATGAAGAAGATGCCCAGGGGGATGCCCCAGATCAGCATGGTGCCGATCTCCACGCCGAGTGGTCCGGCGACGGCGATCGCCGCCACACCCGGGACCACGATGAGCAGCCCGACCTCGAGGCCGATGGCCAGTGAACCGGCCAGGGTGGCGATGCTCTTGCCGGTGCGCTTGGCGATGGCACCGGCGATCGGGGCGAGGATGACCAGGGCGACGTCGAAGTAGATCGACGGGAAGATGATGCCCGAGGTCAGTCCCAGGACGTAGGGCGACCGCTTGGGCCCGACGAGTTTCAGCAGCCCGTCGACGACACGCTGCATCGTGCCGGTGGCCGTCAGCGTGGTGCCGATCATGACGCCGAAGCCGATGATCAGGCCCACTTCGGCCATCAGCGCCCCGAAGCCGGCATTGACGGCGGCCACTGATTCGGTGAAGCCGAGCCCGGCGGCGACGCCCAGGTACAGTGCGCCGACGACGAGTGCGACGACGGGGTTGATCTTCGCCCAGACGATCATCAGGACGATGCCGATGACCGAGATGGCGAGATGGACCAGGACGAGCGTGTCCATGTCTGCTCCTCTGTGGATGACGCCGGACGGACCGGCAAGCGGATGGTGGTCGGGTCACACGGGCGGTGCTCCGCATGACGGAGGCGAGCAGGGCCGTGGCAGGCCGCAGCGACCGGTGATCGGGCTTCACTGCACCGAAACACCGCCGCCTGACCCGACCGGTCCTACCACCCGAGAGCGGCGGTTCCCGGCACGGGCTCGGGCGGACGCATGTCTGTCCTCGGCCGGCTCACCACTGACCACGACTTCAGTTGACTGTTAACAGTCAACTGCTGTTGCTGGAAGTGTGGCACAGAGCACACACGAGACGCAATGATTGATCGACGAGATGGGATAGGTCCATCCAGCCCTGGTGACGGGCTTCTCCGGTTGCGGGGGGCGGCCCCTCCGGCAAACCTCCGCATGATGCCGCCCAAGAAGCCCATCGGTTCCCCGGCGCAGGCGGGAGCCGCAGCCAGAGCCGCAACCGGGCGAAGACCGGCAGCACAGCCGTGGGCCGCTGGACAGGGCGGACAGGCCGAAGTCGGCCGATGGGTCTGGCAGGCCCACCGTCAGGGTCCACGACGGGCTGGAGCACCAGCTCCCTGGGTCAGAAGGGCTGACAGCCGGGCGAGTTGCGGACGGCATACGGAGCCGTGCGATGTCTCCGGCCCGCAATATGCCGCGCGGGGGGATGACATGGCGCAGTTCGCGGGGTGCTGGTGCGGATCCGTCCGGGCTCGTCCGACCGCCCCCGTGGACAGAGGGGCTCGCGTCGACCGGTCAGCTCAGTTTCGGCGAGACGTCATCCGGTTCCGGGCCGTCGGCCCCCGGCTGGGCATCGCAGTGCCCGGGCCTGCGAGTCCGAGGCGATCGGCCGGAGGCGGCACCTCGACAGCCGGTGCTCAGGAGACGAGGTTGGCCGCGGCTTCGTCCATGTGGGAGAGCATGTAGTCGGCGGCTGCCGGGGCGTCCCCGGCCGCGATGACATCGACGATGGCGGTGTGCCGGTCCACGCGCATGTTGCCCACGGCCCGGTCCATGCCGGCCCACATGAACGACATCCGGATCGACCCCTCCAGGGCCTGCCACGAGTGCAGGAGCATGGCGTTGTCCGTGAGGCGGCACAGCGTTCGGTGGAAGTTCAGGTCCGCCTCGATCCGCTCCTCCAACGTGTGGCCGACGGCTTCATCCATGGCCCGCACCGCGTCACGCAGTGTGGCCACGGCCGCATCGCGATGCTCCGCTCGGCTGAGCGTGCGCACGGCCAGGGACTCGAGGGCCGCCCGGACGGCGAAGATGTCGACGATCTCCTTGGCATCCAGACTGCGCACGGACAGCCGGCCACGGGCTCCGGCGGCGATCAGCCCCTCCTGCTGGAGCTGGCGCATGGCCTCACGCAGGGTGCCCCGGCTGATCTGCAGCTGCTCGGACAGCTCCGTCTCCACCAGGTGGGTGCCCGGGGGCAGCTCGCCGGTGGTGATGGCCCGACGCAGCGCCGTCAGAGCCTGCTGGCGCAGGTTCACCTTGGCCAGTCCGGCCAGGGCCGCTGTCTGAGAGGTCATCGTGGTCATCCTTCGGAAGCTGGAGGTGGACTGGTCGGACGCGGCGGGGGCACCGCCGCCTCCTGCCGCGCGTTGAACGGAACCCCGGAAGTGTCGGCCCGGTCGGCTCCGCTGACGACATCAGTGCCATGAACGTACCGCCGCACAGTGACTGCGACTCACCCCTCGATCATACGGGCCCGGTTAACCGTTGACCGAGCCGGATGTGCGGGGGCGGCACTTCTCCGGGAGGATCAAGATGTCATCTTTTCTGTTGACTGTTAACAGTTGAACGGCGTACTGTGATGCCAACCACAGACCGTGTCGACAGGCACCAGTTCCGCGGCCACCAGGACGCCGTATCGCGCGACCGGCTGATCCGACCACCACCACATGAGGGGAAACCCATGCAGCCAACGACTGATATCGCTCCGGTCGAGCCCGAGCGTCTGACCCGGATCAAGGAGGCGGCCTTCCGCATCCGGACCAACGCACTGATCCAGGGCGAGGTGCAGGGGCAGGGCTACATCGGCCAGGCCCTGGACATCGCCGACGTCCTGGCGGTGCTCTACGCCGACCAGCTGAACCTGCGCCCGGAGGACCCGGAGTGGGAGGGCCGGGACCGGTGCCTGCTCTCGATCGGCCACTACGCCATCGCCCTGTACGCCGCCCTGGCCGAGGCGAAGTTCCTGCCGCTGGAGGAGCTGGAGACCTACGCGACCGACGACTCCCGGCTGCCGATGTCGGCGATGGCGTCCTACACGCCGGGGGTGGAGATCTCCGGGGGGTCCCTGGGCCACGGCCTGGTGGTCGCCAACGGCGTGGCCCTGGGGCTCAAGCGCAAGAACAACCCGGCGTTCGTCTACAACATCCTCTCCGACGGAGAGCTCAACGAGGGCTCCACCTGGGAGGCCGCCGCCGTGGCCGCCCACCACGAGCTCGACAACCTGATCGCGATCGTGGACTTCAACGACCAGCAGGCCGACGGCAAGAGTCAGGACATGCTCGGCATGGAGCCGATCGAGGGCAAGTTCGAGGCCTTCGGCTGGATCACCCGCCGGGTCGACGGCAACGACGTCGCCGCCGTCCTGACCGCCCTGGAAGAACTGCGGACCATCGAGGCGAACCAGCCGCGGTGCCTGATCGCCAACACCAAGCTCGGCAAGGGCGTGGACTTCCTGGAGAACCGCGAGAAGCTGCACTTCATGACCGTCGCCGCCGACGAGTGGCAGAAGGCCCACGACCGACTGAAGGAGTCGTCCCAGGCATGAACACCACCCCGAACACCGCCACCCAGAAGAAGCGGCTGACCTCGGACGCGATGAGCGCCTCCCTGGCCCGGGAAGGGCAGCGGACCACCGCCGCTCCCCTGGGCCACGCCCTGGTGGAGCTCGCCGAACGCGACGACCGGGTCGTGGGCCTGTCGGCCGATCTGGCCAAGTACACCGACCTGCACATCCTGCGCGACGCGATGCCCGACCGGTTCTACCAGGTCGGCATGGCCGAGCAGGCCCTGCTCGGGGCCGCCGCCGGGCTGGCCATGGAGGGCTTCGTGCCCTTCGCCTCCACCTACTCCGTGTTCGCGACGCGCCGGGCCTACGACTTCCTGTGCCTGGACATCGCCGAGGCGAACCTCAACGTGAACATGGTCTGCGCCCTGCCCGGGCTCACCACCGGCTACGGGCCCTCCCACCAGGCCACCGAGGACGTGGCGATCCTGCGGGGAATGCCCAACCTCACGATCGTGGACCCCTGCGATGCGGTGGACATCGAGCAGGCCGTCGCCCAGCTGGCCGCCCACGACGGACCCACCTACATGCGGATCCTGCGCGGGAAGGTCCCGCGGGTGCTCGACGAGTACGACTACACCTTCGAGCTCGGCAAGGCCAAGCTGATCCGCGACGGGGCCGAGGTCCTGCTGATCTCCACCGGCCTGATGACCGAACGCGCCCTGGAAGCCGCCAAGGCCCTGGAGGCCGACAAGGTGGACGTCGCCGTGCTGCACGTGCCCACCCTCAAGCCCCTCGACGAGGCCACCATCCTGGCCGAGCTCGCCAAGGACCGGCTGGTGCTCACCTGCGAGAACCACACCGTCATCGGAGGCCTCTTCGACGCGGTCGCCCACACCGCCGTCCGCGACGGCGTCCTGCGGCAGATCACCCCCATCGGGCTGCCCGACGAGTTCCTCGACGCCGGCGCCCTGCCCACCCTCAACGACCGCTACGGGGTCTCCACGACCAAGATCGCCGAGAAGGTCAGGACGCTGCTCCACCCGCGGCACACGGAACGCGTGGACTGAGCACGGCACCGAGCAGCACGGCACAGCGGTGGGGGCCGGACGGAGAACTTCTCCGTCCGGCCCCCACCGCTGTCGTTGCCCGGACCTCAGATGCTGCGCCGATCTCGCGACCCGTCCGATCCGGCCGACCGGCAACTCACCGCCCCGCGGTTCCCAGAGCGCCGAGCACGGCGCCTCTCCTGCCACGGTGCGGGAGGCCGGACCCGGTCAGCGCGGCAGCCTCCACACGGTGTGCCCGGAGGCCTCGACCATCATCCGATCTCGAAGTCTTCCGTCGAGGACCCACAGCACTCCCAGCCGGGGACAGACCGCGTCGACCTCTCCGCGGCAGTGGACCGTGTCCCAGGTCCGGATCTCGACGACGTCACCGACACGGAGGTCGGACACGGCACGGATCTGCACACCCGTCCCGGACGGGCGGCCCAGGGCGGCGGCGGAGCGGGGCTGGACGGGGCGAAGCATGGGTTCTCCTGGGTATGGTTCCGCCGCCTCCCCGCAGGTGCGGGGAGGCGGCGGGCACGTGGCGGGCAGAACGCTCTAGTGCATGTGGCTCCCGCCGTTGATGTCCAGCGTCACTCCCGTGAGGTAGGAGGAGTCCTCGGAGGCGAGGAAGGTGATGGACGCGGCGATCTCCTCGGTGGTGGCCGTGCGCCCGACCGGGATGCCCGCGGCGATGGCGGCCTCCTGCTCGTCGGTGCTGCCCACGCGGATGTTGGTGTCAACCGCCCCGGGGGTCACCGCGTTGACCGTGACCCCGGTCGTGCCCAGCTCGCGGGCCAGCGCCTTGGTGAAGCCCAGGATGGCGGCCTTGGCCGCGGAGTAGGGCACCTTGCCGAAGACCCCGCCGCCGCGCTGGGCGGACACGGAGGACATGTTCACGACCCTGCCCCAGCCCTGCTCGATCATCTCGGGCAGGAACGCCTTGGTGACCAGGTAGGTGCCGGTGGCGTTGACGTCCATGACCTTGTGCCACAGCTCCAGGGTGGTCTCCAGGAACGGGACCGGGGAGGTGATCCCGGCGATGTTGACCACGGCCCCCACCGGCGGAAGGGCGCCGGCAGCGACCTCGGCGGCCACCGCGTCGTGGGCGGCGGTCACCGAGGCCTCGTCCGCGACGTCGATCGCGTGGCCGAAGGCCGGCACGCCGCACTCCTGCCCGATGTCCTGGGCGACCCGGGCGGACTTCTCGGCGTCGAGATCGAGAATCACCACCCCCCATCCTTCACGAGCGAAACGGCGGGCTGTGGTGACTCCGATGCCCTTCTCGGACGTGGCTCCGGTGATGACGGCGGTGCGCTGAACGATCGACATGGTGCTCCTAGGGTGAGTGATGATGGGTTCTACAGCAGTGACGTGATGTGCGCGGCGGCCACGCGGGCGGCCGCCGGGCGCTGGTCGTGGCTGACGTCGCGGGTCTCGAGCTCGAGCGAGAAGTGGCCGGTGTACCCGACACGCTCCAGAGCCCGCAGGCCGGCGGCGAAGTCGGCCTCGCCGTTGCCGATGCTCAGGTTGATGTTTCCCGCGGTGGCGTCGCGCAGGTGCACGTGGGTGAGCTGCTCGGCGAAGCTCTCCACGAAGCGCACCGGATCCCCGCCGGAGGCCACGATGTGGCTGAAGTCCATGACCACACCCACGCCGGTGCCCTCGAGCTCGTCCGCCAGCCGCCGCGCGCGGTCCTCGTTCCAGCACAGCCGGAAGAAGTGCAACGACTCGCACCACAGCTCGACGCCGGCCGCCGCGGCCCGCCGGGATGCCTGGGCCAGTTCCCCGGCCACCGTACGGACGTCCTCCTCGAGGGAGCGGATCGGCTCGTGGTCCAGCGCCCCGCAGGGCAGGACGAGGGCCTCGGCGCCGACGGCGGCCGTGAGCTCGAGGAGCATGTCGAGGTGGTCCGCGCGCTCTGCACGCTGCGCCTCGTCCAGGACCACGTTGAGATCACCCACGTCCCCGTTGACCGAGCGCACGCGCAGACCCGAGTGGTGCACGTCGGCGGCGACCTGCTCGACGGCAGCGGCGTCCAGCACGTAGGGGACGTGGTCGCAGACCCCCGGCAGGGCCCCCAGATCGATCTCCTCGAAGCCGAGCCCTCCAATGGTGCGTAGCGCCTCGGGCAGCGGCTGGTGCCGGAAGCTGATGGACGAGCAGCCCAACCGGGAAGAGATCATGCGATGCCGTCCTTGCCTGTAGCCGTCGAGAACGCGTGCTGTGCATCACGCTATCGCGGCCGACTGTTGACAGTCAACATTCGTCATCTCGGTGTGACTCTTTCGTCAGGAAGCCAAAGGGCTGCGCCCAACCCGCGCGGGGACCACAGACCCTGGAATGCTGACGTCATGAACTCACCACAGTCCTCGGCGGATCGCGCTGTTACCTCGGCCGAGACCGCCACGCGCCCCGCCGAGCCGGACCCGGCCACGCACGTCATCGTCCTTCCCGGAGGCGGGTACGCCGGTCACGCCGACAACGAAGCGGAGCCCATCGCCGAGTGGCTCGGGCAGCTCGGACTGTCAACGAGCGTGTTTCGCTATCCGGTGCACACCAGGCACCCGGGTCCGCTGGAAGCGGTACGGGCCGAGATCCGCCGGATCCGGACGAACGGTGCCGAACGGGTCGCCCTGCTCGGATCGTCCGCCGGCGGGCACCTGGCCGGCCATGCCGCCCTGAGCGCTGCACCTTCCGCCCTCGAGCGAGTCGACGCGGTGATGCTCTGCTATCCGGTGGTGTCCATGGAGCTCGACACCGACAAGGGCAGCCAGGAGGAACTCCTGGGTCCCTCCCCCAGCACCGAGGAACGGGTCGCAACGTCCCTTGACCGCCTGGTGACCACGACGGCACCACCGTTCTTCATCTGGCACACCGCCGACGACCCGTCAGTGCCGGTGCAGCACTCCTACCTTCTGGCTCTGGCCCTGGCACACGCGGACGTACCCCACGCTCTGCACGTCTTTCCCGCAGGGACGCACGGCCTCGGACTGGCCGAGGGCAGCGGGGAGCCAGAAGCCTGGCCGGGACTGTGCGCGGCATGGCTGTCCGCATTGGGATGGCCGCGGTGATCCCGGCGCGACACCGCACCGACGGGACCGGAGCGACTGGGCAGGAGGAGGGCAGCAGCAAGGATGTCCATCGCTTGCCGGCCTTGAACCGGGCCTGACGCGACGTCGTCGAAACGATCCGTGTCCGGCCCCGGCGTCCACAGGCCAGCCGGCGGCTGCGCGACCACACCCCCGGGCCGGGGCTGTGGCCGCTGCCCGGGGCAGGCCGAACAGACGTCAGTGGATGGCGCCCCGGGTGACCGGAGGTCGTGGGGGTCCTGTGTCAGATGAGCTCGATGACGTCGGCGATCGAGTCCCGGACCCGTCCGGGGCGGTACGGGTAGGTGGGGATGTCGGATGCTTGTGTGGATCCGCTCAACACCAGAATCGTCTCCAGCCCGGCTTCGATGCCCGCGACGACGTCGGTGTCCATCCGGTCACCGACCATCACCGTGGTCTCGGAGTGGGCCTCGATGCGGTTCATCGCACTGCGGAACATCATCGGGTTGGGCTTGCCGACGAAGTACGGAACGGCACCGGTGGCCCGAGTGATCAGGGCCGCGACCGCACCGGTCGCCGGCAGCGGCCCCTCGGCTGAGGGTCCGGTGGCGTCCGGGTTGGTCGCGATGAAGCGCGACCCGGACTCGATCAGCCGGATCGCCTTGGTGATGGCCTCGAAGGAGTACGTCCGGGTCTCCCCCAGGACCACGTAGTCGGGGCTGACATCGGTGAGGGTGTAGCCCACTTCGTACAGCGCGGTGGTCAGGCCTGCCTCACCGACCACGTACGCCGAGCCACCGGGGACCTGGTCGGCGAGGAACCCGGCGGTGGCCAGCGCAGAGGTCCAGATCGACTCCTCGGGCACGGTCAGCCCACTCTTGGCCAGCCGGGCCGCGAGGTCTCGGGGGGTGTAGATCGAGTTGTTGGTCAGCACCAGGAAACGGCGTTCCTGGTCGACGAGGCGCTGCAAGAAGTCAGCGGCGCCCGGAAGGGCCTCGCCCTCACGGACGAGCACCCCGTCCATGTCCGTCAACCAGCACTCCGGACGGGAACGATCCATGACCACACCTCCTGAGATTCGTCATCAACTGTCGACGATGCTACTGCCGGCACCTGATGCCCTCCCTGCGCCCTTCCCACGCCCTGTGCACGGTGACCGGCATCGTCCGTCATCGACGCCGAGGGCAACTGGCCTGTCGGATCGCCCGGTGTCCGTCGGCGTGCAGATGCCGTGCTGTCAGCGCGTGCGCCGCCCGGCGAGGACCAGGCGGCGGGTGAGGCCTGCGCCACGGGCCACGACGCGTTCGAGAGGTCCCTGTCCGAGGGTGCGGTGCCAGGCGGTGGCGAAAAGCGCGGCCACCCCGATCTGGAGGAAGATCCACAGGTAGGGCTGGTCGTAGTGCACCTCGGCGGACAGGGCCAGCAGATGAGCCGAGTACAGGGTGAGGGTCATGGTGCCCATCGCGCTCAGCGGCAGCACCCAGCTCCCGAAGCGGCGGGTGAGCAGGAGGAAGCCCCCGAGCACGGCCGCCCCCGAGCCCAGGCTCATCGCCAGGGCCAGGGGCGTGTTGGTGTGCGGACCCGCAATCGCCAGCCACCACCAGGTGGTGGTCGGCAGCACCGGGTCCGGGCCGAAGACGATGATGTCGTCGATCCCGTCCTCGGTCAGGGCCGGGGTGTGGGTCATGAGCTGGTCGTAGCCGCCGGCCTGGAGGATCAGCACCCAGTAGGCCAGCCACGCCACCACGGCGACCCCGAGGCCGACCAGCAGCAGGCCGGCCTGGACCTGGATGCCGGCCAGGTTCAGCCGCCCGATCCCCAGACCGACCAGCAGGTAGGCCAGGTACGGCAGGGCCGGATAGGTGCCGGTCAGCAGCAGGTGGGCGAGGGTGGCCCCGGGGTCGGCGGCCAGGTCGGCGAAGCCGGGGTTGAGCGCCGCGGCGGCCGGCAGGGCCTCACGGGTGGCGTGCATGAGCACCGGGGCGGCCAGGGCGAACACCGCCGCCCAGCAGAAGAGGGCCTTGGCGGACAGGCTCAGGAACGGGATGGCCAGGACGAAGAAGGTCCCGTAGTAGATCAGGATGTTGATCGCCGGGATCTCCTCGGCGGTGGCGCCCGGGATCAGCGGGTTGATCGCCAGGCCCAGGGCGGTGATCAACCCGGCCCGGACCAGGATCCCGGCCCGGGTGGCGGTCATCGCCCGGCCGGTGTGGGCGGTGCGTCCTCCGGAGGTGAAGGCCAGGCTCACCCCGGCCAACAGCGCGAACAGGGCGGCGGAGCGTCCGGCGAAGAGCGTCCACTGGGCGGTGGGGGCGAAGGTCTCCGGGTCCCAGGCGGGCAGGATGTGGATGGAGACCATGCCGATCAGTGCCAGGCCGCGGGCCGCGTCGATCCCGACCAGCCGCCGCTTGCCGCCGGCGGCGGCGGCAGCTTCCGTGGCGTCGTCGGAGGTTGTCCCTTCGGGGGCTCCCGCACGGGTGGTTGCCCACGGTGTGGTCTCTGCGGGGACTGCTCCGGATACGGAGGCCGGACGGCGGTCGCTGACCAGGGCGGATCCAGCGGACCGTTCCCCGCGCCCCCGTCGGGCTCCTGGCGTCGGCGCAGGGAGCGGGCAGACCGTCATGGGTGTTCTGCACCGGCTGACACCGACCGCGCATCGTGATCATGGCGTGCGAATGAGATCGCAGAGACGGGCACCCCGGGCACTTCGGGGTGAGACACCGCACCTGTTGTCCATCCGATGGCCACCGGGAGGTCATCGACGCGTCGCAGACTGGGGCTGTGCCAGCACGATGCCAGTGCCAGGACAGAGCCCACCGGGCGGAGCCCGCCTGCGCCCTTCGTGGTCCTGGACAGGCTGTCACGGGGAACCGGATTGTGGCGGATCACCACAAGGTGCCGGCACACCACGACCACATCGGACCAGCTGTCGGTTCCGCTCGAAGTTTGAGCTGTTTGTCCGTGCGAATAGTGAGCACCTCGCGGGGTTGTTCTAGTTTGTCGGTCCGGTCTCGGTGACGGAAGGCAGAGTCTCGATGCTGGTGTGCCGGATGCGGTAGCTGGTGCCCTTGGTGGTGATGATCTCGGCGTGGTGGACGATGCGGTCGATCATGGCCGCGGCGATCGTGGTGTCCCCGAAGACCTCGCCCCAGCGGGAGAAGGGCAGGTTCGAGGTGATGATCAGCGAGGCCTTCTCGTAGCGGGTCGAGACCAGCTGGAAGAACAGGTTCGCCGCCTCGGCCTCGATCGGCACGTAGCCCAGCTCGTCGATGATGACCAGCGGGATCCTGGCGATCTTGGCCAGTTCCGCCTCCAGGCGCCCTGTGGCGTGGGCGGTGTGCAGGCGGGTGATCCAACCGGTGGCGGAGTTGAACGCGACCCGGTGCCCGGTCCGGGCCGCGGCGATCCCCAACCCGGTGGCCACGTGGGTTTTGCCGGTTCCCGGGGGCCCCAGCAGCACCACGTTGCCGGCCTGCACCAGGTACGCCCCGGCTTCCAGGCGCGCGATCACACCGCGGTCCAGGGAGGGCTGGGCGGTGAAGTCGAAGTCGGTGAGCGTCTTGATCGCCTCGAATCCGGCGGCCTTGATCCGCAGCGCGGCCCCCGAGGCGGCCCGGGCGGCGGCCTCGGTCCCCAGTACGGCGGCGAGGTACTCCTCCAGGCTCCACTGCTGGGCCCGGGCGGTGTCGGCGATCCGGGCGTAGTCGGCGGCGATCCGGGGGGCCTTCAGTTCCCGGGCGTGGTGGAGGATTTGCTTGTCCGCATCCGTCAGCGCCCGTCCAGCGGGCTCGGTGGTCGGGCGCATCAGGCGACCTCGATCCCGAAGAGCCGGTCGTAGACCCCGAGATCGGCGACCTCCACCTGCCCGCTGCGGCCGGTGCCTGTGGTGCCGGCGGTGGCTGCGGCCTGGTGGGTCCGGCGCATCGCGGCCGCGGCGGCCACGTGGGCCGGGTCCGTGACGGTGGCCCCGGATCCCCAGGCCCGCTGGTGGGCGGCCACAGTGCGCCCAGCACAGGTGACGGTGACGGTGTGCAGGTCCACGACCACCTCGACCAGGCGCCCGATCGCGCCCGGGTGCACGGAGTAGGCGGCCCCGCCGGCAGTGACGAAGTAGTCCCGGGGCAGGCGCGTGGTGAACCGGTGCCCGTACACCGGGTCCACCGGTGGCAGGGGCCCCATCGTGTTCCGCTCGGCGGCCATGGCCTGCACCGGGCGGGTGCGGGTGGTGCGGTGGGTGCGCTGGTTGGCGATGACCAGCCAGCCGGTGAGCTGGTCCTGGAAATCCCCCGGGGCGGCGAAGGTGCGCCCGGGCAGGAACGAGGTGGCCAGGTACCCGTTGAACCGCTCGACCACGCCCTTGGTCTCGGGATCGTAGGGGCGGGCCTGCACCAGGCGCACCCCCAGTGCCCCGCAGAACCCGGCCACGCCCTCGGCGAGCTTGCCGCCGCGGCCGATGCCGGCCTCGTTGTCCCACAACAGTTGCCGCGGCACCGCGGAGAAGCCCTCGGCCAGGCACCACCACATCCCCGCCAGCAGGTCCCCGGTCCTGCGGCTGGGCAGCACCACCGCCGACGCGTAGCGGGAGTGGGAGGCAACCATCACCAGCACCGGGAAGTCCCGGGCCACCCCGGCGTGGTCCGGGATCAGCCGGCCCGGGAACCACAGATCGCACTGGATCTGCTCCCCGGGATGATGGATCAGCCGGTCCGCCGGATCCGCGAGTCGGTAGCCCGGGCGCAACCGGGCCACGTTGGCGTAGAACCACGACCTCGACCCGGTCCAGCCGACCCGCTCGGCGAGCACCGCGGTGGGCATCGACGGGAAACGGCCCAGCAGATCCCGCACCGCGGCCTCGACCTCGCTGAAGGCCCCCTCCACCGGCGGGCGCGGTGCGTAGGACGGCGGGTCCGTGGAACGGAGCGCCTTCGCGACCGTGTTCCGCGACAGCGACAACCTCCTGGCAATCGCCGCCTGCGACAAGCCCTCCACCCGCTGCAGCTGACGGATCAGCGCCCAATCCTCCACAGTGATCACTCTCCAACCGTTGGACGAGCTGCTCACTTTTCGACCGGAACTTCAGCTACCTATTCGACCGGAACCGACACCAGCGGCTCCGTGCACTGGAGCCGCCGCCAGCAGGGATACGAACAGGCCAAGGCGCCCTTCATCCCCCGCACCCTGGGCGTGACGGTGGGGTTGCTCGCGGCAGGCGGAGTGTCGACGACGGAGGAATACTGACCCGCGGGCGCCGTTGCGCGTCCACCATCCATCCACCCGGTGCTCACCGGCTGGTCATGGTCGTGGCCCAGGCTGAGGGCTCAACTCGACCTAGAAAGGGGTTGGACACCATGGCTGACACCGTGTCGTCCATCGACGACCTCACCACCGTGCACGTCGGGAACCGACTGGAGGCCTGGTCCAACGGGGTGCTGCACCACCTCGGGATCGTGGAGGAGAAACTGCCCGAACTGGGGGTGCTGTGGATCCGCGAATCCGGCACCGGCCAGCGCAAGATGCTCGACGTGCTCAGCTACGACCTCCGTGTCCGCTGACCCCCCGACCAGCAGAGGACCTCTCACCGAGACGGTTTCCGGGTACAAGGGTCGGTTCTCGTTCACCCTGTGGGCCAGGGCCACGAAGAACGCGCCGGGAGGTTCCCGGCCGTCTCCGCGAAAGTTCCGCGCCCGGCAAGAACAGCCTCTTCCGCCACAAGGACACGATCATGAGCGCATCCACCACCCTCACCTCGGATCGGAGCGATCCAGCCCGATCCCCTGGCCCGCACCGCAGGGTACGCTCCTGCCTGGGACCGGAGGAGGCCTTCCCCGATGAGCTGGGTGGCCTGAGCCTGGCCGAGCTGCAGGTGCTGCACTCCCGGATCTGCCGCCAGCTCGAGCGTGAGTACCTCACCACACCGCACGGACCGCACCCCTGCACCACCGACCGGCTCCACGACGTCCTGGGCGAACTCGACGCCCGCGACAACGCCTGAGCCGGCAACCGTGCCGCACGGCACGTGTCAGCTGATCTCCTGCGCGCCGAGGACGGAGAGCAGTTGCAGCTTCTCGTAGCTCTCGGTGCCAGGCACCGCGGTGTACACCAGCAGCAGGTGCGACTGCTGCGGGTCCAACAGCGTCTGGCAGTTCAGCTCCAGCGTCCCGACCTGCGGATGCACGAAGCGCTTGACCTCCTCGGGCCGGACACCGACCTCGTGCGCGTCCCACAGGTTCCGCAGCTCCTCACTGCGCGCCAGGGCCAGCTCGGCCAGCTGCGCTGCCCGGGAGGCGGGCCCGCGCCGGGTGACGAGCGTGCGCAGGTGCGAGGCGTACAGGCGCGAGAGAAACGCGTGGTCCTCGGGCGCGTACAGGGCCCGGGCGCCAGGGTCGATGAACCAGCGGTAGCCCAGACTGCGGGCCGGGCCGGTGTATCCGGTGGCGTCGCCGGTGAGCGCGACGCCCATCGGGGTCTGGCGCAGCGTCTCACCCAGCTCGGTGACGATCTCGGCGGGGGTGTCGACCAGGCGGTCGAGGATGCGCAGCAGGCCAGGGCTGATGTGCTCGCTGAGCGCTCCGCGCGTGGGCGGGTGGTGCCCGGCGAGGCGGAAGAGGTGATCGCGCTCGTCCAGATTCAGGTGGAGGCCCTGCGCGATGGCGGCGATCATCTGCTCGGAGGGGCGCGGGCCGCGCTCACGCTCCAGGCGGGCGTAGTAGTCGGTCGACATGTGGCACAGCGCGGCGACCTCCTCACGGCGCAGGCCGCTGGTCCGCCGGCGCCGCCCCCGAGGCAGCCCCACGTCCTCCGGCTGCAGCGCCTCGCGCCGCCGGCGCAGGAACTCCGCCAGCCCCGCCCGATCAATCACTGTCCTGTCGGTTCCTGCCCGGTCGATCATCGGCCCACCTCTCCGTCGACTCAAGGCTCCTCGTCCCTCCCGCTCATTCGTACAGCACAGAACCACCCTTCAGCCACGGCCCGCCGATCCCACCTTGAGCCGGCACAGCGAACGGCACCACCGTGGCGGGCGCGGCGGGTTCGCGCCAGGGGTGGATCGACAGGCCCTGGTTGGGGTCGGCGCCGCGGCCGAGGCTGGAGGCACAGCCCGACCCATCCAGGAGGACACCGTGGCCAATCCATCGCCCGTCGACACCCGCCGGCCTCAGCACCCCCGGCCCGGCAAGGAGCCGTTCAGCCGCCCCCGGACCAGCGAGGCAGCGCCCGGTGCCAGCGCGCGAGCGCGCCGCGTGCTCGAGCTGCCGGAGCCCGTGGAGCGCTCCGCGGGGCGCGCCGTCGCACACCGGACCCTGGACCGCTTGGGCGGACCGGTCGGCCTGGCAGTGGCCGCGGCCCCGACCATCGCTTTCGTGGCCGCCGAGGCCGTCGCCGGGCTCGGCACGGCACTCATTGCGCTGGCCGTGACCGCGGTGCTGGCCTGCGCGGTGCGCCTGGCGCGCCACGAGCCGCCGGGGGTCGCGATCGCCGGGGTGCTGGTTGCGGCGGTCTGCGCGGGCGTGGCGGCCCTCGCGGGTGAGGCGCGTGCCTTCTTCCTGCCCACCACGCTCCTGCCCGCGGTCTTCGTCGCGGCCCACGTCGTCTCGCTGATCGCCCGGCGGCCGCTGATGGGCATCGTCGTCAACCCGTTGGTCGGCGGGCCCAGCGCGTGGCGCGAGCACCGCGACCTGCGCCGGGTGTACACCGTGAGCACGCTGGTCATCCTGGTCATGGCCAGCGCGAACCTGCTCGTGCGGGTGCTGTTCTACCTCGAAAGCCAGCTCGCGGTCCTGGCCGCGATCCAGGTCGGCGTCCCGGCGCTGTTCGCCGTCCACTTCGCCGTCACCGTGGTCCTCGCCCGCCGCGCGGTGGGCAGGCCCACCACCGGGTCCACGCCCCGCGCCCCCCGCCCCGCTCGCCCCTGACACCATCCGACCCTGACGCCGTTCACGCCCGATCACCACGACCACAGGAGCAACGTCATGCCTCGCACACCGCAGTACACCGTGCCCGATCTGTCCGGGCGGCGCGCCGTCGTCACCGGAGCCGGCGACGGGATCGGCTTCGGCATCGCGCGTCGGCTCGCCGCCGCCGGCTCCGAGGTGGTCCTGCCGGTCCGCAACCGCGCCAAGGGCGAAGCCGCCGTCGCCCGCATCCGTGCCGAGCACCCGACCGCCCAGGTGTCACTGCGCGAGATGGACCTGTCCTCGCTGCGCTCGGTGGCCGCCCTGGGCGAGCAGCTGCGCGGTGAGGGGCACCCCATCCATCTGCTGATCAACAACGCCGGGGTGATGACCCCGCCGGAGCGCCAGGTCACCGACGACGGGATCGAGCTGCAGCTGGGCACCAACCACCTCGGACACGTTGCGCTGGTGGCGCACCTGCTGCCGCTGCTCGTCGCGGGCCGGGCCCGGGTCACCTCGCAGATCAGCATCGCGGCCAGAAGCGGGGAGGTGAACTGGAGCGACATGAACTGGGAGACCTCCTACGCCGGCATGCGTGCCTACAGCCAGTCGAAGATCGCCCTGGGCCTCTTCGGGCTCGAGCTGGACCGGCGCAGCGGCGCCTGCGGCTGGGGCATCACCAGCAATCTCTCGCACCCTGGTGTCGCCCCGACGAGCCTGATGGCGGCGCGGCCGGAGATCGGCAGGGAGCGGGACACCCCCAACATCGCCGTGATCCGCCGCCTGTCCCGAGCGGGGATCCTGGCGGGCACCGTCGACAGTGCGCAGCTGCCGGCGCTGATGGCTGCTACCTCGCTGCAGGCCCCCGGCGGGCTGTTGTACGGGCCGAAGGGACCGGGGAATCTCGGCGGCGGCCCGGGCCGGCACGCCCTGTTCCGCCCCCTGCGCGATCTGCAGGCGGCCGAACGTATCTGGAGGGTCTCCGAGGAACTCGCCGGGGTCTCGTTCGCCACGTCCGCGCCGGCGCCGTGGTGAGCACTGACGTCGAGGCCGGCACCACAGTTGTGGGCATCAATGAGTGATGAGCCCGCTTCGAACCCCGAGCGTGCGTTCTACCGTCCGTGCCCAGAGGATCCTCGGGGAGAGGGAAGGCGCTCCTTCACCCACGCGACGCCGTGCGGCTCATCGAGTAGACGACGGGACCTGCCGGGATCGCAGTGGTGGCGGTGGTGGCAAATCCAAGACGCTGGTAGAGGTGCACGTTTCGTTCGTCCGAGGTCTCCAGTACGACGGGCTCCCCGCGCCGGTCAATCAGTGCCAGGCCCGCTACGATGACCGCTGTTCCCAAACCCGCGCCTTGCCGGGCAGGGTGAACGCCGACCGTCTCGAGGGTCCATGAGCCCACCGGGGCGGCAGGCAGATCCAGGCCGGTGAGGGCAGTCAGACGTGCCCCGAGGAGTTCGGCGATCCGATGCTGTGTCGGTGCTGGTGGGTCCGCCGCATCCGCTGGGAGGAAAGCGGCGACCGCACTCACCTGCTCGTCCACGAGCACGAGGCCGTGCTCGAGGGTGTGCGACAGATACAGTCGCTGGATCTCCTCCAGACGCGTGCGGTAGCCGTCTGCGGGAACGGTCCACCGCGTCCACGAGTACGTCTCGAAGGCAGCGGCGAGGACCCGTGCCGCAGCGTCCAGGTCAGAAGTCGCAGCGGGGCGGATGCGGGGACTCATGGCTGGTTCTCCTGGACGTCGAAGGGCGGTGCCAACAGCCGGCCGACCCCACAGCACAGGTCAGCGGATCTCATGATCGTCACAGGCACGTCCGCGGCTGGCCGCCCAGGCTCGTCGGCTGCTCCCCTCCGCAGAACCCGGTGGCCACCGGTTGTTCCGGGGGCGCCGGGCGCGCCGCGGACGAGCCGCAGCGGTGAGCAACCTCTACCGCAGCACGGTAGGCCGCTAACGGGCCACTTGTGAAGCGGTGGGGAAGAAGCCGCTCTTGACTCCACTGCCCACGAGTCAATCAGCGACTGTTCCGGCCCTGAAGGTGTGGTGGAGCCCTCGCCCTCAGTGCACGGTGATGTGCCTCAGGGTGTCTCGTCCGGGCCCAGGCGGCGGTACCGTCCCTGGAAATACAGCAGAGGTTCGAGCGCGTTCGGGTCCTGCTCATCATGGCCGGTGATGATCGTGATCCCGGAGGCGTAGTGCCCCAGGGAGTCCCGGAAGGCCCGGGGGTCGATGTCCTGCCGGTCGGCTGCTGTTTGCATGGCCGGGGTCATCGGGCCGGGTCCGTGAGCCGGGCGTCCAACCCGTACTGCTCGTGGGCTCCCAGGTTCTCGCGCAGGGTGGGGCCCTCGTAGTCGTGGTGGTAGAGCCCGCGCTCCTGCAGGATGGGCACGACCTCGTCGACGAAGGTGTCGATCCCGTCCTCGTAGACGTCGATGGAGACCCAGAAGCCGTCGGCCGCCCCGGCCTCGAACCACTCCTGCAGGTGGTCGGCGGTCACGGAGGCAGGACCCACCGGGGTCGGGTGGTAGTCGATGACCCCGTGGGCGAGAACGTCGCGGATGGTCCACCCTTCGCGGGCGACTTCCAGGGCTCGCGGGGAGCGGGGATCGAAGGGGTTGGGGCGGGCGGCGGCCAGCTGGGCGGGAGTCAGCGGCCGGTCCAGCTGACCGACCTCCAGCTCCAGTCCCAGCATGGACCCCAGGTACGGGACACGGGCCGGGAATATGAGCTCGCCCAGGGCCACGCGGCGGTCCAGGGCGGCGCGCTTGGTGGGGCCGATGGCCGGCATCACCCCGGCGAAGAACTTCACCTCGTCAGGGTTCCGTCCGGCCCGTCGTGCAGCGTCCCTGATGGCTTCGCGCTGGGCCCGGGCGTCCTCGATGGTGAACACCGCGCCGATAACCGCGCTGGCGTACCGGCCGGCTATCTCGAGCCCGTTCGCCCCGCCGCCGGCGGAGAAGATCACCGGCTGGCCCTGCTCCGAAGGCGGAATGGGCAGCGGCCCCTGGGAGGCGACGTGCTCCCCGCCCAGGTTGATCGCCTGGATCTTGCCCGGGTCGGCGAACCGCCCGGTGGCGGGGTCCTTGTGCCAGGCGTCGGGCTGCCAGCTGCCCCACAGCGCCTGGGTGATCTGGATGGTCTCGTGGGCGCGCTGGTAGCGCTGTGGTCGGGCGGCGATCTGGCGGCCGAAGTTGGCCGCGGAGCTGGGGTCGCTGGTGGTCACCGCGTTCCAACCGGCCCGGCCGTGGCTCATCACGTCCAGGGCCTTGAACTGCCGGGCGAGGTTGTAGGGCTCGTTGAAGGTCGTCGAGCCGGTGGCCACCAGCCCGATGCGCCGGGTGCCCCGAGCGATCGCCGCCAGCGTCATCATGGGTTCCAGGGTCAGCATGGGTGCCTCGTGCTCCGGGTCCCCGCTCAGGGCCAGGAAGTCGGGCAGGAACAGGAAAGCGAACTTCCCGCGTTCGGCGGCCTGGGCGTAGCGGACCTGGGCGTCGAAGTCGGTGTAGTTGGACGGGTCCACCCCGGGGGCCCGCCAGGCGGCGGGCTGGGAGCCGTAGCCGTTGCCGAGCTGCATGCCGAGGATCATCTGCGGGCTGGTCATCGAGGAGTCTCCAGTGAGAGGGCACTTAAACGGAGCCTTTCTCCGTATACTCGCTCCAACGATACGGAGAAAGTCTCCGGATTGTCAAAGGGCCGGGAACCCTGCTCCGGAAGGTGGACGAGCGCTGGGCAACCGCGGGGACAGATGTCGCGGTGAAATCAGTGGGCCACCGTGCCGACCTCCGGCCGGGTCAGAAGGTGCGCTCGGCCACCCGTACCCGCTGCGCGCCCTCGAGGGCGGAGACCAGCCGGGCGGCCGGCACGGTCCCGGCGGGGGCCTCGAGCAGGCGCTCATCGGGGGTGGTGGGATCGGCGAGGTAGAGGCGGGTGTAGGCGGCGGCCTCAGGCTCGAACCGCCAGCTCTCGGCCAGGGTGCCGGTGTCGACGGTGTCGAAGCCGAACCGATCGATCAGTGCCGCCACTCGAGTCTTCGCCGCGGCGTCGTTGCCCGCGATGGGCAGTGCGGTGCGGTCAGGCACCCCGGCGGGGCGGGCCAGGGCGGGGATGTGGTGGGCGAGGATGTTGTTGAACGCCTTGACCAGCTGGGCTCCGGCGAAGTGGCGCTGGACGAGCTCGCCGGTGGTGAACTCGTCCGCATCGAGGACGGGAATGCGCCCGTCGCGGAACGGGTAGTAGTTGCTGGTGTCGACCACCGTCCTTCCCTCCAGCAGGGCCGCCGGGATCGCGGTCGTCGCGGTCAGCGGCACGGACAGCACCACGAACTCCCCGGCGGCAGCCGCCTGCTCGACGGCACCGGCGGTGGCCAGCGGGCCCAGCTCGGCAACGAGATCGATGAGGGTTTCGGGACCGCGGGAGTTGGCGACGACGACCGGGGTGCCGGCCGCTGTCGCCAGGCGGGCGATGGCCGCACCGATGTTCCCGCTGCCGATGATTCCAAGGGTGGGCATGACGAGTCCTCGCTCCGGGATAGGTGGAATGGGGTCGGGGTGGTGACGTTCACTGGGGCGCAGGTCCCGTCGTTGGCGGTTCACGACGTGCCGGCGGGCCGATGTCTGGGACTCCCCATGGACTCCGCGGTCGTTGCCGCTTCGTTCCGAGGAACACCGCGCTCGACGCTGGGCTGCGTGGGCGGTCCCGTGGCTGCCCGTGCTGGTCAGTTCGCAGGGGCGTCTTCGGGTCGGGGTGTGGCCCAGCCGGAGCGGATCATCTCGCGCACGGCCTGGGCCGAGGCCTCGTCGGCCATGGCTGCCCCGCGCACCCAGGCCGTGGCCAGGGCGGCCAGGAACAGGTCCCGCCCGCGCACCCACGACCGGGCTGTGCCCTCGCGCTGGGCCGCGCCGAGGAACTCCTCGGTGGTCGCAATGAAGCCCTGGCAGGTGATCGCCAGCGGGGAGGACTCCTGGGACAGTGCCGCCCGCAGGGGGTCGGGCAGTCCGTCGAAGGCGGTCACCCACTCCCCCAGCGCGTCCAGCCAGTGCTCCAGAGCAACCGCCGCGTCGGTCTCCTGCCTGAGGGCCTCGAGCTGGGCCTCCAGCTCCTCGTTGCGGGCCTGCAGCAGGGCGGCCAGCAGGGCGTCGCGGTTGGGGAAGTGCCGGTAGAGGGTTCCGGCTCCCACGCCGGCCCGCTTGGCCAGCGCGTCCAGGGACCCGGTGATGCCGGCCTCGGCGAAGAACTCTTCGGCGACTTCGAGGATGCGTGTGCGGTTGCGCCGTGCGTCGGTGCGCGGCCGGCGCGTGCCGGTCTCTGCCTCGGTCATGGTCGGGCTCCTCTCCTCGAGTAAGTGGAGACTATCTCCGCATGGTCGTCGAGGGCAAGCGAGGGCGTCTTTTACATCAAGACCCGCGGTGTTCCGCCCGGCAGGATCCACACCTCCGGCCACCTGCAGAACCAGCTCAGCCCCAGCCACCGCACTGCACCACGGCCGGGGACTCGATCTGGGAACTGCGGCACGCACTCCGGGCATGACCCCCGCACCAACGCCACCGATGCTGCGCCATTGACCCACAGACCCCAGTCGCCAACCCCCACCCGAGACGTGGCCACGATCACCGGCAGGGAGAGAGGCAACCACTTGTCAAACGGAGTTACTCTCCGCTTTACTGATGCGGAGGCGTTCTCCGTTTGAGGTTACGCCTCTCCCCCGCCATTGACCACAGGGACCCGGGTTGCCCGGATTCCTCCTCGAGGCCGAACCACAGCGTGATGAAAGAGAGCCCCCGATGACCACCCGCCAGGCGTCGATCGACCCACAGCCCGACACCGAGCCCCCCGTTCTGAGCACTTCCCAGGTCGTGGATGCGCGCGACAAACTGGCCCCCGGTGATGGCCTCGTCCTGGGGCTGCTGATGGCCTCGACCTTCATCGTGCTGCTGAACGAGATGCTGCTGGGGGTCGCGCTGCCCACCCTCATCGAGGAGCTGGCGATCACCGCGACGACCGGGCAGTGGCTGACCACCGGCTACCTGCTCACCCTCTCCGTCCTGATCCCGGCCACCGGCTTCGTGATGCGCAAGTTCCACCTGCGCACCGTCTTCCTGACCGCGATGTCGCTCTTCACTGCAGGGACGGTGCTCGCCGCCCTCGCCCCCGGCTTCGGGGTCCTGTTCACCGGCCGGATCATCCAGGCCATCGGCACCGCCGTCTTCCTGCCGCTGCTGATGGCCACCACCATGCGCCTGGTTCCGGCGGCCCGCCAGGGCCGGTTCATGGCGCTGGTCGTGATCGTCTCCTCCGCAGCACCGGCCCTGGGCCCGGCGGTCTCGGGCCTGGTCCTGTCCCAGCTGAGCTGGCGGTGGTTGTTCCTGCTGATGGTGCCGGTCGCCCTGACCGGGCTCGTGCTGGGCGCGGTGAAGCTGCGCAACATCACCACACCGGAGCCGATCAAGCTCGACGTGCTCTCCCTCGTTCTCTCGGCTGCGGGGTTCGGCGCACTGGTCTACGGGCTGGCCACCATCGGGGAGTCCACCTCGGGCCACACCCCCGTCTCCCCCTCCCTGCCGATCCTCGTCGGCGTCCTGGGCGTCGCCGCGTTCGTCCTGCGGCAGCGGGCGCTCCAGCGCACCGACGACGCGCTGCTGGACGTGCGGATCTTCGCCGTGAAGTCCTTCACGGTGCCGCTGCTGGTGATGCTGGCCCTGACCATGACGGCCTTCGGCACGGGAGTCGTCTTCCCGCTGCTGCTGAGCAGTGTCAGCGGGTTGGGCACCTTGCAGATCGGGCTCTTCCTCGTGCCCGGTGGCATCACGATCGCCGTGGTCTCGGCCAGCGGCGGGCGGCTCTACGACCGCCTCGGCCCCCGGCCCCTGGCGGTCCCCGGGGCACTCATCGTGGCCGCCTCCCTGTGGTTCCTGAGCCGCATCGACTCCGGCACGGCCGTCTCGACGCTGCTCATCGCCTACATCACCATGATCATCGGGCAGGCACTGATGTGGAGCCCGCTGACCACGGCCGCACTGTCGGCACTGCCCGCCCATCTCTACCCCCACGGCAGCGCGGCCTTCGGCACCATCCAGCAGCTCGGTGGCGCGGCCGGCACCGCCGTGCTCGTCTCCGCCTACACCCTTGGGTCCACCGCACACGGCACCGGCCCCTTGGACCTGGCCCAGTCCGTCTCGGCCGCACAAGCCGCCTTCACCGCCGCGGCCGTCGTCGCCTCCGCCTCGGCTCTCGCCACCCTGTTCGTGCGCCGCCCCCGATCGGTCGACCCGCACACCCCCGCGGAACCCACACTCACGGCCCCGGCCGCAACGGCCTGACCCACACCCCCTCGCCCCCATCGGGCATCCACCTGCAGCAAAGGAGACAGACCATGAAGATCGGCATTCTGGGCACCGGGCACATCGGCACCACCCTGACCCAGCGGTTGAGCGCAGCCGGACACGACGTCGAGGTCGCCAACTCGCGCGGGCCCGAAACGATCGGGGCCGAGGTGCTGGCCTCAGGCGGACGTGCGGTCCTGGCGGCCGAAGCGGTCATCGATGTCGACGTCGTGATCCTCTCCGTTCCCCTGCACCGTCTTCCGCAGCTCGCGCCGCTGCTCACCGCTCTGCCGTCCGGCACCGTGGTCATCGACACCTCGAACTACTATCCGCAGCGCGACGGCAGGATCGAGGCCATCGAGGCCGGTCAGGTCGAGAGCCTGTGGGTGGCCGAACAGCTGGGGCGACCGGTCGTCAAGGCGTGGAACGCCATCGGCTCCCCCTCCTTCGCAGCCAAGGGTCAACCGGCAGGCAGTCCGGACCGCATCGCCATCCCCGTGGCAGCCGATGACGACCACCACCGGGCCGTGGGCATGGCCCTCGTCGAAGCCACCGGCTTCGACGCCTTCGACGCGGGCCCGTTGACGCAGTCGTGGCGCCAGCAGCCGGGCACCCCGTGCTACTGCACCGACCTCGCCCTCGAAGAGATGCCGGAGCAGTGGGGGGCAGCGGACGCGAGGCGATCGCCGACGCGACGCGACCTGGCCGTCGCCGCCATCCAGGAACGAGTCGGGGACGCCACCACCAACCTCGACGCCGAATACGGCGTACGCCTCAACCGCGCCCTCTTCATCTGAACCCGTAAGAACTTGTTTCATAATGCGGTGAGGCGTCTGTGGCAGATCAGCGCGCAGGCCAGTTGCAGCAGTCCGAGATGGAGGTCGGCCCGGCGTTCCCACCGAGTCCGGAGTCGCTTGTAGGAGTGCAGCCAGGCGAAGCCGCGCTCCACCACCCAGCGATGCCGGCCCAGCCCGGAACCATGGGCGACGCCTCGACGGGCGATGCGCGGAGTGATCCCGCGGGCGCGCAGCAGCCGCCGGTACTTGTCGTGGTCATAGCCACGGTCCGCGAACAGTTCCCGGGGCTTGCGGCGGGGCCGACCACGCAACCCGCGGATCGGCGGAATCGAGTCGACCAGGGGCAACAGCTGGGTGACGTCGTTGCGGTTGCCGCCGGTGAGGGTGACCTGTAGCGGGATGCCGTTCGCCTCAACGATCAGGTGGTGCTTGGAACCGGGCCGGCCGCGATCGACGGGGCTGGGCCCGATGTGGTCCCCCCTTTGAGGGCCCGCACGTGCGAGCCGTCCACAGCGCACCGGTCTAGGTCCAGTGCCCCGGCCGCGCGCAGCTCAGCCAACAGCACTTCGTGTACCGCCGGCCACACTCCGGCCTCGGTCCAGTCCCTCATGCGCCGCCAGCAGGTCACTCCGGAGACGCCGAGCAGGTCCCGGGGCAGCTGGTTCCAGCCGAGCCCGGTCTTGAGCACGAACACGATCCCGGCCAGAGCTGTCCGGTCATCGGCGGGCTTGCGCCCTGGGTGCTGGTGGCGCCGGGGTGGGCGTGGTGGCAGCAACGGCTCGACTCGCTCCCACAGCGAGTCCGGTACGAGATCCCCCATCATGCCCACCAGGGTCACCGAGGACCCCGTCAGCACTCAAGGGCTACGTCGAACTCATTATGAAATGACCTCTAAGACCCTTTGGCCCGCTTCCTGGCAAACACGGTGAAAACCAACCCATTCTGCAACGTCCCCCTCATAGGCCGTGACCGGCAGCCAGGCCATATGCAAAGCGCTCCCTTGGCATAGTGAGCGCTATGACTTTGCTCGACCGCCCACTGACCTACCCGGAGGTCGGCGCTACCGCCGGGCAGTTGCCCGACGGATACGACCATCTGAGGGCCCAGCGAGTCATCGGACACGGGGAGTCGATGTTCCGCCGCGCCACCGAACGCCTGATGAGCTGGCAGATGCACCGAGCAGCCGGCCTAACCGTCGAGGCCACCACACCCCGGGTCGAGCAGGGTAGCCGCGTCCGTCTGCGCCTGGGCCGGCACATGCTGCGGATCTCCTTCGGATGCCAGGTGATCTACGTGGTGGAGGAGGAGCGCCGGCGGGGCTTCGCCTACGGGACCCTGCAAGGCCACCCCGAGCAGGGCGAGGAGAGGTTCTGCCTCGACTGGCGGGACGATGACGCGGTCGTGTTCACCATCACCGCCTTCTCCCGGCCAGGCGTCTGGTGGTCCCGCGCCCTGGCACCGATCAGCCATCGCCTGCAGCAGCAATACACCCGGCGATACCTCCACGCTCTGTAGCGCCCCGCCGATACCTGGGGAGCATGCGCCGCAAGGGAACGCGTCCTCGGCGCTGAAGGCCTCAGCCATCAGCACACCGAGGAGATGGTCGTGGTGCTGCAGCAGCCCTGGACCGGGGTCGGGGCGCGATTCCACATCCAAGATCTGTGGCTGTACGTGGCCCCCACGGTCGTGGTCGTCCTGCTGTTCGCCGGCATCATCGACCGGTTCGAAGACCTCGTGCAAACCGGTCTGCTGTTCGTCGCCGCGGCCTTCCGGCTCCTCGAGATGTGGGGATTGACCCTCTCGTAGGTTCGCGCGGTCTTCAGTCGGCACCTGCTCGCACCTCGACCACCACTTTGCCGAGCGCGCGGCCGTCGCCGACGTAGGTGAGCGCTTCGGGCACCTGCTCGAGGGGGAACACGCGGTCGATGTGGATGCGGACATCTCCCGCGACGCATCGGTCGGCAAGAGGCGAGAAATGCGCCGGACCCGGCTTGACGGCGAGAACCCCCAAACGCCGACCCGTCATCGCGCCGATCAGTGCGCCGACCGTCACCACTCGCAGCAGGGCGCGCGTCGTCCCGCCGACGATCAGGTACGTGCCACCGGGGGCGAGCGCACGGCGATACGCGAACACCGACCGTCGGGCGACGAGGTCGATGATGAGGTCGTACGGACCGGTGCGCGTGAAGTCGTCGGCGCGATGGTCGATGACCTCGGCGGCCCCCAGGGATCGCATGAAGTCGAGCTTGCCGGCGTTGTCCACGGCCGTGACACGGATGCCGGAAGCAGCGGCGAGCCGGAGCGCGAACGCCCCAGTTCCTCCGCCTGCGCCGTTGATCAGCATCCGCTCACCGGGCTTCGCGCGCGCAACGGCTTGCACCGCGATCGCCCCCGACTGCGGCAGTGTCGACGCCTCGGCAAATGACAGTCCGGCCGGCTTGAGCGCGAGAGCGTGCTCGGGCGCCACGGCGTACTCCGCGAAGCCGCCTTTCAGAGTGAGATTGTCGCCGTAGACATCGTCACCGACCCGGAACAGCGTGACCCCTGCGCCCACTGCCTGGACCACTCCCGCGATGTCCGAACCGAGTGTGCGGCGGGCGGGTCTGAACAGGCCGCCGAATCGGGCATAGGCGGGCGACCCGTGCAGCCCCTCCCAATCGCTCAGATTGACCGAGGTCGCGATTACCCGCACGAGCACCTGGCCTCTCCCCGGGGTCGGCGTGGCGATATCGTCGAGCCGCAGCACATCGGGCGACCCGTAGCGGTCATGGACGATCGCTCTCATGTCCGCACGGCCATGCGCTAGCACTCGCCTCGCGCGGGGCTCTCGTCGGCGACCCGGCGCTCCAGGCCCTCCAGGAGCAGCTCCAACCCATAGTCGAACTCGTCCGCGAACGCGTAGGCGCCATCGCCCAGCAGCTCGGCGCGCGAGCGCGCAATGTGCGGATACAGCTCCGCCGACGCCGCGACCTTGAGGGCGAACGCTTCCTCGGCGCCGTCCCCCGGTTCGAACGGCAGGCTCGTCCACGTCAGCGCGAACCCGTACACGTAGGCGTCGATCGCGGAGAACGCGTGTGTTGCCAGCGCGGCGCTGAAGCCCTCGGTCATCAGCACGCCGAGGAGACGGTCGTGGTGCTGCAGCAGCGCTGGGCCGGGGTGGGGGCGCGATTCCATCATCCCGAGCGCCCACGGATGGGCGGTGAGCACCGACCGTGCCGATCGTGCCCGGCCGGTCAGCGCCTCTCGCCAGGTAGCGCCGACCTGGGGCAGTTCGATCCTCTCGAACACCCAGTCGGCGAGGTCGTCGAGCAGCGCCTCCTTGCTGGGGACGTGATGGTAGAGCGACATCGCCTCGACGCCGAGCGCCTTCGCGACACTGCGCATGCTCACGGCGGCGACACCCGCGCGGTCGGCGACCGCGGCGGCGGCGTCGATGATCCTCTCCCTGCTCAGTGGTGTGCGTCGCGTCATTTTCCCATCCTTGCGCACTTACGCCTGTAAGTCTACGCTGGTGATCACCCCTACAATCGTAAGTCGCGCGTTCGACGAAACCCGAGGACCTGCCGGTCCTCACCACCACAACGGAGCCCATGATGAGAACACGTCGACACACCACCGCGCTGGAAGACCAGCGGATCCCGGTGCAGGCCAAACTCGCGGCAGCTTGGACCAGCTTGATGTTCTTCGTCATCTACATCGACTACTTCCACCTCTACCAGCCCGGCGCCATCGACCAGATCCGGGGTGGCGGCATCTTCGAGTTCGCCATCACCCCGACGATGTTGACCCTTTTCGTCGTGGTCATCGGGATCCCGGCCCTGATGGTGGTGCTCTCCATGACGCTGCCCGCCGGTGTGAACCGCGCCGCGAACCTCGTCGTGGCAGCGCTCTACATCCCCGTCATGGTGTTCAACGCGGCAGGGACGTCCTTGGACTGGGCCTTCTACTACGGCTTCCACATCACCATCGAGGTGCTGCTCCTGGTCTTCATCCTGCGCTCCGCCTGGACCTGGCCGCGCACCGCGTCGCCGGCAACCATGGCGACCAGCCCGGACCGGGAAGCCGCTCGCATCCAGCAGCAAACGTGAACCCAAGAAGAGTCCCCGTCCTGTTCACAGCCATCTGCCTCGGTGCCGCGGTGCGGGCCTCCTGGCGGTGGGACACCAACTACCACCGGGACGTCGCGTGGGGGCCTGCCAAGACCCCTACCGGAAGGTCAGGTCATGGGATGCGCACACAGGCCCGCCACCGCCCAGGAAGGTCTCGGTCATGATCGAGGCACACGAGCTCACCCAGCGCTGCGGCGGCACCACCGCCGCGGAGCACATCGGTGCGATCGCCTTCCGGAACGGACTGCTCGTCCTGCTGCTGCCCGGCATCCTCAGCTTCATCCGCCTGGTGTGGGCGGAGACCATCGTCAGCCGCCTACCGCTGCCGGCGTCCTCAGCACTCCTCACCACCGGAGCAGCCGAGATGCAAGGTGCCTACCTCTCCGCACAGGCGAGCCTGATCGTGATGGCCGCCTATGTTGTCGTCCCTCTCGCGACGGCCGCCGTCGTGCACTCAGTGCGGCAGCAGAGGGCGCCGGTCACGGCTCACCGATGACTGGAACTGCACCCTTCAACCCTCCGGCGATGCCCATGAACCGACTGAGACAGGAGAACACCATGAACTCACGCACTCGGCATCCGCGCAGAACGATGAGGGCCATCACCCAGCTGAGATACGGCGGGACCGAGGTGCTCTCCCTCGCCGAGGTCGAGACGCCGGGGACTGTCGCTTTAACGGTGGAGGAGGCCCAGAGGAGGCGAAGGCTTTAACACCGTGTGGAGTTCGCGTCGTCTCAGGTGGGGATCGTGATGATGGGTCGGTTTACCTCGACGACCCCGCCGCCGGCGGCAGTGCCCAGGCTGATCAGGCGTCCCTCCAGGGTGAGCCGCTGGGTGGGGCTGCCGGTGGTGGTGTTGGCCGCGATGCTGCCGCGAGCCAGGTAAGCACCCCGGGCGGTGGTGCTGATGCCCAGGGTGATGCTGCCGGTCGAAGCCCAGTAGACGTTGGCCGCTCTTGCCTGGTTGCTCAGGAGCACGCGGCTGCCGTCCGCGGCGGTGATGGTGGCGGCACGGAAGATGAACTGCGCGCCAGGGTCCCCTTGGGCATCCAGGGTCAGGTCACCGGTGACGGTGAAGGTCCCGGTGGTGCTCGTGTAGATCCCCGGCGTGATCCTGCCCGTCAGCACCGTGGGGCGGCTGACAGTCGCCGGGCGGGCGAGCAGGGCGGCCTCGAGGGCACGGGCGTCGGTCATGGCGCCGGCGGCCGCCGTGGTGCCGGGCTCGACCGTCCCGGTGACGTTGCGCCGAGATCCGCTGGACTGCAGATTCTCGATGGCCAGACCGGGGTAGGTGCCCACACTGCCGCCGACCGAGGTGGGGTGCCCGCCGGGGGTGTGGTCGGTGAGGCGACCGGAGGCCAGGAGCGCGTAGTCCCTGGCTCGCCCCAGGGTGATCGCCGGCATGCCCACGTACCGCCAGGAAGCGCTGGTGCCGGTTCGAGCAGTGAACGCCGCGGTGCTCGGCGGCACCGGCCAGGCCGTCAGCCCGGCCAGGACCGCGGTGCCGGCCACGGCCAGGGCGCCGCGGCGGGCGAGCACCGGAAGCTCCTGAGTGTCGTCCTCTACTTCCTCGCCCTCCTGGTCGTCGTCGTCGCGTGCCCGCGGGACGAAGACGGCCAGAGCAATCAGCAAGGCCGCCACGGTGGCTGCGGCCCACAGGCCCAGGGACAGGTGCTGGCCGGCACCCAGCCACAATGAGGGGAGCCCGATGAACGGAACCAGAAGGCGGGCCTGGCCGATGATCTGCTCGCGGACCAGCGGGGTGGAGTCCACCTCGGCATTGGCGTCTCCGGCGGTGGCGTAGGTGCCGTCCTCGTGGTCGATCACGATCCGGTGCAGGATCGGGCGCTCCACCCCGCTGGGCTGGGCCTCGGCGGGGCTGATGAACTGCACGACCCCACCGAGCGGCACCGGTCGGTCATCCGGCAGGTCGGCGAGCACGACGACGTCACCCGGGTCGATGTGCGGTTCCATCGACCCGGTCTCGATGACGGTGGAGTGCCAGCCGAACAGGGCCGGGATCAGGGCGATGGCCGTCAGGGTGGCCAGCAGCACGAGGTAGATCTGGGCGGCGGCGCCGGTGCACAGCCGGACCCAGCCCCACAGCGCGGCCGTCACCGTGTCAGGTGTCGGCTCGGCGGTGGGGCTGGGCTCGTGGTGGGTCCGGCTCGTCACGAGGAGGGATCAGGCGGGGTCGTTGCTCTGCAGCTCCCAGACCAGGTCCACGCTCACGTTCGCGCCTTGCAGGGCGTCGATCTGCTGCGGGGTCAGGCCGGTGGTGTCGAACGTCCAAGTGCCGCGGTAGGTCGTCGACTCCCCGGCCGTGCCGGCCGTCTGCCACCGGGCGCCGCCGGTGGCGTAGTCGTTGTTGACCTGGGCCAGGGTGGACAGCGACTGGGCCGGCAGGGCGCCGGGCACGGGGCTGAAGTCGTCGCAGTTGTCGAAGGAACCGCCCGTGCCGCGCTCGACGCGCAGGTCGATGTGGTTCTCGAGCCCGGCGGCCGAACCCGAGAGGTTCTGGGTGTAGGCGCGCACCTCCCCGGCGACGGTGGAGTTGGAGGTCACCACGATGCACTTCTCACCGGTCGCCCCGGGGACGAGGTTCTCCACGGTGAAGCCGGCGCGGCCGTTGTCGTCGTCGGTCAGGGCGACCTGGCCGGTGGCCCAGGAGTTGCCGGCGTTGCGGGTGGTGGCGGTGAAGGCGGCGGTGGAGCCCTGCCAGACCAGCACGCCGGCCACGAGCACGGCGATGGGGGCGGCGGACAGTCCGGCGATCTTACGGGCCCGGGGAGAAGGAGCGTGCATGGTGGGTCCTGTTCCGCGACGGAGCCCAAGGGCAGGGGTGTCCTGCGCCGTCGCTGATGGAGGGTGAAGGGGGTCTGGTTGCGCCGTGATGGGGGTCGCCGGGCAACCGCGGTCACCCTATGAAGACGTCCCGGTGGATCTCCAGGACCTTCGTCCACTCCTGCTGTCCACCACCATCACCCCATGTGCGAAGGGGAATGGGGGTGCGTCGTACTGTCGCAACCTTCCGTCACATGCCTGACTGTCGTAGCAGGGGTCCTGTGCGGAGGGGATGTCTTGGTCCAGGCCTGGACCTCCAGGAGCCGTGCGACGGTCTGGGCCCCCTCCTCGTCGAACGCCCCAAGGATCACCCCGTAGGCATCAGAGCCGGAGATGAACCTCGTGCCGGAATCCACCTGCACGCACCGCGGCCACAGCACCTCGGCGGCCGTCAGGCCCGTATCGGTCAGCGACAGCTCGCGCCCGGAGGCGTCGATGTAGCCGCGAACGGCCAGCTCGGCCACGACGTCGCTCTCGGGACGGTACCAGCGCTCTTTCACCGGGGACCGGCCGGGCCGGAAGACGTGGACCACTACTGAGCGGCGGAACGGGGTGATGTCCTCGTCAGGGTCCAGCCCCAGTCCCAGGTGCTTGAGCACGGTCCGCTGCCAGTACTCGTTGCTGGCGGCCAGGGCGGTCGCCAACTGCTGCACCGCCTCGAATGGGACTGTCTGACTAACGTTGGAAGGGCCATTCCCATGATGAGTGGTTCTTCGCCGGCGAAGCGCTGATCGGGCCGGACACCGTTGCGGTGTCCGGCCCGCTGGCACATCGTGAGCCCGGTCAGGCCTTGGCGACCTTGATGGTCACGTTGGGGCAGGCCGCGGCGATCCGGGTCAGTGCGGCCTTCTCCTTGCTGTCGACCTTCAGGCCCCAGCGGATCTTCACCGCCACCCACTCCCCCACATAGGCGCAGCGGTGCTTGGGCGGCATCCACTCCTCGGGGCCGCGGGCCTGCTTGGTGGAGTTCAGCTTGGAGGTCTGGGCGCTGAGCGTGCGGTGATCACCGAGGTCGTTGTAGAACGCCACCCGCTTGGTCTGGCTCCAGCCCCGCGCCCCGGAGCCCCAGGCCTCGTGCACCGGCACGGTGTGGTCGATCTGCACCGTGGTGGCCGAGGTGTGGGTGCGCCCGTCCCAGGTGGTCACCCAGCGTCCGCCCTTGACGGTGCACCGCTTGGTGGTGGTGAAACTCGTCTTCACCTTGGACTCGTTCTGCAGCACCTCGGCCCGGGTGTTCTGGCAGTCCTTAGAAATGGTTTCAATAGTTATGGGTGAGGCATTGAGCGGTGTCCACCCGGCTGGTGATCATGGCTGCTATGACGAGTCAGAAGACCTCCAGGCGGCTGGTCAGCGACCAGTTGTGGGAGTTGCTGGAACCCTTGATCCCACCGCCCCCGCGGGCGAAGAACGGGCGCACCGGGCGACCGCGCGTGGATGACCGAGCGGCCCTCAACGGCATCCTGTTCGTGGCCGAGCACGGCATCGCCTGGAAGAAACTGCCCGTGGAGCTGGGCTTCGGCTCCGGGATCACCTGCTGGCGCCGACTGCGCGCCTGGCAGGAGGCCGGAGTATGGGAGAAGCTCCACCACGCCGTCCTCGACCAGCTTGGGCAGGACGGGGCGCTGGACTGGTCGAGAGCGTCTTTGGACTCGGTCAGTGTCCGGGCGAAAAAGGGGGCGAGCTGACCGGGCCCAACCCCACTGACCGCGGCAAACTCGGCACCAAGTACCACCTGCTGGTCACCGCCGACGGGCTGCCTTTGGCAGTGGCGATCACCGGGGCCAACCGGCACGACTCCATGCTCGTGGAGCCGATCCTGGACGGACTGAGCCCGGTCAAAGGCCCAGTCCGTGGCCGGCCACGGCGCCGACCGGTCAAGTTGCACGCGGACAAGGCCTACGACAACAAGAGGGTGCGCCGCTACCTGCGCCGACGCGGAATTACCGCCCGCATCGCCCGGATCGGGGTGGACTCCAGCGAACGCCTGGGCCGCTACCGCTGGGTCGTGGAACGCACCATCGCCTGGTTGCTGGCCTTCCGCCGCCTGGCCATCCGATACGACCGCAGCGCGGCCACGGTCACCGCCGTAGCGACCCTGGCCATCACCGTCATCTGCGCCCGGCGACTGCCCCGCAAAGACTATTGAAACCACTTCTAAGAATCACCCGGAGTTGCGACAGTCCTGGGCGAGATGACGCTTATCGTGTCCGACTGGAGGAGGATGATTTCTCATGGAGGTACTTATCTCCATGACGCAGAAAGGAGGTGGACACCTTGGCTAAACCTGACCACCCCAACAAGCCTGAGCACCCCGTCCACCCGGACAAGCCCGCACACCCCGTCCACCCGAACAAGCCTGACGTGCCGCCGGGACCGCCCAATCCGCCCCGCCCCCCGAACCATCGCCCGGTCGGCTGACGATGAGCACCTTCCCCACCTGGTGGGAGCAGTACCCCGGTCGCCTCCAGTTTGAGTACGACGAGCTGGAGGCGGCCGGGATCGCTGTGATCGCAGACGACCAGGCTCGCCAAAGCGGAGTCATCCGGTGGGAACTGATGGTGCCCGATAGATACACCGGCCGAGGAGAGCTAGGGCTGACGGCGACGTTCCCCGAGTTCTACCCTCACGTCCGCCCCGACGTCCGCGCCCATTCCTTGGCAATGGGCCACCACCAGCACCCGTTCGGGAAAAACCTGTGCTTGATTGGCCGCGCTTCCCGGGCCTGGCAACCAAGGGACACTCTCGCGTGGCTAATCACCTCTCAGCTCAGCACCGTCCTCGAACTGGGCATGTCCGGGGCCGGAGGCGACGGCGAGGAAGATCAGGGGGAACCGTTCTCCGACTACTACAGCGCTTATGCCTCCAACGCTGTCGTGCTGGTAGACAGTGACTGGCGACTTCCGGCCCATCCTGCAGCTGGCATGGCCACGTTGCGGATCCAGGGTTCGTTGCCACTGGACGAAACCAGGCGCACCAGTTTCACCATCGCTTCCTTGACCGGCAGCGATGGAACCCCGGTGGCAACCCTGCCCGCTTCCATAGCCCAGCTGTCTCAAGGCTCCATGGAAGTTCAAGGACGATGGGGAACCTTGTCTGCCCCCGTGGCAGCGGACAGCGCACAGGCCATCTGGGGAGCCGCCGAGGAAGCCGACCCCGTCTCATGCCAGGGCTGCCTCATCGGTGGTCGAACGTATCAATTTCGGCTGGTCGCCTTCCCTGAGGAACATGCCCGGAACTCCACCGGCACAGGATGGGTGCTGCTCGTCCGCATCGAAGGGGAGCTCATCAAGCCCGCACGGAAGGAACGCCGTTCGGGCCACCCTGCCCGCCGTTCTCCGCGTGTTGGGGACCCGACCTATCAGTTAGTGCGCGCCGGCCGTGTTGGCGTCGGAGATTTTCGCGCCCGGACCCCGGAGCTGACGGCCTTAAGCGACCGCCGAGTGCTCTTGATCGGGGCTGGCGCCCTGGGCAGTGTCATCGCCCAACATCTGGCTCGGGCGGGAGTCGGAGAGCTGACCATTCTCGACGGGGACGTTCTCGAGGCAGGGAACCTGGCACGTCACGCTTGCACCATGAGTCAGGTGGGCATGAACAAGGCTGCTGCGGTCGCCGCCCTGGTTCAGGACACACATCCCTACACTGCAGTCCGATCCGGAAACTTCGCCGTGGGCGGAGTGACCAGCGGAGAAGAACAGCGCCGGATTCTCGGCGAGGAGTTCGCACAGACGGACCTGGTTGTCGACGCCACCGCCGAAGTCGGAGTGCAGGAGCTGACCGCCGCCCTCGCCGCCCGCACCTCCACCGCCTGGGTATTGGCCGAGGCGACGAACGGGGCCTGGGGCGGCAGCGTCGTACGTGTGCCCGCGGAGGCAGACTGGTGCTTTGCCTGCTTCCAGTACCACCGTGTCGATGGAACTATGCCCATCCCACCGGCGAATCCTGCCCCGCCCACCCAACCAGTGGGGTGTGCTGAGCCGACCTTCATCGGGGCCGCCCACGATCTGAGCGAAGTCGCACTGCACGCGGTACGCACGATTGTTGCCGAGCTAGGCGGCAAGCCGGTCTTCGACGCGGCCACCGTCGTCCTTCATGACCCGGACGGCGGTCCCACCATCCCCACTTGGTCTGCCCACACCCTCACACGACACGACCAGTGCGAACACTCCTGACCGTCTGGCTGGCCCCCACCGTCTGGCCCACTTTGACGGCCGAAGCCAGCCGAGTAGCACCCCGAGAAACCGGCGGGGTGCTACTCGGCTGGAGGGCCGGACAACGTATCTACATCACCGAGGCCATCGGCCCTGGACCCCATGCTGCTCACGGTCAGACGACCTTCGTACCGGACGCCGATTGGCAGGCTGAGCGGATAGCCGAGCTGTACGAACGGTCCGGAAGGCGGTTGGCCTACCTCGGGGACTGGCACACCCACCCCGGGGGATCACCTGTTCCCAGTGAAGCTGACCGGGCTACCCTGAGCACTATCGCTGCATATGAACCGGCGCGGTGCCCCCGACCCGTTATGGGTATCCTCGGGCAACCGGACGGTGAAGAATGGCGATTGCAATGCCATATCTTCACACCTGGAACTACCTTGCGCCGGGAGAGGGTCAAGCGAGCTCAAATCATCGCTATCCCGTCGGAAGACGAACTCCAGTCCTAGAGGAAGACGGTCCCCGTGGAACATGGCCGAAGCTGCGTCCACGGTTAGAACCATCCTGGTGTTAAGCCGCTAACCGGCCATATGTAAACCGTTTTCGGCCACGGCCGCCCCCGTGAGACCTGGTCCTGAGATCGATGGGACTCACCGGAGGGCGTGGGCAGCTCCATGCGTCGTCGCGTTCGAGCTGACACTCTTCGCTCCAACCTGGTCAAAGGCCCGGCCCGCCGGTGGGCGCGCAGCCGTTCTAAGGGCGTAGCCCTAATTGGCGGAAGCGTTCCAGGGTGTCTTCCAAACCCCAGGCCTTGGCGATCAGACCGTCGCGGAAGGTGAAGAAGTACACCTCGTCGATGTTCTCGAACCGCCGGCCCGTGGGCGTGTAACCACGCCAGTCACCGAGGTGGGTGCCGGAACACCGGAACCGGGCGGCTACCGTGTCACCGTCGCTGACCAGTTGCACGATCTGCATACGGGTATCGGGGAAAGCGGCGCGGAACGGTGCGATCCAGCGCCGGGCGACCGGGGCCATGGCCGGGGTGTAGAGCTCGTCCAGAACCTGAAGGTCCCCGCCAACCAATACCTCCTGGACCAGCCGGGTGACCACCGCGGTGTTCGGGGACTGCGCGGGGTCGTCAGGGACGGTCATGGTGTGTCCTCCGGGCGGGTGGGACGTGGGTGTGCCGCCACCATACAAGGGCCGCCCCACGTGGCCACCCACAGCGCCGGCGCCTACCAGTCCCTGATCACCCCGGGCCGAGGGTCACCTCCCGCAGGGACAGCTTGGACCCCGCGTAGGGCCTCGAAAACTATGGAGGTCTTCCGGTCTTGGACGGACACGGTCAAGGTGCACCGACCACCCTCCAGCCGTAACGCGAGGGTGGTGCTGCAGTCGTTGTCATGCTCGATCCGAGCAAGCGCCGAGACCTCGATGAGTCGCTCGATGGGCAGGTCGACCACGAGGGAGTCACCATCGACTAACACCGGACAGTGTTGAAGGATGTCCTGCCAGTGACTCCGGCGTCTCGCGCGTCCGTCTTCATCAATCCATCGCTGGCCCGGGGAGTCCGAGAGCACCAGGAACGCGCACTCCGAGCGGCACCGTTCGGGGCTGTCCGGGCACGCCATGACGTGTCTGCTGGCGGCGTTGAGGTGCTCGTGGAGTCTGGTGAGCTTGGCCAGGTTCTCCTCGACCTGCGTCAGCTGCTCGGTGAGCAGCGGTTGCAAGGCGGCTTTGACCTTTGTGCAGGTCCCCGTATCGGCCAGATCCAGCAGGTTCTTGATCTCGGGCAGCTCCAGGCCCAGCTCCTTGGCGGCATCGATGAATTCCAGGCGCTCCAGCGCGTGCTCGTCGAAGGCCCGATAGCCGTTATCCGAACGCTGCGGGGCGAGCAACCCCATGGACTCGTAGTAGCGCAGCGTCGTGGCCGGCACCCCGGAGCGAGCGGAGACCTCGGAAATACGCACGCCCCCACCGTAAGCACCCCCGACTTGACCTTCAACCCATCTCTAAGGTTTACGATCCTCCCCTGACTTACGTAAGCGCCGCGTCCGCGCGCACGTGACGGCCCGCGCCTGGGTTGATGACTGTCCGGTGGGTGGCATCGACGAAGGACAGCGGATGGTCGAGATCCACCGCATCGAGAAGGAGGAGTACCCCATGTCCTGGTGGGAACGGTTGCAAAGTGTGCTGGTGGCGGTCGCCGCTGTGGCCGGCCTGGCGGTGGGAGTGGCCTGGTCGGTCGGTGCGGCCGCCGAGCACGTGGTGCTGCCGGCGTTGATGGTGATGCTCGCGGCGGTGTTCGTGCAGATGGACGCGACCCAGCTCGCCCAGGCCAAACGCGCCCGGGCGGTGGTGGCGGCCAGCCTGGTGCTCAACTTTGTGTTCACCCCGTTGCTGGCCTGGGGACTGGGTGCGGGGCTGCTGGGTGGATCACCGGACCTGCGGATCGGGTTGCTGCTGCTGCTGGTGACCCCGTGCACGGACTGGTACTTGGTGTTCACCGCGATGGCCCGGGGCCATTCCGGGATCGCCGCGGCCTTGTTGCCGGTGAACCTGATCCTGCAGCTGCTGCTGCTGCCGCTCTACGTGCTGCTGCTGGGCGGGCAGGCGGCCATGGTCGATCTCGGCACGCTGGCCGAGTCGGTGCTGCTGGTGCTGGCCGTGCCCTTGGCGGTGGCCCTGCTCGCGCGCTGGGCCTCCGCCCGGTACCGGGGCGTAGCCTGGCGCGAGCAGCGGATCCTGAATCCGGCCGGGCGTCTGGTGCTGCCGCTGCTGTACCTGGCGGTGTTCGCGATGTTCGCCTGGCAGGCCCGCACCGTGCTGGCCCACCTGGACGAGCTGGCCATGTTGCTGGTGCCGCTGGCGGCGTTCTTCGTCATCGCCCCCCTGGCCGCCACCGCCACCGCCCGCGCACTGCGCCTGCCGGCCGACCAGCGAGTGACGCTGACCATGACCACCACCGCCCGGAACTCCCCGATCGCCCTGGCTCTTGCGGTGGCCGCGTTCCCGGACCGGCCACTGATCGCCGTCGCCCTGGTCGTGGGCCCCTTGGTGGAGCTGCCCGTACTGGCGGTACTGGCCCAGATCGTGCGCGCCCCGAAGCAGGTAGAGCGACAGGCGGCCGGCGCCTGACCGGAAAGCAACCCTTTAGCGCAGCGTCGCGGTCCTGGGAAGTGTCCGGTAGACGGCCATATGTAAATCAAACGGCCTCATGCTGGCCGTGCGCAGGAGTGATTCCGTCCCCACTTGTGCGGCACAGCACACACCATGTATTTGCATAACTAAACTCGTGCTCGGATGGGTGGTGGCCCGGCGTCACATCTGCTCCTGCACCCGGCGGACCGACCCACATCCTGCAGCAGACCACACCGGCCGCGCTGCCCGCACACTTCCGGAAGGCAGCTGCCGTGGCCACGACTCTCCAGGAACGCTTGAGCGACCGCCACAACCGCCTCAATGCCATTCGCCTGGTCCTGGCGTCTGTGGTCATCCTGGGCCACGCCTGGCCGCTGACCGGCGCGGACGGCCCGAGCCTCGTTTTCCTGTCCGACGTGGCCGTCAACGGCTTCTTCGTGCTCAGCGGCTACCTCATCGCCGAGAGCAGGGTGCGGACCACGCTGATGCCGTACCTGTGGCGACGGTTCCTGCGCATCTACCCGGCCTTCCTGGTGAGCCTGCTCGTGGTGGCCGTCGTCTTCGCGCCGCTCGCGGCCGCCATCGAGGGCAGGCCGCTCGACCTCGCTTCCGCGGCCGGCTTCGTGCTGAGCAACGCCGACCTGAGAATGTCGCAGTGGGGCATCGACGGGACGCTGACCGCGGTTCCGGCTCCGGACTCCTGGAACGGCTCGCTCTGGACGCTGTTCTACGAGGCCCTCGCCTACGTGCTGATCGGCCTGGTCCTCAGCGTCGCCGTCGCGGCGCGGCACGCCCGGTGGGTGCTCCCGGGGATGTTCCTCGCCGTGCTCGTGCTCCGGCCCTTGGTCGAGGGCCCGCTGGAGGTCACGACCGGCATCTATCTCAGTGGCGCCCGGCTGGTGGGCTACTTCCTGGCGGGTGCGGCGGTCTGGGCCTGGGCGGGAAGGTGGCGTCCCACCTGGGTGCACGTCGTGGGGGCGGGCGTCGTCTACGCCGTGCTGACGGACCAGGGCTGGGCGGACCTGTACGGGCAGCTGCCGCTCGCCGTGCTGCTCCTCGGCCTCGGCGCCAGCCCGTCCCGGAACTGGACCACCCGCACCGACCTCTCCTACGGCGTCTACATCTACGCGTACCCGGTGCAGCAGCTCCTCGTGCTGCTCGGCACGGCGTCGTGGGGCGTCGCCGTCAACTCCCTGCTCGTCGTCCTGCTGACGCTGCCCCTGGCGCTGCTGTCGTGGACGCTCGTCGAGAAGCCCGCCCTGCGGGCCAAGGCGTGGCTCGATCCCCGCGACCGGCCCGACCGGAGGGTCCCCTCCGACGGCGCAGAGGGCCCGCACGCCGCGGCCGTGACGGGGCGCCGTCCGGACTGACCCGGCCGGGCCGCCGGCGTCCTGGCGGTGCACCTGCCCCCAGACCCGGGGAACCCCCACTGCAACATCGCCTCACGGAAAACCGGTAGCTGACCATATGTAAAGCGGTGGACGTTATGTCCCGAATGGGCACCCTCGTCGAGGACGATTGAGGAGCACTGCTTGTCACAGGGCCACTCGGCGTTGCGCGGTGATCATGACCACCGTCGTGGCGTGGGATGCCGATCAGCCGTCGTTCTCTACGAGCTCGCCTTCCCAGGCTTCCTTGCCCTCATGGATCGCGAAGGCGGCGATGACGAACCCGGCCACCGGATCCACCCATGCCGCTCCGGTGAGGGCGAAGATGAGCAGCCCGACCAGAGTGGAGACCGACAACAGCACGCAGATCCTGGTCTCGGCCGCGTCGGCGAGGATGAGATTGTCCCCCAGGGTCGTGCCGACCTTCTTCTTGGCCGCGGCCAGGATCGGCATGATGGTCAGTGAGAGCACCAGGACGATGATGCTCGCCGGGGAGGATTCCGGGGTCTCCCCCGCGAGCAGGGACCGGATCCCTTCGTAAGTGACGTAGGCGGCGAGGACGAAGAAGGTCACCGCCACCAGGCGCAGGGCGATCTTCTCCTTACGCTCATCGGTCACACCGTGGCGCAGCCGCGCGGACAGGCGCAAGGCGACCAGCACCGCGGCGATGGACTCGATGCCCGAGTCGATACCGAAGCCGACCACGGAGACCAGCCCGGCCAGCAGGCCGGCGGTGACGGCAACGACGCCTTCGACGACGTTGTAGCCGACGGTGAACTGGGCCAAGCGCAGCCCGCGACGGGTGAGGGCTTCGGTCTCCATAGGAGACAAGGTGGTGGTGGGGTTGCTCATCGATCACCTTCCGTGGACGTGCCGTAGGTGGGGCAGAGCGCGACCTTCGACCCGGTGGCCGCCAGCAGTGTCTCAGCGGTGGCCAGCAGGTCCATCAGTTCCGGGCGGGCCAGTGTGTAAAAGGTCTGCCGGCCCTCGGTGCGCCCGACCACCAGCCCGCACTCGCGCAGGCAGGACACATGGGCCGAGACGGTGGACTGGGCCAGACCGGTCTGCTCGACGAGGTCCCGCACGCGGGCCTCACCGGCGGCCAGGCGGGCCACGATGGTCAGGCGGGTGGGATCGGACAGGGAGTGGAACAGGGCCACGGCCGGGTCCAGGTCGGCCACACAACTGATGTCCGTCATGAGTCGATGTTATCGCTTAATGGCGATTGATCGTTGAGTGACGATGTGCTTGTGCTTGCCAAGGGCACTGGTCATCGATCAGGCCCACTCGGAGGCCAAGCGCACCAATCGGGCGGGAATGATGCCGTGGGTGAGCTTCTTGGCCGCGGCCAGCACCGACAGGATGATCAGCGCGAGCACCAGGATGATGGTGCTCATTGGGGAAGCCTCGGGGGCCTCACCTTCGGATTGCCCATTGAGGATCTGAGAGGCCGTCCTGTGCCCGTCGGATTCTCCGGTCCGGGCTACGTCGCTTTTCGACAATATCGACGGGTGCCCCAGCCTAAGGGGAGCAAAGACTGGGGCACCCTAACGCCCGTGCACGGGGTGATGAGAACGGGGTGTTCTCACTTGCAAATTATGCCCTCACTGGCTCGGACGAACAGCCCGTAGAGCAGCCAGGGAGCAAGCTATGGGGAATCTTCACGCCGTCTTGAGGAAAGCTATACAAACGACTTCGAAGTCAATACGGGCATCCTCCGATGAGCAGGGGCAGCACTGGCGTGGGTGTCCCACTAATGGTGGTCGCTTCCATCCCTCAAACGGAGCGCGTCGTGTCACCGGATGCGCGGCACCGTCGGGAACAGCCAGAGGGCCCCTGCCATGGCAGGGGCCCTCTGGCTGTTGTTCGAGGACATCCAACAGCAGGTGCTGCGGCAAGATCCAGGGGGCAGTTGTCGGGTCGCTGGACATCGTGGCCATGGCATCTTTGAAGGGGCGCTATGGCCGGAATCGTTCAGGGGTGGGTCAGAGGCCGGTGAAGGTAGAAAAGAAGCGGAAGAACACCGAGGCAGCCACGGCCACGTAGGCGATGGCCACCAGGGTCCAGGCCCACTCGGTGGCGAAGCGCACCAACCGGGGCGGGGCGGGGATGACGCCGTGGGCGAGGTTGCGCACGGTGAGCAGGAGGAACAGCGGGATCATCGCCGCCCACACGATCATGCAGTACAGGCACAGGATGTAGATCGCGAACAGGGCCTGGGACCACAGCCAGATCACGAACACCGCCCCGAGAGTGACCCCGACCTGCAGGCCCGCCCAGTACCAGCGCCCGAGGCGGGCCCCGGCCAGGATCGTCATGGCGGTGGTGATCACCACCGCGAAGGCGACGATGCCGATCAGCGGGTTGGGGAAGCCGAAGAGCTCCGACTGCCAGGTGCCCATGACTTGCCCGCAGGACACCCAGGGGTTGATGTCACAACTGGTGACGTGGCCCGGGTCCTTGTAGAGCTGAAGGCGCTCGAGCACCAGAATCGCCGAGGCGACCCACCCGATCACCCCGGTCACCAACAGGACCAGGGCGAAGGGGCGGCGACGGGCGAATCCGGGCAGGTGCTCCTCGGCGACCGGGCCGGCGCCTGGGTGGCGGTGGGCGCTGGTGGTGGTTTCAGCCATGGTGGATGTCCTTGGGGGTTCCTCGATCAACGGTGGCGTCGGTGGTGCCGTGCTGGTGTCTTCGAGCCAGGACGGCCAGGGCCGCGGCCAACAGGGGCAGGACCCCGGCCAAGAGGATGGAATGGGCCGCGGATTGTTGATCCGCCAGCGGAGAAGGCCCCCAGTCTCGGCCGAGTCCGGAGAACCACTCTGGTTGGATCACCGTCGGTGACAGGGCCGTGAACACCACCCAGATCCCCAGCACGGTGGCCACCGCGAGCAGCACCAAGGCCTGCGTGCGCACCGCTCTGCGGTCCGGTGGGGCGGCCAGCGCGGCGGTAGCGAAAATCAGGCCCAGGGCCACGGCGGTGGTGTTCATCAGCTCGTGGCCGACGTGGGTGTGCAGGGCCACGGCGAAGGCGGGGGTGTAGTAGAAGACGCCCAGCCCGGCCAGCATCAGGATCCCGGCCGGGGCCGGGTGAGCCAGCAGGGCCCCGGCCCGGGAGGTGCGCCATGCAGCGGCGAGCTCGCACCACCCGGTGCTGCCGTCAGTGCGGACCGGAACCAGGGCCGCGGCCAGGCGGCCGGGCGCTCCGGCGATCAGCAGCAGCGGCACCGGGAAGCTCAGCAGCAGGTGGGCGGCGGTGTGGACGCTGAACAGGATCGGGGCGTAGAGGGCCATCGCTCCGCAGGTGACGTAGACCAGCAGCACCAGACCGGCCAGGAATGCGGCCGTGCGTGCCACCGGCCATGGTGCGCCGGTGCGGCGCAGGTGTCGGGCCCCGCCCAGGTAGAGGCAAGCCGCGAGGATCGCCACGGCGATCCACAGCCAGTCGACGCGCCACTGGGTGAACCAACCGGAGAAGCTCAGGGGCGGGGGCAGGAGGTAGCCGGTGAGGATCTCCGCGGGGGTGATGTCAGGTTGTCTCTCCAGAGGCACCGGGGTGGGGGTGCGTGCCAGGGCCACGCCCAGGGCCATCACGGCGCAGAGGATGAAGACCTCCACGGTGATCAGCCGCCACACCCGGCCTAGCGTCGGGGTGCCGGCGGTGATCGCCCGGCGGTTCAGGTATCCCAGCACGCCCAGGACCACGGTGGCGATCGTCTTGGTGATCACCAGCGCCCCGTAGCCGGAGTCCAGCCCGTCCCAACCACCGATCCGGTAGACGGTGTTGATGACCCCCGAGATGGCGACCAGGACGAAGGCCACCCCGGCCAGGGCCGAGAAGCGTTCCAGCACGGTCCGGGCTGACCCGTGGCCGGTGGCGGGGGCGGTCAGCAGCGGGGCGAGCAGGGCGAGCACGATGATCCCGCCGGTCCAGATCCCGGCACCGAGCAGGTGCAGGGCCAGAGCATTGACGGCCCCGTTGTGATCATCGACCCCGGCCACGTGTCCCAGTTGGGACAGCGGGATGACGGCGGCCAGGGCCACCAGGGCGGTGGCGGCCACCGCCGCCGGGGAACGAACGAGCACGGCCAGGGTGGTGGTCAGTGCCGCGGCCACCGCGGTGACGGCCCATGCTTGGCCGGGGATCAGGCGGGTCACGTAGTAACCCAGTTGCCCGGTGAACTCGGCCGAGCCGGACACGGGAGCCCCGATGGTGTCGGCGTAGCTGAGCACGATGATCGCCACCGCCGCCAGGGTCCACACCGCGGCCGCGGCCGCAGCCACCGTCATGGCCCGGGCGAAGGCCGGGTGCTCGGCCCTGGTCTGTCCCGCTCCGGGGACCGGAGTGGACCGGGGCACCACGGTGGTGGCGAAGACCAGCCCGGCCCAGGTGATGCCCATGGCCAGGTGATGCACGGTCGTGGCCAGCGGCAACCCCCAGCGCACCAGGACCCCGGGATCGAGCACTTCCCGGGGCGCGGTGGCCCCGGAGGATCCCAGGGCCACCCACAGCACGGCCAAGGTCCCCACCCCGATACCGATGTAGACGGCAGCCATGGCGCGCCGGCGCCGTCCAGTCGGCGTCGGGCCGGGAGGCGGGGGGAGGACCACCGGCGGGGTGGGCGTGTGGGGTGGGGTGACCATTGGGTCAGTCGGTGGCTGCGGTTTCGACGGCGTCCCGGAAGCCTTCCAGGGACTCGGGGTTGAGCACTTCCCCATCGAGGAAGAACGTGGGAGTCCCACCCACCCCCAGAGCCTCACCGTCAGCGACATCGAGCTCGATGCGCTCCTGGGTGGCCGGATCAGCCACCGCGGCGTCGAAGGCGGCCATGTCCAGGCCGAGGTCTTCGGCAAAGCCGCGGAAGACCGCGCTCTGGTCCTCGGCCGACTCCCCCCACTGTTCCTGGGTCTCGAACATACGCTGGTACATCGCCTCGTACTGTCCCTGCTGGGCGGCGGCTTCGACCGCGAGGGCGGCGTTCATGGAGTTGCGGTGGCCCGGCAGCGGGAAGTAGCGGTGGACGAAGGTGACGGTGTCGGCGTACTCGGCCCGCAGCTCCTCGATGACGGGGTAGGCGGCCCGGCACCCTTCGCACTCATAGTCCAGGAACTCCACCAGCACGGCCTGTTCGTCCGGTGCCTGGGAGAGCACCCGGCTGTTCTCCCGCACGACCTGCCCCTGGCCCTGGGGCACCGTTTCGGGGGTGGAGTTGGCACGGGCGATGAGGATCGGGATGGCCACGGCGGCCACGACGGCGACCAGGAGGACCCACACGATGATCTTGGCCTTGGAGGGCTTCTGCTTTGGGGTGGGCGGGCTGGCGGTAGTACTCACAGGGGTGTCCGTTCTGTCTCCGGCAGCAGGGCGTACCGGTGGAGGGGGCTAGGGGTGGAGGGTCTCATCGTGGCGGTGGGAGGCCGGTTCGATCTGGAAGGTGGAGTGCTCGATGGCTACGTCGAAGTCACGGGCCACGCAGGCCTGCAGATCCGCCAGGACGACCCCGGCGTGCTCAGCGTTCAGGCAGCCGTCGTGGACGGTGACGTGGGCCGAGAGCACCGGGGTGTCGGAGTCGATGCGCGAGGCGTGCAGATCGTGCACACCGACCACGTGCGGCAGGGCTTCCAAGCGGGTGCGGACCTGCTCGAGGTCCAGGCCCTTCGGGGTGGTTTCCATCAGGACCTCGATGGTGTCGCGCAGCAGGATCAGAGCCCGCGGCACGATCAGGGCGGCGATCAACAAGGACACGACCGCATCCGCCCGGGTCCACCCGGTGGTGGCGATGACGATCGCGGAGACGATCACCGCTACCGAGCCCAGGGCGTCGTTGGCCACCTCCAGGAACGCGGCCTTCATGTTCAGGTTCTCCCCCCGGCCCGAGGCGAGGATGACCAGCCCGATGATGTTGCCGACCAGCCCGACCACCCCGAACCACAGCATGGCCGTGGACTCGACCTCGGGGGGCTCCAACAGCCGGCGCACCCCTTCGACGGCGATGAACCCGCCCACAGCCAGCAGCACCGAGGCCTGGGCGGCCGCGGCGACGATCTCGGCGCGCTGGTACCCCCAGGTGCGTTTGTCCGTGGCCGGTTTCAGCGCCAGGGTCGCGGCGGTGAGGGCGATGAGCAGCCCGGCCGAGTCGGTGAACATGTGCCCGGCATCGGCCAGCAGCGCCAGGCTGCCCGAGACCACCGCACCGATGATCTCGGCGACCATAATCGTGGCGGTGATGGCGAACACCACTGCCAGTTTCCCCCTCCGCCCGGCGCCGGCGTGGGAATGATCGTGCTCGCCGCTCATACCGGAATCTCCTGGGTGGTGGCGTCATCGGCGAGGGCCTCGGCGGCGCACTCGGGTGTCCCGCACCGGCACACCGGTTCGACGGTGAGGATAGTGCCCAGCAGGTCCTCCAACGCGTGGGCCAGCTTGGGGTCCGAGAGTTCATAGCGCACGTTGCGCCCCACCGGCACGCCCACGACCAACCCGCAGTCGCGCAGACAGGCCAGGTGGTTGGACAGGATCTGCCGGCTCACCCCGATCCGGGCCGCCAGTTCCGAGGGCACCGCTGGGCCCTGCTGCAGCTGCAGCAGCACCGCGGCCCGGGTGGGATCGGCCAGTGCTTTGCCGAAACGGGACATCACCGCGACCGGGGACAAGATCCTCATCCAATAACCGTACAGCAGAATCTGTATCAAAGGAGATGAGGGGCTTCCCTTGATGATCGGGCAATGTCCAGCTCGTATTCATACGGTGAGGGCGGACGGGGGTGCCGTCCGCCACTGCGGCATCCCCGTCCCCCGAGCCATCGCTGCACCCTAAGGGCTCTCGCTCCAATGCCGAGGCGGAGCAGGATAAGCACTGCCCGCGTCCAGCGGAAGACAGGGCAAGGCCATGAGCACTCTCCGATCCTCTCCGCAGGACTGCTCCCCGTGTGCCGATTCGCTGGCGTGTGCACATCGACAGGATCGTGGCAATCGTTCGAGTCTGCGGCTACAGCTGCGGAGTGCACCCATGCGGTCCATCCGAGTGCACCCATGCGGTCCATCGACGATGATCCTGGCGGGGCACTCCGCACCTGACGGATGAGCCCACCGGCCGGCCTTCACCACATCGGCGAGACTCACCGGTAGGTGTAGTACCCGTCGACGGGCATGGCGTTGACGGAGTGGACGAAGGTGCCCTGGGTCGGGTTCAGCGCCGAGACCATCTTGCCGCCACCGATGTAGATGCCGATGTGGTTGCCGCCGTTCTGGGACACCAGGTCACCAGGCTGCGGGTTGGACGTCGGGGTGGCGGCGGCGATCTGCTGGAAGCTGGTGCGGGGGATGTCGATGCCGTTCTGGGCGTAGACCCAGCCGGTGAATCCGGAGCAGTCCCAGGCCCCGAAGGAGGTCCCGCCCCAGACGTAGCCGGTGCCCACGCCCTGCATGGCCGTGCCCACGATGCCGCCGGCGGCCGGGGCGATCTCGGTGATGGCGGTGGACTGCGGGCTCACGCTCGAGGTGGCGGCGCTCTGCTGCGGGGCCGGGGCTTGGTCGGCGGGGGCGGCGGGCTGCGCGGCGACCGGGGCCTGGTAGGTGTAGGAGGCCAGATCGGCCATCGCCGAGGCCGGAGCCGCATAGGAGGACCCGGAGGCGGCGGGGATTTCGGCGTAGGCCTGGGCCGGAGCGATGGAGCCCACCAGCGCTGCGCCGGCGGCGGCGGCGATGGTGGTGGTGCGCACAGCTCGGGACGAGGTCTCGGCGCGGTGGCGGGCAGCGTTCAGCTTGAAAAGCGACATGGTGGAGTTCCTCCCTTTGCCTACGAGGTGAGCTGTCGGATGCGGGTGGGAGACACCCGGTCGCAGAACGCACGCGCTCTGAGACTTAACCCCAAGGCCCCGGATCACCGGGACCGGTAATGGTTCCCCCGCTTCTGCCAAGCGATTTCTCTTCAGGAACCCCGGGCACCGGCAGAACTCGGCGATGTGCCACGAGGGCGCCGACAGGATCAGTGGTCGGCACGCACTGAAGAGTACAAGGAGATTACGAAACAATCACAATCCGATTCGGGAATGTATAGAGATCGTAAAGAAGTGGTCAAGGCTTGATGAAGACCTGAATTGTTGTCGGCTTTTTCCTGTTAATTTCCCGAGAAAGGCGGGGCGCTCTGCGCTTTGAGTGAGGTGGCTTGTTGGTGCGTGGGCGCTGCGCGGGGAGTCGTCGCCCACACAGCGGTGGGGACAGGAGCCACTTCAAAAGGCGCGGCGGGTGGATCGAGAGCGAAGCCCGCGGCCATCCTGGGATATTTCGCGCTGCATCAAGCCCCGGAAATTTGGGCTCTGTCCATGCTCGCACTGACTGGCGGAACGTTAGCCAGCGTTGTGGTCGAGGAGATGCCCGACCAAGCCCACGAAGGCGACACCAGCGTGCCGGGACCGATCCTGCTCACCGGCGGAGTTGCGCTGTTCGCCGCGATCTCCGTCTACCTCGGTTCCTGAGAAGCCGTGCGCCCCGGCGTCCTCGTCTCGGGGCGCCGACGCGTGCCGACCGTGCTCAGTGGGCGCAGTTGGGACCGCATCCACCGCAGTGTGCACCGTCCTCGGCGGTGAGGACCGCAACGGGAGTGCAGCAGGCGTCTCCGCGCCAGGCCTCCAGCCCCTCCTTGACCGCCACGGCGGCGATCACCAGCGCAGCCAGCGGGTCGGCCCAGGACCAGCCCAGGGTGCTGTTGAGCACCAGGCCTACCAGCAGCACGGCGGAGAGGTAGGTGCACAGCAGGGTCTGCTTGGAATCGGCCACCGCAGAAGCAGAGCCCAGCTCCCGGCCGGTGCGGCGTTCGAACCAGGACAGGAACGGCATGATGAGCAGGCTCACCGCGGCCAGGGCGATCCCGACCGGGGAGTGTTCCGGCTCGGCGGCCCCGAGCAGGGCGCGGATCGCATCGACGGTGACGAAGGCAGCCAGGCCGAAGAAGGAGAACGCGATCACCCGCATCGCCACCTTTTCCCGTCGGTGCGGGTCCGGGGCGGCGAACTGCCACGCCACCGCCGCCGCGGAGAGGACCTCCACGATCGAGTCCAGGCCGAAGCCGATCAGCGCCGAGGAGGAGGCGATGGTGCCGGCGGTCAGGGCGATGACCGCCTCGAGCACGTTGTAGGTGATGGTGCCGGCCACGATCCAGCGCACCCTGCGATGCAGCACCGCCCGGCGTGCATCGGCGATGGGCTTGGGGTCCAGGGTCAGGGAGGTCATGTGCAGGTGCATCCTTCCGGGGAGCAGCAGGTCGGGTCCACGGTGACCACCAGCTCCAGCAGGTCCCCCAGGGCGGCCCCGAGGCGGGGATCGGCCAGGGAGTACCAGGTGCTGCGCCCCTCGGCGGTGGAGGTCACCAGCCCGCACCCGCGCAGGCACCCCAGCTGGTTGGAGATCACCTGCTTGGACACCCCCAGGGCCTGAGCCAGTTCCGAGGGCCGGGCCGGGGCGTCTCGGAGGGACAGCAGGATCCGGGTCCGGGTCCCGTCCGAGAGAGCATGGCCCAACCGGGACAGGGCCGAAGTATGGGTGGGGGTCACCGCGGTCATCCCCCCTACGGTACAGGTTTCTGTGTACTGTTGAGGGGTGGCCTGCTGGCACTCCTCGGGCGCACCAGCGGGTCACCCGGGGCGTGCTGCGTTTGCCGGATCGAGGAGGACCGTGATGATGTCGGAAGTGGCCCCGGCTCTGGCGCTGGGCCTGTACCTGGCCGGCCTGGTGACCGCCTTCGGTGTGCGGTCGTGGATCCACCGGCGCCGCACCGGCTCCAGCGGCTTCCGCGGGGTGAGCGGGGCGCCCGGCTCGCCCGAGTGGTGGGGCGGGATCCTGTTCGCGGCCGCCCTGGTTCTCGGTGCGGCCGGGCCCGTCCTGGCCCTCACCGGCACCGTGGCCGCACCCCGGCTCCCGCAAGCACTGTCCTGGGCCGGGGCGGTCGTCACCGTGGTGGGTTTCCTCGGTGTACTAGCCGCCCAGGCCGGCATGGGCGCCTCCTGGCGGGTGGGTGTCGACGCCACCGAACGCACCGAGCTGGTCACCACCGGGGCTTTCGCCGTGGTCCGCAACCCGATTTTCACCGCGATGCTCACCACCCTGGCCGGCCTGACCCTCCTGGTGCCCACCGTGGTCACTGCAGCGGCGTGGCTGTGCTTGCTGGTGGCCGTGGAGCTGCAGGTCCGTCTCGTCGAAGAGCCCTACCTGCTGAGCACCCACCGACAGGCCTACGCCTCCTACGCCGCTCATGTCGGCCGGTTCATGCCCGGTCTCGGCCGACTCCGCCCCGCACCCCTGGGCGAGCTGACCCCCTGAACCCAGGACCCCACCACTGGCCGACAGTTCCCCCACCCCAGGAGACCAGCACCGTCCGGAGTTCCATGCCCCTGTGATCGGCTGTCGAGGCGCCCAGCCCCTCCTGCGCGCGCACGTTTGGGGGCATGACCAAGCCCTCGAGGCCGGGCCCCCATTCCCCGCGCCGGAAAGTTCGTATAGCTTAACTTTCTATGAGGACCGGGACCGGGCGCACCGGCTCAACAGGTGTTGCCGCCACTTCCCCAGGAGAGCGGTGGGTGCGCCGCCAACCGCTGCCCTGGTTGTTGGGTCCAGCCTTCGTGGCCGCGGTCGCCTACGTGGACCCGGGCAACGTCGCGGCGAACCTCACCGCCGGCGCCCAGTACGGGTACCTGTTGGTGTGGGTGCTGGTGGCCGCCAATGCCATGGCGGTACTCATCCAGTACCTCTCGGCGAAGGTCGGGCTGGTCACCGGATCGAGCCTGCCCGAGTTGCTGGGCGACCGATTGCCCCGGGGCTGGCGGCTGGCCTACTGGGTCCAGGCCGAGCTGGTGGCCGCGGCCACTGACCTGGCCGAGGTAATCGGCGGGGCGATCGCCCTGCACATCCTCTTCGGGATCCCGCTGCTGGCCGGGGGCGTGATCGTCGGGGTGATCTCGATGCTGCTGCTGGTCCTGCAGACCCGCCGGGGCCCTCGGTTTTTCGAGTTCGTCGTGACCGGCCTACTGGCGATCGTCACCGCCGGTTTCGTCACCGGCCTGTTCTTCGGCCCCGTGTCGTGGGACGAGGCCGTCGCCGGGATCGTCCCACGGTTCGAGGGCACCCCGACGGTCCTGCTGGCCGCGAGCATGCTCGGGGCCACGGTGATGCCCCACGCCATCTACGCCCACTCCGCCCTGGCGCGGGACCGCCACGGGCACTCGGTGCCCGCCGAGGCCCTGCCGCGGCTGCTGACCGCCACCCGGTGGGACGTGCTGCTGTCCCTGCTCGTGGCCGGGTCGGTGAACATCGCGATGCTGCTTTTGGCCGCGGGCAATCTCGCCGGGGTGCCCGGCACCGACAGCATCGAAGGAGCCCATGCGGCGATCACCGCCGCCCTGGGCCCGGCCGTCGGGGTCGCCTTCGGCATCGGGTTGCTGGCCTCCGGTCTGGCCTCGACCTCGGTGGGCTCCTACGCCGGATCAGCGATCATGGGCGGGTTGCTGCACGTGCGCATCCCGGTGTTCACCCGCCGGCTGATCACCCTGATCCCGGCCCTGGTCATCATCGCCGTCGGGGTGGACCCGACCTGGGCGCTGGTGCTGTCCCAGGTGCTGCTGAGCCTGGGCATCCCTTTCGCCCTGATCCCGTTGGTGCGACTGAGCAGCAACCGGGATCTGATGGGCGCCTTCGTGAACAAGGTGGCCTTGACTGTCGCCGCCTGGGTGGTCGTGGCCCTGATCGTGTCGTTGAATCTGGCGCTGATCATCCTGACCGCCACCGGGGCCGATTGAGTGGGCCCGGCAGCTCCGGCGCGGCACTCGGTAGCGTGGATCCCATGGACTTGAGTGAGATCACCCCGGTCGCCCAGGACTATCTCAAGGCGATCTGGTCGGCCACCGAATGGGGCGACCCGCCGATCACCACCACAGCCCTGGCGGCGCGGATGGGGACCTCCGCCCCCAACGTCACCGACACCGTCAAGCGACTGGCCGCCCAGGGGCTCGTCGAGTACCAGCCCTACAAACCCGTCACCCTCACCCCGCAGGGGCGCGCGTACGCGGTCGCGATGGTGCGCCGGCACCGACTGCTGGAGACCTTCCTCGTCACCACCCTGGGGTATCCGTGGGAGGAGGTCCACGACGAGGCCGAACGTCTCGAGCACGCCGTCTCCGACGCGATGATCGAGCGCATCGACGCCCAGCTGGGACAGCCTACGGCCGATCCGCACGGGGACCCGATCCCCACCGCGCAGGGACGCACCCGCCGCCCACTCAACACCACCCGGCTCACCAGGGCGAGGCCGGGACGATACGAGATCGTTCGTCTCTCTGATGCCGACCCGCAACTCCTGACCCGGTTCCGCGCCTGCGGCCTCGTGCCGGGCGGGCCTTTTCGTGTCATCGCCCAGGGAGCCAGCGGAACCACCGGTGTACCGGGGAACCAGCACACCGCGATCGATCTGGCCCCGGTGGAAGCCGAGGCCATCTGGGTGACACCCATCACCATCCTCAATACTCTCCGGAGCCTCTGAGAGCTGGTCACCGGACGAGCCCCTCACAGGACGCCGGTCTCAGCCGGCGGAGAGGATCTCGACGATGCGCTCCGGGTGACGGGTCGAGGTCAACCAATAAGGGGTGGGATCCACGGGATCGGTGATCTGGATGCGGACCACCGGGCCCACGGAGACGCGGAAGTTCATGTAGGCGCGGGCGTCAAGCTCGGGGCCCCGCACCCGTTGCACGGCGCTGCCGCGAAACGCTTCGGCCTCGCCCACAAACCGACGCTCGATACGGGCCCGCCCCACCTGCAACGACTCCCCGGTGATCACGATCCCGGTGCTCGAAACAATCAACGCCACCGCAGTGCCGCCGGCGACCACGGCCCCGACGGCCGTCCCGGCCCACATGTTGATCGGGGCCAGGGCAATGAAACCCACCAGGCCCGCGAAGAGCACGAGCAACCACATCCACCACGCGGCCGACAACCGTTCCTCGTACAGGACCGCCCCAGGGGCGGCCTTCGCGGGAAGGTTCTCGGCCCCAGGTTCGGCCGGGGAGGATCCCTGGGCGCTGCGGGACTCATCGGGTGGGCAGACGCCGGGGGACGCAGGATGGGACATGCTGCAACCCTCTCATGACAGCGCCCCCGCGGACCTTCTGGTCCGTGATCCCGGGGAGCAGATCCCGTCCGATCTGGGGTTTCTGGTTCGGCCCGATCACTGCCCCACCCAGAAATGTCTTTGTGATGGGCGACAAGTGAGGAGTGTTCATCGATACCCGGCACTTCGGGAGCCCCCGTCGAGGACCTGGAGGCCACGGTTCTGCTGCCCAAGAATTGCATCCAGTGGTGCAAGAGCAATGCTGCGGGGTGCTGTCACCAGCCACGACAGCGTGCGGATGGGGCCCTCACCGATGTTATGTGGGTGAGGGCCAGCCACAAGCTGGATGGCCCCCACCAAAGCGCGATCAGTGCCCGAGGCCGGTCTTGTGGCTCACGTCCTTGTACCAGTCCGACCAGCCGTGACCGTCCCAGTAGCGGTACTTGACCACGTGGTACACCTTCTTGTCCTGGTGGTGATTGAAGTGGCGCCACTGCCCCCCGCCCCAGGTTTCACCGCCGTGGTGGTTGAAGCTGTACTGGTAGTAGTCACTGCCGTGCTCGTGAGAATTCCCGTACTTGTCCTCGGCGTAGTAGTACTGCTTCACCTGCACCTTGGTGTAGCCCTTCTCGCACTTCACCTTGAAGGGGAACGCGGCGTAATGCTTCCCCTGATACTTCTTGTAATGCGGCTTGTAAGCATCCACATCACAGCCCTTCTGCTGCCCCTGGGTCACCACCGCGGCGGACTGCACCTGGGTGGTCGGCGTGGCCGCGGCTTGGGCCGGTGCTCCGAGGGTGGCGAGGCCGCCTGCGGCCAGAGTGAGCGAAGCCATGGACAATACGGCCTTGGAGAAGTAACGCCGGCTGGGCTTGGCGGTATGCGTGGACAATGCGCGAGTGGATGACATTTTGATCTCCTGGCGAGATGCGGGGATTTATTTTGCCGAGCCCCTACCCCTGTTGCGGAGGCAATTTTTGGTGCGCCGACATCTAAAGCATGTCGGCCAGGTCATTGCGCAGCATCCATCCCGGAGTTGATTTCCCAACTACACCCACGGGTGCACACCGCACCCACCTGAAGGACTGCCATACGGCGCGAGGAAACTTACTGACCCACCAGGTTGGCGACGCGGTCTTAGCACCCTGGATCCGGTGTGGAGTTGTCCAGAATTCCGTCCGACCAGACCTCCTCCACGTGGCGCAGCACCACCAGGCGGTGATGGGCCTGACGCCGGCGTACGAAGTTCTGTGAGTCATGCGAGTTTCCTCGGATTCGGAAGACCCGAGTGGCAACCACCTCTGTCGGTTTTAGAACGAGCCGGTTCAAACCGTTAGGGGCATGACCCTAGCTCGCGATCGGGAGGGAGAAGTAAAATAGAGGGACAAGACTGGCGCTCGGCCCGCCAAGGACCGGGGAAGCATCTCGATGGACATTGCTCCCCACCTGGGACGATGTCAGGAGCTAGGGGGCACTGCGGAAACCGCTGTGTGCAGTGCAGACTGTGCGCGGCGGAGAGTTCCCGAGCTGAGGGCGTGACCATCCTTTCGTGGATGGGCATGCCCTTCTTGCGTGTCCAGTACGTTATTGCCGACACCCACCAACAACAGGCCAGGCAGATGCACGGGTGGCTTTCGGTGCAGGGACTAGCGCCTCAGTCTCGATCCAGCCGCCCATGGCATGGATGGATGAGGACGGCGGCCACGGTGGGCCTCACGGGTTCGCCCCGGCCGCCTCACGAAAAGTTGCGGCGACGCTGGGCATTCCCCAAGCAGCTCGCCAAACTCGAGGAAACTGAGGGGCCAGAGACCGGGAGATGTGACCTGTAGCTGATGATCCCCCACCACCAGGCCGGCCCCAGCATGGCTGCCGCCATCCTGGGGTGCACGGAGGATCCGACCGTGACCTCCTTGGCGCACTCGATCCTCACCAGCCAGCAGCCCGAGATCCAGTACAGGGAAAAGCTGCTGGCCACCCCCACTGACCCCCGAGCCACCCAGACGCCACGGATGGGACGATGAGAGCCCCGACGCAGCCCAGGAGGCCGTCCCGGAGACCTGCTGAAGGGCGCGGCCGATCATGTGGGGCTGGGGTGGGGTGCCAGGCAGGGACAATGGAGGCAACCCGCCGCCTTCTTCAGCGGCGGGTGAAGGAGAGCAGCTCATGAGCACGAAAACGCCCGAGCACACCGGGCAGGCGCACCCCGGGCTGGGCCGGCTGGGCGGTCACGGGGTGAGGCGGTGGCAGCTCGCTGCTGCCGTGGTGGTGGCCTTGGTGGTGTTGATCCTGGCGATGCTCTACAGCGGCTCGGGGGCCGCTCGTCTGGCGGCGGATCCGGGGGCGCTGGTGCGCTGGGGTCTGCCCGTGGTCGAGGTGGTGCACAACAGCGCCCTGGTCGTGGTGCTGGGTTCTCTGCTCTTCGCTTTGGGCGTCGTGCCGAAAAAACGTGGTGGGTTCCGCCGCCGCACAGACGGGCGGAACGGAGGCCAGGAAGCGGAGCACCCCTTGTTCACGGCCACCATGGGTCTGGCCGAGGTGGCGTCGGTGGTGTGGACGGTGGCTGCCGTGGTGGTGCTGGTGCTGTCCTATTCCGATGTGGCGGGGGTGCCGGTCGGCGGGGACGAGGCCTACGCGCAGCAGCTGCTGTACTACGCCACGGATCTTTCCCTGGGGCAGTCTCAGGCGGCGACCGTGGTGGCCGCTGCCGTGGTCACCACCCTGGTCTTCGGCGTCCGGGCCCTGATGGGACTGTTGCTCACCTTCGTCCTGGCGTGCACGGCCCTGGTGGCGATGGCCCTCACCGGTCACGCTGCCGGGGGCGCGGACCACATGGGTGCGGTGAACTCCTTGGGCCTGCACCTGCTGGGCGTGTGCCTGTGGACCGGTGGGCTGGCGGTGCTCGCCTGGCTCTCGCCGCAGCTGAGCGGATCTGACGCGGGCACCGGCACGCTGCCCGCGGGGGCCGGCCGCGGCGCCGGCGTCCGGGGCCAGGTGCCGATGGCCGCCGTGGTGCTGCGCCGCTTCTCGGCGGTCGCCTTCGGGGCCTTCTTCTTGGTGTTCCTCTCCGGGACCATCAATGCGGCGGTGCGCATCGGCTCCTGGGAGCAACTGTTCAGCCCTTACGGGCAGTTGGTGCTCCTCAAGGCCGCCCTGACCCTGGGGCTGGGCCTGGCGGGGCTGGCCCACCGCCGCTGGTTGATCCCCGGTGTGGAGGCCGGCCGTCTCACCGCCCGGCGCGCGGTGTGGCAGCTGGTGGCCGGGGAGCTGCTGGTGATGGGTGCGGTCATGGGCGTGGGCGTGGCCCTGTCCCGCACCGCCCCACCGGTGCCCGAGGAGATCGCCCCGGATGCCACCCCGGCCGAGATCCTCACCTGGTACCCACTGCCAACCGAGCCCACTGCCGCCTCCTGGTTCACCACCTGGCGGGTGGATCCACTGTGGCTGGCGGTGGTGGTCTTCCTCGCCGCCGTCTACCTGTGGGCGTTCGTGCAGGTCCTCCGCCGCGGGGACTCCTGGTCGGTGCTGCGCATCCTCTCCTGGCTGACCGGGCTGGCGGTGCTGTTCTACGTCACCTCCGGTGGGGTGGCCGTCTACGGCCTGGTGCTGTTCTCCGCACACATGGTGGAGCACATGATGTTGACCATGGTGGTGCCGATCTTCCTGGTCCTGGGTGCGCCGGTGACGCTGGTGCTCAAGGCGCTGGAGCCCCGGCAGGACGGGTCCCGCGGGCCGCGCGAGTGGATCCTGGCCCTGGTGCACTCCCCGTTCTCCAAGATCGTGACGCACCCGATCTTCGCCGCGGTGAACTTCGCGGCCTCGATCGTGATCTTCTACTTCACCCCACTGTTCGGGTTCACCCTGCAGTACCACGTAGGGCACGTGTTCATGATCACCCACTTCTTGATCACCGGGTACCTGTTCATGCTCGTGCTGATCGGCATCGACCCGATCCCGTACCGTCCCGGCCACATGATGCGCCTGATTCTGCTGCTGGCCACGATGGTCTACCACGCCTTCGTCGGGGTGGCCCTGATGGGCTCGGACACCCTGCTGCAAGCATGGTGGTTCGCGAACATGGGCCGGGATTGGGGCCGTAGTCCGATCGAGGACCAGCAGTTCGGCGGGGCCCTGATGTGGGGAATCGGAGAGTTCCCCACCGTCGTCGTCGCCGTGGTCGTGGCGATCATGTGGGCGATCGAAGGCAAAAAGGAGAACCGTCGCGTGGACCGGGCCGCCGACCGCACCGACGATGCCGAGCTCAAGGCCTACAACGCGATGATGGCCGGGCTCGCCGAGCGGGACGAACCCACGAGGCGTCCCTGAGCCAGGTCCACGGAGGGAAGCCGTGACCTTCACGGCGGCCTGACAACAGAGGCGACACGACGCACCGCGGTGTAGGCCCGACCGGCACCTGCCGCCAGGGCCTGTCGATTTGGTGGGGCACTCGAGGGCCACCACATAATGGGATCGCCGCCTCGAGCGGCTGATGAACTGAGGGGGGTGGAGGCGTGAGCGCACGTGCACGCCGACTTGCCCGCGGGTGGGCCGGAGCCGGGATGGCCACGGCCTTCGCCGCCGCCTCCCACCTGGCCGCCGGCGGTCACGTTCCTCCGGTGCTGTTGGTGTTGCTGTCCCTGGCCCTGTCCGGGCCGGTGTGCATGGCCCTGGCCGGCCGGGTGCTCTCCCGCTCCTCGTTGCTCACCGGCGTGCTCGTCAGCCAGGGTGTCTTCCATCTGCTCTTCAGCATCGCCGGATCCGTGACGACCGTGGCCGATGCCACCCACCACGCGGCGCTGAGCTCACCGTCCATCGGACCGGCCCTGGTGCTGCAGGCTCAGGCTCAGGCTCACGCGGTGAATGGTGGCACCGGCATGCTGGTCTTCCATGTGGTGGCCGCCGCGGCCACGTACGGGTTCCTGCGCCACGGCGAGGTGGCCGTCGTGGACCTGCTCGACGCCCTGCGACTGCGCGTGCGCCGGCTGTGGCGGGTCCTGTCCGCCCCGGTCGTGGTGCACCGGCCCCGACCTGTCCCACAGGGGCGTCCGCATACGCTGACGGATCAGTCGCTGCTGCGCCCGGTGCGCTCCTACCGCGGACCACCGGCAGGTTGTCGTCGGAGTCTTCTGCTCCCGACCGGGCTCGCCCGGTTGCCCGCCGGCTGAACACCACCACCTCTGTCGGGGCCGGTAGTGGTCGTGGGCGGAGAAGACAGACTCGGCGACTCACGCGCCGCCGGATCGACCACCGGCTCGGCGGCTCTGTCTGACCCACTCATTCATTGCCCCTCGAAGGGACCCCTTTGCCATGCTGACCACCACTTCTGTTCTGCGCCGTACCGCCGCCACCCTGAGCGCGGTCGGCGCCCTGACCGCCCTGGGACTGGTCCCCGCAGCCGCCCATGACGAGGTGCTGAGCACCTCCCCCGAGCAGGGCGCCGTGCTGGAGAGCGCCCCGGAACAGATCGAGCTCTCCTACAGCGGGGAGATCATGGACATCGGCCACCAGGTGCTGGTGACCGGCCCCGAGGGGCAGTCCGTGACCGAGGGCCCGCTCGAGCGCGACGGTTCCCAGGTGGTCCAGCCCCTGGCCGAGACCGGGTCCGAGGAGGGGACCTACCAGGTGGTCTGGCGGGTGGTCTCCAGCGACGGTCACCCCATCGAAGGCACCTACACCTACCAAGTGGGTGACGGCGCGGACACCACCACCGCGGCCCCCAGCCTCAGCAGCACCCCGACCGACGCCCCGACTGACGGCTCGGACAGCTCCGCCCAAGCCCAGGACGCGGCCGCACAGGAGGACTCCGGGGGTCTCTCCGGATGGGCCGTCGGCGCCACCGTGGTAGTGCTGGCCCTGGCCGTGATCGGGCTTCTGGGCTTGATGTCCCGTCGCCGCCGCAAGAGCTGAGCCCCTCGCAGCCCGGCCGGCGCAGATGCTCTACAGCACAGGCCCCAGGGGCGCGGCGACAGCCGTGCTCCTGGGGCCACCCCCGACCGCCCCGAATGCCCAACCGCCCACTCTGAGGACCACGACCGCTGTGAAGTTCGACCTGCCCGGACCGCTGCCACCGCGAGGCCCCGCAGCTCCCCCGGCGGGGCCGGATTCCCCGCAACTCTCCCACCAGGGCTGCCGCGGGGAAGGTGGAGTCTGACATGGGCACCTACCGTTTCCTGCTCAGCGGCCAATGGCTGGGCTTCCTCCTGCTCGCCTGCGCCGCCGCCGTGGTCTCCGTGTACCTGGGCGGCTGGCAGATGGACCGCAACGACCACCTCGTCGGCGAGAACACCAAGATCACGCAGAACTACCGGGCCGAGCCCCTGACCGGCGCGGCCGCCGCCGAGCAGTTCGCCGCCCACGACCCCTCCCTCACCTGGCGCCCCGTCAAGCTCACGGGCGAGTACCTGCCCCAGGACCAGGTCTTGGTCCGCAACCGGCCGCAGAACGGACGCGTGGGCTACGAGGTCCTGGTGCCCTTCCGCACCGGCACCGGGCAGGTGGTGGTCCTGAACCGCGGCTGGATCCCCACGGGCGCATCGGCCAACGGCATGCCCGACGAGGTCCCGACCCCGCCCGCAGGCACCGTGACGGTCTCCGCCCGGCTCCAGCCCGGGGAGCCGGCCGTCAGCCGTGGGGCCCCCGAGGGGCAGATCGCCACCATCGAGCTCGAGCAGTTGCAGGAGCGGTGGGACCGCCCGATCGGCACGGAGGCCTACGGCCAGGTCTTCACCGAGGCCCCGGCGCCCGCGGTGGCCCCCGCCCCGGCCCCCGAGCCGGAAATCGACTCCGGACCGCACCTGTCCTACTCGCTGCAGTGGTACGCCTTCGCGGCTCTCTTCTTCGTGGCCTACGGCTACGCCGCCCGCCAGCAGGCCCGCAACGACGCGTGGGACCGCCAGTTCACCCAGGAGATGGAGCGCCGGCTCGCACGGTTCTACGATGAGGACGGCAACTACATCGGCCAGGGCGACGAGGAGCTCGTCATCCGCCAGCTGGAGATGGCCGACGACATGCCGGCCCACCTGAAGTCGCTCATGCGGCCCCGGCCGCAGCGGCGGCGCTCCCGCCCCACCTGGGAGGACGAGGAGGACGCGATGCTGGACGCCCTGGAGACGCCAGCCGCGGTCCGGAGCGGAACCTAGGCCCCGCTGCGGTCCACGGACGAGTTGCACTGACCCGCAGCGTTAGTGATGCGCTCCGACACGAGGCGGTGGGCCAGGACGGAAAGTCTCGGCCCCCCGCTCACGGCCGGCTCAGGAACTGGCATCCGCCCCCTCAGCGCTCTGCCGGACGGCCTTGGCCGCCAGGAGGTAGGCGAGGATCCACGGCTCGACGAGATACCGGTGGCCCAGCCGCCGCGGCTGGGTGGCCAGTCGGTAGGCCCATTCCAGGCCCATGGGCCCGAGCCAGCGCGGGGCCGATTTCTGGATACCAGAGTACTGGTCGATCACCCCGCCGACGGCGGCGTAGATCGCCGTGGGCAACTCCTCCCAGTGCCGACTCAGGAACTCCTCCTGCAGCGGCATGCCCAGGCCCACGATGACGAAGTCCGGCTGGAACTCCTGGAGCGTTCCGACGATGCGGTCCTCGAGGGCCGAGTTCCACCCTTCGCCGGGCCAGCCCTCGACCGTGCGCTCAGGGTCCTCCGCACGGAGCATGGCGACCGTGGCGGCGTTGCTTTCGGGGCTCGCGCCGATGACGGCCACGCGCCGCACGGGGGTGTTCCGGATCAGGCCGGGCAGCCAGTCCATGGTGCCGATACGGTGCCGCCTGGCGCTGAGCGGCCGCCCGGACTGCCACTTGGCCATTTTGAGGATGGGAAAGCCGTCCGTCAGCACCACGTCGGCCTTGTCGTAAAAGGCGCGGAACGTCGGGTTGACCTCCCACGTGTAGAGACTGTGCAGATTGTGGCCGAGGATCACGGTCTTGCGCCGCTCCTCCCACGTGGCCGCAATCCACTGGTGCAGCTCATTGGTGTCCATCGGTGTCACCCGGATGCCGCTGACCGGGATCTCGATCTTGCCCAGCTTGTCCGTCTGAGTCTGGTACTTAAGCATGTGTTCCCCCACTGGTTCGGCAGTTACTGCCTCATCGGTTGTCGGTCGGCACGTTTGCCCCCGCCGTGGGATCCCCCAGATCCTGACTGGCGCATGGGACACGCTCCCGTGGGCGCAGCATTCGGGGACACCAGCCCGTGTTCCCCCGAATACCCGCCAACATTCACGTTAGCAACGACGGGCCCCCCGGCGTGCCCCCACTTCCGGGTTGCGCCGTCCCCCAATATGTACCTATTTGCATTGATGTGCCTCCGTGCATCCAGCGAGGTTGCGTCCTGCAGAGTGGATGCTCTATTGGCGTCAAGGCGCTGTGATGTCGCGTTGGGCGGTCTCGTCGAGCCAGTGCTGACAGCGCTGGAGGAGCATGACGGTGAAAACCATCGAACCCATCGTGGTAGACGTATCCACGTCTCTCCCACCCAGGTGCAGTACCCCTTGCCCTGCTCGCCTGCTCCACAGGGCCTCGGCGAAGGCCAACCGCTAATCCGCCATATGTAAGGCGGTGGGTGTTGTGTCCTGGATGCGCAAGCCCGCCGGGGACAGCTAAGGGCCCTGCCAGGCACAAGGCCCCTCAGCGTTGCGTGGTGATCGTGACCAGCGTGGTGGAACGGGATGTCGATCAGTCCTCGTCCTCGTCGTCGCTCTCGACAAGCTCGCCCCGGCCTCCTTGCCCTCGGGGAGGGCGAAGGCGAAGAGGATAAGCCCGGCCACCGGGTCTACCCACGCCGCGCCGGTCAGCGCGAAGAGGATCAGCCCGGTCAGAGTGGAGACGGACAGCAGCACGCAAATCCTGGTCTCGGCGGCGCCAGCCAGGATCAGGTCGTCACCCAGGGCCGTGCCGGCCTTCTTCTTGACCGCGGCCAGCACCGGCATGATGACCAGGGAGAGCACCGGGATGATGATGCTCACTGGAGAGGGGTCGGGGGTCTTGCCCTCGGATTGCCAATTGAGGGCCCGCGAGCCAGTCCCGGATCCGTCGGATTCTTCGGTCCGGGCTACGTCGCTCCTCCACATTATCGACGGGTGCCCCAGCCTAAGGGGAGCAAAGACTGGGGCACCCTAACGCCCGTGCACGGGGTGATGAGAACGGGGTGTTCTCACTTGCAAACTATGCCCTCACCGGTCCGGAAGAACAGCCCGTACAGCTACCAGAGGGCAAGTTATGGGGAATCTTCACGCCATCTTGAGGAAAGCTATACAAACGACTTCGAAGTCAAGACGGGAATCCTACGCTGAGCAGGGGCCACACTGCCGTGGGTGTCCTGATGACGGGGGTCACTTCACCCCGTGTTGGCGGGTGAGTCCATCACCGGTCACGGCGACGACGGAAAGACACCGCAACGAGAGCCCGCAGACCGCGACATCGGGCTCTGGGAGCAGGGTTGCTCCCAGCGGGAAACCGGCTTCCTCCGCTACTGTCGAGGACGACACCTCCCGACGCCGCGGCGCGGCCTGAGCCTGACGCGGGGCTGTCCGGGGAGCCTGCCCGAGCGCCCTGAGGAGCACGACCGCCGTGGAGTCCGACCGGCTCAGATCGCTGTCCCCGCACGGATCCGCGGCACCACCGGCCGGACCCGACAACTTGCAGTGCTCCCGCAAGGGCTGCGGCGCGGACGCCGCGTGGCGGATCCGCTGGAACAACCCGCGCATCCACACCCCACACCACCGCAAGAGCTGGCTGGCGTGCCCCGACCACTGCGAGAACCTCGAGAGGTTCCTCCGCGCCCAGGGCTTCTGGAAGGACACCGTCCCGCTCGGCCAAGACGGGCCCGCCGGGCAGGACCGACCGTGAGCGACGACCGGTTCCAGCTCAGCGGGAAATGGCTCGACTTCTCTCTGTGGGCCGGCGCCGCCGCGGCGGTCTCCGTGGACCTGGCCGACTGGCAGATGGACCGCAACGACCACCCCCTCGGGTAGAGGCGGTCATTTCGCAAGGGCTTGGCAGGCGTCGCCACGGCGAGGCGGATATCTTGTTGGCGTCTCGAGCGGCCGATGCCGTTGCCCGCTCGCCCCGCCGATTGGAGGCCCCCTGTGAAGCGCACCATCACCATCACCGCCCTCGTCCTGGGGTGCGCCCTGGTCCTGCCCGGATATACCGGCAGTATCGAGGAAGCAGCAGACGAAGCATCCTCCGGATTTCCCGTTGCCGCAAACGGAATCAACGTCTTGGAGGCGGCCGTGTCGATGCCGTCTGAACACTGACCCCCGGGCGTGCTCCTAGGGCCATGCAGTCGAATCACCTGCCGGAGAACACATCGATTCCTGTCCTGCCCTTGAGCGTGCCCGTTATTCCTCTACACGCTGAAGGCATGAAGATTCGATGAAGAAATGTGCTTCGTTCGGATGGCGGATTACGGCAGACATGAGCGCGCGCTGAATTTATCCTCCGATATCCTCCGAAGCCTCCGCCCGAGAGCCTCGATCGCTTTTCTTGCCCTACGCGCGGAAACCGCCCACCGCAGCCACCGGCGGTCTCCCAGTGCTGACAGGCCGCCGCAGGCGTGCCGAGGGTGTGCATCTTCGGGCCCATCAGGGACTCTCCCCGGCCATGCCCCCGCTAACGGTGAACACACTGATGTTCCCGCCCGAAACGAAGCTCCACTGGGCCGGGAACACGTTGCTGAGCACCCTCGGCAACCAAGACGACCACCCGATCGGCGGCCGTGACCAAAACGTGACATTAGGGGGTGGGCCCTGTATTGTCCTCCTCGTGCCGAGAGCTGATCTTCTTGGCGCCCCCGTGGCACATCGCCGAGTTCTGCCGGTGCTCGGGGTTCCTGAAGAGAAATCGGTTGGCAGAAGCGGGGGAACCATTACCGGTCCCGGTGATCCGGGGCCTTGGGGTTAAGCCGTTCAGAGCGCGTGCGTTCTGCGGCCGGGTGTCTCCCACCCGCATCCGACAGCTCACCTCGTAGGCAAAGGGAGGAACTCCACCATGTCGCTTTTCAAGCTGAACGCTGCCCGCCACCGCGCCGAGACCTCGTCCCGAGCTGTGCGCACCACCACCATCGCCGCCGCCGCCGGCGCAGCGCTGGTGGGCTCCATCGCTCCGGCCCAGGCCTACGCCGAAATCCCCGCCGCCTCCGGGTCCTCCTATGCGGCTCCGGCCTCGGCGATGGCCGATCTGGCCTCCTACACCTACCAGGCCCCGGTCGCCGCGCAGCCCGCCGCCCCCGCCGACCAAGCCCCGGCCCCGCAGCAGAGCGCCGCCACCTCGAGCGTGAGCCCGCAGTCCACCGCCATCACCGAGATCGCCCCGGCCGCCGGCGGCATCGTGGGCACGGCCATGCAGGGCGTGGGCACCGGCTACGTCTGGGGCGGGACCTCCTTCGGGGCCTGGGACTGCTCCGGATTCACCGGCTGGGTCTACGCCCAGAACGGCATCGACATCCCCCGCACCAGCTTCCAGCAGATCGCCGCCGCCACCCCGACGTCCAACCCGCAGCCTGGTGACCTGGTGTCCCAGAACGGCGGCAACCACATCGGCATCTACATCGGTGGCGGCAAGATGGTCTCGGCGCTGAACCCGACCCAGGGCACCTTCGTCCACTCCGTCAACGCCATGCCCGTCGACGGGTACTACACCTACCGCTGAGCCGGACTCGCTGCTGCGGTGCCCCACGGGGTCACCGCAGCAGATCCCCGGACCGCTCTCACCCGGGGCCGGGCCGCCTCTACCTCACGCGCACCTGCTGTGCCCTTCACCTGCTGCGCCCTTCACCTGCTGCGCCCTTCACCTGCTGCGCCCTTCACCTGCTGCGGGAGTGCTTCTTTCCGAAAGCACCCCCGTCGGACATCGGTCGTTTCGGTGACACCGTCCGGGATCAGGCCTGCACTGGGGCGGTGAGTGATGCGCTGGGCGCGGCCGGAACCAGTTTCCGCGGCTAACCGGCCGATCACTTGAGTCCGGCGCCCGCGTCTCCACCGTCCAGACCTAGACCGGTGTCCTCGTCGACTGCTCCCCGGGGGCGCCCACACCGGGGTCCATCCCGGCGGTGGCGAGGCCGTGCACGGCGGCTGGAACGGCCACCAGGCGGTCCTCGACAGCGTCAACGTCGGCTCCGGGCCGGTCCAGGTTTGCCTACGCTGAGCCGGTTCAGGCATCACATACTCCGGGTGCGTCCTCTTTGAACGACCAGCGAGGAGTGCGCACCCGGTCCTTACTTCCCGCCCCAGGCCGGGATCTCCTGCGTCGTCGTCGTTAGCCACCGAGGACGCGCCTCTCCTGCGCTCGAGGATGCACACTCGCCCACATGTCCAGGAGTGGGTGGTGGACGATCTTCCCAAGAAGGCCTTGCAGGAAAGGCTCAGCGCAGTGGGCTACTGTCCTGCCCGTTCATGAGGAGCAAGACCCTTTTTGGGCCTTTCAAGGAGGACGCATGGCTGGTGGTACGGACCCGGAGCGGGCGCGGCAGGAACGCGCTGCGCTGCTGGAGAAGCACTGGGCGGCCGATGCCCGGGCCACCCGCAGGCGGCGGGTCCTGGCGGGCGCGGGTGCGGTGACGGCTGTCGCGGCGGTGGCGGCCCTGGTGACGGTGGCGGTGATCAACGATCCCCCGCCCCAGGCGCGGGAGGACATCGAGATCGCCGGGCTGCAGACCTTCGAGGGCCTCGGCAACTCCCATGTGGAGACCGCGGTGGACTACGAGCAGTCCCCTCCGGTGGGCGGGGACCACGCCAGTGACTGGCTCAACTGCGGGGTCTACACCGAGCCGGTGCCCGAGGAGAACGCCGTGCACGCCTTGGAGCACGGGGCAGTGTGGGCCGCCTACGACCCCTCGGCCCTGTCCGAGGACCAGGCTGAGGCCCTGCGCCAGGCTGTCCCGGACACCTACGTGGTGCTCTCCCCCTACGAGGATCTGGGCGCCCCCATCATGGTCTCGGCGTGGGGGGCTCAGGTCGCCCTGGACTCCCCGGAGGATGAGCGCCTGGAGCAGTTCGTGACCAAGTACTGGCAGTCCCCCGACGCCCCGGAGCCCGGGGCATCCTGCACCGGCGGCATCGATGCCCCCAGCCGGGTCGCATGAGCACCAGCACCACCGGCGCCGCCTCCAGGAGCTTGGCAGGGCACCGGGGACGGTGGGTCCTGCTGGTGCTGGCGGCCGTGCTGTTGGTGGCGGCCGGCTGGGCGGTGGGGCAGCTGAGTGCTCCGAGGTCCTCCACCCCGGCGGAGGGCAGCCCGGAAGCCGGGTTCGCCCGCGACATGCAGACCCATCACCTGCAGGCGGTGGAAATGAGTTCCCTGGTCCGTGACCGCACGGAAGACCCGGAGATCCGCCGGTTGGCCTACGACATCTCCCGCACCCAGCAGCAACAGGTCGGGCAGATGTACGGGTGGCTCTCCGTGTGGGGGTTGCCCCAGGCCTCGTCCCAGCCGACCATGGCCTGGATGGACGACGGCGCGCAGGACCACACGTCCATGCCCGGTATGGACTCCACGGCCCCGGGCCTGGACGCGCGAATGCCGGGTATGGCCACCGCCGAGCAGCTGGCCGAGCTCCAGGACGCCCAAGGCCGGAAGGCCGAACGGCTCTACCTCGAGTTGATGATCCCCCACCACCAGGCAGGTGCGACCATGGCCCAGGCCATCCTGGAGCGCACCGACCATCCCGTGGTGACGTCCCTGGCGCAGTCGATCGCCACCAGCCAGACCTCCGAGATCGACTACATGGAGGACCTGCTGGCCGAGCGACGCACCCCATCATGATGTCCATCCGCACGCCAGGATCAGCACACGTGGCCGGGCCCGTGAAAAGGCTGACGGGCTCAGACGTGAACCGGTCTCCAGGTTCGGCCCAGCTGTGCGCCGGGACCGGAATCCACCGGGGTTCTTCGGCCGCCACCTCCGAGATCCCATGGAAGTCCGGGAAGGGGCCGGTGGGGCACGCCCGCCCCACCGGCCCCGGTCCTGAGCTCAGGGCCCGATCAGGACCCCGGGCCCGTTCTGTGGCGTGCGAAAATGCGACCCTGGCAGTCGATGCTCTCCGTGACCATGGTTGACCCCAGCGTGGAAGGGCCGGTCTGGGTCCCGACCGAGCCCCCGAGTCTGGAGAACTTCCTGGCGCCCACGATGCAACCGATCCCGCTCATCCCGGCCATCGCGCTGGTGCTGGCTGTGCTGTATCTGGCCGGAGCAACCCGGCTGTGGACAGCACGGCGGCGGTGGTCGGTGTGGCGGACCCTGTGCTTCCTCACCGGGTGCGCGGCCACCGCGGTCACCATGGGCGCGGGAATCGAAGGCTACGGGCTGCGCATGTTCTCCGTGTTCATGTTCCAGCAGCTGACTTTGATGATGTTCGTCCCAGCGCTGCTGGTCCTGGGCAGCCCGGGCACTCTGCTGCTGCGGGCCACACCCCACCGCGGACCCGGCGCCGTGGTGCTGCGTCTGGCCCTGTGGGGTTTGCGCTCCCGCTGGGGCAGGCTCGCCATCCACCCCGCCTTCTTGGTCCCGCTGTTCTTGGTCAGCTTCTACGGGGTGTATCTCAGCGATCTGGACGACCGGCTGCTGCCCACCTGGTACGGCCACATCGGGCTGGAACTGCTGTTCTTGGCCTCCGGGATCCTGTTCACCGTTCCGTTGCTGTCGGCCGATCCATTACCGATCAAGCAGACCTACGGCAGTCGCTTGGCCGACATTGTCCCCGAGATGCCGCTGCACGCCTTCTTCGGCGTCATCGTCATGATGGCCCCGCTACCCGTCGTGGAGTTCTTCGCCACGCCCCCCGCCAACTGGGGCATCGACCCGATGGCCGATCAGGTCCTGGCCGGCTCGTTGGCCTGGACCTACGGAGAATTGCCGTCCCTGCTGATCCTGCTGTTCATCATGGCCCAATGGCACCGCGACGATGCGCGCAAAGCCGCCCGCGACGAGACCGAGACCGCCGTCAGGGGCACCCCGGAATTGGATGCCTACAACGCCTACCTGGATCAGCTGCAGCAGCGCACCGAGAACCGCTAGCCCCCACGGGAACCGGCTGACGCCGGCTGGAACGGGCAGGGACGCCGACGCGACCCGCCCGCCCCTGCCGTCATCTAGTGCGTGGTCTGCCGGTGGTCTGCAGGGCCCTGTCTGGCCAGGGACTCAGCTCAGGGTGTGGACGACCCGGACGCCGGCCTTCTCCGCCGGTTCTCGCCCGGTTGTACATCCGTGGTGCTGATATTCGCGGGGCCGGAGAAAACCGTCCGCAACTCGGCGCAGCGGTCCTGGAGGCGAGAACTGCTTCCACAGCCAGGACACAGGAAAAGGATAACCCTGGGCTAATCCGCCTTGGTGGGATGGAGGTTGAGAGGGGCCCGCAGGTCCGGGCCGGTGGGCGGGACCCGCCGGTACATCCGAGAGAAGGAACGCACCAGCATGGTCAACATCCACCACCCGAATTCGGGGACGCGGGGACCAACAGGGGGGCTCAGTCCTCCCGCTGGTGAAGAAGCCACGGCTGGTGGGGGTCGACGCCGCTCGGGGTCTGGCCCTGCTGGGGATGTTCTCCATCCACATTCTGCCCGCCTGGAACCCTGAGACCTACGAGGTCACCCTGCAGTGGCAGCTGTTCGCCGGGCGCGCCGCGGCCCTGTTCGCCCTGCTGGCCGGGGTCGGCCTGGCGTTCTCCACCGGCGGGCGCACATCCCATCGGGGCCGGACGATGACCGCCGATCGGGTGGGGCTGTTCATCCGGGCCGTGCTGATCACCGTGCTGGGTCTGCTCGTCAACCAGCTCATGCCCGGCGACCCGCCCGCCTACAACATCTTGCTCTACTACGGGATGTTCTTCCTGCTGGCCATCCCCTTCCTGCACCTGCCCGCCCGCACCCTGTTCGTCCTCGCCGGGGTGAGCGCCGTGCTCACCCCCGTGCTGATGCTGTCCCTGCGCGGGGTGCTGCCGGCGATGGAGACCTACAATCCCACGATCACCGGGGTGCTCACCGACCCCGGCACCGTGCTGTCCCAGGTGCTGTTCACCGGCACCTACCCCGCCGTCCCCTACCTGACCTACCTGCTCGCCGGCATAGCCATCGGCCGGCTCAACCTGCGGTCCCTGCACGTCCAGGGCCGGCTGTTCACGGCCGGTCTGATCCTGGCCCTGGCCGCGTGGCTGGTCTACTGGGTGCTGATCCTCCAGGCCGGCGGCTACGACCAACTAATGAGCTCCACCCCGTCGCTGAGCCACGAACAGATCGACGAGATCATCATTTGGGGCCCCGACCCCGTCCTGCCCGACACCACGTGGTGGTGGCTGTTGATCCCCGGCCCGCACACCAACACCCCGATCGCCATCCTCTACGGTCTCGGCTCCGGCACGGCCGTGCTGGGGGCGTTCCTGCTCATCGGGCGGAAGGCCGGCGCCTGGCTGCTGCCGCTCAGTGCTGCGGGCTCCATGACCCTGACCCTCTACACGGCCCACCTGCTGGCCTTGGCCGCGATGGTGCACTACGAGGTGCCCCTGCTGTGGTTCCTCATTCACGCCATCGGGGCGGCGGTGTTCGCCGTGGCCTGGCAGCGCGCCTACGGGCAAGGCCCGCTGGAGCGGGCCCTGGCCCGGACCGCCGGCGCGGGGCGCGGGCTCGTCCTCGCCCCCGGTCGTCGCGAATCCTGAGCCCGGACGCGGCTGCAACAGCGGCTGGTTCCCATCGAGCCGGCGATATCGGTAGCGGACACCAAAAACACCCCTACGGACCCCACGGAAGTAAACCGTGCCTTCGCCGGTCGGCCCCTGCTGGGCCACCGGTTCGGTAGTCACGACGACGAACCGGTCCGGCCTTCCGGGCCCGTCGTGGTCCGGGTGCGCCCATTCCTCCGACGGGTGCCCTGCCGTCGGATCCGATCAGCAGGCCAGCGAACATTTTGGGTACCCGAGACAGAACATGAGCACGCCGCCATTGGCCGGCAGGGCACCTGCATGGGCTTTTCGACTGCGGGGCTGGGATCATGTGACGAGGATCGGCACGTGATTCCAGCCCCGTGACGCACGGTGCAGAGGCTCGATGGGCTCAGGCCCTGGAGGCTACCGGGGTCCTTGACCGGTCACCGATGGGCAGGCGGCATAACCCTCTCGGCATCGGTTGCGCCCCTGCAAGGTGGCGCTGGACCTGGATGCCGGCAGACGCGCCGCGGGATAACAGATGCGGGGTGGCCCAGGTACACGACCTGCACCTGTGGACGCTGACCTCGGGGATGAACGTGGCCACCGCCCACCTCGTCGCGGTGCCCGGTGCGGACCATCAGAAAGTGCTCGGCGGTGCTCAGGACGTGTTGAGCGAGCGGTACGCAATTGTGCACGCCACCTTGCCGGCGGGAACCCGCCGACTGCGCCAGTTGCCACGACCTGACCTGGTAAAGGCAGCCTGAGACGGTCCACCCGTGCGACGGCGACTTAGCCACCACCGACGGTGGGCGCATGAATCTCAACTACGCCACCTCCCCGACCGAGAAGTCCCAGGACCATACCGGCTCTATCGTGCCGCTGCTGGGCTTCAGACCCGAGGCCGAGGACCTCCCGGCACTGATCGACCAGTTTGGCATCTTTGACATCACCACCACAGCCCTGAGTCTGCGCTGACCCGTAATCATCGGCCCGACCGGGGGTTCCTGATGGACCCACCGGTCGGGCCGACCGCCGTCCCAGCACCTACTCATTCCCCGTCCAGGACCGGTGGGGTGGCAGACTCATCACATCCCGGCCCGCCGCCCCAGCCACTCCTGACCCGATGGGCTGTTCCTCGCTGGGGTCGGCCCCACCAGGAAGTCCTTCATCTGGTGGAGCCGCCCCTTCGCCGACAGGGACGCGACCGACCAGCAAGGACCTGCCGTGGGATCGACACGTTTGGGTCCGTGTTCAAGGACCATTCAGCTAACCGTGGTCGTATGGCAACGGCGCCCGGCGCCCGGACTTGCTGACCCATCATCTTGGCACTGCCGTGTCGAGCGACCTGCAGGAGAACCCCTTATGACTGACAAGACCTCGGGACCCGCTGTTTCGGGATCCACCGCGCCTGCCCGTGCTGCGGAGACGGCCGCCCCCGACTTCCAGGATCTGGTGGCCCCGGTCCCGGATGCGGTGCGCAAAGAGTCCGTCGCCGTCGGGGTGAGCCGGGCCCCGTCTGCCGGTGCCCGGTGGGCGGCGGAGTTCGCCGGTACTACCGTGCTCGTCTTCGCTGGGGTGGGCACGGGGATTTTCGCCACCCAGGTGATTGATTCCGCATTGGGCTTCGGGCTGGGGCTGCTGGCGGTACTGGTGGCTTTTGGACACGTCTCCGGGGGACACTTCAATCCGGCAGTGACCCTGGCGGCGGTCGTGTCCGGGCGCACTCCGGCCAAGGTCGCCCTCGGCTACGTGGTGGCCCAGGTGCTCGGGGCGCTGGTCGCGGTGGGCATGCTGTGGGCGGTGCTGATGACACTGATTGATGCCTCCACCACCGCCCAGGCCTTGGGGGCGGTGGCCAACGGCTACGGGGAGAACTCCACCTCCCAAGCCGGTTGGTCCACCGTGCTTCTGGTCGAGTTCGTGGCGACGACGCTGTTCGTCCTCGTGGTCCTGGGCTCGACAGCCCCACGGGCCAACGCGGTCCTGGCCCCGGTGGCGATCGGGGCGAGCTTCGCCTTCCTGCTCACCATCCTGGCGCCTTTCGACGGCGGGTCGCTGAATCCGGCCCGCTCCACCGGCACCGCGGTTATCGGGGGTGTTGAAAGCCTGTCTCAGCTGTGGCTGTTTTGGGTTGCCCCGTTGCTGGGGGGTCTGGTGGCGGGTCTGATCTACCGTGTGGTAGATCTGGGCCGCTCACCCCGCCGCGCCACCGTGCCGCCCGCCGAAGACGCCACAGCGAGCACCGACACCTCCATCGCCCCGGGAGCGTGAGGGAGCCGAGCGGTGTCTCGTCACGGGATGGTCCTACTCGCCATGGCGTCTTCTCGGAGCCTTCCGGATTAACCCGTGCCAGCGCAGGTCAGCCGGGCGCCGGCGCTGAGGACGGGTCGAGCAGAGTCCCCGGAAGGGCTGTATCCCATCTGGGACGCCTGGAATTTTCTGCGTTGGCGGGACGGTCAGGGAACACGCGTCAGTGACCGGTCGCCGTTTCTAGCCTGCGCATGGTCACTGGTCTGTGCATGGTCACTGGGCTGTGGTGCGCAGTGCTGGTGCGCTCCTGGCAGGTGGAGGCGAACGTCTGCTCCAGTGCGTTGTTCGGCGTGGTGGGTCACGAGCACGACGATGCGGTCGGACAGTGCTGAGCGCAGGTCGGAGATCAGCGAGTGGGCAGCGGGTGCGTCGAGGTGAGCGGTGGGTTCGTCGAGGAGCAGGACGTCGGCGCGGGTGAGCAGCGCCCTGGCGACGGCGATGCGTTGTCGTTGGCCTCCCGAGAGGCTCCCTCCGCTCGGGCCGACTGGTGTGTCCAGGCCCTGGGGCAATCCACCCATGAAGGACTCCAGGCCCACGCGGGTAAGGACCTCATGCATGTCCTCATCGGTGGGCCGATCGTTTTTCCCCCGGGCGAGCAGGAGGTTCCCGCGGATGGTGGAGTCGAACAGGTGTGCCTCCTGGGGGCACCAGGCGAAGCGTCGCCGCAGCTGCCGGGCGTCGAAGGTGGTGCTGTCGGAGCCGTTGACCTGCCATGAGCCCTCCGCGGCGGGCAAGTGGCCCAGGAGGGTCGCCAGCAGGGTGGATTTGCCTGAGCCGGAGGGACCTTCAACGACGAGCCACCGGCCCCGGCGCACGGTGGCCTGGAGGTGGCGGAATGCCGGGGCCGGCGCCTGCGGCCAGGTGACGGCCAGGTCGGCCAGCGTCAGCTCTTGGACCTGAGCCGGAACCAGCCCGGCGGGGGGCCGAGGTCGCTTATGGCGGGTGGTTGTGGCGGTGACGGCATGGACCTTGCGCAGCGACTGGGCCAGCGCGGGCCACTGCTGTACCGCATCGACCGCGCCGAGCAGCGGATCGATCAGGCCCAGGGGCAGCAGCACGAGTGCGGCGACGACCGGTGCGGAGATTGTGCCTGCCGCCCGGGCTTCGGCGGTGGTTGCCAGCATGAGCACGGAGGAGAGGGAGCAGGCCAGCACCACGACGGCCTCGCCCAGGCCCCGCGCCCAGGCAGTGGACCGGGTTGCGGTGTCCGCGGACTGCTCGAGGTCGTCGAGCCGGGCGAGCATGTCCTTGGCTCGATCGTTGGCGCGCAGCTCGTCGGAGGCGGCGACCATCGCGGCGAAGCGGCGGATCACGCTGGAGCGCACGACGGTGAGGTGGCGGGCCGCGGATCGGTCGGCCAGCAGCGCCGCGACGGGCCCGGCGAGCAGCCCGCCGAGGACGGCGACCAGTAGCGTGGGCACCGCGCTGGGGCACAGGGCCATGACGGCGACGACAGCCCCCAGGGCGGTGCCGGCCCCGGCCATCGGTGGCAGCAGGACCCGGGGGGCCAGGTCGCGGACCCGGTCGGCGGCGTCGACCAGGTGCTCCAGGGCCGCCCCACCGGTGGCTAGAACCCGGGAGGCCAGGCCTCGGGCGGCCAGCCCGGCCCAGATCCGGGACCTGAGCTCGGTGGTGGCGGACAGGACGGCGTCGTGGGTGGCCAGTCGTTCGGCGTAGCGCAGCACGGCGCGGCCGATGCCGAAGAAGCGGACGCCGACGATGGCGACCATCAGGTACATGATTCCCGGCTGCTCGCTGGCGCGCACGATTAGCCAGCCCGACAGCGTGGTGAGGGCGGCGGCGAACAGGGCTGAGGCCGTCCCCAGGGCCGCTGCCCCCAACATGCGCCAGCGAGTGGAGGCGAGGAACGCCCTGAGCTCGCCCAACGCACCACCGGAGGTCTCGGCGAGTGAAGAAGTGAACGCCTCGCCCTGGCGATCGGAGGCCTGCTGCTCCTCCGGGGCGGTGGTTCCTGGCTGGCGATGCGCCCCCTCCCCGCGGGGGCTGGCGGGCTGCCCCAGGAGCACTTTCTGGTCGGCGAGGGCGGTGATCTCGGTTTCGTGGGAGGCCAGGATCACGGTGGTGGTGCCGCGCAGGTTGTCGATGAGGTTTCTGATGCGGTGCGCGTTGGTGGGATCGAGGTGGGCGGTGGGCTCGTCGAGGAGCAGCAGCCGGGCCCCGGCGGTGATGCGGACCAGGCCCCGGGCCAGGCCCAGGCGGCGCAGTTCCCCGGGGCTGAGTTGGTTCGGGTCCGCCTCGGCCAGCCCGGTCAGTCCGACTCGCGCGAGGGCGTGGTGGGTGGAAGCGGTGTCGTGGGCGTAGAGCTGGATCTCGTCGAGGACGGTCTCGCCGACGGTGTGGATGTGCTGAGGCACCCAGGCCACTGCAGCCGGGTCGATCCCGTGGATGGTTCCTTTTTGGGCTTCGATGGTTCCGGCGAGGACCCCGAGCAGGGTGGATTTGCCGCTGCCGCTGGGGCCTTCGACGCTAGTGATAGTTCCGGAAGGGATTTCGGCGTCGAGACCGGATACTGCTGGGGAGGGCCGTCCTGGGTAGCGCACGACCACGCCACTGATTCGCACCGCGGGTGCCTGGTCCGCTGGGGTGTCCGGCTGGGGGTTGATCGTTGCGGGGTTCGATTCCGGTGGCGTCGGTCTGCGGATGTCGGGGGCCGGGGGCTCGGCGACGATCTCACGGGAGCAGTGCAAGGCTGCCATGCCGTCCTGGGAGGCGTGGAAGGCTGCGCCGAGGTCGCGGAAGGGGGCGAAGCATTCGGGGGCGAGGATGAGGGCAATGAGTCCCACCAGGAGGTCGAGGTCACCGTAGACGAGGCGCACGCCGACGAACACCGCCACGACGGCGACCGAGAGCGTGGCGATCAGCTCGAGCACGAGCGCGGAGAGGAACGCGGTGCGCAGGGTCACCATGGTTGTGTGCCGGTGCTGCTCGGAGACATCGCGCAGCGCCGCAGCCTGCTCCTCGATCCGTCCCAGGCCCACGAGGACGGGCAGTCCACGGGCGAGTTCGACCAGGTGGTGGGAGAGTCGTTGAAGGGCGGCGGAGGACTCCTCAGCCTTGTCCTGGGAGTGCAGCCCGATCAGTGCCATGAACACCGGAATCAGGGGCACGGTGAGCACGATGATGAGGGCGCTGACCCAGTCGGCGGCCAGGATCCGCGCCCCGACCAGCAGAGGCACGGTGGTGGCGGCGGTGACCGAGGGCAGCACGCGCGCGTAGTAGTCGTCGAGGGCGTCGAGGCCGATGGTGCCCACAGTGGTCGTGGCGCCGACGTCGTGGCCGCCCCCGGCCAGGAGGCGGGTGGCGAGTTCTCGGCGCAGCCCCCGCTTCGCCCGACCGGCGGCGCGGACGGCGACGACCTGGGTGGCCCAGGTGGTTGCGGCACGCAGCAGCCCGGCACCGACCCCGACCAGCAGAGCCCGTTGCCAGGCCGCCGTGTCATGAGCGATGACCCCGACGATGCCGCGGGCCAGGGCTTCGGCCATGCCGATCAGAGCCAGAGCCTTGAGCGCTCCGAGGAGGCCGAGGGTGAAGACTGTGGCAGCACCACCGGGGCCCAGCGGGGGACGTTTCATGCCTGCTGGTTCCCGTCCGTGCCCGTCCCCGGCACACCCTCACGTCGGGTACCCGCGGCGCGGCTCGGGGCAACGGCGGGAAGGACGGGGTGGGGGGCGGGAAGATGGCCGGTGGTCAGGCGCCGGCGGAACACCCAATAGCTCCAGCTCTGAGCGAGCATCACCGAGGGCAAGCCGATGGCCGCCACGACGGTCATGACCCCCAGGGTGTAGTCGCTGCTGGAGGCGTTGGCCACCGTCAGGTGGTGGGCGGGGTCGATCGTGGAGGGCAGGACCACGGGGTAGACGTTGGCGAAGATTGAGGTAAGGCCGCAGAACAGCAGTGCGGCGGAGCCGGCGAAGGCGCGGCCTTCCCGGCCCAGGCGGGCGCTGGTCCACCCGAAGAGCGCGGCGACGACCGCGGCACCGACCAGGGGCCAGGTCCAGGCCTTGTCGTGGAGCACTTGAACGGCCAACACCCACACGGTGAGCGGCACCAGCGCGGCCGGGCCGAAACGGAGGAGGAACTGGCGGGCACGCACCCGGACCGGGCCCTCGGTCTTCAGTCCCAGGAAGGCCGAGGCGTGCACGAGGCAGAAACCGACCAGCGCCAGCCCACCGAGCAGCGCGTAGGGCGTGAACCAGGCGAAGGCCCCGCCGACGCGGTCGCCGTTGGCGTTCAGCGGCAGGCCCGTAGTGGTCAAAGCCAAGGCAGCACCGAGCCCGAAGGCGACCAGGAACGATCCCCCGCCCAGGGCCCGGTCCACCCACCGCCGCCACCGGTCGCTGTGGACCTTGCCGCGGTACTCGATGGACACCGCCCGGAAAATCAGCCCGACCAGGACGAACACGAAGGGGACGTACAGGGCAGAGAACAAGGAGGCGTACCAGTCGGGGAAGGCGGCGAAGAGCCCGGCGGCTGCGGTGATCAGCCACACCTCGTTGCCGTCCCACACCGGGCCGATGGTATTGAGCATCTGCCGGCGCTGGCGCTCATCGCGGGTACTGGTGAGCATGAGCATCCCCACGCCCAGGTCGAAGCCGTCCAGGAGGATGAACCCGGTCCACAGCACCGCGATGGCGATGAACCAGAGAGTGGGAAGCAGTTCCATGTCAGGGGCCGTTCTGTGGTCGTCGGGCTCAGTAGGCGAAGGCCAGCACGTCATCGCGCCGACCGGTCATGCCCTCGGGATGGGCGGGGTCATCTTCGTGGTGGGCGAGCTCGGGCATGGCCGAGGCGACCCCGCCGCGCACGTAGCGCACGAGCAACCTCGTCTCCACCACCAGCAGGACCGCGTAGATCAGCCCGAGGGTGATGAGGGAGAAAAGGATCTCCTCCCCGCTGACTCCCGGGGAGACGGCAGCGGCGGTGTACATGTACACCCCGTCCACACCACTGGGGTTGGGATTCGGGACGACCACGAACGGTTGCCGTCCCATCTCGGTGAACACCCACCCGGCAATGTTGGCCCCGAAGGGTGCCAGGATGGAGGCCACCGCCACCCACATCAAGGGCTTGGAAGCCGGGACGGTGCCCTTCCGGGTGAGCCACAGCGTCAGCGCCGCGAAGCCGGCGGCGAGCATGCCGAAGCCGATCATCAGGCGGAACCCCCAGTAGGTGACCTCCATTAGGGGCAGGTAGTCGATCTTTTGGCCGGCCCGTTCGCCGTACATGGGGTCTTCAGGCAGGTGGGTGCCGTAGGCGGCCTCGTACTGTGGGATGAGGGTGTTCACGCCCTTGACTTCGGTGTCGAAGTCCCCGTGGGCCAAAAACGACAGCAGGCCCGGGATCTCGATGACGTTGGTCACCTGGTCACAGTCCTGGGCTCCGAGCGGGCCCACGGCCAGCACCGAGAAGCTGGTGCCATCGTGGCAGGCCGCCTCAGCGGCGGCCATCTTCAGCGGCTGCTGGTCGAACATGAGCTTGCCCTGCAGGTCCCCGGTGGCGGCGACCCCGCCGAAGGCGACGGCGGCGACCACCGCACCGATGCGCAGGCTGGACAGCCACACCGCGTGGTCGACCCGGTCCCGCCCGGGAATATCGGCCCGCTCTCCCACGACCACGGCACCGGAGTCGTCGACGGTGTCGATGTTGTCCCGGCGGCGCTGCCACAGCTGGTACCAGGAAACCCCGATCAGGAACGCCGCGCCCACTGCCACCGCTCCGGCCAGGGTGTGGGAGTAGGCCACCAGGGCCGTGTTGTTGGTCAGCACCGCCCACACGTCGTTCATCACCGGGCGGCCGTCCACCATCTCCACGCCCACCGGGTGCTGCATCCAGGAGTTGGCGACGATGATGAAAAAGGCCGAGACCACGGAGCCGAGCACCGCGGTCCACAGCGTGGCCAGGTGCAGCTTCTTGGGCAGGCGGTCCCAGCCGAAGATCCACAGGCCCAGGAAGGTGGACTCGAAGAAGAAGGCGAGCAGGCCCTCCATCGCCAGCGGTGCGCCGAAGACGTCGCCGACGAAGCGGGAGTACTCGCTCCAGGCCATCCCGAACTGGAATTCCTGCACCAACCCGGTGGCCACGCCCATGATGAAGTTGATCAGGTAGAGCTTGCCCCAGAACTTCGTCATCCGCAGCCAACGCTCGTTGCCGGTGCGCACCCACATCGTCTGCATGAGCGCCACCAGCAGACCCAGCCCGAGCGTGAGCGGGACCATCACGAAGTGGTAGACGGTGGTGATCCCGAACTGCCACCGGGCGATCTCCAACGGATCCATGGGTTGTCCCCCAAGCCTTTTTACAGTGGTGTAGAAGTAGTTCTACGAGTCGTAGAACTACTTCTACACCACTGTAGAACACGTGGGTCGGTCCGCTAGAATCAGCTGGTGGCAACCAACGAATCGAAACGTGCAACCTCCTTAGGTGACCTGGAGCGATCCATCATGGAGATCCTCTGGCAGGCGGACACCCCCCTGTCGGCCTACGACCTCCAGGACCAGCTCCCCCTAGCCACCGACAGCGGTCGCCCCCGCGCCGCCACCACCGTGCTCACCGTCCTGTCCCGCCTGGAGCGCAAAGGCTTCGTCACACGGGAACGCACCTTCCGCCCCCACCGGTACCACGCCGCAGCGTCCCGCGAAGAGCACATGGCCTCCCTCATGCACGAGGTCCTCGGAACAGCCAACGACCGGGCCGCCGTACTCGAACGCTTCGTCGGGGGCGTCAGTTCCGAGGAGGCACAAACTCTGCGGCGCCTCCTCGACGACCACTGAGTCCATGTGATCAGCGCCTCGATCGGCCTCGCGGCATTTGCTCTCGCCCTGGCCTGGCCCGTCCCGATCCTTTTCTCGCACGCCAAGTGGCCGACCCGCGCCCCCGCCACCGCACTGGTGCTCTGGCAGGCCGTCGCCCTGGCCGGCGGGCTGTCGATGCTCGGGGCCTTGCTCACCTTCGGCCTGGCCCCTTTTGGGCCGGACTTGGTCACGGGCGGCATCAGCTTCGCCGCTAGCTTCTTGGGAGATCAGCCATGGGTGCCCGCAGGCCCGATGCACATCCTCGCGCTGTCCGGAGCAGTTCTGCTCGGCGGGCATCTGCTGCTGAACCTGATGGTCACGATTGTGCGCGCCGAACGCGATCGCCGGCGCCATGCCCAGCTGGTCCTGCTCCTGAGCACACCGTTGCCCGATGCCCCCGGCACCCGGCTCCTCGACAACCCCGCCCCTGTCGCCTACTGCCTCCCGGGGGCGTTCACCACGATGACCGTCCTCTCTGCCGGATTGCTGTCACTGCTCGATGAAAACGAGCTGGACGCGGTGATCGAGCACGAGAAGGCACATGCCACCCAACGCCATGACATCGTGCTGATGCTATTCCGCGCCTGGAAGGCTTCCCTGCCCTGGTTCCCCATCGCCGACCGCGCTCACCGCGAAGTCGGGCTCCTCGTCGAGATGCTCGCCGACGACCGCGCCCGCCGGAGCGTCGACGACCGTACCCTCGCCCGAGCCGTCGCCCTTGTCAGCACCGGTGGATCCGCTGCTCCCTCGCACCGCTTCCAAGGCACCTGGACAGGCGCGGCCCCTGCCGAGGACGCCCGTCATCGCATCCTGCGACTGGAGGCCACGCCCGTGCCGGCGGGACAAAAGGCAACAGTCATCGGCGCAGCCGCTGCGCTCATCATCGTGCCCACCATCTTGCTGCTCGCCCCCGGCCTCACCAATCTGCTCGACTGACCACAGGCGCGAACCACCCTGGCTGCCACGGCAACACCTGACCCATGACTCGGCGCCCTGACACCGAGATCTACCGCGTCACATGAGGTACATCAGCGCCACTTTGCCACCGATTCAGGAACCTCGAATCGGAGGGCGGCAGCTCTGCGCGTCATACAGCGTTGCGTGCCCGCACGACACCGCATTAACGGGAGCGAAGACGTATCCTCAGGAGGATTGTCCGTGCTCCTACGCGCACACCAATGTTTGATGCCTGCGGTCCGTTGCTCGATCTTTCCGTCGTTGCCCGCGACGTCCTGGGGGAAACACCATCATGCCCCGTGACTCCTCTCGCCGCCCTGCCAAGCCCGACCTCCGTCACCGCGCCTCCTCGCCGGTGAGCGCCCTCGCCGCGTTCTCGGCCCTCGTGGCGCTGAGCGTGGCCGTCAGCTCGGGCGTCACTCCGGGGGCCGGCGAAGAACGAGGGGCTGCCTTCGGGGTGTCGGCGGGCTCCTCGGCCTCCTCGGAGCGGTCGGACAGCGGGTGGAGCCTCTTCGCGTCAGGTCAGGAGCGGCAGCACCCTCCGGCGGCACCGTTGCGGCAGAACCGTTCCACCTCGCCCGTCCGTGACGGCGCCGCAGGCAACGGGTCCTGGCGCCAAGGCACCGGGCCGGGCGACGCCGCCCGGAACGCGGCCTCGACGGTGCGCCCGGGGCGGCACGCACCGAGGCTGTACTCGGGCGAGCTTCCCGTCAACACCCTCATCGCCCCCACCACTCCCGGGGCCGTCCTGACCGGGGGAACCTTCGGGTGGCGGATCGCCCCCGATCGCGGCGACCGCGAGTTCCACAACGGCACCGACGTTTCCGCCGCCGCAGGGCTGCCGGTCGTGGCGGCCGCCGAGGGCGAGGTGACGGCCGTGTTCTGGGACGTCTGGGGCGGCAACCGTGTGGAGGTCACCCACGCGGACGGACTGAGAACCACCTACAACCACCTCCAGGACGTCAGGGTGGCCACCGGTGACCGGCTGACCGCGTCCGAGCAGCTCGGTTCCGTCGGTGCCACCGGAACCCGGGTCACGGGACCAAATCTGCACCTCGAGACCTGGGTCGACGGGCAGGCCGTGGACCCCCAGTCCTTCGACTGGGTCGACGGTCTCCGCGTCATTCCCGCCTCCCGCAGCAAGTACTCCTTGGAGGTGCCCGTGCCGGCTCTCCCGGAGGACGAGACCGCCGCCAAGAAAAAGGCCGCCTCGGGTGAGGACGCTGCAGGGCAGAAGAAGGCCTCCCAAAAGAAGGCTGCGGAGCAAAAGGCCGCTGCGACCAAGAAGGTCACGAAGGAGCCACAGCCCACGGCCGAGCCTTCCTCTCCTGCAAAACCCAGCCCCACACCGACTCCTGCACCGCCAGCAGCGCAAAAGCCCACGGCCCCCCAGACCAAGCCGGTAGAGCCCGCCAAACCAGCACCTGCTGCGACCCCGCCCGGGCCCAAACCCGCACCGTCCAAACCCGCACCGCCCAAACCCGCACCGCCACCGTCCGCGGACACTGGGAAAGAGAAGGAGCTCCTGCCCGGGGTGGCGCCCCGGGTTCCGGACACCGAACGGGACACCGATCGCGACGGCACCCTCGACATTGAAGACACCGACCTCGACGGGGACGGCATCGACAACGAGGCTGACGACAACCTCGACGGCGATAAGTTCATCGATGAGGTTGATCCGGACATGGATGGGGACGGTCTGCTCAATGAAGGGGACCCGGACATCGACGGGGACGGCATCCTCAATGACAAGGAAGGGGAGCCCATACGCCCGGCACGCATGGCGACCACCAAACCAACCCCCGAGACTGGTGAGCCGAGCGATCCTGTAGAGATCACGGCCCCTACCCGGGGAACTCAGACTGCCGGAACCTCGCCGGTCAACGGTGCAGTGCCGGCCCGCTGAGTTACACCTGGTCTCATATCTTGGTCTCCTGGCGCAGTCGGTGGACGTTGATGAGCGTGAGGGCGAGCAGGAGCAAGGGGGTCAGACCAGGGTGGCTACGGTGCGGTCATAGCGGAGTCCGAGGCGTTTGAAACGCAAGACCCCCGAGTTGGTGCGCTCGACCACCCGCCGGTGCCGACTTAGGTGGGTCTTGGCTTCGACCCCACGGCGGGTATCACGCACCTTGATGCCCCCGCCGGTGCAGGTACCGCCGGCACCTTGGGTAGGCGAAAACCCTTGTCCGCGTGCAGCTTCACCGGGCGGCGCCGTGGCCGCACAAGGTGTCGGAGCTGACCGCGCACACCGGGGTTGGTCCCCATCGGGGGTCGAAGAGCCGGCTGTCGTGGGTGTTGGCGGCCGGGGCGAGAACGTGCAGGGGCAGGCCGTTGCGGTCGGTGAGCAGGTAGTACTTGGAGCCCGGGTTCGCGTGGTCGGTGGAGTTCGGGCCGGTCAGCTCGCTCCCCTTTTTTGGGCCCGTACCGACACCGAGCCGATGCTGGCCCCTGCCCAGTCGAGGATCTGCTTCTCGGAGAGCTCCTCGAGCACGGCCCGGTGGGGCTTCTCTCAGACCCCGGCCGCCTGTCACTCGCGCAGACGCAACCAGGCGGTGTGTCCGGACCCGCGCCCCAGAGTCGGTGGCAGGGCCGCCACCGACACCGAGGTATGCAGCACGAACAAGATGCCCTGCACAGCGGCCCGGTCATCGATCCGCGGCCGCCTACCGGGACCTCGCGGCGGCGGCAGGGGCGGGATGAGCGGGGCGATCAGCTCCCACAGTCGATCATCCACTGCGGCTTCATCGTGGCCATACAGGAATGGTCACCCAGCCGGACGAGGGCGATCAACGATCGGCCAGGTCTTGAGAACAGATGTACGATAACCGCGATGAGTCACGACCACGGCATGTTCGGTTGGGCTTTGTTCGGATATCTCGCAGCCCTGGTGCTAGGCCTGGGCGCGGTGGTCTACGCCGCGGGATGGTGGGCATCCCGGCACCGGGGGCGGTGGCCGATCCACCGCACCGTGCTGTGGTACACCGGACTCTTCTGCGCCGGGGCCGGGCTGGTGGGTCCAATTGCTGAAGCCGCCCGCACGAGCTTTTCCGCCCACATGGTCGGGCACCTGCTATTGGGCATGGTCGCGCCACTGTGTCTGGTGCTCAGTGCCCCGGTCACCCTTGCTCTGCGGGCGTTGCCTGTGGTTCATGCCCGCGCGCTCTCCCGGGTCCTGCGCACCGTTCTCGTGCGTGGGCTGACCCATCCGATGGTCGCGGTGGTGCTCAACGTCGGGGGCCTGTGGGCGCTTTACACCACCGACCTGTACGGCTTGATGCACACCTCGGTGTGGCTGTATGCGCTCGTCCACGCCCACGTCTTCCTGGCCGGCTATCTTTTCACCGCCGCGATGGTGGGGATTGACCCGAACCCGCACCGGAGCTCCTTCGCCCTGCGGACCGCAGCGCTCATTGGGTTTCTCACAGCCCATTCGATCTTGGCCAAGTGGCTTTACGGTCACCCGCCCGCCGGCGTTGACTTCGCCGACGCGCGGATCGGGGCGCAGATCATGTATTACGGTGGGGATGCCGTGGACGTCACCTTGATCGTTGTTTTCTGCGCCCAGTGGTACACCGCCACCCGCCCCCGTGGAATACCCCTGACAGACACCCATGCATCGCGCTGAGTACACACCCGGCGCCAGCGTCCGTCCAGATCCCTAGGGGAGAATACGTCCATGGAGTACTTCGCGGCTGTGCTGCCGTCCATCTGCATCGGCGTCATCTTCTGGCTGATCATGCGTTCGATTTTCCGTGGCGACCGCACCGAGCGCGCCGTTGAATCCGCTTCCCAGGACGACGCAGCACGCTGGTACGAGGACCTCAAGCAACGCGAGGGCGACGCCCTCTCCTTCCGTCCGCCCTCCGTCGCCGACAACGAGCCCACGCGCTGACCCCGGGTCATCATGTGAGCGGGGGCTGGCGGCTGATCGCCTCAGGTGATGGGAAACGCGTCCCCCGCGACGGGGCTGTGGCCCACCCCGTGACATGCCCGTCGACGGGGCGACCTACGCATCACGGACCCGTAAGCCAGGACGGCCTCAGATCGTCGGTTGCGGCAGCTCCCGGATCCGCTGATACAGACCGCCCGTTGCATCCTCGGGTTGTGAAGACGGCGGAGAAGCCGTGACGGTTCATGGTGCGGGAGATCGTCAACCACACCGACCACCAGCTCACCGGTGAACCCGTCCACGACTGGCCCACCCGCACCGCCGGTCCCGCCCGGGCGGCACGGCCACCCGGGACACCGAGGTTCACAGCACTCACAGCACAGCGATCAGGACAGGGAGGACATATGACGGATCCGCTCACCGGGCGTGTTCTGGTGGTCGACGACGAGGTCGACCTGGCGGAGCTGGTCGCGGAATATCTGCGCAAGGCCGGCCTGGAGGTCGCGGTGCGCCACGACGGCACGGAGGCGGTGGTCGCGGTGCGGGACTTCGCCCCGGACGTGCTCGTGCTCGACCTCGGGCTGCCGGGGATCGACGGGATCGAGGTGTGCCGTCAGGTGCGGACCTTCTCGGACTGTCACGTGCTGATGCTCACCGCCCGCGACGACGAGGTCGACAAGATCGTGGGCCTGTCGGTGGGAGCCGACGACTACGTGACCAAGCCGTTCAGCCCGCGCGAACTCGTGGCGCGGGTCCAGGCCATGCTGCGCCGGGCCCGCACCCGCCCCGTGCCGGTGCCCTCGGAGCCGGCCGGGCAGGGGTTGGTGATCGGGGACCTGGTGGTGGACGAGGCCGCCCGCCAGGTGCACCTGGGCGGGGCACCGGTGGCGCTGACCCGGATCGAGTTCGACCTGCTGGCCGCCCTGGCCGCCCACCCGCAGCTGGTGCTCTCGCGCCGGCAGCTGGTGGAGATGGTGTGGGACACGCACTGGACCGGGGACGCGCACCTGGTGGACGTGCACATCGGGCGGATCCGCAAGAAGCTCGGCGACGAGGTCACGAGCCCCCGGTTCATCCACACCATCCGCGGGGTCGGCTACCGGATGGGCACGGGGCGATGAGCCCCACCGTCTCCGACCGCACCCGGCGCTGGTCCTGGAGCCCGTTGACGGTGCGGTTGATGCTGGCCCAGACCGCGGTGCTGGCCATCGGGCTGATCATCGTGGTGATCACTGCAGTGCTGGTCGGGCCGCGCATGTTCTACCACGAGCTCGTCGAGTCCGGTCACGCCGATGAGGCCCTCGGACTGGTGCACCTGGAGGACGCCTTCCGCTCGGTGAGTCTCACGGCCCTGGCCATCGGCGGGTTGCCGGCGCTCTACATCGCCGGGATGCTCACCTTCTACCTCTATCGCACGATCGGGCGGTCCCTGGCCTCCTTCAGCACCGCCGCCGGTGAGGTGGCCGCGGGCAACTACGATGTGCGCGTCACCTCCACCAAGCTGGGCCCGGAGTTCGACGCCCTGGCCTCCTCTTTCAATGAGATGGCGGCCAAGCTCGCCGCCGTGGACACCACCCGCCGACAGATGCTGGCCGATCTGGCGCATGAGATGCGCACCCCGCTGGCCAGCCTCAAAGGCCACCTGGAGGGCATCGAGGACGGGGTGGTCGAACTCGACGAGCACACCACCGGCATCCTCCACGCCCAGATCACCCGCCTGGAGCGACTGGCCCGCGACATCCGCCAGCTCACCACCGCCGAAGAGGGTATGACGCGGCTGCAGCTCACGCCCCAGGACCCGCAGCACCTGGCGGCCCAGGCGGTCGCGGCCATCGAGCCCGACGCCCTGGGTAAGGGCGTGTCGATCACCTCGCTGAGCACCGGCATGGAGGTCACGCCAGTGCCGCTGGACCCGGAGCGGATGGGCCAGGTGCTGAGCAACCTGCTGGAGAACGCCCTGCGGCACACCCCACCGGGGGGCACCATCACCCTGCACACCGATCACGCCCCGGAGGCGGTCACCTACACGGTGACCGATTCCGGGGAAGGCATCAGCGAGGAGGCCCTCCCGCACGTCTTCGAACGCTTCTACCGTGCGAATACCGGCCGGGAAGCCCACCGCGGCGGCTCGGGGCTGGGGCTGGCGATCAGCAAGGCCCTGGTCGAGGCCCAGGGCGGGACCCTGGAGGCCGCCAGTGCCGGCCCCGGGCGCGGGGCCAGCTTCCGCATCCACCTGCCTCGCCACCGGCCCACCGACTGAGCCCCAGCGCACGCGGAGCTGAGGTTCGAGAACGACTGCGGGCCGTGCCCGCCACCAAAGCTTCGAGGCCTGGTGGCGGGCACGGCCCGCAGGGGTGCAGAGGCACCTACCTGCGCGAGGTCCCGGTGGTCCCGCCGAGCACGAGCCGGCGGGTGCCTTTCACGCTGAGGCTGACGAACCGTTCCAGCGGGCCCTGGCCCAGGGCGCGGTACCAGGCGACCGCGAACAAGGCCGCCAGCGCCACGTGGATCAGGAACCACAGGTACGGCTGGTCGTAGTGGATCTCGAAGGACAGGCCCACCAGGTGGGCGGTGTAGAGGGTCAGGGTCATTGCGCCCATCGCTGCCAGCGGCAGCAGCCAGGCCTCGGCCTTGCGGGCGATCAGCAACAGGGCCCCGAGCACGGTCAGGCCCACGCCCAGGCTCGCCGCGATCGCCAGCGGGGTGTTGGTGTGCGGGGTGGCGATCGCCAGCCACCACACCGTGGAGGTCGGCAGCGAGTCCGGTCCCCACACCAGCACTTCCTCCAGCTCGTGCTCGCCCATCGCAGAGGCGTCCAGCAGCCGCTGGTAGCCGCCGAAGGCGTAGAGCAGGAAGTAGGAGGTGGCCTGAGCAAAGATCGCCATTCCGACACCGATGACCAGCAGCCGGATCTGGACCTCCTGCTTGCGCAGGTTCAACCGGCCCAGTCCCATTCCGACCAGCAGATAAGTCATGTACGGCAGGGCCGGGTAGGTCCCGGTCAGCAGCAGCTGGGAGGCCGTGGCCCCCGGCTCCGTGAGGACGGTGCTGAGGGTGGGGTTGTTGTTGCTCCAGGCGGGCAGCTGATCGAGCAGGCCCTGCATCAGCAGCGGGGACACGATCCCGAAGACCGCCGCACAGACGAACAGCGCCTTCGGGCCGGCGTGCAGGAACGGGATCGCCAGCAGGAAGAACACCCCGTAGTAGATCAGGATGTTGTCCGCCGGGGCGTCTTCGGGCATCAGCGTCCCGATCCACAGACCGACTGCGGCGATGAGCACTGCCCGTACCAGCAGCCCGATCCGGTCAGCGGTCATCGTCGCACCCTCGTGCGGGTGGCGCCCACCGGAGGTCAGCGCCAGACCGACCCCGGCCAACAGGGCGAACAGTGCCGCGGAGTCCCCGGAGAACAAACGCCAGGACCAGCTGGCTTCCCCGGTCTCCTCGTTCCAGGCCGGCAGCAGGTGAATGGCCATCAACCCGATCAGCGCCAACCCCCGGGCCGCGTCGATCCCCACCAGCCGGCGTGTGGGCCGTATCAGTGCATCGTCCAGTCCCGCTGGATCGGTTCTCTCCGCTCGCGACATCGCGCTCATGACTCCCCCTGATCGAGCCAGCCCTTCCAGGGCCAGCGAAGCGTGCGGCCCGCAGGACCGCGTCCACGGCCCCGGGGCACCCGGAGCTGATCTATCTTCAGCATGTCCGCCACGTTTGGCGCTGACCTCGCGGAATCCTCAAGATTCCGTGAAGACTTCGACGGGCTCTTACCCCGGGCGAGCCCTCACCCGGCCACGGGCCCGTCTGGCGACGCCCGGGGCCCGCACAGCATCGCTCTGGCGCGTCACAGTCGCCGCGAAAGCATTCTCAGGATGGCAAGGGTTTGCGCCGTGCGCCTTCCGGTTCCCCGGATGGGACCACGCGGCGCCTGTTGCACCCGTGGAGCAGCCCGTTCCTGACAGGGCCGTTCGGGGTTGGGGGACCAATGAGCGAGACCACCATGGGCCGGACCACCAGTGGCGGAGCTTACCGGTGGGCGGTCGAGGCCTCCGTGAGGACCACCTACCGGATGGACGAGCCCGTGATCGCGGCGGTGAGGGCCTCCATCGCCTCCTGTCACGGTGTGGCCCGATGCACGGGCGCCCCCGGGGTGTCCGTGCGGATACTGCTGGAGGCCGAGAGCTGCGCCGCCGCCTACAGCACGGCCCTGGTGCTGCTGGCGCGGACGGTGCTGCCGTTGCTGGAAGGATCCACGCTGATGGATCTGAACGTCACCACTGACGAGACGCCACCTGAGCATATCGTCCTGCCCGTCCCAATCGCTGTCGTGGGAACGGTTCATTGATTCTTGCCCCGGACCGCAGCCGCCCAGTCGAGGAGATCCCCGGTCTCGCACCGTCAGTGTCGGTCGACCCGGTGACTGTCTCCGCACCAGCCACCTGAGCACACGACCAAGGTCTGGGTGCGGAACCGGTCTCAGGCCTGTCGATGTCTGCCCAGCACGAGCCGGCGGACGATGCGCACGATCCCGGCGACGACCCGCTCGAGGGGGCCTTGCCCGAACACCTTGTGCCAGATCAGGGCAAAGACCAGGGCCACCCCCATGTGGATCAGGAACCACATGGGCTGGTCGTAGTGCAGCTGCGCGGACAGGCCCAGCAGATGGGCGGAGTACACGGTCAGCGTCATCGAGCCCATCGCCGACAGCGGCAGCAACCAGTTTCCCGCCCCGCGGGCCAGCAGCAGGAACAGACCCAGCACCGCTATCGCCGAGCCCAGACCCAGCAGCAGGGCCAGCGGGGTGTTGGTGTAGGGACCGGCGATGGCCAGCCACCACCAGGTGGTCGTGGGCAGAGCAGGATCGGGACCGAAGTTGATGATGTCATCGATCAGCTCTTCGTCCAGAGCCGGGGTGTGGGCCAGGAGCTGGTCGTAGCCCCCGGCCTGGAGAATCAGCACCCAGTAGGCGAACCACGCCGTCACCGCCAGGATCACTCCCAGCGACAGCAACGTCGTCTGGATCCCGACGTCGGCCAGATCCAGCCGCCCGATCGCCACCCCGGCCAGCAGATAGGCCAGGTACGGCAGGGCGGGGAAGGTCCCGGTCAACACCAGCTGGGCGGTAGTGGCCCCGGGATTGCCGACCAGGTCAGTCAGTGCTGGGTTGTACCGCTCGACGGCCGGCAGGACGTCGCGCAACAGGTACATGAGCACCGGACCGGCCAGAGCGAAGAACCCCGCCCAAGTGAACAACGCCCGCGCGGACAGAGACAGGAACGGGACCGCCAGCAGGAAGATGACCCCGTAGTAGACCAGGATGTTTACCGCCGGGACCTCGGCAAGGCTGTCTCCTGGGATGACTTCGTTGATCACCAACCCCAGACCCGCGATCAACAATGCGCGCACCACCACCCCCACCCGGTCCGCCGTCATCGCCCGCCCAGTGTGCGGGCTCTGCCCGCCGGTGCTGAAGGCCAGACCCACCCCGGTCAGCAGGGCGAACAGCGCCGCGGAGCGGCCGGCGAAGACCGTCCACTGCGCGGTGGGCTCGAAGGAAACCGGGTCCCAGGACGGCATGATGTGGATGGAGATCATTCCGATCAGCGCCAGCCCGCGGGCGGCGTCGATCCCGATCAGGCGCTGCTTGCGTGCCCCGGTGTCCGCGGTGCTTGCACCGCTCGCCGCAGCAGGTTCTGCCCCAGTGCGGGAAGTGGACCATCGTGGACTGTTCTGTGTCCACGGGGCGCTGCGCGCCGGGCGTCCTTGGAAATCCGTCATGACGAGCTACCCCCTGTGCTGCACTGGCGGGCCCCCTGCCCGCCGGACCGGGCCCCAACGCCCGGTACAGGATTTACTTGAGCAAGGGCGGGTATAGCTGAAGTATTCGTTTTCTAAGATCTGCCTGTGAAGGCTGGTTCGGCTGACGAGAGCGAGTCGTGCGGCGGGGACCAGACATGGACGGCCCTTCCGAGACCTTGCCCGAACTCCTCAGGACGGATGGTGCGGTAGCGAGCTTCACGGGCCCTCGTGCGTGCGGGCCACCGCCACCACATCGCGGCGGAACTCCTCAGGACAGGGCCTGGGCACGGGGTCGTCCTGACCGTAAGAACGGATCCTCACAAGTAAAAGGAGTCGGGGAACCCGGGGCAGTCCCTACCGTGGCGCCCTCTTCCCCTAAGAGGTCATTTCATAATGAGTTCGACGTAGCCCTTGAGTGCTGACGGGGTCCTCGGTGACCCTGGTGGGCATGATGGGGGATCTCGTACCGGACTCGCTGTGGGAGCGAGTCGAGCCGTTGCTGCCACCACGCCCACCCCGGCGCCACCAGCACCCAGGGCGCAAGCCCGCCGATGACCGGACAGCTCTGGCCGGGATCGTGTTCGTGCTCAAGACCGGGCTCGGCTGGAACCAGCTGCCCCGGGACCTGCTCGGCGTCTCCGGAGTGACCTGCTGGCGGCGCATGAGGGACTGGACCGAGGCCGGAGTGTGGCCGGCGGTACACGAAGTGCTGTTGGCTGAGCTGCGCGCGGCCGGGGCACTGGACCTAGACCGGTGCGCTGTGGACGGCTCGCACGTGCGGGCCCTCAAAGGGGGGACCACATCGGGCCCAGCCCCGTCGATCGCGGCCGGCCCGGTTCCAAGCACCACCTGATCGTTGAGGCGAACGGCATCCCGCTACAGGTCACCCTCACCGGCGGCAACCGCAACGACGTCACCCAGCTGTTGCCCCTGGTCGACTCGATTCCGCCGATCCGCGGGTTGCGTGGTCGGCCCCGCCGCAAGCCCCGGGAACTGTTCGCGGACCGTGGCTATGACCACGACAAGTACCGGCGGCTGCTGCGCGCCCGCGGGATCACTCCGCGCATCGCCCGTCGAGGCGTCGCCCATGGTTCCGGGCTGGGCCGGCATCGCTGGGTGGTGGAGCGCGGCTTCGCCTGGCTGCACTCCTACAAGCGACTCCGGACTCGGTGGGAACGCCGGGCCGACCTCCATCTCGGACTGCTGCAACTGGCCTGCGCGCTGATCTGCCACAGACGCCTCACCGCATTATGAAACAAGTTCTAAAGACCAGTCTGGGGTTGCAGGGTCATCACAGGCCGGTGAGTCTGGTAAGCCGGGCGAGAACCGCCTCGGGCGCACCGATGGCGTCCACGACGGCCCAGCCCCGAGCACCGGCGAACTCCAGATAGGCCGTCCGGGCCGCGCGCAGATACTCCAGCGACTCGTCGTCCTGCCCGCGATCGAGAATCCGTGCATGGGCGGTCTCGGTCGGGACGTCGAGAACCACCACGACGACGCCGTCCAGCACCATCACCGCCAACCACGGCAGGACCCGGCCCGACGGCAGACCCCGGACCCGCCGCAGCACCAGCTGGCACACCAGGTGTCGATCCATCACCACCAGACCGTCCCGACCCGCGGCACGGACCTGGGAGACCAGGACGTTGGCGGTGCGCACCACGGTCTCGAACCGGTCCGCCCACCGCACCGGCACCTCCACCCCAACGCGCGCCGAGGTGCGTGCCAGCCAGCGGCGACCGGACCGGTTGCGCAGCACGATCGCCTCCCGCCCCGCCCCCTGCTCCGCCGCCACCAGCGCCGAGGCTGTCGTCGTCTTCCCGGCCCCGTCGATGCCCAGCAGCACGACGGTCCGGGCCCGGCGCGCTGGCAGGCTCCCGGGCCGCCGCGCTCGAGGCGCCCCAGCGGCAGGGCGCCTGCGGCGCCCCTTCATCGGGATGTTCCTGATGCTGCTGAACGGGACACTGCTCCGCCTTTCCGGCTGTTAGGGGCTTCGCTTACCTTGTGCCGATCTGGCCCACGAGATGCGCACCCCGCTGATCAGCCTTAAAGGACACCTGGAGGGTATCGAGGACGGGGTCGTGACCCTGGACGAGCGGACCGCGGCGATCCTGCACGCCCAGATCACCCGGCTGCAACGCCTAGCCCGCGGCACCCGCGCCCTGACCCGGGCCGAAGAGGGCATGACCCACCTCCAGCCCACCGCCCAGGACCCTGCGCAGCCGGTCACCGAGGCGATCGAGACCATCGCTCAGGCCGCGGCAGGCAAAAACATCACGGTGACCAGCACCGGCCTGCCCGCCGCCCCGGTGCAGATCGATCGGGAGCGGATGCGCCAGGTGCTGGGCAACCTGCTGGAGAACGCACTGCGCCACACCCCATCGGGAGAGACCATCACCGTGCGCACCGACCACACCTCCGAGGCGCTCACGATCACGGTCCCCGACACCGGAGAAGGCATCCCCCAGCCAGCCTGCCCCACATCTTCGAACGCTTCTACCGCGCCAACACCGGCCGGGAAGCCCACCGGGGCGGCTCGGGTCTGGGTCTGGCCATCAGTAAGGCCCTGGCCGAGGCCCAGGGCGGGACCCTGAAGACCCCGGAGCTGGGCGCGGAGCCGGCTTCTGGATCCGCCTGCCCCGATACCAACCCGCGAACTGACCGGAGCTAACAGCTCCGGGCCGCGCCCGCCACCGAGGAATCCACCTGCTGTGGCTGGCACGGCGCGTGAGAGTCTGCCTCGACTGTTGCTCACATCCGGTGGAGCCAGTAGGGGCGGTGGAGCACGGTGCGGCGGGTCGTTTCCACGCTGGTGCTCAGCACCCGCTCCAGCGGTCCCTGACCCAGTGCTCGTTGCCAGGCCACCGCGAGCAGTGCCGCGACCACCACGTGGATGACGTACCACAGGTAGGGCTGGTCGTAGGGAGCCTGGAAGGACAGCGCCAGCAGGTGGACGGTGTACAGGGTCAGGGCCATCGCGCCCATCGCCGACAGCGGCAGCAACCATGCCCTGAACTGTTGGGAGACCAGCAGGAAGCTACCCAGCACCAGCAGTCCCACGCCCAGGCTGGCCGCAGTCTCCCACAGAGGGCTGGTGTGCGGGGTAGTGATCGCCAGCCACCAAGTCGTGTCGGTGGGCAAGGAACCCGGGCCCCACACCAGCACCTCGGCTAGCTCGTCCTCGCTCACCCCACCGGTGGTCAGCGACCGGTCATACCCGCCGAAGGCATAGGACACGAAGACGGAGGTGGTCTGGGCAAAAATCACCAGTCCCGCTCCCACCGTCAGCAGCCGACCCTGAATCCCCGTGTCGCGCAGGTGCACCCGCCCCAGGCCCAGTCCGACCAGCAGATAGGTCATGTACGGCAGGGCCGAGTAGGTGCCGGTGAGCAACAGCTGGGAGATCGTCCCCGCAGGCTCGTCCACCACCTCGGCGAAGGTGGGGTTGGAAAAGGTGTATGCGGGAAGGATTTCTGCCAGGCCCTGCATCAGCAGCGGACCCACGATCCAAGAGACCGCCGCGCAAACGAATAACACCGTCGCGGACAGGTGCAGGAACGGGATCGCCAGCAGGAGGAACACCGCGTAATAGATCAAGAGGTTGTCCGCCGGGGCGTCTGCGGGCAGCAGCGCCCCGATCCCCAGACCCACCACGGCGATCAGCACCGCCCGCACGGCCACCCCCACCCGATCTGCGGCCAACCACCTGCCGGTGTGCGGGAACCGCCCCCCGGAACCGAGTGCCAGTCCCACCCCGGCCAGCAGGGCGAACAGTGCCACCACATCCCCCGAAGACATGAGGTGCGACCAGGTCGAGTCCTGGGTCGCATCGTCATACTCGGGCAAGATCTGCATCGAGATCAGCCCGATCAAAGCCAGCCCGCGGGCCGCGTCAATGCCGACCAACCACCTCGCGGGCCTGCAGGCACCGCCCGTGGCACCCACCCGGGCAGGTTCTTCCGTTCTGGACGTCCAACTCATGACTCCCCCGACCTCCCAGGCCCGCCCCGGCACCCCAGGGTCCAGAGTCGAGCCGTATCTGAGGTCCCAGCACCCCCGGGACCATCCCGGACCTAGGATCTCTGCTGCACCTGGCGCTCCAGTTGAGCAATCCTCAAGATTCCATAAAGTCCCGCGAGCCCCACCGTGCACGTAGGTCTCCCCCCATGTGTGCGGACGGACACGATAGGGCGGCTGTGGCTACGCTGAGTTGAGCCCCCGAGGGGTCGGCAGAGGCGAGATCAAACTGCGGAGCTGGCGGCAATACCGGTGGCTGCGGTGGATGCAGGGCCCCCGTTGCCATGGCTACTGCTGACTTTGGCCGAGGTTGCCTCGGTGGTTCCCGGATTCACCGCTGTGTTCGCGCGTCTGGGCGTCCGCGGAGACCGCATCAATGGTGGCCTCAGAGGTAGCTGCAGATCTGCTCGGCATCGCACTGGGCGGGATCCCCCCGGACTGCGACCTGGTAGTACTCGGCCACGGAGGCTCGCAGGGCGGTGAGCTCAGCGATGTGCTGATCGAGGCGGGCCAGTTGCTGGGCCAGCTGGCCGGCCACGTGGGCGCAGGGAGCCTGCCCGGCGTCGCGGACCCGCAGGATCTCGCGGATCTCGGCCAGGGCGAGCCCGGCGATCTTGCTGCGGCGGATGAACTCCAGTCGGGCGAGGGTCTCTGGTGGATAGTCGCGGTACCCGTTGGGACAGCGTTGGGCCGGGGGGAGCAGTCCTTGCTGTTCGTAGAACCGCAGGGCTTTGGTGGTCATGCCGGCGGCCGCGGCCACTTCACCGATCCGCACGGTGCACCCCGATCCTGAACTGGTCCTTGGCCTTCCACGGTAGAGGAAGGTGCTGGTGCAGGGTACTGCCTGACCCTTGCGCGACGGTGACGACTCCGTCCCCGGGAGTCCCCGGGGGTCACCCGGGTTCGGTGCGGGAGCGGTCGGCCTCCACGGCTTGCCAGGTCTTGCGTGCGGCGATCAGCACCGGATCCCACACCGGGGAAAAGGGTGGGGCGTAGGACAGGTCGATGTTCAGCAGCTCCTCCACCGGCGTTTCGTGCCACAGGGCGACTGCGAGCACGTCGATGCGCTTGGCCGCGCCTTCCTCCCCGACGATCTGAGCTCCCAGCAGCCGGCCAGTGCCGCGTTCGGCGATGAGCTTGGTACGGATCGGTTTGGCCCCGGGGTAGTAGCCGGCCCGGGTGGTGGAATCAACCACCGCGGTGACCGGATCGAACCCGGCCGCCTGCGCCTCGGACTCCCCGAGGCCGGTGCGTCCGACTTCGATGTCGCAGATCTTGGTCACGGCCGTACCCAGCACCCCGGGGAAGGTGGCGTAGCCGCCGCCGATGTTGATCCCGGCGGTGCGGCCCTCCTTGTTCGCGTGCGTGCCCAGCGGCAGCGTGACGTGGCGGCGAGAAACACGGTGGAACTTCTCCACGCAGTCCCCTCCGGCCCACACCCCTTCGATCCCGGTGCGCAGCCGGCGGTCCACCGCGATCGCCCCCGTCTCCCCCAGCGGAATCCCCGCCTGGGCGGCCAGGGCCGTGTTCGGTTCCACCCCCAGGCCCAGGATCACCAGATCGGTCGGGATGGTGGCCTGATCAGTCACCACCGCGGTGACCGTCCCGTGACGGGTCCCGAAGCCGGTGACCGTCTCCTCCATCCGCACCTCCATCCCGAAGCCCTCCATCGCGGAGGCGATGAGCATTCCCATGTCCGGATCCAGGCCCGGCAGCGGGGCCGGAGGACGCCCGATCACGGTGATATCCACGCCCCAGGCGCTCAGCGCCTCGGCCAGCTCCAGGCCGATGTACCCGGCCCCGACGACCACCGCCCGGCCCGGCCGGTCCCGCTCCAGCACCGCCCGCAGTGCCAGGCCGTCATCGAGGGTCTGCACCCCGTAGATGCCCTGCGCCTGGATCCCGGGCAGTGGAGGGCGGGCCGGGGTGGCGCCGGTGGCGATCATGAGCTGATCAAAGCCCTCCCACCTCTCCCGTCCCGTGGGCAGCTCACGCACCAGTACGGCGCGCCGGTGAAGGTCGATCTCCTGGACCTCGTGACCGGTCCGGGCGTCGATGTCGTGGTGGTCGCGGAACTGCTGCGGGGTGCGAGCGATCAACTCCGAGGCCTCCGCGACGTCCTTGCCGATGAAGTACGGGATCCCGCAGGCGGAGTAGGAGGTGTAGTGACCGCGCTCAAAAGCCACGATCTCCAACTGACCCCGAGGCAGCTGGCGGCGTGCGGCCGAGGCCGCGCTCATCCCTGCAGCGTCCCCGCCGATGACGATCAATCGCTGGGCCATGTGCTTCCCTTTCCTCGAGCAGTTCTTCGGCTTGCTCTCGCGTTCTGCACCGGATCATCCCCGGTTTCCCGGAGCTGCGCAGGCCCGAGACCTAGACCTCGAGCTTGTCCAGTGCTGCCTGATAGGCCTCGTGGTAGGTGGGGAACTGGGCGACCTGATCGCGCAGGAGCTCTAGCGGCAGCTGCGCCCGGATGGCCAAGGAGGCGTGGTGGATCCATTCTCCGGCCTGCGGGCCGACCGCCCACGCCCCGATCAGCACTCCCCGCTCGGCATCGGCCAGCAGCCCCAGGTGCCCGCGCGGGTCCTGCTCGTAGGTCCAGGGCCGGGCGATGGCCTGGGCCAGATCCAGCTCGGTGGCGGTGGTGCGGATCCCGCGCTGCTGCGCCTGCTCAGCGGTGAGGCCGGCGGCGGCGATCTCTGGGTCGGCGAACACCACCCGCGGGATCCCCTCATAGGTGGCAGGATGCGCCCGGCCGAGGATCGCGTCGGCGGCGATCCGCCCCTGGTACTTCGCCACGTGGGTGAAGGGCAGCACCCCGGTGACATCCCCGATCGCCCACAGATTCTGCCCGGCCCGGGCGTGCTCGTCGATGAGCACCTCGCCGTGCTCGCCCAGGCGTGCCCCGCCCGTCTCGAAGCCCAGACCTTGGGTACGGGGTGCGCGGCCGGTGCCGAAGATCACGACGTCGGCGGCCACCTCACTCCCGTCCTCGAGGGTCACCACACTGTCCGCACCGTTCCGGTGGGCCGTGGCGGCCGAGGCACCCAGGCGGATGTCGACCCCGGCTTCGGTCAGGTAGTCGTGGACGAGCTCCCCCACCCGGGGTTCCTCCCGGCCCAGCAGGCGGTCCCCGCGGTGGATGAGGGTGACCTGCACCCCGAAGCGGGCCAGGAACGTGGCGGTTTCCACCCCGACGGCGCTGCCACCGATGATCACCGCCCGTTGGGGTAGGTCGTGGGTGGTGTAGGTTTCCCGGTTGGTCCAGGCGGTGATCTCCTCGATGCCCTCGATCGGGGGGACCACGGCCTCGGAGCCGGTGGCGATGATGATGTGCTCGGCGGTGATCTCCCGCTCCCCGACCTGGATCCGGCCCGGACCGGTGAGGCGGGCCTCGCCCCGGATCACGGTCGCGCCCTGGTCGGTGTAGCCCTCGGCCTGGGCGGAGTCGTCGAGGTCGCGGATCATGTAGTCGCGTTACTCGCGGGTGGACGCCCAGTCCACCTCGGTCCCGGACACCCCGGCGGCCCGGCGGACCTCGGTGCGGGCCTCGGCCGGGCGCAGCACCGTCTTGGAGGGGACGCACGCCCAGTAGGCGCACTCCCCACCGATCAGCTCCCGCTCCAGGACCACGACGTTCTTCCCCGCCGTGAGCAGGCGGCCGGCGGCGACCTCACCACCGGGGCCCATGCCCAACACGGCCACGTCGAAATGTTCGCCCATGATGTACCTCCTGCAGATTCGGTGGATTTTTCGGTTTCACTCGTCGAACTCGTCGTGCCGCCCCATCTCATCTCGGGGCAGGACGTGAGATCTCAGCAGCAGCCGCCGCCTGGCCTGTTGCCGGAGGTGTCGGCGGAGGCCTGGGTGAGCGTCTGCTCGGCCGTGGTGGCTGCCCGCCCGGTCACCGCAGAGCCATCGTGGCCCTTCACGGTCGTTCCCTCCCACGAGTCGGGTTGCTGGTGGGGTCGAACGGGCCTCAGGCGGCGCAGCAGGACAGTTTGGAGACATCGGTGCGGAAGGACTGGGCGGCGATTTTCAGGCCCTCGGCCATCGTCAGATACGGGCACCACAAGGTGGCGACCTGGTCCACCGTCATGCCCGCGGACAGGATGTAGACCCCGGCCGCAGCGAGGTCCCCGGCCTCCTGGGCCACCGCGGTGATCCCCACGATCCGCCCGGTATCGACCTCAGCGACGATCTTCACGAACCCGCGGGTGTCGCGGTTCACCAGCGCCCGAGGTACGTACTCCAGTGGCAGCACCCGGCACTCACACCGGATGCCGGCCTCCCTGGCCTGCTGGTCGGTCATGCCCACCGCGCCCACGGCCGGGGAGGTGAAGGTGACCCGGGGCAGGTGGGTGTAGTCGATCCGCTGCCCGGTCCCGTTGAAGGCGTTCTCCACCGCGGTCACCCCGTGGGCCGAGGCCACGTAGACGAACTCCGGGTACCCGGTGACATCCCCGGCCGCCCAGATCCGCGGATTCGAGCTCACCAGCGTGTCCTCCACGAGGACCTCCCCCCGCTCCCCGGTGGCCACCCCGACCGCCCCCAGGCCCAGGCCCTCGGTGACCGCCCGGCGCCCGGTGGCCACCAGCAGCCGGTCCGCGGTGAACTCCTGGCGCCCGGCCCGAGTGATGGCGGCCACCACGACGCCCCCGGTGGCCGGGTCGGTGGCCACGGACTCGACCGCAGCCCGGCGCACCACCTGGATGCCCTCATCGGCGAAGACCCCCATCAGCGTCTTCGACACCTCGGGCTCCTCCCCGGACAGCAACCGGGAGCGAACCAGCATCGTGACCCTCGAGCCCAGCCGGGCGAAGAGCTGGGCTTGTTCCAAGGCGACATAGCCGCCGCCGAGCAGGATCATGGACTCCGGGACCTCCTGCAGCTCCATCGCCGTCGTGGAGGTCAGGTAGTCGACCTGCTCCAGGCCATCAACCGGTGGAGCCCACGGGGCCGAGCCCGTGGCCACCAGGTAGTGCCGGGCCCGCACCGTCTCCACGGCCCCGCCGCGGCCGGTGATCTCCAGCACCGGATCCCCGGCGTCGCCGGTGAACGTGGCCTCCCCCGGGCGCAGATCCCACCCGTAGTCCCCGATCAGATCCACGTACTTCTCCGAGCGCATCCCCTCCACCAGGGCGTCCTTGCCCGTGATCAGCCCGGACATCTCCACCGAGCTGGCGGAGGTGCTGATTCCGGGAAACCGACCGGATGCGTCCAGGGCCACATGGCGGGCGTCCGCGGCGGCCAGCAACGCCTTCGACGGCACGCACCCGGTGTTCACACAGGTACCCCCCACCGTGGACCGCTCAACCATCACCACCCGCTGCCCCAGGCTGGAGGCCCGGATCGCGGCGGCGAAAGCACCACCACCGGAACCGATGATGGCCAGGTCGGTCTCGATCACTGCAGTTCCAGCCATGACAACCTCCACAAGTCCGTGAGGAACACTCCCATCGGAAGCCCTCCGCGTGCCCTTCTCCGAGCCAGCCTGCACCTTGCCCCCCGGGGGAAGGTCAAGGTGCCACTGCGATAACAGCTCATAAAGGAACCCCGGGTTCTTGCGGTGGTTGCAACACTGAGCGTTGGGGGTGGTGTTGTGGGTGGGTACTCGATCTTGATCAGGCCGGATCTGCTCCAGGTGTTTTGGGAGCGGATGCAGGCCGGGGAGTTCATCACCGGGGCGGTGGCAGCTATCCGTACAAGCCGGCGCACCGGGGCCCGGGTCCTGGAGGAGGCCGGTGGGGTGCGGCCACGCCGCGGACGCGACCTCAAGGGCCGGTGCCTGAGCTTCGCCGAGCGGGAGGAGATCGCCCTGTTGCGCGTTCAGGGACAGTCTTTGCGGCAGATCGGGGCGGCGATCGGCCGATCACCGTCGACGATCTCTCGAGAGCTGCGACGTAACGCCACCGCCCAAGGCGGCTATCGGGCCACGACAGCGCACGTGCTGGCCTATGAAAGAGCAGCGCGCCCGAAGCCAGCGAAGCTGCACACCCATCCCGAGGTGCGTGCGATCGTCGTGAGAGACCTCGCCAAGAAGTATTCGCCGGAGCAGATCGCTGGGCGCCTGCGACGAGAATTCCCCGACAAGCCGGAGATGTGGGTGTCGACCGAGACGATCTACCAGTCCCTCTACGTGCAGTCCCGTGGGGCCCTGAAACAGGAGCTGACCCGATACCTGCGCACCGGACGAGCTGTGCGCCGGCCCTGCCGCAAGGCCGGGCAACGCAAGAACCGGGTCCCGGACATGATCAACATCAGCGACCGGCCCGCTGAGGCCAAGGACCGCGCAGTGCCGGGCCATTGGGAGGGTGACCTGATCATTGGCAAGAACAATCAGAGCGCCATCGGAACCCTGGTGGAACGCACCACCAACTACACGATGCTTGTTCACCTGCCCGAGGGTTACAAACCCGAACAGGTCCGTGACGGGCTGGCCGCGAAGATCAAGACACTGCCGGAGGCGCTGCGACGGTCGCTGACCTGGGATCAAGGCACGGAAATGCGCGACTGGAAGCAGGTGCGGGTGGACGCCGGGATCGAGATCTTCTTCTGCGACCCACACTCGCCCTGGCAACGCGGTATCAACGAGAACACCAACGGCCTTTTGCGCCAATACTTCCCGAAAGGCGCCGACCTCTCAGCGTTCACTGCCGCAGAGCTCGACGCGGTCGCCGAGGAGCTCAACGACCGTCCCCGCAAACGCCTAGAGTTCCAGAAACCGATCGAAGTGATCGGCGACCTGCTGTTGCAATGACCACCAGAATCCGCCGAACCCCTACCGCAATGAAGAGTCTCAACCTGCCCCAGGCCCTCGGCCCTGCCGGTTCGGGCTCCGGTCACTTCGCCGGATCGAGCTCCGTGTCGCGCTCGTGGAGGTAGACACCCATGGTGAGCATGGCGATGAACTCGAAAGCGAACACGGCGAAGGTCCACTCACCCTGGGTGACGCCGAAGAAGACCGCGACCGGGATGAAGATGAACAGTTTCATCGCGTCGCTGGTGATCATGGACCGTCCACGGGCTCGCGGGGTGTCGATGTAGCCGTGCCCAGGGTAGAACATGCGCCCCTCCACGTGGTCAGGGTCAGCTTCTTCACCGGCCATCTGCTCGGCCCACTCGCGCCGGCGGCGGGCGTAGTGGAACATGCTGATCACCGTGATCACGTACATCAGAGCGGTGAGCCCGGTGACGAACAGGATGATCATCTGCTCGTCCCCGCCAGTGTTCACAGCAGCGCCTGCGCCGACGGCCAGAGGCACCAGCCACAGCGCCAGCAGCACCTTGTCGACCCTGGTCAGCATCGTCCCCTCCCCCAGTCATTGCCTGCGGTAACGGCATCCTGGCACGACAGCACACCACCAGTCTGACCCCTCATCCGAGGCGTGACCCGGCTCCAGCGTCGCCCGAAGAGCCCGCCGGGTCCTACTCCTCGGCCGACACGAGGAGAGACTTCAGGAACCGGTCCCCCGGGGATGTGCCCCCGGCGAAGAGAACTGTCGACGGTCGGCTCGCGCCCCCATCAGGTAGCTGGAACTCATCAGGAAGAACGCCAGGAAAGCCCCCAGCGACTGCCAGTCCCGCGCGATTGCGGAGAGCACACCGAAGGCACCGAAAAGCACGGAGCCGACCACCCCGACACCGATCATGGCCTGCACCCGGTGCGGACGGGCGGCGATGAGCTGGGCGTAGCGCTGCTGTTGCCGCGGCTTCTCGAACAGTGCTGCCACGGGGAACGCCACCAGGACGGGGAACAGCGCGACACCGGCCATGGCCGGCTTCTCCCAGCTGCTGAGCAGCATCAGCACCCCGGCGACCGGCCACCACACCAGCATGATCCAGGTGGACCGTCGCCGGTTCAGCTGCCGAGGAGCCCGACGGAGAACACCACCGATGAGCAGGACGCCGAGAACGACCGCCATCGCCCCGGTGAGCACGCCCAGCCACGGGGCGAAGAGTTCCGAGGTGGCCGGCGAGGTCAGGTGCCCGATGCTCCACCACAGGGGCACCGCCCCGACGGCGATCATGAACAACCCGCCCAGCACCGCCAGCTGCGCCCACCGTCGCTGCTGCACCCGCCACCCCCAGGTCTGGGCGGTCTTTTGTCTTACCGCCCGGTACAAACATCCATCATATGTGCATAAGTGAACGACCGTTGTTGCGAAGGGACATGCGCCGATAGCCATCGCGTCGCGTCAAGAACCCCAGCTGCACCCGTGGATGCTCGGCTTCCGCGCCCTATTCCACGGCAAGGGCCCGTGTCCACCCGGACAGGCTGGACAACTTCCATGTCAGCGAATCTCCCTCCCGCCGCCCTCGGACCCTTGCCCCTGCGCTCGGAAAGTGAACCAGCTAATGGTTCCGATGGTCGCTGCAGCAATCGCCGTGACGGGAAGGATAAACCAGGACATCCCCTCCCCCCGGACGACTTCGGGCAGAAGCATGGCCAGGATCGCCCCCAGCACGAAGACCGCCGTGTAGATCACCCGCTGGGCCTTCGGCGACCTCGGCCCCCAGGCGAGCCGTCGCCCCGGCAGGACGAACAGCAGAGCCAGAATGATGAAGACAATGGGAACCAGAGACCAGGCAAATTCCGGGGACTCGACAACCGTAAGCACGATCAGCAGAAGGCCGAACACACCGATGATCAACCGGGCTATCCCATTCGACGACATCTGCGCTTGCTCCGTTCTGCCGGTCTGCCACCGCTCATGGCGCAGGTAGTCGTATCCTCACACGCCAGTTCCGCTCTGCTCGATCCCCTCTTGTGCGCCAGAAAGACCACGGATGCTCTTCCGGGCTCCCCCTAGAGGCGCCCAGACCCAACCTCAACCGCAGCACAGTGGGTCGACGATTGAACTCCGGATGAGGCCGCCGTGGCCTTCAAGTGGTCTCCTTCCGCGTGTATAGAGGCCTCAGGTAGGTTCGTCCCACGGTATGGCCGACCTGTCGGTAAGGAGCACTCACGGGTTTCGTCTGAGAGGGCGAGAGAAGGGCAGGAAGTAGACCCCGGAGTCTCGCCATACCCTCCATCTGAGCCCGTGGAGGAATTTCTTGCCCTCCATCGATCAAGCAGCGGGTGGGGCCTCGTCGATGAACGTGAACATGACGGTCATGACCGGCCCCAAGGGGTCCTCGGGGTCTGTGGGCACCAAGGCCGCCCGCAAGCGGGCCGGCAGGTCGGGGATCGGTTCCTCCCACGGGATGAATCCTTCCCGGGTGCCATGGACGTAGGTACCGACACGGATCTTGCCCTGCTCATGAAGCCCCACGATGTAGTCAATGGCGTTTTCTTCGGTCCCGGGCAGGCCGTAGGCGGTGGCATCGTCGATCACGTTGGCGACCATCACCCAGTCGATCCCGTTGCGCTCCCGCAGCAGGCGCTCCAGTCCTGCATAGTCCGGGGTGTTCATCGCCGTTCCTTTCCTCAACTGTGCTCGTGGTCCTTGCGCCTGAGATCGCGGGGCCAGGCTTGTCTTCCCAGCGCCTCGACGCGATACCAGCGGTCGTGGGCACGGTCACCCGGCTCACGGGCGCCGTCGAAGCCTATGGGACCCGGACCTCGCAGGTCTTGCCGGTCGGCGCTCCGTCCAGGGTGAACTGGAGTCGGAGGGTCCCGGACACCTCCGAGGGCTGGGGCACGAACTCCCAGGCACTCTCCCACTCGGTGCCGTCCCCGGCCGCCTGTCCGGCCACCAGGCGGTACTCGGTACCGAGCTCATCGCTGAGCACCACCCCGACCCGGTCCAGGACGGAGAACCCCGGCATGAGCGGCACCGGCTCCTCCTCGGTCACCTGGTCCTGCCGCCGCTGGGCCCAGGCCAGGCGGGCAGCCTGGAACTGGCCGTCCCGGCGCATGGTCTCTTCCCCGCGCACCGCGGCGAGGCTGATCCGCACGCCGTTGCCACCCGGTGGCTCCTGCGCTTGGGCAGACAGGCTGGCGTCGAGGTCGATGCCGGCGAAGTGCACATCGATGCCGTCGCTGGTGGCGATCACCAGATCGGCAGGAGCAGACACGATGGATCCCATGCCACCACCGTAGAGACATCGACATGCCTCAGGTTCGCGCGCCACGCGTCCTCGGTCTCCACTGGTCAGCGGAATTCGGAAAGCACCTCAACCGACCGCCGGGCGCTGCCTCGCGCCCGGGCACGAACCCCTATCGCACCTCGGGAGCCCGGTAGGTGTGGTTCGGCTCGGCTGTGGCCCCCAGGATTCGGGTCTCAGTGTTTCCGGTCGGTGCTGATGGCCAGGGCCACGGCGGTGGCCGTCAGGGCGAGGGCGGCTGCCAGGGCCGCCGGCCAGGCGGTGGGGTGGAGCAGTACGGTGGCCGGTGCCGCGAGCAGGGCGGGCACCAGGATGAGCCCCCGGCTGTAGCCGATCAGCTGGGCTACGGGCACCGGTCCCAGGGGGGTGTCGATCGGGGGCTGGGTGTGGTCCGGTTCCGGGCCCAGAGCGCGGTAAAGGCCGGCCGCACCGATTCCGGTCCCGGTCACGGCACCGAGAAGCATCATCACCGCCCAGCTGGTGCCGGCCGCGAGCCCGGCCAGCAGTGCCACGGCGCCCAGGACCGCGGCGTTGAGCACGCACGGGAGGACCAGGTGCATCAGGGCGGCTGCGGTGGGGGCGATCGGGAGGTTCCGTTCGGCGGCGGCCCCGGCGCGCAGATCGGCCAGATAGGCCGTGCCGCGGCCCAGCCCCCGGTATCCCACCACCAGCAGCGCGGCCCAGCCGGCCAGCACCACGGTGTGGGAGAAGGCGGCCAGCAGCACCACGGTCAGCCCGAGGTCGACGACCAGCCCGGACCGCCACCGGCTGGTCCGCAGGGCCGTGAGCGAGGCGAACAGCACCACCGTGCGCGGCCCCGACACCCAGCCCGGTGTGCTCCCCGACAGTCCCCGCACCCCGGTCACCGTGGCGGGGGCCAGCGCGGCGGTCAGGTCCTGGGTCGACAGCAGGGACACGGCGTTGGACAGATGCCGGGTCCGCGCTCCGGACGCCCGCAGGTGCACCCCGTCCAGGCCCCGGGCCCACCGCAGCGACCAGACCCAGAACAGCCCGGCCACTACCACCAGTAATCCTGCGACCCCCACGACCCACAGGGGCGGCACGAGGACATCCCACGGGCCGGTGGCCCCGTCCCGGGTCCCGGCCAACACGACCAGCACAGCCCCCAGCACCAGGAACCAGCCCGCCCAGGGGCGGGACCGCAGCGAGTCCGGCACCCCGCCGGCGGTCTGGGCCCAGACAGAGACCCCGACCGCACTGACCCCCAGACCGGCCCAGCACACCAGCCGTGCCGCCGCCTCCCACCACGGCGCGCCCCGCCCGGCTGCCGGCCCGGCACCCGACAGCAGCAGCAGCCCGGTGCCACCGAACACCGCCCCGGCCGCAACCGCCACCCACAGCATCCGGCGCACACTGCGGATCGGTTCCTGCGCCCCGGCCCCGGGCAGCGGCCACACCCACACCGCCCGCTCCGGGGACACCCCCACCGGTCCCAGCCCCCGCAACAGGTCCACCACACCGACCCAGGCCACCCCCAGCAGCACAGCGACTCCGAGCACCGGCGCCCCGGCCCCCACCCAGGCGGCCGCCGGGCGGTGCAGCATCCCGCCGGGGGAACCGGCGGCCACCAGATCCCCCAACGAGGCCCCGAGACCCAGGACCCCGGCGACCGCCCAGGCCACCAGCACCACCGTGACGAACAGCCCGGTGTAGACATCGACGAACCGATCCGCACCTCGAGCCCGGCCTCGAACCTGCGCCCGGGCGCCTCGCAGGAACACCTCGATCTCAGCGGGCCCGGCAGGCCTCACGCCGACACCGGCCGTCACGACCGTCCCTCCCGTTGCGGGTCAGCAACGACCGGTGGAAGGGCGGTGTCCCTATCGATGGCGAGCACGGTGGTGCCCACCGCCTCCGCCAGCGACGCGTCGTGCGTGGCGATCAGCAACCCCGCCCCCGCGTCGCGGGCGGCGACCAGACGATCGGCCAGCCGGGACCGCATCAGAGTGTCCAGGCGCTGTTCGGGCTCATCGAGGACCAGCAGCTCAAACGGGCGGATCAGGGCTGCGGCCAGCAGCGCCCGCCGGCGCTGGCCCGAAGACAGAGCGAACGGCGAGGCGTCCACCCGGTCGCCCAACCCGAACTCCGCCACCGCCTCGCCCGCCACTACCGCCGCCTCGGCTACCCCGTGACCGCGCAGCACCAATTCCAGGTGATGACCCACCGACACCCCAGGCAAAAAAGCGTCCTCGTCGAACAGACAACTCACCACCCGCCGGTAGACCAGCGAGTTCTCCACCACCGGCCCACCCTTCAGCCACCTGTCCCCGCTCACCGCAGCCTGCTGGCCCACCGACGTGCGCAACACCGTGGACTTGCCCGCCCCATTGGCCCCGAGCAGCACCACCGCCTCCCCTGGCCCCACCTCGAAGCTGACCCCGGCGGTCACCGGCACCCCGGCATAACCACACACCAACTCACGAACAGACAGGACAGGAGCACCACTCACGGACAACGAGCCTTTGGGGGGACTGTCCGATAAACGGTGTGTGGGGCCCGGCGGTTTTCATCAGTGAGCGGTTCTCTCGAACCGTCCGGCAAAGGTGATCGCGAACGCGTTCAGCGCCGGCTTCCACCTCATCACCCACCGTGCTCTGCCTCCGCCGGTGGGGTCAAGGGACCGAGTGACCAGGTACAGGCACTTCAGCGCGGCCTGCTCGTGCGGGAAGTGTCCGCGCGCCCGCACCGCCCTGCGGTAGCGGGCGTTGATCGACTCGATCGCGTTCGTCGTGCAGATCACCCGGCGGATCTCCACGTCGTACTCCAGGAAGGGCACAAACTCCGCCCACGAGGACTCCCACAGCTGCACGATCGCCGGATACCGCTGGCCCCACTCGGCCTTGAACTCGGCGAACCGGTCCTTCGCCGCGTTCTCGCTCGGGGCGGTGTAGACGGGCTTGAGCGCCTTGACGATCCCGTCGCGGTGCTGGCGGCCGGCGTAGCGGAAGGAGTTGCGGATCAGGTGCACGATGCACTGCTGAACCACCGTCTGCGTCCAGGTGGTGCTGATCGCCTCCGGGAGGCCCTTGAGCCCGTCGCAAACGGCGATGAGCACGTCCTCGACGCCCCGGTTCTTCAGCTCGGAGAAGACCTGCAGCCAGAACCGGGCGCCCTCGGCGCCGTCGCCAGCCCAGATCCCGAGGATCTCGCGTTCCCCGTGCACGGTCACGCCCATGACGACGTAGAACGGGGTGTTGCGCACCTGCCCGTCGCGGACCTTCACCACAATCGCGTCGACGAAGAGCACCGGATAGAGCGGGTCCAGCGGACGGGAGGACCACTCGGCCAGCTCACCGGCGACCTTCTCGGTGATCCGGCTGATGGTGTCCTTGGAGACCTTCGCCCCGTAGACCTCCTCGAAGTGCACGGCGATCTCCCCGGTGGTCAGCCCGCGGGCCGACAGGGAGAGGACGATCTGGTCGATCCCATCCAGGCGCCGCTTCCGCTTGGGCACGATCACCGGCTCGAAGGACCCGTCCCGGTCCCGGGGCACCTCGATCTCGACCGGGCCGATCTCGGTCAGCACGGTCTTCGACCTAGTGCCGTTGCGCATGTTGGCCGCGATCGGGGTCTGCCCGTGGTCGTGACCGAGGTGCTCGGTCAGTTCGGCTTCTAGGGCGGTCTCGAGGACGTTCTTCGTGAGCTGGTTCAGCAGACCGCCTGGCCCGACCAGGCTCACGCCTTGCTCTTTGGCCTGGGCGAGCAGCCGTTCAGCGAGGTCCTTCTGATCGATGATCTCTCCGGTCACGGGATCGATCATCGTGCCTGTCATCTCGGTCGTGGACTCTGACACGGCCGTCTCCTTTCGGATCAGGCCGGACCCTCACACACCGTTGTTCTTACAGTCCCCCTTTGGGTCTTGACCCCGGGTCTTGGACACGGTGTCGTTTCGGTTATGCCGCTTCCGGGAGCGTAGCGGACGCAGCGGTCTCGTAGGCGTTCGGGGCGATGTTGCCGATCGCGGAGTGGCGGCGGCGGGTGTTGTAGCGGTTCGCCCACCGGAACACGGCCCGGTAGGCCGTGGCCTGGTCGGGGAACGCGGGGCGACCCTCGAGCAGCTCGCGCTTGAGAGCCGCGTTGAACGATTCGGCCAAGGCGTTGTCCGCGGACGAGCCGATCGCGCCCATCGACTGGGTCACCCCGAGCCGCTCGCAGAGAGTTGCGTACGACTTCGAGGTGTAGACCGACCCGTGGTCCGAGTGGAAGATCGCGCCGCGCAGAGTGCCGCGCTCGCGCCGCGCGGTCCTGAGCGCGTCCTCGACGAGTTCGGTGCGCATGTGCCCGGCCATGCTCCACCCTGCCAGCTTCCGCGAGCCCAGATCGATGCAGGACGCGAGGTAGAGATTCGTGCCGTCGGCGATGGGCAGGTAAGTGATGTCGCCCACGTAGCGGCGGCCCGGCTCCCCAGCGGTGAAGTCTCGGCCGACCAGGTCGGGGAACTTCCGGTCGGACTGGTCCGGCACCGTAGTCTTCACGCGCTTGCGCAGGCGGATGCCGGCCAAGCCGTGCTGACGCATCACGCGGGCCACCCGCTTGTGGTTGACCCGCTCGTCGGCAGGCGCGTCCTCGTTGAGGTCGGCGGTGATCCGCGGCGCCCCGGATGCGCGGTCCCCGCCCTGCTGCGGGTCTTGCAGCGCCCGGATCCGCGCCGCCAGCGCCGCGTCCGCTGCCACCCTCGCGGCCCGTTGCGGCGCGGCGGCCAGCCATGCGTAGAACGACGACCTCGCGATCTCCACGACCTCGCACAACCGCTTCACGCTCCAGGCGTCCTTGTGGTCCTCAACGAACTGGAAGCGGTTCACCAGTTCGTCTCCCCGGCGAAATACTTCGCCGCCTGGCGCAAGATGTCCCGCTCCTCGGCGAGCTTGGCCTGCTCGGTCCGCAGCGCCGCGTTCTCGGCCTCCAGCCGGGCGATCCGCGCAGCCTGCGACTCCGGCCGACCGGCCGGCGCGGCCGTGGGCGCCCCCGCGGTCGTGGTCCTAGAGCCGAGCTTGTCGACCCACTCCTTCAACGAGCCCCGGGACACGCCCAGATCCGCCGCGATCCCCTTGAGCGTCGCGCCCGGCGTGGACTCGTACAAGTCCACCGCCCGGCGACGGAACTCGTCGGTGTAGTTCTTCCTGGCCATCCTTGGATTCTCGCTTCCCCAGCATCGTGCTGGATACCGCGTGTCCAAGATCAAGGGTCAAGCCCCTTTCAACGGCAACACGGCCACCCCATTGTTTCCCGATGCCACCGCCCACAGATCCCCCACCAGCCGGACATCCGACACCGCCACGACCGAACACCAACCCCAACTGCACGTGCCGATGCCCATGGACCCGCAACGATTAGGAGCGTGAGCGGTCCCTGTCGTGACGGAGCCGCCCAGGTGTGAGCATCCCGGACTCGTTCAGAAGGAGTGCACCTCCTGCCGCGGGGAGAAAGAGGAGGGCGGGCAACCATTCAGTAATGGCGAACAGGCCTAGTGCGAGAAGGAGAACGACGATCGCTGCGACTCGGACTTTGGTGTGCATGACATCACTTCCGTTGAGTTCGCGAAGCCTAACATCGGCCCCTAAGACCCCCTGATAACCGACTCGCCGGGCGGACTCCCAGCGCAAACGGGAACCCGTATCGCACCCGGTGGGTGGAATCTAGCCTGGGTTCGGGCTCGTCTCGTGGAGACGCAAGTAGGCCCACGCACGACGCATACGTACCGCTGGTCCCAGTGCGACCAGAACGAACGCAATGAGCACCACCGTCCAGGCCATGTGAGGCCACAGCACCAGGCCCAGTCCTATCGTCAGGCCCAATCCAACGGCGAAAGCAGCTCCTTCGACGTCCTCGCATGACCTGACGGCTGCACCGGTTCGCAAGGAGGAAGAAGCCGGCACGTGCCCGATGCGGACCGTCTCATCACGGGCTCGATCGGCTTGCTTTCGTCCTTCGACACGGCGTACCACAGGGACCGGAATGCGGATGAGCCGTCGCACAGCCAGTCCGATCAGCAACGCTACGAGCAGTCCGACGAGGAAGCGCTAATAATTCAGGCCCCATAGCTGGTCGACGCCCCAGACGACGGTGAGGTTGAGCGCGGTGAAGATGCCGGCGAACGTTGCCGCGGACTGTAGCAGGCGCCGACGGGACGGGATCGGCCGCTGGGCATGCGCCAATTGCACCTGCGCCAAGTCCCCTGGCTCCGCATTGCTCATGCAATGACGTTATCGAGGGGATGGGGACCTGTCTGTCCGCCGTTCCAGCTACCCCTGGAGCATGTAGAACGATGCTAATCAAGGGAACCCCAACCGCGACATGGCAGGTCCAGTGGTCAAGCGGAGCGTGACCCAGCGTGCAGCACGTTCAGATAGCACCAAGCGCGCCGGATCCGGAAGGCGGAACCGATCGCGACCCCCAACGCCCCACAGGAAGCCAGCACCCACGGAAACTCCGGCCGGACGAGCTCACCGAGGAACATGCCCAGCAGGACTGCCACCATCACCACAAGCCCCTCGATGATGGCGCAGGCAGCCAGGCCCGCAGCGGCCCGGACGTCGGGATCCGACGGTACGGTCCTGAACTTCGGTGCCGAGGACAGCGCCCCCTGCCATCGCACCTTGCTGACCTTCTTGTTGAAACGGGGACGTGGGGCCTGAGCGAAGTGGTGGACGAGCATTAGCAACCCGAAGACGGCCAGGGTGGCCAGGAACCACAGCAGCTCCGGCGCAGCATTGGGCAGGAACCACGCCAGCGCCGGAAAGCTGATCACCGCCACTGCACTTGCCGGTAGGGCGCGCCTGATGAGTTGACCAACCGTGGGGATCGAGAGTCCGTCGGCGGGTCGAATGTCACGGCCCACGGCGCCAGCGTCCTCGTCCACGTTCGCGACGTTACCGCCCGATGTGGGCGGCAGTCTCGGCGCACAAAAGGGGACCCTCATCAGGCTCCACCCGAAGCCGAACCTCAACTGCAATGCCCGGGATGCGGCCGCCCAGTAGCGGTACCGCCGTAGTCACGATGGGACCACGACTATGTGGCTGGTAGGCGGAGGTGGGCGCTGATAGATCTAGAAGACAGGCCCCCGCCCCAGGGGGGCTTGTTCGAATAGATCTACTTTGAGGAGTCCAACGATGCGGAAGCAGGCGCAGCCCTGGTGCACACGCAGCGCCCGGCGGGCCCGATGAGAGCGATTGTTCTTGTTTACGCCGGCCTCCTGGTCGTAGGTGCGCTGGGCGTCATCGCCATGGGCGTCTACAACCAAACGGGGTTCGTCATCATCACAGGTGTTGCCTTGCTCATGGGTGCTGTGGTCTTTTTCTGGGCGCTGAAACAGGGGCCACGCTCATCCAAGCCCTCAGGTGATGGGACTCATGCCATTAAGGCGTTCTTGACGGACCTCACCGGATCCGCCCGCCACTTCGGCCTGACCCTCACCGGGGCCGGTGTCGGTGCCGCCCTGGCCATGTTCGTGCTCATGGAAGTCTCGCGTGCCCAAGATCCGACTGGGGTCCCAATTCTCCCGGCCGGCATCTTCATGATCGGGTCCGGATTGGCCTTTCTCGGCTCCATCTTCGTCGTCATCGACGCCGTACATTTCCGCCGCACCGGACGCCCCTTCTAGGGAACCCCAACCGCAGCTGGTCGGAGGTCCCTCATCTGCTTTGGGCGGGTCGGTCGCTTTCCCCATCTACGGAGTGCTTCGCGGTACCAGACGCCGCCACAAGGAGTACTTCAATAGGCCGATCGCCCAGAGGCCCATGGTCGCCCACGTTAAACGGCATTGGAGGCGCCGGCTGGACTGCATGTCCGGCGCAGGGAGTCTGTTTCACAAGAGCCGACAGACTCCCGTGACCCGCCCGTGCAAGGATCTGAAGCTAGGCAGACCGAGCAATTGGAGGGCAGATGACAACAGGGCGATGGGTCCTTGTGGGGCTCGCAAGCGCGGTTCTCGTCGTGTCATTGATCCTGGCCTTCCAAGGGCACCTGGGATCGTGGTTCACCAGCGTGGGCATGGTCTGTGTTTTGCTCAGCGTTTGGGTAGGGGTCCGCCAGACCCGTAAGAACCAGAATCCTCGGATAAATCGGTAGGACGAGCAGGGGCTATAGTCCAGGCCTTAGATCACGCTTGAGGGTCTACGCCTTGATACGTACAGCAATGGGAAGCAGGGCCAAATTGACTGCAGGCCATCAGTGAGAGCGACCACACGGTGGATCACCGCATGCACCGGGCTCACGCTGTTTCCGCTCCTTATCTTGGTCATCCTGCCGAACTTCGAGGACGCGGATGAGGTCGCCCTGCTTTCCCCAGTCTGGGCTCTCGTGTACATGGTCATGTTCGTCAGCTTGCGCCGTACAGGGCCAAAAGCTCGACGATCCGCCGAACGCTTTCTTTTCCTCACCTTCCCCGGCGATTCCACGACTCCACAGGAAATGGAGGCGCTGATGAGGCGGTCCTCGTGGTGCTTCCTGATCGGAGCCGTCCTGCTCCTTGCCGTGCCGGGGCAGTATCTCCTCTTCGTGAGGTGACCAGACCCCCAGGGAACCTCGACTGCACCTCAGCGGGACGCGTTGCCCGGGTTGAGCGACGGAAGAGCCCACATCTTTGACGTTCCGTTTCGCAAACAGGCGTGGTTGGCTGAGGACTGAGTCAGGGTGGATATCGGGGGACTGGGGCATGCACAGGCAGAAGGTCACCGGCTATGCCCTCATGGGATTGATCGTCCTCTGCATCATCGGCACCGGCGCCCTGTTTCAGCTCGGCCGCCCCATCGCCGGCGCTTTCACGGCCGCAGGAGCGGTGGTGCTCTTGCTCATCGGTCAACGTATGCTCACGCGGAGTCGAGCGGCCGAAGCCACCCAAGGTCCAGAAAAGGCAGCCCTTGTCGTCATGGCAGTGTTCCTGGGCATCGGCGTGCTCAGCATCGTCGCCACTGGAGCGTTCCGAATCCTCGAGGGAGCATTTCTCGCCGGGTCAGCCTTCCTGGTCGGCGGCCCCCTCCTCGCCCTCGCAGGCGCAAAGTTCGTCCGCGACCACTGGCCCCGTGGGAAACCGACCAAGGAAGCCCCACCTTTGGATCCATGACCCGAGGCCAGCATTGTTCCTTGGCGCGCACAGCCGGTAGCCCAAGACTAGGTGCGGGAGGCACTCGTGGTGAGCAGAGCCAGGTGACCAACAGCGGGCAGCCCTTCACTCCCGCGTCCCTGTCCAGGGGACGGTCCGCGCGCGGGCGCCCCCGGCTCTCGCTCCTACAGGGGAACCCCAACTGCACGTGCCGATGCCCATGGATCCGCGACGACTAGGAGCGTGAGCGGTCCCTGTCGTTACGAGGCCGCCCAGGTGTGAACATCCCAGTCTCGTTCAGCAGGAGTGCACCCCCTGCTGCGGGGAGAAAGAGGAGGGCGGGCAGCCATTCAGTAATGGCGAACAGGCCTAGAGCGAGAAGGAGAACGACGATCGCTGCGACTCGGACTTTGGTGTGCATGACATCACTTCCGTTGAGTTCGCGAAGCCTAACATCGGCCTCCAGGACCCCTTGCCACCCGACTCGCCGGGCGGACTCCCAGCACAAACGGGAACCCCTCCTGCAACGCGGCAGGACGGATTCGTTTTGAACTTCCCTAGTGCCTGGGTGTTCCGTGGAATCAAACTCAGGCTTCTCCTGTCGGTTCGATTGGATTAGGACCCAAAGGAGCGAGACGCTGACGGCAAAATGGAACACGGCGAACAGCACCTCGTCGTTCGCGATGGCTCGCCCTCCGGACCCGGCAGTCCAAGCGACGGCGACGGTAAGAATCTGCGCCCGTTCCAGGAGACGGACACCGCCTTCTTCACCGACCTGGCCACCGACGAACGCGTGACCCGCTACGTGGGCGACGGCCGCCCCTGGGCGCCGCAGCTCATCCAGGAACGACTTCGCACCGCCTTGCAGCAGATGCCGGTGGAGCAGGCCGGGGCCGTCCGGTGGTTCATCGCCGAGGAAGCCGGCGAGGCGATCGGTCTGGTCGTCTCCACCCGGTGGGAGACGGGTGTGGAGGTCGGCTACTGGGTGTCCCCCGAGCACTGGGGTCGCGGAGTGGCCGGGGCCATGATCGACCTGGCTGCGGCCACGGTCCCGGAGATCTATGGCCGGGCCCGGCTGATCGCCCGAGTCGACCCGGCCAACGCCGCCTCGGCCCGCGTTCTCACCCGCCGCGGTTTTGGACTGGAGGCCAACCACGATGGCCTCGACCACTACGTCCTGGTGCAGACGCAGTAGCCAGTTCCCACTCACTCGGAAGCTCGGGCTGCTCATGAGCAGCCCCGATCCACTCATCGACCGGGAAATTCCGGTTTAGGAGGTGCACAAGGGTACGGCCGACACGACTCAGCTCGGCACGGCGAAACTGGAAAGATTCTTCAACTACCACACGGTTGTGAACGCGAGCGAGTGGCTATTCCATCACCACGAGGACGAGAAATTCGTCCCGAGCAACTACCGGAACCCACTCGTGTGTCTGTCGACACGTCCGGCATGGACCACGAATTCGACGGTGAGCCGTGGTTCATGGCACCGAGGGATGCGTAGCACCCTCGGTGCCATGGGCGGCCTCCATTCGAGACCTACGGACGATACTCATAGTCATATTCGGACATCCCGAAAGCAGAACCTCTTGTGCGTCGTCGACCCGATGGCTTTCGGGATATTAAGCGGCCTTGGGCGATCAGCGCAGTGTTGACAGTAGTGAACTCGGAGTAATGAGGCGTCAAAACCTCCGTCTCAGCACAATTAAATCGAGTTAGGCGAATCTTTTATACATGAAAATTTAAGCCAACCAACTTATTGCGGGAGGCCTCGAAGCATGGTCGGAAGATTGAGAACCGCCCGCCGGATTGCACGGTAGTCGTCTTCGGGTACTTCAACAGCGCCAACAAGGGCGGAAAATGCAGTATCATCTTCTGCCTCGCCCAAAAAGCGTTGTGGGGCGGCAGTCGTTCCTAAAAGATGAACATAGCAACCATAGTCAATCTGCAAAACATCGAACCGCTCCCCGGGATCGTCTTTGCTCGAATACCCTCGCTTGATAATGTGAAGAATGCGATCGTCAACCAGTTGCTGAATCAACGGATGATTGGTTTGCTCTTGAGCAAGGAGGAATGCCCGAGCCTTACGGCCGGAAATGACATCCTGAACAATACGATCCAAAAGCATGCGCGCAGATGGAACCCCGTTAAGTTGAGCGGCCTTAGTAGTTGTATAAAGCTGAGCGGCGGCCTCGCGAACATGAGTTACCGCAATTTTCGAACCTCCCGCCCGAAGACCAGCCCGACCAACAATGTTTAAGGCGTCTCGAGGCACGCCTTCGGCCGCCCTAATCACTTCCTGCAGGGCGGTCACCTGCGTGAATAGAAGACTGACGAGCTCAGCTGGCGATACAGACTCATTGACTCCAATACTTGTCAATGCCTGTGACACGTGACGATGAAGCAGTGAGCGAAAGAAGGAAAGGGAGCGTTCTGCTTGCTCTTCTCGATTCCTTGCAGGGAAAACAACAAACTCATCCAAATCAAGTAACGGAAAAATCTCCGCTCCAATTTCGGCCCCGATATAACTTCCCCGTTCTCCAGCTATGCGCCATTCGGTGCGATGCGGAATGGCGCCGATACGAACCGTCACCTTTGGGATACCGAAGAAAAGCCGCCGCAGCATTTCAGCTAAATAGGGCCGGAGATCGAGCGGTATTCCACTCCACTCATCTATCAATACCCAAAAACGACTAGCAGACGAGGCCTGAATGGCCTGTTTCATCGACTGGGTGACACCCCCGAAGTGAATTCGATATCGTGGCTTTCCCGTCACGCGCACCCGTTGCGAATCTGAAACTTTAGATTCATTATTGCCACCAAGCTTTGCATCCCCACTGAGCCCAGCAAGGTTAGCCTTGATTCCAACAGATGCGTTCGCTCCGCCCTTATCCTCACGGCCGGAAATTCTTTCCTCTTCTGTTTCCTCGACCACTACGACCTGATCGAAGTGATCAAGCATGCGGTCGAGGATTTCTATTTGAGTATCCGCCTTTCCCGAAAAAGCATCTTCAAGCAATCGGGTGTGTACAATGCTAAGGACATCGACGACAAGACGCGTGGCACGCTCGCTTAAGGATAAATTTGTGTCAGCGTAACGGCCTTCCGTTGATCCAACATCTTGCTCCATGTCGATGTAAACTACAGAGTTGCCCTTCGCGCGTTCAATTTCTGCAAGATACTTCAAAGCATGGGTTTTTCCGGTGCCACGGCGGCCATAGACAATACCATTGTCTCGAGTTTTCAGGGCATTGACCAACGAATCAACACCTACGTACGTTGCGATGACGTCCTGTTCACTGACTCGCTCGGCACGCTTTTCAACCTCCTGCAAGGCAGCGAGGAGTGTCTCTGTATTCATCAGAGCCTTCCTTTAATTTTCTATTAAACTGACTTTTGCTCTAAGTCTGATTGTTGCGATATTTATTTAATTTACATTAATATCGCCTAAAATTTCCATTTTGGCTTTGCTGGGCAACTAGCTACTGCGACGTGCAAATTTCAGTCCCCGGGTGGCGTAGAAGCCAACCGGTCCGGTGCCCAAGGAAAATCCCGTCAGTCCAGCACCGACACGGATGTGGGATGCTCGCGGACCCATGTCGGTGCGAACACCTCGGTTTGAAGCTCGAGCTCGCACTCCGGATCCTTGCCTGCCCCATATTCCCATGCATCTAGCTAGACATATCGGCCGCAAATCTACAATCACCCTCACGCGTGACACTGATGGTCGAGGTCTTCACTATTTCGCCTTGACAGTGGTCAAGAAGTGCCCGCCAGGGGGACCCCTCCCGCTGCGGGCCTACATCACGATTTGAAGGCAGGAAACCGACTGGGGTTGATGCCCGTATGCCCCGCCCGTAAGGGGGTGCCCGCACAGGTACGGCATGCGCAACACTGGAAAGGTGAGCGGGAAGAGAATCGGCTACGCCCGCGTCTCCACCATCGAGCAGGACCTCACCGTCCAGCGGGAAGCCCTGCAACGCCTGGGCGTGGCCGAGGAACGGATCTACGTCGACCATGGCCTGACCGGGGCGCACCGGTCCCGCCCGGGACTGCGCGAGGCGATGGCCGCCTGCTGGCCCGGGGACACGCTGGTGGTCACCAAACTCGACCGCCTGGCCCGCTCCCTGCCCGATGCCCGCGACATCGCCGATGAGCTCACCGGCCGGGGAGTGACCCTCTCGCTCGGTGGCAGCGAGTACGACCCCACCGATCCGGTGGGGCGGTTGCTGTTCAACGTGCTGAGCATGGTGGCGGAGTTCGAATCCGACTTGATCCGGATGCGCACCCGCGAGGGTATGGCCATCGCTCGGGCCAAGGGCCGACTGCGTGGGCGGCAGCCGAAGCTCTCCGTGCTGCAGCGCCGGCACCTGATGTCCCTGCACGAGAAGGGCGAGCACACCCAGGCAGAGCTGGCGGAGTTGTTCGGGGTGGCCCGCTCCACGGTCTACCGCACGATCCAGCGAGAGCTGGCCAAGCGCACCAGCTAAAGCTTCACACCACCGTGGAGGGCAGCTCTCGAATCCGCCGGTAGAGCGTCGCCCGAGACATGCCGAGGTCCCGTGCCACTTGGGTGGCCGGCTCTCCGCCCTCGATGAGCCGCAGGGCATTGCGGATCTGGGAATCGGTGAAGGTCCGGCGTCTTCCGCCGAGGTCCTTGCCGGCAGCCCGCCTCTTGGCCACCGAGTCGGTGATCCGTTCCCGTTTGATCTCCAGCTCCATCTGGGCCAGTGCGGCCATGACGGTGAAGACCATCGAACCCATCGGGGTAGCGGTGTCCACGTCTCCCCCACCGAGGTTGAGCACCCGCAGTCCGGCGCCTCTGCCCCGCAGCGCCTCGGCAAAGGTCAGCATGTTCTGCGTCGACCGGCCCAGGCGATCCAACGTGGTGATAACCAGCGTGTCGCTTTCCTCGAGCGCAGCCACGGCACGGTCGAACTGCGGACGTGACGCACGTCCGCCAGACACTCCATGGTCGATATAGATGTCATCGCGTCGCACACCGGCACCAAGCAGGTCAGCGACTTGACGGTCGGCGCCCTGCTGCCGCGTCGACACCCTCGCGTAGCCGATCAGCTTCCCCACATCCACTCCATCTGTCTCGCAACTGACGTTGAGTATCCGATTTTAGGGGCATGGATAAAGCACAAGGATGCGAGACACCCAGATCCGCGGAATCATGCGGGCGCAAATTTTTCGGACGAGACGTCTCGCATCCCATGGTTTGAAAAGCGGCCTGATGTCACATTGCTCAGCCTGCTTCTAGAATTATCGACCCCGCGCCTACCCTGGTAAATCACCACGGGGCCCCGGCCTGCCGGCACGGCCCTGCCCTGCCCCAAGCCGGCGCCGCGGGACCATCCCTTACCTGCGAACAGGAACAACACATGACGACCTCCACCCCTGGAGCCCTGGCCGTCGAGTTGCACCCGGCCTCTCCCACCCAGTGGGCCGCCACCTACTACCCCATGGTGGTCACCCCCGCGGGCCGTTGGGCCGAGGTCACCTGGGAGCTGCACCAGCACCTGATGCCCACCACCTCCGCCCCATGGGAGCCGGCACGGTGGCTGGAGGCGTGCAGCTCCGATCCCGATCACCCCTGCTACGCCGGCCACCAGGAGTGGGCCACCGAACTGGCCGCCGGCTACGCAGCCGCACGCGCCGCCCACGACACCGAGGTCACCGAGGTCACCGAGGAACCCCTCTCGGACCAGGAGACGCAGTTGCTGCGCGAGGACACGCTCGTCGTCCCGGCCGGACAGCTCTCGGAGTGGGTGCTCGACGACCTCGAGGACGAGACCTCGAGCATCGGCGGCTGACCCTGCGCACGGGCCACTCCTTCCCGCCACGCCCGACCACCCCGACCCCTTCTATTCACGACCGCACATTGTTGTTTCAGGTTGTGAACGCGAACACAGCCCCGACATTGCCGCACGGGGCGGGAGCGAGCATCCTGGCTTACCAGGGGGACAGGTGATCTGCATCAGACCATCCTCCAGCTTCGGCCGTGTTGACCGGGCGCACCATGGTTCCGGGGGGATCCATGGTGCGCGCCAGATCATGGTCCGCGACGAAGCAGCACGGGGCGGGATGGCCGGGGGGCCACCCCGCCCCTGCCACATCTATCCACGATCTCGCAGCGACGGCAGGCGCATCCGCCCTCAAGAAGACGTCGCTCAGCCCAGCCCTCGACTGACGAGTCATCCCCTCGGTCGGGCGGCGCCCTTGTGAGCGACGTTGATCCCAGGGCAACTATCGTCATCGACGTCGCCCCCTGGACTCACTCGGTCATACGCGTCCACCACGGCACGAAACCTCTAGTCAGCGGCCCTCACGGTGTTTCACACTGGTGCTGTGGCGGAAAGGCATCTCCCACACAGAAAGCCGGACACCATCCCATGTCCGGCTCTCTGCTTTCCCAGCACAGCGAGGGATTCTCCGCCCAGGAGCAGGACCCGGCCCTGCCCTTGGCCCATCAGCTCTCCCATCCGGTGGTCCTGCGTAGCACCGCCACCGCAGCACCGGCAGTCCAACGCGCTGCTCACCCATGATCCGAGGCGGTCGAGCAGCCAATGCAGAAGCTCGGGACGGACGTCGGGAACACCGGCGTCGGTGCGGAGGGGATCATCGCCACTAACGCCCGTGACCGTGGGCAGAGCCCAGCCAGCTGGGGATGCTCTTCTGGCTGAGCCCGGACAGTCAGGGGTGTGGTGAGGAGTCAGTCTGTCGGACCAGGGTCGGCTTCGGCGGCGGTGACCGGCCCGGCGGTCACCGCCGCCGGAGGCCTCGGCGGCAGGTGGCGGTAGAGGGTGGTGCGGGTGATCCCGGTCTTGGCCACGATCTCAGCCACCGTGTGCCCGCTGGCGCGCAGATGGGCTGCGTAGGCCAGCTTGTCCGGATCCACCACCGAAGGCCGCCCGATCCGCCGGCCCTTGGCCGTGGCCACCGACCGGGCATGGGCGGCGCGCTCGAGGGTGTAGGTCCGTTCCATCTGCCCGAACAGCGCCAGCAGCACCACCGCCAGCTGCGCCATCGGATCATTCGGGTTAGTGGAGTCAACCTTGATCGGGTCCGCCAAGTTGCGCACCCCCACCCCCCGCTCCGCGAGATCGTGGATCAGGTTCAGGGTGTCGCGCACGGTGCGCCCGAGCCGGTCCAGGGTGTGCACCACGATCACGTCGCCTTGGCGGGCGTAGGCCAGGGCCGCGGTCAGTCCGGGACGCTCCGTGGTGGCCCCAGACTTCTTGTCCACATAGATCCGCTCGGGCGCGATCCCGACTTGCCGAAGGGCATCGATCTGCCGGTCGAGGTCCTGTTTGGCCGTCGAGACCCGCGCGTAGCCCAATTCCATGCGCCCAGCGTACCGGAAGTCGAATCCGTACGGCCTAACCGGTTCATGACTTTTGGTCCAAGCTTTGGTACAAGAAACGCCGAGCATGCACATCAGTCAAGGATCTCCACGCGGGTCGTCCCACTACCAAGGAAGTGGAACGTCCCCGCGAGAGCGATCAACACGTCGATCACCTCGAGCTCGGCCGGTCCGACGACTCCGATCGGGAAGCGAGACCTCGATGCCGCCATTTAGCTCCGTCAGAACACCGCCACTTTTCGTTGCGGTTCACAATCATGCGGCCGCAAATTTTTTGGACGAGACGTCTCGCATCCCATGGCTTGAGAAACGAGTCGCTGTCATCTTGTTCAGTTTGCTTCCTGAGTGATCAGCTCAGTGGTTACTCTGGAATATCGCCGACGGGGTTCCCTCCCGACCCGGCGTCGCGGTCCAGCCCCGGCCGTCTCGATCCTTGACCTGTGAACAGGAAAAAGGCATGACATCCTCTGTCTCCGGGGCTCTGGCAGTCGAACTGCGCCCCCATTCCCCCGCCCACTGGATCGCCACCTACTACCCCATGGTGGAGACTCCCGCCGGCCGCTGGGCCGACGTCACCTGGATCCTGCATCAATGTCGGATACCCCCTCCCGCTTCTGTTGCACTGCCTCGGGCGCAATGGCTGGAGCTGCGCAGCCCCGATCCGGGTCACCACGGTTACGCCAACCACCCTGCGTGGAGGGCGGCCCTGGCGAGCGGCTACGCGGCAGCGCTGGCCGTCTACATCGCCGAGGCCGATGACGTTCCCGCACCGACTCAGCAGGCCCAGCGGCCTCGAGCGGGACTGTACGTTTTTCGGTGTAACTCCTGAGCTGGGAGGCATGACCGATGGATGACGTGATGACGTCGCAGGACGTGGAGGTCCAGGAGCCCGTGACCGCTTTTGGGGAACAAGGGCAAGACGCCGAGCAGCGGCTCGGCAAGACGCCGGCGGTGGACCGGACGCTGGTGGCGCAACTGGTCGCCGGAGCCCGGGAGCAGGGCCTGGATCTGGCCGGGGAAAACGGGCTGCTGGGCCAGCTGACGAAGCTGGTGCTGGAGTCTGCCCTGGAAGGCGAGATCACCGATCACCTGGGCTACGAGCCCCACGAACGCGGCGGCTCGACCGACGGCAACAGCCGCAACGGCACCCGATCGAAGACGGTGCTGACCAAGGCAGGCCCGGTGGCGATCGAGGTGCCGCGCGACCGGGCCGGGACCTTCGAGCCTGGCATCGTGAAGAAGCGGCAGCGTCGGCTGGGCAGCGTTGAGGACATGGTGCTCTCGCTGTCCGCCCGCGGACTCACACACGGCGACATCTCCGCGCACCTGGCCGAGGTCTACGGTGCGGAGGTGTCGAAGACGACGATCTCCACGATCACGGACAAGGTCCTCGAGGGCATGGCCGAGTGGCAGAACCGTCCCCTGGACCCGGTGTATCCGGTGGTCTTCGTGGACTGTGTCCACGTCAAGGTGCGCGACGGGCAGGTTGCCAACCGGCCGATCTACATCGCCCTGGCTGTGACCGTGGACGGCAACCGCGACATCCTCGGGCTGTGGGCCGGGGACGGCGGGGAGGGCGCGAAGTACTGGTTGCAGGTCCTGACCGAGATCAAGAACCGCGGGGTCGAGGACGTGCTCATGCTCGTCTGCGACGGCCTCAAGGGTCTGCCCGATTCCGTGGCCACCGTGTGGCCGGCCACGATCGTGCAGACGTTATCCGTTCACACTGTTGGTGACCGAACCCTTCGGTCACCACCTGCACCGTGGCGGTCAGGACCTATGCAGACGAGCCACCTTCGAGGTCCCTATGCAGACCCGTCCGGCCGCCGCGGGGCAGAATCGTGAATCAGCCAGCGGGAGTTGCAGCGCCTTCAGGGTGATTGCCGGGATAAGGTTCTGACGCGAGACTGCCGCGCTTGCCGGTGTCGGGTGGATTCTTCGGTTGAGGAAGGACCAGCTGACATGGCACAACTTCGCGATCCAGGAGAACCCTCCGACGTGTTCGCAGGCATCGACTGGGGCTGCTCGTTCCACCAGCTCTGCCTGATCGATGCCGAGGGACGGACGCTGTTGCAGCAGCGCTTCGAGCACACCGTCGAGGGCCTTGAGCTCTTGGCGGATGCCCTCTTGTCTCAGGGCGGGACTGTTCGAGCGGCGATCGAACGCGCCGAGGGACTGCTGGTCGAGCGGCTTCTGGCGCTGGACATCGAGCTGTTCTGCGTCTCGCCCAAGATTTCTGCCCGTGCCCGGGAACGCTACCGGGTGGCCAGGACGAAGTCGGACACCTTCGACGCGTTCGTCCTGGCCGACACCCTGCGCCACGAGCACCCGTTCTGGCGCCCGCTGCGGCCCGGCTCCGAGACCCTGATGCAATTGCGCGCCACGATCAGGGATCGGGAGGCCCTGATCTGGAACCAACGGGATCTGGAGAACCAGTTACGCGCCACGATGGAGGCCTACAACCCTGCGGTGCTCCACCTGTTCTCGACCCTGGATCGGGACATCTCCCTGCAGTTCATCGGGCGTTACCCGCTGCCCGCCCAAGCAGCTCGCGTCGGGGTGAAACGGATGCAGGGGTTCCTCAGCGCAGAGCACTACAGCGGCAGGACTCCGGCCGGGACGCTCGTCGAGAGGCTCCACCCGCACCTGCTCTCGGCTTCCTCGGGCACGAACCAGGGCAAGGCCTTCGCCGCAGTCCGGCTCGCCGAGCAGCTGCAGCTGCTGAACCGGCACCTGAAGGACTACGACGCCGAGATCGGCCGGCTTCTGGCGCTGCATCCGGACACCGGGATCTTCACCAGCTTCCCGGGCATCGGACCGGTCATCGCTGCGACCTTGCTGGCCGGCATGGGAGAGGACCGCGCCCGGTATCCCTCCGCCCCGGCGCTGTTGGCTGAGGCGGGCCTGGCCCCGGTCACCCGTGCTTCCGGTCGCACCCGTCAGGTGCGGTTCCGCTATGCAGCGAACAAGCGGATGCGTCACGCGGTCGATTGGTGGGCGTTCGTCGCCGTCCGCGAAGATCCGCGCTGGTCGGGGGTGCTCTACGAGCAGGCCCGCGCCGCCGGACAGGGCCACCACCGTGCCCTGCGTGGCATCGGCGCGCGGTGGATGCGCATCCTGTGGAAATGCTGGCACGACGGCGTGGAGTACAACCCCGCACTCCATCCCCACCGTTGGCAAGCCCTCCAAGCCTCGGACGAAGCGGGTGACACCGTCCTGAGAATCGCCAGCTGACCCCGTACTGCAACCCCGCGGACAGGTCACCACGACCCGTCCGCCGCTACCGCCTGCCCACCGCACCAGCGCCCGATCACCCCAGAGGTAGACAGCGGGAGTCTGCGTGATCCATCTGATGAGGGCGAGCTTCCGCTACGCCGCCCGGCAGGACTGGGACGCGATCTCCCGAGCTCTCAAGCCCGTCTATCAGGCCGCGACCGTGGCCGAGGCCGAGGAACGCTTCTTGGAGTTCCAGGAGAAGTGGGGCCGGAAGTACCCGGCGATCGTCAGGCTCTGGTCGAATTCCTGGGCGGAGTTCGTGCCGTTCCTGCAGTTCGACCGCGAGATTCGCCGGGTCGTGTGCACCACGAATGCGATCGAGTCCGTCAACGCCCGAATCCGCAAGGCTGTCAGGGCCCGCGGCCACTTCCCCAACGAGCAGGCTGCGCTCAAGTGCGTCTACCTCGCCGTGATGGCCCTGGACCCGACCGGCAAGGGGCGGGCACGCTGGACCCAACGCTGGAAGGCAGCACTCAACGCATTCGAAATCACCTTCGACGGCCGGCTCTCCGCCGGCCGCCCCTGAACATCAACAACCCGAGTTACACCGAAAACTGGACAGACCCTTGCGGGCAGGGTGCTACGACGTCGGGGGCCCGCAGCGATCCCCGTGCCCCGGTGTCGAAACTGTTGCGACCGCGTGCCGACCGTTGGTGTTCCGGTTCGGCCGGACGAGAGGTCCTGATGACGGGCTCAGATCCAGAGACGCGGCTGCAGGAGCATCGTGACCGGCATGGACCCGAGCAGCCGCCGTTCCTGTGCGAACGTGGTCCGTTCGTCGAGGAAGTCGAGGACGAGATCAGCATCGCCGGAGGTGAATGCGGCTCTCATGAAGTGCACCGCGTGTTCGGGGTCGTGTTCCCACATCTTGAGCAAGGGCCTGTCGTACCAGCGGAAGCGTGGGGACGGCCGGGGAGCGTCGGGTGACCCGGTGGAGGCCAGCGTGGAGGCGAGGTGCTGGGTCTGACGAAGGATCCGGGTGAAGCCGTAGCCCGTGGTGGCCTTGACGGCCCCGGCGGGACATCCGGTGTGCACATGGCGGCCGCGGGGAGAACGGCGGCGGATGCCCAGGGGGATGGACCCTCGCTCCACGGACAACGACGAGAACTCGTTCACACCCCAGACCTTGCGCAGATAGTCCGACGTTGCCTGCTCGAACGAGAAATCCGGGGTGTGAGCCTTCCCCGGCATGATCCGGGTGACTTCGACGACGGCTTCTCGGGCTGAGAGCGGCAGGACGCAGTGGAAGTGCACGGGGTGGTGCTCACCGGACCGGAAATCGATGAAGGTGGCAGTCGACGGGTCGAAGGAGTCGTGCGCAGTCCGCACCCGATGAACCTCACCCGACATGAGCAGTGGTGCCGTGATCCCGGTGGGGGGCAAGGTGCTGTCGAAGCAGTGGGATGCCGTGACGAGCCGGCTGTCGGAGAGGGCCACGTCCACCGAGTCGGCATGAGCCCGTACTCGTGAAACCCGTGCGTCGAGACGGCTGATCTGAGGGTTGGCATCGATGACGTCGTCGAGGCATCGGAAAACGTCCCGTGACGAGGTGAGGCACAGGCGGTGGCGTTCGAGCGGCAGCACCCGCTGGGCAGGTCCTGCGTCAACCGCGAGGCTCGTGAACGTGGCTGCGGGCGTCAGGGGCAGCGGGAGGGCGCCGTCGTGCCAGTAGATCAGGGAGCGGTGCGGGTATCGATCTCCGGCGTCGTCGATGATGAGGATCCGCGCCCCGGACAGCCCTGGTTCCCGGCTCAGGAAGAAGGCGAGGCTGCGCCCGGCAAGTCCACCGCCGGCAATGACGACGTCGTACTCCCTCGCTGGGTGGGTCATGAGCAAGGCACTCCTTCTCCGGACGCAGGCATCTCTGCGGCCACTCCCGAAACCGTCAGTGACCCTCGGGGCGATGTCCAGTCTGGCCGATCCGTCAGGGGTCGTCGACGTCGTCATCGGCGGCGGCACCCGCGTCCACACCCGTTGCACGGGAGGCTAGTCTTGGTCGCACCAGTCCGCCCACCACGACAGAAGCCGGCCCTTGGACAACCCACTCCTGCGCCCCAGCCCGCTCCCCTACGAGCTGCCCGACTTCGGGCGGATCAAGGAGGAGCACTTCCTGCCGGCCTTCGAGGCTGCGATGGCCCAGGACCTCGAGTGCGTGCGGACGGTCCTGGCCGACCCGGACCCGCCCACCTTCGCCAACACCATCGAGGCCCTCGAGCGCGGGGGTCTGGCCCTGGACCGGGTCGAGTCGGTCTTCTTCACGCTGACCGCCGCGCACAACACGGAGGGCATCCAGCGGATCTACCAGGAGCTCGCCCCGCGGCTGTCGGAGCACAAGGCGGACTTCACGCTCAACAAGGAGCTCTACGCCCGGGTCCGGCGGGTGGACCGCACCGACCTGGAGCCGTGGCAGCTGCGCGCCCTGGACGAGTACGTCTCCTGGTTCGCGAACTCCGGTGCGGAGCTGACCCTGGACGACCAGCGGCGGCTCCGGGAGATCAACGACGAGCTCTCGGAGCTGAGCATCGGCTACGGCAACGACCTGATCCGGGAGGTCAACGCCTCCGCCGTGTTCGTCGACGACCGCGCGGAGCTGGACGGGCTGTCCCCCACGGACGTCGAGGCCGCCGCCTCCGCGGCCGCCGAGAACGGGATGCCGGGCCGGTACCTGCTCACGCCCTCGCTGTTCACCGTGCAGCCCGTGCTGTCGGTGCTCACGGACCGCGCGCTGCGCCGGCGGATCCATCTGGCCGCCGTCAACCGCGGCACCGGCGAGCACGGCGGCGAGGGCTCGCAGAGCCGCACGGACCTGCTGCCCGTGGCCGCCCGGATCGCCCGGCTGCGCGCGGAGCAGGCCGGGCTGCTCGGCTACCGCAGCCACGGCGACCACGTCATGGCCGGGAACACAGCGCCGTCCCAGGAGGCGGTGCACGAGATGCTGGAGCGGATCACCGGCCCCGCCGTGCGCAACGCCCTCGAGGAGCGGGCGGAGCTCGAGCAGCTGGCCGGGCACCCGATCGAGGCGTGGGACTGGCCGTTCTGGGCCGAGCGGCTGCGCCGGGAGCGCTACGCCGTGGACGCCTCCGCGCTGCGGGAGCACTTCGAGCTGGAATCCGTGCTGGAGCACGGGATCTTCCGCACCGCCCGGGAGCTTTACGGGCTGGTCTTCACCGAGCGCCCCGACCTGGACGGCTACCTGCCGCAGGTGCGGGTGTGGGAGGTCACCGACGAGGCGGGCCGCGGCGTGGGGCTGTTCCTGGGCGACTGGTTCACGCGGCCCACCAAGCAGGGCGGCGCCTGGATGGGATCGCTGGTGCACCAGAACCGGCTGACCGGTCAGCGCCCCGTCGTCGTCAACAACGCGAACTTCACCCGGCCGCCCGCGGGCAGGCCCAAGCTGCTGACCCTGGACGAGGTGGTGACGGTCTTCCACGAGTTCGGCCACGCGCTGCACGGGCTGCTCTCCGACGTGCACCTGCCCTCGTTCTCCGGGACGAAGGTGCCGCGGGACTTCGTGGAGTACCCCTCCCAGGTGCACGAGATGTGGGTGCTGCACCCGGAGGTGCTCCGGCACTACGCCCGCCACCACCGCACGGGCGAGCCGATCCCCGAGGAGACCCTCGCGGGCCTGCGGGAGGCGTCCGCGCACGGGCAGGGCTACCGGACCGTCGAGTACCTCGCCTCGACCTACCTGGATCTCGCGTGGCACGGGATCGAGGACCCCGCCGAGCTGCCGGACCCCCGGACCGTGGAGCAGGAGGCGCTCGCCCGCGCCGGGGTGGACGTGGACGGCATCGCCCCGCGCTACCGGACCGGGTACTTCAAGCACATCTTCGCCGGCGGCTACTCCGCGGGCTACTACTCCTACATCTGGTCCGAGATCCTCGACGCCGACACGGCGCAGTGGTTCGCGTCCCGCGGCGGACCGACCCGGGAGAACGGGCGGCGCTTCGCCGAGGAGGTGCTCTCCCGGGGCAACGAGACCGCTCCGATGGAGGCCTTCGAGGCCCTGCTGGGACGCCGCCCGCACCTCGGCGCGCTGCTGGAGCGGCGGGGCCTCCAGCCGCGGGAGGAGTTCGTCCACCGGCGGCGCGGTGCTCCCGCCCGGGACGCCCGCGACTGAGCGCCGCGGCGCCCGGGGGCGGAGGGCCCGGGTGTGACGACGACGCGGATCAGGCCGCGGGCCAGGCGTCGGCGATGTCCTGGCGGGTGTCCCCGAGGGTCTGCATGATGGCCTTGGTCCCGGCGAGGACGGGCATGAAGTTGGCGTCCCCGTTCCAGCGCGGCACCACGTGCTGGTGCAGGTGCCCCGAGAGGGAGCCGCCGGCCGCGGCCCCCAGGTTGATGCCCACGTTGAAGGCGTGCGGGGACGCGACGCCGCGGATCGTGGCGACCGCGGTGCGGGTCAGGTCCGTGAGCTCCCGCAGCTCCGCCGGCTCGAGCTCCGTCAGATCGGCCACGTGCCGGTACGGGCAGACCATGAGGTGGCCGGGGTTGTACGGGAACAGGTTGAGGATCACGAAGCAGTGCTCGCCGCGGTGGACGATCAGCGACTCCTCGTCCGCGCGCTGCGGGCCGTTGCAGAACGGGCACCCGGGGTCCTCCCGCACGGACGGGTCCTCGCCGCGCACGTAGGCGAGCCGGTGCGGGGTCCACAGCCGCTGGAAGCTGTCGGGCACCCCGGGGATCTCGAACTCGTCCTGGCGGATCCAGTGGTGCGGGGGCCCGGCGTCGGGCGCCGTACCGGTCACTGCCCCACCCCGGCCGTCTCCGCGGCGGCGCGGGGGTCCTCGGCGGCGGCGGCCGTCGGCTCCTCGTTGATCCGGCGCTGGACGTGCGCCACGATCCGCTCCACGGCCTCGCCGACCGGGACGCCGTTGTCCTGCGAGCCGTCGCGGAAGCGGAAGGACACGGCGTTCGCCTCCGCGTCCTCCCCGCCCGCGATGAGCACGAACGGGACCTTCTCCTTGGAGGCGGTGCGGATCTTCTTGGGGAACCGGTCCGAGCCGGCGTCGAGCTCCACGCGCACGCCGCGGGCCCGGAGCGTGTCCACCACGCCCTGCAGGTAGTCGTTGAAGGCCTCGGCCACCGGGATGGCCACGACCTGGACGGGGGCCAGCCACGCCGGGAACGCCCCGGCGTAGTGCTCCACGAGCACCCCCATGAACCGCTCCACGGAGCCGAACAGGGCCCGGTGGATCATCACGGGCCGCTGCCGGGTGCCGTCGGCGGCCTGGTACTCGAGGTCGAAGCGCTCGGGCAGGTTGAAGTCGAGCTGGATGGTGGACATCTGCCAGGTCCGCCCGATCGCGTCCTTGGCCTGCACCGAAATCTTGGGGCCGTAGAACGCGGCGCCGCCGGCGTCCGGGACCAGGTCCAGCCCGGACTCGGCCGCGACCTCGGCGAGGGTGTTCGTGGCCTCCTCCCAGAGCTCGTCCGAGCCCACGAACTTCTCGGGGTCCTTGGTGGAGAGCTCGAGGTAGAAGTCGTCCAGCCCGTAGTCCTTGAGCAGGTCCAGCACGAAGCCGAGCGTGGTGGTCAGCTCCGCCTTCATCTGCTCCCGGGTGCAGTAGATGTGGGCGTCGTCCTGGGTCATGCCCCGCACCCGGGTCAGGCCGTGCACCACGCCGGACTTCTCGTACCGGTAGACCTGCCCGAACTCGAACAGGCGCAGCGGCAGCTCCCGGTAGGAGCGGCCCCGGGAGCGGAAGATGAGGTTGTGCATCGGGCAGTTCATGGGCTTCAGGTAGTAGTCCTGGCCCTGCTTGGTCAGCTCCCCGGTCTGCGGGTCCCGCTCCTCGTCCACGTGCATCGCGGGGAACATGCCCTCGCGGTACCAGTCGAGGTGGCCGGAGACCTCGTAGAGGTGGCCCTTGGTGATGTGCGGGGTGTAGACGAACTCGTAGCCGGCCTCCGTGTGGCGCTCCCGGGAGTAGTCCTCCATGGTCTTGCGGATGATCCCGCCCCGGGGGTGGAACACCGGAAGGCCGGAGCCGAGCTCGTCGGGGAAGGAGAACAGGTCCATCTCCGAGCCGAGCCGGCGGTGGTCGCGCCGTTCCGCCTCGGCGAGGCGGTTCTTGTACGCGGTGAGGTCCTCCTTGGACGGCCACGCGGTGCCGTAGATGCGCTGGAGCTGCTTGTTCTTCTCGGAACCGCGCCAGTAGGCGGCGGCCGAGCGCATCAGGGCGTAGCCGTTGCCGATCAGCTTGGTGTCCGGCAGGTGCGGGCCGCGGCACAGGTCCTTCCAGACCGTCTCCCCGGTCTTGCGGTCCACGTTGTCGTAGATCGTCAGCTCGCCGGCGGCGACCTCCACGGAGGCGCCCTCCGCGGCGGCGTCCACGTCCGCGCCGGAGCCGGGGCCCTGGGACAGGCCGATGAGCTCGAGCTTGTACGGCTCGTCCGCCATCTCGGCGCGGGCCTCCTCCTCGCTCACCGCACGGCGGCGGAAGGACTGGGTGGAGTTCACGATCCGCTGCATCCGCTTCTCGATGGCCTTGAGGTCCTCGGGCGTGAACGCCTGCTCGACGTCGAAGTCGAAGTAGAAGCCGTCGGTGATGTACGGGCCGATGCCGAGCTTGGCGTCCTCGTGCAGCTGCTGCACGGCCTGGGCCATGACGTGGGCGGCGGAGTGGCGCAGCACCTCGAGGCCCTCGGGCTCGGAGATCAGCACCCGCTCCACGGCGTCCCCGTCGGCCAGCCCGGTGGCGAGGTCCCTGAGCACGCCGTTGACCCGGGCCACCACCACGGAGCGGTCCTCGCGGTACAGGTCCGCGGCGGACGTCCCGGTCCCCACCGTGCGCTGCTCGCCGTCGACGGTGATCGTGAGGGGGGCGGACTCGGGCTGGTGCTCGGGCACGGTGGTCATGGGGAAGGTGCTCCTCGGGTCGGGATCGGCACGCACCGGTACGGGGGGCGCGTGGCAGCGGCACCGGCGGGCGGCGCGCACTGCATCGATGGTACCTGTCGGCCGGTGGGGACCGCGGCGGTGAGATGATGGCCGGCGGAGGTGAGGCCACCCGATGCCCGCAGACGTTCCCGGACCGCCCGACCCGCCCGCACCGGGAGGGGAGGTGCCCTCTCCCCCGCCGCACCGGCTGTGGACCGCCGGCTTCGTGCTGATGTGGGCGGGCCAGTTCCTCATCTCCATGAACTTCTACCTGCTGATGACCGTCATGGCGCTCTACGCCATGGAGCGCTTCGGCACGGACGAGGCGCTGGCCGGGGTGGCCACGAGCGCCTTCATCGTCGGGGCGGTCCTGGCGCGGCTGCTCACCGGCAAGTACATGGAGCTGCTCGGGCGCCGGCGCGTGCTGCTCGCCGCGCTCGTGCTGCTGGCGCTGTGCGCCGCCGCCTACCTGCTCGACACCGGCTTCTGGGGCCTGCTGGTGGTGCGGGTGCTCAACGGCGTGGGCTTCGGCATGGCCACCACCGTGCTGCCCGCGTCCGTCCAGGCCCTCATCCCCGCGCACCGGCGGGGCGAGGGCACCGGGTACTTCATGCTCTCCACCACCCTGGCCGCCGCGCTGGGTCCCCTGGCGGGACTGAGCCTGTCCACGGCGGTGGGCTACGACACGCTCTTCGGGGTGTGCACGGCGGTCGCCCTGCTGGGTCTCGCCGTGGGAGCCGTCACCCGGGTCCCCGAGCTGAGCCTCTCCGCCGAGCAGCGGGCGGGGCTGCGGTCCTTCTCCGTGGGGCAGTTCGTGGAGGCGCGGGCCCTGCCCGTCTCGGCGCTCATGCTCTTCGTGGGCGTGGGGTACTCGGCGGTCCTGTCCTTCCTCAACCCGTTCGCCGTGCAGGCGGACCTCGTGGGCCCCGCGGGCGCGTACTTCGTGGCCTATGCCGTCACCGTCCTGGTGAGCCGCCCGTTCGCGGGCCGGCTGCAGGACCGGCGCGGGGACAACGCGGTGCTGTACCCGTCGCTGCTGCTCTTCGTGGTGGCGCTGCTGCTGCTCGCGGCCGCGGACTCGCCGTTCCTCGTGCTCGCCTCGGGCACGGTGCTGGGCGTGGGCTACGGGGCGGTGCTCTCGGCGGCCCAGGCCGCCGCGGTCCGCTCGGCCCCGCTCACCCGCGTGGGGCTGTCCACGTCGACCTACTTCCTGTGCATGGACGTGGGGGTGGCCCTGGGCCCGATGCTCATGGGGGCCCTGGTCCCTGCGCTGGGCTACCGGGGGATGTACGTGGCGGCCGCGGCGGTGGTCGCGCTGGGCCTGGTCTACTACGCGGCCGTGCCCGGCACGCGGGCCCGGCGGGCAGCGGGGTGAACCGCGTCCGGCACGACGACGGGGCCCCCGTCACCAGAACGGTGACGGGGGCCCCGGAGTCGATCGGGTGCGATCAGATGCGGTCGCGGCGATCGTCGTCGGTCAGGCCGGTGCCGCGGTTGCGGTCGGTCAGGCCGGTGCCGCGCTCGGCGTCGGTCTCGACCTCGACCTGCTCCTTGCGGACCTCGGCGTCGACGCGCTCGGTGTCGCGGACGGTCTCCTTCTCCAGGCCGACCTTCTCGACGCCCACGGTCTCCTTGGCGACGACGGGACGCTCCTCGTGGAGGGTCACGTCGACGTCCTCCTCGCCGATGGTGCCGGCGGTGGCCTCGGTGCCGCTCAGCGGGGTGCGCTCGACACGGACCTCTTCGCGCTCGAGGGGCACGTCCACGGACTCGTTCTCCGTGACCACGTACTTGCGCAGACGGGCGCGGCCGGTCTCCTGGCGCTCCTTGCCGACGTGCAGCTGCTCCTCGTGGCGGACCACGCCGTTGTCGACACTGTCGGTGCGGTCACGGTCGGTGAGCCCGGCGGTGCGGTCGCGGTCGGTGTCGACGTCGGTGATCCCGGCAGTGCGGTCACGGTCACGGTCGGTGTCGGCGTACCCGTCGTTCTCGGGGTAGCCGGCAGTGCCGGTCGCCGGGACGGCGTTGCGGTCGGTGTCCGCGGCGTAGCGGTCGTCGCGGTCGGCGAGACCTGCGGCGCCGGCGGTCCCGGCGGTCCCGGCGGCACCAGCGGTGCCGGCAACGCCGGCGGTGCGGTCACGGTCGGTGCGGTCGCGGTCGTCGGTGCCGGAGTAGTTCATCTTGTAGTAGCGGTAGATCTCCTCCTCCTCGGCCGGGGAGAGGTGCTGGTCCGCGTCCACGTTCGGGGCGTCCTTGACGACGTCCTTGGTGTAGGGAAGGACGAGGCGGTCGCCGTCCTGCTGGGCGCCGTCGGCGGGGACGAAGCTCTCCTTGGTGCCGAAGAGACCGGTGTTGACGGTCACGAAGGTGACCTCTTCGGTGTTGTCGTCCAGGAAGACCTGCTCGACCTTGCCGATCTTGTCGCCGTCCGACCCGTAGGCGGTGGCGGACAGCAGTGCGTTCACGTCGTACGTAGCCATGAGAACTCCTTCTCTATTCTGCGAGGCAACGGGCTCCCCTGGACGGGGGGCTCGCCGCGGACGATCTCCGCCCGGGGAGGCGGGGTGCAGCTCGTCCGCTGTTATTAGTAACCATACTGGCAATCAGTTCGCTGGCCAATGGCTTCACCGAGAGTGAAACCCCTGGATCCGGACGGTCTCCCTGCTCATCCTGCCCCGGCTCCCCGCAGGCTAGGCGGGGCCGCGGCGCGCACCGCGGCCGGGGTTCCGGGGTCGGCGAGGTCCCAGGCCTGCTCGGCGCTGATGCTGATCCCCCGGGGCCCGGTGCGCCGCGTCCGGCCCCGCACCAGCAGCATCCGCGTGCCGAACAGGTGCTGCCCCGAGCGGGCCTGGGCGTCGGAGAAGAAGGCGCAGTCCACCGCGCCCGTGCCGTCGTCGAGGCTGACGAAGACCACCCGCCGGCCGCTGCGCATGGGCGGGGTCATGGTCGAGACCCGCACCCCCGCCACGAGCACCTCGGACCGGTTGCGCAGCTCCAGCAGCCGCTCCGCGGGCGTGACCCCGAGCTCGCCGAGCAGGGGCGCCCAGCTCTCCAGCAGGTGCGCCGAGACGTCCACCGCGAGCAGGTCCAGCTCGGTGCGGACCTTCTCCGCCAGGGTGGGCTCGGGGCGCTCCGCGGGTAGGGCGCGCAGCTCGAGGTCCCCGAGCGGAAGGGCCAGCTGTCCCTCGACCTCCCCGGCCGGCCGGGCGGGCCGGCCGCTGTCCGCCCGGGCCCGCAGGGCGTGCACAAGGTCGGCGCGGGACGCGGGGCCGCCGGAGCGGCGCAGCAGGCCGTCGAAGGCCCCCACGGCGGCGAGACGCTCGAGGGTGCGCCGGGCGGGACGGGCCCGCTGCCGCAGCTCGGCGAGCGAGGCGTAGGGCTGCCCCGCCACGATCCGGCGGACCTCGGCCCGGGAGACCCCGTGGATCCCGGTGAGGGCCAGGCGCACGCCCAGGCGGGCGGGGTCGTCGTCGAGCCGTTCCACCCGGTAGTGCTCGTCGGAGCGGTTGACGTCCACGGGCAGGACGGGGATGCCCATCCGCCGCGCCTCCCCCACGAGCAGGCGCTTGGGGTACATCCCGGGATCGTGCTCCCACAGCCCCGCGAGGAACGCCTCCGGGTGGTGGGCCTTCAGCCACGCGGACTGGTAGGTGGGCACCGCGAACGCCGCGCCGTGGGCCTTGCAGAAGCCGAACGAGCCGAACGCCGCCAGGGTCTCCCAGACCCTGTCCACCACATCCAGGGGGTAGTCCCGCGCACGGGCCCGCTCGCGGAAGAACTCCTCCACCTCGAGCTGGCGCTCGGAGCCCAGCCGGCGGCGCAGCTCGTCGGCCCGGGCGAGACCGCATCCGGTGAAGGTGTCGAGGATGCGCAGGACCTGCTCGTGGAAGACGGTCACGCCGTGGGTCTCGGCGAGGATCGGGTCGAGGGACGGGTGGATCGAGACGGGCGCGGACCAGCCGTGGCGGTGCTCCAGGTAGGGGCGCACCATGTCCGAGTGCATCGGCCCGGGACGGAACAGGGAGATGTCCACGATGAGGTCGCGGAAGCTCGTGGGCGCCATCTTGCCGATGAGCTCGCGCTGGCCCGGGGACTCGATCTGGAAGCACCCCAGGGTGTGGGTCGAGCGGATGAGCTCGAACGTCCTCCCGTCGTCCACGGGGATCGCCTCGAGGTCCAGGCGGGGCCGGTCCGGGTGGGTGCGGGCCACCTCGTCGACGGCGTGGGCGAGCGCCGACTGCATCCGCACGCCGAGGATGTCGAGCTTGAGCATGCCCATGGGGTCCATGTCGTGCTTGTCGAACTGGCTCATGGGCATCCCCGTCCCACTGGACTGCACCGGGGTGCGGTCCAGGAGGCTCAGGTCCCCCAGGATCACCCCGCACGGGTGCATGGAGATGTGTCGGGGCAGCCGGTCCAGGCGCTCGGTGAGGTCCACGAGGAGGTCGAGCTGCTTCTCCTGGGCCACCTGCTCGGCGAAGTCCCGCAGCTCCGGCTGGCGGGCGATGGTCTCCCGCAGCGCCGAGGCCGGCAGGTGCCACAGCTGCTTGGCCGCGCCGTCCACGGTCTCGGGGTCGATGCCGAGCGCCAGCCCGGCGTCCCGGACGGCACCGCGGGCCCGGTAGGCGTTCTGCATGCTCATGAGGCTCACCCGTTCGGGGCCGAAGCGCTCGAAGATCCGCCGGTAGACGCGGTGGCGCTCGGCCGACTCGACATCGATGTCGATGTCCGGGAGGGTCGAGCGGTCGTTGGAGAGGAAGCGCTCGAAGAGCAGCTCGTGCTCGAGCGGGTCCACCTGGGAGACGTCGAGCAGATAGTTGACGAGCGAGGACACCCCCGAGCCGCGGGCGGCGTGGCGGACCCCCATCTGCCCGATCATCGCCGAGACCTCGGCCACGGTGAGGAAGTAGGAGGCGAAGCCGAGGTCCTCGATCACCCCCAGCTCCTGCTCCAGCCGGTCCCGCACGGCCCGTGTCATGCGGCGGCCCGGGTAGCGGCGGCCCAGCCCCGTCTCGCACCGGGCCCGCAGCTCTGCGGGCGCCGGCCGGTCCAGGCCCAGCACGGAGGCCTCGGGCACCACCGGCCGCCCCCAGCCGCAGTCGGCGACCGGGTCCAGCCGGCACCGGTCGGCCACCCGCTGGGTGCCCGCCAGCAGGGCCGCGGCCCCGGCCGCGCCGAGGTCCGCGGCCCGGGCGATCTCCGCGGCGAGCGCGCGCATCTGCCGGGCGGACTTGAGCCAGCCCTGGCCGTTGGGCTGCAGCGGCTCCGGCGCCGTCGTCCGTCGGGACGTCCCGGTCCGCCCGGTGGCCCTGCCGCCGGGGGCGTGGCCGGCGCGCGCCCCGAGGGTCTCGAGCGGGGTGAGGGCGCGGGCGGCGTCGAGGACGTCGGCGGTGGCGGCCTCGGCGGGCGTGGCGTAGCGCACCGCGTTGGTCAGCACGGGGGTCAGCCCCGCCTCGAGGGCGGCGCGCAGCATCCGGGCCGCGTGGGAGGTGCTGCACGCCGTGCCGGGGGCGGCGAGGTGCGAGACCACCTCCACGGCGAGCGCCGGTGCGGGGAGCAGGGTCCGCCACCGGGCCAGGGCGGCGCGCCCGGTGCGGTAGCGGCGGGCCGCGAGCTCCTGCCCGACGTCGGAGGAGGGCCCGAGCAGGACGGTCAGGACCGGCTCCCCGTGCCGGGGCGAGTGTGCGGCGGCCGCGATCTCGGCGGCGGTCACCCCGGGCGGGCCCGCTGCGGCGTGGGCGGTGGAGACGAGCCGGCACAGGGCGGCGTAGCCCGCACCGGCGGTGCCGCCGGCCGCCAGGACCACCACGCGGCCGAGGGCGCGCTCGCGGCCGGGGTCCAGCAGGGCGAGGTCGGCCCCCAGGACCGGGTCGATGCCGTGCTCCCGGCACGCGCCCAGGTGCTTGATCGCGCCGTAGAGCCCGTCCCGGTCGGTGCAGGCGAGCGCGTCCGCGCCGTCCGCCGCGGCGGCGGCCGCCAGGACGGCAGGTCGGCTGACCCCGAAGTGGGCGCTGAAGGCGGTGGCGACGTGCAGGTGCGGAAAGCTCACGCCCCCATTCGAATACGTGTTCGAATCTTAAGTCAATTGCAAACCGCCGGGGCCGCGAGAACTCCGGCTCCTGGGCGTCCGTGGCGGCGCACGCCGGCCCAGGAGGACGCCGGACCCGGGCGGGACACGATCCGCCCACGGCCCGCAGGGGCGCCGCGCACGGGGACGCCCTCGTTCCGGGACGGGGGATGCCGCACTTCTGTGGCATGTTGTTTCCTGCACCCACGGGCAGGACCGAGGGGCCCGCACCCCCGCCGCACGGACGCAGGAGGAGACGACGATGGACGTCCGGCAGCTCATGTACTTCCTGGCCGTGGTGGACCACGGCGGCTTCACCCGCGCCGCGGAGCAGCTGCTCATCGCCCAGCCCTCCCTGTCCCAGACGATCAAGGGCCTCGAGCGGGAACTGGGGGTGCCGCTGTTCCACCGGATCGGGCGGCGGGTGGTGCTCAGCGAGGCCGGCGAGGAGCTGGTGGGCCCGGCCCGGGTGGTGGTCCGGGACCTGGAGGCCGCCCGGTCCGCCGTCGACGACCTGCGCGGGGTGCGCAGCGGCCGCCTGGACGTGGTCGCCATGCCCTCCCCCGGCGTCGAACCGCTCACGTCGATGATCGCCGCCTACGCGCGGGCCCACCCGGCCGTGACGGTCAGCGTGGACGCGGCCTTCACCCCCGAGGAGGTGGCCGACGCGGTGCGCACCGGCCGCGCCGAGATCGGCGTCCTGGGCTCGGAGCACCCGTTCCGCTCCGCCGAGGTCGAGGTGATGCACCTGGAGCAGCAGCCCCTGGTGCTGATCGTGGCACCGCAGGCGGACACCTTCGGTGACGGGCACGCCATCCGCCGGGAGGACCTGGCCGGGCACCGGGTGGTCGTCTCCCAGCAGGGCTCGCTGATGCGGCGGCTGGTCGACGACGCCCTGGCCGGCGGGGTGCCGGTCGAGATCGCCGCCGAGGTCGCCCACCGCACCTCGGTCCTCCCGCTGGTGCTGGCAGGGGTCGGGCACGCGGTGCTGCCCTCCTCCTGGACCCCGCTGGCGCGCGCCGCAGGGCTGCGGGTGCTGCGGATCGAACCGGTCACCGTGCTGCACGTGGCCGTGCTCAGCCGCCCGGCGCACCTGACCCCGGCCGCCCGAGCGTTCCTGGCGGTCGCCGCCGAGCACGCGGCCCGGCACGCCGCGGATTGCTCCCGGGCACCGGAGGGAACGGCGCCGGACCGGGCCGAGAGGGCGGGCCGGCCGGAGGGGACGGCGCCGCAGGACGCGCCGCGGATCGTGTCATAGGGGATTCCTATCCGGGGGATGGGATTCCGGTCTTGGACCTCACGGTGCTCGGGGCGCTCTACTGGAACCCGGTGCCGCACTGCGCTGCGGACACCACGACCAGAGCACCCGAGAAGGAGAGCACCCCATGGCCGAGCACCAGGTCTTCACGATCGCCTCGATCCCCGCCGACGGCGTGGGCCCGGAGGTCGTCGCCGCCGGCCGCACGGTCCTGGACGCGGTGGCCGAGCAGTCGAACGGGGCGTTCTCCTTCGACTGGACCGAGTTCCCCTGGGGCAGTGCGTACTACGCCCAGCACGGGGTGATGATGCCGGCCGACGGGCTGGAGACCCTCCAGGACTTCGACGCCATCTACTTCGGCGCCGTGGGGTGGGAGAACGTCCCCGACCACGTGTCCCTGTGGGGGCTGCGGCTGAACATCACCCAGAACTTCGACCAGTGGGCCAACATCCGCCCCGTGCGCTTCCTCCCCGGCGTGGTCTCCCCGCTGCGCAAGGCCGACGACACCGAACTGGACTGGGTCGTGGTGCGGGAGAACAGCGAGGGCGAGTACGCCGGGCTCGGCGGGCGGAACCTCGCCGGCCGAGGTCCCGGCAACGAGGTCGCCGTCCAGTCCTCCCTGTTCACGGAGAAGGGCTGCGAGCGCATCATCCGCTTCGCCTTCGACCTCGCCCGCACCCGCACGGTGCAGAAGGTCTCCAGCGTCACGAAGTCCAACGCCCAGCAGTACGGCATGGTGCTGTGGGACGAGGTCTTCGCCCGCGTCGCCGCCGACTACCCCGACGTGCAGACGGAGTCGGTGCTGGTGGACGCGATGAGCGCCAAGTTCGTCCTGCACCCCGAGGAGCTCTCCGTGGTGGTGGCCTCCAACCTCAACGCCGACATCCTCTCCGACCTCGGCTCCGCCCTGGCCGGCAGCCTCGGCCTGGCCGCCAGTGCGAACCTCGACCCGGAGCGCCGGTTCCCCTCGATGTTCGAGCCCGTCCACGGCACCGCCCCGGACATCGCCGGCCAGGGCATCTGCAACCCGATCGGGGCGATCGCCAGCGCCGCCCTGATGCTGGACCACTTCGGTCTGCACGCCGAGGCCCGCCGGGTGGAGGCCGCGATCGAGGCCACCACCGCCGCCGGGCACCTCACCCGTGACATCGGCGGCACCGCCGACACCGCCGAGATCACCCGGGCCGTCGTCGACGCCCTGGCCGCCTCCCTGACCTCCGCCTGAGGCTTCCCGTCCCTCCGGCCCCCGCCCCGCCCGGGACACCTCCCGGGACCGGCCGGCGCCGCGCCGGGCGCGGCGGTCAGCGTCCCGTGGCGCAGATCGCCCGCTCGATCAGGGAGGCGCTGCGGCGGTCGATCTCGTCCTCCACGAGCCTGCCGGGCGCCTCGGGGTACCAGCCGAGGTCGTCCCGCACGTCGGCGGCGACCTCGGACCCACCGCCGCGGGGGACCACCCGGAAGGTGGCCCGCAGGGGCAGGGCCCGCCACCCGAACTCGGAGGCCGTCCCGCGCCGGCGGAAGGTGACGTCCGAGCCCACCGAGACCTCCACGCAGCACTCCTGGGAGCGGACCGCCGGGCCGAGGTCCTCGAACGCCGTGCGGATCCGCTCGAGGGCCTCCTCCGGGGGCATCGGGCACGTCCACGCCCGGGTCGTGGTGATGCGCGGCCGGTTCGGGGACCGGCGCGCCAGCCAGGGGACGAGGAACCGCTGGCCGAGCACCAGCGCGACGACGACGAGCGCCGCCGCTCCGAGCGCGAGCTGCGCCACGGAGATCACGCCCCGGAGGAGGAGCTGGACCACGAGGAGGACGACCACGGCCGACCCGGCCGGCCCGGCCAGCCGGTACCGTCCCCCGGCGGAGCGTCTGGCAGACACGCGACCTCCCTCCCCCGTCCGGACCACGGTGCCCCTCGGCTGTCCTCCGTCGCTGCCATTCTTGCCCGCGCGCACCCCCGGACACCAGGTGTGCATCCGTAAAGGGGACAGGCTCGCGGGGCGCTCCCCGGGTGCAGGGAAGATCGGGCGGCGCGGCCCGGCGCCCCGCGGTGTCGCCCGCCCTGCCTATGCTGAGGTCCGGCGACAGCGAGGCGGCGCCGGACCGGCGGCCGCGACGACGGAGGGGTGTGGGCCATGACGGCGACCTATCGGTACGACGTGGAGGTCCTGCACCTGCTCGTGTCACCGGCGCACGCCTACTTCGGCCGCGCCCGGGACGGCGCGGCGGAGGTCCCCACCACAGACGCCGAGCGGGTCGAGCTGGTGGCCGGCAAGGGCGTGGTGGGCGACCGGTTCTTCGGCAAGGCCGCGCACATGGACGCCGCCGTCACCCTGCTCGCCGTCGAGGCGCTCGAGGCTATGGCCGCGGACCTGGGCACGGACCCCTTCGACCCGCTCCTGACCCGGCGCAACGTGGTCCTCCGGGGCGCCCACCTGGCCCCGCTGCTGGGCGAGGAGTTCGCGCTGGAGTCCCGGGGCGCCCTCGTGCGGCTGCGGGGCGGGCGCCCGGCCCACCCCTGCGTGTGGATGGACCGGGTCCTGGCTCCGGGCGCGCACGCCGCCATGCGGGGGCGAGGGGGCCTGCGCTGCCGGCCGCTGTCCAGCGGCGACCTGCACCGCGGACCGGCCGTGCTGCACAGCCCGGTACCGCTCGAGCCGGAGCTGGCCGGCGCGGCCGTGCTGCGGCGCCCGTCCCGGCTGCCGTAGCCCGCCCACCCGGGACCGGCGCCCGGGCCCGCGCCGGGTCAGGCCTGCGCCAGCTGGGGCAGCACCGTCTCCCCGAAGGCGTCGAGGAAGCGGCCCTGCTCCTGCCCCACGTGGTGGAGGTAGATCTCGTCGAAGCCGAGGTCGGCGTACTCGTGCAGCCACTGGGCGTGCCGGCCGAGGTCGGCGGAGACGTTGACCGCCCCGGCGATCTGCTCATCCCCCACGTCCTCCTGGACCGCCTTGCGCAGGTAGTCCTGGGGCGAAGCGAGCTCGGCCATGGTCACGGGGTCGAAGACGTTGGTGCGCCACTGGTCGAAGGCGATCGCGCGGGCCTGCTCCGGGGAGGGCGCCCAGCTCAGGTGCACCTGCAGCGCGGTCCGCCCGGTGCCGCCGGCCTCGCGCCAGGCCTCGAGCATCCGGCGCAGGTCCTCGAGGGGCTGCTGGACGGTGATGAACCCGTCGGCCAGGGGGGCGAAGCGGCGGACCGTCGCCGGGGTGAGCGCGGCCACGCGCAGGGCGGGCAGGACCTCCGGCGGGTCCCAGACCCGGGCGCGGTCGGCGTGGAACGGCTCGCGGCAGGACACCTCCTCGCCCGCGTGCAGCCGGCGGACGGCGTCGAAGCTGCTCTCGAGGAACCGCTGCCGGTGCTCCTTGGCCGGCCAGTCCGGGGTGACGGCCCGCTCGTTGAGCTTCTGCCCGCTGCCCAGGGCGGTCCAGATCCGACCGGGGAACATGCGGGCGAGGGTGGCCGTGGCCTGGGCGGTGACCACGGGGTGGTAGCGCCGGCCCGGGGCGTGCACGAACCCGAAGGGCAGGTCCGTGGTGGCCAGGGCGGCGCCCAGCCAGGACAGGGCGAACCCGGAGTGGCCCTGGTGCGGCGACCATGGCTCGAGGTGGTCCGAGCACATGGCGGCGCCGAAGCCGGCCTGCTGGGCGTGCTCGACGTCGCGCAGCAGCTGCTCGGGAGGGATCTGCTCGTGGGAGGCGTGGAAGCCGATCGTCGCCATGGGGTCCTCCGGTCGAAGGCGGGAACAGGACAGTGGGATCAGGTCACGGGGATCAGGTCACGGGGATCAGGTCACGGGGATCTGGACAGCAGGAGAGGGAGGACGGGACCGGGTGGGGACGGGTGCCGGGTCAGCCGGCCGCCGCCCGGAGGTCCTCGGCGGGGGTGCAGACGTTGCGCAGCTCGCCGATGCCCTCGATCTCGGTGACGACCTCCTGGCCGTCCCGCAACCAGATCCGGCGGGGCTTCTGGGCCAGGCCCACGCCGGCGGGAGTGCCGCAGGCCACGAGGTCCCCGGGCTCGAGGGTCAGGAACCGGCTGAGGTACTCGACCAGCTCCACGGCGGAGAAGATCATCCGGTCGGTGCCGGAGTCCTGGTGCCGCACGCCGTCCACGGTGCAGCGGATCGCCAGTCCCGCCTCGGGGTCGATCTCGTCGGGGGTCACCACCACGGGGCCCACCGGGGTGGTGCGGTCGAAGTTCTTGCCCTGGAACCACTCGGAGGTCCGGCCCTGCCAGTCCCGCACCGAGATGTCGTTCATGATGGTGTACCCGGCGATCGCGGCCCGCGCCTGGTCCGGCGTGGCGTGGCGCAGGGGCGAGCCGATCACCACGGTGAGCTCGGCCTCCCAGTCGATCTTCTCGGACTCCTCCGGCATGGCGATGGGGTCGGTGGGGCCGATGAGCGCGGTGGCGTACTTCGCGAAGATCGTGGGGTGCTCCGGGATCTCCTGACCGACCTCCTCCGCGTGGTCGTAGAAGTTCAGCCCGGCGCACAGGATCTTGCCCGGGCGCAGGACGGGCGTCGCCAGGTCCTCCGGGGCCGGCGCGGGGCCCGGCTCCCCCGGCAGCCGCAGGTCGCCCCCGGCGAGGAGGGCCCCGACGTCGGGGACGGGGAGGTAGACGGTCCGCCCGTCCTCCTGCCGGAAGGCCTGGGTGGTGCCGTCTCGTCGCACGGTGCCGAGTCTCACGGGTGCTCCCTCACGTTCTGCGGTGCGGTCTCCACCGACGATCCTATGCACCTCCGGCGGGAGGGTGCACCGCGGCGGCCTACGCGCAGCGCACCACGCGGATCCCCGAGGCGCTCGTGGCGGCGAGCAGCCGCCAGCGCCCGGTGTCGAGGGTGTGGACGAGCTCGAGGGTCAGCAGCTCGGAGCGGGTGTTCAGCTGCACCTGGACCCGCCACATCTGCTGGTCCACCGCACCGATCCCCCGGTCCTTGGGCAGCCGCGCGTCCTCGGACCACCAGGCGCGGCGCTCGTACCAGCGCACGGGTCCCTGGGCCACCAGGTAGTCCCGCCCGCGCCAGCGCACGCCCACCGGCACCCCGTCCGTGTCGCAGTCCACGTCGACGCTCTCCGTCAGGAAACCCACGACGGCTCCTCTCTCCCTCGGCCCGGCGCCCGTCCCCGGTGCGCCCTGTTCCCTGGAAGCTAGAACACCTGTACGACACGCTAACCCGGAAGAGCGCGGAAAAGGAACAGGTGTTCCCGTGAAGTCCCCGCTCCGACCTGGCCGTTCACTTTTGCGATCGAGGACGGCGAAGCATGGACAAGCCCAGCGAAATGGATACGCTGAATGCACGGAGGGCCTGCCCTGCGCGGCCCTCCCGGACGTCCCCTGTCCCTCGTCCGCCCCGCCGGAGCAACCGGCGTCGACCTCACGGAGGCCTTCCATGACCGGAACCATCACGCTGATCGCCCACACCGCGGCGAACACCAAGAAGCCCGCGGTGAATCTGCGTCCGTCCGGCCCGGAGGACGCCGAGAGCCTCGCCCAGCTCTACTACTCCTCCTACGAGCAGGGCGGGGTCTCCAGTCTGGAGGAGGCCCGCCAGGTGATCCGGGGAGTCTTCGACGGGGAGTACGGGCCCTTCCTGCCCGAGGCCTCGCCGGTGGTGGTCGACGACGACGGGACCGTGGTGGCCGCCGCGCTCGTGCTGTCCCGGCGGGTCGGCGACGACCTCCCTGACGTCCCCTACATCTTCGAGCTGTTCACGGCGGCCTCCCGCCGCCGCCAGGGCCTGGCCGAGCAGCTGGTGCGCTGCGCCATGGGCACCCTCTACGACAACGGCTACGACCAGGTCAGCCTGCGGATCGCCGAGGACAACGCGGCGGCGCTCGCGCTCTACCTGACGCTCGACTTCAACCGGTGGGTCCCCGAGACGGACGACGTCTGAGCCCGGCGGGCGCTCCGGACCGGGGGACGCCGGAGGGGACGCCGGCACGAACAGGGCCCGGCACCCGGCCGTGGAAGAGGCCCGGGACCCGCGATGCGGGTCCCGGGCCTCTTCTGTGACCGGCTCAGAGCGAGAACTCCTCCCGGACGGGGGGATCGGCGGCGATGTCGACGAATCGCGCCCAGCGGGGGCGCACCGCCACGAGCCGGGTGCTGTCCTTGTCCGTGGCCCCCGGGTGCCGGGACTCCAGCACCTCGCCGGCGTCCTGCGCGGCGGAGCCCTCCAGCACGGCGGCCTCGCCCTCGAGCTGGAACTCCTGGCCCGTCCCGGAGACCACCACGAGGGAGACCCGGGGGTCGGCGAGGAGGTTGGCGTACTTGCGGCTGCGCTCGTTCGTGCCGAAGACCAGCCGCCCGTCCCCGAGGGCCGCGAGGTTGATCCACGCGGACTCGGGGCAGCCGGCGCCGCTGTTGGTCGCCACGACCCCGCCGCCGTGGGCGCGGACGAAGGCGGTGACCCGGTCCACGGGCTCCCGGGGGCTCAGAACAGGCTCCGCTGCGGCTCGACGAGCTCCGGGGAGTTGTTGCGCACGTTGCCGACCGCCGGGCCCACCGGGTCGAGCACCCAGCGGGCGGCCGTCCGGTGCGCCTCGGCCCGGACCAGGTCCACGAGCTGCGGGGCGTCGTCCTCCCCGGGGCGCAGCCAGTCCCCCACGTGCTCGGGCGCCAGCGGGATCGGCATCCGGTCGTGCAGACCGTGCAGCTCCGTGAGCACGGGGTGCTCGTCGGAGGGCTCCGGGGAGTCGGTGGTGAGGATGGAGCAGGACAGCAACCAGGTGCTCCCGCCGCCGTCCCTGCCCGGCTGCAGGGCCGCGGAGTGCAGCTCCGTGCCCTCGGGCACCCGCCACCACTCGTAGATCCCGGCGAACCAGATGGTCTCCTCCGGATCGGCCGGGTGGACGTAGTAGGGCTGCTTGCGCCCGCCCTTCCCGGCGCCGGGCTCCTTCTTCCACTCGTAGTAGCCGTTGGCCGGGACCGCGCACCGGCGGGCCCGGACCGCCTTGCGGAAGGACGGCTTCTCGAGGACGGTCTCCGAGCGGGCGTTGAACATCTTCGACCCGACCGCCGGGTCCTTGGCCCAGCCCGGGACCAGTCCCCAGCGGGCCACGTGCAGCTCGCGCACCAGCTCCCCGTCGTCCCGGCCGTTCCCGCCGGTGAGGCGTTCCAGGACGATCGGCACGTCGGTGGTGGGCGCGGTGTTCCAGTTGGCCCGCAGCCGCTCGGTGTCGGCCTCGCCCAGGCTCTCGTCCGGGACCGCCCCGGTCGCGGCGACGAGGTCGCCCACGGCCCGGGCGATGACGTAGCGTCCGCACATCTGCTGCCTCCTCGGTCTGCCCGGCCCGCGGCCGGGGCTCAGTCGGTGAGCGGCCCGTACCCCAGGTACCGGGAGTACATGCCGTACACCTTGCGGATCCCGCGCTCCACGTCGGCCACGGTGGTGCCCGGGCGCAGGTCGTCCACGGCCCCGGCGGTGGCCGGGTCCCAGTCCAGGTCGAGGGCCGAGTAGACGTCGGTGAGCACCGAGCGGATGGGCTCGGACTGCTCGACCACGAGCACGGTGCTGAAGTACCAGGCGCCCGCGACCACCCGCTGGGCCGTCCCGGCCAGCTTCACCTTCCGGCCCGGGGTGGACGACGACGCCGGGTGTGTCCCGTGCACGCTGTGCTCGCCGGCACAGTACTCGCCCGGGATCTCGCCGACGTCGGCCTCGACCTCGAGCTCCTCCAGGGCGGCCACGATCATGTCGCCGAAGAGCCGGTAGCGGTCCTGGATGCCCGAGGTGGGGTCCTCGGCGGCCTCGAGGTGGTCGATGATCAGGCACCCGCCGTGGTAGGCCGCGGCGCGGCCCCCCACCTTGCGGACCAGGGGCTCGAACCCGCTCTCGCGGGCGGCCCGGGCGGCGTCGGGGAAGCCCGGGCGCAGCTCGTCCCGGCGGCCGAAGGCGACCGTGGGGGCCGGTTCGTACAGGCGCAGGACGGGCCCGCTGCGGCGCACGTCGGCGAGGAGGGTCATGGCGCTCTCGTAGTCCTGCTGGGCGCCCAGGGACTCGCGCTGGCGGAGAAGTTTCATGCTGGCCCCAGTCTAGTGGCGGATCCGGACGGTCCTGCGGCAGGTCACGCCCCGGTGATCCCGCTGCCGCGGAACCAGCGCCCCAGGGCCAGGGCGCTGAGCTCGACCTTCTCGGCCCACGCGACCGCCTCCTCGTCGGCGGCGTCCGAGACGTGCTTGACCATCCGCAGCGGCACGCCCAGGTGCCGGCAGGCCACCGCGATCGCCCAGCCCTCCATGTCCACGAGGTCCGCCCGGGCGGCCAGGGCGTCCCGGGCGGGTCCGCCGGCCACGAAGGAGTCCCCGGTGGCGAGCACGGGGCCGTCGCCGCCGAGCTCGATGACGTTGTCCACGGGGATCCCGGCCGCGCGCAGCAGCTCCTCGTCCACGTCCCGGTTGATCATCCGGGAGGGCTCGAGCACCCCGGTCAGCCCGTGCTTCAGGGCGCCGGCGCTGCCGATGTTGAGCACCGTCAGCTCCGCCCGGCGCGCGGGGTCCGGGCAGCGGGTCAGCACCGCCTCGGTGGTGCGCACCGCCGCGGCCGACATCCCGACACCGGTCAGGACCAGGTCGATGTCCTCCGGGAAGTACTTGGTCTCCAGGGGGTGGGCGGCGAGAACGAGCAGCTGTGGCACCCCGTCACTCTATCCGCACTCCCTCCCGCTCCCGCCCGGCCTGACCTCCCGGCGGGGAGGTCAGGCCGGGCGGGTGGTGAACAGCGCGGCGAGCCGCCGGTCGGAGTCCGCCTGGGCGTCGAGATCGTGCGCGCCACCCGTCACGAGCAGCTCGTCCGCCCCGGTGCGCGCGAGCAGCCGTTCCAGCTGGTCCCGGACCTCCGGGGCCGTGCCGTGGACGGAGGACGTGAGGGTCTCCTGCACGAGGGCCCGCTCCCGGGCCGTGAGCCCGTCCGGCTCCGCGGGCCGTGCGGGCGCCAGGGGCGGGAACTCGCCCCGCGTGCGGGAGGCGGCCAGGGCGCGGGCCTCGGGCAGCAGCAGTTCACGGGCGGCCGCGCGGGTCCGCGCCACCGCGACGTTCGCCGAGACCACCGCGTAGGGCTCCGGCCACCACGACGACGGGCGGAACTGCGCGCGGTACCGCTCGAGCACCGCGGCGCCGCCGCCGGGGCCCTCGCGGAAGATCGCCGGGCCGCCGAGCACCACGGCGAGTCCCGCCCGGGCCGCGGTCTCCACCCCGGCGCCGGTCGCCAGGACGAAGACCGGCGTGGCGGCGTGGTTGCGGGGCCGGGCGGTCACCGGGGCCGCGCCGGAGAGGTGCGCGAGCAGCTCGGCCAGGTCGTCCCCGAAGCGGTCCGCGGCCTCCTTGCCGGTGCGCAGCGCGTCCCGGACCGCGGCGGTGAAGCCGAGGGAGCGGCCCACGCCGAGGTCGATCCGGCCGGGGTGCAGGGCCTCGAGGGTGGCGGCCTGCTCGGCGACCACGAGGGGCTGGTGGTTGGGGAGCATGATCCCGCCGGAGCCGATCCGGAGACGTCGGGTCCGGGCGGCCAGAGCGGCCATCAGCACCGCCGGCGCGGACCCGGCGATCCCGGGCACCGCGTGGTGCTCGGCCACCCAGAACCGGTGGTAGCCCAGCTCCTCCGCGCGCTCGGCCCGCTCCAGGACGCGGGCGAGGTCCTCGGCCTCCGTGGAGCCGTCCCGGGTGTTGGCGCGGTCGAGGAGGGAGAGCGGGACGTCGGAGAGGGCCATGGTGCGCACAACCCGGGCGGCGCCGGAAGCATTCCGGGCCGCTGCCGGAGTCCGGGACGGTCAGGGCCGGCGCCGGACCTGGATCCGTCCCTCCTCGACGCGGGTCTCGTAGCTGGGCTGCGCGGCGGTCGCCGGTCCGCGGACCACGGCGCCGTCCGCGAGCCGGAAGGTGCTGCCGTGCCAGGGGCAGGTGACGCAGCCGCCGTCGACCGTCCCCTCCTCGAGCGGGCCGCCCAGGTGGCTGCAGACGCTGTCGAGGGCCTCGACCCGGTCCCCGTCGCGGACGAGCAGCACCGAGACGCTGCCGGCCGGCACCCGTCGGTGCTCGCCGGCGGCGAGCTCGGCGTCGGCGAGGACGTCGGTCCACCGCCGTGGGCCTCTCCGCCAGGCGGTGCGGTTGACGTTGACGCCCCGCGCGAAGACGAGGTGGCCGCCCAGGTAGCCCCCGCCCGTGACGCAGCCGTAGCCGACCAGGGCGAGGGCCCTGCCGGCGCCGCGCCGGCCCCGGAGCCGGGCGGCGAGCGAGGCCGCGTAGAACGTCAGGGCCACGCTGTTGGCGGTCGCGTGCACCAGACCGATGCGCCGGTCGGCGCCCTGGGTGTCGGACCAGTCGTTGAGCCCGGTCGCCGCCGTGGGGACGGCGGCGGCCAGCCCCGCGGCCACGAGCACGTCGGCGGCGCGGGCCGTTCTGGGGCCGCCGGCCAGGTCCAGCACCGCCGCCATGGTCCACGCACCGATCGGGACGTCGGTGAGGAGGGGGTGCAAGGGGTGCCCGATCACTGTGCCGCTCAGCACGTTGCGCACCGGCGTGGGCCGCACCGCCCGGCCCACGGCGCGGGCCAGGGGCTCGGCCACCCGGTCCAGCGCCTTCCACGTCTCCACGCGGGCCACCAGGTCCTCGAGCTGTGTCATGACCGCCTCCTCAGCGCCGGGGCGGTCAGTGTCCCACCCCGCGCCGGGCGGGACAAGGACGTCCTGGTGTGTGAAGACCGGTGGCGCCGGGAGCCGTTCAGCCGGCGCGGTCGAGGGCCTCCTCGGCGGCGACCCAGCCGAGCATGGCGCACTTGACGCGGGCCACGAACCGGGAGACCCCGGCGAAGGCGGCGGCGTCGCCGAGGACCTCCTCGTCGGGGACCACGGTGCCCCGCGAGCGCAGGAGGTCCCGGAACGCGCCGATCATTTCCACCAGCTCGGCCCGCGTCATCCCGGGGGCGGTCTCGGCCAGCACGGAGGCCGCGGCCATGGAGATCGAGCAGCCCTCGCCCTCCCAGCTGAGTCGGGTCACCACCGGCTCCGCGTCCCCGGGGCCGGTCGCGAGCTCGACCCGCACGGTGATCTCGTCGCCGCATGTGGGGTTGTACTGGTGGGACTCCCCGGCCCCGTGCCCGGGTGCCGGGGCGGCCAGGCCCTCGCCGGAGCGCCGCTTGGCGTGGTCGAGGATGACCTCCTGGTACATCCCGTCCAGCGCGCTCATCGCGTGTTCTCCAAGCGGAAGTAGCCGCGGACCCCGGCGAGCTCGGCCAGGAACCGGTCGACGTCGGCGGTGGTGTTGTACAGGTAAGCGCTGGCCCGCGTGCTGGCGGTCAGCCCCAGCGCCCGGTGCAGCGGCTGGGCGCAGTGGTGGCCCACCCGCACGGCCACCCCGGCGGAGTCCAGCACCTGCCCGACGTCGTGGGCGTGCACCCCCGCCACGTCCACGGCCGCCAGACCCACCCGTTCGGCGCTCGGGGGCGGGCCGATCAGCCGGACCCCCTCCAGCTGTCCGAGACCGGCCGCGAGCCGCTGCCCCAGCTCGTGCTCGTGGGCGGCGACCCGCTCCATCCCGATGCCCTGCAGGTAGCGCACCGCCTCGGCCAGGCCCACGGCCTGGGCGACCCGCTGGGTGCCGGCCTCGAAGCGGGTGGGGGCCGGCAGGTAGCGGGCGGACTCCATCGTGACCTTCGTGATCATGGATCCGCCGGTGAGGAACGGGGGCATCGCGTCCAGCAGCTCGGACCGCCCCCACAGCGCTCCGATGCCGGTGGGACCGAGCATCTTGTGCCCGGAGAACACCGCGAAGTCGACCCCCAGGGCGGGGAGGTCCACGGGCAGGTGCGGCACCGACTGACAGGCGTCCAGCACGGTCAGTGCCTCCGCCGCCCGGGCCAGCTCGACGAGACGGGCGACGTCGGTGATCGCACCGGTGACGTTGGAGACGTGGCTGAAGGCCACCACCCGGGTGCGCTCGCCGATGACCTCGACAGCGGCCCCGAGATCGAGGGCGCCGGTCTCATCGACGGGGATCCAGCGCAGGGCGGCCCCGGTGCGGGCGGCCAGCTCCTGCCACGGGATGAGGTTGGCGTGGTGCTCGGCCTCCGTGGTGACGATCTCGTCGCCGGGGCCCAGCCGGAAGCGGGCGGCGTCCTGCCCCCCGCGTCCGGCCGAGGCGTTGGAGAAGGAGTAGGTGATCAGGTTGATCGCCTCGGTGGCGTTGGAGGTCCACACCAGCTCCCGCTCGGTGCCGCCCACGAAGCCGGCCACCACCCGGCGGGCCTCCTCGTAGGCGTCGGTGGCCTCCACGGCCAGGGCGTGGGCGCCGCGGTGGACCGCGGCGTTGCGGTGCAGGTAGAAGTCCCGCTCGGCGTCCAGGACGGCCAGGGGCTTCTGCGAGGTCGCCCCGGAGTCCAGGTAGACCGACGGGCTGTTCGTCAGCAGCGGGAAGTCCTCCCGCAGCGCACGCACCTCGGGATCGGTCAGGGGCAGCACGTGGTTTCCTTCCATGCTCCGACACTGTACGGCCCGGGCCCCGGGGTTCTCCGGCCGGACGCCTCCCGGCGTCACGGGCGGGCTACCGGTGGCGGGGGCGCAGATAGGTGTTGCCGTTCGCGTCCTTCTCGACCACGAACTCGTCCTGCAGGTCCTGGTACCACTGCTGCGTCTGCTCGCTGGGCTGGTCCTGGCCCCGGAGGTCGCGGGGACTGCGCACGGCGGGCCCGTAGAACCGCATGGCGAAGTCGTCGAAGCGCCGGAACAGGCTGCGCCGGGGCTCGTCGTCGTCGGCGTGCTGGTGCTTGCGCATGGTGTCCTTCCGGGTGGCGGGCCGGGCCGTCTCCCCCCATGATCTCCCGCCGGTCCGCGGAAGGCGAACCCGGAACGGTGCGCGAGGAGTCACAGCCGGCGCTACGGGGCGACGGCGGCCCCGGTCCGACCGGGTGAACGGCCTGTCAGGAGAACGCCCGAACGTATTGACGGCCATCGATGCTGGTGGCACTCTTCCACATAGACGAACGTCGATACCAAGGAGCGTTCGTCGCACCCGAAAGGAACCCGTCATGTCCAGAGTCCAGCTCGCCCTGCGTGTGGCCGACCTCGAGCGCTCCATCGAGTTCTACTCCACCCTGTTCCGCACGGCCCCGGCCAAACGGCGCCCGGGCTACGCCAACTTCGCCATCGCGGAGCCGCCGCTGAAGCTCGTGCTGCTGGAGGGCGAACCCGGTGACGACACCCGCATGGACCACCTCGGCGTGGAGGTGGAGAGCACCGAGATCGTCGAGGCGGCCGCGCAGCGCCTGGCCGACGCCGGCCTGGCCACCCGCCCGGAGGAGCAGACCACCTGCTGCTACGCCGTCCAGGACAAGGTCTGGGTGACCGGACCGGGCCGGGAGCCGTGGGAGGTCTACACCGTCACCGCCGACGCCCGGCCCGACCTGGAGGGCAGGACCGGCCGGGAGCTCTCCGAGGTGGGCGGCGACGGCTCGTGCTGCACCTCCGACCCCCGGCCGGAGCCCGTCAGCCCGTGACGGCCCCGCCGCGGTCGGCGACTCCGGCGGGTGCCGCCGACCGCGGCGGGCGCAGGACAGCCCTCGCCGCACCGCCGGAGCGGTGACCGGAGCAGTGGCCGGGGTGGTGGCCGGGACAGCCCCGTGGACCGGGCCGTCCAATGGCGTCACGAAAGGGAACGCCCCTGGTGACCACCTGATTGCAGGAGTAAACTGACACCCTCAGCTGTTGCGCCTCGGCGCCGGGACGTCGTTCCCGGTGCCACCGGTTCCCCGGGGGCGCACCGCGTCCCGGGGACGTCTCCCGGTCGGCCGGGGGCCGGCCGAGGACTCCGGCACGCGCCACCGGCGCCCGTGCCGACGATCCGTCTCATGACCTCGGGGACCCGCCATGAAACACCCACTCCTCTCGCGCGTGCTCACCGGCGCGTCGGCCACCGTGCTGGCGACCGCCGGGCTCGCCGTGGGCGCACCCGCCCACGCCGCGACCGCGCAGCCCATGTTCTCCTACGCCCAGGGCTGGCGCACCGACCAGCACGTGCGCGAGCTCGCGGACGTCAACGGCGACGGCCGCGCCGACGTCGTCGGCTTCGGCGGCGCCGGCGTCCAGGTCGCCTTCGGCCGGGCCGACGGCACCTTCGGCACGCCGCGCATGAGCGTGCGCGACTTCGGCACCGCGCAGGGCTGGTCCAGCGCACGGCACGCGCGCACGCTCGCGGACGTCGACGGCGACCGCCGGGACGACATCGTGGGCTTCGGCGACGCCGGCGTCTACGTGGCCTACTCCCAGGGCGACGGCAGCTTCACCGCACCGCAGCTCAAGGTCCGCGACTTCGGCTGGAACCAGGGCTGGCGCGTCGACCGGCACCCGCGCGAGCTCGCCGACCTCAACGGCAACCTGACCGCCGACATCGTGGGCTTCGGGCACTCGGGCGTCACCGTCTCCCACGGACTGTCCAACCGGACGTTCACCGGGACCGGCAAGCGCATCGACAGCTACGGCTGGGACCGCGGCTGGCGGGTCGACAAGAACCCCCGGATGCTCGCGGACGTCGACGGCAACAGCACCGCCGACATCGTGGGCTTCGGGGACGCCGGCACGTACGTCTCCTACTTCTCGGCGCTCGGGGACACGTTCACCCAGCCCGCCCTGGAGATCCGCAACTTCGGCTACGCCCAGGGCTGGCGCGTGGGCCAGCACCCGCGGATGCTGGCCGACGTCAATGTCAACCCCGCCGGCAACGCCGCGGCGGACATCATCGGCTTCGGCTACTCCGGGGTCTCCGTGGCGCACTCGCTCAACGGAGGGAACTACACCGGCGTGGCACTGCGGGTGAACGACTTCGGCCAGGCCCAGGGGTGGCGGGGCGACCGGCACCTGCGGACCCACGCGGACATCAACGTCGACGGCATCCAGGACCTGGTGGGCTTCGGCAACGCCGGGGTCCACGTGGCCCACGGCCGGGCGGACGGCACCTTCGCCCCGGTGTACCTGAAGGTCGCCGCCTTCGGCTACGACCAGGGGTGGACGGAGGACCGGTATCCGCGCCTGCTCGGTGACGTCAACGGCGACGGCCGCGACGACGTCGTCGGCTTCGGGCACTCGGCCACGTACGTGCAGCTCTCGTGAGCCCGCCGGCCGCGATCCGTCGCGGCCGGGCCACGGCTCCGCCCCCGTCCGCACGGACAGGGACGGGGCCGTGCTACGTGACGGGCTTCGGCTCCGCACCGCGCTCGTGCACGTAGGCGGCCATGGTGATCACGGTGACGAGCTGCACGGCGACCACCACGAAGGTCCAGCCGCCCTCCGCGACGACGTAGACGGCGGCGGAGACGGCGAGCACCAGCGGCAGGACGCGCGACGCGGCGAGCGCGCGGCCGGACTCCCCGGGGGCCCCCGGCGGGTCGGGGCCGTGCCCGGCGGCCGGCTCCGCGTGCTCCGGGAGATCCGACGGTTCCGGGGGTTCCGGGGGTTCCGGGGCGGGCTCGGCAGCGGGCTCGGTCCGTCGGCGTCGCCCGGTGTGGACGGTGCTGACCAGCACCGCCACGTAGAGGGCCGCGACGAGACCGGTGACGAACAGCATGACGGTGCCGTCGTCGTCTCCGACGTACAGCCCCACGACGAGACCGAGGGCCACCGGCAGGAGCCAGAGCCCCAGGAGCAGCCTGTCGCGCACGGTCAGCACGAGGCCCTCCCCCCGTTCGACGATCCCCGTGACCGCATCCTCGCACCCGGCGACCCCGCGTGTCTGACCCCTCATCCGGGGATGGCGCGGGCGTCCCCGGACGGCGCGGTGACCTCCGGCGTCACACACGCGGGGGCCGCCGTCCTCTGCGGCGCGCCGTGCGGTGCCGGACGGGCACCGGACGTAGAACAGGAGGGTGCCTCGCGCGATCCCCCGACGCGTGCCCTCCCCCAGGCGCACTTCCTCTCGTCCCCCCAGGAGCACCATGCGCAACACCCTCTTCCCCTCGCCTGCCCCGGGAGCGGACCCGGCGTCCCGCCGCGGTGTCGCCGCGGGCCGGTGGATCGTGGCGGGGCCGCTGCACCTCGTCCTGGCGATCGGGCTGGTGGCGGGCTGCGCGTCAAGCACCGCGTCCACCGACCCGGCCCCCGGCCCCGTCCCGGGGACCGTGACGACGGTGCCCGCCGCCCCCTCCCCGAGCGCCGAGCCCGGCAGCACGCCCTCGCCCACGGCCTCGAGGACACCGGGGACGGTCACCACGGTCACCCCGTCGCCGAGCTCCGCCCCGGAGCCGTCGGAGACCCCCGTCCGGGCCGTCGCCCCGCCCTCGGGGGCGTTCCTCGCCCTGGAGGACCTCCCGGTCGCCGCCGCCGGGACGATGTCCGACTACGACCGCGACGCCCTGTTCGGCGGGTGGATCGACGCCGACGGCGACTGCGAGGACTCCCGCAACGAGGTCCTGGCCCGGGACCTGACCGGCATCACCTCCGCCGACGGGTGCAGGGTCGACACCGGCACCCTCGCCGACCCGTACACGGGGGCGTCCATCGACTTCGTCCGCGGGGTCGCGACCTCCGCCGACGTCCAGGTGGACCACGTGGTCTCGCTCGGCAACGCCTGGGTCACCGGGGCGCGCCGGCTCTCCCCGGCCGACCGCGTGGCCCTCGCCAACGACCCGCTGAACCTGCTGGCGGTCGACGGCCCGGCCAACGGCTCGAAGTCCGACCAGGACGCCTCGCGGTGGCTGCCCTCGAACCGGGCCTTCGCCTGCGAGATGGTGGCCGTCCAGATCGCGGTGAAGACCCGCTACGGCCTGTGGGTCAGCGCCCCGGAGAAGACCGCCATGGCCGAGGTGCTCTCCGGCTGCCCCGACCAGCAGCTGCCCGGCGGCACGCCGTTCGGCGACATCCCCGGGGGCGCCGGGGCCGCCCCGGCGCCCGTCGAGAAGGCCCCGGCCGATCAGGCTCCCGTGCCCGCGGACGTGCACTACGCCAACTGCACGGCCGCCCGGGAGGCCGGCGCCGCACCGCTGCTGCGCGGGGAGCCCGGTTACCGCGAGGCCATGGACGGCGACTCCGACGGCGTCGCGTGCGAGTAGGACGACAGCGGGACGGGGACCGCACGACGGACGCCACCCGCTGCGTCGCCGCCCCCACCGTCCCCGCGGCCGCCGCCGGCCGGCGCCGGGGACGCGCGGCCGCCGCCGGCCGGCGCCGGGGACGCGCGGCCGCGCTCAGCCCTGCCAGGCGGTCCGACCACCGGCGCGGCGGGCGAACTCCGCGGCGCGGCGGTGCGGCAGCGCGTCCCACAGGGACCCCGCAGCCATGCCGACGAACCACAGGCACGGGAACCACCAGCGCCCGCCGCCCAGGTACAGATAGCACGACACGACGAGGACGAGGGTCAGCGCGATGTTGAGGAACATCAGCGTCATCTGGTGCGGCACAGCGGCCCCCTTCACAGTTCTGCGGCATGCCCTCCGCATCGTGGCACGGCCCGCCCCTCCCCGTCTGACCCCTCTTGGGTGGGCAACTCTCCGGCGGGCCACCCCGGTTCGCCGCCCGGCCCGCCTACAGTGGGAACCCCGCCCCCCAGCGAAGCAGAGGCACCCCATGAGCACGAAGGCCGTCGTCACCAGTCTGTTCCTCGCGTCCGGTCTCGCCCTGGCCGGCTGCGCCGGCGACCCCCCGGTCCAGGAGGACACCCCCGCCGCCCGGACCTCGCCCTCCCCCACGGGCACGGCCCCGGAGACGACGCCGGAGCCGACCCCCGAGTCGACCCCCGAGCCCACGGAGCCCCCGGAGTCCACGGAGCCCGCGGCGCAGCCCGACGACGCGGACGAGGAGCCGGCCGCGGAGTCGCCGGCGCAGCCCGGGGCCGCGCCCGCGGAGCCCGTCCCCGCCGACGCGTGGTCCGCGTTCTCCACGACGCCCGAAGGGCAGCCCTACGCCGGGACCGTCTCCGGGATCGAGCAGCAGGCGGCCCCGGGCGGCGGTCTCGTGCACCGGCTCACCGCGGACACGAACGACCGCGCCGTGGCCGTCGAGATCTGCCGGGCCTACCAGGCCGCGATGAGCACCGGCCAGGACCGGATCGACGTCGTCGACACCGTCGGGCAGCTCCTCGCCTTCGCCCCGGGCGGCCCCGGGACCTGCCAGGTGCAGGTCAGCACGGACGTCGGGGCCGTGCCCTTCCCGGCGAAGTTCAGCTACGAGGAGGCACTGGCCGCGTGGCGGAGCGGGGTGCCCTACTACGACGCCTTCTGCATCAACTACGACCCGGTGACGGAGGCCGGCGCCGCCCAGTGCACGGGCATCGAGAACGGCACCGTGGACAGCGTGACCGGGGAGTACATCGGCGGCTGACCTCGGGCCGGCGCCTCAGGTCCCGCAGTAGGTCGTGTAGGCGCCGAAGTCCTCCGGGGGGCCGGCGGCGTAGCGCTCCAGGCCCGGACGCTCCTCGTAGGGGGCGGTCACCGCCTCCAGGAGCCGTCCCAGCGGGTCGAGGTCGCCGTCCACGGCGGCGGCGAGGGCCTCCTCCACGAGGTGGTTGCGGGGGATGTGCACGGGATTCACGCGGTCCATCGCCTCGGGGTCCGGCCCCACGGCGAGCCAGCGCTCGGCCCAGGCGTCGAAGGCCGGCAGATCGAGGACCAGGTCGCGCGCGGCGGTCGCGCCGGTGCGGGCGGTCCCGGCGAGGGCGCGGAAGAACGAGGTCCAGTCGACGCGGTTCTGCTGGAGCAGCACGAGCAGGTCGTCGACCAGGAACGAGGCGACCTCGTCGTCGAGGTCCTCGGGCAGGCCGAGCTTCGAGCGGATCCCCGCGGACCAGGCCGCGCTGTACTGCGGCGCGAACGCCCCGAGCGCCCCCTCCGCCAGGGACACCGCCCGGTCCTGGTCCTCGTCCAGCAGCGGCAGCATGGCCTCGGCGAGCCGGGCGAGGTTCCACTGCGCGGCGACCGGCTGGTTCCGGTAGGAGTAGCGCCCGCCGTGGTCGATCGAGCTGTACACCGCGGCCGGGTCGAAGGCGTCCAGGAACGCGCACGGCCCGTAGTCGATGGTCTCCCCCGAGATGGTCGTGTTGTCGGTGTTCATCACCCCGTGCACGAACCCCAGGAGCATCCACCGGGCCACGAGCGAGGCCTGGGCGGCGACGACCGCCTCGAAGAGCGCGAGGTACGGGTGCTCGGCGCCGGCGGCGCCGGGGTGGTGGCGGCTGATGGCGTGGTCGGCGAGCCGGCGCAGGAGGTCGGGGTCGCCCGTGGCGCGGGCGTACTGGAAGGTGCCCACGCGCAGGTGGCTGCTCGCCACCCGGGCGAGCACGGCCCCCGGCATCAGGGTCTCGCGGCGCACCTGCCGCCCGGTGGCCACCACGGCCAGGGATCGGGTGGTGGGGACGCCCAGGGCGTGCATCGCCTCGCTGACGATGTACTCGCGCAGCATGGGCCCGATCGCCGCGAGACCGTCGCCGCCGCGCGCGAACGGCGTCCGCCCGGAGCCCTTGAGGTGCAGGTCCCGCCGGCGGCCGCCGGCGTCCACGATCTCGCCCAGCAGCAGGGCGCGCCCGTCGCCGAGGCGCGGGGAGAACGCGCCGAACTGGTGCCCGGAGTAGGCCTGCGCCACCGGTGTCGCCCCGGGCGGCACGAGGTTGCCGACCAGCAGGCGTGCGCCCTCCGGGCCGCTGAGCCACTCCGGGTCCAGCCCCAGGTCGGCGGCGAGGGGCTCGTTGAGCACCAGCAGCCGGGGCTCGGCGACGTCGTCGGCCCGCCAGGGCACGGACAGCTCCCCCAGCTCCTGGGCGAAGCGGCTCTCGAAGGTGACGGTGGACAGGGCTGCGGTGCTCACGATGTCCACGCTACCCCGCGGACCCGTCGCCGCCGAGGGGTCGGCGGGATCAGGAGTGCTCGGCGGTCCGCAGCACGGCCACGAGGAAGTCGCTGTCCTCCCGGAACGGGCGCAGGTCCCAGGTGGAGAGCAGCACATCGGGCACGAGCCCGGCCCGCTCGGCGTCCTGCAGGAACTCCGCGAACGGGTAGCCGCGGCCGGCGCCGAAGCCCACGGCCGCCCGGCCGTCGGCGGCCAGGTGGAGTCGGAGACGGCGCAGCACCTCGAGGCGCGTGCTGGGGGCCAGGAAGGCCATCACGTTGCCGGCGCACACCACGGCGTCGAAGGGCTCCGGGACGCCCCGGGCGGGCAGGTCCAGCTCGGCCAGGTCCCCCACGAGCCACCGGGGACCCGGGTGGTCCTCCCGGGCGGCGGAGACCAGCGCGGGGTCGACGTCGATCCCGACGACGGTGTGCCCGCGGCGGTGCAGGTGGCCGCCCAGCCGGCCGGGACCGCACCCGGCGTCGAGGATCCGGGAGCCGGGCGGGACCATGGCCTCGACCAGCCGCGCCTCCCCCACGACGTCCTCACCGGCGGCCGCCATGGTCCGGAACCGTTCGACGTACCACGACGAGTGCCCGGGATCCGCGCGCACCTTCTGCATCCACATGCTCTGCTCGACCACACGGCCAGGGTACCGCCCGCCAGGCGGCCTCCCGCGGTCCGGTCGCGGCGGGCCCGTTGCGGGGCCTCGAGCTCCGCGACCCGGTTGACGGGCTGGTTGCCGTCGTCGTCGACGTCGCGGTTGGGGTGGACCACCATCTTGCCGCCGGCCAGCCAGCCGACACGGGTCATGCTCGCCCCCGTGAGGAAGGGCGGCGCCAAGTGCCCGCGCTGCAGGAGACGGCGGGTCAGATCGGCGGACTGCTCTGGCCGGCGGTGACCGGGCCCGCCCTCTTCCCTCCGTTTTCAGGCTACAGCGCGCCGGGGGGCTTGCGGCAAGACCCCGGTCGCGCCGCAGAATGCTCGGGCCGGGAGCGGCACCTGCGGACGGAGGGGCAGCAGATGGACGAGCACGAGGTGGTGGTCGTCGGCGGCGGGCCGACGGGTCTGATGCTGGCGGGAGAGCTGGCACTGGCGGGGGTCGACGTCGTCGTCCTCGAGCGGAGGACCGGTCAGGAGCTCGTCGGCTCGCGCGCCGGCGGGCTGCACGCGCGGACCATCGAGGTCCTCGACCAGCGCGGCGTCGCCGACCGGTTCCTCGCTGAGGGCACGACCGCCCAGGTCGCCGGGTTCGCCGGGACCCCCCTGGACATCAGCGACTTCCCCACCCGGCACCCCTACGGTCTCGCGCTGTGGCAGAACCACATCGAGCGGCTCCTGGCCGGCTGGATCGGCGAGCTGGGGGTGCCGGTCCGCTACGGGCACGAGGTGACGGGCGTGGCCCAGGACGGCACGGGCGTCGACGTCGAGCCGGCCGACGGCCGGCCGCTGCGGGCGCAGTACGTCGTCGGGTGCGACGGAGGACGGAGCCGGATCCGGAAGGCTGCGGGCATCGGGTTCCCCGGGTGGGACCCGACGACGAGCAGTCTGCTCGCCGAGGTGGAGCTGGCCGAGGAGCCGGAGTGGGGCATCCACCAGGACGCCGTCGGCAAGCACGCCTTCCGCCGGCCCCAGGACGGAGGGCCGGCGGGGGTCATGGTGACCGAGCGCCACGTGGGGCCCGGCCGTGAGCCCACCCTGCGCGATCTCCGCGCGGCGCTCGTGGCGGTGTACGGGACGGACTACGGGGTGCACAGCCCCACCTGGATCACGCGGTTCACCGACACGACCCGGCAGGCGGCGTCCTACCGGAGCGGGCGCGTCCTGCTGGCCGGCGACGCCGCGCACGTGCACGCCCCGGACGGTGGGCAGGGCCTCAACACCGGGGTGCAGGACGCGGTGAACCTGGGCTGGAAGCTGGCCCAGGTCGTCGGAGGGACCTCACCGGAGGACCTCCTGGACAGCTACCACGCCGAACGACACCCGGTGGCCGCCCGCGTGCTGCGCCTCACCATGGCGCAGGTCGCGCTGCGCCGCCCCGACGACCGCGTCCGGGCCGTGGGCGAGACGGTCGCCGAGCTCCTGGCCATGGACGAGCCGCGCCGGCGGTACGCGGCGACGATGTCCGGCCTGGACATCCACTACGACCTCGGCGCGGGACACCCGCTGCTCGGGCGCCGCATGCCTGATCTCGACCTCCGCACGGCCGGCGGCCCGGCGCGGGTCTTCGCCCTCCTGCACGAGGCACGGCCGGTGCTGCTCGAGCTCGGCACGCCCGGCGGTGTCGACATCGGGCCCTGGGCGGACCGCGTGCGACTGGTCACCGCCGCGCACCACGGCCGCTGGGAGCTCCCGGTGCTCGGGCCGGTCACCCCGCCCACCGCGGTGCTGATCCGGCCGGACGGGCACGTGGCCTGGGTGGGCGAGGGCGACACGTCAGGGCTCGAGGCCGCGCTCACCACCTGGTGCGGTCCGCCGGCGGAGCCCCGTGCCGTCAGCGCAGATCGAACCGGTCGAGCTCCATGACCTTGACCCACGCGGCGACGAAGTCGCGCACGAACTTCTCCTGCGCGTCGTCGCTCGCATAGACCTCCGAGATCGCCCGCAGCTGGGAGTGCGAGCCGAAGACCAGATCGGCGGCGGTGGCAGTCCACCTGAGCTCGTCCGTGGCGAGATCACGGATCTCGAAGACCTCCTCCGCATCCTCGGACGCCCTCCACTGCGTGCCGGCGGTGAGGAGATTGACGAAGAAGTCGTTGGTCAGCGCCTCCTTCCGGTCGGTGAGGACGCCGTGCTCCGACTGCCCGTGGTTCGTCCCCAGGCTCCGCATGCCGCCGACCAGGACCGTCATCTCGGGGGCGGTGAGGTTGAGCATGTACGCGCGGTCGAGCAGCAGCGTCTCGGGCGAGAGCCGCACGTCGGACTGCACGAAGTTCCGGAAGCCGTCGGCCTGCGGCTCGAGCACGGCGAAGGACTCGACGTCGGTCTGCTCCTGCGCGGCGTCCGTGCGCCCGGGCCGGAACGGGACCCGGACCGGGTGACCGGCGTTCCGGGCCGCGCGCTCGACGGCCGCGCAGCCGCCGAGCACGATCAGGTCGGCCAGCGAGATCCTCGTGCCGTCGGACCGGGCGCCGTTGAAGTCCTCCCGGACCTGCTCGAGGACGCGCAGCACCTCGGCCAGCCGCTCCGGCTCGTTCACCTCCCAGCCGCGCTGCGGCTCGAGCCGGATGCGGGCGCCGTTGGCCCCGCCCCGGTTGTCGGTGCCCCGGAAGCTCGCCGCGGAGGCCCACGCGGTGGAGGCCAGCTGCGCCACGGTCAGCCCCGAGCCGAGGAGGGTCTCCTTCAGGGCGGCGACGTCCTCGTCCCCGACCAGCTCGTGGTCGACCGCCGGGACCGGGTCCTGCCACAGCTGCGGCTCCGGGACCCACGGCCCCAGGAAGCGCGTGACCGGGCCCATGTCGCGGTGCAGCAGCTTGTACCAGGCCTTGGCGAACGCCTCGGCGAACTCGTCCGGGTGCTCGTGGAACCGCCGCGAGATCTTCTCGTACACCGGGTCCGCCCGGAGCGCGAGGTCGGTCGTCAGCATCGTCGGCCGGTGCTTCCGCCCCGGGTCGAAGGCGTCCGGGACGGTCTCGGTCGCGTCCTCGGCGACCCACTGGTGGGCCCCCGCCGGGCTCTCGGTCAGCTCCCACTCGTGGCCGAACAGGTTGCCGAAGAAGCCGTTGCCCCACTGGGTCGGGGTGCTGGTCCAGGTCACCTCCAGACCGCTGGTGATCGTGTCCGGCCCCCTGCCCGTCCCGTAGCTGCTCCTCCAGCCCAGGCCCTGCCCCGTGACCGGGCACGCCTCGGGCTCGGGGCCCACGTGATCAGCGGGCCCGGCCCCGTGGGTCTTCCCGAAGGAGTGCCCGCCGGCGATGAGCGCGACCGTCTCCTCGTCGTTCATCGCCATGCGGCCGAACGTGTCGCGGATGTCCCGGGCGGACGCGAGCGGGTCGGGGTTGCCGCCGGGGCCCTCGGGGTTGACGTAGATCAGCCCCATCTGGACCGCGGCCAGCGGGCCCGAGAGCTCGCGGTCGCCGGCGTAGCGCTCGTCGCCGAGCCAGGTGTCCTCCGGGCCCCAGAACATCTCCTCGGGCTCCCACACGTCCTCGCGCCCGAAACCGAAGCCGAACGTCCGGAAGCCCATCGACTCGAGCGCCACGTTCCCGGCGAGCACCAGCAGGTCGGCCCACGAGATCTTCCGGCCGTGCTTCTGCTTGACCGGCCACAGCAGACGCCGGGCCTTGTCCAGGTTGGCGTTGTCCGGCCAGCTGTTGAGCGGGGCGAACCGCTGGGCGCCCTCCCCGGCTCCCCCGCGGCCGTCCGCGATCCGGTAGGTGCCGGCCGAGTGCCAGCTCATCCGGATGAACAGCCCTCCGTAGTGCCCGAAGTCGGCGGGCCACCAGGCCTGCGAGGTGGTCATGAGCTCGACGAGGTCGCGCTTGAGCTCCTCGACGTCGAGCGTGGCGAACTCCTTCGCGTAGTCGAAGCCGGGGCCCAGCGGGTCGGTCGTGGTCGAGTGCTTCCGCAGGACGTTCAGGTCCAGCTGGTTGGGCCACCAGTCCTGGACCGTCCGCGGCTGACCGGTCTTGGGGGTGGGCGCGTCGATCGCCGGGTTCTCGCTCTCGCTGCCGTGCACGGGAGCGTCAGGCGTCTGGGACATGGGTCTTCCTTCCAGGATGGCGGTACCGGTCCGGGGCCGGCGGTGGCCGGGTGGGGTGCTGGGCCGAGGGGCGCCGCTCAGGGAACCGAGCCGGTCCCGCCCCGGCTACCAGCACATGATGGCGGTGTCCCCGGACTGTCCTGCCCATGCGAGCCTGACGCGGACGACGTACCGCCTCCCCCGGAAGAGCTTCGCCGACAGGGTGGAGTTGCGGTCCTCCCCGCTGTCGTCGTCGCCGGCGAGGAAGCGCAGCTCTCCGTCGACCTCCTCGAAGAGCACCAGGGTGGTGTCCGCCGTCCCAAAGGTGGCGATCTGGTGCTTCCGCGACAGGGCGGGGGTGATCTCGAAGTCCGCCTGCTGCCCCGGGACCAGGGTCAGGGGCGTGGACCGGAACGGCTCGAGCGTCGGGAGCACGTGCGGCAGGACCGGGTAGAACTTCCGCACCCAGTCCTGGTCCTTGGCCGACAGGCCGCCCGGAGGGCTGATGCCCGGCTGGTAGCGGGCGGGCTCCTTGATGAGGCCTCCGGGGAAGGAGTACTGCATCACCGAGTCGGGGTCCCAGGTCGAGCCCTCCACCTCGTCCTGGCCCAGTTTGCGCAGGACGTTGTGGTGCGTGGTCTCCGGGGACCAGTGGTTCGGTGCCCCGGCGAAGAACGCGTAGACCTTCGCCTCGTCCCAGACGATCCCGGCGAACGGGTTCTGGTGCTCGTGGGGCAGGCCCATCGTGTGGCCGATCTCGTGCAGCGCCGTGGTGCGCCCGTACTCGTCGGTCAGGTCCCAGCCGAAGTTCATGGTCGCGTCCTGGGTGCCGATCGTCAGGACGTCCCTGCCCAGATAGGACCACGACCCGTCGGCCTGGTCGAAGGAGATCCGGACCTCGGCCTCCCCCGGCTCGTCCACCTCCTGGAATCCGAGGCCGATCTCCAGGTCCTTCCACTCCCGGAACGCGCTGCGCACCGCCTGGCGCTGCGGCTCGGGGCCCCCTCGGAACGCGTAGCGGAGCACGGTACCGTTGACCCACTTCTGGGCCATCACCCGGACGAGGCGCTGTCTGATGCCCACCAGCCCCTCCGGGAGGGGACGCACGATGCGTGGCTTGGCAGCACAGTAGGGACGAACTGAGGAATTCATCGTTCTCGGCTTCTGGACAAGCGCCTGTCGTGTGATCGCGACTCCCGCACGTCCCGTTCGGGGTGGCAGGAGGACCCCCGGCAATCGTTCTCCAACGCTTTTTTGCGGCGTACGGAGAATACCGGCGGAGTGATGTGCATCGACATAATCACGGGTGGGTCGCACGTCAAAGCAGACGGACGTTCCCGTGCTGCGGCTGTGACCATGTGACGCCGAGATGAAGATTTCCGGTGCACGGGTTCGTGCCCTGGTCAGAGCGTGTTTCGGTGTGCTGACGGGAATACCAGGGAATTTCCGCGACCGCTGATTGTTGTCGGGCGAATTCTTTCCCGTCACACGGGGCCCGATATCGGGCAGCCGTTCCGTGCCCGCACGGCATTTGCTGTACTGACCTCGGGGATCGAACCTGCCGAAGGGGCGTGGACAGCATGGAACGGTATGCCGACCTGGTGCTGGAGGGCGGGGGCGTCAAGGGCATCGCCCTGGTCGGGGCCATCGAGGTCCTCGAGGAGCACGGCTACCGCTTCAAACGGGTCGCCGGGACCTCCGCCGGAGCGATCGTCGGGGCCCTGGTCGCCGCCGGCGCCCCGGCGGCGAAGCTGGTGGACATCATCGGCTCCGTCCAGTACCCGGACTTCCGCGACGGCTCCCGCCTCACGCGCTACACCGCGGGCCAGGCCGCCGGGATCCTGGCCCGCAACGGCATCTACCTCGGCGAGCACCTCCGGTCCTGGCTGCAGTCCCAGCTCGACGAGTACGGGGTGCGGACCTTCGCCGACCTGCCCTACACCGACGAGGAACGGCCCCCCGCCCCGGAGCGGTCCTACCGGCTGGTGGTCACCGCCTCGGACATCAGCAGGGGCCGGCTGCGCTACCTGCCCTGGGACTACGACGACTTCGGCCGTGACCGGAGCGCCCAGCACGTGGTCGAGGCGGTCCGGGCCTCGATGTCCATCCCTTTCTTCTACCGGCCCGTCCGCTGGGACACCGCCGACGGGAAGAAGGCCTGGCTGGTCGACGGCGGCATGCTCTCCAACTTCCCGATCGCCGCCTTCGACGCCCCGCCGGGCACCGTTCCGCGGTGGCCCACGCTGGGCATCAAGCTCTCGGCCCATCCGGACGCGGTCCAGGGCAAGGGGTACCCGATCAAGGGGCCGGTGAGCATGAGCCGGGCGATGCTCAAGACCATGACCGGCTTCTACGACCAGATGCACATCGAGTCCCCCGACGCCCAGGCCCGCACGATCTTCGTCGACACCGGCACCATCCGCGCCACCGACTTCAACCTCACCGACGAGGACCGGGACTTCCTCTACCGCAGCGGCCGGGCGGCCGCCGAGAAGTTCCTCGACGGCTCGCCCACCCGACCGCCGTGGGATTTCGACGCCTACATCGCCGCCCATCGCTGAGGCGTGCCCGGGCCTGCCGATCCGGTCGAGCCGGAGTGCCGGCCCCGTCCCGCCCGCCGGCCGGAAGCCCGGGCTCACCGGGCCGGCGGTGGGACTCGTTCATGCGGAGGACCGGGAGGCGGTGACGCCGTCCGCGGCGTCCTCCGCCGCGACCTGGGCGTACGACGCCGAGACCCGGCGGTAGACCGGGGTCAGGAAGGCCAGCAGCGCGGCGGCGATCATGACGATGCCGGCCACCAGGAACACCAGGGCGATGCCGCGCGAGGTGCCCTCGCCGAGCAGCGGGGCCAGCTGGGCGCCGCCCTCCGCGGACCGCGCGTACGGGATGATCCAGAACTGGGCGATCGGTGCGATGAGGAACGCGGTGACCGGCGCCGCCGCGGACTCGAACGCCATGGCGAAGCCGAAGACACGGCCCTGCCGCTCCAGCGGCACGACCCGCTGGATGACCGTCTGTTCCGCCGCCTCCACGAAGGGGAAGAGCGCCATGTAGAGCCAGATGCCCAGGACGTACAGCCAGGCCCACTCCCGTACGGTGAACACCGCGCCGAGCACGCCCATCGCCATCACCGCGAACAACATGGTGCGCAGCGGATTGGACCCCAGCCCGAACTTGCCGATCAGCGCCCCGCCCACGATGAAGCCGGTGGCGCCGAGCGCGAAGACCGCGCCCCAGATCTCCACGGGAAACATCTCCAGACCGTACGGGTCCATCAAGGCCATGTAGACGCCGCCGATGAAGTTGTTGAACGTCGAGAACAGGATCAGCGCGAACAGCCCGGACACGGCCAGCACGGCGGCGAACGCCCCCCGCAGGTCGAAGCTGCCGTGGGCGTCCGTGGCCGCGGCGCGCACCTCCTCGGGCATGCGCAGCGTCAACAGGTGCCCGAAGGCCGCGGCCGTGAGCGCCACGGCGACCACGACCGTCCAGCCCATGCCCAGCAGTCCGACCGACAGCCCGGAGAGCACCGAGGTCACGATGAACATCAGGCCCTGCACCATGCCCACCAGGCCGTTGGCGTTGGCGCGCCGATCCGGCTCGATGAGGATCGTGACCGTGGTGGACAGGGCGATGTTGCGCATGTTCTCGACCACCGCCCCGATCAGGACGACCAGGGCGAAGACCCAGATCCACGGGCGGGTCAGGTCCGCCATCGAGGCCGCCGGGGCGAGGAGGAACAGGACGCCCGCCAGCACGAACATCACCAGGGTGAAGGCTGCGGCGAAGCGCATCACGGCGAGCTTGCGGTAGCGGTCCACGAAGGTGCCGAAGCTGATGCTGGAGAGCGCGATGAGCAGCATGTACGCGCCGCCGACCACCCCGGTGGCGATGACGTTGCGCGTCTCCAGATACACCCAGAACGTCAGGGCGAACCAGAGGTAGCTGGTCGTGATGTTGGCGAGGGCGGTGTTCACCAGGATCCCGGCGAAGGTGCGAGACCGCTGCGCCGGGCTGCGCACCGAGGTGTCCACGGCCTCGGGATCGATCAGCCCCGGTGATGCCCCGGCTTCATCGATCGGAGCGGACGTGTCGGTCGCGTCCGCGGGAAGTGCCGCACGGCCTGCGGGTGCCGAGGCGGCCCGGGACCGGCCCGGTTCCTGCTCGTTCATGCGGCTCAGTCTAGTGACGGGCGCGGACAGGCTAACGGCTCGGAGCCGACGACAGAACACCGCCGTGACCGCCCGGCGACCCGCCACTCCCGGGTCCGGCCGAGCCCGCCGCACCGGACGATCCCCGCCGGACAACCCCGCCGTTCCGAGGCCGACGAGCCCGCGCCTCGTGCTGAGGACGCACGAGGATTCCCGCTCGCGCCTGGGCGCGCCGTCATCCGGGGGCAACGGGTTGACCCCCGGATCCCGTGGCGAAAAACTGGGCACCACGGATGTCGTCGGAGCACACCGAAGGACCACGTCATGGGCATCATCCAGGTCGACCTCTTCCTCACCCTCGACGGCGTCTACCAGGCGCCGGGCGGGCCCGACGAGGACCGTGCGGGCGGCTTCGATCTCGGCGGCTGGCAGGGGGCGTACTTCGACGACGAATCGGGCGCGACGATCGGCGCCGGGATCGAGCGCATCGACGCGCTGCTGCTCGGTCGCCGGACCTACGACATCTTCGCCGGCTACTGGCCGGACCACGGCGACGCCGACCCGATCGCCGCGACGTTCAACACGGTGCCGAAGTTCGTCGTGTCCCGCACGCTGACCGACCCGTCGTGGGAGGGCACCACGGTGCTGACGGAGGTCGCCGCCGAGGTGCGCGCCCTCAAGGACCGGTTCGGCGAGATCCACGTCATCGGCAGCGGCGACCTCGTGCGGACGCTGCTGAGGGAAGACCTCGTCGACCGGCTGAACCTGCTCCTCTATCCGCTGGTGCTGGGCTCGGGCAAGCGCGTCTTCGGCGACGGCACCGTCCCGGCCGCCTTCACCCTGGCGCAGCCGCCGCGGGCGTTCCCGAAGGGAGCGGTCTCACTCGTCTACGAGCGGGCCGGCGACCCGGTCACCGGCGTGGACGTCTCCCAGCCGACGCGGTGAACGACTCCGTGACGCCCTGATCTCCGCATCCCTCTCACCGGCAACCGGGTCTCCGGGTGACCGGTGCCGCCGCCGCGTCGATCACGTGGAGGAAGACATCCAGAGGGATCCGCTATAATGCGGCCGTCCGAACCCGCGAAGAAGGGCCTGGGATGGACGAGCTGGAGGCACCGCGGTACCGGGTGCCGTTGCGGCTGCAGGGTGTGGAAGGCAGGATCGCGACCTTCGTGGTGCCGTCGGAGTTCGCAGAGCACATTGCCTCGGCCACGCCGGCGAAGAACGCCTGGACCCGCGATTTCAACACCGGTCTCGTCGGCGGGGTCCGCATCGATCGATCCACCACGCCGCCGACGGTGGTCAGCTACCTCACCCGGCCCTTGAAGCAGATCGACGTTGCCGGCGAAGGATGGGTGGCGCTGCTCCGGCGTGACACGCGGCCCCGGGCCAAGAGGCCCTACCAGTTGGTCTCCGTGACCCGCAGCATCGGTCCGGGCAAGGCCAAGAGCTCGGACGGCGGTCCGGCGCCGGTTCCGGTCCACACTGCCCCGCCCATGGCCCTGGACGACCGGATCTGATGTCCTGGCCTCACGGGCGCACCACCCAGGAGACCCGGTGGAGGGGGGACGGCGATGCCGAACGAGGAGGTCTTCGTACCCTACGGCCCCACTCACTGGGCCGCTCTGGGCATCTGCGTCCTCGGGGCTGTGCTCGTGGTGATGCTGGGCCGCCGCCTTCGGGATTCCCCGGCCGAGGTGGTGTTCTCGCGGGCCTTCGCCGCGGTGCTGACCACGTACACGGTGACGATGCTCGTCTACCGATCGGTGCCGGACAATTTCGACGTCCACATCTCTCTGCCGGTCCACCTCTCGGACCTCGCGTGGATGGTCGCTGTCATCGCCCTGTGGACACGGGCCCGCTGGGCGACGGCGCTCACCTACTACTGGGGACTGACTCTCAACCCGCAGGCCATCCTCACCCCGGCACTCGACTCGCCGGACTTCCCCCACATCGACTTCATCGACCTCTGGGTCCAGCACATCCTGGTCCTCTGGGCCACCCTGTACCTGATCTGGGGACGCGTCGGCCGCGTCGACTGGGGCAGCTACCGCCTGGCCATGGTCGTCACCGTCATGTGGGCCATGGCTGCCTTCGCACTCAACAGCTGGCTGGGGACCAACTACGGCTTCCTCAACGGCAAGCCGGACAACCCCTCGATCCTCGACCTGCTCGGACCCTGGCCGTGGTACCTGCTGGTCGAGTTCCTCATCATCGCCGTGGCCTGGGCGCTCATCACCTGGCCCTGGACGATCCGGCGACAGAGCACCGCCGACCCCCGGGTCGGCGCGGCAGGCTGAGGCAGCACGGCACCACGGGATCGAGTCATGCCTGTCGACGACGGCGGTCCGGCCCACCTCGGGAAGGTGGACCGGACCGCCGTCGTCGTCCTCATGGTTCAGGCCGGGATCAGAAATCCCAGTCCTCGTCCTCCGTGTTCACGGCCTTGCCGATCACGTAGGAGGAGCCCGAGCCGGAGAAGAAGTCGTGGTTCTCGTCGGCGTTCGGGGACAGCGCGGACAGGATGGCCGCCGAGACGTCGGTCATCTCCTTCGGGAACAGCGCCTCGAAGCCCAGGTTGTTCAGGGCCTTGTTGGCGTTGTAGTGCAGGAACTTCTTGACGTCCTCGGTCCACCCGACACCGTCGTAGAGGGACTCGGTGTAGCGCACCTCGTTCTCGTAGAGCTCCTCGAGCAACTCGTAGGTGTAGAGCTTCAGCTCGTCCTGACGCTCCTGGGACTCCAGGGCCATGGCGCGCTGGAACTTGTAGCCGATGTAGTAGCCGTGCACGGCCTCGTCACGGATGATGAGGCGCACCAGGTCGGCCGTGTTCGTCAGCTTGGCCCGGGAGGACCAGTACATGGGCAGGTAGAACCCGGAGTAGAAGAGGAAGGACTCGAGCAGGGTCGAGGCCACCTTCTTCTTCAGCGGGTCGTCGCCCTTGTAGTACTTGATGATGATGTCGGCCTTCTTCTGCAGGTACGGGTTCTCCCGTGACCAGCGGAAGACGTCGTCGATCTCCTTCATGGAGGACAGCGTCGAGAAGATGGAGGAGTAGGACTTCGCGTGCACCGACTCCATGAACGCGATGTTGGTGTACACCGCCTCCTCATGCAGGGTGACGGCGTCCGGGATCAGGGAGACGGCGCCCACGGTGCCCTGGATGGTGTCCAGCAGCGTCAGACCGGTGAACACCCGCATGGTGAGCTGCTGCTCCTCCGCGGTGAGGGTCTTCCACGAGGGGACGTCGTTGGAGATCGGCACCTTCTCGGGCAGCCAGAAGTTCGCGGTCAGCCGGTCCCAGACCTCGTCGTCCTTGGGGTCCTCGATCCGGTTCCAGTTGATGGCCTGGGCCTGGTGGTGGAGCAGCTGCACCTTGTCGATGCTCTCGCTCTTCTCCAGAGTCATGATCTGTCTCTTCCTCGAACGGGGTGGACCCCCGCGCGCGTCCTGCGGACGCGCGCGGGGAGTTGTGGGGTGGTCGCCGGGGCTCCGGCGGTCAGAGCATGCAGGAGACGCAGCCCTCGACCTCGGTGCCCTCCAGCGCCAGCTGGCGGATGCGGGAGTAGTACATCGTCTTGATGCCCTTGCGCCACGCGTAGATCTGCGCCCGGTTGATGTCCCGGGTGGTGGCCGTGTCCTTGAAGAACAGGGTCAGCGACAGGCCCTGGTCCACGTGCTGGGTGGCCGCGGCGTAGGTGTCGATGATCTTCTCGTAGCCGATCTCGTACGCGTCCTGGAAGTACTCCAGATTCTCGTTGTTCATGAAGGGCGCCGGGTAGTACACGCGGCCCAGCTTGCCCTCCTTCCGGATCTCGATCTTCGAGGCGATCGGGTGGATCGAGGACGTCGAGTTGTTGATGTAGGAGATCGACCCGGTCGGCGGCACGGCCTGCAGGTTCTGGTTGTACATGCCGTGCTCCATGACCGAGGCCTTGAGCTGCTCCCAGTCCGCCCGGGTGGGGATGTGCACGCCCGCCTCGGCGAACAGCTCCCGCACCCGCCCGGTGGCCGGGACCCAGTCACGGTCGGTGTACTTGGTGAAGTACTCCCCCGACGCGTACTGGGACCGCTCGAAGCCGGCGAACACCGCCTTGCGCTCCTTCGCGATCTCGTTCGACGCGCGGACCGCGTGGTACGTGACCGTGTAGAAGTAGATGTTCGTGAAGTCGAGGCCCTCCTCGGAGCCGTAGTGGATGTGCTCCTTGGCGAGGTAGCCGTGCAGGTTCATCTGCCCGAGGCCCACGGCGTGGGACATCTGGTTGCCGCGCTCGATCGAGGGCACCGAGGTGATGTCGGACATGTCCGACACCGCGGTGAGCCCGCGGATCGCGGTCTCCACGGACTGCCCGAAGTCCGGGGACTCCATGGTCAGCGCGATGTTGAGGGAGCCGAGGTTGCAGGAGATGTCCTTGCCGACCTCGTCGTAGTTCAGGTCCTCGTGGTACGTGGACGGCTCGGAGACCTGGAGGATCTCGGAGCAGAGGTTGGACATGATGATCTTGCCGTCGATCGGGTTGGCCCGGTTCACCGTGTCCTCGAACATGACGTACGGGTAGCCGGACTCGAACTGGACCTCGGCGAGGGTCTGGAAGAACTCGCGGGCGTTGATCTTCTTCTTGGTGATCCGGCCGTCCGCGACCATCTCGTGGTACTTCTCGGACACGTTGACGTCGGAGAACGGCATGCCGTAGACCCGCTCCACGTCGTACGGGGAGAACAGGTACATGTCCTGGTTCTTCTTGGCCAGCTCGAACGTGATGTCCGGGATGACCACGCCCAGGGAGAGGGTCTTGATCCGGATCTTCTCGTCCGCGTTCTCCCGCTTGGTGTCCAGGAAGCTGTAGATGTCCGGGTGGTGGGCGTGCAGGTACACCGCGCCCGCGCCCTGGCGGGCGCCCAGCTGGTTGGCGTAGGAGAAGGAGTCCTCCAGCAGCTTCATGATGGGGATGATGCCCGAGGACTGGTTCTCGATCTTCTTGATCGGGGCCCCGGCCTCGCGGACGTTGGTCAGCGCGAACGCCACGCCGCCGCCGCGCTTGGACAGCTGCAGGGCGGAGTTGATCGACCGCCCGATGGACTCCATGTTGTCCTCGATGCGGAGCAGGAAGCAGGAGACGAGCTCGCCGCGCTGCTGCTTGCCCGCGTTGAGGAACGTGGGGGTCGCCGGCTGGAAGCGCCCGGAGATGATTTCGTCGACCAGCTGCGTGGCGAGCAGCTCGTTGCCGTCGGCGAGGTAGAGGGAGACCATGACCACACGGTCCTCGAAGCGCTCGAGGTAGCGCTGGCCGTCGAAGGTCTTCAGCGTGTAGGACGTGTAGAACTTGAACGCGCCCAGGAAGGTCTCGAAGCGGAACTTCTGGGAGTACGCGCGCTTGGAGAGCTCCTTGATGAACTCCATGCTGTACTTCGCCAGGACCTCGGGCTCGTAGTACTGGTGCGAGACCAGGTAGTCGAGCTTCTCCTCGAGGTCGTGGAAGAAGACGGTGTTGTTGTTCACGTGCTGCAGGAAGTACTGCCGGGCGGCCTGCCGGTCGGCGTCGAACTGGATGTGGCCGTCGGCGTCGTAGAGGTTCAGCAGGGCGTTGAGCTCGTGGTAGCCCAGGCCCCGGTACTTCTCGGGGACGCGCGTGTCCTCGTGGCCGGGCTCGACGCTCACGCCCGGAGCTGCGGAAATTGTCGCCAAAACTGTTCCAATCCTTGATTTACCTGGTGGACATCCTCGGGGGTGCCCATGAGTTCGAACTTGTAGAGGACGGGGACGCCGCACTTGGTCGCGATCTTGTCCGCGGCCAGGCAGAACGCCGACCCGAAGTTGGTGTTGCCCGCGCCGATGACGCCGCGCAGGAACCGCCGGTTGGTCTCCTTGTTGAGGAACTTCACGACCTGCGGCGGGACGGCCCCGCTGCCGTTGGGCCGCCCGTACGTCGGGGCGGCCAGCACGAAGGGCTCGGTGATCTCGGGGGGCTCCTCCCCGGTCAGAAGAGGAAGGCGCAGCACGCGGGCGTCGAGCTTCTCGACGAAGCGGTGCGTGTTGTTGGAGACCGAGGAGAAGTAGACCACCAGTGGGGCGTGGCTGTCCGGTGCCGCGGCGGTGTCGCCGTGGTCCTGCTGAGCGGTCCCGGGACGGGTGCCGGGGTGGTGCGTGCTCATTGCTTCCGCGCTCCGAAATGGGGTCGGTGGTGGATGGACCGGGGCGCCGCGGGGAAGCGGGCGGCGCTCCGGCCTCAGGCCGAGAGGAGGACGGCCAGGGAGGTGATCTTGTCCGGGCGGTAGCCGGACCAGTGCTCGGTCGCCGTCTCGACGACCGGGACCTGCTGGTAGCCGAGGGCCAGGACGTGGGCCAGGGCGGCCTCGTCCTCGGTGACGTCGACGACGTTGTACTCGATGCCCTTCTTGGTCAGGGCCCGGTAGGTGGCATTGCACTGGACGCAGGCCGGCTTGCTGTACACGGTCACGGACATCGCTGTTTCCCCTTGGTCGATCGGGTGGTTTGTGGGGGAGATCCGGGACTTCCGCAGGGTCTGCGGCGGTGTAGGGGTCTCTCCGGGTGGCTGATTTCAATACTACATCTAGTGCCAGGAAGGGGAAGCGACCCCTAGATGCAGTGGTGAGGGTTGTCCACAGCTCCTCTCTCGCTATCCCCAGAACCACCGCCGGCCATCCACAGGCGGCCTCCGCGGGGGGTCGCGGAATCCCGCCGCCGGGGTCCCGTTGTGCACAGGCTGTGCGCACCGCGGGACCCCCGGCCGGTGGACAGGATTAATTTTCGGACACGGCGTGTCGGGTCCGGCGGCGGGGCCGGCGCAGCCCGACCGCCGCGGCCGCGAGGCGGGCCCGCAGACCCCGGTAGGGCGGGTAGACGACCCGCAGCGTGTCGGGGGCGAGCGGCTTGTCCAGGACCGCGCGCGCGTGGGAGAACGTGGTGAACGAGAACTTCCCGTGGTAGGCGCCGGTGCCGCTCTCACCCACGCCGCCGAACGGCAGCTGGGGGCTGGTCAGGTGCAGCAGCGGGGCGTTGAAGGACAGTCCACCGGAGGACGTGCGCCGGCGGAACAGCTCCTTCACCGAGCGCTCCTCGGAGAACACGTAGAGGGCCAGCGGCTTGTCCCCGGCGGTGATCAGCTCGACGGCGTGCTCCGCGGAGGCGACCGGGACCAGGGGCAGGACGGGACCGAAGAGCTCCTCGGCCATGAGCGGGCCGTCCGGGGCGGAGCGCACCACCGTGGGCGCGAGGTAGCGCTCCCCCGGCTCGGCGGTCCCGCCGCAGACGACGTCGTGGGCGGGGACCTGCTCCAGGAGCCCCACCAGCCGGTCGAGGTGGCGCGCGGTGACGATCCGCCCGTAGGAGTCGCTGCGGGACGGGTCCTCGCCGTAGTGCTCCTCCACGGCCCGCAGGAGCTCCGGTTCGAGGGCGGCGAGCGTCTCCGGGGTGCCGAGCACGTGGTCCGGGGCCACGCAGGTCTGGCCGGCGTTGAGGAACTTCCCCCACACGATCCGCCGGGCGGCGGTGCGCAGGTCGGTCGAGCCGTCCACCCAGACCGGGGACTTCCCGCCCAGCTCGAGGGTCACCGGGGTCAGGTGCCGGGCCGCGGCGGCCATCACGATCCGGGCCACCGTCCCGTTGCCGGTGTAGAAGACGTGGTCGAAGCGGTGCTCGAGCAGCCGCGTGGTCTCCGGCACGCCGCCCTCGACCACGCGCACGCAGTCCCCCAGGTAGCGCTCGAGCAGCTCGGCCAGCACCCCGGAGACGGTCGCGGAGACCTCGGAGGGCTTGACGACGACGGTGTTGCCGGCGGCGAGCGCTCCCGCCAGGGGGCTCAGGACGAGCTGGACGGGATAGTTCCACGGCGCCATCACGAGCACGGTCCCGAGCGGCTGGTGCTCCACGCGGGAGCGGGCCGGGGCGAGGCTCAGCGGGACGGGGACGCGGGCCGGGGTCACCCAGCGGCCGAGCTCCTTGCGGATGCCGGCGATCTCCTCGAGGGTGAAGCCGAGCTCGGTCAGCCACGCCTCCGCCGGGGGCTTGCCGAGGTCGGTGGACAGCGCCTCCTCGAGCACCGTCCGGTTCTCCCGCACGAGGTCCTCGAGCCGGTGCAGCCGGTCCAGCCGGGTCGCGAGGTCGACGTCGGGCACGAAGGCCGCCCGGGCACCGGCGACGGCGGCGTCCACGGCCGGGAAGTCCGCCGAAGTGTCCGCCGGGACGTCTGCCGAGTCGTCTGCCGGTGCGGGGGCGGGGAGGGTGCTGCGGGTGCTGGTCATGGGTCCAGGGTAGGGCCCGGCTCGGACGCCGCAGCCCGCCGGTCAGAGCAGGCCGTGCTCCGCGAGCTGCCGCGAGATCGAGGCGCCGTCGTTGCCCTCGATCCACAGCGTGCCCTCGGGGATGGTGACCCGCCGCTCCTCGTTGACCAGCGGGGTGCCGGCCAGCACGGCCTCCGCCGGGGACAGGTTGCGGATCACGATGGCGGCCACGTGCTCGGGATAGCGGTGCACGAAGCCGCTGTAGATCTCGGGGTCGTGCTGGCCGTCGTCGCCGATGAGGATCCAGCGCACGTGCGGGAAATTGCGGGCCAGCCGCTCGAGGTTCTGCACCTTGTGCGCGGCCCCGGCCCGGAACCACCGGTCCGTGGTGGGTCCCCAGTCGGTGAGCAGCAGGGCCCCGGCCGGGTAGGCGTTGCGCGTGAGGAAGCGGCGCAGGGTCGGCGCCACGTTCCACGCCCCCGTGGAGAGGTAGAGGAACGGCGCCTCGTGGTGGCGGTGCAGCAGCCGGTCCATCATGACCGCCATCCCGGGGGTGGGCGTGCGGGCGTGCTCGTTGAGCACGAACGAGTTCCAGGCGGCCAGCATGGGCCGGGGCAGGGCCGTGACCATGACGGTGTCGTCGATGTCGGAGACCACCCCGATGCGCTGCTCGTCGGCCACGACGAACACGCGGGACTCGACCGTCTCGGAGCCCTCCGTCTGCATCCACACGGTGTGCTCGCCGGGGGCCAGGGACACCTGCAGGTCGACGTCGACCACCCCGCCCTTGTCGGCCACCAGGTGGAACTCGAACTCGTCGATCCAGATGTTGACGTGGGCGAAGGCGATGGGCACGGAGGTGAACGAGCGCCAGCCGCGGATGGACTCGGCGCTCTCGTCGGTGGACTCGATCAGCCCCCGGGTCTTCAGCAGGGCCCGGCCCAGGACCCGCACGTGGTGCTCGGAGCCGTAGCCCTCGAAGGCCACCATGACCGGGATGTCCCCGCGGGCCTCGGCGCGCCGCTGCCGGAACCGGTGGAGCCGCTGCTCGAGGCGGTAGCCCACGTTGATGGCTTCCTCGGCGACCTGGTCGACGGTCTGCTTGAGCTCCGAGCTGCTGGATTTCTTGGCCATGCGCCCAGTCTTCCACAGGGCACACCGCGGACACGGCGGCGCCCGCGGGGCGGGCCGCGCCGGAGGTCCGGTGCGGCCCGCCCCGCGGGCGGTCGGGGTCCGCGGACTAGTTCTTGATGTAGCCGTTGGGGTTGAGCACGTACTTGGTGGCCGCCCCGGCGTCGAACTCGGCGTAGCCCTGCGGCGCCTCCTCCAGCGGGATGGCCTTGGCGTTGACGGCCTTGGCGATCTGGATCTTGTCGTGCAGGATCGCCATCATCAGCTGCCGGTTGTACTTCATCACCGGGCACTGCCCCGTGGTGAAGGACAGCGACTTCGCCCATCCCGTGCCGAGGCTGATCGACAGGGACCCCTTCTTCGCGGCCTCGTCCACGGCTCCGGGATCCCCGGTGACGTACAGGCCCGGAATGCCCAGCGCCCCGCCGGCGGCGGTGATGTCCATCAGGGAGTTGAGCACGGTGGCCGGGGCCTCGTGGGAGGCGTCCTTGCCGTGCCCACGGGCCTCGAAGCCGACGGCGTCCACGCCGCAGTCGACCTCCGGGACACCCAGGATCTGCTCGATCTGCTCGGCGGGCGAGCCCTTCGAGACGTCGACGGTCTCGCAGCCGAAGCTGCGGGCCTGGGCCAGCCGCTGCTCGTTCATGTCGCCCACGATCACCACCGCGGCTCCCAGCAGGTGCGCCGAGGCCGCCGCGGCCAGGCCCACCGGTCCGGCACCGGCGATGTAGACGGTCGAGCCCACGCCCACCCCGGCCGTCACCACGCCGTGGTAGCCGGTGGGCAGGATGTCGGAGAGCATGGTCAGGTCCATGATCTTCTCCAGGGCCTGGTCCCGGTCCGGGAACTTCAGCAGGTTCCAGTCCGCGTAGGGCACCAGCACGTACTCGGCCTGACCGCCGACCCAGCCGCCCATGTCCACGTAGCCGTAGGCGGAGCCCGGCCGGTCCGGGTTGACGTTGAGGCAGATGCCGGTCTTGCGCTCCTTGCAGTTGCGGCACCGGCCGCAGGAGATGTTGAACGGGACGGAGACGATGTCCCCGACCTTGATGAACTCGACGTCCGGCCCGCACTCGATGACCTCGCCCGTGATCTCGTGACCGAGGACCAGGTCCGTGGGGGCCGTGGTGCGCCCGCGCACCATGTGCTGGTCCGAGCCGCAGATGTTGGTGGCCACGGTCCGGAGGATGACCCCGTGCGGGACCTTCCGGCCGATGTTGGCCGGGTTGATCCCCGGCGCGTCCTTGAGATCGAACTCCGGGTACTCGGTGTCGATGACCTCGACCTTGCCGGGACCCTTGTAGGCGACCGCTCTGTTCCCTGCCATCATGACCTCTTCCGTGGTGGATGTCCGTCACGGGCGTCCACGGTGGGTCTCCACCGTCGACGCCCTTGTCCCCGACGGAACTCCCCACGCTGTGGCCTCGAGCTCGCTGTGACCCGGGTCACGGAGGACGGCCGCCGGTGGTGCTGACGGTAACAGGACGCGTCAACGAACGGAAGGGAAGGAAGCTGAGAAAACGCGAAAGAGCCCGCCCCGCGTGATGCGGAACGGGCTCTTTCATCCTGGTGGAGCTGAGGGGACTCGAACCCCTGACCCTTTGCATGCCATGCAAATGCGCTACCAGCTGCGCCACAGCCCCAGGTCGTTACCTCGGAGACATTATCACAACCTTCACGGGCTCCTTTTCAGTCACCCTTTTCCGGTTGTTCCAGCGCCTCGCTGGGCAACGCATTCATAGTAGACAGCCGATCAGGCTCCAGGCAAATCGTCGGTGGCGGGGGCCGCGGCGGTCCGGCCGGAGAGCGGTCCGAGGTCCACCACGGGGCTGTCCCGCCACAGCCGCTCGAGGGCGTAGAACGCCCGGTCCTCGTCGTGCTGCACGTGGATCACGACGTCGCCGTAGTCCAGGAGCACCCAGCGCCCCTCGGAGCGGCCCTCGCGGCGGATCGGGCGCAGCTCGAGGCGCTCGACGAGCTTCTCCTCGATCTCGTCGACCACGGCGTTGACGAGCCGCTCGTTGGAGGCGGAGGCGACGAGGAAGGCGTCGGTGATGCCCAGGGCCTCGCTGACGTCGAGGGCCACGATGTCGTGGGCCTGCTTGGCGTCCGCCGCGGCGGCCGCGACCTGGAGGATGGAGAGGGAGAGATCGTTGACAGTCAAGGAGGATCCTTTCCCGGCGAACCGGAGGTCCCGTCCCGTGGGGACGGTTGGAGTGGACGAGTCGTGCAGGTACGGGTGGTGCGGGAACGGTCGGTGCGGTGGAGCCGGCGGGGTGCTCAGAGCACGAACAGCACGAGCACGACGGCGAGGGCCGCGAGCACCGCCAGCAGCAGGAACCACCAGGCGCCGTTCGTGCGGCGGCGGTACTCCCGGGGCTCCAGCAGCTCGAGCCCCTCGGCGGTGCTGGCCGGCACGGGGGCGGCCGGCGGATCGTCCTCGGCCGCGGGCCACGACGCCGCGGGCCCGGACGGAACGGCCCCCGGCGGAGCCGGTGGGTCCTCCGCGTGCCCGTGCTCCTCGTGGTCACCGGCCGCGGCGGGCGCGACCGGTGTGGAGCCGTGGTGCTCGGGATCCGTGGGCGCGACGATCTCGATGTGCGTGAGCGCCGCCAGGTCCTCCGGGGCGAGCCGGTTGCTGAACAGGGCCGGGTCGACGTGCACCGGGTCGTGGGACACGTGCTCGTCCGGCCCGTCCGGGCCGCCGCCGGGGAACACGACGGTGATCTGCTCGAGCGGCTCCTGCGGGTCCTCCGGCACCGCCGGAGGACGCGGGGCCGCAGCGGGCTGCCCCGGGCCGGGCGGTGCGGAGCCGGGCGCCGGGGCCTCCGGAGCCGCCACCGGCTCCCGGACCGCGGTGTCAGCGCCCGGGTCGGCCTGCGCGGCGCCGGCCTGGGCGGCGAGCTCCGCGAACCGGCGCTGCTTCTCGAGCAGCTCGGGGTCCGCCGGGCCGGCGCCGGCCTCCTCGAGCTCGCGGGCGCGCTCGGCCAGCTCGCGCTGCAAACGGGCCAGCCGCCGCGGCCCGAGAGGCTTGACGGGGCGGACCGGCACGCCGTCCCCCCCGAGGTCGATGATGGGCGCCGGTCCGGAGGGCGGCGGCGCCGGGGCGCGGTCGGGGTCCGGTGCGGCGCCGTCCCGCACGTCGTCCTCGCCGGCCATCAGGGTGCCTTAGCCGAGACGCCGCGGGCGCCGACGTGGTCCGTCGTCGTCCCGTCCTCGGGTCCGAGGTAGAGGCCGTACTTGTTGATGTACTGCACCACGCCGTCGGGCACGAGGTACCAGACGGGCTTGTGCTCGGCCACGCGGGCGCGGCAGTCCGTGGAGGAGATCGCCATCGCGGGCACCTCGAGCAGGTTCACGCCGCTGGAGCCCACGGGCGCGGCCAGGTCGTGGCCCGGCCGGGTGACGCCGACGAAGTGCGCGAGCTGCCAGAGCTCCTCGGCGCCCTTCCACGTCAGGATCTCCGCCATGACGTCCGCGCCCGTGATGAAGAACAGGTCCGCCTCCGGGCGCTGCCGCTTCAGGTCCCGCAGGGTGTCGACCGTGAACGTGGGGCCGTCGCGCTCGATGTCCACCCGGCTCACCGTGAACCGCGGGTTGGAGGCCGTGGCGATCACCGTCATGAGGTAGCGGTGCTCCGCGGGGCTCACCGCCCCTGCGGCCTTCTGCCAGGGGTGCCCGGTCGGGACGAACACGACCTCGTCGAGGTCGAACTCCCCCGCCACCTCGGACGCGGCCACGAGGTGGCCGTGGTGGATGGGGTCGAACGTCCCGCCCATGACGCCGAGCCGGGTGCGGCCCGGCATCCGGGGCGGGACGGCCGTGCCCGTCAGGGGCAGGTCCCGGGTCCGGGCGGCGGTGTCCTGCGGAGCGGTCGTCACGACGGTGGGGTTCGCCGGCTCAGCCGTGGCGCTTGGCCGCGTACTCGTCGAGCATGGCTCGCTCGTCCGCGGGCAGGTCGGCGGGGTCCTGGTGCTGGCCGACCTCCGGGCTGAGGCCCCGGTTCGCGAAGGAGAGCGTCACCACCATGAGGCCGATCAGCACGACGAACACGGAGGCGCCCCAGACCCACGGGGGAACTCCGGCCTCGGCGGCGGCGTGCCCGCCCTCGGCTGCTGCGAGGACGGTGGTGACGGTCTGCTGGAACATGGGGATCCCTTCTGTCGCCGACGTGGCGGCGGGTGGTCGGTGGACGGCCCTGCCGCCTCGGCCGGCTGGCCCGGACGGCTCTCATCGTACTGAATCCGCGGCGGGCCCGCCGCGTCCGGGGCTCAGGCGCGGACGTGCCCGTCGCCCTGGACGATCCACTTCGTGGTGGTCAGCTCCTCCAGGCCCATGGGTCCGCGCGCGTGCATCTTCTGGGTGGAGATGCCGATCTCGGCGCCGAGGCCCAGCTGGCCCCCGTCGGTGAACCGGGTGGAGGCGTTGACCATGACCGCGGCGGCGTCGATTTCGGCGACGAACCGCTCGGCGGAGGCGAGGTCGTTGGTCACGATCGCCTCGGTGTGCCGGGTGGACCACCGGTCGATGTGCTGGAGCGCCTCGCCCAGGGAGTCCACCACCTTCACGGCCAGGTCCATGGACAGGTACTCGGTGCCCCAGTCCTCGTCGGTGGCGCGCAGGTGGTGGCTGCCGGCCGGCAGCAGGGCCTCGGCCCGCTCGTCCACGTGCAGCGTGACGCCGGCCCGGTCGAGGGCCGCGAGCACCGCGGCCCCGTGCTCGAAGCCGCGGTGCAGCAGGAGGGTCTCCGTGGTGTTGCACGTGCTCGTGCGGTGGGTCTTGGAGTTGACGACCACGTCCACGGCCATCTTCTTCGACGCCGAGTGGTCGACGAAGAGGTGGACGTTGCCCTCGCCGGTCTCGATGACGGGGACCTTGGCGTTCTGGACGACGGACTGGATCAGACCGTGCCCGCCGCGCGGGATGAGGACGTCGACTTTACCGCGGGCCGCCATGAGCGCGTTCGCGCCCTCGCGGCCGTACTCGTCGACGCTCTGGACGCAGTCCACGGGCAGCTTCACGTCGGCCAGGGAGTCCCGGATGATGCCCACGAGGGCCCGGTTGGACTCCTCCGCGGCCGAGCCGCCGCGCAGCAGCACCGCATTGCCGGACTTCAGGGCGATCCCGGCGATGTCCACGGTCACGTTGGGGCGGGCCTCGTAGATGGCGCCGACCACGCCCATCGGCACGCGCACCTGGCGCATCCGCAGGCCGTTGGGCAGGGTGCTGCCGCGGACGAACCCGCCCACGGGGTCGGGCAGCGCGGCGAGCTCGCGCAGGCTCTCGGCCAGGCCGGTGATCCGCTCGGCGTCCAGCTTGAGCCGGTCCAGGAGGGCGGTGGAGGTCCCGTTCACGCGGCCGCGCTCGAGGTCCTTGGCGTTCGCGGCGAGCACCACGTCCTGCTTGCGCTCGATGCGGTCGGCGATGGCGAGCAGCGCCCGGTCCTTCCAGGCCCGGGTGGCGCGGCCCAGGACGCGGGCGGAGTCCCGGGCGTCGTCGGCCATCGCGGCGACGCCGGCGACGGGGTCCTCCCCGAAGGTGGCGATGACGCCGGTGTCGGTCACGACCGCCTTGCCGGTCGTGCGGGTGGCTTCGTCGGTGGTCACGGAATCGTGTGCGGCGGAAGTCATTTCTTCAGTTTAGTCCGTGCGCCGCGGGCGCGCAGGACCACGAGGTTGTCCACGTGCACGAGCTCCCGGCTGTAGTCGTCCCCGAGCTCCTCCGCCAGCACGGAGGTGGACTTGCCGAGCATCGGCGGGATCTCGTCCGAGGAGTAGTTGCTGAGCCCGTGGGCGATCTCCTTGCCCTCCTCGTCCCGCAGCGAGACGGGCTCCCCCGCCTCGAAGGTCCCGGACACGCCGGTGACCCCGGCAGCCAGCAGCGAGTTGCGGTCGCGGATCGCCTCGACGGCGCCCGGGTCCAGGGTCAGGGAGCCCTTGATGTCCGCGAGGTGGGCCAGCCACAGCAGCCGGACGTTGCGCCGCCCGCCGGAGGTCGCGAACCAGGTGCCGACGTCCTCGCCGTCCAGGGCGCGGGTGATGTTCTGGGCCGAGGTGACGAGCGCGGGGATGCCCGAGGCCGCGGCGATCCGGGCCGCCTGGACCTTGGTGACCATGCCGCCGGAGCCGACGCCGGCGCGGCCGACCGACCCGATCTGCACGCCCTCGAGGTCCTTGATGGGGTCGTTCACCACCGGGATCCGCTCCCCGCCCTTGCGGGGGTCCATGGTGTAGAGGGCGTCGACGTCGGAGAGCAGCAGCAGGACGTCGGCCTTGATCAGGTGGGCGATCAGGGCGGCGATCCGGTCGTTGTCGCCGAACTTGATCTCCTGGCTGGACACGGCGTCGTTCTCGTTGACGATGGGCAGCACCCCGAAGTCCAGGAGCCGTTCGATCTGGCGGTGGGTGTTCTTGTAGTGGCTGCGCCGCATCAGGTCCTCGGCGGTGACCAGCACCTGGCCCACCGTGACGCCGTAGCGGGCGAAGGACTCGATGTAGCGGCCCATGAGCAGGCCCTGGCCCACGGCCGCGGCCGCCTGCTTGCCGGCCAGGTTCTTCGGCCGCCGGGACAGCCCCAGGGGCGCCAGACCGGCCGTGATGGCGCCCGAGGACACGAACACGAGCTCGATGCCGCGGGCCTTCGTCTCGCCGAGGGCGTCCACGATCATCCGCACGGCCTGCTCGTCGATCGAGCTCTCGATGGACGTCAGCGAGGACGAGCCGACCTTGACCACCACGCGGTGGGCGCGCGGGATGTCCTCGCGGCGCTCGATGGGGCTGCGCCGGTTCTTGCCGCGGTTCTCGCTGCTGAGCTGGACCGCGGACTTCTCCGCGACCTCCTCGAGCTGCTCGACGTCGATCTCGTTCGTCTGCTCGTTCATCCTGGGCGTCTCCCTCGTCCGGTGGGCGTCGTCGGTGTGTCGGTCAGTCGGTGTGTCGGGTCGGTCGGTGTGTCGGGTCGGTCGTCGGGTGGTGGCCTGGGGGCTCCCGGCACGTGCGGCCGCGGTCCGCCCCGCGGGCGGGCTCAGTCGTCGGTGCCGGCCGGGGCCTCGCCGCGCCGGGCGTCGACCGACTCGGTCCACACCCCGGCGGAGCGCTCGGCCTCGAGCTCGGCGCGGGCGGCGGCCTTGGCGTCCTTGCGGTCCTGGTACTGCTGGCGCTTCTGCTCGCGGGTGGGACGGTCGATGTCCGCGAAGCGCAGGTCGGTGCCGCGGGGCCCGGCCAGCAGCTCGGCGCCGCCGACCATCGTGGGCTCCCAGTCGAAGACCACGCCGTCGTCCTCGGGACCGATGAGCACGGCGTCGCCGGGCCGGGCGCCCTGCTTGAACAGCTCCGTCTCAACACCGAGCTTCGCGAGCCGGTCGGCGAGGTAGCCGACGGCCTCCTCGTTGTTGAAGTCGGTCTGCAGGATCCACCGGTCGGGCTTGTCGCCGCGCACGTGCCACAGCGGCTCGAGGTTGCGCTCCTCCCGGGTGATGGTGAACTCCGGCCCGCGCACCCCCTTGGGGCGCAGCACGACCCGCGGGGCCTCCGTCGGGGCGGGGCGGGCCGCACGGGCCTCCTGCACGACCTCGCCCATGGCGAAGGTCAGCGCCCGCAGCCCCTCGTGGGAGGCGGTGGAGATCTCGAACACGCGGTAGCCGCGGGACTCGAGCTCGGGTCGCACGAACTCGGCGAGCTCCCGGGCCTCGAGGACGTCGATCTTGTTCAGCACCACGAGCCGGGGCCGGTCGTTGAGCGGCACCGCCTGGCCGCCGTCGAGGTCGCCGTCGACGGCGTAGCCGGCGAGCTCCGCCTCGATCGTCTCGAGGTCGGAGACCGGGTCCCGCCCGGGCTCGAGGGTCGCGCAGTCGAGGACGTGCACGAGCGCGGCGCAGCGCTCGACGTGGCGGAGGAACTCCAGCCCCAGGCCCTTGCCCTCGGAGGCGCCGGGGATCAGGCCCGGGACGTCCGCCACGGTGTAGCGCACGTCCCCGGCCTCCACCACGCCGAGGTTCGGGACGAGCGTGGTGAACGGGTAGTCGGCGATCTTGGGGCGGGCGGCGCTGATCGCGGCGATCAGGCTGGACTTGCCGGCGGAGGGGTAGCCGACCAGGGCGATGTCGGCGATGGACTTCAGCTCCAGGACCACGTCCCGGGCCGAGCCCGGCGTGCCGAGGAGCGCGAAGCCGGGGGCCTTGCGCTTGACCGAGGCCAGCGCGGCGTTACCCAGCCCGCCCTGCCCGCCGGGGGCGGCCACGAACTCGGAGCCCTGGCCCACGAGGTCGGCCAGGACGTTGCCGTCCTGGTCCTTGACCACGGTGCCGTCGGGGACGGACAGGACGAGGTCCTCGCCCTTGTGCCCGTGGCGGAGGTCGCCCTTGCCGGGTCCGCCGTTGGGGGCGGACTGGTGCGGGGCGTGGTGGTAGTTCAGCAGCGTGGTGGTCTGGCCGTCCACGCGCAGCACCACGCTGCCGCCGTCCCCCCCGTTGCCGCCGTCCGGACCGCCGAGCGGCTTGAACTTCTCGCGGCGGATGGACACGCAGCCGTGCCCGCCGGAGCCGCCGGAGACGTGCAGGACGACGCGGTCGACGAAACTGGCCACGGGGAACTCCTCTGGTTCAAGAACGGACGGGCCACGTTAAGACTGTAGAGGGCGGGCGCTGGACGCACCCACCCTCTACAGACCAAACATGGGTGGTGCGGGTCGTGACCCGCACCGGGGCCGGCAGCGCCGGCCCTGTGGACTACTCTGCGGCAGCCTGGATGTTGACGACCTTGCGGCCCCGGCGGGTGCCGAACTCGACCTGACCGGCGGCCAGGGCGAACAGGGTGTCGTCGCCACCGCGGCCGACGTTGAGGCCGGGGTGGAAGTGCGTGCCGCGCTGCCGGACGAGGATCTCGCCGGCGTTGACGGTCTGGCCGCCGAAGCGCTTCACGCCGAGGTACTGCGCGTTGGAGTCGCGACCGTTGCGAGTGGAGCTCGCGCCCTTCTTGTGTGCCATGAGGTGTGCCTACCTTCGGGTCTTTACTGGCTGGTGGAGTCTGGACGGGGACCGGGCCGGTCAGGCGTCGATGCCGGTCACCTTCACGGTGGTCAGCTCGGCACGGAAGCCCTGGCGCTTCTTGTAGCCGGTCTTGTTCTTGAACTTCTGGATGGAGATCTTGGGACCGCGGAGGTTCTCGACGATCTCGGCCGTGACCTTGACGCTCGCCAGGGTCTGGGCATCCGAGGTGATCTTGTCCCCGTCGACCAGCAGCAGGGCAGGGAGCTCGATGGTGCTGCCTGCTCCGCCGGCGACGCGGTCAAGGGTAACGAGGTCTCCGACGGAAACCTTTTCCTGGCGGCCGCCAGCGCGGACAATCGCGTACACCACTTGGGAACTCACTTCTCTCGACGTCATGTGTAAACAGTGTGGGTCGAGCGCATACCTGTCAGGACCAACGACGTTGAGACGAGCTGACGGTGACCGGCCCGTGGGACTAGGCCGAGGTCAGCGCAGGTTCGCCGCAATTCAGGAACTGCACCCGCATGTGCCGCCAGGTGGGGTGTCGAGTTTTTACACGCGCGCACCGGCAGGGCACCGAAGATCAAGACTACTCGATCCGGTCAGCGCCCGCCAACCGGCGCTCCGCCACCGGCGCGGCGAAGAAGTCCCGCTCGAGCGCGCAGGCCTCCAGGAACACCTCCCGCATCCTCGCCCGGACGTCCGCAGGGGCCGCGCGGGCGGCGTCGTCGAGCAGCCGGCGGGCCGTGCGGGTGGCCTCCTGGAATCCCTCGTCCGCGTACGTGGCCAGCCAGTCCGCGTAGGGGTGCCCGTCGGTCCCGTCGGCCGCGGCGAGCTCGTTCAGGTGGCGGCCCACGTCCGCGTAGACCCAGTAGCACGGCAGCACGGCGGCCAGGCCCACCGGGTAGGGCTCGGCGGCGGTGGCCGCGAGCAGGAACGTGGTGTAGCGCCGCGTCACCTCGCCGAGGCCGTCCCGGGCACTGCCGGCCCGGGCTCCGCCGTCCCCGGCGTGCCGCAGCCGGGCCCGGTGCAGCTGCGCCTCGGTCTCGGTGCAGGACACGGCGCCGGCGGCGAAGAACAGCCGCTGCTCCTCGTCGGGCGCCCTGGCGGCCAGCAGGGCCAGCGCCCGGCTGTAGCCGTCGAGGTACTGCAGGTCCTGGTCGAGGTAGGCGAGGAAGCGGTCCGGCTCGAGCCGGCCGTCGCCGAGGAGGCGGACGAACTCGAGCTCCTCGATCTCCCGCCGCACGGCCGCGGAGGCCTCCCACAGCTCGTCGGTGAACCGCTTCGGCGCCGTGCCCCAGCTCTCGAGGGCGTCCTGGACGTGGTGGAAGTGGTGGACGGGCCCGCTGCCGTGGCCGACCTCGAGGTCCCCGGCGGCCTCGAGGGCCCCGCGCAGCCAGTTCCGGGCGATCCGCAGGCTCCGGGGCCAGTCCCCGTGCCTGGCCTGGAGGGTGGCCAGGGCCGAGGAGAGGGAGCAGCCGGTGCCGTGGGAGTTCTCGGTGGGCACGCGGGCGCCGTCGAAGGCCACGAGGGGCTCGGGGGCGTCCGGGCCCACGAGCGCGTCGGGCGTCCGGTCCCCCGTGAGGTGCCCGCCCTTGACGAGCACCAGGGTGCCGTGGGCGCGGGCCACGCGGTGGCCCTGCGCGAGGGCCTCGTCCCACGACGACGCCGTGTCCTCCCCGGCGAGCACGGCGAGCTCCTGCAGGTTCGGGGTGATCAGGTCGGCGAGGCCGAGCATCGCGCGCAGGGCGTCCTCGGCCTCGCGCTCCAGCAGGCGGCCCCCGGAGGTCGCGACCATGACGGGGTCCAGGACCACGACCGGCGGCCGGTGGGTCCCGAGCCACCGGGTGACGGCCTCGATGACCGGCACGGACCCGAGCATCCCGATCTTGACGGCGTCGATCTCGACGTCCTCGGCGACCGCGTCCAGCTGTGCCGAGAGGAACTCGACCGGCGGGACGTGGATGTCGCGCACGCCCACGGTGTTCTGGACGACGACGGCGGTGACGGCGCTCATCCCGTAGCCGCCCATCGCGGCGATCGACTTGAGGTCCGCGTGCTGGCCGGCGCCGCCCGTGGGGTCGGTGCCGGCGATGGCCAGGACGCGGGGCACGCGGGCGGTCACGGGGCCACCTCCCCGGCGGGCACGGCGGTGAAGGCCCGCAGGTAGCGAGCGGCCGCGGCGGCGGGGTCCGGGTCGGCGCAGATCCCGGAGACCACGGCCAGCCCCGCGGCGCCGGCGGCGCGCAGGCCGGGGGCGTCCTCGACCCGCACCCCGCCGATGGCCAGGCAGGGCAGGGCCGTGCGGGCCGCGGCGCGGGCGAAGCCCTCGACGCCCAGCGGCTCGGGGTGGTCGGGCTTGGTGCGGGTCGCCCGCACCGCCCCGACGCCCAGGTAGTCGACCGTCCCGGCCGGCAGCGCGGCGGCAGCATCGAGCTCCTCCGCCGTGGCGGCGCTGAGGCCGAGCACGGCGTGCGGGCCGCAGATCTCCCGGGCGAGCGCCACGGGCAGGTCCGACTGGCCCACATGCACGCCGGCCACGGGGGCGCCGGCCGCGCGGGCGGCGAGGTACACGTCGGCGCGGTCGTCCACGAGCACGGGCACCTCCCGGCCCACGCGCTCGGCCACGGCCGTCAGCAGGGCGACGAGCTCGCGGACCGGGGCGTCCTTCTCCCGCACCTGGACCATGGTGGCTCCGCCGCGCACGGCGGCGGCCACGACGTCCGGGACCGCCCGGGGAGCGCTCAGGGCGGTGTCCGTCACCAGGTGCAGGGACAGGGCCGCGGGGTCGAGGCTCGGGCTCACCGGGCGACCTCCTCGCGCACGAGCTCCGCCCGGGCGGCGATCCCCTCCGGGGTGACGGCGTGCAGCCGGTCCAGCAGCGCCACGGCGAAGGAGCCGGGCCCGGCGGAGTCGGCGGCCGCGTCCTCGGCCGCGAGGGTGTACACCGTGGTGGCGGCCACCGCCGCGGCGGCCGGGTCCGTGCGCACGGCGGTGAACGCCGCCATGAGGGCACCCAGGGCGCACCCGCCGCCGGTGATGCGGGTCAGCAGGGGCGTGCCGTGCGGCACCCGGACCACCGTGCCGTCCGGGGAGCGCACGAGGTCCACGGGCCCGGACACGGCCACCGCCGAGCCGGCCCGCTCGGCGAGCGCGGCGGCGGCGTCCCGGGCCGCGTCGACGCCGTGGGTCGCGTCCGTGCCGCGGCCGCCGGCGCCGCCGGCGAGGGCGATGACCTCGGAGGCGTTGCCGCGCACGATCGCCGGCTCGAACCCGAGCAGGTCGCGGGCCAGCGCCGTGCGCACGGGCAGGGCACCCACCGCCACCGGGTCCAGGACCCAGGCCCGGCCCGCGCGGCGCCGGGCCCCGACGGCCTCGTAGGCGGCGCCGCGCTGCTCGGCGGTGGGCGTGCCGGTGTTGACGAGGAGGCCGTCGGCGAGCTCCGCGAAGACCCCGCCCTCGCCCTGGATGTCGGTCATCGCCGGGGACGCGCCCACGGCGAGCAGCACGTTGGCGGTGAAGTTGGTGACCACGGCGTTGGTGATGCACTGCACCAGCGGCGCCGCGGCGCGCAGGTCCGCCAGGGCCGCGGCGGCGTCCTCGGCGAGCGCGGGGTCCGGCGGCACCGGCCTCCCGGGTCCTGGTGTGCGGTCGGACGGGGGTACGGCATCGCGCATCTGCGACATCCCTTCGCTAGTACTGGCTAGATCAGGTTCGACGGGTGTGTTCTCAGCCGCTCGTGCGGCACCCCGTGTCTGGTGTCCTGCCAGTCTAGTCGTCGTGCGGGAGCCGGCACGGACCCCGCACGGGATCAGAACATGCCGTTGGCGTGGGCCATCCGCTCGGGCACCGGCTGCGCGACGCCCCAGTGCTCCACGATCCGGCCGTCGTCGAGGCGCCAGAGGTCGTAGCAGACCACAGTTCCGGTGGGTCCCCCGTCGCTGTTCCCTCCGGGCACGGCCTCCGCGACGGTCAGCACGAAGTTCCCCTCGCCGACCACGCGGCGCAGCCGCTGGTACGCGGGCTGCGGGCCGTCCGGCGTGCCGCCGGTGTGCTCGGTGCAGCCCCGGGGGCTCATGTGGTCCTGGACGGCGTGGCGGTCGCCCCCGACGAGGGCGGCCTCGACCCACTCGGCGGCGATGCGCTTGTTGTCCTGCGTCCGCTCGTGGTCCGTGACCGCGACGGGACCGTCGAGCTGGGGGCGGGCGCCGTCGGGGCCCGTGCGCAGGGGCTCGAGGACGTCCCAGTGCTCGGCGATCCGTCCGTCCTCCCCCCGGAAGACGTCGAAGCCGACCAGCGGCTCCGGACCGAGCCCTTCGTACACCGAGTGGACGGCCACCGTCCCGTGGTCGTCGAGCATCCGGACCATGTCCACGCGGAAGTCGTCGGGCATGCTCTGCACGAACTGCCTGAGACCCTCGCGCCCGTCCGGCGCGAGCGGCGAGTGCTGGACGAAGTCCTCCGTGTAGTGACGGTCCACGGCCGACGGATCCCGGTGGACGAACAGTTCCGTGCCGGTGGTGCGGATGATGTCTGCACTGGTCATGGCGATGCTCCCTGGAACGGGCGGCCGCTCTCCCGGCGGACGGGCCGGCGGCCCCGGGTGTGCTGTGGTGCGCACCACGGTACGCCGCCGTGCGGAGGGCGGGCAGGCCGGGACGGTCCGTGACGGTCCGCGACGACGGAGGACCCCGACCGTGCCGGTCGGGGTCCTCCGTGGTGCTGCTCGGCGGGGCGGGTCAGCCCCGGTCGGCGGGCCGGCCGCTGGTGAGGTCCTCGGCCTTGACGCCGACGCCGACGACGGTCGGCGCCCGGCGGGAAGGCTCCTCCGGGGCGCGCTGGGCGACGGTCTTCGCCTCGTGCCGGGCGCCCTCCGCGGCGGCCGCCCGGCCGGCGGTCACCTCGGCCTCGCCGGGCCGCGCCGTCGGGGCCGAGGCCCGCCGGGAGCGCCGCCGGGGCCGCACGGGCTCGACGTCCGCCTGCTCCGCGGCAACCGCCGCGGCCGGGGCGGGCGCCTGCCGCTCCGTGCGGTCCTGTGCCGTGCTCTCCTGTGCCGGGGCCTCCGCCGCGGCGGTGGCCCCCTCCGCGGCGTCATCCGCACCGGTGACCGCCTCGGCGGCGGCCTCCGGGGTAGCGGAGCCGGCGTCCGGTCCCCGCTGCCCGAAGACCTCCGCGAGGGAGTCCAGGCTCAGCGGCCGGGCCTCGACGGGCTCGACGACCACGGCGTGGCCCTGCGGCAGCTCGATGACCTCGCCGTTGATGGTCAGGCGCGAGCCCTGCTCGCCCGGCGCCTCCTCGGCGGGGAGCTGCTCCGGGGCGGCGGGGGCGGTGTCCTCCCCCTCCTCCGGCTGCTGCTCGGCGGCGGTGTCCCCGCCCTGGCCGCGGCCGCGGCTGCGCTTGCCGCGGCGCTTCTTCCGGGAGCGCCCCGAGCCCTCGGGCCGGGACTCCACCGGCTGAGCGGCCTCCTCGGCGCGCTCCGGCTCGTCCGCGGCCGCCTCCTCGTGGTGGGTGGCGGCGGCGATCGTCGCGAACGCCGTCCGCGCGGCCTCGGCCTTGGCCTTCTCCGCGGGGTCGGCCTCGGCGGAGCGCTGCTCCGTCCGGGCGGGCTGCTGCTCGTTGCGGCCCCCGCGGCCGCGCTTGCGCTCCGTGCGGTTCGGCCGCTGGTCGCGGGACTCGCTCGTGGCACCGCCGGAGCGGCCCTCGAGCGGGTGGTCGTGGACCACCACGCCGCGGCCGGCGCAGTGCTCGCACGGCTCGGAGAACACCTCCAGCAGTCCGGTGCCCATGCGCTTGCGGGTCATCTGCACGAGGCCCAGCGAGGTCACCTCCGCCACCTGGTGCTTGGTGCGGTCCCGGCCCAGGCACTCCACCAGCCGGCGCAGCACGAGGTCCCGGTTGGACTCGAGGACCATGTCGATGAAGTCGATCACGATGATCCCGCCGATGTCCCGCAGCCGCAGCTGCCGGACGATCTCCTCGGCCGCCTCCAGGTTGTTCTTGGTGACGGTCTCCTCGAGGTTGCCCCCGGAGCCGGTGAACTTGCCGGTGTTCACGTCGACCACCGTCATCGCCTCGGTGCGGTCGATGACGAGCGAGCCGCCCGAGGGCAGGAAGACCTTGCGCTCGAGTGCCTTCTGGATCTGTTCCTCCACGCGGTAGTTCACGAACAGGTCCTCGTCCTCGTCCCACTTCTTGAGCCGGTCGAGCAGGTCCGGTGCGACGTAGGTCACGTACGCCTCGATGTTGTCCCACGCCTCGTCGCCCTGGACGACCATGGTGGTGAAGTCCTCGTTGAAGACGTCGCGCACCGTCTTGATCGTGAGGTCCGGCTCCGCGTAGAGCATCTCGGGCGCGAGCGTCCTGGTCGACCCGGCCCGCTCCTGGATCTGCTCCCACTGGGCGCGCAGCCGGTTGATGTCGTGGGTGAGCTCCTGCTCGGAGGCCCCCTCGGCGGCGGTGCGCACGATGACGCCCGCCCCGTCCGGCAGACGGTCCTTGAGGATCTTCTTCAGCCGGGCGCGCTCCACATCGGGCAGCTTCCGGGAGATCCCGGTCATCGACCCGCCCGGGACGTAGACCAGGTACCGGCCGGGCAGGGAGATCTGGCTCGTGAGCCGGGCGCCCTTGTGCCCCACCGGGTCCTTGGTGACCTGCACCAGGACCGAGTCCCCGGACTTCAGCGCGACCTCGATCCGGCGCGGCCCGCCCTCGAGCCGCGACGCGTCCCAGTTGACCTCGCCGGCGTAGAGCACGGCGTTGCGGCCCCGGCCGATGTCGATGAACGCGGCCTCCATGGACGGCAGCACGTTCTGCACCTTGCCCACGTAGACGTTGCCGATCAGGGAGTCCTGCTGGGTGTGCGAGACGAAGTGCTCGGCCAGGACGCCGTCCTCGAGGACGCCGATCTGGATCCGGTTGTCCTTCTGCCGGACCAGCATCTGCCGCTCGACCGACTCGCGGCGGGCCAGGAACTCGGCCTCGGTGATCACCTGGCGGCGGCGGCCCGTCTGGCGGGACTCGCGCCGGCGCTGCTTCTTGGCCTCGAGCCGCGTGGAGCCCTTCACGGCCACGACCTCGTCGACCGTGGCGGTCTCCGCGGCGCGGGGCGCCCGGACCCGGGTCACCGTGTTGGGCGGGTCGTCGTCGCTGCCGCCCACGAGCTCCATGTCGACCTCGCCGCGGCGGCGGCGCCGACGGCGGCGGCTGGTGGCGCTCCCGCCGGTCCCCTGGCCGGCCTCATCGCCCTCGTCGGCGAGCTCCGCCGTGTCCGGCTCCTCGGGACCGTCGCCCGGGTCCTCGGCGGAGGCGTTCTCCTCCTGCTGGCGGCGCCGCGCCTCCCGGCGGCGGGCGGCGCGCTGCTGAGCGGCCTCGCGCAGCTCGTCGAGGTCCGGGGCGTGGAACATGAGCGAGGTCGCCGTCACCGCGGCGGCCGGCGCCGTGCGCGGCTCCCCGTCGTCGTCGGTGTCCTCGTCGTCGGTGTCCTCGTCAACGGTGTCCGCGCCGTCGTCGGTGTCCGCCTCGTCGTCCTCGGCGGACGGGGCGGAGTCCTGCCCGGCTCCGGCCGGCGCGTCGGCGGCCGGCGCGTCGGCGGCCGGCGCCTGGGCCCCGGGGCCCAGGTCCTCGGTCTCGCCGGCGGGCTCGACGCCCTCGGCGGCCTCCTCGGCACCGGGCGTGCCGGGCGCGGGGTTCGCGGGAGCGGCGGCCTCCTCGGCCACCGCACCGGGGCGCTCGTCGCCGGGGACCGCGGTCCCGGGCGCGACGTCGAGGGTGTCGGTCCCCGCGGCGTCGCCGGTGGCCGGCGCGGACGGCACGGTCTCCGACGGCTCGCCGGGGACCTCGCCCGGCGTGCCGGGCCCGGCCTCCGGGACGCCGTCCGGCGCGGCCGGCGCCTCCTCCGACGGCTCCTCGAGCACGTGGCCCGAGACCTCGGGGGCGATGTCCGGCACGGCCGGTGCGTCCTCCGACGGCTCCTCGGGCACGTGGCCCGGGGTCTCGGGGGCGGTGTCCTGCACCGTTGCCTCCGCCACCGGGAGGTCCCGGTGGGCGTCGTGCGATGTGTTCTGCTGACCAGCGTCCAGGGCGTCCTGCGCCCCGGCCTGGTTCACCTGTTCGGCATCCATATACAGCTGTGCTCCTGCCGCGGTACGCCGTCCGTACCCGGTCCCCGCAGCTGCTTGGTCGGCGTATCGCCGGTGGGGGTCCACGCGGCGGCCAGAAGTCCTGTGCGTACCCGTCGCGTCCCGCACACCTCGCGAACGGGCGGGGACGGCAGCGAGCCAGTCCGGGGCTTCGAGCCGCTGCTCACGAGGGCAACGGTCTTGGGCCGGCGGCGGACGCGCTCAATCCGATGAGAGCCGCGGGTCCTGCCGACCTGGGGTCGAAGTCCGACTGGGCCGAGATCCCGCGTACGGGCGGGCTCGACCGTGGCCAGTATCTCACAGACGCCCCGGTGCGGGCCGGATTGGCTCCGTCACGGCCCGCAACCCGCGGGCACGGGGCCGGGAGAGCCCCCGGGGAGCATCAGGGGGCATCGCCTAGGATCGGCGTGTGACCTCCACTCCGCCCCGCCTCGACGACTCCCCCGCCGTGTCCCGCGGCCCGGACGCCCGCGCCGACCGGCGCTGGGGCCTCGTGGCCCTCGTGACCGGGCTCCTGGGCTTCTACGGCGCCGCCACGCTGGTGTACGAGCGGCTCCAGCTCTTCCTCGACGCCGGCCACCGCACCAGCTGCGACATCAACTCGTGGCTGTCCTGCGGCACCGTCATGCGCACGCCCCAGGCGGAGGCCTTCGGCTTCCCCAACCCCTTCATCGGCATCGTCGCCTACGCGGTCGTCGTGGCCGTGGCGCTCGCGGTGCTGGCGGGTGCGCGGTTCGCCGCCTGGTACTGGTGGGGGCTGCAGATCGGGGTGACCCTCGGCTGGGTCTTCGTGCTGTGGCTGTGGTGGCAGACCACCTTCGAGATCAACGCCCTGTGCCTGTACTGCATGCTCGTGTGGGTGATGCAGACCGTCCTGCTGGTGCACACCACGACCCGCAACCTGCGCGGCGGGGTGCTGCCGGCGCCGGCCGGCGTGGCGCGCGGCGCCGAGCAGTGGGCGTGGTTCGTCTCCGCCGCCCTGCTCGTGCTGCTCTTCGGGACCGTCCTGGTCCGGTTCGCCGGGGTCATCTTCCCGGCCTGAGCCCGCCCGGTGCCGTGCGGCTCCGCCGGACGCGGCACGGCACCGACGACGAACGGCCTCCGCCCGTGCTGGGCGGAGGCCGTCGTCGTCGGTGCGCACCGGGGTCCGGCGGGCTCAGGGCTCAGGCGAACCAGATGCCGATCTCGCGCTCGGCGGACTCCGGGGAGTCGGAGCCGTGCACGATGTTCTGCTGGACCTTCTCGCCCCAGTCCCGGCCGAGGTCGCCGCGGATCGTGCCCGGCGCAGCGGTGGTCGGCTCGGTGGTCCCGGCCAGGGACCGGAAGCCCTCGATCACCCGGTGGCCCTCGACGACGGCGGCCACGACCGGGCCGCTCAGCATGAACTCGACGAGCGGCTCGTAGAACGGCTTCCCCTGGTGCTCGGCGTAGTGCTGCTCCAGCACGGAGCGCTCCGCGTGCAGCAGGCGCAGATCGACGAGGCGGTAGCCCTTCGCCTCGATCCGGGCGAGCACCTCGCCGGTGAGGCCGCGGGCCACGCCGTCGGGCTTGACGAGGACGAGGGTGCGTTCCGTGGTCATGGGGGTCCTTCCGAGGTGCGGGTCCAGGATGTCGGTGCCCAGCCTAGCCGTCCGGGTGCTCCCGCTCCCACTGCGCCTGGGCGGCGTCGCGAGCGGCGTTCTCCCGGTCCAGCCGCGCCCCGGTGCGCACGGCGTACCACCAGGCGAGCACGGACAGTCCACCCACGAAGAACATCGTGGGCAGCACGAAGCCGGTGGCCAGGAACACGGCCTGCAGGACCCAGCCGACCGTGTACCCCCAGGGCCGGCCCAGCACGGCGGGGGCCAGCCCCAGGAGCAGCGCGAGCGCGGTCCCGCCGGCCAGGATCGCCGTCCGGGCCCCGTCCCCGAGCTCCCGGCCGAGGACACCGTAGGCGGTGAGGGCCGCGAAGAACGCGATGAACGCCTCCATGACCAGCACCGAGGAGGCGAACATCGTGCGGATCGAGCGCCGCGGCCGGGGCTGCCCGGGGCTCCGGTCGCGCTGGGCTCTGGTCATGCGTGCCACGTGGGACGGGTCCTCTCCTGCGGGGGGTGCGGTCGGTGCGGGGCGCGGGGCACGGTCACAGCCCCAGCAGCGTGCGGGCCTCGCCGACCACGGTGATCGAGCCCGTGACCAGCACGGCGCCGTCGAACTCCGGGCGGGCGGCGGCGTCCTGGACGGCCTCGGTCATCGCGTCGTCGAGCTGCGGGACGGCGTGGACCACGTCCTCCGGGAAGCCGAGGTCCACGGCGAGCTCCACGAGCTCCTGCGGGTCGACCGCCCGGGGCGAGGAGGACCGGGTGAACCAGAACTCGGTGTGGAACTCCTCGTACTCGTCGAGCAGGACCCGCAGCATCGCCTCGGCGTCCTTCTCCCGGAGCATCCCCACCACGAGGTTGAGCTTCCCGAACGTGAAGGCCTCCTTGAGGGCGGCCGCCGCGGCCGTGAGCCCGTGCGGGTTGTGCGCGGCGTCGAGGACCACCGGGGGCGCCTTGCGGGCCAGCTCCAGGCGTCCCGGAGACTCGACGGCGCCCAGCCCGGTGCGGACCAGCTCGGGGTTGAGCTCCTTCTCCCCGCCGCCCAGGAAGGCCTCCACAGCGGCGAGGGCCAGGGCCGCGTTCTCCGCCTGGTGGGCGCCGAACAGCGGCAGCAGGACCTCGGGGTACCGCCCGGCCAGGCCCTGGAGCGTGAGCACCTGACCGCCCACGGCCGTGGCGCGGGCCTCCACGCCGAACTCCACGCCGCCGAAGCGGAACGGGACGCCGAGCTCCCGGGCCCGGGCGAGGAGCACCTCGGCGGCCTCCGGGTCCTGCGCGGCGGAGACGAGGAACCCGCCCGGCTTGAGGATCCCGGCCTTCTCGGCGGCGATCTCCCCGAGCGTGTCGCCGAGCAGGTCCGTGTGGTCGAGGTCGATCGGGGTCACCACGGACACCGCGGCGTCCGCCACGTTCGTGGCGTCCCAGGAGCCGCCGATGCCCACCTCGAGGACGACGACGTCGACCGGCGCGTCCGCGAAGACCGCGAACGCGAGCGCCGTGACGGTCTCGAAGTAGCTGAGCCGGGGCTCCCCCCGCTCGGCCAGCTCGGCGTCCACGAAGCCCAGGTACGGGGCGATCTCGCCGAAGACGCGCACGAAGGTCTCGTCGTCGACGGGCGCGCCGTCCACGCTGATCCGCTCGGTGACCCGGGAGAGGTGGGGGCTGGTGTAGCGGCCCACCCGCAGGTCGTGGGCGAGCAGCAGGGCCTCCACCATCCGGGCGGTCGAGGTCTTGCCGTTCGTGCCGGTCAGGTGGATCACCGGGGCGGCGCGCTGCGGCTCCCCCAGGACCTCCATGGTCCGGCGCATCGCGTCCAGGCGCGGGGCCATCCGGTTCTCGGGGGCGCGCTCGAGCAGCCGGGAGTAGACCTCCTCGACGGTCCCCGCCCCACCGGTCCCGGCGAAGGGGGCGCTCACGCCCGCACCGCCCCGGTGCCGGCGGAGGCTCCGGTCGGGGCGCCCACGACGGACACGGCCACGGCCGGTTCGCCCACGCGCAGCTCGAGCTCGGCGGAGAGCGTCTCGCCGGCCACGAGCCCGCGGTTGGCCTCGAGGGCGGCGACCGTCCGCTCGTCGGCGGTGACGACGGTACGGATCCGGTCGGAGACCTGGAGGGCGGCGTCCTTGCGGGCCTGCTGGATCGCCCGGACCATGTCCCGGGCGGTGCCCTCGGCCTCGAGCTCGGGGGTGAGCTCGGTGTCGAGGACGAGGAAGCCGCCGCCGGGCAGGACCGCCACGGCGCGGGACCCGGCCGCGGCGTCCTGCGCCACGACGGTCTCGAGCTCGTACTCGCCCTCCTGCAGCGCCGTTCCGCCGGCGGTGACGGTGCCGTCCTCGGCCGTGCCCCAGTCCCCGGACTTCGCGGCCTTGATCACGGCCTGCACGCCCTTGCCCAGGCGGGGTCCCGCGGCGCGGGCGTTGACCTTGAGCTGCTGGGAGATGCCGAACTGCTCCGCGGAGGCCTGGCCGGCGTCGAGCAGGGTCACCGACTTGAGGTTCAGCTCGTCCGCGACGATGCGCTCGAAGGTGCCCGCGAGCTCGTCTCCCCCGGGCACCACCACGGTCATCCCGGCCAGCGGCTGGCGCACGCGCAGCTGGTGGGCCTTGCGCAGGGCGGAGCCGTTGGAGCAGATCGTGCGGGTCGTCTCCATGCGCGCCACCAGGTCGGCCTCGGCGGGGAACAGCGAGGCGTCCGGCCAGTCGGTCAGGTGCACGGAACGCCCGGCGGTCAGCCCGCGCCAGATCTCCTCCGCAACCAGGGGCAGCAGCGGGGCGGCCACCCGGCAGACGGTCTCCAGGCAGGTGTACAGCACGTCGAAGGCGACGGTGTCCTCGTCGAAGAACCGGTCCCGGGAGCGGCGCACGTACCAGTTGGTCAGGGTGTCCATGTAGGAGCGCAGGCGCTCCGCGGCCCCGGAGACGTCGTAGCGGTCGAAGGCGTCCTGGACGTCCGTCACGAGCCGGCCGGTGGCGGCCAGCACGAAGCGGTCCATCACGTGCTCCGAGTCGTGGCGGGTCCGGGCCTCGTAGCCGGCGCCGCCGTTCGCGGCGTTCGTGTAGAGGCCGAAGAAGTGGTAGACGTTCCACAGCGGCAGCATCATCTGGCGCACGCCGTCGCGGATGCTCTGCTCCGTGACCACCAGGTTCCCGCCGCGCAGGATGGGGCTGGACATCAGGAACCAGCGCATCGCGTCCGCGCCGTCCCGGTCCAGGACCTCGTTGACGTCCGGGTAGTTGCGCAGGGACTTCGACATCTTCTGCCCGTCCGAGCCCAGCACGATGCCGTGGCTGATGACGTTGCGGAACGCGGGCCGGTCGAACAGCGCGGTCGCCAGGATGTGCAGCGTGTAGAACCAGCCGCGGGTCTGGCCGATGTACTCCACGATGAAGTCGCCGGGGTTGTGGGTCTCGAACCACTCCCGGTTCTCCATGGGGTAGTGCACCTGGGCGTACGGCATCGACCCGGAGTCGAACCACACGTCCAGCACCTCGGGCACGCGGCGCATCGTGGCGGCGCCCGTCGGGTCGTCGGGGTTCGGGCGGGTCAGCTCGTCGATCCAGGGCCGGTGCAGGTCGACCTCGCCCCGGTCGTTGACGGGCAGCCGGCCGAAGTCGGCCTCCAGCTCGGCGAGGGAGCCGTAGACGTCGCGGCGCGGGTGCTCGGGGTCGTCGGACTCCCACACCGGGATGGGCGTGCCCCAGTACCGGTTGCGGGAGATCGACCAGTCGCGGGCGTTCTCCAGCCACTTGCCGAACTGGCCGTCCTTGACGTTCTCCGGGATCCAGGTGATCTGCTGGTTGAGCTCGACCATCCGCTCCTTGATCCGGGTGACCTCCACGAACCAGGAGGACACCGCGCGGTAGATGAGCGGGTTCCGGCAGCGCCAGCAGTGCGGGTACGGGTGCTCGTAGCTGGCCTCCCGGACCAGCCGGCCCTGGGCCCTGAGGTCCCGGACCACCGTGCGGGCCACGTCCTTGTCGAAGACGTTGCGCCCGGCGATCCCGGCCAGGGGCGCGCCGGGGGCGAGCCGCTCGTCCTCGAAGAGCCGGTAGAACACCCCGGACTCGTCGAGGGAGAGCACCACGGGGATGTCGTAGCGGGCGCAGACGTTCTGGTCGTCCTCGCCGTAGGCGGGCGCCTGGTGCACGAGCCCGGTGCCGTCGGTGGTGGTGACGTAGTCGGCCACGACGAACTGCCAGGACGTGCCCGTGCCGAAGCGCTCGGCGTCCGCGAAGTAGTCCCACAGCCGCTGGTAGCGCAGCCCCTCGAGGTCGGCCCCGCGGTGCCGGGCGGTCACGGCCGCGGCCGCGGCCGCCGCCGGGTCCTCGGCCTCGCCCCAGCCGAGGTCCTTCGCGTAGGCGCCCAGCAGCTCCTCGGCGACCAGGAAGCGCCGGCCCTCGAGCTCGCCGGCGCCGGGGACCACGGCGTAGACGATCTCGGGGCCCACGGCGATCGCCTGGTTGGTCGGCAGCGTCCAGGGCGTGGTGGTCCAGGCGAGGGCCTCCACCCCGGCGAGCTCGGCGGCCAGTTCGGGCCGGACCGCCCACGAGGCGTCGTCGAGCACGGGGAAGGTGACGGTCACCGTCTGGTCCTGGCGGTCCTGGTAGACGTCGTCGTCCATCCGCAGCTCGTGGTTGGACAGCGGGGTCTCGTCCTTCCAGCAGTAAGGGAGGACGCGGTAGCCGGAGTAGACGAGGCCCTTGTCGTCGAGCGCCTTGAACGCGGCGATCACGGACTCCATGTAGTCCGGGTTGAGGGTCTTGTAGTCGTTGTCGAAGTCGACCCACCGGGCCTGGCGGGTGACGTAGTCCTGCCACTCGGAGGCGTACTTCATCACGGAGGACCGGCAGGCGTCGTTGAACGCCGCGACGCCCATCCGCTCGATCTCCTGCTTGTCCGCCATCCCGAGCTGCTTCATCGCCTCGAGCTCGGCGGGCAGGCCGTGGGTGTCCCAGCCGAAGCGGCGCTCCACCCGGCGGCCCCGCTGGGTCTGGTAGCGGGCCACGAGGTCCTTGACGTAGCCCGTGAGGAGGTGCCCGTAGTGCGGCAGTCCGTTGGCGAAGGGCGGGCCGTCGTAGAAGACGAACTCGTTGGAGCCGTCCCGGCCGGGGTCGCGCTGGTCCACGCTGGCCTGGAACGTGCGGTCCTGCGCCCAATAGGCGAGGACGCGCTCCTCCACGGCCGGGAACGCGGGCGCCGCGGGCACGCCCCGGGCCGCGGGGTCGGTGGTCGCCTTGGGGTAGACGGGCTGGTCTGACACGGGGTCCATCCTCGTTCTGACGTCGGTGCTGCTCGTGCGGGTCAGGGTGCAAGGACGCTGCCGGCCGGTCGCCCGGGGCGGAACGCGGTACCACCTCGCTTGCGCCCCGGTCCCCTGGGGGACGCGGGCCGCCGCTCGTCGACTGCTGTGACGGGCTTACCCGTTCGGTTCTACTGGGGGCCCGGGGGCCCTGTTCTTCCGAAGACTCCCCGGTGATGGCCGGATCGACGCCGTGATGACTGCCCCCATCTTAACCCACCCGGGGCGTCGCCGAGATTGCGGCTGCCGGCGACCCGGCGGTCTCCGGTGGCCGCCAGCCACGACCTCGGCGGGGGCGGGTGAGTTCGCGGGGAGGGCTACCGGCCGCGGATCAGCTTGTGCGGGGCCGCCTGGGCGACCGGCTTGATGGTCACGGTGTCGAGGTCCACGTGGTGGGGCAGGTTCACCGCGAAGGCGCACACCTGGGCGACGTCCTCTGAGGTGAGGGGCTTGTCCACGCCCGCGTAGACCTTCTCCGCGACCTCCTGGTCCCCGCCGAGACGGTTGAGGGAGAACTCCGGGGTGTGCACGAGGCCCGGGGCGATCTCGACGACGCGCACGTTGTGCTCGGCCTCCTCGAGCCGCAGCGCCTCCGTCATGGCCCGCTCGGCGAACTTCGCGGCGTTGTAGCCGCCGCCGCCCTCGTAGGCCCGGTGCGCGGCGAGGGACGTGAGGTTCAGGACGGTGCCCTCGCCGTTCGCGCGCAGCGCCGGGAGGAAGGCGCGGGTCAGGCGCATCGTGCCGAGCACGTTGACCTGGTACATCCACTCCCAGTCCTCGGTGCTGGCCTCGGCCACGCGGTCCGTGCCGCGGGCGCCGCCGGAGATGTTGAGCAGCGCGTCCACGCGGCCCTGCTCCTCCAGCACCTGGTCCCGGAGGGCCTCGACGTCGGCGTCCGAGGTGATGTCGCACGGCGCGGGCACGGCCCCCGTCTCGCGGGCCAGGGCCTCGAGCCGTTCGGCGCGGCGGGCCACCGCGTAGACGGTCCAGCCGGACCGGCGCAGCTCGCGCGCGGTGGCCTCCCCGATTCCGGTCGACGCGCCGGTGACGACGGCGACCCTGCCGGTGTGCGTGGTGGAGCTCTGCTGATCGGTCATGGGCCCCACGCTAGCCGGGCACCGGGCGCCGCCCAAGCACCGGGGCGTCGGGGCGCGCGCCGGGGCTCGTGAGAGACTGGTCGGCATGGCTGACAACACGCAGGGCACAGACACGCCCGGGACCGCACCGGAGACCACGCCCGAGACCACGCCCGAGACCACGCCCGTGACCGTTCCCGACAAGCCCGCCCTGGAGGGCCTCGAGCAGAAGTACGCGCGCAGGTGGCGCGAGGAGGGCACCTTCGCCTTCGACGAGGACACCACGCGCGAGCAGGTCTACTCGATCGATACTCCCCCGCCGACCGCCTCGGGCTCCCTGCACGTCGGCCACATGTTCTCCTACACGCAGACGGACGTGATCGCCCGCTTCCAGCGGATGAGCGGCAAGAACGTCTTCTACCCGCTGGGCTGGGACGACAACGGCCTGCCCACCGAGCGCCGCGTGCAGAACTACTACGGCGTGCGCTGCGACCCCACGAGGCCCTACGTCGAGGGCTACCGCCCGCCGGAGAAGCCCGCGAAGAACCAGCGCGACTGGGACGTGGTCTCCCGCAAGAACTTCATCGAGCTCTGCGAGGAGCTGGCGGTCGAGGACGAGAAGGTCTTCGAGCAGCTGTTCTCCACCCTGGGCCTGTCCGTGGACTGGACCCGCACCTACCGCACCATCGACGCCCGCTCCCGGGCCGTCTCCCAGCGCGCCTTCCTCCAGGACCTCGCGGCCGGCAACGCCTACATGGCCGAGGCCCCCACCCTGTGGGACGTCACCTTCCGCACCGCCGTGGCCCAGGCCGAGCTCGAGGACCGGGAGCGGGAGGGCACCTACCACCGGGTCGCCTTCCACCGTCCCGACGGCGAGCCGGTGCACATCGAGACCACCCGCCCCGAGCTGCTGCCCGCGTGCGTGGCCCTCGTGGCCCACCCGGACGACGAGCGCTACCAGCCGCTGTTCGGCACCACGGTGCGCTCCCCCCTGTTCGACGTCGAGGTCGAGGTGCGGGCGCACCCGCTGGCCAAGCCGGACAAGGGCTCCGGGATCGCCATGATCTGCACCTTCGGCGACCTCACCGACGTGACGTGGTGGCGGGAGCTGGACCTCCCGACCCGGGCGCTGATCGGCCGTGACGGCCGCTTCGCGAGCGAGACCCCGGAGTGGATCGCCGCCGGCGCCCCGGCCGAGCGCTACGCCGAGGTGGCGGGCAGGACCGTGTTCTCGGCGCAGCAGGCCGTCGTGGAGATGCTCCGGGAGTCCGGGGACCTGGTGGGCGAGCCCCGGAAGGTCATGCACCCGGTGAACTTCTACGAGAAGGGCGACAAGCCGCTCGAGGTCGTCACCTCCCGCCAGTGGTACATCCGCAACGGCGGCCGCGACGCCGACCGGCGCGAGGCGCTCATCGGGCGCGGGCGTGAGATGGCCTGGCACCCCGCGTTCATGCGGTCCCGGTACGAGAACTGGATCGAGGGCCTGCACGGCGACTGGCTGATCTCCCGCCAGCGCTTCTTCGGGGTGCCCTTCCCGGTCTGGTACCGGCTCGACGGCGACGGCAACCCGGACTACGACGACCCCGTCCTGCCCGCCCTCGACCAGCTGCCCGTGGACCCGGCCGCCGACCCGGCCCCCGGCTTCGACGAGACCCAGCGGGATCAGCCGCACGGCTTCACCGGCGACCCGGACGTGCTCGACACCTGGGCGACGTCCTCGCTGTCCCCCCAGATCGCCACCGGCTGGGCGTTCGACGAGCGGCTGCACGCCAACACCTTCCCGATGGACCTCCGGCCCCAGGGCCACGACATCATCCGCACCTGGCTGTTCTCCACGGTGGTGCGCTCCGAGTCGCTGGCCGGCACGGTGCCCTGGACCAACACCGCGCTCTCCGGGTGGATCCTCGACCCGGACCGCAAGAAGATGTCCAAGTCCAAGGGCAACGTGGTGGTCCCCACCGAGGTGCTCGAGAACTACGGGGCCGACGCGGTGCGCTACTGGGCCGCCTCCGCCCGCCTGGGCGCGGACACCGCCTACGACGAGGGGCAGATGAAGATCGGCCGCCGGCTGGCCATCAAGCTGCTCAACGCCTCGAAGTTCGTCCTCGCCCAGGGCGTCACCGAGGCCTCCGTGCTCGGCGCCGGGGCGTCCGCGGACGTCGTGACCGACGCGGTGGACCGTGCGCTGCTCGCCCAGCTGGCCACGGTCGTGGAGCGCGCCGGCCAGGCGTTCCGGGACTACGAGTACGCCCGGGCCCTGCAGCTCACCGAGCAGTTCTTCTGGACCTTCACCGACGACTACGTCGAGCTCGTGAAGGACCGGGCCTACGGGGCCCGCGGGGCGGCCGCGCAGGCGTCCGTGCACGCCGCGCTCGCCACGACCCTCGACGCGCTGCTGCGCCTGTTCGCCCCCGTCCTGCCGTTCGCCACGGACGAGGTCTGGTCCTGGTGGCGCACCGGCTCCGTGCACCGGGCCTCGTGGCCGGGCGTCGAGGGCTTCGCGGACGCCGTGACCGACGCCGACCCGGAGGTGCTCACGACCGTGGGCGAGGCCCTCTCGGGGCTGCGCAAGGCCAAGTCCGAGGCCAAGGTCAAGCAGCGCACCGAGGTGCGCTCGGCGACCATCACGGCCGCCGCCGAGGACGTCGCCCGCCTCGAGGCGGGCCTGGGCGACCTCAAGGCCGCGGGCAACGCCGCCGAGCTCGTGCTCGTCGCCGGGCCCGAGGGCCTCGCCGTGCGCGACGTCGAGCTGGTCCCCGCGGAGGAGCCGGCCCGGTAGCGCCGTCCCCGGTGCGCAGCACGAGGGCCCGGCCGCCGCGGCGGCCGGGCCCTCGTGCTGTCCGGGACCCGGGTCGGTCCGGGTCGCTGCTCAGTCGAAGATCGGGCCCTCGTCACGACCGCGCTTGAGCTCGTAGAACCCGTGGTGGGAGACCAGGGCCAGGCAGCCGTCCCAGACCCGGGCGGCGTCCTCGCCCCGGGGCGCCGGCGTGAAGACCGGGCCGAAGAAGCCCACGCCGTTGACGGAGATGCAGGGCGTGCCGATGTCCTCGCCGGCGACCGCCTGGGCGGCCTCCGTGGAGGCCCGCAGCGCGTCGTCGAACTCGGTGGCGTGCCGGGCCGCGGCGAGCTCCGCGGGCAGGCCGACCTCCTCGAGGGACTCGGTGATGATCCGCTCCAGGTCCTCGATCCCCCCGGGGTGGCGCCGCGTGCCCATGGCGTCGTAGAGCCTCTTGTTGTACTCGTCACCGTGGGCACGGGCCGCGGCCTCGACCACGCGCACGAGCCACATCGACTCCTCGTGGCCGTGGTGGTGGCTGCCGGGGTTCTCCTCGTTGAGGATGCCCAGCGAGATGATCCGCCAGTGCACCTCGACGTCGCGCAACCGCTCGACCTCCTCCATCCACCGCGAGGTCATCCAGGCCCAGGGGCACAGGGGGTCGAACCAGAACTCCACCTTGTCCGTCATCAGCTTCCTCTCGTGCGGGCGTCCGCCGGGAGTGGCGGACGCTTCACCGGGTAGAAGCCACGGCTCAGGCTGTTTTGTTCCGGTTCTGCTCCTCGCGGATCATCTCGTGGGTGATGATCTCCGGCTCGGCCTGCTTGGCCACGGCCTCGGCGGTGACCAGCACGGCGGCGATGTCCTCCCGGCTGGGGAGCTCGAACATGACGGGCTGGAGCACGTCCTCGAGGATGGCGCGCAGCCCGCGGGCGCCCGTGCCCCGCTGGATCGCGAGCTCGGCGACGGCGGTCAGCGCCTCGGGGTCGAACGTCAGCTCGACGCCGTCCAGCTGGAACATCTTCTTGTACTGCTTCACGAGCGCGTTGCGCGGCTCCGTGAGGATGCGGGTGAGGTCGGCCACCGACAGCTCGCGCAGCGTGGTCACCACGGGCAGACGGCCGATCAGCTCGGGGATCAGGCCGAACTTCAGCAGGTCCTCCGGCATGACGTCGGCCATCACCTCGTGGCGCGGCCCGCTCTGCTTCAGCTCCGCGCCGAAGCCGATGCTCGTCCGGCCCGCCCGGGAGTCCACGATGTCCTCGAGCCCGGCGAAGGCGCCGGCCACGACGAACAGCACGTTGGTGGTGTCGATCTGGATGAACTCCTGCTGCGGGTGCTTGCGCCCGCCCTGCGGGGGCACCGAGGCCACGGTGCCCTCCAGGATCTTCAGCAGCGCCTGCTGCACGCCCTCGCCGGAGACGTCGCGGGTGATCGAGGGGTTCTCGGACTTGCGGGAGATCTTGTCGATCTCGTCGATGTAGATGATCCCCGTCTCGGCCCGCTTGACGTCGTAGTCCGCCGCCTGGATGAGCTTGAGCAGGATGTTCTCGACGTCCTCGCCGACGTAGCCGGCCTCCGTGAGGGACGTGGCGTCCGCCACCGCGAAGGGCACGTCGAGCTTGCGGGCCAGGGACTGGGCCAGGTACGTCTTGCCGGAGCCGGTGGGGCCGACCAGCAGGATGTTGGACTTGGCGATCTCGACGTCCTCGTCACCGGCCGCCGTGGCCAGGGACAGGGGCTTGCCGTTCTCGCCGGCCCGGACCCGCTTGTAGTGGTTGTACACGGCCACGGCCAGCGCCCGCTTGGCGGTCTCCTGGCCGATCACGTACTGGTGGAGGTGCTGGTAGATCTCGTGGGGCGTGGGGAGCTCCTGCTGCTCGAGGTCCTTGACCTCGCTCAGCTCCTCCTCGATGATCTCGTTGCACAGCTCGATGCACTCGTCGCAGATGTAGACGCGCGGGCCCGCGATGAGCTTGCGGACCTGCTTCTGGCTCTTGCCGCAGAAGGAGCACTTGAGCAGATCCGCGGTCTCGCCGATGCGCGCCATGAAACAGTCCTCTGGTCGGGGTACGGGAATCCTCGTCCAGGATAGGCGAGGACCGGGTCCCGCCCCAACACCGGGGCGCTGCGGGTGGGCTGCGGCGGGTCGCCCGGGTCAGGAGGTGACGGTCGCGGGCTTGTGGATCTTCCGGGACTCCAGGACGTGGTCCACGATCCCGTACTCCTTGGCGGCGGACGCGGTGAGGATCTTGTCGCGCTCGATGTCCCGGTTGACCTCCTCGGCGGTCTTGCCGGAGTGCAGGGCCAGGGTCTCCTCCAGCCACTCGCGCATGCGCATGATCTCGTTGGCCTGGATCTCGATGTCCGAGGCCTGGCCCCCGCCCTGACCGGACATGGCCGGCTGGTGGATGAGCACGCGGGCGTTCGGCAGGGCCAGGCGCTTGCCGGGGGTGCCGCCGGCGAGCAGGACGGCCGCCGCGGACGCGGCCTGTCCGAGGCACACCGTCTGGACCTCGGGGCGGATGAACTGCATGGTGTCGTAGATCGCGGTCATCGCGGTGAACGACCCGCCCGGGGAGTTGATGTACATCGTGATGTCCCGGTCGGCGTCCTGCGCCTCGAGCACGAGCAGCTGCGCCATGACGTCGTCGGCCGAGGCGTCGTCGACCTGGACGCCCAGGAAGATGATCCGGTCCTCGAACAGCTTGGTATAGGGGTTCTGCCGGCGGTACCCGTAGGGGGTGCGCTCCTCGAAGTCCGGGAGCACGTAGCGGCTGGTGGGCAGGGCGGCCGCGGAACCGGCCGTGGACGAAGGTCCGTGGGTGAAGGTCATGGTTGAGTTCCTCGGAGGTCTGGAAGAGCGTGCCTGATGACGTGGTGGGACCGCCGAGGTCCTACTCCTGGTCCTTCATGGTCCCGCCGCCGCCGGTCATGGAGCCGGCCGAGCTGGCGATGTGGTCGAAGAAGCCGTACTCGAGGCCGCGCTGGGCGTCGAACCAGTTGTCGCGGTCGTTGTCCCGGAGGATCGTCTCCAGGGACTGGCCGGTCTGCTCGGCGGTGAGCTCCGCGAGTCGCTGCTTCATCGACAGGATCAGCTCGGCCTGCACCCGGATGTCCGAGGCGGTGCCGCCCATGCCGCCGGAGGGCTGGTGCATGAGGATCCGGGCGTTCGGGGTGGAGTAGCGCTTGCCCTTGGTGCCCGAGGACAGCAGGAACTGGCCCATCGACGCGGCCAGGCCGGTGGCCACGGTCACCACGTCGTTCGGGATGAGCTGCATGGTGTCGTAGATCGCCATGCCCGCGGTGACGGAGCCGCCCGGGGAGTTGATGTACAGGAAGATGTCCGCCTGGGGGTCCTCGGCCGAGAGCAGCAGCATCTGCGAGCAGATGAGGTTCGCGTTGTCGTCGCGCACCTCGGAGCCCAGCCAGATGATGCGCTCCTTGAGCAGCCGGTTGTAGACGTAGTCGTCCTGGCCGCCCATGGGGCCGCCGCCCTGCAGGCGCGGTCCGGTGGAGGTTGCGTGGGTCGAGCCGAACGGCGACTCGTGAGCGGAGGTCATGTAACAGTGCCTCTTTCGTCCGTGTGGTCCGGTGATCTCTGAACAGAACACTAGTGCCCGCCCCGGGTCCCGGCCGGTCCCCGTCCGGGTTGTTCGCTGATGGCGCATGGTCTTAGGGCGCCCGTCGCACACGACGACGCCGCCGTCCCGGGCGGGACGGCGGCGTCGTCGGGAGCGGCGTCAGGACGTCACTTGGCGGAGTCCGGGGAGTCGGCAGAGTCGGCCGACTCCGGGGAGTCGGCGGACTCCGCGGACTCGGGCGAGTCGGCGGACTCCTCCTCGGTGCCCGGGGTCGGGGCCGCGGTGGTCTCCTCGGGCTCGACCTCCTCGGCGGGCTCCCCCGCCTGCTCCTCGCCCTGCGGGCGCACGAACTCGGAGAGGTCCACCGTGTTGCCCTCGGTGTCGGTGACCGTCGCGTACTCCAGGACCTTGGCCAGGGCCTTGCGGCGGCGCACCTCGCCCACCATCAGGCCGGCCTGGCCCGAGGAGTCGAGCAGCTGGGCGAACTGGTTCGGGTCCATGCCGTACTGCTGGGACATGTTGATGATGTAGTCGATCAGCTCGGACTGCTCGACGCCGATCTCCTCGGCCTCGGCGACCGCGTCCAGCACGATCTCGTTGCGGAACGCGTCCTCGGCGTTCTTCTGCACCTCGGCCCGGTGGTCCGCGGTGTCGTGGTCCGCCTCGGCCTGCGGGTTGTCGAAGTGCTGGGCGATCTGCTCATCGATCACGGCCTGCGGCACGGGGATCTCCACGAGGGCCAGCAGCTTCTCCAGGACCTTGTCGCGGGCCTCGACGCCCTGCTCCACCACGGTGCCCTCGGCGGCCTGCTTCTTCAGGTCCTCCTTGAGCTCCTCGATGGTGTCGAACTCGGAGGCCAGCTGGGCGAACTCGTCGTCGGCCTCGGGCAGCTCGCGCTCCTTGACGGCGGTGACCTTGACCTTGACGACGGCGTCCTCGCCGCTGTGCTCGCCGCCGGCGAGCTTGGTCTCGAAGGTGGCGTCCTCGTCGGCGGACAGACCGGTGATGGCCTCGTCCATGCCCTCGAGCATCGTGCCGGCGCCCACCTGGTAGGACAGGTCGTTGGCGGCGTCGACCTCCTCGCCGTCGACCAGGGCCTGCAGGTCGAGGGTGACGAAGTCGCCCTCGGCGGCGGGACGGTCCACGGTCTTGAGGGTGCCGAAGCGCCCGCGCAGCTCGTCGAGGGCCTTCTGCTCGTCCTCGGCGGAGGCCTCGCGGGCCTCCACCTCGACCTCGAGGCCCTTGTAGTCCGGCAGCTCGATCTCGGGGCGCACGGCCACGTCGATCTCGACCTTGACGTCGGCCTCGCGGTCCGTCTCGTCCGGCTTGGCGAGGACCTCGACCTGGGGCTGGGTCAGCGGGGTGATCTCGTTCTCCGCCAGCGCCTGCTGGAAGAAGGTGTTCAGGCCCTCGTTGAGCGCGTTCTCGACGACGAAGTCGAAGCCCACGCGCTGCTCGATCAGCCGCGCCGGAACCTTGCCGCGGCGGAAGCCGGGGACCTGGATCTGGTTGGCGAGCGAGGTGTAGGTCTGGTCGATGAACGGCTTCAGTTCCGCGAACGGGACGTCCACCACGATCTTGACCTGGGTGGGGTTGAGTTTCTCGACGGCGCTCTTCACTTCCGCTGCACTCCTGAGTGGTAGGTCGGTTGGGTCTTCCGGTGCCGCTCTCCGGCCCGGGACAGTCGGGAAGGCGGCTGCCCGGCAGGACCGGGCAGCCGCTCCAACGTCGGGGCGACAGGACTCGAACCTGCGATCTCCTGCTCCCAAAGCAGGCGCGCTAGCCACTACGCTACGCCCCGGTACCTGCAGCCTCGGCTGCAACGACTGCGGTCCGGTGCACGAGCACGGACCACCGGCGAGTCTACCGGCTGGGCGGACGGGGCCGCACCTCGGCCCGCCGGACCCCGCTCCGCACGGCCCGCCGGCGTTCTGCCGGCCGCGCTCCGCGGGTGCGACGAGGCCCCGGGATTTGACACCGCGCGCGCCGGGCCGGTTAATGGGAAGGCCTCGACAGAGCGCTGCGCGGGGATGTAGCTCAATGGTAGAGCCTCAGTCTTCCAAACTGATTACGCGGGTTCGATTCCCGTCATCCCCTCTCCGTGCACGAACGCCCCGGTCCCGCTGGACCGGGGCGTTCGTCGTCCCCGGCGGCACCTCGGCCCGGCCCCCGGCGCGTCTCAGCGGCGCAGCCCGACCACCCGCCACACCGCGCCCCGGTCCGCGTGCACGGGACGCAGCCCGTGCTCCTGCAGGACGGCGAGCATGGCCGCCGGGGAGTGCACGTAGGTGCGGAAGGGCGTCCCGGCGGCGCGGAGGCCCAGGTTCTCCAGGGCGGCGAGCGCCCGCAGGAGGCGGTGCCCGGGCGGGTGGCTGAACACGAGCAGGCGCGTGGCACGGTCCGCGGCGGCGCCCAGGAGCCGTTCGTGGTCGGGGTAGCAGCACACGACCCGGTGCAGCACCACGACGTCGTGCGGGGCGACCGCCTCCGGGTCCGTCGCGATGTCGAGCTGCATGCGCACCACGCGGACGGACATCCCGGCAGCGGCGGCCAGCTCCGCGGCCTCGGCCTCGTAGGAGTCCACGAGCTCCAGGTTCGTGCTCCGCGCGGCGCCCCGGCGCAGCAGCTCGAGCTGGATCCCGCCCACGCCGCCGCCGATCTCCAGCACGCTGGCCCCCTCGACGCCCTGGGCGGCGAGGAAATCCACGACCCGCCGGGAGGCACGGTCGAGGCCCCGCCGCCGGTACCGGCGGGCGAGGCGCCGCGCGAAGCGGGGGCCGAAGACGCGCCGGTAGCCGGGCGCGCCGCAGCAACTGGACACGGCTCCAGGCTACGCCGTGGGCCCCGGCGCGGTCAGCGCTGGCAGGAGGGGCACCAGTAGAGCGTGCGCCCCTCCAGCTCCCCCGCCGCCACGGGCGTCCCGCACCGGCGGCACGGCAGGCCCTGGCGCTTGTAGACGAGGTGGGCGTGCCCGGGCCACGCCTGTGCCTCCGAGATCCCCGGGCGGTCAGCGGCGTCGGTCGTCAGGATCCGGCCCAGCCGCACGCCCGTGCGCATGAGGGCCGCGTTCTCCGCCCACAGCCCCAGCAGCGCCGGCTCGTCGAGGGCGCGCCCCGGCGTCATCGGGTCCAGTCCGCGGCGGAACAGGGACTCCGTCCGGAAGATGTTGCCCACCCCGGCCAGCACGGCCTGGTCCATGAGCAGCGCGCCCACCGGGCGGCGGCTGCGCCGCACGGCGGCCACGAAGGGCGCGGGGTCCGCGTGCGGGTCGAGCGGGTCCGGGCCCAGCCGCGCCCGGGCCGCCTCGGCCTCGGCGGAGCTCTCCAGCACGCACAGCGCCGGCCCGCGCAGATCGGCCCAGCCCTCGTCCCCGACCAGCCGCACGCGCACCGCCCCCACGGGCGCCGGCGGCAGCAGCGGGCCGGCGGGGGCGGCGTCGTCGTCGTGCGCCTCCCGCTCCCCGATCCGGCGCGGGGCCCCGATGGAGGAGGCGCCGCGGAAGCGGTCGGTGCCGCCGAAGCTCCACGCGCCGTAGAGGCCGAGGTGCGAGCGCAGCACCCGGTCCCCGGCGAAGTCGAGGAACAGCTGCTTGCCGTGGGCCCGTGCCCCCTCGAGCACGGCGCCGTCCAGGGCGTGCGCCCCGGCGGCGAAGCGCCCCTGCGGGGAGCTCACGGCCAGGGCCTGGCCTGAGAAGCAGTCGGCGAACTGGCGGGCGAGGCGGTGGACCGAGTGGCCCTCCGGCACTCAGGCCTCCCGGGCGGCCGGGAACTCGCGCGGGCGCAGGTCCTCGAGTTTTCCCGCGACGGTGCCGGTGGACTCGTACTCGCCGATCTGGGCGATCCGGCGCTCGTGGCGCTCGTCGCCGGAGAAGGGCTCCGCGAGGAACGCCCGGACGATGGCCAGCGCCTCCTCCTGCGGGTGCTGGCGTCCCCCGACGGCCACGACCTGGGCGTCGTTGTGCTGGCGCGCGAGCCGGGCGGTGTCCAGGTTCCAGGCCAGGGCGGCACGGATGCCCTCGACCTTGTTGGCGGCGATCTGCTCGCCGTTGCCCGACCCGCCCAGGACGATCCCGAGGGAGTCGAGCCCCGCCTCCCGGTCCGCCCGGACGGCGCGCGCGGCGCTGATGCAGAACGCGGGGTAGTCGTCGAGGGCGTCGTACTCGGCGGGGCCGTGGTCGACGAGGTCGTAGCCGGCGGCGACGAGCTCCTCGACCAGGTAGCGGGAGAGGTCCAGGCCGGCGTGGTCGGTGGCGATGTGGACGCGCATGGGCGGCGTGCTCCTGGGGTTCGCGGGAACGGGGCGGGATCGAGGCGCAGGGCCCGCGCGGACGGACCGGCCGCCCTCCAGCGTAGTGCGTGCCGCGCACACCGCAGGGCCTCCCCGGGCGGCCGGGACCCGGCTGACATAATGGGACGATCCCCTGCGGCCCACCGGTCGCGGACGCCCCGATCCCGAGCCATCCCGACCCGACCCCGACCCCGACCCCGACCCCGACGAGAGGACGGCACTGAAGTGCCCGGAACCAACCTGACCCGCCAGGAGGCGGCCGCGCGGGCCGAGACCGTGGCGGTGGACGCCTACGAGGTGGTCCTCGACCTGACCCGCGGCGAGCGCGTCTTCCGCTCCACGACCACCGTGCGCTTCCGGGCGACCCCGGGCGCCTCGACGTTCATCGACGCGATCACCGACGCGGTGCACTCCGTGGTGCTCAACGGCACCGTGCTCGATCCCGCCGAGGTCTCGGACGGCGTGCGGATCCGGCTGCCCGGGCTCGCCGCGGACAACGTGCTCACGGTCGAGTCGGACTGCCGGTACATGAACACCGGCGAGGGCCTGCACCGGTTCGTGGACCCGGTCGACGACGAGGTCTACCTCTACACCCAGTTCGAGGTGGCGGACACCCGGCGCGTGTTCGCCGTGTTCGAGCAGCCGGACCTCAAGGCGCGCTTCGCGTTCACGGTCACGGCCCCCGCGCACTGGACGGTCGTCTCGACCCAGCCCACCCCGGAGCCCGTCGCCGCCGGCGAGGGCGCCGCCACGTGGTCCTTCACCCCCACCCCGGTGGTCCCCTGCTACGTCACGGCGCTGATCGCCGGCCCGTACGCGTCCGTGCACGACGAGCTCACCAGCGCCGACGGCCGCACGATCCCCCTGGGCCTGTACGCCCGCCGCTCGCTCGTGGAGCACGTCGAGGCGGAGGAGATGTTCGGCATCACCAAGCGCGGCTTCGAGTTCTTCGAGGCGCAGTTCGGGGTGCCCTACCCGTTCGAGAAGTACGACCAGCTGTTCGTCCCGCAGTTCAACGCCGGGGCCATGGAGAACGCCGGCGCGGTGACCTTCGTGGAGCTCTACGTCTTCCGCTCCCGGCCCACGCAGGCCCGGGTGGAGCGGCGGGCCATCACGGTCCTGCACGAGCTGGCCCACATGTGGTTCGGGGACTTCGTGACCATGCGTTGGTGGAACGACCTGTGGCTCAACGAGTCCTTCGCCGAGTTCATGTCCACCCTCGCCGCGGCGGAGAACACCCGGTACACGGAGGCGTGGACCACGTTCGCCGCCGGGGAGAAGTCCTGGGGCTACGAGCAGGACCAGCTGCCCACCACCCACCCCATCAAGGCCGAGATCCGGGACCTCGAGGACGTGCTGGTGAACTTCGACGGCATCACCTACGCCAAGGGCGCCTCGGTGCTCAAGCAGCTGGTGGCCTGGGTGGGCCAGGCGCAGTTCATGGCCGGGCTGAACCGGTACTTCCGGGAGCACGCGTGGGGCAACACCGAGCTGCGCGACCTCATGGTCCGGCTCGAGGAGGCCAGCGGCCGGGACCTCGACGAGTGGGCCGCGAAGTGGCTCGAGACCGCCGGGGTGAACACGCTGACCCCGGAGCTCGAGACCGACCAGGACGGGATCATCCGCTCCTTCCGGATCCGGCAGACCGCCCCCGACGAGCACCCCACGCTGCGCCCGCACCGCCTGGCCGTGGGCTTCTACGACCACGACGGGGAGCAGGGCAAGCTCGTGCGCACGCACCGGGTCGAGCTCGACGTCGACGGCCCGTCCACGGAGGTGCCGCAGCTGGTGGGCCGGGAGCTGCCGGACCTCGTGCTGCTCAACGACGACGACCTCGCCTACGCGAAGATCCGCCTCGACGAGTGCTCCCTGGACACCGCCCTGACCCACCTGAAGAACTTCGAGGACACGCTCCCGCGCGCCCTCGTCCAGGCGTCCGTGTGGGACGGCGTGCACGACGGCGAGACGCCCGCCCGCCGCTACGTGGAGCTCGTGCTCGGCAACATCGCCCACGAGACGTCCTCGACCGGCATCCAGGTGCAGCTGCGCCAGCTGGACACCGTGCTCGACGGCTACGTGGCCGAGCCCGTGCGCGGGGCCACCGTGCGCGCCGCCGCCGACCGGCTCCGCCGGCTCACCGAGGAGGCGGCGCCCGGCTCCGACCAGCAGCTGCAGTTCCTCCGGGCCTTCGCCCGGCACGCCCGCACCGACGAGCAGCTGGACGTCCTCGAGCAGCTCCTCGACGGGCGGCGCGCCCTGGAGGGCCTGGCGCTGGACACCGACCTGCGCTGGAGCCTGCTCACCGCGCTGTGCGCCGGCGGGCGGACCGGCGACGCGGAGGTGAACGCGATGCTCGCGCAGGACAACACCGAGAACGGCGCGATCGCGGCCGCCCGCGCCCGGGCCGCCATCCCCACGGCCGAGGCCAAGGCCCGGGCGTGGCAGCAGATCATGGTGGACGGGTCCCTGCCCAACTCCATCCAGGACGCGGCGATCGACGGGTTCCGCACGGCCGCCGACACCTCCCTGCTGGCGCCCTGGGCGGAGGGGTACTTCGCGGCGATCCCGGGCGTGTGGCGCACCCGGACCCACGAGCTGGCCCAGCAGATCGCGACCGGCATGTACCCGAACATCCCCGCCCAGGAGACCGTCGACGCCGCGGACGCCTTCCTCGCGGACCTGCCCGAGGACCTGCACGGACTCCGCCGGCTGGTCCTCGAGCAGCGCGACGCGACGGCCCGCGCGGTCCGGGCGCAGGCCGTGGACGCCGCCTACGAGGTGGTGCGCGCATGAGCGACGAGCAGCAGCGCCCCGGTCCGGCCGGCCAGGACCCGCGCACCGACCCCGCCGCCGCGGCGCCGCCCGGGGCGCGCTCCTTCGCGGTCGGGGCGCCCCTGTCCCAGCTGCGCCGCCCCGTGCCGCAGGTCGGCGACGAGCGGGAGCAGGCCGAGGCCGGCGCGGCGTCGTCGTTCTACGACCAGGTGGGCGGGCACGAGACGTTCGTGAAGCTCGTGCACGAGTTCTACGCCCGGGTGGCCGAGGACGAGCGGTTCCGGGCGCTCTACCCGGAGGACGACCTCGGCCCCGCCGAGGAGCGGCTGCGGATGTTCCTCGAGCAGTACTGGGGCGGGCCGACCACCTACTCGGAGCAGCGCGGGCACCCGCGGCTGCGGATGCGGCACATGCCGTTCCCCGTGGACACGTGGGCGCGCGAGACGTGGCTGACGCACATGCGCGCGGCCCTGGACACCCTGGAGCTCTCCCCGCTGCACGACGGGATCATCTGGGACTACTTCGACCGCGCCGCCCACGCCATGATCAACCGTCCCGGCTGATCCCCCGGGAGTCTCAGCGCTTGGCCAGGACGTGCCCGCCGGGGGTGCTCAGGCGCACCCAGCGGCCGTTCTCCGCGACGGCGACCTCCGCGCCCGGGCGCAGGAAGCCGAGCGAGTACGCGGCGAACGCCGCGCCGTCCGGCAGCGGCGCCCCGGTCAGCCGCCCCGCGAGCGGCTCCGCCCACCCGGACGACCGACCCCAGACCTGCGAGCGCACGGTGTCCACGACGGCGGCGCCCGCGTCCGTGGGCACCGCCCGGGCGACCTCGGCGATCCCGGCCCGGGCGACCTCGCGCAGCGCGTCCCCGGCGACGGAGCCCACCGGGGTCCACCCGCCCAGGGGCGGGGCGATGCCCGCCCACGAGACGTTCGCGTCCACGGGGGGCAGGCCCACGTCCGTGGCGTCCTGGTCCTGGCGCGGCATCCGGTCGAGGACCCCGCCGAGCGGGACGGTGACGTCCAGGGCCTGCTCCCCGGACAGCGCGGCGGTGCGCAGGCCCAGGACCGTGGGCGTGGTGTCGAGCAGGCCGTGGGGCTCGAGCACGCACACGTAGACGCCGAGGGCCCGCCCGCGCGCCTGGAAGCGCACCGCGCCCTGCGGGTCCACCCCGCGGGCCCGGGACAGGTACGTCCGCAGGTCGGCGACGTCCCGCGGATCCGTCAGCGGGAGGGACCGGCCCACGGGGCTCAGGCCTCCGCCGGCGCGGGCCGGCGGGCGAAGCGGGTCGGGGCGTCCTGCCACTGCTCGAGCAGGCCCCGCTGCGTGTCGTCGAGGCGCACCGGCCGCCCGGAGGAGCGGTCGATCACGACGACGACCGTCTGGGCCACGGCGTAGACGCGCGACCCGTCCTCCTCCTGGACCGCGTAGTCCAGCACGAAGCTCGACCCGCCCACGGAGGAGACCCACACCCGCACGGACACCGGGTCGTCGCGGTACAGCAGCTGCTGCGTGTACTCGACCTCCTGCCGGCCGATCACGGTCATCAGGTCCCCCAGCAGGGTGCGGAACGTCGCGCCCTCCGGCACCCCCGCGGCGGCGTCCTCGGGCAGCGGACGGGCCATGAGCCGGACCCGGGCGTCCTCGAGGTACTGGAGCATGGTGACGTTGTTGACGTGGCCGTAGCTGTCGATGTCGCCGAAGCGCATCTGGATGGGGATCAGCAGCGAAGACATGCCCCCATCCCATCACACCCGGGCGCGCCGGACGCGCCCCGGCGCGACCGGCGGCTTGGCTAGAGTGAAGGCCATGACCTACAGCCCGATCCCGGACCCCACGCAGGCCCTGCTCGACATGCTCGACCTCGCGGACGGGGGTGGCGCGCGCACGCTCGAGGACATCTACGTGGGCCACTCCATCTCCCCCGCACGCGGCCGGGTCTACGGTGGGCAGGTCCTGGCGCAGGCCGCGACCGCCGCCATGCGCACCGTGGAGCCGGAGCGGATCATTCACTCGATGCACGCGTACTTCCTGCGCGCCGGGGACGTGTCCCAGCCGATCACCTTCGGGGTGGAGCGGATCCGGGACGGGCGGTCCTTCTCCGCCCGCCGGGTGCACGCCTACCAGGACGGGCGCGCCATCCTCTCGGCCATCGCGTCCTTCCAGGCCCCGGCCCGGGGCCTGGACCACCAGGACGAGTCCCCCCGGAACCTGCCCGAGCCGGAGTCCCTGCCCAGCGCCGTGGAGCTGCTGGGTCACGTCGACGCCCCCGAGGCGCAGGCGATCGCGCACGAGCGGCCCTTCGACATGCGGTACATCACGGAGCCGATCTACTTCAAGCCGGACTCCCGGGGCGAGCCGTTCAACGCGGTGTGGATCAAGACCCTCAAGCCACTGCCGGACGACCCGAACATCCACCGCGCCGCACTCGCCTACGCGAGCGACTACACGCTGCTCGAGCCCATCCTGCGCCTGCACGGCAGGACATGGATCGAGCCCGGCATGAACATCGCCTCCCTCGACCACGCGATGTGGTGGCACCGGGAGACCCGCGCGGACGAGTGGCTGCTCTACGTGCAGTCCTCCCCCAACGCCTCCTCGGCCCGCGGCCTCGGGGTGGGCCGGATGTTCTCCCGGGACGGCCGGCTCGTCGCCACCACCGCCCAGGAGGGCATGATGCGCTTCCCGGAGTTCTCCTAGCCGCACCGGAGCACGCCGAAGGGGCCCGCCGGGCGGGAAGGAGCTGCTCCTTCCCGCCCGGCGTGCCCCTTCGGCGGCACGGGGTCCGGGCGCGGCCCGGCCCCCGGGTCAGTCGCGGGTGAGGCGGCGGTGCGTGACGCGGTGCGGCCGCGCGGCGTCCGCGCCGAGGCGCTCCACCTTGTTGGCCTCGTAGGACTCGAAGTTGCCCTCGAACCAGTACCACTGGTCCGGCTCGTCCTCGGTGCCCTCCCACGCCAGGATGTGGGTGGCGACCCGGTCGAGGAACCACCGGTCGTGGGAGACGACCACGGCGCAGCCCGGGAACTCCAGCAGCGCGTTCTCCAGGGAGCCGAGGGTCTCGACGTCGAGGTCGTTGGTGGGCTCGTCGAGGAGCAGCAGGTTGCCGCCCTGCTTGAGGGTCATGGCCAGGTTCAGCCGGTTGCGCTCTCCGCCCGAGAGCACCCCCGCCTTCTTCTGCTGGTCGGGGCCCTTGAAGCCGAACGCGGAGACGTAGGCGCGCGAGGGCATCTCGACGTTGCCGACGTTGATGTAGTCCAGGCCGTCCGAGACGACCTCCCACAGCGACTTGCTGGCGTCGAGGTTCGCACGGTTCTGGTCCACGTAGGAGATCTTGACGGAGTCGCCGATCTTCAGCTCCCCGCCGTCCAGCTCCTCCATGCCGACGATGGTCTTGAACAGGGTCGACTTGCCGACGCCGTTGGGGCCGATGACGCCCACGATGCCGTTGCGCGGCAGGGAGAAGGACAGGCCCTTGATGAGGGAGCGGTCCCCGAAGCCCTTCTGCAGGTCCTTCGCCTCGATCACGAGGTTGCCCAGGCGCGGTCCCGGCGGGATCTGGATCTCCTCGAAGTCCAGCTTGCGGGTCTTCTCGGCCTCGGCGGCCATCTCCTCGTAGCGGGCCAGGCGGGCCTTCGACTTCGCCTGGCGGCCCTTGGCGTTGGAGCGCACCCACTCGAGCTCGTCGGCCAGCCGCTTGGCCTGCTTGGCGTCCTTCTTGCCCTGCACCTCCATGCGGGCGCGCTTGGTCTCGAGGTAGGCCGAGTAGTTGCCCTCGTAGCCGTACAGCCGGCCACGGTCGACCTCGCAGATCCACTCGGCCACGTGGTCGAGGAAGTACCGGTCGTGGGTCACGGCCATGACGGCACCGTGGTAGTCCTTCAGGTGCTGCTCCAGCCACAGCACGGACTCGGCGTCGAGGTGGTTGGTGGGCTCGTCGAGGAGCAGGAGGTCCGGCTTCTGCAGCAGCAGCTTGCACAGGGCCACGCGGCGGCGCTCACCACCGGAGAGGACCGAGACGTCGGCGTCCGGCGGCGGGCAGCGCAGGGCGTCCATCGCCTGCTCCAGCTGGGAGTCGAGGTCCCAGGCGTTGGCGGCGTCGATGTCCTCCTGGAGCTTGCCCATCTCCTCCATGAGGGAGTCGAAGTCGGCGTCCGGCTGGGCCATCTCCTCGGAGATCGCGTTGAAGCGGTCGACCTTCGCCTTGATCTCGCCCACGCCCTCCTCGACGTTGCCCAGGACGGTCTTCTCCTCGTTCAGCGGCGGCTCCTGGAGCAGGATGCCGACGGTGTAGCCGGGGCTGAGCCGGGCCTCGCCGTTGGACGGCTGGTCGAGGCCGGCCATGATCTTGAGGATGGTGGACTTGCCGGCCCCGTTGGGTCCCACGACGCCGATCTTCGCGCCGGGGTAGAACGACATGGTGACGTCGTCCAGGATGACTTTGTCGCCCACGGTCTTGCGGGCCTTGGACATTGTGTAGATGAATTCCGCCATGCCCTCAAGGCTACCCCGCCCGGCGGAGGCCGAGGGGCGGCCACCGGGCGGGGACGGACCGGGGGCTGGGGCGCCGCAGCCCCCGCTCCGTCCCCGCGCCGGGACGGCTCCGCCCGGGAAGCTCAGGCGGTGGCGGGCTGGCGGCGCGGGCGCCGTCCCGGCCCGGCAGCGGCCCCGAGGAGCTCACCGGTCTCCGGGTCGACGCCCTCCGGGAGCACGGGGGCCCCGCCGTCGAGGTCGCCGCTCGACTCCGACGGGTCCCCGTCCGGGGCCGCCGGGGCGTCCGCGGCCCCGGTCGCCGCCGCGTCCTCGGGCTGCCCGGCGGGCCGCTCCCCCGTCTGGTCGGCGGGCGGCGAGGAGGTCACGGTGCGCTGGAAGCAGGCCGTGCCGAGGGCGAGGTCGTGCCCGAGGGACACGGCGTCCACGTCCACGGCCGTGTTGCGCCCGTGCTCGCCCTCCCAGAACCGGACCTTGAGCTTGCCGACCACCACCACGGGCTGGCCCTTCTTGATGCTGGCCAGCGCGTTGAGCCCCAGCGCACGGAACGCCTGGACGGAGAACCAGTTGGTGTGCCCGTCCCGCCACGAACCGGCCTGCTGGTCGAACCAGCGCGGGGTGGAGGCGAGGCGGAAGGTCACCACCACGGTGCCGTCGGGCAGGTTGCGGGACTCGGGGTCCGTGGCCACGTAGCCGCGGACGGTGATCTGCTCGGTCATCGGGAACTCCTCTGGACGGCGGCCGGTGCGGCCGGTGCTGGCCCCGGTGGCGGGGTGCACCCAGCGTCCTGCAGGAGCCGGTGCCGCCGCGGCGGACGGGCCCCGGTTGTGGACGGCCGCGCTCCTCGGGTCCGGAGACCGTGTGCTGTGCAGTGCGACCGCCGTGCGAGCTTCGTGCGACCGGCTCACGGTCCGCGAGCGCCCGTCAGTCGATGTCGACGGCGTTCCAGGCGATCACGGAGAGGGGCTCCCGGTGCCGCTCCTGCTCGTGGGAGCACGCCCAGCACCACGGGCCGTAGAGCGGTGGGGCGCCGCACTGGCAGAGTCGGATCCGGGCCATCGGACTCACCTCGATGTTCGTTGCAGTGGCCTGGCAGGTGGCGGCCTGCCGGACGACATCCTGCGCGGGTGTCCTCACCCCTACTACCGGCGCAGTGGCTCCTGTGGATGCACCGCGGACCGGTTTTCGTGGCCGGCGCGGCGCCCGGACCGCCGGAGCGGGCGCCGCGCCTACCCCGTCCCCGCGCGTCGCCCCGCTGCGCGGAGCCGTCGCCCCGCCCCTCGGAGCCGTCGCTCCGCGCGGCGGGGCGTCGACCGCGGACGTCAGCCACGGGCGTCGGCCGCGATCTCGCCACGGCAGGCCGGTGCCGGTGCAGTGCGGGCGCCCGGACGGGAGGCGGCGGTCGGCCTCGCATGCGACGACCCCCGCAGTCTCCCGGGCACGGCGCAGCGGCGCCGTGCCCGGTTCGCCGCCGGCCCCCGTGCGTTCCGTTCGACTAGGCGGCGTGCCCCGGCTCGACCACGATGCAGTCCTCCCGGAAGTCGAGGTGCATGCAGTGCAGCGCGACGACGCCCCGGGTGATCGCCTCCAGCTGCTGCGGATCGATGTCCGGGCCGACGTTGCGGACGATGAAGTCACGGGTGTCCTCCGTGGCCTCCTCCACCGTGTCGTAGTGGTAGTAACGGGCCCCCCGGCCGGTCCACTGCCTGATGATGGTGACGCTCATGGTTACTCCCCCTGAATCGGATCCGGACGCGTGGTCCGTGGCCGCCCCGGGCACCCCGTCCGGGAACTGCGGCCGTCCCGGCGGGCTGCCGCCGGGGTCGTCGCGGAGGTGCTGCTCCGGCTCCTCGTCCGTCCTGGCGCGGAGCTCAGGTGGCCGGATCACTGCACCCCTCGATGTGCTACTTAACGTATGCGAATTCACAGGGTGGTGCTTGTCCACACTTTCGCGACCGCAAACAATCCAGAGCGGGTTGTAGCTCGGGAAGAGGCACCGGCAGGACTGCCCGGGAGGGGGACGGCCGGGCCGTGCCCGCCGAGGGCCGGAGCTGGGCCGGTCGTCCGGGGTGTGGCGGGAAAGTGCTCCGGCTCCGGGCGCCTGCCGGGACGCCGCTCAGCACCTGCCGGCTCCGCCACCGACGAAAGATGGCCCGCCCGGTCCAGTAAGACCGAGCGAGCCGCGGACACACAGACGGCGAGATCTGCGTGCCCACCGCACAGCCTACTCCGCCTCCGCTCCGCTCGGAGGTACCGGTCCACCGAACGGGCGCCGGCACGCTCATCCGGTCCGCCGGCCCTGCCCGCAAGGGCCGTGCGTCTCGCCACCGGAGAGATCCCGCCGGGCACCGCAGCACGATGTGCCGTCGGATCTGCCGTCGGATCTGGCGTCGGAGACGACGAGATCCCCGCCACCCTGAGCCGTGAGGGCCGGAATGGCGGGGATCGCGAGTGTGCCCCAGGAGGGAGTCGAACCCCCGACCAAGAGATTAGAAGGCTCCTGCTCTATCCACTGAGCTACTGGGGCGTGCCGCCCGGGACCGCGTCCCGGGCACCGCGGTCGAGTTTATCAACTCGCGGGGGCCACACCGGCTCCTCAGATCACGGCGCTCTGCACCGGGGGCTGGTAGCGGCCGCGGAAGAGCCGCCGGGTCGCCGGGTCGATGAACCACAGGTACACGCCGTAGGAGAGGGCGACGACCGCCGCGATCAGCCGGCCGGAGCTGAGGTCGAGGTCCAGGTACGGGAAGACGTCCAGCTGGTCGGAGACCGCGTAGATCATGAAGAAGACGGTGAGGAAGAACAGGATGTCGACCTGCCAGTCGCTGCGGATGCCCGTGACCGCGAACAGCGGGATGAGCCACACCACGTACCAGGCCTGGATCATCGGGGAGAACAGCACGATCGCGGCGAACGCCCAGGTCAGCCGGCGGATGATCCGCTCGTCCCGGCCCACGAACATCAGCCAGAGGATGACGGGCACCGCGAAGGCCTGGCCCACCGTGTGGACCACCTCCCGCCACTGGCCCGCGTCGGCGCCCACGGCCGCGGCCAGGGTGGTGGCGAGCACGCCGGCGAGACCCACCGGGGCGTACCAGATGGACACCGAGCCGGGGGTGGACATGGCGGAGACCCAGCCGAAGCCGAAGCCGTTGAGCAGCCCCATCAGCCCGAGCAGGGCGACCGAGTAGACGAGGACCAGGAACCAGATGACGAAGCGGCGGGTCCACGACGCGTTCCGGCCCGCCCACAGCAGGCCGATGAAGGGCAGGAAGACGAGGGTGATGGGCTTGATCGCCACGGACAGCGTGACGAGCGTGGTCCCGAGCAGACCGCCCTTCCAGTTGCGGTGCGCGGCGGCCGCGTAGGTGCCGCCGAGGGCGAGGGCGATCATGATGGCGTCGTTGTGCACGGAGACGATGAAGTTCGTGAGGAACAGGGGGTTCGCCACGCTGAGCCACAGGGCCCGAGCCGGGTTGATGCCGTGCAGCCGCGCGAGCCGCGGGATCAGCCACATGCAGGCGATCACGGCGAGCACGCACATCCCCCGGAACCAGAGCACCCCGGCGTCCGGGTCCGCGCCGGTGACGGCCACCACGAACTGCTCGAGCCACAGGAAGAGCGGCCCGTAGGGCGGCGGGGACTCCGACCACATCTGGTCGGCCCCGAGCTGGAAGAAGTTGTCGATCGTGGAGACGCCGTGCTCGTAGGGGTTCAGCCCGCTGGCCATCACCCGGCCCTGGCCGATGTAGGAGTACACGTCCCGGCTGAACAGGGGGATCGTCACGAGCATGGGGGCGGCCCACGCCGCGATGGCGATGAGCACCCACCGGCCGCTGCCGGGTCCCCACGTGTTGAGCTTCTGCCCCAGGCGCAGCCACTCACGGATCAGGAGCATCCCGCCCACGGCGAGCAGGAGGATGGAGACGATCACCCCGGTAGTCGTGAAGCGCATGCCGATGATGACCGGCGCCTGCCGCAGCGGGGAGACGGAGGCGAGCCAGCCGACGCCCAGGGAGCCGACCAGGAGCATGAGCGACCCGAGCGTGCCCATGAGCACCGTCCGCAGGAGGGAGTCGGAGTCGTACCACGAGCTCCCGGGATCCGCCGGCGGCCGGACGCCGTCGGGTCCCTCGCCCGGCGCCGGCGTCGTCGAAGTGGTCTGCACTGCTCTCCCGATGCGCCCGTCCGGTGGCTGCGGGCGCCCCGGCTGGGCGCAGCACGGACCCGTGGTCGCCCCGATCCTATCCCCGGCTCCTCGGGGAGTCCCCGACCGGTCCCGGCGGCGACCGGCGGCGTCGGGGCGGCACGGTAGATTGTCCGGGTGGCTAATTCGAACGGACGCATTGTGTGGATCGACTGCGAGATGACGGGGCTGTCCATCGAGGACGACGCCCTGATCGAGGTCGCGGCGCTCGTCACCGACGACGAGCTCAACGTCCTCGGGGAGGGCGTCGACGTCGTGATCCGCCCGGACGAGGCGGCGCTGGCGCAGATGGGGGACTTCGTGCGGAACATGCACACCTCCTCCAAGCTGCTCGACGAGCTCCCCTCCGGTCTGACGATGGAGCAGGCGCAGGAGCAGGTCCTCGCCTACATCAAGGAGTGGGTGCCCGAGCCCGGCAAGGCCCCGCTGGGCGGGAACTCGGTGGGCACGGACCGCACGTTCCTGGTGCGCGACATGCCGGAGCTCGTGGCGCACCTGCACTACCGCGTGATCGACGTCTCCACCATCAAGGAGCTCTCCCGCCGGTGGTTCCCGCGCGCCTACTTCCAGGCCCCGCCGAAGACCGGCAACCACCGGGCCCTGGGCGACATCCGGGACTCGATCGACGAGCTGCGGTACTACCGCCGCGCCGTGTTCGCCGCCGAGCCGGGGCCGGACTCGGAGACCGCGAAGGGCATCGCCGCGGAGATCGCCGCGTCCCGCACGGGCGCCTGAGTCCCCCGTCCGGCGCCGGGACCCCGGCCCGGACGGGCGGGCGTCCCGGCGTGGTCCGGAGCCCTCCGGGAATGCGGTACACTCGTATGCGTTGCCCAGCGGAAGCACGGTCTTCCGGCGGGCGTTCATGGTGGGCGTAGCTCAGTTCGGCAGAGCGCCTGGTTGTGGTCCAGGAGGTCGCGGGTTCAACCCCCGTCGCTCACCCACTGTGAAAGGCCGTCCCGTTGACTCGGGGCGGCCTTTCGTCGTTCCCGAACCGGTTCGAAGGGGCGCAGGCCCCGGCAAGTCGAAGGAAGTGCGTCATGGCCGTCCGTCCCGTGGTGATCACCGGCGATCCCGTCCTCCACCGCCCCGCCGCCAAGGTGGCGCAGTTCGACGAGGACCTGCACGCCCTCGTGGCGGACATGTACGAGACCATGGACGCCGCCCACGGCGTGGGGCTCGCCGCCCCGCAGATCGGCGTGGGGCTGCGGATCTTCACCTACACGTTCCAGAACGACGACGACGTGGCGCCGCGCGGCGTCCTCGTCAACCCCGTGCTGACGCCGGGGAAGATATCCCAGGAGGCGCCGGACCCGGACGAGGAGTCCGAGGGCTGCCTGTCCGTGCCCGGCTACAGCTGGCCGCTGAAGCGGGCGGACTGGGTCCGGGTCGCCGGCTTCGACGTGGAGGGCCGTCCGGTCGACTTCGAGGCCACCGGGTGGTTCGCCCGCGTCATGCAGCACGAGTATGACCACCTGGACGGCAAGCTCTACGTGGACCGGCTCAACGACAAGTGGTCCCGCAAGGCCCGGAAGGCGGTCAAGGCCGAGGGCTGGGGCCGCGGCGGCCACACCTGGACCCCTGGCGTCGACGAGGACCCGTTCGGCCACTGATCCGTCCGCGCACCGGCCCCGGCGCGCCCGCTCAGTCCTCCGTCAGCACGACGACGAGCTCGCCCGCCGACCGGGCCGTGGGCTCCGTCAGCTCGGCCCGCCAGCGCTCCTGCGCCGCCGAGAGCAGGTCCAGCGGCGTCTCCAGGCGTTCGCCGGCGGCGGCGCGCTCGACGAGGTGCCGGGCCAGCAGGCCGCGGGTGTGCTTGGCCATGTGCGAGACGACCTGGCGCCTCCCGTTCCGCTCCCGCACCGCTTTCACCCCCACCGTCCGGGCCCGGGGACCGCGCCACGCCGCCGCGTAGGCGGCCGACCGGCAGTCCACGACGAGCCCGTCCCCGGCCGCCGGCTCCAGCACCGCGGGCAGGTGGTGCTTCCAGTGCGCCGCGAGCCTGCCGAGCCCCGGCAGCTCGGCACCCATGGACAGGCGGTAGGCCGGGATCCGGTCGTCGGGGCGCACCGCGCCCCACAGCGCCGAGACGACGACGAGGGAGGCCGCCGCGGCGGTCCGCTGCGCCCCGGTCATCCCGGCCGGGTCGAGGGCGTCGTAGAGCACCCCGGTGTAGACGCTCAGGGCCGGTGCGGCCGGCTCGGCGCCCAGCCGGGTGTTGCGCTCGACCTCGCCGCGCAGCCGCTCCCCCACGCCCAGCACCTCGAGCGCGTCCTCGCGGGCGCTCGTCGCGGCAAGCTCGGCGAGCACCTGCTCCCGGGCGGCCGTGAGCTCGGGGAAGGACAGGACGGCGGGGTCCACGGGGGCGCCGGCGCCGGGGGCGGTCTTGGTCTCGGAGGGCGGGAGGAGGATCAGCACTCGCAGCAGTCTAGTGACCCCGCGGGCCGGTCCGGGCGCCCCGGACCGGCGGGTAGGATGGGCCTCGGACAGGTCGGCCGGGTGACCGCGGGCCGCGCAGCTCCGGCTGTCGCGGCGCGAGGAAAGTCCGGGCTCCGCAGAGCAGGATGGTGGGCAACGCCCACTCGGGGAGACCCGCAGGAAAGTGCCACAGAGAACAGACCGCCCGTCCCCGGTCCGTCCGGGCGGCGGGTCAGGGTGAAAAGGTGGTGTAAGAGACCACCAGCGCGCCGGGTGACCGGCGCGGCTCGGTAAACCCCATCCGGAGCAAGGCCAGACAGGGTGCGCCCGAGGGCTGCTCGCCCGAGCACCCGGGTAGGCCGCTCGAGCCCACCGGCAACGGTGGGCCTAGATGGATGGTCACCGGCACGGCACGGGCGACCGGCCGTGCGCACAGAACCCGGCTTACAGGCCGGCCTGTCCCCCGCCCCCGCACCGCGCGCTCCGGGCTCGAGCGGCACCGTGAAACCTCAGGAGCGGACGAGCAGAACCCCGCACTCGGGGCACGTGAGCACCTCGTCCGGGGCCGCAGCCCGGAACGTCGCGGCGTCCGTGGGGCTGAGCGCCGTGCCGCAGGACCCGCACGCGGTGCCCCGCAGCTCCGCGGCCGCCGGACGGTCGGTGCCGCGCCCGGTCCGGATCTTCTCGTACCGTGCGAGCAGCCCGGGGTGCCCCACGCCCTCCGCGGCGGCGGGGCGCGTGCGGGCCAGCTCGTCCCGCTCGGCCGTCAGGGCGCGGCCCTCCGCGTCCCGGGCCTCGACCCGGCGCCGGGCCTCCGTGTCGGCCTCCTTGAGCCGCGGCGTGATCCGGGCCCGGTGCGCCACGGCGTCCTCGAGCTCCTGCATGACCTCCAGCTCCGCCTCCTCCGCCTCTGCCAGCTGCCGGGTGCGGGTGTCGATCTCGTGCTGCAGGCCCATGAGGTCCTTGGCGGAGCCGCCCTGCTCGAGGCGCCGGCGGTCCTTCTCGATCGAGGCCTGGACACGGGCGACCTTCTGCTCGGCGGCGGCCAGCCGGTCCCGGACGTCCTGCTCGGCGGCCCCGAGCTCCTTGGCGGTGGCGATCGCCCGGGCCCGGAGCTGCAGCGCGGCGGCGACCTCGGGGTCGGTCTGCAGCTCCGCGATCCGGGCGGCGATCCGGCGCAGCCGGGCGTCCACCCGCTCGAGCTCCAGCAGGGCTCGTTGCTGCTCGGGCGTGGCGGTGCTCATGCGGGTCCTCCTGCGGTCGGTGCGGCGGGGTCGGGGGCGGAACGGTCGTGGCCGGACCGGACGGGGTCGGACCCGTCGTGGCCGGGGTGGTCGAGGCGGAAGTCCCACGGGTCGGAGCACCGCTCGGAGACGTCGACCTGGACGTCGTGGCCGCGCGCCGCGAGCGCCTCCCGCAGCGCGGCGGCGCCCACGGGCAGCCACAGCCACTCGCTCGCGAAGTGGGAGAGGTCCACGAGGTACGGGGTGCCGCCGGCGCCGGGGCCCAGTGCGGCCTCGCGCGCCTCGGACGCCGGGTGGTGGCGCAGGTCCGCGGTCACGTAGACGTCGGCCCCGGAGGACCGCACCGCGTCGAAGAGCGAGTCCCCGGCTCCCCCGCACACGGCGACACGCCGGACGAGGGCGTCGGGGTCCCCGGCCACCCGGACCCCGTGGGCGGTGGGCGGCACGGCGTCGGCCAGGCGCCGGGCCAGCTCCCGCAGGCGCACGGGCCGCGCCAGGTCCCCGACGCGTCCGATGCCCACGGCCGGGTCGGCGGGGTGCGGCGCGAGGGGCGTCGTCGTCGTGAGGCCGGCGGCCCGTGCCACGGCGTCCGAGACGCCGTCCGGGGCGGAGTCCGCGTTGGTGTGGCAGGCGAGCAGGGCGCACCGGTGCTCGATGAGCTCGTGCACCACGGCGCCCTTGAAGCCGTCGGCGGCCACGGACGTCACGCCGCGCAGGAGCAGGGGGTGGTGGGTGACCAGCAGGTCGGCGCCGGCGGACACGGCCTCGGCGACGACCCCGGCCACGGGGTCCACGGCGAACAGGATCCGGCGCACGGGCTGGTCGGGGCGGCCGGTGACGAGCCCGCTGGCGTCCCAGGGCTCCTGCAGGTGCATCGGCCACAGCTGCTCGACGGTCTCGAGCACCTCCGACAGGGTGGGGGCGGGCCGGGGCGGGGACGTGCTCTGCTCGCTCATGCGCCCCAGTCTAGGAGTCCGTTCCGCGCCGGCCGCCGAGGCGGGCGCGGAGACGCCCGGGGCGGGTGCGGGAATGATGCGGGCCGTGCGGTGTTGTACGGGTCATGGCCTACTCCGCGCACGACGACGACGACGCACGCCCCGCCCCCGATCCCCGCCCGGACGCGGCGGAGCCCGCCGCGACCGAGACGTTCGTGCTCGCGGGCGGGTGCTTCTGGTGCCTCGACGCGGTCTACCGGATCACCCGGGGCGTCACCTCCGTGGTCTCCGGCTACACCGGCGGCGACCCCGGGCGTGCCGACTACTACGCGGTGTGCACGGGCACCACCGGCCACGCGGAGGCGGTCGCCGTGACCTTCGACCCGGCGGTGGTGCCGGCGGACGTGATCCTGGACCTGTTCTTCACCGGTCACGACCCGACCACCCTCAACCGGCAGGGCTACGACGTGGGCACCCAGTACCGGTCCGCCATGTTCTGGGCCGACGAGGCCCAGCGGGAGCTGTTCGAGCAGTCGATCCGCCGGACGCAGCCGGCGTGGGACCAGCCGATCGTCACGACGCTGGAGCCGCTGGGCCCGTTCTGGGAGGCGGAGCCCGAGCACCAGGACTTCTACGCCGCGCAGCCCTGGAACGGCTACTGCCAGGTGATCATCAACCCCAAGCTGGCGAAGGTCCGGAAACGTTACTCCGCGTGGCTTACCGCATAGTAGCGCTTGCGGCGCGTGGCTAGGCTGAGCTAGGACCGCGCCGCCGCGGGCCCCCCAGAGCGCCGGCGGCCGCAGCACGACCCGAGCAGCACCCAGATCCGACAGAGAACCGACCACGCAGAAACCGAGGTACGCACATGCCGAAGATCTACAACGACGTCACCGAGATCGTGGGCCGCACCCCGCTCGTCCACCTCAACCGGCTCGACGAGGGCCTGCCCGGCAACGTCGCCGTGAAGCTGGAGTTCTACAACCCGGCGAACTCCGTCAAGGACCGGATCGGCGTGGCCATCATCGACGCCGCCGAGAAGTCCGGCCAGCTGAAGCCGGGCGGCACGATCGTCGAGGGCACCTCCGGGAACACCGGCATCGCGCTGGCCATGGTCGGCGCCGCCCGCGGCTACAAGGTCATCCTGACCATGCCGGAGACCATGTCCACGGAGCGCCGGGTCATGCTCCGCGCCTACGGCGCCCAGATCGTGCTCACCCCGGGCGCGGAGGGCATGCGCGGCGCCGTCGAGAAGGCCCAGGAGATCGTCGACACCACCGACAACGCGGTCCTCGCCAGCCAGTTCGCCAACGAGGCCAACCCGGCCATCCACTACGCGACCACGGGCCCGGAGATCTGGGAGGACACCGACGGCCAGGTCGACGTGTTCATCTCCGGAGTGGGCACCGGCGGCACCATCACGGGTGCGGGCCGCTACCTGCGCGAGCAGAAGCCGGACGTGCGCCTCGTCGTCGTCGAGCCCGCCGACTCGCCCCTGCTCACCGAGGGCAAGGCCGGTCCGCACAAGATCCAGGGCCTCGGCGCGAACTTCATCCCCGACATCCTGGACCGCGAGATCTACGACGACGTCTACGACGTGACGGTCGAGGACTCCGTGCGGGTCGCCCGCGAGCTCGGCACCAAGGAGGGCATCCTCGGCGGGATCTCCTCGGGCGCCATCGTGTGGGCCGCCCTCCAGGAGGCGGCCAAGGAGGAGAACCGGGACAAGCTGATCGTCGCCATCGTGTGCGACTTCGGCGAGCGCTACATCTCCACCCTGCTCTACGAGGACATCCGGGGCTGAGCCGCGCCGCGGACCACGACCCGTCCCCGCCGGGAATAGCGCCGCCTGCCGGTGACGTTGCTCCCGGTGATGGGCGGGTCGTTCCCGTCCGCGCCCCAGCACGTCCCGCCGGTCCCGGCGGGCCAGGACCCCCGCCCCCGGAAGAACAGAGGAAGACCGTGAGTTTTTGGAGCAGACTCGCCGAGGACCTGCAGACGGCTCAGACGCACGACCCGGCCGCGCGGTCCAGGGTGGAGATCGCCCTCAACTACTCGGGTCTGCACGCCATCTGGGTCCACCGCCTGTCCCACCGGCTGTGGCAGCACCCCGACCGGCGGCTGCTGGCCCGCACGGTCTCCCAGCTCGGCCGCTTCCTCACGGGCGTCGAGATCCACCCGGGGGCGACCATCGGGCGCCGCTTCTTCATCGACCACGGCATGGGCGTGGTCATCGGGGAGACCGCGGAGATCGGCGAGGACGTGATGATCTACCACGGGGTGACCCTGGGCGGGCGCTCCCTGGAGAAGGTCAAGCGGCACCCCACCGTGGGCGACCGCGTGGTGATCGGCGCCGGGGCGAAGATCCTGGGCCCCGTGGAGATCGGCGCCGACTCCGCCGTGGGCGCCAACGCCGTGGTGGTCAAGGACGTGCCGGAGGACTCGATCGTGACCGGGATCCCCGGCAAGGTCCGCCCGCGCACCCCCGAGAAGCAGCAGCCCCTCGTGGACCCCTCCAGCTACATCGACCCCGCGATGTGGATCTGACCCTGCCCCGCTGCGACGCCGGCCGGCCGCCCCCGGGACGGGGACGGCCGGCCGGCGTCGTCGTGCGGGGTCCGGGTCAGGAGACGACCTCGGAGCGGTCCCCGCTCCACAGGGTGTGGTAGACACCCTCGGCGTCGTCGGTGCGCCGGTAGGTGTGGGCGCCGAAGAAGTCCCGCAGCCCCTGCGTCAGGGCCGCGTTGAGCCGGGGCCGGCGCAGCGAGTCGTAGTAGTTCAGCGTGGTGGCGAACACCGGCGCGGGGATGCCGCGCTCCACGGCCCGGGCCACGACGCGACGCCAGGACGGCAGGGCCTCCTCGACGGCGGCGACGAACTCCGGGGCGAAGAGCAGGTTCAGCGGCTGCTTGTCCCCCTTGTACGCCTCCATGATGACCTCGAGCAGCTCCGCCCGGATGATGCAGCCCTCCCGCCACAGGCCCGCGATGGTCGCGAGGTCCAGGTCCCAGCCGTACTCCCGGCCGGCCATGGTGAGCATGTCGAGTCCCTGGGCGTAGCTGACCAGCTTCGAGGCGTAGAGGGCCTTGCGCACGTCCTCCACGAACTCGGGGTCGTGCACGACGTCCTCGGTGGTGCCGCCGATGCCGGCGGGCAGCACGCGCTGCGCCTCGAGGCGCATCTCCGGCTCGGCGGAGGACAGCGCCCGGGCGAAGACGGACTCGGCGATCGCGGTGACCGGGGAGCCGAGCTCGAGGGCCTCCTGGACGGTCCAGCGGCCGGTGCCCTTCTGCCCCGCGGCGTCCACGATCACGTCGATGAGGGGCTGGTCCGTGCGGGCGTCGACCTGGCGCAGCACGTGCGCGGTGATCTCGATGAGGTAGGAGGCCAGCTCGGTGCGGTTCCACTGCTCGAAGACGTCGGCCTGCTCGGCCGGCTCGAGCCCGGCGACGGAGCGCAGCAGCTCGTGCGCCTCGCCGATGACCTGCATGTCGGCGTACTCGATGCCGTTGTGCACCATCTTCACGAAGTGGCCGGCGCCGTCCGTGTCGATCCAGGCGCAGCACGGCGTGCCGTCCTCCGCCTTGGCCGCGATGTCCTCGAGGAGGGGGCCGAGGGAGTCGTAGGACTTGCGGGGTCCGCCGGGCATGATGGAGGGCCCGAGCAGGGCGCCCTCCTCACCGCCCGAGACGCCGATGCCCACGAAGTCCAGGCCCTTCTCGGCGAGCTCGCGCTCGCGGCGCCGGGTGTCCTGGAAGTAGGAGTTGCCGCCGTCGATGATGATGTCGTCCTTCTCGAGCAGCGGCACGAGCTGCTCGATGACGGCGTCCACGGGGGCGCCGGCCTTGACCATCACGAGGATGCGGCGGGGGGTCTCGAGGGCGTCCACGAGTTCCTGGAGGGTCTCCGTGCGGAGGAACGTCCCCTCGTCGCCGTGGGCGTCGAGCAGGGCGTCCGTCTTCTCGACGGAGCGGTTGTGGAGGGCGACGGTGTAACCGTGCCGGGCGAAGTTGCGGGCGAGGTTCGCGCCCATGACCGCGAGGCCGGTGACCCCGATCTGAGCTTTCTGTTCTGCTGCCATGCCCCCAGCCTACAAACTCCGGGAGGGCGCTCCGTCCGGTGCGCACTTGTTGCCGCGATCCCCAAGGGAAGGAGGGCCTGGGAGGGCCGACGGCGACATCCGGAAAACGAGCCCCGTCACAATCTCCGTTCGCCCCCGGAGGCTCCTACATTTACATTAGTGCTGGAACACGACGAGCCGGGGGGCCGGGATGGACGCGTGGAAGAGCGCACTGACGGTGGCCGTGGCCGGTGCCGCACTGTGGTCGGGCGCCGGGCTCGCACCTGCGGCGGCCGCCGAGGGCAGTGTCGACCTGGTCCTCGGCACCAAAGTGGTGCTCGATGAGGCGACGATCGCCCAGGTCACCGAGGGGGCGTCGCGGCTGTGCGGGGGCACGGCCTCCAGCTACGCGGCGCGGGCCCGGAAGGCCGATCGCACAGGCAGCATCGTGGTCCTGTGCACCCGGCCCGGGAACAAACAGGTTTACTTCCGCTGACCGCGCTCCGCGCCGGCTCCCGCGGGCGGTGCCGACCAGCTCGTGGTGGGTCCTACCGGGATCGAACCGATGACATCCACGGTGTAAACGTGGCGCTCTACCAGCTGAGCTAAAGACCCTGACAACCGGGTGGGCGGTTTTCGCAACCGCCGGCACCCGGTTCCCGAACAGGCTACCCGCCGGGGCGCATCGGTGCCGACCGGGTGCGGGCCCGGCCCGGCGTGACGTTCGCCATATTCGCGGTCCGCCCTACGGCCGGGCGAGTCGCTGTTCGAGCCCCACCAGGAAGGCGGTCGCGGACGCGTCGACCTTCAGCCGCGCCGCGGCGTCCCCCCGGGTGCGCCCGTGGTTGAGGATCACCACGGGCACGTCGGCGCGCACCGCGTGCCGGACGAAGCGGCGCCCCGAGTTCACGGTCAGGGACGAGCCCACGACCAGCAGGGCGTCGGCGGCGTCCACCATGCGCAGCGCGCGCAGCACCCGGTGCCGGGGCGCGTTCTCCCCGAAGAACACGACGTCGGGCTTCAGGACCCCGCCGCAGACCGGGCAGTCCGGCACCCGGAACCCGGCCGTTCGCGGCACCACCGCGTCGGCGTCCGGGGCGAAGTCGATGTCGTCCGGGGACGAGATCGAGTCGTAGAAGCCGGGGTTGAGCTCGTCGAACAGGTCGGAGAGCACCGCCCGGGGGATGCGGGTGGCGCAGCGCATGCACCCGACCTGCGTGTAGCGCCCGTGCAGGTCCACGACGTTGAGGGACCCCGCGGCCTGGTGCAGGCGGTCGATGTTCTGGGTGACCACGCCCGTGACGGACCCCCACTCCTCGAGCCGGGCCAGGGCCGCGTGCCCGGCGTTGGGCCGGGCCCGCGCCAGGTGGCGCCACCCGTACTGGTTGCGCGCCCAGTAGTGGCTGCGCATGGCGGCGCTGCCCATGAACTCGTCGAAGGTCATGGGGGTGCGGGGAGTGGAGCCGGGGCCGCGGTAGTCCGGGATCCCGGACTCCGTGCTGATGCCCGCGCCCGTCAGGACGGCGGTCCGCCGCCCGCCCAGCAGGGCGGCCGCACCGGCCAGCCCCGCCTCGAGCCCGGCGGCGTCGGGGTCCGGGAACTGGTCGGGGTGCTCGGGGGCGCCGTAGCCGGCGCGGACGGTGGGCATCGCTGCTCGCTGGGGACCGGGCCGGCCGGGCTCAGCCGTGCAGCTTGGTGAGGGCGGTGCGGTAGGCCTCGAGCTCCCGCGGCGTGCCGCGCTCCGACCGGAAGGCGTCGACGACGACGCCCTGCGCGTCCAGCACGAAGGTGGCCCGCTCCGCCAGACCGGCCACCGGGTCGAACACCCCGTAGCGCTGGGCCACCTCCCCGTGGGGCCAGAAGTCGGACAGCAGATCGAAGTCGAAGGACTCCTCCCGCGCGAACGCCCGCAGCGTGTACTTCGAGTCCACGGACACCGCGAGCAGCTTCACCCCGGCGTCGTCGAACACGGAGAGGCTGTCCTGGAGCCGGCACAGCTCGCCGGTGCAGACCCCGGAGAACGCGAACGGGTAGAACACGATCGCCACGGGGCGGCCGCGGAGGGCGCTCAGGGTCACCGGCTCGCCGAACTGGTTCTTGAGGGTGAAGTCCGGGGCGGGCGCGCCGATCTCGAGCATGCGTGGTCTCCTCCGCTGGGGTCCGGGACGCCCGGTCAGACGTTGCGCTTGGGCATGAGCCGGGTCGCGGCCCAGTCCGCGCTGACGCGTGCGGTCGTGGTCACGTGCAGGCCCGCCGTGGGCGCGGCCTCCTGGACCTCCGCGGGCGGCACGTAGCCGTCGCGGCCCGCCTTGGGGGTCAGCACCCACACCACGCCGCCCTCGTCCAGGGTGGTGGTGACGTCCACCAGCGTGTCGACGAGATCACCGTCACCCTCGCGGAACCAGAGGAGCACCGCGTCGACGACCTCCTGGTCGTCCTCGTCCAGCAGGTCCGACCCGATCACTTCCTCGATGCCGTCCCTCAGGTCGAGGTCGACGTCCTCGTCGTATCCGAACTCCTGGATGTAGTCGCCATCCTTGAAACCGAGCTGGACTACCGCGTCACCCGCGGTGGTCTTGGCCTCGCTCACTGTTCTTGCTCCTTCTGGGATCGGGCCGACGAACGACGACCACGCACTGCGTACCGGTGCTGGGCTCCGCCTGCCCGTCGGCGGACCGCGGGGGCACGGTGGCGGGCCGGATACCGGCTTCACCGTCCAGACAACACCGGATCAGGGACTCTTTCAAGCTCCCGCACGGTGAGCGCCTCCGAATCATGGGGGTGACGCGTGGGCTGACACGCCGTGTGACGGCCGGCCCCGGGTGTGGAAGCATGGTCCCCACAGACACCCCGTACGCCCGAGACGGCCCCGGCGGCGCGATCCGCACGACGGGCCCGGTTCCCGGACGTCCGCCCCTTCCGGGTGGCGTTCGGACAGCGGAACGGGCAACGGGTATTTTGAGACTGTCGGACGTCCCGGCCGCGCCCTCGCGCGCGCACCCGCCCGGGATCCGTCGGACAACTCGACGAAGAGAGGTTGAACGTGCCTTCATCCAGCAACCACCACATCCTCAGTGGCTTGACCAACAACCTGAAGGACTCCGACACCGAGGAGACCCGGGAGTGGATCGAGTCCTTCGAGGGCCTGATCGAGACGCAGGGCACGGAACGGGCGCAGTACATCATGCGCGCCCTCCTCCAGCACGCCGGCGCGAAGAGCGTGGGCGTGCCGATGGTCACCACCACGGACTACGTGAACTCGATCCCGGTGGACCAGGAGCCGGAGTTCCCGGGCGACGAGGAGATCGAGCGGCGCTACCGTGCGTTCCTGCGCTGGAACGCCGCCGTGATGGTGCACCGGGCCCAGCGCCCGGAGATCGGCGTGGGCGGTCACATCTCCTCCTACGCCGGTGTGGCGACCCTCTACGAGGTGGGCCTCAACCACTTCTTCCGCGGCCCGGAGCACCCCGGCGGCGGCGACCAGGTCTTCTGGCAGGGCCACTCGGCCCCCGGCAACTACGCGCGCGCCTATCTCGAGGGCCGGCTCACCGAGGAGCAGCTGGACGGGTTCCGGCAGGAGAAGACGAAGGCCCCGAACGGGCTGCCCTCCTACCCGCACCCCCGCTCCATGCCCGACTTCTGGCAGTTCCCGACCGTGTCCATGGGCATCGGGCCGATGAACGCGATCTACCAGGCCCAGTTCAACCGCTACCTGCACAACCGCGGGATCAAGGACACCTCGGAGCAGCACGTGTGGGCGTTCCTGGGCGACGGCGAGATGGACGAGCCGGAGTCGCGCGGCCTGCTGCAGCTGGCCGCCAACGACAAGCTCGACAACCTCACGTTCGTCGTCAACTGCAACCTGCAGCGCCTGGACGGGCCGGTGCGCGGCAACGGCAAGATCGTCCAGGAGCTCGAGGCCTTCTTCCGCGGCGCGGGCTGGAACGTCGTGAAGGTCCTCTGGGGCCGCGAGTGGGACCAGCTGCTCGCCAAGGACGAGGACGGCGAGCTGGTCCGGATCATGAACGAGACCCTCGACGGCGACTTCCAGACCTACAAGGCCGAGTCCGGCGGGTTCATCCGCGACCACTTCTTCGGCAAGTCCCCGGCCACCAAGGAGCTCGTCGCGGACATGACCGACGACGAGATCTGGGAGCTCAAGCGCGGCGCCCACGACTACCAGAAGGTCTACGCCGCCTACAAGGCCGCGACCGAGCACGAGGGCCAGCCGACCGTGGTGCTGGCGCAGGGCGTGAAGGGCTACGGCCTGGGCAGCCACTTCGAGGCGCGCAACGCGACCCACCAGATGAAGAAGCTGACCCTGGAGGACCTCAAGGCCTTCCGCGACCAGCTGCGCATCCCCATCTCGGACGAGGAGCTGGAGAGCGACCTCTACGGCGCGCCCTACTACCACCCCGGCAAGGACTCGCCGGAGGTCAAGTACCTCCTGGAGCGCCGCAAGGAGCTCGGCGGCTTCGTCCCGGACCGCCCGCACGAGCAGCACGAGATCGCGCTGCCCACGGACGCCGCGTACAAGTCCGCGAAGAAGGGCTCGGGCAAGCAGATGGCGGCCACCACCATGGCCTTCGTGCGCATCCTGAAGGACCTCCTGCGGGAGAAGGAGTTCGGCCACCGGATCGTGCCCATCGTCCCCGACGAGGCCCGCACCTTCGGCATGGACTCGTTCTTCCCCACGGCGAAGATCTACAACCCCAACGGGCAGAACTACCTCTCCGTGGACCGCGAGCTGATGCTGGCCTACAAGGAGTCCCCGCAGGGCCAGATCCTGCACGCGGGGATCAACGAGGCCGGCTCCGTCGCGGCGTTCACCGCCGCGGGCACCGCCTACGCCACCCACGGCGAGCCGATGGTGCCGGTCTACATCTTCTACTCGATGTTCGGCTTCCAGCGCACCGGCGACTCCTTCTGGGCCGCCGCCGACCAGATGACCCGCGGGTTCATCATCGGGGCCACCGCCGGGCGCACCACGCTCACCGGCGAGGGCCTCCAGCACGCCGACGGCCACTCGCCGCTGCTGGCCGCGACCAACCCGGCGGTCATCCACTACGACCCCGCGTACGGCTACGAGATCGCCCACATCGTCCGGCGCGGCCTCGAGCACATGTACGGCACGGGCGACGAGGACCACAACGTCATGTACTACGTGACGGTCTACAACGAGCCGTACCAGCAGCCGGCCGAGCCGGAGGACGTCGACGTCGAGGGCATCCTCAAGGGCATCTACCTGCTCAAGCCCGCCGAGAACGAGGGGCCCCGGGCGCAGCTGCTCGCCTCCGGCGTGGCCGTGCCGTGGGCGCTCGAGGCGCAGAAGCTGCTCGCCGAGGACTGGGGGGTCTCCGCCGACGTGTGGTCGGTGACCTCGTGGGTCGAGCTGCGCCGCGACGGCGTGGCCGCCGAGAAGGAGGCGTTCCTCAACCCCGGCGACGGGACGCGGACCCCGTTCGTGGCCCAGCAGCTGGCCGGGGCCACGGGCCCGGTCGTGGCCGTCTCGGACTTCAGCGCGGACCTGCCGGACAAGATCCGCCAGTTCGTCCCGAACGAGTTCGCGTCCCTGGGCGCCGACAGCTTCGGCTTCTCGGACACCCGCGCCGGCGCCCGCCGGTTCTTCAAGATCGACTCCCACTCCATGGTGGTCCGCGCCCTGGAGATGCTCGCCAAGCGCGGCGAGGTCGACTGGCGCGCTCCCGGCGAGGCGATCGAGAAGTACTCGCTCAAGGACGTCACCGCCGGCACCTCCGGCAACGCCGGCGGCGACGCCTGAGCCGAGCCCTCCGGTGCACCACGGCGCCCCGGGTCCGGGGCGGCGATCCGGTGCTCTAAGCTCGGAGGCATGGCTGGACAGGACGGGAACACCACGACGCGCTGGCTGCGCCCCTCGCGCAGACGGTCCACCGACCGGCACCGTCCCGTCGCCCCGCCCCACCCCAGGACGCTCGAGAACCTCAAGGCCAACCTGGGCGCGATCTCCACGGTCGCGACCCGCCGGCTCGAGACGGACCTCGGCTGGTTCGAGGAGCTGCGCGCCGACGAGCGCTCCGAGCTGGGCCTCGTGGCCCAGCGGGGCATCTCCTCGTTCGTGCGCTGGTACGAGGACCCGGAGGAGCCCCTGTGGGTGCTCACCCAGGTCTTCCGGGGCGCCCCCACGGACCTGACCCGCTCCATCTCCCTCCAGCACGCCCTGCAGCTGCTGCGGATCGTCGTGGACGTCGTGGAGGAGAAGGTCCCGGAGCTCGCCAAGCACCACGACGAGGCCGCGCTGCGGGAGGCCGTGCTGCGCTACTCGCGGGAGATCGCCTTCGCCGCCGCGGACGTGTACGCCCGCGCCGCCGAGAACCGCGGGTCGTGGGACGCCCGGCTGGAGTCCCTCGTGGTCGACGGGATCCTCCGGGGGGAGCACTCCGACGCGCTGCGCTCCCGCGTCGCGGCCCTGGGCTGGACCTCGACGGGCCCGGTCACCGTGCTCACGGGCTCCGCGCCCGAGGGCGCCGGCCCGTCCACCGTGGCCCGGCTGCGCAGGCTCGCCGGCCGCCACGCGCAGGACTCTCTCGTCTCCATCCAGGGCGACCGGCTCGTGCTCATCCTCGGAGGGCTGTCCGACCGGGACCTCGCCCTCGAGAAGCTCGCCGCCGCGTTCGGGCCGGGACCGGTGGCCTACGGCCCGGAGTCCCCCACGGTCTTCGCGGCGGGACGCTCCGCCCGGCTCGCCCACGCCGCCCTGTCCGTGGCGCCGGCCTGGCCCGCGGCGCCCCGCCCGGTGCACTCCGAGGACCTGTGGCCGGAGCGGGCCATGGCCGGGGACGAGAGCGCGCGCACGGCGATGATCGAGTCGGTCTACCGCCCGCTGACGCGCTCCGCGACCGGGCTCGTGGAGACCCTGTCCGCCTACGTCTCCGTCGGCCACTCCCTCGAGGCCACCGCCCGGGAGCTGTTCGTGCACGCCAACACGGTGCGCTACCGGCTGCGCCGGATCAGCGACCTCACCGGCTGGGACCCCCTGGTCCCCCGCGACGCGTTCGTGCTGCACTGCGCCCTCGTGGCGGGCCGGCTCGCGGACTCGTGCGCCCCCATCGACACCTCCACCCCCGCCGTGGGACCGGTCTTGTAGCATCCCTACAAACACCGCCGCCGGGCTTGGTGGCCTCCGGGCCACCGCGCGGGGGCCCATCCTTGCGAAGCTGTAGCGGTGATCGCGATCGTCTGCCCCGGACAGGGCTCCCAGAAACCCGGCTTCCTCACCGAATGGCTCGCCCTCGACGGCGTCCGCGCCCACCTCGAGGAGCTGGGCGAGGCCGCAGGACTCGACCTCGTGCACTACGGCACCGAGGCCGACGAGGACACCATCAAGGACACCGCGGTGGCCCAGCCCCTCATCGTGGCCGCCGGCCTCGTCGCGGGCCGGCTTCTCGGCGACCGGATCGGCCCCGGCCGGGACGACCTGGTCTTCGCGGGGCACTCGGTGGGTGAGATCACCGCCTCCGCCCTGGCCGGCGCCCTCACCGAGGCCGACGCCATGGCCTTCGTGCGCACCCGGGCCAACGCCATGGCCCGGGCGGCCGCCGCCGTCCCCACCGGCATGAGCGCCGTGCTCGGCGGCAAGGAGGACGAGGTCCTCGCCGCCATCGAGGCCGCGGGCCTGACGCCCGCCAACGCCAACGGGGGCGGGCAGACCGTGGCCGCCGGCACCCTCGAGCAGCTGGCCGCCCTCGCCGCGGCCCCGCCGGCCCGCGCCCGGGTGATCCCCCTCAAGGTGGCCGGCGCCTTCCACACCGAGCACATGGCCCCGGCCCTGGAGCCCCTGCACGAGCTGGTCCCCCGGCTCTCGCCCGCCGACCCCGTGCACCCGCTGCTCTCCAACGCCGACGGCGAGCCCGTGAGCGGCGGCGCCGCGAACCTCGAGTCGCTCGTGGCCCAGGTCTGCCGGCCCGTGCGCTGGGACCTGTGCACGCGGACCCTCCTGGAGCGCGGCGTCGAGCAGCTCGTCGAGCTCCCGCCGGCGGGCACCCTCGTCGGCCTGGCCAAGCGGGGCATGAAGGGCGTCCCGGCCCTGGCCGTGAACTCCGCGGCGGAGCTGGAGCAGGCCAGGAGTATTCTTGACTGACGTCCGCGCGCGCACCGCGTGCGCCGCCCGTCCCGAGGCCGGAGCAGCCGTTCCGCCCCGCCCAGCCGGCCCGTCCGTCCCGCCCGGCCGCACGAAGGAGCAACGACCCCTGTGGTGACCCTGAAGCAGCAACAGACCAACGCGCACTCCCGGATCCTCGGCCTGGGCGTCTACCGCCCGGACGTGGTGGTGACCAACGACGACGTCTGCCAGTGGATCGAGTCCTCGGACGAGTGGATCCAGCAGCGCACCGGCATCAGGACCCGGCACCGCGCCGCCGAGGACGTGAGCGTCCTCGACATGTCCGAGCACGCCGCCCGCGAGGCGCTGGCCGCGGCCGGCATCGAGGCCTCGCAGCTCGGGGCGGTCATCGTCTCCACGATCTCCTTCCCCTACCTCACGCCGTCCGCCGCCGCGGCCCTGGCGGACCGCCTGGGCGCCACCCCGGCACCGGCCTTCGACATCTCGGCGGCCTGCGCCGGGTACTGCTACGGCGTCGCCCAGGCCGACGCGCTCGTCCGCTCGGGCGCGGCCGACTACGTGCTGGTCATCGGCGTGGAGAAGCTCTCCGACGTCATCGACAACAGCGAGCGCTCCATCTCCTTCCTGCTCGGCGACGGCGCGGGCGCCGTGGTCATCGGCCCCTCCGACACCCCCGGCATCGGCCCGTCCGTGTGGGGCTCCGACGGCTCCAAGTGGGACGCCATCCGGATGACCCACCCGCTCACCGACATCCGGGCGGTGGAGCAGGGGCGCGAGCGGGCCCAGTCCCCCGACCTCCTCGACCCGGAGACCGGCGCGGTGCGCGAGGACGCCACCCTCTGGCCGACCCTGCGCCAGGACGGGCAGACGGTCTTCCGCTGGGCCTCGTGGGAGGTCGCCAAGCGCGCGCAGGAGGCCATGGACGTGGCCGGGGTGCGGCCCGAGGACCTGAGCGCCTTCATCCCCCACCAGGCGAACATGCGGATCATCGACCAGATGGCCAAGACGCTCAAGCTCCCCGAGTCCGTGGTCATCGCCCGGGACATCGCCGACTCCGGCAACACGTCCGCCGCGTCCGTGCCCCTCGCCACGCACCGCCTGCTCGCCGAGCACCCGGAGCTGTCCGGGAAGCTGGCGCTGCAGATCGGCTTCGGCGCCGGCCTCGTCTACGGGGCGCAGGTCGTCGTCCTCCCCTGACCGCCGCCGGCACGCGGACCGGGCCCCCGGGGTCCTGCTCACGTGTCGGTGCCGCCGCGGGGCCCTGCGAGTCGTCGTAGGGTTGAACCGCACACCCGATGTCCCCCGGTCCGGGCCCACGGCCCGACCGGGACAGATGCACCCGGCACCTGCCCGGGGCGCACGTCACCACCGGCTGCTCCGGCAGCCGCAGAGAAAGGAAGCCACCATGGCGAGCAAAGAGGAAATCCTGACCGGCCTGGCCGAGATCGTCAACGAGGAGACCGGCCTCGAGACCGAGGCCGTCCAGCTGGACAAGTCCTTCACCGAGGACCTCGACATCGACTCCATCTCGATGATGACCATCGTGGTCAACGCCGAGGAGAAGTTCGACGTGACCATCCCCGACGAAGAGGTCAAGAACCTCAAGACCGTCGAGGACGCCGTCAACTTCATCGACAACGCCCAGGCCTGATCCGGCCGGTCGGTGCGGGGCGCGGCGGACCGCAGGATCCGCCGCGCCGCACCGACCCGCGACCGGGCGGGCCGCCCGCCGCATCACCCCAGGACACGAGGAAGTGCAGTCATGACCCGCAAAGTAGTCGTCACCGGTCTCGGTGCCACCACCCCGATCGGTGGCACCGTCCCCGAGCTGTGGCGCAGCGCCACCACGGGCGTCTCCGGTGTCAGAGCCATCGAGCACGACTGGGTGGACACCTACGATCTGGGCGTGCGGATCGCCGCGCCCGTCTCGACCCCCGCCAGCGAGGTGCTCTCCCGGGTCGAGGCCAAGCGTCTGGACCCCTCCGGGCAGCTGTCCGTCATCGCCGCCCGCGAGGCGTGGGCCGACGCCGGCTTCTCCGGCAACAACGCAGAGACCTCCGAGGAGGTCGACCCGGACCGCTTCGCCGTGGCCTTCGGCACCGGCATCGGCGGGGTCTGGACCCTGCTGGACGCCTACGACACCCTCCAGAAGCGCGGCGCCCGGCGCGTCATGCCCCTCACCGTCCCCATGCTGATGCCCAACGGCAACGCGGCGGCCGTGGGCATGGACCTCAAGGCCCGGGCCGCGTCCATCACGCCCGTCTCCGCGTGCGCCTCCGGCACGGAGGCCTTCTACCAGGGCATGAACCTCATCCGCTCCGGCAAGGCGGACCTCGTGGTGGTGGGCGGCGCCGAGTCCGCGATCCACCCCGTGACCATCGCGGCGTTCGCCTCCATGCAGGCGCTGTCGAAGCGCAACGACGAGCCGGAGCGCGCCTCCCGCCCCTACGACACGGCCCGCGACGGGTTCGTGATGGGCGAGGGCGCCGGCGCCGTGGTCCTCGAGTCGGAGGAGCACGCCCGCGCCCGCGGCGCACGGATCTACGCCGAGCTCGCCGGCGCCGGCCTCACCTCGGACGCCTACCACATCACCGCGCCCGACGAGGAGGGCCGCGGGGCGGCCCGCGCCCTCGCGGAGGCCATGGAGACCGGGGAGTTCGGTCCGGCCGACGTCAAGCACGTCAACGCCCACGCGACGTCCACGCCCAAGGGCGACGCCCCCGAGGCCGGCGCCCTGCGCCGGGCGTTCGGCTCGGCGGTGGACGACATGTGCGTCTCGGCGACCAAGTCGATGACGGGCCACATCCTCGGCGGCTCGGGCGCCGTCGAGGCCGTGCTCACCGTGCTGGCCGTCCACCACCGCACCGCGCCCTGCACCATCAACCTGGAGAACCAGGACCCGGAGATCGACCTCGACGTCGTCACCGACGCCCGCGACCTTCCCTCCGGGGACTTCGTGGCCGTGTCCAACTCCTTCGGCTTCGGCGGCCACAACGCGGTCGCCGCGTTCCGCACCGTCTGAGCGCACGCCCGCCGCGCCCGCGCCGTCGGGCGCAGCCCGTCCGGGCGCGGACCGTTCGGACGCACGGAAGAGGGCCGTCCCGCTGATCGCGGGACGGCCCTCTTGCGCGCTGCGGGCCCGTGCCCCCGGAGGCGGGGCGGGGCCGCGGGGGCTCAGCCGACGCGGTGCAGCCAGCGCACCGGGGCGCCCTCCGCGGCGTGCCGGAAGGGCTCGAGCTCCTCGTCCCAGGCCTCCCCCAGGGCGAGGGAGAGCTCGTTGATGACGAGCAGCGGGTTGCCGGCCGCCGTCTCGTAGGCGTAGCGGATCCGGTCCTCGGAGACCATGATGTTGCCGGCGGCGTCCGTGGTCGCGTGGAAGATCCCGAGGTCGGGGGTGAAGGACCAGCGGGCGCCGTCGTGGCCGCGGCACGGGTTCTCGGTGACCTCGAACCGGAGGCGGCCCATCGTGCGCAGCGCCGAGGCGAGGAGGGCGCCGGTCCCCGCGGGTCCGGACCACTCCAGCTCGGCGCGCACGGAACCGGGCTCGGCGTTCTGCTGGGTCCACTCGAGCTCCGTGCGCTGGCGCGCGACCGACTCCAGCGCCCACTGGATGTGCGGGCACAGCGCTCGCGGAGCCGAGTGCACGTAGAGCACTCCGCGCGTGGTGGGTGCAGACATGACCTGTTCCTCCGTCGTGTAGGTACGTCTTCCCCAACGCCCTGCACGGAAGCGGTCCCACCCGTCGGGCCGCGGCGAGCGTGCCGCGACCGGACGATGCTGTTGTCCGGGCTCGCGTCCCGCCGCGGGGATTCGAGGCCCGCGCGGCGTCCGGTCGCCCGGGTGCCGCACCCGTCGTTCCGGCCGGCTCCGAGCGTGTTGCCGTGTCCGGGACGTCGAGTACAATACGCCACTCATTCAACTGCAAACATTCCACGGGCGTCAACCCGGGACGCCGTGTTGCTCCGCGATCCTCCGCCCCGGCGCACCTCAGGCCCGGGGGTGGGCCTGACGGTAGACGGTTCCCAGGCGGTCCACGGAGACGTGCGTGTAGATCTGGGTGGTCGCCACGGAGGCGTGCCCCAGCAGCTCCTGCACCGTGCGCAGGTCGGCGCCGCCGTCCACGAGGTGCGTGGCCGCCGAGTGGCGCAGGGCGTGCGGACCCCGGGCGGCGGTGTCGGGGACGGTGCCGAGCTCCCGCTCCACGACGCGCCGGACCTGTCGGGCGTCGATCCGGCCGCCCCGGGACCCGAGGAACAGCGCCGGCCCGCTGCCCGCCGCGGCCAGCACGGGCCGGCGGGCCAGCCAGAGCTGCAGCGCGTCGTCGGCGGGGCGGCCGAAGGGCACCGTGCGCTGCTTGTCGCCCTTGCCGATCACCGTGAGGACGCGGCGGGAGCGGTCGACGTCGTCGACGTCGGCACCCGTGAGCTCGCCCACCCGCGCACCGGTGGCGTAGAGCAGCTCGAGGAGGGCGCGGTCCCGGGCGACGAGCGCGCCCTCCACCCCCGCGGTCCCGGGCTCGGTGGAGCGGGCCGCGAGATCGTCCAGCAGCTCGCGCATCCCGTCGGCGGGCACGACGTCCGGGAGGTGGCGCCGGCGGCGCGGGGCGACGAGCCGCAGACTGGGGTCGGCGCCCACCAGGCCGGTGCCGGCGGCCCAGCCGAAGAAACCGCGGACCGACGCCGTCCAGCGGGCCATGGACGAGCGGCCCGCCCCCTCGGCGTGCCGGGCGGCCAGCCAGGCCCGGAGCATCTCCAGGTCCACGGCGGCCGGCGCGGCGACCCCGTACCGGGCGTGCAGCCAGGTGAAGAGGGCACGGAGGTCGCCCGTGTAGGCGTCCACGGTGCGGGGGCTGCGCGCCAGCTCGTGCACCAGGTGGTCCGTGTACCGCTCCAGGGCCCGGACCACGGCCGTGGGCAGCGGGGCGGCGTCGGAGGTCATGCGGCGATTCTAGCGGCGGCGCCACCCCTCCCCCGCCCCCTCCGCCAGGCCGCGCTCCTCGAGCCGGCGCAGCCCGCCCAGCACCTCGCGGACGGACAGGCCGGCGACGCGGGACAGGTGGTCCGGGCGGCTGCGCACCCTCAGGGGCAGCGCGTCGAGGAGCACGCGGTCCCGGTCCGAGAGCCCGTCGACGACGGAGGCCGGGGCGGGGCGGTCGGGCGCCGGCGCCGTCCCGAGGGGCTGGACGAGCTCGAGCACCTCGTCGACGTCCGTGACCAGGACGGCGGTGCCCTCCCGCACCAGCCGGTGGCAGCCGGCGGAGGTGCCGGCGTGGACGCTGCCGGGCACCGCGCCCACCGGGCGGCTGAGCCCGTCCGCGTGGTGGGCCGTGTTCTGAGCCCCGGACCGCCACCGGGCCTCGACCACCACCGTGCCGGCGGAGAGGGCTGCGATGATCCGGTTGCGCTGGAGGAAGCGGTAGCGGCTGGGCGTGCACCCGGGGGCGGCCTCGGCCAGCAGCAGCCCGGCGGCCTCGACCCGGTGGAGCAGCTCGTGGTTGCCCGGAGGATAGAGGCGGTCGATCCCGCACGCCATGACCGACACCGTGGGCGGGTGCGCGGTGCCGGTGGCCAGCGCGGCCGAGTGGGCGGCCTGGTCGATGCCGTGGGCACCGCCGGAGACCACCGTCCAGCCGCGGGCGGCCAGGGCGCCGGCGATGTCCAGGGCGACCTGCCGGCCGTAGGTCGAGCAGTCCCGGGAGCCGACGACGGCGACGGAGCGGGCGGCGGGGAAGCCGAGGAGCCGCCGGTCGCCGCGGCCCCACAGGCCCACCGGCTGGAACAGGCCCAGGTCGGCCAGCGCCGCCGGCCAGTCGGGGTCCTCGGGGATCGCGAACCACGCTCCCGCCCGGGCGGCGATCCCCAGGTCGGCGGAGGGGTCGAGGTCCGCCGCCCGGGGCGCCCAGCGGGCCAGGGCGCGCCGGAGGTCGACCTGCCGGGGACCGTACCCGGCCTCGGCGGCCGCCCGCACGAACACCGGGTGCTCCCCGGCGCCGATGGGGCGCGTCCCCGTGGCGATCTCGAGCGCGGCGACCGGTCCGAGCGCCGCCAGCAGCAGCATGGCGGTGGCGTCGGTCGGCTCCACGAGCCGGGACAGCCCGGCGCGGGCCAGCAGCAGCGGGTCGTGGCCGGAGCGTGTGCCGGGCGGGGCGGAGTGCATGGCGGGCCTTCCTGTCGCGGACGGGTCGGACTAGACGGAATGGGTCGGACCGGACCAACCGGGCCGGACGGGGCGGGACGGGCGGGACGGGGCGGATGCGGCGGCGCTCAGGCCGGGACGAGGGAGCGGAAGTACAGCGCGGTGTCGACGTCGTCGAGCACCGGGACGCCCCGGCCCTCCAGGTCGGCCAGCGTCCAGGCGACCCGGAGCACCCGCTGGTGCCCTCGGGCGGTCAGCGAGCCTCGGTCCATGGCCCGCTCCAGCGGGGCGGTGACCGGGCGCGGGGGACGCAGGGCACCGTGCAGGAGGCTGCCCCCGAGCTCGGCGTTCGTGCGCAGCCCCAGGCCGCGCAGACGCTCCGCCTGGGCCGCCCGCGCCCGGGCGACGCGCACGGCGACCTCCGCCGTGCTCTCCCCCTGTCCCGCCCCGGCGGCGAGCTCGCCGTAGGAGACCTTCGGCACCGCGATCTGCAGGTCCACCCGGTCCAGCAGCGGACCGCTCAGCTTGCCGAAGTAGTTGCGGCGCATCCGTGGGGTGCACGTGCAGTCGGCGCCCCGGCCCCCGGCCTGCCCGCACGGGCAGGGGTTCGCCGCGAGGACCAGCTGGAAGCGGGCCGGATAGACCGCCGAGGCCGTGGACCGGTCGATCACGACCCGGCCGTTCTCGAGGGGCTGGCGCAGCGCGTCGACGACCCCACGGTCGAACTCGGGGGCCTCGTCGAGGAAGAGGACGCCGCGGTGCGCCCGGGAGGCGGCACCGGGGCGCGGGATCCCGGACCCGCCCCCGAACAGGGCGGCCGCCGAGGCGGTGTGGTGCGGCGCCTCGAAGGGAGGGCGCCGGATCAGGGCGGTGCACCGCCCGGCGGCCCCGTTGAGCGAGTGGACGGCCGTCACCTCCATCGCGGCGTCGTCCTCGAGGTCCGGCAGCAGGCCCGGGAGCCGCTCGGCGAGCATCGTCTTGCCGGATCCTGGCGGGCCCACCATGAGCAGGTGGTGCCCGCCGGCGGCGGCGATCTCCAGGGCCAGGCGCCCGTCGGTCTGCCCGGCGACGTCGGCGAGATCCGGTGCGGCGCGGGGTGCGGGGTGGGTCCCCACGCCGTCCGTCCCGGGCAGGCCCGGCGCTGCCCCGCCCGGGACGGACCCGGCAGGTGCCGGCCGGCACAGACCGGCGGGATCGGCCCCGGCGCCGGCGAGCACGTCGGCGAGGCAGCTGAAGCCCTCCACCCGTGCGCCGGGGACCAGCCCCGCCTCCGCCGCGTTGGCCGCCGGGACGACGATCCGCTCGTGCCCGGCGCGCACGGCGGCCATGACCGCCGGCAGGATGCCGCGCACCGGCCGCAGCGCCCCGTCCAGGCCCAGTTCGGCCAGGAAGACGGTCCGTCCGGTTGCGGGCACGTCACCGGCGGCCTGCAGGGCGCTCATCACGATGGCGAGGTCGAAGAGGGATCCCCGCTTGGGCAGCGTCGCGGGGGTCAGGTTGACCGTGAGCTTGCGCGGGCTCAGGGGCATCCCGCTGTTGCGCGCCGCCGCCCGCAGCCGTTCCCTCGCCTCGTTGAGCGCGGCGTCCGGCAGCCCCACGATGGAGAAGGCGGGCAGGGTCTGCCCGATGTCCGCCTCGACCTCCACCATCGACCCGTCGAGCCCGACCAGGGCCACCGCCCAGGTGCGTGCGAAGCCCATCAGCGCACCCCGGTGGCGGGCGCGACGGGGTCCCGGGGGCGGCGCCCGGGGACGGGGAACGGAAGGGGACGACGACGGTGCATGGGAACCTCCTCGTTCCCAGACTGTGCCGTGCCGGCGGAGCGCGGCGGTGTCGCCCGCCCGACGGTGGAGAAGTCCGCCGGCTCAGGCCAGTTCGGCCCCGCTGGGGAGCGAGGGTGACGGCCCGGGCGTCGCGGCCGGTGACGGAGCGCCCGTGGAGGCCGTGGGGGTGGGTGTCGCCGTGGGGGACGGAGCGGGCGACGGAGCGGTGGTCGAGGCCGACGGCGCGGGCGTCGGCGTGGACTCCGGGCGCGGGGGCCAGTTCCAGCGCCTGGAGGTGCTCGGCGAGGGCGAGGCCGAGGCGCCGGCGGTGGCCCCGGGGGTGGCGACCTCGCCCCTGGCGGGGTTCTCGGCGGGAGGCATGGTCTCCTCCGGCGGTGGCGCGACCGGGGGAACGGGCGTCGGCGTGGGCTCCGGCGTCGGCTCCGCGGGAGGCATGACGGGAGGGACGACGGGAGGGATCACCGGGTCCACCGGCTGCTGGGGGTTCGCCGGTTCCACCGGCGGCTGCGGCGCCGCCGGCTCGGGCTCGGGCTCGGGGGCCGGTGCGGGTTCGGCCGGCACCGGCGCGGCAGGCACGCGAGGCGGCTGCGCGGCGGGACGGGCGGGTTCGGGTGCCGCCGGTGCCGGCGCCGGTTCCGCCTCGATCCGCTCCCGGGGCGCCGGCTTCGGCACCCCGGCCCGGTACTGGCGCTGCTCGGGCCCGTGCCCGACCGGGGCGGGGTCCTGTGACCGGTCGTTGGGGTACGGGGACAGCTCGATGTCGTCGAAGGTCTTCGGCAGCTTCTCGAAGTCGCCGACCATGAGCTCCCGGCCCGTGGCGCCGACCGGCACGGCGCCGGTGTACTGGGCGATCAGCTCGTGCGTGCGGGCGTCGAGCCGGGCGCCCTCCTGCGGGTCGAGGGGGGAGCCGTCGGCGCCCCAGAAGCCGCCCTCCCCGGAGCGGTTGGGGTCCCAGTCCGAGAGGACCTCGGCGACCGGCTCGAACGGGAACTGCCCGCCCTCGTGGCTGATCACCTTGAGGTCGTCGATCTGGACGGTGCGGGTGCCCTCGGTGTTGTCGATGTGCAGCTCCACGTAGACCACCGGCTCCACGCTCAAGTCCCGCCGCAGCTGCTCGACGTCGTCGTCGGGGGCCGGCACGGTGGGCAGGTCGAAGGTGATGACCGCGCCCTCGTCGGTGGTGAGGGCGTACGGGCCCGGGCTGAGACCGCTGGGCGCGGTGGTCACGGTGCCCGGCTGCGCGATCGCGTCGGGCTCCGGGGCCTTCAGCACGCCGCACCCGGTGGCGGTCAGCGCGACAGCCGCCGCGAGAGCCGCAGCGCGTCGTGGAGCGGCGAGCGGTCCCGCAGCGACCACAGCACACCTCCGTCGTTACTCCCGGTCATCGACGGTTCAACATTGGCACGTCGCACGAGGCATGTCACGCGGGCCCGGGCGCGCCGCGTCTCATTGGATCTGCCGCAGGACCTCGATCTCCGGCCCTCCGCCGTGTGCGAAAGTAATTGCAACGGCATCGACCCTGACCACCCGGGGGTCGCGGTCGTGGGCCCGCGCCCAGGCGGCCGCCAGGCGGTGCAGACGGACGATCTTCTGCCGCGTAATGGACTCGAACGGATGCCCGTACCGCAGGCTCGAGCGGGTCTTCACCTCGACGACGACCACCCAGCCCTCGTGCTCCGCGACGAGGTCGGCCTCCCCCCGCAGTCCGTCCCGGGAGGGCCGTGCGCGCCAGTTGCGCTCCAGGACGCGGTACCCCCGCGCCTCGAGGTGGGCGGCCGCCAGCTGCTCGCCGCGCGCGCCCAGTCCCTCGGACACGGGACACCTCCCTGCTCGGCGGCGCCGTCCCGGCGGCGGCCGGTCGGGTGCCCTCATCGTGCGCCGCGCCGGTCCCCCGCCGAGGGGCCCCAGGGGCCGTGTGCAGGGCGGATCAGGGGGCCGCGGGCCCCTCCGGCACGGGCCCGGCGGCGCCCGGCACCGCGAAAGGGTCCGCGTGGGCGAGCTCCTCCACGTTGACGTCCTTGAAGCTCATGACGTGCACGTGCTTCACGAAGCGGGCGGAGCGGTAGACGTCCCACACCCAGGCGTCCTTGAGCTCCACGTCGAAGTACAGCCCGTTCTTCGTCTCGACCGGCTCGACCCGGACCGAGTTGGCCAGGTAGAAGCGGCGGTCCGTCTCCACCACGAACTGGAAGAGCCCGGCGACGTCCCGGTACTCGCGGTACAGCTGCAGCTCGAGGTCCGTCTCGAAGTTCTCGAGTTCTTCGGCGCTCATGTCGTCCCGTCTCCGCTCGTGCTCGGCGCGGCCGCGGGCGGCGCCTGCGTGAGCCGCCAGCTGAGCCGGTGGTGCGGCGTGGTCCCGTGCTCCTCGAGGGCGCGGCGGTGCCGGACGGCGCCGTAGCCCTTGTTGCTGTCCCAACCGTACTGCGGCCAGCCCGCGGAGAGCTCGCCCATGACCCGGTCCCGCTCGACCTTCGCGAGCACGCTGGCGGCGGCGACGGACGCGCACGTCAGGTCGGCCTTGACGCGGGTCACGACCTGTCCGTCCCACCCGTGCACCGGGAGGCCGTCCGCCGCGGGCGGGGGGTCTCCGAAGAGCGTCCCGGCGCCGGGCTCCGAGAGCCAGTCGTGCGCGCCGTCGAGGAGCACGACGTCGGGCGGCGTCCCCCGCCGCGCCGCGGCCGCGATCGCCCGGTGTCCGGCCAGGCGCAGCGCGGCCGTCAGCCCGAGTCCGTCGATCTCCTGCGGCGAGGCGTGGCCGACGCCGGCGGCCGCGCACCAGGCGAGGATGCGGGGGACGAGCGCCTCTCGCCGTGCAGGGGTGAGCAGCTTGCTGTCCAGCAGCCCGGGGACCCCGCGCCCGGTCCCGGGTCGCAGGACGACCAGCCCGGCGGTGACGGGTCCGGCGAGGGCCCCGCGGCCCACCTCGTCCATCCCGCCGACGAGCCGCCCGTCCGGCTCCTGCAGGGACCGCTCGACGACGAGCCCCGGGGCCCCGCCCCGGGGCGGCGCCGCGCGCCGGCCCGGCCGGGGCTCAGGAGCCACCGGCGGACCGGTCGGCGACGTCGGCGAAGACCTCGTCCGGGTTCTGCAGCAGCTGGAACCGGTCCAGCGGCCAGGCGATGACGAACGCGGTCCCGACGACGTCGTCGTGGCTGATGAACGCGCCGTTGTCCGCGATCTCGGCCAGGTGCACCCGGGCGTCGGCGGACGCGTCCCGGTGGTCGCCCAGCACGAAGTAGTGGTTCTCGGGGACCTCGACCTCGAACTCGAGCTCCGAGGGCGCGGACCCGGGGTGGAGGTACGCGTCCTGCTCCTCGAGGGCCTCCCCGTTGACGGTGACCCGCCCCGAGGCGTCGCAGCACGCCACGGTGTCGCCCCCGACCCCGATGACGCGCTTGATGAGGTGCTGGTCGGTGCGGTCGGGCAGCACGCCGACGAAGGCCAGGGCGTCGTAGACGGCGTCGGTCGGCCCGCCCCCGCTGTCGGGCTGGGCCGGCAGCCAGCCCTTGGCGTCCTCGAAGACCACGATGTCCCCGCGCTCGAGCGGGCCGAAGGTGGGCTCGAGCACGTTGACGAAGATGCGGTCGTTGAGCTGGAGGGTGTTCTCCATCGAGCCGGAGGGGATGTAGAACCCCCGCACCAGCAGGGTCTTCACGACGAACGCGATGAGCACGGCCCAGACCAGCACGAGGAGGATCTCCCGCGCCGAGCCCCAGAAGGTGTCGGGGCGCTTCTTGCGGGAGCGCCGGTCGGAGGAGCGCCGGCCCGCGCGGCGCGACGACGCCTGGTCCGGCCCGTCCTCGGCGCCGTCGAGGGGTGCGCTGGCGCGCTCCGCGTCGGCGGTGGGCGCTGCCGGGACGGGAACGGCGGCGTCACCGTGGACGCCGTGGTTCTCCTGGGGCACGCCGTCGCCGGCGGGCTGGGTCCTGTCGGCCACTGCTCTCGTCCTTCCTGGGCGGACGCCTGTGGGCGTCCGGATCCGGATCCGTGCGGATCGCGTCAGAGCTGCCCGGCCCGGTCCCGGGGCCACAGAACAGCAATGGGTTCTCCGATGACCTTATCCGCTCGGACCAGTCCGCCACCGGGCGCGCCGAGCAGGCTGCGCGAGTCCACCGACACCGACCGGTGGTCGCCCATCAGCCAGAGCCTGCCCTCCGGGACCACCGCGGTGAACTCGACCTCGCTGGGCCGGTCCCCGTCGAGGACGTAGTCCTCGACGATCTCCTCGCCGTCGACCTCGAGGCGGCCGGAGGGACCGCAGCAGGCGACGGTGTCCCCGGGGGTGCCGATGACCCGCTTGAGGTACACGCTGTCCGAGCCGGTGAGCCCGCTCCACCGGCCGAGGGTCTGCAGGACCTGCACGGGCCACGGGTCGTCGCTGTGCAGCGGGGCGAAGCTGCCCCGCCCGTCGAAGACCACGAGGTCGCCCCGTTCGAGAGCGTCCTCGTCGACGAGCTTGCCCACGAGCACCCGGTCCCCCGGTTCGACCGTGGGCTGCATCGAGTCCGACCCGATCCAGTAGACGTCCAGCACGAAGGCGCGCAGCAGACCCGTGACCAGCACGGCCGCCAGGAGGGCGAGGACGACGGAACGCCAGCCCCGAGCACGGGGCTGGCGTTCTCGCCGAACGGCGTGGGACCCGGTGGCGCGGGGGTCCCGTGCGCGGGTTCCGGTGGACACCGAAGCGCGCGCTGTCCTACTTGCCGGACTTGCCGGACTTGACGGCCTTGCCGGACTTCGAGGACTTGGCCGTGGTGTTGTCGCGCTTCTCGCGGATGCGGGCGGCCTTGCCGTGGCGGTCGCGCATGTAGTAGAGCTTCGCGCGGCGGACGTCACCGCGGGTGACGACCTCGATCTTCTCGATGACCGGGGAGTGCACCGGGAAGGTGCGCTCCACGCCCACGCCGAAGGAGACCTTGCGGACGGTGAAGGTCTCGTGCACGCCGGCGCCCTGGCGGCCGAGGACGAAGCCCTTGAAGACCTGGACGCGGGAGCGGCTGCCCTCGACGATGTTGACGTGCACGTTGAGGGTGTCGCCCGGACGGAAGTCGGGGACGTCGCTGCGCAGCGACTTGGCGTCGAGCTGGTCGAGAATGTTCATGGTGACTCTCCTGGTGAACGCCGCAGGTCGCTCACGTGGGTCGGCACGGATCCGTGGTGGCGGGGCGGTGCCCGGTCCGGGTGCGGGATCCGCAAGACGTGGTGACGGGAGCCCTGTTCGGGGTCCCGGGTGTCCGGCTGTTGGTCGCTCATCCCCCTGCGGCAGGGGCGTGCCCAGCAGACACACAGCTGAACATTATGCCACAGGTTCCCCGGAGGCGCCGTCCCCGGCGCGCACCACGTGTCCGCCCGAGACGACCCACCCGGCCTCGGCCAGGACGGCGCGGTCCGCGCGGTCCAGGCCGGCGGGGTCGAGGGACGCGACGAGGTCGGGGCGGCGGGCGGCGGTGCGCTGCAGCTGGCGGTCCCGCCGCCAGCGGGCGATCCGGCCGTGGTGGCCGGAGAGCAGGACCTCGGGGACCGGCCGGTCCCGCCACAGCGCGGGCTTGGTGTAGACGGGGTACTCGAGCAGGCCGTCGGCGTGGGACTCCTCCACGAGGGACTCGGGGTTGCCGAGCACGCCGGGCACGAGGCGCCCGATGGCCTCGACCATGGCGAGCACGGCGACCTCCCCGCCGTTGAGGACGTAGTCGCCGAGGCTCATGGGGCGGACCTCGAAGTGCTCGCGGGACCAGTCGACCACGCGCTCGTCGATGCCCTCGTAGCGCCCGCACGCGAAGACGAGGTGCTCCCGCAGGGCCAGCTCGCGGGCGGTGGCCTGAGTGAAGACCTCACCGGCCGGGGAGGGCACGACCAGCACCGGCCGCTCCCCCGCCGGCGCGGGTCCGCCGCCGAGGACGGCGCCGAGCGCCGCGGCCCACGGCTCCGGCTTCATCACCATGCCGGCCCCGCCGCCGTAGGGGGTGTCGTCCACGGTGCGGTGCCGGTCGGTCGTGAACTCGCGCAGGTCCGTCACGGTCAGCTCGAGGAGGCCCTGCTGCCGGGCCTTGCCGATCAGGGAGAGGTCCAGGGCGGAGAGGTACTCGGGGAAGATGCTGACGACGTCGATGCGCATCAGCGCCCGCCCTCCGTCGCCTCGTCCGCGGGGTCCCCGGTGCCGGGGTTCACGGCGTCGCCGTTCCCGTCGTCGTCGTTCCCCTCGTCGGGCTTCCCGCCGTCGAGGCCGAGCTCGAGCAGCCCCGGCGGAGGGGTCACTACGACGAAGCCCCCCTCGGGGTCGACGACCGGGACGATCTCCTCGACGAAGGGGAGCACGGCCTCGCGCCGCCCCTCGTCGAGCTCGATCTCCAGCAGGTCCTGGACGGGCAGGGTGCGCAGCCCGGTGACCACGCCGATCCGCGGGCCCGACCCGTCCTCGGGGCCGGTGCGCACCTCGAGGTCGACCAGCTCGTGCTCGTACCACTCGTCGGACTCGGGGTCCTCCTCCAGCGCCTCGGCGTAGAGGTGGGCTCCGCGCAGGGTCTCGGCCCCGTTGCGGTCGGGGACCTCCTCGAAGGCCACCACGAGCACGGCCTTGTTCCAGCGCGCCCCGCGCACGGTGACCACGCCCTCGGGGGCGAGGGGGACGGACGGCTCGAGCAGCAGCCGGGCGCCGGGGGCGAAGCGCTCCTCCGGGGCGTCGGTGAACAGCTGCACGGTGACCTCCCCCCGGATGCCGTGGGGCTTGCCGACGCGGGCGACCTGGACCTTCATGGATCTCCTGGGGGTCGGCGGCCGGGTGGCCGCGGGGAGGGGTGCGGTGGCGGGGAAAAGCCGACGGTCCCCGCATCCGGTGCGGATGCGGGGACCGTGCGGGCGGCGGGACCGGACGCCGGGGCGCCCGGTGCGCGCCTCAGCGGGTGCGGTCGGTGTCGACGACGTCGATCCGGACCGGGCCGTCCTCGGCGAGTGCGCCCACGACGGTGCGCAGCGCCTTGGCCGTGCGGCCCTGGCGGCCGATGACCCGCCCGAGGTCGTCCGGGTGCACCCGGACCTCGAGGGTCTCCGACCGGCGCCCGCTCTTGACACGGACGTCGACGTCATCGGGGCTGTCCACGATCCCGCGGACCAGGTGCTCCAACGCGTCGGCGAGCATGACTACTCGGCCTTCTCGGCGTCAGCCGCGGGGGCGTCGTCGGACTCGGCACCGGGGGCGGCCGGCTCGGCCTTCTCGCCCTTGGGGGTGATCGCCTCGGGGACGATCACGGAGCCCTTGTCGGGGGCGACGAACTCGGCCTTGGGCTCGCGCGTCCGGAGGGTGCCCTCGGCGCCCTCCTCGCCCTTGAACCGCTGCCAGTCGCCGGTCACCTTCAGGATGGCGGCGACGGCCTCGGACGGCTGGGCGCCGACGCCGAGCCAGTACTGGGCCCGGTCCGAGACGACCTCGATGTAGGAGGGGTGCTCGGTCGGGTGGTACTTGCCGATCTCCTCGATGACGCGGCCGTCGCGCTTCTTGCGGGAGTCGACGACGACGACGCGGTAACGGGGATCGCGCATCTTGCCCATGCGCTTGAGACGGATCTTAACAGCCACTGGTGTGGACTCTCCTGGTTCTTGGATGAGGTGAACGCCCTGGTCTCGCTCCCGTGGGGCGGGCCGGTCACAGGGGTTCTGTGGACACGAAAAAAGTGCGGCGAGAGGGACCGCACGCATCGAGTACCCGTCCAGTATGCCAGACGCCGTCAAGTCCGGCGTCCGGCGGCGCGCTGCCCGCTCACTGCTCGAGGCGTGCGGCCTCCCGCCACGTGAGGGAGCGTCCGCCCTGGAACACGGCGCGCTGGTAGATCCGCTCCCCGAGGCGCAGCAGCACCCAGGCCGCGGCGAGGGCCAGCGCGAGGGACAGCACGGGCTGCCACCAGGCGACGCCGCCGTCCAGCATCCGGATGGGCATCGCCACCGAGGAGACGACCGGGACGAAGGACGCGGCCGTGAGCCACGCGCCCTCGGCGTAGAGGCCCACGAAGAGGGCTCCGATGAGCACCGTCATGATCGGCCCGGTGCTCGTCTGGAGGTCCTCGGAGCGGGAGGCCAGGGAGCCGAGGACCGCCCAGACGGAGGCCTGCGCGGCGAAGCCCGCCACGAAGAAGGCCACGAACCAGCCGGACGCGGCGAGGATCCAGCCGACGTCCGCGGCGGCGCCCGTGACGTTGACGCCGACGAGGCCGACCGCGGCGTAGAGCCCGATCTGGCCGAACGCGAGCAGGGAGTTGCCGAGCACCTTGCCGTAGAGCAGCTGCCGGACGGGGACGGCGGTGGCCAGGATCTCCACGACCCGGTTCTGCTTCTCCTCGAGCACGGAGTTGGCGATGGCCATGCCGAAGAGGATGGCGGCCAGGTAGAACAGGAACGCGAAGACGAAGCCCACCACGAGCCGTGCGGGGCCGCGGTCCTGTCCGCCGGACAGCAGCTCGGTGCGCACCTCGGCACCCGCGGTCAGCTCCTCGGCGGTCGTCCCGGCGGCCCGGGCGCCGGCCGCCAGCATCTCCGCGGCCACCGCGTCCTCGAGGACCCGCGCGAGGGCGGGGTCGACGTCGTCCTGGCCGACCACCGTCCACCCGTCGAGGTCCCGCAGCAGGGCGGCGTCGGCGGTCCCGTCGGCCACCGCCTCGCGGGCCGCGTCCGGGGAGTGGGCGGAGTGCACGGTGAGGGTGTCCTCGCCGCGCTCGGCCAGCTCCTGCGCGGCCCGCGCCGCGACGGGCGCCGCGTCGGGCGCCGCGGTCGCCAGGACGTGGTCGGCGGCCCGGCCTCCGAACAGGGCGGAGGCGGCGATCGAGGCGGCCACGAGGAGCACCGTGACCACCGTGGAGAGCAGGAAGGACCGGTCCCGCAGCTTGACGGAGATCTCGCGGGACGTGACGATCCACCAGGGACGGGCTGCGGGCGGGCGGGCGCTCATCGGGTGACCTCCCGGTAGACGTCGGACAGGGAGGGCACGATCTCGGCGAACTCCAGGAGCCCGCGGGGCACGGCGGTCTCGAGGACGCGGCGGCGGGCGGCGGCGTCCGCGAGCTCGAGCACCGCGGCGGGTCCGTCGACGTCGACGACGCGCACGCCCGGCAGGTCCCGCACCCAGCCGGCGTCCTGCTCGCAGCGCAGCCGGTGCCGGCGGGGACCGGTGCGGCGCAGGTCCTCGGCCGTGCCGGAGGCCAGGACCCGGCCGCCGGAGAGGACGACCAGGGAGTCGCAGAGCCGGTCGACGAGATCGAGCTGGTGGCTCGAGAAGAGCACGGGCACGCCCTGGGCCGTGTGCTCGCGCAGCAGCTCGACCATGGAGTCCACCGCCACGGGGTCCAGGCCGGAGAACGGCTCGTCCAGCACCAGGGCGGCGGGCCCGTGCAGGAGCGCGGCGGCGACCTGCACCCGCTGCTGGTTGCCGAGGGAGAGGGACTCCAGCCTGTCCTTCCCGCGCTCGGCCAGGCCGAAGCGCTCCAGCAGCCGCCCGGCCTCCGCGAGGGCGTCCCGGCGGTCCATGCCGTGGAGCCGGCCGAGGTAGCCGAGCTGGTCGAGCACCGGCTGCTTGGGGTAGAGCCCCCGCTCCTCGGGCATGTACCCGAAGCGGGCCCGGTCCGCCGCGGTGGCGGGACGTCCGTCCCACAGGACCTCGCCGGCGGAGACGCGCAGCACGCCCATCAGCATCCGCATGGTCGTGGTCTTGCCCGCGCCGTTGGCGCCGACGAAGCCGGTCATCCGGCCGGGCTCGACCCGGAAGGAGACGTCCTCGACCACGGTGCGGCCCCCGAAGGACCGGCTCAGGCCGCGCGCCTCCAGGACGTGCCCCTCGGGGCGGCTCCGGAAGCGGGTCGTGGTCGCGGCGGGGGTGGTGCTGGTGCTCATGGGCCCGGGTCCTCTCGGGGTGCGTCCTCCCGGTGGGTGCCGGGCGGCTCGTGGTCAGCCTACGAACGCGGGGGCCCCGGCGGATCCCCACCCGGGCGGAGTGCGGGTGCCCCGGGGAGCGGGTCGCGGCCGGCTGCCTCCGTCCCGGGGCGGAGCCCGCTCAGCCGACGAGGCCTGCCCGGTGGGCGAAGACGACGGCCTGCACCCGGTCCCGGGAGCCCGTCTTGGCGAGGATGTTGGACACGTGCGTCTTGACGGTGGCGGGCCCGAGGAACAGCCGCTGGGCGATCTCCGCGTTGGACAGCCCGTCCGAGACCAGCAGCAGCACCTCGTGCTCCCGCTCGGTGAGGGACTCGACGACCCGGCGCCGGGCGGGGTCGGACGGCAGGGGGTCGGCCGGCGCGGGAGCGGCTTCGGGGGCGGGTGCCGGGGCGTCCGCGGTCAGGGCCCGGATGACGCGCAGCGTGGCCTCGGGGGCGAGCAGCGCGTGGCCGCCGGCCACGGCGCGCACGGCCTCCACGAGGTCGTCCGGGTCGGCGTTCTTCAGCAGGAACCCGCTGGCCCCGGCGGCGAGCGCGTCGAAGAGGTAGTCCTCGCGGTCGAACGTGGTGACGATCACGACCTTCGCGCACCCGGTCCCGACGATCCGGCGGGTGGCCTCGATGCCGTCCATGACCGGCATCTGCACGTCGAGCAGCGCCACGTCCACGGCCCCGTCGCGGGCGGCGGCGACGGCCTGCGCGCCGTCGGAGGCCTGGGCCACGACCTCGATGTCGTCCTCCACGGACAGGACCATGGCGAAGCCGGAGCGCACGAGGGCGTGGTCGTCGGCGAGCAGGACACGGATCATGCCTCCGATCCTCGCAGAATCCCGTCCGGGGCGCCGGAGGCGGCGCCGGCGGCCGCGTCCGGGGCGTCCTCCCCGGTGCCGCCGGGGGGCAGGGGGCAGCGGGTGCGGACCCGCCAGCCGGGCCGGCCGGAGCGCGGCCCGATCTCCGCCTCGCCGCCGTGCAGGCGGACGCGCTCGCGCAGCCCCTGGAGGCCGAACCCGGTGCCGGCGGTGCCGCGGCGGGGCGAGCCGTCGTCGAGGACCTCGAGCTCGAACCACGGCTGCCCCTCCGGGCCGCGGCCGGTGCGCAGGGTGACGGACGCGGTGCCGGCCGTGGAGTGGCGGATCACGTTGGACAGGGACTCCTGGGCGCACCGGAAGACGGACAGGCCGAGGGCCGGCGGGATCCTGTCCAGGTCACCCGGGACGGCCTCGACGGTGCGGACGTCCACCGCGAGCCCGTTGTCCGCGTGCCGGCGGGCGAGGGCCGCGATGTCGGCGAGGCCGGGGTCCGGCCGGCGCGCGGCGTCGGGGGCGCCTCCGCCGGGGCCCGGGGCGCCCTCCTCGCCCTCGGCGCGGAGCACGCCGAGCAGCTGGCGCATCTCCCCCACGGCGGTCCGACTGGACGCCTCGATCGTGCGCAGGGCGGTGGTGGCGGCGGCGGGGTCACGGTCCAGGACCTTGCGCGCCGCCCCCGCCTGGATGCCGATGACGGACACGTGGTGGGCGACGACGTCGTGCAGCTCCCTGGCGATGCGCAGCCGTTCGTCGACGACGGCGCGGCGGGCGATCTCGGCGGACTGGTCCCGGATCCGCTGCGCCTGGGCCGCGAGGCGGTGCTGCTGCAGCGCGGCCCGCCAGGACGCGCGCCCGGCCAGCACCGCCCCCCCGAAGTACACGGCGTTCACGATCAGGGTGTACACCGCGTAGGACGGCAGCTGGGGCAGCGGCCCGTCGACCTCGCCCAGACCGGAGAGGAAGTCCGCGTAGGCGTTGGTGATGGTGAAGGCGCCGAGCAGCCACAACCCCATGGTGCCCACGACCACCGACATGGCGACCCACAGGGCCTGGCGGTCGCGCGACCAGGCGACGGCGGCGTAGAGGGCCGCGAAGTAGGCGCCCTGGAAGGGCAGCGTCATGGCGGCCGTGGGGCTCGCGTACGTCAGCCCCAGGAACAGCGCGGAGGACGCGACCACGACCGGCAGCGGGAAGCGGCGGCGCACGGCGAGGGGCACCACGATGAGCACGGTGCTGAGGTAGAAGCGCCAGGGCTCGTCCCCCTCGGCGAGCCCCGCGTAGCTGTGCAGCAGCACGGAGGCGAGGAGGGTGACGAGCAGGAAGCCCAGGGCGGCCAGCACGTCGTTCCGCCGCTGGGCCGCCGTGGGCGCGGGCCGGGACCAGAACGGGTCCTCGGGGTCGTTCAGCCAGGCGGTGACGCGCACCGCGAGCGGAGCGCGCCGGACGGGGGCCGGGTCCGGTCCCGCGTCCGGGTCGGTGTCCGGGTCGGTGGTGGGTCGGGTGTGCACGCCCCCACGGTAGCCCGCGGCGGCGGCGCGGGACTTCCGCCCCGCGGGGGATCCTGTGGGGGCGCTCTCAGCCGCGGTGCAGGCCGAAGAAGCGGCGCAGGCGTGCTCGCGAGCCGGGGGCTGCGGAGGGCTCGGAGAGCTGGGCGGCGGGCCCGGGGGCCGCGGGCCGCTCCTCGTTCCGCCGGCGGCGCGCGCCGCGCAGGGCGGCGTAGTAGGCGCTCTCCGCGGCGGCGTCCGCGAGCAGCGCCGCGGAGAGGGTGCCGAGCACGCGCGCCCCGGCCCCGCCGCGCCGGGCCGCGCCGGCGAGCCCCACCCCGAGGGCCGTCTCGGTGCCGGCGACGGCCAGCAGCAGCTCCGGGCGGCGGACGAGGGCCCGCTGGTACCGCGCGAACAGCCCGTCGCCGGTGGGCTCGGTGGTCATCCCCCGCAGCAGGGCCGAGCCCACGCCCGTGGGCTCGTAGTGCTCGGCGCCCTCGGTGGCCGTGAGCTCCCGGTGGCCCTCGACGACCTTGGCGGCGAGCACGGGCAGGCCCAGCAGCTGCAGGACGGACTCCAGGACCAGGTCGGTGGACTCCCCCAGCACGTAGTTGCGCAGCCGGTTGGTCTCGGCCGGGTCCAGGTCGAAGACGGAGGCCACGGACTCGATCTGCAGGTCCGAGGTGCCGCCGGAGCACAGCCGGACGAGGTCGCGCTCGAACCGGGCGGCCGGCGTCTGCTCGGCCTCGACGGACACGCCGCCCGCGGGGAGCCAGTCGGGGCCCCACTCGAGGGCGCACACGGCGTCGGCCGCATCGAGGTCGGTGACGGACGCCGGGTCCTCCCCCGCGAGCAGGACCTCGAAGGAGCGGGTGGCCCCGTCCGAGGACAGCGCCACGGCGGTCTCGGCGAGACCGGTGCGCACGGCCCAGAAGTCGACCTCGGCGTCGAAGACCACCACGGACCAGCCGTGCCGGGACACGGCGGTGAAGCCGGTGCCGGACAGGGCCGCCAGCACGGGCAGCTCGGGGGCGTCCAGGTGCACGAGCAGCACCCGGCGAAGCCCCGGGTGCTCGGGCTGGAGCTGCTGGCCGGTCATCCGCACGAAGGTCTCGGAGAGCTCGTCGAGGGTGCAGCCGGGCTGCACGGAGCCGTCCTCGGCCCCCTGCGCCAGCCGGCCCTCGGCGTCGGCGAGGAACATCAGCTGCGTGGCCCGGGGGCCCTCGGCGTAGGCGCTGATCAGGCGGTGGTGGGCGATGACCTTGCGCATCCCCTCGCAGGTGGGGCGCGGCCCGGGTCCTTCGGACGCGGTGTCCTCCGTCGCGCACAGCACCGTGGCCGGGACCAGGTCCCACGCGGAGGTGGGGGATGCGATGTCGTCGGCGGGGAGTGAGGTCATGGCGTCCATGCTACGCCGTCGCCGGGGCCGGGCCGGGGGTCCGGGGCGTGCGCCCGGTGGCCCCGGGGCGCTCAGCGGGGCCCGTCGACGAGCTCGGCCGTGGTGCCGTCCTCGAGGGCGGCCAGGCCCGCCCGCAGGCGGCGGGCCAGTCCGGGCCGCAGGTACCGGTCCAGGTCCTCCGGCGCCGTCCAGCGGTGGCTGAGCAGCTCCTCCTCCTGGATCGTGATGGGCGTGTCGGCGCCGATGACGCCGCCGTCGTAGACGAAGGAGACCGAGTCCCCCCACAGGCCCATCGCCACGCCGTGGTGGACGACGAGCAGCCGGCCCTCGGGCAGGTGCAGGCCGACCTCCTCGACGACCTCGCGGAAGCACCCGGTGCGGGGGTCCTCCCCCGCCTCGACGGTGCCTCCGGGCACGGTCCAGTCGGACTTGTAGTTGGGCTCCACGAGGAGCACGCGGCCCTCGGGGTCCCGGATGAGGGCCTCCGCGGCGAGGCGGCGGGTGGGCAGCGAGTCGACGAACTGCTTCAGCTCGGTCTCGGACAGGTAGGAGCTCACGGCGCGATCACTGCCCCAGGAACTTCTCGAAGCCCTTGGGCAGGTTCAGGTCCGCGGGGTCCGGCTGCCCCGGTGCCGCGCCGAACGCCGATCCGGCGGGTGCCTTCTGCTTGCGCTGCTGCTCGAGGGCCGCGTTCTCCTGCGCCCGCTTGGCGGGGTTGCCGGAGCGGGACCCGCCCTTCTTCGCGGCGCCCTTGCCCTTGCCCTTCTTCGGGCCGCCGCCCGCACCGGGCATGCCGGGGATGCCGGCGGGCATGCCGGGCACGCCCTTGCCCTGGGCCAGGCGCTTCATCATCTTCTGCGCCTGGGCGAAGCGCTCCATGAGCTGGTTCACCTCGGAGACGGTGACGCCCGAGCCCTTCGCGATGCGGGCGCGGCGTGAGCCGTTGATGATCTTGGGCGCGACCCGCTCGTGCGGGGTCATGGACCGGACGATGGCCTCGACGCGGTCGATCTCGCGCTCGTCGAAGTTCTCGAGCTGCTCGCGCATGCCGGCGGCGCCCGGCATCATCATGAGCATCTTCTTCATCGACCCCATCTTGCGCAGCTGCTGCATCTGCGCGAGGAAGTCCTCGAAGGTGAAGTCCTCCTGGTCGGTGAACTTCCGGGCCATCTTCTCGGCCTCGTCGCGGTCCCACTGCTTCTCGGCCTGCTCGATCAGCGTGAGGACGTCGCCCATGTCGAGGATGCGGGACGCCATGCGGTCCGGGTGGAACTGCTCGAAGTCGTCGACGTTCTCCCCGGTGGAGGCGAACATGATGGGCTTGCCGGTCACGGAGGCCACGGACAGCGCGGCGCCGCCGCGGGCGTCGCCGTCGAGCTTGGACAGGACCACGCCGGTGAAGTCGACGCCCTCGTTGAAGGCCTGGGCCGTGTTCACGGCGTCCTGGCCGATCATGGCGTCGATGACGAAGAGCACCTCGTCGGGCCGGACGGCGTCGCGGATGTCGCGGGCCTGGTCCATGAGGGCCTCGTCGATGCCGAGGCGGCCGGCGGTGTCCACGATGACCACGTCGTGCAGCCGCGCGCGGGCCTGGGCCACGCCGTCCCGGGCGACCTGCACGGGGTCGCCCGTGGGGTCGTCGAACTCCGAGGTGGTGCCCGGGTGCGGGGCGAAGACCGGCACGCCGGCGCGCTCGCCCACGACCTTGAGCTGGGTGACCGCGTTGGGCCGCTGGAGGTCGGAGGCCACGAGCAGGGGGCGGTGGCCCTGGCCCTTGAGCCACTTGCCGAGCTTGCCGGCCAGGGTGGTCTTGCCGGCGCCCTGGAGGCCGGCGAGCATGATGATCGTGGGCCCGGTCTTGGCCATCCGGATCCGGCGGGTCTGGCCGCCGAGGATGTTCTGCAGCTCCTCGTTGACGATCTTCACGACCTGCTGGCCGGGGTTCAGCGCCTCGGAGACCTCGAGCCCGAGGGCGCGCTCCTTGACCGCGGCGGTGAACTCCCGCACGACCGGCACGGCGACGTCGGCGTCGAGCAGGGCGCGGCGGATCTCCCGCACGGTGGCGTCGACGTCCGCCTCGGTCAGGCGTCCCTTGCCTTTGAGGTTCTTGAAGGTGGCGGTCAACCGGTCGGACAGTGAATTGAACACGGGTCGAAAGCTGCTTTCGTCGAGGGAGGCGGCCGGTGCCCCGCGGTCTGCGCCGCGGGCCGCGGCCCGGCCCGGTGTGGCGGGTCAGTGTCCAAGGTTAGCAACTCCGGGCGGCGCGGGGCCCGCCCCGTCGCCGTGCGGGGACGACGACGGCCGGCCCCCTCCCGGTGGAGGGGGCCGGCCGTCGGGACGGGTGGGGTCAGAGCGCCGTCTCGTCGCGCTCGCCGGTGCGCACGCGCACGGCCTGGTGCACGTCGGTGACCCACACCTTCCCGTCACCGGCGCGGCCGGTGTTCGCGGAGGAGACGATGACGTCGACGATGTCCGTGGCCTGGTGGTTGTCCACGAGGATCTCGACCCGGACCTTCTCGAGCAGGTCCACCGTGTACTCCGCGCCGCGGTAGACCTCGGTGTGCCCGCGCTGCTGCCCGTAGCCGTGCACGTTCTGGACCGTCATGCCCTGGACGCCGTAGGACTCGAGGGCGGACTTGATGTCCTTGAACTTCTCGGGGCGCACGATCGCGGTGACGAGTTTCATGGAAGGGATGCCTTTCGTGAGGAGGGAATGCGCCGGCGGTCGCCGCACGGCTCAGCTGTGCACCGGCTCGGAGCGGCCGGGCTCGAAGGACGAGGCGTCCTCGCCCGCGGCGTGCCGGCCGGGGCTGAAGGAGCCCGTGGCGTCCCCGGCCAGGGCGTAGCCGGACTCGGCGTGCTGGGTGATGTCGATGCCGTCGATCTCGTCCCGCTCCGTGATCCGGAAGCCGATGGTCTTGTCGATCGCGATGGCGATGACGAAGGTGAGCACGGCGCAGTACAGGACAGAGACCAGCACCGCGACGACCTGGGTGAGCAGCAGGCCGAAGCCGCCGCCGTAGAACAGGCCCGCGGTGCCCTCGGAGGGCAGCGCCACGAAGCCCAGGGCCACGGTGCCGACGATGCCGGAGACGAGGTGCACGCCGATGACGTCCAGGGAGTCGTCCATGCGCAGCCGGTACTTCAGGCCCACGGCGAGGGCGGAGCAGATGCCGGCCACGAAGCCGATCACGATCGCCCAGACCGGGGAGACGTTGGCGCAGGCCGGAGTGATGGCCACGAGCCCGGCCACGGCGCCGGAGGCGGCGCCCAGGGAGGTGGCGTGCTTGTCGCGGATGCGCTCGGTGAGCAGCCAGCCCAGCATGGCCGCGGAGGGGGCCACGAGGGTGTTGATCCAGATGAGGCCGGCCTGCTCGGCGGTGCCCGCGGCACCGGCGTTGAAGCCGAACCAGCCGAACCACAGGATCGCGGCGCCGAGCATCACGAGCGGCAGGTTGTGGGGGCGCTGGCTCGGGTCCTTGCCGAAGCCCTGGCGGGCGCCGACGATCATGATGAGGATCAGCGCGGCCACGCCGGCGTTGATGTGCACCACGAGGCCGCCGGCGAAGTCGATGGCCTCGCCGATCGCGGAGCCCACGGCGCCGTCCTCGGTGAGCAGCCCGCCGCCCCAGACCATGTAGGCCAGGGGGGCGTAGACGAGCGTGGCCCAGACGGGCACGAACACGGCCCAGGCGCCGAAGCGGGCCCGGTCTGCGATCGCCCCGGAGATCAGGGCGACGGTGATGATGGCGAAGGTCCCGCCGTAGGCGGCGCCGAGGAGGTCCTCGGTGCCCATGATGTCGGCCAGGGCGAAGGACGGCACGGGGCTGCCCGTGAGTCCGCCCAGCAGCGGGTCCCCGCCGCTCATGGAGTAGCCCCACAGGACCCACACCACGGAGACGAACGCGATGGAGATGAAGCTCATCATCATCATGTTCAGGACGCCCTTGGCGCGGGTCATCCCTCCGTAGAACAGGGCCAGTCCGGGGGTCATGAAGAAGACCAGGGCTGCCGCCACGATCGTCCACACGTGTCCAGCGGTGATTTCCACGATGTGCACCTCTCTCTGAAGCTTGTCAGGTCACCGGTGCCACTGGCCCGTTCCCCGAGGGGCCGTCCGGTGCTCACCGTTCACTGTCGAGTCTCCGAGAGAGATGTTTCGCCTGCCGCCGCGCGGGGTTGCGGACATGTTTCACGCCCGCCGCAATGGTTACGAGCACGTGAACTGCGGCGGGCGTGTGGGGGAAAAGGGGGACGGATCAGTCGAGCAGGGCGTCCACGAAGCTCTCGGGCTCGAAGGGCGCGAGGTCGTCGGGTCCCTCGCCGAGGCCGATGAGCTTGACCGGCACCCCGAGGCTCTTCTGGATGGCGACCACGATGCCGCCCTTGGCGGTGCCGTCCAGCTTGGTGAGGACGATGCCGGTGACGTCGACCACCTCGGCGAAGACCCGCGCCTGGGTCATGCCGTTCTGCCCGGTGGTCGCGTCGATGACGAGCAGCACCTCGTCGACGGCGGCGGCCTTCTCCACGACCCGCTTGATCTTCCCGAGCTGGTCCATCAGCCCCGCCTTGTTCTGGAGCCGGCCGGCGGTGTCGATCATCACGACGTCCACCTCGTGCTCGATGCCGGCGGTCACGGCGTCGTAGGCCACCGAGGCGGGGTCGGCGCCCTCGACGTGCGAGCGCACGGTGGGCACGCCCACGCGGGCGCCCCAAGTGGAGAGCTGGTCGGCGGCCGCGGCGCGGAAGGTGTCCGCGGCGCCGAGCACCACGTCCTTCTCCTCGGCGACGAGCACGCGCGCGAGCTTGCCCACGGTGGTGGTCTTGCCCACGCCGTTGACGCCCACCACGAGGACGACGGCGGGGACCGGCCCCTTTCGCTCCACGGCCAGGGACCGGTCCATCGACGGGTCGACCAGTGCGAGGAGCTCCTCCCGGAGCATGGCCTTCACGTGGGCGGGGTCGTTGGTGCCCTCGACCTTGACCCGGCGCTGGAGGGCCTCGACGAGGGCCATGGACGAGTCGGTGCCGAGGTCGGCGAGGAGCAGCGTCTCCTCGATCTCGTCCCACACGTCCTGGTCGATGCGGTCGCGCGAGAGCAGGGCCAGCAGGCCCTTGCCGAAGACGTTGTTGGACCTGGCCAGCCGCCCGCGCAGCCGCGCCATCCGGGACGCGGCGGACTCGGGGCGGTCGAGGGCCGGCCGGGTGTCGGCGGGCGGGACCGGAGCGGTGCCGGGCTCCAGGTCCCCGGGGGCCGCGACGGGGCCGCCCTCGAGGTCGTCGGGGTCCCGGGTGGAGGGGTAGCCGCCGCGGGGCGCCTTGGGCCCCCGCAGCAGGACCAGCCCGAGCAGACCGAGGACCACGACGGCGATGAGCACGTATGCGAGAACGGGTATCGAATCCACGTCGCCCAGCTTCTCACACCGCCCGGTCTCCGGGCCGGGGGCCGCGGGGCCGGGTAGCCGCCCGGGGTCCTAGACTCGACGGGTGCCTGTCCAGCCCGCCGCCGCCGCGCCCGAGCGCGACCGCGTTCCCCAGCAGATCACGGTGCTCATCGCCGCCGCCTTCGTCATCGCGATCGGCTACGGCATCGTGGCCCCGGTGCTCCCCCAGTTCGCCACGACCTTCGGGGTCGGGGTGGCCGCGGCCTCGGCCGTGGTCAGCGTCTTCGCCGTGGCCCGCCTCCTCTTCGCGCCGGCGGGCGGGCGGATCCTCAACCGGATCGGCGAGCGCCCGACCTATGTGACCGGCGTGCTCATCGTCGCGCTGTCCTCCGCGGCCACCGCCTTCGCCCAGACCTACTGGCAGCTGCTGCTGTTCCGGGGCCTCGGCGGGATCGGCTCGGTGATGTTCACGATCTCGGCGATGGGGCTGATCGTGCGGCTGGCGCCGCCGCGGATGCGCGGGCGCGTCTCGGGCTACTACGCCTCTGCGTTCCTGGTGGGCGGGGTGCTCGGCCCCGTGGTCGGCGGCCTGCTCGCCGGCTTCGGCATGCAGGCGCCGTTCCTGATCTACGCGGTGTCGCTGCTGGTGGCCGTGGCCGTGGTGCACTTCCGGCTCAAGGACGAGGTGCTCGGCGGCGGCGCGGACCGCCGGAACCAGCCGGTGATGACCGTGGCCGAGGCGCGCCGGGTGGGGGCCTACCGCTCCGCCCTGGTCTCCAGCTTCGCCAACGGGTGGACCGCCCACGGGATCCGGGTGGCCCTCGTGCCGCTGTTCGCGGTGGCCGTGCTGGGGGCCGGCCCGGCCGTGGCCGGCCTGGCCCTGGCGGTCTACGCCGCGGGCAACGCGATGACCCTGCCGGTCACCGGCCGGCTCACGGACCGGTTCGGGCGCAGGCCGCTCGTGCTCTCGGGCCTGGTGCTCAACGGGGTCGCGACCATGGGGCTGGGCCTGGTCCAGGACGTCCCGTGGTTCGTGGTCCTCTCGCTCGTGGCCGGGATGGGCTCCGGGACCCTGAACCCGGGCCAGCAGGCGACCGTGGCCGACGTCATCGGACCGGACCGGGCCGGCGGACCGGTGCTGGCCCGGTTCCAGATGAGCGCCGACGCCGGGCAGATCCTCGGCCCCGTGGTGGCCGGTGCGCTGGCGGACGCCGCGGGCTTCGGCTGGGCCTTCGGGGTCTCCGGGGCGATCATGCTGCTGGCCGCCGGGGCGTGGCTGCCGGTGCGGGACACGATGGAGCGGCCCGAGACCCCGCCCGTGCGCGGCGCCGGGCAGTAGCGCCCCGGACACGAGCACGGCGGGCTCAGCGCAGTTCGGCGAGCCGCTGCCCGATCACGGTGGTCACGCCGTCCCCGCGCATCGCGACCCCGTAGAGGGCGTCGGCGATCTCCATGGTCCGCTTCTGGTGGGTGATGATGATCAGCTGCGAGGTCTCCTGCAGCTGGCGGAAGATGCTCAGCAGCCGCCCGAGGTTGCGGTCGTCGAGGGCCGCCTCGACCTCGTCCATGACGTAGAAGGGCGAGGGGCGGGCCTTGAAGATCGCCACGAGCAGCGCGATCGCCGTCAGCGACCGCTCCCCGCCGGAGAGCAGGGACAGCCGCTTGATCTTCTTGCCGGCCGGGCGCGCCTCCACGTCGATCCCGGTGCTGAGCATGTCTGTGGGGTCGGTGAGGCGCAGCCGGCCCTCCCCGCCCGGGAACAGGGTGGCGAAGACGCCCTCGAACTCCCGGGCGGTGTCGGCGTAGGCCTCCGCGAAGACGCGCTCCACGTGCTCGTCGACGTCGCGGATGATGCTGCGCAGGTCCTGCCGCGAGCGCTTGAGGTCCTCGAGCTGCTCGGCCAGGAAGCGGTGGCGCTCCTCGAGGGCGGCGAACTCCTCCAGCGCCAGCGGGTTCACCCGCCCCAGGGAGGCGAGCTCCTTCTCGGCCCGGCGCAGCCGCGCCTCCTGCTGGGCGCGCACGTAGGGGGCGCCTCCCGCGGCCTCGGCCGGGTCGCCGGACGCGACGCCGAACAGGGCGTCCTGGCCGTCCTGGGCCGCAGCCGGCGCGGTGCCCGCCCGCCCGTTGCCCTCCGGCGCCCCGGGGCCGCTGTCGGCGCCGGGGTCGAGGTCGGGGTCGGGGATCAGCAAGTGCGGCCCGTAGTGCTCCACGAGCGCGTCCGGGGTGAGCCCCAGCTCCTCGAGGGAGCGGTCCTCCAGGGCCTGGATCCGGGCGCGCTGCTGGGTGCGGGCCAGCTCGTCCCGGTGCACGGAGTCGGTGAGCCCGGCGAGCCGCGCGGCGAGCCGGTCGTTGGCGGCGCGCAGGTCCGTCAGCTCCGCGTCCAGCCCGGCGCGGACGGCCTCGGCCCGGTCCCGCTCCGCGGCGGCGACCGCCGCGGACGCCGCCACGAGCTCGAGCAGCTGCTCGGCGCCGGCGAGCACCGCCTCGGCGTTGCGGGCCTGGATCCGGCGGCGCCGGGCCCGCCGCTCCGCCTCCTCCCGCGCCCGGCGCTCGGCGGCGGCGGCCCGCTCCTGGGACGCGGCCCGGTTGCCGAGGGCCCGGGCCTGCTCCTCGAGGGAGCGCAGGGCGAGCCGGGCCTCCGTCTCCGCGGTGCGGGCCGTCGTGGCGGCCCGGTGCAGCTCGTCGCGGCGGGCGGCGGCCTCGAGCTGGACGGTCTCGGTGTCCTCCTCGCCGTGCTCCTCGGCGGCCCCGAGCCGCTCGGCGGCCTCGCGCAGCCGCTCCTGCTCCCGGGCCAGGTGCTCCCGCGCGGCCGCGACCTGCTCGTCGTAGCGCCGGGTCTCCGCCTCGGCCGAGTCCAGCACGGCCCGGACCCGGGAGAGCTCGGACGCGGCCCGGTCCGCCGTGCGCTCGGCGGCGCGCAGCAGCCCCGCGGTCTCCTCGGCGGCCCGGCGGGCGGTGTCCCGCGCCGCGGCCGCCGCGCCGGAGGCGGCCCGCGCCCGGTCGAGGGCCGCGCCCAGCTCGGCCCGCTCCGCCTCGGCGGCCTCGGCCGCGGCGCGGGTCTCGAGCGTGCCGGCCGCCTCCGCGGCGCCGCCCCAGGCGCTGCTGCCCGTGAACACGTCGCCGCCCCGGGTGACGGCCGTCAGCTCGGGCCGGTCGGCCACGATCCGGGCGGCCGTGGCGGCGTCCTCCGTGAGCACGGTCGCGGCCAGCAGGGCCCGGACGGCGGCCGCTCCGCGCCGCGCGTCGTCGTCGCCCGGGCCGGCGCCCTCGCCGTCCCGCAGCACCGCGGCGGCGGGCCGGACCCCGGGACGGTCGGGGAGCGCCGGGGCGGGGCCGGACCGTTCCGGGGCGCCGGCGGCCACCAGCAGGTGCACCCGGCCCACGCCGTCGGCGCGCAGGGACTCGAAGACGGAGACGGCCGCGCCGTGGGAGCGCACGGCGAGGGCCTCGGCGAAGGGGCCCATGGCGGCGGTGACCGCCCGCTCCCAGCCGGGCTCGACGTCGACGAGGTCGACGACGGCGCCGAGCACGGCGTCGGCGTGCCCGTCGAGGACCGCCGCGGAGCCGTCGGGCTGGCGCAGGGCGGCGCGCAGGGTCTCGGCGCGGGCGCGCTGGGCGTCGTGGGCGCGCAGCAGCTCCTGGGCCGCGGCCTCGGCCTCCCGAGCGGCGGCGCGGGCGCCGGCGGCGGCCTCGGCGTCCTGCTCGTGGCGGGCGCGGGCCCGTTCGGCGGCGCCGGCGGCGTCCTGGGCCGCGAGCGCCAGGCTGTCCGCCTCGGCGCCGGCCTGCACCCGGCGCCGCCCGGCGTCCGCGTGGGTGGTGTGCAGGCGGGAGAGCTCGTTCTCGGCCGCCTCGACCCGGGAGCGGGCCGCCGCGACCGCGCCGGTGAGCCGGGCCGTGCCCTCCCGGCGGTCGGCGGCCGCCCGGAGCAGACCGGTGACCACGCCGTCCTGGTCGCGCGCCGCGGCCTCCGCGTCCTCGCGCTCCTGGATGGCCTCGGCGAGGGCGTCGACGGCGTCCTCGACCTGCTCGAGGAGCTGGTGCTGCTCCTCGCGGGTGCGGGCCGCCTGGGCGTCGAGCCGGTCCGGGTCCCGCCCCGGGTCCGCGGGCTCGGCCGCGGACCCGAGCAGCCGGCGCCGCTCGGCGGCGAGCGAGGCGAGGGACCGGTAGCGCTCCTGCACGGCGGTGAGCTGGTACCACGTGTCCCGCGCGGTGTTCAGGGCGGGGGTCGCCTCGGCGGCGCGCGCCTCGACGTCGGCCTGCCGGGCGCGGCCGGTGTCGAGGGCCTGCTCGGCCTCGGCGCGCTCGGCGCGCAGCCGGCGCTCGGCGTCCTCGTCGACGGCGAGGCTCGTGCGGGCCTGCACGAGGTCGTCGGCCAGCAGCCGGGCGCGGGCGTCGCGGACGTCGTGCTGGATCCGCTGGGCACGCCGGGCCGTCCTGGCCTGCCGGCCCAGCGGGGTGAGCTGGCGGCGGATCTCGGCGGTGAGGTCCTCGAGCCGGTCGAGGTTGGCCTGCATCGCCTCGAGCTTGCGCAGCGTCCGCTCCTTGCGGCGCCGGTGCTTGAGGACCCCGGACGCCTCCTCGACGAAGCCGCGGCGCTCCTCCGGGGTGGCGTGCAGGATGCGGTCGAGCTGGCCCTGGCCCACGATGACGTGCATCTCCCGGCCGAGCCCGGAGTCGGAGAGCAGCTCCTGGATGTCGAGCAGCCGGCACGGCCGGCCGTTGATCGCGTACTCGGAGCCCCCCGAGCGGAAGAGCGTGCGCGAGATCGTGACCTCGGAGTACTCGATGGGCAGGGCGCCGTCGGCGTTGTCGATGGTCAGCGACACGTGGGCCCGGCCGAGCGGGGCCCGGCCGGCGGTGCCGGCGAAGATGACGTCCTCCATCTTCCCGCCGCGCAGGGACTTCGCGCCCTGCTCCCCCATGACCCACGCCAGGGCGTCCACCACGTTGGACTTGCCCGAGCCGTTGGGGCCGACGACGGCGGTGACCCCGGGCTCGAACTCGAAGGTGGTGGCCGAGGCGAAGGACTTGAACCCCCGCACGGTCAGGGTCTTCAGGTGCACGGGTGTCCGGTCTCCTGGGGTGGGCGTGGCGGGCAGGGGGTCGCCACCACTGTACTCGCGCGCCCCGACGGCCCCGCGGCCGCCGGCCGGGCGCCGCGCACCGGAGGGAGCGCCGGCCCGCCCGGAGCGGGCGCGGGCGGAGACGAGGAGCGGGGACGAGGAGCGGAGAAGATGATCAGCCTACAGAGAAACGGCCGGGCCCCGGCCGGCGCCGCGGAACCGGCCGGTAGACTGACCGCGACCAGCACGACCTGCCCTCCCCGCGACCGCGCCCTCCGTGGGCGGGCCGGGGCGTCGGCGAGACCCTAACGAAAGCCAGAGACCTTGACCGGTAATTCCTCGATCCGTCACCGCAACGCCGCCCTCCTGGCCATCACCAAGGTCGAGGCCGACGAGGTGGTGCCCTCGTCCCACGCCGACGAGGTCCTGGCGGACACGTTCGCCCGGCTGAAGATGCCGAAGGGCCTGCTCGAGCGGCTCGCGGGCGTCAACGAGCGGCGCGTCTGGGCCCCCGGGCGCCACTTCACCGACGGCGCCGTGGAGGCGGGCGAGGCGGCCCTCGCCCGCGCGGGCGTGCGCCCGGACCAGGTGGGGCTCCTGATCAACGCCTCGGTGACCCGCGACGGCTACGAGCCCGCGGTCTCGGTGTCCGTGCACCACCGGCTCGGCCTGGCCCCCTCCGCCCTGAACTTCGACGTCACCAACGCGTGCCTGGGCTTCGTCAACGGGCTCACGATCGCGTCCACGATGATCGACGCGGGCGCGATCGACTACGCCGTCGTCGTCGCCGGCGAGGACCCGACCCCCTGGCACCGCGAGACGTACGAGCGGCTGCAGGGCCCGGACGTGACCCGGGCGGACGTGGTGCGCGAGTTCGCCACCCTGACCCTCGGCTGCGGCGCGGCCGCCGCCGTGGTCGGCCCCGCCGACCGGCACCCGGAGGGCCACCGCATCGCGGGGTCCGTGACCCGGTCCGCGACCGAGCACCACGGGCTGTGCATCGGGGGCTTCGACGGCATGTACACCGACGCCACGGGGCTGCTCAAGCACGGCGTGGGACTGCTCGCGGACGCGTGGCACGACGCGCACGAGGACGGCTGGGACTGGGCGGACATGGACCGCTACATCGGCCACCAGGTCTCCATGTCCCACACCAACAAGCTGTTCCAGGACGTCGGGATCGACCCGGAGAAGTTCCCCCTGACCTTCCCGTTCTGGGGCAACGTCGCGGCCGCCGCGCTGCCGATGACCCTCGCCCTGGAGGCCGAGCGGCTCCGGCCCGACGAGCGCGTGCTGCTGCTCGGCGTGGGCTCCGGGCTCAACGCGACCTACATGGAGATCGACTGGTGAACCGCCGGCGCTGACGCCGCGCCCGCCCGAGACACCCCGCACGAGACGCACCCTCGAGGAGCCCCACGACCATGGCACGCACACGACCGTCCACGACCCAGCAGCCCGGAGGGCCGGACGCGGCGCGGCTGCCCATGACGGAGGTCCCCCTGCCCGGGGTGGACCCGGCGTGGTCCCGCACGGTCACGGTGGCCTCGACGGCCCCCGTGGAGCCGGTCCCCGGCCGGCGGCGCCGCTGGCACGTCCTCGACAACGCGGCCTCCCTGGAGGCCGCCGGGCTCACCCCCCGGGGCACGGTCCTCGCCGTGCACGGCAACCCCACCTGGTCCTACCTGTGGCGCGACGTGCTGGCCGCCGGGACGGACCCCGCGAACCCCTGGCGGGTGATCGCCGTGGACCAGCTCGACATGGGGTTCTCCGAGCGGACCGGGCTCTTCCGCCGCCTCGACGACCGGGTCCGCGACCTGGGCGACCTCACGGCCGAGCTCGGCCTGGACGCGAGCGAGGCCCCCGTGGTGACCCTCGCCCACGACTGGGGCGGGCTCGTGTCCTCCGGCTGGGCCCTGGAGCACCAGGACGTCCACCGCGCCACGATCCTCACCAACACCGCCGTCCACCACGACAACGCCGAGCGGATCCCCGCCTCGCTGCGGCTGGCACTGGCCCCGGCCGCGCACGGGCTGCTTACCGAGCGGACCACGAGCTTCCTCGACGTGGCCCTGGCACTGGCGGAGCCGTCCCTGTCCCGCGAGGTGCGGGCGGCCTACCGGGCGCCCTACGCCACGCGCGCCCGGCGGGAGGCGATCCGCAACTTCGTGGCCGACATCCCGGCCGCCCCGGACCACCCCTCGCACGCCCGCTACGAGCAGATCGCCGCCGGCGTGGCCGCCCGCGAGGTCCCCGCCCTGCTGCTGTGGGGCATCGGCGACCCCGTGTTCCAGGAGCGCTACCTGCAGGACCTCGTGCGCCGCATGCCGCACGCCGACGTCCACCGCTACGAGGGAGCCCTGCACCTGCTGCCCGAGGACCGGGACGTCGCGACGCCGGTGATGGCCTGGCTCGCGGACCGCTTCGGCCCCGGCCCCCGCCGCCGCGAGCTGCACCTGCAGCGGCGCGCCGTCTCCCGCGGCGAGCACGTCCCCTTCCCCGCGGAGCTCGACGCGCGGCGGGCCGACCTCGGCCTCGCCGTCGTGGACATGGCCCCCGCCTCCGGGGACGCGGGCGCGGGGGCGCACGCGGCCCCGGTGCGGGCGAGCCTGAGCTGGGCGGAGCTCGCCGACCGCGTGGACCGCCTCGCCGCGGGGCTCACCGGCATCGGGGTGCGCCCCGGGGACCGCGTGAGCCTCATGGTGCCGCCGGGCTCCGACCTCACCGCGCTGCTCTACGCGTGCCTGCGCATCGGCGCCGTCGTCGTCGTGGCGGACTCCGGACTCGGCCCCAAGGGCCTCACCCGGGCGCTGCGGGGGGCCGCCCCGGCCTGGCTCGTGGGCATCCGCAGGGCGCTCGTCGCCGGCCGGGCCCTCGGCTGGCCGGGCACCCGCATCTCGCTCGAGGCCCTCGACCCCGTGTCCCGCCGGGCCCTCGGCGTGGCGCACGACGTCCCCGCGCTGCTGGACTCGGCCCCGCGCGCCGACCTGCCCGCGCCGGACCCGGACGCGGACGCCGCGGTGCTGTTCACCTCCGGGTCCACGGGCCCGGCCAAGGGCGTCGTCTACACCCACCGCCAGCTCTCCGCCATGCGGGACGCCGTGCGCGGCACGTACGGGCTCACCGCCGGCACGGGGCTCGTGGCGGGCTTCGCGCCCTTCGCGCTGCTCGGGCCCGCCATGGGCACCACGTCCGTGACCCCGGACATGGACGTGACCGCGCCGAAGACCCTCACCGCCCGCGCCCTGGCCGACGCCGCCTCGGCCATCCAGGCCACGGCCGTGTTCCTCTCCCCCGCGGCGATCGCCAACGTCCTCGCGACCCGGCACGAGCTCGACGAGGGGCAGCGGCGGGCGCTCGAGCTCGTGGAGCTCGTGCTCTCGGCCGGGGCACCCCTCCCGGAGCCGCTCCTGGAGCAGCTGCAGGAGCTCGTACCCGCGGCGACGCTGCACACCCCCTACGGGATGACCGAGGGGCTGCCCCTCACGGACGTGACCCTCGGGACCATCCGGCAGGCCGGCCTGGACAGCGCGGGATCCGCCGTGGCCGGCGCCGGCAACGGCGTGTGCGTGGGCACCGCCGTGCACGGCGCCGAGCTGGGGGTCACCGCCCTGGGCCCGGACGGCGTCCCCGACGACGGGATCACCACCGAGCCCGGGGTCACCGGCGAGATCGTCGCCCGCGCCCCGCACGTCAAGGACCGCTACGACCGGCTCTGGTACACGGAGCACCTCAGCACCCAGCTGCCCGGCTGGCACCGCACCGGGGACGTCGGGCACTTCGACGCCGCCGGGCGGCTGTGGGTCGAGGGCCGCCTCGCCCACGTCATCGTCTCCGCCGGCGGCGTGCTGACGCCGGTCGCCGCGGAGCACGCGGCCCGGACCGTGCCCGGCGTCGGCCGCACCGCCGTCGTCGGGGTCGGCCCGGCGGGCACGCAGGTGCCCGTGGCCGTCGTGGAGACCGTCCCGGCGGCCCCGCGCCCGGGCCCCGCCGACCCGCTGCTCTCCGGTGCCGTGCGCGCCGCCGTGCGCGAGGCCACGGGCCTGGACCTCGCGGCCGTGCTCGTGGTCCCCGAGCACCCCACCGACATCCGGCACAACTCCAAGATCGACCGAGCCCTGCTGGCCGGATGGGCGGAGCACGCCCTGGCCGGAGGAAGGATCAGGAACCCGTGAACGGCAAGCACCGCCAGGACGGCACGCACGACGACAAGGTCCCCGCCTACGACGCCTCCGTGACGGAGGGCGCCCCGCCGGCCGGCACCGGCAGCCACGAGGTGGAGCGCGGGCGGCAGGAGCTGTCCGGCGACGGGCGGACGGTGCTCGTCACCGGCGCCTCCGGGATGCTCGGGGAGCACGTGGCGCGGCTGCTCGCCGCCCGCCACTGGACGGTCCGGCTGCTCCAGCGCCGGCACGCACCGCTGGCCGACCAGCCGAACGTCGAGGAGGTCCTGGGCTCGGTCACGGACCCGGACGCCGTGGCGCGGGCCATGGAGGGCGTCGACGACGTCGTGCACCTCGCCGCCAAGGTCTCCTTCGCCGGGGACTGGGACGAGTTCGTGCTGACCAACGTCACCGGCACCCGCGTGGTCCTGGAGACCGCGCGGCGGGCCGGCGTGGACAACGTGGTGTTCGTCTCCTCGCCGTCGGTCGCCCACACGGGCGACTCCATCGTGGGCGAGCCCGCCCGGGCGGCCGACCCCGTGCACGCCCGCGGCAACTACGCCCGGTCCAAGGCCGCGGCCGAGCTGCTCGCGCTCGAGGCCGACGGCCGTGGGATGCGCGTCACGGCCGTGCGCCCGCACATCGTGTGGGGCCCCGGGGACACCCAGCTCGTCGAGCGGATCGTCGACCGCGCCGCGAAGGGGCGGCTGCCGCTGCTGGACCACGGGGCGGCCCTGATCGACACCACCTACGTGGACAACGCGGCCGAGGCGGTCGTGCGGGCGCTGGAGCGGATCGAGTGGGCGCACGGGCGGGCGCTGGTGGTCACGAACGGCCAGCCCCGCACCGTGGGCGAGCTCGTGGCGGGTTTCTGCCGGGCGGCCGGCGTGGAGCCGCCCACGCGCAGGATCCCCGGCGTCCTGGCCCGCCTCGCCGGCACGGTCATCGAGAAGGTGTGGGCGGTCCGCCCGGGGACGGACGAGCCGCCGATGACGGCCTTCCTGGCCGAGCAGATGTCCACGGCCCACTGGTTCGAGCAGCAGAGCACCCGCGAGGTGCTCGACTGGACGCCGTCCGTGACGGTCGAGGAGGGCATGGCGCGGCTGGCCGAGTACTACCGGACCCACCCCCTGGGCGCCCACGACGCCCCGATGCCCGCCACCGGGTCCACCGCCGCCCGCTGATCCCCCGCCGCGTCGGGCGGCGGGCCGGTCGGCGGTCTGCGCGCGGCGCACCCCCGGGGCGGCCGCACGTGCGGTCGCCCCGGGGGTGCGCGGGGCCGGGGATCAGACCAGCGTGGCGGTGTCGATCACGAACCGGTAGCGCACGTCCGAGTTCTGCACCCGCTCGTAGGCCTCGTTGATCTGCTCGGCCGAGATGACCTCGATCTCGGCGCCCACCCCGTGCTCGGCGCAGAAGTCGAGCATCTCCTGGGTCTCCCCGATGCCGCCGATCATGGACCCGGCGAAGGTGCGGCGGTTGGCCAGCAGCGAGAACACGTTGACGTCCAGCGGCTCCGCCGGGGCGCCGACGTTGACCATGGCCCCGTTGACGTTCAGCAACGACAGGTGGGCGTCGAGGTCGATCTTCGCGCTGACCGTGTTGAGGACCAGGTCGAAGGTCCCGGCCAGCTCCTCGAACGTCTGCGGGTCGCTCGTGGCGTAGTAGGCGTCGGCGCCCAGGGCCAGCCCGGCCTCCTTCTTGCGCAGCGACTGGGAGAGCACCGTGACCTCCGCGCCCATGGCGTGGGCGATCTTCACGCCCAGGTGCCCCAGCCCGCCCAGACCCACGACGGCGACCTTCTTGCCGGGGCCGGCCTTCCAGTGGTTCAGCGGGGAGAAGGTGGTGATGCCGGCGCACAGCAGGGGCGCGGCGACGTCGAGCTCGATGCCCTCCGGGATGCGCAGCACGAAGTCCTCGGTGACCACCACGTGGGTGGAGTACCCGCCCTGGGTGACCGTGCCGTCGCGGTCCTCGGCGCCGTAGGTCATCACGGCGCCGTCGAGGCAGTACTGCTCGTCGCCGGCCCGGCAGTTGGCGCACTCGCCGCAGGAGTTGACCATGCACCCGACCCCGACCCGGTCGCCGACCGCGTGGCGGGTGACGCCGGCGCCGACCTCGGTGACGATCCCGGCGATCTCGTGCCCGGGGGTCAGCGGGTACTGCTGGGGGCCCCAGTCCCCCTGGACGGTGTGCAGGTCGGAGTGGCAGATCCCGGCGTACTTGATCTCGATGAGGACGTCGTGGGCGCCGAGGTCCCGGCGCTCGAGAGTGGTCGGGACCAGCGGTGCGCCGGCGGACGGGGCGGCGTAGGCGTTGACGGTGCGCAAGAGGTGCTCCTCGGAGGGTGTGGGTGCAGAAGTGTGCGTGCAGCAGTGCGGGTGCGGCGGAAGGGGGCGCCCGCCCGGGCGCACGGCGGCCTCCGGAACCGGGTGCGGCTCCTGGTGCCGGCGGTGACCGGGGGTCGCGACCGCAGGGGCGGCCGCCACGGAGGGTGGAGGACGGTGCGGGGCCGGCGCGGGGTCTTCCCCGACGGGATCATGGCGAGTCGCACGTCCTCGACGAGCCTACACGCGCAGGAAGTTGGAAAGGAAGCTGATCGATTCCGGGCCGCCGGGGACCGGCGCCCCCCGTGCCACGCCCGGGGCCCGGTCTCAGAACCGGGCGTTGCGGGGCGTGCGCTGGCAGACCGGGCAGCGGTAGGAGGAGCGGTTCATGAACTGCTCCCGCACGATCAGGGTGCTCCGCCCCTCCTCCGCGCAGCGCGGGCAGGGCAGGGAGGCCCGGCCGTAGGCGGAGAGGGAGCGGGCGAAGTAGCCGGACTCGCCGTTGACGTTGACGTAGAGGGAGTCGAAGCTCGTCCCGCCGGCCGCCAGCGCGCGGTCCATGACCTCGCGGACGGCCGCGAGAAGGCGCAGCGTCTCGGGCCGCCGGAGCGTGTCGGTGGGCCGCGCCCAGTGCAGGCGCGCCTGCCACAGGGCCTCGTCCGCGTAGATGTTGCCGATCCCGGAGACCAGCGCCTGGTCCAGCAGCGCGCGCTTGAGCCCGGTCCGGCGCCGGCGCAGCCGGTCGTGGAGGCGCTCCGCGTCGAAGGCGGGGTCCAGCGGGTCCCGGGCGATGTGGGCGGCCCGGGCGGGCACCAGCGGGACGCCCGTGGCCGAGCGGCCGCCCGGGGCGCCGTCGTCGGTGGGGACGAGCCGGTCGAGGAGCATGCCGCCGAAGATCCGCTGGTCCACGAAGCGCAGCTCCGCCGGGGTGCCGGGGCGCTCGGACAGGCCCAGCCGCACCTTGAGGTGCTTCTCGTCGGGCAGCCCGGCGTCCTTGACCAGCAGCTGCCCGCTCATCCCCAGGTGCACCAGCAGCGCCTCCTGCGGCGGGGCGCCGTCCGCCCCGGTCAGCGGCAGCCACAGGAACTTGCCGCGGCGCACCGCGTCGGCCACGACCGCGCCGTCGAGCTCGTGGCCGAAGGAGACGGGGCCGGGCTCGTGGCGGCGCACCGAGCGGGGGTCCAGGACCTGCACGGACTCGATCCGGCGGCCGACCACCCAGCGCTCCACCCCGCGGCGGACCACCTCGACCTCGGGCAGCTCAGGCACGGGCGCTCCGGGGCGTGCGCTCAGCCACCGCGGCGGGCCACCAGGGTCGCGTAGGCCTGCGCCGCGGCGGAGCGCTCGGCCTCCTTCTTGGTGGTGCCGGTGCCCGTGCCGTGGTCCTGACCGCCGACGAGCACGTGCGCCTCGTAGCGGCGGTCGTGGTCGGGGCCCGTGCCCTCCACGGCGTAGCGCACGGGGCCCAGGGCGCGGGCCGCCGCCAGCTCCTGGATCTCGGTCTTCCAGTCCCGGCCCTCGCTCATCACGAAGCCGTCCTCGAGCAGGGGCACCACGAGCCGCAGCACGAAGGCCCGGGCCGCGTCGAGGCCGGTGCTCACGTACACGGCGCCGATCAGCGCCTCCATGGTGTCGGCGAGGATCGAGGCCTTCTCGTGCCCGTTGGTGCGCACCTCGCCCTTGCCCAGGCGGATGTGGGGGCCCACGTCCAGGGACCGGGCGAGGTCGGCGAGCGTGCGGGTGCTGACCACGGCCGAGCGGATCTTCGCGAGGTTGCCCTCGGAGTCGTCGGGGTAGCGGTGGAAGATCTCGTCGGTGACCGCGAGACCCAGCACGGAGTCCCCGAGGAACTCGAGCCGCTCGTTGTGGCCCTGCCCCTCGTGCTCGTACGCGTAGGAGCGGTGGGTCAGGGCAAGACGAAGCGTCCCGGCGTCGATGTCGACGCCGAGACGCTCCAGCAGGTCCTGAGGTGTCGCGGTGGAGGTCACCGTGGTCAGGCGTCGGCCACCTTGCGGCCCTTGTACTCCAGGAACAGCGCGGTGCCGGCGGAGTCGGTCACGACCTTCGCCTGGTGCGGCAGGCTGTAGGTGACCTTGCCGTTCTCGACGGTCTTGACCAGCTTGGGCGCGGTCGCCTTCCACTGCGAACGGCGTGCACGGGTGTTGGCACGGGACATTTTCCGCTTCGGAACAGCCACGGCTATCTCTCTTCTCTCGGTTCGGTCGTCTGGGTCGAGGTGTCCTGCTCGAGCAGCCCCGACAGGGCGCTCCAGCGAGGATCGAGCACCTCGTGGTGGTGTCCCGGGTCGTCCTCCAGGCGCGCGCCGCACTGGGCGCACAACCCCTGGCAGTCCTCCCGGCACACCGGTTGGAACGGCAGCTGCGTGATCACTGCGTCCCGAAGCATGGGCTCGAGGTCGATGGTCTCGTCCTGAACTTCATACATCTGGTCGTCCTCGGAGTCCTCCCCGCCGTCGGCGGCGGGGTCGAAGACGTAGAGCTCCTGCACGTCGACGTCCAGATCGTAGTCGATCGGGTCGAGGCACCGGCTGCACTCGCCGTGGATGGCCACGGCGGCCGTGCCGGACACCAGGATCCCGTCGTGGACGGATTCCAGCCGGAGGTCCAGGTCGATGTCCGAGCCCTCCGGGGCGCCGATGAGTGCGTTGCCGAAGTTCTCCGGCGCGGGCACAACTTCTTCCAGGCGTCGCATCGTCCCCGGGCGGTGCTCGAGGTCTCGGACACCGATGGTGAGGGGCGAACTGTTCTCGCGACTGATGACTGACTCCTGGTGAAATTCTGACCGACAGACCATGTTAGCGTGCCGCCCCGCGCGTTCTCAAACGGGCCGGGTCCGGGCGCGCCGGGACGGGCCGCGCCCGCTCAGCCCTGCAGGGCCCGCAGCACGGGCGCCGGCACGAACCCGGAGACGTCGCCGCCGAGGCCCTGGACCTCCTTCACGAGGGTCGAGGACAGGTGCAGGAACCGGGGGTCGCCGGGCAGGAAGACCGTCTCCACCCCCGTGAGGTGGCGGTTCATCGTGGCCATCGGCACCTCGTACTCGAAGTCCTCGCCCGAGCGCAGCCCCTTGACCAGGGCCACCGCCCCCCGCTGCGCCGCGTACTCCGCGAGCAGGCCCGCGCCCATGGGCTCGACGACGACGCCGGCGACGTCCGCGAGGCTCTCCGCCACCAGGGCCAGCCGCCGGTCAGCGTCGAAGCGGTAGCGCTTGTGCGGGTTGGTGGAGACCGCGACGACGACCTCGTCGAAGAGCGCCGCGGCGCGCGCGACGACCTCCACGTGGCCGTTGTGCAGGGGGTCGAAGGAGCCGGGGCAGATCGCTCGGTGCATGGGTGCCATCCTAGGGGCGCTCCGTGCCGGGGCGGCGTACCGTGGTGGACGAGGGAGTCCTCCGGCCAGAGCGGAGCACCGACATGGGCATGCAGTGCCGCCGGGCGCGGACCGGGGAGCGGATCAGCGCCCTGGACGAGGCCAACCTCCGCGTGGAGCGGCGCGGGGTGCCCATGCACGTCGCGGCCCTGGCCCTTCTGGAGGCCGGTCCCCTGCTCGATGCCGGCGGGCGCGTCCGGCTGGCGGAGGTGCGGGAGCACGTCGAGCGGCGCACCCGGGACGTCCGGCCGCTGCGCCGGCTGCTCACCCGCCCCGGGGGCGGACGCCCCGTGTGGCTCGACGACCCGGTCTTCGACGTCTCCCGGCACGTGCGCAGCCGTCCGGTGCCGCCGCCCGGGGACGAGGAGAGCCTGCTCCGGGTGTGCGCCGGGATCGCCGCCGTCCCGCTGCCCCGGGACCGGCCCCTGTGGGAGCTGTGGCTGCTCCCCGGCCTCGCCGGCGGCCGGGTCGGCCTGCTGATCCGGTGGCACCACGTGCTCGCCGACGGTCTCGCGGCGCTGACCCTGCTCGCGCCCCTGTTCGATCCCGCGCCCGGCGGCGCCCCGCGCGCCCCGGACGCGCCGGGTCGCCCGGGGACGGGCGGCGGCCCGCCGCCCGTCCCTGCCACGGCCCGCGCTCCGGCCCGCGCCGCTGCCCGCCTGCTCGGCGCCGCGGCCCAGGTCCGCGGCGCGCTCGCGGAGGGCCGCGCCCCGGCGCTGTCCGTCAACCGGCCCGTGGGCGCGCGGCGCCGGGCGGTGCTGGTGCGCGCCGACCTGGCGGCGGTCCGGGAGCTGGCCCACCGGCACGGCGGGACGGTCAACGACGTGGTGCTCACCGCCGTGGCGGGCGGCGCCCGGCGGCTGCTGGCCGCGCGCGGCGAGCTGGCCGGCGTGCCGGAGCTGAAGGTGTCGGTGGCCGCCTCCGTGCGCGCGGCGGGGGACCCCGCCGGCGGCAACCGGGCCGGTGTGCGCGTCGTGGCCGTGCCCGTCGACGAGCCCGACCCGGTGGCCGGGCTGCGGCGGATCGCGGCCACCACCTCCCGGCAGCGAGCCCGTCCGCCGTACCGGCCGGGCGGCCGCCTGGCCCAGCGCTGGATGGTCCGGGTCATGGACCGGCAGCGGCTCGTCAACGTGCTGCTCAGCAACGTGCGCGGCCCCGCGGCGCCCCTGCTCTTCGCGGGGGCACCGGTGCTCGAGCTATTCCAGCTCGGCGCCGTGCAGGGCAACCTGGCCCTCGCCGTGGGCGTCGTCTCCTACGCGGGGACCCTGGGCATCGACGTGGTGGCCGACGCCGACGTGGTGCCGGACCTCCCGGTGTTCGTCGAGGGGCTTGCCGGGACTCTCGTGCGCCTCGGCGCCGGGCCGCCGCCCTGAGCCGCCGCGGGACCCTAGACTGGCGGCCATGGATGCCACCGACGCCGCCGTCCCGTCCACGCACACGTCCGGCCCCCCGTGGGAGCGGATGGCCCGCGGGGGCGGTCTGCTGACCGGGGCCGGGGAGCTCACCGGGACCGTCTTCGAGGAGATGTCGCGGCTGGCCGCGCGCACGGGCGCGATCAACCTGGGCCAGGGCTTCCCGGACGTCGACGGTCCGCGGGAGATGCTCGACGCCGCGACGGCCGCACTGCACGGCGGCGGCAACCAGTACTCGCCGGTGGCGGGTCTGCCGCTGCTGCAGGAGGCCGTCGCCGCGCACCAGCACCGGTTCTACGGGATCGACCTGGACCCGGCCTCCGGGGTGGTCGTGACCGTGGGCGCGTCCGAGGGGCTGGCCGCGAGCCTGCTCGCGTTCCTGCGCCCCGGGGACGAGGTGGTCGTGTTCGAGCCGCACTACGACCTCTACGGCGCCGTGGTGGAGTTCGCCGGCGCGCGGCTGGTCACGGTCCCCCTCGAGCCGCCGCACTTCTCCCCCGACCTCGACCGCCTCGCCGCGGCCTTCGGGCCCCGCACCCGCATGGTGATCCTCAACGACCCGCACAACCCGACCGGGACGGTGTTCGACGACGCCGTCCTGGCCCGCGTGGCCGGACTCGCCGCCGAGCACGACTGCGTGGTGGTGACCGACGAGGTCTACGAGCACCTGCGCTACGCCGGCGGGCACCGGCCGCTCGCCGCGCTGCCGGGGGCCTTCGAACGGACCCTCACCGTCTCCTCCGTGGGCAAGTCCTTCTCGGTCACGGGCTGGCGGGTGGGCTGGGTCAGCGGGCCGGCGCACCTCGTGGGTCCGGTGCGCGCCACGAAGGCCTATCTCACGCACAGCGCCGCCACGCCGCTGCAGATCGGGGCGGCCACCGCCCTGGGCCTGCCGGACGGGTTCTACGACCGGCTCACGGAGGACTTCCGGCGGCGGCGCGACGTGCTCGTGCGGGGCCTGGCCGCGGCGGGCGCCGAGCCGTTCGAGCCGCAGGGCACGTTCTTCGTCGTGGCGGACGTCCGCGGCCTGTGCGAGCGGTACGGGGTCGAGGACGCCGCGCACCTGGCGCCGGTGCTGGCCGAGCGGGCCGGTGTGGTGGGCGTGCCCGTGCCGGCCCTCGCCTCCGCGGAGCACCGGGAGCTCTACGCGTCCTGGATGCGCTTCTCGTTCGGCAAGCGCCTGGACGTCCTGGAGCGGGCCGGGCGGCAGCTGGCCGGCTGAGCCGGTCCGCACGGCGGGGAGCTCGCCGCCCGCCCTCGTGCCGGCTCCCCGGCGGAGGGGAACCGGCGCGCGGGACGCCGCCCCGCGCGCCGCGGCTCAGACGGCGCTCGCCCGGCGGCCCAGGGCCCGGTAGGTGAAGCCGGCCGCGGTCCAGCGGTCGGGGTCGAGCACGTTGCGGCCGTCGAGGATCTGCGGGACGGCCACCAGCGGGTCGAGCTGCTCCGGGGTCATCGCCTTGAACTCGGCCCACTCGGTCAGCAGCACCACGACCTCGGCCCCGGTGACGGCGGCCTCGAGGGAGTCCACGTAGTCCAGGCGCGGATAGCGCTTGGCGGCGTTGGCGTTGGCCTTGGGGTCGTAGACGGCCACCTCGGCGCCGATCGAGTGCAGCCGGGCGGCGATGTCCAGGGCCGGGGAGTCGCGCACGTCGTCGGAGTCCGGCTTGAAGGCCGCCCCGAGCACGGCGACCTGCCGGCCCACCACGGTCCCGCCCAGCATCTGGGTGACCGTCTCCACCGTGTGGCCGCGGCGGCGGACGTTGATGTCGTCGACCTCCGCGAGGAAGCGCACCGACTGCTCCACCCCGAGCTCCGCGGCCCTGGCGCGCAGGGCGCGGATGTCCTTCGGCAGGCAGCCGCCGCCGAAGCCCACGCCGGCGTTGAGGAACTTGCGCCCGATCCGCTCGTCGAGGCCGATCGCGTCGGCCAGGGTGCGGATGTCCCCGCCGACCGCCTCGGTGAGCTCGGACAGGGCGTTGATGAAGGAGATCTTGGTGGCCAGGAAGGCGTTGGCCGCGACCTTGACGAGCTCGGCGGTCTCGAAGTCGGTGACGATCAGCGGGACGCCGGCCTCCAGCTGCCGGGCGTAGACCCGGCGCATCACGGCCTCGGCGGCCGGGTCCTGACAGCCCAGCACCATCCGGTCCGGGGCCAGGGTGTCCTCCACGGCGTAGCCCTCGCGCAGGAACTCGGGGTTCCACACCAGGGACACGTCCACGCCCTCCCGCGCCGAGGCCTTCGCCAGGTCCGCCAGGCGGCGGGCGGAGCCCACGGGGACCGTGGACTTGCCGGCGATCACGCAGTCCTTCGTGGCGGCCGCGGCGATGGAGCCGACCGCGGCATCGACGTAGCGCATGTCCGCCGCGAAGCTCCCGGCCCGCTGCGGGGTGCCGACCCCGACGAAGTGGACGTCGCCGAAGGCGCCGGCCTCCTCGTAGCTCGTGGTGAAGCGCAGCCGGCCGGTGCCCACGTGCTTGCGCAGCAGCTCGCCCAGGCCCGGCTCGTGGAAGGGCAGCTCGCCGCGGGACAGGGCGTCGACCTTCTCGGGGTCCACGTCCAGCCCCAGCACCTCGAAGCCCATCTCCGCCATCGACGCGGCGTGCGTGGCCCCCAGGTAGCCCGTTCCCAGAACCGTGATCCTCATGGACGTCCTCCGTTCCTCCCGGGCGCTGACCCGGGCTCGATGCTGCCTGTCGAATCTTGTCAAAGGGGGTGCGCCCAGCGGCGCAGGTGTCAGTCCGGCGCGCCGGGGGACGCGGACGATGTGACGTCCGTCTCGGCGAACCACACGGTGGTCTCCCCGTGCCGCTTCTGCTCGAAGCGGCGCAGCCCGGCCGGCCAGCCGGGCTCCGGGGACCGGGTGGAGCGCTCGACCACGAGCACCCCGCCCTCCCGCAGCCGGCCCACCAGCGGGGCGAGGACCGCGGCGAGCTCCGCCTCTGGCAGGGGGTAGGGCGGGTCGGCCAGCACGAGGTCCCACGGCCCCTCGGCGGGATCCGCGAGGTAGCCGCCCACCGCCCCGTGCCGGACCGTGACGACGTCCTCGCGCCCGAGGGCCCGGTGGACCGTCGCGGCGTTGGCGCGGCAGACCCGCGCCGCGCCCGCGTGCCGCTCCACGAGGGTCACGGCGGCCGCGCCGCGGCTCGCGGCCTCGCAGCCGAGGGCCCCGGAGCCCGCGAAGAGGTCGAGGACCCTGGCGTCCCGGAGCATGCCCCACGCCTCGAGCCGCGCGAAGAGGGACTCCTTGACCCGGTCGGTGGTGGGCCGGGTGTCCCGGCCCGGCACGGACTGCAGGCGCAGCCCCCCGGCGGCCCCGGCGATGATCCTGCTCATGGGTGCTCCTCTCGGGTGCCCGGCGGCACGCGGCTCGGCGGCACGGGGGCTCAGCCCCGGTCCAGGAACGCCTCGGCGTCCGGGTCGAGGTAGCGCTCGATGGCCTCGGCCAGTTCGGGGTGCTCCAGCAGCTGGGGGTCCTCGCCCAGGATCGTCACGGCGTCCCGGCGGGCGCGCTCGATGAGCTCGGCGTCGTCGAGGGCCCGCAGCAGGCGCAGGGTGGAGCGGCCGCCGGACTGCGCGGCGCCGAGGATGTCGCCCTCGCGGCGCAGCTCGAGGTCCGCCCGGGCCAGCTCGAAGCCGTCCGTGGACCCGGCCACCACCTCGATCCGCTCCCGCGACGGGTGCTCGGCGGGGCGCCGGGTGACGAGCAGGCACGTCCCGGCGTGCCCGCCGCGCCCGATCCGGCCGCGCAGCTGGTGCAGCTGGGAGATGCCGAACCGGTCGGCGTCGACGATGATCATCAGCGTGGCGTTGGGCACGTCCACGCCGACCTCGACCACGGTGGTGCACACGAGCAGCTGCACGTCCCCGGCCGCGAACTCCTCCATGAGGCGGGACTTCCGGTCCGTGTCGAGCCGGCCGTGCAGCACCTCGGCGCGCACGCCGGCCAGGACGGGCTCGGCGGCCACGAGCTCGGCGAGCCAGGTGACGGACGCCATCGTCGCCTCGGACTCCTCGTCCTCGGAGGCCGCCGCGAGGGCGGACTCCGCGAGGGAGGCGTGGGGCGGGGGCTCGTCGTCGTCGCCGATCTTGGGCGCGACCACGTAGACCTGGCGGCCCGCGTCGATCTCCTCCCGGGCGCGCCGCCACAGGCGCCGCTCCCAGCCCGGGTGCTCCACGAGCCCCACGGTGTGGGTGGCGATCGGCTGCCGGCCGGCCGGGAGCTCGTCGAGGACGGAGACGTCCAGGTCGCCGAAGACGGTCATCGCCACGGTGCGCGGGATGGGGGTCGCGGTCATCACCAGCAGGTGCGGGGGCCGCCCGGCCTTGTCCCGCAGCCGGTCGCGCTGCTCGACGCCGAAGCGGTGCTGCTCGTCCACCACGACCAGTCCGAGGTCGGCGAACTGGACGACCTCGGAGAGCAGGGCGTGGGTGCCGATGACGATCCCGGCCTCCCCCGACGCGATCCGCAGCAGGGCCCGCTTGCGCGCCGCGGCGCCCATGGACCCCGTGAGCAGCACGACCTGGGTGCCGTCCGGGTCCCCGCCGAGCAGGTCTGCCTGCGCGAGCGGGCCCAGGGAGCGGACCACGGAGCCGTGGTGCTGGGCGGCGAGCACCTCGGTGGGGGCCAGCAGCGCGGCCTGCGCGCCGGAGTCCACGACCTGCAGCATCGCGCGCAGGGCCACGAGCGTCTTGCCCGAGCCGACGTCGCCCTGGAGCAGCCGGTTCATGGGGCGGGTGCCCGCGAGCTCCGCGGCGAGCTGCTCCCCCACGGTCCGCTGCCCGGCGGTGAGCTCGAAGGGCAGCCCGGCGTCGAACCGGGCGAGCACCCCCGCGGGGACGCCCGGGCGGGCGGTGGTGGGGTGGGCGGCGAGCTCGGCGCGGCGGCGGGCCAGGGCGCACTGGAGCAGGAACGCCTCCTGGTAGCGGAACCGGCGGCGCGCCTCCCCGTGCGCCCGGGTGTCCCTCGGGCGGTGGACCTGCCAGTACGCCTCCTCGAGCCCCATGAGCCCTTCCCGCTCCCGGATCCCGTCCGGCAGCGGGTCCGGGACGGCCCCGAAGTCCACGACGGGCAGCAGCGAGTGCACGGCGCGGGCGATCTTGTCCGTGGTCAGCTTGGCCGTGGCCGGGTAGATCGGGATGGGCCGGCCCGCCCGCTCCTCGGCGGTCTCCCCGGCCTCCGGGGCGTCCGGGTCGAGGATCGCGTAGTGCGGGTTCGTCATGGTCACGCCGCCGTTGTACAGCCCGACCTTCCCGGAGAACAGGGCGTGCGTTCCGGTGGGCAGGTCCCTGGCGGCGGTCCAGGCGTTGAAGAAGCTCAGCCGCATCGTCCGGCCGGGGCCCGGGTCGCCGTCCGCGAAGAGCCGCTGCGGGTCGGAGGAGACGCGGTCCGTGATCACCACGTCCGTGATGGACCCGCGCCGCGAGCGCATCTGGCGGGTGGAGGCGTGCACGACCTCGGCCACGATGGTGACCTGCTGGTCGATGCGCAGCTCCGAGAACGGGGTGAGCTCGCCCCGCGGCATGTACCGGCGGGGGAAGTGGTCGAGCAGCTGCCCGATCGTGGACACCGAGAGCTGCCGGGCCAGCTGGTCGGCCGTGGTCCGCCCCAGCAGCCGGGCCAGCGGCTGGTCGAGCTCGGAGACCGGGTCGGGGAACGCCCCGCCGCCGTGGGTCGGGGTCATCTCAGGGGTGCCTCATCCGTCCGCCTCCGAGAGGGAGGTCACCGTGAGGTTCACGGCCTTGCCGCGGGCGCCGATCACGGTGAGGGCGTCCTCGGGCCGCGGCACGTGGACGTGCACGCGCCAGCGGTAGCCGTCCCCCGTCTCGGTCACCGCGCTCATGATCACGCTGGTGCCCACCTCGCTGAGCTCGTGGCGCAGCTCCGCGGCGTCCAGCGGGGTGAGCTCCACGGTGCACATCACCTCCACGCCGCCGTGCACGGTGTGCGGGGCGTCCCCGGCGCCGGCGGCCCGGGCCGCGGCGGCGTCGATCAGCGCGTCGAGGGCGTTCTCGTCGCCGGCGTCGTCGCCGCCCACGGTGCGGGCCAGGGCGTCGAAGACCACGAGCATGCCCAGGGCGCCGGCGTCGACCGTGCCGGTCTCGCGCAGGATCTCGAGCTGGTCCGGGGTGACGAGGACCGCGGCGCGGGCGGCGGTGCTGACGGCGGCCAGGAACTCCTTGAGCTGCTGGTTGGACCCGTCCTCCACGCCCTGCGGCACGGGCACGGCGGCGGCGGCCTCCAGGACGGAGAGCATGGTCCCGTCCACGGGGTCCGTCAGGACGCTCCAGGCGCGCACGTGGCCGGCGTGCAGGGCCAGCCGGACGGACTCGGCGCTCATCCTGGTGCTCCCCTCGAGGGAGCGGCCCACGGCCGTGAGGAAGACGGAGAACAGGGTGCCCGAGTTGCCGCGGGCCTCCTCGAGGGCGGCCTGGCCGGCGAGGGAGAGCAGCTCCCCGACGTCGCCGGTCTCGAGCACGGCGGCGGCCTCGGCGGCGGCGCGCACGGTGGTCGCGAGGTTGGTCCCGGTGTCGGCGTCCGCGACCGGGAAGACGTTGAGGGCGTTGAGGACGGGGCTGTGGCGCACGAGATCACGGTGGGCCAGGTCGAGCCACCGCCGCATGACGGCCGCGTTCGATCCGATCCTATGGTTCAAAGTGATCCCATCCTTCGCCGACCGGGTGCCCGAGGGCGAGGTGCGGCGCTCGTCCGTCGAGCAGCACCCGGGGGAGGGTGTCGTCGTGCGCGGGGGGCGCGGGCGCACACGAGCCTATCGCACGGAACATCCCCGGCAGCGGCACGCCCCGGGGGAAGACGGCGAGCAGCCCGTGGTCCTCGCCGCCGGTCAGCACCCAGTCGCGGGGGTCCGCGCCGAGCAGCCGGGCGGCCGGGCGCAGGGGCTCGGCGAGGCCGGCCACGGCCGCGCCGTCGAGGTCGATGACGACGCCGCTGGCGGCCGCGACCCGCCCGGCGTCGCGGAGCAGGCCGTCGGAGAGGTCGATCATCGCGGTGGCGCCGGCGCGGGCGGCCGCGGGGCCGGCGGTCACCGGGGCGCACGGCCGCAGCTGCGCCGCCGCGAGCCCGTCCAGGAGCGCGTCCCGGCCGGGCCGGTAGCGGCCGTCCTCGAGCAGCGCCACGCCCGCCGCCGCCCGCCCGGTGGTCCCGGCGAGCGCCACCGTGCCGCCCTCGCCCGCCCCGGAGCGGCGCACCGGGTCCCGGCCCTCGAGGTCGCCCGTCACCGTGGCGGTGACCGACAACTCCCGGCCGGCGCCCAGGTCCCCGCCGACCACGGCGCAGCGGTCCGCGCCCATGGCCTCGAACCCGGCCAGGAGGCCGCGGGCGAAGTCCTCGGGCCAGGACACGGGCGTGCCCGGCGGCAGGGTGAGCGAGACGACGGCGGCCGACGGGACGGCGCCCATCGCGGCGACGTCGGCGAGGTTCTGCGCCGCGCACTTCACCCCGGTGTCGTAGCCCGTGGTGACCGCGCCGCCGGTCCAGGCGAGCCGGAAGTCCTGGTCCTGCACCTGGGTGTCCGTGGTGATCACGTACCGCCCGTCCGGGGCCGCGACCACGGCGCAGTCGTCGCCGGGGCCGAGCAGCACCAGGTCCGCTCCGGGGCGGGGGGCGGGGCGCAGGAGCAGCGGGAGCACCCGGGCCAGCAGCTCGGCCTCGGAGAGCTCCCCGACGGTGGGCCCCGGACCGGGCGGGGCGTCGGGCACGGGGGACGGCTCCGCTGGGGGTCGGGTCATGGCGCTCATCCTAACGACGGCCCCGGACGCGGGAACGGGCGCCCCCGAGGATTACGCTGGGGGCATGCCCTCGCCCTCCCTGTCCCGATCCGCCCGTGCCCTGCTGGGGGCGGGAGCCCTGGTGGCGGTCCTCGCGGGGTGCTCCCCCGCCGTCACCGTGGACCCCGCCGAGAACGCCGCCGACCCGGGGTGCGCCCCGGCGATGCTGGCCATGCCGGAGACCGTCGGCGAGCACGAGAGGCGCGAGACCACCAGCCAGGCCACCACGGCCTACGGCGAGCCCACGGCGGCGGTCGTGCGGTGCGGCGTGACCCCGCCCGGGCCCACCACGGACGCCTGCTCCTCCGTCAACGACGTCGACTGGCTGATCCGCCAGGACGAGGACGGGAGCACCTGGACCGCCACGACCTACGGCCGGGACCCGGCCGTCGAGGTGGTCTTCGACAGCACCGCCGTGGCCTCCTCCACCCTGCTGGTCGAGCTGGGCTCCGCGGTGGAGCAGATCCCCGCCGAGCGCCGGTGCCTGGACCTCCAGGACACCGTGGAGGGCCTCTGAGCCGGGGCCGGACGGAGGGGTCCGCCCCCTCCCCCGGGACGCCCCGGGGGTTCGGGAATAGGCCCGTGCCCCGCCCGGTTGTGGCGTGGACACGCGCGCGAGCCCACCACGCCCCACCACCACGCCAGAAGGAGGCACATCCGTGGCCACCGATTACGACGAGCCCCGCGTCAAGCCCGAGGACGAGCCCGCCAACGAGTCCCTCGAGGTGATCCAGGCGCAGCGCAGCGCCACCGCGCAGAGCCCGGCGATCGACGTCGACGACTCGGACACGGCGGAGGGCATCGACCTGCCGGGGGCGGACCTGTCCCAGGAGGAGCTGCTCATCCAGGTGGTGCCCGAGCAGGACGACGAGTTCACCTGCATGTCCTGCTTCCTGGTCCGCCACCGCAGCCAGCTCGCCCGCGAGCAGGACGGCGCCCGGTACTGCATCGAGTGCGAGGGCTGACGGCCGCGGCACCCGCCCCGGGCCCGCCCGGTCACTCGTGGCGCAGGGAGGCGATGGGGTCCTTCCGCGCGGCCCGGACGGCGGGGATCGTCCCGGCCAGGAACGCGATCCCCATGACCGAGAGCACGATCAGGGCCACCCGCCACGACTCGAACGCGAACAGCGACAGCCCCGGCAGCCCGGACAGGAACCCGTCGGCCAGCGCCCCGCTCAGGGCCGAGCCGCCGACGACGCCCGTGACGGCGCCGACGACCGCCCCGAGGAACCCGATGAAGACGGCCTCGAGGGAGAACAGGCCGAAGACCCTGCCCCCGCTCATGCCCATGGCCTTCATCAGGCCGATCTCCCGGGTCCGCTCCTGGACCGACATCAGCAGGGTGTTGACGATGCCGAGCCCGGCGGCCACGAGCGCGATGACGGCGCAGGCGTTGAGGATCCACACGATGGCGTTGATGACGGCGCGGAACATGCCGAGCTGGTCCTCCACGGTGAGCCCGAGCATGTCCTGCTCCTCCAGCCGCGCCTGGATCCCGGGGGCCAGGGCCATGTCCTCGACCGTGACCGTGGCCATCGCGAAGCTCTCCGGGACCTCCTCCGGGACGCCGCTGACCTGGTAGTCGTAGAGCCGCTCGTTGAACGTGTCCGACGGGATGGGGTTCAGGGAGGTCCCGACGAGACTGGCCTGCGTCACCCCGGAGATCGTGGCGGGGAACGCCCGGTCCTGCTCCGCCATGTTGGTCATGACCACGTCGACGCGGCCCCCGACGGCCTCCTGCGCGGAGGAGAAGCCCAGGTCGGCGACCCAGCTGTCGGGCACCGCGATCTCGTCCCGGCCCGCGGCGGGCGCTCCGCCGGCCACCATCTGCAGACCCACGGCGTCGACGGGGATCCCCGGGGAGAGCTGGAACCGGCTGCCGTCGGCGGCCTCCAGGTAGGTGGGGGCCACGGAGTACATCGGCTTGACGGAGCGCACCCCGTCCAGGTCCTCGATGACCTCGATGTCCTCGGGGGTCAGCCCTTCGAAGGACACGCCGAACCCCGTGCGGATCCGGGTGGTGTCCGGGTCGTACTCCCGCGGGCCCGAGGTCGAGGACAGCTCGATGAGGGGCTGCGACTTCTGGACGTAGAGCGCGTCGGCGTCGCCGAACGCCGCCACGGTGTCGTCGATGTACCGGTTCACCCCGGTGCCCATGCCGGAGGTGAGGGTCAGGGCGAACGCACCGATGAAGACGGCGAGCACGGTCAGGGTGGCGCGGATCCTGGCGCGCGCGGTGTTGGCGACCGCCGAGGCCAGCAGGTCGGACCACCTCACCGGGCACCTCCGACCGCTCCGACGACGACCTCGTCGTCCGCGCCGGCGTCGTCCCCTCCTGCGGCGTCCCCTCCTGCGGCGTCCGCTCCGGCGACGGGGGCCTGCCGGGGTGCGGGGGCGTCCACGACGAGACCGTCGTGCAGGTGCACCTGGCGTCCGCAGCGCCGGGCGAGGTCCTCGTCGTGGGTGACGACGACGAGGGTGATGCCGCGCTCCCGATGGAGCTCGAGCAGGAGGTCCTGGACCACCGCGCCGGTGGCCGAGTCGAGGTTGCCCGTGGGCTCGTCGGCGAAGATCACGGAGGGGTCGTTGACCAGGGCCCGGGCGATCGCGACCCGCTGCTTCTGCCCGCCCGACAGGTCGGCGGCACGGCTGGAGGCCTTCTCCGCCACGTCCAGGCGCTCCAGCACGTCCAGGGCGCGGCGCCGGCGCGCTGCGGGGCGGACCCCGGCGATGCGCAGCGGAAGCACCACGTTCTCCAGGACCGTCTGGTCCGGGGTCAGGTAGAACTGCTGGAACACGAACCCGAACGCGGCGTTGCGCGTCTCGTTGAGCTCACGGGCCGTCATCGACGCCGCCGGCCTGCCGTCCAGGGACACCGTGCCGCGGGTGGGCGCGTCGAGCAGCGCGAGCAGGTGCATCAGGGTCGACTTGCCCGAGCCGGACTTCCCGACGACGGCGACGGACTCCCCGTGCCGGATGCGCAGGTCCACGCCCCGCAGCGCGGCGAAACGGGTGTCCCCCCGGCCGTAGATCTTGACCAGGTTCTCGGCCTCGAGCACCGCGGACGTCATCGAATTCCCCCTGTCGGGGCGACCGTCCCCCCGGACGGCCGCCGCGGGACCACGTCCCTCCCCCATCATGTGCGCAAGCGAATGGTGGCGGCGACCCGATCCGTGTCCCCACTAGTGCTGTCCCGTGCCCCGCGCGGACCGGGACGGCTGCGGAGGACACCCCCGGCGGACCGGTCACGAGGGGCCGGAGGCGCTCGCCGGATCCGGTGCTGCAGGCCGGGACTCCTCCCGTCACGTAACAGTTCACCCTTGCTAATGCCGGGATGTGGACGATAGTTAACAGCACAGCTGTTCTTCGGCAGGGGGTTCCGGCTCCGGGGGACGGGCGCACGCCCCGTCCGCGCCGAACGACGAGCGGCACGACGTGACGGGGGTCCGTCCGCGCGGGGGCGCGGCAAGGACCCCGGTGGGGCCGTGCGGCGCGCTGGCGGTCCTGGGGTGGGCCCGGGCCGACTACGGAGTACAGGAGACGCATCGACATGACAACTACGAGAAGACTGGCTGTTGCCGGTGCCTCGGCGACCGTGCTGGTGGGGGGCCTGTTCCTGGGCGTCCCGGCGGCCGTCGCGGCACCTGGCGACGCCCCGCCGGTCGACGCCCCACCGGGCGCGGTCGCATCCACCGAGGTGGCCGGTGCCGTGGCGGAGCTGCCGGCCGCGGTGCCCGCGGACGTCCCGGTCGCCGAGGTCCTGGTCGCCGAGGCGGCTCCGCCCGCACCGGCGGAGGTCCCGGTCGCCGAGCCCGCACCGGTCGTCGCCGACGTGGCGGCGCCCGAGCTGCCGGCCGCGGCCCTCGCGGACGTCCCGGTCGCCGCGCCCGTGGACGTCCCGGTCGCCGCGCCCGTGGACGTGCCGGCCGCCGAGGAGGTCCTGCCCGCACCGGCGGAGGCGCCGGCTCCGTTCGTGGCCGACGTGGCGCCGGAGGCACCGGCGCTGTCCGACGCGGCACCCGCTGCGCCGGCCGCAGCCGCGGTCCAGCAGGAGGTGGTCCCGGAGCTCGCGCCCCAGGAGGCCGCCGCCGGGGCCGCGAACCCGGGGCTCAACGTGGACACCCGCCTCACCGCGGCACCGATGGGGCAGGCGGCCGGCGCCGGTCTGCTCACGGCGCTGCTCGCGGCGGCAGTGGCCCTTCCCGGTGCGCTCGCGTACCGGGCCCGGAGGCTCGGGCGCAGCGGCGCCTGAGCCGCGTGCCGTGCCGGTGGTGCCCGCGGGGCGGCGCCGGCACGGCACCGACCCCGGCGGAACGCGCCGGGGTCGGAGAACAGGTCAGGTCGGAGGAGGACAGCACAGCATGGCAACGAGCACCGTGGCGGGACCGCCGCGCCCCGTCCCGGCCGAGGAGAGGGATCCCCTGGTCCGGCGGGCGGCGGTGGTGACGCTGTGCGCCGCCGTGCTGTGGGTGGCGCTCATGAACCAGTGGTTCCTCGCCCAGCACCTCCTGGGGCACGTGCCGGCCGCGGCGTCGCCGGTGCGCCTGAGCATAGACTCGGTCGGCTTCGACGCCGACGTGCTCCCCTACGACCCGACCGACGAGGACCTCGAGGGCGGCTCGCTCGTGCCTCCGCAGACCTACAGCGGCTACCGGCTCACGCCGTACGGGATGCCCGGCGAGGGGTCGACGAACACCACGTACATCGCGGGGCACAGCTACGACAAGGTGGAGCTGCCCTTCAACAAGCTGAGCGACCCGACCCTGGTCGGGGAGGAGCTCGAGGTCGAGACCGTGGACGGGACCCTCGACTACGTGGTGGACTCGGTGACCACCTACGAGAAGGACACGCTGAAGGACAGCGAGATCTGGCGGATCGTCCCGAACCGCATCGTCCTGATCAGCTGCTACACCCAGGACGCGGTCGGCAAGAACGTCGTCGTCACCGCGTCGCCCGCTGCGTGAGCCGGGGGCTCCGCCCCCGGTGGCGTGCCGCGGCTCAGCGCAGCCCGACCGGCCGTTCCAGGGCGAGGCCCAGGAGCTCGTCGATCAGCTCGGCGTAGTCGAGCCCGGAGGCGGCCCACATCCGGGGGTACATCGAGATCGGTGTGAACCCCGGCATCGTGTTGATCTCGTTGATGACCACCCGCCCGTCGGGGGTGTAGAAGAAGTCGGCCCGGCACAGGCCCTCCCCGTCCAGCGCCTCGAACGCGGTCACGGCGCTGCGGCGGATCGTCCCGATCGCCTCCTGCGGCAGGTCCGCGGGGCAGCTGAGCCGCGCGGAGGCCTGCGAGACGTACTTCGCCTCGAAGTCGTAGAACGCGTGCTCGTCGACGATCTCGATCTCGCCGGGCATGGAGGTCCGGGCGGCGGCGGTCCCGCGGCCCTGGAGGACGGCGCACTCGATCTCCCGCCCCACGATCCCCGCCTCGACCACCAGCTTGCGGTCGTGCTCGCGGGCGGTCTCGATCGCGGCGTCCAGATCCTCGGCGCGCTCCACCTTCGTGATGCCGAAGGAGGACCCCGCCCGGGCGGGCTTGACGAACACGGGGAAGCCCAGCGCGGCGATGCGCTCGCGCACGTCCTGGGGGTCCACGGCCCACTGCCGGTCGGTCACCACGGTGTAGGGGCCCACCGCCAGGCCCGCCGCCTCGAAGGCGAGCTTCATGAAGTGCTTGTCCATCCCCACCGCCGAGGCCGTGACGCCGCAGCCCACGTAGCGCAGATCGGCGAGCTCGAGCAGACCCTGCAGGGTGCCGTCCTCGCCGAAGGGCCCGTGCAGCAGGGGCAGCACCACGTCGATGTGCCGGTCCCGGCTGACGGTCTGCCCGCAGGGACCGTCCTGGCGCACGATGAGCTCGCTCTCCCCGACCTTCAGCGGCAGGCTCACGAGCCCGTCGCCCACGGGCAGCTCCGCGATCGGGTTCGCGTCCAGCAGCGCCTCCAGCTCCTCCTGCGGGCAGAGGAACCACTCGCCGGAGGTGGCGATGCCGACGGTCACCACGTCCCACTTGTCCCGGTCGATGGCGCGCAGGACCCCGAGGGCGGTGATGAGGGAGATGGAGTGCTCGCTGGAGCGTCCGCCGAACAGCACGGCGACGCAGGGGCGGGGGGTCATGGGGCGGTCCCTTCGGATTTGATCTCGCGGCCCAGCAGGAGCGGGGCCACGTCGTCGATGGTGATCTCCTCGCGGAGGATGGCCACGACGGCCTCGGTGATGGGCATGTCCACGCCGTGGCGGCGGGCCAGGGCGAGCACGGCGGGGGCGGACTTGATGCCCTCGGCGGTCTGGGTCATCTCCTCCTGGACCTCCGCCGGGGTGAGGCCCAGGCCGAGGAGCCGGCCCGCGGTGCGGTTGCGGGACAGCGGGGAGGAGCAGGTGGCCACGAGGTCGCCCAGTCCGGCGAGGCCGGAGAGGGTCTCCAGCCTCCCGCCGAGGGCGAGCGCGAGCCGGGTGGTCTCGGCGAGCCCGCGGGTGATGATGGAGGCCTTCGAGTTCTCCCCGAAGTGGCGGCCGTCGGCGATGCCCACCCCGAGGGCGATGACGTTCTTGACGACGCCGCCGATCTCGGTGCCCACCACGTCCGTGTTCGTGTAGGGGCGGAAGTAGCGGGTCCGGCAGGCGTGGGCCACCCAGGTGGCCAGGTCCGTGGCGGGGGCCGCCACGACGGAGGCCGTGGGCTGCTCCTCGGCGATCTCCATGGCCAGGTTGGGCCCGGACAGCACGCACGTGCGCGCCCGCCAGTGCCGGGGGCCCAGCCCGGTGGCCCGCCCCAGCTCCTCGGCGACGACCTCGCTCATCCGCAGCCCCGTGTCCCGCTCGAGCCCCTTGGCGAGGGACAGCACCACGGCGTCGCGCTCGAGGTGTCCGGCCACGGCGGTCAGCTGGGCGCGCAGGGACTGGGCGGGCACGGCGAGGACCACCAGGTCCGCGCCGCGCACGGCGGCGGCGAGGTCGGCGGTGATCTCCAGGCGCTCGGGCAGCCGGATGCCGGGCACGTAGCGGTCGTTGACGCGGGTGCGCGCGGTGTGGTCCATCGCGGGGGAGCTGCGTCCCCACAGGGCCACGGTCCGCCCGATCGGCTCGGCCCGGGCGTGGGCGGACTCGCGGGCGCTGTCGGCGAGGATCTTGGCGAAGGTCGTGCCCCAGGACCCGGCGCCCAGCACGGCGATCCTCCGCGGCCCGGCGGCGGGCAGGCCGCCGGCAGGGGCCGCGGCGGTCTCGGGGGGCGTCACGGGCGGCCTCCCCGGCGCCGGTCCCAGAGGACTGCCGGCGCGTCCGTGCCGCGCAGCACCGCGAGCTCCCGGGTCACGGCGCGCATGACGGCGTCGGTGGCGTCCTCGAGCCGCGCCGCATGGCGGCCCACCGGATGGGTCAGGTCGGGGACGTCGTCCCGCCACGGGGTGAGGTCCATGGGCGGGCCGATCCGCACGCGCACGTCCTTCCGGGGGAACAGGCTGACCGTGCGCCGGCCGGTGGAGCGGTCGTGGTCGAGGACCTCCTGGTCCCCCCAGTGCGCCACCGGGACCACCGGGGCCCCGGTCGCGAGGGCCAGGCGCGCGGCGCCCGTGTGCCCGGTCATCGGCCACCGGTCGGGGTCCCGGGTGAGGGTGCCCTCGGGGTAGATCACCACGGCGCCGCCGGAGGCGAGCTCGGCGCGGGCGGCCGTGAGCGCCGCCGCGGCGTCGGCCGTGCCGCGCAGCACGGGGACCTGGCCGGTGGCCCGGAGCACCGTCCCCACCCCGGGGGCGCGGAACAGGGACTCCTTCGCCAGGAACCGCGGCATGATCCCGTTGTCGTAGAGCGTGATCGCGACCGTCAGGGGGTCGAGCTCGGTGAGGTGGTTGGGCACCACGATGAACCCGCCCTCGGCGGGCAGGTGCTCCTCCCCCGTCCAGCGCAGCCGGGCCGCCAGCCGGTAGGCCGGCTTGACGACGCCCGCGAGCACGCGGAACAGGCGGCGGTTCGAGGTGCGGCTCATCGGCGGGCCCGGCTCACTCGCCGTCGAGCTCGAAGGACGCCCCGAGCCCCGTCAGCTTGTCGGTGAAGTGCTCGTAGCCGCGCTCGATGAGCTCCACGCCGGTGACGTGGGACGTGCCCTCGGCGGCCATCGCCGCGATGAGGTGGGAGAAGCCGCCGCGGAGGTCGGGGATGTTGATCTCGGAGGCCTGCAGCGGGGTGGGCCCGGAGATCACGGCCGAGTGCACGAAGTTGCGCTGGCCGAAGCGGCAGGGCACGGAGCCCAGGCACTCGCGGTGCAGCTGGATCGTGGCCCCCATCCGGTTGAGGGCGGCGGTGAAGCCGAAGCGGTTCTCGTAGACGGTCTCGTGCACGATGGACACGCCCGTGGCCTGGGTCAGGGCGACCACGAGCGGCTGCTGCCAGTCGGTCATGAAGCCGGGGTGGACGTCGGTCTCCACGATGAGCGGGTTGAGGTCCCCGCCGGGGTGGTAGAAGCGGATGCCCTCCTCCCGGATGTCGAGGCCCCCGCCGATCTTGCGGAACGTGTTGAGGAAGGTCATCATGTCGGACTGCCGGGCCCCGGCCACGAAGATGTCGCCGCCGGTGGCCAGCGCGGCGGAGCCCCAGGAGGCGGCCTCGATGCGGTCGGGCATGGCCCGGTGCCGGTAGCCGGTGAGCTCGGGAACGCCCTCGATGCGGATCACCCGGTCGGTCTGGACGGTGATGATGGCGCCCATCTTCTGCAGGATCGCGATGAGGTCCATGATCTCGGGCTCGGTGGCGGCGCCGCGCAGCTCGGTGTGGCCGTCGGCCCGGGTGGCGGTGAGCAGCACCTGCTCGGTCGCGCCGACCGAGGGGTAGGGCAGCTCCACCTTGGCGCCGTGCAGGCCGTGCGGGGCGCTCATCCGGATCCCGGACTCCAGCTTCTCGACACGGGCGCCGAAGTGGCGCAGCACGTCGAGGTGGTAGTTGATGGGCCGGTCGCCGATCTTGCACCCGCCGAGGTCGGGGATGAACGCCTCGCCGATGGCGTGCAGCAGGGGCCCGCACAGCAGGATCGGGATCCGCGAGTCCCCGGCGTGGGCATCGATGTCCGCGTGCCGCGCCGTGGTGACGTTGCAGGGGTCCAGGGCCAGCCGGCCGTCCTCGCGCCCCACGTCGACCCCGTGCAGCGCCAGCAGGTTGGTGACGACCTGGACGTCCTTGATCTGGGGCACGTTCTCCAGGACGGACGGTGTGGAGCCCAGGAGGGCGGCCACCATGGCCTTGGGGACGAGGTTCTTGGCACCTCGCACGGTGACCTGCCCGGACAGGGGGATTCCGCCCGTGATGTGCAGTGCGCTGCTCATGACCTTCCGATCTGCTGTTGCCGGGCCACCCCCGAGCGGGAGCGGCACCCGTACAGTGTAGGTTCCCCGGCGAGGGCCCCCGCACAGGGGCGGGCGTCGTGCGTGTCCGGGACAGCACGACGGCCCGGCGGGCCGTGGGAGGCTCCGCCGGGCCGTGCCGGGCGTGACGGGGTCAGGTGCGGGCGGGCAGCGTGGTCGGCTTGAAGGCGGGACGGCCCGCCTCGAACGCGGCGATGTCCTCCTCGCGCTGGAGGGTGAGCCCGATGTCGTCGAGGCCCTCCATGAGGCGCCAGCGCGTGTAGTCGTCGATCGTGAACGGCACCGTCACCGTGTCGCACGTCACCGTGCGGGACTCGAGGTCGACCTCGATCTCGGTGCCGGCGTGCTCCTCGATCAGCTTCCACAGCAGCTCGACGTCCGCCTGGTCGACCTGCGCGGCCAGCAGCCCCTGCTTGCCCGAGTTGCCGCGGAAGATGTCCGCGAACCGGGAGGAGATGACGGCCTGGAAGCCGTAGTCGCGCAGCGCCCACACCGCGTGCTCCCGGGAGGAGCCGGTGCCGAAGTCGGGCCCGGCCACCAGCACGGAGCCGTGCCGGTACGGCTCCCGGTTGAGCACGAAGTCCTCGTTCTTGCGCCAGGCGGCGAACAGGGCGTCCTCGAAGCCGGTCTTGGTGATCCGCTTGAGGTAGACGGCCGGGATGATCTGGTCGGTGTCCACGTTGGACTGGCGCAGCGGGACGCCGACACCCCGGTGGGTGGTGAACTTCTCCATGGCAGGGCCTTTCTGGGCTTCGGGTCGAGGGCTCAGGCGCCGGCGGACGCGAGGTCCGTGGGGGCGCCGGCGGGCTCGAGGTCGGACGGGGAGGACAGCGTGCCGCGCACCGCGGTGGCGGCGGCCACCACGGGCGAGACGAGGTGGGTGCGCCCGCCCTTGCCCTGCCGGCCCTCGAAGTTGCGGTTCGACGTCGAGGCGCACCGCTCGCCGGGGGCGAGCTGGTCCGGGTTCATGCCCAGGCACATCGAGCAGCCCGCGAAGCGCCAGTCCGCGCCGAAGTCCTTGAACACCCGGTCCAGGCCCTCGGCCTCGGCCTGCAGCCGCACCTTGGCCGAGCCCGGCACCACCATCATCCGGACGTTCTGCGCCTTGGCGCGGCCCTTGACGATCTCCGCCGCCGCCCGCAGGTCCTCGATCCGGGAGTTGGTGCAGGAGCCCAGGAAGACGGTGTCCACCGGGATCTCCTTCATCGGGGTGCCGGCGGCCAGGCCCATGTACTCGAGGGCCCGGCGGGCGTTGGCCTTGTCGTTCTCGTCCCCGATGTCCTCGGGGTCGGGGACGGCCTGGGACAGGGGGACGCCCTGGCCGGGGTTGGTGCCCCAGGTGACGAACGGCTCGAGCTCGTCCGCGTCGAGGAAGACCTCGGCGTCGAAGACGGCGTCCTCGTCGGTGCGCAGGGTCCGCCAGTACTCGACGGCCGCGTCCCAGTCGGCGCCCTGCGGCGCGTGCGGACGGCCCTGGACGTAGTCGAACGTGGTGTCGTCGGGGGCGATCATGCCCGCGCGGGCGCCGGCCTCGATCGACATGTTGCAGATGGTCATCCGAGCCTCCATGGACAGGGCCCGGATGGCCGAGCCCCGGTACTCCAGGACGTAGCCCTGTCCGCCGCCGGTGCCGATCTTGGCGATCACGGCCAGGATGATGTCCTTGGCGGACACCCCCGGGCGCAGCGTGCCCTCGACGTTGATGGCCATGGTCCGGAACGGGGCGAGCGGCAGCGTCTGGGTGGCCATCACGTGCTCGACCTCGGAGGTGCCGATGCCGAAGGCCAGGGCCCCGAACGCGCCGTGGGTGGAGGTGTGGGAGTCGCCGCAGACCACGGTCATCCCGGGCTGGGTGAGGCCCAGCTGGGGACCCACCACGTGCACGATGCCCTGCTCGGCGTCCCCGAGCGGGTGCAGGCGCACGCCGAACTCGGCGCAGTTGGCCCGCAGGGTCTCGATCTGCTTGCGGGACGTGTCGTCGGCGATGCGGGAGAAGATGTCCTGCGTGGGCGTGTTGTGGTCCTCGGTGGCGATCGTGAGCTCGGGCCGGCGCAGCGGGCGGCCCGCCAGGCGCAGCCCCTCGAAGGCCTGCGGCGAGGTGACCTCGTGGAGCAGGTGGAGGTCGATGTAGAGCAGGTCCGGCCGGCCGTCCTCGCCCTGGCGCACGAGGTGGTCCGCCCAGACCTTCTCGGCGAGGGTGCGCCCGCCCCGGGGCCCGGAGGGTGCGGCGGAGGTCGTGGAGGGGGTCGAGGACTGGTAGTCCGGCATGGCGGATCCTTCCGTGCTGCCTGTGCAACGTGTTTCCTCCATGGTCGGCGCCCGGCTCGCGACGGGCCAGCTTTCGGGCTTGCTTCTCACATTTTGAGACGTCAGTATCAGTGCATGGACACATCTGGACACATGGATCCGTCCGGCGCCCCGCTCGGCACGCCGCTGGGCGGGCAGGGCACCGGGGAGTCGCTCGCGCTGACCGCGACCACCGCGCCCAGCGGGGTGGGGGTGGTCGACAAGGCCGCGATGATCCTCGACGCCCTCGAGGCGGGGCCGGCGACGCTGGCCCAGCTGGTGAGCGCCACGGGCCTCGCCCGGCCCACCGTGCACCGGCTGGCCGTGGCACTGGCCCACCACCGGTTCGTGGGACGGGACATCCAGGGCCGGTTCGTGCTCGGCTCCCGGCTCGTGGAGCTGGCGTCCGCGGCCGGCGAGGACCGCCTGATCGCGGCCGCCGGCCCCGTCCTGATGAACCTGCGGGACGCCACCGGGGAGTCCGCGCAGATCTTCCGCCGGCAGGGCGACTGGCGCGTGTGCGTGGCCTCCGCCGAGCGGCCGATCGGGCTGCGGGACACGATCCCGGTGGGCACGCAGCTGTCGATGAAGGCGGGCTCCGCCGCGCAGGTGCTCGTCGCGTGGGAGGACCACGACCGCCTGCTCGAGGGCCTGCGCCACGCGCGGTTCTCCGCGACCGTGCTGGCCGGGGTGCGCCGCCGGGGCTGGGCGCAGTCGCTGGGCGAGCGCGAACCGGGCATCGCCTCCGTCTCGGCCCCGGTGCGCGGACCCTCGGGCCGGGTGATCGCCGCGGTGTCGATCTCCGGACCGATCGAACGGCTCACCCGCCAGCCGGGCCGGCTGCACGCCGAGGTCGTGGTGCAGGCCGCGCGCCAGCTCACGGAGGCGGTCCGGGCCACCACCCAGTAGCCGGGCGCCGGCGGCCCCCGCCCTGCCGTCCCCCGCCGTGCGGCGGGGGACGCTCCGCGGCCGCCGCGCTCAGCCGCGCAGGACGGCCAGCGCCCTCCGGAAGGCGGCGAAGGCCTCGAGCTCCGCCCGCACGGGGTCGACGACGGTGCGCCGGGCCGCCTCGGCCACCGACTCGCGCAGCCGGCGCCGCACCGAGCGCTCCCGCATCCGGGCGCCGAAGCCGGCGAGGACCCGGCCGGTCAGGGCCGTGAAGATCCCGAGCACCACCCCGGCGAGGACGAGCAGCGTGGGCACGGGCAGCGGGAAGCCCTCGACGTACGGGGGCGGCGGGACGGGGATCTGGAACCACTCGAGCAGGAACAGGCCCAGGAGCCACAGCAGCCCCGCGACCACCGCGAGCATCGCGAGCCACTGGACGACGTCGAGGACGAGCCACCACCAGGAGTTCCGCCCGGCCCGGAAGTCGGTGCGGGCGACGGCCTGGTCGATCGCGTCCGGCAGCCTCTCCTCGTGGGTGCGCGCGGCCTGCCGGACCGACCGGGTCCACGGTTCGGCGGCCCCGTCCGCGGCGTCGTGGGCGAAGGTGCGCACCGCGGAGTCGGCCGCGGCCCGCTGGGCGGCGCCCATGGGCGGCAGGGACGTGCGGTTGACCTCGGGGTTCACGGTCCCGCCCCGGTCGAGGTTCAGCCGCCGCATCGGGTCCTTGCGGAACCTCAGCAGCCACCGGGTGGGGATCCACCCCGTGTGCTCCGCCGCGTGCAGGGCGTAGGACCTCCCGGCGGCCCGGGCGATCCCGGGCACGTTGGCGGCCTGCGCCAGCCCGTCGGTGAGCCGCTCCTGCGCCGGCTCGGTGATCCCGGCAGGCTCCCCGTCCCCGGAGGCCTCGGCGAGCAGCGCGGCGGCGTCGTCCACGTCGGCGTCGAGCCGGGCGCCGGCCGCCGCCCTGGTGTCGGCCACCTGGCGGATCCGCGCGCGGAGGGCCTCGACGCCCTCCCCCGTCACCGCGGAGACGGCCACCGGCTTCGACAGCCCCGTGGTGGGCAGCCCGTCCTGGGCCACGAGCTCCTCGAGGGAGGCCATCACGGCGGGGACCTCGGCGTCCGGCAGCCGGTCCACCTGGTTCATCACCACCATGGTCACGGCCCCGTGCCGGGCCAGCGGCGCGATGAACTCCTGGTGGATGACCGCGTCGGCGTACTTCTGCGGGTCCACGACCCACACCACGACGTCGACCATGCCGACGAGACGCTGCACGATGGTGCGGTGGTGCAGGCTCACGGAGTCGAAGTCCGGCAGGTCGAGCAGGATCAGACCGCCGGGCGCCTCCGCGGCGGGCGCGCCCGTGATCCGCTCCTTGACGCGCGTCCACCGGCCGGCGTCCGCGTGCCCGGTGGGCAGGGGCGTGTCGACGTGGTGGCGCTGGGTGACACCGAGCCAGTCCAGCAGGGCCTCGCTGCCCGGCTCCCCCCAGACGGCGGCCAGCGGCTCGGAGGTGGTGGGGCGGCGGGCGGCGGCCCGGGCGATGTCCCGTCCCACGACCGCGTTGAACAGGGTGGACTTCCCGGACCCGGTCGCCCCGAAGAAGCCCACCACGGTGTGGTCGGCGGACAGGGAGCGCCGCTCGGCGGCGCGGTCCAGGACGGTGCGGGACGCCGCCACGGCCACGTCGTCGAGCCGGCCGGAGGCCAGCTCCGTGGCGCGCGCGAGCGCGGTGAGCCGTTCGGAGAGAGTCGGCGCCGCCTGCCGGGCGGGGCTCATGCGCTCTCCCCCAGCGTCCGCCCGGCGGCGCGGATGCGCTCGGCCACGGCCACGAGCTCGTCGGCCTCCGGGTGCCCGTCCAGGACGTCGAGGCGCCGCAGGAACACGGACGCCTGCTGGTCCATGACCGTGTGGATCCGGGACTCGAGGTTCTTGCGGGCGTCCTCGGCCATCCGCCGCACGGCGTCCTCCCCGAAGACCGCCTCGAGCAGCTTGGTGCCCACCACGCCGGAGCCGCCGGCGATGCCGACCTCCAGCCCGGTGAGCCCGCCCGTCATGGAGAACACGCCGATCATGAGGATCACGGTGAGCGCGTTCACACCCAGCGACATGGCCCGCGCCCTGGTCCGCTTGTCCGCGCCCTCGCGCTGGATCAGCTCCATGAGGTCGCCCTGCCAGGCGCGCACCTGCTCTGCCGTGCGCTCGCGGAAGTCCGGGGGCAGCGAGCCGAGGTCGGACCCGCCGAGCAGGACCCGGCCCGCAGGCTCGTCCAGCCAGCGGCGCTCCGCGGTCTCGGAGGCGCGCGCGGCCTCCTCAACGATCACGGTCTGCAGACCGGTCTCGATGGCCTCCTCGACCTGGACCTCGGGTGCCGGCCGCCCGCTGAAGAAGGCGGTGAGCCGGTCCCGCATCCGGCCGATCCCGGCCTCGAGGTTGCGGAAGAACTCGCCGGTGCCCACGAAGTCCTGCCAGCGGGCGAGGACCTCGCCGCGCAGCAGGGTCCCGTCCCGGGTCGACTCGATGACGGCGGCGAGCGCCTCGTCGAAGGCGCGGTCCACGTCGTGGCGCAGCTGCGCCTCGACGCGGTGCTGGGAGAGCACCGCCGTCCCGGCCGCGCCGGTGCGCTCCGCGATGGAGCGGACCGCGCCGCCGAGGGTCCGGCGGGCGATCTCCGAGCGGGAGGCGGCGTTGCGCCCCAGTTCGGCCAGGAAGTCCACCACGGGGGCGACGACGTGGGGCGGGAGCATGCCCATCTCGTTGAGCGGTGACTCCGGGACGGTGAACACCGGGGCGTCCCCGAGGCCCTGCTCGGCGAGCATCCGCCGGAGGTCGTCCTCGATCTCGGCCTCGAGCCCCTGCGGGACCCGGTCGAGGACCACGGCCACCGTGATGTCCCGCTGGGCGGCCTCGACGAGCAGCCGCCACGGCACGGCGTCGGCGTAGCGGTTCGCGGTGGTCACGAACAGCCACAGGTCGGCGGCGGCCAGCAGCTGCCCCGCGAGCCGGCGGTTCTCGTCGGAGATCGAGTCGACGTCCGGGGCGTCGAGCAGGGCGACGCCCTCGGGGATCCGCGGCTCGGCGAGCAGCACGAGGGCCTGGCCGTCCGCGGTGCCGGGCAGCGCGGACGGGGAGGCGGTGTCCGCGGCGGTCGAGCCGGCGGGGATGACCTTCCGCGCGTGGATCCGGCTCAGGTGCGGGAGCACCCGCTGGGTCGAGAACGCCTCGGCGTCGCGCGGGTGGTGGATCAGGATGGGCTGCCGGGTGGTCGGGCGGATAGCCCCGGACCGGGTCACGGGGTGCCCCACGACCGCGTTGACCAGGGTCGACTTGCCGGCGCCCGTGGAGCCGCCGACCACCGCGAGCAGCGGCGCGTCGAGGGAGCGCACCCGGGGCAGCACGTAGTCGTCGAGCTGGGCGACGGCACGGTCGATGTCCTCGCGCTCGCGCAGCACGTCGGTCGTGGACAGCGGGAGGGTCGACGCCGCGAGCAGCGCCCGCGCGTCCTCGAGGGCGCTCAGGATCTCTGTCTGGTCGGTCACAGGGACATTGTGCCAGTCAGCCTGCTGTGCACCTACGCGGCGCGGGTTGCCGGGGGCTCACGCCATCCGGACGGCGATCTTGCCGCGGACGTGCCCCTCCTGGCTGAGGCGGTAGGCTTCCACGCCCTCGGCCAGGGGCACGCTGCGGGCGAGCTCGATCCGCAGCGCGCCCCGGTCCACCAGACGGCCCAGCTCGGTGAGGTCCTCGGCGGAGGGACGCACCCACATCCACGTCCCGCCGTGGGCCTCGACCGCGTCGTCGGCCACGGAGGCGTGCCGCCCCCCGTTCTTCAGGACGGCGAGCGTCTGCTCCACGACCCCGCCTACGAGGTCGACCACGACGTCCACGCCGTCCGGAGCCAGCTCCCGGACCCGCTCGGGCAGCCCGTCCCCGTAGGCCACGGGCTCCGCGCCGAGACCGCGCAGGTACTCGTGGTTGACCTCCGACGCCGTGCCGATCACGCGGGCGCCCCGGGCCGCGGCGAGCTGGACGGCGTAGCCGCCCACGCCCCCGGAGGCGTTGTGCACGAGCACGGTGTCTCCCGCGGCCACCTCCAGGCGGCCGAGGACCTGGTAGGCCGTGAGCCCGGCCAGCGGCAGCGCGGCCGCCCGGTCCCAGTCCACGGAGGCCGGCTTCGGCGCGAGCAGGCGTGCGGGCAGGGCGACGTACTCGGCCATCGTCCCGCCGTGCACCCAGTCCGTGCGGGCGTAGGAGATCACCTCGTCGCCCGGGGCCCACTCCGGGACGTCGATGCCGACGGCCTCCACGACCCCGGACACGTCCCAGCCGGGCACCACCGGGAACTGGACCTCCATCAGCGGATCGAGGCCGCCGGCCATGATCTTCCAGTCCACGGGGTTGATCGCGGCGCTGCGCACCTTCAGGAGCACCCAGCCCGGGGGGACCTTGGGCTCGGGGAGGTCGGTGAGCTCGAGGACTTCGGGGCCGCCGTAGCGGGCGTACGTCAATGCCTTCATGCTCCGCGCAACCGGCGGTCCCGGGAATCTGTTCCCGGCCGCGGGTCAGCGGCCCGGCTCCCGCAGGTGATCCGCGGCGTAGGCGGCGAACACCTCCCCGGGGGCCTCCCCCGTGCTGACGAAGTCCTCCCGCAGCTTTCGCGCGAGCTGCTCCAGGGCCAGGCCCAGGCGGCGGGCGCTCGTGCGCACCGGCGGCGCCGAGGACGCGGCGGCACGGTCGCGCAGCTCGAGGGCGTAGGCCAGCTGCCGGGCCAGGGAGAGGTCCGGGTCCTCCTCCTGGAAGTAGTACGTCTCGCCGTGCTGGGTGAAGTCGATCCGGGCCCGGGACACCTCCGCGGTCAGCCCGTCCAGCACCCGGGCCGCCGTCACGGGGTCCTCCTCCGCGATCCCGTCCGCGTACTCCACCTCGGCGAGGGACGTCAGCTCGAGCGCCAGGGCCCGGCGGCGGGACAGCGGCGGATAGATCTGGGTGAACCACGTCAGGGCCGCCGTGAGCAGGGCGAACCCGGTCAGCGCCTCCAGCGGGGTGGCCAGCCGGATCCAGGGGTCGGTGGCCACGACGTCCCCGAACCCCAGCGTCGCCAGGGTGACGAACGAGAGGTAGAGGGCCTCGAGGAGATCGGGGTAGGCGGCCGGGTCCACCCCGGGCGAGTACGTGAAGCCCTCGGGGACGTGCGGCAAGTAGATCAGGGCCCAGCCGACTCCCTGCAGGAGCACCCACAGGAGCACCACCGTGATCATCGAGCCCGGGCCCACGGCCGAGCCGAAGCGGTGCCCGGTGCGCCGGGAGATCCACCAGACGCCCGACTGCACCCGGCCGCCGACGGCGCCCGAGCCGCTGGGGTGCAGCAGGCTGTGGTAGATGTCCCACAGGCCGACCACGACGATCGCGGTCCCCAGCAGCGTCAGCAGCACGTCCACGTCGTCGCTCCGTCCCAGTCGATGACCGTCCTTCCCGGGGACCCTACCCGGTGGCGCCCGGGCCCGTCCCGGAGGTACGGCCTCCGTGCTTGCCCCGGGGACCATCAGCAGGGTTACGGTGGAAGCATCCGCTGCCCCGGACGGCGACGCGGCCCCCCACAGGGACGGAAGGACGACGATGGACATCAACCTGGTGCTGGCGCTCTTCGCCGGAGCCGTCCTGCTGATCTCGGCGTTCTCGACGCTGCTGCAGCGGATCAGTCTCCCCGGCCCGGTGCTCGCCCTCGCGTTCGGCGCGCTGATCGGCCCCTACGCGCTGGACCTCGTGCGGATCGAGGACTTGGGCCTGCCCCCGGGAACGCTGCTGGAGCAGGCGGCGCGGATCACCCTGGCGGTGGGCCTGGCCGGGGTCGCCCTGCGCCTGCCGCACGGCTACTGGCGCAGCGACGCCCGCTGGATCGCCGTGGTCATCGGGCTGGGCATGGCCCTGATGCTCGTCGTGGCCACCGGCGTGCTGTGGGCGGCGCTGGGCGTGCCGTTCCTGGTGGCGCTGCTGCTGGGCGCGATCATCACCCCGACCGACCCCGTGGTCACCACCCCGATCGTCACGGGTTCCCTGGCCGTGGAGCGGATTCCCGAGCGGGTCCGGCACAACCTCTCGGCCGAGAGCGGGCTCAACGACGGACTGGCCTACCTCTTCGTCCTCCTCCCGGTGCTGCTGCTGACCGAGCCGGACCGGGCGTGGCACGAGCTGCTGACCACCGTCCTGCTGTGGGAGGTGCTCGGCGCGGCGGTGTTCGGGGCGCTGGCGGGCTTCCTGCTGGGCAGGCTGTTCGTCGTCGTCCGCCGGCACGGGCTCATGGAGGAGAGCTCCTACCTGGCCTTCGTGGTGCCGCTGGCACTCGTGCTGCTCGGGACCGGCAAGCTGCTGGGCACCGACGCCCTGCTGGCCGTCTTCGTGGGCGTCGCGGTCTTCGGGCAGGTGATCCCCCAGCGGGACGAGGCGCAGGAGGACAAGGTCCAGGACGCCGTGGCCCGGCTGTTCCTGCTGCCGGTGTTCATCCTGCTCGGCCTGGCGCTGCCGGTCGGTGAGTGGACGGAACTGGGCTGGGGTGCTCCCCTGGTCCTCGGCGCGGCGCTGCTGCTGCGCCGCTTCGTCGCCCTGTGGGCGCTCCGGCCGCTGCTGCGGGGCGTGCACGACCGCGCCGAGACGCTCGTCCTGAGCTGGTTCGGGCCCATCGGCGTCTCCGCCCTGTTCTACGCGACGCTGGCCGAACGGCACACCGGCAACCACGAGATCTTCGTCCACACCACCCTGGCCGTCACCCTGTCCGTGCTCGTCCACGGGCTGTCCACCGCACCGCTGAGCGCGTGGCTCCAGCACCGGGAGCCGGAGCGCAAGCAGGAGAAGGAGACCACCGCATGACATGGCAGCAGCCCTGCCCGACGAGCCCGAAGACCGACCGGAGGCCGTTCCGTGTGGTTTGACTCCTGGTCCGACATCCTGCGGATCATCCTCGTCGGCGCCGCCTCCTACACGACGCTGGTGGCGATCCTGCGCCTGTCCGGCAAGCGCACCCTCGGCCAGCTCAACGTCTTCGACTTCGTGGTGACGGTGGCCCTCGGTTCGACCCTCGCCACGATCTTCCTCAGCACGGACGTCTCCTGGGCCGAGGGCGCCACTGCCCTCGGCCTGCTCGCCGCCCTCCAGCTGCTCGTGGCCTGGATCTCCGCGCGCTGGCCGCGGATGCGCGGTGTCTTCAGCGCCGAACCGGCGCTGCTGCTGGCCGGGGGACGGTTCCGCCACGACGCGATGCGGCGGAACCGGCTCACCGAGTCGGAGCTGCGCCAGGCCGTGCGGATGCAGGGCACCGGCGACCTCTCCCGGGTCGAGGCGGTCGTGCTCGAGACCAACGGCAAGCTCAGCGTCATCACATCGAGCTCCTACGGCGACGGGTCCGCGCTCGCGGACGTCCGCGGGACCGAGGCCCTGGGCGACGACGACCGCCGGGGACCGGCCGGCCCGGAGGCGTGAACCGCACGGCGCGGTGGCGCTGCGCCGGGCCCGGTGCTCGCACGTTCCCGCCCCCGGCCCCGGGGCGGTCAGGGGCCGGAGCGGCCCTCCTGCTCGAGCAGCCGCAGCCGCTCCCGGTACTCGTCCTCGGTGAGCTCTCCGGCGGCGTGGCGCTCCAGCAGGCCGTCCCGGGCCCGGCGCAGGCCGAGCCGGGTGCGCGACCTGCGGTTCCAGCGGGTGTTCTGCCCGTAGCGTCCCACGAGCCACCGGACGCCCCGGGCCACGGTCCACACGGCGGCGGCGGCCAGCAGGGCCCAGGACATCACCTCCCAGCCCTGGAAGGGGGTCAGTCCCAGTTCGCCCACGGTCCCACCGTCCCTCCGGCGTCGTCCGTCGTTCCTGTCTCCGGCGGCGCGCCGTCCGGGGCGCGCTCGGTGGCCGAAGAGTAGCAGTCGCCTCCGACGCCGGGCCGGGGCGGTCCGGTCGGGTCGGCGGCCGCCGGGGCCCCCGGGCGCCGGCGGGGTCAGCGGGTGAGCGTGCCGATCCCCTCGAGGATCGCCGCGTGCACGCGCGGGTCGCTGAGCGGCAGGAAGTGACCGCGCGTGCCGAGCTGGACGTTGCGCGCCCCTTCCAGGTGGCTGCCGCCCGGGATGTGGGGGTCGAACAGGCCGTAGACGGAGACGATGTGCTGGTTGACCTCCCGGCGGGTGGTCAGCGCGGTGAGCTCCGGGGAGTGGGGCAGGAACACCCGGATCGTCGGGAGGGGCAGGAGCCGGGCGAGCTCGGAGCCCGTGAAGGGGGTGTTGACGGCCACGAGCCCCTGGATCACGGTGCCCTTGTTGTGGTGGGCCAGGAGGTGCTTGCCGATCAGCCCGCCCTTGCTGTGCGCCACCAGCACGCAGCGCTCGATCCCCTCCCGGCGGATGTGCTCGTCGACCAGCGCCGCCATGTCCTCGATGGTCCCGGTGTTGAACCTCAGGTCCTCCACCACGTGGACGTCGTGGCCGTGCTCCCGCAGCAGCCCGGCCACCGGGAGCATGAACGTCCACGACTCGTAGATCCCGGGGATCAGCACGACCGGCGTCCGCCCCGGCTCTCCCGGGCCCCGGTAGTGGGCGGGCTCCCACCGGCCGAGGACGCCCGCGGCCTGCCACCGGAGCGCGTAGACGTAGTCGCGGGCCCAGGCCGCGAGATTCGCGGCCGCCGCGCCCAGCCGCGGGATCACACCGGGCTCCCGGGACGGCAGGCGGCGAGGAAGGGCGCGCAGGCGGCGGCGAGCTCCCGGGGGTCGGTGTGCTGGACGTTGTGCGGGGCCCCGGGGATCTCCAGGAAGCGGGCGTCGGGGGCCGCCCGGGCCAGCCGGCGGGACCAGTCCCGCCGGGCGATGGGGTCCCGGGACCCGCGCACCACCAGCCCGGGGGGCGTGCAGCCCCGGATGTCCTCCTCGATCCGGTCGCGGAGCATGTGCCGGGTCGTGCGCAGATAGCGGAGCGGGCCCATCCGGAGGTAGTCGCGGACGACCACGGCGTTGGTGCGCAGGGGCTCGCGCGCGGTGTCCCGCAGCAGCCGCCGTCCCTGGCCGAGCAGACTGCGCGCGGTGGGGTCGACGGTCGGTCCCACCAGCACGTAGCCGGCGCACAGCCCGGGGTGGTCCCTGACCGCGTCCACGACGACCTGGCAGCCCATGGAGTGCCCCACGACCACGGGAGCCCGCAGCCCCAGCGCCTCGACGGCCCCTGCGACCACGCGGCCGAGCTCGGGCACCGACAGGGGCCGGGCGGGGCGCGGTGAGGACCCGCAGCCCGGCAGGTCGACGGCGTAGACGTCGTGCGTGGCCGCGAGCGCGTCCGCGAGCCGCAGGAAGTAACGGCCCGACATGCCGATGCCGTGCACGAGGACCACCGGGGGCCGCGCGCGGTCGAAGGTCCCCCGCACGTCGACCGCGTGGGTGCCGGCGACGACGCGCCGCCGCTCGAGCCCCGGGTGCCCCCGCGCCCTCACCGGTGGGTCGCCTCGAGCGCCAGGCGCACGACGTCGAGCGGGTCCCGCCGCGCGGCGTGGGCCGCCAGCTGCCGCCGGGCGCCGGAGCCGTCCCGCAGGACGCCGGCCACCACGGACTCCACCTGCGCGGCCTCGTCCCACTCGGCGAGCACGGGGCGCACGACGGCCAGCAGCTCCGCCACGACGTCCGCGGCCGGGGCGGGCACGCCGGAGGCCGGGCTGATCAACGGCCCCTCGACGCCGGCCCTGCTGGCCTGCCAGGACCAGGTCCGCAGCTGCGCCGCGCTCACCGGCGGCGCGGGGAGGCCCGCCCGCCACTGGCGGGCGGCCGTCTCGACCAGCGCCCGGCCGAGGGCGGCCAGCACCCCGGCGTGCTCCGCGTCCAGGCACATGTCGGTGATCCGGATCTCCACGGTGGGGTAGCGGGCCGAGAGCCGGGCGTCGAAGTAGATCATGCCGAGGTCGAGGGGCACCCCGGAGCGCAGCAGGGCCTCGCGCTGCCGGTCGTGCTCCTCGACCGAGCCGAAGACCTCCGTGGGACCGGAGGTGGGCCAGCGGACCCAGGCCTGGTAGCGGTAGCTGCTGAAGCCGCTCTCCCGGCCGTACCAGAACGGGGAGTTGCCGCTCAGGGCGAGCAGGACGGGCAGCCACACCCGGATGCGGTCCAGCACGGCCACGCCCTCCTCGCGGCTGCCGACGCCCACGTGGACGTGGAGGCCGCAGGTCAGCTGCTCGGCGGCCACCAGCCCGAAGCGCTCCTGGAGCCACCGGAAGCGCGGTGCGGGCACGAGGTGCGGGGCGCCCGCCGTGACCGGTGAGGCGAGGGCGACGGCGCGGGCACCCACCGCGCGGGCGGCGGCGTCGGCCAGGCGGCGCCCCTGACGGATCGCGGCGATCTGCTCCGGGAGGCCGGTCAGCGGAGGACTCGCGACCTCGATCTGCTCCTGCTGCAGCTCGGTGGTGACCTGGTGCGCCGGTGCCGTCGCCGGGGAGGAGCGGACGCCGGCGGCGTGCGCGTCCACGGCGTCCGGGCCGGCGGGGGCGGGCTCCAGCGTCACGGCGTCCACGAGGAGCAGCTCCTCCTCCACGCCGAAGGTGCGGGTGGGGCCGGTGGTCGCTGCGGGGGACGGGTGCGGGAAAACGGTGATCACCACCATCCGGGAGGGGCTGGAGCGGTGCGGACGGGCGGGGCGGGAGGCCCCGCCGTCGTCGCCGGGCGGATCCCCCGGCTCACTGCGGAGCGTAGCACCGGGGACCCGCGCAGCGCCGCTGCGGGGGCTCGCGACGCCTCTTGACGCGGAGGGCGGTGCGGGGTTCGCTGGAGGGGCCAGGAGGGGAGTATCCCCCCGCGCAGCGTCGTCACGACGGTCCCACCGCAGGATCCGGCGCGCGGGCCCGGAACGGGCCGGGAGAGACCTCCGGTCGGGAACCGGAGGGTGGCTGGTGGCGATGGACGTCCCGTTCTGGGGGTGGGCCGCGGTGATCGGCGGCATCGTGGTCCTGCTGGCCGTGGACCTGCTCGCCCACCGGCGCCCGCACGCGATCGGGCTGCGCGAGGCCGCGGTGTGGACGGCGGTGTGGGTGGCCTGCGGGACGGGCTTCGGGGTGGTGGTCTGGGCCGTCTTCGGGTCGCAGGCCGGCCAGCAGTACTTCGCCGGGTACCTGATCGAGAAGTCGCTCTCCGTGGACAACGTGTTCGTCTGGGCGGTCCTGCTCACGTACTTCGCCGTCCCCCGCGCCTACCAGCACCAGGTGCTGTTCCTGGGCGTCTTCGGGGCGCTGGTGCTGCGCGGCGCCTTCATCGCCGCGGGCGCGGCGCTGATCCACGCCTTCGAGGGAGTGCTCTACCTCTTCGCCGCGTTCCTGCTCTGCACCGGGTGGCGGATGCTCCGGCAGCGGGAGGCGCGTCTTGACCCGGACCGGTCGGCGGTGCTGCGGGTCTTCCGCCGCTGCGTGCCGATGACCGAGGTGTTCTACGGGCAGCGGCTCGTGGTGCGCGTCGGCGGGGCGCTGCGGGCCACGCCGCTGCTGGCGGTGCTGGTGCTGATCGAGGCCACCGACGTGGTCTTCGCCGTCGACTCGATCCCGGCCGTCTTCGCGGTCACCGACGAGGTCTACATCGTCTTCACCGCCAACGCCTTCGCCGTGCTGGGGCTGCGGGCCATGTACTTCCTGCTGGCGGACCTGATGCACCGTTTCGTGCACCTGCGCGCCGGGCTGGCCCTGGTCCTGGTGTGGGTGGGGGTGAAGATGGCGCTCAAGGTCGACGTGGTCGACATCCCCACGGGAGTCTCCCTCGCGGTGATCACGGCCGTCCTGGTCGTGTCGGTCGGCACGAGCCTGCGCGCCACCCGCGGGCAGGGGCGGCGGGCGCCGCAGTGCCCGGAGGCCCCGCCGTTCCGGACCGCGACCCCCGCCGAGCTCGCGGCGCTCCAACCCCTGCGGCCGTCCCGGGCCGCCTCCGCGGACCGGGACGAGGACGGCCGGAGCGGCCCCTGAGGGGCGCGGACCGCGCCCCGTGGGAGGGTCGCCGCCCCGTGAAGGAGCCGACCCCGTGCACCGCAAGCTCTCCGTCCTCGTCGAGGCGGACCCCGACGGCCGGTTCGTCCGGGTCAGCGTGACCGGTCCCCTGACCCGCGCGAACCAGCAGGCCCTCCACGCCGCCGCCGGGGCCGGCGCTGCGCGAGGCCTCCTGAGCCTTCCGGCGCAACGTTGCCGCGACCGACGGCCCGGATGCGAAGATTGGCGGCAGTGCACACGACATCCTGAGCGCGACCCACCGTGGGGCCGGGGATGAGGAACAGGACGGCGGGACCCATGAACGACCACCCCACGAGAGACCGGGCCGCGGAGGCCACCGGCGGGCTCGACCCCCGCCGGTCGGCCGGACGCCTGGTCGCCGTGGACGCCGCCCGGGGACTGGCTCTCGTGGGGCTGACGGCGGTCCACTTCCTGCCGCCGTCCTATCCCGACAACGACCGGCCGACGCTGTCCTGGCTGCTGTTCGCCGGGGACTCCGCGGCGCTGTTCGCGCTGCTCGCCGGGGTCGGCCTCGCCTTCTCCACCGGAGCGCGCAGACCCCGCAGGGGCCGGGACCTGACCGCCGCCCGCGCGGGGATCGCGGTGCGCGCGCTGCTGATCATGGTGATCGGGCTGACCGTCGGGTACCTGATGCCGGCGGACCCGCCGGCCGTCGGCATCCTGGTCCACTACGGGCTCTTCTTCCTGCTCGCGCTGCCCTTCCTGGGGCTGCGGGCACGGACCCTGCTCCTGTGCTCGGGCGCGTTCCTGCTCCTCGGGCCCCTCCTGATCCACTGGCTGGGCGACGTGGTGCCCGAGCACAGCGCCGCCAACCCGACGTTCGCCCACCTCGTCACCGAACCGGTCGCGCTCTTCTGGCAGCTGACGCTGACCGGCACGTACCCGGCCGTGACGTACATGGCGTACCTGCTCGCCGGGCTGGCCCTCGGCCGCCTCAACCTCAAGAGCCTGCGTCTGCAGAGCCGCCTCCTGGCCGCGGGACTCGGCCTCGCGGCCCTCGCCAAGCTCGTCTCCTGGGTGCTCCTCTACGGCATGGACGGCTACAACGTGCTGCTCTACAGCATCGTCTCCCTCACCCGGGCGGACCTGGACCACCTCGTCGTCTTCGGCGCCGACGGGCCCCTGCCGACGTCCTCGCTGTGGTGGCAGGCGCTCTCCGCCCCGCACACCAACACGCTCCTCTCGGTGGCCTGGAGCCTCGGGGTGAGCACGGCCGTGCTCGGCGCCCTCCTGCTCGCCGGCCGCGAGTTCGGCAAGTGGCTGCTGCCGCTCACGGCCATGGGGGCGATGACCCTGTCCCTGTACACGGGACAGCTGGTCCTGCTGGCCACCGAGGTCCACTACAGCAGCCCGCTGCTCTGGTTCGCCGCCTGCCTCCTCGTCTCGGCGCTCGTGGCGCTCGCCTGGCGGCACGCCTTCGGACGGGGTCCGCTGGAACGGCTCGTGTCCGCGGCCGCGCACGCGACCACCCGTGCCGTCGCCGATCGGGGGACGCCCCGCGGCCCGGAGACCCCCAGGAGGCCCCTGGGGTAGCACGTGCCTCCGCCGGCCGGACACGCGCCGACGGCTGAAACACGGCCCCGGCCGCTCGCGGGCCGCACGGATCCGTTAGCGTGACAGCAGCGCCGCCCGGCGCCGGCAGGCGGAGCGCCCGCCTGCCGTGGACCTCAGGAGGAACCATGCCGAAACCCGTCATCAGCAAGGCCAGCACCGTCTGGACCGGCGATCTCTTCAACGGCTCGGGCACCACCAGCCTGACCGGCTCGGGCCTGGGCCCCTTCGACGTGGACTGGGACACCCGCGCGGAGAGCGGCGCCGGCGCCAAGACGAGCCCCGAGGAGCTCCTGGCCTCCGCGCACGCCACCTGCTACGCCATGGCGTTCTCCAACATGCTCGCCCAGAACGAGACCCCGCCGACCCGGATGGACTCCTCGGCCGAGGTGACCTTCGTGGCGGGCGAGGGCATCAAGGGGGTCGAGCTGACCGTGGTGGCGCAGGTGGAGAACATCTCCGCGGAGGACTTCGCGCGCATCGCCGAGGAGGCCAAGGCCGGCTGCCCGGTCTCCCAGGCCCTGTCCGTGGACATCACCCTGGACGCCTCGCTGGCCTGATCCGGTGCCCGGCCCCGCCGACCCGGGCAGTGCCCGGGCCGGCGGGGCCGGGCGCGTCCGGCGTATCGGTGACGGCGGCCCGGCCGGCGAGGGCGTGGAAGGTCGCGCGCGTCCGCTCCTGCTCCTCGTGGATCCGCTCCTGGTCAACCGGACCCGTGACGTCAGGCGCGGTCGCGTTCGGCGAGCGCCCGGCCGAGGTCCTCGGCCTGCAGGTCGGCGTTGACGGCCGTGGCGGTCGTGAGCCCGGCCGCTGCCGCGGCGAGGACCTGGGCGTGGAGGTCCGTGACGTTGCCCGCCACGTAGACCCCCGGCACGTCCGTGCCGCCCGTGGGCGCCGAGGGCACGTACGTGCCGACGGCATGGCCCTTCTCCTCCACCTGGGCCGTGCGCAGGCCGAGGGAGTCGATGAGGGCGGAGCGGACCGTGAAGCGCGGCACCACGACCACGGCCCGGCACGGCACGAGCTCGCCGGAGACCAGCCGCAGACCGGTGATCCGGTCCCCCGACACCTCCACGCGCCGCACCTCGCCCGCCACGCACGCGATGCCGAGGGCCGCCAGGTGCTCGCGCTCCTCGTCGTCCGGCGCCGGGGCGGTGTGCTGCACGAAGATGATGTCGCGGCTCCACTGCCGGAACAGCTGCGCCTGCTGCACGCCCAGGGGGCCGGTGCCCAGCACCGCCAGCGGCTCGTCCCGCCACTCCCAGCCGTGGCAGTAGGGGCAGTGGACGACGTCGCGGCCCCACCGCTGCGCCACGCCCGGGACGTCCGGCAGCTCGTCGGTGAGTCCGGTGGTGATCAGCACGCGGCGCGCCCGCACCGACCGGCCGTCCTCGAGCGCCAGCAGGAACCGGACGCCGTGGCCGTCGTCCCCGGCGGGACGGGCGGAGACCACCGTGCCGTCGACGACGTCCGCTCCGTAGCCGGTGACCTCGGCACGCCCGTCCGCGAGCAGCGCGCCCGGGGCGTCGCCGTCGCGGCCGAGGTAGTTGTGCACGTGCTCCGCGGGGTCGTTGCGCGGGGCCCCGGCGTCCACCACGAGGACCGTGCGCCGGGCGCGGGCCAGGCACAGCGCCCCGGCGAGGCCCGCGGGCCCCCCACCGACGACGACCACGTCGTAGCTCTCGTCCATCGTGCCTTCCCCCGTCCCGGAGCCGGTCCCGGCAGCAGTCCTGCGCCGCTCTGCCAACGTAGCAGTGCCGGGACGGGGATGTAAGCCTGCTGACTGTAGGCGGCGCCGGAGCATTCGGCGGGCGCGCCTCCCCCTGGCGGGGCAGCGCCGGACCGGGCGGTGCCGGTGCTCGTCGTGGTGGAACGACGACGTCCCCCGGACCGTGTGGTCCGGGGGACGTCTTCCGTGGTGACCCCAGCGGGATTCGAACCCGCGTTACCGCCGTGAGAGGGCGGCGTACTAGGCCGCTATACGATGGGGCCGCACCGATCCGGTCCGCGGTTTCCCGCGACCGGCCTCGTACACTGTACCAGGTCCCGGGCCCCGTTCCGGACGCCGGCCCTGCTCCGGCGGCGCAGCGCACCCCGGACACGAGAACACCCCCGGACCGTGTGGTCCGGGGGTGTTCTGCGGTGGTGACCCCAGCGGGATTCGAACCCGCGTTACCGCCGTGAGAGGGCGGCGTACTAGGCCGCTATACGATGGGGCCGTACTGATCCGATGGAGCAGCGCTGGGATACCAGGACTCGAACCTAGAATGACGGTACCAGAAACCGTAGTGTTGCCAATTACACCATATCCCACTGTCGTCCCCGGTCCGGCGGTTTCCCGCGGCGACCGGCGCAACGCAAAAGAACTATACCGGCCTTCCGGCGGGGCGGCAAATCGGGCTCAACGGCAGTAGCGGTCCTCGAGCTCCGCGTCGATCCCCCGGCGGCGGGCGATGCCCGCCAGCGCCCGGACGACCGGCCCCAGCCAGCGGTAGAGCCCCGGGAGGTTGATGTCGGTCCACTCGATGAGCAGCGCCGTGCGGAGCAGGCTCCGCGGGCGGCCGTCCCGGCGGGTGCGCCCGTCCCGGGCGAGCCCGTACAGGGCCACCAGGCCCTTCTCGAAGCCCTCGTGGGCGGGCCGCACCTCGACCACGAAGCGGGCCGGGGTCCCGGCCGGGTTCTTCCAGCGGAACAGGTGCTCCGGGGGCACCTCGGCCTCGCCGCCCGCCCCGAGGTCCCGCACGACGTGGCCGATCTGGACCCGCAGCACGCCCTCGAGGACGCGTACGCGCATCCCGAACCGTCGGTGGTAGTGGGCGAGCACCTCTCCCCCGGGCTCCACCTCGACGTGCAGCAGGGCGTGCTCGCCCTCGGTCTCGGCGCCGGTGCGCAACCACGTGATGGTGTCCCGTTGCACGGGATTGCGGTGCTGCGGGCGTCCCGCGCGCATCGCCTCGATCTGGTCGTCCGTCCGGTCCATGCTGATCGCCCCCGTGTCCCAGGCTACGCCGGAGCGCCCGGGTGTGTGCAGATGACGTCCACGACGACGACGGTCCGGCCCGCCCTCCGCGGAGGGCGGGCCGGACCGTCGTCGTCGTCGTGCAGGGCGCTCAGCCGAGCTGGGCGGCGAGGGCGCGCAGGCGGGTCAGGGAGGAGTCCTTGCCGAGGATCTCGAGGGACTCGAACAGGGGCGGCGAGATCCGCCGGCCCGAGACGGCGGTGCGGACGGGGCCGAAGGCCAGTCGCGGCTTGATCCCCAGCCCGTCCACGATGGCTTCGCGGAGCGCGGTCTCGAGGGCGGCGGCGCTCCAGTCCTCGAGCGGCTCCAGGGCGGCGAGCGCGGCCCGCAGGACGTCGCCGGCGGAGTCCTTGAGCTGCTTGCGGGCGTCGTCGGCGACCTCGATCTCGTCGTCGGCGGCGAAGAGGAAGGACAGCAGCTCGGGGGCCTCGCCGAGCAGGTTCATCCGCTCCTGGACCAGCGGGGCGGCCCGGTCGAGGATGTCCCGCTGGCGCTCGTCCAGGGTGTCCCCCAGCACGCCGCCGGCCTGCAGGTAGGGGACGAGCCGGTCGCGGAAGTCCTCGGGGGCGAGCCTGCGGACGTGGGTGCCGTTGATCGCGGTGGCCTTCTTGAGGTCGAAGCGCGCGGGGTTCGCCAGGACGTCATGGACGTCGAAGTGCTCCACGAGCTGCTCCACGGTGAAGACGTCCTCGTCCGCGGACAGGGACCAGCCCAGCAGGGCCAGGTAGTTGAGCAGGCCCTCGGGGACGAAGCCGCTGTCCCTGAGGTGGAAGAGGCTGGACTCGGGGTCGCGCTTGGACAGCTTCTTGTTGCCCTCGCCCATGACGTAGGGCAGGTGGCCGTACTCGGGCACGTACTTCGCGAAGCCGATCTCGACCAGGACGCGGAACAGCGCGATCTGGCGCGGTGTCGAGGAGAGCAGGTCCTCGCCGCGCAGCACGTGGGTGATCTCCATGAGGGCGTCGTCCACGGGGTTGGTCAGCGTGTACAGCGGCTGGCCGTTGGCGCGCACCACCACGTAGTCCGGGATGGAGCCGGCCCGGAAGACGATCTCGCCGCGGATCATGTCGTGGACCACGATGTCCTCGTCCGGCATCCGCAGCCGCAGCACGGGCTCCCGGCCCTCCGCCCGGTACGCCGCGATCTGCTCCTCGGTGAGGTCGCGGTCGAAGTTGTCGTAGCCGAGCTTGGGGTCGCGGCCGGCCGCCCGGTGCCGGGCCTCGACCTCCTCCGGGGTGGAGTACGCCTCGTAGACCGCCCCGTGCTCCCGGAGCCGGGCGGCCACGTCGCGGTAGACGTCCAGGCGCTGCGACTGCCGGTACGGGGCGTGCGGACCCCCGGTCTCGACGCCCTCGTCCCAGTCGATCCCCAGCCACGCGAGCGCCTCGAGCAGCTGCTGGTAGCTCTCCTCCGAGTCGCGCAGGGTGTCGGTGTCCTCGACGCGGAAGACCATGGTGCCGCCGGTGTGGCGGGCGTGGGCCCAGTTGAACAGCGCGGTGCGGATCAGTCCCACGTGCGGGGTGCCCGTCGGGGACGGGCAGAAGCGCACGCGCACGGGCGAGGAGGTGGTCGAGGCGGTGGCCGGGGTGGCGGGCGTGTCGGTCATGGCTCTTTCGTGGATCGGTCGGGGTCTGGGCGGGGTCGTGCGGTGGTGCGGGGCGCCGCGGTGCCCGCACGGGTCGGCGGTGCGGACCGGCGCCGGCCGGCGGTGCGGGTCAGCGGCGCAGGACGGTCGGCAGGACGCCGATGCCCTCGACCTCCACCTCGATCCGGTCGCCCTCGTCGACGATGCCGACGCCGGCGGGCGTGCCCGTGAGGATGACGTCGCCGGGCAGGAGCGTGAACGCCTGGGAGACGTAGGAGACGAGGAACGGGACGTCGAAGACCATGTCCCGGGTGTTGCCGTCCTGCTTGGTCTCGCCGTTGACGCGGCTGCGCACGGCGAGGGCGGAGGTGTCGAGGTCCGTCTCGATCCAGGGCCCGAGCGGGCAGGCCCCGTCGAAGCCCTTGGCGCGCGCCCACTGCCCGTCGGTCCTCTGCACGTCGCGGCCGGTGAGGTCGTTGGCGGCGGTGTAGCCGAAGACCACCTCGGGCACGCGCTCCACGGGGACGTCCTTGCACATCCGTCCGATGACGACGGCGAGCTCGGCCTCGTAGGAGACCTGCTCGGTCCACGCGGGCAGGGTCACGGGGTCGCCGGGGCCGGCGACGGACGTGTTGGGCTTGAAGAACAGCATCGGCGAGGTGGGCAGCTCGTTGCCCAGCTCCGCGGCGTGGTCGGCGTAGTTGCGGCCGACGCACACGATCTTGGAGCGCGGGATCACGGGGGCGAGGAGGCGGACGTCGGCGATGTCGTGGCGCTGCTGGGTGGGGTTGATCCCGGTGTAGAAGGGGTCGCCCGCGAGGACGGTGACCGTCTCCTCGCCGGCGGCGCCCTGCACCGCGCCGAAGTGGATCTCGCTGTCGACCGTGAACCTGGCAATTCGCATGGGACCAGGCTATCCCACGGTCCGCGGGCGGCCGCGCGGCCCCGGTGGCGCCACCGGGGCCGCGCGGGGCTCAGACCAGGCGGGTGAGCCAGCCGTGCGGGTCCTCCGCGCGGCCCGTCTGGATCTCCAGGAGCTGCCGGCGGATGTCCATGGTGACCTCGCCGGGCCGGGCGCCCTCGTCGCCGATGGTCTCCTCGGTGGAGACGAGCCGGCCGATGGGGGTGATGACGGCGGCGGTCCCGCACGCGAACGCCTCGGTGATGGTCCCGGCCTGCCAGCCCTCGCGCCACTCGTCGAGGGTGAAGCGGCGCTCCTCGACGGTCATCCCGCGGTCCTTCGCGAGCTGGATGATCGAGCGGCGGGTGACGCCCTCGAGGATCGTGCCGGTGAGCTCGGGGGTCACCAGGCGGCCGTCGTCGTAGACGAAGAACACGTTCATGCCGCCCAGCTCCTCGACGGCGTCGCCGCGGTCGCGGTCCAGGAACATCACCTGCTGGCACCCGTGGGCGTCGCCCTCCATCTGGGCGATCAGGGAGGCGGCGTAGTTGCCGCCGCACTTGGCCGCTCCCGTGCCGCCGCGGCCGGCGCGGGCCCAGTCGCGGGAGAGCCAGATGTCCACGGGCTTCACCGGGCCGCCGAAGTAGTTGCCGGCCGGGGAGGCGATCACGGAGTACAGCACCTGGCGGGACGGGCGCACGCCCAGGAACGCCTCCGTGGCGATCATGAACGGGCGCAGGTACAGGGACTCCCCGTCCCCGTCGGGCACCCACTGCTCGTCCACCGACACGAGCTCGCGCAGCGAGTCCAGGAACAGCTGCTCGGGCAGCTCCGGCAGCGCCAGCCGGCGGGCCGACAGGTTGAGCCGGGCGGCGTTGGCCTCGGCCCGGAACGTCCACACGGAGCCGTCCGCGTGCCGGTAGGCCTTGAGCCCCTCGAAGATCTCCTGGCCGTAGTGCAGCACGGCCGCGGCGGGGTCCAGCACCAGCGGACCGTACGGCTCGACCCGCGGGTCGCTCCAGCGGCCCGTGCCCTTCTCGACGTCCCCGAACCAGTCGATCTTCACCATGTGGTCCGTGAAGTTCGTGCCGAAGCCCGGCTCGGCGAGGATGGCCGCCCGGACCTCCTCCGGGACCGGGTCCTGGCTGAGGTGGTGGGCGAAGGTGGTGGGCTGTGTGGTCACTGCGTCTCCCTGCGAGGTCGACCCCGTGGCGACCGGCACGCGGGGCTCAGCTGTTGGTTCCGTGCCCCAGCCTATCCCCGGAGCACGGCCGGATCGGCTCAGGCGAGGGCGGCGAGCACGCCGTCGCCCACCTGGGCGGTGGTGCGGGACTCGTTGCCGTGGGCCGCGAGGTCCTGCTGCACGGCGGCCTCGATCCGGGCCGCCGGCCCGGAGTGGCCGAGGTGCTCCAGCATCATGGCGGTGGCGAGGATCGCCGCCACGGGGTTCGCCTTCTGCTGCCCGGCGATGTCCGGTGCGGAGCCGTGCACGGGCTCGAACATCGAGGGCGCCGTGCGGTCCGCGTTGATGTTGCCGGCCGGGGCCAGTCCGATGCCGCCCGTCACCGCGCCGGCGAGGTCGGTGAGGATGTCCCCGAAGAGGTTGTCGGTGACGATGACGTCGAAGCGCGCCGGGTCGGTCGTGAGGAAGATCGTGGCCGCGTCCACGTGCAGGTAGTCGACGGCGACGTCGGGGAACTCGGCACCGATCTCCTCGACGAGGCGCGCGTAGAGGCGGCCCGCGTTGACGAGCACGTTGTGCTTGTGGACGAGGGTCAGCCGCTTGCGCTCCCGCCCGGCGGCGAGCTCGAAGGCGTAGCGCACGAGGCGGCGCACGCCGTAGGCGGTGTTGAGCGAGACCTCGGTGGCGATCTCGGCGTCGGTGCCGCCGCGCAGCACCCCGCCGTTGCCGGCGTACGGGCCTTCGGTGCCCTCGCGCACCACCACGAAGTCGATGTCCCCGGGGTGGGAGAGCGGGCTGGTGGTGCCCGGGAAGAGCTTGGACGGGCGGAGGTTGACGAAGTGGTCGAGGCTGAAGCGCATCTTCAGCAGCACGTCGCGCTCGATGATCCCGGACGGGACCCGCCGGTCCCCGGGGGCGGCGCCGACCGCGCCGAACAGGATGGCGTCGTGGGTCCGCAGCTCGTCCAGCGTCCGGTCCGTGAGGGTCTCCCCCGTGTCCAGCCAGTGCTGCGCGCCGAGGCCGAACTCCGTCCTCTCCACCGTGACGCCGGCCGCGGCGGTCACCGCGTCGAGGACCTTCACCGCCTCGGCCACGACCTCGGGGCCGATGCCGTCACCGGGGACGAGGGCGATCTTCAGGTGGGCGGGGGCGGCTGCGGGCGTCGGCTGGCTCATGGCCCCAGGATAGGAGCCGACCGACCCGTCCGACCACGGTGTGGACGGACGTCTCACATGATGGACAGCCGATCGCCGCTCAGGACTGGAGTGCGGCGGGCTCCTCGTAGCGCGGGAACACCGGCGCGGGCGGGGGCAGCTCCGTGCCCGCCACGAGGGGCGTGTCCAGGGCGGTGAACAGGCGGGCGTCGCCCTCGGCCTGGCCGAGCACGTCGAGCAGCCGGGCGGCGGCGTCCGGCACCACCGGCTGGACCAGGATGCCGACCGTGCGCACCACCTCGAGCGTCACCCAGAGCACGGTGGCCATCCGCCCGGCGTCGGTCTTGCGCAGCTTCCAGGGCTCCATGGCGGTGAAGTACCGGTTGGCCTCGGCGACCACCCGCCAGATCCGCTCGAGCGCCCGGTGGAACTGCTGCTCGTCGAACTCGGCGCGCACCGGCGCGCAGAGCCCGGCGGCCGCGGCGAGCATGGCCCGGTCCTCGGGGGTGAGCTCCCCCGGCGCGGGGACCCGGCCCTCGCAGTTCTTGGCGACCATCGACAGCGAGCGCTGGGCGAGGTTGCCGAGGTCGTTGGCGAGGTCGGAGTTGATGCGGTTCTTGATCCCGTCGTGCGAGTAGCTGCCGTCCTGGCCGAACGGCACCTCGCGCAGCAGGAAGAAGCGCAGCGGGTCGAGGCCGTACTCGGCCACGAGGGCGTGCGGGTCGATGACGTTGCCCACGGACTTGGACATCTTCTCGCCCTGGTTGAACAGGAAGCCGTGGGCGAAGACGCGCCGGGGCAGGGGCAGGCCGGCGGACATCAGGAACGCCGGCCAGTACACGGCGTGGAAGCGGGCGATGTCCTTGCCGATCACGTGGGCGTCGGCGGGCCAGTACCGCTGGAACGTCTCGGACGCGGTGTCCGGGAAGCCCACGCCGGTGAGGTAGTTGGTGAGGGCGTCCACCCACACGTACATCACGTGGTCCGGGTTGCCGGGCACGGGCACGCCCCAGTCGAAGGTGGTGCGGGAGATGGAGAGGTCCTCCAGGCCCGAGCGCACGAAGGACGCGATCTCGTTGCGCCGGGTCTCGGGGTGGACGAAGCCCTCCCGCTCGTAGAGCTCCAGCAGCCGGTCCTGGTAGGCGGAGAGGCGGAAGAAGTAGGACTCCTCCTCGGTCCAGGTGACCTCCGTGCCGGTGCCCGTCGAGCACCGCACGCCGTCCGCGCGGAGCTCGGTCTCGTCCTCGCCGTAGAACGCCTCGTCGCGCACGGAGTACCAGCCGGCGTACTTGCCGAGGTAGATGTCCCCGGCCTCCTCCATCCGGCGCCAGAGGGCCGCCGACGCCGCGTAGTGGTCGGCGTCCGTGGTGCGGATGAAGCGGTCGTAGGAGATGTTCAGGGCGTCGTCCATCTCGCGGAAGCGCGCCGAGTTGCGGTCCGCGAGCTCCCGGGCCGTGAGGCCCTCCTTCTCCGCGGTCTGCTGCATCTTCTGGCCGTGCTCGTCGGTGCCGGTCAGGAAGCGGACGTCGTAGCCGTCCAGCCGCTTGAACCGGGCCATGACGTCGGTCGCGATGACCTCGTAGGCGTGCCCGATGTGCGGGGTGCCGTTGGGGTACGCGATGGCCGTGGTGATGTAGTACGGGGTGCGGTGGGAGGAAGTCACGGCCTCCACTCTACCGACCGCGGGGGCCGTGCGCGCCCGGGGCGGCCGGCGCTCGGGGCCCGGCCGGGTCGGCTCACCGCCGGGGGCGCCCCGCGCCCAGCCGCCCGCGGGTGAGGGCCACGACGAGCAGCGCGGCCCCGGCGTAGGTGCCGAACAGGACGAGGTCCACGGTGTCCAGCAGCCCGGTGTGCACCGGCTCCGCGGCCAGCAGGACGAGGTGGTCCTGGGCCGGCGTGAAGCTCGCGTGCAGCAGCACGCACAGCAGCACGCTGCCCGTGCGGTTGTACAGCGGCGTGTAGAGGAACGCGAGGACGAACGGCACCGCGAAGCCCAGCGGCCCGTAGAGCGGGACGTGCCACACCCCCCACAGCAGACCGAGCAGCGCGGTCGCCCGGAGCGGGCCCAGCCGCTCCTGCAGCCGGGGCAGCGCGAAGCCGCGCCAGCCGGGTTCCTCCAGGCCGCCCCCGAGCACCGCCACGAAGACGAAGGTCGCCAGGTAGGCGGGGGCCCGCTCGAGGGCCAGGGACCAGTCGACCTCCCGGCCCAGCGCCGCGAGCAGGGCGTTGACGACGGCGTACAGCAGCGCGGGCAGCCCCAGCGCCCAGGCCCACCAGCGGGCCGGGACCCGCCACCGCACGATCGCCCGGGCCCAGTCCCGCACCGGCTCCCCCGACAGCCACGTGACGGCCCACGCCGCCACGAACGGGCCGAGGCCGCCGAGCAGGAGCAGCGGCGTGCCGCCCGCCCCGAGCAGCAGGGGCGCCCAGCACGTCCAGGACCACGCGTACGTCAGGACGAAGAAGGCCGGCAGCTGGTGCCGGGCGACCCGCCCCCGCAGGCCCGGCCCGGGCTGCTGTGCCCGTGCTCCGACGTCCGCCATGCGGACCACCCCCCGGGATCGCGGCGACCGGCTCCGCCCCCAGGGTAGGACGCCGGACGCGGCGAGGGGCCGCGTCCGCACGGAATGCTCGGCGCATGACGTGCGGACGCGACCCCTCGGCCGGTGCCCCCGCGCCGCGCGCGGCGGTGGGGCGGGTGCGGATCAGCGGGCCGCGGTGCCCTCGACGTAGTCGGCGTCCGGCGAGGTCCACGCGAAGAGCTTGCGCAGCTCCCGGCCGGTGACCTCGATCGGGTGGGACTCCTCCTTCTCGCGCAGCTTCTTGAACTCGGCGCCCCCGTTGTCCTGGTCCTCGATGAAGCGCTTGGCGAAGGTGCCGTCCTGGATGTCGGCCAGCACGGCCTTCATGTTCTCCTTGACCGTGGGGCTGATCACCCGGGGGCCGGAGACGTAGTCGCCGTACTCGGCGGTGTCCGAGATGGACCAGCGCTGCTTGGCGATGCCGCCCTCGACCATGAGGTCCACGATGAGCTTGAGCTCGTGCAGGACCTCGAAGTAGGCGATCTCCGGCTGGTAGCCGGCCTCGGTCAGGGTCTCGAAGCCGTACTGGACCAGGTGGGACATGCCGCCGCACAGGACCGCCTGCTCGCCGAAGAGGTCGGACTCGGTCTCCTCGGTGAAGGTGGTCTTGATGACGCCCGCGCGGGTGCCGCCGATGCCCTTGGCGTAGGACAGGCCCAGCTCGAGGGCCTTGCCGGAGGCGTCCTTCTCCACGGCCACGAGGGCGGGCACGGCGCGGCCGGCCTCGAACTCGCGGCGCACGGTGTGGCCCGGGCCCTTCGGGGCGACCATGACGACGTCGACGCCCGCGGGGGCCTCGATGTAGCCGTAGCGGATGTTGAACCCGTGGGCGAAGAAGATGGCGTCGCCCTGCTCCAGGTTCGGGGCGATCGACTCGGCGTAGACGTGGCGCTGGACCTGGTCCGGCGTCAGGATCATGATGACGTCGGCTTCCTTGACGGCGTCCGCGACGGTGAGCACCCGCAGGCCCTCGGCCTCGGCCTTGGCCCGGGAGCGCGAGCCCTCGGCGAGGCCGATGCGCACGTCCACGCCGGAGTCGCGCAGGTTCAGCGCGTGGGCGTGGCCCTGCGAGCCGTAGCCGATGACGGCCACGGAGCGGTCCTGGATGATCGAGAGGTCGGCGTCGTCGTCGTAGAAGATCTCTGCCATGGGATTGTCTCCTTGAAGCATGGGTGGGCGCGGCGGGGGCACCGCCGCGAGGTGGTTGGGGTGTCTGTGGGCCGGCGCCCGCGTCCACCGCCGCCCGGGGGCGTCAGTGGCGCAGGGCGCGGTCGCTCATCGACTTGGGACCACGTCCGAGGGCCAGCGTACCGGCCCGGACGATCTCCCGGACGCCGAAGGGCTCCAGGATGTCCAGCAGCGCCCGGAGCTTCTCCGGGGCGCCGGTGGCCTCGATGACGAGCGACTCGGTGGAGACGTCGACAACGGTGGCCCGGAACAGGTCCGCGGCTTGGGTGACCTGCAGACGCGTCGCGGCGTCGGCGCGGACCTTGACCATGATGTGGTCCCGCTGCACCGACGAGTCGGGGGTGAGCTCGACGATCTTGATCACGTTGATGAGCTTGTTCAGCTGCTTGGTGACCTGTTCGAGCAGCTCGCCCTCGGCGTCCACCACCACGGTGATGCGGGAGACGCCGTCGAGCTCCGTGGGTCCCACGGCGAGCGAGTCGATGTTGAAGGCGCGGCGCGCGAACAGTCCGGCCACCCGGGTCAGCACGCCCGGCTTGTCCTCGACCAGCACGGAGAGGGTGTGTCGGCTCATGGGTCAGTCCTCCTCGTCCCAGTCGGGGGTCATGTTGCGGGCGATCTGGATCTGGTCGTTGGACACGCCGGTGGGCACCATCGGCCACACCATCGCGTCGGCGGAGACCACGAAGTCGATCACCACGGGGCGGTCGTTGATCTCGAGGGCCTGCCGGATGACGTCGTCCACGTCCTCGTCCCGGGTGCAGCGCAGGGCGGCGCACCCGTAGGCGTCGGCGAGCTTGACGAAGTCCGGCACCATGATGCTGTCGTGGCCCGTGTTCAGGTCGGTGTTGGAGTACCGGCCGTCGTAGAACAGGGTCTGCCACTGGCGCACCATGCCCAGCGAGGAGTTGTTGATCACCGCCACCTTGATCGGGATCTTGTTGATCGTGCAGGTGGCGAGCTCCTGGTTGGTCATCTGGAAGCAGCCGTCGCCGTCGATCGCCCAGACCACGCGGTCGGGCTGGGAGACCTTGGCCCCCATCGCGGCGGGCACGGCGAAGCCCATGGTCCCCAGTCCGGCCGAGTTCAGCCACTGCCGGGGCCGCTCGTACTGGACGAAGTGGGAGCTCCACATCTGGTGCTGGCCCACGCCGGAGACGTAGACGGCCTCCGGGCCGGTCAGGGCGGAGATCCGCTCGATGACGTGCTGCGGCGAGCCCAGCCCGTCCGCCGGCTTGGGGTAGCCCAGCGGGTAGGTGGCCTGCAGGCTGCTGAGCGCGGTCCACCACGAGGAGAGGTCGGGGCTGCCGCTGCGCTCGAACTCCTGGCGCACGGCGGTCACGAGGTCCGGCAGGATCTCCTTGACGTCGCCCACGATCGGGACGTCGGCGGTGCGGTTCTTGGAGATCTCGGCGGGGTCGATGTCCGCGTGGATGATCTTGGCCGTGGGGGCGAAGGTCTCCAGGTGGCCCGTGACGCGGTCGTCGAAGCGCGCGCCGAGGGTCACCAGCAGGTCGGCCTGCTGCATCGAGTACACCGCCGGGACGGTGCCGTGCATCCCTGGCATCCCCAGGTTCTGCTCGTGGGAGTCCGGGAACACGCCCCGGGCGGTCAGCGTGGTCACCACGGGGGCGCCGGTCAGCTCGGCCAGCTCCATGAGCTCGGCGGCCGCGTCGGCGCGCACCGTCCCGCCGCCCACGTAGAGCACGGGCCGCTGGGCCGCCGCGATGAGCTTGGCGGCCTCCCGGATCTGCTTGGCGTGCCCGCGCGTCACGGGCCGGTAGCCGGGCAGGTCCATCCGGGGCGGCCAGGAGAACGTCATGGTGTCCTGCTGGGCGTCCTTGGCGATGTCCACGAGCACCGGTCCCGGGCGCCCGGTCGAGGCCAGGTGGAACGCCTCGGCGAGCACCCGCGGGATGTCCTCGGCGTGCGTCACCAGGTAGGAGTGCTTGGTGACCGGCATCGTCATCCCCACGATGTCCGCCTCCTGGAAGGCGTCGGAGCCGATCACCTTGGACGAGACCTGCCCGGTGATCGCGACCATGGGGATGGAGTCCATGTGCGCGTCGGCGAGGGCGGTGACGAGGTTCGTGGCGCCGGGGCCGGAGGTCGCGATGCAGACGCCCACGCGGCCCGAGGCGAGGGCGTAGCCCTCGGCGGCGTGGCCGGCGCCCTGCTCGTGGCGGACCAGGATGTGGTTGATCCGGTCCGAGTCCAGGAGCGGGTCGTAGGTCGGCAGGATCGCGCCGCCCGGGAGGCCGAAGACGTCGGTGACGCCGAGCTCCTCCAGCGCCCGGATGACGGCCTGGGAGCCGGTCATCTCCGTGGGGGCCACCGTGCTGCCCGGGCCCATGACGGACGGGACGGCGGGGACGGACTTCTCCGGGGCCCCCGGGGGCCGGTGGTCAGCGGCGGTCTCCGCGCGCTTGGTGGCCATCAGCGCTGGGCTGATCGGCTGTCCCTTGCTCATGTCACTGTCCTTCTGGTCTGGCCTTCTGGGCTGGTGCTGCTGTTCCGGCTCGACTGTCGCTCCGCCGTGGGCGCCGGGCAAGAAAAAAGGCCCTCGCGGCACCGGGAGGTGCGACAGGGCCCGTGCGCTCGACCGGTCGTCGGCTCAGGCCCCGCGTCCGACGAGGACGCGTACCGTGAGCTGGACGACACCGTGGCTGAGTTGCATGCTCCCATGCTCTGCCGCCCGGCCGGGCGTGTCAATCTTCGGACTCCGTGTCCCACGATGTGAGACACGGCACGTCCGGATCACTCCTCCGCGTCCGCCGGGACGTCCAGCCGCCCCTCCTGCTGCAGGAACAGGGGCCGCTCCCCCGCGGCGATGCGCTCGAGCTGGGTCCGCAGCAGCCGCCGCACGCGCGGCTTGTAGGACGTGCAGGAACCACCGGTGTGCGGGGTGAGGATCGCCCCGGGGGCACGGAACAGCGGGTGGTCGCCGGGGAAGGGCTCGGGCTCGACGACGTCGAGGGCGCAGCGGAGCCGCCCGGACACGACCTCCGCGGTCAGCGCGGGGGTGTCGACCACCCGGCCGCGGCCCACGTTGACCACCAGGGCGTCGTCGGGCAGCAGGGACAGCACGCGGGCGTCGACGAGGCCGTCGGTCGCCGGGCTCGCGGGGAGGGCCACCACGAGCACGTCGGCGTCAGGCAGCAGGGCCGGCAGCTCGTCGATGCCGTGCACGGGGCCGCGCTCGTCGGTCCGGGCCCGGGAGGCCACCCTCGTGACCTCGACCTCGAAGGGGAGCAGCCGGTCGACCACGGCGGAGCCGATCTCGCCCACGCCCAGCACCAGGACGCGGCTGTCGGCCAGTGTCCGGGTCTCGAAGCGGCGCCAGATCCCGTCGCGCTGCTGCAGGACGGCGCGGTCGAGCTCCCGCTGGGCGGCGATCATCAGCCCCAGGGCCAGCTCGGCGGTCCCGGCGGCGTGCACCCAGCCCGCCGTCGAGAGGGCGAGGTCGGGCCCGATGGCCTCCGGCACGCCGTCGAAGCCGGTGCTCTGCAGCTGCACGAGCCGCAGGCGGGTCGCGGCGGGCAGGGCCCCCACCCAGCGGCCGGTGAAGTACGGAGCCACCGCCACGTCGATCTCATCGGCGCGGGCCCCGACCGGGTCCCCGGCCATGTCCCACAGGACGTAGCGGAAGCCCGGGACGCGGGCGCTCAGGTGGTCCACGAGCTCCTGCTCCGGGAGGGAGACCACGCGGAGTTCGGAGAGCGGGACGGACGGGGCGGACGGCGCGGGGGTCTGTGCGGAGGGCATGACGGCCATGCTAGACGCCGCCGCCGTCCGGACGGCGGCGGCGGAATGGACAAGGCGGGACGAGCTGGTAGAGTACTCTCTCGTTGCGAGGCGGGACCCGGCGGAAGCCGGCCGGCGCGATTCGGCCCCGGGCCGGGAGCGTGCTAGTGTTCTTGCCGCACCACCAGCGCCTCTAGCTCAATTGGCAGAGCAATTGACTCTTAATCAATGGGTTCTCGGTTCGAGTCCGAGGGGGCGCACCACAGGAGGACCCCACCGCGGAGCACCGCGGTGGGGTCCTTCGTCGTCCCCGGGGCACGGCGGCCCGCGGGCACGAAAAAACCCGGGGTCGTCGTGCCCCGGGTGCTCCCGCCGGAGGCCGCCGTCCGGCGACCTCGCGCGCCCTCGTGCCGGGGTCGTCCTCGACCCCGTGCCGACCCGCCCCGCGCCCGTCCGTGCCGGGACCGCGGGCCGCGGCCGTCTCAGGACGCGGTGTCCCCCGCCGTGCCGGCCTCGGCGATGTCGCGCGACTGCTCGGGCGTGGTCGCGTCGGCGGACCCGGCGTCGGTGACGGTCCCGTCCGGCTGGACCCGCAGCTTCCAGCGGGCGCCGCCGAGCGTGGTGATGATGTCGGCCAGCGTGCGGCGCAGGTTCTCGTCCGTGAGCAGCCCGTGGTCCACCAGCTCGTCCTCGAGCTGGGTGGCGGCCTCGAGAATGCGCAGGCCCTCCGGGGTGATCGACACGAGGTGGCTGCGGCGGTCGTGGACGTTCTTGGACCGGTTGACGTGGCCGTGCAGCTCGAGCCGGTGCAGCGTCTTGCCCATGGTCTGGGCCTGCACCCGGACGCGGTGCGCCAGCTGGGCCTGCGTCATGCTCCCCGCCGTCTTCAGCACGTCCAGCGCCATGACGCCCGCGTGGGTCACCCCGAGCGTGGCCAGGCGCTCGTTCCACGCGTGCTCCACGAGCCGGGCCGCGGTGGAGAGCAGTCGGTTGGTCGGCCATTGAGTGGTGAAAGGCATGCAAAGCAGTCTACCGACCTGCACCACGGAATACAGCACCATGCTAAGCAAACTGACGAGCATTTCTCCGCGGGCGGATCCGCGGCGGTCCTGAGCGCTCCCCCGGGACGGCCGGGACCACCGGGACGAGCGCCGGTAGTGTTCGTGGTCCGGGGCCGTCCCGCGGCACCCGACCCTCGCCCGGGCCCGGCCCGGACGGCACCACCGAACCGACGGAGGAACATCCCCATGGCAGCACGTCTCGAACCCGGCAGCCCGGCCCCCGACTTCTCCCTGCCCGACGCCCGGGGCGGGACCGTCTCCCTCGCCGACCACCGCGGGCGGCGGGTGGTCGTCTACTTCTACCCGAAGGCCTCGACCCCCGGCTGCACCACGCAGGCGTGCGACTTCCGCGACAGTCTGGAGCGCTTCGCCGCGGACGGGTTCGCCGTGCTCGGCATCTCGCCGGACTCCCCGGAGGCCCTCGCGCGGTTCGCCGAGGCCGAGTCCCTCACCTTCCCGCTGCTCTCCGACCCGGACCACCGGGTCGCCGAGGCGTACGGCGCCTGGGGCGAGAAGAAGAACTACGGCAAGACCTACGAGGGCCTGGTGCGCTCCACCGTGGTGGTCGGGCCCGAGGGCGAGGTGGAGCTCGCGCAGTACAACGTGCGCGCCGCGGGCCACGTGGCGAAGCTGCGCCGCGACCTCGGCCTGGAGGGCTGAGGCTAGGATGGGCGGGGGCCCGGACGGGCCCTTCGGCGCGAGTGGTGGAACTGGCAGACACGCAGGATTTAGGTTCCTGTGCCCTGACCGGCGTGCGGGTTCGAGTCCCGCCTCGCGCACCCCGCCGTCCCCGGGCACGCCCCGGGGCCGGCCCACGACGACACCCACGACAGATCCGGTGAGGCGGCGAAGGACCCATGGCGCCCAGGCGAACCCCCCGCACCGCGGCCGCGCTCGCGCTCGTCGCGGGGCTCCTCGCCCTCGGCGGGTGCGCCCCTGCGGGCGAGGGGCCCGGCACCCCCACCGCCGCCCGGTCCGTGCCGAGCGGGGAGTTCGTGTTCGCCAACGCCGCCGCCGCCCCCACCCTGGACCCGGCCACGGTCAACATCCTGGAGACGTCCCGGATCGGGGCCCAGATGCTCGAGGGGCTCGTCTCCGCCGACCCCTCCACGGGCGAGGCGGTGCCGGCCCTGGCGCGGTCGTGGGAGACCTCCGAGGACGGGCTCACCTACACCTTCGACCTGCGCCGGGACGTGCGCTTCCACGACGGCACCGCCCTGGACGCGGCGGCGGTGTGCGCGAACTTCGAGCGCTGGGAGGCCCTCGCCGCCGACGGGGCACGGACCCCCTTCGCCACGGTCCTGCGCACCGGCGCCCCCGGCATCGATTCCCTCTACGCGGGGTGCGCCGCGGCGTCGGAGTCCACGGTGGAGCTCTCGCTGACCGCGCCGCACACGCCCCTGCTCCGGGCGCTGACGCAGCCCGCGTTCGGGATCGCGTCCCCCGCGGCCCTGGCGGCCGGCACGCACGAGACGCACCCCGTGGGCACCGGCCCCTTCCGCTACGAGTCGGGGGACGGGACGAACGTGGTGCTGGTCGCGAACCCCGACTACTGGGGCGAGCTCGGGGACATCGGCCGGCTCGAGTTCCGCACGATCGCCGAGCCGGAGCTGCGCTACGTGGCGCTGCGCCTCGGCCAGGTGGACGGCTACGACCAGGTGGGCCTGGACTCCTTCGCCCCGCTCGCGCGCGAGGGCGTGCAGGTCCTCCAGCGCGACCCGTACTCCGTGTCCTACCTCGGCATCAACCAGGACGTGGAGCCCCTGGACGACCCCGAGGTGCGGGAGGCGATCGCCGCCGCCGTGGACCGCGGCGCGATCGTGCGCGAGCACTACCCCGACGGCACCCGGGTGGCGAACCAGTTCCTGCCCGCCCGCTTCGCGATGGACGGGACCGACCTGCAGGTCCCGTCCTACAACCCGCAGCGGGCGCGCGAGCTGCTGGCGGCGTCCTCCTACGCCGGCGAGCCGCTGCGGTTCTACTATCCCCGCGGCACCTCCCGCACCTACATGCAGGAGCCCGAGAAGATCTACGCCGACATCGCGGCCCAGCTCGTGCGGGCGGGGTTCGTGATCGAGCCCGTCCCGGTGGCCTGGTCGGACGGCTACGTGCAGCAGGTCCAGGACCCGGAGGGCGACCACGCCCTGCACCTGCTCGGCCTCAACGGCGGCTACCGCGACCCGGACTACTTCACGGCCGCCCTGTTCGGCGCCCCCCGCGGGGAGTTCGGCGCGGACGCCGTGTCACTGTTCGGCGCCGTCAACCGCGCGGCGGCGCTGCCCGACGGCGAGGACCGCTCGAGCGCGTACGTGTCGATCAACAACCGCGTCTCGCGGCTGCTGCCCGCCGTCCCGCTGGCCCACCCGATCTCCGCGGTCGCCGTCGGGGACTCCGTGACGTCCTTCCCCCTGAGCTCCACCGGCAACGAGGTCTTCAACCGGGTGGACCTCGGCGCCGCGCCGTGAGCACCGGCCCCGGCGCGCGCCCGGCCGCATTCGGGGTTCGTCCGGGCGTGGCGATAGTCTGATCCCGACCATTCACCGGCGCAGCGCCGGGCGTTCAACGGGAGCATCGACTGTGACATCACCTCAGACAACGGAATCGACCGACGTCCTCCTGATCGGCGGAGGCATCATGAGCGCCACCCTCGGCGTGTTCCTCAAGGAGCTCGAGCCGCAGTGGGACATCACGATGCTCGAGCGCCTCGACCAGGTGGGCGCGGAGAGCTCCAACGTCTGGAACAACGCCGGCACCGGCCACTCCGCGCTCTGCGAGCTCAACTACGCGCCCCAGGCCGCCGACGGGTCCGTGAGCCCGGAGAAGTCGCTCGGCATCAACGAGCAGTTCCAGCTCTCCCGCCAGTTCTGGGCCTCTCTCGTGTCGGAGGGCAAGCTGCGCGAGCCCGGCTCCTTCATCAACCCGGTGCCGCACATGTCCCTCGTCTTCGGCGACGCGCACAGCGACTACCTGCGCCGCCGCTGGGAGGCCCTGCAGCCGAACAAGCTCTTCGAGCGCATGGAGTACACCGAGGACCGTGAGAAGATCGCGGAGTGGGCGCCGCTGACCATGCACGGCCGCGGCGCGGGTCGCGTGGCGGCCTCCTGGTCCCCCGAGGGCACCGACGTCGACTTCGGCGAGCTGACCCGGCAGCAGGTCGCCCACCTGCAGGCCCGGGGCGGGGAGGTGCGCTACGGCCAGCAGGTCACGGACCTCGACCGGCAGGGCGACGGCACCTGGGTGGCGAGGGTCAAGAACCGCCTCAACACCGAGGGCGACCGGCTCGTGCGCGCGAAGTTCGTGTTCGTGGGGGCCGGCGGCGGCGCCCTGCCGCTGCTGCAGAAGTCCGGCATCCGGGAGGCCAAGGGCTACGGCGGGTTCCCGGTCTCCGGCCTGTGGCTGCGCAACTCCGACGAGGACGTGGCGGCCCAGCACAACGCCAAGGTCTACGGCCAGGCCTCCGTGGGCGCCCCGCCCATGTCCGTCCCGCACCTGGACACCCGCTACGAGCACGGACGGCGCGCGCTGCTGTTCGGCCCCTACGGCGGGTTCAAGCCCAACTTCCTGAAGCAGGGGTCCTACCTGGACCTGCCCCTGTCCGTGCGCCCGCACAACCTCTACCCGATGACCCGCGCGGGCCTGGCCAACCTGGATCTCGTGAAGTACCTGCTGAGCGAGCTGGCCAAGTCCAAGGGCCAGCGGGTCGAGGCGCTGCAGCAGTTCTACCCGACCGCCGACGGCTCGCAGTGGGAGCTGATCGAGGCCGGCCAGCGCGTGCAGGTCATGAAGCGGGACAAGCAGAAGGGCGGCGTGCTCCAGTTCGGCACCGAGCTGATCACCGCCGCGGACGGCTCCATCGCCGGCCTGCTGGGAGCCTCCCCCGGCGCGTCCACCGCGGTGCCCATCATGCTCAACCTCCTGGCGAAGTCCTTCCCGGCGCGGATGTCCGGGTGGGAGCCGCGGATCAAGGAGCTCATCCCCTCCTACGGCGTGAAGCTCAACGACAACCCGCAGCTCGCGGACGAGGTCATGGGCCGCACCGCCCAGGTGCTCGGCATCAGCTGACACCGCCCCGACGGGCACCGCTCCGCACGCCGCGGTGCCCGCGCGACGAGGCCCCGGACCGGCCGGTCCGGGGCCTCGTCGTCGTCCGGTCCGCCCCGGCCCCCCGGCCCAGCAGGCCCGGGTGACCTGTCGGTACGCGGCGGTACGCTGAGGGGCGTGCGCCCCGGCCCGGCCGGGACGCCCTCGCCCATCCCTCCCCAAGGAGCACGAGTGTTTCTCCTCGCCCGCGCGTCGATGGCCAACCGCGCCCTGATCGTGCTCATCACGCTGTTCGTCGCCCTCTTCGGGGTGCTCAGCATGCGCTCCATGAAGCAGGAGCTCATCCCGTCCCTGGAGATCCCCGCCATCAGCGTGGTCTCGGCGATGCCCGGCGCGTCCGCGGAGGTCGTCGACGAGCAGGTGGGCCGGCCCCTGGAGCGGGCGCTCAACATCGTGGAGGGCCTCGAGAGCTCGGCGTCCACCTCGCGCAGCGGGCTGTCCGAGATCCGGCTCGGCTTCGAGTACGGCACCGACCTGGACCGGGCCCGCAACCAGGTGGAACGGGCGATCTCCAACGTGCGCACCCAGCTGCCCGACGACGTCGAGCCCACCGCGTTCGCCGGCTCCGTCGCCGACTTCCCCATCGTCTTCCTCGCCGTGTCCTCCGACGAGGACCTCAGCCCGCTCGCCGCCGACCTGGAACGGCTCACGGTCCCGGACCTGCAGCGGATCGAGGGCGTGCGCTCCGCCGAGGTCAGCGGCGCCCCCGAGCAGGTCGTCTCGATCCTGCCGGACCGCGCCGACCTCGCCCGGGCGGGCGCCACGCCCGCGGACATCCGCACCGCGCTGGAGGAGAGCGGCGGGCTGGTGCCCGTGGGCACCGTGGACGACGGGGCCACGACCCTGCCCGTCCAGGCCGGCTCCCCCCTCGACTCCCTCGAGGCCGTGGAGAACGTCCCGCTGCCCCTCCCCGAGGACGCGCCCGACGCCGCCGAGCCCACCACCGTGGGCGCCGTGGCCGCCGTGGAGCTCGCCGAGCAGGAGCAGACCTCGATCACCCGCACCAACGGGGCCCCGACGCTCGCCCTGTCCGTCACCAAGACCCCGGACGGGGACACGGTCGGGATCTCCCAGGCGGTCGGCGAGATGATCCCCGAGCTCGAGGAGGACCTCGGCAACGGCGCCGAGATCACGGCGGTCTTCGACCAGGCCCCCTACATCGAGCAGTCGATCGAGGACCTCACGGTCGAGGGCCTCCTGGGGCTCGCGTTCGCCGTGCTCGTCATCCTGGTGTTCCTGGCGTCGCTGCGCTCGACCCTGGTCACCGCGATCTCCATCCCGCTGTCCCTGCTCGCCACGTTCATCGGGATCAACGCCCTGGGCTACTCGCTGAACCTGCTGACCCTCGCGGCCATCACCCTGTCCGTGGGGCGGGTGGTGGACGACTCGATCGTGGTGATCGAGAACATCAAGCGCCACTACGGGACGGTCGACCTGAGCACCGACCCCGCCAACGCGAAGCGCCGGGCCATCCTCACCGCCGTGCGCGAGGTCGCGGGGGCGATCACCGCCTCCACCCTCATCACGGTCGCGGTGTTCGTGCCCATCGCGTTCGTGGGGGACGTGACCGGCGAGCTGTTCCGGCCCTTCGCCCTGACCACCACCATCGCGCTGCTGTCCTCGCTCGTGGTGTCCCTGACCATCGTGCCCGTGCTGGCGTTCTGGTTCCTCCGGGACCCCCGCCTCGCGCGGCGGGCCCGCCGGGCGCCGGCGGGGCGCCCCGCCCCCTGGGCCGACGGCACGGCCGGTCCCCCGCCCGGCGCCGCGGCCGGGACGCCGCCCCGGCTGGCCCAGGGCTACCTGCCGGTCCTGCGCGGCACGCAGCGCCACCCGTGGGCCACCCTCGGGGTGAGCGTCCTGATCCTCGGCGGCACGGCCGCCCTGCTGCCGGTGCTGCCCACCAACCTGCTCGGGGACACGGGGCAGAACACCATGACGATCGAGCAGGACCTGCCGCCCGGCACCGCGCTCGCGGTGACCTCCGAGCAGGCGGGCCGCGCCGAGGAGGTGCTCGACTGGACCGACGGCATCGAGGACGTCCAGGTCACCATGGGCCCCGGCGGCGGCTTCTCCGCGTTCCTGCCGGGCAGCGGCACCAACAGCGCCACGTTCTCCGTGACGACGGACGCCGCGGTCGACCAGGAGCGGCTGCGCCGCACCGTCGGCGAGCGCCTGGACCGGCTGGACGGCGCCGGCGAGTTCTCGGTGCGGGGCGCCCAGGGCTTCACGAGCAACGACGTCGAGATCTCCGTCACCGCCACGGACCAGGCGACGCTGGCGGAGGCCGACGACGCCGTGGTGCGGGCCATGCGGGAGCTCGGCTCCGCCGGGCAGGTCACGAGCAACCTGGCCGCCACCCAGCCCACCGTCGTGGTCACGGTCGACCGGGCGGCCGCCGCCGCCCGCGGCCTGAGCGAGGAGCAGGTCACGGGGGCGCTCGCCGGCACCGTGAACCCCCTCCCCGCCGGGTCCATCGACCTGGACGCCGACTCGGTGGCGGTGACGATCGGCGAGGGCCGCGCCGTCGAGGACATCGAGGCGCTGCGGGCACTGCCGGTGCCGGCCGCGGGCGGGACCGTCCGCCTCGACGAGCTGGCCGAGGTCGAGGAGGCGCTCACGGTCGAGACCATCACCTCGAGCAACGACCAGCGCACCGCCACCGTGGCCGTCACCCCGGGCGGCGACGACCTCGGCGCCACGAGCGCGGAGGTCCGGGACGCGCTCGCGGGCCTGGACCTGCCGCAGGGCGCGGCGGCCGAGCTGGGCGGGGCCGCCACGGAGCAGGAGACCACGTTCCGGCAGCTGGGCCTCGCCGTGCTCGCCGCGATCGCGATCGTCTACGTGGTGCTCGTGGCGACCTTCAAGTCCCTCGTCCAGCCGCTGGTCCTGCTGGTCTCGATCCCCTTCGCGGCGACGGGCGCGGTGCTCGCGCTGCTGGCCTCCGGGGTGCCGCTGGGCCTCGCCTCGCTGGTGGGCGTGCTGATGCTCGTGGGCATCGTGGTGACCAACGCGGTCGTGCTGATCGACCTCATCAACCAGTACCGGGGCCGGGAGCACCGCATGGACCTGGAGGAGGCCATCGAGAAGGGGGCGACCCGCCGGCTGCGCCCCATCGTGATGACGGCCCTGGCGACCATCCTGGCGATGACGCCCATGGCGCTGGGGATCACGGGGCAGGGCAGCTTCATCTCCCAGCCGCTGGCGGTCGTGGTGATCGGCGGGCTGATCTCCTCGACCCTGCTGACCCTGGTGCTCGTGCCGGTGCTGTACCGGCTCGTGGAGGCGCGCAAGGAGGCACGGCTCCGGCGCCGGGAGGAGCGGATCGCGGCGCTGGCCGCAGCCCCGGGGCGCGGCGCCGGGGCGCGGCGCCCGCAGAAGTTGACGTGACACTCGTCACCGTGCGCTCTTTCGTGGACGTTTGCTTCTGAAAACACTCGCGGGCGCACCCCGGTCACTCCCCGTCCACAGGGTGCAGAAGGTATCATCGCCGCTGGTCACAGGGGGATTCGGTGCTGTGGAGCGGGCGGCGTGCGGGGAGCCCCCGGGAGGCATCCCCCGAAAGGGGGGACACCGGGGCCCGGTGCACCGATGTAACCGGGCCGTAGCATTATCCTGTGACCCGCAGAGAAACAGATCGTGTGCAGAACAGCGCCGACGCCTGGGAGGCCCTCTTCAGGGCCCAGGTGACGGTCATGCGGCGTCTCCAGCGCCAACCCGAGTTCGCGGAGCTCTCCGCCCGCGAGTACGACGTCCTCTTCAACCTCTCCCGCTCCGACGAGGCCGGCATGCGGCTCAACGAGCTCAACGAGTACGTGCTCCTCACCCAGTCGAGCCTCAGCCGGATGCTGGAGCGTCTCGAGCTCAAGGGGCTGGTGCACCGCTGGCAGGACCCGCAGGACCTGCGAGGGCTGCGGATCCGGCTGACCGACCGGGGCCGGCAGATGCAGGTGCAGATCGCCGAGCAGTTCCGGGTGCACGTGCACGAACTGATGTCCGCGGGCCTGGACCCGGAGGAGCTGCGCATCCTGACCCGGCTCGCCGACCGCCTGCGGGAAGCCGTCAACGAGCTCTGAGCCGCGCTCCCCCGCCGCGCTACAGCGGGAGGACGACCCTGGCCCCCGGGTCCTCGCGGCCGCGGACGGAGGACTCCGCGGACACCCGCATCCCGCCCAGCGTGATCTCCCCCTGGAGCGTGGTCAGGAACGCCGCCTCGGAGGCGTCCGCGCCCGTCGCGATGCGCACGAACTCCGTGCGCGGGGCGAGCCCGGTGGCGTCGAGGACGTACCAGGCGCCGTCGTGCCAGGCCTCGACCACCGCGTGGAAGTCCATGGGGGACAGCCCGGGCGCGTAGACCGACGCGAGCCGCGCCGGCACCCCGAGTCCCCGCAGCAGGGTGATGAGCAGGTGGGCATAGTCCCGGCACACGCCCTGCCGGGTGAGGAACGTGTGCACCGCGGTGTCGGTGGCCGTCGAGGAGCCGACCACGTAGTCCAGGTGCTCGTGCACCCAGTCCCGCACCCGCTGGAGCGTCTCGTAGCCGCCGCCGCGGGCCCCGGGGAAGAGGGCGTCGGGGGTGCCGGCCATCTCGTCGAAGGGGCAGAACCGGCTGGGCCGGGTGTAGCGGACGAAGTCGACCGGCTCCGCCGGAGGCGGTGACCCCGCCGGGCCGTCCAGCTCCAGGGCATAGGACACCGTGCACTGCGTGCCGCCCGGCACCCGGGCCAGGTGCAACCGCGTGCCGTGCAGGTCCTCCGCCTCCTCGAGCGCGACCTCGGTCCCGTCCACGCGCAGGCTCAGGTGCTCGCCGGGGCGGGCGCCTCCGCCGGGGCGGGCGGCCGCGAGGGAGAACACCGCCAGGTGGTCGGTCTCCGAGGCGAAGTCGACCTCCGCGGAAACGGTGCGCCGGGTGGTGGGCACGAAGGGCCTCCTGGTCGGGGGGAATGTGCGGCGGACCGGTGGCCCGTCCGCTCCATTGTCGCTCACGGGGGCGATTCATCAGTACACTGATCCACGAGACATCCCCCACACGCCCCGCCGCCGGCCGGAGCCCGCGCGCTGCACCCGGCGGCCGACCGCGAAGGACGCAGCATGGCCCAGGACACCACCCAGGACAGCCGCTCCAAGGAGCGCACCGCACCGGATCCCGAGGATCCCCGCAAGCCGGACAGTCCCACCGAGATCAGCAAGCCCTCGTGGGGCTACGTCGTCAAACGTGCGATCTCGGAGTTCTCCAAGGACGACTGCACCGACCTCGCCGCGTCCCTGACGTACTTCGCGGTGCTCTCGCTCTTCCCCGCGCTGCTCGCCATCGTGTCCCTGCTCGGCGTGTTCGGCCAGGGGCAGGCCACCACCCAGGCGATCACCGGGTTCCTCGAGGGCGCGGCCCCGCCCGAGCTCGTGACCCTGCTCGAGGATCCCATCAACAACCTCACCTCCGGCACCGGCGCCGGGCTCGCCCTCGTCGTCGGCATCGTCGGCGCACTGTGGACCGCCTCCGGCTACACGGGGGCCTTCGGCCGGGCCATGAACCGCATCTACGAGGTCGAGGAGGGCCGGCCCATCTGGAAGCTGCGGCCGATGAACCTCCTCGTCACGCTGATGCTGGTCCTCATCGTGGTCCTCATCATGCTCATGGTGCTGATCTCCGGGGGCATCGCCCAGTGGGTGGGCGACCTCGTGGGGCTCGGCACCACGGCCGTGACGGTGTGGAACATCGCCAAGTGGCCGGTCGTCGTCATCCTCGCCGTCCTGCTCATCGCGGTGCTCTACTACTTCACGCCCAACGTCCAGCAGCCCAAGTTCCGCTGGATCAGCATGGGCTCGATCGTCGCCCTGGTCGTGGCGGCCGTGGCTGCACTGGCCTTCACCTGGTACGTGAGCAACTTCGCGTCCTACAACGCCACCTACGGCATCATCGGCTCCGTCATCGTCCTGCTGCTCGGTCTGTGGATCATCAACAACGTGCTGCTGCTGGGCGCGGAGATCGACGCCGAGGTGGAGCGCGGCCGCCAGCTGCAGGGCGGGATCAAGGCCGAGGAGACCATCCAGCTCCCGCCGCGCGACACCCGCCAGGTCGACAAGAAGGACAAGAAGGCGGAGAAGCTCGTGGACCAGGGCCGGAAGCTGCGCCTCGAGCACGAGCACCTCGACTACTCCTCGGACGACTCCGGGAAGGACGCCGACAAGGCCTCCGGCAGGAGCTGACGGCCGACCCCGGCGGCGGACCCGTGGTGCTGATCCGCGGGTCCGCCGCTTCGTCGTGCCCGGCCCGGGGCCGCCGCCCTCCGGCGCCGCACCGCGCGCCCCCGGCGTCCTTCCCTAGACTGGGGAGCGGTGTTCCGGACCGGAACCGTCACGTCGTCCGCAGGAAGGTCCCACTCATGCACGAGGTCAGAGCCGTCGTAGTCACCGCGAAGAACGCACCAGCCACCCTCGAGACGATCCTCGTCCCGGACCCCGGGCCCGGGGAGGCGCTCGTGGACGTCCTCACCTGCGGGGTCTGCCAGACCGACCTGCACTACAAGGTCGGTGCCGTGGGCGACGACTACCCCTACCTGCTCGGCCACGAGGCCTCCGGCGTGGTCGCCGCGGTCGGCGAGGGCGTCACCGAGGTCGCCGTCGGGGACAAGGTCATCCTCAACTGGCGCGCCGTGTGCGGGGAGTGCCGGGCCTGCCGCAGGGGCGAGCCCTGGTACTGCTTCGCCACCCACAACGCCACCCAGAAGATGACGCTCGCCGACGGCACGGAGCTCTCCCCCGCCCTGGGCATCGGGGCGTTCGCCGAGAAGACCCTGGTCGCGGCCGGTCAGTGCACCAAGATCGAGGGCGAGCTCGAGGACCACCAGTACGCCGCGGTCGGCCTGCTCGGCTGCGGCGTGATGGCCGGCATCGGCGCCGTCCTCAACACCGCGAACGTCCGGCGCGGGGAGTCCGTGGCCGTGATCGGCTGCGGCGGCGTCGGCACCGCGGCGATCGCCGGGGCCCAGCTCGCCGGGGCCACCACGATCATCGCCGTGGACCTCGACGACGAGAAGCTCGCCACGGCGCAGACGTTCGGCGCCACCCACACGGTGAACTCGAAGGAGCAGGACCCCGTCGCGGCGATCCAGGAGCTCACGGGCGGGCACGGCGCCGACGTCGTGGTCGACGCCGTGGGCGTCGCCGCGACCTTCCAGCAGGCCTTCGAGGCCCGCGATCTCGCCGGACGGCTGGTCCTGGTGGGCGTGCCCGCCCCCGGCACCACCTGGGAGATCCCGCTGGACGAGGTCTTCGGCCGCGGCGGGTCCATCAAGTCCGCCTGGTACGGCGACACCCTGCCGAACCGGGACTTCCCGATGCTCGTGGACCAGTACCGGCTGGGCCGGCTGGACCTCGACGGCTTCGTCACCGAACGGATCGGGATCGAGGACGTCGAGCCCGCCTTCGAGCGGATGACCGCCGGCAAGGTGCTGCGCTCCGTCGTGGAGCTCGGCCGATGAGCGCCGTCGACGGCCACGACGGCGAGGCACTGCCCGACCGGGAGCGCGCCCACCCCGCCGACCGCGGCGCCGTCCCGGTGCGGCCCGCCGAGGGCGCCGGCCGGGCCCGCATCGACCGGCTGGTCACCTCCGGGACGTTCTCCCTCGACGGCGGGACCTGGGACGTCGAGAACAACGTGTGGATCGTGGGCGACGACGACGAGTGCGTGGTGATCGACCCGGCCCACGACCCCGCCGCGGTGGTGGAGGCCGTCGCCGGGCGCACGGTGACCGCGGTCCTGCTCACCCACGCCCACGACGACCACATCCGCTCCGTCAAGGAGGTGGCCGGGCAGGTGGGCGGGACGATCCACCTGCACCCGGAGGACACGGTGCTGTGGGAGCAGGTCTACCCGAAGACGCCCTTCGACGCGGCGATCGCCGACGGGGACGAGTTCACCGTGGCGGGGACGACCCTCACCGCGCTGCACACCCCGGGCCACTCCCCCGGGTCCGTGTGCTTCTGGGCGCCGGAACTGGGCGAGGGCGGGGTGCTGTTCTCCGGGGACACCCTGTTCCAGGGCGGTCCCGGCGCCACCGGCCGGTCCTGGTCGGACTTCCCCACGATCGTGGACTCCATCCGCGAGCGGCTGCTGACGCTGCCCGAGTCCACGGAGGTGCTCACCGGGCACGGGGACACCACTACGATCGGTGCGGAGGCCCCGCACCTGCAGGAGTGGATCGACCGCGGCCACTGACCGCGCCCCCGGGCCACCCGCCGCGGCTCCCGGGCCCGGCGGGTGGCCCGGGACGGCGGTGCCCCCCGTTACCTTCTTCCCAACTCCTCGGTCCGACAGGATGGAGGGGTGCTGACCGGCCGGTCCTCGGCATGATCGTTTGCCCCCAGTCATCCATGATCCGGGGGGTGTAGTCACCGAGGACCGGTCCGGTGATCGCGGATCGCTAATAGAGGCAGGGCCCGCTGGATTAGGGCCTTCGTAACGTGGATGCCGAGCGTGATCACCATCCGGCCGGCCAGCATGCTCGTACAGCAGCGGATGAGAAGGGGCCCGGCCATGTCAGAGCAACCACAACCGGCGGTGTTCGTCGGCCTCGACGTCGGCAAGTCCGACCACCACGCCGTGGCGGTGACGGCTGCGGGGAAGACGGTCTACGACAAGGCCCTGCCTAACGACGAGACCCGGCTGCGGGCCATCCTCACCGACCTGGCCGCGGCCCATGGGCCGGTGCTGATGGTCGTGGACCAGCCGGCCACGATCGGGGCGTTGCCGGTGGCCGTCGCCGAAGGCACCGATGGCGTACAGGTGGCCTACCTGCCCGGGCTGGCGATGCGCCGGATCGCCGATCTGCACCCGGGCACGGCCAAGACCGACGCCCGCGACGCACTGATCATCGCCGAGGCCGCCCGGACCATGCCGCACACCCTGCGTGACATCCAGGTCGATGAGGCCCAGATCGCCGAACTGGCCGTGCTGGCCGGCTTCGACGACGACCTCGCCACCCAGATCACCGCCACCTCCAACCGCCTACGGGGCATGCTCACCCAGATCCACCCCGCCCTGGAACGGGTCCTGGGATCGCGGGTGACCCACCCGGCGGTCGCCGATCTGCTCAGCCGCTACCCGACCCCGGCCAAGCTCGCCGCGGCCGGCAGGGGCCACGTGCGGGCAAGGCTCAAGAAGCACGCACCCCGGCTGGCCGAGACCCTCACCGAGGAAATCTTCGACGCTCTGGGGCAGCAGACCGTGGTCGTGGCCGGCACCGAGGCCGCCGCCACCGTCGTGCCGATCCTGGCCGGGCAGCTGGCCGGCCTGATCCACCAACGGGCCACGGTGGCCGCCCAGGTCGAGGCCCTCGTGGAGGCCCACCCTCTTTGCCCGGTCCTGACCTCGATGCCCGGGATAGGGGTCAGGACCGCCGCGAGAATCCTCACCGAGGTCGTCGGCAAGGACTTCCGAGATGCCGGGCATTTGGCCTCCTACGCCGGGATCGCCCCGGTCACCCGAAGGTCGGGAACCTCGATCCGCGGCGAGCACGCCGCCAAGGGCGGCAACAAACGCCTGAAGCGGGCACTGTTCCTCTCGGCCTTCGCCTCACTCAACCACCCACCCTCGAGGGCCTACTACGACCGGAAACGCGCCCAGGGCAAACGCCACAACCAGGCGATCATCGCCCTGGCCCGCCGACGGACCGACGTCCTGTTCGCCATGCTGCGCGACGGCACCCTCTACCAAGACCCCACCGAGCCCCAGAACACGTCACCGGTGGCCCTGGCCGCTTGACGGAAACCATAGAGGCACCCCCCCCTGCCGCCCCGGTCCCGGCCCCGGTGGGCTCAGAGGTCCCCGGGACCGATGCGCCGCCAGCGGTGCACGAAGGTCAGGGCTGTGGCCAGCAGGACCGCCGCGGAGAGCACCGGCACCAGTGCGGCGCTCCGGTAGCCCCAGGACTCCCCCCACCACCCGGACAGGGCGAGCCCCCCGGTCAGCCCCACGCTCATCACCGCGGTCATGACGGTGGTCAGGGCCGTGACCCGGGAGCTCGGGGCCACGAGCCGGGCGATCTCGTAGACCGCCACCAGGCACGGTCCGGTGGTCAGCCCGGCCAGCGCCAGCACGACCACCATCCCCGCGGAGTCGTCCGGGATGGTCAGGAGCATCGCGGCGAGCACGGCCCCGGCGGCCGCCGCCACCCAGCGGTTCCACAGCCGCAGCTCCTCGGTGCGGGCGGACGCGGCCACCGCGGCCAGCGCCGAGGTGAACCCCGAGACCGCGTACAGCCAGCTGACCGAGACCACCGCGTCCACGGCGGTCGCGAAGACGAGGACCGCTCCCAGGGTCGACCCCACGAGGGCCCCCAGCGCCCCCATCCCCAGCACGGGGAGCAGCCGGAGCTGCCGCGCCCGGCGGCGGCGGTTGCGGGCCGCCCGGTTCGGTGCGGCCGCGACGGGCGGCAGGAAGTGGACGAGCCCCCGCGGCAGGCGGGCCGAGCAGTGCAGCAGGAACACGGTGGTGCCCACGAGGGTCAGGGTGGCCGCGAGCACCAGCACGGCCACCGGCCCGAGGGTCACGGCCACGAGCCCGGTCACCGCGGCCGCCAGGACGGTGGCCAGCGAGTCCATGACGCTCTCGTGGCGCAGCGCGGTGTCGAAGAGGTCCTCCCGGGAGTCCCGGCGCAGCAGGGACCACCAGCGCAGCCGGCACGCCACGCCCATCTGCGGCAGCACGAGCCCGGCGAGCAGGCACGGGAGCACCAGCTGGGCGGGGGCCGCCCCGGGGTCGGCGGCGAGGTCCGGGAGCCGGCGCACGAGCCACCACACCACCAGCGGGTTCACGAGGGTGAGCAGCACCAGGCCGAGCTGGCGCCGGCGCCACGAGGCGGCCGCGCCCATGGCCAGCCCGCACACCGCCGAGCCGAACGTCACGGCGGCGGCGCAGAAGGCGCCCAGGGCCGGGGACCCGGAGATCAGCGCCACCGTGGTCAGCACGCCGAGAGGCACCATGGTCTGGGGCAGCCGCACGAGCAGGGTCAGCACGGGGTACAGCGCGCCGCTGACGGCGGCGAGCTCCCGGGAGTCGGCCAGGGGCGAGCGGGCGGCCGTGCTGAAACCCCCGAGGGGCTCGGCGGCGCGCGCACTGCTCACGAGGTACCTCCGCATCCTCCCGACGGCGGCCGGGCACGGACCAGCCTAGCCCCGCCGCCCGGAGGATGACGGAAAGCGACGGCCCCCCGCGACGGGCGGAGGATCCGGCGGCCCTGCCGGACCCGGCAGGGCCGCGGGCTCACCGCTCCCGGACCGGCGCGGCGGACGCGGCGGGCGTCGCCTCCGCGGCCGGGGCGTCCTCCTCCGCGGCGGGCGCCCCGGCGCCGCGGCGCGGCCGGGAGAGCGTCGCCGAGCGGTGGACCAGACCGGCCACGAGGCCGCCGAGCAGCGGGGCCACCCAGAACAGCCACAGCTGGCCCAGGTGGCCGGCGCCGGCGACCACGGCGGCGCCGGTCGAGCGGGCGGGGTTCAGCGACCCGCCGTCGAACGGCGCGGTGATCGTGAGCAGGAACGCGAGGGCCGCACCGATGGCCACGGGGGCGAGCACCGCGTTGGCCCGCGGCGCGGTGGAGCCCAGGACCACGAGGGCGAACAGGGCGGTCGCCACGAACTCGACGAGCAGCACGGTGGTCCACCCGGCCTGGGAGGTGGAGTTCTCCCCGAAGCCGTTGGAGACCGCGCCGAGGACCTGCGCGGTGGTCGAGGAGTCGAGCAGGCTGATGAGCACCGCCCACAGCACGCCGGCCGCGGCCAGGGCGCCGAGCACCTGGGCCACCACGTAGCCGATCGCGGCCCGTGCGGGCGTGCGCCCGGCCACGACCGCGGCGAGCGTCACCGCGGGGTTGAAGTGCCCCCCGGAGACGTGCCCGAAGGCGACGATCGCGGCGACCAGGCCGAGACCGAAGCCGAGCGCGGAGTCGATGACCTCGGTGGCGAACATGCCCGTGCCCAGCCCGGCGAAGACCAGCAGCGCCGTCCCGGCGAACTCGGCGGCCCACTGGGCCGGCGCGGACGCGGCCTCCGGGGCGCCGGCGGGCACGGTGTCCTTGCGCGCGGCGACGGGCACGGGCGCCGCGAGGCCCGCCGTGCCGGGGGCGGCGCCGTCGTGGACGGCGCTGTCGGCGCCGTCGGCGCCGGGGCGCGCGGTGGTGCCGGGAACGTGGTGACTCATGGATTTCTCCTCAGGGATCGGGGCGGCACGGTGGGGGTGCCGTGCCGGCGGGGCGCCGGGCGCCCGTGCCATGCAACCACAGTGACCTGAAGGGCGGTTGAACCCGCCCCGGGCCGTGTCGGCCGCCGACTACACTGACCGCATGCCCGCACCCCTGCTCTCGCCCGACGCCGGCCTCGACCCCGCCTGGCCCGAGTACGCCGACTCCGTGCGCGCCGCCCTGCTGGGCGGAGCCCTCGGGGACGCGCTGGGCGGCCGCGCGAGCTCCGGTCCGCGCTCCCGCTCCGCGGCGGCCGGCGCGGACGCCCCCGCCGACGCCGAAGGCAGCGCGGTGCTGCGGATCTCCGACGCCACCCAGCTGACCCTCTACACCCTGGACGCCCTGCAGGAGGTCGTCGAGTGGGCGAACCAGGGCCACGGCGCCGACGAGACCGCGTGCCTGTGGCTGGCCTACCTGCGCTGGCTGGGGACCCAGGGCGAGCGCCACCCGGCCGAGGCGCCGCGGCCCCTGCCCCGCCCGATCGACGAGCACGAGGTCCTGCACGCCGTGCGGGAGCCGGACGGAACGGTGCTGGCGGCCCTCCGCTCCGGCCGGATGGGCGAGGTCGAACGCCCCCTGCAGCCGGAGGCCAAGGGCGCCGGACCGGTGCTGCGCTCCTCGCCGTTCGGTCTGCTCCCCCACGTCGGCTGGCGCACGCTCGCGCCCCTGGCCATCAACGGCGCCGCCCTGACCCACGGGCACCCCGAGGCGCAGACCGCGGCGGCCGTCCAGGGCTTCGTGGTCCACGCCGCCGTGCGCGCCCGCCGGGAGGGCCTGCCGCGGCCGGTCGCGGCCGCCGTGGCCGCCGCCCGCGAGACCGCCGGGAACCTCACGCGCCCGGTGGCCGAGACCCTCGCCCGGCTCGAGGACGCCGTGCGCGCCGCCATGCGGGAGGACCCCGACCCCGCGGCGCTCGACCGGCTGCTCGGCGCGGGCGGGGCCGCCCCGGAGACCCTGGCGGGCGGCCTCGGCGCGGCCCTGCGCGCGGAGGCCGAGGCCCCGGGCGCCGGGGACCCGCAGGCCGTGTTCCGCCGCGCGGTGGAGCTGGCCACCGCCGGCACCGGCCACCCGGTCGCGGCGGGGGCGATCGCCGGCGCCGTGACGGGCGCGGCCCTCGGGACGGCCGCGCTGCCGCCGGAGTGGCGCGCCCGGCTGGACGCCGGGGACGTGGTGTCGGAGACGGCCGAGCGCTGGCTCAGGGAAGTGGGGGCGCCGCCAGCCGCTTGACGTTCAGTCCCGCGCCGGCGAGCAGCTCCCGGACGGTGCCCGCACCGGCCCGGTGGACCAGGTCCACCACGATCCCCGCGCAGGCCCGGGCGTCCTCGAGGGCGTCGTGGTGGCGGCGCAGCGGCACCCCGGCGGCCTCGGCCGCCCGGGGCAGCGCGTAGGACGGCAGGTCGTAGCCGCGCCGGGCCAGCGCCAGGCTGCACGCGTACGCCAGCGGGGCGTGCCGCGTGTCCGTCTCCGCGCACGCGGCGCGGATCACGCCCATGTCGAAGGCCGCGTTGTGCGCCACCACGAGCTCGTCGGGGTCCTCGGCCAGGATCCAGTCCTCGATCCGCGGCCACAGCTCGGCGAAGCCGGGGTGGCCCGCCACCGTGTGCTCGGTGATCCCGTGGATGCGCGTGTTCCCGGGGTCGAAGTCCGCGCGGGTGCGCGGCGGGCGCATGTAGGCGGAGCGCTCCGCCACCACCCGTCCGCCGCGGACCCGCACGAGGCCCACGGCGCACGGCGAGCCGATGAAGCGGTTCGCGGTCTCGAAGTCGATGGCGGTGAAGGAGAGGGACGACGGATCCGCGGCGGGCCGGTCGGTGGTCGTGTCGGGGGAAGCGGGACGAGGCACCGGAACAGCCTACTGCGCCCGCTCAGGCGGAGACACCGCGCAGGTTGGTCTCGATCCAGTCGTCGGCCCGGGCGATGGACTGGTTGACCTGGGCGGTGTCGAGGTCGTGGTGCAGCGCGTAGGCGACCGCCTGCAGCGGGAACGTGCGCGCGTGCAGCCGGGCCCGCTCGTAGACGGTCTCCGAGACGGCGGCGCGCAGGGTGTCCCAGCCGTACCACAGCCCGAGGGACGCGGCGTCGTGCGCGGGGTCGGACAGACAGGCGTGGTCCCAGTCGATGATGCCCGTGAGCTCGTCCCCGTCACCGTCCCACAGCATGTTGTGCCCCATGAGGTCCCCGTGCACCAGGGTCGGCACCACGGTCGGCAGCGCCGCGAGCTCGGCGACGGCCCGCCGCGCGGCCTCCTGGTTGCGGGGCAGCAGCCGCGGGATGACCTCGTCGAGCAGCACGTGCCGCCGCCGGTGGCCGCCCCAGTGCTGGCCGGGACGGTCGAGGTACCGCGCGAAGCCGGAGGTGTCGACCTCGGCCAGCTCGGTCAGCACCCGGTGCAGCACGGCCGGGTCGCCGTGCCCGGGCGGGTGCGGGTGCCCGGGCAGCCACGTCAGGCCCACCCCGGTGTAGCCGTGGGAGACCACCACGCCGGTGAGCGGCCGCGGGGTCGCGAACGAGAAGCGGGGCAGCCTCCGCAGCACCTCCGTGCGGCGCTGGACGTGCTCGCAGACCGTGGCGTTCTTGGCGATCCGCACGGAGATCACGTGGCCCACGTTCACCACCACGTGGGCGGACCCGCCGGCGTGGACCTCCCACTGGCCGGGGTCGGCGCTCATGCCGGCTTCGCGCAGCACGGCCTCGACGGCGCCGGCGAACGGCAGGTGGTGGAGCTGCGACCAGGGCATGGTCAACTTCCTCGGTTCGGACGTGGGTCAGTCGGGGACGGCGGCGGGGTCGAGGGCGGTCAGCAGGTGCGGGAGCAGGGCCCGCATCGCGCGCCCGCGGTGGCTGATGGCGTTCTTCTCCGCGCGCGTGAGCTCGGCGCAGGTCCGGTCGGACCCGTCGGGGCGCAGCAGGGGGTCGTAGCCGAAGCCGCCGTCCCCCACGGGCTCCCGCAGCAGGGCGCCGCGCAGCGTCCCGGTCTCCACGTGCTCGCGTCCGTCCGGGGTGACGAGCGCGGCGGCGCACACGAACTGCGCGCCGCGGTGGACGTCGGGGACGTCGGAGAGCTGGGCGAGCAGCAGCCGCAGGTTCGCGGCGTCGTCGCCGTGCCGGCCGGACCAGCGCGCGGAGAAGATCCCGGGGGCTCCGCCCAGCACGTCGACGGCCAGGCCGGAGTCGTCGGCCACGGCGATCAGCCCGGTCGCGGCGGCGGCGGCGCGGGCCTTGAGCAGGGCGTTGGCCTCGAAGGTGGTGCCGTCCTCGACGACGTCGGGGGCCCCGGCCGCGGCGGCGTCCACGACCAGCCGCTCGACGTCGGCTCCGGGCAGCGCGGGCGCGAGCAGGTCCCGCAGCTCGGCGAGCTTGCCCCGGTTGTGCGTGGCGAGCACCACCCGGGCGCCGTGGTGGTCACCCATCGCCGGCCTCGCGCAGGGTCTCGACCTGGATCTGGGTGAGCTGGGCGCAGCCGGCCAGCGCGAGGTCGAGCAGGGCGTCCAGCTCGGCGCGGTCGAAGGGGGCGCCCTCGGCGGTGCCCTGCACCTCCACGAAGTCGCCGGACCCGGTGACCACCACGTTCATGTCGGTCTCGGCCCGCACGTCCTCGACGTACGGGAGGTCCAGCATCGGCACGCCGTCGATGATGCCCACGGACACGGCGGCCACCGTGTCGGTGAGCGGCTGCGCGCGGCGGGCGACGAGCCCCTCGGCCCGGGCCCATCCGATCGCCTCGGCGAGGGCCACGTAGGCGCCGGTGATGGCCGCGGTGCGGGTGCCGCCGTCGGCCTGGAGGACGTCGCAGTCCAGGACCACGGTGTTCTCGCCGAGGGCGGAGAGGTCGATGACCGAGCGCAGGGAGCGGCCGATGAGCCGGGAGATCTCGTGGGTGCGCCCGCCGATCTTGCCCTTCACGGACTCGCGGGCGGACCGGGTGGACGTGGCCCGCGGGAGCATCGCGTACTCGGCGGTCACCCAGCCGCGGCCCTCCCCCTTGAGCCAGCGCGGGACGCCCTCGGTCACGGACGCGGTGCACAGCACCCGGGTGCTGCCGAACTCGATGAGGGCGGAGCCCTCCGCCTGCTGGGACCAGCCGCGGGTGATCGTGATGGGTCGCAGCTCACCGGGCGAACGGCCGTCCGACCGGGTCACCCCCGAGGTCGAGAGGGCCGGTGCGGTCTGGTCGACGGGGGAATCCATGTGGTCCACCTTACCCCGCGGCACCGACCGCCCGGCCCGGCCGCCGGCGGCGGGGCTCACGGCCCGACGGCGGCCGCGGGACGACCGCTCCCCCGCCGGACGATCCGGTAGGTGTAGGCGGGCTCGGCCACCCCGATGGGTCCCGCGAAGACCTCCTGCGCCTCCTCCACGGCCCGCGTCGGGGAGTTCCACACCGGCAGGTGCGTCAGCAGCAGCTGGCGGGCCCCGGCGTCCCGGGCGGCCTCCGCCGCGCGCCGGCCGGTCAGGTGGATGCCGCGCAGCGCGTCGTCGCGGCCCTCGTGGTAGGCGGCCTCGCACAGGAAGACGTCGGCGTCCCGCGCGGCGCGCACGAGCCCCTCGCACGCGTCGGTGTCCCCCGAGTAGGCCAGGGTGCTGGGGCCCATGACGCCGTCGTAGTCGATGCGCAGGGCGTAGGGCTCGGGGGTGGGGTGCTCCACCCGGAAGGGCGTGATCGCGAACGGCCCCACCCGCACGGGCTCCTCCGGGACCCAGGTGTGGAAGTCGAACTCCCCGTGCATCCCGGGCTCCGTGGGGAGCCCGTGGGTGCTGCTGAGGTACTCGTGGAGGCCGGTGGGCGCCCACAGCGGGATCGGGGGTCGGCCCCAGCCGCGCGGGTCCCACTTGATCGCCACGTGCAGCCCGGCCAGGTCGATGCAGTGGTCGGGGTGCAGGTGGCTGACGAGCACGGCGTCGATGTCGTGCAGGTCGATGTGGCGCTGCAGCACCCCGAGGGCGCCGTTGCCCATGTCCAGCAGGATGCGCCAGGTCCGTCCCTCGGCGTCCTCACCGCTGACGAGGTAGCAGGAGGCCGGGGAGTTCGGCCCCGCGAAGGAGCCGGTGCATCCGATGATGGTGAGTTTCATGGGCGAGAGCCTTCCAGGAGGTGCCGGTGGGACGGCGGCCGCACCGGCCGCGGAGCTGCTCAGGGCGCGGACGGGCCCGCTCCCCCGATCATCTCCGGGGTGATCCGCGCGAGCGAGCCCGTGGGGTACTGCTCCGCCACGGAGCTGGTGTGCCGGACGCGGGCGACCTCCGGCCCCAGGAACCGCCGGGCGAGGACCTCGAAGGACGCGGCGTCCCCGGTGGCGAGGAACTCGTGCCGGGCGGGCCCGCCCGGCACCCCCGGCTCGCGCTCGAGCCCGTGGCTGACGAGCGCCCGGTAGACGTCCTTGGCGGTCTCCTCCGCGCTGGAGACCAGCGTGACGGCGTCGCCCATGACGTAGGAGATCACGCCGGTGAGCAGGGGGTAGTGGGTGCAGCCCAGCACCAGCGTGTCCACGTCGGCCTCGCGCAGCGGGTCCAGGTAGGCCTGGGCCGTGGCCAGCAGGCCGGGCCCCGTGGTGACGCCCGCCTCCACGTAGTCGACGAACGCGGGGCAGGCCACCGAGTCGATCCGCAGGTGGGGGGCGGCGGCGAACGTGTCGTCGTAGGCGCGGGAACCGACCGTCGCCTCCGTGCCGATGACGCCGATCCGGCCGTTGCGGGTCGAGGCGACCGCCCGGCGCACCGCCGGCTGGATGACCTCGACCACCGGGATCCCGTAGACCCGGGTGTAGCGCTCCCGGGCGTCGCGCAGCACCGCCGCGGACGCCGTGTTGCAGGCGATCACGAGCAGCTTGACGCCGGAGTCGACGAGCTCGTCCATGATCCGCAGGGCGTGCGCCCGGACCTCGGCGATCGGCAGCGGCCCGTAGGGCCCGTGGGCGGTGTCCCCCACGTACACGATCTCCTCGTGGGGCAGCTGGTCGATGATGGCGCGGGCCACGGTGAGACCGCCCACCCCGGAGTCGAACACGCCGATGGGTGAACCGGGGTTGGGGCGCCGGGCGGCCCGGCCGCCGGCCCCGAAGACGTCGTCATCCTGCATATCGTCAAGAGCGTAGTCCCGGGCGTGCCGCCGTCCCAAACCGCGCCGCGGCCGTGCCGCCGTGAGCCGCGTCACCCCCGGCCGGGGCGGGGGCCGCCCGCGGTGTCGTGCCCGGTCAGTCCCGGGGCAGGTCGTGGAGGAGGGCCTCCATGAGGGTCTCCTGCAACCACGAGACGAAGTTGTACAGGAGCGACATGTACGTCTCGACGTCCTCGATCGCGGACCAGTCGTCGTAGCGACCCACGCGCTCGGCGTCGGCCTCGCTGCGGATCCCGAGCCGGTCCGCCAGCACCAGCCGCACGTCGTTGAGGGCCTGCCCGAAGGCCTGCGCCTGGGCGGGGTCCAGCCGCACGGGCTGGGCCTCCAGCGCGAGGGCCGCCTGCTGCAGCACGCCGCGCTTGGTCTCCCGCAGCCCCCGCTCCGTGTACCGGCGGAACTCGGCGGCGCGCTCGGGGTCCAGGCTCCCGTCGGGCAGCAGCCGCCGCAGCGCGGAGTCGTCGGGGACGGTGGCGTCCCCGGACACGCCGAGCATCCGCTCGAGCGAGTCCTCCGAGGCCGGCTGCTCGGGGGCGAGCGCCTGGGCGACGTCCGCGAACAGCTTCTGGAGCAGCTCCTTCTCGGGCTCCTCGAAGCGGGCGGTGATGCCCCGGCGGGTGGACCGGAAGCCCTGCGCCATCAGTGGCCCCCCGCCTGCTCGAAGGTGGCCCACAGTCCGAAGCCGTGCATCGCCGCGGTGTGGGTCTCGGCCTCCTCGAGGGAGCCGCTGGCCACCACGGAGCGCCCGTGGTGGTGGACCTCCAGCATCAGGGAGCGGGCCTTCTCCTCCGGGTAGCCGAAGTAGGAGCGGAACACGTAGGTGACGTAGCTCATGAGGTTGACGGGGTCGTCCCACACGACCACGTTCCACGGGGTCTCGGTCTCAGTGGCCACGGACGTCGCGCCGGTGGGCCGGGTGCCGGTCTCCGGGGTGGCGGTGGCCGCGGGGCGGGCGGCGGCGGGAGTAGCGCAGTGCATGGTCCGTCCATCGTAGCGAGTGCCGGAGACGGGGCGCACCGGCGGCGTCGCTAGAGTGGTGCCCGTGAACCAGCGCAGCCACCGGTGGGCCCCGCCGCCCACGTCCCTGATGACCGACCACTACGAGCTGACCATGCTGCAGGCCGCCCTGCACGCCGGCACCGCGCAGCGGCGCAGCGTGTTCGAGGTCTTCGCCCGGCGGCTCCCCGCTGGGCGGCGCTACGGCGTGGTGGCGGGCACGGGGCGCCTCCTCGAGGGGCTCGGGAGCTTCCGCTTCGGCGACGAGCAGCTGCGCTTCCTGTCGGACACCGGCGTGGTCAACCGAGCCACCCTGGACTACCTCGCCGACTTCCGCTTCACCGGCTCGATCTCCGGCTACGCCGAGGGCGAGGCGTACTTCCCCTCGTCGCCGCTGCTCGTGGTCGAGGCCACCTTCGCCGAGGCGTGCGTGCTCGAGACGTACTTCCTGTCGGTGCTCAACTACGACAGCGCCGTGGCCTCGGCCGCCTCCCGCATGGTGGGTGCCGCGGCGGGGCGCCCGTGCATCGAGATGGGCTCCCGGCGCGCCCACGAGGAGGCCGCCGTCGCGGCCGCGCGGGCGGCGGTCATCGGCGGCTTCGACTCGACGTCGAACCTCGAGGCCGGGCACCGCTACGGGATCCGGACGGTCGGGACGGCCGCCCACTCCTTCACGCTCCTGCACGACACGGAGGAGGACGCCTTCCGCGCCCAGCTCCAGTCCATGGGCCGGGACACCACCCTGCTCGTCGACACCTACGACGTCGAGACCGCGGTGCGCAAGGCCGTGGAGCTCGCGGGTCCCGGGCTGGGCGGCGTGCGCCTGGACTCGGGCGACCTCGTGACCCAGGCCGCCTGGGTGCGCGGGCTCCTCGACGAGCTCGGCAACCCGGACACCCGCATCACCGTCACCTCGGACCTGGACGAGTACGCGATCGCGGCCCTGAACGCCGCGCCCGTCGACGCGTTCGGCGTGGGCACCCGCGTGGTCACCGGTTCCGGCGCGCCGACGTCGTCGATGGTCTACAAGCTGGTGGCCCGCGAGGACTCCTCGGGCGAGCTGCGGCCCGTGGCGAAGGCCGCGAAGGGCAAGGTGTCCGTGGGCGGGCGCAAGCACGCCCTGCGGCGCCGGGACGAGCGGGGCACGGCGACCCACGAGATGGTCGGCATCGGCCGGCTGCCCGACGACGACGGCGACGACCGGCCGCTGCTGGAGGACTTCGTCCGCCGCGGCGAGCTGCTGGACGGCTGGACGGGCCCGGAGGGGGTCCGCCGGGCCCGGGAGCGGCACGCGGCGTCCGTGGCGGAGCTGCCCCGCTCGGCCCGGCGGCTCAGCGAGGGCGACCCCGTGATCCCGACCGTCCTGGGGCCCGAGGCCCCGGCCTGAGCGGCCGTCCGGGCGGCGCGCGCCGGGCGGGATCCGCCCAGCGGCACCCGCCGGAGGAGCACCACCGGGCGAGAAGCACGAGCGTGAAGCACCGAACAGAGGGAGGAACACCATGAGGACCGCACTGATCGTCGTCGACGTGCAGAACGACTTCTGCGAGGGCGGCTCGCTGCCCGTCGCCGGAGGCGCGGCGGTGGCCGCCGCCGTGTCGGAGCACCTGGAGGACCACCACGGGGACTACGCGGCCGTCGCGGCCACCCAGGACTGGCACGTCGACCCCGGGGCGCACTTCTCCGACGAGCCGGACTACGTGGACTCCTGGCCCGTGCACTGCGTCGCCGAGTCCCGCGGGGCCCACTCCCACCCGGACCTGGACACGGACTGGATCCAGGCGTGGTTCCGCAAGGGCGAGCACGACGCCGCCTACTCCGGCTTCGAGGGGCTGCTCGCCCCGGACGCGGACGTGCCGATGGGCGACGACGAGGACGTCGACGACGAGCCGGACGTGAGCCTCGACGACTGGCTGCGGGAGCACGAGATCGAAGCCGTGGACATCGTGGGCCTGGCGACCGACCACTGCGTGCGGGCGACCGCCCTGGACGCCGTCGAGGCCGGCTACGACACCCGGGTGCTGGTGGAGCTCACCGCGGGCGTCGCCGCGGAGTCCACAGAGCGCGCCCTGCGGGAGATGGCCGAGGCGGGGGTCGAGGTCGTCCGGTCCTGACCCGTGCCCGGCAGCGGACCGCCCCGTCCCGGGCGGTTCGCGTCCCGGGTGCGACTCACTTGCGCCCGATGAACCAGTCCTGCAGCTTCTTCACCCGCGCCTGGAGCTGCGCCTCGTTCGCCTGCGCCACCGCGGGTCCGCCGCACACCCGGCGCAGCTCGTTGTGGACCATGCCGTGCGGGGTGCCGGTGCGGGACGCCCAGGCCGAGACGTTCTTGGACAGGGTGGCGCGCAGCTCCTTGAGCCGCCGGTGGTCGGGCACCGCCGGCTGCTCCGGGGTGCGGGCGGCGCCGGGGCGCCGCCGGGCGTGCTGGGACTGCCGCTCCCGCAGCAGCGCCGAGACCTGGTCGGCCTCGAGCAGGCCCGGGATGCCGAGGAAGTCCGCCTCCTCCTCCGAGCCCACCGCCACGCCGCCGCCGAAGGCGCCGCCGTCGAAGAGGACCCCGTGGAAGGACGCGTCCGAGCCGATGGCCTCGAACCGGCCCTGGGCGAGGGCCGCGGACGCCTTCTCCTCCCGGTTGGCCTCCTCGAGCAGGTCGTCGTCCCAGCCCTCCTCGAGCGGGTCGGCCGGCAGGCCGGTCTCCTCCGCGGCGGGCTTGTCGAGGGCGTGGTCCCGCTCGGCCTCCATCTCGTTGGCGAGCTGCATCAGCGCCGGCACGGACGGCAGGAACACGGAGGCCGTCTCCCCGCGCTTGCGGGCGCGCACGAAGCGGCCGACCGCCTGGGCGAAGAACAGCGGCGTGGACGTGGACGTCGCGTAGACGCCCACGGCGAGCCGGGGGACGTCGACGCCCTCGGAGACCATCCGCACGGCCACCATCCAGCGGCTGTCCCCCGCGGAGAACTCGTCGATCCGGTCCGAGGCGCCCTTGTCGTCGGAGAGGACCACGGTGGGGTTCTCCCCCGTGATCCGGCGCAGCTGCGCGGCGTAGGCCTTCGCGTCCTGGTGGTCGGTCGCGATGACCATCGCCCCGGCGTCCGGCACGGTGCGCCGCACCTCCGTGAGCCGCTGGTCCGCGGCCTGGAGCACCGACGGGATCCACTGCCCGTTCGGGTCGAGCGCCGTGCGCCACGCGTGGGCGGTGATGTCCTTCGTGAAGCCCTCGCCGAGCTCCGCGGCCATCTCCTCCCCCGCGCTGGTGCGCCAGCGCATCTGTCCCGAGTAGGCGAGGAAGATCACGGGCCGGACCACGTGGTCCTTGAGCGCGTCGCCGTAGCCGTAGGTGTAGTCGGCGCTCGAGCGGCGGATGCCGTCCCCGTCCTCCAGGTAGCGCACGAACGGGATCGGCGCGGTGTCCGAGCGGAAGGGGGTGCCGGTCAGGGCGAGCCGGCGGGCGGCGGGGTCGAAGGCCTCCTGGAGCCCGTCGCCCCACGTGAGGGAGTCCCCGGCGTGGTGGATCTCGTCCATGATCACCAGGGTCCGGCCCGCCTCGGTGCGGGCCCGGTGCAGGAGCGGCTTCATGGCCACCTGCGAGTAGGTCACGGCGGCGCCCAGGTAGTCCCGGCCGTGGGAGCCGTCCGCGTTCTTGAAGTTCGGGTCGATCGCCAGGCCCACGCGGGCGGCGGCGTCCGCCCACTGCCGCTTGAGGTGGTCCGTGGGCGTCACCACCGTGATCCGGTTGACGGTCCCGCGGTCGAAGAGCTCCTTGGCCACGCGCAGCGCGAAGGTCGTCTTGCCGGCCCCGGGGGTCGCGACGGCCATGTAGTCCCGGGGCTGTGCCTCGAAGTAGCGCTGCAGCGCCTCCGCCTGCCAGGCGCGCAGCTTGGGGGCCGTGCCCCACGCGGCGCGGTCCGGATAGGCCGGGGGGAGGTCGGCGGCGGCTGCGCCGAACAGGGAGAGCTGGTCGTCCTGGGACACTCTGGCGACGTCCTTTCGCTCGTGGTGCCGCGGCCTCGTGGCCGCGGTGGATGACGGGGGGCGCGGCGGCGGGCCACGCAAAAGCGCCCGCCGGCGGCGGGCGCTTGCTCGGCCGGGGGTGCTCAGCCCTGGTCGTCGCCCTGGTCGTTCGGGGGGCGGAGTCCGTCGTAGATCTCCTTGCAGGTCGGGCACACCGGGAACCGCTGCGGGTCGCGGCCGGGGACCCAGACCTTGCCGCACAGGGCGATCACGGGCTCGCCGGAGAGGGCGGACTCCATGATCTTCTCCTTGCGCACGTAGTGCGCGAAGCGCTCGTGGTCGCCCGGCTCCTGGAGCTCCCTGGTCTCCTCGCGCTCGATCGTCGAGGTGCCCCCGGCCGGCTGCGCCGGATCGGCACCGTACGGGGTGTCGTCCGGGCCGTTCGTCGGGGTGCCGGTGGTCGCCGCTGAGACATGCATGGGCGCCAGTTTACCCCGTCCCCGCCGGCCCCCGTGCGCCGGGAGCGCCCGTCCCGCTCAGCGGAACTGGGCGACCTCCTGGAGCAGCTCGGGGGCCCGCCGGTCGTACCAGCGCCCGCCGAGGACGATCCCGCCCCAGCACAGCAGCGGGCCGAGCACCGCCCCGGCGGCCAGCCCCGCCCAGCCCCACACGGGGTCGCCGGTGAAGACCTGCACGAGGAGGGGGACGGCGGCCGGCAGCACGAGGACGAGGATCAGCCCCAGCGCCACGAACTGGACGAGGACGTTCAGGACGGTGAAGCCCTGCGGCGTCTTCAGCGGGGACGCGCCCGGCGGGGCCACGGGGTAGGTGTACCGGGCGGACATCACCGAGGACAGGCCCGCCCCGCCCAGCAGCGCCAGCAGCGCGGTGCCCGCGACCCCGGGCAGCAGCTGCCACCGGCCCTCGACCGCGAACGGCAGCAGCAGCCCGGCCGCCGTGAGCGGCACGGCGATCACGAGCAGCGCGAGCACCCGGCCCGCGCGGTCGTGGACGCCCCGCACACCGGTGAGGACGTGCAGGTGCAGGGCGGTGTTGTCGTAGGACACGTCGCCCGAGATCTGGTACGCGAGCAGCGCCGCGATCATCGGGCCCAGGGCGTAGAGGAGGACGCCGCCTCCCTCCGGGTCCCGGGAGAACCACATGAGCACGGCGAGGGCCGGGATGACGAGCAGACCGGCCGAGTAGCGGGGGTCCCTGACCCAGTAGACCAGGCACCGGGCCGCGACGGCCGCCCACGCGCGCCGGGGCGCGAGGTCGAGGAGCCCCGCGCCGGCGGCCCCCTCGCGCGGGGCCGCGGTCCGCCCGCCGGCCGTGCTGGTGAGGGCCCGCTCCTGCGCGACCCGCCAGACGAGGACGAGGACGACGACGGTCAGGACCGTGACGGCCAGCCGGGCGGCGGCGGTGCCCCACCGGCCGGCGGCGACGTCGGCCGGGACCGCCCAGACGGCTCCGACCGGTGTCCACGCGAGCACGCCGGCGTACTGCGGCAGCCGGTCCCACAGCCGCTCCAGCCCGCTCAGCAGGCCGGTGAGGATCGGGCCGAGCAGCACCAGGGCCACGAGCGCGGCCAGCGAGACCAGCTCCGTGAGGCGCCGGCGGCGGCCGAGACCGACGGCGAGGGCGGTGACGCAGCGGGATCCGGTGACCACGAGGGCCAGCGCGAGCGGCACGCACAGGAGGGCCGCGAGCAGCGCGGCCGCGGACGAGCGCCAGGAGCTCACCGTGGCGAGGAGCGCCACGACGGTGAGCGCACCCGGCACGCCGACGACCGCGCCGAGGGCCTGGCCCCACTGCACCTGGCCCACGGACAGGGGCAGGAGGGCGAGGCGGGCCGGGTCCAGCGTGGCGTCGGCCCGCGCCGCGAGGATGGGCAGCAGCCACCAGGCCAGCACGGCCGCCGACCCGGCCAGCACGAGGACGGTGCGCACCAGGGACAGGTCCTGACGGCCCAGCAGGAACAGCGCGACGACGGCCAGGCCCAGCAGGAACACGAAGTAGGCGGCGCCCAGCACGGTCCCCACGAGCACCCAGGTGCTGCGGGTGAGGGTGTTGACGAGGATCCTCGCCTTGAGGCCCACGAGGCGCCCGGCCAGGGCGGCGGTGCCCGCCCGGGCGGGGGCGAGGCCCTCCGGGGCCGGGGCGAGCTCCGGGCTCACTCCGGGCGCAGCCACGGCAGGCCCTCCCCCGTCTCCCGGCGCCCGCCGACCAGTTCGACGAACCGGTCCTCGAGCGTGGCCCCGGCCCGGACCGCGTCGACCGTCCCGGCGGCCAGCACCCGGCCGCGGTCCATCACGGCGACGTGGTCGCACATCCGCTGCACGAGGTCCATGACATGGCTGGAGACGACCACGGTCCCGCCGGCGGACACGAAGCCGTGCAGGATCTCGCGGATGTTCGCCGCCGAGACGGGGTCGACCGACTCGAACGGCTCGTCGAGGACGAGCAGGCTCGGGGCGTGGATGAGGGCGCCGGCCAGCGCGATCTTCTTGGTCATGCCGGCGGAGTAGTCCTGGACCTGGGTCCCGGCGTCGGCCGTGAGGTCCATGGCCCGCAGCAGGTCGTCGGTGCGCTCGGCCACGACGTCCCGGTCCATGCCGCGCAGCAGGCCGGCGTAGGTGACGAGCTGGCGTCCGGTGAGCCGGTCGAACAGGTGCAGTCCGTCCGGCAGCACGCCCATGAGCTGCTTGGCCCGCCGGGGCTCGGCCCAGACGTCGACACCGGCCACGCGGGCGCTGCCCGCCGTGGGGCGGAGGAGTCCGGTCGCCATGGACAGCATCGTGGTCTTGCCGGCGCCGTTGCGTCCCACGAGGCCGAAGAAGGAGCCGCGGGGGACGTCGAGGTCCACGCGGTCCACGGCGACCTTGGCCTCGGGGGTGCCGGGGCGGCCGAAGACCCGGACGAGCCCGCGCACGCTCAGCGCCGGCGGCCCGCCGGACGGGGGCGCCGGGGTGTCCGGCGCGGGGGCGCCGGTCCGTTCCGGGGCGGCCTGCGGGAGGTGCTGGTGGCTCATGCCCCCAGCGTAGGCAGGCGGGACCGGGCGCGCCTCCGGCGCGCGGCGGAGCCGGCCCCACCGGCGCGCGGGATGCGCTCCACCGTGCGGCGGAGGACGCGCCCCGCGCGCCGGCGGACGGTGGCCGTGCGGGCGGGGCGGTCAGGGGGTGCGTCAGGGGCGGGGGCTCAGAACAGGGCGCGCATCAGGGCGCCCCGGGCGGTCACCGTGCGCGGGTCCTCGGCGCCCACCACGTCGAAGAGCTCGAGCAGGCGCAGCCGGGCGGCGTCCCGCTCCTCCCCGGCGGTGCGCCGCACCAGCTCCAGCAGCCGGCGGAAGGCGTCCTCCACGTGGCCGCCCGAGACGTCGAGGTCGGCGACGGCCAGCTGCGCCGCCACGTCCTCCGGGGCGGCGGCGGCCTCGGCGCGGACCGTCGCGGCGTCCAGCGGCAGCACCCGCTGGAGCAGGTGCACCTGGGCGAGGGCGAGCTTCGCCTCCCGGTCCCCGGGGTTCTCGGCGATCGCCTTCCGGTAGGCGGCTTCGGCGGCGTCGACGTCCCCGGCCTCGAGGGCGTCCACGGCCTCCTGATGCAGCGGGGGCAGCGGCTCCGGCTCGTCGTCGGGGCGGACGGGCTCCACGGTGCCCGTGATCCCGTTCTGCTCGGCGAGCGCGAGCAGCTCGTCCAGCAGCTGGGTCACCTGCTCGGCCGGGACCGTGGAGTTGAACAGCGGGACGGGCCGCCCGCCGAGCAGCGCCACCACGGTGGGCACGGACTGCGCCTGGAACATCTGCGCGATCTCGGGGACCGCCTCGGCGTCCACGGAGGCCAGCAGGAGCCGTCCCCGGTAGCGGTCCACGACCTGCTCCAGGGTGTCGGTGAACGCCACGGACTGCTCGCTGAAGCGGGCCCAGAGGGCGAAGACCACGGGGACCCGGGTGGAGAGCTCGGCGACCTCCTGGAAGTCCGCCGCCGTCACCTCCCGGCGGTACCCGCCCGGCCGGCCCTCCCCCGCGGGCTGCCCGCCCGGCCCGGCGGCGGGCACGGCGCCCAGGTCCACCGCGCCCCGCACCGACGATGGGAGCGGGGCCTCCTGCGGCGGCGGAGCGGTCTCGGCGGTGCGGCGGGGCTGCTGGTGCTGGAACTCGTTCACGGGGCGTCTCCTGAGGGCTCGTCGACGGGCACGGCGGTCCGCTGGGCCGTCGGTGTCGGGGCGGGATCGGTGGTCCGGTCCGCCGGGCCGGGGCGGCGGCCGGCGGCGGGACGGCGCCCGGCGGGCGCCGCGGGTCTTCCACGATTATCGGCCGCCGGGGGCGGCTCGGCCACCGGTGCGCCCGCGTGTCCGCTCCCGGCGTGACGCCGTGACGGCGGCCGCGCCGGGCGGGGCCGGGCTCAGCGGCGGGTGCGCCAGCAGCGCTCGTGCCAGTGGCGGCGGTCCTCGAAGGCGCTGCGCGCCCCCAGCAGGGAGTCCTGCTGCCAGACGACCAGGTGCGCGATCCCCGGCGGGATCGACCGGCCGCAGCCGGGGCAGGTGTAGGTCTTGACCGCGTTGGCGGGCCGGACGTGGCGGACCAGCCAGTCCCCGTCCGCCGAGCGCTCCACCGTGGGCGCCGGCTCCAGAACGCGTTCGACCGACCACGGCTCCTGGGCGGCGCCGCGCTGCCACTTGCTCGCGCGCGGGCCGCTGCCGGGGCCGCCGTGGCGGCGTCGGGAGGAGTGGTTGGAGCGTGGCACCGCGCCATCGTCTCACAGCGGGGGCCTCCGGGTCCGGGCCGGGTCCCGCGGAGCGCTAGGCTGGTCCGCGTGCGTCTTGTCATTGCCGATTGCTCCGTCGACTACGAAGGGCGTCTGCGCGCCCACCTGCCCGCCGCCCGGCGTCTCCTCCTCGTGAAGGCGGACGGTTCCGTGCTCGTCCACTCGGACGGCGGCAGCTACAAGCCCCTGAACTGGATGAGCCCGCCCGCCCGCCTGCACGTCGGCGAGCCGGAGGCCGAGCTCGCGGCCGAGGGCGTGCTGCAGACGTGGACCGTCCAGGCCGCCAAGAGCGACGACCGCCTCGTCATCCAGGTGTTCGAGATCCACGAGGACGTCTCCCACGAGCTGGGCACCGACCCCGGGCTGGTGAAGGACGGCGTCGAGGCGGACCTGCAGCGCCTGCTCGCCGAGCAGATCCACCGCCTGGGCTCGGGTCACACCCTGGTCCGGCGCGAGTACCCCACCGCGATCGGGCCCGTGGACATCCTGGCCCGCGACGCCGCCGGCGCCACCGTGGCGGTCGAGCTCAAGCGCCGCGGCGACATCGACGGCGTCGAGCAGCTCACCCGGTACCTCGAGCTGCTCAACCGGGACCCCCTCCTGGCGCCCGTGCGCGGGGTGTACGCCGCCCAGCTCATCCGGCCCCAGGCCCGGGTGCTCGCCGAGGACCGGGGCATCGCGTGCCTGACCCTCGACTACGACGAGATGCGCGGGCTCGACGACAGCGGCTCGCGCCTCTTCTGAGCCCACTCCCCCGGGCCCACCGGCGCGGGCCCGGGTCCGCGCCGGGCGCCGCCGGGGTCACGCGCTCGGCGAACAGCCCGCAACACGCGATGATCAGCAGGCGAACAACGTTGACCGCCCCCGGGGAGTGTGTGAAGCTGAACGTGTTCTTCGTTCCATGTTTTGCATGCTCGCAGAACGGGTAAGCGAGCGTGACGTTCGACCCTGGCCCTGGTCCTCCTCCTTCGGGAACGGAGACCGCGGCCCTCGGCTCATCTCGTGGTACCGCCCTTCAGTGCACGACCTGTGCACACGTTTCGCACCATCTCGCAAGGAGAGATCTTCATGGCCCAGGGCACCGTCAAGTGGTTCAACGCCGAAAAGGGCTTCGGCTTCATCACCCCCGACGACTCCGACTCGGACGTCTTCGTCCACTACTCGGAGATCCAGTCGGGCGGCTTCCGCACCCTCGAGGAGAACCAGCGCGTCGAGTTCGAGATCGGCCAGGGCCAGAAGGGCCCGCAGGCCACCGGCGTCACGCTCATCTGATCCGCTTCCCGCGCACCGGCTGAGCACGGAGCCCCGCACCCGTCCCGGGTGCGGGGCTCCGTCGTGCCGGCGTGCTCAGTACGCGGTGCCGACCAGGTGCCGTTCGACGGCGGCCCCCGCGGCCCCGAGCTGCTCCACGAAGTGCTCGTAGCCGCGATCGACGTGCTGGACGCCGCTCACGTCCGTGGTGCCGACGGCGGCCATGCCCGCGATCACGAGGGCCGCGCCCGCCCGGATGTCCATGGCCTCCACCGGCGCCCCGGAGAGCACCGGCATCCCCGCCACCAGGGCGTGGTGGCCGTCGAGGCGCACGCTCGCGCCCAGCCGCTCGAGCTCGGCCGTGAAGCCCCAGCGGGCCTCGAAGACGTTCTCCGTGACCATGCCGGAGCCCTCGGCCACCGCATTGAGGGCCACCACGAACGGCTGCAGATCGGTGGGGAAGCCCGGGTACGGCAGCGTGGACACGTTGATCGCCCGCGGCCGCCGCGGTCCGGCGACCACGAAGCGGCCCCCGTCCGTGTCCACGCGGCAGCCCGCGGAGCGCAGCTTGTCCAGCACCACGGTCAGGTGGCCGGGCTCCGCGCCCTCGATCTCCACCGTCCCCCCGGTCACGGCCGCGGCGAACGCCCAGGTGCCCGCGACGATCCGGTCGGGCACCGTCCGGTGCTCCACCGGGCGCAGGGACGCCACCCCGGCGACCGTCACGGTACTCGTGCCGAGCCCCTCGATCCGGGCGCCCATCGCCTGCAGCATCCGCCCGATGTCCACGATCTCCGGCTCGCGGGCCGCGTTGTCGATGACGGTGGTGCCCTCGGCCAGCGTCCCCGCCATCATCAGGTTCTCCGTGGCGCCCACGGAGGGGTAGTCCAGGCGGAAGTGCGTCCCGCGCAGGCTGCGCGGCACGGACGCCACGAGATAGCCGCGCTCGATCTGCAGCACCGCGCCCATCGCCTCGAGACCCGCCCGGTGCATGTCCAGGCCGCGGGAGCCGATGGCGTCCCCGCCGGGCAGGGCGACCTCGGCCACGTGGCACCGGGCGACCAGCGGACCGAGCACGGAGATCGACGCGCGCATCGCCCGCACCAGGTCGTAGTCCGCCTGGTGGTGCAGGACCGCCGGGACGTCGATGCGGACGGTCTTCTCGGCGCGCTCGTAGACCACCCCGCAGCCGAGCCGGCGCAGCAGCTCCGCCATGATCGTGACGTCGTGGATCTCGGGGACGTTCGTGATGGTCGACTCGCCCTCGGCCAGCAGGGTCGCCGCCATCAGCTTCAGCACGCTGTTCTTCGCGCCGGAGACGCGCAGGGTGCCGTTGACCGCGGTGGGTCCGTGCACGACGATCTTCTCTTCCATCCACTCTCCTGGGCGGTCTCGCCGGGGTCCCTGCGGGGCCCCGGGTACGGCCGCGGCCTCCGCACCGGTGGTGCGGAGGCCGCGATGTGCTGGGCGCGCGGGGCGGGGCCCCGCGCGGACGGGCGGGATCAGGCGGCGGCGGCGCCGGGCAGCTCCACGTTGTCCGCCACGATCGTCACCCGGTCGTTGTCGACGAACACGAAGCCTGCGTCGATCGTGCCCTCGAGCCGGGAGCCGTCCACGGGGTCCACCGCGAAGTCGCCGGGCTTGAGGATGCCGGCCACGGCCTCGTGGCCGGGCAGGATACCGATGTCGCCCTCGGACGTGCGGACCCGCACCATCCGGGCGGTGCCGGTCCACACGGCCTGCTCGAGGGAGACGATTTCGACGATCATCTCAGCCATGACTACTTGCCACCGGTCCGCTTCTTGATCTGCTCCCACTGCTGCATGACGTCGTCGAGACCGCCGACGTTGTAGAACGCCTGCTCCGGCACGTGGTCGAACTCGCCCTCGCAGATCTTCCCGAACGCCTCGATGGTCTCGGCGAGCGGGACCGTGGAGCCCTCGACACCGGTGAACTGCTTGGCGGTGTAGGTGTTCTGGGAGAGGAACTGCTCGATGCGGCGCGCGCGCGAGACGACGACCTTCTGCTCCTCGGAGAGCTCCTCGACGCCGAGGATCGCGATGATGTCCTGCAGCTCCTTGTTCTCCTGCAGGATCGACCGGACGCGGATCGCGACGTCGTAGTGCTCCTGGCCCACGATCTGCGGGTCGAGGATGCGCGAGGTCGAGGTCAGCGGGTCGATCGCCGGGTACAGACCGCGGGAGGCGATGTCACGGGAGAGCTCGGTGGTCGCGTCCAGGTGGGCGAACGTCGTGGCCGGGGCCGGGTCGGTGTAGTCGTCGGCGGGCACGTAGATCGCCTGCATCGAGGTGATCGAGTGGCCGCGGGTCGAGGTGATGCGCTCCTGGAGCACGCCCATCTCGTCCGCCAGCGTCGGCTGGTAGCCCACGGCGGAGGGGATGCGGCCCAGCAGGGTCGACACCTCCGAGCCGGCCTGGGTGAAGCGGAAGATGTTGTCGACGAAGAGCAGCACGTCCTGGTTCTGCACGTCGCGGAAGTACTCCGCCATCGTGAGCCCGGTCAGGGCCACGCGCAGACGCGTTCCCGGCGGCTCGTCCATCTGGCCGAACACGAGGGCGGTGTCCTTGAGCACGCCCGCCTCCTCCATCTCGACCCAGAGGTCGTTGCCCTCACGGGTGCGCTCGCCCACGCCGGCGAAGACCGAGGTGCCGCCGAAGTTGCGGGCCACACGCGTGATCATCTCCTGGATGAGCACGGTCTTGCCCACGCCGGCGCCGCCGAACAGGCCGATCTTGCCGCCCTTGATGTAGGGGGTCAGCAGGTCGATCGACTTGATGCCGGTCTCCATCATCTCCGTGGAGCCCTCGAGCTCCGCGAAGGACGGCGCCTTGCGGTGGATCGGCCAGCGCTCGGTGATCTCCAGGGAAGAGGTCTCGACGTCGAGGGCCTCACCGAGGACGTTGAAGATGTGGCCCTTGACCACGTCGCCCACGGGCACGGAGATCGGCTCGCCGGAGTCCTTGACCTCGGTGCCGCGCACCAGGCCGTCGGTCTGCTGCAGGGCGATCGCGCGGACCATGTTGTCGCCCAGGTGCTGGGCGGTCTCGAACGTGATCGTCCGCTTCTCGCCGTTGAGCTCGTACTGGGCGGTCAGGGCGTTGTAGATGCCGGGCACGGCGTGCTCGGGGAACTCGACGTCGACGACCGGCCCGATGACCCGGGCGATGCGTCCCGTGGCACCGCCCGAGACCGGCTGCCCGGCCTGTTCGCTGATGGTGGCAGTCATATCTCTCACTTCACTTGTTCGTGGTGGACACTTGCTGGATCGCCGGGACGGCCCGTCACAGGGCCTCGGCGCCGCTCACGATCTCGGTGAGCTCGGTGGTGATTTCGGCCTGGCGGGCGTTGTTCATCAGGCGCGTGTACTTCTTGATGAGGTCGTCGGCGTTGTCGCCGGCCGCCTTCATCGCCCGCTGCCGGGCCGCGAGCTCGCTGGTGGCTGCGTGCGCCAGGCTCGCGAAGAGTCGCGCGTCGATGTAGCGCGGCAGGACGGCGTCGAGGAACTCCTCGGGGTTCGGCTCGAACTCGAAGGTGCTGTCGGGCTCCTCCAGCTCCTCGAACTCCCGGGCGACCTCGTCGGTCAGCGCGTTGGCGTCCACGACCTCGAGCGGCAGCAGCCGGAGCACCCGGGGCTCCTGGACGACCATCGACTGGAACGACGTGTAGACGAGGTGGATCTCGTCGACGCCGCCGTCCTCGTACGCGGTCTCCAGGTCCTCGATCAGCACCTTGCGCAGCTCCCGCGCACGGTCCGGCCGGGCGTTGTCCGTGTCCCCGGTCCAGTTCCGCTCGTACGGACGGCTGCGGAAGTCGAAGTACGCCTGGGCCTTGCGGCCGATCAGGTAGACCTTGGTCTCCTTGCCCTCCCCGTGCAGCAGCTCCAGCAGGCCCTCGGCCTCCTTGAGCACGTTGGACGAGTAGGACCCGGCCAGACCGCGGTCCGAGGTCATGATCACCACGGCCGACCGGCGCACCTCGTCGGCCCTCGTGGTCAGGGCATGGGAGACGTTGTGCTGGGTGGCGACCTGTGAGACCGCCCGGGTCAGCGCGTTCGCGTAGGGACGCGCCGCCTGCAGACCCTGTCGGGACTTGTTGATGCGCGAGGTCGCGATCATCTCCATGGCCTTGAAGATCTTCTTCATGGACTTGGTCGACGCGATCTTGTTCCGGTAGACCCGAATCTGCGCTCCCATGTGACTTCCTTTCGTCACCGTGTCCGGTGCGCCGCCGCGGCGGCGCACCGGACCGACCGGTTACTTCCTGACGATCCGTTCCTGGTCGACCGCGGACGCGTCGAGGGGCTCGTGCTCCTCGTGGCCCGGCTCGATCCCGTGCTTGGTGCCCCGGAAGTCCCGCTTGACCTCGGCGACGGCCGTCTCCAGCGCGGCGACGGCGTCGTCCTCGAGCTTGCCGGAGCCGACGATGGAGTCCATCACGTTGGTGGTGCGGCGCACGTGCTCCAGCAGGGCCTGCTCGAAGTCGAGCACGTCGGCGACCTCCACCTCGTCGAGGTGGCCGTTGGTGCCGGCCCAGATGGACACGACCTGGTCCTCGACCGGGTACGGGGTGTACTGCTTCTGCTTCAGCAGCTCCATCAGCCGGGCGCCGCGGGTCAGCTGCTGCCGGGACGCGGGGTCCAGGTCGGAGGCGAACATCGCGAAGGCCTGCATCGAGCGGTAGGACGCCAGCTCGAGCTTCAGCGTGCCGGAGACCTTCTTCATGGCCTTGACCTGCGCGGCGCCGCCGACGCGGGACACCGAGATGCCCACGTCCACGGCCGGGCGCTGGTTGGCGTTGAACAGGTCCGACTGCAGGAAGATCTGGCCGTCGGTGATGGAGATGACGTTGGTGGGGATGAACGCCGAGACGTCGTTGGCCTTCGTCTCGATCATCGGCAGCCCGGTCATCGACCCGGCGCCCAGCTCGTCGGAGAGCTTGGCGCAGCGCTCGAGGAGGCGGGAGTGCAGGTAGAACACGTCGCCCGGGTAGGCCTCGCGTCCCGGCGGGCGGCGCAGCAGCAGCGAGACCGCACGGTAGGCCTCGGCCTGCTTGGACAGGTCGTCGAAGACGATGAGGACGTGCTTGCCGCCGTACATCCAGTGCTGGCCGATGGCCGAGCCGGCGTAGGGGGCGAGGTACTTGATGCCCGCGGCCTCGGAGGCGGGGGCCGCCACGATGGTCGTGTACTCCAGGGCCCCGTTGTCCTCGAGGGTCTGGCGCACGCCGGCGATGGTGGACGCCTTCTGGCCCACGGCCACGTAGATGCAGCGCACCTGCTTGTTGACGTCGCCGGACTCCCAGTTGGCGCGCTGGTTCAGGATGGCGTCCACGGCGATGGCCGTCTTGCCCGTCTGCCGGTCGCCGATGAGGAGCTGGCGCTGGCCGCGGCCGATCGGGATCATCGCGTCGATGGCCTTGATGCCGGTCTGCAGGGGCTCGTGGACCGACTTGCGCATGGTCACGCCGGGCGCCTGGGTCTCGAGGGCGCGGCGGCCCTCGGCCTCGATGGGGCCGAGGTCGTCGATGGGCGTGCCCAGCGGGTCGACCACGCGGCCGAGGAAGGCGTCGCCCACGGGCACGGAGAGGACCTCCCCGGTCCGCTGGACCTCCTGGCCCTCCTCGATGCCGCGGAAGTCGCCGAGGATCACGACGCCGATGTCGCGGGTGTCGAGGTTCTGCGCGAGGCCGAGGACGCCGTTCTCGAAGCGCAGCAGCTCGTTGGCCATGACCGAGGGCAGGCCTTCGACCCGCGCGATGCCGTCGGAGGCGCTGCTGACGCGGCCGACCTCGGTTCGTTCTGCGGTGCCGGGCTCGTAGGACGCGGCGAATTCGCTCAGCGCGCTACGGACGTCGTCGGCATTGATGGTGACTTCGGACATGTCCTGTCCCTGCTCTCCTAGTTCGTGATCACTGCCGTCAGCGGTGACCGTGAGTCCAAATCTGTGGCGGAACGCTGCGCTGGTCCACCGGCTGCTGCCGTTCGGCCGGTGGGGCGCCCGCCCGCGGCGGCGTCGTGGGCGCCCCCGGCGCTCAGGCGCCGATCCGCTGGCGCAGCTCGTCGAGCCGGGCCGCGACGGAACCGTCGATGACCTCCTCGCCGACCTGCACCTTGAGCCCGCCGAGCAGCGCCGGATCGACGTCCACGGTGAGCTTGAGGTCCTTGCCGTACAGCGTGTTCAGCTGCTGCTGCAGCCGGCCGCGCTGGTCCTCGGTCAGCGGTCGCGACGTGGTCACGTGCGCGATCCACCGCTGCCGGCGGGCCGCCACCTCCTCCGCGAAGCGCTCGACCAGACGGCCGACCAGGGCTCCGCGCGGCGAGAGCACGGCCTGCTCCACGAGGAGCAGTGCCTCGTCCGAGGCGCCCGGGGTCAGCCGGTGCGCCAGTCGCGTCTTGGCCTCGACCCCGGCGCGCTGGTCGCTGAGGGCGCGTTGCAGCTCGTGCGAGCCGTCCAGCACCCCCTTGAAAGCGATCAGCTGGTCCACGACCTGCTCGAGACCCTGGAGTCCGGCGCGGTTCTCGGCGGACGCCGCGGTGAGGGACACCCCGGCGTGCTCGAGGGCGTCGGCGAACTCGCGGTCGTCGCTCCAGCGCCGACCGGCGAGGTGCGCGACGATCTCCACGGCGTCCGGGGAGACCTTGTCGGCGAAGATCCGGCGCACGACCTGCTCGCGCCGCGGCCCCTCATAGGAGGGGTCGGCCAGCGCGCGCCGCAGGGCGCCGTTCTCGTCGAGGATGGCGAGCACGGCGAACAGCTCACGGGCGAGCGCGGGGCTGGCGGAGCCGGCCCAGCGCTCGACCTCACGAGCGCTCTGCTGGGTGAATTCGTTCGCTGCGTCTGCCATTACCGCGCCGCACCTGCGTTCCGCTCCTGCTCCTGCTCGAGGTCGGCGAGGAAACGGTCGACCACCCGGTTGGACCGGGCGTCGTCGTCGAGGGACTCGCCCACGATCTTCGCCGCGAGCGTGGTCGCCAGGGCGCCCACCTCGTTGCGCAGGGAGACCACGGCCGCCGAGCGCTCCGCCTCGATGGTGCGGTGGGCGTTCTCGGTGATGCGCGCCGACTCGGCGTTCGCCCGGTCCTTGAAGTCCGCGAGGATCTTCTCCCCCTCGAGGCGGGCCTCCTCGCGGATCTTCTGAGCTTCCAGGCGCGCGCTCTCGAGCTGCTGGTTGTACTCGTCGCGGGCGGCGGCGGCCTCGGCCTGCGCGGCCTTCGCCTTGGCCAGGCCACCTTCGATGGCCTCGGTGCGCTCACGGTAGACCCGCTCGAACGCCGGCACGACGAACTTGACGACGAGGAAGAGCAGGATCAGGAACCCGATGCCGGTGATCAGCATTTCCCAGACATTGGGGAAGAGGGGGTTCGCCCCTTCCTCGGCTGCCAGCAACAGTGTCATGTGCGCGATTCCTGTTCTCTCAGAAGGACGTGTACTTGGTCAGGCACTCAGGCGATGAACGCGAGCACGAAGCCCAGAATCGCGAGGGCCTCGACCACGGCGAAGCCGAAGAACAGCATCGGCTGGAGCACGCGCTGCGACTCGGGCTGGCGGGCGACGGACTGCATGTACGCGGCGAAGATCAGACCCACGCCGATGCCACCGCCGATGGCAGCCAGACCGTAACCAATAGCGCTGAGCGAACCAGTCATGAGGGGTATTTCCTTTCTAGGTGCCCGGGGGCCGGGCGTCGTAGCCGTGTCGGCTCTGAACATTTCGAGGATGGACTGCGGGGTCCGGCCGGGGCCGGGGCTGCTCCACCGGCGTCAGTGGCCCTCTTGCAGGGCGCCCTGGACGTACACGGCGAAGAGGAGGGTGAAGATGTAGGCCTGGAGGACCTGGATCAGGATCTCCAGGAAGTAGATGAACACGCCGAGCACGGTCGAGCCCAGGGCGACGACGCTGATGGCGCTGGCCTGGGAGAGCAGGTAGCCCGTCATGGACGCCGCGACCATCAGGGCGAGGTGACCGGCGAACATGGTGGCGAACACACGCAGGGCGTGCGTGACCGGGCGGATGATCAGGTTCGAGAGGAACTCGATCGGGATGAGGAAGATGTAGAGCAGCTTCGGGACGTCCGGCGGCATGGTCATCTTGCCCATGAAGCCGCCGAGGCCGTGGCGCTTGATGCCCATGAAGACCCAGGTGACGTAGGCGATGCCGGCCAGGACGTAGGCGGAGCCCGCGTAGGAGAGGGTCGGCAGCTGCAGCACCGGGATGGAGCCGAACAGGTTGTTCACCAGGATGAAGAAGAAGAACGTGAACAGCAGCGGGACGTAGGGGCGGAACTCCTTCTCACCGATGATGTCCCGGCCGAGGTGGTTGCGCACGAACCCGTAGCCGCTCTCCGCGAGGTACTGCGACTTCGACGGGACGAGCGCGTTGCGGCGGATGGCCCACATGAAGAAGCCGGCGATCAGGACGACCGACAGGAGGATCAGCAGCGTCTGCTTGCCGAACTCGAAGGTGCCCAGCGCGAAGAACGGCGGCAGGTGCATCTCCTCGACGGTCGGGGCGGTGAATCCTCCGGTGGCGGGGAGCCTGATGAGGGCGGCGTTCAATGCGGGTCCTTTCTGCAGTGCTCTGGCCGGTGGTCACGGTCGGGGCGCCGAGTCCGGGCCGGACTGGTGCGGGTTGTGTGGATCTCGCCCATCGGAGGTCAGGCTGCGACGCAACCCCTCCTGCATGTGGAGGTACACGACGTAGATCCCGGAGGCGGCGCCGATGCACGCTCCCAGGACCACGATCCACCGGGTTCCCAGCACGCGATCCGCACCCCACCCTACCAAACTCCAGAACCCCATCCCGATCACCACGTAGAGGAGTGTCGTGAGACCTCCGGAAAGCCCTCCGCCCTCCACGAGCTCCCCCGCGGTGCGCAGTCCGGGGCGCTCCCCGGGCCCGTCCTGCGGGGCCCCGGGGCCCTCCTCCGGCGGGGGCGTCCCGTCCGGGCGGGCCGGGTCGTCGCGGTCATCCGCGCTCATGGTCGTCCGTGCTCATGGTCGTCCTGCTTCCTGTCGTCCGGGGTCCTGCCGTCGCGCGTGCCGTCGCCGGCGGGGCCGGGTGCGACCGGGCCGTCCGGGTGCTCGGCCGCTGCCCGCCGCCGGGCCTCCAGCACCGGCTCCAGGGCGGTGCGGGTGCCGCGGGCGCCGGCGCGGGCCGCGAGCGCCAGCGAGACGACGAGCGCGGCCAGCACCCCGGCCGCGCCCCAGCCCGGGACCAGCCAGCCGGGGGCCGGCACGGTGAGCAGGACCCAGCCGAGCAGGAGCACCTTCAGCACGTACGTCGCGGCGAGCACGGGGGCGGCGACCGGCCCGTCCGTCCCGGCGGTGGCCCGCGCCACGAGCACGGTCACCAGGTGGCTCGCGGTGATCAGCCCCGCGCCGAGCAGGACGCTGAGCAGGGCCGCGCTCACGGGCGGGTCCCCGTCCGGGAGCGGACGCCCGCACGGCGCCCGAGCAGCGCGGGCAGCACCAGGTAGAGCGCGAGCACCGCCAGCACGAACGCGCCGGCCACGGCCGTGGCGACGGGCCCCGTGCGCAGGCCCACGACCGAGGCGACGCTGACGAGGACGGTCGCGGCCGTGACGACGAGCGCGGAGCCCGTGTGGGACAGGCCCACGTCGGTGAGCTGCTGGTAGACGTGCTGGCGGTGCGGCCGGTACCAGGCCTCCCCCGCGCGCACGCGGCGGAGCAGGGTCACGGAGGTGTCGGCCACGTAGACCGCGAGCGGGGGCAGGAGGTACTCGACGTAGACGCCGGAGAGGAAGGCCGCGACCGCGATGCCGGCCAGCGAGCCGCCCAGCAGGTAGGAGCCCACGTCGCCGAGGAACACGGTGCCGCGGCCGAGGTTCCAGGGCAGGAACCCGGCGAAGCCGCCCGCCACGGCCAGGCCGGCGGCGATCATCCACGGCAGGTCGTTGGAGGCGCCGGCCCAGGCGTACAGCAGCCCCGCGGCGAGGCCGTGCAGCCCCGAGATGCCGTTGATCCCGTCCATGAAGTTGGCCATGTTCACGTAGGCGGCGATCGCGAGGGTGCCCACGGGCAGCCACCAGGCGGAGGTGCCGAGCACCGCGACCAGGACGGCCGTGGCGGCCAGGCCGATGCCCAGCTGCGCGGCCAGGCGCGCCCGCACGGACACGCCCCGGTAGTCCTCGGCCCAGCCGAGGGCGGCGAACAGCCCGGTCACGGCCAGGACCACGAGCGCGACGGAGCGGTCGACCTCGATCGCGCCGGTGAGCAGGGCGGAGCCGTAGGCGGCGAGCACGGCGAGGGCCACGGCCAGGCCCATGCCCCGCACGACCGTGCGGTGGTGGGAGGAGCGCTCGTTGGGGACGTCGAGCACGCCCCACCGGGCGAGCAGCGGCTTGACGGCCAGGGGCAGCAGGAGGCTGAGCACGAGGGCAGGGACACCGACCGTGAGGACGAGCTCCCCGAGCCGGCGCAGCTCCTCCGGGTCGGGGGCGGCGCCCGGGTCGGTGAGGTCGAGCCCGGCGGGGAGCAGCACGACCGGGGCCGGGCTCACGACGCCCGCCCCGAGGAGCTGCGCGGGCGCTGGACCGACGTGGGCGGCGGCTGCGTGGACGGTCTGACGACGGGGATCGTGCCCGTGTAGACCATGCCGCCGCGCACCTTCCAGGTGTGCCGGTCCAGCTGGGCGGGGTCGAGGCGGTCGGCGCGCGCGTGGGAGATCTTGGGGTGGAAGGGCCGCTCGTCCTTCTCGCCGAGGCCGATGAGGTCCTCGTGCAGCTTCTCCCCCGGGCGCAGCCCGGTGATCTCGATCTCGATGTCCTCGCGCCCGCTCATCACGCGCAGCCGCTCGGCGATGTCCATGATCCGCACGGGCTCGCCCATGTCCAGGATCAGCACCTCGCCGCCGCGGGCGATCGCCCCCGCCTGGATCACGAGCTGGCAGGCCTCCGGGATGGTCATGAAGTAGCGGGTGGCCTCCGCGTGCGTCACCGTGATCGGGCCGCCCTGCCGGATCTGCTCGGTGAAGAGGGGGAGCATCGAGCCCCGGGACCCGAAGACGTTGCCGAAGCGCACCGAGACGTACCGGCGCCCGGTGCGGTCCGCCATCCACGCGGTGAGCTTCTCGGCGACGCGCTTGGAGTGGCCCAGGGCCGTGGTGGGGTTGGCGGCCTTGTCGGTCGAGATGTTGACGAAGACCTCGACCTCCGCCTCCTCCGCGGCCTGCAGCACGTTGAGGGTGCCGACGACGTTGGTCTTCCACGCCTCGTCCGGGTACTGCTCGAGCAGGGACACGTGCTTGAGGGCGGCCGCGTGGAAGACCACCTGGGGGCGGCGGTCGCGGAAGATCGCCCCGACGGACTCCGGGTCGCGGATGTCGGCGAGGACGGTGTCGCGGCCGTCGAGCAGGCCGCGCCCCGTGATGGAGATCTGGGTGCCCTGCAGCGCGGACTCGTCGCGGTCCACCATGATCAGCTCGGCGGGCTCGAAGCCGACGAGCTGGCGGCACAGCTCGGAGCCGATGGAGCCGCCGGCGCCGGTCACCAGGACGCGGCGGCCCTTCACGTAGCCGGCGATCTCCTCGACGTCGATGTCGACGGGGCGGCGGCCGATGAGGTCCTCCATGCTGATGTCCCGGAAGTCCGCGCCCTGGTGCTTGGCGGTGAGCACCTCGCCGAGCGGGGGCATGGTCATGACCCGGATCCCGGTGCCGGCCACGGCGTCCGCGACCCGGTGCATGATCCGGGGGTCCGCGCCGGACATCGCCACGATCAGCACCGAGGCGCGGGTGCGGGCCATGACGTCGCGGAGGTCGTGCAGGGTGCCGAGCACGGGCACGGAGGAGATCCGCAGGTGCTTCTTGGCGGGGTCGTCGTCGAGCAGGGCCACGGGCAGGAACTCCGAGTGCGGGTCCTGCATCATCCGCTGGATGAGGAAGGTCCCGAGGTAGCCGGCGCCGTAGACCACCACGTGCTGGGCGGAGGCGCCCGGACGGGCGGAGGCCTCCTGGTACATCCGTTTGAGGTAGCGGAAGGCGGCCATGAACAGGCACGCGAAGGGGAACGCGATGAGGGCGGTGGAGCGCGGGATGCCGATGCTCGTGCCCACCACCAGGAGCAGCACCTGGACCACGGCCGTGACGATGAGGGTGACCACCACGAGGAGCTTGGCCTCGTCGAAGCTGCCGAAGGAGTACCGCCCCTTGTACAGGGCGAAGGAGAAGCCGACGACGAGCTGGGCGGCCACGGCCACGAGGGACACCAGCAGCAGCCCGGGGGCGCTGATGAACTGGAGCTCCATCTCGTAGCGCAGCACCAGGGCGAGCACGAGGGCCACGACCCAGGCGACGGAGTCCAGCAGCATCTGGATCCACAGCCACGCCACGGGCCTGTCCTGCGGGGCGCCGCGGGGCGGGAACCCCGCGGCGGGACCCCCGGGGGGCACCGCCGTGCCGGCGGTGCGCTCGGGCGAACCACTCATCGCAAAAGTTCCTTTCGTGGTCGGTGCCGGAGCCGGGGGGCCGGGCGGGGAGGGTGCCGGTGCGGGACGGTCAGGGACGGGGTGCGCCGACCATGGCCCGGTAGGCGAGCTCCCGGAGCCGGGTGGGGACGAACCGGTAGCCGCCGCGCACCACCACGTTGCGCACCCATTGTAGGAACCCGACGTGGCCGATCCCGCGCAGGCGGGCCTGGAGGGCGAGCTCCGCGCGGAGCACGCGCCACCCGCCGCGCCGCTCGTAGGAGCCCGCCGAGACCCGGTAGCCGACCAGCGGTTCGGCCACGTTGCGCACGTCGGCGCCCGCGCGCAGCATCCGCACCCACAGCCAGTAGTCCTCGGCCAGGGGCACGTGCTCGTAGCCGCCGGCCGCCCGCACCGCCGAGCGCCGGAACACCACCGTCGGGTGGCTCACGGGGTTGCGGCGCCGGGAGACGGAGAGGATGTCCCGCTCCCCCACCGGTGCGCGGCGCAGGGCGATCGGGGTCCGCTCGTCGTCGCCGATCTCGTGCATCGACGAGCCCACCAGGTCGGCCCCGGCCTCGATCACGGGCAGCTGCACCGCGAAGCGGCCGGGGTAGGAGACGTCGTCGGCGTCGGCGCGGGCCACCACGTCGTGCCGGCACCGGTCCAGGCCGGCGGTGAGCGCCGCGGTGAGGCCCTCGTTGCGCTCCAGGTCGACCCGCACCACCGGCACGGGGAGCTCGCGCACCAGGCGGTCCAGCTCGGCCTCCAGCGCCGCGGGGACGGGGCCGTCCCGCACGACGACGAGCTCGGCGGGCCGGCGCCGCTGCTCGACGGTGGCCGACTCGGCCGCCCGGCGCACCCGCTCCGCGGTGTCGGCGCGGTAGACGGGCATGAGCACGGAGAACTCGAGCGGGGGGTGCGGGCTCACGGGGTCACCGCGGCCCGCCGAAGCCGCGGCCGCGCATCCCGCCGGCGTAGCGGCTCGCCCAGGACGCGAGACCGCGCACGTCCCGCCGGCGGAGGTAGAAGAGGGGGTAGCCGACGAGGTCGGCCCCGAGCTGGACGACCCGCTTGTACCGCCACGTGGTCCAGCCCCGGTTGCGGAAGAAGTGCTCGCGCTTGAACTCCGTCCCGGGCACCACGACCTTGAGCCGGCCGGGGACCACGACGTGCTCCTCGTCCCAGCCCGGCGGGTGCGCCACGGCGGTGCGGGTGGTGGTGCCGAAGGGCAGCCCGGAGCGGCGCAGCCGCACCAGGAAGTCGACCTCGTCGCCGCGCAGGAAGAGCTTGAGGTCCGGCAGCCCGACCGTGAAGAAGACGTGCTCGGCCATCAGGGCGCCGTTGAAGAAGGTGGCGTAGCCGGGCAGGAAGCCGAGCGGCTCCAGGTCCGCCCGGGAGTGGGTCATCCGCCCCTCGAGGCGGTAGGAGAAGGCCAGCGCGCCGTGGTCCTGGGGTGCCACGACGAGCGGGGAGACGACCGACAGCTCCCGCCGCGCGGCCTCCTGCAGGAGGATCTCGAGGCAGTCGGGGCCCTCCGGGTGGGCGTCGTCGTCCATGAGCCACACCCGGTCGGCACCGGTGGCGAGCGCGGTCAGGATCGCGAGGGAGAACCCGCCGGCCCCGCCCAGGTTGGCGAGGGAGCGCACGAGCTCGAGCGCGAACCGGCCGCCGATCGCCTCCTCGAGCACCTCCCGCGGCAGCGCCTCGCGCCCCGCGTCGACGAGGCACAGGGAGGCGACGGGCACCGTCTGCTCCCGCAGCGCGGCGACGAGCGCGAGGACGTCCTCGTGCCGGTCCTGGGTCACGCAGGCCACCGCCACCGTGGGGGTGGGCGTGGGGTCGGACGGCATGCGGCTCCTCCAGGGGGTGACGGGCTGTGCGGTGACGGGCAGTGCGGGAACGGGTGCGGGGTCCGGCACGGTGCCGCGGGCGGGCGCCGGAACGTGCCGAGTCTAGCAAGCGGCGCCCGGACGGCCGGGCCGGCGGGCCGCGTCGCCCCGCCCCGGCGGTGGGCCGGTCTGTACGATGAGCGCAGGAATCCGGGCCCGGACGACGGCGACCGGAAGCGACCGGCAGAGAGGAAGCACCGTGACATCGACGACGTGGGCAGTCCTGGGAGCGACGGGGTTCGTGGGTTCCGCGACCGTGGCCCGGCTGCAGGCGGACGGCCAGACGGTGGTCCCGGTCTCCGCGCCGCGGCTGGGGTCCGGGGCGCGCACGGTCCACCACCTGCTCCAGCAGGCCGGCCGGCTCGAGTCCGTCATCGACTACCTCGCCGAGTCCTTCGCCGGTGCCCACGTGGTCGTCAACGCGGCGGGCCTGGCGGCCCCGGACCAGACGCACGAGGAGTCCCTCGTGGGGGCGAACGCGCTGCTGCCGGTGCTCGTGGCGCTCGCGGCGCGCCGCACGAGCGTGCGCCGGATCGTGCACGTCAGCTCCGCGGCCGTCCAGGGCGACGTCGACGTCCTCGACGAGACGCCCACGGTCCGGCCGTTCTCCCCCTACTCCTTCTCCAAGGCCCTCGGCGAGAGCGCGCTCCTGAAGCTGCGCCGCGACTGGGCGGGCGAGGACGGAGCACCCGCGATCACGGTGCTGCGCGCGACCTCGGTGCAGGGCTCCGGCCGGCGCACCACCGCGCGGCTGGCCCGCTTCGCGTCCTCACCGCTGAGCTCGGTGGCCGGCGACGGCGGCGCGCCCACCCCGGTGACGTCCGTGCACGCCCTGGCCGAGTTCGTCTCCCGGGTCGGACGCCACGGGGAGGCGCTGCCGCCGGTCGTGCTGCAGCCCTGGGAGGGCGCCACGACCGGCTCCATCCTGCGGGACGCGGGCCGCCGGGAGCCGCGCCACCTCCCCGTGCTGCTGTGCCGGCTCGTCGTGGACGCCGGGTTCGCGGTCTCGGCCCTGGCCGGGCACCGGTGGCACGGCGTGTTCCGCCGGCTCGAGGTCACCTGGTTCGGTCAGCGCCAGGTGCGCGGCTGGGCGGAAGAGCACGACGCGGTCCCCGAGCCGCGGATCAGCGAGGTCCTGCGCCAGGCGCACCTGGCCGCCGGCCGGGGCTGAGCCCCGCAGAGCTGCTCGGGGCCGCTCCCGGGACGGGCTCAAGCCTCGCCGCTGCCCTGCGCCACGAGCCGGGCGGCCTCCTCGACCGGCAGCGGCCGCGGCTGCCCCGGCGCCCCGGGCCGCTGGACGCGCGTGCGGTCCTGGTCCACGGCCGGGCGAGCGCCCGCCGCGGAGCGCGCCACGAGCGCGGCGGCCAGTCCCTGCGCCGTCGCGGCCCGCGCCGGCCCGGGCGCCGGAAGCTGCCGGTCCGCGGGTGCGGCCGCGCCCGCCGGGTCGGCGGGCTCCGCCGGGTCGGCGGGCTCCGCCGCGGGCGGCACGGCCTCCGGATCGGGCTCGCTCACGGCGTGCGATCCCGAGGCCGCCGGGCGGCCGGCGCCGGGCTCCGCGGGACCCGCACCCGGCGCGGGAGCGCTGTCGAGCTCCTCGTCGCCGTCCGCCGGCACCACCGAGGGCACCACCGAGCGCAGCCGGGCCAGGCTCACGGTGCCGTGGCGCACCAGCAGCGGGGTCTCCCCCGTGCAGTCCACGATCGTGGAAGGGACCGGGTCCCGGTCGGCGGGTCCGCCGACCGGCCGCGGGCCGCCGTCCAGGTAGAGCTCCACGGAGTCCCCGAGCATGTCCACCGCGGCCCCGGCCGTCGAGGCGGCCGGGTGGCCGGTGCGGTTGGCCGAGGACACGGCCAGCGGGCCGCTCTCGATGAGCAGCGCCTGGGCGAGCTCGTCGTCGGGCACCCGCAGGGCCACGGTCCCGTGGGTCTCCCCCAGGTCCCAGCCCAGCGAGGGGTGGGAGTGGAAGATCAGGGTCAGACCGCCGGGCCAGAAGGCCCGGGACAGCGCGCGGGCGTCGTCGGACACCTCGTCGGCCAGGCCGTCGAGCACCCCGGCGTGGGCGATGAGCACGGGCGGGGGCATGGCCCGGGACCGGCCCTTGGCGGCGAGCAGGGTCGCGACGCCCCGGGCGGAGAACGCATTGGCCCCGATCCCGTAGACGGTGTCGGTGGGCAGAACCACGCACGCGTCGGCCGCGAGGGCGCGCGCGGCGTGCTTGAGCCCGGCGGTGCGCTGGGCGATGCTGCTGCAGTCGTAGACGGTGGAGTTCACGGCGTCCATTCTCCCATTCCGGTCGTGCGGGCGCGGCCCTGGAGGGGCGTCCGGCCGGCCGTGGCCCGGTCCCGGCCCGTCAGGTCCTGGTGGCCCTCGACGTCCTCGAGGCCCGCGGCGCGGAAGGCGTGCGCCACGGCGCGGGCCTGCACCTCGGCGTGCTCCATGACGAAGAACCCCCCGGGGCGCAGCAGCCGCAGGGCCGAGGCCAGGGCCGCCCGCGGGAGCTCGAGCCCGTCCTCCCCGCCCCCGTACAGGGCGAGGTCCGGGTCGTGCTCCCGGGCCTCCGGCTCGCGCGGGACCGCGTCCGCGGGGATGTACGGCGGATTGGAGACCACCACGTCGCAGCGTCCCTCGAGGTCCGGGAACGCGGTGCGCAGGTCGCCCCGGACGAGCTCCGCGCGCGTCCCGCGCAGATTCTCGGCCGCCCAGGCGTGGGCGGTCCCGGACAGCTCCACGGCGTGCACGCGGGCCTGCGGCACCTCGTGGGCCACCGAGGCGGCGATCGCCCCGGAGCCCGTGCCCAGGTCCACCACGTGCGGGCGGTGCACGCCCGCGGCCAGCTGCTCGCGCAGCTCGTCGACCACGGCCTGCACCACGGTCTCCGTCTCGGGCCGGGGCACGAACACCCCGGGCCCGACCGCCAGCGTCAGGTAGCGGAAGTGGGCGACGCCCGTGAGGTGCTGCAGCGGGATCCGGCGGGCGCGCTCGGCCACGAGCTCCGCGTACCCCGCGGGCTCGTCCCCGCCGATGATGGCTCGCGCCTCGACCTCCCCCCGGGACAGCCCGGTGAGGTGGCCGGCGAGCAGCAGCGCGTCGGTGCGCGCGGAGTCGATCCCCGCCTCGGCGAGCACCTGCTCCGCCCAGCGCACCGCCTGGCCCAGTGACCTCGTCATCCCGGGGCCCCCGCTCAGCCGTCCTGCTGGCCGATGGCCTCGAGCTGGGCCTGCTCGTCCATCTCGATGGCCGAGCGCACGACCGGCTCGAGGTCCCCCGCCATGACGTGGTCGAGGTTGTACGCCTTGTACCCGGTGCGGTGGTCGTTGATCCGGTTCTCGGGGAAGTTGTAGGTGCGGATCCGCTCCGACCGGTCCATGGTCCGGACCTGGGAGCGGCGCTGCGCGGCGTTGTCCGCGTCGATCTGCTCCTGCTGGTGGGCCAGGATGCGGGCGCGCAGCACCCGCATCGCGGCCTCGCGGTTCTGCAGCTGCGACTTCTCGTTCTGCATCGCCACCACGATGCCGGTGGGCAGGTGGGTGATGCGGACCGCGGAGTCCGTGGTGTTCACGGACTGGCCGCCGGGCCCCGAGGAGCGGTAGACGTCGATCTTCAGGTCGTTCTGGCTGATCTCGACCTCCTCGGGCTCGTCGACCTCCGGGAAGACGAGCACCGCCGCGGCGGAGGTGTGGATCCGGCCCTGCGACTCGGTGACGGGCACGCGCTGGACGCGGTGCACCCCGCCCTCGTACTTCAGCCGCGCCCACACGCCCTCGGCGGGGTCCGTGGCGTTCGACTTGATCGCGATCTGCACGTCCTTGTAGCCGCCCAGGTCGGAGTCGTTGGTCGAGATGAACTCGGTCTTCCAGCCGCGGGACTCCGCGTACTTGAGGTACATGCGCAGCAGGTCCCCGGCGAAGAGCGCGGACTCGTCGCCGCCCTCCCCCGCCTTGACCTCGAGGATCACGTTGCGCCCGTCGTCGGGGTCGCGCGGGACGAGCAGCCGGCGCAGCTTCTCGCGGGCCGCCGCGAGCTGCTCCTCGAGGGCCGGGATCTCCTCCGCGAACTCGGGCTCCTCGGCGGCGAGCTCGCGCGCCGCCCCCAGGTCCTCCTCGAGGCGGTGCACCCGGTGGTGGGCCTCGACGATGCCGTTGAGCTCGGCGTAGCGGCGCCCGAGCTTGCGCGCCCTGCCCTGCTCCGCGTGCACGGCGGGGTCGGCGAGCTGGCGCTGCAGCTCGGCGTGCTCGTCGAGCAGGGACTGGATGGGATCCGGCATGGGGCGCTCCTTCGGAGGCGGCGGAGAGGGTCGGGCGGTGGTGGGCACGACGACGCCGCCGCGGCCCCGTCCGGTCGAACCGGTCGGGGCCGCGGCGGCGGGGGCGTGCTAGCGGTCGCTCTCGGCGCGGGCCGACAGCGTGGTCTTCTGCACCTGGAGCAGGAACTCGGTGTTGGACTGGGTGTCCCGCAGCTTGTTCGTGAGCAGCTCGAGGGCCTGCTGCTGGTCGAGCCCGGAAAGGACGCGGCGCAGCTTCCACATGATCTTGATCTCGTCCGGGGAGAGGAGGTTCTCCTCGCGGCGGGTGCCCGAGGAGTTGACGTCCACGGCCGGGTAGATCCGCTTGTCCGCGAGCGAGCGGGACAGGCGCAGCTCCATGTTGCCGGTGCCCTTGAACTCCTCGAAGATGACCTCGTCCATCTTGGACCCGGTCTCCACGAGGGCGGTCGCGAGGATCGTGAGCGAGCCGCCGTTCTCGATGTTGCGGGCCGCCCCGAAGAACTTCTTCGGCGGGTACAGCGCCGCGGAGTCCACGCCGCCGGAGAGGATGCGGCCGGAGGCGGGGGCCGAGAGGTTGTAGGCACGGCCCAGGCGGGTCATGGAGTCCAGGAGGACCACCACGTCCATGCCCATCTCCACGAGCCGCTTGGCGCGCTCGATCGCGAGCTCGGCGACCGTGGTGTGGTCGTCCGCCGGGCGGTCGAAGGTCGAGGCGATGACCTCGCCCTTGACCGTGCGCTGCATGTCCGTGACCTCCTCGGGGCGCTCGTCGACGAGCACCATCATGAGGTGGACCTCGGGGTTGTTCGTGGTGATCGCGTTGGCGATCGCCTGCAGCATCAGCGTCTTGCCGGCCTTCGGCGGGGAGACGATCAGCCCGCGCTGGCCCTTGCCGATGGGGGCGACGAGGTCGACGACGCGGGGCCCGATCTTCTTGGGCTCCGTCTCGAGGCGCAGGCGCTCCTGCGGGTACAGCGGGATCAGCTTCCCGAAGTCCACGCGGTCCTTGTTCTCCTCGGTCTTCTTGCCGTTGACCGTGGTGAGCTGGACCAGCGCGTTGAACTTCTGCCGCGTGGCGTTCTGCTGCTCGCCGTCGCGGGGGGCGCGGATGGCGCCGACCACGGCGTCGCCCTTGCGCAGGTTGTGCTTCTTGACCTGGGCGAGGCTGACGTAGACGTCGTTCGGGCCGGGGAGGTAGCCGGAGGTGCGCACGAACGCGTAGTTGTCGAGCACGTCCAGGATGCCGGCGACGGGCAGCAGGACGTCGTCCTCGGTGAACTCCGTGTCGTCGACCTCGGGGCCGGTGCTGCGCCCGCGGCGGTTGCGCCGCTCGTTGCGCTCGGCGCGGTCGTTGCGGTCGCTGCGGTCCCGGTCGCGGTCGTTGCGGTTGCGGTTGCGGCGGCTGCGGCGGCTGCCGCCGTCGTCCTGGCGGTTGTCCTGACCCCGGTTGTCCTGACCGCCCTTGTCCTGCCGGTTGTCCTGGCCGCCCTTGTCCTGGCGGCTGTCCTGGCGGTTGTCCTGGCCCTTGCCGTCCTGGGACTTCCCGCCCTCGGACCGGCCGTCGCGCCGGCCTCGGCCGTCGCCCCGGTCCTGGCCGCCCTTGTCCTGGCGGTTGTCCTGGCCCCGGTTGTCCTGGCCGCGGTTCTGGTTGCGGCTCCGGTCCTGCTTCGACTGGTCGTCGTCCCGGCCCTCGGCCGAGGAGCGCGCCTCGTCGGTCTCCTGCCCGGAGTCCTGGCCGCCGTTGCCCTGGCCGTTGTCGTCGCGGTTGCGGTTGCGGCGGCTGCGGTTGCGGTTGCGGCCGCCCTCGCCCTCGGCGCCGGAGGAGTCCTCGGCGGGAGCGGGCTGGTCGGCCGGCTGCTGCTCGGTGGCGCCCTGCGCCGCGCCCTGCTGGGCGGCGTCCTGCTGCTCGGAGCCCTGCTGCACGGGGACGGACACCACACCGGTGCTCGTGGCGCGGCGGGAGCGCGAGCGCCGCTGCGGCTGGCCGCCGTCGGCGCCCTGCGCGGCGGAGGAGTCCTCGCCGGTCGTGGCGGCGGCCGGGGCGGTGCCCTGGTCGGCGCCGCCGTCGGCGGTCTTCTCGACCGTCTGCGCGATCTTCTGCTCGACGGCCTGGTCCCGGTCGGCGACGGCGCCGCCGCGCTGGTGGGCGGCGATCGCGTCGACCAGCAGGCTCTTGCGCATCCGGCGGGCGCCGGTGATCCCGAGCTGGGAGGCGAGCGCCTGCAGCTGGGCCAGCTTGAGCGCGGACAGTCCCGCGTTCCGGGGGTCGCTGGTGGTGGTCTCTTCCGTACCCGTGGAAAGGTCGGTGGTCTCGGTCACGAAGTGTCCTTCTCCCTCGGTGGGGGGCCCATGGATCTCAGAGTCCAGGACCGTGGATGGTTCCCGGCGGGCCGCGATCGCGGGCCGCCTGCGGCGGGGCGCACTTCAGGGCGCGGCAGCCTGGGCGAACAAGGTGTCACCCGGAGATCATGGTGCGCTCCGGTCCGTGTCGGGGCGGGCCGGGGCGCCGACGGCATCGAAGAAGCCGATGCCGGCGGGGGATCACCGGAGGATCTGAGGCGGTGGAGCCGAGGACCCCGGGGCATCCGACCGGGGCGCTGCCCCTCATGATGCCCGCTGTCCTCGCCGCGCCGGGCGCGGTCTCCTACCCCTGGATCTGCTGCGGGTGCCTCTCCAGCTTAGCACCCTGACCGTCGACGCGCAGACGGAGGACACGCCAGGAGACGGAATCGGCCCCGGGGGCGACGAGCTCCGCGAGGGCCCGCTCCGTCTCCTGCGCCTGGTCCCGGTCCCCGGCGAGGACCAGGACGGTCGGCCCGGCCCCGGAGATCATGGCCGGCAGCCCGCGGGCCCGCAGCGCGGCCATCAGCCGGGCGCTGGGGGGCATGGCCGAGGCCCGGTACGGCTGGTGCAGCCGGTCCTCGGTGGCGGGCAGCAGCAGCTCGGGTCGCCGCGTCAGGGCCTCGACGAGCAGGGCCGTCCGCCCGGCGTTGACCGCGGCGTCGTGGTGCGGGACGGTCGCGGGCAGCAGGGAGCGGGCGAGGCGGGTGGGGACCTCGAAGTCGGGGATCGCCACCACCGGCACGACGTCCTCGTGGACGGTCACGGGGGCGCTGCGGTAGCCGTCCGCGTCGGTCCACGAGATCACGAGCCCCCCGAGGAGGGACGGGGCCACGTTGTCCGGATGGCCCTCCATCGCGGCGGCGACCTGGAGCAGGCGCCGGTCGTCGAGGGCGCGCTCCGCGGGCAGCAGCGCGTTCGCCGCGAGCACGCCGGCCACCACGGCCGAGGCGCTCGAGCCCATCCCGCGGCCGTGCGGGATCCGGTTGGTCGCCTCGAGCCGCAGCCCCGGCAGCTCCTCGACGCCCGCGGCCCGGAAGGCGGCCCGCATGGCGCGGACCACCAGGTGCTCCGCGGACCGGGGCACGGACGCGGAGCCCTCCCCGTGCAGCTCGAACTCCAGGCCGCCGCCGGTCACGGTGACGGCGAGGTCGTCGTAGTGGCCCAGGGCCAGGCCCAGGCTGTCGTAGCCCGGGCCCACGTTGCCGGTGGAGCCGGGGACGCTCACCGCCACCCGCTGGCCGATCTCGAACATCCGGGACTACTCCAGGCCCAGCGCGGCGGCGACGGCGACCACGTCGAAGGGCACGCGCGTGGGCTCGGCCAGCGAGGGGTCCTCCCGCTCGGCGGCCTTGATCGCCCACTGCGGGTCCTTGAGACCGTGGCCGGTCACGGTGATGACCACCGTCTGCCCCGTGGGGGCCTCCCCCGCGGCGTGCTTCTGGAGCAGGCCGGCCACGCCCGCGGCGGAGCCCGGCTCGACGAACACGCCCTCCTTGGCCGAGAGCCACCGGTGGGCGGTCAGGATCTCGTCGTCCGAGACGGAGCCGATGAGCCCGCCGGACTCGTCGCGGGCGGCGATCGCCGAGTCCCAGGAGGCGGGGTTGCCGATCCGGATGGCGGTCGCGATGGTCTCGGGCTCCGTGACGGGGTGGCCGAGGACCAGCGGGGCCGCGCCCTCGGCCTGGAAGCCCCACATCACGGGCAGCTTCGTCGAGACGGCCGGCAGCTCCCCCGCCGTGGCGGAGGCGTAGGGCCGGGCGTACTCCTGGTAGCCCTTCCAGTACGCGGTGATGTTGCCGGCGTTGCCGACCGGCAGGATGTGCAGGTCCGGGGCGTCGCCGAGGGTGTCGACCACCTCGAACGCCCCGGTCTTCTGGCCCTCGATCCGGTACGGGTTCACGGAGTTGACGAGGAACACGGGGTAGGACTCGGAGAGCTTGCGGGCCACCTCGAGGCAGTTGTCGAAGTTGCCGTCCACCTGGATGATGTCCGCGCCGTGCGCCACGGCCTGCGAGAGCTTGCCCATGGCGATCCGCCCCTCCGGCACGAGCACCGCGCACGTGAGCCCGGCCTGCTTGGCGTAGGCCGCCGCGGAGGCGGAGGTGTTGCCGGTCGAGGCGCACACGACGGCCTCGGCGCCCTCCTCCTTGGCCTTCGTGATCGCCATGGTCATGCCCCGGTCCTTGAACGAGCCGGTCGGGTTCATGCCCTCGAACTTCAGCCAGACGGTGTTGCCGGTGAGCTCCGAGAGGGCGCGCGCCCGGATCAGCGGCGTACCGCCCTCCCCCATCGTGATGACCTCGGTGGAGCCGGAGACCGGCAGCCGGTCCCGGTACTCGTTGATGACGCCCTGCCAGACGTGTGCCATGTGCTGGATCTCTTCCTGTGGACTCGGTGGTGCGGGGGGTGCTCGTGCGGGGGGCTCGTGCGGGGTGTTCGCGGGGGGCGTGCGGCGGCACCCCCTCCGGGTGCGGTGCCGCCCGCAGGCGGCACCGCGGGGCGGATCAGTCGGCGTGCTCCACACGGATCACGCCGGCGACCTCCTCGACGAAGGGCAGCTCGCGCAGGGCGTCCACCGTGGCCACGAGGTCCTTGTTCGCGCCCCGGTGGGTCACGAGCCGGATCTCCGAGAGCTGCGGGTCGCCGTGCGGGTGGTCCGTCTGCTGCATCGTGAAGATCGACACGCCGTGGTCGGCGAAGACCTGGGCGATCCGCGCCAGGACGCCGAGCCGGTCCTGGACGGTCAGGGTGATCGAGAAGCTCGTGCGGACGTCGTCCATCGGCGCGGCGGCGAGCTGGGCGTGGGGGTCCGCGCCCTGGGCCGGGCCGCCGAGCACGAGCCGGCGCGCGGCCGAGACGAAGTCGCCCAGCACGGCCGAGGCGGTGGCGGCGCCGCCGGCGCCTGCGCCGTAGAACATGAGGGACCCGGCGTTCGCGGCCTCGACGAACACGGCGTTGTAGGCGCCGTGCACGCCGGCCAGCGGGTGCTCCCGCGGGATCATGGTCGGGGTGACCCGCAGGTTCACCCCGCCCGGGCAGCGCTCGCACACCGCCAGGAGCTTGATGACGTAGCCGGCCTCGCGGGCGGCGGCGACGTCCGCGGCGGTGACCCCGGTGATGCCGCGGCAGTACACGTCGTCGATGGTGAAGGTCGAGTGGAAGGCCAGGGACGCGAGGATCGCGGCCTTCGCCGCGGCGTCGTGGCCCTCCACGTCGGCGGTGGGGTCCGCCTCGGCGTAGCCGAGCTCCTGCGCCTCGGCGAGCGCGTCGTGGAACTGCGCGCCGGTGGTGTCCATCTGGTCGAGGATGTAGTTCGTGGTGCCGTTCATGATGCCCAGCACGCGGTCCACCCGGTCCCCCGCGAGGGAGTCCTGCATGGGGCGCACGATGGGGATCGCCCCGGCCACGGCGGCCTCGTAGGACAGGGGCACGCCGGCGGCGTCGGCCGCGTCCTGGAGCTGGCGGCCGTGCCGGGCGATGAGGGCCTTGTTGCCCGAGATCACCGGCTTGCCGGCGTGCAGGGCCCGCAGGATGCGGCTGCGGGCCGGCTCGATGCCGCCGGTCAGCTCGATGACCACGTCCGCGGCGTCGACGAGGGCCTCGGCGTCGGTCGTGAGCAGCTCCTCGGGCAGCTCGACCGTCCGCCGGGCGGCGAGGTCGCGCACGGCGATGCCGATGAGCTCCACGGGCGCGCCCACGCGGGCGGCGAACTCGGGGCCGTGGTCGAGCAGGGTCCGGGCCACCTCGGCGCCGACGTTGCCGGCACCGAGCAGGGCGACCTTCACGGTCGAGGGCGGGCGGGTGGTCTCAGGGGTCGAGGCGGTCAATCAGGCTCCCAGGTCGCGGGCGAACAGGTCTTCTTCGGTCTCGCCCCGCACGATGAGCCGGGCCTCCGGCCGGTCGCCGGCGGCGCGCACGGCGACGACCGGCGGGCGGGCGATCCAGTTGTAGTTGCTGGACAGGGCCCAGCAGTAGGCGCCGGTGGCGGGCACGGCCAGGACGTCCCCGGGGGCGAGGTCCTCGGGCAGGTAGACGTCCCGGACCACGATGTCCCCGGACTCGCAGTGCTTGCCCACCACCCGGGAGAGCACGGGGGCCCCCTCGGCGCGGCGGTTCGCGAGCACGGCCGTGTAGTCGGCCCCGTAGAGCACAGGCCGGGCGTTGTCGCTCATCCCGCCGTCCACGGAGACGTACCGGCGCTGCGCGCCGGACTCCGCGGTGACGGTCTTCAGGGTGCCCACGGTGTAGAGGGTGCACGCGGCCGGCCCGGAGATCGCGCGGCCGGGCTCGATGGACAGGTGCGGGACCGCCATCCGCAGGGACCGGGCCGTGGTGGCCACCTGGTCCGCGAGGGCCTCGGCGATCTCGCGGGCCGGGCGGGGGGTGTCGGCCTCGGTGTAGGCGATGCCGTAGCCGCCGCCGAGGTCGAGCTCCGGGAGGGTCAGGCCGAAGCGCTCGTCGGCGGCGGCCATGAAGGCGAGCACCCGCTCCGCGGCCATCCCGAAGCCGTCGGCGTCGAAGATCTGGGAGCCGATGTGGCAGTGGATCCCGCGCAGGTCGAGCTCGGGCTCCAGGACGCACGCGGCGACGGCCTGCATCGCGGGGCTGTCCCCCCCGCCCTCGGGCGGGGCGAGGGACAGGCCGAACTTCTGGTCCTCGTGGGCGGTGGCGATGAACTCGTGCGTGGACGCGTGCACGCCGGGGGTGACCCGGATCAGGACGGGGGCGACGACGCCGAGGGTGCGCGCCAGGTGGGCCACGAGCTCGATCTCGGCGAGGGAGTCCACGACGATCCGGCCGAGGCCGTGGTCGAGGGCGCGGGTGATCTCGGCGGCGGACTTGTTGTTCCCGTGCAGGGCGATCCGGGCGGGCTCCATGCCGCCGCGCAGGGCGACGGCCAGCTCCCCGCCCGAGGCGGTGTCCACGTTGAGGCCCTCCTCGCGCAGCCAGCGCACCACCTCGGTGGTCAGGAAGGACTTGCCGGCGTAGTAGACGGAGACCTCGGCCCCGATCCGCGCGAACGCCTCGGTGAAGGCGGCGCGGAACTCGCGGGCGCGCGCCCGGAAGGTGTCCTCGGAGTAGACGTAGGAGGGAGTGCCGTAGCGCTCGGCGAGCTCCGGGACGGGGATCCCCGAGACGGCCAGCACGCCGTCCTCGCCGCGGCGGAACGCCTCGGGCCAGATGACGGGGTCGAGGGCGTCGAGGTCCTCGGGGACGCTGAGCCAGGCCGGTGCCAGGGGGGAGCCCCCGGTGCGGGTGGTCGGGTCGGCGGTCATGCGATCACATCCTCTCCGGCGCGGACACGCCGAGCACGCCCAGGCCGTTGGCCAGGACCTGGCGTGCGGCGTCGTTGAGCCACAGGCGGGTGCGGTGCAGGTCGGTGACCTCGTCGTCGCCCTGCGGCGCCACGCGGCACGCGTCGTACCAGCGGTGGTAGGTCCCGGCGAGCACCTCGAGGTGGCGCGCCACGCGGTGCGGCTCGCGGAACTCGGCGGCCTGGGCGAGCACCGACGGGTACTGGCCGAGGGCGGCCAGCAGCTCCCCCTCCATCGGGTGGTCGAGCAGCGAGGCGTCGAACACGGCCTCCCCCCGCTCGTCCGTGCGGGCGACCCCCGCCGCCTCGGCGTTGCGCCCCACCGCGCACGTGCGGGCGTGGGCGTACTGGACGTAGAACACCGGGTTCTCGTTGGAGCGCCGGGTCAGCAGGCCCAGGTCGATGTCGATGTTGGAGTCCACGGAGAAACGGGTCAGCGAGTACCGGGCGGCGTCGACGCCGACGGCCTCCACGAGGTCCTCCATGGTCACCACGTTGCCGGCGCGCTTGGACATCCGCACGGGCACCCCGTCCTTGACGAGGTTGACCATCTGGCCGATGAGGACCTCGACCCGGTCCGGGGCGTCGCCCAGGGCGGCGGCGGCGGCCTTGAGCCGGGCCACGTAGCCGTGGTGGTCGGCGCCGAGCATGTAGATGCACAGGTCCGCGCCGCGGTCCCGCTTGTCCTTGAAGTAGGCGATGTCCCCGGCGATGTAGGCGGCCTGGCCGTCGGACTTGATGACCACCCGGTCCTTGTCGTCGCCGTAGGCGCTCGAGCGCAGCCACCAGGCGCCGTCCGCGAAGTAGAGGGCGCCGGAGGTCTTGAGCTGCTCGAGGAGCTTCTCCACGGCGCCCTGGTCGAACAGGGACTGCTCGTGGAAGTACACGTCGAAGTCCACGCCGAAGTCGTGCAGCGAGGACTTGATCTCGGCGAACATCAGCTCGACGCCCGCGGCGCGGAACGCCTCCTGGGGGTCCCCGGAGTCGAGGACGCCGGGGTTCTCGGCGACGATGCGCGCGGCGATGTCGGTGATGTACTCCCCGCCGTAGCCGTCCTCGGGGGCGGGCTCGCCCTGGGCGCGGGCCAGCAGGGAGCGGGCGAAGCGGTCGATCTGCGCGCCGGCGTCGTTGAAGTAGTACTCGCGCACCACGTCCGCGCCCTGCGCCTCGAGCACGCGGGCGAGGGAGTCGCCGACCGCGGCCCAGCGGGTGCCGCCCAGGTGGACGGGGCCGGTGGGGTTCGCGGAGACGAACTCCAGGTTGACGGACGTCCCGGCCAGCGACCGAGCCCGGCCGAAGGCCTCGCCCTGCTCCACGACGGTGCGGGCGATCTCCCCGGCGGCGGCGGCGTCCAGGGTGATGTTGAGGAAGCCCGGCCCGGCGACGTCCACGGCGGCCACGCCCGCGGTGCCCTGGAGGCGGTCACGGACCACGGCGGCGACGTCGCGCGGGGCGCGCCCCACCTTCTTGGCCAGCTGCATGGCGACGTTGGTCGCCCAGTCCCCGTGCTCCCGGTTCTTCGGTCGCTCGATCCGCACCTCCGGCAGCGGAGCGCCGTCGGCGAGGGCGAGGTCGCCCCGGGCCACGGCGTCCTGCAGGCATGCGGATACGGCGAGAGAAAGTTGTTCTGGAGTCACCGGACCAGTGTAACCGGGCGCCGTGGAGCGCCCGCGCCGGGTGGTCCACGAGCACCCCGCGAAACCTGCTAGTATCGTCGAGGTTCATCGCTGCGGCGGTGAAAGGCCCGCGTAGCTCAGGGGATAGAGCGTCTGCCTCCGGAGCAGAAGGCCGTAGGTTCGAATCCTACCGCGGGCACCACTCGGGACGAAGGCCCCGGACCACTCGGTCCGGGGCCTTCGTCGTGCCCGGCCCGGGCCGGTCAGCGGCGCTCCGCGGGTCGGCCGGTGCCGGCGCCCCGGTCCCCCGCCTCCTCGGCCCGCCGGTACCGGACAGGCTGCCCGCCGCGGACCCGGGCGACGGCGTAGAGCAGCACGCCCACGGCGAGGACGATCCCACCGCGTGCCCACACCCCGGCCTCCAGCTGGGTCAGCAGCACGAGGCAGGACAGGACGGCGAGCACCGGCAGGGGCGTCCAGGCACGGAAGTGCCGGTGCTCGACCGCCTCCCGGCGCAGCACGAGGACGGCGACGTTCGTGCTGATGAAGACGATGAGCAGCAGCAGCACCACCGTCTCCGCCAGCACGGCCACCCCACCGGTGAGGGTCAGCGCCAGCGCGGCGAGGGTCGTGACGACGATGGCCACCCACGGGGTGCCGCGGCCCGGCAGGACCCGGCCCAGCACGGCGGGGAAGAGTCCCTGCACGGCCATGCCGTAGGTGAGGCGGCTGGCCATGATCATGGTCAGCAGGGCCCCGTTGGCCACCGCGACCAGGGCGAGGAGGCTGAACAGCCAGCCGGGCACCGGGACCCCGGTGGCCGTCACCACGTCCAGCAGCGGGGCGCTCGAGGACTCCAGCCGGTCGGCCGGCAGGGCCACCGACGCCGCCGTGCCGACCAGCACGTACATCGCCCCGGCCACCAGGAGGGACCCGAACAGGGCCCGGGGGTAGACCCGCGACACGTCGCGGACCTCCTCGGCCATGTTGGCCGAGGTCTCGAAGCCCACGAAGGAGTAGTACGCGAGCAGTGCGGCGCCCAGCACGCCCAGCAGCGGGTCGACGTCCTCGCCGAAGCGCACCGCGCGCCCGACGTCGCCGCCCCCGCCGCCGAGCATCACGGCGACGGCCACGACGACCAGGACCAGCCCCGAGACCTCGAGCGCCGTCATGACGACGTTGGCGCGCAGCGACTCCTTGATCCCGCGCGCGTTGAGCAGGGCGATGGCGACGAGGAACACGATGGCCCCGGCAGCCGGGGGCACGTCCACGAAGACCGCGAGATAGTCCCCGCTGAAGGCCAGGGCCAGCGCGGACGCGCTGACCACGCCGGCGGTGAGCATGCAGAAGCCCACGAGGTAGGGCACGATCGGGACGCGGAAGGCGCGGTGGGCGAAGACCGCCGCCCCGCCCGCCCGCGGGTACTTGGTGACGAGCTCGGCATAGGACGCGGCCGTCAGCAGGGCCAGCAGCAGCGCCACGAGCATCGGCGCCCAGGTGACGCCGCCCACCTCCCCCGCGATGATGCCCACGAGGGCGTAGACCCCGGCGCCGAGGACGTCTCCGAGGATGAACAGGAACAGGAGGGGCCCGGTGATGTGCTTCTTGAGGCCCGGACCGTCAGCAGGCTGATTGAGCATGGGACGAGTCTAGGCCGACCGCCCGGCGCAGGAGGCCGGGGCCCCGGTCGTGGGCCCGTCAGTCGCGGGCGCCGGGGTCCCGGCGCCCCGGGCCGCGGAACTCGTCCGGGTCGTAGGGGCGCACGGGCCCGTCGCCGAACTGTTCGTCGAGCAGCCGGTCCTCCTGGCTGGGACCCTCCCCCGCCGAGCGGCGCCAGTTGAACCCGGCGATCGCCAGGGCCCCTCCGCCGAGCAGGGTCACGGCGCCCACCACGACGACCACCACCGCGCGCCCGCTCAGGCCCGTCCCGTCCTCCGCCGAGACGCGCGCCAGGTGGTGGATGGCCTCGGGCACGGTGAACGTGGAGACGAACAGGGCCACCACGCCCACGGCCAGCAGCCACCCTCCGGTGCGTCGGCGGGCGTGGTGCGGGTCGGGGGTCTGGCTCACGGGGCTGCTCTCCTGGCCTTCTGGACGTGCTGCTGGGCTCTGCCGGGCGGACCGCCCGGCGACGCGCGACGGGGCGGGCCGTGCCCGGCCCGCCCCGTCCTCGTCCGCGCCGGTCGTGGACCGGCGGCCGGTGCCGTCCGGTCAGGAACCGTCCTCGGTCTTGACGCTCTCGAACAGCGTAGCGTCGTCGAACGCCTCCTGCCCCGCCCCGGGCTGCAGCCGGCGGAACTGCTCGAGCAGTCCGGGCACCGTCATCGACTGCTTCTGCGCGGCGTCGAGCTCGAAGAGGATCCGGCCCTCGTGCATCATGATGAGCCGGTTGCCCAGGCGCAGGGCCTGGTCCATGTTGTGCGTGACCATCACCGTGGTGAGGTGCTGCTCGGCCACGATGTCCGCGGTGAGCCGGGACACGAGGTCCGCGCGCTGCGGGTCGAGGGCCGCCGTGTGCTCGTCGAGGAGCAGGATGCGCGGCTCGGAGAACGTCGCCATGAGCAGGGACAGCGCCTGCCGCTGGCCGCCGGAGAGCAGCCCCACCTTGGCGCCCAGCCGGTTCTCCAGGCCCAGCTCGAGGCTGGCCAGCTTGTCGCGGAAGAGCTGGCGGCGGGCGCTGGTGAGCCCCGGGGCGAGCCCGCGGGACTTGCCCCGCTGGTACGCGATCGCCATGTTCTGCTCGACCGTCATGGTGGGCGAGGAGCCCTTCATGGGGTCCTGGAACACGCGGGACAGGTACCGGGCGCGCTTGTGCTCGGGCAGCCGGGTGACGTCGGTGTCGTCGACCCGCACCGTGCCGGTGTCCGGGATCAGGCTCCCCGAGATGGCGTTGAGGATCGTCGACTTGCCGGCGCCGTTGGAGCCGATGACGGTGAGGAAGTCGCCCTCCGCCAGGGTCAGCGAGACTCCGGCGAGGGCGCGCCGCTCGTTGACGGTCCCTGCGAAGAACGTCTTGTGGACGTTGTCGATGGTGAGCACGGCTCAGGCACCTGCCTTCGTGGTCGCGGGGGTGTCGGTGAGGTCGTCGACGAGCCGCGCCGCCTCGCTCGCCAGGTGCCGCTCCCTGCGGCGCCGGAAGAACTGCAGCTGGGGCACCACGAGCGCGGCCACCACGAGGACCGCGGAGATCAGCTTCATGTCGGACGGGTTGAGGCCCGCCTGCAGGGCCACGGTGATGACCAGACGGTAGACGACCGAGCCGAGGACGACGGCGAGGGTCGCCATCACCACCGTGCGCGAGCCGAAGAGCCCCTGGCCGAGGATCACGGAGGCGAGGCCGACGACGATGAGGCCGATGCCCATGCCGATGTCGGCGAAGCCCTGGTACTGGGCCACGAGGGACCCGGCGAGGCCCACGAGCCCGTTGGACAGGCACAGGCCCAGCATCTTCTGGTGGTCCGTGTTCACGCCGAAGGAGCGGATCATCTCCGGGTTGTCGCCGGTGGCCTGCATGGCGAGGCCGGCGTCCGTGTAGAGGAACCAGTCGAGGAGGACCTTGACCACGGCCACCCCGAGCAGGAACAGGGCGATGCCGATCCACGTCCCCTGCACGCCCATCTCGGCCAGCGGGGTGAAGACCGTGTCCTCGCGCAGCAGCGACAGGTTCGCGCGCCCGTCCATGACGCGCAGGTTGATGGAGTAGAGCGCGGTCATGGTGAGGATGCCCGCGAGCAGCCCGTTGATGTGGGCCTTGGTGTGGAGCAGGCCCGTGATGAGCCCGGCGAGCGCACCGGTCAGGAAACCGGCGGCGGTGGCGAGCCAGGGGCTGCCGCCGCCGAGGATGATCATCGCCGTGGTGGCGGCGCCCGTGGTGAAGGACTGGTCGACCGTCAGGTCGGGGAAGTCGAGCACCCGGAACGTGAGGTAGACGCCCAGCGCCATGACCGCGTAGAGCAGTCCGAGTTCGATACCGGCTATCACTTCTGCTGGATCCGTTCTGGTTGGTGGGAGACGGGGGCCGTCCGCCGATCGGGCGGGCGCGTCCTCCGTCGGAGGGGTGCCGCGGGGGCGGGGGCCGGGCGGGCCGGCGTCCGGGGTCTCCGGACGCCGGCGCCGTCCCGGCCGCCCGGGACTACTCGATGACCTGGTCGGCGGAGTCCTGGAGCTCCTGGGGGACCTCCACGCCCATCCGCTCGGCGGCCTGCAGGTTGATGATCAGCTGCGTGTCCTCCTGGGACTCGACGGGCATGGAGGCGGGGTCCCCGCCCTCCTTGAGGATGCGCACGGCCATCTCGCCGGTCTGGCGGCCGAGCTGCTCGTAGTCCAGGCCCTGGGTGATGAGGGCGCCGCGCTCCACGGAGTCGCCCTCGCCGGCGATGAGGGGGATCTTCTTGGACTCGGCGGCGGAGATCACGGCCTCGAGGCCGGAGACCACCTTGTTGTCGGTGGGCACGTAGATGGCGTCGGTGTCCAGGGACTCGGCGGCCTGGGCCACCTCGGAGGTGTTGGTCACCGACTTCTCGACGACCTCCAGCCCCTCCTCCGCGGCGGCCTCCTTCGCGAGGTCCACCTGGACCTGGGAGTTGGTCTCGCCCGAGCTGTAGATGATGCCCACGGACTCCGCCGCCGGGTCGAGCTGCTTGATCAGCGCGATCTGCTCGGCGACCGGGTTCATGTCGGTGGTACCGGTGACGTTGCCGCCGGGGCTCTCGAGGGAGTCGACCAGCCCGGCCTCGACCGGGTCGGTGACGGCCGTGAACAGCACCGGGCGGTCGGTGACCGACTGGGCCAGGCCCTGGGCGGACGGCGTCGCGATCGCCAGGACGAGGTCCGCGTCCGAGGACGCCATGTTGGAGGCGATGCTGGTGGAGGTGCCCTGGTCCCCGGAGGCGTTCTGGAGGTCGACGGTGAGGTTCTCCCCCTCCGTGTAGCCGCCCTCCTCGAGCGCGGCGAGGAAGCCCTCCCGGGCGGAGTCGAGCGAGGGGTGCTCCACGAACTGGCTGATCCCGACGGTGGCCTCCTCGGCGGCCTCGCCGCCGCCCCCGCCGCCGGCGGGCTCGGTGTCGGAGCCGCCGCAGGCCGTGAGCAGCAGGGCGGTGGAGGCGAGGGCCGCCGTCATCGGGAACAGTCGCTTCATGGTGGGTCCTTTCGGGAACGAGTGGTGTCAGCGATATTACCTTCCGTTCGGTCACAAAATGAGAGGCAGCTCACAAGTGGTGACATAACGGCTCCGACGGCGTGTCGGCGGTGCCCGATCGTCCACCGGGACCGGGCCCTCCGCGGCCCGCGTCCCCGGTAGGATCGGGAGGTCATGTCAGCATCCCTGAGCAGCCCCCGAACCATCGTCTACCCCGAGAACCTCCCGGTCTCCGCGCGCCGCGAGGACATCATGGGCGCGATCGCCGCGCACCAGGTGGTCGTGATCGCCGGCGAGACCGGGTCCGGCAAGACGACCCAGATCCCCAAGATGTGCCTCGAGCTCGGCCTGGGCGAGCGCGGCCTGATCGGCCACACCCAGCCGCGGCGGATCGCCGCGCGCTCGGTCGCGGAGCGGATCTCCTCGGAGCTCGGCGAGAAGATCGGCGGCACGGTCGGCTACCAGGTGCGCTTCACCTCCGAGGTGGGCGCGGACTCACGGGTCAAGCTGATGACGGACGGCATCCTGCTCGCCGAGATCCAGCACGACCGCCTGCTGCAGAAGTACTCGGCGATCATCATCGACGAGGCCCACGAGCGCTCCCTCAACATCGACTTCCTGCTGGGCTACCTCCGGCGGATCCTGCCCCGGCGCCCCGACCTCAAGGTGATCATCACCTCGGCCACGATCGACCCCGAGCGCTTCGCCCGGCACTTCGCTCCGGAGGAGACCGAGGGCGACGAGCCGGGACGGGCCCCCGTCATCGAGGTCTCGGGCCGCACGTACCCGGTGGAGATCCGCTGGCGCCCGCTGGCCCAGCCGCGCTCCGGGGACGGCGGCCAGGACGCCGAGGACGCCGGCGACGGGCTGGAGGACGAGGACCGGGACCCGATCGACGCCGTGTGCGACGCCGTCGAGGAGCTCTCCGCGGAGCCGCCCGGGGACATCCTGATCTTCTTCGCCGGCGAGCGGGAGATCCGCGACGCCCAGGAGGCGCTGCAGGGCACCCTGAAACGGGTCCGGGGCCTGGCCGACGCCGAGATCCTGCCCCTGTTCGGCCGGCTGTCCATGGCGGAGCAGCACCGGGTGTTCGCGCCGTCGGGCCGCCGCCGGATCGTGCTGGCCACCAACGTGGCCGAGACGTCGCTGACCGTCCCCGGCATCAAGTACGTGATCGACCCGGGCACGGCCCGCATCTCGCGCTACTCGGCGCGGACCAAGGTGCAGCGCCTCCCGATCGAGCGGATCTCCCAGGCCTCGGCGAACCAGCGGGCGGGACGCTGCGGGCGCGTCTCGGACGGCATCTGCATCCGGCTGTACTCGGAGGAGGACTACCTCTCCCGCCCGGAGTTCACCGACCCCGAGATCCTGCGCACGTCCCTGGCGGCCGTGATCCTGCAGATGACCTCGGTGGGGGTCGTCAAGGAGCCCGGGGACATCGAGCGCTTCCCCTTCGTGGAGCCGCCGGAGTCCCGGGCCGTCAAGGACGGCGTGGCCCTGCTCCGGGAGCTGGGCGCCCTCAAGGAGCCGCGGGGCGCGTCCCCGCGGGGCGGGCGGGACGACGACGCCCGCGGCGGGCCCCTCACCCCGGTGGGCCGCCAGCTGGCGCAGCTGCCGGTGGACCCGCGGCTGGGCCGGATGATCGTGGAGGCGGACCGGCGGGGCTGCGCCCGGGAGGTCATGGTCCTCGCGGCGGCGCTGACCGTCCAGGACCCCCGCGAGCGCCCCCTGGAGAAGCGGCAGCAGGCGGACGAGCTGCACAAGCGGTTCTTCGACGAGAACTCCGACTTCACGAGCTGGCTGCTGCTGTGGCGCTACGTGCAGGAGCAGCAGGAGGAGCTCTCCTCGACGCAGTTCCGGAAGCTGTGCCGGCGGGAGCACCTGAACTTCCTGCGCATCCGGGAGTGGCAGGACCTCTACGCCCAGCTGCGCCAGATGGGCCAGCAGGTCGGCATCCGGGTCGGCAAGGGCCGCGAGGTGGACCCCTCCGGGAAGGAGCGGGAGATCCACGTCTCGCTGCTGGCGGGGCTGCTCAGCCACATCGGGCTCAAGGACGAGCGCAAGCGGGAGTACCAGGGCGCCCGCGGCTCGCGGTTCGCCGTCTTCCCGGGCTCCAACCTGTTCAAGAAGTCCCCCGACTGGGTCATGTCCGCCGAGCTCGTGGAGACCTCCCGGCTGTGGGCCCGCGTCAACGCCGCGATCGACCCGCTGTGGGCCGAGGAGCTGGCCCCGCACCTGGTCAAGCGCAGCGTCTCGGAGCCCCACTGGTCCCGCGCGCAGGGATCCGTGATGGCCTACGAGAAGGTCACCCTCTACGGCGTGCCCGTCGTGGCCCAGCGCCGGATCAACTTCTGGCGGGTGGACCCCGCCCTGGCGCGGGAGCTGTTCCTCCGCCACGCCCTCGTGGAGGGCGACTGGCAGACCCGGCACCGGTTCTGGGCGCGCAACCGCAAGCGCCTGGCCGAGGTCGAGGAGCTCGAGAACCGGCTGCGCCGCAAGGACCTGCGGATCGACGACGAGGCCCTGTTCGCGTTCTACGACGCCCGGATCCCCGAGTCCGTGGTCTCGGCACGGCACTTCGACGCGTGGTGGAAGAAGGCCCGCCAGCAGGACGAGCACCTCCTGGACCTGGACCCCGAGGACCTGATCGCCGAGGAGGCCGGCGGCTACGACGAGTCGCTCTACCCGCGCCAGTGGGTCCGGCGCACCCGGGACGGGGAGCTGGTGCTGGACCTCGCCTACGAGTTCGCCCCGGGCTCCGACCAGGCGGACGGCGTGACCGTGCGCGTGCCCGTGCTGTTCCTCAACCAGCTGGACCCCGAGCAGTTCCGGTGGCAGATCCCCGGGTTCCGCACCGAGCTCGTCACCGCGCTCATCAAGTCCCTGCCGAAGGCCGTGCGCCGCAACTTCGTGCCCGCCCCCGACGTCGCCCGCCAGGCGGTGGCGATGCTCGACGCCGACTTCGACCCCGCCGTCGACGCCCTCGAGCCGTCCCTGGAGCTGGTCCTGCGCCGGCTCAAGGGCCACGTGGTCCCGCCGGGCTCCTGGAACTGGGAGGCCGTCCCGGCCCACCTGCGGATGCGCTTCGAGGTGCGGGACCGCCGCAACCGGGTGCTGGGCGAGGGCGAGGACCTCGAGGCGCTCCGGTCGGAGCTGCACGACGAGATCCGTGCCGCCCTGGCCGAGTCCCTGGGCGCGGTGCCCGGCGCGGCCCCCGGCGCCCCGGCCGGCGGCCCCGCCCGGAACGGCCCGCGCGCCCCCGCGCCCCGGCCCCCGGACGCGGCGCCGGCCCCGCCGGCGCTCGAGCGCTCGGGGCTGACGGCGTGGCCCGAGGAGGACCTGCCGCGCAGCGTGGAGACGACGGTGGCGGGCCAGCGGATCACCGGGTGGCCGGCGCTCGTCCCCGAGCGTCCCCGGGCCGCGGGGAGCCGGCCCGCCGGCCGGGAGGCCACGGTGGCCGTGCGCATCCTGTCCTCCGCCGCCGAGCAGCGGGCCGCCCAGCGCCGCGGGGTGATCACGCTGCTGCAGTTGCGCATCCCCTCCCCCGAGCGGTACGTGCTGGAGCACCTCAACAACCGGGAGAAGCTGGTCTTCACGCAGAACCCGCACGGGTCGGTGACCGAGCTCATCGCGGACTGCACGGTCGCGGCCATCGACAAGCTCACGCCGCCCGAGCCCCCCTTCACCCAAGCGGAGTTCGACGCGCTGCACGAGCACGTGCGGGCCGAGCTCATCGACACCGTCTTCCAGGTCACCGCGCTCGTGGAGCAGGTGCTCTCCGGAGCCGCCCGGATCCGCAAGCAGCTCAAGCGGTCGTCCTCGCTCGCCGCGGTGAACTCGCTCAACGACGTCAAGGCCCAGCTCGAGCACCTCGTGCACCCGGGCTTCGTCGCCGCCACCGGCTACGACCAGCTCCAGCACCTGCCCCGCTACGTGCGGGCGATGGAGGTGCGGCTCGAGAAGCTCGCCGGCCACCTGCAGCGGGACACGGTCGGGATGCTCGCCGTGCAGAAGCTCGAGGACGACTACGACGCCGCGCTGGACGCCCTGCCGACGCACGCCCCGGTCCCGGACGAGCTGCGCCGGGTGGCCTGGATGATCGAGGAGCTGCGGGTCTCGCTGTTCGCCCAGGAGCTGGGCACCGCCCACACCGTCTCGGAGAAGCGGATCCGCAAGGCCCTCAAGGACGCCCTCGGGGCCGCCCGGGCCTGACCCGGCGGCCGGTCAGGCCTGCGGCACGGCGGACCCGTGCCCGGCCTCGACGAGGGCGGCCCGGATCCGCTCCGCGGCCTCGTCCATCCAGGCGGGGTCCGGGTCGCGGAGCACGTTGACGAACTGGAACTGCTCGACCGTCTCCGCCGGCCACACGTGCACGTGGGTGTGCGGGACCTCGAAGCCCTGGATCATCTGGCCCACCCGCGCCGGCCGCCAGACGGCGTCGATGGCCCGCCCGATGCGCTGAGAGACCACCATCAGGTGCGCCGCCAGGTCCTCCGGCAGGTCGACCCAGTGGTCGTGCTCCTCGCGCGGGACCACGAGCGTGTGGCCCTGCGCGAGCGGGTCGATCGACAGGAAGCCGACGCAGCGCTCGTCCTGCCAGACGAAACGGCCGGGGATCTCCCCCTCGATGATCTTCGTGAAGACGGTGCTCACAGGTGCTCCCTTTCGGTGGTGGGTCGGGTGCGGTCGGCGGGCCGGGCGGTCCCGCGGCTACAGGGCGACGCGCTCGCCGACGGCGAGGTGGCGGTACTCGGCCCCGTACTTGGCGGCGAACGAGGTGAGCTGGCCCTCGATCACGCCGAGGCCGTTGTCGGAGAGCAGGCCGTCGTGGATCTGGAAGACCCGCTCGGGGCGCACGGACACCACGAAGTCGACGACCTCCGCCAGCTTGTTCCACGGCGCGTGGATCGGCGCCAGCAGCACGGGGGCGGAGAGCCCGTGCGGGACCACCAGCGAGTCGCCGGGGTGGTAGACCGTGTCCTCGACCAGGTAGCCGATGTTGTCCACGGTGCGGATGAGCGTGTGGATCAGCGCGTGCTGGCCGCCGAACGTCCGCACGGTGAAGCCCTCGAGCTCCAGCACGGTCTCGGGCTCGGCGTCGTGGATCGCGTGGCCCTCCCCCAGGGCCTCCCGGAGCCCCGCGGCCACCGGGGCCGGGGCGTACACCTGCACCTCCGGGTGCGCCCGGAGGTGCGCGTGCACCGGCTCGGGGTCGAGGTGGTCCGGGTGCTCGTGCGTGACGAGCAGGACGTCGGCCCCGTCGAGGGCCTCCGCCAGCTCCTCCCGTCCGGAGAACTTGCCCGGGTCGATCACCAGGACCCTGCCCGCGTTCTCGAGCCGCACGCACGAGTGGGTGTACTTGATGAGCTCCATGGGCCCACCCTAACCCCGGGTCCCACCGGCCGGCGGGGCACGTTCCGCGCGGTCCTTGTTAAGCTGGTGCCCGGCCCGGGCACCAGCGACGAGAGGACGAGGCGTGAGCGTGAGAACCAGCGGGGGGAGCGCCGGGGAGGTCCGCAACACCCGGCAGCGCCGCGCCGTCGCGCGGGCGCTCGCGTCCTTGGAGGACTTCATCTCCACGCAGGACCTGCACGCCCTGCTGCGGGAGCGCGGCGACTCCGTCTCCCTGGCCACGACCTACCGGATCCTGCAGTCGATGTCCGAGCTCGGCGAGCTGGACGTCCTGCGCAGCGACGACGGCGAGGCGATCTACCGCCGCTGCGCCGCCGAGCACCACCACCATCACCTGGTGTGCCGCCGCTGCGGCGCCGCCGTGGAGCTCGAGGCCCCCGCGGTCGAGGAGTGGGCCGGGCGCACCGCCGCCGCCCACGGCTTCACCGAGGTGGACCACACGGTCGAGATCACCGGCCTGTGCGCCGCCTGCGCGGCGCGGCGGGCCAATGGCTGAGCCGGGCCCGTCCCGCGGCGTCTTCGTCCTGGCGGTCAACCCGTGCGCCGGCCGCGGCCGGGCCCTCGAGGACGCCCACCGGGCCGCGGAGCTCCTGCGGACCGGCGGTGACGAGGCCGTGGTGCTCTCCGCCGCGGACCTCGGCACCCTGGTGGGGCTGGTGCGCGACCGGCTGCGGGCGCACGCCCTCACCACCCGGGCGCTCGTGGTCGTGGGCGGGGACGGGATGGTGCAGGCCGGCCTCGGTGTGCTCGTGGAGCTCGCCGCGCAGGGCGTCGACGTCCCGCTGGGCGTGGTGCCGTGCGGGACCGGCAACGACCTGGCCCGCCACCTGCGCGTGCCGCTCCGGGACCCGGTGGCCGCGGCCGGGCGGATCCTGCGCCGGCTCGACGACCCCCGGGACCGCCGCCTCGACGTGGGCCGGGTGCGCTTCGCGGACGGCCGCACGTCCTGCTTCGCGACCGCCCTGTGCGCGGGCTTCGACGCCGTGGTCAACGAGCGGGCCAACCGGTGGCTGCGCCCGGCCGGCTCCTCCCGCTACCTGCTGGCCGTCCTGGTGGAGATCGCGCGGCTGCGCACCGTCCACTACCGGCTCGAGATCGAGGACGCCGGCGGCCGGCGCCGCACGGAGCGCCGGGACGGGGTCCTGCTGAACGTCGCCAACACGTCGTCGATCGGGGGCGGCCTGCGGATCGTGCCCGACGCCCGGGCGGACGACGGGCTGCTGGAGCTGTTCACCGTGGCGCCCCTGGGCCGGGCCCGGTTCCTGCTCCTGTTCCCCCGGCTGTTCTCGGGCCGCCACGTGGCGCTGGAGAGCGTGCGGATCGAACGGGTCCGCGCCGTGGCCGTGGACGCCCCGGACGTCACCGTCTACGCGGACGGGGAGCGCCTCGGCCCGCTGCCCGTGCGCGTGGACGTGCTCCCCGCGGCGGTCCGCGTCCTGGCCTGAGCCGGGGCCCGGTCGCGGCGCCGGGCGCCCGGCGCCGCCCGCCGCGGGAGTCCCCGCGGCGGGCGCCGGCCGTTCAGCGCGGCGGCTCCGAGGTGTCCACCCGGTCCCCGCGGCGCTGCCGCCGGTCCTGGGTGGTGTCCCGGATCTCGCCCACCAGCTCCTCGATGACGTCCTCGAGGAACAGCACGCCCAGGGTCTGCCCGCCGGCGTCGACCACGCGCGCCAGGTGCGAGCCCGTGCGCTGCATCGCCGCCAGCGCGTCGTCGATCTCGATGCCGGGACGCAGGTTCGCCAGCGAGCGCACCCGGGTCACCGGCACCGGCTCGTTGTAGCGGCTCTCCGGGATCGAGAGCACGTCCTTGATGTGCAGGTAGCCGTTGAGCTCGCCGTCGTCCTCCGTGAGGGCGAAGCGGGAGAAGCCCGTGCGGGCCACCGCCTTCTCGACGTCCGCCGCGGAGGCGTCCTCGGGCAGCGTGACGAGCTGGTGCAGCGGCACCATCACGTCGGCGGTGCGCTTGGACGAGAACTCGAGCGCGCCGGAGAGCAGGCCCGTCTGGTCCGCCACCGTGCCCTCCTTCGTGGACTCCGCCACGATGGACTGGAGCTCGTCCAGGGTGAAGGTCGAGGACACCTCGTCCTTCGGCTCGATGCCCATGAGCTTCAGGACGTGGTTCGCCGTCCAGTTCAGCGTGGCGATCACCGGCTTGACCATGCGGGAGACGAGCACGAGCGGGGGCGCCAGCAGCAGCACGGCGCGGTCCGCGGCGGACACCGACATGTTCTTCGGCACCATCTCGCCGAACACCACGTGCAGGAAGGTGACCACGAGCAGGGCCGTGAGGAACCCGCTGACGTCGGCGACCTCGGCCGGCACGCCCAGGTGGACCAGCGGGCCGGAGACGATGTGGTGCAGCGCCGGCTCGGAGATGTTGAGGATCAGCAGCGAGCACACGGTGATGCCCAGCTGGCAGCAGGCCAGCATGAGGGACACGTGCTCCATCGCGTACAGCGCGGTCCGGGCCCGCTTGTTGCCCTCCTCGGCCAGCGGCTCGATCTGGCTGCGCCGCGCGGACATGACGGCGAACTCGCCGCCCACGAAGAAGGCGTTGCCCGCCAGGAGCACCACGAGCCACGCGAGGCCTGCCCAGTCGCTCATCGTGCGTCCTCCTCTCGGGCGCCGCTCTCGCGGGCCCCTGCGGGGGCGTCCTCGGGCTCGGCCGGTGCGGGGACGAACCGGATGCGGTCCACGCGGCGCCCCTCCATCCGGGCGACCTCGAGCACGCCGCCCTGGACGGGGACCACGTCCCCGGGCTTCGGGACCTGCCCGAGCCGGTCCATCATGAACCCGCCCATGGTCTCGTAGGCGGGACCGTCCTCGATGTCGAGCTCGGTGATCTGCTCGGAGACCTCGTCGGGGCGCATCAGCCCGGGGAAGTACCACTCGCCCGCCGCGGACTGCAGGGCGCCGAGGCTGAGCCGGTCGTGCTCGTCGGAGACCTCCCCGACCACCTCCTCCACGAGGTCCTCGAGGGTCACGACGCCGGCGGTGCCGCCCCACTCGTCGACGACGACGGCCATCTGGAGCCCGCCGGAGCGCAGCTGCACGAGCAGGGAGTCGAGGTGGACGGTCTCGGGCACGCGCAGGACGTCCTCCATGATCGCCCCGCACTCGAGGGCGGCGCGGCGCTCCGACGGCACGGCCACGGCCTTCTTGACGTGGACCACCCCGCGGACGTCGTCCGGGGAGTCGTCCATCACGGGGAACCGGGAGTGCCCGGTGCGGGAGGCGACGGCCACGACGTCCGCGACGGACTCGTGGGAGTCGAGCATCTGCACGCGGATCCGGGGCGTCATGACGTCCGCGGCCGTGCGCTCGGCGAAGGTGAGGGTCTTCGCGACGAACGCGGCGGTGCCGGCGTCCAGGGTGCCCATCTTCGCGGAGCGGCGGACCATCGAGGACAGCTCCTCCGGCGAGCGCGCGCCCGAGAGCTCCTCCTTGGCCTCCATCCCGAACAGGTGCAGGACCCGGTTGGCCACGCCGTTGAGGGTGACGACGAACGGCTTGAACACCGCGGTGAACACGAGCTGGGGACGGGCGACCAGCCGCCCCACCCGGAACGCCTCCGCGATGGCCCAGTTCTTGGGCACGAGCTCGCCCAGCAGCATGGACAGCAGCGTGGAGATGAGCATCGACAGTGCCAGGGTCGCTCCCCCGGCGGCCGCCACGGACAGACCGGTGAGCTCGGCGATCGGTTCCCGCAGGAAGGACTGGAGCGCCAGGTCCAGGGTGTAGCCGGTGAGAAGTGTGGTCAGCGTGATCCCCAGCTGGCAGCTGGAGAGCTGCGTGGACAGGGACTTGAGGCACTTCAGCAGCGGTTCCGCCGCGCGGTCGCCCTCTGCGATCGCCCGGCGCACCGTGGTCTGGTCGAGGGCCACGAGGGAGAACTCCACGGCCACGAAGAAGCCCGTGCCGAGGATGAGGAGCAGACCCGCCGCCAGGAGCAGCCATTCCATCAGGAGCGGCCTCCCGCGGCGGCCCGCCGGGCGGGGACGGGGCGGTCGGCGGCCGGGCGGCCGGGGGCGGAGCGGGGGACGGTGGGCGAGCCGGCTCGGGGGCCGCGGCGGGGGGCGCCGCGGCCGGGCCGGCAACTACTGAACGAGTCCATGAGAGCTCCAGGGTACCGGAGCGGGAGCCCTCCGGCGCCGGTTCAGGACCAGCTGACGGGGCGCGCCCTGCCCTCCTCGTAGCCGGACGCGGACTGGATGCCGACCACGGCCCGGGCCGCGAACTGCTCGAGGGTCGTGGCGCCCGCGTAGGTCATGGAGCTGCGCACGCCCGCGGTGATCTGGTCCACGAGGTCCTCCACGCCGGGGCGCTCGGGGTCGAGGTACATCTTGGAGCTGGAGATGCCCTCCTCGAAGAGCCCCTTGCGGGCGCGGGCGAAGGCGCCCTCGCCGCGGGTGCGCTCGCGCACGGCGCGGGTCGAGGCCATGCCGAAGCTCTCCTTGTACATGCGGCCGTCGGCGTCCACGTTCAGCTCGCCCGGGCCCTCGTGGGTGCCGGCGAACCAGGAGCCCACCATGACCTGGCTGGCCCCCGCCGCCAGGGCGAGGGCGACGTCCCGGGGGTGCTTCACGCCGCCGTCCGCCCAGACGTGCCGGCCCAGCCCGGCGGCGGCCTCGGCGCACTCGAGCACGGCGGAGAACTGGGGCCGGCCCACGGCGGTCATCATCCGGGTGGTGCACATCGCACCGGGGCCCACGCCGACCTTCACGATGTCCGCGCCGGCGTCGACGAGGTCCTGGACGCCGTCGGCGGTGACCACGTTGCCCGCCACGACGGGCACGTCGGGGGCCGCCGCGCGGACCAGCTCGAGGGCCTCCACCATCTTGCGCTGGTGGCCGTGGGCGGTGTCCACCACGAGCACGTCCACGCCGGCGTCGAGCAGCGCCCGGGCCTTGCCCCGGACGTCCCCGTTGATGCCCACGGCGGCGCCCACCCGGAGCCGGCCCGCGCCGTCCAGGGCGGGGGTGTAGATCGTGGAGCGGACCGTGCCCTTGCGGGTCAGCACGCCCACCACCGTGTCGCCGTCGAGCACCGGCGCCACGTGGGCGCGGGTCTGCGCGAGCCGGTCGTAGGCGGCGGCGAGGACGTCGTCGCCGGACCCGGCCCGGACCTCCGCCAGGGTGAACACCGGGGCGTCGGTGCGCATGATCGAGCCGAGCTGGGTGAAGCGGTCCACCTCGGCGCAGTCGGCCGCGAGCACCACCCCGCGGTAGGCCCGCCCCGGACCGCACACCACCACGGCGCCGTGGGGCCGCTTGTGCATGATGCCCAGGGCGTCGTGGACGGTGTCCTCGTCCCCGAGGACCACGGGGGTCTCGAAGCGCGGCGAGCGCTCCTTGACCCAGGACGTGACGTCCGCGATGACGTCCAGCGGGATGTCCTGCGGCAGGATGCCCAGACCGCCGCGGCGGGCCAGCGTCTCGACCATCCGGCGCCCGGTCACGGCGGTCATGTTCGCGGCCACCAGCGGCACGGTGGCGCCCGTGCCGTCGCGCGGGGTGAGGTCGACGTCGAACCGGGAGGTGACCCGGGAGCTCGAGGGGACGAGGAAGACGTCGCTGTAGGTCAGGTCGGACGTGGGGGTGTTGAGAAATCGCACGCGCGCCAGTCTAGCCGGGGCCCGCGACACGCGCGCCGGGGCGGGGCCGCGGACTAGCCATGCCGCCGCGCGGATCACTAGACTCGCCGGAGGTACGGCCGCGCCCGGTCGACGACCGTCCGGCAGGTTCCGGAGGCGGACGCCGCCGGCTGTCACGGGAGACGGCCGGCGAGGAACACCGGCGGCGGGTCCGGACGCTGCCGGGACCGACACTGTGGAGACCGGGCAGACGGCCTCCACGCGATCAACCATGGAAGAGGCGTATTTCCCGTGCCACATCAGCCACAGCACCCCATCCCTGAAGAATTCGCAGGTAACGAGTGGCTCGTCGACGAACTGTTCGAGAAGTACCGGACGGACAAGAACTCGGTGGACGAGAAGTGGTGGCCGATCTTCGAGTCGATGAGCGCGGACAGCAGCACCGCCGCGGAGCCGGCGGGCGCCGCGCAGGCGCCGGCGCCGAAGGCGGCCCCGGCGGCCGCCCCCGCGCAGCCCAAGGCCGCCGCCGCCCCCCGGCCGCCCGCGGCCCAGCGCACCGCCGCTCGCACCTCCCCCGCCCCGGCGGCGAAGCCCGCCACGCCGCCCGCGCCCACCAGGTCCGGTGCCAAGGCCGAGGGCCGGCCCGAGACCGACCAGGGCGAGACCGAGGCCTCGGACGCCAAGAAGCCCATTCCGGCCCAGCCCGCCCGCGCCCGCGCCACGGCGCCCAACCACGACGCGCCGGCCGAGGACAAGGTCGTCAAGCTGCGCGGTCCGGCGAAGGCCGTGGCCGCCAACATGGACGCGTCCCTCACCGTCCCCACCGCCACCACGGTCCGCGCCGTCCCGGCGAAGCTGCTGATCGACAACCGGATCGTGATCAACAGCCACCTCTCCCGCAACCGCGGCGGCAAGGTGTCCTTCACGCACCTGATCGGCTACGCCGTGATCAAGGCGCTGGCCAACTACCCGTCCCAGAACGTCGTCTACGACGAGCAGGACGGCAAGCCCGTGGCGGTGCACCCCGCCCACGTCAACTTCGGCATCGCCATCGACATCCCGAACAAGGACGGCTCCCGCAACCTCGTGGTGCCGAACATCAAGGGCGCCGAGGCCATGTCCTTCATGCAGTTCTGGAACGCGTACGAGGACGTCGTCCGCCGCGCGCGCGCCAACGAGCTGACCATGGAGGACTACCAGGGCACCACGGTGTCCCTGACCAACCCGGGCGGCATCGGCACCGTGCACTCCGTGCCGCGGCTGTCCAAGGGCCAGGCGTGCATCGTCGGCGTGGGCGCGCTCGACCACCCCGCCGAGTACCGGGGCTCCTCCCCCAAGACCATCGCGCGGCACGCGGTCTCGAAGATCATCACCCTGACCTCGACCTACGACCACCGCGTCATCCAGGGCGCGGGCTCCGGCGAGTTCCTGCGCCTCATCGAGTCCTACCTGCTGGGCGGGGACGACTTCTACGACGAGATCTTCGAGGCCCTGCGGATCCCCTACGAGCCCGTGCGCTGGGCCGTGGACAACCAGGTCAACCCGGAGATCCAGGTCAACAAGGTCGCCCGGATCCAGCAGCTCATCCACGCGTACCGGGTCCGCGGCCACCTCATGGCCGACACCAACCCGCTCGAGTACGTGATGCGCAAGCACCCGGACCTCGACATCCGCACCTACGGGCTGTCCCTGTGGGACCTGGAGCGCGAGTGGCCCACCGGCGGCTTCGGCGGCGCGGACGTGCTCAGCCTGCGCACCATCCTGGGCCGGCTGCGGGACGCCTACTGCCGCACCCTCGGCGTGGAGTACATGCACCTGCAGGAGCCGGAGGAGCGCGAGTGGTTCCAGGACCAGCTCGAGCACGGTTACCAGAAGCCCAGCCGCGAGGAGCAGTTCCGCATCCTGGGCCGGCTCAACGCCGCCGAGGCGTTCGAGACGTTCCTGCAGACCAAGTACGTCGGTCAGAAGCGCTTCTCCCTCGAGGGCGGCGAGTCCCTGATCCCGCTGCTGGACGAGATCATCTCCGACGCCGCCGACGCCGGGCTCGCGGGCGTCGGCATCGCCATGGCCCACCGCGGCCGGCTCAACGTGCTCACCAACATCGCCGGCAAGTCCTACGCCCAGGTCTTCCGCGAGTTCGAGGGCAGCCAGGACCCGCGCACCACCGAGGGCTCCGGCGACGTGAAGTACCACCTCGGCACGGAGGGCTCCTTCACCTCCGACAACGGCAACGAGACCCAGGTCTACCTCGCCGCGAACCCGTCCCACCTCGAGGCCGCCGACCCGGTCATCGAGGGCATCGCCCGGGCCAAGACGGACGTCCTGGGCGCCGGGCCCGAGGGCGACGGGACGTTCCCGGTGCTGCCGATCCAGGTGCACGGCGACGCGGCCTTCGCGGGCCAGGGCGTGGTGGCCGAGGTCCTGCAGATGGCGCTGCTGCCCGGCTACACCGTGGGCGGCACCGTCCACGTGGTCGTGAACAACCAGGTGGGCTTCACCACCGCGCCCGCCGCGGCCCGGTCCACCACCTACGCGACGGACATCGCCAAGGGACTCCAGGCGCCGATCTTCCACGTCAACGCCGACGACCCCGAGGCCGTCACGCACGTGGGCCAGATGGCGTTCGCGTACCGGCAGACGTTCCACAAGGACGTCATCATCGACCTCGTGTGCTACCGGCGCCGCGGCCACAACGAGGGCGACGACCCCTCGATGACCCAGCCGCTGATGTACAACCTCATCGAGGAGAAGCGCTCGACCCGCAAGATCTACACCGAGAACCTCGTGGGCCGCGGCGACATCACCCAGGAGGAGGCCGACCGGGCGCTGAAGGACTACCAGGAGCGCCTGGAGCGGGTCTTCGCCGAGACGCACGAGGCGCAGACGTCCTCCATCCCGCTGGTCACCGGGGACTCCGCCGCGATCTCGAACATCGAGCGGCCCTCCGCCCAGCAGGCGGACTCCGGGGTCTCGATCCCCCGCACCACGGCCATCTCGACCGAGGCCGCCCAGCGGATCGGCGCGGTGCATGTGGAGGTCCCCGAGGACTTCGCCGTGCACAAGAAGCTGCGCAAGCTCCTCGAGCGCCGCGAGGCGATGACCCGCGAGGGCGGCGTGGACTGGGGCATGGGCGAGCTCATGGCCTTCGGCTCCCTCATGATGGAGGGCATCCCGGTCCGGATGAGCGGCCAGGACGTCCGGCGCGGCACGTTCACTCAGCGCCACGCCGTGTTCTACGACTCCGGCACCGGCGCGGAGTGGACCCCGCTCAACCACCTCTCCGGGAACCAGGCTCAGCTGGCGATCTACAACTCGCTGCTGTCCGAGTACGGCGTGCTGGGCTTCGAGTACGGCTACTCCGTGGAGCGCCCGGACGCCCTGACCGTGTGGGAGGCGCAGTTCGGCGACTTCGTCAACGGCGCCCAGATCATCCTGGACGAGTTCGTCTCCTCCGCGGAGCAGAAGTGGGGCCAGCGCTCGTCGCTGGTCATGCTCCTGCCGCACGGCTTCGAGGGGCAGGGCCCGGACCACTCCTCGGCCCGGATCGAGCGCTTCCTGACGCTGTGCGCCGAGAAGAACATGGTCGTGGCCAACCCCTCGACGCCGTCGAACCACTTCCACCTGCTGCGCCGGCAGGCCTACAGCCGCCCGCGCAAGCCGCTGGTGGTGGCCACGCCGAAGCAGCTGCTGCGCCTCAAGGCGGCGGCCTCCCCGATCGAGGAGTTCACCTCCGGCGCGTTCCGCCCGGTGATCGGCGACCAGGCGGGGCTCGAGGCCGCCGAGGTCACCGACGTGGTGCTGGTCTCCGGCCGGCTCTACTACGACCTCGCCGCGGCCCGCGAGGAGCGCAAGGACCGGAGGACGGCGATCGTGCGCGTGGAGCAGCTGTACCCGCTGCCCCTCGCGGAGATCCGGGAGGAGCTCGGCAAGTACCCCGAGGCCCGCCTCACGTGGGCGCAGGACGAGCCCGCCAACCAGGGCGCCTGGCCGTTCATGGCGGTCAACCTCCTGCCGCAGCTCGACCGGCCGGTCCGGCTCGCCTCCCGCCCCGCGTCCGCGTCCCCGGCCAACGGCTCGGCCAAGCGCCACGCGGCCGAGCTCGAGACCCTGGTGCAGACGGCCTTCGAGCGCGACTGAGCCCGTCCCGGGAGGGCGGGGCCCGTGCCCCTGCCCTCCCGCACGTCCCCAGCGGGTCCGGCGCCGGCCCGTGCCCACGGGCCGGCGCCGCTCGTCCCCCCGACATCCCGCACCCCCGACCAGAAAGAACGACGTGGAGCAACGAAGGATCAGAATTGTCGCAGTCGGTGACGAGCTGCTGGCCGGCGAGGGCGACCCCCGGGGCCTCGGCTGGTTCGGGCGGGTCATGGCCCGGACCCCGCACCACGTGGCCCCCGTGTCCGCCTACAACCTGGCGGCGCCCGGCGAGGGCAGCGAGTCGCTCAACGAGCGCTGGTTCGAGGAGGCGGCCCGCCGCTTCTCCCCCGGCCACGACAACCGCCTGGTCATCGCGCCCTCCACCCTGGACATCGACCTGTCCATCACGAGCGCGCGCTCCCGGCTGAACATGGCCAACATCATCGACACCGCCTCCCAGCACAACGTGCGGGTCCTCGTGGTCGGCCCCCCGCCCACGATGGACGCCGAGCGCAACCGCCGGATCGCGGACCTCTCGGCCGCCTACGCGGACGTCACGACCCGGCGCAACCACGTCTACGTGGACACGTTCAACCCGCTGCAGCACCACGAGCAGTGGCGCAAGGACCTCGCGGCCAACCACGGACACCCCGGCCAGGCCGGCTACGGGCTGATGGCGTGGCTCGTGCTGCACCGCGGCTGGTACGACTGGCTGGACCTGCCCGAGCCCCGGTGAGCCCCGCCCGTCCCGCGTGTGAGAGAATGGCGGGCAGTGCCTCGTCCGGCCGCCGCTGACATCACCAGACCACGCGGGAACGGACGCCGACACCCACGATCCACCGCGGGCGACCGCGGACAGACAGGAGGCTCGCATGAGCAAGCGCGGACGCAAGCGCAAGGACCGCCGCAAGGGCGGCGCCAACCACGGCAAGCGCCCCAACGCCTGAGGTCCTTCCCGGACCCCGGCGACGCCGTGACGGAAGGGCCCCGGACCGCTGACGCGGTCCGGGGCCCTTCCGTGTGCCCGGAGGTCCTGCCGTGCGGGAGCCGGGGCGCCGCGCTCAGGCGGCGGGCGGGTCCTGGCGCGCGCCGTGCAGCCGGGCGAGGATCGAGACCCGCAGGTCGGCGGGCGCGGTCTCCGCGCAGGACCGCCGGACCACGGAGCGGATCACGCACTCCAGGTCGTACTCGCGGGCGCACTCCGGGCACTCGAGGAGGTGGCCGTGGATCTCGTCGAGGTCGTCCGCCGGGAGCACCCCGTCGAGGTACTCGTAGATCAGGCGGATCCTCTCGTCCGTGCAGCATCCGAGGCTCTCGCAGTCGGCCATGTCTACTTGTCCTTTTCCTTCTTCTTGTCGCCGGTCACCCTGGACGTGTCGAAGCCGCGCTCGGCGGCGTAGTCGGCGAGCTTCTCGCGCAGCAGCTTCCGCCCGCGGTGCAGGCGGGACATCACCGTCCCGATCGGCGTGTCCATGATCTCGGAGATCTCCTTGTAGGCGAAGCCCTCCACGTCGGAGAAGTACACCGCCAGCCGGAACTCCTCGGGCAGCTCCTGCAGGGCGCGCTTGACGTCGCTGTCCGGCAGGTGGTCCAGCGCCTCCACCTCCGCGGAGCGCAGCCCCGAGGACGTGTGGGACTCGGCGCGGTGCAGCTGCCAGTCCTCGACGGTGTCGGTGTTCGCCTGCAGCGGCTCGCGCTGCCGCTTGCGGTAGAGGTTGATGTACGTGTTCGTGAGGATGCGGTACAGCCACGCCTTGAGGTTCGTGCCGGGCTTGTACTGGTGGAACGCGGAGAACGCCTTCGTGTAGGCCTCCTGCACGAGGTCCTCGGCGTCGGCCGGGTTGCGAGCCATGCGCAGGGCGGCGGCGTAGAGCTGGTCCACGTACACCATGGCGTCCTGCTCGAAGCGCGCCTTCCGGTCCTCGGGGGACTCGGTCTCGACGTCGACGGGCGGCTCGGTGCGCTGGGGGGCGGCCCCCTGCTGGTTCTGCTCGTTCATCACGGACCAGTCTACGGGGACGCGCGCGCGGGCCGGGGCGGGCTCGAGAACGCTCGTGGGGGCGGTGATGACTGCTCCTCTCCCCCGCCGTGCGGGTCCCTCCGAAAACCTGTGCCGGTGACCTGCCCCGGACGGGGCGGCCGCTGTCCTGCACAACGGGTGTCACCGTCGCACCTATTCCCACCGCGCCCGGCCCGTGTGCGCCCCGGGCGCGGTCCCCGTGGCTAGGATGGGACGAGCGGCGCCGTCCGCCGATCCAGACCCGCCCGACACAGCCCCGCGGTACCGTCTGCCGCCGAGGAGGAACCCATGAGCATCGTCCGTCGCATCGCCCGCCCGCTGCTGGCCACCGGTTACGTCGCCAACGGGGTGGAGAGCTTCCGCAACTCGTCCCAGGCCGCCCAGCACCTCGCCCCGGCGATCTCCGCCGCCACGAAGGCCTTCCCCCAGGCCGGACCCGCGCTGCAGAACCACGCCGTGGTGGCCCAGGGCCTGGCCGCGGCGCAGCTCGGCGCCGCCGTGCTCTTCGGGCTGGGCAAGCTGCCCCGCCTCTCGGCCGGCGTGCTCGTCACCACCACCGCGCTCAACGCCTACGCCGACTACCGCGCCGCGGAGGCGAGCACCCCGGAGCAGAAGGCCGCCCGCCGCTCCACCGCCTTCAAGAACTCCTCCCTGGTGGGCGCCGTCATGCTCGCCGCCGTGGACACCGAGGGCAACCCGTCCCTGCTGTGGCGTGCCGAGCACCTCGCCGGGGACGTCCGCAAGAACGCCTCCAAGCTGGGCAAGGACACCCAGAAGCAGGTGGCCAAGGCCGAGAAGGCCCTCCAGCACGCCGTCAAGCAGGGCTAGGCCCCGGTCCCCCTGTCGTGATGCCGCCGGAGTCCTCCGCCCCCGCAGCCCGTCCCGACGCCGCGGAGCCGGCCCCGCAGCACGAGCTGTGGCCGGCTCCGTTCGTCGGGCCCCGTCCCGTCGTCGCCGAGCTGACGGTGCCGGGCTCGAAGTCCCTCACCAACCGGTACCTGCTGCTCGCCGCCCTGGCGGACGGTCCGTGCCGGTTGCGCTCGCCCCTGCACTCCCGCGACTCGCGGCTGATGGTCGAGGCCCTGCGGGCCCTCGGGGCCCGCGTCGAGGAAGTGCCCGGGGACGGCGGCTTCGGCCCCGACCTGCTCGTCGAGCCCGCCCCCTGGGACGCCGCCGAACCGGTCACGGTCGAGTGCGGGCTGGCCGGGACCGTGATGCGCTTCGTGCCGCCGGTCGCCACCCTCGCACGGCGTCCCGTCACCTTCGACGGCGACCCGGGCGCCCGGGTGCGTCCCATGGGGCCGGTGATCGACGCCCTGCGCGCGCTCGGCCTGCTGGTCGAGGACGACGGCCGGGGCCGGCTGCCCTTCACCGTGCACGGCACCGGCGGCGTGCGCGGCGGGGAGCTGGAGATCGACGCCACCGGCTCGAGCCAGTTCGTCTCGGCCCTGCTGCTCGCGGGTGCCCGGTTCGACGACGGGCTCGTGCTGCGCCACCGCAGCGCCGACGGCTCGGGGCGCGGTGTGCCGTCCATGCCGCACGTCGAGATGACCGTCGAGGTGCTGCGCGGCCTCGGCGTCTCCGTGGACGACTCCGTGCCCGACGAGTGGCGGGTCTCCCCCGGGCCGGTGCGGGCCTTCGACGTGACCATCGAGCAGGACCTCTCCAACGCCGGCCCCTTCCTGGCCGCGGCCGTGGTGACCGGCGGACGGGTCTCGGTGCCCCGCTGGCCCGACCGCACCACCCAGGGCGGCGACCACTGGAAGCACATCCTCCCGGCCTTCGGCGCGGCGGTGGAGCTCACGGACGGGACCTTCACCGTCACGGGACCGGACGCGGTGACCGGGGTCGACCTCGATCTCGGCGAGGCCGGGGAGCTCGCGCCCACCGTCGCGGCCGTGTGCGCGGTCGCCGGCACGCCCTCGCGGCTGCGCGGCATCGCCCACCTGCGCGGCCACGAGACCGACCGGCTCGCCGCGCTCGTCACGGAGATCAACCGGCTCGGCGGCGACGCCGAGGAGACCGCGGACGGGCTGCTGATCCGGCCGGCCCCCCTGCACGGCGGGACGTTCCACAGCTACGAGGACCACCGGATGGCCACCGCCGGCGCCGTGATCGGCCTCGTGGTCCCGGACGTCCGGGTCGAGAACATCGCGACCACCGCCAAGACCCTCCCCGAGTTCCCCCGGCTGTGGGCGGAGCTCACGGGCACGAGCCGTGACGCGTAGGGACTCCGTCCGGCGCGACTGGGACGAGTCGGACGTGCGCGTCCGTCCCAGCAAGACCGGCTCCCGCCCGCGCACCAAGGAGCGGCCGGCGCACGAGGACGCCGTCACCGGCCGCATCGTCACCGTGGACCGCGGCCGCTACACCGCGATCCTCGAGGAGGACACCCCCGGGGAGCGGCTGGTCGTGGCCGTGCGCGCCCGGGAGCTGCGCCGCCGGCCCGTGGTCGCGGGCGACCTCGTGGGTCTCGTCGGCGACGTCAGCGGCGCCCCGGACAGCCTGGCCCGCCTCGTGCGGATCGAGGAGCGCTCCACCGTCCTGCGCCGCAGCGCGGACGACACCGACCCGGTCGAGCGGGTCGTGGTGGCCAACGCCGACCAGCTCGTGGTCGTCGTTGCCGCCGCCAACCCCGAGCCCCGCACCGGGTTCATCGACCGCTCCCTCGTGGCCGCCTACGACGCCGGCATCGAACCGCTGCTGTGCATCACCAAGACCGACCTGCGGGACCCCGCCGAGCTGATCTCCCACTACACGGCGCTCGAGCTGCCCGTGCTCGTCTCGGGACCCGCCCGCGACGTCCCGGCCGACGACGACGGGACCACGCTGCCCCTCGACCCGGCGCTCGTCGAGGCCCTGCGCGAGCGTCTCGACGGCCACGTCTCGGTGCTGCTGGGCCACTCCGGCGTGGGCAAGTCCACCCTCGTCAACGCCCTCACGGGCGCCGACCGGGCCACGGGCGGGGTGAACGCCGTGACCGGACGGGGCCGGCACACGTCGTCGTCGGCCCTCGCCCTGAAGATCGAGGACGCCTCCCCCGGGTCCTGGATCATCGACACCCCCGGCATCCGCTCGTTCGGCCTGGCGCACGTGGACCACGACCGGATCGTGGAGTCCTTCGACGAGCTCGCCGAGGCGATCGCCGAGTGCCCCAAGGGCTGCCGGCACACGGGGACGTCCCCCGGCTGCGCCCTGGACGCCTGGGTGGCGCAGGGCCGCGCCGGGGAGGCGGGCGAGTCCCGGCTGGTCTCCCTGCGCCGGCTGCTCGGGGCCGGGGAGCGCCCCGGGGAGTCCCGCGAGGACAAGGAGCTCGGCGTCCAGTGAGCCGTCGGGCGGGGGTGCCTCGCACCCCCGCCCGACCAGGCCCGGGACCGCGGTTCGGGGTAGGTTGGACCAATGCGCAGCCCCAGCAACTACACCGACGACCTCCGCCTCGCCCACATCCTGGCCGACGCCGTGGACCGCCTGACCATGCGCCGGTTCAAGGCCCAGGACCTCACGGTGGAGACCAAGCCCGACCTCACCCCCGTCACGGACGCCGACCGCGAGGCCGAGCAGCTCATCCGCACCCAGCTGGGGCGCGCGCGCAACCGGGACGCCGTGATCGGCGAGGAGTACGGCGCCACCGGCAGCGGCGCCCGGCAGTGGGTCGTGGACCCCATCGACGGCACCAAGAACTTCGTGCGCGGCGTGCCGGTGTGGGCCACCCTGATCGCCCTCGTCGACGAGGGCCGGCCGGTGGTCGGCGTGGTCTCCGCGCCGGCGCTCGGGCGCCGCTGGTGGGCGGCGGCCGGCACGGGCGCGTTCACCGGCAAGTCCCTGGCCAACGCCCAGCGGATCCACGTATCCCAGGTGGGGCGGCTGTCCGACGCCTCGCTGTCCTACTCCTCGCTCACGGGGTGGCGGGACCGCGGGGTGCGCGAGCGCTTCCTGGAGCTCACCGACGAGGTCTGGCGGACCCGGGCCTACGGCGACTTCTGGTCCTACTGCCTCCTCGCCGAGGGCGCCGTGGACATCGCCTGCGAGCCCGAGCTCAGCCTGCACGACATGGCCGCGCTGGTGCCCGTGGTCGAGGAGGCCGGCGGCCGGTTCACGTCCCTCGAGGGCGAGCCCGGGCCCTTCGGCGGCAACGCGCTGGCCACCAACGGCCTGCTGCACGACGAGGTGCTGGGGCTGCTCGCGACCGGCTCCTGAGCCGCCCCCGTCGTCGTCGGTCTCCGGCCGGGGTCAGAGGTCCTGGCCGGTGAAGCCCATCTCCCGCTCGATGCACTGCTGGAACGCCGCCTGGTCATTGGAGAACTGCGAGCAGGCCTCCATGGCCGGCCCGAACTCCCCGAACAGCGCCCCGAAGAGCACCAGGAAGAGGATGCTCGCCAGGATCGCCAGGACGCTGAGCACGATGCCGATGATCGGCAGGGCCTTGGACGCGCCGGGCGTCCTGCCCAGCTTGCGCAGCGCCACGATGCCCAGCACCAGGCCCACGAGGCCCGGGACGAGGCCGAGCACGAACCAGCACGTCAGCAGCGCCACGATGCCCAGCACCAGGGAGGCGATGCCCAGCCCCGTGCCGGCGGGCCGCGGGCTCGCGCCGTACTGGTTCATGTCGTACTGCCCCTGGTAGCCCTGCTGCCCCTGGTAGCCCGGGCCGCCGTACTGGCCCTGGTCGTACTGGCCCTGGCCCTGGTAGCCCTGGCCGCCGTACTGACCCTGGTCGTACTGGCCCTGGCGGTACTGGTCCTGGTAGCCCTGCTGCCCCTGGCCGTAGGAGTCCTGGCCCTGGTAGCCCTGGCCGCCGTACTGGCCCTGGCCGTACTGGCTCTGGTAGCCCTGCTGCCCCTGGCCGTACTGCGGTGTGGCGTACGGGTCGCCGGCGCCGCCCTGGCCGGAGCGCGGCGGCTCGTAGGAGGGTCCCGAAGGCGCTCCCTCGACGCGCTGACCGTACTCGGGCGGGTCGTGGCGACCGGAGCTCGACGACCCGCCGGCACCGGTGCCGCTCTGGTCTGGCGTGTTGTCGTTGTGGCTCATGGCATTGCCCTTTCGGTCGTCTGCGGTACGCCACCAGCTTGTCACACGGCCCGCCGGGACGTGCCCCTTCCCGGGCGGCGGCACGGCGCCCGCCTGCCCCCGGAACGATCCGGGCACGAAAAAACCGGGGAGCGCCTCGCGGCGCTCCCCGGTCAGGGATCTCGTGGAGATGGGGGGAATTGAACCCCCGTCCGATGCAGCATTGTCAGGGCTTCTCCGGGTGCAGTCTGCGTGGCGTTTTCTCAGTCCCGGCCCTCGTGCAGACACGTGGCCGACGGACTCAGTCGCGAAAGTGTTCTCCAGACGCCCGCGACGAACGGCTGGAGCAGTGGCCTCCTGATTGATGCCAGACCCCGGGTCGAAGGCGAACCCGGGCTGACAGTCACCTAAGTAGTCTGGTTGCGCTTACGCCGCGAGGGCGAAGGCGTTCTGAGACTTGGCGACGTTGCTCTGAGAATTGGCAACTATTGTTTTACAGAGAGCGTTTACGAGATAACTCTGCGTCCTCGACCCGCTTCCCCTGTCTCAACTCACATCGTCGAAACCGATCATCCCCGTATTTTGTTGTCAAGCACCCCGCCGCAGCGGGACACACCATTCTACCGCGCGGTACCCGCCAACCGCAAGCATTCGCCCCGGACCCTCAGCCCAGGTTCTTGTAGCGCATGGCCCGCTGGGCCTCGCGGTTGTCCTGCTGCTCCCGCAGGGTCTGGCGCTTGTCGTACTCCCGCTTGCCCTTGGCCACGGCGATCTCGACCTTGGCCTTCTTCCCGTCCACGAAGTAGAGGGACAGCGGCACGATCGTGAAGCCGGACTCCCGCGTCTTCTGCTGGATCTTGTCCATCTCGCTGCGGTGCAGGAGCAGCTTGCGGCGGCGGCGGGCGGAGTGATTGGTCCACGACCCCTGCAGGTACTCGGGGATGTGGACGCCCTCGAGCCACAGCTCGCCGTCGGTGAACTGGCAGAACCCGTCCACGAGCGACGCGCGCCCCATGCGCAGGGACTTCACCTCGGTGCCCATGAGCGCGAGACCCGCCTCGTAGGTGTCGAGGATGTGGTAGTCGTGCCGGGCCTTTTTGTTGTTGGCGACGACCTGGCGACCAGTGTCCTTCTTGGCCATGGGCCTCCTCCCTGGGGACGGTGCGGACGGGAACGTGCCGCGCACCGGGGCACGCGGCAGATCCTCCATCCTACGCCACGGCCCTCGCGCGGGACCACGGCCGGCACCCGGACCCGGCGGCGCCCCGCCCAGGAGCGTCGCCCCAGGTCACCCCGCCGCACCCGGTAGGCTGGGCGGATGCTGGAGCCAGTCCCCACCGAGCGCCCGCCCGCTGCGGACGTCCTGTACCTCGTCGGCACGAGCGGTCACCCGAACTTCGGCGACGAGTTCATCGCCGCCTCGTGGCTGCGCTTCCTCGCCCGCGCCCGGCCCGGCGCCGAGGTGTGGCTCGACTGCCCCCACCCGGGGCTGGCGTCCCACCTGTTCGACGGACTGCACCCGGGTCTGCGGACCACCGACACCCTGTGGCGGCTCGCCTTCGAGACGACCGGCATGGACCCGGCCGCGGCGGACGCCCACGTGGACCGGGTGGTGACGCACCTGGGGTCCCCGCGCTACGACCTCGGCCTGCTCGGCGCCCGGCGCGCGAGTTCCGTGCACTTCCTCGGGGGCGGGTACCTGAACTCCATCTGGCCGCACCACGCGCGCCTGCTCCGGGCGGCGCTGCGGCTGCGCCAGGTCTCCGGGGCGCGGCTGGCCGCCACCGGCCTGGGCCTGGCCCCCGCCACCGACGCCGAGGGCCTGCGCGCCGCGCTCGGCGCCTTCGACCACGCCACGGTCCGTGACGCGCCCAGCGCCCAGCTCGCCCGCGCCGACCGCGCCCCCGACGACGCCTTCCTCGGCCTGCCCGGCCTCGCGGGCTTCACCGGCGCGCCCGCCGAGGGGACGGACGACGGCGACGTGTGGGTGTGCCTGCAGAGCGACATGACCGAGCCCGGGATCCTCGACGGCGCCGTCGCCGCCGTGCGGGCCGCGCTGACGGGTCCGGCACTGGCGGGCCGGACCGTGCGCTACCTCGAGGCGATCCCCGGCGCGGACCGCGCGGCCTTCGACCGGCTCGCCGACCTCGTCCCCGAGGAGAACTTCGTGCCGTTCACGCGGCTCTGGCAGGAGGGCTTCCCGGCCCGGCCGGGTCAGACGTGGATCACCTCGCGGTTCCACTTCCACCTGCTCGCCGCCGCGTGCGGCGCGGAGGGCACCGCGCTGGAGGTCAGCCCCGACTACTACCGCGTCAAGCACCAGTCGCTGCTCGAGGCCGGCACGGGGTGGTCCGTCACGCCCACCGGCGGCACGGAGCCGTACGCGCCCGCCCGGTCGCACGCCTTCCCCGCCACGGCCGCGCGGCTGCACCGCACCAAGCTGCGGGAGGCGGAGGAGCTGTACCCGGCGGCAGCGGCCCCCGAGGACGACCCCGCCGGGACGGAGCCCCGCACCCGGCCGGGACGGACGGTGGCGCGCTTCCTGCGCCGCTGAGCGCCCGCCCTCCCAGGGCACCGGGCCCCGGCCGGTCGCGGGACCGGCCGGGGCCCGGTCAGGGGTCCCGCGGGAGCTCAGGCGTCGGCCGGGGCGTGGCGCTGGTCGGCGCGCCAGCGGATCCCGGCGTCGACGAAGCCGTCGATCGCGCCGTCGAAGATCGCGGAGGGGTTGCCCTCCTCGTGGTTGGTCCGCAGGTCCTTGACCATCTGGTACGGGTTCAGGACGTAGGAGCGCATCTGGTCGCCCCAGGACGCCTTGACGTCCCCGGCCAGCTCCTTCTTCTTGGCGCTCTCCTCCTCCTGGCGCTGCAGGAGCAGCCGCGACTGGAGCACGCGCAGCGCGGCGGCGCGGTTCTGGATCTGGGACTTCTCGTTCTGCATGGACACGACGATGCCCGTGGGGATGTGGGTCATCCGCACGGCGGAGTCCGTGGTGTTCACGGACTGCCCGCCGGGGCCCGAGGAGCGGAAGACGTCCACCTTGATCTCGGACTCGGGGATCTCGATCGAGTCGTCCTGCTCGATGAGCGGGATGACCTCCACCGCCGCGAACGAGGTCTGGCGCCGCCCCTGGTTGTCGAAGGGGGAGATGCGGACGAGCCGGTGGGTGCCGGCCTCGACGGACAGGGTGCCGAAGGCGTAGGGGGCCTTGACCTCGAAGGTCGCGGACTTCAGGCCCGCCTCCTCCGCGTAGGAGGTGTCCAGGACGGTGGTCGGGTAGCCGTGGCGCTCCGCCCAGCGCAGGTACATGCGCATGAGCATCTCGGCGAAGTCGGCGGCGTCCACGCCGCCGGCGCCGGAGCGGATGGTCACCACGGCCTCGCGCTCGTCGTACTCGCCCGAGAGCAGGGTCTGGACCTCCAGCCGGGAGAGCGCCTTCTTGACCGCGGCGAGCTCCTCCACGGCGAGCTCCAGGGTCTCCGCGTCGTCCTCCTCGGCGGCCAGCTGCACCATGACCTCGATGTCGTCGATGCGGCCGCCGAGCTTCTCGAGCCGCTCGAGGTCGGACTGCTTGTGGGAGAGCTTGGAGGTGATCTTCTGCGCCGCGGCCTGGTCGTCCCACAGGTCCGGGGCGGTCGCCTGCTGCGAGAGCTCGGCGATGTCCCGCTTGATGGCGTCGACGTCGCTCACGGCCTCGATGGACGCGAACGTGGAACGGAGGGCGGAGATCTCTGCCGGAAAGTCAAGGGAGGCCATGGAAGCCAAGATTATCCCATGGGGGCAAATCGCCCCGGCCCGGCCCGGCGTCCCTCTGGCAGGATGGTGCCGAGAGGAAGGAAGCACGATGCGCATCCCTCGCACGCTGGCCCTGGTCCTCGCCGGCGGGAAGGGCTCCCGGCTCGGCGCCCTGACCGAGAAGAAGGTCAAGCCCGCCCTCCCCGTGGCGGGCACCTACCGGCTCATCGACGTCGCCCTGTCCAACCTCGTGCACTCCCACCTCTCGGACGTGTGGGTCGTCGAGCAGTTCCTTCCGCACAGCCTCAACCAGCACCTGGCCAACGGGCGCCCCTGGGACCTCGACCGCACCCACGGCGGGCTCCAGGTCCTGCCCCCGTACCAGGGCACCGAGGGCGAGGGCTTCGCCGAGGGCAACGCGGACTCGCTCTACCGGCAGAAGGACCTGATCCGCGACTTCGCCCCGGACCTGGTCCTGGTGCTCAGCGCCGACCACCTGTACACGCTGAACTTCCTCGACGTGATCGACACCCACCTCGAGCGGGGCGCCGACCTGACCGTGGTCACCACGCTCGTCGACGAGGACCCCTCCCGCTACGGCGTGGTGCAGGCCGACGACGGCGGCCGCGTCACCGGCTTCGACTACAAGCCGGACGAGCCCCGGGGGCGGCTGGTCGCGGCCGAGATGTTCCTCTACGACGCGGAGAAGCTGCTGGAGGCCCTGGACCTCGTGCACGAGCAGGAGGGCGGGCTCGAGGACTACGGCAACGACCTGGTCCCGTGGTTCGTGGCGCACCGCAGGGTGGTGGAGCACCGCCTGGACGGGTACTGGATGGACCTGGGCACCCTGCAGTCCTACTGGACCGCCCACATGCAGATGCTCGACGGCGACGGCGTGGCCCTGGACGACCCCGGCTGGCCGATCCTCTCGGCCCAGCCGCAGCGGGTGCCCGCCCGGATCGCCGGCAGCGCCGAGCTGCGCGGGTCGATGGTCGCCGCGGGCGCGATGGTGCGCGGCGCCGTGGAGCACTCGGTGCTCGGCCCCGGCGTCGTCGTCGAGGAGGGCGCCACGGTGCGCAGCTCGGTGCTGCTGGACGGCGTCCGGGTGGGAGCCGGGGTGACCCTCGAGAACGTCCTCGCCGACACGGGAGCCGACATCTCCGCGGGTGCGCACGGCGCCGCGGGCGCCGTGACCCTGATCGACGGCACGGGCGCCGTGGCGGCCACCGAGGAGTTCGACCGCGGGGCGGTCCTGCCCCGCGGTCACTGAGCCCTCCGCGGACCGGTCCCGCCGGGGCGGGACCCGCCCGGGACGGGACCGCCCGGACGGATCGTGTCCGGGCGGGACGCTAGTGGGCGTGGCGGTAGGGCTGCGGCTCGGGCAGGCCGGCGCGGGCACGCACCCGCCGGCCGAGGCGCTCGATGGAGGTCAGCGCCGCGGCGACGTCGTCCGCCCGCACGGTGAAGGGCATGCTGTGGATGGTCTCGCTCTCCACGGTGGCGGCCCGCGCCACGGCCCGGATCTCCTCGGTGTCCTCCGCGCGCAGCCCGATCTCCGTGAGGGTGGTCGGCAGCCCGACCCGGGTGGTGAACTCGATGAAGTCCACGATCTCCGAGCTCGGGGCGCCCTCCAGCACGAGCTGGGTGATGGAGCCGATGTTGACCTTCTGCCCGTGGGCCAGGCCGTGGGTCTGCGGCGCCGCGGTCAGTCCGTTGTGGACGGCGTGGGCCGCCGCCAGTCCGCCGGACTCGAAGCCGAGCCCGGAGAGCAGGGTGTTGGCCTCGATGACCTTCTCCAGTGCCGGGGTCACGACGTGGTCCCGGGCGGCGTCCATCGCCACGAGGGCGTTGTCCCACAGGACGTCCCAGCTCAGCCGGGCCAGGGCGGTGCCCGTGAGGGTGGCCGTGCCCCCGGCCATGGTCAGCGACCCCGAGGCGGCGGTGGCCCTGGCCTCCAGCCAGGTGGCCAGGGCGTCGCCGACGCCCGCCGCCAGGAAGGTCGCCGGCGCGTTGGCCACCAGCTGGGAGTCGACGAGGACGAGGTCGGGGTTGCGGGGGAAGAAGCGGTACTCCTCGAAGACGCCCTCGTCGGTGTAGACGACCGCCAGCGCCGAGGTCGGCGCGTCGGTGGAGGCGACGGTGGGGACGCTGACCCACCGGATCCCGGCGAGGAACCCCGAGGCCTTGACCGCGTCGATGGTGCTGCCGCCGCCCACGGCCACGGCCACGTCGGCCCCCGCCGCGCGGATGACCGCCGTGAGCCGGTCGATCTCCCCGGCCGAGGGGATGCCGTTGAAGGCCTCGCGCGTGGTCGCCATGCCGGCCCGCGCCAGGGACGCCTCCACGTCGTGGCCCACGAACCCCCAGACGACGTCGTCGGCCACCACCAGGGGTGTCTGCCCGACGGCGGCGAGATACTCTCCCAGGCAGGCGATGGCGCCCGGTCCCTGGACGTAGCGTCCTGGGCTGATGACGGAGCGGACGGGAGCGTCCATGGCCTTCTCCTTCGACGACGGGGCCGGCAGGTCGTTCCCCCCGCCGTCCGGGATGATCTCCCGGGTGCCCGCCAGCATAGGAACGTCCCCGCGGCCGGCACCAGGGACGTTCTCGCCGGCTGAGAAACCGGGGACGCGTCGCCGTCGCCTCCCGCCGTCCGGGCCGGGCCGCGCCCCGGTCCTCACCGCGTGGTCATCACCCGGTAGTGCTCCTCCACCTGCTTCCTGGGCAGCTCCTTGGTGTAGACCGCCACCTTGCCGACGGCCCCGTCGAAGAACGACCTCAGGTCCCGGGTGCCGACGCGGAACGGCGCGCTGCCGCGCCGGGGCACGACGACCGTGCCGTCGTGCTCCAGGTCGTCCTGGTCCATGCGCTGCCCGTTGCGGTAGATCTTCGTGTAGCCGTTCGGATAGTTCCCGCCCTTGTCCTTGGCGTTGATGACGAGCACGTAGTGGATCCACTCCCCCCTGCGCACCGGCACCTGGAAGTAGGACCCCGGCCCCTCCCCTCCGGAGGGGTTGAACGCGTAGCCGGAGATGCGGTTCGGCCGGTTCTCGGAGTTGCTCTTCGAGTACATCCGCGCGACGTACTCGTGGTTCCTCGGCGCGCCCTTGCCCATCCAGTGCACGTACCCCGAACCCTCCTGGGACCGGAAGTCCAGCGCGTCGGGGCGCATCCACGCCTCGACGGTGAGCACGCCGCGCGTGCCCGCGCTGACGGCGGCGGCATCGGGCACCTGGAGGTACTGACCGGTGCCGTCGAAGTCCGCGGCCGTGTCGCCGTTGGGCAGGGTCGCCCGCTTCGGCTTGCCGTGGTAGCTGCCGTGGAGCCTGCCCACCAGGTCCTTCTCCGTGCCCGCACCGGGGCTGCGCATGGCCCAGTACGCGGCGGGTCCGTCCTTCCGGACGGTGTCGTCGTAGGAGAGCGGGCGGGCCGCGGTCCGCAGGACGTCCCCGGGATCGTCCCGGGCGGCCGACGGCGGAAGCCCTGCGATGCCCAGCGCCAGCGCGAGCAGCAGCGTCAGCACGCCCTGCACCGGCGTGCTCCACCGTCCCCGCGCGCGAACAGTGCTCATGTCGAGACCTCGATGTGGTGTCGGACGGGACCGCCCGCACCGGTTGCTCCCGTGGTGCGCGTCCCGCTCACTGCGGTGCCGGCCGTGCGGCCGCACCGGACGTCGTCGCGACACCTCCTCCCCACCAGGACCGATGCACTCCCGAGGACCGGTCCGGAGGAACATCCCTCGGCACCAGCGTGCGCCGCCGCGCCCGGGCGGTCAATGAGATCGCGCCGAACAGCACCCGAACGGTGACCATCTCCGTCGCCCGGTCCGGGGCCGGCCCTGACGTCTGCGAGCGCCGTGCCTCCCGCACCGGCCGAGCCGCCCCCGGAGCGGCCGCGCGGGTCAGCGGAACCGGGTGGGCCGCGTCATCGGCCCAGTCGCGCGCGGGCCTCGCTCGTGGCGGTGATCGGGATGCCGTCGGGCACCAGGAGGTTGACCACCGGCGGGTGCACGACGGCGGCCAGGGTCACCTCGGCGGTCCGCCCGTCCGGGCTCCCGGTGGGTGCGGCCAGGGCCAGGCCCGGCGTTCCCGCCCAGGCGCTGACGGTGTCGAGGTAGGCGGTCGCCGCCCCTGCCACGGCGTCGTCGTCCAGGACCGTGACGGGCGGGGCGCCGCCCGTCCCCGGCTCCAGCGCCACGAACGTGTCGGCCGCGGCGAGCGCGGCGTTGTCGGCCAGCACCTGCAGCTTGCGCTCCCCCACGTAGACCGCGGTGACCCCCATGACCACGACCGTGAGCAGGAGCAGCACGACCGCGAAGCCGATGACCAGGATCGTCACCTGCCCGTCGTCCCGGTCCTCGCCCCGGGCGTGGTCCCGGTTCTGGTCCCGGCTCCCGTCCCGGCGCGGGCCGGGTCCGGCGGTCCGCCCGCTCATCCGTAGCGGCCGATCACGACCGTGGCCGAGGACGTCAGCACGGCCACGTCCAGGTCGGTGAACCCGGGCACCAGCGGCAGCGGGACCTCCAGGGTGGCGTGCACCGTGGCCACCGCACCGGGCTCCGCGCACGCCCCGTCGGAGCACTCGAGGCGGAGCGCCAGCCGGTCGGGGGCGAAGCCCTGGTCCGCGGCCGCCAGCCGCGCCGCCGCGGTCAGCCCGGTGTCCGAGAGCGCACCGGGCTCGGCCCGGGCCAGCACCTGGGACGCCTGCTGCGCGGCGGCCACCACTCCGAAGGCCCCGGCCTGGACCTGGGCCACCGCGAGCACGAAGTAGACCACGGGGACGAGCAGCAGCGTGCCCAGCGCCACGAACTCCACGACCGCGCTGCCCTCGTCACCGCCCGCAGTCCTCCCGAGCACATCGGGCGGCCCGGCCGCACGGGCCGCCGTGGTCGAGGCGGTCGATGCCGTCGATGCCGCTGCTCCGCTGGAGGCAGGAGCTTCAATCCCCGAGGACGGCATGGCCGCGCACCTCCAGGGAGTCGGGCGGACCGAACAGCGCCACCACGGGCAGGGGCGAGACCACCGTGATCTCCAGGGTCCGCAGCTCGCCCACCGCCGCGGTGGTCGCGACGACGTCCTGGGCGTACCGGGGGCCGAGGGCGCCGGAGACGATCCGGCGGGTCCGCTCGACCCCGTCCTCGGGCGACCGGTCGGCCAGGGTGCCGTACCGGGCGCCCGCCGCGGCGGCGTCGATCAGCGTGTTGCGCACGTGCAGGGCCAGGGCCAGTTGCAGCGTGGCGGCGAAGATCATCGCCACGAGGCCGGCCACCATGACGTACTCGACCACCGCACTGCCCCGGTCCGTCCCCGGGGGCCCGGCGCCCGGCCGGGCGCGCTCCTCGTCCATCCTCAGTTCTGGCTCACGCGCGCCATCGCGTCCTGGAAGAGCCCCTCCAGGGCCGGCTGCGCCACCAGCAGCAGACCGGCCACGAGCACCGCGGACATCAGGGTCAGCATCACCCAGCCGGGGACGTCCCCGCGGTCCGGATCATCGGCGGCGAGCCGCTCGCGCAGCGCGGCGAGGGTCAGGGTGAGGACGCCGAGCAGGGCGGCGAACCGGTGGAGGTGTGTCATGGGGTGTGTCCTTTCCTGGAGGGCTGCCGGTTCCCGGCCGCCCGGATGAGAGGTCAGAAGCCGAGCTCCAGCACGGCGATCCCGGGGAACACGGCGAACACGACCGTCAGCGGCAGCACGCAGAACACGAGGGGCACCATCATGGCGATCTCCTTGCGCCCGGCGGCCTCCATCAGCTCGCGCTTGTCGTTGTCCCGCACGTCCTGGGCCTGGGCCCGCAGCACGTCCGCCAGGGGCGTGCCGCGCTCGATGGCCACGACGATGCCGTCCACGAACCGCCCGATGGGCGCCACCGGGGTGCGCGCGGAGAAGTCCTGGAGGGCGTGCACGAGTCCGGCGCCGGACCGCGTCTGTGCGAGCACCGCGCGGAACTCCGCGGTGAGCTCTCCCTCCGCGACCCGGCACACCCGCTCGAGCGAACCCACCGCGCTCTCCCCCGCGCCCACCGACAGCGCCATCAGCTCGGCGACGGCGGGGAACTCGGCCAGCATCCGGGCCTCGCGGAGCCGGATCCGCCGGCTCAGCAGGTGCCCGCGCAGCAGGTGCCCGGCGGCCGTGGCCGCGCCCACGGCCAGCAGCACCCCGCCGGGACCCGTGCCCCAGCGCGCCTCGGCGGCCACGCCGAGCAGGACGCCGAGCAGCAGGCCCCCCGTCGCGCACAGGAGCTGCTCGGCGCGGAAGTCCGCCGCCGTGGTGCTGACGCCCGCCCGGACCAGGCGTCCCTCCAGGGCCGCCGACGGGGCGGCGTGCCGGAACACGCGGTGGGCCAGCCCGCGCACGACCGGGTCCAGCCCCGCTGCGGCCCGGCCGGGTGTCCGGGCGGAGCGGCGCCCGGGGCGGGCGAGCAGCGCCGACTCGACCTCCACTGAGCGCAGCTGCGGGGCGATCCGGGTCGCGAAGGACGGCCGGCCGGTGACCCGGGCGCCGGTGAGCACCAGCCACAGCCCGGCGGCGTGCACCAGGCCGAGGAGCACCAGCAGGGCGGGGGTAGCACTCACCGCAGCACCCGCTCGGGCTCGGGCAGGGCGCCGATCCGCAGCATGAGGCGGTAGGCGATCGTGGAGACGAGCAGCCCGCCGATCAGCACCAGGGCGCCGGCCGGGGTGTCGTAGGCCCGGATCGCGGCGGGCTGGGTGGCCATCAGCGCCAGCACGATCCACGGTGCGGCCACCGCCAGCCGGGCGGCGTTGACCGTCCAGGACTGCCGGGCCTCCAGCTCTCCGCGGGTGCGGGTGTTCTCCCGCAGGAACTCGGACAGCGTGCCGAGCAGCCGGCCGAGGTCGGTCCCGCCCACCTCCCGGGTCACCCGCAGGGCCTCGACGATGTTGTCGGCCACGGGGTCGGCCAGCCGGTCCTTGAGCAGGGTGAGCGCGCCCTGCAGCTGCCCCGAGGCGCGGTAGTCGGCGGCGAACCGGGCGAAGGCCGGGCGCACCGGCTCGGGTCCGCGGTACTGCAGCTGGATCAGCGCCTCGGGCAGGGACATCCCGGCCCGGATCGCCGAGCGCAGGTGGTCGACCACGTCGGGCCACACCTCGCGCAGGGCGGCCGCCCGGTGCCGGGCCCGGTGCTGGACCACCGCCAGGGGAACCCAACCGCCCAGGACGGCGGCGCACAGGCCGAGCACCGCCGCGCCGGTGACCGCGGCGACGAGCAGTCCGCTCAGCGTCCCGGCCGCGGCGCAGGCGGCCAGCACTCCCGCCGGACCGACCCGGGCCAGGTCCGCGCGCAGCAGCAGCTCTCGCAGCCGGCCGGGCCGGCGCGGGCCGGCCGCGCGCGGCGCCTCCTCGGCCCAGCAGGACCACCAGAGCAGGAACACGCCCGCCCCCAGCAGCACGCCCAGCGCCGCGCTCACCGCGCTGCTCCGACCGGGCCGTCGTCCGCCAGCAGCTCGCTCACCCGGTGTCCGGCCCGCTCGAACTTCCACGCCGCCGGCGCCTCGGCGGCCACTGCCAGCAGGGCGCCGTCCGTCTCGGCGAAGACCGGGTACGTCTCGATCACGCCGTTCTCGACCCGGTTGCCGATCGCGAGGATCTCGCTCACCCGGCGGCGGCCGTGCCGGTCCCGGTGGCAGTGCACCACGAGGTCGAAGCACGAGGCCACCGTGGGCACCACGAACCCGGAGCTGATGTTCTCCCCCGCCAGCAGCGGCAGGGTGCAGATCTTGGTCACGGCGTCCCGGGCGGAGTTGGCGTGCAGGCTGCACATCCCCGGGAGTCCGCTGTTGAGCGCGATGAGCATGTCCAGGCTCTCCGCCTCCCGGACCTCCCCGACCACGAGCCGGTCCGGGCGCATCCGCAGCGCCTCCTTGACGAGCCGGCGCAGGGGGATCTCGCCCGTGCCCTCGAGATTGGGCTGACGGCACTGCATCCCCACGACGTCGCGCAGCGGGACCTGCAGCTCGAAGATCTCCTCGACCGTCACCACCCGCTCCCGGGGGCCGATCGAGGCGCACAGACAGTTCAGCAGCGTGGTCTTGCCCGCCTGCGTGGCGCCGGAGACGAGGATGTTGAGCCCGCTGGCCACGGCCGCGTCGAGGAAGCGCGCGGCGCGCGGCGGCAGCGCACCCAGCTCCACGAGGTCGTCCAGGCGCCGGGCCCGGGCCACGAACTTGCGGATGTTCACGGCCCAGTGCCGGCGCGTCACGTCCGGGATCACCACGTGCAGCCGGGACCCGTCCGGCAGCGCCGCGTCCACGAACGGGGAGGACAGGTCCAGGCGACGGCCCGAGGACTTGAGCATCCGCTCCACCAGGTTGCGGATCTGGGCCTCGGTCAGCACGAGGCTCGTCAGCTCGGACTCCCCGCCGCGGGCGGCGTAGACCTCCGCGGGGCCGTTGATCCAGATCTCCTCGATCCGCGGGTCGTCGAGCAGCGGCTGCAACGGGCCGAACCCGGCGACCAGGTCCAGCAGCACCCGCCGGGCGGCGTCCAGGTCCGCGAGGGCCGGCAGCACCCCGCGCGCCGAGCGCTGGTCGTAGTCGCGCACCGCGGCGTCCACCAGCTCCCGGGTCCGCTCCAGCTCGAGCACCGGGTCCAGGCCGCGGCGCCGGATGAGCTCGCGCACCTCGGCCTCGACCAGCCCGAGCGCGTCCTCGGAGAGCAGTGCCGTCATCCGTCCCCCTGCGCGTTCCCCGGCGCGGGATCCGCGCCGGCGGCGCTCCCCCCGGAGCGCATGCACAGGAACATAGGCCGATCCGATGTCGTCCCCACAACCCCCGTCCGGGCTCCTGTGGACAGCCGTCGCTGACCTGCGACGTTGTTCCCGTCCGGAAACACATGAAGTGTCACAGGATGCGGGCGCATGGAAACAGGTCGGCGGGGGCCACGTCCCGAAAGGGCGTGCAGGCCGGGCCGCCGGGCCGTAGGGTGGCGGGCGAACACGCTCCCCCCCGGGCGTCCGCGTCACGGCACCACCCGTGCCGCACGCACTGCCCCCGATCGCAAGGACCGCCGTGACCCACGTGACCACCGAGCAGGGCGGAACACGCCCCGACGTCGCCGCTCGTCTCCGGGCGCTGCTCCGCGCGGGCGTCCCCTTCGCCGGGAACCTGCTCACGAGCGCGGCCGGAGCGGCCCTCGGCCGGCACCTGGTGGACCCGTCGCCGGTCCCGAGGGCAGCCGTGCCCCGGGACTGGCCGCCCGTCTTCGCGCACCGGGGCGGCGCCGAGGTCGCCCCGGAGAACACCCTCGAGGCGTTCCGGGCCGCCGCCGCCCTCGGGGACGTGGTGCTGGAGCTCGACGTGCAGGCCTCCGCCGACGGCACGGCCGTGCTGATGCACGACCTCACGGTGGACCGCACGACGGACGGGACCGGCGCCGTCGCGCTGATGTCCGCCGCGGAGCTCCAGCGCCTGGACGCCGGGCACGCGTTCACCCTCGACGGCGGGACCTTCCCGTGGCGGGGGCGCGGGGTGCACGTCCCGACGCTCGCGGAGGTCTACGAGGCGTTCCCCGAGCACCGCGTGGCGATCGAGCTCAAGGGCAACCGTCCCGGCGCCGAGGAGATCGTCTGGCGGGCCGTCCGGGCGGCGGGTGCCCAGGAGCGCACGCTCGTCGCGACGAACCGCACCGCCTCGATCCGGCGGTTCCGCCAGGTCTCGGGCGGGGCGGTCCCCACGGCGGCCTCCCCCACGGAGTTCGCGGCCTTCCGGCTGCTGTGCCTGCTGGGCCGGCACCAGCACCACACGCTCCCGTTCCAGGGCCTGCAGCCGCCGGACTCGCTCCTGGGACTGCGCGTGCTCACGCCCGGACTCGTGCGCAGCGCCCAGCAGGCGGGTCTGCGGGTGGACGTCTGGACCATCGACCGGGAGGACGACATGCGCCGCCTGCTGGGGTGGGGGGTGGACGGCGTCATGACGGACCGGCCGGACCTGCTGTCCCGGGTGCTCCGGGAGGCCTGATCCGCGCCGGGACCGGTCAGGCCGCGGGGCGCGGCGCCGGGGAGGTCTCGGCGAAGTCCCGCACCGAGGCGCGCTGGGCGTGCTCCGGGGCCGGGGCCCAGGGCCGCTCCGCCTCGGCGACCGCGATGTGCCGGGCCAGCCGGGTCACGTTGACCTCCTGCTGGCGGTTGCGCAGCGCGGAGGTGGCCTGGGTGATCATGAAGATCACCACGAAGCCGTACAGGACGAGGTCGGTGCCGCGTCCGATCCCGAAGAAGTGGGCCACGCCCGTGAGCAGGTCGGGGAAGAAGATGGACAGCGCCGCGAAGACGAAGAAGGCCAGGCCCACCACGCGGCGGATCGCCTGGTGCTTCGCGTTGGCCCCGCCGCGGATCAGGGCGAGCGCGCCGTAGCCCACGGCCAGGACCAGCAGGATCTGGACGGCGTAGATCATCGGACGGCTCTTCCCTTCGACGGTGCGGACTGGGTGCGGACTACTTGACGAACAGCTCGGCGAGGATGTTCACGCCGTTGAGCAGCGACTGCCCCTTGGACTTCGAGTAGTCCGTGTAGATGATCTCGACCGGGTGCTCGACCCAGCGGGGCCGGATGTCGGCCAGCTGGTTGACGATCTCCGAGGCGTGCGCCATCCGGTTCTGGGTCAGCCGGATCCGGGACAGGGTGCCCCGGTCGATGGCGCGCAGCCCGTTGTGGGCGTCGGAGAGGTCCATGCCGGTGGACAGCTTCGAGAAGAACGCGGCGGTGCGCAGCACGACCCGCTTGAGCGGGGAGATCCGGGTGCGCCCGTCGAGGAAGCGGGAGCCGAGCACGACCTCGGCCTCGCCCGAGCGGATCCGCTCGACCATGTCCCACGCGTCGGTCACGCGGTGCTGGCCGTCGGAGTCGAAGGTGACCACGCAGTCCATCCCGGGGTCCTGCAGGGCGTACTCGAAACCGGTCTGCAGCGCCGCGCCCTGCCCGAGGTTGATGGGGTGCTGGACGACGACGGCGCCGGCCTCGGCGCAGATCCGGGCCGAGTCGTCGGAGGATCCGTCGTCGACGCAGACGACGTGCGGGAAGGTCTTCCGGAGCTCCTTCAGCACCTCTCCCACGACGGCCGCCTCGTTGTACACGGGCATGACGATCCACGAACGACTCACCCGGACATTCTCGCACAGCGCGCCGGACCCGCCAGTCAGGTCGGCGGCCGGACCCGGGCCGGCCGCTATGATCGACCCGACCCTTCCCCCCACCGTGAGGACAAGACCGTGCCCGCTGCCAGGCAGAGCCCCGCAGGACCGACGTGCTGACGGACTGGGGACCCCATCTGCCGGCGTTCCTGGTCCTGCTGGCGTTCCTGTGGCTGCCGGGGCTGGCGCTGCTGTGGGCCTTCGGGCAGCGCGGGGGCCGGATCCTGCTGACGGCACCGGTCTTCAGCGTCGCCGTCGTCGGGCTCACGGGCGTGGTCCTGGACCTGGCGGGCATCCCCTACGGCGCGCTCACCCAGGTGGCCGCCGCGGTGGTGCTGGCGGCGCTGGCGTGGCTGGTCGGCCGGCTCCTCCCCCGGGGCGGCCACGCGCCCGGCCCGCACGACGCCGGGGCGGACCCGGCCGGCCCGGCGGAGCGCTCCGGCGGCGCGGGCCGCCGGCTCTTCCCGGCGGGCGCGGCCGCCGGGCTCGCGATCGGGGCGGTGCTGCTGGTGCGCCGGATGGCGTCCGTGATCGGGCACCCGGAGGCGATGGCCCAGCGCTGGGACAACATCTTCCACCTCAACGCCATCCGCTACGTCGTCGAGACCGGCAACGGCTCGACCCTGACCCTGAACCGGATGGTCAGCCCGGAGAGCACCATCGCGCTGTACCCCGCGGCGTGGCACCAGCTGGCGTCCCTCGCGGTGCCCCTGGCCGGGGACAGCGTGCTCGTGGCCCACAACCTGACGCTGCTCGCGGTGGGCGGGCTCGTCTGGCCCGCCTCGTGCATCTTCCTGGTCCGATGCCTCGTCGGCCCGTCCCCCGTGGCGGCCGTGGTCGCCGGCACGGCCGCCGCCGGGTTCAGCGTCTTCCCGCTGGGCCTGATGGCCTGGGGGCCGCTCTTCCCCAACATCCTCGCCCTGGCGCTCGCCCCCGTGTCCCTCGGCCTGCTCGTGCGGCTGCTCGGCCCCGGGGTGAGCGCGGACCGGACGGCGCGCACCCCGGACGCGGCCGGCCGGGTCCGGCTGGCCGCCAGCCTGGTGGTCACCCTCGGCGCGCTGTTCGTCTCCCAGCCCAACGCGTTCCTCGCCCTGCTCGTGGTCGCGGTCCCCCTGGCGGCCACGGCGTGGTGGCTCGGGCTGCGGGCGGCCGCGGGCGCCCGGCGCCGAGGTCCCGCCCTCGGGCTCGCCGCGGTCGCGGTCGTCGTGGTCACCACGTGGCTGCTCCTGTGGAACGTCCTGACCACGGACCGCGCGTGGGACCCCTTCACGTCCTTCGGCCGGGGCGTGGGCGAGGCCGTCATGTTCACGGCGAACGGCCGCGACGACGTCCCGTGGGTGCTCGTGGTGCTGACCGCGGCGGGGATCTACGCCGCGATCAGCCGCCGCCGGCTGCGCTGGCTCGTGCTGGGGCACCTGTCGCTCGTGCTCCTGTACGCGGTCTCCGCCGGCGGGGAGGAGGGCCCGTGGCGGGAGTGGCTGACCGGGGGCTGGTACGTGGACTCCTACCGTTTGGCGGCCACCCTCCCGCTGACCGCGGTACCCCTCGCCGCCCTCGGCGCCGCGCACGTGGTGGAGGGCCTGGCGGCCGGGGCCACGGCGCTCGCCTCGTTCGCCGGCCGGCCCCGGGCCGCCCGCACAGCCCTTCCCGTCGCGGCCGTCGTGGTGCTGGCGCTCGTGGTGCCCTACTCCCAGATCGGGTCCCTCACCCAGGCCACGCGGTGGGGCAAGCAGTACTACGCGTGGGAGGGCGCCGAGAGCGTGCTGACCCGGGACGAGTACGAGCTCCTGGAGGACCTCGACGAGCTCACGGACCCCGAGGACGTCATCGCCGTCAACCCGTGGAACGGCGGCTCCCTGGCGTTCGCGGTCGGTGAGCGGCCCGTCACCCAGTACCACGTGGGGACGCCCGGCCCGGAGGTGCGGGAGATCGTGACGGGCATCGACGCCGCCGTCCCCGGCAGTCCCGCGTGCGAGGCCGCGGAGGAGCTCGACGTCCGCTACGTCCTGGACTTCGGGACCCAGTTCATCATCCCGGACGAACCGTCCGCCCTCGCCTACACCGGGGTCAACGCCGTGGACCCGGCCGTGGACCTGAACCTGGTGCTGGTCGAGCGCAACGGGCAGGCCGCGCTCTACGAGATCGTCGGCTGCGACGGCGCCTGAGCCTGCCGCGGGATCCCCGTCCTGCGACGGACGACGGGCCGCCCGGTTCCTCGCGGAGCCGGGCGGCCCGTCGTCGTCCGCGGACCGCGGGCAGGGAGGGCAGTCAGCCGGCGTTCTCCGCGGCGCGGAACTGCTCGATCACCTCGTCGATGGGCCCGTCGCTGCGGACCCGGCCGTGCTCGATCCACACCCCGCGGTCGCAGACCTTGCGGACCACGTCGAAGTCGTGGCTGACGACCAGCAGCGTCTTGCCCTCCTCGGAGAGCTCCTTGACCCGGCCCAGGCTCTTGCGCTGGAAGGGCTCGTCGCCCACCGAGAGGATCTCGTCGATGATGAAGATGTCCGGGTCGGTGAACACCGCCACGGCGAAGGCCAGGCGCAGGTACATGCCGGACGAGTAGAACTTCACCTCGGTGTCGATGAACTGCTCGATCTCGGAGAACGCCACGATCTGGTCGAACTTCCGGTCGATGTCCTCCTTGGACATGCCGAGGATCGCGCCGTTGAGGTACACGTTGTCGCGGCCGGTGAGGTCGGGGTGGAAGCCGGCGCCGACCTCGATCAGCCCGGCCACGCGCCCGTTGACCGTGAGCGAGCCCCCGTCGGGGCTCATCACGCCGGAGACCAGCTTGAGGAACGTGGACTTCCCGGAGCCGTTGAGCCCCACGAGCGCCACGCTCTCGCCCGGCCGGATGCTGAGGCTGAGGTCCTCGAGGGCGCGGAAGCGGTTGGAGATGTCCTGGCGCCGCCCCCGGGCGAGCCACATCACCGTCTCCTTGAGGGATCGGGCGTGGCGGAGCGAGAACTCCTTGGCCAGGTGCTCGGCCACCACGGCGGGCTCGGCCGGCGGGGTGGTGCGGTCGGTGCTCATCGTCACAGCTCCTGCGCGAATCGGCCCTCGAGGCGACGGAACAGCAGGTCGCCCAGGAACATGACGACCGTGACCACCAGCAGCGCCACCGGCGTCCAGAGGGAGAACAGGTGGGGCGGCACCTCGTGGGCGCCGGGGGTGGTGGTCGGCAGCCAGAACGCCGCGTGCGAGAGCTCCACGGCCACGGTCAGGGGGTTCAGCATGAACCCGGCGAACCACACCGGGCCCAGGACGTCCCGGACCATCGTCCACGAGTAGAGCACCGGGGCGGACCACGTGCTGACCATGACGATCAGGTCCACGAAGTTCTCGGCGTCGCGGAAGAACACGTTCGCCGCGCCGAAGAGCATGCCCAGACCGGCCCCCAGCAGACCCACGATCAGCAGCGCCGCGGGCACGGCCAGCAGGGAGATCCACGTGGGCGACCAGCCCACGATGAGGGCGGCCAGGAGCATGACCACCAGCTGCGGCATGAGGTGCACGCCGGCGACCCACACGGACGCCACGGGGAACATCTGCCGGGGCAGGTAGATCTTCTTGATCAGGCTCGCGTTGGCCACGATCGAGCGCGCCGCGTTGCCGAAGGACTCCGAGAAGAAGTTGATCAGGATGATCCCGGAGAACAGGTACACGGCGTAGTTCTCCATCCCCCGCTCCAGGCCCAGGAAGATGCCCAGGGCCACGTAGAAGACGACGAACTGGATCCCCGGCTTGACGTAGGACCACAGCAGCCCGAGGACCGTGCCCCGGTAGCGGATCTGCAGCTCCTTGTCGACCAGCAGCTTCAGCAGGTAGCGCTGGCGGAACACCGCCGGCAGCCCCGTCCCGGGGGACGGCCTCCGGACGACCGTGGCAGCCGGCATCAGGCGCCGATCTCCGAGTGCTCGCGGAAGGTCGCCTCCCAGGCCGCCATGGAGGTGACCTCCGGCAGCGCGGCCCGGTAGCGGCGGGACAGCTCCGGCCAGCGCAGGGCCAGCTGGGCGTGCAGGCGCAGGGACTCCGCCATCAGGGCGCGGGCCTCCCGGGGCGAGCGCTTGTACCAGGTGTAGCCGGTGCCGTCCGAGGCGGAGACCAGGGCGCTGTCGTAGCGGGCCAGCCGCCACCACCGGGCGTCCTGGTAGGGCAGGTGCACCTGCGGGTGCTGCTCTGCCTGCTCCTGCGGGCGCACGGCGAGGTGGCGCACCACGGCGGTGGTCGCCGAGGTGAGCACCTTCAGCCCGTGCGGGGCGGAGAGCCGCCGGGTCCGCAGGGGCTTGGCCGACGCGACCGTGGGGTAGGCGTCCAGGTCCGCCTCGTAGACGGCGTCGGAGTGCTGGGTCATCATCCGGCGCACGTCGCGGATCCGCTGGGGCAGCAGCTCGTGCAGGGCCTCGGGCCCGGCCAGGACGTCCCGCAGGGCCAGGACCCGGGCCTCCTCCGCGAAGTACTGCATGGACAGCAGGTGCCGCAGGTCCTTGATCCCGTTGCGCCCGAGCACCTCGCCGCCGCGGTCGAACGGGGAGTGCAGCAGGGCGGCCACGAGCTGGTTGCGCTTGTGGAAGTACGCCTGCCAGCTGATGGTGTCGTCCTTGTCCGCCCAGGCCAGGTGCCACACGGCCACGCCGGGCAGGGACACGGTGCGGTAGCCGGCCGCCTTGGCCCGGATGCCGTACTCGACGTCGTCCCACTTGATGAACACGGGCAGCGCCAGGCCGATCTCGCGGACGACCTGCGTGGGGATCAGGCACATCCACCACGCGTTGTAGTCCACCTCGATGCGGCGGTGCATCCACGCGGTGCTGCGCAGGTTGCTGCGGCGGAAGTCGTGGCCGATCTCCACGCCCTCGCCCGCGGGGCCGTACTGGAAGCTGTACGGGTCCATGGCCTCGCCGAAGTTGTGGATCTTCGTCGGGTTGAGCAGGTCGATCATGTGCCCGCCGACCAGCGTGGGCCGCTTGCAGAAGTCGGCGAACACGCTGATCCGGCGCACGGCCTCGGGCTCGATCTCGACGTCGTCGTCCATGAGCAGCACGTAGGTGCTGTCGGCGCGCACGGCCTCGTACATGCCGCGGGCGAAGCCGCCGGCCCCGCCCAGGTTGCCCTGGTCGATGACGCGCAGCCGGTCGCCGAAGCGCTCCTGGACCTCGCTGAAACCCGGCTCGTCGACGACCTTCTGGTTGCCCTGGTCCACGATCACGACCTGCGCGACCTGCGGCAGGTGCTCCCGCTGCTCGTCCAGGCGGCGGGCGTTGGTGAGGCAGTAGGAGGGCTTGTTCATGGTCGTGATCTGGAGGGTCACGGACCCCTCCGTGGTGCCGGTGCCGTCGCCCAGCCACTGGGCGCCCAGGACCTCGAGCTCCTGGTCCGCCGCGGTGGCGTCGAACCAGTACCACCCGCCGTCGGCGAAGGCCTTCAGCGGCAGCACGACCTCGGTCAGCCGCTCGGCGCCGGAGACCTCGTGCACCGACACGGGCACGGACTCGCCGCGCGCGTTGGAGCTGTGCACGTTCACCGAGCCGCGGCCCGTGGTGCGCACGCGCAGCACGACCTCGCGCAGGTGGGTGTTGTGCCGCCAGTAGCTGGCCGGGAACGCGTTGAAGTACGTGGCGAAGGACACGGTGCTGCGGGCCGGCACGCGCACGGAGGTGCGGCCGAGGATCGCCACGCCGCTGGCGGCCCCGGCGTCGGAGGCCACGTTGACCACGATCTGGGGCCGCTGCTCCTTCGTGTCCTCCTGCTGGGCGGCGGTGCCCGTGTCCGCCCGGGAGTCCAGGTAGAGGGGCTGGGTCGGGAAACGGTCCTTGGCCGGGAAGACGAGCTCCTGCAGCACCCGGTAGGAGGTGCCCTCGGTGCCGGTCCGTTCGGTGTCCTGGGTCGTCGCGGTCACGCGTCCACTCCCCCGCTCTCGATGGTGGCCCCGCCGGTGAAGTGGGGCTTGAGCTTGTTGTCGACCATGGACAGCGCGGCCCCGATGGCCATGTGCATGTCCAGGTACTTGTAGGTGCCGAGGCGGCCGCCGAACAGGACCTTGTCCTCGCCGCGGGCGAGGTCGCGGTACTTGAGCAGCTTCTCGCGGTCCACCGAGGTGTTGACCGGGTAGTACGGCTCGTCGCCCTTCTCCGCGAAGCGGGAGAACTCGCGCATGATCACCGTGGCGTCCGTGGTGTAGTCCCGCTGCGGGTAGAAGTGGCGGAACTCCAGGATCCGGGTGAAGGGGACGTCGGGGTCCGGGTAGTTGATCACCGGGGCGCCCTGGAAGTCCTCGATCGGCAGGACCTCCTGCTCCAGGTCGATGGTCCGCCACGAGAGGTCGCCCTCGGCGTAGTCGAAGTACCGGTCCACGGGGCCCGTGTAGACGACCGGGACCTGCCCGGAGACGGCGGAGCGGGAGTAGTCGTGGCCCTCGTCGAAGAAGTCGGTGTCCAGCCGGACGTCGATCTTGGGGTGGTCCGCCATGCGCTCGAGCCACGCGGTGTAGCCGTCCACCGGCAGGCCCTCGTACTTGTCGTTGAAGTACCGGTTGTCGTAGGTGTAGCGCACGGGGAGCCGGTTGATGATCGAGGCGGGCAGGTCCTTGGGGTCCGTCTGCCACTGCTTGCCCGTGTAGTGCTTGATGAACGCCTCGTAGAGCGGCCGGCCGATGAGCTGGATGCCCTTGTCGTTGAGGTTCTGCGGGTCCGTCCCCGCGAGCTCCCCGGCCTGCTCCTGGATCAGCGCCCGGGCCTCGGCCGGCGAGTACGCCGCGCGGAAGAACTGGTTGATCGTGCCGAGGTTGATCGGCATGGGGAAGACCTCGTCGTGGTGCCGGGTGTAGACCCGGTGCACGTAGTCCGTGAAGTCGGTGAACCGGTTCACGTAGTCCCAGACCCGCTCGTTGGAGGTGTGGAACAGGTGGGCGCCGTAGCGGTGCACCTCGATCCCGGTCTGGGGCTCGTTCTCCGTGTAGGCGTTGCCACCGATGTGGTGCCGCCGGTCGATGATGGCCACGTCGAGGCCCAGCTCGTTGGCGGCCCTCTCGGCCACGGTCAGGCCGAACAGGCCGGACCCTACGACGACGAGATCTGCGTTCACGGGCTAACTCCTGGGGTTGGTGTCCTGGTGGGCCCGGCCGGCGTCCGGCCGGTGAGGGGGCGGCACGGGCGCGCCGGGCGTGCGCTGCGTACCAAAGTACCTGATCAGTCGGGGAAGCCCTGGAGCAGCCACTCGGCGGCGAGGCGACCGGAGGCCGCCAGGGAGGCGTTCTCGGCCGCCCATGCGGCCCGGCGGCGGCGCTCCCGGTCGTTGTCCTCGGCCAGCGCCGGGTCGAGCCGGCGGTCGAGGGCGGCGATCATGGCCTCGGCCACCGCGTCGGCGTCGTGGTCGACGGCCGCGCCCAGGCCGTTGTCCTGCACGAGCTCGGCCGCGACCCCCGCCCCCGCGTAGACGACCGGCGTCCCGCACGCGGCGGCGGCGTAGATCTTGGTGGGCTTGGTGAAGTCGTAGCCGATGCCCGGGAGCACCGCGCCCAGGGCGGCGACGGCCCCCCGGGTCCACTCCGCGGTCTCGGCGGCGGGACGCAGCCCCTCGAAGAGCACGCTCCCCGGGGCGAGCCGCTCGGCGATCTCCTGGACGCGGTCGATGTCGGAGCCCCTGCCGAAGAAGCGCAGGCGGGCGTCGGGGTGGGCCTCGAGGACGCGGGGCATGGCGCGGACGAAGACGTCGGCGCCCTGCCACTCGGACATCGACCCGGCGTAGACGAAGTAGGGGGCGCCGGGCTCGGCCACCGGTCCGTCGGGGCGGAAGACGTCGGTGTCGATGCCGTTCTCCGCCACGAGCACCTTCTCCCAGGCCACGCCGGTGACGGACTGCAGCTCGCGGCCCATGGCCTCGGACACGGTGAGCACGCCCGCGGCCCGCCGGGCCGCGAGGGTCTCCATGACGCGCATGGCCCGCTTCACCGGCGCGGAGACCTCCATCTTCTCGGCGGCGGTGGTCCAGATGTCGGGGGCGTACCAGACGTAGGGACGGCCCCGCAGGAGCGAGGAGACGAGCACGGCCATCCCCGTGGTGGGGGGCGGTTCGCTGACCACGAGGTCGGCCGGGGTGGCCAGCAGCCGGAAGAGGACGGGGACGTCGAAGCTGAGGTACTGGACGATCCCGCGCACGTAGTCGAACCGGTCGCGCAGGACGGGCCACCGGCGCACGTCGTAGGGCTCCGGCTCGATGACGGACCCGGCGGGCGGGCGCGTGGTGAGGACCGTGACCTCCGCCCCCGCCTCGGTCAGGCCACGGGCCAGGGCCCGCAGCCGGAAGGACGCGGCGGCCGGCTCGGGGGCGAAGATGCGGCTGACGATGACGATGCGGCGGGGAGTCACGGGACCACCTGTTCGGAGCTGCTCGACGGGAGGGGACGGAACGGACGGGGGCCGGGCACGACGACGGCGGGCACGGGCGCTCCAACTGTACTGGTCCTGCCCGGCCGTCCCGGGCGGGCGCGCCCCGGGGCCGCGGGGACCGGCCGGGCGGACCCGCTCACCGGACGGTGCGGCTGGTCCACGCCAGCACGCCCGGCCGGAAGAGCAGGACGAGGACGAGGACGGCCGGCACCGCCGTCGCGAGCCCGGGCCCCCACTGCCCCGACCGGAGCAGGGGGTAGGCGAGCACCAGGAGGAAGAGCTGGACCACGAGCGCGGCCGCGCGGGGCCACCGGAAGCCGCGCCAGAGGCCCCGGCCCACGCGCAGCAGCCACAGGGCGCCCCCGGCGAAGACCGCCGCGAGGAAGACCGTTCCGCCCACGGTCAGGGGCTCCTCGAACAGGAGGGACCAGACCAGCCGCAGGGCGGCCCCGGCGAGGACCAGGGCCTCGAGCAGCACCACGCCGGTCAGGACCGCGACCGCGCGGGGCCGGGCGTCCCGGGAGGGGGTGGGCATGGGGTTCTCCTTCCGGCCGGGCGGCGGGCCCCGGCGCTCCCCGCCACCCTAGTCCGCCCGCCGCCGGCGCGGCCCGCCGTGCGGATCGTGCGGCGGCCCGCCCCGGGCGTCCTGTGAGCAACGCCTCACCGACCCGGCTGTGACGCGCCACCCAAAGCCCTTGTCCGCACCCCTCCGGCGTGGGAAGGTAGACGTCAGTTCTTCACAAGGCCCGTGCGAATGGGCCTTTTCTCTTGTCCCGGACGCGGCCGCCGCAGGATCCTTCTGCCCTGCCCCGACGGGACCCACCCTTGAAAGGAGCGATCGCTGACCATGGATTGGCGTAGTCGCGCAGCATGCCTGGAGAAGGATCCCGAGCTGTTCTTCCCCGTGGGCAACACCGGACCTGCTCTCCTGCAGATCGAGGAGGCGAAGGCCGTGTGCCGCAGCTGCCCGGTGATGGACACCTGTCTGCAGTGGGCCCTCGAGTCCGGCCAGGACGCGGGCGTCTGGGGCGGGATGAGCGAGGACGAGCGCCGCGCCCTCAAGCGCCGCGCCGCCCGCGCCCGCCGCGCCTCCTGAGCGCTCCGCTCGCACCGAGGACCGGGAACCCTGCGGGGTCCCGGTCCTCGCCGCTTCCCGGGCCCTCGCCGGATCAGTCGTCGAGGCGGGCGCACACCGTCACCTCGGTGCCCCCGCCCTGCCGCGGTTCCCAGCGGATCCAGCCCCCGAGCTCGCCCGCCACGAGGGTGCGCACGATCTGCATCCCGAGCCCCTCGCCGCCGCCCGCCCTGCGGAAGGCGCCGACCCCGGACTCCTCGATGACCACGTCGCCCATCCCGGCGCCGTCGTCGCTCACCACCACCTCGAGCAGCTGACCGGCGCCGTCCTCGTCCTGCACCCTGGACGCCTCCAGGGTGACCGTGCCGGTCCGCCCGGCGAGGCCGTGCTCGACCGCGTTCGTGACGAGCTCGTTGATCACGAGCGCCAGTGGGGTGGCCAGGCGGGTCGGCAGCTCCCCGAACTCCCCGATGATCCGCGTGTGCACCGTCTGCTCGGGCGCGGCCACCTCCGCCGCGAGCCGGAACTGCCGGGCGATGAGCTCGTCGAAGTCCACGTTCTGCGTGAACCCCTGGGAGAGCGTCTCGTGCACCATCGCGATGGTCGCGACCCGGCGCATGGCCTGCTCCAGCCCGTGCCGCGCCTCGTCCGTGGTCATCCGCCGGGCCTGCAGGCGCAGCAGCGCGGAGACCGTCTGCAGGTTGTTCTTGACGCGGTGGTGGATCTCCCGCACGGTCGCGTCCTTCGAGACGAGCTCCAGGTCCCGGCGGCGCAGCTCGGTGACGTCCCGGCAGAGCAGCACCGCGCCGAGCCGTCCGGACCGGTCCCGCAGCGGGACGGAGCGGAAGTTCACGCTCACGCGCGCGCCCTCCACCTCGCTGCGCCACGCCGTCCGGCCGCTGAGCACGGGGGCGAGGGTCTCGTCCGAGTCCGCCCCCGGCACCAGCACGGGAGGCACGAGGTCCATGAGCCGCTCCCCGAGCAGCTCCCCGTCGATCCCCAGCCGGCGCAGCGCCGACTCCGCGTTGGGCGAGACGTAGGTCACGCGGTCCTCGGCGTCGAGCCGGATAGCGCCGTCCCCGACGCGCGGGGCGCCGCGGCGCGAGCCCGTCGGGGCGGAGAAGTCCGGCCACAGGCCCTCGTTGGCCATCCGCAGCAGCGCGTCGGCGGTCTCGCGGTAGACGATCTCCTGCCGGGAGACCACCTGACCCGGTGCCCGTCCGGCGTGCAGGGTCAGCAGGGCGAGCGTCCGCCCCTTGCGCACGAGCGGGACCACCTTGACCGGGCCGGAGGCACCGGCCCCCTCCCCCGACGGGCGCACCCGCTCGATCCGCCGGCCGACCCAGGCGGCCCGCAGGGGCCCGCTCAGCTCGTCGGGCAGCAGCTCGCCCACCATGTCCTTGTGGAAGACCGTGGGACCCGTCGCCGGCCGCACGTGGGCGAGCACCCGGAACGAGCTGCCGGGGGCCGGCATGCCTCGCCCGTTGCCGCTGCCCGCGGCCGGGATGTAGTCGGCCGGGAAGCTGAGGATCAGGTCGCCGAAGGCGAGGTCGGAGATGAGCTGCCAGTCCCCCACGAGCAGGTGGAGCCACTCGTAGTCCCCGGGCCCGAAGTCCTTGGTGTCCCTGAGCGGTTCCGTGAACGCCACGTCGCCTCCGGTGGTCGCAGGTGGGGAGGGGCCGGACGGCGCCCCCGCGATCAGCGCCGCAGCCAGGCCCCGATCCTGCCGCCCAGCCTAGTACCGCGCACAAGCGGGTCCTCGTCCGCCCCCGCCTCCCCGGGCTCGGCGAGCACCCGGCCGGCCAGCTCCCGGATCGCGGCCCGCACGGAGGATCCCGCCGCGGTCTCCGCGAGGACGGCCCCGGCCAGCAGCGCCTCGTCGCAGGTCTCCGGGTCCCACGGCACGAACAGCTCGACCGACGGGCCGGAGCCGAACCGCGCCCACGCCTCCCGGACCCCCAGCTCGGGTGAGCGTCCCGCCGCCGAGCAGCGCAGCTTGTTGACGGCGACGACGAGCCGGGCCCCGGGCGCGGCCGCGGCGACGTCCGGCAGCGCCTTCAGCAGCCTCGGCACGCCGATGGTGTCCGCGGCGCCCACGGCCACCACCACGTCGGCGCGCTCCAGGACCGTGAGGGCCGCCGCGTGCCGGCGGGGAGCCATGGTGTCGACGGTGAGCTCCTCGTCGGCCTCCAGCGCGAAGCCGCAGTCCACCACCGTGGTGCCGAACTCCTGCACCGAGCGCTCCAGCACCGCCGCCACGGCGCTCGAGCGCAGCTCCGGCCAGCGGTCCTGACGGGTCAGCCCCGTGAGCACCCGGACGGTGCGCCCGGCGACGGCCACGTCGGCGGCCGTCCGCCGCAGGTTCACCCCGTCCAGCCGCCCCTGGTCGGCGAGCCGGCACGCCTGGGCGAGACCCGCCGCCTCGTCCAGCATCCCGAGGGCCGCGGCCACCGAGGGTCCGTAGGTGTCCGCGTCGACGAGTGCGGTGTCCTGCCCCAGGAGCGCGAGCTCCGCGGCGAGGTTGACGGCCACCGTGGTCCGGCCCGGCGCTCCGGTGGGCCCCCACACCGCCACGATCCGCCCGGCGCCGCGGGGTGCCGGGGACTCGGCCCCGTCGCCGTCCTCCCCCTCCTGCGGGTGCCCGCCGGCCGCGGGGGCGGGCGCGCCGGGCACGGCGGCGGTTCCGTCGGCGCGGCCCGCCGCGACGACGTCGGCGTAGCCCACCCCGCTCGGTGCGCCCGACGCGGCGGCGACGGCCTCCTCGACGAGGCGGGCGGCGTCCTCGGGGGCCGCCCGCTCCGGGACGACCACGGCGCCGAGACCGGCGAGGCGGCGGTGGTCGTGGCCCTCCAGCACCAGCAGCGCCGCGCCGCCGAGCCGGATCTGCTCGAGCAGGCTCGCCGTGAGGTCCTCGGCGCCCTCCGCCACGAGGGCGGCCCGGCCGAGTCCGGCGCGCGCCGCGGCCAGCAGCTCCGTGAGGTCGAGGCATCGGCGGACCACCGTGACCGGTCCGTGCAGCCGTTCGATGCCGTCGACGAGGGGCCAGGTGGAGACCCCCAGGGCCATGACCGGGAGGACCATCACCGGCCGCCCGCGGGATTCCACACGAGCGTGACGCGGGCGTCGTTGCCGAGCGCGTCCACGAGCTCCTCCATCGGGTCCTCCTCGACCAGGACGTGCACCACGGTGCCGCGGCCCGCGCCGAGGGCGGTCTGCTCCGTCTGCACGCCGGCGATCTCGGCCGCCGGGAGCAGCAGGCGGGCCGGCTCGTGGCCGCGGCCGGAGGGCTTCTGGGCGGCGACCCAGACGTCCACGCGCGTTCCCGCCCCGGCGTCCTGGGGCAGCGGATGGTCCACCGGGACGGCGACCGGCTTGCGGTCCAGCCGGTCCGCGGTGCCCAGCGCGGACCCTGGCAGCAGCTGGCCCGCCGGGATCCGCTGCGTCGCGACCGTGCCCGGCCCCGGTGCCGCGTCCGCAGGGACGTAGAGGTCCGCCGCGTCCTGCAGCCGGACGTCGACGGCCACCAGGTCCTCCCCGGTCACGTCCTGGCCGACCTCGATGTCCCGGGCGGCCGCCAGGTAGGGGTCCGTGCGGTTCGTGGCGGTGACCACGGCGGTCACCCCGGCGACGGAGAGCAGCACGAGCAGCAGCCCGGTGAGCAGCCTCGGGTCCCGCCAGGTCGGTCTCCGGAACCGGGCCGACGGGGCGTCCGTGCCCCTGACCGTGCCGCTCATCGGCGACCGCCTCTCTCGTTGCCCGCACGGCCGTGGGGACCGTGCTCGTGGCCCACATTCTGCCCGCGGCCGTGGTGCCCCGGGAACCGGTCGGTGCACAACTGGGGACAGGAGGCGCGCCCCGGCCACCCGTGCCCGCCCGGGGCGGGCGGTGGCGACGCCGCATGTGGACGGGGAGCCGTTGCGCCTCTTCGGTGGCAGACTGGAACGGGAGAGCAACCACGAGCAAGGAGGCGGAGGATGGCGCAGCAGCGCTTCCTGACCTTGGCGGACGTCGCCGAGATCCTCAACATCTCGGCGACGCAGGCGAGGGCTCTCGTGCGCAGCGGGGAGCTGCCCGCCATCCAGGTGGGCGGCCGCGGCCAGTGGCGCGTCGAGACCGCCAAGCTGGAGGAGTACATCGCCCGCGGCTACGAGCGGACGGCGGAGGCGGTGCGCTCGGGCGCGCTCGACTGATCCACCGGGACGCCGCCGCCGACCGTCTCACCCCGCCGTGAGCGAGGAGACGCAGACCAGCGCGGGGAACGGCACGGCGCGCAGCGCGGTCACGCTGCCCCGTCTGCGGTAGTCGTCGTCGGGGTGCAGGGCCAGGTCGAAGAAGTCCGCGCCCACCTGGTCGACCGTCCCCTCGAGCTCGCCCAGCGGTCCACCGCCGGCGAGCCGGATCCGCACCCCGGCCCTGGCCCGGGCCAGGGCGCGCAGCGCGTGCCCCAGGCCGAGCCGCAGGGCCAGCGGGTCGTCACCGGGCGCCCACCCCCGGCCGAGGGACTCCCACCACAGGACGGCTCCCAGCGGCACCAGGTGCTCGGTGCCCCGGTCCTCGAGGACGACCCAGCCGGCGCCCACCGTGCGCACCCGGCCCTCGAGCGGGACGGCACCGGTGAGCAGGGCCCGAACGGGTTCGCCCTGCCGGAGGCGCAGCCGGTCGGTCAGGCGCACCCGGGAGTACTCCGCGCGGGCCTGCTCCGCCGCCTCCTCCTCCACGCCCTGCTGGTGCGCGGAGGCCAGCTGCGCCTCCAGGTCCGCGAACAGCTGCTCCCAGCGCACTGCAGGGCCTCCCCTTCCGGCTCCCGGGCCGTCCGGTCGCGCAGGGCCTCAACGTAGGCGTCCGCCCTGCCCTCGTCAAGGAACGTCATGTCCACCGCGGGCCGCTGAGACCTTTACACCGGCACCCAGGGGGTGCTAGCAATGCTTCACGACGTCAAACAGCAACAAATGCTGTCAAACGACGTTAAAACTCACTTTCCGGGAGACCAGATGATCGGCACGCCAGGATCCGCGAGCACCGCGTCCGCTCCGCTGTGGTCTGTGCTCCTGGTGCCCGCCCTGGGTGCGGCCACCGCGGCCTGCGGCGCAGCCCTGGCCGGTGCGGGCGGCGTCCGCACCGGCGGGGGCCCGGACACCGGGGCGCTGATCGGGCTCGCGGCGGCCGTGCTCGGCTGCGCCGTGGTGGCGGCCTGGATCCTGGCCACCGCCCTGGCGGTGCTCGCGGTGCTGGCAGGTCACCACCGCTGGGAGCGCCTGGCCGGGATCTGCGGGCGGTGCTCCCCCGCCCTGCTGCGCCGCGCGGCGGCCACGGCACTGGGGCTGCAGCTGCTCGCGGCCCCGGCGGCGGTCGCCGTCGATGCACCCTCCCCGTTCTGGGGCGCCGGGGCGTCCGCGCAGGAGCCGGCCCCCGCCGCGGAGGGGACGACGTCCGCCCCGGAGGAGACGACCCCCGCCCCGGAGGCACCGGGCCCGGCGCCCGCCCCCGGTGCCGGACCCCGACCCGGCCCCGACCGCGAGCCCGTCCCGGGCGGGGAGTCCGCCCCCGCGCCGTCGACGGATCCGGATCCCTGCTTCCCGCGGACCGGCCCCTCGGTGGCGGAGCGCACAGTGGACGGCGCCGTCACGGTCGTGCGCGGGGACACTCTGTGGTCCCTGGCCGCCGCCCACCTGGGCCCGGAGGCCTCCGACCAGCAGGTCGCCCGTGCATGGCCCCGCTGGTACGAGCTGAACCGGCCGGTGCTCCCGGACGGACCGCACCGGCTCCTGCCGGGTCAGCGGCTCGTCGTGCCCGGCGCCGGGGGGCCCTGACCCGCCCCGGCTCCGCGGCACCCCACCATCGACCCACCGCAGCACCGTTCCCAGGAGGCCCGTCATGAACGCACCCACCGCCGGTTCCGACCCCGTTGCCCGTCCGCTCGCGCCCGAGCGCGGACGCCCGGCGGCCGGGCCCTCCGCCCGCCGGGGGCGCCCGGCGCCGCCCACGGCCCCCGGCGGCTACACGTGGGGCGCCACGCGTGTGCTGGGCCACGACGCCGAGGACGAGCTGGGCCGGGTGACGGCCCTGGCCCGTTCCATCGGCCAGGCGGCCGTGGAGGTGCTGGGCGGGAGCCGGCCGGCGGCACAGCTGGGCCGCTGGACCACCCCGGAGATCGTGGAGCGCTTCCAGCAGCGCGCCGACATGCTCCGGCTGCTCCAGGAGCAGTTCGAGGGCAAGGCCGCGCTGCAGGAGCTGCACCGGAACCCCCACGTGCGCAGGTGCCGGGTCTGCCGGGTGGGCCGCGGGGTCTACGAGGTGGCCCTGGTGGTGGTGGAGCCGAGGCGCAGCCGGGCCGTGGCCATGCGGGTGGAGCGGCTGGGGCGGGGCTGGAGCGTGACGCAGCTCGAGGTCGGCTGACCCCGCCTCCCCGCCCCGGCGCGTTCGACCCCGGCGGACCGAGTCCCCGGCAGGCTCAGCCCCCGGCGGACTCAGCCTGGGGAGGAACCTGTCCTCGGCGGGCTCAGCCCTCCGCGGACTCGGCGCTGGCGGCCCGGGCGCGGGCCCGGCGCCCGGCCCGGTTGGCGGACGCCGCGGCGGCGTCCGCGTCGTCCTCGCCGCGGCCCGCCGCGGTGGGCTCCGTGCGGGTCTGCGTGCCGCCGGTCTCAGCGGGCGCGGTGTACTGCAGGAAGCTGGGCTGGCGCGGGATCTGCAGGTCGACGGGCCCGCCGTCGGCGCCCACGCGCTGGCGGCGGATCTCCATCCGGTACAGGGTCGAGACCGTCTCCTCGCGGATCGCGCCCATCATCTCCTGGAACATCGCGTAGCCCTCGCGCTGGTACTCCACGAGCGGGTCGCGCTGGGCCATCGCCCGCAGGCCGATGCCCTCCTTGAGGTAGTCCATCTCGTAGAGGTGCTCGGGCCACTTGCGCCCGATGACCGACAGCAGCACGCGCCGCTCCAGGTTGCGCATGGCCTCCGCGCCCACCTCCTCCTCCCGCTGGTCGTAGACGAGGCGGGCGTCCGAGAGGATCTGCTCGCGCAGGAACTCCGCCGTGAGCCGCGTGCGGCCCCCGGCCTCCTCCACGACCTCGTCGACCGACAGGGTCACGGGGTAGATGGTGCGCAGGGACTCCCACAGGCCGTCGAGGTCCCAGTCCTCGGGGTGGCCGACCGCCGTGCGGTCCTGGACCGTGGAGGTGACCACCTCGTCGACGAACTGGACGATCTGCTCCTGGAGGTCGTCGCCCTCGAGGACCCGGCGGCGGTCGCGGTAGACCGCCTCGCGCTGGCGGTTGAGGACGTCGTCGTACTTGAGGACGTTCTTGCGCTGCTCGGCGTTGCGCCCCTCGACCTGGCTCTGCGCGGAGGCGATGGCGCGGGAGACGATCTTGTGCTCGAGCGCGGTGTCGTCCGGCGCCCCCGCCATGAGCCGCTGGGCGGCACCGGCGTTGAACAGCCGCATGAGGTCGTCCGCGAGGGAGAGGTAGAAGCGGGACTCGCCCGGGTCCCCCTGCCGCCCGGAGCGCCCGCGCAGCTGGTTGTCGATGCGCCGCGACTCGTGGCGCTCCGTGCCCAGGACGTAGAGACCGCCGACGTCGACCACCTCCTGGTGCTCGGCGCGGGTCTCCTCCTCGCAGCCGGCCACCACGTCCGGCCACACGCGCTCGTACTCCTCCGCGTCCCGCTGCGGGTCCAGGCCCTTCTCCCGCATCCGGTCCACGGCGTTGAACTCGGCGTTGCCGCCGAGCATGATGTCGGTGCCGCGGCCGGCCATGTTGGTGGCCACGGTCACCGCGCCCTTGCGGCCGGCCTGCGCGACGATCGCGGCCTCCCGGGCGTGGTTCTTCGCGTTGAGGACCTCGTGGCGGACGCCGCGCTGGGCGAGCAGCTTGGAGAGGTACTCGCTCTTCTCGACCGACACGGTGCCCACGAGGACCGGCTGGCCCTTCGCGTGCCGCTCCTCGATGTCCTTGACCACCGCGGCGAACTTCGCGACCTCGTTCTTGTAGACGAGGTCGGGGCGGTCGATGCGGACGAGGGGGCGGTGCGTCTCGATGGACACGACGCCCAGCCCGTAGGTGTTCATGAACTCCGCGGCCTCGGTCTCGGCGGTGCCGGTCATGCCCGCGAGCTTCTCGTAGAGGCGGAAGTAGTTCTGCAGGGTGACCGTGGCGAGGGTCTGGTTCTCCGCCTTGATCTCGACCCCCTCCTTCGCCTCGATGGCCTGGTGCATGCCCTCGTTGTAGCGTCGGCCGGCGAGGATGCGCCCGGTGTGCTCGTCGACGATCATGACCTCGCCCTTGAGCACCACGTAGTCCTTGTTGGCGCGGAAGAGCTCCTTGGCCTTGATGGCGTTGTTGAGGAAGCCGATGAGCGGGGTGTTCTGGGCCTCGTAGAGGTTGTCGATGCCGAGCCAGTCCTCGACCTTCTCGATCCCGGACTCGAGCACGCCGACGGTGCGCTTCTTCTCGTCCACCTCGTAGTCGGTGCCCGCGTCGAGCCGCTGCACGAGGCGGCCGAACTCGGTGTACCACCGGTTGGCCTCGCCGGAGGCGGGCCCGGAGATGATCAGCGGGGTGCGGGCCTCGTCGATGAGGATGGAGTCCACCTCGTCGACGATCGCGAAGCTGTGGCCGCGCTGCACGAGCTCGTCGGGGCTCCACGCCATGTTGTCGCGGAGGTAGTCGAAGCCGAACTCGTTGTTCGTCCCGTACGTGATGTCGGCGACGTACTGCTGGCGGCGGGTCGCCGGGTCCTGGTTGGCCAGCACCACGCCGGTCTCCATGCCCAGGAACCGGTAGACGCGCCCCATGAGGTTGGCCTGGTACTCGGCCAGGTAGTCGTTCACGGTGACGACGTGGACACCCTTGCCGGAGAGGGCGTTGAGGTAGGCGGGGGCCGTCGCCACGAGGGTCTTGCCCTCGCCGGTCTTCATCTCGGCGATGTTCCCGAGGTGCAGGGCGGCGCCGCCCATGAGCTGGACGTCGTAGTGGCGCTGGCCCAGGGTGCGGGACGCGGCCTCCCGGACCACGGCGAAGGCCTCGGGCAGCAGCCGGTCCAGGGACTCGCCGTCGGCGACCCGGGCGCGGAACGCGTCCGTCTCGGCGCGCAGCTCCGCGTCGCTGAGCTCCCGGAAGCCGTCCTCGAGGCTGTTGATGGCGGTCGTGTAGGACCGCAGCCTCGTCAGGACCTTCTTGTCTCCGGTCCTGAGGACTTTCTCCAGGAATGACGCCACGTGCACACGCTCCTCGTGTTCGACTGCCGTGCTGGGACTGATGGGGGGGGGTGTCCGGCACCCGCTCCAGTCTACGGGAGCCGGTGCCGGTCTCCGGGCGCGGACGAGCCCGGTGGCCGCGACCACCGGGCCCTTCCGGGGCGGGACCCGGCCGGCACCCAGCCGGGCGGGCCCGCCGTCACGGGGTGGGGTCAGCCGGCGGGCTCGGGCTGGTAGGCCCGGACGCTCTCCTCGGACTCCTCGCCGTTCTCGCTCAGGCTGATGACGCCGTAGCTCCAGCCCTTGCGGCGGTAGACCGCGGAGGGCTCGCCGGTCTCCTTGTCGACGAAGAGGTAGAAGTCGTGGCCGACGAGCTCCATGTGGTCGACGGCCTCGTCGACGCTCAGCTCGGAGGCCGGGAACCGCTTGCGCCGGATCTCGACGGGGGTGACCGCGTCGGTGAGGCTCACGCTCTGGTCGAACGCCTCCTGCTCGGCGGTCGCGAGCTCCGCGGCGGTGGTGTAGATGGGCCCGGAACTGGGGACCACGGGCAGGGCGCCGGTGGCCTCGTGAACGGCCGTGGGACGGTGGGCGCCGCGGTGCACCTTGCGGCGGTCGCGGGCCCGGCGAAGGCGCTCGAGGAGCTTGCTGTAGGCCTCGTCGAAGGCGGCGAACTTGTCGTCGCCGCGCGCCTCGGCCCGCAGGACGGGGCCGCGTCCGGAGACCGTGATCTCCACGCCCATCCCCTGGTGGCCGGGCAGCGCGTGGTCCTTGGTGACCTTGACATCAATGCGCTGGACCTTCTCGCCCAGCTCCTCGAACTTGACGACCTTCTCGGCGGCGTACTCCTTGAACCGCTCCGGTACGGCGACGTTGCGCCCCATGACGTTCAGTTCCATGATGCCCTCCAAATCTCGGGGGTGACGTGGGCGGATGGGGCCGCCCACCCGGGAGGATTGTTGCGTCCCGTGACTCAACGTTAGTTGAATCACACGGGATATTCACCCGGCCGGGCCGGACCCGAATCAGCGGTGAGCGGAACTGCCGGCGGCCGCACGGCGGCGAGCACCACCGCCCCGAGCACCTCGGCCCCGCCGGCCCGCAGTGCGCGGGCCGCCTCGCCGAGGGTCGCCCCCGTGGTGAGCACGTCGTCGACGACGACGCACCGGGCGCCGGGGGCCGCGGCGGCCCGCATGGACCCCGCGGGGCGGGCCCGCCGGCCCGCGGTGCCCAGCCGCTTCTGCGCCGGCCCGGTCAGCGAGGCCCCGGCCGCCCGGTGCCGCAGCCCGCGGCTGACGAGCGTGCCGGCAGGGAGCGCGCCGCGGCGCGCGCAGTCCTCGAGCAGCAGCCGCACGGGGTCGAACCAGCGCCGCCGCAGGGCCGCGGGGCTGGTGGGCACCGGGACGAGCAGCACGGGCCCCGCCGGCCAGCCTGGGGCGGCCGCGTGCAGGGCCGTGGCCAGGCAGGCGGCGAGCACGGGGACCAGGTCGGTGCGCCCGGTGCTCTTGAGCGCGAGCAGACAGGTGGCGAGTCCGTGGGCGTAGCGGCCGGCGGCGACGACGGACAGCGGCGGGTCGAGCAGCGGTGCGGCCGAGGACGCCTCGAAGGGGCGGGCGCAGGACCGGCGCAGCACCAGGCGGCAGGCACGGCACAGCGCGGTGCCCGGGGCGCGGCACACGGCGCACTCCACGGGCAGGAGCACCTCGGCGGCCTCGGCCAGCCGGTCGAGGGCGCGTGCGGCCGCCCGGTCGAGGGCGCGGGCGGTGGGCGGGGTCGCGGGCATGCGGCCATGCTGGCCCGTGCCGGACGGCCCGGCCGGGGTGCGGCCGAGGATCCGGACGGCCGGGGCTGTGGACCGCGGTCGGGCCCGGCGGGTGGTCAGCCGGCGAACGCCGTGTCCAGGACGTCCTCGCTCTGCGGCGCCCAGGCGTTGCCGGTGAGCATGTGCAGCGTGCCGCCGGCCACGGCGTAGACGGAGGACGTGCCGTTGCCCCCGCTGAGCCCGGTGAGGCCCTCGATGCCGGGCAGCTCGCGGAAGCGCCCGGACACGTCGTAGACGCGGGGCCGGACGGAGCCGGTGCCGCCGAGCGGGGCCGCGACGAACTCGCGGTCGCTGAGCCACAGGGCCGCGTCCGCGTCGACGTCCGCGGCCACCCGGAACGGCTCGTTGAGCCGGCGGGGCGTGCCGTCTGGCTCGCGCACCACACCGGTCAGCCAGATCTGGGAGACCCCTTCGTCCTCGGTGACGACGAGCGCCCGGGTGCCCCCGCGCGAGACCCGCAGGGACGTCACGGTCCGCGCGGCGAGCCACGAGGCCTCGACGCGGACCGGGCCCCCGGCGCCCGGGACGGCGCGCACGGCCCGGACGGTCCCGGCGGAGTCCCCGGTCCACACCCACCCGTGCTCGTCGAAGCTCGGTCGGGTCAGGCCGGTCCCGCTGAACTGCTCCACGGGCTCCTCCTCCCGCGCCACGGTCACGAGCGAGCCGGTGCCCGTGTCCACGAACGCGAAGTGCTCGGCGGCGGCGTCCATCGCGGGGCTGGACGGGTGGTGGCCGTCCAGCGGCGGGATCCCGTCCACGTTCTCGGTCTGGCCGCCCTGGTAGAACACGAGGTCGCCCTCGCGCAGCCCGACCTGGCGGGACGGGACGGTGACGTCCTGGACGGGCGCGGCGTCCGTCCACCCCGCGCCCAGCTCCACGGGCGCCCCCTCGACGAGCAGCTCCACGTCGTTCACCGCGGTCAGCGACCGGAGGCTCAGCGCGAGCTGGTCGTGCATCCGGCGGTTGATCTCGATGTTCGCCGGGTCGAACTCGGGCACGCTGAGCTCCACCGTGGCAGTGCCGTCCCGCACGGGCACCGCCGAGCGGGCGAGCGTGGTGCCCGGCGGGAACGCCGAGGTCACGGCCCCCCGGAGGTAGGGCGCGGGGCCGCCGAGCAGGGCCCGCACGATCGACGTCGAGACGGGCACCCGGTCCGGGAACCAGCGGGGGTCGACCACCACGTTGGACAGGTCCTCGTCCGCGAAGTAGAGGTGGTGGGGCTCGAAGATGTCCTCGAAGTCGGCCGGGGTGAGCGCCGTGGCGTCGGGGGCGTCGGAGATCCGCCACTGGCCGTCCACCTGGACCACGTCGAAGTCGAGCACCTCGGTGGCGCCCGCCGGCTTGCGCTCGATCACGCCGCTGCCGTCCACCACGCTGTCCACCTCGAGGTTCACCCGGTACTCGTTGTCCTCGAGCCGGGGCACGGGCACGGCGTCGCCCCGGTGCACGAGGGTGCGCGCGTCGGGGTGCCAGGTGCCCGCGAGCTCGGGGGTGAGGTACTCGCGGGCCACGGAGTAGTCGTCGGCCACGCCCGTCCCGGCCGCGAGGAAGCCCCGCACGATCTGCTCCGGCGTCGCGCCCTCGCGGGGGCCGGCCGGCTCGACGTCGTAGCTCGGCTGGACCGCGGACCGGGTGGGCTCCGCGTGCCGGTGCACGGGTCCCGTCCGGGGAATGGCTCCGCAGCCGCCGAGCGCCACGGCCGCGGCCAGGGCCAGTGCTGCCGTGCGGGTCTGCCGCCGGGTCCTGCTCATGACCGGTCCTCCTCGACGTCGGTCGGCTGGGCCGCGGCGGGGGGCGCCGGCTCCGCCGCGGCCGCGGAGGCCAGGGCCAGGGTCCCCGTCCTGGTCACCACCGCGGTCTCCGGGTACGCGTCGGCGTCGGGCGGCAGACCGAGCGGGCTCTCGTCGTCGGGCACGAGCCGCCGTCCGCGGGTCCGGGGCAGGGTGAGCCGGAAGCACGCGCCCTCCCCCGGGGCGCCCCAGACGTCGAGCCGCCCGCCGTGCAGCCGCGTGTCCTCGGTGGCGATCGCGAGGCCCAGCCCCGTCCCGCCGGTCGTGCGGGCCCGGGCCGGGTCAGCGCGCCAGAAGCGGTTGAACGCCTTGGCGGCCTCCTCCTCGGTCATCCCGATGCCGTGGTCGCGCACCGCCACCGCCGCGGCCACCTCGGAGGCCCCCACCACGATGTCGATGGGCCGGCCCTCCCCGTGCTCGAGGGCGTTGACCACGAGGTTGCGCAGGATCCGCTCGATCCGCCGCTGGTCCCCCTGGACGGTGCAGCGGGACAGCTCCGAGCGCACCCGCACCGTGGAGCCGGACGAGACGGCGAGCGGGGCGGCGGCCTCCACGACGTCGTGCACGACCGAGAACAGCTCGACGCTGGCCACCTCGAGCCGCGCCGCCCCCGCGTCGAAGCGGGAGATCTCCAGCAGGTCGGCCAGCAGGGCGTCGAAGCGGTCCACCTGGTGGTAGAGCAGCTCGGCGGAGCGCCGGTTGACGGGGTCGAAGTCCTCGCGGGCGTTGAAGAGCACCTCGGCCGCCATCCGCACCGTGGTCAGCGGGGTGCGCAGCTCGTGGGAGACGTCCGAGACGAAGGTCTGCTGCATCGAGGAGAGCTGCTCGAGCTGGGTGATCTGGTCCTGCAGGCTGTCCGCCATGCGGTTGAAGGACCGGGCGAGACGGGCGACCTCGTGCGAGCCGCTGACGGGCATCCGCACGCCCAGGTCGCCGTCCGCGAGCTGCTCGGCCACGCGGGCGGTGCTGGACACGGGGCGGACCACTTCGCGGGTGACGTACCAGACGATCGCGCCCACGAGCAGCAGCAGGACGACCACCGACAGCAGCAGCACCGCGTGCATCGCGTCGAGGGTGCGCTGCGGCTCGGAGAAGTCGTAGACGAGGTAGAGCCCGTAGCGGCTGTTCTGGTAGAGGTCCACCACCGTGCCGACGACGATGACGGGGGCCTCCTCCCCGTTCTCCGTGACCCGGACCGAGGCGGGCTGCCAGAACACGCCGTCCTGCTCCGCGAGCCGCTCCTGCAGCTCCGGCGGCACGGTGCTCGAGGTCATCCAGGGGCTCTGGCTCTGCGCCGGGATGAGGGTCTGCCCGCTCGTGAAGTCCATCGGGAGCAGGATCCAGCGCTCCGTCTCCGCGCCGTCGACCGAGAGCGAGCCGAGGGTCGAGGCCACGAGCGCCTGCAGCTCGTCGCGGTCGGAGGCGTCCGAGGCGTCGAAGCTGGCCTGCACCTGCTCGAAGTCCGCGGTGGCCGAGGCGAGGACCTGGTCCAGCCGTTCCGAGAACAGCCGGTCCGCGATCTGGTGGGAGAGGAAGCTGCCCGTGACGAAGAAGGCCAGCGCGGTCAGGGAGAGGGACACGGCGATGGCCCGGAACTGCAGGGACTGCCGCCACCGGCGGGCCAGCAGGAGCCGCCCCAGCCGCAGCCGCCGGGTCGCGGCGCCGGCCGGCCCGCGGCGCCGGGAGGAGGCGGCGGCGTCCGGCGGGGTCATCGGGCGGACGTGCCCGCCTTGTAGCCGACTCCGCGCACGGTGACCACGATCTCGGGGCTCTCCGGATCCCGCTCGATCTTGGAGCGCAGCCGCTGCACGTGGACGTTGACGAGCCGCGTGTCGGCGGCGTGCTGGTAGCCCCAGACGTCGCGGAGCAGCATCTCGCGCGAGAACACCTGGTGCGGTGCGCGCGCCAGGGCGGTGAGCAGGTCGAACTCGAGCGGGGTGAGACCGATCTCGTGGTCCCCGCGGTGCACGCTGTGCCCGCTCACGTCGATGGTGAGGTCGCCGATCCGCAGCTCCTGCGAGTTGGCGCGCTCCACGGGGCGCAGCCGGGCCTTGACCCGGGCCACGAGCTCAGCGGGCTTGAAGGGCTTGGGCACGTAGTCGTCGGCCCCGGCCTCCAGACCGCGGACCACGTCGACGGTGTCCGACTTGGCGGTGAGCATGACGACCGGGACGTCGGAGATCGTGCGGATCTCGCGGCAGACCTGGATGCCGTCCTTGCCCGGGAGCATGAGGTCGAGCAGCAGCAGGTCCGGGCGCACGGCCCGGAAGGTGTCCACGGCGGTGGCACCGTCGTAGCAGAAGACGGGCTCGAAGCCCTCCGCGGTCAGGACGATCCCGATCATCTCCGACAGGGCGGCGTCGTCGTCGACGACCAGTATTCGCGCGTTCATCGCCTCTCCGGTGGTGTGGGGCGGGCCCGCCGGGGCGGGGGCCGCCGTGGCCCGGGGCGTCCGGGGCGTCGTGGCCAGGGTGTCCTGGGCGTCGTGGTGGACCGGGGTCCACCTGCATTGTGGCCGATTGCGGCCCGCCCCGCACCTCGGCGCGGAGTGTGTCGGTCCACCGGGTGGGACGGGCTCACGCGTCGGCGGCGGTCCGGGCCAGCGCGGAGGCGGTTCCGGTGACCCGCGCGAGGACCTCGCGCAGCTCGGCGGGGCCCAGGGCGTCGAGCTCCTCGCGCGGTGTGATCCGGACCCGGTCGAGGGCGGCGGCGGGCAGCCCGAGGTCCCGCCACACGGACCACACGTCCGCGGCGAGGGCGCGGGCCGTGCCGCCGGCCGCGGGGACGAGGCCCAGCCACAGCTGCATGCCGTCCTCGACGAGCGCGGCGAGCGGCTCCCAGTCGTGGACGGTGCCGGCGGGGGCCGGGACCTGCACGGCGTCCGCGCCGGTCTCCCGGGCGAGCCGGGGGTCGACCCCGGGCGGCAGCCGCAGGGTGACGCCGGCGGCGCCGGCCGACCGGCAGGCCTCGACGACGGCGGTGAGCGAGCGCCGTGCCTCCGCGGCGGGGACCGCGCGCAGCGTCCGGTAGCCGCTCATCGTGGGCAGGCCGCCCGCGAGCACCCGGGCGAGCTCGGGCTCGTCCAGCTGGACGAGGACGTCCCGACCGGGGGCCGCGGCGCGCACCGCGCGGACGTGCTCGAGGACGCCGGAGGCCAGGGAGTCCGCGATGTCGCGGCGGGCGCCGTGGTCCTTGAGCGCCCGCTCCCCCGCGTGCAGGTGGAGCCGGGCGGCCAGGCTGAGCGGGCCGACGAGCTGGGTCTTGACCGGGGCGTCGTCGGGGCCGCTCTCGGCGCCGATCACGTCGGCGAGCACGTTGACGTCGCCGGCCAGCAGCGCCCGGGCGGACCGGGAGTCCTTGCCGGGCACCCCGGAGACGCGCAGCCCGTGGGGCTGCCGGTCCGCGTACAGGTCGTCGAGCACCGCGGCGGTGCGGGCCACGGGGTCGGCGGCCGCACCGCGGGCGGGCAGGACGGGCAGGAACGAGATGTGCGGGGCCCCGAGCTCGCCGCGCAGCAGCGTGACGGACTCGACGACGTCCGTGCCCGGCATCGCGCCGAGGGCCGTGCCCACGACGCCGGGGACGTCGGGGTCGGTGCGCCGGGGGCCGGGCGGGGCGCTGCGGGTCACGGGCGGTCGTCGTCCTGCCGCCGGTGGTCCTCGGAGAGGGCCACGTGGTGGCGGATGACCTCGCTGATGATGAAGTTCAGGAACTTCTCCGCGAACTCGGGGTCGAGCTGCGCGGAGGCCGCGAGCGCCCGGAGGCGGCCGATCTGGGCGGCCTCGCGGTCCGGGTCGCCGGCGGGCAGGCCGTGGGTCGCCTTGAGGACGCCGACGCGCTGGGTCGCCTTGAACCGCTCGGCGAGCAGGTGCACCAGGGCCGCGTCGATGTTGTCGATGGTGCCGCGGATGGACTGCAGCTCGGCGAGCACGCGGGGGTCGGCCTGCTCCTGGAGCGAGGACGCGGTGGCGTCGAAGTCCTGGTGGGCCCGGACGTCGGCGGAGGCGTGGGGGTGCGGTGCGGTCATGGCCGCCAGTCTATCGGGCGGGATCGGGCCGGCCCGCACCACCCGGGACGTCGGGGCGGGCCAGCGAGTGGGCGCGGTCGACCGTGGCCTGGCCGAGGACCCGGGTGCCCTGGTAGAGCACGACCGACTGTCCGGGAGCCACGCCGCGCATCGGCTCCTCGAGCCGGACCACGAGCTCGGGCAGCGGGCCGCCGTCCCCCTCGACGAGCTCGAGATGGGCCCGGGCGGGGACGGGGTCCCCGTGCGCCCGGACCTGGGCGAGGACGGGGAACGGGGCCGACGCCGCCCCGGCCGCGGCCCCGGGCCGCAGGAGCGGCGCCGCCTCGGGCACGGGCGCCCCGGCCCAGGAGGGGCGGATCCCGCGCAGCTCGTCGACCGCCAGCATCGCCTGCGGGCCCACCACGACCTCGTTGGTCCGCGGCCGGATCTCCAGGACGAAGCGCGGCTTGCCGTCGGGGGCCGGGGTGCCGATGCGCAGGCCCTTGCGCTGGCCCACCGTGAACGCGTTGGCGCCGGAGTGGGTGCCGACCACGTTGCCCTCGACGTCCTTGATCTCGCCCTCGGTCATCTCGATGCGCTCCGCGAGCCAACCGCGGGTGTCGCCGTCGGGGATGAAGCAGATGTCGTGGGAGTCGGGCTTGCTCGCCACGGACAGCCCGCGGCGGGCGGCCTCGGCCCGCACCTCGGCCTTGGACGGGGTGTCGGCCAGCGGGAGCAGCACGTGCTCGAGCTGCTCGGCCGTGAGGACGCCGAGGACGTAGGACTGATCCTTCGCCCAGTCCGCCGCGCGGTGCAGCTCCCGGCCGCCGGCGGGGTCCTCGACCACCTTGGCGTAGTGCCCGGTGCACACGGCGTCGAAGCCCAGGGCGAGGGCCTTCTCGAGCAGGGCGGCGAACTTGATCTTCTCGTTGCACCGCAGGCACGGGTTGGGCGTGCGTCCGGCCGCGTACTCCGCGACGAAGTCGTCGACGACGTCGGCCTGGAAGCGCTCGGAGAAGTCCCACACGTAGTACGGGATGCCCAGGACGTCGGCGGCGCGCCAGGCGTCCCGGGAGTCCTCGATCGTGCAGCAGCCCCGGGAACCGGTGCGCAGGGTGCCGGGCGTGCGCGAGAGGGCCAGGTGCACGCCCGTCACGTCGTGGCCGGCGTCGACGGCGCGGGCCGCCGCCACGGCCGAGTCGACGCCGCCGCTCATGGCTGCCAGTACTCGCACGGTGAGATCGTCTCCAGGGGTCGGGGTCGGGGTCCGTGGCGTCAACGGTGCGGGGCCGGCCGGTATTCCCCGGCCCCGCACCGGCGGGTCCCGCGGTCCCCGCCGGTGCGGGATCGGAGCGGCGCGGGATCGGACCGGCGCGGGGTCGACCGGTGCGGGCTCAGACGGGCGCCGCGCCGGAGAGCCCGGCGCGCAGTGCCCGCCGGTGGACCTCGGGCAGCGCGGCGAGCAGGGCGTCGACGTCGGCGCCCGTGCTCGTGCGGCCCAGGCTGAAGCGCTGCGCACCGCGCGCGGTGGCCTCGTCCAGGCCCATGGCCAGCAGGACGGAGGACGCGCGGGGCACCCCGGCGTGGCAGGCCGAGCCGGTGGAGGAGGCGATCCCGGCGCCGTCCAGCAGGAACAGGAGGGAGTCGCCCTCGCACCCGGGGAAGGTGAAGTGGGCGTTGCCGGGCAGCCGGGCGCCCGTGTGCTCCCGGTCCTCCGGTCCGCGCAGCACGGCGTCCGGCACGATCCGGCGCACGCCCTCCACCAGCCGGTCGCGCAGGCCCGCGAGCCGCTCCTGCTCGGTCTCCCGCTCCGCGGCGGCCTCACGGGCCGCCACCCCGAAGCCGGCGAGCGCGGCGGCGTCGAGGGTGCCGGAGCGCACCGTGCGCTCCTGCCCGCCCCCGTGCTGGACGGGCGCCAGCCCCACCGTGCGCCCGGCCACGAGGGCCCCGGCACCCACCGGTCCGCCCACCTTGTGGGCCGAGACGGCCAGCGTGGTGAGCCCGGGCAGGTGCGCGTCGACGGGCAGCGCGCCGAAGGCCTGCACGGCGTCGCAGTGGAAGGGGACCCCGAACTCCTCCGCGAGGGCGGCGATCTCCGCGACGGGCTGGACGGTGCCCACCTCGTTGTTGGCCCACATGACGGCCAGCAGCGCGGTGGCGCCCGGGTCGCGGGCCAGTTCCTCCCTCACGGCGGCCGGGTCCACGCGGCCGGCCGCGTCGACGGGCAGCCAGACGGCCTCGGCGCCCTCGTGGGCGGCCAGCCACTCGACGGTGTCGGACACCGCGGCGTGCTCCACCGCGGAGACGAGGACGCGGCGGCGGCGGGGGTCCTGCTCGCGCCGGTGCCGGTACAGGCCCTGGACGGCCAGGTTGTCGGCCTCGGTGCCCCCGGAGGTGAAGACCACCTCGACGGGCTCCGCGCCCAGGGCCGCGGCGACGTCCTCGCGGGCCTGCTCGACGACGGCGCGCGCCGCGCGGCCGGGGCGGTGCAGCGAGGACGGGTTGCCGCCGCGGGCCAGCTGCTCGGCGACCGCGGCGAGCGCGGAGGGCCGGAGGGGCGCGGTGGCGGCGTGGTCGAGGTAGGCGGGCTCGTGCGGCACGGACTCCAGTCTAGGGCCCCGGCCCGGGCGTGCGTCCGGCGTCCGTAGACTGGCGGTCATGCTCCGCATCCTCTTCCACACCCCCGAGATCCCGGGCAACACCGGCAACGCGATCCGCCTCGCCGCGGTCACCGGGGCCGAGCTGCACCTCGTGGAGCCGCTGGGCTTCGACTTCGGCTCCGCGCACCTGCGCCGGGCCGGCCTCGACTACCACGACCTCGCGGTGCTGACCGTCCACCCGGACCTGGACGCGGCCTGGGCCGCCCTGGCCCCGGAACGGGTCTGGGCGTTCACCACCGACGGCGAGGTCTCGCACACGGACGTGGCCTACCGCCCCGGGGACGTGCTGCTGTTCGGACCCGAGTCGGTGGGCCTGCCCGCCGCGGTGAAGGCTGACCCGCACGTCACCGCGCGGGTCCGCATCCCCATGCTGCCGGCCCGGAGGTCGCTGAACCTCGCGAACTCGGCGTCCATCGCCGTCTACGAGGCCTGGCGCCAGCTGGGCTTCGCGGGCGCCGGGAGCTAGCCCCGGCGACCGGCTACCCGCCGGGGCCCGCCGCTCACTGCTGCTCCTCGGCGTCCCCGACCGTCACGTCCGCGGTGCGCTCCTCGCCGTCCCGCACGAACGTCATCGTCCCGGTCCCACCGGCGGGCAGCTCGCGCACGGCCGCCGTCAGGGAGCTCGCGTCCTGGATGCGGTGGCCGTCGAACTCCGTGATCACGTCGCCCACCTCCAGTCCGGCCTCGTCGGCCGGCGAGCCGGGCACGACCTGCTCCACCGCGGCGCCGTCGGAGAAGGCCCGGCTCCGGCCGTCCGCGCCCGGGGCGGCGCTCACGCTCGTGCCGAGGTAGCCGTGCGTGGCCCGGCCGTTGTTGATGATCTCCACGGCCACCCGCTGGGCGGTGTCGACGGGGATCGAGAAGCCCACGCCGATGTTGCCGGCCTCCGTGCCGGAACCGGCCGAGGCGATGGCCACGTTGATCCCGATCACCTCGCCGTCCGTGTCGATCAGCGGCCCGCCGGAGTTGCCGGGGTTGATGGCCGCGTCGGTCTGGATCACGTTGAGGAACACCGACGGCGAGGATCCCTGCGAGCGGCCGCCGGAGCCGCCGTCCTCGTCGGGGAAGTTGAAGAAGAAGTCGTTGCCGCCGCCCTGCTCCTCGCCATCGCCGTCGCCCTCCGACGGCGTGGACGGCGCGGCGGAGGAGGCCACCGTGATGGTCCGGTTGAGGGTGGAGACGATCCCGTCGGTCACCGTGCCCGCGAGGCCCAGCGGCGCGCCGATCGCGATGGCCGTGTCGCCCACGTTCACGTCGTCCAGGGAGCCCAGGGTCGCCGGGGTCAGCCCCTGGGCGTCGACCTTGAGCACCGCGAGGTCGGACAGCGGGTCGGTGCCGACCACCTCGGCCGGCAGCACCCTGCCGTCGTCGAGCTGCACCTCGAGGGAGGGGCTGCTCGTGGTCCCGTCGAGGGTCACCACGTGCGTGTTGGTGAGGATGTGGCCCTCGTCGTCGATGATCACCCCCGAGCCGGAGCCGTTCTGACCGCCGCCGGACGCGGAGATCGTCACCACGGACGGGGACGCCTTCACGGCCGCCGCGGTGACCGCGTTCACCTCGTCCTGGTCGTTGACGATGACCGAGCTGGACGTCGACCCGCCCGCCGCCGGTGCCGCGCCGCCGCCGTCCAGCAGGGCGTCCGTCCCGACGGCCGCCCCCGCCCCCACCAGTGCGGCCAGGACCATGCCCGTCACGAGCGATCCCCCCGAGAAGCGCCGCCGCTCCCGGCGGCCCCCGGTGCCGCTCCCGGTGCCGTTCCCCCACGGGTGCCGGGCGGCGGGGTCCCCGGCGCCCTGCCACGCCCCGGCGTAGGGGCCCGCGTCCTGGCCGCCGGCCTGCGGTGCCCCGTGGCCGGCGCGCGCGTCCTGCTCGGCGCCGGACGCCCACGGGTCGTGGGCCGGACGGCCGTAGACGGGCGGGAGGGGCTGTGTGAGCTGTGGATCGGCACCGTACCGCGGGTCGCGGGGCTCGGACATGGGGGTCTCCTCCTGGAAACGGACGGGCCCGGCGGTCCCCGGTGCGGACGGGGTGGCACGGGCGGCTCTGTCCCCAAGTATCCACGTCCGCACTGAGACGACGCTGAGAGCCCTGGCCGTTCCCCGGGCGCCGCCCGGACGGCGGCCGGGGTCCGCCGGGGCCCGCCCGCAGGTCATCAGCCGCCTTGTGGTTTCGCCCTGCGCGTAGGTCCGGCGCCGATCGCCACGCCGTGACGCCCTCGCCCTAGAATCGGGAGCACCGACCACGTGAGGGAGATCATGCACTGGCGCCCCATTGCCCGCCGGACCGCCGCCGGCTGCGGCCTGACGCTCGCCCTGTTCGTACCCGCGGGAGCGGCTCTCGCCCAGCCGCCCGTCGACGTGCCCCCGGGCGAGCGGATCGTCGACGAGTCCGGGGTGCTGGAGGATCCCTCCGCGCTGGCCGCGGACGTGCGCGAGCTCGCCACCCAGGAGGGGATCACCCTCACCGCCGTGTTCGTCGACACCTTCACCGACCCCTCGGATCCCGACGAGTGGCTGCAGGAGTTCGCCGAGCTCAACGGGCTCGGCAGCTCGGACGCGGTGCTGGTCGTCGCCACGGAGGACCGGCAGCAGCGCTTCTCCGCGTACTCCACGGGGCCCCTCAGCACCGAGCAGCAGGAGCGCATCAACCGGCAGTTCATCACCCCGGCGCTCGCGGCCGACGACTGGGACGGCGCGGTCGAGGGGGCCGTCGAGGGCATCGAGACCGAGCTCTCCGGCGCCCCCGCCGGGACCGGGGAGAGCTCGGACGGGGGCGGCGCGGGCTTCGGCCTGCTCGGTCTCGGGGCGCTCGGCCTCGGCGGGCTCGCCGTCTACGGCATGGCCTCCCGCAACAAGAAGCGCCGGCAGCAGGGGTCCGCCCCGCAGGGCGGGCCCGGCGGCCGGGGCGCTCCGCAGGGTCCCGCCGGCCCCTACCAGGAGGTCCCGGTGCCGGAGCTGCGCAAGCGGGCCGGGGAGCTGCTGGTGTCCACCGACAACGCCATCCAGCACTCCGAGCAGGAGCTGGCCTTCGCCCAGCTGCAGTACGGGGACGAGCAGGTCGAGCCGTTCCGCCGCGCCGTCCAGGACGCCAAGAAGCACATGCAGGCCTCCTTCGCCCTCCAGCAGCAGCTCGAGGACCACATCCCCGATACCGAGGAGCAGCAGCGCGCCTGGCTCGGCGAGATCATCGCCCGCTCCCAGGACGCCCAGCGCCCGCTCCAGGAGCACCAGGAGGCGTTCAGCTCGCTGCGCCAACTGGAGTCCCGCGCCCCGCAGGCGCTCGAGGAGGTGCGGCGCCAGGCCGAGGCCGTGCGCCCCCGCTTCGGCACGGCCGACGCCCGGCTGCGGGAGCTCACCGCCCGCTACAACGACACGGCGCTCGCCCCCGTCAAGGACAACATCGACCAGGCCCGGGACCGGCTCGACTTCGTGGACACCGCCGTGGAGGAGGCCCGCACCGACCTCGCCGCCGGGCGCACGAGCGACGCCGTGCTGGACATCCGCGCCGCCGAGGAGGGCGTGGGGCAGGCCGGGGGCCTGCTCGACGCCGTGGAGCACGCGGCCACCGAGCTCGCCCACGCCGAGGAGTCCCTCAAGGACGCCGTGACCATCGCCCAGCGGGACGTCGCCGAGGCGGACGCCCTCGTCCGGCGCGGCTCCAACCCGGAGCTCGCCGGGGCCGTCGCCGGCGTCGGCGCCGTCCTGCGCACCGTCGAGGAGCAGATGGGCGCGGGGCGGATCGACCCGCTCGGCCTGAGCCGGCGTCTGGCAGTGGCCAAGGACGAGCTCGACAAGGGGCTCGCGTCGGTGCGCTCCCAGAACGACCGGGATCGCTCCGCGCGCGAGACCCTCGCCCACACCCTCGTCTCCGCGCAGGCGCAGCTGAGCTCGGCGAGCGAGTACATCTGGGCCCGCCGCGGCGGTGTCGGCCCGGAGGCCCGCACCCGCCTCGCGGAGGCCGAGCGCTACCTGGAGGCCGCCCAGCAGGCCCGGAAGTCGGACCCCTCCGAGGCGCTGACCTGCGCCAACGAGGCCGTCCGGCTCGCCGGCGAGGCCCAGTACATCGCCCAGCAGGACGTCGACTCCTTCTCCTACGGCGGCTTCGGCACGCCCGTGGGGATGGGCGGCCACCGGGGCCGCTCCAACAGCGGTCTGGGCGGCGCGATGCTCGGCGGCATCCTCCTCGGCTCGATCCTCAACGGCGGCGGGGGCGGAGGCTTCGGCGGTGGCGGCGGAGGCTTCGGCGGCAGCTTCGGCGGCGGGTTCGGCGGTGGCGGCGGAGGCTTCGGCGGCGGCATCGGCGGCAGCTTCTGATCCGCGCCGACGGGCGCCCGCCGCCGGACGGGCACCGCGCACCGCCGTCCCTCTGACCCTCGTCCGCCCCGTGACCCCTGACCGACCCACCGTCCCCGACCGACCCATGATCCCGGGAGCCCCTCCCGGGAAGCACCAGAGGAGAGAAGGAACCATGATCAAGCAGTCCATCTTCGGCCGCATCGCCCAGCTCGCGAAGGCCAACATCAACGGCATGATCGACGCCGCCGAGGACCCCCAGCTCATGCTGGACCAGATGGTGCGCGACTATACCGAGAACATCCGCGAGGCCGAGGCCGCCGTCGCGCAGACCATCGGCAGCCTGCGCCTGCTCGAGCAGGACCACGCGGAGGACGTGCGCGAGTCCCAGGAGTGGGGCAACAAGGCCCTCGCGGCCTCGAACAAGGCCGAGGAGTACCGGGGCGCCGGCAAGTCCTCCGAGGCCGAGAAGTTCGACAACCTCGCCAAGGTCGCCCTCCAGCGCCAGATCCAGTACGAGACGGAGGCGCGCGGCGCCGAACCGCAGATCCAGTCCCAGACCCAGGTCGTGGAGAAGCTCAAGGACGGGCTCAACAAGATGCGGGGCAAGCTCCAGGAGCTGTCCAACAAGCGGGACGAGCTCAACGCCCGGCAGAAGACCGCGCAGGCGCAGTCGCAGGTCCAGGACGCGCTCAAGGCCTTCGACGTGCTCGACCCGACGAGCGAGGTCTCCCGCTTCGAGGACAAGATCCGCCGCGAGGAGGCCCGTGTCCTGGGCCAGCAGGAGCTCGCCGCGTCCTCCCTGGACGCGCAGTTCGAGTCCCTCGAGTCCCTGGGCCAGCAGTCGGAGATCGAGGCCCGGCTCGCCGCCCTGAAGTCCCGCAACGCCGAGCGGATCGTCTCCTCCGAAGAGGTCTGACCCCGCCCCGTCCCCGGGCACGGAGGAGCCCCCACGGCTGCGGCCGTGGGGGCTCCTTCCCGCCCGGGGTCCTCCGGGCAAGGCGAAGGCCCCCGGACCGTGACGGTCCGGGGGCCTTCTGTGGTTGCGGGGGCAATGTGCTGGTTCAGGACATAGGCAAGGCATGTCTCGGGACATCGGCAACATGAGGTCGCACATCCGCGGCAGGGTGCATCCGGGGTGGATGCTTCCCCGTGTCGAGAGCAGAACTGGTCATCACCGCCATCACCACCGAAGGCCTCTCCCAGGCCGAGGCCGCCCGCCGCTACGGTCTGTCCGAGGCCTGGGTCAGCCACCTCATGGCCCGCTACCGCGCCGAGGGCACCGACGCGTTCCAACCCCGCTCGCGAAGACCGCACACTCACCCCAATGCCGTGGACCCCGCCGTGGTGGAGCTCATCGTCGAACTGCGCACCCGACTGGCCGCCGCCGGCCACGACGCCGGCCCGGACACCATTGCCTGGCACCTGCACCACCACCACGGCCACCAGGTCTCCCGCGCCACGATCAGCCGCTACCTCACCCGCGCCGGGCTGATCACCCCGGAACCGAAGAAGCGACCCAAGACCTCCCTGCACCGCTTCCAGGCCACCATGCCCAACGAGACCTGGCAGTCGGACTTCACCCACTACCGGCTGGCCGGCGGCCAGGAGGTGGAGATCATCACCTGGCTCGACGACTGCACCCGCTACGCCCTGCACCTTTCCGCTCACCGGGCGATCACCACCCCGATCGTGGTCACCACCTTCCGCGCCACCACCAGCCGCTACGGCATCCCCGCCTCGACCCTGACCGACAACGGCATGGTCTACACCGTCCGCCACGCAGGCCTCGGCCGCCGGGGCGGGCGCAACGGCTTCGAGCAGCAGCTGCGCGACTGGCATGTGGAGCAGAAAAACTCCCGACCCGGCCATCCCACCACCTGCGGGAAGGTCGAACGCTTCCAACAGACCCTCAAGAACTGGCTGCGCGGCCAACCCGACCAGCCCGAGACCCTGCTCGACTTGCAGGGCCTCCTGAACCGGTTCCGCACCGAGTACAACCAGCACCGGCCGCACCGCTCCCTGCCCCACCGGGCGACCCCGGCCACGGTCTACGACGCGATGCCCAAAGCCCTGCCCGGGCCCAGCCGCGATCCCGACACCCACGACCGTGTCCGCCACGACCGGGTGGCCAGCAGCGGCACCGTCACCCTGCGCGTGGCCGGAGCCCTGCGCCACATCGGCATCGGCCGAACCCACGCCGGAACCCACGTCATCCTGCTCATCCAGGACCTTCAGGTACGTGTGGTCAACGCCACCACCGGCGAGCTGCTGCGCGAACTCACCATCGACCCCACCCGCGACTACCAGCCCCAGGCATGACAAAAGGCCCGAACCCACATCCGTGGGTTCGGGCCTTGCCGATGTCCTGAGACATCACAGTGGTTGCGGGGGCAAGATTTGAACTTGCGACCTCTGGGTTATGAGCCCAGCGAGCTACCGAACTGCTCCACCCCGCGGCGACATGTATGACTATACGTGCCGCGGGGTGGACCCGCAAATCGGCTACTCGGCGGGCTGCTCGGCCGGCTCCTCGGGGGCCAGGGCGCCCTCCGCCTCGGGGGCGACGACGCCGTCCGCCTCGAGCGCCCGCTCGATGGCGTCCTGCAGCCGCTGCTGGGCCTCGCCGTAGGACGTCCAGTCGCCGTCCTGCAGGGCCTCCTCGGACTCCTGGATCGCCTGGTTGGCGTCGCTGAGGGCGTCCTCGAGGCTGGCGCCGCCGGCCGGGGCCTCGGCCCCGTCCTCGCCGGCGCCGTCCGGGCTCCCGGCCTCCGCCTCGTCGACGCCCGCACCGGATGACGTCTGGGCCCCGGAGTCGCCCTGGAAGACCTCGTCGAGGGCCTCCTCGAGGGTCGGCGCGAAGCCCACCTCCTCGCCGAAGCCGACGAGCACGCGCCGCAGCGTCGGGTACGCGGCGTCGCCCGAGGACTGGACGTAGACGGGCTGCACGTAGAGCATGCCGCCGCCCGCGGGCAGGGTGAGCAGGTTGCCGTTGATGACCTCGGAGGCGCCCTGGCGGAGCAGGTTCAGCTCCGTGGAGACGTCGGTGTCCGAGTTGAACAGGTTCTGCGCCTGGCCCGGGCCGGGCACCACGGACGAGCGCGGCAGCTCCAGGAGGCGCAGCGTCCCGTACTCGTCGCTCTTCACGCCGTCCTCGCCGGTGCCGGCGTCGGAGTTGGCGGAGAGGTACCCGTACATCACGTTGCGGGTGTTGCCCGTCTCCGACTGCTGCGGGATGAAGGAGGTGGTGAGCGAAAAGTTGGCCTCCTCTTCACCGGGCATCCGCATCGACAGGTAGTACGGGGGCAGCGCCACGTCCGAGTCCTGCGTCGGGTCGTTGGGCACGGACCACACGTCGTCGTTCTGGTAGAAGCTGCCGGAGTCCGTGACGTGGTAGCGGTTGAGCAGCTCCCGCTGGACCTTGAACATGTCCTGCGGGTAGCGCACGTGCGCCATGAGCTCCGCCGACATCTCGGAGTAGGGCTTGAGCGTGCTCGGGAAGACGTTCTGCCACGCCTTCAGCACCGGGTCCTGGTCGTCCCACGCGTACAGGTTCACCGAGCCGTCATAGGCGTTGACCGTGGCCTTGACCGAGTTGCGGATGTAGTTGACCCGCTCCGGCGGCAGGGCCGCCGCGGCGCCCTGGGCGGTCTGCGTGTCCTGCGTCGCCTCCTGCAGCACCGACGGCGTCGAGTACGGGAAGGCGTCCGAGGTGGTGTAGGCGTCCACGATCCATTGGACCTGACCGTCGATGATGGCCGGGTACGGGGCGCCGTCGACCGTCAGGTACGGGGCGACCTTCTCGATCCGCTCGCGCGGGTCCCGGTCGTAGAGGATCTGCGACTCCGGGCGCACGGCGTCCGAGAGCAGCATGTCCGAGGACTGGAACTTGATGCCGTAGGCGAGCCGGTTGAAGAAGTTGCCGATGCTGGGCCCGCCGTTGCCGGCGAACGTCGTCTTGGCGTCGCCGGCCTCGTCGCCGGCCGTCTGCGGGCGGTCCAGCTCGAGGGGCTCGTCGCCCTCGGCGCCGCCCACGATGGAGTACAGCGGGGAGTTCTCGCCGAAGTAGATGCGCGGCTCGTAGTCGTCCGAGATCACGCCCCGGGACGGGATGCCGGACTGCATGAACTGCGGCTTGCCGTCCACCTCGACCCGGTTGCCGTAGGCGGCGACCACGCCGTAGCCGTGGGTGTAGACCACGTGCTGGTTGAACCACCCCTGGTTCTGGTCGGGGTTCAGCTCACGCGTGGCGATGACGGTGTCCTGGACCTCGCCGTCGATCTCGTAGCGGTCCACGTTGAGGGTGTCCGGGAACTGGTAGTAGGGGCGGAACTGCTGCAGCTGCGAGAACGCCGCCGAGACCACGTTGGGGTCCAGCAGACGGATGTTCGAGGTGGTCTCGGTGTCCTGGCGCAGGGCGCCCTGCTCGGTCTCCGTGGTGGCGTCGTACGGCATGACCTCGGCCGCGTCCAGCCCGTAGGCCGACCGGGTGAGGTCGATGTTGCGCTGGATGTATTGGCTCTCCAGGGCCTGCTCGGTGGGCGTGACCTGGAAGCGCTGGACGATCCACGGGTAGATCCCGCCTGCCACCACCGCGACCACGAGCAGCATGGCGGTGCCGATGATCGGCAGCCGCCAGCGGCCGATGAAGGACGCGACGACGAACAGGATCGCGACGATCAGCGCGGCCGCCGCCAGGATCGCCTTGGTGGGGATCACGGCGTTGACGTCGGTGTACAGCGCGCCGGTCCACGTCCCGGACGTGGACTGCAGCGTGGAGTACCGGTCCAGCCAGAAGTTCGCGGCCTGGAGCAGCAGGAACAGCGCGGCCAGCACCCCCAGGTGCACACGGGACGCCCGGGTGGTGCTGAGCCCCCGCTCGGTGATCCGGATGCCGCCGTAGACGTAGTGCATCAGGATCCCCGCCACGCCGGCCAGCAGGATCGCCGAGACCAGGAACCCGATGAGGAAGCGCAGGAACGGGAGGGTGAAGACGTAGAAGCCGATGTCGAGGCCGAACTGCGGGTCCTCCTGGCCGAACGGCTCCTGGTTGAGGAACAGCAGCACGGTGTCCCACTGGGTCATCGCCGTGCTCGCCGCGAAGAGCCCGAAGAGCACGGGCACCACCACGATGACGATCTTGCGGACCGGCTCGAGGGCCTCCTGGTAGCGGCGCAGGTTGTCGTCCACGATGGACTCGGCCGTGATGGGCCGGCTGCGGTAGGCGAGGAAGAGGCTGGCGAACATCAGCGCCGCCACGAGCACGGCGGCGACCACGAAGATCACGATCTTCGTGACGTTCTCGGTGACGAACACGCTGAGGTAGCCCAGCTGGTCGTACCACAGCACGTCCGTGTAGAGCTGCGTCAGTCCCACGAAGGCGGCCACGAGGACCAGGACGACCACGACCGTCGGCCACAGCGCACCCCGTTTCCGCCGCTGTCCTGCTGGCTGCTGCCTCGGTGGTCGGGGGGCTGTGGGTCCGGCGGTCACTGGTTACCTCTGCAATCGGGGTCGTTCGTCAGGTGTGGTGCGTGAAGTCGTGGGGTGCGGCCTGCGTCGAGGAGGAGCGCCGCCGGCGGGTCGCCGGGGCACCCCGTCCATTCTGCCCGCGGGCTTCTCGGGGGTGCAATCGTGCACACGGCGCCCGTCATCGGGCGGCGCACCCCGGCAGCGCGGAGAGGTCCCCGCCGCTCCCGGCGGCCTCGGCGGCGGCCACGGCGTCGTCGAGGGTGCGCACGGACACGACCGTCAGCCCCTCGGGGACGTGGCCCTGCGCCTCGGCGCAGTTGTCCGCCGGGGCGAGGAAGACCTCCGCCCCGGCCGCCGCGGCCCCCTCGAGCTTCTGCCGGATGCCGCCGATGGGCCCCACCTCCCCCTCCGGGGTGATGGTGCCGGTGCCGGCCACGTGCCGGTCCCCGGCGATCGAGCCCGGGGTCATCTCGTCGACGATCCCCAGCGCGAACATCAGCCCCGCGCTGGGCCCGCCGACCTCGTCGAGCTCGAACGCCACGTCGATCGGGAAGTCGTAGGCGGCCAGCAGGAACACGCCGAGCTGCCAGTTCCCCGACGCCTCGTCGCGCACGGTGTCCACCTCGACGTCGCGCGGCGACCCGGCCCGCTCGACCTGCAGGGTGACGCCGCGCTCCCCCGCCGCGTCGAGAGCCGACTTGAGGGACGGCAGCGACGAAACGGGCTCCCCGTCCACGCCGCGCAGGACGTCGCCGTGCTCGAGCACCCCCTCCGCGGGGCCGCCCGGGACCGTGTCCTGCACGGAGAGCCGGGTGCTGAAGTCCTGGCCCAGGTGCGTCAGCGCGGCGGCGACCGAGTCCTCCTGCGAGCTGCTCATCGCCGCCATGCTGTACTGGTCGGCCTCCTCCCCCGACACGTCCCGGGGGTAGAGGGTGTCGGCCGGCACCACGGAGGCGGACGGGTCCAGCCAGGACCCGAGCACGGTGAGCACGTTGACGTTCTTGTTGGGCCCGCCGGTCACGTAGACCGTGGTCAGGTCCAGGACGGAGTCGCTCGGGTAGGTCGGGGCGCCGGAGACCCCCAGCAGCTGCCGGCCGTCGTGCTCCCCCACCGTGTTGAACGTGGGCCCGGGAGCTTCGATCACGAACGGGGCGGGCAGCACCGCCCCGGCCAGCAGCAGCCCGGCGGAGCCCAGCAGCGCCCAGGACTCGAGACCGCGGCGGCGCAGGGCGCGGCGCGGGCGGGGGGATGCGGTCACGGGCGGTCCTCGGCGTCGTCGTCGGAGGGACCGGAGGCTGTGAGGCCGCACGGTCCGGACGGTCCAGCTTATCGCGCGCGACCCGGCCCTGAGCTTCCAGCGAACTGGGAGTTGGCTCATGGTCGGCCCCGTCCGGTGCTCGCTACGCTGGGAGCAGAGACGTCGGGCACGCCCGTGCCGCCCGATCCCCCGACCCGATCGAAGAACGGTGGACCCATGACTCCCCAGCCTCCCAACGACCGCCCCGGGAACACCCCGGGCGACGACTCCGGCGACGGCCCCAAGGACCCCTTCCAGGAGATGCTCGAGCGCCTCATGGGGCAGAGCGGGATGAGCCCGGAGGACCTCCAGCGCGCCGGCGTGCCGGTGGACCCCCAGGCGATGTCGATGATGTTCCAGCAGATCCAGTCCATGATGGGCGCCGGGGCGTCCGAGGGACCGGTCAACTGGAAGCTCGCCCACGACCACGCGCGGCAGATCGCCGCCGCCGACGGCGACCCGTCGGTGACCCCCGCCCAGCGCGGCGCGGTCGAGGACGCGATGCGCCTCGCCGAGCTGTGGCTGGCCGACCACACCGAGTTCGGCCAGACCTCGATCCGGCCCCAGGCGTGGTCCCGCGCGGAGTGGATCGAGGCCACCCAGGAGACCTGGAAGGACATGACGGGCCCGGTCGCGGAGTCCGTGACGAAGGCGCTCACCGACGCCCTCACCCAGCAGCTGCCCCCCGAGCTGTCCGCCATGATGGGCGGGGCCTCGGGGATGCTCGCGGGCGCCGGCGGGATGCTGTTCGGGATCCAGCTGGGCCAGGCCATCGGCGGCCTGTCCCGCGAGGTGCTGTGCTCCACCGACATCGGCCTCCCGCTCGCGGAGGGCCGCTCCGGGCTGCTGCCCGCCAGCATCAGGGCGTTCGGCGAGGGCCTGGACATCCCCGCGCAGGAGATCATGCTCTACGTCGCCGTGCGGGAGGCGGCGCACGTCCGGCTGTTCGCGGCGAACCCGTGGCTGCGCCAGCACATCCTGGACCTCGTCAAGCGCTTCTCCGCGGGGATCCACATCGACATGTCCCGCATCGAGGAGGCCGCCCGGGACATCGACCCGATGGATCCCTCGAGCATGCAGGAGGCCCTGTCCTCCGGGATCTTCGCCCCGCAGCAGACCCCGGACCAGGAGGTCACCCTCAAGCGGCTCGAGACGGTGCTCGCCCTCGTGGAGGGCTGGGTGCACGTGGTCACCGTCGCCTCGACCGCCAACCTGCCCTCCGGGGAGGCCCTGTCCGAGACCGTCCGGCGGCGCCGCGCCGCCGGCGGGCCCGCCGAGCACGCGTTCGGCTCCCTCGTGGGGCTCGAGCTGCGCCCGCGCCGGCTGCGCGAGGCCGCGCAGTTCTGGCAGTACGTCGGCGAGCGCCGGGGGGTGGAGGACCGGGACGGCCTGTGGGACGCCGCGGAGCTGCTGCCCACCGACGAGGACCTGGACGACCCCGCGGGCTTCACCGAGCGCCGCGGGCTGCTCACCGCGTCCGAGGACGAGGTCGACGCCGCGCTCCAGCGGCTGCTCTCGGGCGGCTACGAGGGCCCCGACGGCGGGCCCGGCGCGGACGGCGGTCCGGCCACGGACCCTGCTCCCGGCGCGGACGGCGGTCCCGGGCGGCCGGAGGACGACGGGCCTCAGGACGGGGACGGCTCCCGCTGATCCGCGCCGGCGCGTCCTGCGTGCCGGTGCGCCCACGCGGCGCCGTCCAGGAACGCCCGGGCCTTCTCGGCGAGGGGGTAGCGGGCCTCGAGCTCCCGGAACCGGGGACTGTGGTCGGCCTCGAGCAGGTGCGCGAGCTCGTGCACCAGCACGAAGTCGAGCACCCACTCCGGGGCCTGCTGGAGCTGCGCCGAGATCCGGATGACGCCGGTGGCCGGCGTCGCGGAGCCCCACCGGGTGTGCTGCCGCCCGGACCACCGCACGTCCGAGGGCCGGGCGCGGCCGTCGAGGTGTCGCCGCGACAGCTCGTGGGCGCGCTGCAGGAGGTGGTCGTCGGAGCGCCGGTCGGCGCCCTTGGCCGCCTCGCGGCGCCGGCGCTCCACGACCCGGGGCACCAGCTCCCGGGTCCAGTGCTCGATCTCCCGCCGGGTGGCCGTCTGGGGGACCGAAAGCACCACCGTGTCCTCGCTCCAGTGGGCGGACACGGTCTTGCGCCGGCGGGCGGAGCGGCGCACGACGACCTCGGGCTGCGACGGTACGGGCATGGGGCCATTGAACACGCCGCGGGCACGGGCCGCGAAACGCCGGCACGCGCCCATGTGCACGGCGCTCCGCCGTGCACTGTGGACGACCCGCCGGCGGGCGCGCCGCGGGCACGGTCCGGGCGAGAGTGACGACGTCCCGCCCGCGCGTCCCGGAAGGCGTCCCGTGCCCACCACTCCGTTCCCCGGCCCTCCTCAGGGTTCCCCGCACGACCCGGAACTGCGCCTGTCCTGTCTCGAGCGGCCCCGTCCGGACGAGGTGCACGTCCTGCTCCTGGGCCTGGACGGTCTCGCGGCGGCGCTGGCCGTGCGCCTGCTGCGCTGCGGCGTGCTCGGGCTCAACGTCAGCGACACCGCGCCCGTCGCGGCCGCCGACCTCGGGACCGGCGCGTACCGGCCCGCGGACGTCGGCCGGTCCCGCGAGGCGGCCCTGCGCCGGCGGCTGCGCGAGCTCGACCCCCGGTGCGCCCCCGTCAGCGCGCCGGAGCTGTTCCCCGGGGCGCTGCTGCCGGGCACGGTCGTGGTGCACAGCTCCGGGCGGCCCACCCCGGACGGCCGGCTCCCGCCCGGAGCGGTGGAACCGGAGGCGTGGGCGGGGATCGACCCCCGCCACCCGGTGGTGTCGCTGCACCACGCCGACGGGGTCCTGCTGCGCTGGCCCACCGTGCCCTGGGCGCACCGGCCCTGCCCGGACTGCGTGCGGGCGACGCTCGAGCACACGCAGCCCCGCACGGCGCCGCACGGCCACGCCGCCGTCCTCGCGGCGTGGGCGGGCGCGGCCCACGCGGAGGCCGTCGCGGTCCGCCTGGCCGTCGAGGTGCTCGCGGTGGCCCTGGACTCGCTGTGCGGCGCCGGAGCCGAGGGGCACGGGCACCGGGAGCAGGGCGGCGCGGGACGCGCCGCCCTCTACGCCCCGCCGTGGCCGGACGCGGTGTCCTGGCCGGAGCCGGACCGGAGCCGGTGCCTGTGCGGGCTCGATCAGGCGTGAGCGCGGGCGCCGCCCGGGCGGGACCGGCGCGGGGCCGGGCGGTCTCCGCCGGTCTCCCGCAGGGCGTCGAGGAAACGTGAGGGCTTGCGCGTGGGCCGGCCGCCCGGGGTGCGGGACAGGGTCCAGGACAGCACGAGGTGCTCCCGGGCGCGGGTGATGCCCACGTAGAGCAGCCGGCGCTCCTCGTCGATCTCGTCGGCGGTCTCGGCGAAGCCGATCGGCATGAGCCCCTCGCTGAGGCCCGCCAGGAACACGGCGTCCCACTCGAGGCCCTTCGCCGAGTGCAGGGACGCCAGGGTCACCCCGTTCATCACCGGGGCGTCCTGCTGGGCCATGCGCCGCTCGAGCTCCGCGGCGAAGTCGGGGAGCACGAACTGCTCCTCGCGGGCGGCGGCCTCCGCGGCCATCCGGTCCGCGAGGGAGACCAGCGCGGCCAGCGACTCCCACCGCTCGCGCACCGCGCCCGTGGAGCGCGGCGCGCGGTCCGAGTAGCCCAGCGAGGAGAGGATGTCGCGCACCAGGCGCGTGGGCTCGTCCGAGGCCTCGGCGGCCCGCGCCGCCGTGCGCAGCTGCACCACGGCCTGCTTGACCTCCGGCCGGTTGAAGAACCGCTCCGTGCCGCGCAGCTGGAAGCCGATGCCCGCCTCCGCGAGCGCGGTCTCGAAGGCCTGCGACTGCCCGTTGGTGCGGAAGAGGACGGCGATCTCGGACGCGGGCACACCGTCGTCGACCAGGTCCCGGATGCGCGCCGCGGTCCCCGCCGCCTCGGCCTCGTCGTCCGCGTACTCGTTCCAGGACGGGGGCGGCCCGTCCGGGCGCTGCGCCACGAGGCGCAGCGGCGTGGCCCAGGCGCCGGGGGTCGAGCCCCGCGCCGGCCGGCGGGCCGCGAGCAGACGATTGGCGGTCTCCACGACCTGCGGGGTGGAGCGGTAGTCGCGCACGAGCTCGATCACCCGCGCCTGCGGGTGCCGGGCCGGGAACTCGAGCAGGTGCCGGGAGGTGGCCCCGGTGAAGGAGTAGATCGTCTGGGAGGCGTCGCCCACCACGCAGACGTCGTCCCGGCCCCCGAGCCAGGCGTCGAGGAGACGCTGCTGCAGCGGGGAGACGTCCTGGTACTCGTCGACCACGAAGTGCCGGTACTGCTCGCGCACGGTCGCGGCGACGCGCTCGTCCTCCTCGAGCACGGCCACCGTGAGCAGCAGGACGTCCTCGAAGTCGATCAGGTGCCGGTCGGTCTTGAGCTCCTCGTAGGACTGGTACAGGCGCTGGACCGTGCGCACGTCGTAGTTCAGCGGCATCTCCCGTCCGGCGGCCCGCGTCGGATAGGTGTCGGGGGTCAGCATCGAGACCTTGGCCCACTCGATCTCGGCGGCGAGGTCCCGCACGGCCGCGCGGTCCGTGGACAGGCGCATGTTCTGCGCGGCCTCGGTGATGAGCCGCGCCTTGTGCTCCACGAGCCCGGGCAGGGGCCCGCCCACGGCCTGGGGCCAGAAGTACTGCAGCTGGCGCAGGGCCGCGGCGTGGAACGTGCGGGTCTGCACCCCGGCGGCCCCGAGCTCGCGCAGCCGGTTGCGCATCTCGTTGGCGGCGCGGGCGGTGAACGTCAGGGCCAGGACCTTCTGCGGGGTGTAGACGCCCGTGGCGATGCCGTAGGCGATCCGGTGGGTGATGGCCCGGGTCTTGCCCGTGCCGGCGCCCGCGAGCACGCACACGGGTCCGCGCAGCGTGGTCGCGACCTCCCGCTGCTCGGGGTCCAGGCCGGCGAGGATGCGCTCCTCGAGGGTCGACTCCACGTCCGTGCCGGTCTCGCTGCTGGTCACCACGCCGTCTCCGGCAGGTCCTCGCCGAGCCAGTGCGCGATGAGCGCGTGCGCGATCGAGACCCGCCCGGGCAGGGTCACGGACCCGGTGCGCGCCGCCTCCCGCAGCTGCGCCCGCGTGAACCAGCGCAGCTCCAGGATCTCCTGGCCGTCCGGGACGGCCGCGCCGGAGCGCACCACGGCGCGGCAGCCGAGCATCAGGGAGCGCGGGAACGGCCAGGGCTGGGAGCCCAGGTACTGCACGTCCCCCACGGTCAGGCCCGCCTCCTCGGCGACCTCGCGGACCACGGCCTGCTCCAGGGACTCCCCCGGCTCCACGAACCCGGCGAGGGTCGAGAACCGGTTGCCCTTCCAGAGCGCGGAGCGGCCGAGCAGCAGCCGCTCCCGGTCGGGGTCGGGGTCGCCGTCGCTGACCGCCACGATGATCGCGGGGTCGGTGCGCGGGAAGTGCAGCGACTCGTCGTTGGGGCACCGCCGGGCCCAGCCGGACCGGATCACCTCGGTGGGCTCCCCGCACTGCGGGCACCGGGGGTGGTCCCGGTGCCACAGTCCCACGGACTGGGCGGTGACGAGCAGCGAGGTGTCCCCGGTCGGGAGCACCGGGCCGAGCTCCCGCAGGCCGGCCCAGCGCAGCTCCTCCCCGCCCCGGCCGGCGGCGAACGCGGTGACGGCCGCCACGAGGGGCTCGGGCACCGCGAAGGGCTCCGCCGCGGCGTCCTCGCCCCCGGGCTCGGGGGCGGCGACGGCGCGCAGCAGGACGCGGGGGCCGGGGGCCCCGTCGGCGCCGGGCAGCCGGCCCAGGTAGACCTCCGGCCGGCGCGGGTCGTGGGGCACGGCCGGGAGCTCGGCCGCGGGCACCAGGACCAGGGCGTCCCCGGCCACGGGGGCGAGGCCGCCCGCGAGCACGAGCACGAGCGTGGTGGGGTCCTGCGCGGCGAGCACGCGCACGTCGTGGAGCTCACGGTCGACGGCGTCGCGGTCGAAGGCCGTCGCCGCGAACGGCAGGCGGGCCGGCGAGAGACGCTCGGGGGCGGGCACGGGGCGGGAGCCGGAAACGGGCTCGGAAGGGGTGGAGGCGGGCACGTCCCCCACTGTAGCGACCCGGGCGGACCACGGGTCCGGCGGGTGGGGACGGGGACGGCTGCCGGGCCTCTTGCAGGGCCGGGCCTCTTGTAGGGTGGACGGCGTGAGCACGTCCCTCGAGCACCTGGCCGCCGTCGCCGCCGCAGGCGTCCCCGGACTCGCACCCGTGGCCGTGGGGCCCTCCCCCGACGACGACGCCGACTTCCGCTCCGCCGTGGTCCTCGACGCCTCCGGCCGGCGCTGGCGGGTGCGTTCCCCGCTGAGCCCCGAGGCGAGCGTCCGCCTGGAGACCGAGCACCTCGTACTCCGCTCCTTCACCCCCGCCGTCCGGTCGCGTCTCCCGTTCCTGGTCCCCACCGCCGCCGGCTCCGTGGCGCACGGGGACCTGCACGCCTTCGTGCACTCCCACATCGAGGGCGCCCCGCTGGACATCGACGCGCTCGCCCGCATGGCCGCCGAGCCGGACCCCGAGCACCACCGGCACGTGCCGAGCGCCGAGCCGCCTCCGACGCTCACCGTGCAGCTCGGGCGGCTCCTGGCAGCGATCCACGCCCTGCCGACCGCGCTGGTCCTGGACGCCGATCTGCCCGGCTACACCGCCGAGCAGTGCCGGCAGCGGCGCCGCACGGAGCTGCGCCGGGCCGCCGACACGCGGCGCGTGCCGGCCGCGCTGCTGCACCGGTGGGAGCAGGTCCTGGAGGACCGTGCCGTGTGGCGGTTCCGGCCGCGCGTGGTCCACGGCGACCTGCAGGAGGACGACCTCGTGATCTCCCGCGGACGGGTGCGCGGGGTGACCGGGTGGACCGACCTGCACGTGGGGGATCCCGCCGAGGACTTCGCGTGGCTCTTCGCGGCGCGCGACGCCCGCCTCGCCGAGGGGGTGCTCGAGGCCTACGCCGCGGCCTGTCGCCGCACGTCCTTCCAGGCGCCCGACGGGGCACCGGACCCGCACCTGCTGGACCGGGCCCGGCTGGACGCCGAGCTCGCCCTGGCGCAGTGGCTCGTGCGCGGCGTGGACCGCGGCGCGCAGGACCTGGTGGCCGACGCGGAGCAGATGCTCGCCACGCTCGAGCAGGACGTCGCCCAGCGCCCCGAGCCGGTCGCGGCCGCACCGGAGACCGCGCGGGCGGCCCCGGGGCAGGACGACGCCTCCCAGGACGCGGCCCCGGACCGCGCGCCCGGGGACACCGCCCCGGAGGACCCTGCCCCGGCCGGCGGCCCCGAGGCCCCCTCCGGCCGGACGCCGCCGACGGGACCGGGCGGCGGCCCCGCTCAGGGGCGCAGCACCACGTCGTAGGCCTCCCGGACCACCGCTTCGAGCTCCTCGGCCCCCGACAGGTCGTGCGGACGGACGACCCGGTCCTCGGCCACGTAGTAGAAGGCGGCGGTGACCTCCTCGAGCGGGACGGCCCGCAGCCGGGACCACGCGAGCCGGTACACGGCCAGCTGCGCCGACCGCTCCTGCAGGTCCCGGCCGGAGGGTGCCCGCCCGGTCTTCCAGTCGACCAGTTCCCACGTGCCGTCGCCGTTGCGGAAGACGGCGTCCACCCGGCCGCGGACCGTGACCCCGGCGATCGGGGTCTCGAGGGGGAACTCCACGGCGTACGGCTGGCGGTCGGCCCACGGGCTGGAGCGGAACGTCGCCGCGAGCTCGGGGAGGTCGTAGGCCGCGTCGACGTAGTCGTCGGCGGTCCCGGGCAGCTCCCCGACGTCGAAGATCGCGGAGCTGCCGTAGTACTGCTCGATCCAGGCGTGGAAGGTGGTGCCGCGCCGCGCCGCGGTGCCGGGCCGGCGCGGCATGGGCCGGCGCAGGCCCGACACGACCTCGAGCGGATCGCGCGCGAGCGCCACGAGGGTCGAGGCCGAGACGTGGGACGGCATGGGGACGGTCCGCTCGGCCCGGCCGTCCTCGTGCCGGGCGAGCAGGATCTTCGCCTCCTCGGACCACCGGCGCGGGTCCGGCGCGAGCCCGTCCCGCTCCGCGACGCCGAGCAGGTCCTCGACGTCGAGGTCCGCGGTGTCCTCGAAGCCGCGCTCCCGCACCGCGCGGGCGGCCCGCTCGAGCACGGCCCGGCGGCCCCGGTGCGGGGGCGGGCTCACGCGCACGGCGCTGTGCCCGTATTCGTCCGTCACGGTCTCGGTGACCTCGGGGCCCTCCAGCGGGTCGTACGGCCAGGGGGCGCTCAGCACGGTGGCGGCGGCCGGGTTGCGGGCCCCCTCCGGGACCTCGGCCCAGGGGCCCGGGCGGACGGACGGCTCGGGGCCCTCGGTGAGCGGTGCCAGCTCCGCGACGAACACGGAGGGCTCCTGGCCCTTCGCGGCCGTGCCCCGGAACACGGTGCAGGACAGTTCCAGGACCTCGCGGGCCCGGGTCACGGCCACGTAGGCGAGACGGCGCTCCTCGTCCTCGGCGTGCTGGGCGGCGAGCTCCAGGAACTCCGTGTGGGACTCCTCGAGGGCCTTGAGGTCGCTCGTGTCCACGGCCCACTGCGGCAGGAACCGGGCGTCACCGCGCAGCGGCCAGGCCAGGGTCCCGGTGTCGAGGGTCCAGCGGGAGGGCCGGTCGGTCGGGAAGTTCCCGGCGTTGAGTCCCGGGACGTAGACGTGGTCCCACTCGAGGCCCTTGGAGGCGTGGACCGTGACGAGCTGGACGGCGTCGTGCCGCGTGCGGTCGGGGCCGGGCTCGAGCCCGTTCTCCTCCGCCAGGGTGACGTCGAGCCACGCGAGGAACGCCGAGACGTCGCTGCTCGCGGAGAACGCGGTGAAGGACTGCGCGGCCTCGTGGAACGCGTCCAGGTTGCGCCGCGCCTGGTGGACGGGGCGGTGGGGGTGCGCGGCGACCTCGACGTCGAGGCCGAGCACCGTCTCCACCTCGTGCAGCAGGCTCGGCAGGTCGTCGGAGAGGAAGGAGCGCAGGTGGTCCAGCTCCGTCCGCAGCCGGATCAGGCGCTCCCGCGCGGTCTCGGACAGGGTGCGGGCGTGCGCGGACGTCCAGCCCGGCCACGGGAGGGTCTCGAGGGCCTCGATCAGCGACGCGTGGTCGGAGAGGTCGGGCTCGACGAGGGCGTCCTCCTGGGCCTCCTCCGCGGTGACCGGGCTCTCGAGGTCCTCGGCCCGGCCCGCCTGCGCGGCCTCCGTGCGGCGGCGTTCCAGGTGGGACGCCCAGTCGGCGAGGGCCATGAGGTCCCGGGTCCCGATCCGCCAGCGGGCCCCCGCGAGCAGCCGCACGAGCGCGTCCGAGCGGCCGGGGTCGTCCAGCACCCGGAGGGTCGCGACGACGTCGGAGACCTCCGGCGTGCTGAGCAGCCCGCCCAGGCCCACGACCTCGTAGGGGATGCCGCGGGCGGCGAGCTCCCGGCGCACGGGCTCGATCTGGGAGCGCTTGCGGCAGAGCACCGCCATGGTGGGCATCTGCTCCTCCGGGTCGCCGCGGTGCTGCTCCCGGCGCTCCCGGACGCGCTCCGCGAGCGCGACGGCCTCCTCGACGTCGGTCGCGTACCGGCTGATCCGCACCCGGCCGGTGCCCGCCCCGGGACGCGGGGTGAGCTCGGGGACGGCGAGGGAGGACGTGCTGCGCGCCCACGCCGGCAGGGTCCGCAGGGGCGCGGCGATGGTGTTGGCGACGTCCAGGATGCTCGCGTCGTTGCGCCACGCCGTGGTGAGGAAGCTGGGCTCCCCGTCCTGGCCGGGCGCGACCGGGAAGGAGTCGTAGAAGCCGAAGAGCTGCCCGGAGGACGCCCCGCGGAAGCCGTAGATCGACTGCTGGGGGTCGCCCACGGCCATCACGGAGTGCCCCTGCCCGAAGAGCGCGGCGAAGAGCCGCAGCTGGGCGTGCGAGGTGTCCTGGAACTCGTCGAGCAGCACCACCCGGTGCCGCTCCCGCTCGGTCCGGCGGGCTGCCGGGTCCTGCTCCGCGAGCCGGGCGGCGGCGGAGAGGAGGTCGCCGAAGTCCATGGCCTGGGCCTCGCGCTTGCGCCGGGCGAAGTCGGCCACGAGCTCGGCGAGGACCCACGCGGTGCGCTGGTTGTCCTCGACCTTCTTCAGCTGGGCGCCCAGGGTCTTCTTCCGGCGCCCCGGCGGTGTCGTGGCCAGCGCGCCGAGCAGCTCGGCCGCGAAGCGCTCCACGTCCGCCGGGTCCACGAGGTGCTCCGCGCACGCCGAGGCGAGGTCGAGGACGGCGGCGACCATGGTCGACTTCGCGGGCATGGTCTCGAGCAGCTCCCCGGTCCAGGCCTCCACGGTCTGCGCGGCGAGCTGCCACGTCCGGGCCTGGCCCAGCAGCGTGGTGTCCGGCTCGATCCCGATCCGCAGCCCGTAGTTGCGCACGAGCGTGTTGGCGTAGGAGTGGTAGGTGCTGACCGTGGGGTCCTGGGGAGCGGCCGGGAGGTCGTCCTCCTCGGCGTGGGCCGGAGCGACGAGCCCCTGGGCGCGCAGCCGGGCGAGCCGGGAGCGCATGCGCTCCCCCAGCTCGCCGGCGGCCTTGCGGGTGAAGGTCACGCCGAGGACCTGGTCCGGGGCGACGACCCCGTTGGCCACGAGCCAGACCACCCGGTCGACCATGGTCGCGGTCTTGCCCGAGCCCGCGCCCGCGACCACCAGCCGGGGGGTGAGCGGGGCCGAGATCACGGCGGACTGCTGGGCCGTGGGGAGGTTGCCGCCGAGCAGCTCGGCCAGCTCCTCGGGACTGTACCGGGGCTCGACGCCGCCGTAGGGGTGCTCGGCGGCGTCGTGCCGGGTGCGGTCGTCGGGGGCGTCGGTCATGGGCGCTGTCGTCTCCTGCTGTCCGGGTGGGACGGGGCCGGGATCCGTCCGCACGGTCCTCACGGTTCGCTCACCTGCCGTCCCTCGGCGCACAGCGGGCAGATCTGCGGCAGCTTGCACCCGTGCCCGTTGAAGGCGCCCTCGGCCTGGTCGTGGCGGGCGGTGAACCGTTCCCCGGCCACGAGCTCCGCGGCCCGGGTGATCAGGTCCCGCGCCCACGTGGCGTCCGGGTCGAGGGGGTCCTGCTGCTGCACGGAGGGGGACTTGGCGCGGGTGCCGAGCTGGACGAGCAGGGCGCCGCCGGAGAGCTCCGTCACGGTGCCGCCGGGCAGCTCGAGGACGGTCTCGTCCTCGCCGGCGACCATGGCCGTGCCCGCTCCCGCCGTGAGCGCCACCTGGTAGGCCGCGAGCTGCGGGTGCTCGGCGATCTTCGCCCCGGCGGGCTGGTTCCGGCCGGTCTTGAGGTCGACGACGACGTAGCGGCCCTGCTCGTCGAGCTCCAGGCGGTCCACGCGGCCCCGGAGCAGGGCGTCGCGCGCCCGCCCCTGGACGAGCACGCTGAACGCCCCCTCCACGGAGGCCAGCCGGCGGCCGTGCTTGCTGCGGGCGTCCACGACGTACTGGGCGAACTTGCGCAGCATCTGCCGGGCGCGCTCGAGCTGGACCGCGGACTCCCAGGTGTCCGGCAGCCCCAGCGTGGGCCAGCGGCGCTCGAGCTCGGCGACGAGCTCCGAGCCCGACGCCTCCGGCAGCTCCTCGGCGATGGCGTGCACGAGCGAGCCGAGGCTGCGGCTGAGGTCGGTCGCGGCCTCGGCCCGCGAGGCGGCCACGAACCAGTCGAGCGGGGACCGGTGGATGGTCTCGATCCGGGACGGGGAGACGGGCACGGGGACCCCGTCGTCGAAGACGGGCGCCGTGCTGGAGAGCTCCGCCGCGCCCCACCAGGTGTCGGGGTGGGCGCCGGGCACCGGGCGCGGGGAGGAGGAGATGCGGTGGAGCAGCCGGGCCGCGGCCTCCGAGCGCACGGGGTCCTCCTCGTGCAGCTGGACCCACTGCCGCAGCTCGGCCACGAGGGCGCGCAGGGTCATGGGCCGGGGGGCGTCCACCACGGCCCGGGCGCCGTCCCCGGGCCGCGAGCCGGGCGGGTCGACGAGGTCCAGGAACTCCGAGGGCTGCTCGTCCTCGCCGGAGGCCGCCGTGACCACGAGCGTGCCGCAGCTGCGGGAGACGGCGGCGGAGAAGGAGCGCAGCTCGTCGTGGCGGACCTCGCGCATGCGGGTGACCGGGGTGACCCGCGCGGCCTGGTCGACGCCGAGGTCCAGCGCGTCCGTGAGCAGGTCCGCGCCGAGCAGCTGCCCGCGCAGGCGGGTGTTGGGCCACACGCCCTCCTGCACGCCGGCGACGAAGACCACCGGCCACTGCCGGCCCGCGGCGGTGGCGGGCGTCATGATCTCGACCGTCTCGTCGGTCGGGGCGCGGGCGGCCAGGGTGTCCATGGGCAAATCCTGGTTGTCGATGTAGTCCAGGAACTGGGCGGGGCCGGCCCCGGGAAGGTGGTCCACGTAGCGTTCGGCGGACTCGAACAGGCCCACCACGGCGTCGAGGTCGCGGTCGGCCCGCTCCCCCGCCGGGCCGCCCTCCAGTGCACGGCGCCGCCAGGACTCGGCGACCCCGGCCGCCTCCCACAGCGCCCACAGGACGGTCTCGGCCGTGGCGCCCTCCTCCCGGAGGGCACGGGTCCCGGCCGCGAGCATCCGGGCGATCCGGCGGGCCGGCACGGAGCGCACGCCGGCGGCGTCGAGCGCCCCGGGGGCCACGAGGGCCTCCACGAGCAGGTCGTCGCTGGTGCGCAGACCCCCCGCGGCGAGCTCCTCCGCCCGGAGCCGCTGGCGGAGCCGGCGGACGTCCATCGGGGAGGCGTTGCCGATCCGCGAGGAGAGCAGGTCGACGGCCGCCTGGACCGTGAGGGCGCCGAAGTGCGGGTCCTCCTCGCGGTCCGCGGCCGCCGCGGCGGCCTCGGTCACGATGCGCAGGGCACCCAGCAGCGGGCGCACCGCGGGCTCGTCGCGCACCGGCGTCTCCGCGGCGGAGGTGCTGACGGGCACGCCGAGGGCGGAGAGCTGGCGCTCGAGCCCCTCCAGGTAGCGGCCGTTGCGCACGACCACGGCCATGTCCGCCAGCGGGACGCCGTGCACCAGGTGGCGCTCCAGGACCTGGTACGCGATCCAGCGGGCCTCGTGCAGCGGCGAGGAGAGCACCACCGTGGTGACCTCTCCGGGCGCCGCGCGGTCTCCGGTGCCGTCCACCGCGACGTCGGCCGGCACGGTCGCGGTATCCGCGCCGTGGCCCGTGTCCGCAGCGCCCGGGGCGCTCCCGGCGGGCCGGAGGGCGCGGGGGTGCCGGGCCCCGGCCACGGCGGGGATCCGCTCCGCCACGCGCTGCCACACCTCCGCGACGGCCCCGGGCATCCGCCGGCTCGTGCCCAGGGGGTGCCGCCGCAGGGGGCGCGCGGGCTCGGCGAGCCGGTCCTCGAGGGTGCGCAGCAGGTCCGGGCGGGCCCCGCGGAAGCCCTGGACCACGGTGTCCGTGCAGGCGGTCAGCACGGTGTCCCGTCCCCGGCACAGCACGGCGAGCAGCCGGTGGATCGAGGGCGTCGCCTCGTGCAGGTCGTCGACGAGCACGAGGTCGAGGCGCTCCTGCTCGGCCCGCAGGAACTCCGGCTGCTCCTCGAGGACCCGCGCGGCCTCCGTGACGAGGGCCGCCGGGTCGTAGGACTCCGGCATCCGCAGCCGGCGCACGGCCTGGTACTCGGCCTGCATCGTGGCGGCCGCCGCCCAGTCCGGGCGCTCCAGGCGCCGGGCGAGGCGGCGGAGGTCGTCGGGGGCGAGGTCGTACTCGGACATGCGGTCGAAGAGCTCGCGCACCTCCTGCCGGAAGCCGCGGGTGGCGAGCGCCTCCCGGAGGTCCGGGGGCCACACGACGGGGGCCCCGAAGCCGGCGGCGTGCCCGGCCATGAGCTCGCCGATCAGCACGTCCTGCTCCGGGCCGGACAGCAGCTTGGGTCCGTGCGCGACGCCCGGGAGCAGTCCCTGGTTCTGGGCCCGCCGGAGCAGGTCGAAGGCGTAGGACTGCCAGGCCCGCACGGGCGGGGAGCTCATGGTGGCCGAGACCGCGGCCGTGAGGTCGTCCCGCAGCCGGGCCGCCGAGAGCCGGGACGGCGTGAGCACGAGCAGCCGGTCCGGGTCCAGGCCCCCGCCGATCCGGCGGGCCGCCAGCTCCACGAGCACCCGGGTCCGCCCGGTCCCGGGGCCGCCGAGCACGAGCCGGGGGCCGCACCCGGCCGGGAGCCCGGCGATCTCCTCCTGCTCGGGGTTCGGCCGCCACGGGGCGCGCTCCGGCGCGGAGCCGTGCGGCGGCACCAGGGTCCAGCGCACCGGCCCCGCCCCGGGCAGGGCGGAGCTCGTGGCGTGGGTGCTGTCCTCGGTGTGCCGCATGGGTCTCATCTCATCACGGGACTCCGACGGTCTAAGCGCTCCGCGTCCGTGCGTACCCGGACGGTTCCGGACCGGTGCGCACGGAGGCGTCGGCCGGGGCGGCCGCGTCCGTGGCGGGTCGGAGGGGGCCGGTACGGTGGGAGCCATGTCCTCGCCCTCAGGCCCCGCCGGCCCCACCGACCAGCTGCCCCTGTTCGACGCCGCCCCGCTGCGCGCGCCGAGGCCCGCCCCGCCCGCGCCGGACGACGCCGCGGAGCAGGACGTGCTCTTCGACCTCGAGGGGTCCGCGGGCGCCCCGGAGGCGTCCCCCGCGTGGACCGAGGGTCCGCGCGCCTCCTTCGACCTCGAGACGACCGGCCGTGACCCGCACACGGCCCGCATCGTCACGGCGTCCGTCGTGCGCACCGACGCCGCCGGCGCCGTGACGGACGAGTGGGAGTGGCTGGCGGACCCGGGGGTGGAGATCCCCGAGGAGGCGGCCGCCGTGCACGGGGTGAGCACCGAGCGGGCCCGCGCCGAGGGCCGGCCCGCCGCGGAGGTGGTCGCGGAGATCGCGGGCGTCCTGGCCGGCCTCTTCGCCGCGGGCACGCCCGTGCTGGTGTTCAACGCCTCCTACGACTTCACGGTCCTCGCCCACGAGGGCCGGCGCCACGGGGTGGAGGTCCCGCAGCCCTTCCCGGTGCTGGACCCCTACGTCCTCAACAAGCAGGTGCACCGGTACCGGCGCGGCAAGCGCACCCTCGGGGCGCTGTGCGAGGAGTACGGGGTCGAGCTCACCGCGGCGCACACCTCGGCGGCGGACTCGGTCGCGACGGAGCGGCTCGCGGTGCTGATGGCCCGCCGCTTCCCCGAGCTGGTGCGCCCGGCGGCCGCGCTGCACGCCGACCAGGTGGGGTGGGCGGCCGAGCAGGCCGCGAGCCTCCAGGAGTACTTCCGCCGGACCCGCCCGGACGCGGTGGTCGACGGCGCGTGGCCGCTCCGCCGCCCCGAGGACGCCTGAGCGCTCCCCGGGACGGCGGCCGGCCGGGCCCCGGCGGCCGGGGTCAGGCGGCCGGCCGGGCCTCGGCGGCCGCGCGCGCCGCGGCCGGCAGGGCGGAGACGATCCGGTCCATCGCGGCGTCGTCGTGCGCGGCGGAGAGGAACCACGCCTCGAACACCGACGGGGGCAGGTAGACGCCCTGGTCGAGCATCGCGTGGAAGAACGCCGGGTAGCGGAACGTCTCCTGCGCCTTGGCCTGCGCGTAGTCGTGCACGCCGGCGGCGGAGGTGCCGAAGGCCACCGAGAACAGGTTGCCGGCCGACTGGATGGAGTGGTCGACCCCGGCCTCGGTCAGCGCCGCGCGCACCGCCTCCTGCAGCTGCGCCGAGCGCCGGTCGACGGTCTGGTAGGCGATCCGGTCCGCGGTGCGCAGGGTCGCCGCGCCCGCGGCCATCGCCACCGGGTTCCCGGACAGGGTCCCGGCCTGGTAGACGGGGCCCAGGGGCGCCAGGTGGTTCATGACCCCGGCCCGCCCGCCCACGCCGGCGACCGGCAGCCCGCCGCCGATGACCTTCCCGAACATGAACAGGTCGGGCTCCCAGCCGTCCTCGCCCGCGGCGGTGAGACCCCAGTAGCCGGCCTCGTGCACGCGGAACCCGGTCAGCACCTCGTCGAAGATCATCAGCGCCCCGTGCTCGCGCGTGAGCCGGCGCAGGCCCGCGTTGAAGCCCTCGCCGGGGGTGACCACACCCATGTTGGCGGGCGCGCCCTCGGTGATGACGGCGGCGATCCGGCCGGGGTGGGCGGCGAAGGCCTCCTCCACGGCGGCGAGGTCGTTGTAGGGCAGCACCAGGGTCTCGGCCGCGGTGGCCGCGGTGACCCCGGCGGAGCCGGGCAGGGCGAGGGTCGCCACGCCGGAGCCCGCCTCGGACAGCAGGGAGTCCACGTGCCCGTGGTAGCACCCGGCGAACTTCACGACGAGGTCCCGGCCGGTCACGCCGCGCGCCAGGCGGATCGCGGTCATGGCCGCCTCGGTCCCGGTCGAGACCATGCGCAGCTCGTCGATCGCGCCGATCCGCTCGACCACGAGCTCGGCCAGCTCGGTCTCCCCGCGGGTCGTGGCCCCGAAGGACAGGCCGCGCTCCACGGCCTCGTGCACGGCCTCGATGACGGCCGGGTGGGAGTGCCCGACGAGGGCGGGCCCCCACGAGCTGACGAGGTCGACGTACTCGCGGCCGTCGACGTCGGTGAGGTACGGGCCCTTGGCCGCGGTGATGAAGGGCGGGGTGCCGCCCACGGACGCGAAGGCCCGCACCGGGGAGTTGACCCCGCCGGGCATGACCTTGCGCGCGCGGTCGAAGAGTTCCTGGGAAACGCTCATGGGTTTGTCTGCTTCCTTCCGCCGGGGGTGCCGGCTCGGGGGACGGTGGGGGTCAGGAGAGGCCGTTCTCCTCGCGGAACCAGTCCGCGAGCTCGACGGCGAAGTAGGTGAGCACGGAGTCGGCGCCCGCGCGGCGGATGGACAGCACGGACTCCTGGATCGCGGCCCGGCGGTCGATCCAGCCGTTGGCGGCGGCGGCCTCGATCATGGCGTACTCGCCGGAGATCTGGTACGCGGAGACGGGCACCGGGGAGACCTCGGCCACGTCGCGGAGGATGTCGAGGTAGCTCATGGCCGGTTTGACCATGACCATGTCGGCGCCCTCGTCCAGGTCCAGCTGCAGCTCGTGCAGCGCCTCCCGGCGGTTGGCGGGGTCCATCTGGTAGCTGCGGCGGTCGCCCTGCAGCTGGGAGTCCACGGCCTCGCGGAACGGGCCGTAGAACGCGGAGGAGTACTTCGCGGAGTAGGCCAGGACGGCGACGTCGGGGTGCCCGGCCTCGTCGAGGGCGGAGCGGATCACGCCGACCTGGCCGTCCATCATGCCGGAGGGCCCGAGCACGTGGGCGCCCGCCTCGGCCTGGGCCACGGCCATCCGGCCGTAGATCTCCAGGGTCGCGTCGTTGTCCACGGTCCCGTCCTCGGCCAGGACGCCGCAGTGCCCGTGGTCGGTGAACTCGTCCAGGCACAGGTCGGCCATGACGACGAGGTCGTCGCCGACCTCGGCGCGCACGGCGCGCAGCGCCCGGTTCAGGATGCCCTCGGGGTCGCACCCGGCGCTGCCCTCGGGGTCCCGCTCGGCGGGCACGCCGAAGATCATGAACCCGCCGAGGCCCTTGGCCGCGGCCTCGGCAGCGGCGCGCCGGAGCGAGTCCATGGAGTGCTGGACGACCCCCGGCATGGAGCCGAGCGGGGCGGGCTCGGCGAGGCCCTCGCGGACGAACACGGGCAGGATGAGGTCGGACGGATGGACCCTGGTCTGCGCGGCGAGCCGGCGCACGGCCGGGGTGGTGCGCAGGCGGCGGGGGCGGGACACCAGGTCGTAGCGGGGAATTCGGTGGGTCACGGAGTTCGTCTCCTCGGTCGCAGGGATCGGTGTCGTCGGGATCGGTGTGGTCGGTGCGGCCGGCGGCGGAGCCGCCGGCGTCGGGGTCGGGGCGGGCGCCCCCGCGGCCGCCCGGGAGGCCGCGGGTGCGGTGAGGGCCCGGGCGAGGGCGTCGCGGATCCCCTCCGGGGTGGGCAGGGACGCGGCCACGGACGGCAGGCCGCGCTCGGCGGCGGCGCGTCTCGTCGGCTCGCCGATGGCCACGAGGACGGTGCCGGCCAGGACGTCGGGGTCGTCGCGCACGAGCTCGGCGAGGTGGGACGGCGCCGTGAGCACCACGGCGTCGGCCTCGCCCGCGGCCAGGACCTGCAGCAGGTCGGACCGGTGGAGCTCGGCCACGCGCCCGTCCACGCCGCGATCCGTGTCGTCGTCCGTGCCGTCGACCGCGTCGTCGTCCGTGCCGTCGGCCTCCCCCTGGGCCGCGGCCCGCCGCACGAGGGGCGCGGGCGCCGGCCAGGGCACGGTCTCGTAGGCCGTGGCCGTCAGCACCCCGTACCCCCGCGCGGTCAGACCGGTCTCGAGGGTGGGCCGGGCCCGGGCGGAGAGCGGCAGCAGGACGGTGCCGGGAGCCGGCTCCGGCGGCCAGTCGGCGAGCAGCCCGGCGGCCGAGTGCACCGCGCCGGGCACGAGGTCCGGCCGCAGCCCGGCCGCCGTGAGGGCCGCGGCCGTGGCGTCCCCCACCGCGGCCACGCGCAGGCCGGCCCGCCGGGCCGCCGCGAACCGGTCGCCGAGTGCCGTGCCGGACGGCTCCCCCGCGACCGCGCGCAGGGCCCGGACGGTGGTGACCGAGGTGACCACCAGCCAGGACCCGGCGGCGGCCCCCGGGTCCGCCGCCCGGTCCAGCAGGGCGGCCACGGGACCGGTGTCCCCGGGGAGGGTGGCCTCGAGCAGCGGGGCGAGCCGGACCCGGGCCCCGTGCCCGTGCAGCAGCGCCACGAGCTCCCTGGCCCGGTCGGCGGAACGGGTCACGACGACCCTGGCCCCGCGCAGGGCGGCGGCCGGGTCGGCGGAGCGGTCGGCGGGGCCGGGGTGCGGCACGGGTCTCAGAGCGTCAACCGGGCCAGCCGGCCGGCGCCGTCGGCGAGCAGCTCGTCGCCCAGCCGGTGGCCGAGGGCGCGGGCGTCGTCGACGCCGCGCTCCGCGGTGCGGCCGCTGCGGCGCATGACCCGGCTGCCGTCCGGGTCGGCCACGACGACGTCGAGCACGAGCACGCCGTCCTCGATCCGCGCGAAGGTGCCCACGGGGGCCGCGCAGCCGGCCTCGAGCCGGGTCAGCAGCGCCCGTTCCGCGGTCACGGCCAGGCGGGTCTCCAGGTGGTCCACCGCGGCGAGGGCGGCGGCGAGCGGGGTGTCCCCCGAGGCGTCCTCGGTGCGGCACTCGAGGGCCAGGGCGCCCTGCCCGGGGGCGGGGAGCATGACGGACGGGTCGATCAGCTCGGTGATCGCGTCCTCCAGCCCGAGCCGCCGCAGCCCGGAGGCGGCGAGCACCACGGCGTCGAGGTCGCCGGGGGCCACCCGCCCCAGCCGGGTGCCCACGTTGCCGCGGATGTCGACGATCTCCAGGTCCGGGCGCGCCGCGCGCACCTGCGCCGCGCGCCGCGGGGAGCCGGTGCCGACCTTCGCGCCGGCGGGCAGACCGGCGAGGGTCAGCCCGTCGCGGGCGCACAGGGCGTCCCGGGGGTCCTCCCGCTCCGGCACCGCGGCGACCTCGAGGCCCGGCACGGGAGCGGTGGGCAGGTCCTTGAGGGAGTGCACGGCCAGGTCCACGGATCCCGCCAGCAGCGCGGCCCGCAGGGCCGTGGCGAAGACCCCGGTGCCGCCCATCTGGGACAGGGGCCCGGTCAGGACGTCGCCCTCGGTGCGGATCGTGACGAGCTCCGGCTCGAGCCCGCCCGCCGCCGCGACGGCCCTGGCCGCCGTGGTGGTCTGGGTGAGCGCGAGCCGGGAGCCGCGGGTCCCGACCCGCAGCACCGGGAGCCCCTGCGCCGCGGCCGTCACGACCACCGCACCTCCCCCGCCTCGTCGAGGGCGACCGGGAGGGGCTCGCCCTGGGGGCGCTGCGCGATGGTCGGACGGGGCCCGGCGGCGCCGCGCAGCACCTTGACGCAGCAGTCCGGGGCGCAGTCGTCGAACCACGTGCCCTCGGCGCACGCGGAGAGCCGCGGCGGGGCGGCGCGCCCGGCGACGCGCTGCTCCACGAGGTCCGCGAGCCCGGCCACGAACGCCGGGTGGGTGCCCGCGGTGGGGGTGCGCACGGCCGGGAGGCCGAGCCGTTCGCAGGTCTCCAGGGCCTCCGTGTCGAGGTCCCACTTGACCTCCATGTGGTCGGAGACGAAGCCCAGCGGCACGAGGACCACGCCGGCGACACCGCGCTCGGCGAGCTCCTCGAGGGCGTCGTTGACGTCCGGCTCGAGCCACGGCACCTGCGGCGGCCCGGAGCGGGACTGGTAGACGAGGTCCCAGGTGTGGTCCCCGAGCTCCTCCGGCCCCACGCGCTCCAGCACGGTCCGGGCCACGGCCAGGTGCTGGGCGACGTAGGCGGAGCCCTCCTCGAAGTCCATCCGCGCCGGCCCGGAGGCCTCGGCGTCGGTCGTGGGGATGGAGTGGGTGCAGAACAGGACCGCGATCCTGCCGCCGTCGGCGCCGAGCCGGTCGCGCACCTGCGCGAGGCCCTCCCGGAGGCCCTCGACGAAGGGCTGCACGAAGCCCTCGGAGTCGTAGTACTGGTGGACCTTGTCGACCTGCATCTCGTCCGCGAGGCCGAGCTCCTCGAGCGCCACGCCGTAGTCCTCGCGGTACTGGCGGCAGCCGGAGTAGCTGGAGTAGGCGCTGGTGGCGAGCACCAGGAGCTTGCGCAGCCCGCGCGCGTGGCACTCCCGCACCACGTCCGCCACGTAGGGCGCCCAGTTCCGGTTGGCCCACAGCACGGGCACGCTCAGGCCCCGGCCGAGCAGCTCGGCCTCGAGGGCGGAGCGCAGCGCGCGGTTCTGGGCGTTGATGGGGCTGACGCCGCCGTTGGCCCGGTAGTGGGTGGCCACCTCCTCCAGCCGCTCGTCGGGGATGCCGCGGCCCTTCGTGACGTTGCGCAGGAACGGCAGGACGTCGTCCTGCCCCTCCGGCCCGCCGAAGGACGAGAGGACGACGGCGTCGTAGTGCTCCGGCGCGTGCGCGCGGGCCCGCGACAGGGCGTTCTCGGCGCTCATCGGAGCACCTCCGCGAGCTCCTCGGAGCGGATCCGGCGGCCCGTGTAGAACGGTGTCTCCTCGCGCACGTGCAGCCGGGCCTCCGTGTTGCGGAAGGCCCGCATGACGTCGACGAGGTCGACCAGCTCGGGGGCCTCGAGCGCGAGCAGCCACTCGAAGTCGTTGAGCCCGAAGCACGCGATGGTGTTGGCGAGGACCTGGGGGTAGTCGCGCGCCGCCATGCCGTGGTTGCGCAGCATCTCGGCGCGGCGCTGGGCGTTCATGTAGTACCACTCGTAGGAGCGCACGAACGGGTAGACGCAGACCCAGTCCTCGGGGGCGACGCCGCGGGCGAAGGACGGCGAGTGGTTCCGGGTGAACTCGGCGTCCCGGTGCACCCCCATCGCGTTCCAGGCCTGCGCGGTGCCGGCCAGGAGCTCCGTGCGGCGCAGCCGGCGGACCGCCGACTGGAGCGCCTGGGGGTCGTCGCCGTGCAGCCACGTGAGGACGTCGGCGTCCTCGCGCATCCCCGAGACGTCGTAGGCGCCGCGCAGCGTCACGCCCTCGGCCGCCAGCTGCTCGACGACACCGTCGAACTCGGCGGCCGCGGAGGCGTCGTCGCCGGCCGTGCGGGCCGCGGCCCCGCCGGCGGGGCGGGCGAACACGGACCAGACGGCCCAGTGCAGCCGCTCCGCGCCGCCGTCCTGCGTCGGCTCGGGCGTGGCTGCGGGGTGACCGCCGTGCTCGTGGGGGCTGGTGTCGTGGGACAAGGCTCAGTCCTTTCGTCGGGTGCTGGTCGGTGGGGTGCGTGCCGGTTCGGCGGCGGCCGGCGCGGCGTCGTCCGGGACGCCCGCCTCGGCGAGCAGGGCGCGGACCTGGGCCCGGGTGTCGGCGACGACGGAGGCGAGGCCCGTGCCCGCGAGCCACCCGCCGACCGCGACGGCGTCGGGCAGCGCCGCCAGCGCCCGCCGGAAGTCGGCGACCCGCCGGGCGTGCCCGACGCCGGTGCGGGGCAGCGCGGAGCGCCAGCGCACGATGTCCGCGCCGACGAGCTGGGCGGGCCGCAGGGGCATGCCCATGAGGGTCGAGGCGTCGGAGAGGGCCAGGCGGATGAGCTGGTCGTCGGGCAGGGCCACCTCAGGGGGCACGGCGGTGGCGTCGGGCTGGGCGCGCCCGTAGGAGAGCCGCAGCACGTGCCGGCCGGGGCCGGCCGCCTGCCGGACCCAGTCCCACTTGGCGCTCGCGTGGGTGAGGGCCTTGGCGCGCACGCCGCGGGCGTCCTCGCTCACGAGCAGGCCGGTGCCCCGGGGGGCGCCGTCGAGGCGCGGCTCGTCGACCACGAGCGTGGCCAGGGCCACCTGGGGCCCGGCCCCGGGGGCGAACCGCTGGAGCCCCTCCTCGTGGCTGGCGAGGAGCCGGACGGCGGTCGTGCCGTCGGTGGCCATCACGAGCAGCTCCCCGCGCGCCACGGCGGTCTTGTGGCCGAAGCGCGGCTGGCGCTGGATGACCATCCAGCCCTCGCGCCGGGGGTCGCGGTCGAGGGCGATGACGTCGTAGCCGGTGACGAGCTTCACGCCCGCCCGCTCGAGGTCGTGCACGAGGGTCTCGGACAGCGCGTTCATGCCGCCGCGCAGCCCGGCCACGTTCGCGCCCGCGGGCGCGGCGCGGCGCAGGGCGCCCGCCGCGGCGCCGAGGGACCCGTGCTCGCGCAGGGCCCGCCGCAGACCGGGGGCGACGGCGTCGACGTCGAGGTCGTCGGGGTGGGCGGAGTGCACGCCCGTGGCGAACGGCGCGACGAGCCGGTCCAGCACCCGCTCCCCCATCCGCGCCCGGACGAGGCCGCCGAGGGAGCGCTCGGTCATGCCGACGAAGGCCGGCAGCCGGCGGTCGAGGCTCGCGCGCAGCATGCCGGCACGGCCGAGGGCCGCCCGCAGCCGGGGGGCGGTCGGGTCGGCGGGGATGCCCAGGATCCCGGAGTCGGGGGCGGGCACGGCGCCCTCCGGCAGGAACAGCCACGAGCCGGAGCGGTTGGGGTGCACCACGCGCTCGCCGAGGCCGAGCTCGTCCAGGAGGTCGGGGACCGCCCGGGAGCGGGTCGCGAAGGACTCGGCGCCCGAGTCGAGGACGAGGCCCGCCACCTGGTGGGCGCCGACGGCTCCCCCGAGGTGGTCCTCGGCCTCGACCAGGGTGACGCGCAGCCCGCGGGCCGCCAGGTCGCGGGCGGCCACGAGCCCGGAGACGCCGCCGCCCACCACGAGGGCGGATCGGGGCGGGGTCCGGCGGGCGGGCCGGCCGTCCCGCTCCGCGCTCACGGCCTGCCGCCGCGAGGGGTCTGCTCCAGCGGCTGGTCGTGGACGAAGGACACGAGGTCCGTCAGCACCTGCGGGTCGGTGCCCGGCGGGACGCCGTGGCCGAGGTTCACCACGTGCCCGGGCGCCGTGGCCCCGCCGGCCAGCACCTCGCGCACGTGCTCGGCGAGCACGGGCCAGGGGGCGGTGAGCAGGGCCGGGTCGATGTTGCCCTGCAGCACGGTGGACCCGCCGAGCCGCCGGTTGGCCTCGGCCAGCGGGATCCGGTAGTCCACGCCCACCGCGTCCGCGCCGGCGTCCCGCATCGCGGCGAGCAGCTCACCGGTGCCGGTGCCGAAGTGGATCCGGGGCACGGCGAGGTCCTCGACGGCGCGCAGCGCGGCCGCCGAGTGCTCCACCACGTGCGCGGAGTAGTCGGCCAGGGACAGGGAGCCCGCCCAGGAGTCGAAGAGCTGCACGGCGGAGGCGCCGGCCTCGACCTGGGCGCGCAGGAACGCCCCGGACGTCCGGGCCGCCCACTCGGCGAGCGCCCGCCAGGCCGCCGGGTCGGCGTGCATCATCGTGCGCGGCAGCAGGTGGTCCCGGGAGGGCCCGCCCTCGACCATGTAGGCGGCCACGGTGAACGGCGCCCCGGCGAAGCCGATGAGCGGGGTCGCCCCGAGCTCCGCGACGGTGCGGGCGACGGCCTCGCGGATCGGGTCGAGGGAGCCCTCGGTGAGCTCGGGCAGGGCGGCGACGTCGGCGGCCGTGCGCACGGGGCGCTCCAGGACGGGGCCGCGGCCCGGGACGATCTCGACGTCCACGCCGGCCACGCGCATGGGCACGACGATGTCGGAGAAGAAGATGGCGGCGTCGACGTCGTGCCGGCGCACCGGCTGGAGCGTGATCTCGGCGGCCATCGCGGGGTCCAGGCAGGCGTCGAGCATGGCGGTGCCCTGGCGCAGGGACCGGTACTCCGGCAGTGACCGGCCCGCCTGCCGCATGAACCACACCGGGCGGCGGCCGGGCGCGCGGCCCGTGAGGGCCTGCAGCAGCGGGGCGTCCAGTGTGCCGGCGGCCCGCAGCGGATGGCCCTGCGGCAGCGCCCCGAGCGATCCGGTCAGGCGCCGGAACGCCGCCGAGGGGTGGGTGCCGCCCGTGGGGTGCCCGGGAACGGCTGCGGTCGACGTGTCCGGCGTGCTCGCCGTCTCAGGGGTGGTAGGCATAGTGCTCCCATTGTGCCAAGGAACACCGACGTCGTTTACCGACGCAGCGTCACCGGGGTCCGGGAGGGGCCGGTCGGTGACGGACGTGAGCGGCCTCTCGGACGTCACTGAGGCGCGGATCCGCGGTGACCGTCTAGTATGAATGCACTGTGGTCCTCTTCGCTCTCGTCGCCTCCCATCAGAACGTCGATCTGAACACCGTTGCGCGTCTCAGCACCGGTGCGCTCGGGCTGTCCGAGGAGATGGTCCGCAGCGGCCCGCTCCGGGGCGCCGTGACCCTCTCGACGTGCAACCGGCTCGAGATCTACGGGGAGCTCGAGGACACGCCGGGCGTCCCGTCCGGGGCGGCGCTGGACCGGGTCCTGGCCGAGCTCGCCGAGCAGATCGGCTCCCGCGCCGGGCTCGACCCCGAGTTCGTGGCCGACTCCCTGCGGGCCTTCACCGACTCCGGCGCCGCACGCCACCTCTTCACCGTGGTCTCCGGGCTGGAGTCCGCCGTGGTGGGCGAGCGCGAGATCACAGGGCAGGTCCGGCGCGCCCTCAACGACGCCCAGCAGGCGGGGACGGTCTCCGGCAAGCTCCAGCGGCTGTTCGAGGCGGCCGCCCGCACCGCCCGCAAGGTGGGCACGCAGACCGCCCTGGGCGAGCGCGGCCGCTCCATCGTCTCCGTGGCCCTGGACCTCGCCGACGACGTCACGTCCGGCACCTGGACGTCGCGCCGGGCCCTCGTGTTCGGCACGGGCGCCTACGCAGGGGCGACCATGGCGGCCCTGCGCGACCGCGGCTGCGCGGACATCGAGGTGTACTCGGCGTCGGGCCGGGCGGAGCAGTTCACCGAGAACCGCGGCGGCACCCCGGTGGGGACCGCGGAGCTGGCCGCGGCCCTGGAGCGCGCCGACGTCGTGATCGGCTGCAGCGGCGGCTCCGCCCCCATGGGCGCCGCCGCGTTCCCCGCCGGGTCCCGCACCGTGGTCGACCTGGCCCTGACCCGCGACTTCGACCCCGCCGTGGCGGACCTGCCCGGCGTCGAGCTCATCACCCTCGAGTCGGTGCGCGTGGCCGCCCCGGACGAGACCCGGGAGTCCGTCGACGCCGCGAGCGGGATCGTCGAGCGCGCCGCCCAGGAGTTCGCCGCGAGCCAGGAGGCCCGGGACATGGACGCCGCGATCGTCGCCCTGCGCAAGCACACCATGGCCGTCCTGGACGCCGAGCTCGAGAAGGTCACCTCCCACCACGGATGCACGGCCGCCCAGGAGCAGATCGAGCTCGCGATGCGGCGCATGGTCCGCTCCCTGCTGCACACCCCCACCGTCCGCGCGCGCGAGCTCGCCGCGCAGGGCCGGCAGGACGAGTACATCACCGGTCTGGCGGCGCTGTACGGCATCGAGGTCCCCGCGCCCGCCGCGGAGGAGAGCGCACCACCGGCGGCCGGGGCGCCGCCGGAAGCCGCCACCCGGTCCCAGGCCGCGGGGTAGGGCAGCATTCGTTCGGCCGGCGCCGCCGACCGGTTGAGGAGGAACGGTTCATGACTGAGACCAGGAGAGGCCGCCCGGCGCGCCTCCCGCGCGAGGCCCGCCGGCGGCAGCTGCTCGAGACGGCGCTGACCGTGTTCTCCTCGAACGGGTACCACGGGTCGTCCATGGACGACATCGCCGACGCCGCCCAGGTGAGCAAGCCCGTCCTCTACCAGCACTTCCCCGGCAAGCGCGAGCTGTACCTCGCCCTCGTGGACCACTACCTGCAGGAGCTCTCGCTCGGGCTCGTCACGGCGCTGCAGGGCAGCGACGTGAACCGCGAGCGGGTCGAGTCCATGCTGGACGTCTACTTCGGCTTCGTCGAGGCCAATCCGGAGGCCCACCGGCTGATCTTCGAGTCCGACCTGCTGGCGGACCCGGAGGTCGCGGAGCGCTTCGAGAGCTTCCACCTCGCCGTGGCGGACTCGATCGCCGGGGTCCTCGGGCCCAACGCGGGGCTGAGCCACCCGCACGCCGTGCTCGTCTCCCGCTCCCTCACCGGCATGGCGCAGACCGCCGCGGTGCACTGGATCCGCAACCCGGGCACCGGCGGCCGGGCCGAGGCCCAGCGCCAGATCTTCCGTTTAGCTTGGGGCGGAATCTCGATCATCGACGAGGACTGGCAGTAGCGCCCTCCTAGACTGGCCGGGACGCATCCCGCAGCCCCGACCAGGAGGAACCATGGAAATCAAGATCGGTGTTCAGCACGTCGCCCGGGAGATCGTCGTCGACTCCGCGCTCGAGGCGCCGGAGGCCGTGGAGCTGATCACCGCGGCCTTGTCCTCCGGGTCCCCCCTGACCCTGACGGACACCAAGGGCAACGTGACGGTCGTCCCCGCGGGCGTCATCGGCTACGCCGCCGTCGGCGCGGAGCAGAAGCGGGCGGTCGGCTTCACCCCCTTCGCCCAGGACGGCTGAGACCCCCTCCGCCCGGCACGGCGGACCCGGCCCGGCGACCGCACGGAGCGTGCGCGGTCGTCGGGCTACACTGTTGAGTGCACTGGATGACCGGTCGTACCCGCGATCCCACGAACGACAGACACCTACTCGCCCCCGCTCCCCGCGAACAGGCCCCCCACGGCGGCCTCGCGCAGGACCGGACCCGGGCGCCACGCTCCCGTGGCCCGCGCGGTCGAGGCGGCGCACGCTCACGATCGGCTTCCACCCAACGCACGCCCCCCCGGCGCCCGCCAGCACGGCGGCCCGGAGGCCGGACCCCGAGGTCCCCTCCCTTCAGCGGGCGTGCCCGAGTCGTAAGGAAACCGACCGTGACCGACCACATCACCGACACCGCACCGGACGCCGCCGCGCCCGACGACGGGACCGTCCTCGACGGCACCCCCGAGGTGGTCGTCGAGACCACCGAGCACCCCGAGCCGCTGCCCCAGGACTTCGCCGAGTTCGGGGTGCGCCAGGACATCGTGGACTCCCTCGCCGCCGAGGGCATCGTCCACCCCTTCCCCATCCAGGCCATGACCCTGCCGGTGGCGCTGTCCGGGCAGGACATCATCGGGCAGGCCAAGACCGGCACGGGCAAGACCCTCGGCTTCGGCATCCCCGTGGTCCAGCGCGTCGTGGGCCGCGGCGACGCGGGGTGGGACCAGCTGAAGAAGCCGGGCGCCCCGCAGGCGCTCATCGTGGTGCCCACCCGCGAGCTCGCCGTCCAGGTCGGCCACGACCTGGCCACCGCCGCGCGGACCCGCGACGCCCGGGTGGCCACCATCTACGGCGGCCGCGCCTACGAGCCCCAGATCGAGCAGCTGCAGGCGGGCGTCGAGGTCGTCGTCGGCACCCCCGGCCGGCTCATCGACCTCAACCGGCAGCGCCACCTCGACCTGTCCGCGGTGCGGGCCGTGGTGCTCGACGAGGCCGACGAGATGCTCGACCTCGGCTTCCTGCCCGACGTCGAGAAGCTGCTCTCGGCCGTGCCCGAGGTCCGGCAGACGATGCTCTTCTCCGCGACGATGCCCGGGCCCGTGGTGGCCATGGCCCGCCGCTACATGACCAAGCCCATGCACATCCGGGCCGCCGCGCCGGACGAGGGCGCCACCAAGAAGGACATCCGCCAGGTGGTCTACCGGGCGCACCACCTCGACAAGGACGAGGTCGTGGCCCGGATCCTGCAGGCCGAGGGCCGGGGGCGCACGATCGTGTTCACCAAGACCAAGCGGGCCGCGGCCAAGCTCGCGGACGAGCTGATCACCCGCGGCTTCGCCGCCGCCCCGCTGCACGGCGACCTGGGGCAGGGCGCCCGCGAGCAGGCGCTGCGCGCGTTCCGCAACAACAAGGTCGACGTGCTCGTGGCCACGGACGTCGCCGCCCGCGGCATCGACGTCGAGGACGTCACGCACGTCATCAACTTCCAGTGCCCCGAGGACGAGAAGACCTACCTGCACCGCACCGGCCGCACCGGCCGCGCGGGCAACAAGGGCACGGCCGTGACGTTCGTGGACTGGGACGACATCCCGCGCTGGCGGCTGATCGACAAGGCCCTGGAGCTCGGCATCCCCGAGCCCCGCGAGACCTACTCCTCCTCCGAGCACCTGTACGAGGAGCTGAGCATCCCGAAGGGCACCAAGGGCCGGCTCCCCCGCTCCAGGCGCACCCACGAGGGGCTCGGCGCCGAGGTCCTCGAGGACCTCGGCGAGCCCGGCGGGCGCAAGAGCGGCCCGCGCGGCGAGGGCCGGGACGGGCGCTCGCGCGACCGCGGTGCCGGCCGCGGCGAGGGGCGCGGCTCCGGCCGCGGCGACCGCGGCGGGTCCGGCCGCGGTGAGGGGCGCGGCGGCCGCGGCCGCCGCGACGACGCCGCGACGTCGTCCGCTCCGCGCGAGGACGCCCGGGCGCCCCGGGCAGCTGCGCGCGAGACGGCTCCCGAGGCGCCCCGGGAGACCTCGGTGGAGCGCACCTCGGACGGCACCACCCGGCGCCGCCGGCGCCGCCGCAGCAGCGCGGCCTCGCCGGAGCAGAGCGGCACCGCCGGCGAGTGAGCCCCTTCGCCTTCGACGCCGAGGGCCCCGACGCGGTGGTCGCCGCGGAGAACCTGGATCTCCTGCGGCGGCTGCCCGGCGGGGCCTTCCGCATGATCTACGTGGACCCGCCCTTCAACACGGGCCGCACCCAGCGGCGGCGGGAGTCCACGGTGACCCCGGCCGCCGCCGGGGAGGGCGACCGCACCGGCTTCGCCGGCCGCTCCTACACGACCGTGCTGGGGGCCCTGCGCAGCTACGACGACGCGTTCGCCGACTACTGGGGGTTCCTGGAGCCCCGTCTGCGGGAGGCGTGGCGGGTGCTGGCCGACGACGGGACGCTGTACCTGCACCTGGACTACCGGGAGGTGCACTACGCGAAGGTGATGCTGGACGCGATCTTCGGGCGGGAGTGCTTCCTCAACGAGATCATCTGGGCCTACGACTACGGCGGGCGCTCCCGCCGCCGCTGGCCCGCCAAGCACGACAACGTCCTGGTGTACGTCAAGGACCCCGAGCGGTACCTGTTCGACAGCGCCGAGGTCGACCGGGAGCCGTACATGGCCCCGGGCCTGGTGACCCCGGAGAAGGTGCGGCTGGGCAAGCTGCCCACGGACGTGTGGTGGCACACCATCGTCTCCCCCACCGGCCGGGAGAAGACCGGCTACCCCACGCAGAAGCCCGTGGGCCTGGTGCGGCGGATGGTCGCCGCGAGCTCCGCCCCCGGGGACTGGGTCCTGGACTTCTTCGCCGGCTCCGGGACGCTCGGCGCCGCCGCCGGGCAGCTGGACCGGCGGTTCGTGTGCGTGGACCGCAACCCGGAGGCGATCGAGGTCATGCGCGCCCGCCTGCCGGGCGCGACCGTGTGGGACTGAGCACGGGCTCGCCCGGCAGGCGGCGGGGCCCTCAGGGGTAGCGCACGGGGACCCCGGAGCCGGCCTGCTCCTCGATCCGCACGAGCGACTGGACGGACGTCAGGTTCTCCCCCAGCCGGTTGGGCTTGCCGGCCCCGTGGTAGTCGCTCGCGCCCGTGACCACCAGGTCGTGCTCGGAGGCCATCCGGACGAGCCGGGCCCGGGCGTCGTCGGGGTTGTCCCGGTGCGCGACCTCGAGCCCGCCGAGGCCGGCGTCGATCATGGCCTCGAAGACCTCCGGGCCGACCACCCGGCCGCGGGCCGCGGCGAGCGGGTGGGCGAAGACGGGCACGCCGCCGGCGGCCCGGACGAGGCGCACCGCGTGCACCGGGTCCGGGGCGTAGTGGGGGACGTAGTAGCGGGAGCGGCTGTGCAGCACCGAGGCGAAGGCGGCGGTGCGGTTCTCCACGACCCCCACGGTGACGAGCGCGTCGGCGATGTGCGGGCGGCCCACGGTCGCGCCCTCGCGCACGTGGTCCAGGACCACGTCCCAGTCGATCGGGTAGTCCTCGGACAGCAGCTCGACCATGCGCTCGGCCCGGGTGCGCCGCGAGCAGCGGGAGGACTCGATCTCGGCGAGCAGCCGTGGCTCCCGCGGGTCGTGCAGGTAGCTCAGCAGGTGCACCGAGATCCCGTCCTCGGTGGTGCAGGAGATCTCCATGCCCGGGACGAAGGCGACCCCGAGGGCCACCGCGGCGTCCCCGGCCGCCTGCCACCCGGACGTGGTGTCGTGGTCGGTGAGGGCGAAGACGTCCAGGCCCGCCGCGTGCGCCGCGCGGGCCACGTCCGCCGGGCTCTCCGTGCCGTCGGAGTCGGACGAGTGGGTGTGCAGGTCGATCTTCACCCGCTCCACGATACCGGTCCGGGCCGGACGGCCCGCCGCCTCCCGTGGCACGATGAGACCGACGACGCGAGGAAAGGAATCATGACAGAGCACAGCAGCACACCCCAGGACGCGGCGCAGCCGCTCTCGGACCGGGTCGAGAACCGGTCCCAGCGCCCCGACTCCGCCGCCTTCCAGCAGTTCATGGCGTCCCAGTGGGCGGAGGCGGAGCCCACCGAGGTGGAGCGGGCCCCGGTCGCGGACTTCGCCGCCGAGCGGCGCCGGCGGATCTCCGAGCGGTTCCCCGGCGAGCGGCTCGTGCTCCCCGCCGGGCCGCTCAAGGTCCGCTCCAACGACACCGACTACCGCTTCCGGCCGCACTCCGCGTTCGCGCACCTCACGGGTCTGGGCGTGGACCACGAGCCCGACGCCGTGCTGGTGCTCGAGCCCGTCCAGGAGGGCGCCGGCGACGACGGGGGCCACCACGAGGCCACCCTGTACTTCCACCCCATGGCCGGCCGGGACTCGAAGGAGTTCTACGCCGACGCCAAGAACGGCGAGTTCTGGGTGGGCCCCCGCCCCACCCTCGAGGAACTGGGCGCCGCCTACGGGCTGCGCACCCGGGACCTCGGGGGCCTCGAGGACGCGGTCACCAAGAACGCCGGGCCCACCGCCCTGGGCGGCCTGCGGGTCCGGCTCGTGCGCGAGGTGGACCTGAACGTCGACGCCCTGGTGGACACCTCCCGGATCAACACCGGGGTGGACCTCGAGTCCTCGGACGCCCTCGACGGCGAGCTCGCCGAGGCGCTCTCGGAGCTGCGGCTCGTCAAGGACGCCCACGAGGTCGGGCAGCTGCGCGAGGCCGTGGACGCGACCATCGCGGGCTTCACCGACATCGTGCACGTGCTGCCGGCCGCCGCGGGCCACCGCCACCGCGGCGAGCGCATGGTCGAGGGCGCCTTCTTCGCCCGCGCCCGCACGGACGGCAACGACCTCGGCTACGACACCATCGCGGCGTGCGGCAACAACGCCACGGTCCTGCACTGGATCCGCAACACCGGGAGGGTGATCCCGGGGGAGCTGATCCTCGTGGACGCGGGCGTGGAGGCCGACTCCCTCTACACCGCTGACATCACCCGCACCCTGCCGGTGAACGGCCGCTACTCGGAGGTGCAGCGGCGGATCTACCAGGCGGTCCTGGACGCCGCCGACGCCGCGTTCGACGCCGCGGTGCCCGGCAACCGGTTCCGGGACGTGCACGCCGCCGCCATGGAGGTCCTGGCCCGGCGGCTGGAGAGCTGGGGCCTGCTGCCCGTGCCCGCCGAGGTCTCGCTCTCCGCGGCGGGCCAGCACCACCGGCGGTGGATGCCGCACGGCACGAGCCACCACCTGGGCCTCGACGTGCACGACTGCGCGCAGGCCAAGCGGGAGCTGTACGTGGACGGGGTCATCGAGCCCGGCATGGTGTTCACCATCGAGCCCGGCCTCTACTTCAAGGCGGAGGACCTCGCGGTGCCGGAGGAGTACCGCGGGATCGGCGTGCGGATCGAGGACGACGTCCTGATCACCGAGGACGGCAACGTCAACCTCTCGTCCGGGCTGCCCCGCACCCCGGACGAGGTCGAGGCGTGGATGACCGGTCTGTGGCACGCCCGGGAGGGCGTCGACCCCAGCTGAGCCGGCGGCCGCCGGCCGTCAGCGGGAGGCGTCGGTGGACGTGCTCCCGCCGGCCGGCGGCCCGGACCGGTCCGGGGCCGCGTCCTGACCGGCGGCGTCCCCGTCGGGCTCCCCGTCGGGCTCCCCGGCGGGGAGCCTGATGCCGTACTGGGGCCGGCCGTCGGGCAGGTCCTGGAACATCGCGGAGCGGCCGGGCGCGTCGGCCTGCTCGCCCTGGCCCGCCGCGGGGACCGCGGGCGCGGGACCCGCGGGTCCGCCGGCCGGCTCCGGGGCGGCGCCGTGGGAGGGCCGCTGCCACGGGGCCCCCGCCGGGGGCCGCCCCGGCGTCCCGGGCTGCGGGGGGCCCTGCCGCATCCCCTGCGGAGGACCCTGCTGCGGAGCGGGCCGCGGCGCGGGAGCGGTCCGCGGCAGGCTCTGCAGCCCGCGCAGCCCCTGGAGCACCTGCTGGGCGCGCTGGGCCACCTCGGGGGCGGCCACGACGTCGTAGGACGTGGCGACGATCTGGTTGGTCGAGGTGAAGTCCCGCTTCCCGCGCTGCATGGCGTAGGTGATGGTGGCGAGCAGCATCCAGAAGGCCCCGCCCATCAGCACCGACACGAGCAGTGTGGACAGCCACTGCTCCCCGCCCAGCAGCGACAGGATCATCCCGAGGAACGCGCCGAAGACCATGCCGTTGAGCGCGCCCTGGCCCGCGACCTTCGGATAGCTCAGCCGGCCGGTCACCTGCTCCACGGACTTCAGGTCGTTGCCGACGATCGCGATCCGGTCCACCTCGAACTGCTCGTCCGCCAGGTGGTCCACGGCCTTCTGCGCGTCGGCGTACGTGGCGTAGCGCCCGATCACCTCCCCGCGGGGCAGACCGCGGACGGCGGGGCTGGCGGGAGGCAGGGACCGTGGCGAGCTCATGCCCCCATTCTCCCCCATCCGCTCCCGCCACCGCGCCCCGACCCGGTCCCCTCACGGGCCACGGCCCGGGGCAGGGGCCCGGGGAGCCGGTGGGTAGTCTTGTACGGTGAGCAGCCACATCGACAAGATCTTCATCGCGCGCCTGATCGGCCTCGACGTGTTCGACCCCCTGGGGGACCGTCTGGGGCGGTTGCGCGACGTCGTCGTGCTCATGCGCGGCAGCTCCCGGTACGGCCGCTCCTCCCGCCGGCCCCTCGTGGTCGGCCTCGTGGTGGAGGTCCTCGGCAAGAAGCGGGTGTTCGTGCCGATGACTCGCGTGACCAGCATCGACGCGGAGAAGATCATCAGCACGGGGCTCGTGAACCTGCGCCGCTTCGAGCAGCGCGGCGCGGAGACCCTCGCCGTCGGCGAGATCTTCGACCGGACCGTGGTGCTGCGCGACGGTTCCGGCTCCGCCACGGTCGAGGACATGGCGATGGAGCGCAAGCGCAACACCGGGGACTGGCTGATCACCCAGCTCTTCGTGCGCCGCACCGGCACGGGCGGGGGCCTGATGCGCCGCCGCAACGAGACGCTGATCATCGACTGGGAGGACGCGGGGGACCCCTCCGCCGCGGGCCACCAGCCGGCCACCCAGTGGGTCGCCTCCCACGAGGAGCAGCAGCCCGCCGACCTCGCGGACGAGCTCCACGACATGTCGGCCAAGCGCATGCTCGAGATCGCCCACGAGCTCCAGGACGACCGGCTTGCCGACGTCCTCGAGGAGCTCCCGGAGGAGGACCAGGTCTACATCCTCACCAACATGGAGCCGGACCGCGCGGCCACGGTGCTCGAGGAGATGGAGCCCGACGACGCCGCCGACCTGCTCAACGAGCTGCCCGAGGCCCAGGCCGAGGAGCTGCTCGCGCGGATGCAGCCCGAGGACGCCGAGGACGTCCGGCGCCTGCTGGAGTACGAGGAGGGCACGGCCGGCTCGCTCATGACCCCCGTGCCGATCATCCTGCCGCCGGAGGCCACGGTGGCCGAGGCGCTCGCGCACATCCGCCAGGAGGAGCTCAGCCCCGCGGTCGCGGCGGCCGTGATCATCTCCCGCCCGCCGCTGGAGACGCCCACCGGCAAGTACCTCGGCATGGTGCACACCCAGAAGCTGCTGCGCTATCCCCCGCCCGAGGCCGTGGGCAACCTCATCGACCGCTCGTTCGAGCCGGTCTCCGACCTCGCCTCCCTGCAGGACGTCGCGCGCGAGCTCGCGACCTACGACCTCACGATCATCCCTGTGGTCAACGACCACGACCGGGTGGTCGGGGCGATCACGATCGACGACGTCCTCGACGCCCTGCTGCCCGAGGACTGGCGCACCGCCGACGACGGGACCCCGATCCGGAAGGTGGGCAAGCGGTATGAGTGAGCGCGAGCCCCGGCGCCCCCGCGTCGGCACCCGCGGCAACGCCCTCGACCAGCCGCGCGAGCACCGGCCGGGACTGCTGGACCGGTTCCGGCCGAACCCCGACGCCTTCGGGCGGATGACCGAGGGCTTCGCCCGGTTCATGGGCACCCCGCAGTTCCTGCTGTGGATGACGGTGTTCGTGGCCCTGTGGCTGGGCTGGAACACCATCGCCCCCCGGGAGCTGCAGTTCGACTCGAAGGACCTCAACTTCACGCTGCTCACGCTGATGCTCTCGCTGCAGGCCTCCTACGCGGCGCCCCTGCTGCTGCTGGCGCAGAACCGGCAGGACGACCGGGACCGGGTGACCCAGGAGGAGGACCGCCGCCGGGCGCAGCAGAACCTCGCCGACACCGAGTACCTGACCCGGGAGATCGCCTCGCTGCGGATCGCGCTGCGGGACGTCGCCACCCGCGACTTCGTGCGCTCGGAGCTGCGCTCGGTGCTCGAGGAGATCCTGGAGTCCCAGGACGACGCCCCGGACGCCGACGAGCCGGGGGCCCCGCCGCGGCGGGGCGCCCGCCGCAGGAGCCGCAACCCCGACCGCCCCACCGCCCCCGAGACCCGAGGGAACCCCCGTGCCTGAGCCCCGCCCCGACGACGTCCTCGCCCCCGAGACCCTCGACCCCGCCCTGCGCGCGGCGCTCGACCGCGTGCTCGACCCGGAGCTGCGCCGGCCCGTGACCGAGCTGGGGATGATCCGCTCCGCCCGCCTCGACGACGCCGGCCACGCCGCGGTGCACGTGCTGCTGACGATCAGCGGCTGCCCCCTCCGCTCGACGATCGAGCGGGACGTCCGGGACGCCGTGGGGACCGTGGCGGGGGTGCGCACCGTGGACGTCGAGATCGGGGTGATGACCCCCGAGCAGCGCACCGCGCTGAAGGACCGGGTGGGCCACACCCGGACCGTCCCCTTCAACGACCCGTCCTCCCTGACCCGGGTGCACGCGGTGACCAGCGGCAAGGGCGGCGTCGGCAAGTCGACGGTCACCGTGAACCTCGCCGCCGCGCTCGCCGCGCGCGGCCGGTCGGTCGGCATCGTGGACGCCGACGTCCACGGGTTCTCCGTGCCCGGGCTGCTCGGCATCGACCGGGCGCCCACCCAGGTGGGGGACATGATCCTGCCCCCCGTCGTGGACGTCCCCGAGGAGGCGCGGGAGGACACCGGGCGCCCCGGGGTGCTCAAGGTCATCTCGATCGGGATGTTCGTGGACCCGGACCAGCCGGTGGCCTGGCGCGGGCCGATGCTGCACCGCGCCGTGGAGCAGTTCCTCACGGACGTGCACTTCGGCGACCTGGACCACCTGTTCCTCGACCTCCCGCCGGGCACGGGCGACATCGCGATCTCCGTGGCCCAGCTGCTGCCGTCCGCGGAGGTGCTCGTGGTCTCCACGCCCCAGCAGGCGGCGGTCGAGGTCGCCGAGCGCTCCGGGGCGCTCGCGGTGCAGACCGGCCAGCGGGTGGCCGGGGTGGTGGAGAACATGGCGGGCATGCCGATGCCGGACGGCAGCGTGCTCGAGCTCTTCGGCGCCGGCGGGGGCACCCGGATCTCGGAGTCCCTGACCCGGCGGCTCGGCTACGACGTGCCGCTGCTCGGCGCCGTGCCGCTCGACGTCGCCCTGCGCGAGGGCGGGGACGCCGGCCGCCCGGTGGTGTGGTCCGCGCCGGGCTCGCCCGCCGCGGTCGCCCTGCGTGCCATCGCCGACGCGATGGGCGCCCGCCCGCGCGGGCTCGCCGGACGGCCGCTGGGCCTGGGACCGCGCTGACGCGCCGCCGGCCCCGCGCTCGGCGTGTGCGGGGGCCGGCTCAGGTGGCTTCGGTGTCGAAGGGGGCCCGTTCGCCGGGGGCCAGGCGGGTCAGCACCGGGCCGGGGCGCGGCCGGGGTGCGGCGGGCGCCGCCGGCTCGTCGTCCTCCAGGAGGGCCTGGCGCACGATGGTGCGGGGGTCGTACTGGCGGGGGTCGAGCCTGCGCCAGTCGACGTCGGCGATCTCCGGCCCGAGGGTCTCCTTGAGCTCCTCGGTGGCGCCGGTCGCGTAGCGCTTGGCGGCCTTGACCAGCTCCTTGAGCTTCTCCGCGTACTCCGGCAGCCGCTCCGGCCCGATGATGAACAGGGCCAGGAGCACCAGGATGATCGCTTCGCCGCCGTTGATGCCGAGCACAGGAAGTGATTTTACCAGTCCGGGAGCCGGTGGCCGGTCAGCCGAAGATCTCGCGCAGGCCGACCAGCACCGTCTCGACGACGCCGGGGTCCCCCGGGGACGGCTCCACCACGCGCCCCCGCTCGTCGGCCACGACGAGGCCCACGGTGTGGGCCATCGCGGACGGTCCGGAGTCCCCCGAGACGGTGTAGACGACCTCGTCCCCGACGAGCACCGCCCGCCACGGCGGCCCGGCGTCCACCCACAGCGGCACGCCCTCCACGGCGACGCGCTCGAGGCCCTCGGCGCTCACGGGCAGCCCGGTCAGTCCGTCCATGGGGTTCTCGCGGTCGACCCCCCCGCGCTGCTCCACCACGACGACCTCGTCCTCGCCGCGGTGCAGCCTGACGGCCACGACCGGGTGCCCGGACAGGGTGCCGCGGGTCATCGAGCCCACCCGGTAGCCGTCCGCGGCCAGGGTGGGCAGCGTCCAGCCCTCCGTGCGCAGCAGGTCCGCGGACACCTCGTCCGCGTGCAGCACCCCGTGCGTGCCGTGCCACGCCGAGACCGGCACCCGCTCCTCGGCGCTGTGCGCGGACTGCATCACGACCGTGCGCCCGACCGCGTAGCCGGAGCCCAGGACGAGGGTGAGCACCGCGCTCACGGTGGCCGCGGCCACGGGCACCGCGCTGCTGGGGCGGGCCGGCGCGGTGCGGTCCGGGCGGGGCATCGGTCCTCCTCGTGCGGTGGTCGGGCGGCGGGCTCCGGGTGGGCCCGTGCCCGGTCCCGTGCCGCGGTCGACGTCGGGAGCGGGTGCACGGACCGCTCCGTGAGGAGGCCCGCGAACAGGTCCGTGGAAGACGTCGTGATCGTCTCCATGATCGACCGGGAAGCTGGATGCCGACTGGACGGTGGCCGGACGGACGGGCCCAGCCGGTAGGATGGCGCGCATCCACTACAGCGACGAAGGGCGGACCATGGGCGCGGACAAGACGACGAGCTGGTCGTACGCCGAGGCGTTCGCCGCCGAGGACGAGCTCGCCTACCGCGCCCGGGAGCGGTCCCTCGCCCTGCGCATCCCCCCGGTGACCCCGGGGACGGCCGCCGCCCTGACCGTGCTCGCCGCGGCGGCCCGGCCCGCCACCGTGGTCGAGGTGGGCACGGGGGCCGGGGTGTCCGGTCTCGCCCTGCTGCGCGGTCTGCCCGGCACGTCCGTGCTGACCACGATCGACACCGACATCCGGGCGCTGCGCGCGGCCCGCGACACGTTCCGGGAGGCCGGGATCCCGACGAGCCGGACCCGCACGATCCCCGGCCGCGCGTCCCTCGTGATGCCACGGTTGAGCGCCGGCGCCTACGACCTCGTGTTCCTCGACGCCGACCCCGAGGGGACCCTCGACTACGCCGAGGAGGCCGTCCGGCTGCTGCGCCCGGGCGGGATGCTCGTGGTCAACGACGCCCTGTCCCAGGACAAGGTGGCGCAGCCGGCCAACCGCGAGGAGAACACCCGGACGATGCGGGCCGTGCACCGGCTGTTCCGGGAGGACGAGCGCTTCAGCACCGCCCTGTTGACGACCGGCTCCGGGCTGCTGCTGGCCGTCCGCCGCTGACCGGACGGGTCCGGACGGCGGGGGGCCCGGCACCACGTGGTGCCGGGCCCCCCGCCGTCCGCGCCGGTGGTCACTCGGTGACGCCGGCCAGGCACTCCTTGAGCTCCGCGGCCTCGGCCGGCTTCAGCTCGACCACCAGCCGTCCGCCGCCCTCGAGCGGCACCCGCATGATCAGGCTCCGCCCCTCCTTGGTGACCTCCATCGGTCCGTCACCGGTTCTCGGCTTCATGGCCGCCATGTGGGAACTCCTCTTCCTCGATTGGTGTGGCTCCCATCCTATCCGAGCCGCAACCGTGGACCCGGACCACCCCGGCGCCCGGGGGTCCGCGTCGGCGTGCCCGGCGCGGGGTGCGGACGGGATCAGGGCGGGTAGTCCCCGCCCCCGGGCAGCTGCTTCCAGTGCCACAGCCAGCCGACCCAGACGAGCTGGAGCAGCGCGCCGAACACCACGCAGGCCACCCGGTAGGCGCGCGAGTCCGAGACCGCGGCCAGCGGCAGGGCGAGGGGGAACAGCGGCAGCAGCAGCCGGAAGGTGCTGCTCTGGGGGTGCAGGAAGAGGAGCAGGTACACGGCGTAGCTCGCCAGCCACACGCGCGTGAGCAGGTCCAGCCGCTCCCGCACCACGCGGGTGCCCAGCAGCACCGTCCCGCCCGCGACCAGCAGCACGGGCGCGGCGAGCCCGAGCACGGGGCCGAACAGCCCGGCGGCGGCGTCGAACCAGGGCACCACCGGCTCCAGCCCTCCCCCGCCCCGCCACGCCGTCTCGGTGTCGGTGTACGCGGTCGGCTCGCCCGTGACGGCCCACGCGATCGCCGGCCAGGCGAGGGCCGCGCCGCACGCCAGGACCGCGAGGCCGAACAGCCCGTCGACGGCTTCCGCCGCGCGGCGCAGCTCCCCGGCCCGGTGCCGGCGCACGGAGCGCACGAGCCACGTGATCCCCAGGGCCGCCGCGAAGGGGACCCCCGCCGGGCGCGTCAGGCACATCAGGAGCACCACGGGGGCGGCCGCCAGGTGGTTCCCCCGGGCCACCAGCAGCAGGGCGCCCGCGAGCAGCAGCAGGTGCAGCGACTCGGCGTAGGGGACCTGCAGCACCGGGGCGACCGGGCTGAACGCGACGAACGCGACACCCCACAGGGCGGTGGCCGGAGGGGCGAGCCGGAGGAACAGCCGGTGGACGAGCAGGACGGCGCCCAGGCTCGCGGCCAGGGACACGGCCGACGCGGCCGCGTCCCACCCCGCGCCGGTGGCCGCCGAGACCACCCGCACGACCATCGGGAAGACCGGGTAGAACGCCCAGGCGTTCTCCTGCACCTGCCCGGCCGCGTCCCGGGGCAGGGACGCGGGATAGCCCTCCCGGGCGATGCGCTCGTACCAGTCCGAGTCCCAGGTCCCGGTGAACTCGAGGTAGCCCAGGGCGCCGTCCCCCCACGGACCGGGACCCTGCTGCCGGCCCACCGTGGTGAACACGGCCCAGGCCCAGAGCCGGGAGGCCGCCCAGACCAGCAGGGCCTGTGCCCACCAGGGAGCCCGGGTCCACCGGAGGGCCACGGCCGTCCGGAGGGCCACGGCCGTCCGGCCGCTCACGCCCCCGGCACCGGGCGGGACGGCGGGTCCTCCGGCGGCGGCAGCCGGTCCGCGAGGTGGGCCAGCACGGCGTGGACCTCCGCGGGGTCGTAGCCGCGGCGCCGTACGGAGAACGCGATCCGCTCCACGTCCTCCGCCGTCGGGTGCTCGGGCAGCACGAGCGGCGCCCCGGGGGCGCGCGCCACGGCGATCCCGTCCCGGGCGGGCACGACCCGCTCGGCGAGGCGGTCGCGGCCGAGGACCACGACGCCCACGACCGTGAGCAGCAGCACGAGCCCGGACAGCACCACGAGGATCTCGGTCATGTCCTCCAGGCTATGCGCCGCCGGGCGGGACGGGGCGCCGCAACATTTCTACGGACGGGTAAGCAATTAACACGATTGCAACGTGTTCGGCATCACACGGAACGAATCTGGGATATCTTTCCGGTATGTCACACGCCACTCCGCCGGCCGCCGCTCCGGCCTCCTCCACCGCGGGGACGGCCGAGGCCCTGGTCCGCATGACGCACGTCAACAAGCACTTCGGGGACCTGCACGTGCTCCGGGACATCAACCTGGAGGTGAAGCGCGGCGAGGTGGTGGTCGTGATCGGCCCCTCCGGCTCCGGCAAGTCCACCCTGTGCCGGGCCATCAACCGGCTCGAGAGCATCGACGACGGCGAGATCCTGATCGACGGGAAGCGGCTGCCCGAGGAGGGCAAGGCCCTCGCGAAGCTGCGCGCCGACGTCGGCATGGTCTTCCAGTCCTTCAACCTCTTCGCCCACAAGTCGGTCCTGCAGAACGTGACCCTGGGGCCCGTCAAGGTGCGGGGCAGGTCGGCGGCCGAGGCGAAGAAGCAGGCCATGGAGCTGCTGACCCGGGTGGGGGTCGACAACCAGGCCGAGAAGCTGCCCGCGCAGCTCTCCGGCGGCCAGCAGCAGCGCGTCGCCATCGCCCGCGCCCTGGCCATGGAGCCGAAGGTGATGCTCTTCGACGAGCCCACCTCCGCGCTGGACCCCGAGATGATCAACGAGGTCCTCGACACCATGGTCGCCCTCGCGAAGCAGGGCATGACGATGATCGTGGTCACCCACGAGATGGGCTTCGCCCGCAAGGCCGCCGACCGCGTGGTGTTCATGGCCGACGGCATGATCGTCGAGGAGAACACCCCCGAGGAGTTCTTCACGAACCCCCGCTCCGAGCGCGCCCAGGACTTCCTCGGCAAGATCCTCGGCCACTGACCGTCCCCCGACCCTCCGACCCACGCCACCACCTCCACAGCAAGGAGCACACCATGCGCAGCAGCAAGCCCCTCGGACTGGCCGCGATGGCCGCGGCCGCGGCCCTGACCCTCACCGCGTGCGGAGGTGGCGACGACGGCGGGTCCGGTGCAGGCGGCGAGGGCGGCGGCTCGGGCGAGTCCGTGCGGATCGGCATCAAGTTCGACCAGCCCGGCCTCGGCTACCGCGACGGCAGCGAGTACACCGGCTTCGACGTCGACGTCGCGAAGTACGTCGCCACCGAGCTCGGCTACTCCGAGGACCAGATCGAGTGGGTCGAGTCCCCCTCCGCCAACCGCGAGAACATGCTCTCCAACGACCAGGTGGACATGATCTTCGCGACCTACTCGATCACCGAGGAGCGCGACCAGACCGTGGACTTCGCCGGCCCCTACTTCGTGGCCGGCCAGGACCTGCTGGTGCGCACCGACGACTCCTCGATCGCCGGCCCCGACGACCTCGAGGGCAAGAACCTGTGCTCGGTGACCGGATCGACCTCCGCGCAGAAGGTCAAGGACGACCAGCCCGGCGCCAACCTCGTCGAGCAGCCCGGCTACGCCGACTGCCTCACGGCGCTCGAGTCCGGCCAGGTGGACGCCGTGACCACCGACGACATCATCCTCGCCGGCCTCGCCTCGACCGACGCCAACCAGGGCAAGTTCAAGGTGGTCGGCAACACCTTCTCCGAGGAGCGCTACGGCGTGGGCCTGCCCGACGGCTCCGACCAGTGCGAGGCCGTCAACGAGGCCATCACCAAGATGATCGACGAGGGCGCCTGGGAGGAGGCCGTCACGGCCAACACCGAGGGCGCCGACTACACCTACAACGCCGAGCTCAACCCGCCGGAGCCCGAGCCCTGCGGCGAGTGACCCCGGACGCGTGAGCACCCCGTGGCCGGCCGGCGACCGGCCGGCCCCGGGACCGCGACCGCGCAGCACGCCGACCGATCCGCGACGAAGGGGCCTTCCGTGACCCAGGACCTGCCCGATCCCCGGGAGCTCCCGTGAACGACTATCTGACCGACTTCGCCAGTCTGTTCGCCCAGTACGACGTGCCGGGCGCGTTCTGGGTCAACCTGCAGCTGACCTTCTGGGCCGCGATCGGCTCGGCGGTCCTCGGCGCCCTGATCGCCCTGATGCGCATCTCACCCATCGCGTCCCTGCGGCTGCTCGGCACCACGTACGTGAACCTGTTCCGCAACACGCCGCTGACGATCATCCTCGTGTTCCTGGTCCTGGGCGTGTGGAGCCAGCTCGGCATCAACCTCTCCTCGGACTTCAACCGGAACTTCTTCCTCTACGCCGTGATCGGCCTGAGCCTCTACCACGCGGCCTTCGTCTGCGAGGCCATCCGCTCCGGCGTCAACACGGTGCCGGCCGGGCAGGCCGAGGCGGCCCGGGCCATCGGGCTGAGCTTCCTGCCCGCGGCCCGGCTGATCGTCTTCCCGCAGGCGCTGCGCGGGGCGATCACCCCGCTCGGCAACACCCTGATCGCCCTGACGAAGAACACGACGGTGGCCGCGGCCGCGTCGGTCACCGAGATCTCCTCCCTCATGAAGACCATGATCGAGTTCCGCCCGGACGTGATCATCGCGATCTTCCTGGTGGTGGCGCTCGGCTTCGTCCTGATCGTCGTCCCGGTGGGCCTGCTGACCACCTGGGCCTCCCGGAAGCTGGCGGTGAAGCGCTGATGGCCAAGACCCAGAACGTCCTCTTCGACGTGCAGGGGCCGCGTGCCCGCCGGCTCACGCTGCTCTTCAACGTGGCGGGAGTCCTGCTGATCGCCGCGCTCGCCTGGGTCGTGCTCGGCGCGCTCGCCGAGCAGGGCCAGCTGGACGCCGACCGGTGGACCCCGCTGCTCACCGCCCGGGCCTGGGAGAACTTCCTGCTCCCGGGGCTGTGGGAGACCCTGCGGGCCGCGCTGCTGGCGGTGGCCCTCTCGATCGCCTTCGGCCTGGTCTTCGGTCTCGGCCGGCTCTCCCAGCTGGCCCCGGTGCGCTTCGTCTGCACCGTGGTGGTCGAGTTCTTCCGGGCCGTGCCCGTGCTGGTGATGATGATCTTCTTCTACCTGGGCATCGGCCGCGCCGGCCTGGTCGAGCCCGCCAACGTGCCGTTCTGGGCCGTGGTGCTGGGCCTGATGTTCTACAACGGGTCGGTCATCGCCGAGCTCATCCGCTCCGGCGTGCACCAGCTGCCCAAGGGCCAGCGCGAGGCGGGCCTGGTCATCGGGCTCACGCCCTCCCGGTCCCTGCGGATGATCGAGCTCCCCCAGGCCCTCACCGCGATGCTGCCCTCGATGGTCAGCCAGTTCGTGGTGATCCTCAAGGACACCGCGCTGGGCTACATCATCACCTACCCGGAGCTGCTCGCGAGCGCTCGGCGCCTGGGCTCCGGGGACGGCAACATCCTGCAGACGCTGTTCGTGGTGGCGCTGGTCTTCGTGCTCATCAACTACCTGCTGACCCTGCTGGCCGCGTGGCTGTCGCGGTTCCTCAGCTTCCGCACCGCGGGCCGGACCAAGCCGGCCGAGGGGCCCATGGCCGCCGAGGAGACGACCGTCTGACGCCGCTCAGGCCGTGAGCCACGCGGCCAGGGCCCGGCAGCACTCCCGGACCGCGTCGGCACTCACGTGCTCGTCGTCCGTGTGGGCCAGCAGGGCGTCGCCGGGGCCGAAGTTCACGGCGGGCACGCCCATCTGCGAGAAGCGGGCCACGTCCGTCCAGCCGTACTTGGGCTTGGGCTCCTGGCCCACCGCGGCCACGAACGCGGCGGCCGCGGGACGGTCCAGGCCGGGGCGCGCCGCCGGGGAGAGGTCCGTGAGCTCGATCTCGTAGCCGGCGAACACCTCCCGCACGTGCGCCACGGCGTCCTCGGGGCTCTTGTCCGGGGCGAAGCGGTAGTTGATCTCCACGTGGGCGGTGTCCGGGACCACGTTGCCGGCCACGCCGCCGCCGATCCGGATCGCGTTGAGCCCCTCGCGGTACTCGAGCCCCTCCACCGCCACGGTCCGCGGCTCGTAGGCCGCCAGACGGGCGAGGACGTCGGCCTGCTTGTGGATCGCGTTCTCCCCGATCCAGGACCGCCCCGAGTGGGCGGCACGGCCGGTGGTGGTGATGCGGAAGCGCATCGTGCCGTTGCACCCGCCCTCCACGGTCCCGTCGGTGGGCTCGAGCAGCACCGCGAAGTCCGCCTCGAGCAGCTCGGGGGCGTGGCGCTGGAGCCGGCCCAGCCCGCTCGCGTCGGCGTCGACCTCCTCGTGGTCGTAGAAGACGTAGGTGATGTCCCGGTTCGGCGCCGTCAGGGCCGCGGCCAGGACGAGCTGGACGGCCACGCCGCCCTTCATGTCGGTGGCACCCCGGCCGTAGAGCACCCGGTCGCCGTCGGCCCCCGTCCACGTGGCGGGCACGGTCCCCCGGGCGCCGGGCGCGGTCGGCAGGGGCACGGTGTCGAGGTGGCCGGCGAGCACCACCCGCTCGGCGCGGCCGAGGTCGGTGCGCGCCACCACGGCGTCCCCGTCCCGGTGCACGGTGAGGTGCGGGAGCCGGCGCAGCGCGGCCTCGACGGCGTCGGCCAGGGGACCCTCCGAGCCCGAGACGGACGCGATGTCGATGAGGGCGGCCGTCAGGTCGGCGGGGTCCGCGGCGAGGTCCAGCTCCGGTGCGATCATGGCTGCCAGCATAACGGGGAGGCCGCAGCCGCCCGTCGGCCCCGTCCCGGCGTCCCCCGTAGGATGGAGGCCATGACTTCTTCCACCTCTCGTCCCGCCTCCGGACTCGGCCTGGCCACCGTCGTGGCCTCGGGCCCCAAGGAGGGCACCGTCCTCGACGTCTGGTACCCCGCCCCGTCCCTCTCCGACGCGGTCGACACCTCCCTCGACGCGGACCTGCGGCTCGCGGCCACCGCCGACCCCGACCGCAACGTCCGCAGCGAGATCGTCGAGACCTCGATCGACCTCGACGCCGCGCCCGCCGACGCCGCGGACGCCTACCTGCGCCTGCACCTGCTCTCCCACCGCCTCGTGCGCCCCAACACCCTGAACCTCGACGGCGTGTTCGGCCTGCTCGCCAACGTCGCCTGGACGGACCGCGGGCCCGTGCTCGCCGAGGAGCTGACCTTCGCGCTGCTCCGGATGAAGGCCTCCGGCGGGCACGTGACCGTGCACAGCGTGGACAAGTTCCCGCGAATGGTGGACTACGTGGTCCCCGCGGGCGTGCGGATCGGCGACGCCAGCCGGATCCGGCTCGGCGCCCACCTCGCCGAGGGCACCACGGTGATGCACGAGGGCTTCGTCAACTTCAACGCCGGCACCCTGGGCCAGTCCATGGTCGAGGGCAGGATCAGCGCCGGCGTGGTCGTGGGCGACGCCACGGACGTGGGCGGCGGCGCCTCCATCATGGGCACCCTCTCCGGCGGCGGCAAGGAGCGGATCACCGTGGGCGAGCGCGTGCTGCTCGGCGCCAACTCCGGTGTCGGCATCTCCCTCGGCGACGACTGCGTGGTCGAGGCCGGCCTCTACGTCACCGCCGGCACCCGGGTGAGCGTGCACTCCGACGGCGAGCGGTCCACGGCCAAGGCCTCGGAGCTCTCGGGCCTGTCCAACCTGCTGTTCCGCCGCAACTCCCTCACCGGCGCCGTCGAGGTGCTGCCCCGCGCCGGCGGGACCGTGGAGCTCAACGCGGCGCTGCACGCCAACTGAGCGCGTCGGGCCCCGCCCCGCCGCCCGACGCCGCGCAGGACGGGCCCGCCCCGCCCTGCGCGGCGTCGCCCGTCCACCCGTCCCTGCCCGCCCGTCGCCCCCCGCCCGTCCTCCCGTCCGCCCAGGAGCGCCCGTGTCCTCCCCCGTCCCCGGCCGCCGCAGCAGGTCGCTGCGGCTGCCGCTGTTCGTGCTCCTGCTCGTCGGCGCCGTGCTCGCGGCGGGGGTCCTCGTGGCCGTGGAGCTGCGCGCGGGGCGGCCCTCTGCCGGGGAGCCCCGGTGCGTGGTCGCGAGCACGGACGGGGACGGGCAGCGGCAGCGGCACGCCCTGTCCGCGGAGCAGTCCGCCAACGCCGCCCTGATCACCGCGGAGTCCGTGGCGCGCGGCACCGACCCGTACGCGGCGGTCGTGGCCCTGGCGACCGCGATGCAGGAGTCGCAGCTGGTCAACATCGACTACGGGGACCGGGACTCCGTGGGGCTGTTCCAGCAGCGCCCCTCCCAGGGCTGGGGCACGGTCGAGCAGATCATGGACCCGGCCCACGCCACGGCCGCCTTCTACGACGGCCTCGCCGAGCTCGACTACCGGACGATGTCCGTCACCGACGCCGCGCAGGCGGTCCAGCGCTCCGGGCACCCCGAGGCGTACGCGCGGCACGAGGGCCTCGCCCGGGCCTTCGCCGGCAGCCTGACCGGCGCCACGGAGGGCTCGCTCAACTGCGTGCTCCACGACCCCGAGCACCCCGGGGACCCGCGCCGGGCGGCCGACGCCCTCCGCGACGCGTTCCGCACGGCGGTGCCCGCCCCGCGCACGGACGGCGACCGGGTGGTCGTGCCGGCGCCCGGGGAGCCGGCGGGCTGGGCCGCGGCGCACTGGGCGGTCGCGCAGGCGGACGCGCTGGGCGTCGCCGAGGTGTCCTTCGACGGGCGCAGCTGGGTCCGGGCGGACCAGCGCACCGCCCGCTTCGCGCCCGCCCCGGGGTGGGTGGACGCCGCCGAGGCGCACCCGGAGGGCGCTCCCCCGCCCGACGACGTCGTGGTGGTCCTCGCGAGCCGCTGACGGGACCGCCGCGGCCCGGCCGATACGCTGGGGCCATGAAGATTCTCGTCACCGGGGGAACCGGCTACATCGGCTCGCACACCGTCCTCGCCCTGCTGGGGGCCGGGCACGACGTCGTCGTGATGGACAACCTCGCGAACTCCTCGCGGACCTCGCTGGAGCGGGTCGAGGAGCTCGCGGGACGCGCCGTCGAGGCGTTCGCGGAGGTCGACCTCCTCGACCCCGCGGGACTCGACGCCCTGTTCGCGGAGCACCGCCCGGAGGCCGTGATCCACTTCGCCGGGCTCAAGGCCGTCGGCGAGTCGGCCGAGCTGCCCCTGTGGTACTACCGCACCAACGTGGCCGGCACCCTCAACCTGCTGGACGCCATGGGGGCCCACGGCTGCCGGTCCATCGTGTTCTCCTCCTCGGCCACGGTCTACGGCGCCCCCGAGGAGATGCCGCTGACCGAGAAGCAGCCCATGGACGCGCAGAACCCGTACGGGCGGACCAAGGAGCACATCGAGGACATGCTCGTGGACCTCGCCGCGTCGGACCCGTCCTGGAACGTCGCCCTGCTGCGCTACTTCAACCCGGTGGGCGCCCACGAGTCCGGGCGGATCGGCGAGGACCCCTCGGGCGTGCCGAACAACCTGCTGCCGTTCATCGCCCAGGTGGCCGTGGGCCGGCGCGAGAAGCTGAAGGTGTACGGCGCCGACTACCCGACCGCCGACGGGACGGGCGTGCGCGACTACATCCACGTGGTGGACCTCGCCGACGGGCACCTCAGGGCCCTGGACCACATCACCGAGCACGGCGGGGTGCGCACCTGGAACCTGGGCACGGGCAAGGGCTACTCGGTGCTCGAGGTGCACGCCGCCTTCGAGCGGGCCTCCGGGCGCAGCATCCCCTACGAGATCACGGACCGGCGGCCCGGCGACGCCGCGGTGTCCTACGCCGATCCGTCGACGGCCCTGGCCGAGCTGGGCTGGTCCGCCGACCGGGACCTCGACACGATGTGCCGGGACCATTGGAACTGGCAGCGGAGCAACCCCGAGGGCTACGCCGCGGGCGCCTGAGCGCCGGTCCGGCCCGGGGCTCACCAGCCCCGGGGCCGGACCACGTTCGGCGGGGCGTCGGCGAACAGGGCGGCCACCCGCCGCTCGTCGTGGCCGGCGATGCCCGTGCCCACCCGGGTGAGCCAGAACGTCAGCTCGGGGTGCTCCCGGGCGAAGGCCACGAACGCGGCCGCCTCCCGCTCGAGCTCCGGGAGCCCGCTCATGCTGTCGATCGCGTACGAGCGCCCCTGCAGGCCGTGCCCCCGGCCCGGGACGGCGCCGAAGCGCTCGACGGCCGTGCGCGCCGCGCCCGCGAGGTGGGCGCCCCGGGCGTTGGAGCCGAAGACGAAGACGTCGTCCGGGCCGAGCTCGGTGATCCGGTCCGGGGTGTGCCGCTGCTCGCTCATGCGACCACGCTACCGGGGCGGGCGCCGGCGCGGAACGGCGGACGCCGGGCCCGCGCCCCGCGAAGGGGACGGGCCCGGCGTCCGCCGGTGCCGGGACTGCTCAGCGCTGCGGGTAGTGCCGCTCGCCCTCGCCCACGTAGAGCTGGCGCGGGCGGCCGATCTTGGTCTCCGGGTCCTCGATCATCTCCCGCCACTGGGCGATCCAGCCGGGCAGCCGGCCGATCGCGAAGAGGACGGTGAACATCTTCTCGGGGAAGCCCATCGCCTTGTAGATGAGGCCCGTGTAGAAGTCGACGTTCGGGTAGAGCTTGCGCTCCACGAAGTAGTCGTCGGCGAGGGCCTTCTCCTCGAGCCGCATGGCGATCTCGAGCTGCTGGTCGTTGCCGCCCAGCTTCTCGAGGATCTCGTGGGCGTAGTCCTTGACGATGCGGGCCCGGGGGTCGTAGTTCTTGTAGACCCGGTGGCCGAAGCCCATGAGCCGGGCGCCGGACTCCTTGTTCTTGACCTGCTCCATGAAGTCCTCGGGCGTCACGCCCTGCGTCTCGATCCGGTTGAGCATCGCGAGCACGGCCTCGTTCGCGCCGCCGTGCAGCGGGCCGTAGAGGGCGTTGATGCCCGCGGAGACCGAGGCGAACATGTTGGCGTGGGAGGAGCCCACGAGCCGGACGGTGGAGGTGGAGCAGTTCTGCTCGTGGTCCGCGTGCAGCATCAGCAGCACGTCCAGGGCCTTCGCCATGGCCGGGTCGATCTCGTAGTCCTCGGCGGGCACGCCGAAGCACATGCGCAGGAAGTTCTCCGTGTAGCTGAGGTCGTTCTGCGGGTAGAGCATCGGCTCGCCCTTGGACTTCTTGTAGGCGTAGGCGGCCAGGGTGGGCACCTTCGCGAGCAGCCGGATGGTGGAGATCTCCACCTGCTCCTGGTCGAACGGGTCGAGGGAGTCCCCGTAGAACGTGGACAGCGCCGAGACGGCCGAGGACAGCACGGGCATCGGGTGGGCGTTGCGCGGGAACCCGTTGAAGAAGCTCTTGAGGTCCTCGTGGACCATGGTGTGCCGGCGGATCCGGGTGTCGAAGTCCTCGAGCTCGGACGGCGAGGGCAGCTCGCCGTAGATGAGCAGGTAGGCGGTCTCGATGAAGCTGGAGTGCTGGGCGAGCTCCTCGATCGGGTACCCCCGGTACCGGAGGATGCCGTTGTTGCCGTCGATGTAGGTGATGGCGGAGCGCGCGTTCGCCGTGTTCATGAACCCGGGGTCGAAGGCGACGTTGCCGGTCTCCTTGAGCATGTTCGTGATCGCGTAGCCGCGGTTGCCCTCGGTGGCGTCCTGGAGGGGCAGCTCGAGGGGGCTTCCGTTCCCGTAGTCGAGCCGGGCCGTCCCGGTCTTCTGTGCAGACTCAGTCATGTTCGTCCTCCGCGAGTGGATGTCGGTGTCCGGTGCCCGTGGTCGCCGCGCCGGGCGCCACCGTCGGCGCAGCACGGCCGTGTCCCGGGACACAGCGATCGTCAGGGTCCAACCTACCTGCTCCGTCCGCGCCGCGACCAATCCCGGCGGCGCCGGGGACCGTGTCAGGCGCGGCCGAGCCGCTCCACGGCGGCGTCGATGCGCTCGTCGGTGGCGGTCAGGGCGAGACGCACGTACCCCTCGCCGGCCGTGCCGTAGAACACCCCCGGGCCCACCACGACGCCCCGCTCCGCGAAGCGCTGCACCGTGGTCCAGGTGTCCTCCCCCGCCGTGCACCACAGGTAGAGCCCGGCCTCGGAGTGCTCGACCCGCAGCCCGAAGGCCTCGGCCGCGGGGACGAGCCGCTCGCGGCGGGACCGGTAGAGCGCCTTCTGGGCGGTGACGTGGGCGTCGTCGCCCAGGGCGGCCCGCATGGCCTCCTGGATCGGGGCGGGCACGATCATCCCGGCGTGCTTGCGGGAGTTGACGAGGCTCGCCATGAGCCGGGGGTCGCCGGCGAGGAACGCGGCCCGGTAGCCGGCGGCGTTGGACTGCTTCGACAGGGAGTACGCGGACAGCAGCAGGGAGTGGTCCCCGCCGCTGACCCGGGGGTCGAGCACCGACGGGACCGGGGCGCCGCCCTGCTGGACGTCCCAGGCGCCCCAGCCGAGCTCGGCGTAGCACTCGTCGGAGGCAACCACGGCCCCGAGGGCGCGGGCCTGGTCGACCACCCGCCGCAGCGACGCCGCGTCCCGGACGATGCCGGTGGGGTTGGCGGGCGAGTTCAGCCACACCATGCGCACGCGGGAGCGCACGTCGTCGTCGAGCTCGTCGAGGTCGTCCGCGGCCACGGCCTCGGCGCCCGCCAGCTGGGCCCCGATGTCGTAGGTCGGGTAGGCGACCGTGGGCCGCACGACGACGTCGCCGGGGCGCAGGCCGAGCAGCAGCGGCAGCCAGGCGACCAGCTCCTTGGAGCCGACCGTGGGCATGACCGCGGCGGGGTCCAGGCCGGTCACGCCGCGGCGCCGCGCGTACCAGGCGACGACGGCCTCGCGCAGGGCGGGGGTGCCGTGGGTGGTCGGGTAGCCGTGGGCGTCGGCGGCGGAGGCCAGCGCGTCCTGGACGACCAGGGGCGTGGGGTCCACGGGCGTGCCGATGGACAGGTCCACGACCCCGCCGGGGTGCTCCGCGGCGACGGCGCGGTACGGCGCCATCGTGTCCCACGGGTAGTCGGGCAGGGCGAGGCCGAAGGACCGGTCCCCCTGCGTCACAGGGCGACGTCCTGGTTCTGCGGCGGCAGCGCCGCGATCATGGGGTGGTCCGTGTGCGTGTTGCCGAGCTTCGCGGCGCCACCGGGCGAGCCGAGGTCGTCGAAGAACTCGACGTTCGCCTTGTAGTAGTCGGCCCACTCGTCGGGGGTGTCGTCCTCGTAGTAGATGGCCTCGACGGGGCACACCGGTTCGCACGCACCGCAGTCCACGCACTCGTCGGGGTGGATGTAGAGCGAGCGCTCCCCCTCGTAGATGCAGTCGACGGGGCACTCCTCGACGCAGGCCTTGTCCTTCACGTCGACACAGGGCTGGGCGATGACGTAGGTCACGGCGGTTTGAACCTTTCTCCTGGGATTGCTTCGACCAGTCTAGCCACGGTGCCCTGGCTAGGATGACAGCCATGGAGCATCCGACATCCGGCTCAACATCGCCGTCCGGGACGTCATCTTCGGCGCTGGGCCTGCTCACCGGCCTGCCGGCTGGTACGCGCGTGAGCGTGCGCTACGCCCTGCCGGCCGACGACGCCTCCGGGCTGCCGCTCACCGACGCGCTGGGCGAGCTGCTGGCCGCCGACGAGGAGTCCGTCACGGTGCGGACCCGCCGGGGGGACGTGCTGATCGGCGCCGGCGGGATCCGGGCCGTCCGGGTGGTCCCGCCCGCGCCGCCGCGGCGCCGGCCCCGGGGGGCCTGAGCACCGGGCTCCGCCCAGGCGGGCGCCGGGGGGGCTCAGCCCGCGCCGGTCCTGCGCCGCCGGGCGCGCAGCCACCGGGCCGTGACGAGCACGGACAGCAGGGTCGTCGCGAAGACCAGCCCGAACCAGGCCAGCCCCAGGATCCCCACGGGCGTGCCGGGGTCCGTCACGACGATCACGGAACCGTCCCCGCCGTAGGCGAAGAGCCAGGAGACGAGGTAGCCGGTCAGCCCCGGCACGGCGGCGGCCCACACGCGGCGGGTCGCGGTGCCGACCCACAGGGACACGCTGAGCAGCAGGGCGGTCGCGAAGAGCAGCCCCCACGGGAGCCACCACCCGGCGGGCGCGTACCAGACGGCGCTGTGCAGCACCGTGGCCACGGACGCCGCCACGGCCCCGGCCGCGACGGACGTCACGAGGGCCGAGAGCACGGATGCCCGGGCGCGACCGGGCGTCTCCTCCTCCGCGGCGACCGCGTCCGGGTCCCCGGCGAGCAGCCGGTAGGTCTCGAGGGCGCTGAAGGGCTGCCACACCCCGTTCGAGAGGGCGAAGCGCGAGCCGTCCCCGGAGAGCACCAGCTGGGTGGCGTGGGCGGCCATGGCGGCCCGCTTGCGCCCGGCGGAGCCGTGCACCGCGGCCTGCGGCCGCGGGTCCTCGGACCGCGCCTCGCCCTCGACGGCCCACACGAGGGGGGTGTGCCAGGGGTCGACGGGCTCCCCGTCGGCGTCCGCGCCCGGACGGGCGGCCAGCTCGGCGCCGCGCACCGCGACGGCGGAGGTGCGGACGTGGTCGGGGTGGCCGTAGCCGCCGTCGTCGTCGTAGGTGACGAGCACGTGCGGGCGCACGGCCCGGACCGCCGCGGCGACGTGGGCGGCGGCCTCGTCGGCCGCGGCCGCGGTGAGGCTGTGCGGCGAGGAGTCCTCGGCAGGGGCGGCCCGCCCGTCCGGGCCCCAGGACATGCCGGAGTCGTGGTAGTGGCCCGTGCCGCCGGCGAAGCCCACGGCGGGGTCCAGGGCGGGGGGCTCCCCCGCGAAGAAGCGCTCGGCCACGCCCAGGCGGGCCGCGGCGGCGTCGAGCTCGCCGACCCGGTGGCGGCCCAGGGCCGTGCCGTCGTCGGTGCACCCCGGCCGGCCGACCTCGAGGGCGTGCAGCGGCTCGGGGATGACCTCGCCGCGCTCGCCGCGGGTCATGGTGAGCAGCACGACCCGCGCGCCGAGCTCCGCGTAGCGGCCCATGGTGGCGCCGGTGGCGATGGACTCGTCGTCGGGGTGGGCGTGCACGAACAGGAGCCGGGCGTCCTCCGGGCGCAGGCCCGGGGGCAGCAGCCCCGGCAGGGCGTCCTCGCGCACGAGGACGCCCTGCTCGGGGTAGTACGGGACGGGCTGGGTCACGGCCGGGCCTGCTGCGCGGTGCTGCTGCGGTCCGGGGTCAGGCGCGGGCCCGGGCCCGGTGCGCCTTCATCCGCTCGTTGGCGTCGAGGATCACCTTGCGGATGCGGATGGCGTCCGGGGTGACCTCCACGCACTCGTCCTCGCGGGCGAACTCGAGGGACTCCTCGAGGGTCAGCTTGCGCGGGGGCGTGAGGTTCTCGAAGGTGTCGGAGGAGGCCGCACGCATGTTGGTGAGCTTCTTCTCCTTCGTGATGTTCACGTCCATGTCGTCGGCACGGGAGTTCTCGCCCACGATCATGCCCTGGTAGACCTCGGAGGTGGGCTCCACGAAGAAGGACCCGCGCTCCTGCAGGTTGATCATGGCGAACGGGGTGACCACGCCGGCGCGGTCGGCGATCATCGAGCCGTTGGTGCGGTACTCGATGTCCCCGGCCCACGGCTCGTAGCCGTCGGCGTAGGAGGACGCGATGCCGGCGCCGCGGGTCTCGGTGAGGAACCGGGTGCGGAAGCCGATCAGCCCGCGGGCGGGGACCTTGAACTCCATCCGCACCCAGCCGGTGCCGTGGTTGGCCATGGCCTCCATGCGGCCCTTGCGCCCGGCCATCAGCTGGGTCACGGCGCCGAGGAACTCGTCGGGGACGTCGATCGTCATGTGCTCGTAGGGCTCGTGCACCTTGCCGTCGACGGTCTTGGTCACGACCTGGGGCTTGCCCGCGGTCAGCTCGAAGCCCTCGCGGCGCATCTGCTCCACCAGGATCGCCAGGGCCAGCTCGCCGCGGCCCTGGACCTCCCAGGCGTCGGGGCGCTGGGTGGGGAGCACCTTGAGCGAGACGTTGCCGACGAGCTCCTTGTCGAGGCGGTCCTTGACCTGGCGGGCCGTGACCTTGGTGCCCTTGGTGCGGCCGGCCAGCGGGGAGGTGTTGATGCCGATGGTCATGGAGATCGCGGGGTCGTCCACCGTGATCAGGGGCAGCGGCTGCGGGTTCTCCGGGTCGGTGAGGGTCTCGCCGATGGTGATGTCCTCGATCCCGGCCACGGCCACGATCTCGCCGGGGCCGGCGGAGTCGGCCGGGACGCGGTCCAGGCCCTTGGTGGCCAGCAGCTCGGAGATCCGCACGTTCTTGAGCTCGCCGTTGGCGCGCGCCCAGGCCACGGTCTGGCCCTTCTTGAGGGTGCCGTTGAAGATGCGCAGCAGGGCGAGACGGCCCAGGAACGGGGAGGCGTCCAGGTTGGTCACGTGCGCCTGGAGCACGCCCTCGGGGTCGTAGGAGGGCGCGGGGACGTGCTTGATGATGGTCGCGAACAGCGGCTCGAGGTCCTCGTTGTCCGGCAGGCCGCCGTTCTCGGGCTGCGTCAGGGAGGCCCGGCCGTCACGGCCCGCGGCGTAGACCACGGGCACGTCCAGGACGGCGTCCAGGTCCAGGTCCGGCTCGTCCTCGGAGATGTCCGAGGCCAGGCCCAGCAGCAGGTCCATGGACTCGTGCACGACCTCCTCGATCCGGGCGTCCGGGCGGTCGACCTTGTTGACCACGAGGATCACGGGGAGCTTGGCCTCGAGGGCCTTGCGCAGCACGAAGCGGGTCTGCGGCAGCGGGCCCTCGGAGGCGTCCACGAGCAGCACGACGCCGTCGACCATGGACAGGCCGCGCTCGACCTCGCCGCCGAAGTCGGCGTGGCCGGGGGTGTCGATGACGTTGATGGTGATGGTCTCCCCCTCGGCGGAGGGACCGTCGTAGAACACCGTGGTGTTCTTGGCGAGGATCGTGATCCCCTTCTCGCGCTCCAGGTCACCGGAGTCCATCACGCGCTCCTCGACCTCACCGTGGGCGGAGAACGCGTGCGTCTGCTGGAGCATCGCGTCCACGATGGTGGTCTTGCCGTGGTCGACGTGGGCCACGATGGCCACGTTGCGGAGGTCGGCGCGCTGGGCGGTGGTGGAGGTGACAGGCATACGCGTGGGTCTCTCTTCGGGTGGAGATGCGGGGGGAGGTGCAGCCCTCCCGATGGGTGCGGCCGGGGCGCCGCCGCGCACCCGGAGGGACCCGGGCGGGAGCGCCCGCTCAGCGGGCCGTAGACCATTCTACCCCGCGGCGCCGCCCCGGCGGCACCCCGGGCGGCTGTGACCCCGCCGACTCCCCCCGTCCGCCCGTCCGGCGCGGCGCCTCGTCCCCGTCCCGGGGCGGGCGTCGATCCGTCCGGGGACGTGGAGCGCGCCGGGGGTCCGGTCAGGCCCGGTGCTCCAGCGCCGCCCGGACCGTGGCGGGGGAAGGGTTCGTGTGCGGGACGCCGTCGACGACGACGGTCGGCACCGTCGCGTCGCCCCCGTTGACCGAGCGCACGTAGGCGGCGGCGTCCGGGTCCGCCCAGATGTCCACCCAGCGGGCGCGCCTGGCGCGGGAGCCCAGGGACGCACGCAGGCGCAGGCAGTAACCGCAGCCGGGGCGGTAGTAGACGGTCACCGCGTCCGGGGCGGCGCCCCGGCGCGGGAAGACCAGCGGGGAGCACAGCGCGACGGCCACGGCGCCGGCGAGCACGGCGATCGTCGCCTCGCCGAGCTCGCCGCGCCCGAGCCGGACGGCGGCGGCGGCGGCGGTCGCGAGCACGACGAGCGCCGCGAGCCACCAGCTGCGCACGGGGCGTCCGGTCACCAGGAGGGCAGCACCGGCAGCGGGCCGTCGGCCTCGACGTTCTCGCCGTCGCCGCGGGCCAGCCACTCGAGCAGGCCCTCCCGGTCGGACTCGACGCGCAGGGCGCCGTCGCCGATCACCCACTCGTCGCGCTCCTCCGTCACCAGCGTCATGCCGGGGGCGCCCTTGGCGCGCATGGTGCGCACGGCGGCCTCGAGGGCGTTGAGCAGCGAGTCGGGGTCGGCCTCCTCGATGGTCCAGGCGGTGTCGAGGTCGTGGTGGTGGACGACGACCTCGGCGATGCGCAGCGCCACGATCGAGGTCGCGGGGATCACCTTGCCGTGCAGGTGCACCTCCTCGACCGCGAGCTCCCCGGTCAGCCGCTGGGCCTGCTCGGCGAAGTAGGCGGCCGACTCGCGCGCCTTCTCGACCAGCTCCTGGCGGGGCAGGGCGGCCAGGTCGGCGATGTCCTGGTTCCGGGCCTCCATCGAGGCGTAGGGGGCCTGCTCCTGTCCGGTCACGGCCCAGTCGACGAGCTTGACGAGGGCGCGCCCGTTGGAGGCGAGGTGGGCGACGACGTCGGCGCGGCGCCATCCCTCGCACAGCGAGGGGGCGGCCAGCTCGTCGTCGGACAGGGACGCGGTGGTGGCCAGGAACATCTCGGTCTCGCGGCCGAGGCGGGAGAGGTCCGAGTGCAGGCGGGCGGGGTTGATCATGGCCTCACCCTATCGAGCGCCGGGTGAGCCGGACCACCTCCCGGGCCCCGGGACCCATACCGGCTTCGTCTCGGCTCAGAGCGCCGGCAGCCGCGCGAAGGCCCGCTCGGCGGCCTTGCGGCGGGTCGCCGAGAGCTCCTCGAACGGGTCGAGCACGAGCTCGGCTCCCCCGGCGCGGCGCACGCGCCCCCAGGTCCCCACGATCCGCCCGCCCGCCACGAGGGTGGGCTTGAAGACCCCGTTGCCGCCGGGGACGATCCGGGCCGCGTGGGCCGGGGCCAGCACGTGGGAGCGGTCCCCGTAGCCCAGGACGTACTCGTCGAAGGGCGGCAGCAGGAAGACCCCGGCGGCGCGGCGCCCGCCGGGTGCGGGGCCCTCGAGCACCTCGGGGGCGCACCACAGCTCGCGGCCGGCGCGGTCGTGCACCGCCACGACACCGTCGGCCCGGGTCAGCGCGGCGCGCACCGCGGAGCGCGGCAGGGCCGCCCACCGGGCGGCGTCCGCGACGGAGGCCGGGCCGTGGCCGCGCAGGTACCGGCGCACCCAGCGGGCGACGACGGGCGGGGTGCCGCCGGCGGTGCCCCCGGGCACGGCCGCCTCCTCCCCCGCGGCGGGGACCCAGTCCGCGACGGGCACCACGAGCTGGTCCCGGCCGTCCGCGGTCAGCGGGCCCAGGCACAGGGTCGCGTCCAGGTGCAGGGCGAGCATCAGGTGGTAGGCCCGGCCCGGCTCGCCCAGCAGCCCGGCCTCCTCCCACGCGGCGTGCAGGCGTTCACGGGGCTGCGGGCCGCGGCGCAGCGCGGCGAGGGCGGTCTCCCGGGCCGCGTCGAGCCGCTCGTCGATGCCCAGGGCCCGGCGCCGGGCGGCCGTCGAGGCGACGGTGCGGGGACCCAGGACCGCCAGCCACGCGCGCAGGTCCTCGGCGGGCACCAGGTGCAGGGTCCCGCGCATGGGCCAGGTGCGCACGATCCGGCCGTCGTCGAAGGCCTGCCGCAGGCCGCCGGAGCCGCCGGCCCGCCGCAGGGCGACCGACACCAGGGCGCCGGGCAGGTCCTGGGCCTGGACGGCGCCAAGGGCGCGCACCACGTCCTCGGGCGCCACGTCCTCCGGGCGCACGAGCCCGTGGGCCGCGAGCCGGGCGAGGCCGATCTCGCGGTCCGTCAGGACGGCCGGGGAGTTCACTGCAGGGCCCGTCCCCGCTGCTCGGGCAGGGCGAACGCGGAGAGGGCGGCCACGAGGAAGGCGGCGCCGAAGACGGCGAAGACGGTGACGACGTCGTAGCGCTCCCCGCCGAGCGCGAGCAGCGCCGGCACGGCCAGCGGGGCGAGGATCGAGGCGACGCGGCCGAACGCCGCCGCCGCCCCGGTCCCCGTCCCGCGCAGCGCGGTGGGGTAGAGCTCGGGGCCGATCGCGTACAGGGCCCCCCACGCGCCCAGGTTGAAGAAGGACAGCGCCATGCCGGAGCCGATCACCTGCCACGGGAGCACGATGTCGCCCATCGAGACGATGCCGAAGAGCAGGGCGCTCACCGCGGAGCCTCCGAGGAACACGGCCAGGGTGATCCGGCGGCCCCAGACCTCGATGAGCCAGGCGGCCGCGGCGTAGCCGGGCAGCTGGGCGAGCGTGATGACCAGGACGTAGCCGAAGGAGGTCGTCAGCGTGAGGCCCTGCTGGAGCAGCAGGGTGGGCAGCCAGGTGAACGCCCCGTAGTAGGCGAAGTTGATGCAGAACCAGACGGTCCACAGCGCCGCCGTGCGCCGCCGCAGGGACGGGGCCCAGATCCCGCTCGCGTCCTCCGCCGGGCGCTGACCGGCCGCCTCCGCCGCCCGGGGCTGCTCGGGGGTCTCGGCCCGGGAGCGGCCCAGCGGCCGCGCCCGCTCGAACCGGCGCACCGCGGCCTCGGCCTCGTCCGTCCGGCCCCGGTGCTCGAGGAAGCGCACGGACTCCGGCAGGGCCCGGCGCACCACCACGGCGTAGAGGGCCGGCACGAGTCCGACGACGAGCGCCCATCGCCAGCCGTCCGGGGAGGACGGCACCACGAAGTAGCCCACGAGGGCGGCGAGGATCCAGCCGACGGCCCAGAAGGACTCGAGGACCACCACCACGCGGCCGCGGATCCGCCGGGGCGCGTACTCGGAGACGAGGGTGGAGGCCACGGGCAGCTCGGCGCCGAGGCCGAGGCCCACCACGAACCGCAGGACCACGAGCGCGGTGAGGGACCCGACGAGCGCGGACGCGCCGGTGGCCGTGCCGTAGACCAGCAGGGTCAGGGCGAAGACCTGGCGCCGGCCGAGCCGGTCGGCCAGGAGCCCGCCGAGGCTGGCGCCCACGGCCATCCCCACGAAGCCGATCGAGGCGAGCAGGGACAGCTCCCCGGAGCCCAGGCCCCACTCCTGGGCGAGCGCGGCCATCACGAACGAGATCAGGCCCACGTCCATGGCGTCCAGGGCCCAGCCGACGCCGGAGCCGACGAGCAGCTTCCGGTGCTCGGTGGTGAACGGCAGCCGGTCCAGGCGCTGGGAGCGCGTCGGGGCGGACGCGGCGGCGCCGGGCCGCTGGCTCTCGTGCATGCTCCGGTCCTTCCCTCGCTGCGCGGTGCTGCGACCACTGTAGGCGCTCGGGACCGCGCCGGTCCCCGGGGGCCCCCGCCCTAGACTGGAGGGGTCCCACCACCGGCCGGCGAGGGAGCTGACTGTGTCCACGGTTGCCATCTATCTCGTCGTCGCCTTCGGGGCCGGTGCCCTGGCCGTCCTCGCGCGGCTGCCGCCCCTGATCGGGTTCCTCGCGGCCGGCTTCGTGCTCAACGGCCTGGGCGTGGAGCGGCTCCCCGCCCTCGACCAGCTGGCCGACGTCGGCGTGACCCTCATGCTGTTCGGCATCGGTCTCAAGCTCGACGCCCGGTCGCTGCTGCGCCGGGAGGTCTGGGGGACGGCCGGGATCCACCTGGTCCTGAGCACGGCGCTCGGGGCGGGGCTCCTGGGCCTGCTGATGCTCGTGGGGCTGCAGCTGCCGGGCGAGAACCTCAGCGCGCTGCTGCTGGCCGGGTTCGCCCTGTCCTTCTCGAGCACGGTCCTGGTGTTCAAGGTCCTCGAGGAGCGCAGCGAGACGACGTCGCTCTACGGGCGCGTGGCGATCGGCATCCTCATCATCCAGGACGTCGCCGCCGTAGCGTTCATCACCGTCACGAGCGAGCACCCGCCGAGCCCGTGGGCCCTGGCCCTGGTGCTGCTGTTGCCGGCGGCGTGGGTGTTCCGCCGGATCTGGGACGGCATCGGCCACGGGGAGCTGCAGGCCCTGTTCGGCGTCGCCATGGCCCTGGTCCCCGGCTACATCGCCTTCTCGGCCGTGGGCCTGAAGGGGGATCTCGGGGCGCTGCTCGTCGGCATGCTCCTGGCCTCGCACGCCAACGCGGGCGAGCTGTCCCGCACCCTGTTCACGCTCAAGGACCTCCTGCTGGTGGCGTTCTTCGTCTCGATCGGCTTCCACGGGATGCCGACCCTCGAGATGCTCGCCATGAGCGTGCTGCTCCTGGGCCTCCTGCCGGTCCAGGCGATGCTGTTCGTGCTGCTGCTGTGGCTGTTCGGGCTGCGCCGCCGCACGTCGCTGCGAACGGGCCTCGCACTGGGCAACCACTCGGAGTTCGCCCTCATCGTGGGGGCCATCGGCGTCTCGGCCGGGATGTTCGACGACGACTGGCTGGTGATGCTCTCCGTGGCGGTCGCCCTGAGCTTCGTGATCTCGGCCCTGGTCAACCGGCGCGGCTCCTCCCTGACCAGCGCCCTCGCCCGGCGGCTCCCGGAGCACCCGGACGACCGGCTGCACCCGGAGGACCGTCCCATCGACATCAGCCACGCCACGGTGCTCGTGCTCGGCATGGGCCGGGTGGGGCAGGCGGCCTACCGGGAGCTCTCCGAGGAGCACGGCTTCTCCGTGGTGGGCATCGAGAACGCCACGGACCGCGTGGAGCGGCTGCGGGCGCAGGGGATCGACGTCCAGGAGGCCGACGCGACCGACCAGGAGTTCTGGGAGCGGGTGATCGCGACCGGCCACGTGCAGGTCGCCGTGCTGGCGATGCCCTTCCACGGCTCCAACCTCGTGGCCCTCCAGCAGCTGAGCGCCACGGGCTTCGACGGGGTCGTGGCCGCCGTGGCGCAGTACGACGACGAGGTGCAGGAGCTGCGCGGCCACGGGGTCCGGACGGTCTTCAACCTCTACAGCGGCGCCGGCATCGCCCTGGCCGCCGAGACCGTCGAGGCTCTCGGCCGCCGGCCCGACTGACCGCGCCCGTGCCGCCGGGTGCCCGAGCCGTCAGCCCCGGCGCACCAGGGACCGGCGGACGAGCTTGTGCAGCTCCTCGACCCACAGGACGAGGGACGCCATGCCCACCGCGACGGCCCAGTGGACGAGGTCCAGGGGTGCGGTGCCGAAGGCGACCTGGAGCACCGGGACGTGCACCACGAGCACCTGCAGGGCGGCGGCGAGGGCCAGGGCGCCCCACAGCCAGGGGTTGACGAACAGCCGGTGGAAGGCGCTCGCGAGCTCGGAGCGGGAGTTCAGGGCGTTGAACAGCTGGGCGAGCACGAGCGTGGTGAACCCGGCGGTGCGGGCCACGTCGAGGGAGTCCTGGCCGGGCACCAGACCCCCGGGGAGGAAGATGTCGATGGTCAGCAGGGTCGAGGCGCCCATCATCAGGCCGAGCAGCGCGATCCGCCCCCACATCGGCGCGTCGAGGATCCGTTCGTCGGGCCGGCGCGGCGGGCGGGCCATGACGTCGTCGATCTCGGGGTCCACGCCCATGGCCAGGGCCGGACCGGAGTCGGTGACGAGGTTGATCCACAGGATCTGGGTGGCCAGCAGCGGCACGGCGATCGCGCCGCCGGCCGCGTCCGTCAGCCCCAGGGCGCCCGCGAGGAGCACGCCGAAGAACACGGTGGCCACCTCCTCCAGGTTCGAGGACAGCAGGTAGCGCAGGAACTTCGTGATGTTCTCGAAGATGACCCGGCCCTGCCGGATCGCCACCACGATGGTGGTGAAGTCGTCGTCGCCGAGGATCATCCGCCCGGCCTCCTTGGTGACCTCCGTGCCCGTGATGCCCATGGCCACGCCGATGTCGGCGGCCTTGAGGGCCGGCGCGTCGTTGACGCCGTCCCCGGTCATGGCAACGACGTGGCCCTGGGCCTGCAGGGCGTCGACGATCCGCAGCTTGTGGCCCGGGGCCACCCGGGCGAAGACCGAGACGTCCCGCACGGCGTCGAGGAAGCCCTCCCCGGTGAGCTCGTCCAGCTGCGCCCCGGTGAGCGCGGGCGAGCCCGGGGGCACGATCCCCAGGTCCGCGGCGATCCTGGCGGCCGTCATCGGGTGGTCGCCGGTGATCATGATCGTGCGCACCCCAGCGGCCCGGGCCTGCGCCACGGCCGCCACGGCCTCCTCCCGCGGCGGGTCGAGCACGCCCACCACGCCGAGCCAGACGAGGTCCTGCTCCGCCGCCTCGCCGAGCTCCGCGGCCTCGTGCTCCCGGATCCGCCGGCCGGCGACCGCCAGGGTGCGGAACGCCTGCCCGGACAGCTCCTGGACAGCCGCGGCGGCGTCCCGGCGTCGCGCGGCGTCGAACGGCTCGACGGCGTCCCCGACGCGCACCCCGGTGCAGCGGTCCAGGAGGACGTCCGGGGCGCCCTTGGTGAACAGGTACCGGTGCCTGGAGTCCGTCTCGATCTCGAGGGTGGACATCATCCGGCGCTCGGAGGTGAACGGCATCTCCTGGGCCCGGGAGAAGTCGTCCGCCCGGTCGGCGGCGCCGTAGAGCTTGTGCACGGCGGTGAGGAATGCCGCCTCGGTGGGGTCGCCCTGCACGGTCCACACGCCGGCGGCCTCGTTGAGCTGGGCGTTGTTGGCGCGCGCCCCGCCCACCAGCACGCCCCGCGCCTCCTGCAGGACCTGCGCGGCGGGCGCGCCCCCGGTCACGACCCTGGCCTCGCCCTCCGGGGAGTACCCCGTGCCGGAGAGCTCCACCGTGCCGGACGGGGTTACGAGCACCTTGAGGGTCATCTCGTTGCGGGTGAGCGTGCCGGTCTTGTCGGAGCAGATCACCGAGGCCGCGCCGAGCGTCTCCACGGAGTGCAGGTCCTTGACCACCGCCTGCCGGCGGGCCATCGCCCGCACCCCGATGGCCAGGACCAGGGACAGGATCGCGGGCAGGCCCTCCGGGACGGCCGCGACCGCGAGGGAGACGCCCAGCAGCAGGACCGTCACGAGGTCCTGCACGCCGCGCACCCCGCTGACCAGGACGACCGTGGCCATGACCACCACGGCGACGCCGACCACGATGAGGCCCAGCGACCGGGACACGGCCGCGATCTCGCGCTGCAGCGGCGAGGGCTCGGCCTCCGTGCGCTCCAGCATCTCGGCGATGGCGCCCACCTGGGTGTCCATGCCCGTGGCCACGACCACGGCGCGGCCCACCCCCGAGGCCACGGCCGTGCCCTTGTAGACCATGTTCCGCCGGTCCCCGAGCGGGGCCGGGGCGGGCAGCACGGCCGGGTCCTTGAGCTCCGCCTCCGACTCCCCGGTCAGGGACGCCTCCTGCACGCGCAGGGACGCGGCGGAGAGCAGGCGGGCGTCCGCACCCACCGCCGTCCCCCTCGGCGAGGGCCAGGACGTCGCCGGGCACCAGCTGGGCCGAGGGGAGCGTGGTCAGGCGCCCGTCCCGCACCACGGTGGAGTTCGCCGCCGTCAGCACGGCCAGCGCCGCGACCGCGTCCTCGGCCCGGCCCTCCTGGAGGCGGCCCAGCACCGCGTTGGCCACCACGATCACGGCGATGACCACCGCGTCCACCGGCACCCCGCGGGCGCCCTCCGCGACCCAGGCGACCACGGACACGGCGATCGCGGTCAGGAGCAGGTAGATCAGCGGGTCCTGGAACTGGGCGAGGACCTTGCGCCACCGCGGCACCCGCGGGGCGGTGCGCAGCTCGTTGGGCCCGTACCGGGCCAGCCGGGCCCCGGCCTGCTCCGCGCTCAGCCCGAGGGCGGGCTCCACGTCCAGCTCGGCGAGGAGCTCGCCCGCCGTGCGGAGGGACGGGTCCTGGCGCACGCGCTCGGTGGCCACGCCCCCATTCTCGTCCCGCCGGTGGCGCTGCGGGCCCCGTGACGCCGCCCGGCGGTCCCCGGACTAGGCTCGCGGCATGAGGGCCCGGATCGACCGCTACCTGCTCAACGTTGCGGGACCCCGCCGCACGCCCGCTCTCAACCGGCACCTCGCCTACCTGCTCGCCCTGGTGGCGGGGGTGCTCAACTCCGTGGGCTTCGTGGCCGTGGCCGTGTACACCTCCCACATGACGGGGCTCACCGCGATGGTCGCCGACCACCTCGTGCTGGGCGACCTGCGGCTCGTGGCGGTCGGCGTCCTGGCCGTCCTCGCCTTCACGGCCGGGGCCGCGTGCTGCGCGCTGATGTTCAACTGGGCGCGGCGCCGCGGGCTGCACAGCCGCTACGCCAACGTCCTGCTGCTCGAGGGCCTGCTCATGCTCGTCTTCGGGCTGCTGGCCGAGAGCCTGACCTGGGCGCACCGGGACCTGCTGTTCGTCCCGGTGCTCGCGTTCACCATGGGCCTGCAGAACGCGGTGATCACCAAGATCTCGGGCGCCCAGATCCGCACCACCCACGTGACGGGCATGGTCACGGACATCGGCATCGAGCTCGGCAAGTTCCTCTACCGCAACCGGCTCGCGGACGCGGACCCCGTGACCGGCGACGCCGGGAAGCTCAGGCTGCTGGCCGCGCTCGTGGGGCTGTTCTTCGCCGGCGGGGTGCTCGGCGCCCTGGGCTACCTGGCCGCGGGCTTCCCGGTCCTCGTGCCCACCGCGCTCACCCTGCTCGTGGCGGCGTGGCGCCCGCTCGCCGCGGACCTGGGCTTCCGCCGCTCCCCCACCTCCTGAGCCCGGGCGCGAGGACGGTGCCTCAGGCGCCCCGCTGCACGGCCTTGCACAGCTGGACCAGCCGGCCGACCTCGCGGTGCGGGGCGCCGGTGGGGCGGCGAGCCTCGTCCCGGGCCGCCACGGCGCACCGGACGAGCGTCCAGGCCCGGAGGCGCTCCTCGTCGGCGCCGGCCGCCAGGGCGAGGGCCTCCATCCGGTCCGCCAGGGCCGCGGCCAGGGCCCCGCCGTGACCGGCCTCCTCCGTGCGGTGCCACAGGGCGGGGACCAGCGCGAACTCCGGGGTGCCGACCACCGCGTCGGCGCCGGCGGCCAGCCACGGGGCGCGCGCCGACGCGCGGACCGCCCCGTGGTGCAGGTCCTGGTGCACGAGCGCCGCGTCCAGCTCGTCGCGCCGGAGCCGCTCGAGGCTCCGGACGGCCTGGAGCCGGAAGCGGCGCGGGAACCGGGCGTCCAGGTCCACGGCCCCCTCCAGCTCCGCCTGCCACCGCCGGGCCGTCTCCGACAGGCGCGGGAACGGGGGCCGCGGCGGCCGGGCGAGGACCCGGGTCAGCTCGCCGAGCACGCGGCATGCCTCGAGCACCGGCAGCTCGTGCAGGTCCCGGTCGGCGGTGCGCTCGAGCAGCAGCGCCCGGTCCGCCGGCTCCGCCCGGAGCAGCCGCACGGCCCCGCGCCCGGCCCACACGCGCAGGGCCAGGTGCTCGTGCTCGGCGCCGGGCCGCGGCGGGGAGAGCCGCAGCAGGGCCGGCTCCCCGGCGCGGGTGCGCACCGGCAGGACCAGGGCCCCGCCGTCGTCCCGCGCCCGCCCGTCGGGGACCAGCTCCCACGCGGCGGTGTACCGGTCGGCGAGCCCGGCGGGGACACCCGCCGGGCGGCCGCCGGCACCCGGGGCACGCGCGGAGGAGGTCGTCATCGGACCATTCTGGCGCACCCGCCGTTCGCTAGACTGCGAGCGCCCACCCCCGCCTAGGAACGGAGCCGACCCGGTCGTGAACGAGCTGCTGTTCGCCTTCGGCCTGACGCTGTTCGCGGGGCTGGCCACGGGTGTGGGCGCGTTCCTGGCCCTGGTCACCCGGCGGACCGATGCCAAGTTCCTCGCGGTGAGCCTCGGCTTCTCGGCCGGGGTGATGATCTACGTGTCCATGATCGAGATCTTCGTCAAGGCCCAGGTGGCCCTGGTCGCGGAGCTCGGACAGCGCTCGGGGGCGTGGGCCACCGCCGGCGGATTCTTCGCGGGGATCCTCCTGATCGCGGTGATCGACCGGCTGGTGCCCACGCGCGTCAACCCCCACGAGTACCCGCACGACGACGCCGGACGGCAGCGCCGGCTCCTTCGGATGGGGACGATGACCGCGGTGGCCATCGCGATCCACAACTTCCCGGAGGGCTTCGCGACCTTCGTAGCCGCGATGCAGGAGCCGTCCGTGGCGATCCCGGTGGTCGTGGCCATCGCGCTGCACAACATCCCGGAGGGGATCTCCGTGGCAGTGCCCATCCACCACGCCACGGGCAGCCGCCGGAGGGCGTTCCGCTGGGCGTTCCTCTCGGGCCTGGCGGAGCCCGTCGGCGGGGTGCTCGGCTACCTCGTCCTGCTCCCCTTCCTCGACGACGTCCTCTTCGGCGTCGTGTTCGCGGGCGTGGCCGGGATCATGGTCTTCATCTCCCTGGACAAGCTGCTGCCCACGGCCCAGGAGTACGGCGAGCACCACCTGTCGGTCTACGGGCTGGTCGCCGGGATGGCGGTCATGGCCGTGAGCCTGCTGCTGTTCGTCTGACGCGGACGCGGCGCCCGTGACCGGGTCACGGCGGTGTCGGGGCGACCGGGAGGCCCGCCGCCCGCCCGGCCTCGGCGAACGCGGCGGCGAGGCTCGCCCGGGACGCGTGGGCGTTGAGCCCGCTCGGGCTCGGCAGCGCCCACAGCTGCGCCCCGGCCAGTTCCCGGTCCTGGCGCCCGAGCCGGGCTCCCGGGTCCGCGAAGGCGTGCCGGTAGGCGGTGACCCCGGCGACCGCGACGACGGCGGGGCGCAGCCCGGCGACGAGCTCGCCCAGCCGCTCCCGGCCGGCCACGAACTCGGCGGGGTCCAGCTCGTCGGCCCGGGCGGTGGCCCGGGGCACCAGGTTCGTGATGCCGAGACCCCGGCCCAGGACGTGCTCCCGGTCCTCCGCGCTCATCCCGGCCGCGCAGTCCACGAGCCGGCCGGTGAGCCCGGCGTCGTGCAGGGCCGGCCAGAACCGGTTGCCGGGCCGGGCGAAGTGCGCCTGCGTGGCCGCGGCCCACAGGCTCGGGTTGATGCCGCAGATCAGCAGCCGCACGTCCGGGCCGAGCAGGTCGGGCAGGGTCGCGCCCCGGGCGGCCTCGAGGTCCGCCCGGCTCGGCCGGGCGCCGCCGGTCGCGTTCGGGGAGGCCATGACCACATGCTAGGCCGCACCGCCGCCGCCGGGCACCACGGGCCGGCCGCGGGCGCCCGCCGGGCTACCGTGGTGGCCATGCCCCGATCGACCGAGCTCACCGTGCCCACCGAGAGCGGGCCGGGACGCCTGCTGGTCTCCCCCGCCGAGCACCCCGTCGCGCTGCTGTGGCTCGGGCACGGCGCGGGCGGGGGCGCCGGCGCCCCGGACCTCACCGCCCTCGCCGACGGGCTCCCCCTCCACGGCGTCACGGTCGTGCGCCACGAGCAGCCGTGGGTGCTCGCCGGCCGGAGGATCGCTCCCCGTCCGGCCGCCCTCGACACCGGGTGGCTGGCCGCCGCGCCGGCCGTGACCGGTCTGGCGGACGGACTGCCCCTGGTCGTCGGGGGCCGCAGCGCCGGGGCCCGGGTGGCGTGCCGGACGGCCGCCGCCGTGGGCGCGTCCGCCGTCGTCTGCCTGGCCTTCCCCCTGCACCCGCCGGGACGCCCGGAGCGCTCGCGCGCCGAGGAGCTGCTGCGGCCCACGGTCCCCGTGCTCGTGCTGCAGGGCACGCGGGACGCCTTCGGCTCCGCGGACGAGGTCGCGGCCGCCGCGGACGGCGCGCCGGCCGTCGACGTCGTCCCGGTGGAGGGCGCCGACCACGCCCTGGCGGTCCGCCGGTCCGGGCCCGTGAGCCAGGAGGACACGCTCGCGCTGGTCACCGCCGAGGTGCGCCGCTTCCTCCGGCGGACACGCACGACCCGCTGAGCACCGGCGGGACTTCAACGGCGCGCCGACCGGGACTACCGTGAGGAGCACAGGGTCACCGCGACCCGTCCGCGACCAGGGAGAGAACCGTCATGGCCCGCACCCCAGCATCCTCCGACCCGCTCCGGCCCGATCCCGCCCCCGGGGACGAGCCGCGGACCCCCGCCGCGGACGCGTCCGCCGCGGACCGGCCGGCGCCCGGCCGGGAGCCGGCCGTCCGGCCGCAGACGGCCACGGACCCCGCCCTGGACGGTCACCAGAAGCAGGGCGTCTCGGGCGCCGCGTGGACGGCCCTGATCCTCGGCCTGCTGATCCTGATCCTGCTGCTGGTCTTCATCCTGCAGAACAACGTCCCGGCGGACTTCAACTACCTGGGCTGGCAGTTCAGCCTCCCCCTCGGCGTCGCCATGCTGCTCGCGGCGGTCGCCGGCGCCCTCATCATGGGTCTCGTCGGCTCCGTCCGGCTCTTCAAGCTGGGCCACCGGGTGCGCAAGCTCGAGAAGGAGCGCGCCGACATCAAGCGCGCCCTGCGCTGACCCCCGCCGCCGCCTCGGCGGTCGCCGTCGGTCGCCGGCGGGTGTCTCATGACGTCAGTAACGGGTCGGCCCATTGTGCGGGCGGCAACAGGCAGTAGCCTGACAGCACCCCGAACGACAGGACGGTTCCCATGAGCTCCCCCGCACTCCCCGACGACCGCCCGGCCCCCGAGGACGTCGAGGTGGTCGCCCCCGCGACCGTCGTCGACCTCACCAGCGGCACCGCCCAGATCACGCCCGTGCTGGTCGACGGCGAGGCGCGCTACGCCGTGGACCTGCCCGACCAGCCCCTGGACGAGGACGACGTGGCGAGTCTCGCCGTTGCGCTGCAGGCGGCGCAGGCCGGCCCCGCCGTGCTCGTGGACGTCGAGGACTACCTCGAGGCGGCGGCACCGCCGGAGGACGCCGCCGAGACCCCGCGGTAAGGGCCCGGTTCGGTCCGCCGGCACGACGAAGACCTCGGGCCGCGACGTCGAGAACGCCTCGACGTCGCGGCCCGAGATCTTTTCCGCGCCCGGAGGAATGATCTGCCGCACTGCGTGCGAGTCGCACGCGGGCTGACCGCCCCGCATTCCCTAAAGTGATGAACGGATCCCCCGCCCCCACCGGAGAGACGGCCATGTCACCGAACCCCCCGCAAGACGTCCACCAGAAGCCGCCCATCGGGCGACTGGGACTGGTCGCCCTGTCCCTGGCCCTGGTCACCGGGTGCACCACTCCCGACAGCGGCGGGATCGACGAGCCCGGCGCGTCTCCCAGCGCCTCGTCCTCCCCGACGTCCGGGGCCACCGGCAGCGCGGAGGCGACGCAGCCGGCCCCATCGCCGACCCCGTCGACGACCCCCGGGGCCACCCCGCCGCCCATGCCCGGGGCGCTGCCGGACCAGGACTTCACCTACGACGAGGCCTACGCGGCCTGGCAGGACGGGATGCCCTACTACGACGCCTTCTGCATCCACTACGAACCCGTCACACCGGCCGGGGTGTCGCAGTGCGAGGGCATCGAGAACGGCACCGTCGACAGCATCACCGGTGAGCCCCTCGGGCAGTAGGCAGGACGTGCCGGGCCGCGCGCCGAACCGCCATTGCGGCTGATTGGCGCGCCCGGCCGCAGACCTCGCCCGAGCAGCCGAAGATTCCCCACCGAGACCGAACGGAATGTGTCGCGTCGCCGGTGCGGGACAATCGTCGTGTGGACGATCTGCACGTGCCCCCGGGCCCCGGCGCGCCCCGCGGCCTCAGGGTGCCGGCGGGTGAACTGGTCGAGCAGTTCTCCCACGCCTCCGGGCCGGGCGGCCAGGGCGTCAACACCACCGACTCCCGGGTGCAGCTCTCTCTCGACCTGGCCACGACGACGGCGCTGAGCGACGCGCAGCGCGCACGTGCCCTCGATCAGCTCGCCGGCAGGCTCTCGGGCACCGTGCTCACCGTCAGCGCCGCCGAGCACCGCTCCCAGCGACAGAACCGCACCGCGGCGAGACAGCGTCTCGCCGCACTCCTGCGCGGCGCCGTGGTGCCGCCGGTGGTCCGGCGAGCGACCCGGCCCACCCACGGCTCGCGCCGTCGCCGTCTCGAAGGAAAACGCCGCCGCTCCGAGACCAAGCAGAACCGCCGGCGCCCCGGGCCGGAGTGATCTCCGCTGGCGCGGAGCACCCGCCCGGCTCAGACGTTGAAGCGGAACTCCACCACGTCGCCGTCGCGCATGACGTAGTCCTTGCCCTCGATCCGGACCTTGCCGGCGGCCTTGGCGTCGGCCATGGACCCGGCGGCGTCGAGGTCCTCGAAGGAGACGATCTCGGCCTTGATGAAGCCGCGCTCGAAGTCGGTGTGGATGACGCCGGCGGCCTGCGGGGCGGTGGCGCCCACGGGGATGGTCCAGGCGCGCGACTCCTTGGGCCCGGCGGTGAGATAGGTCTGCAGCCCGAGGGTGTGGAACCCCGTGCGGGCGAGCTTGTCGAGACCGGCCTCGTCCTGCCCGGACATCTCCAGCATCTCCTTCGCCTCCTCCTCGTCGAGCTCCACGAGCTCGGACTCGAGCTTCGCGTCGAGGAACACGGCGTCGGCGGGCGCCACGAGATCGCGCAGCTCCTGCTGCTTGGCCTCGTCGCCGAGCACCCCGTCGTCGGCGTTGAAGACGTAGATGAACGGCTTGGCGGTGAGCAGGCTGAGGTCGCGCAGCTGGTCGACGTCCAGCTTCTCCTTCTCGGCCGCCCCGAAGATGGTGTCCCCGCGCTCGAGGATCGTCTGCGCCTGCTGCATGGCGGCGAGCTTGGCGGGATCGGCCTTCTTGATCTTGACCTGCTTCTCGAGGCGCGGGATCGCGTTCTCGAGGGTCTGCAGGTCGGCGAGGATCAGCTCGGTGTTGATGGTCTCCATGTCCGAGGCGGGGTTGATCTCGCCGTCGACGTGGATGACGTCCGGGTCGTCGAAGGCGCGGACCACCTGGGCGATCGCGTGCGCCTCGCGGATGTTGGCGAGGAACTGGTTGCCCAGGCCCTCCCCCTCGGACGCGCCCTTGACGATGCCGGCGATGTCCACGAAGGACACGGTCGCGGGCAGGATCCGGTCCGAGCCGTGGATCTCCGCGAGCCGGTCCAGCCGCGGGTCCGGCAGGTTGACCACGCCGATGTTCGGCTCGATGGTCGCGAACGGGTAGTTCGCCGCCAGGACGGTGTTGCGGGTCAGCGCGTTGAACAGGGTGGACTTGCCGACGTTGGGCAGTCCGACGATTCCGATAGTAAGAGCCACGGGAGACCATCCTACCGGGCACGGGGCCGGCACGCCGTGCCGCCCCCGGGGCCCGTGGCCGAGGTCGTGGGCGTGTCGTGGCCCGTGGAGCTTCCGGGACGGCGCGCGGTGGAGCAGAGTTGGAGCATGACGTCCTTCCCGGCCTCCCGCACATCGCCGCACCCGAGCCCCGCCGACCCGACGGACGGTTCCCCGGCCGTCGACGTCTCCGGCGTCCACAAGGGCTTCGGGCGCGGCGAGCAGCGCGTCCGCGCCGTGGACGGCGTGAGCATGCGCATCGAGCGCGGCGAGGTCGTCGCGCTGCTCGGGCCCAACGGCGCCGGCAAGACCACCCTCCTCGACATGGTCCTGGGCTTCACCGACCCCGACGACGGCACCGTGCGCACCCTCGGCGCCACCCCGCGCGAGAGCGTGCGGGCAGGGCGGATCGGCGCGGTCCTGCAGACCGGGGGGCTGCTCGACGACCTGTCCGTGCGCGAGACGGTCGCGATGGTCGCGACCCTGCACCGGGACCCGCTGCCCGTGGACGAGGCCCTGGGCCGGGCGGGGGCCGCCGGGTTCGCGCGGCGGAAGGTCTCCAAGTGCTCTGGCGGCGAGCAGCAGCGGCTGCGCTTCGCGCTGGCCCTGCTGCCCGAGCCGGACCTGCTGGTCCTCGACGAGCCGACCGCGGGCATGGACGTCGGCGCCCGGCGGGAGTTCTGGGCCGCGATGCACGCCGAGGCGGAGCGCGGCCGGACGGTCGTGTTCGCCACCCACTACCTCGACGAGGCCGAGGAGTTCGCCGCCCGCACCGTGGTGCTCAAGGGCGGGCGGGTGGTCGCCGATGCCCCCACCGCCGAGGTCCAGGCCCTGGCGGGCCACCGCGTGGTCAGCTTCCGCTGGGAGGGGCCCGGACCCGTCGTCGTCCCGGGGGCGACCCCGCTGGAGCCCGCCGGCGGACGCCGGCGGCTCACGGGCCCCGACACGGACGCCATCGCCCGCCACCTGCTGACGACCACGGGCGCGAGCGAGCTCGAGATCACCCACGCCGGACTCGAGGAGGCCTTCCTGGGCCTCACCGCCGACTGACCGGCCCCGCTCGCCCCGTCCCGACTCCCCCGTCCCCACTCCCCCGTCCCCGGAGGACCAGCACCATGAGCATCGCCTACGCCGCCCACGACCTGCGCCGCAACGTGCGCATGGTCGAGAACACCTTCTTCATCGTGGTCCTGCCCGCCGTGCTCTACGTGATGTTCACGGCGCTGGGGGACTTCTCCGACCTCCCGGTGGGCCACGGCAACGCCGGCGGTTACAACATGATCTCGATGGCGGTCTACGGGGCGGTCACCGCGACCACCTCGATCGCCGGCTCCGCCGCCGTGGAGCAGGCCCGCGGGTGGGGCCGGCAGATCGGGCTCACCCCGGCGCCGCGGCACGGGTACGTGCTGTCCAAGGTGGCCGTGGCCCTCGCCATGGCCGTGCTGCCCGTCCTCGTGGTCTACGCCGTGGGCGCCCTGACCGGCGCCGAGCTGGGCGGCTGGCGCTGGCCCGCCACCGCGGCGATCGTCGTGGCCGGCTCCTCGGTGTTCGCCCTCTACGGCCTGGCCGCCGGGCTGCTGTTCCGCTCCGAGTCCGCCGTGGGGGCGGCCTCCGGGATGCTCGTGGTGCTCAGCTTCTTCGGCAACCTCTTCGTCCCGCTCACCGGGGTGATGCTCGACATCGCGCGCTTCACCCCGCTCTACGGCCTGGCCGGGCTCGCCCGCTATCCGCTCGTGGAGGGCGACGTCGTGGCGACCAGCGGCCCGCCGGTGGAGTCCGACCCCCTGTGGGCGCTGCTGCTGAACACCGGGCTCTGGACGGTGGTCTTCACGGCCGTGGTGCTGCTGGCCGTGCGCCGAACCACGGTCCGGCGCTGACCGGGCGACGCTCCGGGGAGCGGGGCGGTGAGCGCCGCTGCCGTGCGGTGTCCGGGTGGCGTGCCACACTGCTGGGCATGACCGTCAGCCTCGTCGTCGTCCTCGGCCTGCTCGCCCTGCTGGTGGGCGCCCTCCTGGGCACCGCCGTGGCGCGGGCCCGAGCCGCCCGGGAGGTTCAGGCGGCCGAGGAGGAGCGGGCCGGGCTGCAGGCCGAGCTCGCCGCCGTCCAGGACCGGCTCGTGGACCTGGCCTCCGAGCGGGCGGCGGCCGTCGAGGCGCGCGCCCAGCTCGAGGACCGGCTGCGGGACGCCGACGCCCGCTCCGTGCAGGACAACAACGTCCTGCGGGCCCTGGCGCCGGTGGCCCACCAGCTGCGCTCGGTCGAGGAGCACGTGACGGCGCTCGAGCGGGACCGGGCCGAGCAGTACGGGGGCATCACCCAGGCCCTCGCCCACACCCGCGAGGTCGGCGACCAACTGCGCACCGCGACCACCTCCCTGTCCTCCGCGCTGCGCTCGGGCTCCGCGCGCGGCCTGTGGGGCGAGGTGCAGCTGCGCCGCGTGGTCGAGTCCGCGGGGATGACCGCGCACGTCGACTTCCGGGAGCAGGTCGCCTCCAACGGCACCACCGCGGACGGCGAGCGCAGCGCGATCCGCCCGGACATGGTGGTGCACCTGCCGGGGGGCCGCGACATCGTGCTGGACGCCAAGGCGCCCATGACCGCCTACCTGCGCGCCCAGGACGCCGAGGACGACGCCGGGCGCCGGGCGCAGCTGGCCGGCCACGCGAAGGCCGTGCGCGGGCACGTGGACGTGCTGGCGTCGAAGAAGTACTGGGAGGCGCGGGACGCCTCCCCCGAGCTGGTGCTGTGCTTCCTGCCCGCCGAGTCCGCGCTCTCCGCGGCCCTGGACGCGGACCCGACCCTGCTGGACCACGCCGCGAGCCGCAACGTGGCGCTCGTGTCACCGGTCTCGCTGCTCGCCTCGCTCAAGGCCGTGGCGTTCACGTGGCGGCAGAACGGGCTCACGGAGAACGCCAAGGAGCTCTTCGACCTCTCCCGCCAGCTCTACGAGCGGCTGGGCACGGTCGGCAAGCACCTCGACGACATGGGCCGGTCGCTGCAGAAGTCGGTGGAGACCTACAACCGGCTGACGGGCTCCGTGGAGACCCGGGTGTTCCCCACGGCCCGGCGGATCAACGACCTCGACCCCACGCTCGCGGAGGACGATCGGCTCACCACGCGTCCGCTCGTGGTGGCGCCGCGCCCGCTCACGGCGCCGGAGTTCACCGAGGCGGCGCAGCTGCCGCCGGCGCCGGAGGCGGTGCAGCTTCCGGAGCCGGCGGAGCGCCCGGGCCGCACCGAGCCGGGCGGGAGCGTGCCGGGGCAGCTCGACGAGCGCGCGGCGGGCTGAGCGGACGGGTCCGCCCGCGGCTCAGCGGGTGGGGCGGGCCCCGCGGCCGCCGAGCCGGTGGGAGGTGTCCCCGGCCGCGGTGAGCCGGGCGCGCAGCTCCTTGGGGAGGGAGAACAGCACGTCCTCCTCGGCGGTGACGACCTCCTCGACCTCGCCGTAGCCGTAGTCCGCGAGCAGGCGCAGCACGTCCTTGACGAGGACCTCCGGCACGGAGGCCCCGCTGGTGACGCCCACGGTGGCGACGCCCTCGAACCAGGACTCGTCCACCTGGTTCGCGAAGTCCACGCGCTCGGCGCGGCGGGCGCCGTACTCGAGGGCGACCTCCTTGAGCCGCACGGAGTTCGAGGAGTTCGCCGAGCCCACGACGATCACGAGGTCAGCGTCCGGGGCGATCTTCTTGATCGCGGTCTGCCGGTTGGAGGTGGCGTAGCAGATGTCGTCGCTGGGCGGGTCCTGCAGGGAGGGGAAGCGCTCGCGCAGCTTCTGCACGGTCTCCAGGGTCTCGTCCACGCTGAGGGTGGTCTGGGAGAGCCAGACGACCTTCTCCGGGTCGCGGACGACGACCTGGCCGACCTCGTCCGGGCTGTTCACCACCTGGATGTGCTCGGGGGCCTCGCCGGCGGTGCCCTCGACCTCCTCGTGGCCGTCGTGGCCGATCAGGAGGATGTCGTAGTCGCTCTTCGCGAAGCGCACGGCCTCGCGGTGGACCTTGGTGACCAGCGGGCACGTGGCGTCGATGGTGCGCAGCTCGCGGGACTTCGCGGACTCCACCACGGCCGGGGAGACGCCGTGGGCGGAGAAGATCAGCAGGGACCCCTCGGGGACCTCGTCGGTCTCCTCGACGAACACGGCGCCCTGCTCCTCGAGGGTGCTCACCACGAACTTGTTGTGCACGATCTCCTTGCGCACGTACACGGGGGCGCCGTAGTGCTCGAGCGCCTTCTCCACGGCGATGACGGCGCGGTCGACGCCGGCGCAGTAGCCGCGGGGGGACGCGAGCAGGACCTTCTTCGGTCCGGCCACGGGAGCGGCGGCGGCCACGTCCTCCGGCGAGCGCCGGGAACGGGGGACGGTGGGCATGGAGAGCGCAACGGTGGTCGGCATGGCCTCCATGCTACGCGGTGGGGCGGGGCCCGCGCCGTGATCCGCCCGACACGAGGATGGCCCCGACGAGGCCCACGACGCCCGTGATCCCGGCAGCCCAGGCGGCCGTGACCATCTGCTCGCCGAGGGAGTCGGTGAGCAGGAGGACGGCCCGGTCGGCGGCGAGCCGGACCACGGGGTCGCCGCCGAGCATGCCGGAGGCCCGCTGCACGCCCTGCTCCACGAGCAGCCACACGACGCCCAGTCCGGCCAGGGTCCCCAGCCCCAGCACGGCGAGCACGGCGAAGCGGTGCCGGGTCACGAGCAGCGCGAGCACGGCGAGCACCGCGGCGGTCCACGTGAGCGGGACGGCCAGGTCGGTGACCCGGGTGCCCGCCTCGATCAGGCGCCCGGTGTTCGACCCCGGGACGGTGATCCGGCTCTCGCGCTCCGCCAGGCCGACGTCCACGCCGACGGCCCGCTGCACGGCCGCGTCGACCTCCCGGAGGACGGGGGCGATGTCCAGCACGAGGTCCTTCGGCGGCGCCTCCACCGCGCCGTCCACGGGGACGTTGGCCTCGTGGGTGCGGGTGAGCGCCTCCGTCCACGCGCGCTGGTAGGCGGGGTCGGAGGTGAGGTCCGCGGCGACGTCGGCCGCCCGGCGGGCGGCGTCCTCGAGCATCCGGTCGAGGAAACCGACGCCGGTGGCCCGCTCCCCCACGATCCGGTCGGCCACCTGCCCCACGGCGGTGCGGGCCAGCTCCTCCTGGAACGGCCGGTCCTCGGCGAGGGTGCCCACCACCCGGGTGAAGCCGTCGCGGGAGACCAGGGTGTCCTGGGCCCAGTGCAGGGGCACGAGCAGCGCCACGAGGGACGCGGCGGCGAGGCCGAGGACGGTGCCGAGGCCGGTGCGCAGGACGGTCGTGGCGCGTCGTCGGGGGCGGGGCGCGGAACGGGGCACGGAGCGGTGTCCGGGGGCGGGGGGTGCTGAGAGGCTCACGGAACCACTGTACGCACGGGCGGAGCGCGTGCACGGCTGTCCCCGTCGGGTGGTAAGCATGAGGCATGACGTATCTGGAGCCGCAGCAGGACGCCCCGGCGGGCGGCGAGCGGGAGCTGCCGCAGCGGGCGGACCGGACCACCCCGGAGAACCCGTGGCCGCTGCGGATGCTCTCCGAGAACCTGCACGCCTACATCGCCCGCTGCGCGCCCACGTGGGTCGAGGGGCAGATCATCGAGCTCAACCGGCGCGCCCGCGTCACCTACGTGACCCTGCGGGACGTCGACGCCGAGATCTCCGTGCCCGTGACCCTCTTCGCCAACGAGACCGCCCACCTGGACCGTCCCCTGGAGAAGGGCATGCGGGTGGTCGCTCAGCTCAAGCCGGACTTCTGGGCCAAGACCGGCCGGTTGTCCATGCTGGGCCGCGGCATCCGCCCGGTGGGCCTGGGCGACCTGCTGGAGCGGCTCGAGCGGCTGCGGCGCGCCCTCGCCGAGGAGGGGCTCTTCGACGCCGCCCGGAAGAAGCCCCTGCCCCTGCTCCCCCGCCGGGTCGGCCTCGTCACGGGGCGCAACTCGGACGCCGAGAAGGACGTCATCCGCAACGCGTCCCTGCGCTGGCCGGCCGTGGACTTCGAGGTGCGGGAGGTCGCGGTCCAGGGCTCCGGCGCGGTGCGCGCCGTGACCCAGGCGCTGCGCGAGCTCGACGCCATGGCCGAGGTGGACGTCATCGTGATCGCCCGCGGCGGCGGCTCCTTCGAGGACCTCCTGGCCTTCAGCGACGAGTCCCTGATCCGGGCCGTGGCGGCCGCCCGCACCCCGGTGGTCAGCGCCATCGGGCACGAGAACGACCAGCCGCTGCTCGACTGGGTGGCCGACCTGCGGGCCTCGACCCCCACGGACGCCGGCAAGCGGATCGTCCCCGACGTCGTCGAGGAGCGCGCCGGGGTGGCCCGGGCCCGGGCGGGCCTGGACCGCGCCGTGCGGGGCTTCCTGGACCGGGAGGCCGCCGGTCTGACCGCCGTGCGCACCCGGCCCGTCCTGGCCCAGCCGGAGGACATGATCCTGCTCCGGGAGGAGGACGTGGACCGGTGGCGCACCCGGGCGCTGTCCGCCGTGGACTCCCGGACCCTGCGGGAGCGGGACGCCGTGCGCTCCCTGCGCGCCCGGGTGCGGGCGCTGTCCCCCCAGGAGACCCTGCAGCGCGGCTACTCCGTGGTCCTGGACGCCTCCGGCGCCGTGGTCACCGACGCCGCCGCCGTGCGCGCCGGGGACCTGCTGGGGGTGCGCCTGGCCGCGGGCGAGCTCGGCGTGCGCACCGAGACCGTCTCCGCCCGGCGCCCGGGCGAGCACCCCGGCTCCCCCTGACCCACCGGGGCACCGGCACCACCGCCGTCCCCGACCGTTCCGAACGAGAGGCGCCACCCATGGCGAGCACCGACCACCCCGCAGCACCCGACCTGTCCGACATCGCCGGCCTGGGCTACGAGCAGGCCCGCGAGGAGCTCGTGCAGGTCGTCTCCCGGCTCGAGGCCGGGGGCACGTCCCTCGAGGAGTCCCTCGCGCTCTGGGAGCGCGGCGAGGCCCTCGCCACCCGCTGCGAGCAGTGGCTCGACGGCGCCCGCGAGCGGCTCGACGCGGCCCGGAGCCGGCGCGCGGACGCCGACGGGGGCGACGGCGAGGAGGGCGCCGGGCGCGGCTGAGCCGGCCCGGCCCGCCGTGGCGCGGGTCAGAGCTCGGAGAGGCGCCGGCGCGCGTCCTCGACGTCGTAGCCGGGGTCCGGCCAGTCGAGCCGCAGGCCCGCGAGCGCGGAGATCAGCAGGTCCTGGACCACGGCCCGGGCGTACCACTTCCGGTCGGTGGGCACCACGTACCAGGGCGCGTGGTCGGCGTCGGTCGCGTCGATGGCCCGTTCGTAGGCGGCCATGTAGGTCTCCCACCGGCTGCGCGCCTCGAGGTCCGAGGGATCGAACTTCCACTGCTTCGTCCGGTCGCTCATGCGGGCGAGGAGGTTCTCGCGCTGCTCGTCCAGGCCCAGGTGCAGGAAGACCTTGATGACCACCACCCCGTCGTCGGCGAGCTCCTGCTCGAAGTGCCGGATCTCGGTGTAGCGCCGCTCGAGCTGCCGGTCGTCGAGCACGTCGTGCACCACGGGCACCAGCACGTCCTCGTAGTGGGACCGGTCGAACGCGCCGATCACCCCGGGCCGGGGCAGCTGGCGCCGCACCCGCTGGAGGAAGTGCTGGGCGGCCTCCTCCTCGGTGGGCCGGCCGAAGCCGTGGGTGTGCACGCCGTGCGGGCTGAGCCCGCCCAGCACGTGCTGGATGACGCCGCCCTTCCCGGAGGTGTCCATGCCCTGCAGCACGAGCAGCACCCGGTGCCGGGCGCCCACCGTGGCGTTGGCGTAGATCTGGCGCTGCAGCCGGGACAGCTCGGCGTCCCGGGCGGCCCGCAGCGCGGTGCCCTGCTGCTTCTTCCCCCGGAACCCGGGGGTGGAGCGGGTGTCCACCGCGTCCAGGGACAGGCCCGGCCGGGCGCGCAGCAGAGGCCGTACGTCCTGCTCGAACCCGGTGCCGGGGCTCTGGTCGGCTGCGCTCATGCGGGACCTCCTGGGAGTGCGGGGCGGGCCGCGGGGCGCAGCCCGCCGGTCACTGGCGGTAGTTGCCGAGGAACTCCTCGATCCGGTCCAGCGCCGTGGCCAGCATCTCCACGGACGGCAGGGTGACGAGGCGGAAGTGGTCGGGCTCCGGCCAGTTGAACGCCCGGCCGTGGCTGACGAGGATCTTCTGCTCCTTGAGCAGGTCGAGGGCGAACTTCTCGTCGTCGACGATGTTGAACTTCTCCACGTCGAGCTTGGGGAACAGGTACAGGGCGCCGTCGGCCTGCCGGCAGGACACGCCGTCGATCTCGTTGAGCCGCCGGTGGGCGAGGTCGCGCTGGGCCTTGAGCCGCCCGCCCGGGAGGATGAGGTCGTTGATCGACTGGTAGCCGCCGAGCGCGGTCTGGATCGCGTGCTGGGCCGGGACGTTGGCGCACATGCGCATGTTGGCGAGCAGCTTGATGCCCTCGATGAAGCTCTCGGCCTTCCAGTTGGGCCCGGTGATCGCCAGCCACCCGGCGCGGTACCCGGCCACCCGGTAGGCCTTGGAGAGCCCGGAGAAGGTCAGGCACAGCACGTCCTCGCCGGTGAGGGTCGCGGTGTTGATCATCTCGGCGTCGTCGTAGGTGATCTTCTCGTAGATCTCGTCCGAGAACAGGATCAGCTCGTGCTCGGCGGCGAGGTCCACGATGGTCTGCAGCACCTCGCGGGAGTAGACCGCGCCGGTGGGGTTGTTCGGGTTGATGATCACGATGCCCTTGGTGTTGGGGGTGATCTTCGCCGCGAGGTCCTCGAGGTCCGGGTTCCAGTCGTTGTCCTCGTCGCACCGGTAGTGCACGGGGGTGCCGCCGGACAGGGCCACCGACGCCGTCCACAGCGGGTAGTCGGGGGACGGGATGAGGATCTCGTCGCCCGGGTTGCACAGCGCCTGCAGCGTCATGGTGATGAGCTCGGAGACGCCGTTGCCCAGGTAGACGTCGTCGGTGTCGAGGTTCATGATCCCGCGCGTCTGGTAGTACTGCACCACGGCTGTGCGTGCCGAGTAGATGCCGCGGGAGTCCGAGTAGCCCTGCGCGTTGGGCAGGTTCTTGATCATGTCCACGAGGATCGCGTCGGGTGCCTCGAAGCCGAACGGCGCGGGGTTGCCGATGTTGAGCTTGAGGATCCGGTGGCCCTCCGCCTCCATGTGCTCCGCCTGCTCCAGCACGGGGCCGCGGATGTCGTAGAGGACGTTCTTGAGCTTGTCGGACTGCTTCACCACTGACATGCGGTACACCTTACCCCCGGGGTGCACGCCGTCCGGGGCACCCGTCGGTGCGCCGATCAGGTGTCGTCGCCGCCCTCGAGCCAGTACCGCGCGGCCTCCTCGGGCGTGTACGGGTCGCGGGCGGAGGTCATCCGGGTCATCAGCACGAGGTCCTCGGTGCCGATCTGCGCGGAGACCCCGTCGACGACGTCCGCGGCGGCGTCCGGCAGGTCCTCGGCCGCCACGGGGACCACCCGCTGCGGGACGAAGTTGTTGAGCGGGTCGGCCAGGACCACGAGGGCGTTGTCCTCGATGGCGGGCGAGGCCGTGAACAGGGCCGCAGCCTGCACCCGGTCCTCGAGCAGTGCGTCCACGAGGTCGTCCTGGTCGCCGAACGGCACGAACCTGCCGGGCACGCACTCGTAGGCGTCCTCCAGTCCCTCCGGGCCGTAGGAGCGGCCCGCGAAGTCGAGGTCGGTGCCCAGCGCCAGCTCGTCGCACACCGGGCCCAGGTCCTCCAGGTCGGTGAGCTCGTGCTCCACGGCGGTCGGCCGGGTCACGACGACCGCCACCGTGTTCTCCGCCGGGGCCGGCTCGAGGGTCCGCAGGCCCTCGGGCAGCACGTCCTGCACCCCGGCCAGCACGTCGTCGTCGTCCGCGCGCTCCTCCCCCAGTCCCAGCAGCTCGGAGAGGTCCTCGGCGAGCCCGCCGTCCTCGGCGTCCGGGGACGGCGTGGGGGTGGGCGTCGCCCCGTCCGTGGGCGCCGCGGAGGCCGGGCCCACCGGCGCCCGGCCGCGCAGGTACAGGTAGAGGTTGCCGGAGTAGTCCGCGGCGACCTCCACCTCCCCCCGCTCGAGGGCCCCGAGGTAGTCGGCGCGCTCGGTCCCGGCGTCGACCACGCTCGCATCGAAGCCGGCCTCCCGCAGCCGCCCGGCGTAGACGTGGGCGAGCACGGCCGTCTGCCCGGTGGGTCCCGCCGCGATCCGGACCGGCTCCGCGGCGGGGGACGCCGCGGTGGCCGGCGGCTGCTCCGGGGCCCCGCCGCCGCACCCGGTGAGCGCGGCGACGGCGAGCAGGCCCGCGGCGGCGCCACGGCGGCTCACCGGCCCTCCCCCGGTCCCGCGGGGCCCGCGGCCACGAGCCCGGCCAGCTCGAGGCCCACGGGCACGAGGCCGACCAGGGGCAGCTGCGGCAGCGCCGCCAGGGGGAACCAGCGGGCCTCGTCGGAGGAGCCGTCCTGCTCCGACGTGAGCGTCCCGCCGGTGATGTGGGCGCGGTAGATCACGCGCAGGGCGTGGAAGGGCCGGTCCCGGCCGTCCAGCCGCTCGCCGGCGTCCATGTGGCGGCTGTGCACGCCGAGCAGCTCGTCGAGCTCCACGGTGAAGCCGGTCTCCTCGTGCACCTCCCGCAGCGCGGTCTGCGCGGGCTGCTCCCCGATCTCCATGCCACCGCCGGGCAGGCTCCACGCCCCCCGCAGCGTGGGGTGGCGCGGGTTCCAGTGGCTGAGCAGCACCGCCCCGTCCTGGACGATCACGGCGTAGGCACCCACCCGGGTGTCCATGGGGAAACTCATGCCCCCCATTCTAGGAACGCCCGGGGCGGGGCGCCGACAGCGCGCGCGGCGGGCGGGCCGGTGGATCGGCCCCCGGGGATAATGGGCGCGTGAGCATCGTCGACAACGCCGTCTACCGGGGCGGACAGCGCATCGCGTCCCCCGCCACGCTCGAGGAGACCTACCGGCTGCTCGCCCGGCTGCGGACCGAGGACCCCCGCTGCACCGAGGCCGGGGAGCACTGCGTCCTCGTCTGGATCGGCCTGTACCGGCCCTCCGCGGACGAGCTCGACTCCCTGGCCGAGCAGTTCGGCCTGCACGAGCTCGCCGTGGAGGACATCCGGCAGGCCGAGCAGCGGCCCAAGCTCGACCGCTACGGGAGCACCCTGTTCACGGTGCTGCGCCCCGCCGTCTACCAGGACGCCACCGAGACGGTCGACTTCGGGGAGATCCACATCGTCACGGGACCCGGCTTCGTGATCACCGTCCGGCAGTCCGAGCACGGGCGGGTCGGGCGGGTCCGGACCCGGGTGGAGTCGCAGCCCGCCCTGCTGGTGACCGGCGCGGAGGCCGTGCTCTACGCGGTGCTCGACCAGACCGTGGACGACTACTACCCGGTGGTCGAGGGGCTCGAGAACGACATCGACGAGATCTCGGACGCCCTGTACTCCGGCTCCGGGGACGGCGTCGTCTCCCGGCGCATCTACCAGCTCACCCGGGAGGTCAGCGCGTTCCACCGGGCGGTCGCCCCGCTGGAGCTGGAGCTGCGGCAGTTCCTCGAGGAGCTCGCCGGGGCCGGCGCGCCCCGGGAGCTCCAGCATGTCCTGCGGGACGTCCTGGACCACCTGATCTTCGTCAACAACAAGGTCGAGTCCTTCCAGGCGTCCCTCACCAACGCCCTCATGCTGGACTCCACGCAGCTCGCCGCCCGGCAGAACGAGGCCGCGATCGAGCAGAACGAGCAGATGAAGCGGATCTCCTCCTGGGCGGCGATCCTGTTCGCGCCCTCGATCATCGGCTCCGTGTACGGGATGAACTTCAGGTTCATGCCGGAGCTGTCCTGGGTGTGGGGCTACCCCATGGCGCTGGGGCTGATGCTCGTGACGGGCGTGGTGCTCTACGTCGTGTTCCGGTTCAAACGGTGGCTGTGACCGCCGCGGTCACTGCTGCCCGCGCTCGCGGCGGGCGGAGTCGGACAGGCCCCGGCGGTTGCGCAGCACCCGCTTGAGCACCCACCACGCGATCAGGACCGCCACGGTGACGACCACGATCCGGGAGAAGATCCCGGCGTACTGCTCGGCGACGTGCCAGTTCTCGCCCAGGTAGAACCCGGCGAGCACGAAGATGGTGTTCCAGATCAGGGACCCCGCCGTGGTGAGCAGGACGAACGCGCTGAACGACATCCGCTCGATGCCGGCGGGGACCGAGATCAGCGACCGGAAGACGGGGATCATGCGCCCGAAGAAGACGGCGGCCTTCCCGTGCCGCTCGAACCACGCCTCGGTGCGGTCGAGGTCGTGCAGGTCGACCAGGGGCATCCGGTCCACGATCGCCCGCAGCCGGCGGCGGCCGAGCGCGGCACCGATCCAGTAGAGGGCCACGGCGCCGACCACCGAGCCCAGGGTCGTCCAGAAGATCGCCCCGCCGAGCGAGAAGCTGCCCTGGCTCGCGGTGAACCCGGCCAGCGGGAGGATCACCTCGGACGGCAGCGGCGGGAAGAGGTTCTCGAGCGCGACGAGCAGACCGGCGCCAGGAGCGCCGATGGCCTCCATGACGTCGACGGCCCAGCCGGCGACCCCGCCCAGCGTCTCGGCGCCGGAGTCCTGGGCCCCGGTGATCCGGGCGGCCAGGACGGCCGCGTCCGGGGCGGCGGTGAGGTCGGGGGCGGCGGTCGGGGCGGGGCTGGGTGCAGTCATGGGTCCTCGGCGGTGGGCGGGGCGGGGCGGGGCCCGGCGGGTGCGACCACCATTGTGCCCGACGCACCTCCGGATCGGCTGGACGGCTGACGGGTCGCGGACGTCGTTGGTTACGCTTCCTCCATGCTCCTCCCTGCCCCCCTCCTGATGTCCACCCCCGTGCCGGCCCTGGACCCGGTGTGGGAGTTCTGGCTCGACAAGCCGCTGCGGATCCTCCTGGTGCTGCTCGGCGCCTCGATCCTGGCCGCCGTGGTGCGGCTGCTGATCCGCCGGGTCACCGGGGGGATCGCGAAGGGCACCCGGTCACGGATCGTGCGCCGGATGGAGCGGGGCAGGCCGCGCTGGGTCGAGGACGCGGGACTGGCCGGCGCGCGGCAGTCCCAGCGCGCCCACACCATCGGCTCGGTGCTCTCGTCCGTGGGGACGGTGGTGATCTGGGCCGTGGCCCTGGTGATGATCATCTCGGAGCTCGACTACGACATCGGCCCGGTCCTGGCCTCCGCCGGCATCGCCGGGGTGGCCCTGAGCTTCGGGGCGCAGTCCCTCGTGAAGGACTACCTGTCCGGGATCTTCATGGTCGCCGAGGACCAGCTCGGCATCGGGGACGTCGTCGACCTCGGCGAGGCGAGCGGGACCGTGGAGTCCGTGGGGCTGCGCGTGACCCAGGTCCGGGACGTCAACGGCACCCTGTGGCACGTGCGCAACGGGGAGATCCTGCGCGTGGGCAACCAGTCCCAGGGCTGGGCCCGCTGCGTGCTGGACCTGCCGGTGCCCTACGACACGAACATCGAGCTGGTCACGGAGCTGATCCTGCACGAGGCGGGGCTGCTGCGGGACGACCCGAAGGTCGGCGAGTACATCACCGAGGACCCGGAGGTGTGGGGCGTGGAGGCCGTGACCGGGGAGTCCGTCACCGTGCGCGTGGCCGTCCGCACGGTCCCCCTCAAGCAGTGGGACGTGGCCCGGGCGCTGCGGCTGCGGATCAAGAAGATGCTCGACCGCGAGGGCCTGCACGTGCCCCTGCTGAACCAGACCGTGATCCGGCAGGCCGAGGCCGGGGTCGCGGCGCCCGGTCCGCCGGAGACGGGACAGGTCCGGTCGGTCCGGCGCGATGTGCCAGGATCGGACGCATGAGCATCGTCAAGATCAACGCCATCACCGTCCCGGCCGACTCCGGCGACGAGCTGGGCCGGCGCTTCGCCGCCCACAGCGGCTCCATGGCCGGGGTCGCGGGCTTCGAGGGCTTCGAGCTGCTGCGGCCCACGGACGGGCGCACGCAGTGGCTCGTGCTCACCCGGTGGGCCGACGAGGACTCCTACGACGCCTGGCGGTCCTCGCAGGACTTCGCCCGGTCCCACGGCGGCCCCGCCGGGGAGGGCGAGCGCCCCCGGCCCGTGGGCACCGCCTCGGAGCTGTGGTCCTACACGGTGGCCGTCGAGCAGCAGTCCCCCGGACAGCAGTAGGCGCCCTCAGCGCCGGCCACGGCCGCCGGACCGGCGGCCGCCCTTGGGCCCGCCGCGACCGGACCGCGCCCCGCCCCGGGGCGCGCCCGCCCGCCGCGCCCCCTGCGGGGGCTGTCCCCCACGGCGCGACGACGGGGCCCGTGCCGGACCCGCTTTGGCGGCCGGCCGGTCCTCCGCGGCCGGGGACGCCGGTGCGGCAGCACCCCGGGAGCTGTTGAGCCCCCTGCCGCGGACGACGCCCACGAAGTCCTGCACGAGCTCCTCCTGCTCCTCCGTCAGGTCCTGCGGCCACACCAGCGCCACGGGGACCGTGGCGGCATCGGGCACCACACGGTGGACGAGGTCCTTGCGGTGGTGCAGCCGGGCGAGCGACATGGGCAGGACGACCAGCCCCAGGCCCGCGGCGACGAGCTCGACGGCGTCCCGGGCGTGGCGCATCGGGGGCAGCGGCGCGTCCGCGGCGACAGCCTCCGGGGAGCGCAGCCGGTGGCGCTCGGGGAGGGTCGCCGGCTCCTGCAGCAGCACCTCGTCCACGAGCTCCGCGACCGGCACCTCGTCGAGCAGGGTCAGCTCGTGGTCCCGGGGCAGCACCACGACCTGCTGCTCCGCGTAGAGCTCCACCGCCCGGTACTCCTCGCGCAGCGTGGCGAGGTCGTCGACCCCGGGGCGCGGGTGCGCGGGCAGCCGCACGAAGCACGCGTGGGCGCGCCCCGCTCCCAGCTCCTCCTCCCACGCGTCCGTCTCGAGCGGGCGCTCGGCGAGGACGCGGCCGGGGTTGCGGTCCCGCCACCGGAAGAACCACTTGCCGGGCATCACGCCGGGGACGAAGGCGACCGCCAGGTCTGCCGTCTCGCCGGCCTCGTCGGCTGCGGGGTCGTGGGGTCCGGGCGCGTCGTCCATGCCGGTCAATCTACCCACTGCCGGCCCTGCTCCCCGACCACCGGCGGGAACCGCCCCGGACGCGCCGGGCGCCCGAGATGCGAAACCGGCGCGGGATGTATACGATGGAACGGTTGCTCCGGGGCTATAGCTCAGTTGGTAGAGCGTTTCGTTCGCAATGAAAAGGTCAGGGGTTCGATTCCCCTTAGCTCCACCGGAGGCGAAGGCCCCCGCTCGGCACAACGCCGGACGGGGGCATTCGTCGTGCGCGGGCCGTCGTCGTGCGGGCCGGGAGCCGCTCGCTAGTTCCCGTAGAGGACGTGCTCGAAGTTCCACCCGTTGCCGATCCTGCGCCCGGTGCCGTTGTTGGCCCAGCGCGGCGTGCCGTTGTTGCGCCCCTCGTGGCGGTACCAGAACAGGTCTCCGTCGAACGCGACCGCGTAGACGATCCCGCCTCCGCCGCCGAAGACGTGGGCGAAGTCCCACCCGCTGCCGACCTTGCGCCCGCGTCCGTTGTTGGCCCAGCGCGCCGTGCCGTCGCCGCGTCCCTCGTGGCGGTACCACAGCAGGTCCCCGTCGTGCTCCACCGCGTAGATGATCCCGTCGCCGCCGGCGAAGACGTGGGCGAAGTCCCACCCGTTGCCGATCTTGCGCCCGCGTCCGTTGTTGGCCCAGCGCGGCGTGCCGTTGCTGCGCCCCTCGTGGCGGTACCAGAAAAGGTCACCGTTGCCCTGCACCGCGTAGAGGACCCCGGCGCCGCCGGAGAAGACGTGGGTGAAGTCCCACCCGCTGCCGACCTTGCGCCCGCGGCCCCGGTTGGCCCAGCGCGCCGTGCCGTCGGCCGCGCCCTCGTGGCGGTACCACAGGAGGTCCCCGTCGTGCTCGACCCCGTAGACGACCCCGGCGCCGCCGGCGAAGACGTGGGCGAAGTCCCACCCGCTGCCGACCTTGCGCCCGGTGCCGTTGTTGGCCCAGCGCGGCGTGCCGTTGCTGCGGCCCTCGTGGCGGTACCACAGCAGGTCCTTGTCGTCCTCGACCCCGTAGATGACGCCGTTGGTGCTGGGAGCGGCGGCAGCCGTCGTCGGAACGGCCCCGACGGCGACAGCGGAGGCCACTGCGGTGCCGGCCGTCAGCAGTCCGCGGCGGGACATCACCAGGGAGATCCCGGACGGGGTCGGCCCGTCCGGCTGGGTGTGCTCGGTCATCACGCACTCCTCGGGTGCTGGAAGCCGTCCCGGCGGCCGTCCTCACCGGCCGACCGGGCAGTCGAGTCCGGGCCGGGAAACGCGCGAGAACGCTAACGGCCCGTCGACTGCGACCATCGTCCCCCCGTCCCCGTGACCCGGGCATGACTACTGCGACGGAACCGGACAGGCCGGCCCCGGCCGCCCGCCGCCCCGGGTGCAGACGGGGCCGGGGCGGCTCCGGCAGGGCTCAGGCGGGTCGTGGCGCGCCCCGCCGGAGCCTCTCGGGAGGCGTCCGCGCGGTGGCGTCCGGAGCGCCGCTCAGGCGAGGTCCTCCCGCAGCTGGGACAGGAGCACCCCCACCACGTCCGCCCCGCCGTCGGTCCCGGCCCGCAAGCGGAGGACCTCGGCGCCGTGCAGCGCCCCCACGGCGTAGCGGTCCGCACCGGAGCGCCCGAGGGCGGCCGCCGTGCCCGCGAGCCACCGCTCCACCACCGCGGCGTCCATGATCCGGCCCAGCTCGTCCTGGTAGTCCTCCGCGTCCCGGGCCGCGCGCCGCAGCTGCTTGCCCGGCCGGTGCCCGGTCCGGCCGAGGACGGCGTCGACGTAGCGCACGCGCTTGACGGCCTTGCGGACATCGTGCAGGTGCTCCAGCTGCCCCTCGCCGCCCGGGCCGCCGGCCAGCTCCGCCTCGGCCACGCGCACCACCTTCCGCAGGGCCCGGTGCACCACTGCGTCGGCGACCTCACGCCCCGAGAGCCGGGTGCACTCCTCGGTCAGCGGCGGACGGGCGGCGAAGTCCTGGACGTCCGCCAGGAGCCGCAGGTGCTCCTGGCCCGTGACGTGCCTGCGCACCTTCGCGGCCGCCGTCCGTGCCTCCTCCTCGGCCCGCTGCCGCAGGCTCTCCGCCGCGGCCGGCCCCACCCGCCCCTCGAGCGCCTCCACGCGCCCGGCCAGCAGCTCCGCCGTGACCTCGGCGTCCCGGGCCGCGGACAGCGTCCGGGCGAGCTCCCGCAGCCGGGCGTCCAGCTCCTCCGCCGCCGCGCCGTCGAAGAACGGCTTGGCCGCCCTCAGCACGCTGCGCAGGGAACGGGACGTCACGCGCATCTGGTGCACCGCGTCCGGGACGTCGAGGCGGACCCTGAAGTCCCAGAGCACCAGCTGTTCGGCGAGCTCCCCGAGCACCGCGCGCAGCACGTCCGGCCCGCCCGCCGGCTTCCCCTTCCTTCCCGCCTTGTTCTTGTTCTTCTTGTTCTTCTTGTTCTTCGTGCCGCTCCCGGCCTTCTTGCCGCTCCTGCCCTCCGGCTGCTTCTCGTCCTGCTTCCGGCCGGGCCCCGCCGGGGCGTCGTCGTCCTCGCCGAGCGCACGGGCGATCTTCGCCCGGGAGGTGGACGGCTTCCCGCCGGCCGCGAAGACCACGGCCTCGACCGCGGCGAAGATCTGCTCCTGGCGCACCTCGGGCACCGTGCCGTCGAGGAGCTCGACCTCCCACTCCGACCAGGACCGCGCCGTTCCCGTGCGCTCGTCGACGGCGTCCACGACGTCCACGGCGAGCTCCGCGACCGCCGCCCCCGTGCTGTCGCTGATCCGGTGCACCTGCCGCACGGTGCGGAGGGTCGCCACCGGCCGCAGCTCCTGTCCCCCGGTCAGCCCGGCGAGGAGGTTCCGCACGGACGCGGGCATCCGGTCCGGGGTGCGCAGCAGCGGCACCTGCAGCTCGTGGCGTCCGTCCGCGCCCTGGAACTTCACGTGCCACCCGTCGTCGGCCCCGCCCCGGCGGCGGCGCAGCGCGACCAGGCGCCGCCCCAGGGCCATGTCCTCGGTGTCGTGGTAGACGGCCTCCATGCGGTGCTCCACGGGCTCCGCCGAGACGGTGCACCCCTCCAGCGTGCTCCAGTCCACCCGGGCCTCGGCGCCCTCCGGGAACTCGTACTTGCGCTCGACCTCGCGGTGGGCGACGGCGGTCATGGGTGTCCTCCTGGTCGGGGCCACCGGTCGCCGGAACCGGCGGCCGGCCGTTGCGGCGATGATACCGGGGCCGTGCACGGCCCCCGGGGACGCGAACCGCCGCGCGCCCCGGCGGGGGCGTGCGGCGGTGCGTGCGGCCCGGTCGACCGGGCCGGGTGGTGCGTGCGCTCAGGCGCGGCGGCGCTTGAGGACGTCGTCGAGGTCGAGGGCGGCGCGGCGCTGCTCCTCGCCCGTGCGCACGGCGTCCTTCAGGCTCGCGGAGCGGGCGGCGGGCTGCTCCGGCACCGGCAGCGGCTCCGGCTCCGGGCGCTGGACCACGGGCGCCTCGGCGTAGGTCGGACGCGGCACGGGCACCGGCTCCCACGTCCGGGCAGCGGCGGCCGGTGCGGACTCTCGGGCCACGCGGAGCGCCTCGGCCCGCAGCTCCTCGACCGTGAAGGCGGCGGGTGCGGGCATCCGGGGCTGCTCCTCGGGGGTGGGCAGGTCGAGGTCCTCGGCCGTCCGGCGCGACTGCTCGCGGACCTCCTCCGCCACGACGTGCTCGTTGTCGAACAGGGCGACGTCCTCGCGGGGGGCGTGCGGCTCCGCCTCCGCCTCCGGCGCCCGGACCGCGGGGCGCGACGCACGGCGGGCGGCCCGGTCCTGGACGGCCAGGTAGCGCAGGGACAGGACGGCGCCGACGCCGAGCAGCAGCAGGAAGACGGGCCACGGCCAGCTCACCGCGGCGGAGAACGGTGCGACCACGGCGGTGACGAGTGCGGCCAGGAGGGCGGCGCACCCGGCGAGGAGGATCACGGCGCGGTCCCGCCTGATGCGCAGGTGCCCTCTGCCGGTGCGTCCGGGGTCGCCGTCGGCGGGCCGGGGGACGGTGTCGGTGGTCGCCATGATGTTCCTTCGTCGGCGGGACGCGGGTGGGGGCTGCTCGATCGGCGCGGGGAGACCGTCGGGGCCGGCCGTCTCGGCCGGCGCCTCGACGGGGAGCTCCCGGCGGCGCTGCAGTCGCGGCGCGACCCAGAACAGCGACAGCGCGCACACCACGGCCAGCACGGCCGAGCTGCTCACCCAGATCATGGTCGCGGTCCTGCCTTCGTGGTCGCCGGATCGAGCGGACGGGGGACGCCGGCGCGCTGCGCCGGCGTGTCCGGGGCCCGGGCTCGGGCCGTGAGGAACAGCCTACTACCGCGGGGGCGCGCCTGTGGGTATCCCTGTGGACACGCCCGGCCGGGTCACTGCCACACGGCGGGGCGGTCCGATCCCGTGAACCGGCGGACGAGTCCCTCGGGCGCCTCCGGCGCGGTGAGCGCGAAGCTGCGGTGGTCCGTCCAGCGCCCGTCGATGTGCAGGAAGTCCTTGCGCAGCCCCTCGTCCCGGAACCCGAGCTTCTCCACCACCCGCAGGGACTTGGTGTTCTCCGGCCGGATGTTGATCTCGATCCGGTGCAGCCCGAGGCCCTGGAAGCAGTAGTCGGTGGCCATGGCCACCGCCATGGGGGCCACGCCGCGTCCCGCCTGGTCCCGGTCCACCCAGTACCCCAGGGTCGCGGACAGGAACGACCCCCACGAGATCCCGGAGACGGTCAGCTGGCCGACGAGACCGAACCGCTCCGTCCCCGGGACCCGCTCCGTGATGAGGAAGGGCAGGGCCGTGCCCTGCCGGGCCTGCTGGTCGAGGGTGCGCACGAACTGCCCGAACGTGGGCGGGGCCCCGCCGGGTGCGGGGTTCGTGGCCTCCCACGGGTCGAGCCAGTCCCGGTTGCGGGCGCGCACGACGTCCCACTCCCGGCGGTCCCCCCGGGCCAGCGGACGCAGCCGGAGGTCCCCCCAGGAGACGGTGACGGGCCACCGGAACTGTCCGGCCACGGGAGCGCGGTCTCTCAGCCGACCGGCAGGGTCCGGGTGTACTCCCTGAGCCACTCGCACAGCTCGGGCCCGAGGTCCTCGCGCTCCGAGGCCAGGATGATGTTGGCCTTGAGGTAGCTGAGCTTGTCGCCGGTGTCGTAGCGACGGCCCTTGAAGACCACCCCGTACACCCCGCCGCCCTCGCCCTCGCGCTGGGCGAGGGTCTGCAGCGCGTCGGTGAGCTGGATCTCGTTGCCGCGCCCGGGGGCGGTGTTCTCCAGCACCTCGAACACCTCCGGCACCAGCACGTAGCGCCCGATCACGGCCAGGTTGGACGGAGCGTCCTCCGGGGCCGGCTTCTCCACCAGCCCGTTGATCCGCACGTAGTCCTCCCCCTCCACCGCGGTGACGTCCGCGCAGCCGTAGGCGCTGATCTGCTCGGCCGGGACCTCCATCAGCGCGACCACGGAGCCGCCGGTGCGCTCCTGCACGGCGATCATCTCGGTGAGCAGCTCGTCCCGGGCGTCGATCAGGTCGTCGCCCAGCAGCACCGCGAAGGGCTCGTCACCGATGTGGATCTTCGCCCGCAGCACCGCGTGCCCCAGTCCCTTGGGGTCCGCCTGGCGCAGGTAGTGGATCTCGCCGAGCTCGGAGGCGTGCTCCACCGCCCGCAGCAGATCGGTCTTGCCCGACTCCTCGAGCTGGTGCTCCAGGGCCGGCACCCGGTCGAAGTGGTCCTCCAGCGCCCGCTTCGAGCGCCCGGTGATCATCAGGACGTCCTGGAGACCGGCGTCGACCGCCTCCTGGACCACGTACTGGATGGCCGGCCGGTCCACGACCGGCAGCATCTCCTTGGGCATGGCCTTCGTCGCGGGGAGGAACCGGGTGCCGAGCCCGGCGGCAGGAATGACGGCCTTCCGGACCGTCCGGGGGTTGCTGTTTCCACTCATGCGCTCAGGCTAACGGATCGGGGGCTCCCACCAGCGGATTCCCGCCCGGGCACGCTTGCCCGCCGCGGTGGTGCGCGGCTAGCCTCGCACCACCGGCCCGCCAGGGCCGGCGCGTCCGGGCGCCGCCCGGGCCGAGCGTCGGACGAGGAGCGGACACGACGATGACCGACCCCCGCGGTCCCGCCGAGGCCAAGACCCGGCTGCGCCGGCAGCTCGTGGCGGCCCGCGCGCGGCGCTCCCGGGCCGCCCGCGAGCACGCCGCCGTGGCCTTCGACCGGCACCTGACCGAGCTGCTGGCCGACCGCCCGCACCTCGACGTCGCCGCGTACCTGCCGCTGGCCACAGAGCCGCCCCTCGAGCCCGCTCTCGTCACGGCTCACCACCGCGGCCACCGGATCTGGGTGCCCGTGTGCGAGCCCGGGCGCCGGCTCTCGTGGGCGCGGTGGACGCCGGACACCCCCGAGCGGTCCGGCGGCGCGGGCGGACTGCGCGAGCCCGTGGGCGCCCGCCACGGCGCGGAGGTGATGCACGCGGTGGGTCTGCTGCTGGTGCCCGCACTCGCCGTGGCGCCCGGCGGCGCGCGGCTGGGCTTCGGCGGCGGCTACTACGACCGCTTCCTCGCCACGCTGCCGCGCACGGCGCACCCGGAGCTGCGCACCGTGGTGTGCGTCTTCGCCGACGAGGTCCTCCCGGCCGGGTCCGTGCCGGTCGAGGAGCTCGACGCCCCCGTGCCGCTGGCCCTCACGGAGAACGGGACCGTGCGGCTGGAGGGGCCCGCCGGTCCGGCGCGGGGAACACGGTAGAATCGGCAGTCGACCCCTTCGAGTGCCAACGAGCGCGCTCGTCGACCCTTCCCAGGAGGACCCATGCCCGTCTACGCCTACGCCTGCAAGGACTGCGGCCACGCGTTCGACATCCGCCAGTCGTTCAGCGAGGACGCCCTGACCGTCTGCCCGGAGTGCGACGGGGGTCTGCGCAAGAAGTTCAACACGGTGGGCGTGGTGTTCAAGGGCTCCGGCTTCTACCGCAACGACTCGCGCTCCGGCGGCGCGGACGCGGGCGCCTCCACGTCCTCCGCGTCCTCCACCGCCGAGCCGGCGGCGCCGGCGAAGACCGCGACCCCGGCGACCGCCGGTGCGGGCGCGTCCTCCTCGTCCGCCTCCGCGACCGCGGGCGGGTCCTCCGACTGAGCCGGTCCCCGGACGCCGCCCCGGCGTCCGCACTGCACGGGAGGCACCTCCCGGGCGGCGCTGCCCGCCCCTCCCCAGGCGGCCCCGGAACGGCGGGGTCCCGGGCACCCGGCCCGTAGCGTGCCCGGCATGAGCCGCCGCCCCCGGACCGTCCGACGCCGCTACCCGCTGTCCCTGCACCTGCGCTCGGCACTGTCCCGGCGCCGCCGGCTGGTGGCCGCGCTGCTCCTCGGGCTCGCGGCGGCCCTGGTGGTCCTGCGGCTCGGCCCGCCCCAGACCAGGACGGTGCCGGTGGTCACCGCCGCCGAGGCGCTGCCCGCGGGCACGGTGGTCACCCCGGAGCGGCTCGCGGTGGCCGCCTATCCCCACGGGCTGGCGCCGGAGGGTGCCGTGGCCGACCCCGCGGAGCTGTCCGGGCGCGTCCTGGCGGGCGCCGCGGGCCCCGGGCAGCCGCTGACGGAGACCGCGCTCGTGGGCCCGGGACTGCTGACGGGACAGGACGGGGGCGTCACGGCGGTGACGCTGCGCATCGACGACCCCGGTGTGCTGCGGCACGTGCGCGCGGGCGACCACGTGGACGTCGTCCACCTGCCCGACGGCGCCGCGCCGGGCGGGCGTCAGGTCCTGGGCCGGGGCCTGCCCGTGCTGTGGGTCTCCTCCGCGGACCCCGGCGGGGACGGCGGTCTGCTCGCCGGGCCCGGCACCTCCGAGGAGGAGGGGCTGCTGGTGGTGGGGGCCCCGCACGAGGGCGCCGCGCAGCTCGCGGGCGCGGACGGCACCGGGCGCACCACCGTGGTCCTCGTCCCGGCGCCGGTCAGTCCCAGTGCGGAGGCCGCTGGGCCCTGAGCCAGTCCTCGTGGGCCCGCTCGGAGGCCTCGTCCGCCCGGTCCGCGTCCGCCGCGGACGCCCGCCCGTCCAGGCCGGGCAGGCGCGGCTCCGCCCCGGTGGACGTGCCGTCGGTGAACGTGCCCCCGGTGGCACGCCTCGGCCCGCGCCGGCGGGGGCGCGGGGCGGCGGGCACGTCCCGCCGGGGGGCGCGGTCCGGCTCGGCGGGCCCGGGGTCCCCGCCGGACGCCGGGCCCGGCTCAGCCGGCACGGTCACCCCGCTGCGGGGCGGCGGGCAGGCCGAGATAGCGCCGGATCAGCTCGGCGACGGTGTCCGGGTCGGTGAAGACCTCGATGGTCCACAGCGTGAGGTAGTTCCAGCCGGTGCGCTCGAGCTGCTGGGGCCGCAGCCGCGAGCGCTCCCGCACGGACAGGGCGGCGTTCTCCGGCGAGCCGTCGGACTGCCCGGCCACGGGGATCCGCAGCGGCCGGCCCTCGGCACGGGTGCGGCCCGGGACCACGGCCCCCGCGGACAGCGACTCCGTGCCGGCCCAGGCGACCAGGTCGAGGACGCCCGCGTAGTCCAGCCGCACCGAGGCACCGCGCTCCACCAGCCGGCGGGCGAGGTCGACCACCAGGGCGTCGTCGTGGGTGTCCCGGGCCTCCTCCTCCCCCGGCGACAGGCCGCCGAGGTGCGCGGCGAGCACACGGGCGAAGTCCCGCGCGCCGTGCTGGAGGCCCTTTCCCTCCATCTCCCCCGGGTGCAGGGAGGTCACGATGCGGGTGCTGTGGCGGGCCCGGGTCATGCCGAGCACGAAGTGCTGGCGGCCGTGCCGCTCCGACAGCGCCCCGAGGTACGGCACGGTGCGCCCGTTGGCCGTCTTGCCGAAGCCCAGCGAGAAGATGACGGTGTCCCGCACGATGCCCGCCGCCCGGTGCAGGTCGACCACCCGGAAGGACTCGGGGCCCGGGGCGAAGAAGGCCGCGGCGGCGGGCTCCTCGCGCATCCGCTGCCGGACGGCCTGCGCGATCCGCGCGGCGTGCACCGCGCTGGCCGTGACCACGGCCAGGGACCGGCGCGGGTGGCGCGCGGCGTGCTCGAAGACGAGCTCCACGACGCGCCGCACCTCGGCGGCGGGCGCCTGGATGCCCTCGATCCCGGCGGTCAGGGCGCCCACGCCGTCCGGGACGTACTCGACGTCGAGGACGGGGGTGGTCCCGGTGACGGACTCACCGTGCGGGAGCCTGCTCAGGCGCCCGCCGTAGAACTGCTCGTTGAGGTGGCGGAAGACCTGCTCGTCCATGGACCGGTACACGGTCCGCAGCGTCCGCTCCGGCACCACGCGGGAGAGGGCGTCGAAGGCGCTGTCCACCTCGACCACCGGCTGGGCGCCCGGGGCGGGCACCGCGGTGGGCGCCACCGTGAACGGCTGAGGACGGCCCAGGTGCGGGTCCCCGAACGCGATGACCTGCCGGCACCGGGTCAGCGCCGGCAGCACCGCCGCGAGCGGGGAGCTCTCGGCGTCCAGCACCACCACGGCGTCGAAGTCGTGGTCCTCGGGCAGCGCCGCGGAGAGCACCAGGGGGCTGGCCGTCCAGACGGGCACCAGCGAGCCGATCAGCTCGCCCGCCGAGGCGCTGACCTCCTCGAGCGGGGCGGCCCCCGCCCGGAGCATGCGGCGCAGGGCGGCCGCCGCGCGCGGGGAGCGCCGGACGGTGCGCTGCCAGCGGTCGGCGAGCTCCCAGAGGAGCCGGCCGGCCCCGGAGGCCACGTGCGCCGTGTCGGCGCGGCGGAACACGGACTCCACCTTGCGCAGGGTGTGCCCCTCCGGCATCGCCAGGAAGTCGTCGCCGGTGATCATGGCCTCGAGCGTGGACTGCCACCACGCGAGGTCGAACTCCCCGGAGACCTCCGCGCGGGGCACGGTGCGCCGGACGAGGTCGTCCACGAGCTCGCCGAGGCCCTGGCCGCGCAGCTCGTCGAGCAGGACGGTGCGCTCGGGCAGCACGGCGAGGTTCTCCTCGTCGTTGATGAGCCCGTCCAGGGTCTCGCGCAGCCGGTCGATCGGCAGCCCCAGGAGGTCGGCGCCGGTGGACGAGCCCTCGAGGGCGATGGCCAGGCCCTCGAGGTCCTCCACGAAGCGGGCCTGCACGGCCGCGAGCTCCTCGACCCGCTCGGAGACGACCGGGTGCGTGGACGAGGTGGCCCACTCCCGCCACCGCTCCCGCTCCGACTGCACGCGCAGCAGGGCGGCGTGCAGGTCCGAGAGGTGCACCCCGTGCCGGATGTACTCCTTCGCGGCCTTGCGCAGCCGTGAGCGCTGCAGCCCGGTCATCTCGATCCCGTGCTCCCGCCGCCAGCCGGACCCGGCGGTCGCGGCGACCAGGTCCGTCACGGGCCGGTCGTAGATGTCGGGCGTGAAGCGGGTCAGGGAGTCCTGGACCTCCTGCAGCAGCCGCAGCTGCCGGCCCCACTCGGGCACGGTCGTGCCGCCGCGCAGCCCGCTGGTGGCCAGGACGTGCCGCATCCCGGTCTCGAGGGTGGTGAGCTCCAGGAGCAGGGACTGGGCCAGCCGGTGCGCCTGCCGGGCCTCGTCCTCGTTGACCAGGCGCGCCCCGGTCCAGGGCCCGGCCAGGGTCCCGGCGTCGAAGGCCCCGAGCTCGGCGGCGCGCTCGAGCCGGGCGACGGCGTCGCCGCGCTCCGTGACGGCGTCGAGCACGGAGCGCGGGAACCGCACGGCCGTGGCGGGCGCCGGCCGGCGGGAGGTCAGCTCGGCGAGCGCCTGCACGGCCCGGTACGGGGAGACGGACCACCGGGGCCGCACGGTGTGCAGGGACCGCACGTGCTCGGCGAGCTGGTCCCGGCTGGTGCGCAGCGTCTCGTGCAGCTCGGCGAGGTCCGGGCGCTCGGCGCGCTCGTTGCGGGCCACCGCCCGGACGAGCTGCTGGGCCACGTCGGCGTCGCTGAGCTGGGAGGACAGCGGCAGGACGGCGGTGCCCAGGCCCAGCCCGTCCATCCGCCGCCCGAACGCGGCGAGCGTGGTGCGCCGCTCGCCCAGGACCAGGACGGTCCGGCCGGCGGCCACGAGGGTGCCCACCGTGTTGACGGCGGTGTCGAGCTGCCCGGTGCCGGGGGCCGCGGTCACCACGAAGGAGTGGCCCTGGGCGGCGAGGTCGAGGACCTCCTGCTGGGGGCCGTCGGCGTCGAGCAGGAGGAGCTCGTCGGCGGGGTCGCGCTGGTCGAGCGGGGGCGCGTCGTCCGTGATCTCCTCGACCTGGGGGATCCGTCCGACCGCGGAGTCCTTGAGCCGGGCGAGGTCCCGGACCACCGCGGTGCGGGCCACGACCGACAGGTCGGCGGGCCGGTCGTGCAGATCGGCGAACGTGGAGACGAGCAGCTTGTGCTCGACGTGCATCCCGGGCACCGCCCCGGCGAGGGTGCGCAGGGTCTCGAGGGCGGGGGCCGGGTCGAGCCGGCGGGTGCCGTAGGCGAGGCGGGCGAGCTCGCCGGAGGTCAGGTCCACGCCGTGGTCCGCGGCCAGCCGGCGGACCATGGCGGGGTTGAGCCGGGCGGGGCCGACGAGCTGGAGCTCGAAGTCGTCGAGGTCCGGGCGCGGCTTCAGGGCGAGGGGCGCGAGCAGGACGGGGGCGATCCAGCGGCGCTGTCCGGCGCCGGTCGGGTCGGAGCCCCGGGGCCGGGCGAGCCAGGACGCGGTGCCGGCGGCGAGGTACGCGGCGTCCAGCCCGTGGTTGACCGACAGCTCGTGGGTCTTGGTGCGCAGGGACCGGGCCGCGCGCACGGCGTGCCCGTAGGCCTCGGGGTCGTGCACGATCGTGGACAGGCGGGTGGGGCGGCCCATGAGCAGCTGGGCCTGCCCCGAGGAGTTCGCCTCGGTGAGGTCGATGCAGACGTTGTCGACCTGGTTGAAGTCCAGCAGCGTGTCCGGGCCGGTGTAGGCGTCCATCTGGCGGGTCCAGGGCTGCAGCGAGACGCGCGGGGGCTGCGCCCGGGAGGTGTCCGACTCCTGGGGGGTGCGGTCGGCTCCGATCGACATGGTTCTCCTCCTGCGCCTCGGCCCGGGGGCCGGGCACCGCTCACGCACGGGTCGAGCGGTCCGTGCGGACCGCTCGACCCCGGCTGCTCGTGTACCGCCCGTGCGGGGCGGGCCCTGGGCCCGCCCCCGGGCCTACTCCCACTCGATGGTGCCCGGGGGCTTGGACGTGACGTCCAGGACCACCCGGTTGACCTCTTCGACCTCGTTGGTGATGCGGTTGGAGACGCGGGCCAGCAGGTCGTAGGGCAGGCGCGACCAGTCGGCGGTCATCGCGTCCTCGCTGGACACGGGACGCAGCACGATGGGGTGCCCGTACGTGCGGCCGTCGCCCTGCACGCCCACCGAGCGCACGTCCGCCAGGAGCACGACCGGCATCTGCCACACCTCGTCGTCGAGCCCGGCGCGGGTCAGCTCCTCGCGGGCGATGGCGTCGGCGCGGCGCAGGACCGCGAGGTTGGCCTCCGTGATCTCCCCGATGATGCGGATGCCCAGCCCGGGGCCGGGGAACGGCTGGCGGCCCACGATCTCGTGGGGCAGGCCGAGCTCGCGCCCCACGGCGCGGACCTCGTCCTTGAACAGCGTGCGCAGCGGCTCCACGAGCTCGAACTGCAGGTCCTCGGGCAGCCCGCCCACGTTGTGGTGGCTCTTGATGTTGGCGGCGCCCTCCCCGCCGCCGGACTCCACCACGTCGGGGTAGAGGGTGCCCTGGACGAGGAAGCGCACGGGCTCGCCCTCCCGGGCGGCGGTCTTGGCGACCTCCTCCGCGGCGGCCTCGAAGGAGCGGATGAACTCCCGGCCGATGATCTTGCGCTTCTGCTCGGGGTCGGTGACGCCGGCGAGCGCGGTGAGGAAGCGCTCCTTCTCCTCGGCCACGTAGAGGTTGACGCCGGTCGCGGCCACGAAGTCCTGCTCGACCTGCTCGGCCTCGCCCTCGCGCAGCAGCCCGTGGTCCACGAACACGCAGGTGAGCTGGTCGCCCACGGCCCGCTGGACCAGGGCGGCGGCCACGGCGGAGTCCACGCCGCCGGAGAGACCGCAGATCACGGACGCGGAGCCGACCTGCGCGCGGATCCGCTGGACGTGCTCCTCGATGATGTTGCCGGTCGACCAGGTGGGCTCGACCCGGGCGCCGTCGAAGAGGAAGTGCTCGAGCACCTGCTGCCCGTGCACGGAGTGCTTGACCTCCGGGTGCCACTGCACGCCGTAGAGCCGGCGGGCGTCGTCGGCGAACGCGGCCACCGGGGTGGTCTCCGTGGAGGCGAGCACCTCGAAGCCGGCGGGGGCCTCGACGACCGAGTCGCCGTGGCTCATCCACACGGTCTGGGTGCCCGGGGAGCCCTCCAGGATGGAGGCCGTGGGACCGCCGACGGCGGTGGCGGTGGTGGCCCCGTACTCGCGGGCGCCGGTGTGCGCGACGGTCCCGCCGAGGGCCTGCGCCATGGCCTGGAAGCCGTAGCAGATGCCCAGGACGGGCACCCCGGCCTCGAAGAGCGCCGCGTCCTGCTGCGGTGCGTCCTCGGCGTAGACGGAGGAGGGGCCGCCCGAGAGGATGATCGCCGCCGGGTTCTTGGCGAGGATCTGCTCGGTCGACCAGGTGTGGGGGACGATCTCGGAATAGACACTGGCCTCGCGGACCCGGCGGGCGATCAGCTGCGCGTACTGCGCGCCGTAGTCGACCACCAGGACCGGGCGCTGCTCCAGATCGGTGCGGGTCTCAGCTGTTTCGGTCACGCCCTCCATCCTAGGCCAGGCGCGGGGAGGGCTCAGTACCGCTTCGCGGCCTTCGGGTTGGCGCGCAGCTCGGCGGTGGTGGAGGCGTGGATCTTGCGCTCCACCACGAAGGACAGGAACGGCACCACGCCGCCCAGGGCCATCACCACGAGCTGCGGGAAGGGCCAGCGCATGAGCGTCCAGATCCGGAAGCAGGAGATGAGGTAGACCACGTAGAACCAGCCGTGCACGATGAGGATCCACGTGGAGATGTTGACCCCGCCCGCGAGGTTCTCGAGCTCGAGGTCCTGCCAGCCGAGGGCCACGGTCTCCCCCGTGGCCCGGTCGGTGCCGCCCGCGACGAGGTCGTAGCCCAGTCCGTAGCGGGTGATCATCTCGGCCACGAGCAGGAGCAGGAAGGTCCCGGAGATCCACGCACAGACCATGTAGAAGCCCAGGGCCCCGCGGATCTGGGCCTCGGTGCCCCCGAAGCGGCGGCGCGGCTGCAGGGCGGCCGCCCGGCGCGGGACGCGGCCCGGGGACGCCGCCTCCGCGGGGCGGGCGTCCGGCGGGAGGGAGACCCGCACCCCGTCGGTGCGGTCCTTCGGGGCGGGGGTCGGCTGCGTGGGTTCAGTCATGGTGGGCTCCGGTCCTGTCCTGGGTCCTGTCGTGGGTGCTGGGCTCGCCGGCCCGGGCGCCGGGCTGGTCGTCGAACCAGTAGTACTCCCCCGCCTCGGGGTCGTAGTAGTAGTAGCGCCCGGCCGCCTCGTCGTAGTAGTACTCGCCCTCGAAGTAGAAGTACTCCTCGGGGTTCTGCTCGCGCTGCCACTCGTCGCGCACGAACCGCCACCAGATGTAGAGGGCGAACCCGGCGAAGACCACCCACTCGACCGCGTAGAAGAGGTTGAGCAGGTTCACGGACTCGTCCGTGGGCTGCTGGTCGATGTCGAGCCGGGACAGCCCCGGGCTCAGCAGCGCGGCGTCCGGGGCGAGGGTCCCGTCCCCGGCGAGCTGGAACGGCGCGGACGCGGGGTTCTCGGCGAAGGCGGCCAGGTACCCGGACCACAGCGGGGCGTCCCAGCGGTTGGTGAGCTGCGCCGGGGACACCGTGCCCACCTGCCCCGCGGGCAGGTCGGCGCCGGGCACCGGGCCCTCGGCGGGCAGGTACCGGCCGACGACGTCGACGGCGCCCGCCGGCTCCTCCGGCACGGCGGCGGGATCGGCGGTCCAGCCGCGGGCCACCGCGAGGGTGAGCTCCCCGCCGGCGTCCGGCCACAGCTGCCCGGTGTCCGGGACGTCGAGGGCGGTGACGGCCCACCAGCCCTCCGTCCCGTCCTGCAGCCGGCCCGGGACCAGGACGGTGGACCCGTCCCGGTAGTCGCCGGTGACGGTGACGAGCTGGTCGGCCTGCGCGGCGGTCACGGGGGCGCCGGCCTCGGCGGCCTCGGTGAGCGGGACGGCCACGTCCTTCGCGGGGTCCGCGACCGTGCGGGACTGCTCGCTGGACTCCAGCTGCCACTGGCTCAGCAGCACGAAGCCCACGGCCAGCCCGAGGCTCACGATCAGGGCGAGGATCGAGCGGGGGCGCAGGGCGGTCGTGAGCACCCGTCAAGGCTAGTGCGCCTTCCTGGGCGTTCGCCAGTTGCGGCGGGGGCCCGTGCCGGGCCGGCGGGGCGCGGCACTGGCCCCCGCGGGGCGGTCGCGGGTCAGCCGCGGATGACCACCTCGGCGCGCTGGAACTCCTTGAGCTCCAGGTACCCGGTGGTGGCCATCGAGCGGCGCAGCGCGCCCACGAGGTTGGAGGTGCCGTCCACGTGGCGGGACGGCCCGAAGAGCACCTCCTCGAGGGGGCCCACGGTGCCCACGCGGGTGCGGAGCCCGCGCGGCAGCTGCCCGTGGTGGGCCTCCGCGCCCCAGTGCCAGCCCTGCCCGGGCGCCTCCTCCGTGCGGGCCAGCGCGGTGCCGAGCATCACGGCGTCCGCGCCCATGGCGAGCGCCTTCACGATGTCCCCGGAGACCCCCACGCCGCCGTCGGCGATGACGTGGACGTAGCGCCCGCCGGACTCGTCGAGGTAGTCCCGGCGGGCGGCCGCGACGTCGGAGATCGCCGTGGCCATGGCCGCGTGGATCCCCAGGGTGTTCTGGATGCGCATGGACGCGCCGCCGCCGAAGCCCACGAGCACGCCGGCCGCGCCCGTGCGCATGAGGTGCAGCGCCGGCGTGTAGCCCGCGGCGCCGCCCACGATGACCGGGACGTCGAGGTCGTAGATGAACTTCTTGAGGTCCAGCGGCTCCTGGTTGCGGGAGACGTGCTCCGCGGAGACCGTGGTCCCGCGGATCACGAAGACGTCCACGCCGGCGTCCAGGACGGTGCGGTAGTGCTCCACCGTGCGCTGCGGCGTCAGGGACCCGGCGACGATGACGCCCGCCTCGCGGATCTGCGCCAGCCGGGCCGTGATCAGCTCCGGCTGGACGGGCGCCTCGTAGAGCTCCTGCATCCGGCGCGTGGACGCCGGGGCGTCCTCGCCGGAGAGCGCCGCGATCTCGTCGAGCACCGGCTGCGGGTCCTCGTAGCGGGTCCACAGCCCCTCGAGGTCCAGCACGCCCAGTCCCCCGGCGCGGCCGAGGGCGATGGCCGTCTCCGGGGACGTCGCCGAGTCCATCGGGGCGCCCAGGAACGGGATGGAGAACCGGTAGGCGTCGATCTGCCAGTCCGTGGACACGTCCCGGGGGTCGCGGGTGCGGCGGGAGGGGACGAGGGCGATCTCGTCCAGGGAGAAGGTGCGGCGGGCGCGTTTGGAGCGGCCGATCTCGATGTCGTAGCTCATGGTGTCCTTTCCGAACGGTGCTGCGGACGGTCGCTCAGCGCTGGTAGTTGGGGGCCTCGACGGTCATCGTGATGTCGTGCGGGTGGGACTCCTTGAGCCCGGCCGGCGTGATCCGCACGAACCGGCCCTCGTGCTTGAGCTCCTCGACGGTGTGGGCGCCCACGTAGAACATCGTCTGGCGCAGGCCGCCGTCGAGCTGGTGGACCACGGCCGAGAGCGGGCCGCGGTACGGGACCTGGCCCTCGATGCCCTCGGGGATGAGCTTCTCGTCGCTGGCGACGTCGGCCTGGAAGTAGCGGTCCTTGGAGTAGGAGGTGTTCTTGCCGCGGGACTGCATGGCCCCCAGCGAGCCCATCCCCCGGTAGGTCTTGAACTGCTTGCCGTTGACGAAGATCAGCTCGCCCGGGGACTCGTCGCAGCCCGCGAGCAGGGACCCGACCATCACGGAGTCCGCGCCGGCCACGAGCGCCTTGCCGATGTCGCCGGAGTACTGCAGGCCGCCGTCGGCGATCAGGGGCACGCCCGCCGGGATCGCCGCCTTCGCCGCCTCGTTGACGGCGGTGATCTGGGGGACGCCCACGCCGGCGATGATGCGGGTGGTGCAGATCGAGCCGGGGCCCACGCCCACCTTCACGGCGTCCGCCCCGGCGTCCACGATGGCCTGCGCGCCGTGGCGGGTGGCCGCCTGCCCGCCGATGACGTCCACGTGCGCGGCGGCGGTCTCCGCCTTGAGCCGGGCGATCATGTCCAGCACGCCCTGGGAGTGCCCGTTGGCGGTGTCGATGAACAGGGCGTCCACGCCGGCCTCGACGAGGGTCATGGCCCGTTCGAAGCCGTCGCCGAAGAAGCCGACGGCGGCGCCGACGCGCAGCCGGCCCTCGTCGTCCTTGGTGGCGTGGGGGTACTGCTCGGCCTTGGTGAAGTCCTTGATCGTGATCAGGCCGGTGAGCCGGCCGGCGTCGTCGACGAGCGGCAGCTTCTCGATCTTGTTGGTCGCCAGGAGCCGGTGCGCGTCGTCCTTCGCCATCCCGACCTTGCCGGTGATCAGCGGCATGGGCGTCATGATCTCGTGCACCCGGCGCCGCGGGAACTCGCTCTCCGGCAGGTACCGGGTGTCGCGGTTGGTGATGATCCCCAGCAGCTTCTGCTCGGCGTCCACGACGGGCAGCCCGGAGACCCGGTAGTAGCCGCAGAGCCGGTCCAGCTCCTCGAGGGTCGCCTCCGGGGAGATGGTGACGGGGTCGGTGATCATCCCGGACTCGCTGCGCTTCACCCGGTCCACGTGCTCGGCCTGGTCCTGGATCGAGAGGTTGCGGTGGATCACGCCGATGCCGCCCTGGCGGGCCATCGCGATCGCCATCGAGGACTCGGTGACGGTGTCCATGGCGGCGGACAGCAGCGGCACCTCCAGGTCGATTCGCCGGGACAGGCGGGTGCGCGTCGACGCCTCGGACGGGATGACGTCCGTGTTGCCGGGCAGCAGCAGCACGTCGTCGTAGGTCAGCCCGGTGAACCCGAACGGGTCCTCGGACAGGGCGGTGGGGACGGCGGTATCCGACACGGTGGGGCCTTTCAGCTTCGAGGGAGTCGCGATCATTCTACGGGCCGGGTCCCGGCCGGCGGACGGCTGTGGCCGCTCTCACGACCCGGCGGGGAACCCTGCCCCGTCCGCGCGCAGGGCCTCCTCGACGCGCTCCGCGAACAGGGGCGCCAGGCTCCGCACGTACTCGACGGTGAGGTGGTTGTTGTCCCAGTACGTGAACACGTTGCCGATGACCGGGACGCAGGTGCCGTCCGGGCAGATGAGGTCCCCCATGTCGACCATCGTGACCCGCGGCAGCTCGGCCACCGGGGCCAGCGGGCTGTCCGGGCCCAGGATCACGTGGGAGGCGGCGCACTCGGGGGCGTCGGCCCCGTGGTCCGCGGCGCAACGCGCGGGGACGAAGTCGAACCGGGCGTTGTCGCGCAGGCCGAGGACCTGGATGCCGCGCTCCGCCAGCCCGCGGATGCGCTGCTCCATCCCGGGGGTGAACTGCTCCTGGTCCTCGTCCGTGCTGCGGGTGCCCTGCACCAGCACCAGGTCCGGGTCCACGGCCTCCACCACGGGGTCGGCGCCCTCGAGCCAGCGCGCGCACGCCTCGTGGTCGGCCACCTGCTCCTCGGGCAGGGCGTACAGGCAGTTGCCGCGGATGTAGGTGACCACCCGCCAGTCGTTGCGCTCGGCCAGGAGCTCGACGGCGGGGATCCACTGGTGCACGTGGCTGTTGCCGATCACCAGCATCGTGGCGGCGGGCTCGGGGTTCGGGACGGTGTCGAAGCACCACTGCCGGAAGCGCTCGCCGACCCCCGTGCCGGGCGGGCAGGGCTCGCCGAGCGACGGCTTGGCGTACGGCTCCCCGGTGATCACGGGGACGGTCTCGGCGTCCGGGTCGCCCTCGTACCGGAAGCCCGGCAGCAGGGCCGCCGCCCCGGGGTTGTTGCGGTCGGCCGACGCCGCGATCTCCACCGCCCGCCGCTCCTCGGCCACCCGGGCCGCGGTCACCGGGACCGCGACCGCCGCCAGGCACACCACGATCACCGCGGCCAGCCGCAGCCGGGACCGCTCGGGCCAGGCCCAGCGCTTGAGCGGGTCCTCGACCAGCCGGGTGGCCAGCACCGCGAGCACCAGGCAGACCAGCACGATCGCGACCCCCGACCGCGGCCCGGCCATGGGCCGGTCCCGCAGCACGAGGTAGGTGACCAGCACGGGCCAGTGGATCAGGTACAGCGCGTAGGCCGAGTCCCCCAGCCGCACCAGCGGCGCCGAGGCGAGGATCCGGTCCAGCCCGAAGCGCGACCCGGACTGCCCGGCCACGATGATCGCCGCGGCCGAGAGCAGCGGCCACAGCGCGATCCACCCGGGGAACGCCCCCTGCACGTCGACCAGCACCCCCACCGAGACCATGCTCACCAGCCCGGCCCAGCCCAGGACCACGCGCACCCTGCGGCCGGGCCGCAGCCAGGGCACCGCGAGGGCCAGCAGGGACCCGAGGGCGAACTCCCACAGCCGGGTGCGGGTGTCGAAGTAGGCGAACTCCTGCTGGACGGCCGTGCTGTGCACCGACCACGCCAGGGAGGCCGCGAAGACCACCCCGAAGACGACCGCCAGCACCGGCACGGGGCTCCACCGGGTCCGCCGGGAGATCAGCCAGGCGGCGGCGAAGACCAGGGGCCACAGCAGGAACACCTGTCCCTGCACCGACAGGGACCAGAAGTGCTGGAACGGCGAGGCGGTCGAGTGGTCGGCGGCGTAGTAGTCCACCGCGTTGAGCGCCAGCGCCCAGTTCTCCGCGTAGAACACCGAGGCCAGCGCCTCGGCGCGCCACTGCCCGGCGTCGTAGCCCGGGTAGAGCAGCTCCACCAGCACCAGGGTGCCCAGAATCGTGAGCACCGCCAGGGGCAGCAGCCGCTTGAACACGTGCAGCCAGTACCGCCCCAGCGCCAGCGGCCTCCCCGCCTCGAGCTTGCGCACGAAGGACAGCGTCAGGAAGAAGGCCGAGATCAGCAGGAACACGTCCACGCCCCCGGAGACCCGGCCGAGGAACACGTGGTAGACCACCACGAGCAGCACCGCCACCGCGCGCAGGCCCTGCACCTCGGGCCGGAAGCCCGAGTACCGTCCGGTCCGCCGCCGGGCCGCGTCCCCGCGGTCGGCGGTCCCGGTGGACGGTTGCGGAGCGGCGGCGTGCACGGTGGCCACGGGGGCACCTCCAGGAGGGAGCGTCCCGGACGCGGCCGCGGGGCGGCGCCGGGAGGGGAGCGGGGGGATGCGGAGCGAGGGTGATGCGGGGCGAGGGGGGCGGGGCCGGGGGCGCCCGTCGCGACCTTATCGCACGACCGGCGCCGCGCGCGGCACCCGGCGCTCCGTCACCGGGCGGCGCCGGGGGCCGGCGGCCGGGGACGGGCGGTCGTCAGGGGCGGAGGCCGTCGGTGGCAAGGGCCTCCCGGAACCGCTCGCCGAAGACCGGGGCGGCGCTCTCGGAGTACACCCGGCTGAGGTGGTCGTCGTCCCAGTACACGTAGACGTTGCCGACGACCGGCGGGCACCGCCCGTCCGGGCAGATCAGGTCGGTGAGGTCCAGGGTCGAGTAGAGCGGCAGCTCGCGGGCGAGCGGGAGCGCGGGATCGGGCGTGCCCACCATGGGGTGCGCGAAGGTGCACCGGGGGTCGTCCTCCCCGTTCGCCACCGCGCACTCGGCCGGCGCCTCCGGGAAGCGGGGGGTGTCGCGGATCCCGACCACGGGGATCCCGCGGTCGGTGAGCTCGCGGATCCGCTGCTCCAGCCCGGGCCGGAGGACCTCCCCCTCCAGGTCGGTGAAGGTCGACTGGACGACGACGAGGTCGGGGTCGGCGGTGCCGATCATCTGCTCGGCGCCCTCGAACCACGCCCGGCAGCTCTCCGAGCCCGGCTGGTCCTCGGCGGCGGCGTAGAAGCAGCCCGGCTGGATCCAGGTCAGCACCCGCCACCGCTCGGCCTCCGCCAGGGGCCGCAGCGCGGGGAGCCAGTGCTGCAGGTGGCTGTTGCCGAGCACGAGCACCGTCCGCTCGGGGGCCTCCTGCGCCACGCTCTCGTGGCAGAAGCGGAGGAGCTCCTCCGGCAGGTCGAGGTCCTCGGGGCAGGCCTCGCCGAGGGAGGCCGGCTGCCTCGGCAGGTCCTCCGGCAGGGGCAGGGTCGGGGCGTCCGGGTCGCCGCGGAACTCGAAGCCGGGCTCGAGGACGGCGGCCCCGGGGTTGTTCCGGACGGCCTCGGCCTGGATCCGCTCGGCACGCCGGTCCTCGAGCTGCTGCCAGGCGAGCACGGGGGCTGTGACCAGGGCGAGACAGAGCACCACGACCCCGGCGAGGCGCCGCTTGTTCTGCTCGGGCCAGGCCCACTTCTTGAACCGGTCCTCGACCAGCCGGGTGGCCAGCACGGCGAGCACCAGGGAGACGACGATGATCACCACCCCCGATCGCGGCCCGGCCATGGGCCGGTCCCGCAGCACGAGGTAGGTGATCAGCACGGGCCAGTGGATCAGGTACAGCGCGTAGGCCGAGTCCCCCAGCCGCACCAGGGGCCGCGAGGCGAGGATCCGGTCCAGTCCGAACGGGGACCCGGAGCGGCCGGCCACGATGATCGCCGCGGCCGAGAGCAGCGGCCACAGCGCGATCCACCCGGGGAACGCCCCCTGCACGTCGACCAGCACCCCCACGGAGACCATGCTGAGCAGCCCGGCCCAGCCCAGGGCCACGCGCGCGGTCCGCGGCGGCCTCAGGTAGGGCAGGGCGAGGGCGAGCAGCGACCCGAGGGCGAACTCCCACAGCCGGGTGCGGGTGTCGAAGTAGGCGAACTCCTGCTGGACGGCCGTGCTGTGCACGGACCAGGCCAGGGAGGCCACGAGCACGGTGCCGAACATCGCGACCAGGACGGGGACCGGCCGGAGGCTCCCCCGCCGCGTGAGCAGCCAGGCGGCGGCGAAGATCAGCGGCCACAGCAGGAACACCTGCCCCTGGACCGACAGGGACCAGAAGTGCTGGAACGGCGAGGCGGTCGAGTGGTCGGCGGCGTAGTAGTCGACGGAGCTCAGCGCGAGCGCCCAGTTCTCCGCGTAGAACACCGAGGCCAGCGCCTCGGTGCGCCACTGCCCGGCGTCGGAGCCGGGGTAGACGGCGGCCACCAGGACGAGGGTGCCGAGGATGGTGAGCACCGCCAGGGGCAGCAGCCGCTTGAACACGTGCAGCCAGTACCGTCCCAGGGCCAGGGGCCGGCCGGCCTCGAGCTTGCGCACGAAGGACAGGGTGAGGAAGAAGGCGGAGATCAGCAGGAACACGTCCACGCCCCCGGAGACCCGGCCGAGGAACACGTGGTAGACCACGACGAGCAGCACCGCGACGAACCGCAGTCCCTGCACCTCGGGGCGGAACCCGGAGTACCGGGCCACCCGCCGGGCCGTGTCCGGCTCGACGCCCCCGGGGCCGTCCGGGGAGGTGGCCCCCGGGTCCGGGCGCGGGGCGCCGGCCTGCACCGTGCTCACGAGGACACCTCCTGGAGGAGCGTGCCGGGGAGCCGGGTCTCGAGGGCCGGCGCCATCGTCCGCGCGTAGGTCCACGTGAGGTGGTGCGGGTCGAAGAAGACGTGCACGTTGCCCACCACGGGACGGCACAGCCCCTCCGGGCAGATGAGGTCGGTGAGGTCGAGCGAGGCGAAGCCGTTCCGGTCCCGGAGGGCGTCGGCCGGGTTGACGGGCGCCAGGACCTGCTCGACGGGCACGCGGCACCGGTCGGCGTCCTGGCCGTGGCGCACGGCGCACTCGTAGGGGTTGAAGTCGAACCGGGGGTTGTCCCGGAAGCCGACGACGTCGATGCCCTGGCCCGTGAGGCGGTCGACCAGCTCCGGGAACCCCCCGACGAGGGCCTCGGCGGGACCGTCCATCCGGGCGGCGTAGGTCGAGGTCGTCATGACCGCGTCCGGGGCGAGCCGCTCCACGTACTCGATCGCCGCGTCGTTGCCCTCGTGGCACGCGTCCCCCTCCGGGCGCACCGCGAAGGCGCAGCCCGGCTGCAGCACGGCGACGAGCTGCCAGTTGCGCTCCTCCGCGAGGGGGATCACCGCGCCCATGAACTGCTCCATGTGGGAGTTGCCGACCACCGCGATCGTCCGCTCGGGGTCCGGCAGGGCCGGGGTCTGGCGGCAGTACTGCTCGAGGACCTCCTGCTCGGGGGCGAACGCCCCGGAGCAGGGCTCGGGCAGCCCGACCCACTCGTCGCCCAGCGCGGAGGCGAGGGGCAGGGTGGGGGCGTCCGGGTCGCCCCGGAACTCGAAGCCCGGGTCCAGCACCGCGGCCCCGGGGTTGTTGCGGGCGGCGTCCTCCGCCAGCGCGGCCGCCCGCCGTGCGTCGGCCTGCTGCCACGCCAGCACCGGCACCGCCACGAGCGCCAGGCTCACCGCCACCGACACGGCCAGCCGCCGCTTGTCCCGCTCCGGCCACGCCCACCGCTGGAACGGGCGCTCCACGAGCTTGGTGGCGGCCACCGCCAGCAGCAGGGAGACCAGGATGATCGCGACCCCCGACCGCGGCCCGGCCACGGGCCGGTCCCGCAGCACCAGGTAGGTGATCAGCAACGGCCAGTGGATGAGGTAGAGCGCGTAGGAGGCGTCCCCCAGCCGCACCAGCGGCCGCGAGGCCAGCAAGCGGTCCAGGCCGAAGGGCGAGCCGGAGTGCCCGGCCACGATGATCGCCGCGGCCGAGAGCAGCGGCCACAGGGCGATCCAGCCGGGGAAGGCCCCCTGCACGTCGATCAGCACCCCGACCGAGACCATGCTGAGCATCCCGGCCCAGCCCAGCACCACCCGCACCGACCGCGGCGGCTTCAGGTACGGCACCGCGAGGGCCAGCAGGGACCCGAGGGCGAACTCCCACAGCCGGGCCCGGGTGTCGAAGTAGGCGAACGCCTGGTCCGTGGCGGTCGTGTGCACCGACCAGGCGAGGGAGACCGCGAGGACCAGCCCGAAGATCACCGCCAGCACCGGCACCGGCCGCCGGCGCCCGCCCCGGCACACGAGCCACGCCGCCCCGAACACCAGCGGCCACAGCAGGAACACCTGCCCCTGCACCGACAGGGACCAGAAGTGCTGGAACGGGGAGGCCGTGGAGTCGTCGGCGGCGTAGTAGTCCACCTCGGCCAGCGCCAGCGCCCAGTTCTCCACGTAGAACACCGAGGCCAGCGCCTCCGTGCGGACCCGGTCGATCCGCGCCTCCGGGAAGAACCACCACGCCAGCACCAGGGTGCCCAGGATCGTGAGCACCGCCAGCGGCAGCAGCCGCTTGAACACGTGCAGCCAGTACCGCCCCAGCGCCAGCGGCCTCCCCGCCTCGAGCTTGCGCACGAAGGACAGGGTCAGGAAGAACGCCGAGATCAGCAGGAAGATGTCCACTCCCCCGGACACCCGGTCCAGGAACACGTGGTAGACCACCACGAGCAGCACGGCGACGAAGCGCAGCCCCTGCACCTCCGGACGGAACCCGGCGTACCGGGCCACCCGCCGGGCCGTGTCCGGCTCGACGCCGGCGGGAGTGCTCTGCGCACCGAGGGTCGTCATGGGCATCTCCTGGGAACACCGTGCCGCCGGGGGCGCGGCAGTGGTCGGACGGACCCCCGCACTCTACCGGAGGCGCCGGGGCGGCCCCCGGAGACGGCGACGGACCCGCCCCACCGGTGGTGGGACGGGTCCGCGGGGCGAGCCGGCTCGGCGCCGGCCGTCAGTGCCGGCCGTCAGTGCTGGTGGCCGTGGCCGTGCCCCTCGTCCTCGGCGGGCTTGTCCGTCACGAGCGTCTCGGTGGTCAGCACGAGCGCCGCGATGGACGCGGCGTTCTGCAGCGCCGAGCGGGTGACCTTGACGGGGTCGATGATGCCGGCGCCGACCATCTCGACGTACTCGCCGGTGGCGGCGTCGTAGCCGTGCCCGGCCTCGAGCTCGGCGACGCGGGAGGCGACCACGGCCCCGTCCTGACCGGCGTTCTGGGCGATCCAGTACAGCGGCTGCCGCAGCGCGCGGCGGACGATGCCGAGCGCGGTCGCGGCGTCCCCGGTGAGCCCGAGGTCGGACTCGTCGAGGACCTTCGCGGCCTGCACGAGGGCGGTGCCGCCGCCGGCGACGATGCCCTCCTCGAGGGCCGCGCGGGTCGCGGAGACGGCGTCCTCGATGCGGTGCTTGCGCTCCTTGGCCTCGACCTCGGTGGCGGCGCCGACCTTGATCACGGAGACCCCGCCGGCCAGGCGGGCGAGCCGCTCCTGGAGCTTCTCGCGGTCCCACTCGGAGTCGGTGCGCTCCACCTCGGCGCGGATCGTGGCGACCCGGTCCTGGATCTCGGCCGGGGTGCCCCCGCCGTCGACCAGGGTGGTGGTGTTCTTGGTGACCGTGACGCGCCGGGCGGTGCCCAGCTGCTCCAGGGTGACCTGGTCGAGGCTGATGCCCAGCTCGCTGGTGATGAGCTGGCCGCCGGTGAGGACGGCGAGGTCCTGCATGATCGCCTTGCGGCGGTCGCCGAAGCCGGGGGCCTTGAGGGCCACGACGTCGAGGGTGCCGCGCAGCCGGTTGACCACGAGGGTGGACAGGGCCTCGCCCTCGACGTCCTCCGCGATGATGGTCAGCGGCTTCTTGGCCTGGAGGACCTTCTCCAGCACGGGCATGAGCTCGGGCACCGAGGAGATCTTGCCCTGGTACAGCAGCACCAGGGAGTTCTCCATGACCGCTTCCTGGCGCTCGGCGTCGGTCACGAAGGACGGGGACAGGTAGCCCTTGTCGAACTGCATGCCCTCGGTGACGTCGAGCTCCACCTCGGTGCTCGAGCCGTCCTCGATCGTGATGACGCCGTCCTTGCCGACGGTCTCGAAGGCCCGGGCGATGAGCTCGCCGATCGCCGGGTCCTGCGCGGAGATGGTCGCCACGTGGGCGACGTTGGTGCCCTCCACCGGGCGGGCGTTCTCGAGCAGGCGCTCGGAGACGGCCTCGACGGCCTTCTCGATGCCGCGCTTGAGGCTCAGCGGGTCGGCGCCGGCGGCCACGTTGCGCAGGCCCTCCTTGACGAGCGCCTGGGCGAGCACGGTGGCGGTGGTGGTGCCGTCGCCGGCGACGTCGTTGGTCTTGGTCGCCACCTCCTTGGCGAGCTGGGCACCGAGGTTCTCGTACGGGTCGTCGAGCTCGACCTCGCGGGCGATGGTCACGCCGTCGTTGGTGATCGTGGGGGCGCCCCACTTCTTGTCGAGCACCACGTTGCGCCCGCGCGGGCCGAGGGTGACCTTGACGGTGTCGGCGAGCTTGTTGACGCCGTTCTCGAGGGACTTGCGGGCGGCGTCGTCGAACGCCAGCTGCTTGGCCATGGGCGAAGAGCTCCTTCTGGGGTGGCTGGGGTCGCCAGCGGGTTTCGGGGTCTGGATCGGCGAAGGGTGCCCGCCGCGGGCCCGCCGGAACAGCGGGGCGTGCGGCGGGCACCCTTCGTCAGGACTGCGCGGTCTGCGCCGGGTCGGTGCGGCCCGGTCTACTTGACGACGACGGCGAGCACGTCGCGGGCCGGGAGGACCAGGTACTCCTCGCCGTTGTACTTGACCTCGGTGCCGCCGTACTTCGAGAAGATCACGACGTCGCCCTCCTGGACGTCGACCGGGATGCGGTTGCCGGAGTCGTCGACACGACCGGGGCCGACCGCCAGGACCTTGCCCTCCTGGGGCTTCTCCTTGGCGGTGTCCGGGATGACGAGACCGGACGCGGTGGTCTGCTCAGCGGCGAGCGGCTGGACGACGATGCGATCCTCGAGAGGCTTGATGGAGACCGACACGATCTCTCCTTGTCTGTAGGGGTGGAAAACGGTGGGCGACCGCGGGCGGAGCCCGCCGTCGAGCTTCGGGCCGATCGGCGCACCGACCGTCGTCGCGGTGCCGGTCGATCGCCTGGCCCTTAGCACCCTCACCCGGAGAGTGCCAAGGCCAACTGTAGGAGCGGGCTGGCAGTCGGTCAAGGCGAGTGCCAGCGCGCCGACCCCCGCGGGAACGTCCGGCGGGAATTAGGTCACGCCCGTGTTCGCCAATGATTTGCCTCACGCCCGCCCGACCCTCTAGGTTGAGCGGTAAGGCAACCCTTACCTCGGCCGAGCAGCGGTGCCCTCCTCGACGTCCCGGCGCATCCGTGCGCAGGTCCGTCGCGCCCATCGGATCCCGCCGGCGTCCGCCACCCCGGAGCACGCCGGCGTCCTCTGCACGAAGGAAGACCATGAACCGCACCCAGCACCCGGCTGCCCTCCTGGCCGTCGCCGGTGTCCTCGCCCTCACCGCCTGCGGCACGGCCCAGGGCGACGAGGCCGCCTCCGCGGAGTCGTCCGCCCCCTCCGCCGCCACGGTCGAGGTCGAGGACAACTACGGCACGCAGACGGTCGAGGCCCCGCCGGCGTCCGTCGTCGCCACCGACAACCGCACCTTCGAGACGCTCGCCGAGTGGGGCGTCGAACTGGCGGCGGCCCCGCGCGCCCTCATGCCGGACACCATCGCCTACGCCGACGACGAGTCCGTCGTCGACCTCGGCAACCACCGCGAGCCCGACCTCGAGGCCGTCGTCGCCGCGGACCCCGACCTCATCGTCAACGGCCAGCGCTTCGCCGACTACCGCGAGGACTTCGCCGACCTGGTGCCGGAGGCCACCATCGTCGAGCTCGACCCGCGGGAGGACGAGCCCTTCGACGAGGAGCTGAAGCGGCAGACCTCCGTCCTGGGCCAGGTCTTCGACCGCGAGGACGAGGCCGAGCAGATCAACGGCGACTTCGACGCGGCGATGCAGCGCGTCGTCGACGGCTACCGGCCCGGCGACACGGTCATGGCCGTCACCGTCTCCGGCGGCGAGATCGGCTTCATCGCCCCGGGCAACGGACGCACCCTGGGCCCGCTGTTCGAGATCTTCGACTTCGCACCGGCCCTCGAGGTCGAGGGCGCCAGCGACGACCACCAGGGCGACGACATCTCCGTGGAGGCGATCGCCGACTCGAACCCCGACTGGATCCTCGTGCTGGACCGCGACGCCGCGATCTCCGCCGAGGACCCGGAGTACACCCCGGCGCAGGAGGTCATCGAGAACGCCGCGGCCCTGCAGAACGTCACCGCGGTGCAGGAGGGCCAGGTCGTCTACATGCCCCGGGACACCTACACCAACGAGGGCATCCAGACCTACACCGAGTTCTTCGACACCCTGGCCGACGCCATGGGCGCGCGGGACTGACCCATCATCCGGACGGCGGTGGCGGCGTCCGCCCCACCACCGCCGTCCGCCGGGCACGAGGCCGGAGGAAGGACTGACCCCATGTCGACGATCGTGTCGAGACCCCCCGCGGCGAGCAAGGGCTCGCTGTTCGACTGGAAGCTGCTGCTCGGTGCGCTCGGCGTCCTCGCGCTGCTGGCCGCGTCCCTCCTCACGGGGGTCTACGACGTCTTCGGCGCCGAGGACGGCGACGAGATGTTCGCGATCACGCGGATCCCCCGCACCATCGCCCTGGTCCTGGCCGGCGCCGCCATGTCCATGTCCGGCCTGGTGATGCAGCTGCTCACGCAGAACCGCTTCGTGGAGCCCACCACCACGGGCACCACCGAGTGGGCGGGGCTCGGGCTGCTGCTCGTCGTGCTCCTGGTGCCCACCGCCACGGTCCTCACCCGGATGCTCGGCGCCGTGACCGCGGCCTTCATCGGGACCATGGTCTTCTTCCTCTTCCTGCGCCGCGTCTCCCTGCGCTCCTCCCTCATCGTGCCCATCGTCGGCATCATGCTGGGCGCGGTGGTCGGGTCCGTCTCGACGTTCCTGGCGCTGCAGACGGACATGCTGCAGAACCTCGGCGTCTGGTTCGCCGGCAGCTTCACCTCGGTGCTGCGCGGTCAGTACGAGGTGCTGTGGATCGTGCTCCTGGTCGGGATCGCGGTGTTCCTCGTGGCGGACCGGCTCACCGTCGCCGGGCTCGGCGAGGACGTCGCCACCAATGTCGGGCTGAACTACCACCGCACCGTCCTGCTCGGGACCGGGCTGATCGCGGTGGCCACCGGCGTCGTCACCGTCGTCGTCGGCAACCTGCCCTTCCTGGGCCTCATCGTGCCGAACATCGTCTCGATGGTCCGCGGCGACGACCTGCGCAGCAACCTGCCGTGGGTGTGCCTGCTCGGCATCGCCATCGTGACGCTGTGCGACCTCATCGGAAGGATCATCATCATGCCGTTCGAGATCCCCGTGTCCGTGATCCTCGGGATCGTCGGCGCCGTGGTGTTCGTCTGCCTGCTCCTGAGGCAGCGTCGTCGTGTCTGAGGCCGTGCTCAGCACTCCCGCACCCGCACCGGCCGCGGCGCCGGCGGCCCCCGCCGCACGGGGCCGCGCCGGGGCCTTCCCCACCCCGCGGGCCCGGCGGCGGTACTGGACGGTCGTCGCCGTGCTGGCCCTCGCCTCCGCGGGCTTCGCCTTCGGCCTGCTGGCCTGGGACAACCCGATGCCGGTCGGCTCGGACGGCTTCTGGCGGATCGCGGACCGCCGGGTGACGAGCGTGGTCATCATGGCGGTCGTGGCCTTCTGCCAGGCGATCGCGACCGTGAGCTTCCAGACGGCCACGAACAACCGGATCATCACCCCGTCGATCATGGGCTTCGAGTCCCTCTACGTGGCGATCCAGACGTCCACGGTGTACTTCCTGGGCGCCGCGGGGATCCTCGTCCTGCAGGGCGTGCCGCAGTTCCTGCTGCAGGTCGCCCTCATGGTCGCGCTCTCCCTCGCGCTCTACGGCTGGCTGCTCTCCGGCCGGTACGGGAACCTGCAGGTGATGCTGCTCGTGGGCATCATCATCGGCGGGGGCCTCGGCTCCGTCTCGACCTTCATGCAGCGTCTGCTGTCCCCCAGCGAGTTCGACGTGCTCTCCGCCCGGCTGTTCGGCTCCGTGACGAACGCCCAGGCCGACTACCTGCCGGTGGCCGTCCCGCTGTGCCTGCTGGCCGGCGGCGCCCTGTGGCTGAGGTCCTCGCGCCTGAACGTGGTCGCCCTCGGACGGGACGTGAGCCTGAACCTCGGCCTGCGGCACCGCGCCGAGATCATGGGCACCCTCTTCCTCGTCTCCGTCCTGATGGCCGTCTCCACCGCCCTGGTGGGCCCCATGACGTTCCTCGGCTTCCTGGTGGCGACGCTCGCCTACCAGTTCGCCGACACGTACGACCACCGCCACCTCTTCCCCGTGGCGGTCCTCACCGGGTTCCTCGTCCTGACGGGCGCCTACTTCGTCCTGAACCACGTCTTCTACGCCCAGGGCGTCGTCTCGATCATCATCGAGCTCGTCGGCGGCTCCGTCTTCCTCTACGTCATCCTCCGAAAGGGCCGGCTGTGATCACCCTGACCAACGTGCGCAAGGACTACGGCGGTGAGGTCACGGTCGGACCCGTCGACCTCGAGATCCCGTCGGCCGGCATGACCGCCCTGGTCGGCCCCAACGGGGCGGGCAAGTCCACGCTGCTGACGATGATCGGACGCCTGCTCGGCCTCGACGACGGCAGCATCGACATCGCCGGCTACGACGTGGCCCGGACCCGGTCCAAGGACCTCGCCCGGATCGTCTCCGTCCTGCGCCAGGAGAACCACTACATCACCCGGCTCACCGTGCGGCAGCTGGTGGGCTTCGGCCGCTTCCCCCACAGCCGCGGCCGGCTCACCGCCGTGGACGACGAGATCATCGGCAGGTACATCGACTTCCTCGGCCTGGCGCCGCTGGAGCACCGCTATCTCGACCAGCTGTCGGGCGGCCAGCGCCAGCGCGCGTACGTCGCCATGGTTCTCGCCCAGGAGACCGACCACGTGCTGCTGGACGAGCCCCTCAACAACCTCGACATGCGGCACGCCGTGTCGATGATGCAGCACCTGCGGCGGGCCTGCGACGAGATGGGGCGCACCATCGTCATCGTGCTCCACGACATCAACTTCGCCAGCCACTACGCGGACCGGATCTGCGCCGTCAAGGACGGCCGGGTCGCCGAGTTCGGCGAGCCGCACGAGATCATGGACGGCGCGGTCCTCACCCGGGTCTTCGAGACCCCGGTGACCGTCATCGACGGCCCCCGGGGCCGTCTCGCCGCGTTCTACTGACCGGTGCCCGCCCGGACGGGCGGGGGCGGATAGGGTGGACCGATGCAGAACGAGGCGACCGACATCGCACCCCTGCTCACCGCCGACGGGAGTCGCCTGCTGGAGGCCGTGGGCCCCTACGACGCCGACGACGCCCTGGGGGCCGCGACCCGCCTGCGCGCCGCGGGGCACGATCCCCGGCTCGTCTCCGCGGTGCTCACCCAGGCCCGGCTCCGCGCCAGGGCGCGGGAGAAGTTCGGCGACTTCGCCGACCGCATGCTCTTCACCCGGGCCGGCCTCGAGCAGGCCACCCGGCTGCGGGTGGCCGCCCTGCACGCCCGGCGCTTCGCCGACGCGGACCTGGTGCACGTGGCCGACCTCGGCTGCGGCATCGGCGCGGACGCGCTCGCGCTGGCCTCCCTGGACCGCCGGGTCACCGCCGTGGAGCTCGACGAGACCACGGCCGCGGTGGCCACGCTCAACCTCCTCCCCTTCCCCGAGGCCACGGTGCTGCAGGCCGACGTCGAGCGGCTGGACCTCGCCGCCCTGCCCGGCGGACCGCCGGACGGGGTGTGGCTGGACCCGGCCCGGCGCACCACGTCGTCGTCGGGCACCCGCCGGATCTTCGACCCCGAGGCGTTCTCCCCGCCCCTGTCCTTCGTCGAGGCGCTGGCCGGGCGCGGCCTGCCCGTCGGGGTGAAGCTGGGGCCGGGCATCCCGCACGAGGCGGTCCCCGCCGGGTGCGAGGCGCAGTGGGTCTCCGACCGGGGCGACGTGGTCGAGGCCGTGCTGTGGTTCAACGCGGTGGCCCGCCCCGGCGTGCGGCGGGCGGCGCTCGTGCTCTCCGAGCACGGGTCCGCGGAGCTCACCAGCCCCGAGGACCACGACCCCGCCCACGCCGACGCCGTGGTCGGCCCCGTGGGCGCGTACCTCTACGAACCGGACGGCGCGGTGATCCGGGCGGGGCTCGTCACGGACCTCGCCCGGCAGCTGGGCGCGCGGCTGATCCACCCCCGGATCGCCTACCTCACCTCCGACGAGCTCGTGCGCACCCCGCTGGCCCGGGCGTACCGCGTCCGGGAGGTGCTGCCGCACACCGTCAAGGTGCTCAAGCGGTGGGTCCGGGAGCACGAGGTCGGCACGCTCGAGATCAAGAAGCGCGGCACGGACGTCACCCCGGAGGAGCTGCGCCGCCGGCTCGCGCCGAAGGGCCCCGGACGGGCCACGCTCGTGGTCACCCGGACGGCCCCGGGCCCCGGCCCGGGAGGCCCGGGGCGGGGCGGCGCGGGCCCCGCGGAGCAGCGCGTCGTGATCGTCGTGGAAACCGTAGACTGATGGCTCCGCGGGCCGACCGGCCCGCCCCCAGAGCACGGAGGACCTGCCGCGTGGAGATCTCGTTCGCCCGCTCCCACCAGTCGACGCTGGGCGTCGAGTGGGAGATCGCCCTCGTGGACGGCACCACCGGGGATCTCGTCCCCCGGGGCCGGGAGACGTTCGAGGCCGTCCTGGACGCCCACCCCGCCTGGGGCACGGACGGCGACCACCCGCACCTGACCGGGGAGTTCCTGCTCAACACCGTCGAGCTGGTCACCGGGGTGTGCCGGGACGTCGCCCACTCCACCGAGCAGCTGTCCACCATGCTGGACGAGATCCGCAAGGTCACCGACCCGCAGGGCCTCGAGGTCTTCGCCGCCGGCACCCACCCGTTCGCCCGCTGGCAGGACCAGCAGGTCACCGACAAGCAGCGCTACCACAAGCTCGTGGACCGCACCCAGTACTGGGGCCGGCAGATGGTCATCTACGGGGTGCACGTGCACGTGGGCCTCGACTCCCGGGCGAAGGCGCTGCCCGTGCTGGACGGGCTGCTGACCTACTACCCGCACCTGCTGGCGCTGTCCGCGAACTCGCCCTTCTGGGCGGGCGAGGACACCGGCTACGCGTCCCAGCGCTCCATGATCTTCCAGCAGCTGTCCACGGCGGGGCTGCCGTACCACTTCCCGTCCTGGGACGCCTACGAGCAGTGCATCACGGACATGATCGCCACCGGCATCATCGAGGAGATGAGCGAGGCCCGCTGGGACGTGCGCCCCGTGCCCCGGCTGGGCACCGACGAGGTGCGCTTCTGCGACGGGCTCTCGACCCTGTGGGAGGTCGGGGCGCTCACGGCGCTCACCCAGTGCCTCGCGGAGTCCATCTCCCGGGACGTGGAGGCGGGCCGGCCCCCCGCCCGCCTGAAGCCCTGGCACATCCAGGAGAACAAGTGGCGCGCCGCCCGCTACGGCCTCGACGCCGAGGTCATCACCGACCCGCGCAACGTCGAGCGGGACCTGCGCACGGACCTGACCGCGCTGCTCGACCGGCTGGAGCCCGTGGCCGCGCAGCTGGGCTGCTCCCGGGAGCTCGCCGACGTGGAGCGGATCCTGGAGCAGGGCGCCGGCTACCAGCGCCAGCGCGCGGTCGCCCGGGCCCACGACGGGGACCTGCACGCCGTCGCCCTCGACATCGTCCGCCGCACCCGGGAGAACGACTGACCCGCCCGCCCGGCACGCCCCGCTGGACGCGGGGACCTGTTCGTCCCTAGGTTGCAGGCATGACGAACACGACCGGCACCGGCCCGGACCCCTCCGCCCGCCACGCCCCGCAGGACCACGGGGTGCTGCAGCTCAGCGCCCTGCACCCCCTGCTGGAGGAGGCGCTGGCCGCCGAGTTCTCCGCCCTGCGCCTGCCCGAGGACCCCGCCGAGCAGGACCGCTTCCTCGAGCGGCACGCCGGCGACGTCAGGGTGGCGGTCGGCTCCGGGCGCACCGGCGTGGGCGCGGACCTGATGCGGCGGCTGCCCCGGCTCGAGGCCGTCGTCCACTTCGGCGTGGGCTACGACGGCACGGACGCCGCCGGGGCCGCCGCGCGCGGCATCGTGATGAGCAACACCCCCGACGTCCTGACCGACGCCGTGGCGGACACCGCGCTGGCCCTCTACCTGGACGTGCTGCGCCGCTTCTCCGCGGCGGACCGCTACGTCCGGCGCGGGCAGTGGGAAAGCACGGGGAACTTCCCGCTGGGCCGGCACGCCTCCGGACGGCGGGTGGGCGTGCTGGGCCTCGGCAGGATCGGCCGGGCGGTCGCCGTCCGGCTGGAGGCGCTGGGCTGCGAGATCCACTACCACAACCGGCGCCCGGCCACCGGCAGCGGATACGCCTACCACGGGTCCGCGGCGGAGCTGGCGGCCGCCGTCGACGTGCTCGTGGTCGCCGTCCCCGGCGGCCCGGACTCCGCCGGGACGGTCGGCGCGGAGGTGCTGGACGCCCTCGGCCCGGACGGGTTCCTCGTCAACGTCGCCCGCGGCTCGGTCGTCGACGAGCGGGCCCTGGTGGCGGCGCTGCAGGAGGGCCGGCTCGGCGGGGCCGGCCTGGACGTCTTCGCCGACGAGCCCCGGGTGCCGGCCGCCCTGCGCGAGCTCGACACGGTGGTGCTCCTGCCGCACGTGGGCAGCGCGACCGTGGAGACCCGGCGGGAGATGGCCGAGCTCACCCTGCGCAACCTCCGCAGCTGGCTGGCCGACGGCACCCTGGTCACCCCCGTGCCGTGAGCGGCCCCGGCCGGCTCAGACGGAGACGGTGGTGACCGGCAGCGAGGAGTCGGCGGCGAAGTCCAGCCCGGAGGGCGCACGGCCCTCGGCCACGACCCGGGCGGCCAGCGCGGCGACCATCGCCCCGTTGTCCGTGCACAGCGGCAGCCGGGGGATCACCAGTTCGATCCCGTGCGCGGCGCAGCGCTCGGCGGTGAGCTCGCGCAGCCGGGAGTTCGCGGCCACTCCCCCGCCGAGCAGCAGCGTCCCGAGCCCCTGCTCGGTGCACGCGAGCACGGCCTTGCGGGTGACCACGTCGGCCACCGACTCCTGGAAGGACGCCGCGACGTCGGCGACCGGCACCGGCTCGCCCCGCGCCTCGTAGCCCTCGACGACCCGGGCCACGGCGGTCTTGAGCCCGGAGAAGGAGAAGTCGTAGCGGTGCGGGCCGGGCCGCTCGGCGGAGCCCATGTACTTGCCCGCGCTCAGCCCGCGGGGCAGGCGGAAGGCGGTGGGGTCCCCGTCCCGGGCGGCGGCGTCGATGGCCGGGCCGCCGGGGTAGTCGAGGCCCAGGACGCGGGCCACCTTGTCGTAGGCCTCACCGGCCGCGTCGTCGATCGTGGCCCCGAGCAGGCGCACGTCCCGGGAGAGGTCCTCGACGGCGAGGATCTCGGTGTGCCCCCCGGAGACCAGCAGCGCCCCGAGGCCGGGCGGCAGCCCGTCGTCGAAGTCGCCCTGGAAGCCTTCGACCCCGGAGTCCTCGAGCAGGCCCACGCTGACGTGCGCCACGAGGTGGTTGATCGCGTAGAGGGGCTTGCCCGTGGCCACGGCGAGGGCCTTCGCGGCGGCCGTGCCCACCATCAGGGCCCCGGCCAGGCCGGGTCCGGAGGTCACCGCGAGCGCGTCGAGGTCCGCCAGGCCCACGCCCGCCCGGTCCAGGGCCTCGCGCAGGGCGGGGACGATCGCGTCGAGGTGGGCGCGGGAGGCGATCTCGGGGATCACGCCGCCGAAGCGCACGTGCTCGTCCATCGAGGAGGACACCACGTTGGCGAGCAGGGTGCGTCCCCGGACGATGCCCACGCCGGTCTCGTCGCACGAGGACTCGATGCCCAGCACGAGGGGTCCGTCGGTCATGGGGTCTCCTCCGTCGGGGCGGCCGGGGTGTCGGTGGCGGCCGGGGTGTCGGTTCCGGTGAGGTCGAGGCGCATGATCAGCGCGTCGGCGCCGTCCCGGTAGTAGCGGGGGCGGGTGTGGATCTGTTCGTAGCCGAAGCGGCGGTAGAGCTGCTGGGCGCGCGGGTTGTCGGCGCGGACCTCGAGCAGCACCTCGGTGGCCCCGAGCTCCCGGGCCTGCGCGTGCAGGGCGCGCAGCAGGGCGGAGCCGATCCCGCGGCCCTCGTGCTCGGGGACCACCGCGATGGTCTGCACGTCGCCCACGGGGCGGAGGCACATGAGCCCCGCGTAGCCGACGATCACGCCGTCCTGCTCGGCGACCCAGTACCAGCACACGGGCTGGGCGAGCTCCGCGAAGAACATCTCGAGCGGCCAGGCGTCGACCGGGAAGAGCCGCCGCTCGAGCGCGTGCACCGCCGCGACGTCCGCGGGGACCATCCGGCGCAGCGTCCAGGAGCCGGGGGCGGGGCTCACGCGCCCGCCCGCTTCCGGGGGCCGGGGACCTTCGCGTCGGACTCGCGCAGGTACAGGGGGGTCGTGTCCGGGGACAGCGCCTCCCCGCGGGCCGTGCGGCGCGCGGCGGCGAGGCCCAGGGACGACGCCGTGGGCTGCGCCGCGGCGAACTCCGGCACGGGCCGGGCCAGCCGGTCCGCGTAGATCCCCGCCCCGCGGCCGTAGGCGGGCAGCTCCGGGAGCTGCTCGGCGGCGGCCACGCCGGGGCCCCCGGTGCGCCGCGGGCCGTCCTCGGCCGCGGCGTACCGGGCCCAGTAGACCTCCCGGCGCCGGGCGTCGGTGAGCACGAGGAACTCCTCGTCCCCGGCCGCCCGGGCGGGCCCGGCCGCGTCCTGGGCGAGGGCCTCGAGGCTCATGAGACCGTGCAGCGGCACGTCCCACGCGAAGGCGAGCGCCCGCGCCGTCGCGATCCCCGCGCGCAGGCCGGTGAAGGGCCCGGGGCCGGTGCCGACGAGGACCCCGTCGAGGTCGGCGCCGGTGACGCCGCGGCCGGCCAGCAGGTCGCGGACCGCGGGGGCCAGGACCTCGGCGTGAGAGCGGGTGTCCGGGCTCGCGTAGGAGCCGAGGACCTCGCCCGCACCGGTGACGAGGGCGGCGGAGGCGACGGCGGAGGAGTCCAGGCACAGGAGGAGCACCCGACCAGTGTAGTGCCCGCCCCCGGGGGCGCCTCCCGGCTCAGTCGAGCCGCGGGGGCCCGTCCGCCCAGCGCGGACCGATCCCCGTGAGGGTGATGCGGCGGGGCTCGTCGTTCTCGTCCGGGTCCTCGTCCCCGGCCGCGCCGGAGACGAGGGGGTCGGTACCCACGGCGCGCTCCAGCACGATCTCGAGGCGGGAGTCGGCCAGGTGCTCGACCTTCCCGGCCCCCCACTCGACCACGGTGACGGCGGTGTCGGCCGTGTCCTCCAGGTCGATGTCGTCGACCTCCGCCGCGGAGCCCAGCCGGTAGGCGTCGACGTGCACCAGGTCCGGGCCGCCGGGCCGGGGACCGTCCGGGACGTTGGGGTGCCGGCGGACCAGCACGAACGTGGGCGAGATGATCCCCGCGCGCACCCCCAGGCCCCGGCCCAGCCCCTGGGTGAACGTGGTCTTGCCCGCGCCGAGCTCGCCGGTGAGGACCAGCAGGTCCCCGGCGCGCAGCTGGGCGCCCAGACGCTCGGCCAGGGCCTGGGTGCGCCCGGGCCCGTCCACGGTCACGGTCCGGGTCCACTCGCTCATGCCTGCTCCTCCGCCGCGCCCGCCGGGCCCTCCGCGGCGTGCAGGTGCACCCGGGGCACGCGGGGCGAGACGCGGGTGACGATCTCGTAGTTGATGGTGCCGGCGGCGTCCGCCCACGCGCTCGCCGAGGGGTTCTCCCCCGCCCCGAACAGCACGGCCTCCGCCCCGAGCAGCCCGTGCTCGGGGGCGGAGCGTCCCGGCGCGCCGAGGTCGACCACGATCTGGTCCATCGCGACCCGGCCGACCTCCGGGTAGGTGCGGCCCTGGATCCGCACGGGTCCGCCGGTGCCGGAGCGCGGGACGCCGTCCGCGTAGCCGAGCGGGACGAGCGCCAGGGTGGTGGGGCGGTCGGTGACGTAGCTCAGCCCGTAGGAGACGCCCTGGCCCGCCGGCACCTCCTTGACCGCGCTGACCGTGCTCCGCAGCGTCATGGCGGGCACGAGACCGAGCTGCTCCGGGGTGCGGTCCGCGAACGGGGAGAGCCCGTAGAGGGACACCCCCACCCGGACCATGTCCAGGAGCATGTCCCCGGGGCGCTCGAGCCCGGCGGCGGAGAGGAGACCGGGCGAGTTCGCCGCGTGCCGCAGCCCGGGCCGGAGCCCGGCGGCCCGCGCCGTGGCCACGGCCGCGCGGAAGCGCTCGAGCTGCTCCCGGGTCTCGGGCCGGGACGGCTCGTCGGCGACGGCGAGGTGGGTGAAGACGCCGACCACCCGCACGAGCCCCTCGGTCTCGGCCTGCGCGGCGGCCCGCACGAGCTCGGGCCAGAGGGCCTCCGGCGCGCCGTTGCGGCCCAGGCCGGTGTCGATCTTGAGGTGGATCCGGGCGGTGGTCCCGAGCGCGCGGGCGGCCGCGGCGATCGGGGCGAGCTCCCAGCCGCTGACGCCCAGCTCGACGTCGGCGGCGAGCGCCGCCCGGAAGTCGGTGTCGACGGTGTGCAGCCACGCGAGCACGGGCGCCCCGATCCCCGCGGCGCGCAGGGCGAGGGCCTCGCCGACGTGGGCGACGCCCAGGGCGTGGGCGCCGGCCTCGAGGGCCGCCCGGGCCACGGGCACCGCACCGTGGCCGTAGGCGTCGGCCTTGACCACGGCCATGAGCCGGGCGGGGGCGGCGAGGTCACGGAGCCGGCGCACGTTGGCGCGGACGGCGGCGAGGTCGACCACGGCGCTGCGCTCGCAGCGGGGCGGAGGGGGGAGGGCGGATCCGGACGGGGCGGCCGGGACGGGGTCTGGACGGTTCACGGCTCCCATTGTGGCACCGCCGCCCCCGGGCCCGGACCGGGTCCCCGGGCCCGGCGGCTAGAGTTGAGCCGTGTCCGCCGCGCCCCGCCACGTCCTGCTGATCAGCCTGCACACCTGTCCCCTCGAGCAACCGGGGTCGGGGGATGCGGGCGGGATGAACGTCTACGTGCGCCACCTCGCCGAGGCCCTCGTGGACGCCGGCCACACCGTGGACATGGCCACCCTCGACCGGGGCCGCGGCGCCCCGGCCGTCGCCGGCGTGCGGCGCACCCGCATCCGCGAGGGGCTGCGGCTGCTCACCGTCTCGCTGCCGGGTGCCGCCGGGGCGAGCAAGGAGGACCTGCCCGGGTTCACCGCGGCCTTCGCGGAGGTGCTCCGCGCGGAGGCCGACCGGCCCGACGTCGTGCACGCCCACTACTGGCTCTCCGGTGCCGCGGGCCGGGAGCTCGCCGACGGCTGGGGCGTCCCCCTCGTCCTGACCCTGCACACCACGGCGCTCGGGAAGAACCTGCGCGCCCGGACCGGGGAGGGCCTCGAGCCGGCCTCCCGCGCCGAGGCCGAGGCCGGGCTGATCGCCCGGGCCGAGGCCACGGTGGTGAACACCCGGACCGAGGCGCTGCAGATGATCGAGCTCTACGACGCCGACGCGGGGCGCCTGACCGTGATCACCCCCGGAGTCGACCTCTCGGCCTTCTCCCCGGACCCCGCCCCCGGCGAGCCGCGCCGCGCCGACGAGCCGCCCCCCGGCTCACCGGGGCGCCCGCTGCGGATCCTGTTCGCCGGGCGCCTGCAGGCGCTCAAGGGCCCGCACGTCCTCGTCGACGCGCTCGCGCGGATCCGGCGGACCGACCCGGGCCTGCCCGTGGAGCTGGACGTCGTGGGGGTCGGCACCCGGGGCTTCACGGCCGCGCTCCGGGAGCGCGTGCGGGAGCTGGGGCTGGAGGACGTCGTGCGCTTCGGGCCCGCCCTGCCGGCCCCGCAGCTCGCCGCCCGGATGCGCCGGGCCGACGTCGTGGCCGTCCCCTCCTCCTCCGAGACGTTCGGCCTCGTGGCCCTGGAGGCGCAGGCCTGCGGCACGCCGGTGCTCGCCACGGACGTGGACGGGCTGCGCACCGCGGTGCTCGACGGGCTCACCGGCCGGCTCGTGCCCGACCGCGACCCCGGCTCGTGGGCGCGGGCCGTGGTCGAGCTCGCCGGCGACCCGGCCGCCCTGGAGCGCATGGGCCGGGCCGCCGCCCGGCGCGCCGAGGGCCACTCCTGGGACCGCACCGCCCTGGCCACCGCGGAGGTCTACGCCCGGGTCCGCGCCCGGGCGGGGGTACGCGACGGTAGCGGCCGGCGCCTGAATACACTCGAACGGTGACGACCTCCCCCCTCTCCCCCGCAGACCTCGCCCGCCACCTCGACGACCACCGCATCACCGGAGCGGTGGCGACCTCCCGGGAGGCGAACCTGCGCAACATCCAGGGCTTCCTCGACGGCGACCAGCACCAGCACATGGGCGTGGTGCGCACCCGGGAGTGGAGCTTCGACGACGTGTTCGCGCTGATGCGCGACCGCGTCGGCATCTCCCCCGACCGGGCCCACGCCGAGGGCCAGGACACGATCTCCGCGGAGCTGGCCGTCGCCGGGCTGGAACGCTACGCGCGGGTCCTCGGCGAGGTGGTCGCCGCCGGCGGGCGCGTGCTCTTCGCCACCGGCCACCCGGCCGGCCTGTTCCCGGTCTACGCGCAGCTGGCCCGGGTGGCCCGCCGCGCCGGGGCGCACGTGGTGCAGGTCCCGGACGGCTTCCCGTTCGAGGACGGCGACGTCCGGCAGATCGAGAGCGTCGTGATGGTCGAGCAGTACGGCGGGCTGCGGCACACCCACTTCCCCGGGCCGATGTCCCTGACCCTGGAGAAGCTGCGCCGGGACGGGCAGAACCCGCCCGACCTCGTGGTCGCCGACCACGGCCTCGCCGGGGCGGCCGGGTCCCGGGGGCTGCGGACCATCGCGGTCGCCGACTGCAACGACCCGGGCGTGTTCGTGGCGGAGGCGCAGGGCCAGGTCGAGGTCGCCGTGCCGCTCGACGACAACCTCCCGCCGCGCGTCTACGAACCGGTCACGGCGTTCGTGCTCCACCGCGCCGGACTCGCGGACTACCTCTGAGGCCCCGGAGCACGGGACCCCCGCACCGTTCCCGGTGCGGGGGTCCCGTGCTCGGGAGCTGCGGGCTCAGCGCTCGCGGTCGCCGCGGATGAAGGCCTCCAGGTTAGTCCTCGCCACGTCGTCGGGCAGCTGCTCGGCCGGGGACTTCATGAAGTACGCCGACGCGGAGGTGAGCGGGCCCCCGATCCCGCGGTCCGCCCCGATCTTCGCGGCCCGGATCGCGTCGATGATCACCCCGGCCGAGTTCGGGGAGTCCCACACCTCCAGCTTGTACTCCAGGGAGATCGGGGCGTTGCCGAAGCCGTGGCCCTCCAGGCGCACGAAGGCGAACTTGCGGTCCTCCAGCCACGGCACGTGGTCCGAGGGCCCGATGTGCACGTCGCGCGTGCCGAACTCCCGCTGGACGTTGGAGGTCACCGCCTGGGTCTTGGAGATCTTCTTGGACTCCAGCCGGGTGCGCTCGAGCATGTTCATGAAGTCCATGTTCCCGCCCACGTTGAGCTGATACGTCCGGTCCAGCACGTAGCCGCGGTCCTCGAACAGCTTCGCCAGCACCCGGTGGGTGATCGTCGCCCCGATCTGGGACTTGATGTCGTCGCCCACGATCGGCACTCCGGCGTCGGTGAACTTCTGTGCCCACTCGTCGGTGGAGGCGATGAACACGGGCAGCGCGTTGACGAAGGCCACCCCGGCGTCGATCGCGGCCTGGGCGTAGAACCGGTCGGCCTCCTCCGAGCCCACCGGCAGGTAGGACACCAGCACGTCCACCTGCGCGTCCTTCAGGGCCTGGGCCACGTCCACGGGCTCGACGGCCGACTCCTGGACCATCTCCCGGTAGTAGGATCCGAGTCCGTCCAGGGTGGGCCCGCGCTGGACGGTGACCCCGGTGTGCGGGACGTCGGCGAAGACCAGGGTGTTGTTCTCCCCGGCGCCGATCGCCTCGGAGAGGTCGTACCCGACCTTGGCGGCGTCGACGTCGAAGGCGGCCACGAACTCGATGTCGGACACGTGGTAGTCGCCGAAGACCACGTGCATCAGCCCCGGCACGGTGGCGGCCGGGTCGGCGTCGGCGTAGAAGTGCACGCCCTGGATCAGTGAGGAGGCGCAGTTGCCGACACCGGCGACGGCCACGCGAATGGGATAATGGGACACGGGACTCCTTTGTCTGGTCGTCTGGGTCCCGTCCCCGGCGCCCGGCCGGGCAGGACCCAGCGCTCCAGTCTAGTGCCCGCCGCGGGCGGGTTCGGCCCCGGGGCCGGCCGGCGGGCTCACAGCGCACTGAGCAGCAGGCCGAGGGCCAGCACGAGGAACAGCACGCCGGCGGCGAGCTCCACGGCCGCCCCGTGCCGCCGGAAGCCCGCGGCCAGCCGCTCGACCGAGCCGACCCACGCGACCGCGGTGAACCAGGCGAGGCCCACGGCCACGAGCAGCGCGAAGACCAGGGCCGCCTCCCACCACAGCGCGCCCACGGGGACCACGTTGGCGAACAGCGCCACGAAGAAGATGATGGCCTTCGCGTTCGAGAGGTTCGTCACGAGTCCGAGCACGAAGGCCCGGCCGGGGGTGACGGAGCGCCCCGGCGGGGCCTGCGGCTCCCCCGGGACGCTGCCGGGCCCTCCGCCCGCCGCGCTCGGCACCCGGTCCGGCACGGCCCGGGCGGCGAGACCCGCCCGGATCCCGCTCACGCCCAGCCAGCCGAGGAACAGCGCCCCGGCCACCTGGATCAGTCGCTGGAGCGTGTCCGCCTGGCCGATCAGGACGGTCACCCCGGTGAGGGAGAGCGTGATCCACACGAGGTTGCCGGTCATCACCCCCACCGCGGTGAGCACGCCGGCTGCCCGGGAGCCCAGCGACGCGTTGCGCAGGATCACCAGGACGTCCGGGCCGGGGGCGACGATCCCTGCGATCCACAGCCCGAGCAGGGCGAGGTACTGCGAGGCCTCCACGGCTACCGGGCCCCGCCGCTCACGCGGTCTTGGAGTCGCGGGCGCCCGCCCAGATGTTGATGTCGGAGTCCGTGGCCAGCCGGTCGATCGACTCCAGCTCCTCCGGGGTGAAGGAGAGGTGGTGCACGGCGCCCACGCTGTCCTCGAGCTGCTGCGGCGAGGACGCGCCGACGAGCGCGGTGGTGACCTGGCCGTCCGCCTGCTCGCGCAGCACCCACGCGATCGCCATCTGGGCCAGGCTCTGCCCGCGGGCGGCGGCGATCTCGTGCAGACCGCGGACCTTCTCCAGGGTCGTGCCGGTCAGCCACTCCGGGTTCAGGGACTTCTCCGCGGCGGCCCGGGAGCCCTCCGGGACGCCGTCCAGGTACCGGTCCGTGAGCATGCCCTGGGCCAGGGGGGAGAACACGATCGAGCCCATCCCCGTCTCCGTCAGGGCGCCCAGCAGGGAGGTCCCCGACGGTCCGGGGGACTCGATCCACCGGTTGAGCATCGAGTAGGACGGCTGGTGGATCAGCAGCGGCGTGCCCAGCTCCCGCATGATCTGCTGGGCGCGCAGGGTCAGCTCGGCGTTGTAGGAGGAGATCCCCACGTACAGGGCCCGCCCGGAGCGCACGATGTGGTCGAGGGCCCGCATCGTCTCCTCGAGCGGGGTGTCCGGGTCCGGGCGGTGGTGGTAGAAGATGTCCACGTGGTCCAGGCCCATCCGTTGCAGGGACTGGTCCAGGGAGGACACGAGGTACTTCCGGGAGCCGCCGAAGTGGTACGGGCCCGGGCCCATGGTCCAGCCGGCCTTGGAGGAGATCACGAGCTCGTCCCGGTACGGCGCGAGGTCCTGCGCCAGGATCCGCCCGAAGTTCAGTTCCGCGGCGCCGGCCGGCGGGCCGTAGTTGTTGGCGAGATCGAAGTGGGTCACGCCGAGGTCGAAGGCCCGGCGCAGCGTGGCGCGCTGGGTGGCGAGCGGCTTGTCGTCGCCGAAGTTGTGCCACAGCCCGAGCGAGATCACGGGCAGCTTCAGCCCGGAGTCGCCCACGCGGCGGAAGGGCATGGTCTCGTAGCGGTCGTCGGCCGGGAGGTAGGGGACGTCGGGTCCGTAGGTGCGCACGGGGGCCTTTCGAGGGTCGGGGAGGTCGTTCGGTGGACGGCGGAGAGGGCTCAGTAGCGCACCACGGCGGCGCCGTGGGCGGGCAGCGCGGCGACGCCGCCGCCGCCGGAGCCCGCGGTCAGCGACACGTCGCCGGAGCGGTAGAGCACCTCGGCGTCCGGGCGGCCGGGGAAGGGCACCTGCGCGGGCCCGGCGCCGAAGTTCAGCAGCACCGCGACCCCGTGGTCGGAGCCCGGGGCCGTGGCACGGCGCAGCACGAACCAGCGGGCGTCCTCGTCGAGGTCGGTGCCGATCGTGTCGAAGCGCGGGTCGGTGAGCTCGGGCACGGCGCGCCGCAGCGCGATGAGCTCGCGGTAGGCGCTCAGCACCCGGGCGTGGTCGTCCCGGCCGAGCTCGTCCCAGTCGAGCTTCGAGTTCGTGAACGTGCTCGGGTCCTGGGGGTCCGGGACCGTGTCCTCGTCCCAGCCCATGGACGCGAACTCCGCCTTGCGGCCCTTGGCCACGGCCTCCCCGAGCTCGGGCTCGGGGTGGGCGGTGAAGAACTGCCACGGCGTGGACGCGCCCCACTCCTCCCCCATGAACAGCATAGGGGTGAACGGCTGGGTGAGGAGCAGTGCGGCGCCCAGCACGAGCTGGTCCGGCGTGAGGCTCGCGCTGATCCGGTCCCCCGCGGCGCGGTTGCCGATCTGGTCGTGGTTCTGGATGCACGTGACGAACTGCCACGGGCGCACCCGCTGCTTGTCGACCGGCCGCCCGTGGTGGCGGCCGCGGAACACCGACATGGTGCCGTCGTGGTAGAACGCGTCCCGCATCACCTTGTCGAGGGTGCCGAGGGCGGCGAAGTCGGCGTAGTAGCCCTGCGTCTCCCCGGTCAGGGCGACGTGCGCGGCGTGGTGGAAGTCGTCGAGCCACTGCCCGGTCATGCCGAGGCCGTGGGCCGTGGTCGGCGTGATCATCCGGTGGTCGTTGAGGTCGGACTCCGCGACGGTGAACAGGGGCTTGCCGGTCTCCACGCCCACGCGCTCCACGAGCTCGGCGATCTCCTCGAGGATGTGCACGGCCCGGTGGTCCTGCAGGGCGTGCACCGCGTCGAGGCGGAACCCGTCCACGTGGTAGTCGCGCAGCCACATCTCGACGTTGTCGAGGATGTAGTCCCGCACGCCGTCCGAGCCCCAGCCGTCGAGGTTGATGAGGTCGCCCCAGGTGCTGGAGCCGGGCTTGAAGTAGTCGGCGAACAGGGGCAGGTAGTTCCCGGACGGGCCCAGGTGGTTGTAGACGACGTCCTGGATCACGCCGATCCCGCGCTGGTGGCACGCGTCCACGAAGCGCTGGTAGGCCGCGGGCCCGCCGTAGGACTCGTCCACGGTGTACCAGAGGACACCGTCGTAGCCCCAGTTGTGCTCGCCGTTGAAGCCGTTGACGGGCAGCAGCTCCACGAAGTCCACGCCGAGCTCCACGAGGTGGTCGAGCCGCTCGACCGCCGAGTCGAGGGTGCCCTCCGGGGTGAACGTGCCGGGGTGCAGCTCGTAGACGACGGACCCGGCCAGGGTCCGCCCGGTCCACGCGGCGTCCCCCCACCGGTGCGCGGAGGGCTCGAACGTGCAGGAGAGGTCGTGCACGCCCTGCGGCTGGCGGCGGGAGCGCGGGTCCGGCAGGACCTCGGAGACCTGCGAGCGCTCCTGCGCCGTGCCCTCGTCGAAGGTCTTGCCCAGGAGGTAGCCGTAGCGCACGGTGCCCTCGGGGACGTCCGCGCCGTCGGGCAGGGTCCACCAGCCGTCGCGGCGTGCCGCCGTGCCCGCCGGGGAGTCCTCGGGCAGGTCCGCGGCGGGGATCATGTCGTGGTCGTCGCCCTCGATCCGCACGGTCACCGTCCTGGCGTGCGGGGCCCAGACGTCGAAGCGGTTCAGGTGCTCGCGGGTGTTCATGGGGCTCAGGAGTCCTTCCGGCGCAGCAGCGCCACGGGGTAGTCGGCGAGCAGCCGGGACAGCGCCACGGTGCCCGAGTGCGTGCGGCGGGTCAGCAGGTCCTCGAACCCGCCCGCGGGCAGCTCGAGGGTCTCGCCGTCGAAGCCGCCCGCGGCGGCGAGGCCGAGGGGCAGGCGGGTGGCCACGGTCACGGCGCCGCCGCGGTCGAACGCGAACACGTGCCCGGCCAGCGGGCCGGACGCGGTCAGCGGGGTGTAGCCGGTGAACAGCTCGGGGTGGTCCCGGCGCAGCCGCAGGGCGCGGCTGGTGACGAGCAGCTTGGCCGCGCCGTCCGGTCCCACGGCGGGGATCCCGTCGGCGGTGCCGCCCACGGGGGTGTCCAGCCGGGCGAGCCCGGCGGCCCGGGCCCCGAAGTCGACGGGACGGCGGTTGTCCGGGTCCACGAGGGACTCCGCCCACAGCTCGGAGCCCTGGTAGACGTCCGGGACGCCGGGCATCGTGAGCTGGACGAGCTTGGCGGCGAGCCCGTTCGCCCAGCCGGCCGCGGTGACGTGCTCGGCGAAGCCCTCGACGACGGCCCGCATCTGCGGGTCGTGGTGGACGAGCTCGACGAACCGGGTGAGCCGCTGCTCGAACCCGGCGTCCCCGTCGACCCAGGCGGTGGAGTTGCCGGCCTCGCGAGCGGCCTTGAGGGCGTAGTCCAGCACGCGCTCCTGCGAGATGGGCCAGGCGCCCACCACGGCCTGGAGCACGAGGTTCACGAGCGGGCCGTCGCCCACGAGGGCCCCGGCCTGCTCGGCGAGCTTCTTGACGGTGCCGACCACGCCGGCCCACTGCTCCCCCGCCTCGGCGAGCACGGTGATCCGTGCCCGCACCGCCTCGGAGCGCTTGGTGTCGTGCGTGGACAGCGTCGTCATCGCGAGGGGCTCCTCGGCGGCCCGGCGGGCGAGCTCGGCGTGCGCCTCCTCGGGGGTCACGGCGAAGTGCGACGGGTCGCCGCCCACCTCGGTCAGCGAGGTCAGGCGGGGGAAGCGGTAGAACGCGGTGTCCTCGACGCCCTTGGCCATCACCATCCCGGAGGTCTGCTGGAAGCGGCGGGCGAGCTCCCCGAGCCCGGCCTCGTCCGTGGCGTCGACCCCGAGCAGCCCGCCCAGGGTCCCGATCGCGCCGGCGAGGTCCGGGCGCTGCTCCCGGGCGGCGTCGAGGGCAGCCCGCAGGTGCTCGGCGCCCTCGGGCAGGTAGCTGCGGTAGACGGGGAAGTTCGCGAGGATCTCCGCCAGGGCGTCCTCGGCGACGGCCCGGTCCAGGCCGGCGTCCTCGGGCACGAGGCGGGCGAGGCGCCGGACCTCGGCCAGCAGCGCGCCGTCGGCCATGGCGCGCTTGGTGCCGTGGATCATCTCGTCCCAGTGCACGGGCTCCCCGCCCCGCAGCCGGGCGTCCAGGCTGGTGAGCGCGTACTCCCCGGCCGGGTCGGTGAGCAGCCGGTCGATCACGCCGAGGGCGTCGTAGCCGGTGGTGCCCGCGGTGGCCCAGTCGCGGGGCAGCCGCTCGCCGGGCTCGAGGATCTTCTCGACGACGACGTAGGCGCCGCCCGTGAGCTCCTTCAGCTGCTCGAGGTACTGCCGCGGGTCGCGCAGCCCGTCGGGGTGGTCGATGCGCAGGCCGTCGACGAGGCCCTCGTCGATCCACCGCTTGATCTCCGCGTGGGACTCCTCGAAGACCTCCGGGTCCTCGACGCGCACGCCCGCGAGCGTGGCGACGGTGAAGAACCGGCGGTAGTTGAGCTCGGCGTCGCCGCGGCGCCAGTTCACCAGCTCGTAGTGCTGCCGGTCGTGGACGTCCTGCGGGTCGTCGCCCTCCGCCCAGGTGCCCTCGGCCAGCGGGTAGACGTTGTCGTAGTAGCGCAGCGTGCCGTCCTCGACCCGCAGCTGCGCGAGCTCGTCGTCGCCGTCGCCCAGCACGGGGATCAGCACCCGGCCGCCGCCGGACGCCCACTCGACGTCGAAGGCCTTCGCGTACGGCGAGGCCTGGCCCTGCGCGAGCAGCGACCACCACCAGGGGTTCTGCTCCGGGGCGGCGACGCCCTGGTGGTTGGGGACGATGTCCACGAGCACGCCCATGCCGCGGGCGTGGGCGGCGTCGGCGAGCGCCTTGAGCCCGGCGGCGCCGCCCCGGACGGGGTCCACCTCGGCGGGGGACGCGACGTCGTAGCCGTGGTCGGAGCCGTCGACGGCCCGGAGGATCGGCGACAGGTAGACCCAGTCCGCGCCGAGGTCGTGGAGGTAGTCCACGAGCCCCGCGGCACGGTCGAGCGTCAGGTCGGAGGTGATCTGGAGTCGGTAGGTCGAGATAGGTGTGCGCACCGCACCAGTCTGTCGGCCCGGCCCCGGAAACACCAGCAGGCTGTCGACCCGTGTCCGGGTCGACAGCCTGCCGGGGCCGTCAGCTCACTGGTCCTGCGGCGTCTTCGCGTACGCGGCCACGGAAGCGGCGACCGACGCGTCGGGCTCCTCCTCGGGGGCCTCGTAGGCGCGCAGCACGACCATGGACTTGCCGTCCAGGGTGATCGAGGTGCGGGCCTTGCGGATCTGGCCGTCGGCGTACTTGCCCGCGGTGTCGATGACCTCCTCCCACTGCCGGCCGTAGCGCACCGGCGGGAGCTTGACCTTCACGGGCTCCGGGTTGGAGTTGAAGTACACGATGAAGTTCACGTCCGTGATGGGCCGCCCGCGCATGTCCACGCCGGCGATGCCGTTGCCGTTGAGCCACATCCCGAAGGACCGGGACAGGGGCTCGTCCCAGTCGGCGGGCTTCAGCGGCGCGCCGTCCGTGGTCAGCCACGCGATGTCGGGCATCGGGCGGCCGGTGTCGTCCGCGTCCATCTCGACGGGACGGCCGTCGAAGAACTCCGAGCGCCGGAAGGACGGGTGGTCGTGGCGCAGGTGGGTCACGGCGGCGACGAACTCGGTGAGCGGGCCGTCCATGGTGTCCCAGTTGATCCACGACAGCTCGTTGTCCTGGCAGTACGTGTTGTTGTTGCCGTCCTGCGTGCGGCCCAGCTCGTCGCCGTGCAACACCATGGGCGTGCCCTGGGACAGCAGCAGCGTCGCGAGGTAGTTGCGCTGCTGGCGGGAGCGCAGGGCCAGCACCTCGGGATCGTCGGTGGGGCCCTCCACGCCGCAGTTCCAGGAGCGGTTGTGGGACTCGCCGTCGTTGTTGCCCTCGCCGTTGGCCTCGTTGTGCTTCTCGTTGTAGGAGACCAGGTCCCGCAGCGTGAAGCCGTCGTGGGCGGTGACGAAGTTGATCGAGGCGAACGGCCGGCGGCCGCTGTGCTCGTAGAGGTCCGCCGAGCCGGTGATCCGGGAGGCGAACTCGCCGAGGGTCGCGGGCTCCCCGCGCCAGAAGTCGCGCACGGTGTCCCGGTACTTCCCGTTCCACTCCGTCCACTGGGGCGGGAAGTTGCCCACCTGGTAGCCGCCGGGGCCCACGTCCCACGGCTCGGCGATGAGCTTCACCTGGGACACGACCGGGTCCTGCTGGACGAGCTCGAAGAACGTGGCCAGCTTGTCCACGTCGTAGAACTCGCGGGCCAGGGCGGAGGCGAGGTCGAAGCGGAAGCCGTCCACGTGCATCTCGGTCACCCAGTAGCGCAGGGAGTCCATGATGAGCTGCAGCGAGTGGGGATGGCGGACGTTGAGGGTGTTGCCGGTGCCCGTGTAGTCCATGTAGAACTTCTGGTCGCCCTCCACCGTCCGGTAGTAGGCCTGGTTGTCGATGCCCTTCATGGACAGCGTGGGGCCCATGTGGTTGCCCTCGGCCGTGTGGTTGTACACCACGTCGAGGATCACCTCGATGTCGGCCTGGTGCAGGGCGCGCACCATGGCCTTGAACTCCTGGACCTGGCCGCCGAGGTCGTTGGTGGAGTGGTACTCGTTGTGCGGGGCGAAGAACCCGATGGTGTTGTAGCCCCAGTAGTTGCGCAGCCCCTGGTCGAGCAGGGTGCTGTCCTGCACGAACTGGTGCACGGGCATGAGCTCGATGGCGGTGACGCCGAGCTTTTTCAGGTGCGCGATCACCGCGGGGTGGGCCACGCCGGCGTAGGTGCCGCGCTGGTCCTCCGGCACCTCGGGGTGCTGCTGGGTGAGGCCCTTGACGTGGGCCTCGTAGATCACGGACTTGTGGTACGGCGTGCGGGGGGTGCGGTCGCCCTCCCAGTTGAAGAACGGGTTGATCACCACGCCCATCATCATGTGGGGGGCGGAGTCCTCGTCGTTGAACGAGTCCTCGTCGCCGAAGTCGTAGGAGAACAGCGCCTGGTCCCAGTCGATCTGGCCGGAGACGGCCTTGGCGTAGGGGTCGAGCAGCAGCTTGGCGGAGTTGAAGCGCTGGCCCTCGGCGGGGTTCCACGGTCCGTGCACGCGGTAGCCGTAGCGCTGCCCGGGCTGGACGGTCGGGAGGTAGCAGTGCCAGACGTAGCTGTCCTGGGCCGCGACGTCGATGCGGGTCTCGGTGCCGAGCTCGTCGAACAAGCACAGCTCGACCTTCTCGGCGCCCTCGCTGAAGAGGGCGAAGTTCGTGCCGGTCCCGTCGAAGGTGGCTCCGAGGGGATAGGGCTGACCTGGCCAGACTTCCATGGGGGATCTCCTGTCGTACCGCCGGGCAGGGGTCACCGTCAGCGGGCTGGGTGTTGGGGCAAGTGGGATCGATCTTAGCCCGGACCGGAGGCGCCCGTGTCCCCGGGGCGGTCCGCCGGGGCCGGGACCGCCGGCTCAGCGGTCCCGGCGCAGGACCGTGCGCACGTTCGCGGACAGCGCCGTGGGGGGCACGGGGCCGAGGCCCTCCAGCCGGGAGGCGTAGCCGTGCACGGCCACGGCGAGGGCGGCGGCCACCGCGCGGCGGGTGTCCCCGCGGGCCCAGTCCCCCGCGGCGGCGAACGCGTCCGGGTCCTCGGCGCTGCCGGCGAGCGCTGCGCCCATGATGCCCGCGAGGGTGTCCCCGCTGCCGGCGGTCGCCAGCCACGGGCTGCCGTCGGCCTGGGAGAACAGCGTCCCTTCGGGGGACGCCACCAGGGTGGTGGCGCCCTTGAGGACGACGACGGCGCCGGTCGCCTCCGCGGCCGCGCGCGCCCACCGGGCGGGCTCGGCCTCGATCGCCGCCCGGTCCGGCGCCTGCCCGCCGCCGCCGAGGGCGGCGAGCCAGGCGAGCACCTGCTCGAGCTCCCCGGCGTGCGGGGTGAGGACCTTGCCGGGGCCGAGGGCGCCGTCGGCGGCCGCCCGGGCCGCCGCGTCGAGGGCGCCGGCGTCGACGACGGCGGGGATCGGGCCCGCGAGCACGGCGCCGATCCGGGACTCCTGGGCCGCGTCGCCCACCGCGCCGGGGCCCACGACCCACGCCTGGACGTGGACGTCGTCGGGGTGGTCCTCGGAGGCGACCACTTCGGGGCTGGTCAGGCACACCAGGGAGCGGGTGGCGGCGTCGCCGAGGTGGCGGACCATGCCGGCGCCGGCGTCCACGGCGGCGCGCGTGCACATCAGCGCCGCCCCGGGGTAGGTCGGGGAGCCGGCCACGACGCCCACCACGCCCCGGGAGTACTTGTGGGAGGCCGCCCCCGGCCGCGGCCACAGCTCCGCGACGTCGTCGGGCTCCAGGCGCCGCAGCGCGGGGGCGGGCAGGGCGTGCTCGATCCCGAGGGGCACGGTCCGCACCTCGCCGCACCACCGGTCCCCCGGCGGCAGGAACAGCCCGGCCTTGGCCCCGCCGAACGTCACGGTGACGTCCGCGGCCAGGACCGGCCCGGCCACCGCGCCCGTGTCCGCCGAGACGCCCGAGGGGACGTCGCACGCCACGACCGCGGGGGCCCCCTCCGGGGGCCACCGGTCCAGGACCGCGCGGACGAGCTCCGCCGCCGGCCCGCGCAGCCCGCCCCGGGCGCCGGTGCCCAGCACGGCGTCGAGCACGAGGTCGGCGCGGAGCACCTGCTCGGCCGCCTCCTCGAGGGCGGGCCCGCCGTCCCCGGCGCGCAGCACCCGTCCCCCCGCGGCCTCGAGGGCGGCCCCGCCCTCGGGGTGCAGCCGGTCGCCGAGCGCCACGGCGAGCACGGAGGCGCCGCGGCCCGCCAGCTCCGCCCCCGCCCACAGCCCGTCCCCGCCGTTGTTGCCGGTGCCGGCGAGCACGACCACGCGCGCTCCGGCGACCCGCCCCCGGCGCCCGCGCAGGCGCTGCGCGCCGACGAGGGCCAGGCCGTGGGCGGCGCGCCGCATCAGCGCGGGGCCCTCCCCGCGCTCGAGGAAGGGCGTCTCGGCCGCGCGCACCTGCGCCCCGGTCCAGGCGGCGATCACGCCTGCCCCCCGTCCCCGGTGCGCTCGGCGATGACCATGGCCATGGCGATCCCGCCGTCGTGCGTCATGGTGAGGTGCCACCGGTCGATGCCCTGCCGGCGCGCCTCCTCCGCCACCGTTCCCTCGGTGCACAGCAGCGGGGCACCGGAGGGGTCCTTCTCGATCCAGCAGTGCTGCCAGATCATCCCGGGCGGCGCCTTGAGCGCCTTCGCCGCCGCCTCCTTGGCGGCGAAGCGCGCGGCGAGCGAGCGCACGTGCAGATCCCGCTCGAGCGGGGTGAACAGCCGGGCCACGAGGCCGGGGGTGCGGGCGATCTGCTCCTCGAAGCGGGCGATGTCCACCACGTCGATGCCGGTGCCGATGATCATGGTCCCCAGCCTAACGACCGCCGGCCCGCCGCCCGGGAGGAACCGGGGCGGCGGGCCGGCGCAGCGGCGGGCGCGGACTACTCGACGGTGACGGACTTCGCGAGGTTGCGGGGCTGGTCGACGTCGTAGCCCTTCGCCGTGGCCAGCTCGCACGCGAAGATCTGCAGCGGGACCGTGGTCAGCAGCGGCTGGAGCAGCACCGGGGACTGCGGCACGCGGAAGATGTGGTTCGCGTAGTCGGCGACGGCCTCGTCCCCCTCCTCCGCGATGACGATGGTCACGGCCCCGCGGGCACGGATCTCCTGGATGTTGGAGACCACCTTCGCGTGCAGCGAGTCCCGTCCGCGCGGGGAGGGGACGATGACGAACACCGGCTGGCCCTCCTCGATGAGGGCGATCGGCCCGTGCTTGAGCTCGCCGGCGGCGAAGCCCTCGGCGTGGATGTAGGCGATCTCCTTGAGCTTGAGCGCGCCCTCGAGGGCCACCGGGAAGCCGACGTGGCGGCCCAGGAAGAGCACGGACGAGGCGTCCTTCATGGACTGCGCGAGATCCTTGACCGCGGCCTGCGCGTCGATGACCTGCTGGATCTTGGCCGGCATGGCCTCCAGCTCGGCGAGGATCTCCCCGATCTCGTCCTTGTACTTGTTGCCGCGCAGCTGGGCCAGGTAGAGGCCCAGGAGGTAGGCGGCGGTGATCTGGGCCAGGAACGCCTTGGTCGAGGCGACGGCGATCTCGGGTCCGGCGTGCGTGTAGAGCGCGGCGTCGGCCTCGCGCGGGATCGTGGAGCCGTTGGTGTTGCAGATCGCCACGACCTTGGCCCCCTGCTCCTGGGCGTGCCGGACCGCCATGAGGGTGTCCATGGTCTCGCCGGACTGGGACAGGGCGACCACCAGGGTCCGCTCGTTGACGATCGGGTCCCGGTAGCGGAACTCGTGGGCGAGCTCGACCTCGGTGGGGATCCGGCACCAGTGCTCGATCGCGTACCGGGCGACCTGCCCCGCGTAGGCGGCGGTGCCGCAGGCCACGACGACGATCTTGTCCACGGCGCGGAGCACCGCCTCGTCGATCCTGAGCTCGTCGAGGACCAGGTTCCCGTCCGGATCGGTGCGGCCCATGAGGGTCTGCTCCACGGCGGCGGGCTGCTCGTTGATCTCCTTCTCCATGAAGGACGGGAAGCCGCCCTTCTCGGCGGCGGCCGCGTCCCACAGCACCTGGAAGGGCTTGCCGTCCGCGTGGTTGCCGTGGAAGTCGGTGATCTCGTAGTCGTCGGCCGTGATGGACACGACCTGGTCCTGTCCCAGCTCCACGGCGCTGCGGGTGTAGTCGATGAACCCGGAGACGTCGGAGCCGAGGAAGTTCTCGCCCTCGCCCAGCCCGAGCACCAGCGGCGAGTTGCGGCGGGCGGCGACCACGCGGCCGGGGTGGTCCACGTGCACGGCGAGGAGCGTGAACGCGCCCTCGAGCCGGCGGCAGGCGACCTGCATGGCCGCGGTCAGGTCCTGGTCGCCGAGGTCGTTGTAGGTGTCGGCCAGGAGCACGGCGGCGACCTCGGTGTCGGTCTCCGAGCGGAACTCGTGGCCCTTCTCGATCAGCTCGCGCTTGAGCTCGGCGAAGTTCTCGATGATGCCGTTGTGGATCACGGCGAGCCGGCCGCCGTCGACGACGTGCGGGTGGGCGTTGACGTCCGACGGTCCGCCGTGGGTGGCCCAGCGGGTGTGCCCGATGCCGGTGGTGGAGCGGGGCAGCGGGCTGTCGCGCAGCTCCTGCTCGAGGTTGAGCAGCTTGCCGGCCTTCTTGCGGAAGCCGACGGTGCCGTCCGCGACGACGGCCACGCCCGCGGAGTCGTAGCCGCGGTACTCGAGGCGCCGGAGGCCCTCGACGAGGACGTCCAGGGCGTCGTGCCCGGAGCCGGGCACGTCCGAGCGCTGGGAGGAGGGGCCCACATATCCAACAATTCCACACATGCGCTTCACAGTACCGCATGGATCTCGCCCGGCCGGGCGCACCGGACCCGGCGGGCCGGGCCGTGTTCTCGCCTCTTCTGGGGACACGGCCCGTCCCGCCTGTGGGCCCTTCCGTGGGGTCCGGTCAGCCCCGGCGCTCCCGGACGGCGTCGGCCACCAGCGCCTCGAGCGGCGGGAAGAGCGGGTGCCCGGCGTCCAGCCCCGTGATCTCCCGGACGGCGTCGGCCGGCTCCAGCGTGTCGAGGAGCTCGCCCAGCCGGACGGCCTCCGGGTCGTCGGCCGGGTCGAAGCGCAGGGCGGCCCCCACGGCCGCCTGCAGCCCGTCGGTGCCCAGGCCCCGTTCGGCCAGCTCGGCCGCCGGGCCCACGAACCGCTCGTGCCGGCCGAGCTTGCGCAGCGGGGCGCGGCCCACGCGCTCCACGGTGTCGGGGAGGTGCTCGTTGGCGAAGCGGTCGAGGATCTTCGCGACGTAGCGTCCGTGCTCCTGCTCGTCGAACCCGTGCTTCGCCACGAGCAGCGCCTGCGTCTCCGCGAGCGCTGCCGCGACCCGCTCCCGGATCCCGGGGTCGGCGATCGCCTCCGCGATGCGGTGCCGGCCGGCCCGGTAGCCGAAGTACGCGCACGCGGCGTGGCCGGTGTTGACCGTGAACAGCTTGCGCTCGATGTAGGGCACGAGGTCGTCGACGTAGGTCGCCCCCTCGATGGCCGGCTCGCCCCCCGCGAACGGGGTGCGGTCGATGACCCACTCGTGGAACTGCTCCACGACCACGTCGAGCCCGCCGCCGTCCTGCTGGGGCACGATCCGGTCGACGGCGGTGTTGGCGAACACCGCCCGGCGGTCGAGGTCCTCGCCGCCGTACTCGGCGCGGACGGCCTCGGCGAGCAGGTCCGTGGCGGACAGGGCGTTCTCGCACGCCATGACCGCCACGGGGGATGCGCCGTCCGGGCGCGCGGCGATGCCGCGCGCCACGAGCGGCGCCACGAACTTGAGGATGTGCGCGCCCACGGCCGTGGTGACCACGTCCGCCGTGGCGATCTCGGCGACCACGGACTCCGGGGCGTCCGCCGAGTTGAGCGCCCGGTACCCCTCGACGACCGTGTCGCGGGAGCCGGCGCCGACCTCGTGGACGGTGTAGCTGGGGGTCGACGCCAGCGCGTCGATCAGCGGGGCCGCCACGTCGGCGAACACGACCTCGTAGCCCGAGCGGTGCATGAGCAGGCCGACGAAGCCGCGGCCGATGTTGCCCGCCCCGAAGTGGACGCACTTCATCAGTCGTTCACCTTCCCCAGCAGGTCGAGCACTTCGTCGGCGGTCCTCGCCTCGTCCAGCTGGCGCACCTTCTCCTTGTTGCCGAAGATCTTCGCGACCCGGGAGAGGATCGCGAGGTGCTCGTTGTCCTTGCCGGCGATGCCGATCACCCAGGTGACGGGCTTGCCGTTCCAGTCCAGGCCCTCGGGGTAGCGCACGACCGACAGGGCCGAGGAGCGGATGCTGTCCTTCGCCTGGTTGGTGCCGTGCGGGATGGCCAGGCCGTTGCCCATGAAGGTGGACACCGACTCCTCGCGCTCGTGCATGGAGGCCACGTACGCGTCGGTCACGGCACCGGCCGCCACCAGCAGGCCGCCGGCCTCGTCGATGGCCTGCGCGGCGTTGCGCGCGCCGCCGTCCATGACGATCCGGTCCCTGGTGAGGATGGTGGCGTCCCCGGACGTCCCGGCGCCCTCGCCCGGGTCCGCGGCCACGGTGTCGCCGCCGGAGGCCGCTCCCCCGCCGCCGGCCGTGGCCGCCGCCGCGCCGCCGCCCGCCGGGACGGCGGCGCCGTTGCGCTGCTGCACGGCCTCGACGATCTCGTCGTAGCGGGGGCTGCCCATGAAGTTGTCGACGGTCACCACCGCGGCGCTGGGCACCTTCGGCCGGGCGCGGGTGGCCAGGTCCTGGTGGGTGACCACGATGTCGAAGTCGTCGGTGAGGTTGGCGATCGCCGCGTTGGTGACCTTGACGTCGGCGAATCCGGCCGCCTTGACCTTGTTCCGCAGCACGGAGGCGCCCATCGCGGAGGAGCCCATGCCGGCGTCGCACGCGAACACGATGCGCTGCACCGGTCCGCCGTCGGCCAGCTCACGGGCGGGGGTCCCGCCGGTGTCCGCGCCGCCGCTGGTGCCGACGATCGCGGAGGACACGGAGCTCTTCTTGCCCTTCATCCCCTCCATCCGGGAGGTGGCCTCGGTGAGGTCTCCCTCGCCCTTGTCCTTGGAGGCCTTGAGGATGATCGAGGCCACGAAGAAGGACACGGCGGTCGCGGCCGTCACCGCGAGGGCCACGCCCACGTAGCTGTCGGTGGTGGCCTGGGCGAAGATCGCGATGATCGAGCCCGGGGCGGCCGGGGCGCGCAGGCCCGCGTCGAAGAGGGTCAGCGTGAAGATGCCCGTCATGCCTCCCGCGATCGCCGCCAGGATCAGCGCCGGCTTCATCAGCACGTACGGGAAGTAGATCTCGTGGATGCCGCCCACGAAGTGGATCAGGGCCGCGCCGGGGGCCGAGGCGCGCGCGGCGCCGCGGCCGAAGACCGTGTAGGCCAGCAGGATGCCCAGACCGGGGCCGGGGTTGGCCTCGAGCAGGAAGAGGATCGACTTGCCCTCCTCCAGGGCCTGGGCGGTGCCCAGGGGGGTGAGGATGCCGTGGTTGATCGCGTTGTTGAGGAACAGCACCTTCGCGGGCTCGATGAGGATCGAGGTCAGCGGCAGCAGCCCCCGGGTGACCAGGAAGTCCACCGCCGAGGCGGCCGCGTTGGAGAAGGCCAGCACGGCGGGGCCGATCAGGAAGAAGCCGAAGATGGCCATGGCCGCGGCCAGGATGCCGGCGGAGAAGTTGTTCACGAGCATCTCGAAGCCGGGCTTGATCTTCCCGTCCCAGATGGCGTCGACCTTCTTCATCACCCACGCGGTCAGCGGGCCCATGAGCATCGCCCCGATGAACATGGGGATGTCGGTGCCCACGATCACGCCCATCGTGGCGATCGCCCCGACCACGCCGCCGCGGACGTCGTAGACCATCCGCCCGCCCGTGTAGGCGATCAGCAGCGGCAGGAGGTAGGTGATCATCGGGCCGACCAGGCCCGTGTACGGCTCGCCCTCGGCGTTCTCGCCGAACCCGCCCAGCGGGCCGAAGGGGGTGAAGCCCGCCTCGATGAAGAACGCGGTGATCAGCCCCCAGGCGATGAACGCCCCGATGTTGGGCATGATCATCCCCGAGAGGAACGTGCCGAAGCGCTGCACGTGCGCGCGGGCCGCCGTCGACCGCCCTCCCGCCGGTGCTGTGGTCTCTGAGGTCGTTGCCGTCGCCATGGTCCTGTCCTGACTCTCGAGCGGGGTGGTCCTCCACCGGCGGAGCGCACGCGCCGTGCACTGCTGTGAGTTCTCTCACGGCGAATACCGGATCGAGACCAAATCTACACCCGGGTACGGGGCCTGTCTCCGGTACACCTCGGGCGCCGAGGTGCGGTCTAGACTGTGGTCGATGACCGCATCTACGCTGAGCGAACGCGCCTCGCCCTTCGTGGAGCTCGACCGGCAGACCTGGTCGAGACTCTCCCACGAGATCGACGTTCCCCTCACCTCTCGGGAGATCGAGAACCTGCGCGGCCTCGGCGACCGGCTCGACGTCGCGGAGGTCCGCGAGGTGTACCTCCCCATCTCGCGGCTGCTGACCCTCTACGACGAGTCGTCGAACCGGCTCAACGCCTCGACCAACGCGTTCCTCGGCGAGGAGCACGCCCGGACCCCGTTCGTGATCGGCATCGCCGGCTCCGTGGCCGCCGGCAAGTCCACCACGGCCCGCCTCCTGCGCGAGCTGCTGTCCCGGTGGCCGTCCACCCCCCACGTGCAGCTCATCACCACGGACGGGTTCCTGTACCCCAACGCCGAGCTGCAGCGCCGCGGGCTCATGGACCGCAAGGGCTTCCCGGAGTCCTACGACCGCCGCGCCCTGCTGCGCTTCGTCGCCAAGATCAAGTCGGGCGCCCCCGAGGTGCGGGCGCCCAAGTACTCGCACCACAGCTACGACATCCTGCCCGGCGAGGAGGTCGTGGTGACCCGCCCGGACGTGGTCATCATCGAGGGGCTCAACGTGCTCGCCCCCGCCAAGGTGGGCCCCGGGGACCGGGCCGCCCTCGCCCTGAGCGACTTCTTCGACTTCTCGATCTACGTGGACGCCCGGCCCGCGGACATCGAGCGCTGGTACGTGGAGCGGTTCCAGGCCCTGCGCTCCTCCGCGTTCGCCGACCCCGGCTCCTACTTCCACCGCTACGCCGACCTCTCCGACGAGAAGGCCGTGGCCACCGCCACCGGCATCTGGCGGCGGATCAACGAGCCCAACCTGATCGAGAACGTGCAGCCGACGCGCGGCCGCGCCCGGCTGATCCTCTCCAAGGACTCCGACCACTCGATCCGGCGCGTGCTGCTGCGCAAGAACTGATGGACGCCCTGCGCGCCGGCGCCCTCCTGCTCACCGCCGCGGTGCTCGTGGCCGGGTGCGCACCTGATCCCGGGGCCGCTCCCCCGGCCCCGCCGGAACCCTCCGGCACCACCGCGGCACCGGCCGCGCCCGCCCCGCCCGGGTCCGGTCCTGCGTCCGTGCCGGCTCCGGCGTCCCCGTCCGGGCCGGCGTCCGCCTCCGGCACGGCGTCGCCGGCACCGGCGCCCACCACCGGCCGGGGGCCGGGACCGCGTCCGGAGCTGGACGACCCCGCCTCGCTCGCCGTGGTGGTCAACAAGCGTCGGCCCCTGGACCCGCAGGACTGGGCACCCGCCGCCCTCGAGGACCTCGAGGGGCACCTGCTGCGCCCCGAGGCGGCCGCCGCGGCGCGCACGCTGCTGGCCGCGGCCCGGGCGGACGGCGTGCCGGTCCGGATCGTGTCGGGCTACCGCTCCTTCACCGAGCAGTCCCGCACGTACGCCGGGTGGGTGGCGCAGAAGGGCCCGGAGGCCGCCGACACGGCGTCCGCCCGCCCGGGTCACTCGGAGCACCAGACCGGGCTGGCGGTGGACGTCGGCGAGGGCTCCGGGTGCGACCTGCGCGTGTGCTTCGACGGGACGGCCACCGCCGCGTGGGTGGCCGAGCACGGGCCGGAGCACGGCTTCGTGGTCCGCTACCCCTGGGGCGAGCACGGCACCACCGGCTACTGGTACGAGCCGTGGCACCTGCGCTACCTCGGGACGGAGCGGGCCCAGGAGCTCGCGCGCTCGGGCGCCGCGACGCTCGAGGAGTTCTCCGGCCTGCCGCCGGCCCCGGACTACGGACCACCCGCGCCCGGCTAGTCTGTGGCCATGCTCAAGGGATTCCGGGAATTCATCATGAAGGGCAACGTGCTCGACCTGGCCGTCGCCGTGATCATCGGCGCGGCGTTCGCCCAGGTCGTCAACGCCATGGTCGAGGCGGTGCTCATGCCGCTCATCTCCGCGCTGGTCGGCTCGCCCAACTTCGACTCGTTCGCGGTGCTCACCGTCAACGGCAACGACATCAGGTTCGGCGTGCTGCTCACCGCGCTCGTCAACTTCCTGCTCGTGGCCGCCGCCGTGTACTTCGCCATCGTGCTGCCGATGAACAAGATGATCGAGGCCCGCAACCGCCGGCTCGGCATCGATCCCACCCAGGAGGAGGCCGACGCCCAGGTGCAGCTGCTCACCGAGATCCGCGACGCCCTGCGCCGACGCACCTGATCCCGGTCCCGCCGGTCCCGCCGGACGCCGGAGGCCCGCACCGTGCGCACGGTGCGGGCCTCCGGCGCCCGGCGGGACCGGCTCAGACGGTGAGGGCCAGCTCGCGCTCCACGACGGACGCGAGGAACTCCGTCTCGGCCCGGGCGATCTCCTCGGAGGCCGCCTCGACCATCACGCGGACCACCGGCTCGGTCCCCGAGGGGCGCAGCAGCACGCGGCCCGTCTCGCCGAGGCGCTGCTCGACCTCCGCGACGGCCGCCTGCACCCCGGGGTTGGAGCCCACCGCGGTGCGGTCCACCCCGCGCACGTTGAGCAGCACCTGCGGCAGCCGCGTCATCACGCGGGCCAGCTCCGCGAGCGGTGCGCGGGTCTGGGCCACGCGCGAGGCCAGCATCAGCCCGGTCAGCAGCCCGTCGCCGGTGGTGGCGTAGTCGGACATGATCACGTGGCCGGACTGCTCGCCGCCCAGGTTGTACCCGTGCTCGGTCATCGTCTCGAGGACGTAGCGGTCCCCCACGGCGGTCTCCCGCACGTCGATGCCCGCGTCCCGCAGGGCCAGCTTGAGGCCGAGGTTGCTCATCACGGTGGCCACGAGCGTGTCCTCGACGAGCCGGCCCGCGTCCTTGAGCGCCAGGGCGAGGATCGCCATGATCTGGTCCCCGTCGACCTCGCGGCCGGTGGCGTCCACGGCGAGGCAGCGGTCGGCGTCGCCGTCGTGGGCGATCCCGAGGTCGGCCCCGAGCTCGACGACGGCCCGCTGGAGGGGCTCCAGGTGGGTCGAGCCGCAGCCGTCGTTGATGTTCAGGCCGTCGGGCTCCGCGCCGATGACGTGCACCTCGGCGCCCGCGCCGCGGAAGGCGTCCGGCGAGACCCCGCTGGCGGCGCCGTTGGCGCAGTCCAGGACCACGCGCATCCCCTCGAGCCGGTGCGGGATGGCCCCCACCAGGTGCAGGACGTAGCGGTCCTCGGCGTCCGTGAGCAGGTGGATGCGCCCGACCCCGGCGCCGGTGGGGCGCCGGAAGTCGCCGGACTCGAAGACCTGCTGGATCTCGTCCTCCACCCGGTCCGGGAGCTTCCGCCCGCCGTGGGCCAGGAACTTGATCCCGTTGTCGGGGGCCGGGTTGTGCGAGGCGGAGATCATCACGCCGAAGTCGGCGTCGAGGTCCGCCACCAGGTAGGCCAGCGCGGGGGTCGGCAGGACCCCGGCGTCGTGGACGTCCACGCCCGAGCCGGCGAGACCCGCGGTCACGGCGGCGCTGAGGAACTCCCCGCTGGCCCGCCCGTCCCGGGCGACGACCGCCGTGGGGCGCCGCCCCTCGCGTGCGTGGCCGTGGCCGAGCACGATCGCGGCGGCCTGGGCCAGGTCCAGGGTCATGTTGGCTGTGAGGAGGTCGTTCGCGAGCCCGCGCACGCCGTCCGTTCCGAATAATCTAGACATCGCCCCCATCCTACGTTCCCCGCGGCCCGGACACCGGCAGGCGGGCAGAAACGAAGGGACCCCGTCCGACACCGGTGTGCACCGGGTCGGACGGGGTCCGTGACGCTGGGGCGGGCCGGGAGGCCCTCCGATCAGCGCTTCGAGTACTGCGGAGCCTTGCGGGCCTTCTTGAGACCGGCCTTCTTGCGCTCGATGACGCGCGGGTCGCGGGTCAGGAAGCCGGCCTTCTTGAGGGTCGGGCGGTTGTTCTCGAGGTCGATCTCGTTCAGGGCACGCGCCACGCCGTGGCGCAGGGCACCGGCCTGGCCGGAGGGGCCACCGCCGTGGATGCGGGCGATGACGTCGTAGGCGCCCTCGAGCTCCAGCACCTTGAAGGGGTCGTTGACCTCCTGCTGGTGCAGCTTGTTCGGGAAGTAGTTCTCCAGGGTGCGGCCGTTGACGGTCCACTGGCCGGAGCCGGGGACGACGCGCACGCGGGCGACGGCCTCCTTGCGGCGGCCGACGGCCTGGCCGGAGACGGTGAGGGCCGGGCGCTCGGCGGCGGCCTCGGTCTCCTCCGCGGGGGAGGACTCGGAGGTGTAGCTGCTCAGCTGCTCCTCGCCGTCCACGATGTTCTGCTCTTCAGTATTCTGAGCCACGATTTTCCTCGCTCGTTTCTGTCGTAGGCCCGGTTACTGGGCGACCTGGGTGAACTCGAAGGTCTGCGGCTGCTGGGCACCGTGGGGGTGCTCCGGGCCGGCGTAGACCTTGAGCTTGGACATCTGCTGGGCGGCCAGCTTGTTCTTCGGGAGCATGCCACGGATGGCCTTCTCCACGGCGCGGACCGGGTGCTTCTCCAGCAGCTCGGCGTAGGAGCTGGACTTGAGCCCGCCCGGGTAGCCGGAGTGGCGGTAGGCCCGCTTCTTCTCGAGCTTGGAGCCGGTCAGGGCCACCTTCTCGGCGTTGATGATGATGACGAAATCACCGGCGTCCACGTGGGGAGCAAAGGTCGGCTTGTGCTTTCCGCGCAGCAGCGTTGCGGTCTGGCTGGCAAGGCGACCCAGGACGACGTCGGTGGCATCGATGACGTGCCACTGGCGCTGGATGTCACCGGGCTTCGGGGTGTACGTACGCACGTTAGTTTGCCTTCGTTCGGGTTATCTCGGTGGCGCTAGTTGGGATCACGCCGTTTCTCGGTGTGCCGTCCGGGGCTCGGGTGAGGGCCGAGCTGCATCCGGTGCCCGAGACCCCGGTGCACCGGACCGCCAGGCGTCCTGCAACGGGACAGCGGATCCGGGTACACGTGAACCGAGGCGGGACACGCACAACAGCACCCCACGGTACCGGATGGAGCGGCCAAAGACCACTCGGGCCATACACCCGGAGGGTGCGGCGGTCAATCTCCCCGCGGGCGCCCGGGCCCGCGGCGGCTCACGCTCCGCCGCGCCGGGGCGTCCCGGGAGCGTCGCGGGGATCTCCTCGGAGCTCCTCGCGGGCGGGGTCGCCGAGCGGGGCGCGCCGCGCCCGGGTGCGCTCGGCCCGCTCCCCCAGGGCGGCGTCCCCGGGATAGCGCACCTCCTCGAGCACGAGGGCGTGCGGCGGGGCCATCAGCGCCTTGGCGTCCCGGACCCGCTCCGCGAGCCGGCGGCCGAGCCAGTCGGGGTCCTCGCGGCCCGCGCCCACGCGGGCGGCCGCGCCCACGACCGAGCGGACCATGTGGTGGCAGAAGGCGTCCGCCTCGATGCCCAGCAGCACGAGCCCGTCCCGGTCCCGCTCGACGGACACGTCCAGGACCTCCCGCACCGTCGTGGCGCCCTCCCGGGGGCGGCAGAAGGACAGGAAGTCGTGCAGCCCCACCAGCTCCTGCGCCGCCCGGGCCATGACAGGGACGTCGAGCACGTCCTTCGACCACCACGTCAGGTGCCGGGTCAGCGGGTCCCGGCCCGCCGCGCCGTCGTCGATCCGGTAGCTGTAGCGGCGGGAGACGGCGGAGAAGCGGGCATCGAAGCCGGCGGGGGCGGCGCCCGCGCGGCGGACCACCACCGCGCCCGGGCACTCGGGCAGGCCCTGCGCGCGGCGGCCGCGGCCCAGGACGTGGGCCAGGGCCCCGGTGAGGCGGCGTTCGAGCGCCCGTCCCGGGTCCTCGTCCCGGCCGCGGGCGAGACCGGTCCACTCCGCGGGGGCCAGGTCCAGGTGCGCCACCTGGCCGCGGGCGTGCACCCCGGTGTCCGTCCGGCCGGCCACCGCGACCCGCACGTCCCGGCGGACCAGCACGGCGAGGGCGTCCTCCACGGCCCCCTGCACGGTGGGCAGGCCCGGCTGACGGGCCCACCCGGCGAACGGCGCGCCGTCGTAGGCCAGGTCGATCCGCACGCGCACGGGGGAATCGGACGGGCTCATGGTCAGCTCCTGGGAGGGGGTGGTGGGGGGGGTGCGGCGGGCACGACGACGCCGCCGGGGACCAGGTCCCCGGCGGCGTCGCGGTGTCCGTCCGTGCGTCGTCCGGTCAGCGCAGCTTCTGCGCGGCGGCGCCGCCGGCCGGCTGGAAGCCGGCGGCCTCGGCGTTGGCCGGCGAGTCGAACCAGATCTCGGCGGTGGTGCCCGCGTACCAGCGCGAGCCGGGCACGTGGTACTTCATCGAGTTCTTGTTGCCCTTGACCTCGAAGCCCTCGGGGGCCTCGCCGGACTCGAGCGGGGCGCGCGAACCGGGGAACTCGGCGTCGGAGTTCTCGGCGGCGACCTCGGCGGCCTGCTCGGAGCCGACCTCGGGGGCCTGCTCGTCGGCGGGGATCTCCTCGGCGGCGACCTCACCGGCGGTGGAGTCCGCCGGGGTGTCGACCGGGGCGGCGGGGGCCGGGGCGGCCTTCTCGGTGGCGCGCTCGGCCTCGGCCACGGTGGCCTTGGTCGCGACGGGCTCCATCACGAGCTCGATGACCGCCATGGGGGCGTTGTCGCCCTTGCGGTTGCCGATCTTGGTGATGCGGGTGTAGCCGCCGTTGCGGTCCTCCATCGCCGAGGCGATGGTGGTGAACAGCTCGTGCACCACGGACTTGTCGGTCAGCTGCGCCAGCACGCGACGGCGGGCGGCCAGGTCACCGCGCTTGGCGAAGGTGATCAGGCGCTCGGCGTAGGGACGCATCCGCTTCGCCTTGGTCACGGTGGTGGTGATGCGCTTGTGCTCGAACAGCTGCTGCGACAGGTTCGCCAGCATCAGGCGCTCGTGCGCGGGTCCGCCTCCGAGGCGGGGTCCCTTGGTGGGAGTAGGCATGGTTGTTGATCTCCTGGAAGTGTGTCCCGGCCCGGGCGGGCACCCGTCGGGACGTCAGCGGGAAGGACTAGTGGTCGTCGTCGTCGAACGGGTTCTCGTCGTCGATCGCGGCGGCGCGAGCGGCGAGGTCGAAACCGGGGGGCGAGTCCTTGAGGGACAGCCCGAGGTCGACGAGCTTGGCCTTGACCTCGTCGATCGACTTGGCGCCGAAGTTGCGGATGTCCATCAGGTCCGCCTCGGAACGGCCCACGAGCTCACCCACGGTGTGGATGCCCTCGCGCTTGAGGCAGTTGTAGGACCGCACGGTGAGCTCGAGGTCCTCGATGGGCAGCGCCATGTCGGCGGCCATCGCGGCGTCCGTCGGCGAGGGCCCGATCTCGATGCCCTCGGCGGCCGTGTTGAGCTCCCGGGCGAGACCGAACAGCTCGACCAGGGTGGTGCCGGCGGAGGCCACGGCGTCACGCGGGGTGATGGCCTCCTTGGTCTCCACGTCCAGGACCAGCTTGTCGAAGTCGGTGCGCTGCTCCACACGGGTGGCCTCCACGCGGAAGGTCACCTTCAGGACGGGCGAGTAGATCGAGTCGACCGGGATGCGGCCGATCTCCGCGTCCCCGGCCTTGTTCTGGGCGGCGGAGACGTACCCGCGCCCGCGCTCGATGGTCAGCTCGAGCTCGAGCTGGCCCTTCGCGTTGAGGGTCGCGATGTGCAGGTCCGGGTTGTGGATCTCCACACCGGCCGGGGCCGTGATGTCCGCGGCGGTGACGACGCCGGGGCCCTGCTTGCGCAGGTAGGCGACGACGGGCTCGTCCTGCTCCGAGGAGACGGCGAGCTTCTTGATGTTGAGAATGACCTCGGAGACGTCCTCCTTCACGCCCTCCACGGTGGAGAACTCGTGGAGCACCCCGTCGAGCCGGATGCTGGTCACGGCGGCACCGGGGATCGAGGACAGGAGGGTGCGGCGGAGGGAGTTGCCGAGGGTGTAGCCGAAGCCGGGCTCGAGCGGTTCGATCACGAAGCGGGACCGGTTGTCGGCCACGACCTCTTCAGAGAGGGTGGGGCGCTGTGCGATGAGCACTGATGTTTCCTTTCAGCGGGCATCCGCTATATGACGCGCGCAAATGGTGGAAAACAGTTGATGGGTGCGGACCGGTGCCCGGTCCGTTGTCGGCATGCGCACCGGGACCCCGCAGGGTCCCGGTGGGCGTGCTCACATCAGACGCGGCGGCGCTTCGGCGGGCGGCAACCGTTGTGCGCGCTCGGGGTGACGTCCGAGATGGAGCCGACCTCGAGGCCGGTGGCCTGCAGGGAGCGGATGGCGGTCTCGCGCCCGGAGCCGGGGCCCTTGACGAACACGTCGACCTTGCGCATGCCGTGCTCCTGCGCGCGCTTCGCGGCGGCCTCGGCGGCCATCTGGGCCGCGAAGGGGGTGGACTTGCGAGAGCCCTTGAAACCCATCTCGCCGGCGGACGACCAGGAGAGGACGGCGCCGGAGGGGTCGGTGATGGTGACGATGGTGTTGTTGAACGTCGACTTGATGTGGGCCTGGCCCTGGGTGACGTTCTTCTTGTCCTTGCGGCGGGGCTTGCGGGCAGCCGCTGCGCGAGTCTTCGGGGGCATGGAGATCTCCTACAAAATTCGGGAAGAGTGGTGGTGGGCCGCTCGGGGGACCGCGGGGTCCTGGCGCACGAGCGGCAGCGGGCTACTTCTTCTTGCCGGCGACCGTGCGCTTCGGACCCTTGCGGGTGCGGGCGTTGGTCTTGGTGCGCTGACCGTGCACGGGCAGGCCGCGGCGGTGCCGGATGCCCTGGTAGCTGCCGATCTCGACCTTGCGGCGGATGTCGGCGGCCACCTCGCGGCGGAGGTCACCCTCGACCTTGTAGTTGTCCTCGATGTAGTCGCGCAGCTCCACGAGCTGGGCATCGGTGAGTTCGCGCACGCGCAGGTCGCCCGAGATGCCGGTGGCGTCCAGGGTGGCGAGCGCGCGGGTGCGACCCACGCCGTAGATGTAGGTGAGCGCAATTTCCAGCCGCTTTTCGCGGGGGAGGTCGACGCCTGCGAGACGAGCCATATCGGCGGTTCTCCTTGTGGTGTTCCAGAGGTCTGGAGCATCGCTGTCCGGTCGGGGACGTCATGTCCCCTCCGGTCCCCGGCCTCTGTACCGGGGGCGCCCGCCTGGATCTCTCCGGTCGGGAGCGGTGCCTTTGTGGATCCACTTGCGTGGGCAGCTCGGGGCGGGTCAGCCCTGACGCTGTTTGTGGCGCGGGTTCTCGCAGATCACCATGACCCGCCCGTTGCGGCGGATCACCTTGCACTTGTCGCAGATCGGCTTCACGCTCGGTTGGACCTTCATCGCATTCCTTCGCGTCGTTCTCTCGAGTGGTGTGCGGCCCGGACGGCCGCCGGTCCTACTTGTAGCGGTAGACGATACGACCGCGGGTGAGGTCGTACGGGCTCAGCTCCACCACCACGCGGTCCTCGGGGAGGATCCGGATGTAGTGCTGTCGCATCTTCCCGGAGATGTGGGCGAGGACCAGGTGACCGTTGTTCAGCTCAACGCGGAACATCGCGTTGGGCAGAGCCTCGACCACAGTGCCTTCGATCTCGATGACTCCGTCTTTCTTGGCCATATCCTCCGCTAACTTCAGGTGCCCCCCGCCGGGGCGGCGAGCAGGGTTTCGGGTGTACATCGTCGTTAAACGCCGCAGCGGACCTGTACGCGCGCACCATCACCGTTCGTGGTGCACGGTGAGGGTCGGCGTGGTCCGAAGTGTGCGGAATCGCTGGAGCACAGACAACCAACAGGACACTCTACGGGATCGGGGGCGCCTCCCGCAACGCGGGAGGCGCCCCCGGGGAACGGTGCCGGAGAACGGTGCCGGGGACGACGGCGCTCAGACGGTCGCGGCGAGCTGCCCGCAGGCCCCGTCGATGTCGGAGCCGCGGGTGTCCCGCACGGTGGTGGGGATGCCGTGGGCCCGGAGCCGCTCCACGAAGTTCTGCTCCACGCCGGGCCGGGACGCGGTCCACTTGGAGCCGGGGGTCGGGTTGAGCGGGATGGGGTTCACGTGCACCCACCCCCCGCCGCGGGCGTTGAGCTTCTCGCCGAGGAGGTCGGCCCGCCACCCGTGGTCGTTGATGTCGCGGATCAGGGCGTACTCGATCGAGACCCGCCGGCCGGTGGCCTGGTAGTAGTCGTAGGCGGCGTCGAGGGCCTCGTCGACCTTCCAGCGGGTGTTGATCGGGATGAGCTCGTCGCGCAGCTCGTCGTCCGGGGCGTGCAGGGACAGCGCCAGGGTGACCGGCAGCTTCTCCTGCGTGAACTTCCGGATCCCGGGCACCAGGCCCACCGTGGACATGGTGATGCCGCGGGCCGAGATGCCGAGGCCCTCCGGGGAGGGGTCGATGAGGCGGTGGATCGCCCCGATCGAGGCCTTGTAGTTGGCGAGGGCCTCCCCCATGCCCATGAACACGATGTTGGAGATGCGCAGCGGCTCCTGCTCGGCCCGGCCGACCCTGCCGCCGCGCAGCATCCGCGCGCCCTGCACGACCTGTTCGACCATCTCCGCGGTGGAGAGGTTGCGGGTCAGGCCCGCCTGGCCGGTCGCGCAGAAGGGGCAGTTCATCCCGCAGCCGGCCTGGGAGGAGATGCACATGGTCACCCGGTGGGTGTAGCGCATGAGCACGGACTCCACGGTGGCGCCGTCGAAGCACCGGTGCACGTTCTTGACGGTGTCCCCCTGGTCGGCCTCGAGGCTGCGCACGGTGGTCAGCAGCGTCGGCAGGGCCTGGGAGACGAGCTCCTCCCGGCCCGCCGCGGGCAGATCGGTCATGTCCTCGGGGGCCGTGGCGAACCGGTCGAAGTAGTGGCGGGAGAGCTGGCCCGCCCGGAAGGGCTGGTGCCCCAGCTCGGCGAGGAACTCCCGGCGGCCCGCCATGTCGAAGTCGGCGAGGTGGCGCGGGGGCTTGCCGCGCCGCGGCGCGGCGAAGGTCAGCTGACCGGGCCGGGGCTTCACGGTGAGCTCGACGGGTGTGCTGGTGGTGCTCTGCTGCGGCTGCTGGGCCACGGTGTTCTCCTCGCGGTGTCGCGGGTCCGGGGTGGTGGAGGGCCGGCCGGTCACGGCAGGTCCTCCGGGATCGGGACGGGGCGCACGCCGAGAGGCTCGAGCTCGGAGGCCCCGCCGTCCTCGGCGGTGAGCACCCAGACGCCGTCGGCGTGCAGGGCCACGGAGTGCTCCCACTGGCTGGAGCGGGCGCCGTCGGTGGTGACCACGGTCCACTCGTCGTCGAGCACGCGGGTGCCGATCCCGCCGCGCACGAGCATCGGCTCGATGGCCAGTGCCATGCCGGCGCGCAGGCGGGGCCCGCGGTCGGTGCTGCGGAAGTTGAGCACGTCGGGGGCCATGTGCATCTTGGACCCGATGCCGTGTCCCACGTACTCCTCGAGGATCCCGAAGCGGTGCCCGGAGGCCTTGCGCACGTAGTCCTCCACGGCCGCGCCGATGTCGCCGACGTGCGTGCCGGTGGCCGCCGCCGCGATGCCGTGCCACATGGCGTTGCGGGTGACGTCGGAGAGCTCGGCGTCCGCGGGGTCCGGGCGGCCCAGGAGCACGGTGCGCGCGGAGTCCCCGTGCCAGCCCTCGACCACGGCCCCGCCGTCCACGGAGAGGATGTCCCCCTCCTGCAGCACCTGGTCCCCCGGGATGCCGTGGACGACCACCTCGTTGACGGACACGCACACCGCGGCGGGGTAGCCGAAGTAGCCGAGGAAGTTGGAGCTCGCCCCGTGCGCGTCGAGGACGGAACGGAAGACGTCGTCGAGGGACGCGGTGGTCACGCCGGGCACGGCGGCCGCCACGGCGGCGTCGAGGGCGCGGGAGGTCACCACCCCGGCGCGCTGCATGGTGCGCAGCTGGGCGTGGGTCTTGTACTCGATCCGGCGGCGGCCGAACATGCGGTCTTCCTTCCGAGCCGCTCCCCCGGTCGGGGAGCTCGCGGCTGTCGTGGGTTAAACGTGAGACCCCCGGGGGTGTCCGGGGGTGTCACGGCGTGCGCGGTGCGGGACGGTGCGTCAGGACAGCGCTGTCATGATCCGCTGGGAGACCTCGTCGACGGTCCCGAGCCCGTCGACCTCGCGGACGATGCCGCGCCGGTCGTAGACGTCGACGACCACGGCGGTCTCGGCGTCGTACACGTCGAGGCGGTGCCGGATGACCGCCTCCGTGTCGTCGGTGCGCCCCTCCTTCTGGGCCCGCCCGAGGAGCCGCTGGACGAGCTCGTCGCGGTCGGCGGTCAGCTTCAGCACCACGTCGAGCTCCTGCCCCAGCTCGTCGAGGATGGCGTCGAGCTCGTCCACCTGCGCGGCGTTGCGCGGGTAGCCGTCGAGCAGGAAGCCGTCGGCGGTGTCCGTCTCGGCGAGGCGGTCGCGGACCATCCGGTTGGTCACGGAGTCCGGGACGAGGTCGCCGGCGTCGATGTAGCTCTTGGCCTCCTGCCCCAGAGGGGTCCGGCCCTTGATGTTGGCCCGGAAGATGTCACCGGTGGAGATCGCCGGGATGCCGAGCCGCTCCGAGATGCGCACGGCCTGCGTGCCCTTGCCTGCGCCGGGGGGTCCGATGATGAGCATGCGGGTCATGAAGTCTCCTTGCGGTCGGTGGTGGCTGCGGTCACAGTCTACCGGGGCGTGCCCGCCGTCCCCGGCGGGGGACGGCGGGGTGGGGTCAGCGCAGCAGGCCCTCGTAGTTGCGCTGCTGCAGCTGGGCCTCGATCTGCTTCACCGTGTCCAGGCCCACGCCCACCATGATCAGCAGCGACGGACCGCCGAAGGGGAAGTTCTGGTTCGCGTCGATCAGCACGAGCGCCACGAGGGGGATCATGGACACGATGCCCAGGTAGAGGGCGCCCGGGAACGTGATCCGGCTGAGCACGTAGGCGAGGTACTTCTCGGTGGGCCGGCCCGCGCGGATCCCCGGGATGAAGCCGCCGTAGCGCTTCATGTTGTTGGAGACCTCCTCCGGGTTGAAGGTGATCGACACGTAGAAGTACGTGAAGAACACGATCATCAGGAAGTACATCGCCATGTACACGGGGTGGTCGCCGGTGACGAGGTAGGTGTTGATCCAGTTGACCCAGCCGGGGATGTCCGTGCCGTCGTCCGGCATGCCGAACTGGGCGAGCATGCCGGGGAGCATCAGCATCGAGGACGCGAAGATGATGGGGATGACACCGGCCATGTTGACCTTGAGCGGGATGTAGGTGGTGGTCCCGCCGATCGTGCGCCGGCCCACCATCCGCTTGGCGTACTGCACGGGCACACGGCGCTGGGACTGCTCCACGAACACCACGCACGTGATCACCACGAGCCCCACGGCCAGCACGGAGAGGAACACGCCCCAGCCCCGGGTGCGGAGGATCTCGCCCAGCGCGGAGGGGAAGGTCGCGGCGATGGACGTGAAGATGAGCAGCGACATGCCGTTGCCCACGCCCTTCTCCGTGATCCGCTCCCCCAGCCACATGATGATCGCCGTGCCGGCGGTCATCGTGATGATGATGATCAGCACGGTCAGCCAGGTGTCGTTGGGGATGATCGGCAGGGGGCAGTCCCCCAGCAGGGCGCCGGACCGGGCGAGCGAGACCACCGTGGTGGCGTTGAGCAGCGCGAGGCCGATGGTGAGGTAGCGGGTGTACTGGGTCAGCTGCGTCTGCCCCTGCGCCCCCTCCTCGTGCAGCTCCTGGAAGCGCGGGATGACCACGCGCAGCAGCTGCACGATGATGCTCGCGGTGATGTAGGGCATGACGCCCAGGGCGAAGACCGACAGCTGCAGCAGCGCGCCGCCGCTGAAGAGGTTCACCATGTCGTACACGCCGCCCGTGGTGGTCCCGAGGGCCAGGCACTGCTGCACGTTGCCGTAGTCGACGCCCGGCGCCGGGATGAACGTGCCCAGGCGGTAGAGCACGATGAGGGCGAGGGTGAACCCCAGCTTGCGTCGCAGGTCGGGGGTTCGCAACGCCCGTCCGAAAGCGCTGAGCACATGTCCTCCTAGAGACTGGGTCCGACCGGCATCCGGTGGCGGGGGGTGTGGTGGTGCGGGAGCTCGGTCCGGGGTCCCCGCGCCCGGTGGGCGCGGGCGACTCCGGCAAGTCTAGCGAACGCGGCCCGCCCGGGACTCACCGGGGGCGCGCGCCGACGGGGCGGGCTCGTGCCCGCCGACGGATCAGGCCCCGCCCACGCTGGCGTGGACGGGGCCTGATCCGTGGGTGCCGCGGGGCCGGGCGTGCGCCCGGCCCCGCGGCCCGCGCTCACAGCGCGGTGGTGCTGCCGCCGGCGGCGGCGATCTTCTCCGCGGCGGAGCCCGAGAAGGCGTGCGCCTTCACGTCGACCGCGACCGCGATGTCGCCGGAGCCCAGGACCTTGACGGGCTGGTTCTTGCGCACGGCGCCGCGGGCCACGAGCGACTCCACGGTCACCTCGCCGCCCTCCGGGAAGAGCTCGGTGAGCTTGTCCAGGTTGACGACCTGGTACTCCACGCGGAACGGGTTCTTGAACCCGCGCAGCTTGGGCAGGCGCATGTGCAGCGGAAGCTGCCCGCCCGCGAAGCCCGCCTTGACCTGGTACCGGGCACTGGTGCCCTTGGTGCCGCGGCCGGCGGTCTTGCCCTTGGAGCCCTCACCGCGACCCACGCGGGTCTTGGCGGTCTTCGCGCCCGGGGCCGGACGCAGGTGGTGCACCTTGAGCGCGTGCACCTTCTCGTTGCTCTGAGCGGTGTTCTCAGCAGTGTTCTCTGCCATGGTTACTTGGCCTCCTCGACCTTGACCAGGTGGGCGACGGTGTTGACCATGCCCGCGGTCACGCCGTCGGCCTTGCGGACCACGACGTTGCCCGGCCGCTTGAGGCCGAGGGACCGCAGGGTGTTGCGCATGTTCTGCTTCTGGCCGACCACCGACCGGACCTGCGTGATGCGCAGCTCCGTGCCGTCGGGCTGGATACGCTTGCCGGACATCAGGCACCTGCCTTCTGGATCGAGCGCAGCAACGGACCGGGGACGACCTCGTCCATCGGGAGCCCACGACGGGCCGCGACGGCCGCCGGCTCCTCGAGCTGGCGGAGCGCCTCGATGGTTGCGTGCACGATGTTGATCTGGTTCGACGAGCCGAGGGACTTCGACAGCACGTCGTGGATGCCGGCGCACTCGAGCACGGCGCGGACCGGACCACCGGCGATCACACCGGTACCCGGGGTCGCCGGGCGCAGCATGACGACGCCTGCGGCGGCCTCGCCCTGCACGCGGTGCGGGATCGTGCGGTCCTCGATGCGCGGGACGCGGAAGAAGTTCTTCTTCGCCTCCTCGACGCCCTTCGAGATCGCCGCCGGCACCTCCTTGGCCTTGCCGTAGCCGACGCCGACCATGCCGTTGCCGTCGCCGACGACGACGAGGGCGGTGAAGCTGAAGCGACGACCACCCTTGACGACCTTGGAGACACGGTTGATGGTCACGACGCGCTCGAGGAACTTGTCCTTCTCCTCGTCGCGGCCGCCGCGGCCACCGCGGCCGCCGCGCTCGCCACGGCCCCCGCGCTCACCGCGGCCGCCGCGCTCGCCGCGGCCCCCGCGGTCGCCGCGGGAGTCCTGGGAGCGGTTGGCCTCGGTGGTCTGCTGGGCCCCGGTCGCCTCCGTGGAGGCAGTGCTGGCTTCGGTCACCTGGGTTTCCTTCTCGTTGTTCTGCTCGCTCACAGTGCCAGACCTCCTTCACGGGCGCCGTCGGCGACAGCCGCCACGCGACCGTGGTACTTGTTGCCGCCGCGGTCGAACACGACGGACTCGACACCGGCGGCCTTGGCGCGCTCGGCCACGAGCTCACCCACGCGCTTGGCCTTGGCGGTCTTGTCCGCGTCGGCGCCGCGCAGGTCGGCCTCCATGGTGGAGGCCGAGGCGACGGTGACACCCTTGGTGTCGTCGACGACCTGGACGAACACGTGGCGGGCGGAGCGGTTGACGACCAGGCGCGGGCGCGCGGCCGTGCCGGCCAGGTGCTTGCGCACCCGGACGTGGCGGCGGCTGCGGGCGGCGGCCTTGGACTTGCCCTTGATCTTCAGAGCCATGGTTACTTACCAGCCTTTCCGGCCTTGCGGCGGATCTGCTCGCCGGCGTACCGCACGCCCTTGCCCTTGTAGGGCTCGGGGGCGCGGAGCTTGCGGATCTTGGCGGCGACCTCGCCGACCTGCTGCTTGTCGATGCCGTTGACCGAGAGCTTGTTGACGCCCTCGACGGCGAACGAGATGCCCTCCGGCGCCTTGAAGGTGATCGGGTGGCTGTAGCCGAGGGCGAACTCGAGGTCCTGGCCCTTGGCCTGCACGCGGTAACCGGTGCCGACGATCTCGATGCCCTTGGTGTAGCCCTGGGTGACGCCCTGGATCATGTTGGCGATCAGGGTGCGGGTGAGACCGTGCAGCGAGCGGGACTCGCGCTCGTCGTCGGGTCGGGTGACGGTGAGGGTGCTGTCGTCGAGCGCGACGGTGATCGGGCTGGCAACGGTGTGCTGCAGCTCGCCCTTGGCGCCCTTGACGGAGACGACGTTGCCGTCGATCTTGATCTCCACACCGGCCGGCACAGAGATGGGGAGACGTCCGATACGTGACATGTTCTCTTCCTTTCTGTTCCGGGTTACCAGACGTACGCGAGGACTTCGCCGCCCACGCCCTTCTTCGCGGCCTGCTTGTCGGTCAGCAGCCCGGAAGAGGTGGACAGGATGGCGATGCCCAGGCCGCCCAGGACCTTGGGGAGGTTGGTGGACTTGGCGTAGACGCGCAGGCCCGGCTTGGAGATGCGCCGGACGCCCGCGATGGAGCGCTCCCGGTTGGGGCCGAACTTCAGGGAGAGCGTGAGGGTCTTGCCGACCTCCGCCGCCTCCTCCTTGTAGTCCGCGATGTAGCCCTCGGCCTTGAGGATGTCCGCAACGCGAGCCTTGAGCTTCGAGTACGGCATGCTCACGGAGTCGTGGTAGGCGGAGTTGGCGTTGCGCAGACGCGTCAGCATGTCCGCGACAGGATCTGTCATTGTCATTTTGGGGGCACGTGCCCTTCCTCGTCCCGGTTTCCGCACCTGGCGGCGCCCGTGGGCGCCCGGCCGGACCTGGAACGTAGCGAGATTAGTTGGTCTTGAAGGGGAAGCCGAGCGCCTTCAGCAGCGCGCGGCCCTCGTCGTCGGTCTTCGCGGTGGTGACCACCGTGATGTCCATGCCGCGGACCCGGTCGATGCGGTCCTGGTCGATCTCGTGGAACATGGACTGCTCGGTGAGGCCGAAGGTGTAGTTGCCGTTGCCGTCGAACTGGCGGTCGGACAGACCGCGGAAGTCGCGGATGCGCGGCAGGGCCAGGGTCACCAGGCGGTCGAGGAACTCCCACATGCGGTCGCCGCGCAGCGTGGTGTGCGCGCCGATCGGCATGCCCTCGCGGAGCTTGAACTGCGCGATGGACTTCTTCGCCCGGGTCACGAGCGGCTTCTGGCCCGTGATGGCGGTGAGGTCGCGGACGGCGCCGTCGATGAGCTTCGAGTCCTTCGCGGCGTCACCGACACCCATGTTCACGACGACCTTGACGACGCGCGGGATCTCCATGACGTTGCCGTAGCCGAACTGCTCCTGCAGCGCGGGCACGACGGTCTCCTGGTACTTGTCCTTGAAGCGCGGGGACACGCTGATCTCGGTGGTTTCGGTCATCACAGGTCCTTGCCGGTGCTCTTGGAGACGCGGACGCGGACGGTCTTCTGGCGTCCGTCGCGCTCCACGGTCTCGGTGCGGTGGCCGACGCGGGTCGGCTTGTTGGTCTCCGGGTCCACGAGCGCCACGTTGGACACGTGGATCGGCGCCTCGACCTTGTCGATGCCGCCGGCTTCGCCCTGCATGGAGGCCTTGCGGTGGCGGGTGATCACGTTGATGCCCTCCACGACCACGCGGGAGGTCTCGGGGATCACGCGCAGGACCTTGCCCTGCTTGCCCTTGTTGTCCCTGCTGCCGGAGATGACCTGCACCAGGTCGCCGGTCTTGATCTTGAACTTCGCCATGGTCAGAGCACCTCCGGGGCCAGCGAGATGATCTTCATGAACTTCTTGTCGCGCAGCTCACGGCCCACGGGGCCGAAGATGCGGGTACCACGGGGGTCACCGTCGTTCTTCAGGATCACTGCGGCGTTCTCGTCGAACTTGATGTAGGAGCCGTCCGGACGACGGCGCTCCTTCTTGGTACGGACGATCACGGCCTTGACCACGTCGCCCTTCTTCACGTTCCCGCCGGGGATCGCGTCCTTGACGGTGGCGACGATGATGTCGCCGATGCCTGCGTAGCGACGTCCGGATCCACCGAGAACACGGATGGTGAGGATTTCCTTCGCACCCGTGTTGTCGGCGACCTTCAGTCGCGACTCCTGCTGAATCACTGATTACTCCTGTCGTCACGCCGGTTCCAACACCGATCGAGAGCACGGTGCGGGCCTTGCGGAACAGCTTGTCGGATGATGTGCCCTCCCCCGGCGCGCACGCCGGACCGGGCCCAGCCCTCCATGCCAGGAGCATCTGAACCCGCCACCAGGTGGCACGGGGGCGCCCTGCACGCGGTCATTATGCGCTGGCACGAAGAGCTGTGGATTGCACGGACAGAGATTTCCGCCCATACAAGCTCACCAGCCTAGCACAGGCGGGGTGCCGTCCGTGCGAGCGGTGAACGGGCGACGGCCCGCCCCCTCGAGGAGGGGGCGGGCCGTCGGGGCCGTGGCCGGCTCTAGCGAGCTCGGGTCACTTGGCCTTCTCGAGGATCTCCACGATCCGCCACCGCTTGGTCGCGGACAGCGGGCGGGTCTCGGAGATCAGGACGAGGTCGCCGACGCCGGCGGCGTTCTGCTCGTCGTGGGCCTTGACCTTCGAGGAGCGGCGCATGACCTTGCCGTACAGCGAGTGCTTGACGTTGTCCTGCAGCTGCACCACGACGGTCTTGTCCATCTTGTCGGAGACCACGTAGCCACGACGGCTCTTGCGGTCACCGCGCTCGTCGGCCTGCTCGGCCTCGTTGTTGATCTGCTCGGTCACTTGGCGTCCTCCTCGGAGGTGGTCTCGGCGGTGGTCTCGGCGGAGCCCGCCTGGGGCCGGATGCCGAGCTCGCGCTCGCGCAGCACCGTGTAGATGCGCGCGATGTCGCGCTTGACGGCCTTGAGGCGGCCGTTGTTCTCGAGCTGACCGGTTGCGGACTGGAAGCGGAGGTTGAACAGCTCCTCCTTGGCCTTGCGCAGCGCCTCACCCAGAGAGTCCTTGTCGAGGGCCGCGAGGTTCTCGATGCTCAGATCCTTGGATCCAACAGCCATTCTCATTCACCACCTTCGCGACGCACGATGCGTGCCTTCATCGGGAGCTTGTGGATCGCCAGGCGCAGGGCCTCGCGGGCGACCTCTTCGGAGACACCGGAGAGCTCGAACATCACGCGCCCGGGCTTGACGTTGGCGACCCACCATTCGGGGGAGCCCTTGCCGGAGCCCATGCGGGTCTCGGCGGGCTTCTTGGTCAGGGGGCGGTCCGGGTAGATGTTGATCCAGACCTTGCCGCCACGCTTGATGTGGCGGGTCATGGCGATACGGGCGGCCTCGATCTGACGGTTCGTCACGTAGGCCGGCGTGAGCGCCTGGATGCCCCACTCGCCGAAGGCGACAGTGGTGCCGCCCTTGGCAGCGCCCGACCGCTTCGGGTGGTGCTGCTTGCGGAACTTCACACGACGTGGGATGAGCATTTACTTACCACCCTCTGCGTTGGTCGCTCCCGCGGCCGGAGCCGGGGAGGCGGCGGAGTCGTTGCGCTCACGGCGTCCGCCACGGTCGTTACGGTCGGGACGACGACGGTCGCCGCCGCCGCCTCCGCGACGCTCGCCCGGACCGCCGCGACGGTCACGGTCGCCGCCGCGGCCGCGCGAGGGAGCGGCGGCCTGCTGGGCCGCCAGTTCCTTGGCGGTGAGGTCGCCCTTGTAGATCCAGACCTTCACGCCGATGCGGCCGAAGGTGGTCTTGGCCTCGAAGAAGCCGTAGTCGATGTTCGCGCGCAGGGTGTGCAGGGGCACACGGCCTTCGCGGTAGAACTCCGAGCGGCTCATCTCGGCGCCGCCGAGGCGGCCGGCGCACTGGATGCGGATGCCCTTCGCGCCGGCGCGCTGCGCCGACTGGATGGCCTTCTTCATGGCGCGGCGGAAGGCCACGCGGGAGGCGAGCTGCTCGGCGACACCCTGGGCGACCAGCTGGGCGTCCACCTCGGGGTTCTTGACCTCGAGGATGTTCAGCTGGATCTGCTTGCCGGTGAGCTTCTCGAGCTCGCCGCGGATGCGGTCGGCCTCGGCGCCGCGGCGGCCGATGACGATGCCGGGGCGGGCGGTGTGGATGTCCACGCGCACGCGGTCCCGGGTCCGCTCGATCTCGACCTTGGAGATGCCGGCCCGCTCCATGCCCGTGGACATGAGCTTGCGGATCTTGATGTCCTCGCGGACGTAGTCCTTGTAGCGCTGGCCCTCCTTGGTGGAGTCCGCGTACCAGTGCGACACGTGGTCGGTGGTGATGCCCAGCCGGAACCCGTGCGGGTTGATCTTCTGTCCCACTTAGCGGACCTCCTCGCTGTCAGGGCTCGCCACGATCACGGTGATGTGGCTCGTGCGCTTGTTGATGCGGTAGGCGCGGCCCTGGGCCCGCGGCTGGAACCGCTTCATGGTCGGACCCTCGTCGACGAAGGCCTCGCTCACGACGAGCTCCTCCTCCTTGAACGGCAGGCCGTCGCGGTCCGCCAGCTGGCGCGCGTTGGCGACCGCCGACTGGAGGACCTTGAACACCGGTTCCGAAGCACCCTGGGGGGCGAACTTCAGAATCGCCAGAGCCTCATTCGCCTGTTGGCCACGAATCAGGTTGACGACGCGCCGGGCCTTCATAGGCGTCACGCGGATGTAGCGCGCAGATGCCTTGGCTTCCATTGCTTTCCTTCTCTCGTCTTCTCGAAGTGCTCACGCTGCGGGATCCCGGAGGATCAGCGGCGCTTGCCCTTCTTGTCGTCCTTCACATGGCCGCGGAAGGTCCGCGTGGGGGCGAACTCGCCGAGCTTGTGCCCGACCATCGACTCGGTGATGAACACGGGGATGTGCTTGCGTCCGTCGTGCACGGCGATCGTGTGCCCGAGCATGTCGGGGACGATCATCGAGCGGCGGGACCACGTCTTGATGACGTTCTTGGTGCCCTTGTCGTTCTCCTTGGCGACCTTCAGGAAAAGGTGCTGATCGACGAAAGGGCCCTTCTTCAGGCTGCGTGGCATGTGTCAGGCTCCTTAGCGCTTGTTCTTGCCGGTGCGACGACGGCGGACGATGAGCTTGTCGCTCTCCTTGTTGGGGCGGCGGGTGCGGCCCTCGGGCTTGCCGTTCGGGTTGACCGGGTGACGGCCACCGGAGGTCTTGCCCTCGCCACCACCGTGCGGGTGGTCGACAGGGTTCATGACCACACCGCGGACGGTCGGGCGGACGCCCTTCCAGCGGTTGCGGCCGGCCTTGCCCCAGTTGATGTTCGACTGCTCGGCGTTGCCGACCTCGCCGACCGTCGCGCGGCAGCGCACGTCGACGTTGCGGATCTCGCCGGAGGGCAGCCGGAGCTGGCCGTACTTGCCCTCCTTGGCGACGAGCTGCACCGACGCGCCGGCGGAGCGGGCGAGCTTGGCGCCGCCGCCCGGACGGAGCTCGACGGCGTGGATCACGGTGCCGACGGGGATGTTGCGCAGCGGCAGGTTGTTGCCGGGCTTGATGTCGGCGCCGGGGCCCGACTCGACGACGTCGCCCTGGGACAGCTTGTTCGGCGCGATGATGTAGCGCTTGGAGCCGTCCACGAAGTGCAGCAGCGCGATGCGCGCCGTGCGGTTCGGGTCGTACTCGATGTGCGCGACCTTTGCGTCGACGCCGTCCTTGTCGTGGCGACGGAAGTCGATGACGCGGTACTGGCGCTTGTGCCCGCCACCCTTGTGCCGGGTGGTGATGCGGCCGGTGTTGTTCCGCCCGCCCTTCTTGGGCAGCGGCCGGACCAGCGACTTCTCGGGGGTCGTGCGCGTGATTTCTGCGAAGTCGGCAACGGAGGAGCCGCGACGGCCCGGGGTTGTCGGCTTGTGCTTACGGATAGCCATGTGTCAGTTCCTCGTTAAAGTGGTCTCCGCTCAGGCGAGCGGACCGCCGAAGATGTCGATGGTGCCTTCCTTGAGGGTCACAACGGCACGCTTGGTGCCCTTGCGCTGACCCCAGCCGAAGCGCGTGCGCTTCCGCTTCCCGGCACGGTTGATGGTGTTCACGGACTCGACCTTGACGCCGAAGATCTGCTCGACGGCGTACTTGATCTGGGTCTTGTTCGAGTCGGGCGCCACGAAGAACGTGTAGCGGCCCTCGTCGATGAGCCCGTAGGACTTCTCGGAGACGACCGGCGCGATGATGACGTCCCGGGGGTCCTTGATGGTGGTCGCGCTCACTTGGCGTCCTCCTGCTTCTTCTTGCTGGCGGCCGCCACGAAGGACTCGAACGCGTCCTTGGTGAAGACCACGTCGTCGGAGACCAGCACGTCGTACGTGTTGAGCTGGTCCGCGTAGAGGGTGTGCACGTCGTCGAGGTTGCGCACCGACAGCGCGGCCACGTCGTCCGAGCGGTGCAGGACGACCAGCAGGTTCTTGCGGTCGGAGAGCCCGCGCAGCGTCGCCTGGGCGGCCTTCGTGTTGGGGACGGTGCCCTCGACGAGTGCCTCCACGACGTGGATGCGGTTGTTGCGCGCCCGGTCCGAGAGGGCTCCGCGCAGGGCGGCGGCCTTCATCTTCTTGGGGGTGCGCTGGCTGTAGTCGCGCGGGGTCGGGCCGTGCACCACGCCGCCGCCGGTCATGTGCGGAGCGCGGATAGAGCCCTGGCGCGCGCGGCCGGTGCCCTTCTGCTTGAAGGGCTTGCGGCCGGCGCCGGAGACCTCGGCGCGGTTCTTGGTCTTGTGCGTGCCCTGGCGGGCCGCGGCCAGCTGAGCGACGACGACCTGGTGCAGCAGGGGCACGTTGGTCTGGACGTCGAAGATCTCGGCGGGCAGGTCGACGTTGACGGTCTGAGTTGCCATGGTCTGATCAGGCTCCCTTCACTGCGGTGCGGACGAGGACGACCGAACCCTTGGGGCCCGGCAGGGCGCCCTTGATGAGCAGCAGGGAGTTCTCGGCGTCCACGGCGTGAACGGTGAGGTTCTGCGTCGTGTGACGGACGGCGCCCATGCGGCCCGCCATGCGCATGCCCTTGAACACGCGAGCGGGGTAGGACGCGCCGCCGATGGATCCCGGCTTGCGGTGGTTCTTGTGGGCACCGTGGGAGGCGCCGACGCCGGAGAAGCCGTGACGCTTCATCACACCGGCCGTGCCCTTGCCCTTGGTCTTGCCGATCACGTCGACCTTCTGGCCGGCCTCGAAGAGCTCGACGGAGAGCTCCTGGCCCAGCTCGTAGGTGTCGGCGTCGGCCGTGCGCAGCTCCACGACGTGGCGGCGCGGCGTGACGCCGGCCTTCTCGAAGTGGCCGGCCAGCGGCTGGGTGACCTTGCGGGGGTCGATCGCACCGAACCCGATCTGGACGGCCGAGTAGCCGTCACGGTCCTGGTTGCGCAGCTGGGTCACGACGTTGGAGTCCGCCTTGACGACGGTCACCGGCACGAACTTCCCGTTCTCGTCCCAGACCTGGGTCATGCCGAGCTTCGTGCCCAGCAGGCCCTTCACCTGGCGTTCGAAAGTGGTAGTCATTGGGATGCGATCCTCTTTACAGCTTGATTTCGATGTTCACGTCAGCCGGCAGGTCGAGGCGCATGAGCGAGTCGACGGCCTTCGGCGTGGGGTCGATGATGTCGATCAGCCGCTTGTGCGTGCGCATCTCGAAGTGCTCACGGCTGTCCTTGTACTTGTGCGGCGAGCGGATGACGCAGTACACGTTCTTCTCCGTGGGCAGCGGCACGGGGCCGACCACCGTGGCGCCTGCGCGCGTCACCGTCTCAACGATCTTCCGGGCCGAGACGTCGATGACCTCGTGGTCATAAGACTTCAGCCGGATGCGGATTTTCTGTCCCGCCATGGCGTCGTGACTCTCTTTCTTGAACGATCTTCCCTGTGACGGAGCCGAGGGCTCCTTGTGCATGGCGCCACCTGGTGGGCGCCCCTCCACGCAGACTGAATCCGGAAGGATCCGGGTTCCTCACCCTGCTGGAGCTCCGACCCCCGAACTCGGGCGTGTCGTCCCGTGCTGGCACGGGGGCACACCGATTCCGTTTCTCGGGGCGGGCTGTATGTGGTCCGTGCGTGGCAGCTTCCAGGAGCTGCTGACCCCGGTTCTGCTTCGGAACCCGATGGTGTCCTGGGGTCTGCCGGTTCGAACCGTTGGGAGCACGCGTCGGCGCTTGAACAACGTCCTCCATCCTGCCAGAGATGGCAGACCGGTGCAAACGCACGGCCGGGGGCAGGCCGTGCGCAACCGTGCCGGAACCGTGAGCCGACCGCGACCGGCGCCGGCACCCGCGGTCGTATCCTGGCCTCGTCCGCACCCCGACGTCCCAGGAGATGGGTCCCATGCTGTCCACCGCGAGACTGGTCGCGATCGTCCCCGTCCGGGAGCTCGACCGCGCCCGCCGGTTCTACCAGGAGACGCTGGGGCTCTCCCCCGCCCACGCCCCCGAGCCGGACAGCGTCCTGTTCAGCGAGGACGGGCACACCGGCCTGCAGCTGCTGCTGCGCCCGGACGCGCCGGCGTCCGGGCTGACGCAGGTCAGCTTCGAGGTCCCCGACGTCGAGGCCGCGGTCCGGGAGCTCGAGGGCCGGGGCGTGCGCTTCGAGGACTACGACCTGCCCGGCCTGCGCACCGTCGACCACGTCCTCACCGCCGACGGGATGCGCGCGGCGTGGTTCACCGACTCCGAGGGCAACGTCCTGTGCCTGCACCAGCTCACCGGCTGAACCCCGTCGTGGTTGCCCCGGAACGCACGGAACCCCCCGCCGCTGCAGGAGCGACGGGGGGTTCTGCGCAGATCGGCAGTCCGGGGACTACTTGATGATCTTGGTGACGCGGCCGGAGCCCACGGTGCGGCCACCCTCACGGATGGCGAAGCCGAGGCCCTCCTCCATGGCGATCGGCTGGATCAGCGCGACCGTCATCTCGGTGTTGTCGCCGGGCATGACCATCTCGGTGCCCTCGGGCAGCGTGATGACGCCGGTGACGTCGGTGGTCCGGAAGTAGAACTGCGGACGGTAGTTCGAGTAGAACGGGTTGTGACGCCCGCCCTCCTCCTTGGAGAGGATGTAGACGTTGGCCTCGAAGTCGGTGTGCGGGGTGATGGAACCCGGCTTGCACACGACCTGGCCGCGCTCGACGTCGTCACGCTTGAGACCGCGCAGCAGCAGGCCGCAGTTCTCGCCCGCCATGGCCTCGTCCATCTGCTTGTGGAACATCTCGATGCCGGTGACCGTGGTCTTCTGGACCGGACGGATGCCGACGATCTCGACCTCGGAGTTGATCGGCAGCGTGCCGCGCTCGGCACGGCCGGTCACCACGGTGCCGCGACCGGTGATGGTGAAGACGTCCTCGATGGGCATGAGGAACGGCTTGTCCATCTCACGGATGGGGTCGGGCACGTTCTCGTCGACGGCCTCCATGAGCTCCTCGACCTTGGCGACCCACTCGGGGTCGCCCTCGAGGGCCTTCAGCGCCGAGACGCGGACGACCGGCGCGTTGTCGCCGTCGAAGCCCTGGTCGGAGAGGAGCTCGCGCACCTCCATCTCGACGAGGTCCAGCAGCTCCTCGTCGTCGACCATGTCGGACTTGTTCAGGGCCACCAGCAGGTAGGGCACGCCCACCTGGCGGGCGAGCAGCACGTGCTCGCGGGTCTGGGCCATGGGGCCGTCCGTGGCGGCGACCACGAGGATGGCGCCGTCCATCTGCGCCGCACCGGTGATCATGTTCTTGACGTAGTCCGCGTGACCCGGGGCGTCGACGTGCGCGTAGTGGCGCTTCTCCGTCTGGTACTCGATGTGCGCGATGTTGATGGTGATGCCGCGCTGCTTCTCCTCCGGAGCGGAGTCGATGGCACCGAAGTCGCGCTGCTCGTTCAGGTCCGGGTACTTGTCGGCCAGGACCTTGGAGATGGCAGCCGTGAGCGTCGTCTTGCCGTGGTCGACGTGGCCGATGGTGCCGATGTTGACGTGCGGCTTGGTGCGCTCGAACTTGGCCTTCGCCATGGTTGTTCCTCCTAGAACATTTGTCGAAACTTGCTCAGCACTACCCCACCGCGTGTTTCCGGGGGGAGCTTGAGGCGCTCAGCAGTACTGAAACCTCTGCAAGTCTACTTTGGCTGTGCGTGATTGATGAAATTCCCGGCCGGGGCCGAGGGGTGGTGCCTACTCGCCGCGGTTCTTCTGGACGATCTCCTCGGCGACGGCCTTGGGGACCTCCGAGTAGCTGTCGAACCGCATCGAGTACACGGCGCGGCCCTGGGTCTTGGACCGGAGGTCGCCGATGTAGCCGAACATCTCGGACAGCGGGACGAGGGCGTTGACCAGCTTGATGCCGCTCACGTCCTCCATCGACTGGATCTGACCGCGGCGGGAGTTCAGGTCGCCGATGACCTCGCCCATGTACTCCTCGGGGGTGCGCACCTCGACCGCCATGAGCGGCTCGAGGAGGACGGGCTGCGCCTTGCGGGCACCCTCCTTGAACACCATCGAGCCGGCGATCTTGAACGCCATCTCGGAGGAGTCGACGTCGTGGTAGGCGCCGTCGAGCAGAGTGGCCTTGACGCCCACGACCGGGTACCCGGCGAGGACGCCGAGACGCATGGCGTCCTGGATGCCGGCGTCCACGGAAGGGATGTACTCGCGCGGGACGCGGCCGCCGGTGACCTTGTTGTCGAACTCGTAGAGCTCCTCGGCGTCCAGCGGGATCGGCTCGAACGCCATCTGCACCTTGGCGAACTGGCCGGAGCCGCCGGTCTGCTTCTTGTGCGTGTAGTCGATCTTCTCGACGGCCTTCTTGATCGTCTCGCGGTAGGCCACCTGCGGCTTGCCGACGTTCGCCTCGACCTTGAACTCGCGCTTCATGCGGTCCACCAGGATGTCCAGGTGGAGCTCGCCCATGCCGCCGATCTCGGTCTGGCCGGTCTCCTCGTTGAGGGACACGGTGAACGTGGGGTCCTCGGCGGAGAGCTTCTGGATCGCGATGGAGAGCTTCTCCTGGTCGCCCTTGGTCTTCGGCTCGATGGCCACCGAGATGACCGGGGCCGGGAAGGACATGGACTCGAGCACGATCGGCTTCTGCAGGTCGCACAGGGTGTCGCCCGTGGTGGTGTCCTTGAGCCCGATCGCGGCGTAGATGTGCCCGGCCTGGACGGTGTCGACCGGGTTCTCCTTGTTGGAGTGCATCTGGAACAGCTTGCCGATGCGCTCCTTCTTGCCCTTGGTGGAGTTGAGCACCTGGTCGCCGTTGGACGCCTTGCCGGAGTACACGCGGATGTAGGTGAGCTGCCCGTAGAACGGGTGGTTGGCCACCTTGAAGGCGAGCGCGGAGAACGGCGCGGTCGAGTCGACCGGGCGGGAGAGGATCTCCTCCTCGTTGTTCAGCGCGTGGCCCTCGACGTTCGGGACGTCCAGCGGGGACGGCAGGAAGTCGATGACGGCGTCGAGCATCGGCTGCACGCCGCGGTTCTTGAACGCGGAGCCGCACAGCACGGGGTACGCCTGCGAGGTGATGGTGAGCTTCCGGATGCCGGCCTTGAGCTCCTCGAGGGTGAGCTCCTCGCCGCCCAGGTACTTCTCCATGAGCTCGTCGTCGGCCTCGGCGACGGACTCCACCAGCTGGTTGCGGTACTCCTCGGCCCGCTCCTGCAGGTCGGCGGGGATCTCCTCGATCTCGTACTTGGCGCCGAGGGAGACGTCGCCCTTGGAGTCGCCCGGCCAGACGAAGGCCTTCATGGTGAGCAGGTCGACCACGCCGGTGAACTCGGACTCGGAGCCGATCGGCAGCTGCATGACCAGCGGCTTCGCGCCGAGGCGGTTGATGATGGTGTCGACGGTGAAGTAGAAGTCGGCGCCCAGCTTGTCCATCTTGTTGACGAAGCAGATGCGGGGGACGTCGTACTTGTCGGCCTGGCGCCAGACCGTCTCCGACTGTGGCTCGACGCCCTCCTTGCCGTCGAAGACCGCCACGGCGCCGTCGAGCACGCGCAGGGAGCGCTCGACCTCGACCGTGAAGTCCACGTGGCCCGGGGTGTCGATGATGTTGATCTGGTTGTCGTGCCAGTAGCAGGTCGTCGCGGCGGACGTGATCGTGATGCCGCGCTCCTGCTCCTGCGCCATCCAGTCCATGGTGGAGGCACCATCGTGGGTCTCGCCGATCTTGTGGGAGATACCGGTGTAGAACAGGATGCGTTCGGTGGTGGTGGTCTTCCCGGCATCGATGTGCGCCATGATGCCGATGTTGCGGACCTTCTTGAGGTCGGTAAGCACGTCAAGTGCCACGGTGGTTCCCTTTCGGAGATGGTGCCGGCGGCCTGTCGGCCCGGGTGGGGCCGACAGGCCTGGAAGATTCTACCAGCGGTAGTGGGCGAAGGCCTTGTTGGACTCCGCCATCTTGTGGGTGTCCTCCCGGCGCTTCACGGCGGCACCGAGACCGTTGGACGCGTCCAGGATCTCGTTCTGCAGACGCTCGGTCATGGTGTTCTCACGGCGGATCTTCGAGTAGCCGACGAGCCAGCGCAGGGACAGCGCCTGGGCGCGGCCCGGCTTGACCTCGACGGGCACCTGGTAGGTGGCGCCGCCGACGCGGCGGGACTTCACCTCGAGGGCCGGCTTGACGTTCTCCAGGGCCTTCTTGAGGGTGGCGACGGGGTCGGCACCGGACTTGGCGCGGACACCCTCGAGGGCACCGTAGACGATGCGCTCGGCGGTGGACTTCTTGCCGTCCTGGAGGACCTTGTTGATCAGCTGCGTGACGACCGGGGAGCTGTAGACCGGGTCGACGACGAGCGGGCGCTTGGGAGCGGGACCCTTACGAGGCATTACTTCTTCTCCTTCTTGGCGCCGTAACGGGAACGGGCCTGCTGGCGGCCCTTGACACCCTGGGTGTCGAGCGCGCCGCGGACGATCTTGTAGCGGACACCGGGGAGGTCCTTCACGCGACCGCCGCGGACGAGCACGATGGAGTGCTCCTGCAGGTTGTGGCCCTCACCGGGGATGTAGGCCGTGACCTCCACGCCGCCGTTGAGCTTCACGCGGGCGACCTTGCGCAGCGCGGAGTTCGGCTTCTTGGGGGTGGTGGTGTAGACGCGGGTGCACACGCCGCGCTTCATGGGGCTGCCCTTGAGTGCGGGCGCCTTGGTCTTGACGACCTTCGGGGTCCGGCCCTTGCGGACCAGCTGCTGGATTGTAGGCACAGTGTCTCCTGATCGGACGGGACGCGTCAGCGGCCCGCTGGGTGTTCGGCTCCCCCGCGACCGGCCGGGGCCGGGAGCGGGTGCGGCGCCTGTCGTGGGCCCGGCGGGCGGGCACCACGGTCGCCGCGCCGAAGGTAGCTGGGCAGACGAAAAGGATGGCATTTCGGTACACAACGCGTACCGGAGGACCGAGTCCGTTCTGCCATGATTTCTTCGGCCTCCAGGGGCGCGGGCGCCGAGGGATGACCGTTCAATTCCTCGACAGCCTATCAGACCCCGGCCGGGGCGGGGAAGCGGGGCCGGGCCGGCCCGCTCAGCGCCCGGTCGCGGCGAGGTCGGCGGAGATCCTCCGGGCGCACTCGAGCAGGGGCGGCACGACGTCGTCCACGGGGTCACCGGCGCTGGCGCCGGGCATCCCCACGCGCATGGAGACGTTCACGGCCGCGACCACGCGCCCGGTGCCGTCGGTGACGGGGGCGGCGACCGAGCGCAGCCCGACCTCGAGCTCCTGGTCGACGAGCGCCCAGCCCTGGGCGCGGACCCGGCGCAGGTCGGCCTCGAGGGCCGCGCGGTCGGTGAGGGTGTGCTCGGTCAGGCGCTCGATCCGCGCCGTGCGGAAGTACTCGTCGAGCTCCTCCGGGTCCAGCCCGGCCAGCAGCACCCGGCCCATGGACGTGGCGTGGGCGGGGAACCGCGTGCCCACGGCGATCGCCACGGTCATGATCCGGTGCGTGGAGACGCGGGCGACGTAGACGATGTCGGCGCCGTCCAGCACCGAGGCGGACGTGGACTCCTCGACCTGCGCCGAGAGGGTCTCGAGGTGCGGGGCGGCCAGGGCGGGCAGCGGCTGCGAGGAGAGGTAGGAGTAGCCGAGCTGGAGGACCACGGGGGTGAGCTCGAAGAGCCGCCCGTCGGTCCGGACGTAGCCCAGCTCCTCGAGCGTGAGCAGGAACCGGCGCGCGGTGGCGCGGGTCAGCCCGGTGCGCCGGGCCACGTCGCTGAGGGTCATCCGGGGGTGCCGGGCGTCGAAGGCCGTGATCACGCCGAGCCCGCGCGCCAGGGACTGCACGAACTGTCCGGGGGTGCCCCGCTCCCCCGCCGGGACGGTCGGGTCCTGCTCGGTCATCGGTGGCCTCCTGCGGGCCTCGTCCGGGGTGCGGCGGCCGGTGCCGGCCCGCCGCGCCCCGTGAGCGGTGCTGGGCTCAGCGGGCGGGCCGCAGCGGGACGTCGACGATCTGCTGGAGCTCCTCGAAGCTCGTGCCGAAGGTCTCGCGCACCGTCACGCCGTCCTCCTCGAGGAGGAACACGGCCTGGTCGGTGTAGATCCGGGAGACGCAGCCGACGCCGGTGAGCGGCATGGTGCACTGCTCCACGAGCTTGGACCGGCCCTTCTTGGTCAGCAGGGACATCATCACGAAGGTCATCTTCGCACCCGTGGCCAGGTCCATGGCCCCGCCCACGGCGGGGATCGCGTCCGGGCTGCCGGTGTGCCAGTTGGCGAGGTTGCCCGTCCGGTCCACCTGGAAGGCGCCGAGCACGCAGTAGTCCAGGTGCCCGCCGCGCATCATGGCGAAGGAGTCCGCGTGGTGGAAGTAGGAGCAGCCCGGCGTCTCGACCACGGGGATCTTGCCGGCGTTGATGAGGTCGGCGTCGACCTCGTCGCCGTGGGCCTCGGGGCCCATGCCGAGCATCCCGTTCTCGGTGTGCAGGGTGACGTCGTCCTCGGCGCTCAGGTAGTTGGAGACCAGGGTGGGCTGGCCGATGCCGAGGTTGACGTAGGAGCCGGCGGGGATGTCGCGGGCCACCACGCGGGCCAGCTCCTCCGGGGCGAGGGGCGTCTCGGAGGTCCTGGGCACGGTGTCCACGGTGTTCTCGCTCATCTCAGATGTCCTCTCGGGGGTCGGTCTGGGCGGGTGCGTCGATCCGCACGACGGTGTCCACGTAGATGCCGGGGGTCACGACGGCCTCGGGGTCCAGCCCGCCGCGCTCCACGACCTCCGCGACCTGCACGATGGAGGTGGCGGCGGCGGCGGCCATGATCGGGCCGAAGTTGCGGGCCGTCTTGCGGTAGACGAGGTTGCCGGCCCGGTCGGCGACGTGCGCCTTGGTCAGCGAGAAGTCGGCCTTGATGGGGTGCTCGAGCACGTAGTGGCGGCCGTCGATCTCGCGGACCTCCTTGCCCTCCGCGAGCAGGGTGCCGTAGCCGGTGGGGGTGAAGAACCCCCCGATGCCGGCGCCGGCGGCGCGGATCCGCTCGGCGAGGTTGCCCTGGGGGACGACCTCGAGCTCGATCTGCCCGGCGCGGTACTTCTCGTCGAAGTGCCAGGAGTCGGACTGGCGCGGGAAGGAGCAGATGATCCTCCGCACGCGGCCGAGCTGGATCAGCCGGGCCAGGCCAACGTCGCCGTTGCCGGCGTTGTTGTTCACGACCGTCAGGTCGGTGGCCCCGTGCTCGATGAGCGCGTCGATCAGCTCGACGGGCTGGCCGGCCACGCCGAAGCCGCCGATCATGACGACGGCGCCGTCGTGGATCGGGGCCACGGCCTGCGCGCAGCTCTCTGCGATGTTCAGCATGCGTTGTGCCTTCCTTCGGTGGTCTTCTCCGCCCGGGTCCCGCGCGGGTCTCAGGCGTTCTGGTTCTCGAGCACGACGGCGAGGCCCTGGCCCACGCCGATGCAGATGGCCGCCACGCCCCAGCGGGCCCCGGAGGCCTGCAGGGACTTCGCGAGCGTGCCGAGGATGCGGGTGCCCGACGCCCCGAGGGGGTGGCCGATGGCGATGGCGCCGCCGTGCCGGTTGACGATCGCGGGGTCGATCCCCCACGCGTCGACGCAGGCGAGGGACTGGGCCGCGAAGGCCTCGTTGAGCTCGACGGCGGCGACGTCCTCCCACGTGATCCCGGCGCGGCGCAGCGCCAGGTTCGCGGCCTCGACCGGGGCGAAGCCGAAGAACTGCGGCTCGTTGGCCGCGGCGGCCCGCCCGGCGATGCGGGCGAGGGGCTGCAGGCCGGTCAGCTCGGCGGCCTTCTCGGAGCCCAGCAGCGCCGCGGAGGCGCCGTCGTTGAGGGGCGAGGCGTTGCCGGCGGTGACGGTGCCGCCCTGGTCCGCGGGGCGGAAGACGGTCTTGAGCCCGCCCAGCTTCTCGACCGTCGAGGACGCACGGACGGACTCGTCCCGGGTCAGCTCGGTGCCGGGGACCGGGACGGTGAGGTCGTCGTAGAAGCCCTCGTCCCACGCCTGCTGGGTGAGCTGGTGGGAGCGGAACGCGAACTCGTCCATCCGCTCGCGGGTGATGCCGTGGCGCTCGGCGAGCTGCTCGGTGGCCTCGCCCAGGGACACGGTCCACTCCGGGTTCATCGCCGGGTTCACGAGGCGCCAGCCCAGCGTGGTGGAGGCGAGGGTCAGGTCGCCGGCCGGGTAGGGCTTCTCCGTCTTCGGGAGCACCCAGGGGGCACGGCTCATGGACTCGACGCCGCCGACGAGCATCAGGTCGGCCTCGCCGGCGTTGATCTGCCGGGACGCGATGATCGCGGCGTCCAGGGACGACCCGCACAGGCGGTTGACGGTGGTGCCGGGGAGCTCGACGGGCAGGCCGGCCAGCAGCGTGCCCATGCGGGCGACGTTGCGGTTCTCCTCGCCGGCGCCGTTGGCGTTGCCGAGGATCACCTCGTCGATCGCGGCGGGGTCCAGCGCGGACGCGCGCCGGACCTGCTCGCCGATCACCAGGGCGGCCAGGTCGTCGGGGCGCACGCCCGCCAGGGCGCCGCCGAAGCGGCCGAAGGGGGTCCGCACGGCGTCGTAGATGTAGGCCTCGGTCATGGTGTTCCTCACTTGCGTCGTTGCACGTCGGTCACGGGGTGCCGGAATGGGGTGGTCGGAGGGCCGGCAGGTCAGGGGGCCGGGGGCGCCGCGGAGTCCTCGGCGTCGAGGGCGTCGAGGACCTGCTTGGCGTGCTTGAAGGCGTTGTTGGCGGAGGGCACGGAGAGGTAGATCGCCGACTGGAGCAGGATCTCCTTGATCTCGTCCCGCTCCAGGCCGTTGCGCAGGGCGGCGCGCACGTGCATCTCGAACTCCTCCCAGTGCCCGGCGGCGATCAGCGCGGTCAGGGTCACGGCGCTGCGCATCCGCCGGTCCAGTCCCGGCCGGGTCCAGATCTCGCCCCACGCGTAGCGGGAGATGAAGTCCTGGAACTCGGCGGTGAAGGCGTCCTTGCCGGCCTCGGCGCGGTCCACGTGGGCGTCGGAGAGCACCTCGCGGCGCACGGCCATGCCGTCCGCGTGGGCCTCCTGCTCGGTGCGCCGGGGGTTGCCGCTCATGCTCGTGCTCCTTCGTGGTGGGGTGGGTGGGCGCCGATGTGCTCCTCCAGCAGGCGTGCCACGTCCTGCGGGGCCTCGGCGGGCACGAGGTGGCCCGCGCCCTCGACGACCACGAGGCGGCCGCCGGTCGCCCCGGCCAGCTCCGCCACGGCGTCGGGCGGCGTGGCGGCGTCCTGCGCGCCGACCACGGCGAGCACGGGGACGTCGACGGCGCCGAGGCGCCCGGTCGCGTCGAAGCCCGCGAGGGCCTCGCAGGCCCGGGCGTAGGAGAACCGGTCCGCGTCCTGGAGGGCGTGCAGCAGCCCGGTGGTCGTGACCGCGTCCCGCTCGATGAAGCCCGGGGCGAACCACCGCTGCGCGGAGCCGACGATCTGGGTGGGGGTGCCGGCGGCGGCCACGAGCCGGGCGCGCTCGGACCACGCGGCGGGCTCCCCCACCCGGGCGGCGGTGCCCACCAGCACGGCCGCCGCCGGCCGGTGCGGCGCGTCGAGCAGCAGCTGGAGGCCGACGCAGCCGCCGAGGGAGGTGCCCGCGTAGTAGAACGGACCTCCGGTTTCGAGGCCGGCGGCCTCCTGGTACCGGTCCACGGCGTCGAGCACGCCCCGGGCCAGCTCGGCGGTGCCGAACGGCTCGTCGGCGGGCGCGGAGCCGCCGTGGCCGGGGAGGTCCCAGCCGACCACGCGCAGGTCGGCCTCCAGCAGGTGCGCCGCGGCGGACCACAGCGAGGCGGCGGAGGTGCCGAGCCCCGGGCCCAGCACCAGCAGGGGCGCCCGCGGCGACGGGGCCCGGCGGGTCGAGAACTCGACGAGGGTGAGGACGGGGACGGTCATGCGGATGCTCCTGGGCTGGTCCGGGTGATGGACGGACGGTCGTTCGCGGACCGGCGGTGCTGCGCGAGCACGCGGTCGATCAGCAGGTCGTTGGCCCCGAGGTACCCGGCGGGGTCGAGCAGCCCGGCCACGACGTCCCGGTCCACGGGGGTGCCGTCGGCCAGGGCGGTGCCGGCGGCGAGCCCCACGAGGGCGTCGAGCATGCCCGGTCCGTCGGTCGCGTGCTCGCGCACGACCGCCTGCACGCGCTGCCGCCCCGTGGCGCCGTCGGCGGCGGGCGGCAGCAGGGGCGCGAGCTCCGCGCTGATCCGCTCGGCGAGCACGGCGGGACCCGACGCGTCCAGGTTGGCCCGCATCCGGGCGCTCTGCACGGTGAGCCCGGCCGTGAGCTCGGCCGCGTGCGACGACGCCGCGACGGCGAGCCGGGCGAGCTCCCGCAGTGCCGGCCACTCCGTGTGCCAGGCGCCGTCGGGGCGCTCGTCGACGAACTGGGCGGCGGCGACGTGGAGCTGGGCCACGAGCTGCGGCGCCGTCAGGGCGGTGCGCTTGAGCAGCACGGACAGCACCGGGTTCTGCTTCTGCGGCATCGCCGAGGACACGCCGCGCCCTTCGACGGCCGGTTCCCGCAGCTCGCCGAGCTCGGGGCGGGAGAGCAGCAGGACGTCGTTGGCGATCCGGCCGAGGGCCGCGCAGACCGCCGCGAAGGTCTCGCCGGTGCGCAGCACCGGCCGCCTGGTGGCGTGCCACACGTGCGGCGGCAGGCTCAGGCCGAGCTCGTCGGCCCAGCGGCGGGCGAGCTCGAGGGCCTGCTCGGCGGCGTCGGGGGCGCCCGGGAAGAGCGCGAGGCTGCCGGCGAGGGTGCCGGCGGCGCCGCCGCAGGACACCGGGAGCCGGGCGAGACCGGCGAGGTCCGCCTCGAGGTCCTGCAGCCCGGCCAGCCAGCCGGCGGCCTTGAGCCCGAAGGTGGTCGGCAGCGCGTGCTGGGTCAGGGTGCGGGCGGCCTGGACGGTGCCGCGGTGGACGTCCGCCAGCCGGGCCAGGGCGTCGGCCGTCTCGGACAGTCGCTCAGCGAGGGGGACGGCGGCGCGCCGGGCCAGCAGCATCATGGCGGTGTCCATGACGTCCTGGCTGGTCAGGCCGCGGTGCACGAAGCGCACGGCGCCGGGGTCGAGCTGCCCCAGCCGGCGCCGGTAGTCGGCGAGGAGCGGGATGACGGGGTTGCCGCCGCCCTCGGCGCGCCGGGCGATGTCCCCGGCGTCGTAGTCGGCGGCGCGGGCGGCCGCACGCGCGGACGCCGCGGCGGCGCGCGGGGCGAGCCCGGCGTCCGCCTGCGCGGCGACCCAGGCGGCCTCGACGTCGAGCAGCGCCTGGAGCACCGCGGTGTCGTCCGTGTGCGCGTCACCCCGGTGGGCTCCGGGGCGGAGCAGCCCGGCGTCGGTCATGCGCGTCCTCCTTCGGTGGTCGTCGGGTCGTCCGTGGCGGGGTGGTGCCGTGCGGGGGCCCCGGGGCGGCCGGGGCCCCCGCACGGAACGGTCACGCCTGGAGGTTCGGGTAGGTGAGGAAGACGGTCTCGCCCTCGCCCTGGAGCCGGAGGTCGAAGCGCAGGGAGCCGTCGGCCTCCCGCTCGGCGACCAGGGTGCGGCGGCGGTCCTCGGGCAGGGAGCGCAGCAGCGGGTCGTTCGCGAGGGCCTCGGTGTCCTCCGGCAGGTAGATGCGGGTGAACAGCCGGTTCGTCACGCCCCGGGCGAAGACGGTCAGCGTGATGAACGGCGCCTTGCCGGGCTCGGTCGGCCCCGGGTCAACGGTGGTGAAGGTGTAGTGGCCCTCGTTGTCGACGGACGCGCGGCCGAAGCCGGTGAAGGTGTAGCCGTCGCGCACGAGCGAGCCGGTCGCGGTGGGGACGTCGCCGTTGCCGTCGGCCTGCCAGATCTCGAGCATGGCGTCCGGCACGAGGTCGCCGTGGCCGTCGGTCACCGTGCCGTGCAGGCGCACCGCCTGCGGGTGCCCGAGCGGGACGAGCAGCTCGCCCTTGTCGTAGGGCAGCGCGTAGCCGAAGAACGGCCCGATGGTCTGGCCGGGGGTGGCCGGGAGTGCGGGGGTCGCGGGGGTCTCAGACATTGGAGTCGCCTTCCGTCCAGGTGCGGTTCGAGCCGCTGAGCACGATGTCCCAGGTGTAGCCGAGCAGCCACTCGTGCTCGGACGCCTCGTGGTCGTAGTCGGCCACGAGCCGGCGGCGGGCCTCGGGGTCCACGATCGACTGGAAGATCGGGTCCAGCGCGAACAGCGGGTCCGAGGGGAAGTACATCTGGGTGATCATCCGCTGGGTGAAGTCCGTGCCGAACAGGGAGAAGTGCACGTGCGCGGGCCGCCAGGCGTTGTGGTGGTTCTTCCAGGGGTACGGCCCGGGCTTGATGGTGACGAACTCGTAGGAGCCGTCGTCGCCGGTCAGGCAGCGCCCCACGCCGGTGAAGTTCGGGTCGATGGGGGCCGGGTGCTGGTCCCGCTTGTGGATGTACCGCCCGGCCGCGTTGGCCTGCCAGATCTCCACGAGCTGGCGGCGCACGGGCCGGCCGTCGCCGTCGAGGACCCGGCCGCGGATCTTGATCCGCTCGCCGATGGGCTCCCCGCCCGACTGGATGGTCAGGTCCGACTCGAGCCGGTGCACGTCCCGCTCGCCGAAGGCGGGCGCGTGCAGCTCGATGGTCTCCGGGTCCGCGTGGTGCAGGTCCTTGGTGGGGTGCCGCAGGATCGAGCTGCGGTAGGGCGCGTAGTCCAGCCGCGGCTGCGTCTCGGTGCGGCCGGACGCGCTGTAGTCGGCGCTGATGCCGGCCATCTCGCGGTCGAGGTCGGCCTGCGTGTCCGCCGCGTCGTCGGGGCCCTTCGGGGTGAGGTGCACGAAGGACTCCTCCGGCCCCTGGTCCTGGTCGGTCATGGTTCAGCTCCTTTGTTGCGAGGTGGCTGCCGCACCGGCGGGCGTGGTGCCCGCGGCGAACTCTCCGAGGCTAGCGCATTCGGTGCAGCATTCGCACATGTGTTCACTGTGCGAACTTATTGTGGGGTCACAGTGGGGAGGTCCGGCGGGGCCGGGGGTCAGCGGTCGTCGGGCCAGCCGGTGTAGGACTCCGCGAAGTAGGCGGCGCCGCGCTCGGAGCCGGTGATCGCCTTGAACTCGCCGCGCCGGCGCTTCTGGTTGAAGGGGTTCTCCCCCGGCTGGGTGTGCATGAGGTGGGTGGCCCAGTAGGAGAAGTTCTGCGCCTTCCACACCCGCTCCAGCGCCGTGGCCGAGTACCCGGCCAGCCCGGTGCCGTCGCCCGTGCGGAAGAACTCGACGATCGCCGGGGCGAGCACGCGGACGTCGCAGAACGCGAGGTTCAGGCCCTTGGCGCCGGTCGGGGGGACGGTGTGGCCGGCGTCGCCGACGAGGAACAGGTTGCCGTGGCGCAGGGGCTCGCAGACGTAGGAGCGGAACTTCAGCACGGTCTTGTCGAAGATGGGGCCCTCCTGGAGCCGGAGCCCGTCGGGGCCCTCGACCCGGCGCTGGAGCTCGGCCCAGATCCGCTCGTCGCCCCAGTCGTCGACGTCCTCCTCCGGGTCGCACTGGAAGTACATCCGCTGGACGGTCCCGCTGCGCTGGGAGATGAGGGCGAAGCCGTGCTCGGAGTTCGAGTAGATGAGCTCCGGGGCGCTCGGCGGGGCCTCGGCGAGGATGCCGAACCAGGCGAAGGGGTACTCGATGAAGTTGTCGGTGCGCTCCTGCTCCGGGATGGCGCGGCGGCAGATGCTCTGCGAGCCGTCGGCGCCCACGAGGATCTCGCAGCGGACCTCGAAGTCCTCGCCCGCGGCGTCGGTGAAGCGGATGCCCGGCCGGTCGGTGGTCAGGTCGACCACCTCGGTTTCCGTGACGGACCAGCGGACGTCGCCGCCGTCGCGCTCCCGGGCGTCGGCCAGGTCCAGGAACACCTCGTTCTGCGGGTAGAGCCACACGGACTCGCCGACGAGCTCCTTGAAGTCGATCCGGTGGCTCTCCCCCTCGAAGCGCAGCACGGTGCCCTCGTGCTCGTGGCCCTCCGTGAGCACCCGCCCGTCGACGCCGGAGTCGGTCAGCATCCGCACCGTGGGCGCCTCGAGGATGCCCGCCCGGTGGGTGGCGTGGATGGTGTCCTTGTCGCGCTTCTCGACCACGATGCTGTCGATGCCGGCGCGGCCGAGCAGGTGGGCCAGCATCAGCCCGGCGGGGCCGCCGCCCACGATGCCGACCTGCGTGCTGAGAACGGTGCGCTGTGCGCTCATGAGTGCTCCTGGTGATACGACGGGAATCGTGTCCAGTGTCTCAGCGACCTGTGGGCGGCACCACAGTCGTCCCGTTGAACGGGATGCTGGAGGCGACGGGCGCGGTGTGCCCGGGAGCCGGTGCCGCGGCCCGTCTCAGCGGGGGGCGTCCCGCAGGGTCCGGCGGATGCCGTGCGCCGCGGTGTGCAGCGCCTGGACGATCGCCCCGGCCCGCGCGGCCGGGTCGCCCGCCGGGGTGATGACGCCCAGGCCCGCCACCACCTGGTCGCCGCGCCCCCGCACGGGGACGGCGATCCCCGCCGTGCCGGCCTCGAGATAGCCGGTCTGCAGGGCGTGGCCCGCGCCGCGGATCCGCTCGAGCTCCGCGGCCAGCACCGCGGGCTCGGTCGGCGAGAGCTCGGTGAACGCGGTGAGGGGCCCCTGCAGGTACTCCTCCTGGTAGTCCTGGGGGGCGTGCGCCAGCAGCACGAGGCCCGTGGCCGACAGGTGCAGGGGCAGCCGGCCGGCCACCTCCGACCGGACGGGCACCGCCCGGGGGTGGGAGAGCCGCTCCACGAGCAGCACCTCGCGGCCCTCCACGATGCCGAGCTGCACGTGCTGGCGCAGCACCGCGTGGATGTCGCCCATGAAGGGGCGGGCGGCGCGCGCCAGGCCGAGCTCGCGCGAGGAGCGGTTGACCAGCTCCCACAGCCGGGTGCCGACCACGTAGTGCCCGCCCTCCACCCGCTCGAGCCAGCCCTGGCGGGCCATGTCCCGGGCGAGCCGGTGCGCGGTGGCGGTGGGCAGCCCGGTGAGGGCCGCGATCCGGCCCCCGGTCAGCCGCGAGTCCTCCGCCGTGAACGCCGCGAGGATCCGGTCCGCCCGCTCGAGCACGGACTCCCCGGTGGGTGAGTTCGCCATGGTGACTCCTGGGGCTCCTTCCTGGTCCGCGGCCCGGCCCCGTGACCGGCCGCGGGACGGGGGCAGCCCCGCCCCGGAAGACGCTACTTCCGGAACGGGGCTGCCGTGGTGACCACGAGGGTGATCACGTCCTGCGCGGGACGCCGACCTCAGTTGGAGCCGAAGTCGTAGTCCTCCAGCGGGATCGCCTGGAACTCGGCGGGCGAGGAGTTCTCCTCCGCGTAGCTGAAGTCCGAGAACGAGCCCGGCTCCGTGAACAGCGAGGCCTTCGCCTCGTCCGTCGGCTCCACGTCGATGTTGTTGTACCGCGCGAGCCCGGTGCCGGCCGGGATCAGCTTGCCGATGATCACGTTCTCCTTGAGGCCCACCAGCGGGTCGGACTTGCCCTCCATGGCCGCCTGCGTGAGCACGCGGGTGGTCTCCTGGAAGGACGCGGCCGACAGCCACGAGTCGGTGGCCAGCGAGGCCTTGGTGATGCCCATCAGCTCCGGGCGGCCGGCGGCCGGCCGGCTGCTCTCGGCCACGGCCTTGCGGTTGGCCTCCAGGAAGCGCACGTTCTCGACGAGCTCGCCCGGCAGCAGGTCCGTCTCGCCCGACTCGATGATCGTCACGCGGCGCAGCATCTGCCGCACGATGACCTCGACGTGCTTGTCGTGGATGCCCACGCCCTGGGAGCGGTACACGCGCTGCACCTCGTCCACGAGGTGCTTCTGCGCCTGCCGCGGACCGCGGATGCGCAGCACCTCCTTGGGGTCGACGGCGCCCGAGACCAGCTGCTGGCCGACCTCGACGTGGTCGCCCTCGGTCACGAGCAGCTTGGCGCGGCGCAGCACCGGGTACCCGATCGCCTCGTCCCCGTTGTCCGGGGTCACGACGAGCTTCAGGGCCTTCTCGGTGTCCTCGATGCTGACCCGCCCGGCGACCTCCGAGATCGGCGCGACGCCCTTGGGCGTGCGGGCCTCGAAGAGCTCCTGGATACGGGGCAGACCCTGGGTGATGTCGCCGTCCGAGGACGCCACACCACCGGTGTGGAAGGTGCGCATCGTGAGCTGCGTGCCCGGCTCGCCGATGGACTGCGCGGCGATGATGCCGACGGCCTCGCCGATGTCCACCAGCTGGTTGGACGCCAGCGAGCGGCCGTAGCAGGCCGCGCAGACGCCCACCGCGGACTCGCAGGTCAGCACGGAGCGCACGCGCACCGTGTCGGCCCCGCCCGCGAAGAGGGCGCTGATGAGCCCGTCGGAGAGGTCCGTGCCGGCCTCGGCCAGGATCTCGCCGTTGGCGTCCACGACGTCCACCGCGAGCACCCGGCCGTGCACCGTGTTCTCGATGTCCTCGTGCAGCACGCGGGACCCGCTCTCCTGCACGTCGGCGAGCGGCAGGTTCAGGCCGCGCTCCGTCATGCAGTCCGCCTCCCGCACGATGACGTCCTGGGAGACGTCGACGAGACGACGGGTCAGGTAGCCCGAGTTCGCCGTGCGCAGCGCGGTGTCGGCCAGGCCCTTGCGGGCACCGTGGGTCGCGATGAAGTACTCCAGCACCGACAGGCCCTCGCGGTACGAGGACTTGATCGGGCGGGGCATGATCTCGCCCTTGGGGTTGGACACGAGCCCGCGGATGCCGGCGATCTGGCGGACCTGCATCCAGTTGCCTCGGGCGCCGGAGGACACCATGCGGTTGATGGTGTTCAGCGGCGAGAGGTTCGCCTGCATGGCCTGGGCGACCTCGTCCGTGGCCTTGGTCCAGATGTCGATGAGCTCCGAGCGGCGCTCGTCGTCGTCGATCAGACCACGGTCGTACTGGCCCTGGATCTTCGCGGCCTGCGCCTCGTAGCCCTCCATGATGGCGGGCTTCTCCGGCGGGGTCGCGATGTCCGAGATCGCCACGGTCACGCCCGAGCGGGCCGCCCAGTGGAACCCGGCGTCCTTGAGCTCGTCCAGCGTGTGCGCCACGGTGACCATCGGGTACCGCTCCGCGAGATCGTTGACCAGCGCGGACAGGTGCTTCTTGTCCGCGACGGCCTCGTCCCAGGGGTAGTCCTCGGGCAGCGTCTCGTTGAACAGCACGCGGCCCAGCGTGGTCTGCACCAGCACCGGCTGACCCGGCTCCCAGCCCTCGGGGGCCTCCCAGCCCTCGAACGGCACGAAGTCGTCCAGCTCGATCCGGCACAGCGCGTTGAGGTGCAGCCGGCCGGCGTCGTGGGCCATGATCGCCTCGGCCACGGAGGAGAACGAGCGGCCCTCCCCCTCCTCGCCCTCGCGGACGGTGGTGAGGTGGTACAGCCCGATGATCATGTCCTGCGAGGGCAGTGCGATCGGCTTGCCGTCCGAGGGCTTCAGGATGTTGTTCGAGGACAGCATCAGGATGCGCGCCTCGGCCTGGGCCTCCGGGGACAGGGGCAGGTGCACGGCCATCTGGTCGCCGTCGAAGTCGGCGTTGAACGCGCCGCACACGAGCGGGTGGAGCTGGATGGCCTTGCCCTCGACGAGCTGCGGCTCGAACGCCTGGATGCCCAGACGGTGCAGGGTGGGGGCACGGTTGAGCAGCACGGGGTGCTCGGTGATGACCTCCTCGAGCACGTCCCACACCTGGGGGCGGTAGCGCTCGACCATGCGCTTGGCCGACTTGATGTTCTGCGCGTGGTTGAGGTCCACCAGCCGCTTCATCACGAACGGCTTGAACAGCTCCAGCGCCATCTGCTTCGGCAGACCGCACTGGTGCAGCTTCAGCTGCGGGCCGACCACGATGACCGAGCGGCCGGAGTAGTCGACGCGCTTGCCGAGCAGGTTCTGCCGGAACCGGCCCTGCTTGCCCTTGAGCATGTCGGACAGCGACTTCAGCGCACGGTTGCCCGGCCCGGTGACCGGGCGGCCGCGGCGGCCGTTGTCGAACAGCGAGTCCACGGCCTCCTGCAGCATCCGCTTCTCGTTGTTGACGATGATCTCCGGGGCGCCCAGGTCCAGCAGGCGCTTGAGCCGGTTGTTGCGGTTGATCACGCGCCGGTAGAGGTCGTTGAGGTCCGACGTGGCGAAGCGGCCGCCGTCGAGCTGGACCATCGGGCGCAGCTCCGGCGGGATCACCGGGACGGCGTCCAGGACCATGCCCAGCGGCGAGTTGTCCGTGGTCAGGAACGCGTTGACGACCTTGAGCCGCTTCAGGGCGCGGGTCTTGCGCTGACCCTTGCCGGTGGCGATGGTCTCCCGCAGGGACTCGGCCTCCGCCTCGAGATCGAAGGTCTCGAGGCGCTTCTTGATCGCCTCGGCGCCCATCGAGCCCTCGAAGTACATGCCGTAGCGGTCCACCATGACGCGGTAGAGCGCCTCGTCTCCCTCGAGGTCGTTGACCTTGAGGTTCTTGAAGCGGTCCCAGACCTGCTCGAGGCGGTCGATCTCCAGGTTGGCGCGCTTGCGCACGTTGGCCATCTGGCGGTCGGCGGAGTCGCGGAGCTTGCGCTTCTCCGCGGCCTTGCCGCCCTCCTCCTCGACCCGGCCGAGCTCGGTCTCGAGGTCGCGGGCGATCGCGGCGATGTCGGAGTCGCGGGTGGACTCCATCTGCGCCTTCTCCCGGTCCACGGCGGCCTGCAGGTTCGGCAGGTCGTCGTGGCGGGCGTCCTCGTCCACCGACGTGATCATGTACGCCGCGAAGTAGATGACCTTCTCCAGATCCTTCGGGGCGAGGTCCAGCAGGTAGCCGAGCCGCGAGGGCACGCCCTTGAAGTACCAGATGTGGGTCACGGGAGCGGCGAGCTCGATGTGGCCCATGCGCTCACGGCGCACCTTGGCGCGGGTGACCTCCACGCCGCAGCGCTCGCAGATGATGCCCTTGTAGCGCACGCGCTTGTACTTGCCGCAGTAGCACTCCCAGTCCCGGGTGGGACCGAAGATCTTCTCGCAGAACAGGCCGTCCTTCTCGGGCTTGAGCGTGCGGTAGTTGATGGTCTCCGGCTTCTTGACCTCGCCGTAGGACCAGGTCCGGATGTCCTCCGCGGTCGCAAGACCGATCCGCATGAGGCCTAGTGAAGATTCGTTGGACATGAGGGTCCTTTATCTCTTTCTCTGGAAAAGTTGACGTCTCGTCGGGGTGGACCGAGCGGGATCAGACCTCTTCGACCGAGCTGGGCTCGGAGTGCGAGAGATCGATGCCCAGTTCCTCGGCCGCCCGGAAGACCTCGTCATCCGAATCGCGCATCTCGATGGTGTTGCCGTCCGCCGAGAGCACCTCGACGTTCAGGCACAGCGACTGCATCTCCTTGATGAGGACCTTGAAGGACTCGGGGACACCCGGCTCGGGGATGTTCTCGCCCTTCACGATGGCCTCGTAGACCTTCACGCGCCCGTGCACGTCGTCGGACTTGACCGTCAGCAGCTCCTGCAGCGTGTAGGCGGCGCCGTACGCCTCGAGCGCCCAGACCTCCATCTCGCCGAAGCGCTGGCCGCCGAACTGCGCCTTACCGCCCAGCGGCTGCTGGGTGATCATGGAGTACGGGCCGGTGGAGCGCGCGTGGATCTTGTCGTCCACGAGGTGGTGCAGCTTCAGGATGTACTGGTAGCCGACCGACACCGGGTCCGGGAACGGCTCGCCGGAGCGGCCGTCGAACAGCCGGGCCTTGCCGGACCGGTCGATCAGCCGCACGCCGTCGCGCGTCGGGTTGGTGTGGTCGAGGAGGTCGAAGATCTCCTCCTCGCGCGCGCCGTCGAACACCGGGGTGGCCACGTTCGTGGGGCCGGACTGCTTCGGGAAGTTCGGCAGCCGGTCGAGCCACTCGGGGTCGCCCTCGATGTTCCAGCCCTGCTTCGCGAGCCAGCCGGTGTGCACCTCGAGGACCTGCCCCAGGTTCATGCGGCCGGGCACGCCCAGCGGGTTGAGGATGATGTCCACGGGGGTCCCGTCCTCGAGGAACGGCATGTCCTCCAGGGGCAGGATCTTCGAGATGACGCCCTTGTTGCCGTGGCGGCCGGCGAGCTTGTCGCCGTCCGTGATCTTGCGCTTCTGCGCCACGTACACCCGGACCACCTGGTTGACGCCCGCGGGCAGGTCGTCGTCCTCGTCGTCGCGGTCGAAGACGCGCACGCCGATGACGGTGCCGGACTCGCCGTGGGGCACCTTCAGGGACGTGTCGCGCACCTCGCGGGACTTCTCGCCGAAGATCGCCCGCAGCAGGCGCTCCTCCGGGGTCAGCTCGGTCTCGCCCTTCGGGGTGACCTTGCCCACGAGGATGTCGCCGGCCTGGACCTCCGCGCCGATGTGGATGATGCCGCGCTCGTCGAGGGCGGACAGCACCTCCTCGGACACGTTCGGGATGTCCCGGGTGATCTCCTCGGCGCCCAGCTTCGTGTCGCGGGCGTCGATCTCGTGCTCCTCGATGTGGATCGAGGTGAGCACGTCCTCCGAGACCATGCGCTGGGAGAGGATGATCGCGTCCTCGTAGTTGAGGCCCTCCCAGGACATGTAGGCGACCAGCAGGTTCTTGCCCAGGGCCAGCTCTCCCTGGTCCGTGGAGGGGCCGTCGGCGATGACCGAGCGCTCCTCGACGCGATCGCCCTCGGAGACGATGACGCGCTGGTTGTAGGTGTTGCCCGGGTTGGAGCGCGTGAACTTGTTGATCGGGTAGACCGTGGTCGTCCCGTCGTCGTTGAGCACGCGCACGAGGTTCGCCGAGACCTCCTCGACCACGCCGGCCTTGCGGGCCAGCACGGAGTCCCCGGCGTCCAGGGCCGCGTAGCGCTCCATGCCGGTGCCCACGAGCGGGGCCTCGGACTCGAGCAGCGGCACGGCCTGGCGCTGCATGTTGGCGCCCATGAGCGCGCGGTTGGCGTCGTCGTGCTCCAGGTACGGGATGAGCGCGGTCGCCACGGACACCATCTGGCGCGGGGAGACGTCCATGAACTGCACGGCGGTCGGGTCGACCAGCACGGCCTCGCCCGAGCCGTCGGCGGCGCGCGCGAGGACGGCGTCCTCGGCGAACCGGTTGTCCGGGCCCAGCGGGGCGTTGGCCTGGGCGATCGTCACGCCGCGCTCGTCGTCGGCGGTGAGGTACTCGACCTCGTCGGTGACGAGGCCGCCGACGACCTTGCGGTACGGGGTCTCGATGAAGCCGAACGGGTTGATCCGCCCGTAGGTCGCCAGCGAGCCGATGAGGCCGATGTTGGAGCCCTCGGGGGTCTCGATCGGGCACATGCGGCCGTAGTGCGACGGGTGGACGTCACGGACCTCCATGCCGGCGCGGTCGCGGGAGAGACCGCCCGGGCCGAGCGCGGACAGGCGGCGCTTGTGGGTCAGGCCCGCGAGCGGGTTGTTCTGGTCCATGAACTGCGACAGCTGCGAGGTGCCGAAGAACTCCTTGATCGCCGCCACGACGGGACGGATGTTGATCAGGGTCTGCGGGGTGATCGCCTCGACGTCCTGGGTGGTCATGCGCTCGCGCACCACGCGCTCCATGCGGGACAGGCCCGTGCGGATCTGGTTCTCGATCAGCTCGCCCACGGCGCGGATGCGGCGGTTGCCGAAGTGGTCGATGTCGTCGACGTCCACGACGACCTCGCGGGGTTCGCCGTCGCGCACGCCCTTCATGGTGCCGCCGCCGGCGTGCAGGGTGACGAGGTAGCGGATCATCGCGACGATGTCGTCGACCGACAGCACGGAGGCGTCCTCGTCCTCGAACGCCTTGTCGAGGCCCAGCTTCCGGTTGATCTTGTACCGGCCGACCTTCGCGAGGTCGTAGCGCTTGGAGTTGAAGTACATGTTGTCGAGCAGCGCCTGCGCGGCGTCGACCGTGGGCGGCTCCCCCGGGCGCAGCTTGCGGTAGATGTCCAGCAGCGCGTCCTCGCGGGACTCGACGGTGTCCTTCTCGAGGGTCGCCCGGATGGAGTCGAACTCCCCGAACTCCTCGAGGATGCGGGACTCGCTCCAGCCGAGGGCCTTGAGCAGCACGGTGACCGACTGCTTGCGCTTGCGGTCGAGGCGCACGCCCACCTGGTCGCGCTTGTCGATCTCGAGCTCGAACCACGCGCCGCGCGAGGGGATGATCTTCGCGGAGTAGATGTCCTTGTCCGAGGTGCGGTCCTGGCCGCGCTCGAAGTAGGCGCCCGGCGAGCGGACGAGCTGGGACACGACGACACGCTCGGTGCCGTTGATGACGAAGGTGCCCTTCTCGGTCATCAGCGGGAAGTCGCCCATGAACACGGTCTGCTGCTTGATCTCGCCCGTGTTGTTGTTCATGAACTCGGCCTTGACGTACAGGGGCGCCGAGTACGTGGCGTCCCGGTCCTTGCACTCGTCCATGGTGTACTTCGGGTCGTAGAACTCCGGCTCCGAGAAGGACAGGGACATGGTGCCCTGGAAGTCCTCGATCGGGGAGATCTCCTCGAAGATGTCGGACAGCCCGGAGGTGCGGGCGATGCCCTGCTCCCCGGTCTCGATGGCCTGCTGGACCCGGGCCTGCCACCGCTCGTTGCCCACGAGACGGTCGAAGCTGTCCGTCTGGAGGGCCAGCAGGTTCGGCACGTCCAGCGGTTCATGGATCTTGGCGAAGGAGATGCGGCGCAGGATGTTCCCGTCGGCCGGTCGGTTAGCGGTTACGTTCGAATCGGTGCTCGAGGCGACCAAGATGGATTCCTTCCACAGACCTGCAGTTGAATCGCGCAGTTCCCGAATCGGGGATACGGGTGGGCGAGGGCCAGCGGACTCGAGATGCTGGTTCGCTCCCCGGGGGCGCCCACCGCTATATGAAGGCACGCAGAATGAGGGACAACGCAAAGATCCAGCATAGACGCGAAGTGCGGCTCTGTCCACACGACCGGTGGACGCGGGCGTCCACCGGTCGTAGGATGGGAAATTTCGTGCTCCGGGTCTCACCGGCACCGGGGGCGCCGGGCCCGCGGGTCAGCCCGCGGCCGCGAACGCCTCGACCGGCGGGCAGCTGCAGACCAGGTTGCGGTCCCCGGCGGCGTTCTCCACCCGGCCCACGGGCGGCCAGAACTTGGCGCGGCGCAGCTCGGGCAGCGGGTAGGCGGCCCGGGACCGGGGGTAGGCACGGTCCCACTCGTCGGCCGTGAGCACCTCCGCGGTGTGCGGCGCGCGGCGCAGGACCGAGTCCTCGAGTGCGACCTCGCCGTCGGCCACGGCGGTCATCTCCGCGTGGATCGCGCGCATCGCGGCCACGAACCGGTCGAGCTCCGCGAGGTTCTCGGACTCCGTGGGCTCCACCATGAGCGTGCCCGCCACCGGGAACGCGAGGGTGGGGGCGTGGAAGCCGTAGTCGACGAGCCGCTTGCAGACGTCCTCCGCGGTTACCCCGGAGGCCTTCGTGAGCGCGCGCAGGTCGAGGATGCACTCGTGGGCCACGAACCCGCCCGGGCCGGTGTAGAGGGTCGGGAAGACGTCGGCCAGCCGGGCGGAGACGTAGTTCGCGCTGAGGATCGCGGTGCGCGACGACGCGGTGAGCCCCTCCGCGCCGGTCATGGCGATGTACATCCAGGAGATCGGCAGCACCCCGGCCGACCCGTGGCGGGCCTGGGACACGGGGAAGGAGTCCTCCCCGCCGTCCGGGGCCGCGGGGTCCCCGGGCAGGAACGGCACGAGGTGCTCCGCCACGGCCACGGGCCCCACGCCGGGCCCCCCGCCGCCGTGCGGGATGCAGAAGGTCTTGTGCAGGTTCAGGTGGGAGACGTCCCCGCCGAAGCGGCCCGGCCGGGCGAGGCCCATGAGCGCGTTGAGGTTGGCGCCGTCCACGTAGACCTGGCCCCCCGCCGCGTGCACGGCCTCGCACACGGCCGTGATCTGCTCCTCGAACACGCCGTGCGTGGAGGGGTAGGTGACCATGATGCCCGCCAGCTCCTCCCCCACGCTCCCGATCTTCGCGGCGAGGTCGTCCAGGTCCACGGAGCCGTCCCCGGCGGTGGCCACGACCACCACCTTGAGGTCCGCGAGCACCGCGGAGGCGGCGTTGGTGCCGTGGGCCGAGGACGGGATGAGGACGGTGGTGCGCTGCCGGTCGCCCCGGGAGAGGTGGTAGCGGCGGATCGCGAGGAGCCCGGCGAGCTCGCCCTGGGAGCCGGCGTTGGGCTGGACGGAGACCGCGGCGTAGCCGGTGATCTCCGTGAGCCAGGACTCGAGCTGGGCGATGAGCTCGCGCCAGCCGAGGGTCTGGTCCTCGGGGGCGAGCGGGTGGATCGAGGCGAACTCGGGCCAGCTGATGGGCTCCATCTCCGCGGCGGCGTTGAGCTTCATGGTGCAGGAGCCGAGCGGGATCATGGTCCGGTCGAGGGCCAGGTCCTTGTCCGCGAGGGAGCGCAGCCAGCGCATCATCGCGGTCTCGGAGCGGTGCAGCGTGAACACGGGGTGGGTCAGGTAGGAGTCGGTGCGCAGCAGCTCGGCGGGCAGGTCCCACGCCCCGCCCGCGTCGTCCGTAGCCGCGGCGCCGAAGGCCGCGAGCACGGCGTCGACGTCGCGCTCGTCGTGGGGCTCCCCCACCGACACGGAGACGTGGTCCGCGCCGGCCCGGCGGACGTTGATCCCACGCTCCGCGGCGGCGGCCACGACGGCGTCGGCGCGGCCGGGGACCTCGGCGAGCACGGTGTCGAAGAACCGGTCGTGGACCACGCGCACGCCCGCCGCGGCGAGCCCGGCGGCCAGGCGGGCGGCCAGCCCGTGCACGCGCTCGGCGATGGCGCGGAGCCCGTCCGCGCCGTGGTAGGCGGCGTAGGCGCCGGCCACGACGGCCAGCAGCGCCTGGGCGGTGCAGATGTTCGAGGTGGCCTTCTCACGGCGGATGTGCTGCTCGCGGGTCTGCAGGGCCAGCCGGTAGGCGGGCCGGCCGGAGGAGTCGGTGGAGACGCCCACCAGGCGACCGGGCAGGTTCCGCTCGAGGCCCTTGCGGCAGGCGAGGAACGCGGCGTGGGGCCCGCCGAAGAACAGGGGCACCCCGAAGCGCTGGGCCGAGCCCACGGCGATGTCCGCGCCCTGCTCCCCCGGGGAGCGCAGCAGGGCCAGGGCCAGCAGGTCGGTGGCCACGGCCACGAGCGCCCCCCGCGCGTGCGCCTCCTCGGCGCGCTCGGCGAGGGGGACGACCTCGCCGTCGACGCCCACCTGGGTCAGGACCACCCCGAAGAGCTCGCCCTCGGGCAGCCCCTCGGCGAGGTCGGCGACGACCAGCTCGATGCCCACGGCCCGGCAGCGCCCGCGCAGCACGGCGAGGGTCTGCGGGAGCGTCCGGGCGTCGACGACGACGCGCCGGCTCGTGGCCTTCCGGTTGGCCCGGCGCATCATGAGCACGGCCTCGGCCACCGCGGTGGCCTCGTCCAGGAGGGAGGCGTTCGCCAGGTCCAGGCCGGTGAGGTCCATGACGGCGTTCTGGAACGTGAGCAGGGCCTCGAGGCGGCCCTGCGAGATCTCGGGCTGGTAGGGGGTGTAGGAGGTGTACCAGGCGGGGTTCTCGAGGATGTTGCGGCGCAGCGCGGGCGGGGTGACGGTGTCCGCGTAGCCCTGCCCGATCATCTGGGTCATCACCCGGTTCTTCGCCGCGACCCGGCGCAGCGCCGCGAGGGCCTCGTGCTCGGACATCGGGGCGGGCAGGCCCAGCGGCTCGGAGGAGGCGATGGTCGCGGGGACGGCGCGGGCGACGAGCTCGTCGAGGTCGGCCGCGCCGACGGTCTCGAGCATGATCGCGGTCTCGGCGGCGTCCGGGCCGAGGTGGCGTGGCAGGAAGGACAAGGTGAGCTCCTCGTGGTCCGAGGCCCGGTGGGGCCCGTCCGCCCTCCCCCGCCCGGACTCTCCCGCTGCGCGTGGGCGGCCGATGTGGTCGTGCCCCCAGTCTCCCACAGACCGTCCGGGCCCGGCACGGCACGAGGCCCCGGACGCCGTGCGTCCGGGGCCTCGCAGGAGCGTCCGTGAAGGGACGCGTCCGGGGTCCTACTTGAGGGTGACGGTGGCGCCGGCGCCCTCGAGGGCCTCCTTGGCCTTGTCCGCGGCCTCCTTGGTGGCGCCCTCGAGGACGGCCTTGGGGGCCGAGTCCACGAGGTCCTTGGCCTCCTTGAGGCCGAGGGAGGTCAGCGCGCGGACCTCCTTGATGACCTGGATCTTCTTCTCGCCGGCGGCCTCGAGGACGACGTCGAACTCGGTCTGCTCCTCGGCCTCCTCGGCGGCGGCGGCCGGAGCGGCGGCACCGGCGACGGCCACGGGGGCGGCGGCGGTGACGTCGAAGGTCTCCTCGAAGGCCTTCACGAACTCGGAGAGCTCGATGAGGGAGAGCTCCTTGAACGCGTCGATCAGTTCAGCGGTGGTGAGCTTGGCCATGGTTGTGGCTCCTTTTCGATGGTGTGCCCCGGCCGGGTTCGTCGGCGCGGGACGGTCTGGTTCCGTGGTGAGAATGTGCCTCGCGGCGGGGATGCTGGTCAGGCGTCCTGCTCCTCGACCTTGGCGCGCAGCGCCTCGGCCGTGCGGACGGTCTTCGACAGCGGTGCCTGGAACAGCGCCGCGGCCTGGGACAGGGACGCCTGCGCGGCACCGGCCACCTTGGCCAGCAGCACCTCGCGGGACTCGAGGTCCGCGAGCTGCTTGATCTCCGCGTCGCTCAGGGCCTTGCCCTCGAGGTAACCGCCCTTGACGACGAGCTGCGGGTTCGCCTTGGCGAAGTCACGCAGGCTCTTGGCGGCCTCGACGGGGTCCCCCGAGATGAAGGCGATCGCGCTCGGGCCGGCGAGCTGGCCGTCGAACGCGTCGATCCCCAGCTCCTTGGCCGCGATCGCGGTCAGCGTGTTCTTCACCACGGCGTATTCGGCGTTCTCACCGAGCGAGCGGCGCAGCTCCTTGAGCTGGGCCACGGTGAGGCCGCGGTACTCAGTCAGGACAGCGGCGTCCGAGTTGGAGAACAGTTCCTTCAACTCGGCGACCGCGGCTGCCTTTTCCGGGTTCGCCATGGTACTCCTTCCGGTCTTCGATGCCGGTCGCTGCCGCAAGGGCCCGGGCACAGAAAAAGCCCCGCGCAGATGCCCGGGGCTCGGCGTCGCACCCCGTGCAGGACGGGACGTGCTCGCTGTGCTGGTTCACCTGCGCTGGCGGTTCCTGGCGGAACTCTTACGGCTGTCCTCCCGCTTCGCGCACTCCGAAACGGGGCGCACGGGGCAGGGGGACCACGACCGGCGGTCTTTGGTGTCTCCCAGGCTACCGGAGGCCCCCGCCGCGGCCAAATCGGCTCCGGGGCGGCCCCGGACCCGGCTCAGGCGGAGGGGAAGTCGCGGGCCCACACGCCGCTGCGCCCGGCCACGCGGAAGCCCAGCCGGGCGTTGACCCGGCTCATCCGGTCGTCGCCGCTGTGGCTCCAGGAGTAGACGGTGCGCACGCTCGGGGCCAGCCGCTCGAGCTGCTGCAGGTTGGCCAGCTTCAGCCGGGTGGCGAGCCACCGGCGGCGGTGCTCGCGCAGGACCACGGTCTCGTCCTGCATCCCGATCGGCGGCTCCTCCCCCGCCAGGACGATCTCGGTCATCCCGACGAGGCGTCCGGTGGGCTCGTGCTCGGCGACGGCCACGAGCGAGAGGTTGCCCGCCTCGGCGCGCAGCTGCTCGGTGCGCCGCACGCGCTCGGCGTCCCAGGGCTCTGGCTCGGCGGCGGCCACGGGGGCCAGGAACGAGTCGGTCGCCATGCGCGAGTGCAGGGCGGCGAGCTCGTCGAGCCGGTCCTCGGGGGCCGGGCCGCTCCAGACGTGGATCCGGTACGGCTCCTGCGCCGGCGAGGCCGCGACCTCGTCCAGCAGGGCCGCGACGCGCTCGGGCGGCAGGGGGACGTCCAGCACCCCGAAGTCGCTGACCGACTCGAGCCGGTAGCCGGCGCTGAGGGCGAAGCGGGTCTGCCGGTTGGACACGGGCAGCCGGCCCGAGCCGTCGGCGGCGTCCACCCACTCGACCATCCCGGGCGTGACCAGCGGGAAGACCCCGGTGACGCTGCCGTCGCCCTGGATCTCCTCGGGCCCGGGGTGCTCGGTCTGGATCCGCAGGTGCCGGCGGGACTCGCCCACGGCGAGCTGCTCGGCGGCGGCCAGCAGCTCGCTGCCGGTGCCCTGGGAGGTGACGTCGGGGTCCACGTCGACGGTGATGTGGGCGGAGTCGGTGAGCGTGACCAGGGGCATCCGCACCTCGGCCCGTCCCGCCAGCCGGTCCCCGGCCCACGCCAGCAGGACGACCACGCGCTCGAAGGGGTCCAGCAGGTCCCGGTAGAGCTCCTGGGCGTCACCGGTGAGGTCCGAGATCCCCCACACGTGCTGCCGGGACCGGCGCACGAGCTCCGCGACGCGCCCCAGCAGCTCCTGCGCGGCGTCGTCGAACTCGTCGGGGATGCGCATCTGCTCGATGCGCACCGGGGGGTGCTCGCTCACGTGGGGGGTCTCCGTTCCGTGGGCGCCGGCGGACGCCCGCCGGCTGCTGGGTCGTGGGAGGAATGGTCCCGTCGGACGGGAAGGGGCCCGGCCGCATCGGCCGGGCCCCCACCCGTCGGAGCCCCGCGGGCTCCGGTGCACGGCGTCAGGCGCCGACGACGACCTCGGTGGCGTTCGGGTCGACCGGGATGCCCGGTCCGAACGTGGTCGAGACGGTCGCCTTCGTGATGTAGCGGCCCTTCGACGCGGAGGGCTTCAGGCGCAGGATCTCCTCGAGGGCGGCGCCGTAGTTCTCCGCCAGCTTCTCGAGCTCGAAGGACGTCTTGCCCACGATGAAGTGCAGGTTCGAGTGCTTGTCGACGCGGAAGTCGATCTTGCCGCCCTTGATGTCGTTGACGGCCTTGGTCACGTCCATGGTGACGGTGCCGGTCTTGGGGTTCGGCATCAGGTTGCGGGGGCCGAGGACCTTGCCCAGCCGGCCGACCTTGCCCATCATGTCCGGGGTGGCCACGGCGGCGTCGAAGTCGGTCCAGCCGCCCTGGATGCGGGCGATCAGGTCGTCGGAGCCGACGTAGTCCGCTCCGGCCTCCTCCGCGGCGGCGGCCTTGTCGCCGGTCGCGAAGACGACGACGCGGGCGGTCTTGCCGGTGCCGTTGGGCAGGTTCACGGTGCCGCGGACCATCTGGTCGGCCTTGCGGGGGTCGACACCGAGGCGGAGGACGACCTCCACGGTGGAGTCGGTCTTCGCGGTGTCGAGCTCCTTGGCCAGGGCCACGGCCTCGGCCGGGGCGTACAGCGTGCCCGCGTCGATCTTGGCGGCGGCCGCCTGGTATGCCTTGCTGCGCTTTGCCATCTGCTTCTTCTCCTTGTGCAGTTGTGGTCTGCGGGCCGCGCTCGGCCCTGCCACGTCAATAACGGTGGGTGGTGATCAGCCGAGGCTGGTCACTCGACCTCGATGCCCATGGAGCGGGCGGTGCCGGCGATGATCTTCGCGGCGGCGTCGATGTCGTTGGCGTTGAGGTCTTCCTTCTTGGTCTCGGCGATCTCGCGGACCTGGTCCATGCTGAGCTTGCCGACCTTCTGGGTGTGCGGGACACCCGAGCCCTTGGCGACGCCGGCGGCCTTCTTGATCAGCTGCGCGGCGGGCGGGGTCTTCGTGACGAAGGTGAACGAGCGGTCCTCGTAGACCGTGATCTCCACGGGCACGATGTTGCCGCGCTGGGACTCCGTGGCCGCGTTGTAGGCCTTGCAGAATTCCATGATGTTGACGCCGTGCTGACCGAGGGCCGGACCCACGGGAGGAGCCGGGTTGGCGGCGCCTGCCTGGATCTGCAGCTTGATCAGGCCGGAGACCTTCTTCTTCTTGGGAGCCATGTGCTGGTCCTTCTTCTGCTGGACGTACCGGCGCACAGGAGCGTACGACGGCGGGTGGCCGCCGTGGCGCGGCGGCCGGGCGGCCCGGCGGCGAAGCATGCACCGCGGGGCCGGGAACTGGGGCGGGCCGGAGCGGCCCGCGGGGCTCAGATCTTGGAGACCTGGTTGAAGCCGAGGGTGACGGGGGTCTCGCGCTCGAAGATCGACACGAGGACGACCAGCTGCTGGGACTCCACCTTGATCTCGGAGATCGTGGCGGGGAGGGTCTCGAAGGGGCCCTCCTTGACGATGACGGACTCGCCGACCTCGAAGTCGACGTCGATCTGCGGCTGCGCGCTGGGCTGGGCGGAGGACTCGGCCCCCGCGCCCTGCGGCGCCTCGAAGACCGGGTTGAGCATCTCGAAGACCTCGTCGAGGCGCAGCGGCACCGGGTTGTAGGCGTCCTGGCCGACGAAGCCGGTGACGCCCGGGGTGTGGCGGACCGCGCCCCAGGAGGCGTCGGTGAGGTTCATGCGCACCAGCACGTAGCCCGGGATCCGCACCCGGCGCACGATCTTGCGCTGGGCGTTCTTGATCTCGACGACCTCCTCCATCGGCACCTCGATCTGGAAGATGTCGTCCTCCATGTTGAGGGACTGGATGCGGGTCTCGAGGTTCGTCTTCACGCGGTTCTCGTAGCCGGCGTAGGTGTGGATGACGTACCAGTCACCCTCCTGGCGGCGCAGCTTCGACTTGAACTCCTCGACGGGGTCCACGGAGGGCGCCTCGTCCTCGGCCGCGGGGGCCTCCTCGTCGGCCGGAGCCTCCGCCTCGAGCGGGGCCTCCTCGTCGGCGGGCGCGGCGGGAGCCTCGTCGGCGACCGGGGCGTGCTCCGGGTCGTGGGCGGCCGCGAAGTCGTCCTCCTGCACGGAGGTCTCGGCCTCCGGCAGCTCCGGAGCCTGCTGGTCGACCTCGGCCGGTGCCTCGGTGCCGTTTTCGAGCTCGTGCTCGGTCACTGGATCTCCCTCAAAGTTCTTTCGTGGATGTCGTGCTCTGCTGGGTCACGGTGGCCGGCCGCGCCGGTCCGTGCGCCGCCCGGATCAGCCGGCGGCGTCCCCCTGCCCGAAGATCCACAGGGCGGCCTGGCCGAACGCCAGGTCCAGGACCGAGATGAGCACCATCATGAACGCGACGAACACGAGGACGACCAGGACGTAGTTGACCAGTTCGCGCCGGGTGGGGGTGACCACCTTCCGGAGCTCGCCGACGACCTGGCGCAGGAACAGGAACAGGCGCCCGAAGACGCCGCGGGGGCTCTCCGCGCCCTGCTCCGGGGGCTGGCCCGACGCGCGGCCGGCGGTGGTCTGCGACATCGGCTCTCCCTGTGTGGACTCGTGCGTGCCGCGCAGTGCTGCCGGCCCGCCGTCGCCGCGGCGGCTCCCGGCACCCCGTGGGGGTGCCGGGGACCACCCCGGACTGGAGCAGGGCAGACAGGACTCGAACCTGCAACCTGCGGTTTTGGAGACCGCTGCGCTACCAATTGCGCCACTGCCCTACGTGCCTCGCGGCCTCGGCCGGCGTGGGGACGCCGGTCTCGATCGCTCGGACCCGGTCACCGACTCTACCATCCGGTCCCGCCGTGACGGCGCGGCCGAGCAGGCGCCGATGACACCAGTCGTCCATCCTAGGCGACCCGGGCGGCGGGGTGCAATCCGGGCGGGCGCGGCCGCCGGGGCGCCGGGCCCGCGGTGCGGACGCCCGAGTAGCATGGGGGCGTCCGCACCGCCGTCCCCGCACCCGGCGGAGACCGCCCGTTCCCCTCCAGGAGGCCCCCGGTCATGACCACGTCCCGCATCTCCCGGCGCGTCGGCGCCATCGCAGAGTCCGCGACGCTCGCCGTGGACGCGAAGGCGAAGGCCCTCAAGGCCGCCGGCCGGCCCGTGATCGGCTTCGGCGCCGGGGAGCCCGACTTCCCGACCCCCCAGTACATCGTGGACGCCGCCGCGGCCGCCCTGCAGGACCCGGCGAACTTCCGGTACACGCCGGCCGCGGGCCTGCCCGAGCTGCGCAGGGCGGTGGCCGAGCAGACCGCCCGGGACGACGGCTACGCGGTGGAGCCCGCCCAGGTGCTCATCACCAACGGCGGCAAGCAGGCCGTGTTCCAGGCCTTCGCGACGGTCGTGGACGAGGGCGACGACGTCCTGCTGCCCGCCCCGTACTGGACCACCTACCCCGAGGCCATCAAGCTCGCCGGGGGCAACCCGGTCGAGGTCTTCGCCGGGCCGGAGCTCGGCTACAAGGTCACCCCCGAGCTGCTCGAGGCGGCGTGGACCGAGCGCACCAAGGCCCTGCTGTTCTGCTCGCCGTCGAACCCCACGGGCGCCGTGTACTCCCCCGAGGAGACCGCGGCCGTGGGCCGCTGGGCGGCGGAGAAGGGGATCTTCGTGCTGACCGACGAGATCTACCAGCACCTCACCTACGACGGCGTGCCGTTCACCTCGATCGCCGCCGCCGTGCCGGAGCTGGGCGAGAACGTGGTCGTCCTCAACGGCGTGGCCAAGACGTACGCGATGACCGGCTGGCGGGTGGGCTGGATGATCGGTGCCCCCGACGTGATCAAGGCGGCCACGAACCTGCAGTCCCACCTGACCTCCAACGTCAACAACGTGGCCCAGCGGGCCGCGCTGGCGGCCGTGTCCGGCCCGCTCGACGAGGCCCACCGGATGCGGGAGGCCTTCGACCGCCGCCGCCGGGTCATGGTCGAGGCCCTCAACGCCATCGACGGCGTGGAGTGCCCCACCCCGACCGGCGCGTTCTACGCCTACGCGGACGTGCGGGGCCTGCTCGGCCGGCGCTTCGGCGACGCGACGCCGCAGACCTCCGCCGAGCTGGCCGAGCTGATCCTGGAGCAGGCGGAGGTGGCCGTGGTGCCCGGCGAGGCGTTCGGCCCCTCCGGCTTCCTGCGCCTGTCCTACGCCCTCGGCGACGACGACCTCGCGGAGGGCCTGCGCCGGCTCCAGGAGTACCTGGGCGGCGCCGCGTGAGCGCCGCGACGGACGCCCGGGACACCGCCGTGGCCGCGGCGGAGCAGGTGCCCGCGGCGGCGCTCGTGAGCGCCGGGCTGATCGGCGGGTACGCCACCGCCCGGGCGACCGGCGTCCGCCCCCTGGGCGGGGCGGTGCTGGCCGCGGCCGGCGCGGCGGCCGCCCACACGTGGTGGCACCGCGGCGGGCCGGGCACCACGGCGGCGCTCGGCGCGCTCTACGTCCTGGGCTTCGGGCTCTCCCACCCGCTGGCCCGGCGGATCGGGGCCTGGCCGTCGGTCCTGGCCGTGACCGCCGTCAACGCCGCCGCCAATACCGTCCTGGTGGACCGCCCCGGCCGCTGAGCCGCGACCGCCGCGCACCGGCGCCGCCCGCCCCCGGAAGGGGACGGGCGGCGCCGTCGTCGTCCCGCGTCCCCGGGCCGCACCTCAGTCGCCGACGGCCTCCAGGCCGCGGCGCACGATCAGCGGGTCGGGGGGATAGACCACGTCCGGGTCCTTGTCCTCGTAGTCGAACTGGTCCAGGAAGAAGCGCATCGCGTTGAGCCGGGCGCGCTTCTTGTCGTTGGACTTCACCGTGATCCACGGGGCGTGGTCGGTGTCCGTGCGCAGGAACATCTCCTCCTTCGCCTCGGTGTAGTCCTCCCACCGGTCCAGGGACGCCAGGTCCATGGGCGAGAGCTTCCACCGGCGCACGGGGTCGATCTGGCGGATCGCGAACCGGGTGCGCTGCTCGTGCTGGGTCACGGAGAACCAGAACTTGGTGAGGTGGATGCCGGAGTCCACGAGCATCTTCTCGAAGACGGGCGCCTGGGCCATGAACTGCTCGTACTGCGGGTCCGTGCAGAAGCCCATGACGCGCTCGACGTTGGCGCGGTTGTACCAGGAGCGGTCGAACATCACGATCTCCCCCGCCGTGGGCAGGTGCTGGATGTAGCGCTGGAAGTACCACTGGCCCCGCTCCCGGTCCGAGGGCTTCGTCAGGGCCACCACCCGGGCGGCGCGCGGGTTGAGGTGCTCGGTGAACCGCTTGATCGTCCCGCCCTTGCCGGCGGCGTCCCGGCCCTCGAACACGATGACGTGCTGGAGGTCGTGGTCCTGGCCCCAGTACTGGAACTTCAGCAGCTCGATCTGCAGCTGGTACTTCTCGAGCTCGTACTCCTCGCGCGACAGCCGCTCGTCGTACGGGTAGTCCTCCCGCCAGGTCTCCACGGCCGATCCCCCGGGATCGATGAGATCCGGGTCCGGGGACTGCCCGTCCCGCACCGTGTACCCCTGGTCGACCAGCTTGTCGATGAACTCCCGCAGGTTCTCCCGGGCCGGTTCCTTGTCCGTGTTCAACGCCACCCCTCCTTCCGGGCCCGTCGGGGCCCTCTTCCCGGAAGTCTAGGCCGCAGGCCGGCGGGCGGCGCCGGGGGCCAACACGGCCGGGCCCGGCCCTGCCGCCCGGGCCCGGACTGACTAGACTGGGCGTGCCGGCGCACGTCCGGCCGCCACGCACGCCCCGCCCACCCGGAGGAGACTGTACGGATGAAGATCGGACTGCTGACCAGCGGCGGGGACTGCCCCGGACTCAACGCGGTGATCCGCGGCGCCGTGCTGCACGGGATCAAGACCTACGGCCACGAGTTCGTGGGCTTCCGCGACGGCTGGCGCGGGGTGCTCGAGGGCGACATCATGGACCTGCCCCGCACCCGGGTCCGCGGCCTCGCCCGGGAGGGCGGGACCATCCTCGGCACCTCCCGCACGAACCCCTACTCCGGGCCCGGAGGCGGGCCGGAGAACATCGGGGTGATGCTCGAGCGCCACGCGGTGGACGCGATCGTGGCCATCGGCGGGGAGGGCACCCTGGCCGGCGCCAAGCGCCTGGCCGACGCCGGGCTGCCCGTGGTGGGGGTGCCCAAGACCATCGACAACGACCTGCAGGCCACGGACTACACCTTCGGCTTCGACACGGCCGTGTCCATCGCCACCGACGCCATGGACCGGCTGCGCACCACCGGGGAGTCCCACCACCGGTGCATGGTCGCCGAGGTCATGGGCCGCCACGTCGGGTGGATCGCGCTGCACTCGGGCATGTCCGCCGGCGCGCACGCGGTGCTGATCCCGGAGCAGAAGGTCTCCATGGACCAGGTCTGCGCTTGGGTGCAGGAGGTCTACGACCGCGGCCGCTCCCCGCTGGTGGTCGTCGCGGAGGGGTTCATCCCCGAGGACCGGGAGGACGTGCTCGCTGGGAAGGGCACCGAGGCCGACGGCCGTCCGCGCCTGGGCGGGATCGGGGAGTACGTCACGCAGGAGATCGAGCGCCTCACCGGCATCGAGACCCGCAACACCACGCTCGGGCACATCCAGCGCGGGGGCGCCCCCACGGGCTTCGACCGCGTGCTCGCCACCCGCTTCGGGATGTCCGTGGTCGACCTCGTGCACGAGAAGCAGTGGGGGCGGATGGTCGCCATCCGCGGCACCGACATGGTCCGCGTCGACTTCGCCGAGGCCCTCGAGGGGCTCAAGACCGTTCCCCAGGACCGCTGGGACGAGGCCCGCGTCCTCTTCGGCCGCTGAGGCGGGCGGCGGCCCCGGTCGGTCAGGCCTGCGGGTCCGCGCCGCCCGGGGCCCGGGGCGGACGTCGGTGACGGGAGTCCCGGGGTCCGGCGAGGTCAGGGGCGGGGCCCGCGGAGGAAGCCCGTCTGCCGGCCGACCACCTGCCCGGCGTCCGGCGGCACGACGACCTGCTGCGCCGCGGCCCACCGCTGCTCGCCGTCGGTGACGACGAGCTCGGCGGCGGGATCGACGGTGCGCTTGAGCACGGCCAGGGCGATGGGACCCTGCTCGTGGTGGAGCTGCACGGAGGTGACGCGCCCCACCGTGCGCTCCCCCGCGACCACCTCGGCCCCGGCGGCGGGCAGCGTGTGCTCCGACCCGTCGAGGTCGAGCAGCACCAGCCGGCGGGGCGGGTGCCCGAGGTTGTGCACCCGTGCGACGGTCTCCTGGCCCTTGTAGCAGCCCTTGGCCAGGTGCACGGCGGTGCGCAGGAGGTCGAGCTCGTGCGGGATCGTCCGTTCGTCCGTCTCGGCGCCCAGGCGGGGGCGCCACGCGGCGATCCGCAGCGCCTCGGCGGCCCACGCGCCGGCGAGGGGGAGGTCGAGGGTCAGGGCGTCGAGCTCGTCGCGGGGCACGAGGTGCTCCCACCAGGTGCGCTCCTCGCCGGGGTGGGGCCCGTCGAGGACGGCGTAGCTCCACCCGCCGGGGGCGACGTGGGGCCAGGGGTCCCGCCACACGACCGTGGCGGGCAGGCCGGGCACGGGGCCCGTGGCGCCGAGCACGGCCCACTGCCCGGTGCGGTCCTCGATCTCGACGCGCAGCGCGAAGCGCATGCGCTCGAGCCACGCCACCAGGGCCGCGGTCTCGTCGGCCTCGGTGATCAGCCAGGTGCTGGTGCCGTCGTCCACCACGTGGGGGGCGTGCTCGATCCGCCCCTGCACGGACAGGAAGAGGGTCTCGGTGCTGCGCCCGGGCTCGAGCCCGGTGAGCACCTGGGAGGAGAGGGTGGTGAGCCAGCTGAGCCGGTCGGGCCCGGTGACGGTCACGACGCCCTTGTGGGAGAGGTCCACCACGGTGCCGGGGGTGCGCACGAGGGAGCGCTGCTCGCGCAGTGGGTCGCCGTAGTGGGCGGCCACCCCGCGGTCCAGGCCCTCGGCCTCGACGGCGCCCGGCCGGTGGAGCAGGGGGGAACGGTGCTCGGTCACGGAACTCAGCCGATCTTCCGCAGCTGCGCGGAGGCGTGGGTGGTCAGGGGCTCGCCGAGCGCGGCCATGTCCCAGGCCCAGAACAGGTCGCCGTGGACCAGGCCGTACATGCGGGTCGAGGAGCTGTACTCCTTGGCCCCGCGGGCGCGGATCACGGCGTCGGTGGCGAGGTCGATCCGCGGGCCCTTGATCTGCCCGGCGTAGAGCTCGGCGACGCCGCCGGGGTGGGTCAGGGTCACGAGGACGTCGAAGCCGCCGTCCGCGTTGCGCATCCGCTCCACGTCCTCGGCGCCCTGGAGCACGGGCACGAGGTCCGGCGGGAGCATCCCGGGGCCCACGTCACCGTCCTCGAGGGTGCGGTCGAGCTGCCAGAAGCCCTGTTCCACGGTGGCCGGGCGCATCGGCTGCCCCTCGTCGTCGAGGAGTGTGGTCTGTGCCCGGTAGTCGAGGAACGGCAGCCCGTTCTGCTCGAAGGTCACGCGCTGCCGGAACGGCCGCTGCTCGACCTCGCCGTAGCCCATGAAGCCGTCGCCCTCCCAGGTGCCCAGCAGCCAGGCGAAGGGGACGAGCTCGGGCAGCAGATCCGAAGGGATCTCGATCGGCACGGGACTAGTGCTGTCCCTTGAACAGTCCGAGGACCACCTTCAGGGAGATCCCGGCGATGAACAGGCCAGAGATGCCGAGCAGGGCGAGGTAGAAGATTTCGAGTGCAAGCATGGCCCTAAACTACCACGGTGCTCACCAGCCGGGCAGTGAACACGGCCCCCACCCCGAGGAACGCCACGGGGGTCACGCCGAGGGCCACGACGCCCCGCTTGGGCGAGCTCTTCGGGGCCGCCGCGATGACGCGCCCGCCCACGAGGGCCACCAGCGCGGCCAGGACGGCGCCGACCACCACGAGCAGGGCGGGGTCCGGGCCCGTGGCCCGGTAGTCGCCGGCCAGGGCGATCCAGCCGGAGGAGCTGACCGCCGCCAGCACGCCCGCCGTGGAGGCGATCGCGGACTCGAGCCGGTGCTCGGCGCCCTCGCCGCGCACCAGCTCCGCCGCGAACACCGTCATGAGGGCCACGCCGACGACGGCGGGCAGCCACACGAGCTGCTGGCCGGGCAGGAACTGCACGAGCAGGGCCGCGGCGACGCCGGCGGCGGTCATGATCACGTTGTGGCGGTGCCTCGCCGCGATGCCGGTGGCCGCCGGCCAGCCGAAGCCGATGACCACGGACATGCCCAGCGCCAGCACCAGCGGCGCGGGCCCGGCGACCGCGACCGCCACGAGGGCCGCCACCAGCACGGCCACGCTGCACGCGGCGATCATGGCGTATCTCATGGTGATCGGGTTCCTGCACTGTCGGGGGTCGGGACCTGCGCCCGGGCGGACACGAGCAACGATAGCGGCTCGCCGCGGGGCGCGGGCGGAGCGCCGGGACCGGGTGCAGGACCGGGAACCGGGCGCGGGGTGCGGGCGGGCACGGGCCGCGGGACGCTCCGGACCGGCGGGGTCGCGGAGCCGGTCGCCCGCCCGGACCTATACTGACAGCTCAGTCCGTACGCCAGAGTGGAGAAGCACGAGTGTTCCAGATCCTGATGCTGACCGACGCGGACGGACCTTCGGCATCGGTGCTCCCGGCCCTCGACCTGCTCAACCACAAGGTCTCGGTCGCCCCGACGCGGACCGTGTCCGGCAGCCTCGACGGCCGGTCCCCGGACGTGGTCCTGCTGGACGGGCGCACCGACCTGATCACCGCCCGCAACCTCGCGCAGCTGCTCACGGCCAAGGGTCTGGCCGCGCCGCTGCTGATGGTTCTCACCGAGGGCGGGATGGCGGCCGTGGCCGCGAACTGGATGGTCGACGACGTCGTGCTCGACACCGCCGGCCCCGCGGAGGTCGAGGCGCGGCTGCGCCTGGCCTCCTCCCGCACGGCCGAGGTCCCCGAGGACGACACCCGCATCCGCGCGGGCTCCGTGGTCATCGACGACGCCGCCTACTCCGCGCACGTCAACGGCCAGCCCCTGAACCTCACCTACAAGGAGTTCGAGCTGCTGAAGTACCTGGCCCAGCACTCGGGGCGGGTCTTCACCCGCGCCCAGCTGCTCAGCGAGGTCTGGGGCTACGACTACTACGGCGGCACCCGCACCGTGGACGTGCACGTGCGGCGCCTGCGCGCCAAGCTGGGTGCGGACCACGAGCACCTGATCACCACGGTGCGTAACGTGGGCTACAGCTTCGCCACGACGCGGGCCCGGGAGGGCTGAGCACCTCCCGACCCGGTCCGTGCGCCCCATCCCGTTCCGCAGGAGGTCCCCATGTCCCGTTCCGTGCCGTACGACCTCGACCGCCCGGACGTCCCGCCGGCCGAGGAGATCGTGGCGCTCGCGTCCCGCGCCGCGGCCGCGGACGGCGACCCGCCGTTCTCCGACCAGACCCTGGTGGACCTGCGCTCGGCGCGCGACGGCCGGGTCCGCACCGTCCTGGCGCGCTCGCGCGAGGGGGAGCTCCTCGGCGCCGCCGTGCGCGTGCCCGAGCCCGACGGCGCCCACCTCGTGGAGCTCGTGGTCGGCCCCTCCCACCGCGGCGCCGGGATCGGCGCGGCGCTGGCCGGCGCCGTGGCCGCCGGGACCACCGGCACGGTGCGCGCCTGGGCGCACGGCGGGCACCCCGCCGCCGCCGCGCTCGCCGCCCGGCACGGCCTGGCCCCCGTGCGGGACCTGCATCGGCTGCTGCGCCCCCTGCGCGGCGCGGCGGACCTGCCCCTCCCGGAGGCGATGCCCGAGGGCTTCCGCCTGCGGGCGTTCGAGCCCGGCCGCGACGAGCAGGAGTGGCTGCGGGTCAACGCGGCCGCCTTCGCCGAGCACCCGGAGCAGGGCAGGATGACCCTCGACGACCTCCGGCAGCGGGAGGCCGAGCCGTGGTTCGACGCCGCCGGCTTCCTGCTCGCCGTCCGGGAGGACGAGCCCGGGACCGTGGCCGGCTTCCACTGGACCAAGGTGCACGCCGCCGACGCCGAGCGCGGTCCCCTCGGCGAGGTGTACGCCGTGGGCGTGGCCCCCGGGCACCAGGGCACGGGGCTGGGCCGGGCGCTGACCGCCGCCGGCGTCAACCACCTCGCCCGGCAGGGGCTCGACGAGGTCATGCTCTACGTGGACGGGGACAACGCCGCCGCGATGCGGCTGTACGAGGCGCTGGGGTTCCGGCCCTGGCACCTCGACGTGATGTACGCCGGCACCCTCCCCGGCTGACCCGCCACCCGATCCTCCCGCGCCCGGACCGCCGGGGCGGGCACGACGAGACAGGACCGTGATGACCACCCACCAGCAGGACAGCCCGCAGTCCGCGCCGGCCCCGAGCGCCCCCGGGGCCCCGGCCGCCGGGTCCGGCACCGCACCCCCCGGGGGCCCCGACGAGCTCCCCGACTCCGCCCGGAGCCACGGGGACCGGGACCGGATCGACGACCCCGTGCCCGCGGCCCGGCAGGTGCTGGAGGGCCGGCACGGGCCCGAGCGCTTCCTGGACCGCGAGGCCAGCTGGGTGGCGTTCAACTCCCGGGTCCTGGAGCTCGCGGAGGACCCGGACCTCTTCCTCCTGGAGCGGGTGCACTTCCTGTCCATCGTGGCCTCCAACCTGGACGAGTTCTTCATGGTCCGGGTGGCCGGGCTCAAGCGGCGCATCGCCACGGGCATCGCCCGGCCGGCCGCCTCCGGGCACTCCCCCGCGGAGCAGATGGCCACCATCGCCGCGCGCGCCCACGAGCTGCAGGAGCGGCACGCGCGGGCCTTCCACGACCTGGTGCGGCCCGAGCTGACCCGGCAGAACATCCACCTGGTCGGCTGGGAGGACCTGGACGCCGCCACCCGGGAGCGGCTCACCGGGGACTTCCACCGGCAGGTGTTCCCCATCCTCACGCCGCTGGCCGTGGACCCGGCCCACCCGTTCCCCTACATCTCCGGGCTGAGCCTCAACCTGGCCGTGATGGTCCGCAACCCGCAGTCGGGCAAGCGGCTGTTCGCCCGCGTGAAGGTCCCGGACCAGCTGCCCCGGCTGCTGTCGGTGGACGGGTCCCGGGCCTCGCGCCTGCCGAACGGCCAGGCCCGGTTCATCCCGCTCGAGGACGTCATCGCCCAGCACCTGGACGACCTGTTCCCCGGGATGGAGGTCGAGGAGCACCAGGTGTTCCGCGTGACCCGCAACGAGGACCTGGAGGTCGAGGAGGACGACGCCGAGAACCTCCTGCAGGCCCTGGAGAAGGAGCTGCTGCGCCGCCGCTTCGGTCCCGCGGTGCGCCTGGAGGTCACGGACAGCATCAGCACGGAGGTGCTCGAGCTGCTCGTCTCCGAGCTGGGCATCGACGAGTCCGAGATCTACCGGCTGCCCGCCCCGCTGGACCTGCGCGGGCTGGGGGTCATCGCCGGCATCGACCGCCCGGAGCTGCACTACGCCCGCCACGTGGCCCACACCTCCCGCTACCTCAACGCCGCGGAGACCGCCAAGGCGGCGGACGTCTTCGCCGCGACCCGGGCCCGGGACGTGCTGCTGCACCACCCCTACGACTCGTTCGCCACGAGCGTCCAGGCCTTCCTGGAGCAGGCCGCCGCGGACCCGAAGGTCCAGGCCATCAAGCAGACCCTGTACCGGACCTCGGGCGACTCCCCCATCGTGGACGCGCTCATCGACGCCGCCGAGGCCGGCAAGCAGGTGCTGGCGCTGGTGGAGATCAAGGCCCGCTTCGACGAGCAGGCCAACATCTCCTGGGCCCGCAAGCTCGAGCAGGCCGGGGTGCACGTGGTCTACGGCATCGTGGGGCTGAAGACCCACTGCAAGCTCTCCCTCGTGGTCCGCCAGGAGGAGCACGGGCTGCGCCGGTACGTGCACATCGGCACCGGCAACTACCATCCCTCCACCGCGCGCTTCTACGAGGACCTGGGGCTGCTCACGTGCGACCCGGAGGTCGGGGAGGACGTCTCCCGGCTCTTCAACCAGCTTTCCGGCTACGCGCCCAAGACCACCTTCCAGCGCCTGCTCGTGGCGCCCCGCTCCGTGCGCTCCGGGCTCGTCGACCTCGTGGAGGCCGAGATCCGCCACCACCGGGCCGGCCGCCCGGCCCGGATCCAGGTCAAGTGCAACTCGATCGTGGACGAGGCCGTGATCGACGCCCTCTACCGGGCCTCGCAGGCCGGGGTGCCCGTGGACGTGGTGGTCCGCGGGATCTGCGCCCTGCGCCCCGGGGTGCCGGGGCTGAGCGAGAACATCCGGGTCCGTTCGGTGCTGGGCCGGTTCCTGGAGCACTCCCGGGTCTTCGCGTTCTGCAACGCCGGCGAGCCCCTCGTCTACATCGGCTCGGCGGACATGATGCACCGCAACCTCGACCGCCGGGTGGAGACCCTGGTGCGGATCACGGACCCCCAGCAGGCGGCCGCGCTCGTGCGGCTGCTGGCCCGCTACGTCTCGGACGCCACGGCCAGCTGGCACCTGGACGCCGAGGGCGTGTGGACCCGCCACCACCGGGACGCCGAGGGGAACCCGCTCGTGGACGTCCAGGAGCACCTGCTGCGCAGCCGGGCCCTCGGCCGGCCGACGATCTAGTCGGCGGTGGAACGGGTCAGCGGTAGCATCGTGGGGGTGCCGCCCGACGGTCCGGACCGCGGGCCCCGGCACGCCCGTGCACCACGGACAGGGGACGAAAGAGGGGCCATGCCCAGGACCGCAGAGAAGACCACCGAGCAGCGCCCGGCCGAGAGCCCCGGCCGGGCGGGCGGCAGGACCGGCACGAGCGGCGCGGCAGGGAGCGGGCGGCCCGCCGACGTGCTCGCGGCCGGGTGCCTGTGCTGGCGCCGGACGGGCGGCGGGCTCGAGGTGATGGTCATCCATCGGCCGCGCTACGACGACTGGTCCTTCCCCAAGGGCAAGCAGGACGACGGCGAGACGCTGCCCGAGACCGCCCACCGGGAGGTCAGCGAGGAGATCGGCCTGCTGCCGCGCCTGGGCGTGCCCCTGCCCACGATCCGCTACGACGTCAAGGACGGGTGCAAGGACGTGCACTACTGGGCCGCGGAGTTCGGCCCCGGCGCACGGCCCGAGCCCGATGGCAAGGAGGTGGACGCCGTCCGCTGGGTCTCGCCCGAGGACGCGCACCGGATGCTGACCAACCCCTCCGACCGGGAGCCGCTGGCGGCCCTGGTGGACCTGCACGAGCGCGGGGACCTCGCCACGCGCCCGGCGATCGTGGTGCGCCACGCCAAGGCGAAGCCGCGCTCGGCCTGGTCCCGGGCCGAGGGCGACCGGCCGCTGGCCGCGACCGGCAAGCGCCAGGCCCTCGCCGTGACCCGGCTGCTCCGGGCGTGGTCCCCCGAGCGGGTCCTCACGTCCCCCTGGCTGCGCTGCCTGTCCACCGTGGTGCCGTACGCGCGCAAGGCCGGGGTCTCCGTGCGAGAGCGCCCGCAGCTCACGGAGGCCTCGCACAAGCGCCACCCCAAGAAGGCGGCCGCCGTGGCCCAGACCATGTTCGACAAGGACACGCCGGTGGCGCTGTGCACGCACCGCCCGGTGCTGCCCACGGTCCTCAAGGTCATCGCCCGGCACGCGAGCCCAGAGCTCGCCGCGCAGCTGCCGGCCAAGGACCCGTACCTCTCCCCCGGCGAGATGATCGTGCTGCAGGTCTCCCGCCGGCACCGCCGGCGGGTGGTCTCCGTGGAGCTCGTGAAGCCCTTCGACGACTGACCCCCGGCCCGGCGCCGCAGGACCCGCGGCGCACCGTCCCGCAACCGCCGGGACCGCAGCGCACCACCCGCCACGAGCCACCCGCCACGGACCGCCCGGCCCGCCCCGACTTCCCCCGAGGAGACCCGCATGACCGCCCCCGACCCCGTGCCCGCCCCGGTGCCGACGCCCTACGAGGACCTCCTGCGCGAGGTCCTGGAGCAGGGGGTGCACAAGTCCGACCGCACGGGCACCGGGACGCGCAGCGTCTTCGGGCGCCAGATCCGCTTCGACCTGGCGGAGTCCTTCCCGCTGCTGACCACCAAGCGGGTGCACTTCCGGTCGGTGGCCCTCGAGCTGCTGTGGTTCCTGCGCGGGGACTCGAACGTGCGGTGGCTGCAGGAGCGCGGTGTGACCATCTGGGACGAGTGGGCGGACCGGGACGGGGAGCTCGGACCCGTCTACGGCGTGCAGTGGAGGTCCTGGCCCACCCCCGGCGGCGGGTCGATCGACCAGATCGCCAAGGTCGTGGAGCAGATCCGCACGAACCCCGACTCCCGGCGCCACGTGGTGACCGCGTGGAACCCCGCCGAGGTGGACGAGATGGCCCTGCCGCCGTGCCACGCCCTGTTCCAGTTCTACGTCGAGCCCAGGAAGGACGGGCCGGGGCGGCTGTCCTGCCAGCTCTACCAGCGCTCCGCGGACATGTTCCTGGGCGTGCCCTTCAACATCGCCTCCTACGCGCTGCTCACCGTCATGATCGCCCAGCAGACCGGCCTGGAGCCCGGGGAGTTCGTCTGGACCGGCGGGGACTGCCACGTCTACGACAACCACGTGGCGCAGGTCCGCGAGCAGCTCTCCCGGGACCCCTACCCCTATCCGCGGCTGCGGCTCGCCCGGCGGCCCGCCACCGTCTTCGACTACGAGCTCGAGGACTTCGAGGTCCTCGACTACCGCCACCACCCCGCGATCAAGGCCCCGGTGGCCGTATGACCGCCGGGACGACCGGGGCGATCGGGGCGATCTGGGCGCAGACCGCCGACGGCGTCATCGGCCGCGCCGGGGCGATGCCCTGGTCGCTGCCGGAGGACATGGCGTTCTTCCGGCGCACGACGACCGGCCACCCCGTGATCATGGGCCGGCGCACGTGGGAGTCCTTCCCGGAGCGCTTCCGGCCCCTGCCCGGACGGACCAACATCGTCATCACCTCCTCCCCCGGCCGGGTGGCCCGGGGTGAGGCTCCCGGCGCGGTGCTGACGGCGTCCTCGTACGCCGAGGCCGTGCGCCTGGCCCGGACGAGCCCCGGCGCGGAGCGCATCTGGGTGATCGGCGGCGGCGAGGTCTACCGGCAGGCCCTGGCCGACGCCGAGCACCCCGTGACGGAGGCGCTCGTGACCGTCATCGACCTCGACGCGGACGGGGACACGCACGCCCCGGTGCTCGACGACGGGTGGGCCACGGAGCCGGTCCTCGGCCCGTCGGTGTCCCGCACGGGCCTGGGCTACCGGATCGAGCGGCGCACGCGCGGCCGGCGGGGACCGGGCGGAGGGACGCCCGGTTCCGGTAGCCCGGCGGCTCCGGTAGCGTGAGCTGCACCACGACCAGGAGGAACACCGTGACCGACCGGCACCCCGACCCCGCGATCCGGGACGACGAGCAGCTGCGCGTCGTGAAGAACACGGACCTCGACCGCTATGAGCTGTGGCGGGGGGAGCAGTTCATCGGCTTCGAGGGCTTCCAGGACCATGAGGACGGCACGGTCGAGCTCCAGCACACCATCATCGGCGAGCAGTTCGGCCGGCAGGGCTACGCGCGCACCCTCGTCACGCTCCTGCTGGACGGCTTCCGGGAGCAGGGCGTCGCGGTGCGCCCCACGTGCACCTACGTCCAGGACTACCTCCACCGCTTCCCGCAGTACGGGGACCTGGTGGTGCCCGGCCTCGAGCTCCCGCCGGCGCAGAAGGTGAAGGAGAAGCGCCGGCGCTGGGCCCTGCACCGCGCCCACTAGACTGGGGGCCATGACTTTTAGCTCGGGTGATTCGGTAGGGTTCGTCGGCTGGCGGGGCATGGTGGGTTCCGTGCTCATGCAGCGCATGCAGGAGGAGGGGGACTTCGGGGGCATCACCCCGGTGTTCTTCTCCACCTCCAGCGCCGGCCGGCCCGCCCCGTCCTTCGCCGGGGACGCCGGCACGCTGCAGGACGCCTACGACCTCGAGACCCTGGCGAAGCTCCCGATCGTCGTCACCGCCCAGGGCGGGGACTACACCAAGGACGTGCACGGGAGGTTGCGCGCCGCCGGCTGGGACGGTCTGTGGATCGACGCGGCGTCGACCCTGCGGATGAACGACGACGCGATCATCGTCCTGGACCCCGTCAACCGGGACGTCATCGACCGCGGTCTCGCGAGCGGCGTGAAGGACTTCGTGGGCGGCAACTGCACGGTCTCCTGCCTGCTCGTGGGTCTCGGCGGGCTGTTCCGCAACGACCTCGTGGAGTGGGCCACGTCGATGACCTACCAGGCCGCCTCCGGCGGCGGGGCCCGGCACATGCGCGAGGTGCTGGCGCAGTTCGGCGCCCTCCACGGCGTCGTCGCGGATGAGCTGGCCGATCCCGCCTCGGCGATCCTGGACATCGACCGCAAGGTGCTCGCCGCCCAGCGCGGCGACGCCCTCGACACCTCGATGTTCGGCGCGCCCCTGTCCGGCTCCCTCATCCCCTGGATCGACGCCGACCTCGGCAACGGGCAGTCCCGCGAGGAGTGGAAGTCCGCGGCCGAGACCAACAAGATCCTCGGCCGCACGGACCGGTACGCCCAGGACTGGGTGCCCATGGACGGGCTGTGCGTGCGGATCGCCACGATGCGCTCGCACTCCCAGGCCCTCACGATCAAGCTGCGGGAGGACCTGCCCGTGGCGGAGATCGAGCGGATCGTCGACGCCGACAACGAGTGGGCCACCGTGGTGCCCAACACCAAGGAGGACTCGATGCGGGACCTCACCCCCGTGGCGACCTCCGGCACCCTGGACATCCCCGTGGGCCGGATCCGCAAGCTCGCCATGGGGCCGGGCTACATCAGCGCCTTCACGATCGGCGACCAGCTGCTGTGGGGCGCGGCCGAGCCGCTGCGCCGCATGCTGCGCATCGCCACCGGCACCCTGTAGCCGGTGGAGGAGACCTCGATCCCGCCGGGGCTGTCGCTCGACGCGGGCGACGACCGCCCGCCCTCCGAGCAGCTCAGGCACCGCGTGCAGCAGGGCCGCGCGGACGGCACCCTGCCGGCGGGCACCCGGCTCCCACCGGTGCGCCGGCTCGCCGAGGCGCTCGGCCTCGCGGCCGGGACCGTGGCCAAGGCCTACCGCGAGCTCGAGGCCGCCGGCGTGATCGAGACCCGGGGCCGCCGGGGTAGCTTCGTGCGCGCCGCCGACCGGACCGAGGACCTGGCGGTGCAGGCCGCCCGGCGCTTCGCCGACGAGATCGCGGACCTCGGGATCCCGGCCGAGCACGCGCTGGAGCTGGTGGCCGCGCAGCTCGGCCGCTCCCGCTGACCGGGAGGGCCCGTCCGGAGGCGTCATCGCGCGCACCGGCGCGGGCCCGTGCGACCGCGGCCGCGGGGGGCTCCCCGGCAGGAGGCCGTCCCGGCTCAGGCTCCCGGGGACCGCAGGTGCCGGGGGCCCGGCACGAGGTTGCCCGTCCCGGCGAGGGCCCGGCGGTGCCGCCCCTCGGCGGTGCGCGCCAGCCACCACCGCCAGCCGCGCATCACCTGGCCCTTCGCCCACTGGTTGAGCCGGTGCGCCCAGTGGAACTCGGTGCCCCAGATGCCGAGCCCCAGGAAGATGGCGAGCCACCCCGGGCCGGGCGTCACGAGCATGATCAGGCCCGCCAGCACGAAGACGCCCCCGAGGACCGTCACGAGCGTCCGGTAGGCCACGAACAGCAGGGGGTGGCCGCGGGACCAGCGGCGCAGCCGGCCGAGGGCTTGCCGCACACGGCTGTCGGAGCTCTCCCCCTGGGCGATCTCCTCCTCGAGGCTGCTCACGGCCGCCGCCTCAGACCGCCGTGCCCACGATGACGGGCTCGGCGACGAGGTCCACCCCGTAGACGGACGCGACGCCGTCGCGCACCGTCCGGGCCAGCGCCATGAGGTCCTGGGCGGAGGCGCCGCCGCGGTTGGTGAGGGCGAGCGTGTGCTTGGTGGACAGGGAGGCGCGGCCCCCGGCGACGGCGGCGCCGTCGAGGTCCAGGAGCTCGTTGCGGGTCCCGGGCAGGCCGAAGCCCTTGCCGAAGCCGGCGTGGTCGATGAGCCACGCGGCGGAGAGCTTGACCCGGTCCTCGAGCGGGCGGCCCGCGGCGTCCACCACGGGGAAGCGGGGGGCGTCGGCGGGCAGCCGCTCCCCCAGGGCGTCGGCCGGGAGGATGGGGTTCGTGAAGAAGGACCCGGTGCTGTAGGTGTCGCGGTCCTCCGGGTCGAGGACCATGCCTTTGCCCGCGCGCAGGGCCAGGACCGTCTCCCGCACCCGCTCCAGCGGGGCGCGCTCCCCCACCTGGACGCCGAGCCGGCGGGCGAGCTCGCCGTAGCGCACCGGGGCGCTCTCGGTGCCGCGCTCGAGCCGGAACCGCACGGCGAGCACCACGTGGCGCGGGGAGCCGGCCACCGTGCTGCGCTTGAGGGCCGAGTCCCGGTAGGAGAACGCCAGGTCGGCCGGGGCGAAGTCCCGCACGCGCCGCTCCCGGCGGTCCCAGACCCGCACCAGCTCGACGGTCTGGGCCACCTCCTGGCCGTAGGCCCCCACGTTCTGCACCGGGGTGGCACCCGTGGTGCCGGGGATCCCGGCCAGGGCCTCGATGCCGACCAGCCCCTCGGCCACGGCCTGCGCCACGAGCTCGTCCCACGGGTGGCCGGCCTGGACCTCGAGGAGGGCGCCGGCGGGATCCTCGGCGAGGACCTCGACGCCGCGCGAGAGCACGTGCACCACGGTGCCCGCGAACCCGGCGTCGGCCGCGATGAGGTTGGAGCCGCCGCCCACCACGAGCACGTCCCGCCCGGCGGCGTCGGCCGCCGCCACGGCGTCGACGACCGCCTGCTCGGACTCCGCCCGCACGTAGTCGCGGGCGGGCCCGCCCACGGCGGCGGTCGTGAGGTCTGCGATGCGAGGGGACGTCATGGCGACCACCCTATCGGGCGGCCCGCGGTGCCCGGGCCCGGGCTCACGCCAGCCGCACCACGGCCTGGGCCTTGACCAGCACCTTCAGCGCCGCGGCGGTCGCCGGGTCGGCTCCCGCCGCGGAGAGGTCGGGGGCGGTCACGGTGAGGTCGACGCGCACGGTGCGGGCGGCGTCGTCGAGGGCGCCGATCTTCCCGGACACCGTGAGGGCCGTGGAGGCCTCGACCGCGGTCCCGAACCGGTTGGGGACGACCACGGGCTTGGTGAAGCGCGTCTGGTAGTCGACCACGGCGCCGGGGTCGCCGGCCCAGTCGGTCACGAGCTGCACGGCCGCGCCCATCGTGAGCATCCCGTGGGCGATGACGTCGGGCAGGTCCACGGAGCGGGCGAACTCCTCGTTCCAGTGGATGGGGTTGAGGTCCCCGGAGGCCCCCGCGTACCGGACCAGGTCCGCGCGGGAGAGCTCGATCCGGCGCTGCCCGATCTCCTGGCCCTTCTCGAGGCTGTCGAAGGCGATGCTCACGGTCACTGGTCCTCTCCGCGCACGAGCAGGGACGAGACGGTGGTGGCGACGTGCTCGCCGTCCGCGGCGCGGATCTCGGCGCGGGACGTCACCATCGCCCCGGAGCCCATGGCCCGGACCTGGTCGACGTGCAGCTCGGCCACGAGCTCGTCCCCGGCGACGATCGGGCGGTGGTGGGTGAAACGCTGGTCGGCGTGGACCACGCGGGAGAAGTCGATGCCGGCCTCGGGGTCGGCGATCAGGGCGGCGTCGGCGCGCTGGGCCACCACGATGGCGAAGGTGGGGGGCGCCACGAGGTCGGGGTGGCCGAGGGACCGGGCCGCCTCGACGTCGTGGTGGGCGGGGTGGGCGGCCTGGACGGCGCGGGCGAAGTCGCGGATCGCCTCCCGTCCGACGCTGTAGGGCTCGGCCGGCGGGTAGGTCCGCCCGACGAGATCGGGGTTCACGGGCATGGCAGCTCCTCGCTGGACGGGCCGCGCGCGGGCGGCGGGACCCGTCCAGTCTACGGCGGCGCGCCCCGCCCCGCCGGGCGCCGCCGTCCGGGGCACGTACACTCCTGCCCATGGATCTCCTGGACGTCGGCCGGATCGTCGCAGGGCTGGCGCTGCTGGTTCTCGGCGGAGAACTCCTGGTGCGGGGGGCGTCCGCGCTCGCCCGGCGGGTGGGGATCTCCTCCCTCGTGGTCGGGCTCACCGTGGTCTCGGCCGCCACGTCGGCGCCGGAGCTCGCCGTCACCGTCGGCGCCGTGCTGCGCGACGAGCCGGGCCTGGCCGTCGGGAACGTGGTCGGCAGCAACATCGTCAACGTCCTGCTCATCCTCGGGCTCTCCGCCCTCGTCGTTCCCCTGGCGGTGAAGCAGCGGCTGGTGCGCTTCGACCTCCCCTGGATGGTCGTGCTGTCGATCGGGCTGCTGCTCGTGTCCCTCGACGGGCGGATCGGCGCGGTGGACGGAGTGGTCCTTCTCGCCGCCGTGGTGCTGCACACGGTGCTGACCGTCGTGATCGGCCGGCGCGGTGCCCCCGTCCCCGCGGCGGCGCCGTCCGGGGACCGCGGAGCCGGCGGCGGCACCGGCGGTGCCGAGGACGTCAGGACCGAGGAGGAGCCGCCCCCGGCCTCGGTCCCCCGGTCCGTGCTGCTCGTGGTGCTGGGGATCGCCCTGCTGGTCGCCGGCGCGACCCTGCTCGTCGAGGGGGCGGTGAGCATCGCCACGTCGCTGGGGGTCAGCAGCCTGGTGGTCGGGCTGACCGTGGTGGCCGTCGGGACATCGCTGCCCGAGCTGGCGACCTCCGTCATCGCGGTGCGCCGCGGTGAGCGCGACCTGGCCGTGGGCAACGTGGTGGGCAGCAACATCTTCAACATCGGGGTGGTGCTCGGCCTGCCGGCGCTGATCTCCCCCGGGGGCATCCCGGTGTCCGGTGCCGCGGTGGCCCTCGACATCCCGGTGATGCTGGCCGCCGCGGTCGCCCTGCTCCCCATCGCGTTCACCGGGTTCGCGGTGGCCCGCTGGGAGGGCGCCCTGTTCGTGGCCCTGTACGCCGCCTACACCGGCTACGTGGTGCTCGCGGCCACCGAGCACGACGCCCTGGAGGGGTTCACGTGGACCATGGCGTGGTTCGTCCTGCCGCTGGTCGCGCTGACGCTCGCCGTCTTCACCGCCTACGAGATCGGCCTGCGCCGTGGCCGCCGGGATCCGCTGCGCTCGCCGTGACCGGTCCGCCCGGACCTGCGTCGGGTCCTGGACGGGGTGCCGGATCGAGGGGCCGGTGCCGGACCGGCCCGGGGACGACAAAAGCCCGTGACCGGAGGGTCACGGGCTTTTCGCCGTAGCGGTGGACGGGCTCGATCCGTCGACCTCACGATTATGAGTCGTGCGCTCTAACCAGCTGAGCTACACCGCCAGAGGGATGGGACACCGCGGCTGACGGCCTTGACGGCCGGGCCACAGGATCTCATCACGAGAGCCCCGACCGGGAATCGATCCCGGGACCTCCATCTTACCAAGATGGCGCTCTACCACTGAGCTATCGGGGCAACGACGAAGACTCTACCAGCACGTTTCGGGAGAACCAAAATCGCCGGGCACCCCTCTCCAGCACCTCCGGAGCCGTCCTGCCGGCCCTGGATCGGACAGGGTTCTCCGGCCCGTCGGCGCCGTCCCGCCCGCCCGGGCCGGGGCGCCCCGACACGGCCGGCAGGCGCCCCGGACCCGGCGCTCAGTCGTCCACGTCGTCGTCCCGGTCGTCGTCCCGGTCGTCGTCCCAGTCGTCGTCGAGCGGGGCGGGCTGCACGGGCAGCGGGACCTGGGCCGGGGGTGCGGGGACGGCCGGCGGGGCGGGCGGGGCCGGCGGCGGCTCGACCGGAGGGACCGGCACCGCGGAGCCCCCCGCGTCCCCGCGGTCCGGTCCCGGGGCGTCTCCCCCGTCCTGCGCGGGGCCGGTGGGGGACGGCGACGACGACGGGTCCCCGGCCGGCGGCGCCGTGCCGGCCGACGGTCCCGGAGGGGGGCTGCCGCTCACGGAGACACCGCCGCGCACGACCTCCACGCGGTCCGTGCCGCTCGCCGCGTTCCACAGCAGGAGCGCCAGGCCCGCGACGACCAGGAGGGAGACTGCCGACCAGAGGATCCTCATGCCCACCAGTGTCCCGGAACCGGTTGAGGGGGGCATGAGAACATGAGAGCCCTCTCAGGAACGCAGCCCGTCGAGCAGGTCCTGCGCCACAGCGCGCCACCGCGGGCGGAACGCGTAGACGCAGGCGAGCCGCAGCCGGGTCGCCTCGGCGTGCACGGCGAGACGGCCGGGGTCGGCGCCCAGCACCCGGGCCACCGCGGTCACGGCCTCCTGTCCCGCCGCCCGGAGCGCGGGGTCGAGCAGGCCCTGCGCCGCGCGCAGCTCCAGGTGCACGGAGAGGTTCGCGAGGTCGAGCTCGGGCTCGCCGAGGGCCGCGGTGTCGAAGTCCAGGAGCCCCAGCCGTGCGCCGTCGAAGAGCAGCTGCTGGTCGTGCAGGTCCCGGTGCAGCACGACCCGGCCCCGCCGGTCGGCGGGCAGGGCCGAGAGCTCCGCCCCGATCCGCCGTGCCCGTGCGGCGACCGCCCCCGGCGGGGCCTCGAGCAGATCCGGGAACGCCTCGAGCCGGCCGGCCCAGCGGGCCAGCGTGCGGGCCTCGTCCTCGGCCGTGTGCGCGGGCAGCGGCTCCGTGCCCGGCGCGGCGGTGGCCAGGGCCGGCCAGCACCGCGCCCACTCCGCCCAGGCGGCACGGTAGGCGTCGTTCCGTCCCGCGGCCCCCAGCTCGTGCAGGCTCCGGCCGGGCAGGACGGAGAACTCGACCCGGTCCTCGGCCCGGGCCAGGACGGCGGGCACGGCGAAGCCCGCCGCCGTGCCCAGCCCGTGGAGCCGGTCGGACAGCTCGGCGACCCGGGCGGCCCGGCCGCGGGCCAGGAACTTGACGAAGCGGTCCGGGGTGCCGACCACCGCCCGCCGGCGGTGCCGGTGCACGACCACCCGGCCGCCGGCCGCGGCCGCCGCGGCGAGTCCGGGGAGGCGGGGGTCCTCGCCGTGGGGCAGGACGCGGACGGCCCACGGCCGCCCCGCGCCGGGGGCCGCCTCGCCCGCGCGAACGCGTCCGTGCTCGTCCTCGAGCTCGAGCACGAGCCGGGTGCCGTCCGCCGGCCAGGCGCGGCGCACCCGCAGCGGCCGCCCGTCGGCGTCCGGCACGGTCTCCGGCACGCGCACGGGGCGGGTCCGCGGGACGTGCCCACTGCCGGAGTCCACGACGTGCACCGGATCCCCGCCGGCGGGCACAGGGTCGGCAGGCACGGGGCCCGCGGGCACACGGTCGGCGGGCACGGCGCCGCGCGGCACGGACGGCGGGGCGCCCGGCGCGGACGGCACGGACTCCGGCGCGAGTGTGGGGGTCACCGGCGCCCGCTGCACCTGATCCACCAGCCGCTGCGCGAGCTCGATCCGCCGGTCCGTGCGCTCCCGCCAGTCGGCGGCGGCCGAGCGGAAGGGCTCCATGCTCCGGGCGAGGACGTGGAACGCGGCCCAGGCCAGGATCTCGGGCCACGGCGGCAGCGCCGCCCCGGACCCGTACCCGCGCAGCAGGGCGCCCGTCAGGGACAGCTCCTCGGCTGCGGCGGGGGGCTGTTCGGCGCCCGGGCCGAGGAGCTCCACGGCGAGGAAGCTGCCGAGGTCGTCGGCCGCCGTGCCGGTGCGGACCCGGTCGAGGTCGGCGAGCCGGAGCTCCGGCGCCCCCGGGCCCCCGTCGCCGCGCACGAGCACCTGGTCCGCGGAGAAGTCCCCGTGCAGCATCCGCACGGGGGCCCCGGTGCGGTCCGCCAGGGCCTCGGCCACGACCCGGCCGGTCCGGGCGCAGCGGACGCCCGACCGCCGGTCGAGGGCGGACAGGTCGGCGGCCAGCGAGCGCAGCTTCCGGCCCGCGTCCAGGGGGGCGCCGACCCGTGCGGGGCCGAGGAGCGCCGGTCCACGCTCGTGCAGCTGCGCCAGTGCCGTGCCCGCGGCGGCGGCGGCCTGGAGCACGGGCCCTCCGGGTCCGGTGCCGGGGCCTGGGCCGTCCGGGGCCGCGGCGCGGGCCGCGAGGTCGCCGTCCCCGAACCAGGGGTAGTGCAGCACGTGCGGTGACACGGGGAGGCCGGGGACGGGCACCGGGGCGAGCACCGGGATCCCGGCGGCGGCGAGCCGGGTCAGCAGCACCGGGTCTGCGGGGGCGGGGCCGGCGGTGAGCTTCGTGACCCGGCCGGCCCCGCCGCTGTCGGCGCCCGTGAGGACCGCGCGGCGGCGGGGGTTGTAGCGCAGCAGCCGGGCGGGGTCCCCCGGCTGCCCGAGCCGCCGGGCCCGGTCCGGCCCGAGCACGGCGAGCGCGCGCCGCAGCTCGGGGTCCGTGCTGATCGTCCCCACGGCCAGACGGTGACCGGGGCGTCCCGGCACGTCCGCGACCAGCACGGGCGCCGGCCGGCCGTCCCGCGCGGCGCGGGCCAGGACCTTCTCGAGCTTGTCCCCCCCGTCCCCGGCGGGGGCGTAGGCGGCGACCCAGTGCACCGCGCCCGTGGTCCCGGCGTCCACGCGGGCCACGACCGAGACGCCGGGCTTGTAGCGCAGGTGGCTGGTGCGCAGCGGGCCGCCGAGCTGGTGGCCGAAGAGCTCGGTGAGCCGGCCGGGGTCGAGGACCGCGGCGAGCGCGGGCAGGCTCTCCCAGGAGTCGGGCAGGTGCAGCGTCACGAGCGGACCTCCCGGCGGTCCTGCGCCCGCTGCTGCTCGACCCACGCGGCGAACACGCCGTCCGGCCGGGCGAGCAGCTCCTCGGGGGCGCCGTCGAGCAGGATGCGCCCGTCCTGGACCCACAGCACGCGGTCGGCGGCGAGCGCGAGGGCGGCGTCGTGGGTCACCGCCAGGGACGTGCGGCCGCGGACCAGGCGCCCGAGGGCGTCCAGCACGTCCCGGGCGGACCGGGGGTCGAGTCCGGTGGTGGCCTCGTCGAGCAGCACGACGGGTGCGTCCCGCAGCAGGGCGCGCGCGATGGCCAGCCGCTGGCGCTGCCCGCCCGAGACGGTCGAGCCGCGCTCCCCCACCGGGGTGTCGTAGCCCTGCGGGAACGCCGTCACGAACTCGTGGGCCTGGGCGGCGGACGCGGCGGCCTCGACCTCGGCGTCGGTGGCCCCCGGGCGGCCGAGCCGGATGTTCTCCCGCACGGTGCCGTGGAAGAGGACGGAGTCCTGCAGCAGCAGGGCGGTGCTGCCGCGCACCGTGCCGAGGCTCAGGGCGCGCAGGTCGTGGCCGTCGAGGGTCACGGACCCGGCGACCGGGTCCATCATCCGCACCAGCAGGGAGACGAGGGTCGACTTCCCGGAGCCGGACGGGCCGACGACGGCGACGTGCTGGCCCGCCGGGATCACGAGGTCGACGTCGCGCAGCACGGTGCGCCCGCCGTGCTCCGGGTCCCCGTACGCGGCGTCCACGTGGTGGAGGGCGATCTCCCCGCGCACCCCGGGCAGGACCAGGGCGCCCGAGGCCTCCCGCACGTCCACGGGCTCCGCCACGAGGTCGGCCACCCGCTCCCCGGAGGCCGCGGCGCGGGCGATGCGCCCGGTGTACTTGGCCATGTCCCGCAGGGGCTTCATGCACGTCTTGAGATAGGTCGTGAACAGGACCAGGTCGCCCAGGCTCATGGCGCCCTCGAGCACCCGCAGGCCGCCGCCGAAGATCACGGCCGCGGTGGCCACGCCCACGATCACGTCCGTGGCCCGCTCGAGCGCGGCGGCCAGACGGCGGGACTGCACGCCCTGGGTGAGAGCCTGCCGGTTGGCGCGGCCGAAGGAGCCGGCCATGTGCTCCTCCAGCCCGTAGGCCTGGACGGTGCGGATCGCGCCGAGGGACTCGTGGGCGGTGTTCGCCAGCGCGCCCTCCCCCTGCCGGGTCCGGCGCGAGGCCTCGGTGATCCGCCCGGAGGACCCTCGGCCCACCAGCAGGAAGGCCAGGATCGCCACGACCACCACGAGGGCCAGGAGCCAGTCGAGGAAGAGCATCACCGTGCACATGACCACGAGCGTGATGACGTTGGCCAGCAGCGGCAGGCCCGCGGTGACGGCCACCTCCTGGAGCTTGCCGATGTCCGAGACGAGGCGCTGGACCGTGTCCCCGGCCCGGGAGACCGAGTGGTAGCGGTCCGACAGCGCCTGGACGTGCGCGAACACCCGTGCGCGCAGAGCGGTGGAGACCCGGGAGCCGACGAGGGCGAACGCGACCGTGGCGAGGTAGTTGGCGAGCGCGCGGAACCCCACCACCGCGACCGTGGCCAGCCCGGCGGCCGCGAGCAGCTGCCACGAGGCCTCCGGGATCCACGGGTCGACGTTGTCGGCGCCGAGGGAGAGGGACACGGCGTCGACGACGATCTTCAGCGGCCACGGCTCGAGCACGCGGAAGGCCACCTCGGCCAGGAGCACCACGACGCCGCCCGCGGCGAGCAGCCGGTGCTCGCGCAGGTGCGGGGTGAGCAGCCCGAGGGTGCGCCGGAGGGCCCTGCGGTCGAGCCGCCTGCCCCCGCTCACCGCGGCGCTCCCTGCAGTGCTCCCGGTGCGGCCGGGCGCGGTGCGGCGCCGCTGCGGGGTCGCGTGCCGGTGGGATCCGGAGGGGCGAGGTCCGTGCCGGCGAGGATGCCGTCGAGCACCGCGGTCCAGGAGCGCCGGGCGACCGCGTCGCGGCGGCCGGCGCGTCCCAGGGCACGCCGCCGGCCGGGATCGGCCACCAGCGCGTCGACGGCGCCGGCCAGCGCGGTGGGGTCCGAGGGCGCCACGAGCAGCCCGGTCACCCCGTCCTCGACCGCGGCCGGCACCTGGCCCACGCGGGACGCGACGACCGGCAGGGCCGCGGCGGCGTACTCGTAGATCTTCAGCGGCGAGAAGTACTGGTCCGCGGCGTCCTCCGTGGCGGGATAGGGCGCGACGGCCACGGCGCAGTCGGCCAGCAGCCCGGGCACCGCGGCGGGGGGCACCGCGCCGGTGAACTCGGCGTCGACGCCCAGCTCGGCGGCCAGCTCCTCGAGGGACGCCCGCTGGGGGCCGTCCCCCACCACGCGCAGGCGCCAGTCGGCGGCGGCCTCCGCGCGGGCCCGGATCAGGTGCTCCACGCCGTGCCAGGGCTTGAGCGTGCCGACGAACACGACGACCGGCGACACGGGGTCCGGTCCCCGGGCGGCGGAGTCGCGGCACGGACGGATGCGCTCCACGTTCACCCCGTTGGGGGCGACCAGGACCCGGCCGGCCGGCCCGCCGGTGTCGGCCACGGTCCGCTCCACCCAGCGGGCGACCGGCTCGGAGACGCAGGCCGTGCGCTCGGCGGCGGCGACCTGCGCGGCGAGCGCGGCGCGGGCGGCCGCCCCGTCCACGAGGTCGCGGTGGGTCCGCTGCTCGTCGATCAGCGGCGAGTTCACCTCGAGGACGCCCGGGACGCCGAGCGCGCCGGTGATCCCGGCCAGGGCGGTCGAGAACAGGGAGTGCCGCTCGTGCACCGCGTCGGCGCCGTCGGCGACGACCCGCTCCGTGATCCGGCGGGCGGCGTCCGCCTGGGCCCGCTCCCGGGCCGCGACGCGCGCGGCGCGGCCGGGAGCGGCGGACGCGGGGGCCGCCGGGACCGGGACGTGGACGACCGGGACGTCGGCGAGGTCGGCGGGGACGTCGTCGCCGACCCGGGTGGCGTAGAGGCGGACCTCGGCGCCGCGGGCGCGCCAGGCGCGCAGGATCTCCTGGACGTGGACGGAGGCGCCCTTGGTGCCGAACACGGGGACGCCGGGGTCGGCGCAGACGTAGGCGAGACGCATCAGCGGTCGGCTCCTTCGCGGAGGGGGACGGGTCCTGGGACGGGGTCGGCGGCTCGGGCAGGGGCCGGGGCGGGCTCTCGGGTCCGGCCCCGGGGCGGCAGCAGGCTCGGGGCCTCCGGGGGGCGTGCGGCGTGCCGGACAGGGCCCCGGGCCGGGTCGGGCTCCGCTCGGTCCGGGACCGGCGGGGGCAGCAGCGCCTGCAGGGCGGCGGCCTGGCCGGTCGAGTCGTAGTCCCGGGTCACGAGGGCGCGGGCGGCCCGGGCGGCGCCCACCCGGTCGAATCCGGGGTCGGCGACCGCGGCGAGCGCGCCGAGCAGGGCGTCGTCGTCGTCGGCGGGGACGAGGACCCCGGTGCGCGGGGCCGCGTTGCGGACCACCTCGGGGATGCCGGTGACGTCGCTCGCGATCACGGGCACGCCCATGGCCATCGCCTCGAGCAGCACGGTGGGCAGGCCGTCGGCGTTGCCGTCGGCGCCCACCGTGCACGGGGCCGCGAAGACGTCCGCGGCGCGCAGCAGCCGGCCGACCTCGGCCTGGGTGCGGGGCCCGACGAGGTCGACGACGTCCCCGGCGCCGAGCTCCGCGACCAGGGCGCGCAGCGGCCCCTCCAGCTCGCCGCCGCCGGCGACGGTGACGGACAGCCGCCCGCCCTGCTCCCGGTACCGGGCGGCCGCCCGCACGAGGCGGTCGAAGCCCTTCTTCTCCACGAGCCGCCCCACGGCCACGACCCGCAGGGTCTCCCCCACGGGCGCGGGGTCCCGGTAGGGGAAGCGGGCGAGCTCCAGGCCGTTGCGCACGAGCCGCAGCCGGTGCGCGTGCGCGGGGAACGCGGAGGCCAGGTGCCGCCGGTTGTACTCGGAGATCGCCACCACGTGCTCCGCCCGCTCGAGGGTGCGGCGCAGCCGGGCGGGGTCCACGGACTCGTGGAAGATGTCCTTCGCGTGGGTCGTCACGGAGAACGGCACCCCCGTGAGCCGGGAGGCGATCTCGGCGACGTGCGCGGCGAGGGTCGCGAAGTGCGCGTGCAGGTGCGTGATGCCCTGCTCCACGACCCGGGTGGCCAGCGCCACCCCCTGGTGGACCTCGGAGGCCTCCGTGCCGGCCAGCTCCGGGAGCAGGGCGGCGAAGCGGGGGCCGAAGCCGGGGACCACCTCCGCCGCGCGGGCCAGGACGGCCCAGCCGGCGGAGGCCCGCTCGGGGCGCTCCACGTGGTGGACCGGTGCCTGGACGCGGGCCAGCTCGGGGTGGAAGCGCGGGTCGGTGCTGTGCCGGAGGGCGAAGATCGTGAGGTCCTCGCCCTGGGCCTCCCGGGCCAGGACCTCGGTGACCACGAAGGTCTCCGAGAAGCGGGGGTAGACCTTCAGCACGTAGCCGATGCGGTGGCCGCTCACCGGAGGCCTCCGGCACGGGCCGGCACGGCCTGCGCGGGCTCCGGCGGCGGGCCCGCGGGCAGGAGCCGCGCCGCGAGGACGGGCACGGCGTGCAGTCCGTCGAGCGCCAGGTGCCGGCGCAGGCGCACGGTGCCCACCACGCGGTGCAGCCAGCCGCTGAGCGCGGCGCCGGTGAGGGCGTCGGCGGTCAGCACGTCCACCGCGCCGTGGGCCTGGAGGGCGCGGGCCCGGATCAGCTGCTCCTGCCGGGGCCGGTCGCGCGGGACCAGGAGCGCGGGGGTGTTCGTGGTGAGGATCTCGGCGACCGAGTTGTAGCCGCCCATCGACACCACCGCGCTCGCGTCCACCACCTCCGCGAGCGCGTCGGGCACGGACGGCAGGACGAGGGTGCCCGGCACGGCGGCGGCGCGCACCTGCTCGGCGTGCTCCTCCGGCATCTGCGGACCCGTGATCACCACGTGCCGGTGGCCGTGGGGCACCCGGGCGCGCGCCGCCGCGAGGGTCAGGCGGTGGCCGTCGGAGCCCCCGCCGGCCATGGTGAGGACGTAGGGGCGGTCCACGCCGCTCGTGCGCCGTCCGGCGGCCCGGCCGGTGGCGAGGTAGCCGGTGTGGCGGACCAGGTCGGCGAGCTCGGCGGGGATCTCGCCGGAGGCCACCGGGTCGTGCACCGCGCGGTCGCCGTACACCCAGATCTGGTCGTAGACCTCCCGCACGGGGTCCAGGTCCCCGAGCGCGGCCCACTCGCGGGCCGCGGCCGCGGGCTCGTCGAGGACCTCGCGCAGGCCGAGGACCACCGCCGTGCCGGGGCTCCGGTCCCGGAGCCTGCGCAGCGGCTCCAGCAGCTCCCGGTCCACCCCCCAGGCGTGGCGGTCGACGACGACGAGGTGCGGGCGGAAGGCCGTGAGCGCGGCGTCCACCATCCCGGAGCGCAGGGCGGTCAGGTGGCGCATGTCCACGGAGAGGTTGCGGGGCGCGTAGCCGCCCGCGCCCTTGCGGATCCCGGGCAGCACCACCCAGTCGAAGCCGTCGGGGCGCCCGTAGGACGTGGCGGCGTCGATGCCGGTCAGCAGCATGCCCGTCACCGGGCGCCCCGTCAGCGCCGGCAGGTGCTGGGCGAGGGACCGGGCGAGGGCCAGGTTCCGGCGGGTGTGGCCCAGGCCCTGGGAGTCGTGCGAGTACAGCACCACCCGCAGCTCGTCGTCGCTCATCGTGTCCTCCTCGGGGGATCAGCGCCGGCGGGTCCGGCGCCGGTGCGGCTGCCGCCCACTGTGGCCGAGGGACATGATGAGAACATGAGCCGTCGATGAAAAGGTTCTCATCTGCGGACGCCCGGCCCGCCGGGACCGGCCCGGAGGCCCCGGCGGGCCGGTCCGCCCGCGTGGACCGGCCGCGGGCCGGCTCAGCCGCCGAAGACCGGCGCGACCGCCTTGACCAGCTGCTGGCCGCCCAGGACGGCGAAGAGCAGGGCCGTGATGCCCAGGGCGATGTTGGTGTGGAGCTTGTTGGCCCACTCCTTCGGGATCCGGCTGCCGTTGAGCAGGCCCAGCAGCGTGAGGGCGAGGAACGGCATGAACAGCGAGCCGAGGACGCCGTAGGCCAGGATCAGGCCGATCGGCTGCCCCAGGGCGAAGAGGACCATGGGCGGGAACGTCAGCCACAGCACGTAGAAGCGGAAGTACTTGCCGCCCACCCGGGTGTCGGGGTGGCCGGACTCCTTGCCGCGGATGTTGCCCCAGAAGTCCGCGAACATGAGGGAGACGCCGTTCCAGACGCCGATGATCGAGGAGAAGGACGCGGCCCAGAAGCCGATGAGGAAGCCGGTGCCGACCACGTCGCCGTACTCCGCGCGCAGCACGGCGTAGAGGTCGAGCAGGCCCTCGTCACCGGAGCTGAGCGCCACCCCGGCGGAGCGGACCACCTCGGCGCCCACCACGAGCATGGCGATGACGAAGACCCCCGTCACGACGTAGGCCATGGAGTTGTCGATCCGCATGACGCGCATCCACTTGGGCGTGTACCACCCCTTCTCGCGCAGCCAGTAGCCGTAGGCCGCGAGCGTGATGGTGCCGCCCACGCCCCCGGCGAGCGCCAGCGTGTAGAGCACGCCGCCCTCCGGGATGACGGGCACCAGGCCCGTCAGCATCTCGGGGATGTTGGGGGCGGCGATGACCGCCAGCCCCACCACGGTGACGAACATCAGGCCGACCAGGGCTGCGGTGACCTTCTCGAAGAAGGAGTACTTCCCGAACCACACCATGACGAACCCGAGCAGCCCCATGATGATCGCCCAGGCCCACAGGGGCAGGACGGGGAACACCGCCGCGAGGGGCAGCGCCGCCGAGGACATCGCGGTGGCGCCGTAGACGAAGCCCCAGATCATGATGTACGGGCCGAAGTACCAGGTGGTCCACCGGCCCAGTGACCGCCAGCCCTCGAAGATCGTCCTGCCGGTGGCCAGGGTGAAGCGCCCGGCGCCCTCCACGAGGATGATCTTGAGGATCACGCCGAGGATCACCGCCCACAGCAGTCCGTACCCGTACCGGGACCCGGCGACCAGGGTGGCGACCATGTCGGCGGCGCCGACGCCCGTGGCGGCGACCACCAGGCCTGGGCCGACGATCTTCCACTTGGCGGGCGCCCCGCCGTCGTCGTCCGTGCGGGCGCGGTGGGCCGCGAAAGACTTCTCGTTCGCTTCGCTCATGCTGGTTCCTCGTCAGATCGGTCCGTCGGGTGGCCGGGGCCGTGCCCCGGATCACCCTACCGGGCCGGTGCCGATCAGAGCTTGGCGAGGCGGTAGCCGGCTCCGCGCACGGTGACGATGCGCTCCGCGCCGAGCTTGTTGCGCAGGTAGCGGACGTAGACGTCCACCACGTTGGACGAGCCGTCGAAGTCGTAGCCCCAGACCTTGTTCAGCAGCTGCTCGCGCGTGAGCACCTGACCGGGGCTCTCGAGGAACGCCCTGGCCATGGCGAACTCCCGGGCGGAGAGCTCGACCTGCCGGTCCTCGAGCACCGCGCACCGGGTCCCGACGTCGAGGGCGAGCCCGCCGTAGCGCAGCCCGTCGTGGGTCTGCTCGGCCACCGCGCGGTCCCGGAGCCGGGCCCGGACGCGGGCCAGCAGCTCCTGGAACCGGAACGGCTTCGCGAGGTAGTCGTCGGCCCCCTGCTCCAGCCCCGCGACGGTGTCCTCGACCGAGTCGCGGGCGGTGCACATGATCACGGGGATCGAGAAGCCCAGGGACCGCAGCACCGAGAGCACCTGGAAGCCGTCCATGCCCGGCAGACCCACGTCGAGGACGAGCAGGTCGAACTCCCCGGTGCTCGCGTGGTCGAGGGCGCTCGTGCCGTCCTCGACCACGGTGGTCGTGTAGCCCGCGGCGCGCAGGCCCTTCTGGATGAAGCGCGCGATGCGCTCCTCGTCCTCGGCGATGAGGATGCTGGCCATGGGGTGCCTCTACTTCCTGGAGGGTGCGGGGCTGAGGTCGGGACCGGGCACGGGGGCCGGAGGCACCGCGGCACCGGACCCGGCGGCACCGGACGGGGGGACCGGGGCCGCGGCGGGCGGGGACTCCGGCAGCCGGAGCGTGAACGTGGCGCCGCGGCCGGGGCTCGACCGCAGCCCCACGGTCCCGCCGTGCCCGTGGGCGATGGCGGCCACGATCGCGAGGCCGAGCCCGGAGCCCTCCACGGTGCGCCCGGTCTCGGCCCGGCCGAAGCGCTCGAAGATCCGCTGCTGGTCCTCCGGGGCCACGCCCACGCCGGTGTCCCGGACCCACACCTCGAGGCTGCGCGCGGGGGTGTCCTCGCCGGGCGCGGCGGGCCCGGTGGCCCAGGCGGCGCCGAGGGCCACGATGTCCCCGGGGGCGGAGAACTTCACCGCGTTGGCGGCGAGCTGCACGACCGCCTGGGTGAGCCGCTGCGCGTCGGCCACGACCTGCCCCTCGGCCCGCGCCTCGAGCTCCCAGCGCCGGTCCCCCAGCGCGCGCAGCCGGTCCATCGTGTCGTCGAGCCAGGCGGGGACGTCCACGGGGCCGGGGCGGATGAAGTCGGCGCGCTGGGCCTTGGCGAGCAGCAGCAGGTCCTCCACGAGGCGGTTCATCCGCTCGATCTCGTCGAGGAGCATCGCCCGGGTCTCCTCGACGTCGGCGGGGTCGTGCTCGTCCATCAGCTCGAGGTTGCCGTGCAGGATGGTCAGGGGGGTGCGCAGCTCGTGCGCGGCGTCGTCGAGGAACTGGCGCTGCTGGACGAAGGCCGCCTCGATCCGGCTGAGCATGCCGTTGAAGTTCACGGCGAGCTGGCCCACGTCCGAGTCGTCCTGCGTGACGGGAACGCGTCGCCCCAGGTCGTCCGGGCTGATCTGCTCCGTGGCCCGGCGCAGGCGGGTGATCGGGGCGGTGACCCGGCCCACCAGGACGTAGGCCACCAGCCCCGCCACGACCGTCGTGAGGGCGGCGATGCCGAGGTAGCGCCACAGCGAGTCCAGCACGATCCGGCGCTGGGCGCTCATGTCGAAGCCGACCACGAGGTAGCCCTGGCGCGGGTCCTCGTCCAGGACCACCGAGATGACGCCGAGACGGAGCGTCCGGCCGTCCTGCTCGAGGTCGAAGACGACGGTCTGCCCGGGCCGGGCCCGCTCCACGGCCGCGGCGAGCGTGGCGGGGGCGTCGAGCTGGAACCGTGACCGGTCGGCGTGCTCGAACGCCGGCTCGCCGCCGACGAGCGCGAGGATGCTCTCGTGCTCCCCGGGCACCGTGGTGGTCATGAAGGTGTAGAAGAGCTGCGGCAGGTCCGTGAACGGCTCCTCGGCCGTGGCGTCCAGGTCCTCCGAGAGGGAGGCGTCCGGGCCGAGCGGTCCGCGCTGCGCGAGCCGCTGCAGCTCCCCCGCCTCCTGGACGATGTCCTGGCGCACGGACTCGTCGAGGTCCACCAGGCGCAGGTAGTGGGTGATCCCGCCCACGGCGAGGAGGGCGACCGCCAGGAAGGCGATGGTCGTGGCGAGCACCCGGCTGCGCACGGACCGCAGCTCCGTCCGCACCCTCTCCCACCGCGCGCCCGACATGCGCCCCAGCCTATCGACGGCACGTGAGAGGCAGATGAAGGAGGGACGGGCCGTGCGGCCCGTCCCTCCTCCCGGTCCGGGGTCCTGCCCCCGGGCTCAGTACTTCTTGCTGCGCGGCTTGCGGAACGGCTTCTCGCCGTCCCGGTCGCCCGCGGAGTACCCGGAGCGCTTGCCCTGGTAGCCGCCGCGGGAGTCGTCGCCCCGGGCGCCGCCGCCGCGGCGGGGGCGGTCCTGGTAGGAGGACGAGGTGCTGCGGGGTCGGGTCCGGGCGCCGGCGCCCGGGCCGCGGTCGGCCTCGAGCTGGATGAGCTCACCGTTGATGCGCGTGCGGGAGAGCCGGTCCAGGGTGGAGGCGGGCAGGTTCTCGGGCAGGCCCACGAGGGTGTGGGTCGAGCGGATGTCGATCGCCCCGATCTGCTCGCCGCTCAGCCCGCCCTCGTTGGTGAGGGCCCCCACCACGGAGCCCGGCGAGACGCGGTGCCGGTGGCCGACGGACATCCGGTAGGTGGCCATGCCCTTCTCGGTGCGCGGCTCGCGGCGCGGACGGTCGTCGCCGTCCCGCCCCGGACGGTCCCGGTCGCGGGTGCGCTGCACCGGCTCGGGCAGCTCCTCCACGAAGAAGGGCCGCCCGTCCTGGGCCATCACGGCGATCGCGGCGGCGATCTCCACGGCGTCGACGTCGTGCTCCGCCTGGTACTGCTCGACGAGCTCGCGGAACTGGCCGAGGTCCTCGGACTCCATGGTGTCCGTGATCTGCTGGGCGAACTTGTCCTTGCGGGTCTGGTTCACGTCCTCCGTGGAGGGCATGCGCATGAGCTCCACCGGCTGGCGGGTGGCCTTCTCGATCGCGCGCAGCAGGTACTTCTCCCGCGGGGTCATGAACAGGATCGCCTCGCCGGAGCGCCCGGCGCGGCCGGTGCGCCCGATCCGGTGCACGTAGGACTCGGTGTCGTGCGGGATGTCGTAGTTGACCACGAGCGAGATGCGCTCGACGTCGAGCCCGCGGGCCGCGACGTCCGTGGCCACGAGGACGTCGATCTTGCCCTCGCGCAGGGCCTCGACCGTGCGCTCGCGCATGTTCTGCGGGATGTCGCCGTTGATCGCGGCGGCCGCGTAGCCGCGGGCCTTGAGCCGGTCGGCGACCTCCTCGGTGGCGGCCTTGGTGCGCACGAAGACGATGACGCCGTCGTAGTCCCCGACCTCGAGGATGCGGGTCATGGCCTCCATCTTGTGGGAGCCCATGACCTGCAGGTACCGCTGCCGGGTGTTGGTGCCCGTAGTGGTCTTGCCCTTGACGGCGATCTCCTGCGGGTCCCGCAGGTACTGCTTGGCGATCTTGCGGATCGCGGGGGGCATGGTCGCGGAGAACAGGGCGACCTGCTTCTCGACGGGCGTCTGCGAGAGGATCTGCTCGACGTCCTCGGCGAAGCCCATGCGCAGCATCTCGTCGGCCTCGTCGAGGACCACGTACTGCAGGTGGGACAGGTCCAGGGACCCCTTCTTGAGGTGGTCGATCACGCGGCCGGGCGTGCCGACGACCACCTGGGCGCCGCGGCGCAGCCCGGCCAGCTGCGGACCGTAGGGGGAGCCGCCGTAGACCGGCAGGACGGTGAAGTCCTCGAGGTGGGTGGCGTAGGAGGAGAACGCCTCGCCGACCTGGAGGGCGAGCTCGCGGGTCGGGGCGAGCACCAGGACCTGGGTGTCGCGGGAGACGCCGTTGACGTCGGAGAGCTCGGCGAGCCGGGACAGCGCGGGCACGGCGAAGGCCGCGGTCTTGCCGGTGCCGGTCTGGGCCAGGCCCACCACGTCCTTGCCCTGCAGCAGCACCGGGATGGTGGCGGCCTGGATGGGCGTGGGGTTCTCGTAGCCGACCTCGTCCAGGGTGGCGAGCACCCGGGAGTCGATGCCGAGCTCGGCGAAGGTGATGGTGTGCTCCTCGGCGGTGCCGGGGGTGCTGGGGGTGTCGACGGTCATGGAGAAGTGCCTCGTTATCTGTGCGGGTGGCGGCCCGGGAGCATGCCCAGGGGCGTCGGCCACGGTCGTGGTGTCCGGACGTCCCTGCCAACCACTTGGAGCCCCGCACGGGGCGGGAGCGTCGGACTCGGCGCGGCACGGGCCGCGGCCGAACACGATGCGCGGACGGCATCGCGTTGCACGAGAAAGTGAGGGAGTGACCGGATTCGGTCCGTCCACTCTAGCGCACGCGACGGCGCGGTCAGCCCCGGCGGCGCACCAGCACGAGGTGCTTCTCGTCACGCACCTCGGTGTAGCCGGCGCCGTAGCGCTGCCGGGCCCAGCCGGCCACGTCCCCCGGCGGGTTCCCGCCCCACGCGGCCCCGAGCCGGTCGACCACCACGTAGTCGGAGGCGGGATCGCCCTCCGACCCCAGCCAGTGCACCTGCGCGCCGGGCACGAGGTGGTGCAGGAGGGTCAGGTCCGTGGCCACGCTCGCCCCCTCGGGGACGGCCGCGACGACCGCGGCCTTGGCGCCCGCCCGGGGGTCCGGACGGTAGGCGGCGGGGTCCACGAGGTCGGCCAGCGGGCGCCCCGGGACCAGCAGGAGCGCGACGACGAGCGCCAGTGCCGGCGCGGCCCGGGCGAGCCGCCGGAGGCGTCCGCCGCGCAGCCGCAGCACGGCGTCGAGCAGGGCGACGAAGACAATGGGCATGAGGACGGCGCTGTAGTGCCAGCCCGTGCCCCAGTAGCCGTGGTTCGGCGAGAGCATCCGCCAGAGCAGCGTGGGCAGCGCCACGAGCGCCAGCGGCGAGCGCACGGCGACCACCACGCCCACCGCCAGCACGGCCAGCCAGGTGAGCGCCTTCTGGCCCGGCAGCACCAGGGAGACCAGGGCCCCGGCGGGGTCGGCCGCCACCGCCGCGAGGTCCAGCCGGTCCGCGTACGCGAACCGGCCGTCCGGGCTCAGGGCGGGCAGCACCACGGTCACCGCGAGCGCCGACCAGGCCGCGCCCCACGCGGCGAGGGCGAGCCCCAGCGCCACCGGGCGCCGGTCCCCGTCCGCCTCGCGGTGCGCCCGCCAGGCGATCACCAGGCCGAGCACCGCGACCGTGACGCCCAGGTCCTCCTTGACGAACGCGACGGGGGCGGCCCACAGCGCGGCCGCCGTCCACCGCCGCTCCACCAGGCAGCCGAGGGCGAGGACCAGCAGCGGCAGGGCGAAGGCCACCTCGTGGAACTGCACCGCGACGGCGGCCTGCAGCCCGAAGCTGATCCCGTAGGCGAGCCCCAGGGCCGCGCCCGGGCCCGGGCCCAGCGCCCGGACCGCGAAGCCCGTCAGTGCCCCCGCGGAGACGGCCACGAGGACGTCCTGGACCACGAGGAGGGTCAGCGCGGACGGGAACAGCGCGTAGACCGGCCCCAGCAGCACCAGGATCGGGTGGAAGTGGTCGCCCAGCAGGTTCGCGCCGTGGCCCTTGATGTGCACGACCGGGCCGTCCCCGGCGGCGTAGGACTTGGCGAGCTGGGTGAAGATCCCCAGGTCCCAGGACGGGACCTCCCAGCGGTGCCACTGGAGCAGGGACCACCACACGTACAGGACGAGCACGAGGAGCCCCACGCCCAGCGGCACCAGCCGCGCCCGCCCGGTCAGCGGCGCGGGACGGGCCGGCGGGGCGGCGCGGCGGAGCGCGGTGGCGGGCATGGCCTCCTCGGTGGCGGGGGGCGCCGTCGGACAGGACTGCCATCATGGTCTCATGGCCGTCACCGCTCCCCCGCCCGCCCGCCGGCTCCCGGTGGCCCCGGACGCCGAGCTCGTGTGGGACCCCGAGGGCGCGCTGCACCTGGGCCAGACGCTCGGCGTGCTGGGCCGCGGCAGCGCCGATCCCCTGGTCCGGGTCGCGGCGCCCGACGCCGTGTGGGTCACCGCCCGGACGCCGGCGGGCCCGGTCACGGCGCTGTTCTCCCGCACCGGCGCCGGCCGGCCCCTGCAGCGGCCCGTGCGCGTGCGCGCGTGGGGACCGGGCGCCGAGCAGTTCCTGCTGGAGGCCCCGCGCTGGGCGGGCGCGGAGGACGCGTGGGAGCGGTTCGAGGCCTCGGACGCCTTCGGCGCGCTCCCCCACCGGCTGCGCGTCGCCCGGCACCACCACCCGGGGCTGCGGCTGCCCTCGACCGGCCGGGTGCTGGACCGCGCCGTGCTCTCGGTGCTCGAGCAGCGCGTCACCGTCCGCGAGGCCGTGGCGGCCCACCGGCAGCTCGTCCGGCGCCACGGCGAACCCGCCCCCGGTCCGGCGCCGGAGGGGATGCGGATCGCCCCGACCGCCGAGGCGTGGTGCCGGGTGCCCGTGTGGGAGTGGCACCGGGCGGGGGTCGACGGCGCCCGGGCCGCCACCGTCCGCCGCGTGGCCGGACGGGCCGCCGCCCTGGAGCGCCTGGGCCGGGCCCCGCTGGACGCCGAGCTGCACCGGGGGCTGCGCTCGATCCCCGGCCTGGGGCCCTGGACGGTCGCGGAGATCGTCCAGTGCACGCACGGGGACCCGGACTCGGTCAGCGTCTTCGACTTCCACCTCGCGGACACCGTGTGCTGGTTCTTCGACCGGCGTCCCGGCGACGACCGCCGGATGCTGGAGCTGCTGGAGCCGTGGCGGGGCGACCGGCAGCGGGTCGTGCGCCTGCTGCGGGCCTCCGGCTTCCGCAAGCCCTCGTTCGCTCCGCGGCTGCACCCGGAGGACCACCGGCGCCGGTGAGCGCCGGTGGCCCTCCGGCGCGTGCCGGTGAGGACATCCTGTCCTTGCTGGCACGGCCGCACCGGCGGGCGTTCAATGGAGCCATGACCACCGAACACGTGATCCAGGAGCCCCACGGCGTGGGCTACACCGAGCGGATGAACAAGCTGCGGGCCGGGGTGCTGGGCGCCAACGACGGCATCGTCTCGGTCGCCGCGACGGTCGTCGGCGTCGCGGGCGCCACCGCCAGCTCGAGCGCGATCCTCACCGCGGGCGCCGCCGCGCTCGTGGGCGGGGCCCTGTCCATGGCCCTGGGCGAGTACGTCTCCGTCTCCAGCCAGTCGGACTCGCACCGGGCCCTGATCGAGAAGGAGGAGCGGGAGCTCGCCGAGATGCCCGAGGCGGAGCTGCAGGAGCTCGCCGAGATCTACCAGGCCAAGGGACTCTCCGAGGACACCGCACGGCGGGTCGCGGAGGAGCTGACCGAGCACGACGCCCTGGCCGCGCACCTCGACGCCGAGCTCAACATCGACGCGGAGGACATCGTCAGCCCCTGGAACGCGGCGGTCGCCTCCGCGCTGTCCTTCCTACTCGGCGCCCTGCTGCCGCTCCTGGCGATCCTGCTGCCGCCGGAGGAGTGGCGGCTCCCCGTGACGTTCGTCGCCGTGCTCGCGGCGCTCGCCCTGACCGGCTGGCTCGGGGCCCGTCTCGGGGGCACGCCGCAGACAGGTCGCGCGGCCCTGCGCGTCGTCGTCGGCGGCGCCCTCGCCCTCGTCGCCACGTTCGCCGTGGGCTCCCTGCTCGGCGTCACGGGCCTCGTCTGAGCTGCCCCGGCACCCCCGTGCCCCCGCACCCGGGGGCACGACGACGCCGGGCCCCGCCTCACGGAAGAGGCGGGGCCCGGCGCGGTGGTGCGGGAGGGGTCAGGCGTTGGGCGCGTCCTGGGACTGCTTGGCGACCTCGGCGCGGACCTCTTCCATGTCGAGGCCCTTGACGGCGTCGATGACCTGGTCGAGGGCGGAGGCGGGCAGGGCGCCCGGCTGGGAGAAGACCAGGATGCCCTCGCGGAAGGCCATGAGCGTAGGGATCGAGGAGATCTGGGCCGACGCGGCGAGCATCTGCTGCTCCTCGGTGTCGACCTTCCCGAAGACGATGTCCTCGTGCTTCTCCGAGGCGGCCTCGTAGGTCGGTGCGAACTGCTTGCAGGGTCCGCACCACTCGGCCCACCAGTCGAGCAGGACGATGTCGTTCTCGGCGATGGTCTGGCCCAGGGTGTCCTGGGTGATGTCAACAGTAGCCATGCCCTCCAGCGTAGAGGCAGAGCCGTCCGGGGGCACAGGATTTCACTGCCGGCTCAAGACCGGACCGCGGGCGCGCACTAGACTGGGCGTCCGGGCCGGGCCTCCGGCGCGGGCTCCGGGACCGGGACGCCGGTCCGGGGACAGACCCCGTGCACGCCGAGGTGCGCCATGAACTTCGAGATCGGCATCTTCTCGCTGGGCGAGGTGGTCCCGGACCCCGTCACGGGCACCCGGCCCGACAGCCGCCAGCGCCTGCGGGACATCATCGAGCAGGCCGAGGCCGCGGAGCGTGCCGGGCTCACCGTGATCGGCGTCGGGGAGAACCACGGGACGGACGTGGTGGCGGCCTCCCCCGTGGTGCTGCTCTCCGCCATCGCCGGCCGCACCCACCTCCTGCGGCTCACCACGGCCGTCTCCGTGCTCACGGCCGGGGACCCGGTGCGGCTCTACGAGCAGATCGCCATGCTGGACAACATCTCCGGCGGCCGGGCCGAGATGATCGTGGGCCGCGGCGCCTCGCAGCGCGTGCTGCGCGCCCTCGGGCTGGAGCAGCAGGACCACGACGCCCTGTTCGAGGAGAAGCTGCGCCGGCTCCTCACGCTGCGGGAGACCAGTCCCCCGACCTTCGCCGGTCCGCTCGCCCGGGACGGCGTCGAGCTCGAGCTCGAGCCGCGCCCGCTGCAGCCGTGCCTGCCGATCTGGCTGGGCAGCTCCGGCACGCCGGCCTCCGTGGCCCGCGCCGGCGCCCTCGGGCTGCCCCTCGCCCTGCTGCGCACGCACGGCCCCTTCACCGGGGCGGTGCCCGTCGTCGAGGCCTACCGGCGGGCCCTCGAGGCGTCCGGCCGGGACGTCGGCACCCCGGTGGGCCTGAACGTGCCGGGCTTCGTCGCGCGCACCCCGGCGCAGGCCCGGGAGCTCAGCCACCCCTACTTCGCGGCGGGGGCCCGCAGCCACGGGCCTGTCGGGCCGGCGGATCCCCGCTGGTCCCGGGAGGAGTACGACCGGGAGTGCGGCCCGGACGGGACCCTCGTGGTGGGGGACGTGGACGAGGTGGTCGCCAAGATCGTGGCGCAGCAGCGCGCGCTCGGCCACCAGCGCCTCCTGCTCCGGATGGACGCGGGAGGCGTCCCGCACCACCTGGTGCTCGAGTCGATCACGCTGCTGGGCGCCGAGGTGGTGCCGCGGGTCCGCGCCGCCCTGGGCTGACGCCCGGTGCCGGGACCCGGCGCTCGGGGCCGGGGACTCCGGCTCAGGCCGGCGCGGGGGACGCCGTGAGCACCACGTTCTTCCCCCAGAGGTCCTCGGTGTAGCAGCTGACGATGACCAGCCGGTCCGGGACGATGCGCCAGATGTCGCTGTCCTTCAGGGTGTTCTTGTCGTGGGTGACCACCGAGTCCACCACGTACTCCAGCGTCCCGGACCCGGTCTCCAGCTCGATCTCGCTGCCCACGAGCCCGGGATCGCTCAGCCGGTTGAACGGGGCGTCCCGGTCCTCCCAGCTGTGGCCGGTGATGTACGTGGTGTTCTCCGAGCCCTCGCCCGGCATGCCGTACGGGGTGAGCCAGTAGCCGTCCAGGGTGTCCGGCGGGACCAGCAGCTCCGTGGCCAGCTCCTGCTCGCTCGGCGTCAGCGGCAGGACGGTCACGTCGAACCGGGCGTCCTCGACGGTCAGCCGCACGGGGGCCGCCGCCGCCGGCCGGTCGGCGGCGGGCGCTGCGACGGACGGCGTCCGCGTGGCCGCCGCGCTCGGAGGCATCACCGAGGATGCCTCCACCGGCGCGGTGGCCGTCGGGGCCGGGGAGCCGGTGTCCTCCGCGCCCCAGGGGCCGGTCAGCAGGACCGCGGACAGGGCGGCCACGGCGCCGAGACCGCCGACGGCGGCCCAGCGCGTGCCCGCACGACGGCGCGGCGCGGTCTGCTGCTCGGGTGCGTCCATGCTGGCGTCCTCCGGGGGTCGGCTCGGGAAATGGCTGCGCCCTGGTGCCGCGCGAGCGCGGCACCAGGGCGGTCAGCGGTTCGGGATCAGGCGCGGGCGCGGCGCACCCGGAAGGCCACGGCCCCGGACACGGCCGCACCGGCGGCCAGCAGGCCGGCCAGCACGCCGGTGCTGAGCCCGCCCTCCTCGGCGGTTTGCATGTTGATGCCCTGGTTCACGCCGGAGTCGGTGCCGGTGCCGGCCCCGTCGTCCGAGTCGCTCCAGTCGTCGGAGCCGCCCCCGGCGCCCAGGACGTCGCAGTTGCCCTGGAAGAGCGCCACGAGATCGGCGCCGTCCTCCATGAAGACCTCGCCCTGCGCGCGGGCGTCCACGGCGGCGGCCTGGAAGCCGGCCGCGGCGGCGGAGCTCGCCGCGTAGGCCTCGTCCACGGCAGGATCGCTGCTCGAGGCCGCGTAGGACTCCTGCAGGCGCAGGATCTCGGTCCAGGCGCCCTGCGCACGGTCGACGGTGGCGTCGTTCACGATGGCGTCCTCCAGCACGGCCTGCTGGGTCTGGAGCTGGCCCAGGACCGCCTGGTCGGTGACGAGGGAGTTGAAGTGCGTGCCCGCGTCGTAGAGGTGGTCGGCGGCGGTGACCAGGTTGGTCACCGCGGTGCTGGCGGCGGGGGCCACACAGGTGTCGGCGTGGGCGGCGGGGGCGCCCAGGAACAGGCCTCCGGCCAGGACGGCAGCCGACGAACCCGCGGCCACCCACTTCTTCACAGCAGTCATATCGGTCTGTCTCCTCAATCATTCAGAACCCCGGGCCTGCCCCTGGGGTACCAGCGCGCGGCACAGTCCTTCCCAGCGTCCTCGGCGTGGCACGCCGGCGGGAGCGCTGCGGGGTCGGTCGTGCTGCTGGTCATCCGGAGTAGGGGGTCCCGACGTGCCGGCTCGGGGAGTGCTGGCACGTGGCCGGATGATGCTGTCGCCTCAAGCTACAAGGATATTCATGTTCTTAGCAATTGTTAAGGCTGGAACGGCGCGGCGGCGCCGTCGGCGTGTCCCCGGATCAGGGGACTCGGCGCGGAATTCCGCGCGGGCCGGGGCACCTCCGGCACCCGCCCGGGCACCGCCCCGGCGCTCTCCTGGCGGCCGGGGGCGGCGGGTGCGTCCCGGCGGCGGGGGACGTGGTGACCCCGCCGTGACCGGGGACGACGAAGGCCCCGGTCCGCGGACCGGGGCCTTCGTGGTGGAACTCGTGGCAGATGAGGGATTCGAACCCCCGTAGGCATTGCCAGCTGATTTACAGTCAGCCCCCTTTGGCCGCTCGGGTAATCTGCCGGGGTGCTCCCGCCGGTCCTTCCGGACCGGTGGTGGCCGCCCCCGCGTGCGGGAGCAGTTCAACAGTACAGAAGATCCGGCGCGATGCGAAATTGCCGGGGACGGCTCAGGCGGCGAGCCGCTCGCACACCTGCTGGAGGAACTTCTCCGCCTGCTCCGCGGTGATCTCGCCGTGGGTCACGGCGTCCGCGAGGTCCTCGGCGACGCCGATCAGCCGCTGCGCCGCCTGAGGGTCGAGCCGTTCGGTGGCCGAGGCCCCCGTGCCCGGTCGGGCCGGCGGCGCCGTCCCATCGGCGGTCGCGGCCGCCGGTCCCAGCCCGATGCCCATCAGCAGGACCGCCGCCAGCGCGGTGGCCGCCACGGCGCTTCCGCGCCGGGTCCGCCCCGGGCCGGGCGTCACGTCGTCGTGACCCTCGGATGTGCTCATGCCGCCATCCTGGGAGACCGACCTGGACGGATCCTTGGGCGCAGGTCACGAAACGGTGACGGGGCCCTCCCCGGTAGGCTGGGACACAGTCCTGCGGGCCGCACGCCGCCCGTCCACCGTCCCAGCCCAGGAGGCAGCATGGCCAGCGATTCCTCGTTCGACGTCGTCAGCAAGGTCGACAAGCAGGAGGTGTCCAACGCCCTGAACCAGGCACAGAAGGAGATCGCGCAGCGCTACGACTTCAAGGGCGTGGGCGCCGAGATCGACTTCTCCGGCGAGAAGATCCTCATGAAGGCGAACTCCGAGGAGCGCGTCAACGCCGTCCTCGACGTCTTCCAGTCGAAGCTGGTCAAGCGCGGCATCTCCCTGAAGTCCCTCGACGCCGGGGAGCCCTTCGCCTCCGGCAAGGAGTACCGGATCGAGGCCTCCGTGAAGGAGGGCATCGCCCAGGACCAGGCGAAGAAGATCACCAAGCTCATCCGCGACGAGGGCCCCAAGGGCGTGAAGGCCACCATCCAGGGCGACGAGCTGCGGGTGTCGTCGAAGTCCCGCGACGACCTCCAGGACGTCATCACGCTGCTCAAGGGCTCGGATCTCGAGGTGGACCTGCAGTTCATCAACTACCGCTGAGCTCGTCCCGCGGCGCGGCTCGCGCCGCTCCCCCCGTGCGACGACGGAGCCGCCCACCTCGCGAGGTGGGCGGCTCCGTCGTCGTCGGCGGGCGGGCTCAGCGGCGGCCGATCCCCGCCATGCCCTCGAGCCGGGCCACGCGGTCCGCGGTCGGCGGATGGGTCCGGAACAGGCTGGAGGCGCCGCCGCCGCGGAACGGGTTGGCGATCATCAGGTGCGAGGTGTTGACGAGCTTCTGGTCGGCGGGGTTCAGCGGCCGGGCATTCGTGCCCATCTCGATCTTGCGCAGGGCGGAGGCCAGCGCGAGCGGATCGCCCGTGAGCTGCGCGCCGTCCTCGTCGGCGTCGTACTCGCGGGTGCGGGAGACCGCGAGCTGGATGACGGTCGCGGCGAGCGGCGCCAGGAAGGCCAGGAGCAGCCCCACGAGAGGGTTGCCGCGGTCACCGCCCCGCCCCCCGCCGAAGATGGCCGAGAACTGGAGGAACTGCGCGGCCGAGGTGATGATGCCGGCCACGGCCGCGGCGATCGAGGACGTGAGGATGTCCCGGTTGTAGACGTGCATCAGCTCGTGGCCCAGCACACCCCGCAGCTCGCGCTCGTCGAGCAGCTGGAGGATGCCCTCGGTCACGCACACCGCCGAGTTCTCCGGGTTCCGCCCGGTGGCGAAGGCGTTGGGGCTCATCGTCGGGGCGATGAACAGACGGGGCATCGGCTGGTTCGCCCGCTGCGACAGCTCCCGCACGATCCGGTAGTAGCCCGGCGCCTGCTGCTCGGTGATCGGGATGGCGCGCATGGAGCGCAGGGCGAGCTTGTCGCTGTTCCAGTAGCTGTACGCCGTGGACGCCAGGCCGATCAGCGCGAAGACCCAGATGAACACGCTGCTGCCCGTCCCGCTCGCCACGACCCACCCGATGGCCAGCAGCACCGCCCACAGGCCGCCGAGCAGCAGGACGGTCTTGAGCCCGTTGTTGTGGCTGTGCATCGAGGGTGCGGCTCCTTCATCGGGAACGGGGGTCTTCCGTTGGGCACAACGGCGCCGGCGGCGCCGGTCTTCCCGAGCCGGGCGACGCCCAGGGATCTCCCAGCCGGCGCCGGGCGTGCTCGTCGCCCGGTGCCGGCTGGGATCGCCGCGGTCACCCGCCGGGGGTGGGAGGAGTGGCACCGCCGGCACCGGGCTCCGGGGACGGGTTCCCCGGCCCGGTTGCTCCGGTCGACGGGAGCTCCTCGGCCGGAGGCACCGTTGCCGCGGGCGCCGTTGCCGGGGGCTCTGACGCCGGGGCCTCGGGGGCCTCCGGAGCCGGGGGCTCTGCCGGGGGCTGTTCCGCGCCCGGGGTCTCCGGGGCCGGGACCTCCTCCGCGGGTGGCTCGGTGCCCGGGCTCTCGGTCACCGGCGTCCTGGGCTCGGTCGGCCCGGCGGCCGGGGGCTGCTCGACAGGGGCCTCCCCGGCCGGGCTGCCGTCGTCGTCGGCCGCGGGCAGCGGCGCAGGAGTGCCGCCGCCGGCCGCCGAGGAGCCGCCGGGGGTGCCGCTGTCCGAGGGCCGTCCACCCGCCGCCGCGGGCCGGGACGCTCGGCCGTCGTCCTGGACGCTCCCCCGGGTGGAGGGGGCCGCCTCGGTGCGACGCCCGGTCGACGCGCCGGCATCGGCGGCGGCCTCCCGTGAGCCGGCGGCCGGTCCGTCCGTCGTGGCCGCGGTGGTGATCGTTCCGCCGCCCGCCCCGGCGGTCCGTGCCTCGGCCGCGGCCTCGGTCAGGGGGCCGGGGGACGGCTCGGAGGTCGGCAGCGACAGCACCCCGCCGGCACCACCGGGCACCGCTGCACCGGCGCCGCGGGCCATGGTGGCCGCGCCGTCGTCCCCGGCGGAGGCCGCGGGTGCGGAGGCCGTCGGCGCGGAGGGGCCCGTCGCGCCTGAGCCGCCGAGGCGCCCCGTGGCCTGTGTCGTCCCGTCGCCGGGACCGCCGGAGCCGGTCACGACGATCCCGGCCAGCGCCGCCGCGGCCGCCAGGGCCCCGGCGCCGAGCAGCACCTTCCGGCCCCGCCGGGTGACGTGGACGGCGGCGAGGGCCCCGCCGGCCACGTCGGTGCCCGGGGCCGCGCCGAGTCGCCCGGCGCTCATCCGTCCCGCGGCCCGGACCAGCTCCACGAGCTCGTCGGTCCGGACGTCCCACAGCGGCACCCCGGCGAGCACGGGCAGCAGCCAGCCGCGCAGGCCTGCTTCGGTGTCCTGCAGGTACAGGTGGTCGGCGGTGCAGCGCGGGCACTCGTCGAGGTGGTCCTGCACGGCCTGCGTCCGCTCGGCGGACAGGCCGCCGTCGGCGAAGGCGCCGAGGTCGGCCGCGCAGTCCGCGCACCCGGCGAGGGTCGGCAGGTCCTGCCTGGCCCGGCGGTAGGCGGCCCGCAGCCCGGCGCGCGCCTCGAGGTGCAGCGCGGTGGTGGCGGCGGGGCTCAGCCCGAGCACCGCGGCCGTCCGCTCGAGCCCGAGGGCCTCGACCTCCAGGTGCCACAGCACGGCCTGCCACGACGCGGGGAGACCGAGGTAGATGCCGGTGACCGTCCCGGCCGCGCTCGCCCGCTCCACGCCGGCCCGGCCGACGACGGCGACCAGCCGTGCCCGCAGGAAGACCCCCGGCCCGTCCTCGTCCTGCGTCTCCTCGCCGAGCTCCGCGAGGACCTGGTCGAAGGCCGTGCCCGCCAGCTGCTCCGCGTCCTGGCGGCTCGGCGTGTGGAGCCGGGCCACGACCACGGCGGTGTGCCAGTGCCGGTCCCGCAGGTCCGGGAAGGCGTCGGGCTGCTGCGCCCGCACCGCGGCGAGCAGCTCCTCGTCGGTGCGCGGGGTGCGCCCCTGGGCGAGCGGCTCGGTCGTGCGCGTCATGGGGTCTCCGTCGGTCTCGGGAACGCTCGGTCACCTTGCGGTGCGGGCGACCCGGGAGCGGTGCCGCAGGGCCGTGCCCCCGGCGAAGACGATGACGGCGCACGCCGACGGCGCGCGGTTCCAGCACTGTGGACCCCCCGGTCCCCCGAGCCCATGGTAGAGCGCCCCGGTGGAGGGCGGCACGCCGCTCCTGTCACGAGCCGTTCCCGTTCGTAACACAGTGCCGCCGGGAGCCGCGGGGTCGCCGGGTGACGCCAGGCCTCCGGGAGAGGCGGGCGGGGCTGGGCCCTCAGCGGTGGGGGCGGCCCTCCCCCTGGTCGGCGTGACCGCCGGAGCGGCCGGGCGCCCCGTCCGACCCCCGCTGGTGCTCGCGGCCGTGGCGCCCCGAGTGCTTCCGCTCGCGGGACCCGTCCTCGTCCCAGCTCGTCCCGCGGTGCCGGGGCCCGCGCTCGGCGTACCGCACCCCGGGGGCGCCGGCCCCCTGCTGCCCGTGCCGGCGTCCGGGAGCGGCGTCCGAGCCCGTGCGGTCGCTCGGCGGTCCGGCCGTCCGGGCCGGGGGCGCCGGCGCCTTGAACGGCGCGGGGCTCGCGTCCACGACCGGCTGCGGGGTCAGCACCGACGGGACGGGCGAGGGGGTGCCCGCCTCCCGTGCCGGTGTGGGAGCGGTCGCGGGGTCGTCGGCCCTGCGGGCCGGCGGCGCGCTCGTCGGCGCGTCCCCGGACGACGCGTCCCGGGCAGCTCCGGCTCCATCGCCCGACGCCGCGCCGGGCGTCCCGGTCTCCGGGGCACGGTCCCCGCCCGGCACGGACGCCGGCCGCTCCGCACCGGACCGCGGCGGGGTGGCACCCCCGTCCCCGGACGGTCCCGGCACGCCGCCGGCGGCCGCCGCAGCGCCCGCGTCGTCACCGCTGCGGCCGGCACCGGCCACAGCGTCACCGGCCAGGTCGTCATCGCTGCGGTCGGCGTCGGCCACGAGGGCCGCGGCCTCCGGCCCAGCACCGTCCTGGGTCGCGCCGGCCGGGGCGTCGCCCGGCGTCTGCCCGGCCGCGGCCTCGTCCGACCCGGACGGGCTCCCGTCGCGCTCCGCCGCGGAGACCCCGGCACCGGACTCGTCGTCGTCCTGCTCCGCTCCGGCCGCAGGACCGTCCGCGCGAGGCTTCTCCAGGTCCTCGGCGGTGCGCGGCGCCCGCTCGGCGGCGAGGCTGTCGGCGGCCGGGACCGGGTCGCCCCCGCCGGACACGCCCACCGCGGCGACCGCCACGGCGGTCGCCAGGGCCCCTGCGCCCAGGAGGACCTTCGTCCTGCGGCTCGACCACGGCGAGGTTCCCGGCGCGTCCTCCGGACGGGCACGGGAGGCCCCCGCGCCGACGGCAGCGACCCCTGCGGGGGCACCGGCCGCGGCGGCGCCCGTTGCGGCCCCTGCTCCGGCGGCCGCGCCGGTCCCCGCACCGGCGGCGGCGATGAGGTTGGTGAGCTCGAGGGACTCGGTGCCCCACAGCGGCAGACCGGCCAGGACGGGCAGCGTCCACGTGCGCAGGCCCGTCCCGATGTCCTGTCGGCCCAGGTACTCGGCGGTGCAGCGGGCGCACCCGTCCAGGTGCGCCTTGACGTCCCGCCGGCTCCGCTGCCCGCGGGTGCCCCGGACGAAGTGGGGCAGCTCGGCGGAGAACTCCGCGCAGTCCGGTCCCGCTGCCCGGTCCGCCGAGGCCTGGCCGTAGAGCCCGCGGAGACCCCGGACCATGTCACGGTGCAGACCGGCGGCCGCGACCGCGCCGAGCCCCAGCGCCGCCGAGGCACGGCGGGCGCTCTGGCCCAGCACCTCGGTGCGCCAGAGGAAGCCCTGCCACTCGGCGGGCAGGCCGCTGAAGACCCGGACCAGGGACGCGGGGTCGGCGGGATCGTCCGGCAGCGCGACCGGCCGCGTGCCGCCGTCGGCCTCCCGCCCGACCATCCACACGACGAAGGCGCCGAGGAAGGCGCGGGGTCCGCCGCCCTCGCCGACGATCTGCTCGATCCGCCCGAGAGCCGCCGCGGCGACGCCCTCCGCCTCCTCCGTGCTGCCGGTCCGCGACCGCGCCACGGCGAGGGCCGTGCCGTGGTACCGCTCCCGCAGCACCCCGAAGGCGTCGGCGTCCCCGGAGTGGGCGGCGTCGAGGAGGACGTCGTCACGGAGCGCCTCAGGGTCGCCGGCGGGGCCGTTCGGACGGGCGTGGGCAGGACGGGTCATGTCTGTCTCCGTGGTGGTCGCGGTCGTTCGGGAAGAAAGAGCTCCGGGAACGTCCCGTCCGACCCGCGGGCGCGCACGCCACGACGACGGTGCCGGACCCCCATCCCCCGCGCACATCGTAAGCGCAGGTCAGAGGCGGGTGAAAGCCGGCGCCCGCCGGTGCGACCAGAACTGTCACGAGGGATCGACCATGGCGCACACGGGCGGAGCGGATGCGTCCCGCTATTGTGAGTCCATCGTGATAACGCTACGGTAGAAGGATGCAGACAACGGAACGCCCCGCACCGGACACCGCCCGGGCCGCCGCGTGGTCGGACCTGTTGCGCTCCCACGGCCGCCGGGTCACCAAGCAGCGGCTGGCCGTCCTCGACGCGGTGGACCGCCGCCCGCACTCCACCGCCGACGAGGTCCTCGCGGACGTCCGCACGGTGCTGCCGGCGATCACCCTGCAGTCCGTCTACGTGGTCCTCTCCGACCTCACGGCCGTCGGCATGCTCCGCAAGTTCGAGCCGCCCGCGTCCCCGGCCCGGTACGAGACCCGCACCGGTGACAACCACCACCACGCGTACTGTGTGCGCTGCGGAACGGTGGCCGACGTCGACTGCGCCGTCGGCCACGCCCCGTGCCTCACGCCCTCCGAGCACCACGGCATGCAGCTGCTCACCGCCGACGTCGTCTACCAGGGCATCTGCGCCGACTGCCTCGCGGCCGGGGCCTCCCCCGCGCAGGCCGCCCCGGAGCAGCCCTCCGCAGAGCAGCCCCTCCCCGCCGCGGGCTGACGCCCGCCGGGACTCAGCTCCGCCCGGTGCCGTCCCCGGCCGGACCCGGCCCGGCCTCGGCGCCCCCTGCCTGCCCCGGCTCCTTCTCCACGAGGGCCAGGAGCTCCCGGAGCTGATCGGCGGTCAGCGTGGCCACCGGGGGGTGCGCGTTGATGCTGACCTTCCGCGCCCCGGCGTCGAGGGCGAAGCGAAGCGCCTGCCGGGCCGGCGCGGAGCGGACCTCCAGGGTGGTGTCCAGCACGGCGACCTCGGGCGCGGACGTGAACAGCAGGAGGGTGTCCGGCGCGGCGCCCTCCTCCTGCGGCTTCGCGTAGACCGGCACGGCGCGCCCGTCCTGCACGCGCGCGCCGAGCAGCAGCACCGCGTCCGGGGCCAGGAGCCCGGCGAGCAGCTGCGACATATTGTTCTCGAGCATCGCGGCCTTCACGGCGTCGTTGCGCGGCGCCCGCATCGCCCACTCCACCTGGGGGCGGCTGATCCGGCAGCCGCGGTGGGCCGGGTCGATGACCAGGTGGTCGTGCTGCGGGTCGTCGGCGAGCATCTTCAGGACCTTCACGGCGGACTCGCGCAGCAGCACGGGCTTGCCGCCGTCCGGGTGGTGGCGGTCGAACATGGCCTGGGCCTCCGCCGCCGAGGTGTAGGCGGCGAGGGACCGCGTGCCGTCCGGCTCCCCCAGGGTCTGGACGCGCAGGGTGGACTCCGGGCCCACGGCCTCCCCGCCCGGGCCCGCCACGAGGTCGCTGGCCGTGACGTCCAGCAGCAGGGAGCCCGCCATGCACTGCCGGACGACCTCGATCATCGCCTTGTTGTCGGGGGCGCCCACGAACCGGTCGACGGCCGCCCGCACCAGGGGGTTGACGACTCCCTCGGGGTCGGCCTGCTGCTCGGCGCCCGGGGCGAGGACGGGCAGCTCGACGCCGTCCCGCCGGGCGAGCTCGAGGGCCCACGCGGGGATCCGGGCGCGGGTGCGGGGGAAGCGCTCGAGGTGCGCCAGGACGTCCTGGGCCGTGAACGGCCCCTCCGTCCCCCACTGGCGGGGCTCGCCGTCGAGGTCGCAGGTCCCTCCGATCCGGTGGGTCGGCTCGGGCCAGCCCTCGGCGAGGATCACGACCGTGGCTGTGAACCACGTCCCGCGCCCCGGGACGTGGACGTTCTCCCGCAGCTGTTCGACGGCGGGGATGACGGCGCTGTCCTCCTTGATGGGCCCGGCGGTGCCGGGCACCACCTCGTCGCCCCGCTGCTCGCGCACGCGCAGGTGCACGCGCCCGCCCTGGACCTTGAGGTCCACGACCATCCGGTCCCATCCCGGCTCCGTGCGCAGCACGGAGAGCACCCACGAGCCGATCGTGTTCAGCAGCTCCTGCCGGGCCGGTCCGGGGGTCGGGGTGGCGGGGGTCTCGCTCATGCGGTGGCTCGTTCCCGGCCCGCGAGGGGGCCTGCTCGGATCGTGGTGGTCACGGGACGGGCGCGGGGCCGGGCGCGGCACCCGCGGGGCCCCGGAGGTCTCGCCCCACCCTACCCAAGCGGTCCCCGGCCGCCGCGGGCGGAGCGGCCGTCCGGCGCCCCCGCCGACGCACCGGGCGGCGCCCGCCGTGACGCTCCCGCACCCGCGAGGGTTGCTAGCCTGGACGCATGACGAAAACGCTGCAGGAACTGATCGACGAGTCGATCTTCATCTCCACCGAGTACCAGGCCAGGCTGGCCGAGCTGACCCAGGGCGCCGGGTGGGACGTCGACTTCTCCGCGCCGGCGTTCACCCTGCAGACCGAGCCCCCCGTGACCCTGACGCCCTATCTGCTGGGCACCGAGTCCGCCTCCCGCGGCTCCTGGATCTGGTCCTGGCAGGAGCTGGGCCACTTCCCGGCCGCGGTGGTCTCCGCCGCGGTCCAGGCCCGCGAGGCCGGGGAGCGGCTGGGCGTGGACGAGCTGTCCACCGACGAGCTGCCCGTGGCGGAGGGCCTCGCCCGCCGGCTGACGCTGGCGGCCAAGGCCGTGACGGGCGTGTACGCGCACTACCCCGCGGGAGCGGGCGGCGGCGTCACCGCGTGGCTGCTGCTGGACGGACCCGAGTTCGAGCTCCCCGAGCTCACCGTGGAGCGGATGATGCGGGTCATCGCCGAGGCGCTGACCACGGACACCGCGGTGGACCACAACCTCGCCGTGGACTCCTACGCCAAGCTGCGCGGCGCCCACATCGAGTGGGACACCGAGGCCACGTGCGTGGTGACCGTGCGGGACGGCGCGCAGCGGTTCTGGTTCGACGACCACCAGATCTCCGGTGTCGAGCCCGCCGAGCCGTCCGTGGGCCCCGAGATCCTGGTGGACCTGGCCGCCGACGCCCGGGAGCGCGCCGCCATCCTGCGCGAGGACCGTGCCGCCGCCGAGGCCACGGCCGCCCGGCAGGAGGCCGAGCCGCACCGCGCCGCGGCCCCGGCGGCTCCCGCGGAGACCCCGGTGCCCGAGGAGGCCCCCCGGGAGCAGCCCGAGCCGATCGAGGTGCCCGACTTCGTCGAGACGGAGCACGTCCGGCCCGAGCCGGCCGAGGAGTCCCGGCCGGCCGAGGAGCCGGCCGCCGCGCACGCCGGTGCCGCCGAGACCGACCTCCCGTTCGACCAGGAGCCCTCGGACCGGGAGGTGCGCCCGGGCCGCGTGAGCACCACGGTGGTGCCCGGCCCCGAGCCCGTCCGCCCGGCCCGCGAGGAGGTGCCCGAGCCCGCCGCCGCGCAGCACCGGGAGCCCGTCGCGGAGCCGCAGGTGGAGCGCGAGGTCGAGCGCGAGGTCGTGGCCGGCCCCGGCGTCCCGGGCAGCGCCGGGACGGAGCCCGTGGTGGAGGGCGAGGAGATCGCCGAGGAGGAGCAGGGCGAGCGGAAGAAGGGCTTCTTCAGCCGATTCTTCGGCCTCTGACCCCCGGCGGTACCCTCGAGCGTGACCGCCTACAACACCGCACCCGGCCCGGATCCCGACGAGCAGTCGAGGACCCGGGCCGGTGTGCTCTCCGGATTCGCCGCCTACGGGATCTGGGGCCTGCTCCCGCTGTACTTCGTGGCCCTGGAGCCGGCCACGCCGGTGGAGATCGTGGCGATGCGCGTGCTCTTCTCCCTGGTCTTCTGCCTGGCGCTGCTGGCGCTCACCGGGCAGCTGCACCCCCTGGGCCGGGCACTGCGCGCTCCGCGCACTCTCGGGACCCTGGCCGTGGCCGGCCTGCTGATCGGGGTCAACTGGTGGCTCTACACGGTCGCCACGACCACGGGGAACACCCTGGAGGCCTCCCTCGGCTACTTCATCAACCCCCTCGTGGCCATCCTGCTCGGCGTGCTGGTGCTGCGGGAGCGGATGCGGGCCCTGCAGTGGACGGCCGTGGGCATCGGGTTCGTGGCGGTCGTGGTCATGGCCGTCTTCTACGGGCGGGTGCCGTGGCTCTCGCTGGGCCTGGCCTTCTCCTTCGGCTTCTACGGCCTCGTGAAGAACCGGATGGGCGGGTCCTACCCGGCGATCGTGACCCTGACCGTGGAGACGATGGCGCTGACCCCGGTGGCCGCGATCGTCGTGGCGCTGCTCGGGGCGGACGGCCGGCTGACCCTGGGCAGCGAGGGCACGGGCCACCTCCTGCTGATGCTGTCCTCGGGCGTGATCACGGCCGTGCCGCTGATCCTGTTCGGGGTCGCCGCGACCCGCCTGCCGCTGAGCACCGTGGGCATGATCCAGTACGTGGCGCCCATCGGGCAGTTCCTGCTGGCCGTGCTCGTGTTCGGCGAGCAGATGCCCCTGGAGCGCTGGGTCAGCTTCTGCTTCGTGTGGCTCGCGGTGCTGCTGCTCGTGCTGGACGCGGTGCGCGCCCCGCGGGCGCGCCGCGCCTGAGCACCACGTGCAGGAGGGCCCCCGGCGCCGCGCGGCGCCGGGGGCCCTCCTGCTGGTCCCGAGGGTCCGGGACGGGGTCAGGTGGTGCGGACGTAGTCGTCGCCGCCGAAGCCCTGGTCGTTCTCGTCCACCTCCGGGGTGCGCCGCAGGTGCAGGACGGCGGCGATGAAGCCGCCCCAGACCGTGCACACGGCCACGATGAGCATGATGATGGCGGGAGTGGTCATCGGGGGTCCTCCTGGGATCCGGTGGTGCTGGACGGGGTGCCGGAGCTCCAGGGCGCCGCGCCGGTCCCCTCGGCGGGGGCCTCCGCGTGCCGGCCCGTGGACCCGGCCGTGCCCTCGGCGAGGGTGCGGTAGGAGAAGTCCTGGTCGAGGGCCGGGGTGCGCAGGGCGGTGTCCGACCAGTGGGAGAGGTGCCGGTCCCCCTCCATCCGGTTCCGGTCCGTGAAGGCGTCCAGGATCGCGGGGGACGGGCTGAGCTCGTTCGCCCGGGAGGCTCCTGGCCACGGGAGCTTCGAGAGCACGTAGGCGATCACGATGAGCCCGATCGCCATGCCCCAGCCGAACGTGTTGACGAACCAGGTGGGCATCTCGCCGTAGCCCTCCGCCACGGTGGTGGTGAGCGTGTCGATGAGGATGTAGCCCAGCACGATCGGGGTGAGCCCGCCGGCCACGACCATCCAGGTGCGCCCCAGCTTGAAGGAGGACACCGAGTTGAGGTGGTCCCGCAGGGTCGGCAGCGCGGAGAAGCCGGCCGTCAGGAGCATCACGGACACGAGTGCCGCGGCCACGATGCCGAACTGGTTGACGAAGTTGTCCGTGACGTCGAGCAGGTTCAGCCCCGTGGTGGTCGTGAACAGGGCCAGGGAGATCAGCGCCATGGGCACCACGACAGCCACCACGGCGGTGCGCCGGCGCAGGCCGAGCTTGTCCTGGACCGCCGCGACGACGACCTCGACGATGGACACGAGCGAGGTGAACCCGGCGAAGGTCAGCGACGCGAAGAACAGCACCCCGATGAGGGTGCCGAGGGGCGCCTGGGAGATGATCGTCGGGAACGCGATGAACGCGAGGCCGATGCCCGAGGTGGCGACCTCGTCGACGCCCACCCCGGCGACCCCGGCCATGAAGCCCAGTGCCGCGAAGACGCCGATGCCGGCGAGGATCTCGAAGCTGGAGTTGCCGAAGCCCACCACGAGACCGGAGCTGGTGAGGTCCGTCTTGGGCTTGAGGTAGGACGAGTAGGTGATCATGATGCCGAAGCCGACCGAGAGCGAGAAGAAGATCTGGCCGTAGGCGGCGACCCACACGGCGCTGTTGCCCAGTGCGGCCCAGTCCGGGGTGAACAGCGCGTTCAGGCCGTCCGTTGCACCGGGCAACGTCAGGGCGATGACGACGATCACGAGGAACATCAGCACCAGCAGCGGGATGAGCACGAGGTTGACCCGGCCGATGCCCTTCTGCACGCCCAGCAGCAGGACCACCAGCAGCGCCACCCAGGCCACGGCGGTGGTGCCCAGGACGCTGGGGACGAAGTCGAACGCGACGGTCACCTCGTCGGAGGTCTGCAGGACGTCCGCGAGGAAGAACGTGCCGGGGTCCTCGCCCCAGGCCTTGCTGAACGAGAAGTAGGTGTAGAGCATCGCCCAGCCGAGGATGACGGCGTAGTACACGGCGATCACGAAGCTGATGCCCATCTGCCACCAGCCGATCCACTCGGTCTTGGGGTGCAGGCGGCGGTAGGCCAGCGGCGCCGAGGCGCGGAAGCGGTGGCCGATGCCGTACTCGAGCATCAGCAGCGGCAGACCGGCCGTCAGCAGCGCGACGAGGTACGGGATCAGGAACGCCCCGCCGCCGTTCTCGTAGGCGATGTAGGGGAAGCGCCAGATGTTGCCGAGGCCGACGGCGGAGCCGATCGCGGCCAGGATGAAGACGGTGCGGCTGGAGAACGCCTCGCGTGGCGCGGCGGCACGGCCGGGTGGGGACTGAGGGGTCATGGTCGTCCTCGGGTGCGGGAAGTGGTCTGCGGACGGCTACAGGCTAGCCCGTGGGACCGCGGGAACCACACCTGGCGCCACGGCCCGTGACGTACGGTGCGGAGCTCGCTCAGGCCTCGCGGTGGACGACGGCGTGCGCGAACGCCACGAGCGCGCGCTTGGCCACCGTGTCCGGCAGCGGCTCCAGCGACGCGATGGCCTCGTCGGCCCACTGCCGGGCGATCCGCCACGCCTCCTCGGTGGCCCGGTGCCCCGAGACCGCGGCCACGGCCCGGGCCAGGGCCTCGTCCGAGGTGAGGTCGGAGTCGAGGTGCTCGAGGGCGCGCACCGCGTCGGCGTCGCCCTCCCCTGCCATCCGGCGCAGGATGAGCACCGGCAGGGTGGGCACCCCCTCGCGCAGGTCGGTGCCGGGGGACTTCCCGGAGACCTCGTCCTCGCCGGTCACGTCGATCACGTCGTCGGCGAGCTGGAAGGCGATGCCGACCTTCTCCCCGTACTCGACCATGACGTCCACGACGTCCTGGTCGGCCCCGGCCAGGACCGCGCCGAAGTGCCCGCACGCCGCGATGAGGGAGCCGGTCTTGCCCGAGAGGACGTCGAGGTAGTGCTCCAGCGGGTCCTGCCCCTCGCGGGGGCCGACCGTCTCGTGCAGCTGGCCGAGCACGAGCCGCTCGAACGTGTCCGCCTGGATCTTGAGGGCCCGCTGGCCGAGCTCGGAGACCATCGAGGAGGCGCGGGCGAAGATGAGGTCGCCGGTGAGGATGGCCACCGAGTTGCCCCACACGGTCTGCGCGGTCGCGACGCCGCGGCGCAGCGGCGCGGAGTCCATGACGTCGTCGTGGTAGAGGGTCGCCAGGTGCGTGAGCTCCACGACGGCCGCGGACTCGAGGACGGCGTCGTTGATGCCGCCGCCGATCTCCCCGGCCAGCACGGTCAGCAGGGGCCGCACGCGCTTGCCCCCGGCCTGGAGCAGGTGGCGGGAGGTGACGTCGGCCAGGTGGTCGGCGCTGCGCACCGCCTCGTCGAGCCGCTCCTCGATCCGGGCCAGCGACCCGAGCACGACCGGGCCCAGCCGGTCGTCGGACGCGATGAGGTCGAAGCCGGCGGGCAGCCTCACCTGATCGGTGCCGAGACCTGCGGCGGGGCCGTCGGCGCTCGGGGAGGAGGATTCAGTCACGGTCCACCACTCTAGCGAGTTTTCGGGGGGCGGGTGTTGCCGGTCGCGGGCGTCAGGGCGTCCAGGAGGGAGACCACCCGGTCCTCCCACGTGGCGGCGGGGCGGTCGGAGAGCTCCGTCATGACCCGGACCACGAAGCGCATCAGGGCGGGCACGGCCATGCCGGTGCGCACGGCCGCCTTCATCACGGCGGGGCTGCCGATGAGCTGGGCCAGGACCCGGCCCTGGGTGAAGTGCGCGCCCCACTCCTGCCGGACCCGGTCGGGGTAGCCGGCGAGCACGAGCTCCCGCTGGGCGGGGCCGTTGGCGGCCGCGGCCGCCACGACGTGCTCGGCGGCGTAGCGGGCGGACTCCATCGCGTTGGAGATGCCCTCCCCGTTGAACGGGGAGACGAGGCCCGCGGCGTCGCCCAGCAGCAGCATCCCCGGGACGTGGTGCGGCGTGCGGTTGAACGCCATCGGCAGGGCCGCGCCGAGCACGCGGCCGCGGCGGTGCTCCTCGTCGAACGTCCACTCGGCGGGCATGGACGCGGTCCAGTCCGCGAGCACCTTCCGGTAGTCCAGGTCCCCGAACGCCGGGGAGGTGTCCAGGATCCCGAGTCCCACGTTGGCGGTGCCGTCCCCGACGCCGAAGACCCAGCCGTAGCCCGGCAGCAGCGCCCGCTGCGGGTCGGTGCCGTCGGTGAGCTCGAGCCAGCCCTCCATCCAGTCCAGGTCCGAGCGCGGGGACTCGAAGTAGGCGCGCACCGCCACCCCCATCGGGCGGTCGTCCCGCTTGTGCAGCCCGGCGGACACCGCGGTGCGGGAGGAGTTGCCGTCGGCCGCGAGCACGACGTCCGCCCGGTGCTCCTCGGTCTCGCCGGTGCGCCGCCCGGCGGCGTCGAGGACGTTGGCGCGGGCGCCGACGACCCGGCCGGAGCCGTCGCGGAGCACCCCGGTCACGGCCCGGCGCTCGAGCACCCGGGCCCCGGCGGCGCGGGCGTGCCCGGCCAGGTGCTCGTCGAAGCCCAGCCGGGTGCGCACGAGCCCGTAGGGCGGGAAGTCGCTCAGCTCGGGCCACGGCACCTCGACGCTGCGCTCGCGGGCCACGAGCCGCAGCCCCCGGTTGCGGGCGTAGCCGAGCTCGGGCCCGTGCGGGAGGCCCATGAGCCGCATCTCGCGCACGGCGCGCGGGGTCAGCCCGTCGCCGCAGACCTTCTCCCGCGGGAACGCGGTCTTCTCCAGGACGGTGACCTCGATCCCGTGCGCCGCGAGCCAGTACCCGGCCGTGGCGCCGGCGGGGCCGCCGCCGAGGACGAGGGCCCTCATCGGGCGGGGGCGTCCGCGGCGGGCTTGACGGCCCGGTGCACGGCCACGATGCCGCCGGTGAGGTTGCGGTACTGCACGCCGGTCCAGCCGGCCGCGAGGATCTCGGCGGCGAGGTCCTCCTGGTCCGGCCACGCCGCGATGGACTCCGCGAGGTACCGGTAGGCCTCCGGGTTGGACGCCGCGCGCGCGGCGATCCCCGGCAGCGCCTTCATGAGGTACTCCGTGTAGACGGTGCGCAGCGGGGCGGCCGTGGGGGTCGAGAACTCGCAGATCACGAGCCGCCCGCCCGGCCGGGCGACCCGCAGCATCTCGGCGAGCGCGCGGCGGTAGTCCTGGATGTTGCGCAGCCCGAAGGAGATGGTCACGGCGTCGAAGGACGCGTCCGCGAACGGCAGCCGGGTGGCGTCGGCCTGCACGAACTCGATGTCCGGGCGGCGGGCGCGGCCCACCTCGAGCATCCCGAGCGAGAGGTCCGCGGCCACGACGTCGACGCCTGCGTCCGCGTACGGCTCGGACGAGGTCCCGGTCCCGGCGGCGAGGTCGAGGACCTTCTCCCCCGGGACGGCGCCGACGGCCTCCGCGACGACCCTGCGCCAGCCGCGGGTCCGCCCCAGCGAGAGGATGTCGTTGACGAGGTCGTAGCGGGGCGCCACGTCGTCGAACATGGCGGAGACTTCGTGCGGCTGCTTGGACAGGTCTGCTCGGTTCACCCGGTCATTGTCGCACCTCGCTCCGACGCCCCCGCCCGGGCCCCTCCCCCGGCGCCCGCCCCGGACGCCCTCCCGGCGGCCCCGCCCGCGGGAGCGGGACCGGGGGCTGTCCGGCGGTCGGCCTAGACTGGGGGGCGATGTCTCCCACCGCCCCCGCCGCCGACCCCGCAGCCGCCCCGCCGGTCCCCGTGCTGCACGCCCTGACGGTGCCGCTGTCCGCGCTGGGCGCGGACCCCGCAGCCGCCCCGGACCTGCGGGACCTGCTCGCCGGACCGGAGCTGCTCACCTGGACGGTGGACGGGCGCGGACTCGTGGCCTGGGGCCGGGCCGCCGAGCACACGGTGCGCGGCGCGGACCGGTTCACGGCGGCCCGCGTGTGGTGGGACGACCTGGTCGGCGCGGCCGTGATCGAGGACCGCGTGGGAGTGCCCGGGACCGGGCTGACCGCCTTCGGCGCGTTCACGTTCGCGACCGCCTCCGCCGTGGACTCCGGGCTCGTGGTCCCGGAGCTGCTCGTGGGCCGCCGGGGCGACGTCGCGTGGGCGACCCTCGTGGTGGCCGTGGCCCCCGGGACCCCCTTCGCGCTGGGCGCCGACGACGTCGCGGCCGCCTGGCTGCGCCGGATCGGCTCCGCCCCCGGGCGCCCGCCCGCCGCGAGCGGGCCGCCCGCGGCGCCGGCCGTGGTCCGGCTGTCCTCCGGGACCCTGGGCGAGCACGAGTGGACGGAGGCGGTGCGCGAGGGCGTCGAGCGCATCCGCTCCGGCCGGATGGAGAAGCTGGTCCTGGCCCGGGACGTCGTGGCGCGCACGGACGCCCCGCTCGATGCCGTGGCCGTGGTGCGGGACCTCGCCCGGCGCTACGAGCAGTGCTGGACGTACTGCGTGGGCCTCGGCGGGGACCCCGCGGGCGCGGGCCGGCTCATGGGGGCCACCCCCGAGATGCTGGTGCGGGTCCTCGACGGCGTGGCCCACGCCCGGGTCCTCGCCGGCACCCTGGACCGGGACGCCGCGCCCCCGGACGAGGACCCGCACGAGTACGCCGCGCGGGTGCTCGGCGAGTCGGAGAAGCAGCAGCACGAGCACGGGTTCGCGATCGACTCCCTCGAGGCGTCGCTGGCCCCCTACACCGACGCCGTCACGACCTCCCCGGAGCCGTTCATCCTCGAGCTGCCCAACGTGTGGCACCTCGCCTCGGACGTCACCGCCGCGCTGCGCCCGGGCCCGGCCGGGGACCCGCCGTCCTCCCTCGAGCTCGCCGAGGCCCTGCACCCCACCGCCGCGGTGTGCGGGACGCCCACGGCGGTGGCCGCCGCCGCGATCCCGGAGCTGGAGCAGATGGACCGGGGACTCTACGCCGGCCCGGTCGGCTGGCTCGACGCGGCCGGCAACGGGGACTGGGGCATCGCCCTGCGCGGCGCGGTGCAGGAGGACGAGCGCACGGTGCGGCTCTACGCCGGGTGCGGCATCGTGGCCGCCTCCGACCCCGAGTCCGAGCTGGCCGAGACCTGGGCGAAGCTGCGGCCGATGCTCCAGGCCCTGGGGCAGCGGGCCGCCGGGGCCCCGGAGCGCCTCGTGCCCGCCCCGGGCCTGTCCGCCGGCTGAGCCGGAGCCGGGCTCGCACCGTATCCTGGTGCCCGAACACGCGCGGGGCCACCGCCCCGCAGGGCCGGGCCCGCGCCCGGCCCGTCCGCGCCGACGACCACTGCTCCCACCGGAGGAACCCCGCATGCCCCGTCCGACGACCCGCCCGTCCCGCGCGCACGCGCTGGCGGCGCTGTCCGCGATCGCCGCCCTCGCCCTGACCGCCTGCACGTCCGAGAGCCCCTCCGGGGAGGCCGCGGACGGCGGCGGGGAGACCGCGGGGGCCACCGCGTCCTCGGCCGTGGCCCTGGTGGAGCCCGGGTTCCTCACCGTGTGCTCGGAGTCCAACTACCCGCCGTTCGAGATGGAGGAGGGCGGCGAGATGGTCGGTCTCGACATGGACCTCGGCCGGGAGATCGCCGAGGACCTCGGCGTGGAGATGAAGAACGTCACGCTCGCCTTCGAGTCGATCCAGTCCGGCGCGGCCCTCGAGACCGACCAGTGCGACGTCGCGATCTCCGCCCTGTCCATCACCGAGGAGCGGCGGACGGTGATGGACTTCTCCGACCCCTACTACGACAACGAGGTCGGCCTCGTGACCGACGGGGAGGACGGGGTCGACTCCATCGACGCCGCCCGCGAGGAGCAGGTGCGGGTCGGGGTCATGCAGGGCACGGTCGGCGAGACCCAGGCCCGGGAGCTCGGCCTCAACGCCGTCCAGTTCGAGGACGCCACCACGCTGTTCACCGGGCTCAGCACCGGGAGCGTGGACGCGGTGCTCGACGACGTCACGGCGATCGCCCAGCACGCCCAGGACGACCCGGACTTCGTGGTGCAGGAGACCGCCGACCTCGACGACCAGCTCGGCGTGGCCGTGGCGAAGGGCGACGAGGCGATGCTCGGCGCGGTCGACGCCACCCTGGACCGCATCGAGGAGGACGGCACGCTCGAGAAGATCGTCGAGACGTGGATCCCCGTCCAGGAGAACTGACCCGGGGCCGGCGACCCGCACCCGGGACGCCGGCCCCGTCACCGTCCCACCCGTACCACCCAGAACGGACCAACCCATGGCCATGACCATGCACCAGAGAGCACGGCTCTCCCGCGGCGTCCAGTACGCCGTCCTGATCCTCGTCGTCCTCGCCCTCATCGCGGTCGCCGACTGGCCGCTGCTGGTCGAGAAGGTGTTCAACCCGGCCATCGCGGCCCAGCAGTTCCCCGGCATCATCGTGGTCGCGCTGAAGAACACGCTCATCTACACGCTCCTCGGCTTCGTGGTCGGCCTCACCGGCGGTGTGGTGCTCGCGCTCATGAAGCTCTCGTCCGTGGCGCCCTACCGGTGGCTGGCCACGATCTACATCGAGTTCTTCCGCGGCGTGCCCGCCCTGCTGGTCTTCCTCGCCTTCGGCTACGGCATCCCGCTGGCCTTCGGCTTCCGCTTCAACCACTACGTCACGGTGATGATCGCCCTGGGCCTCGTGGCCGCCGCATACATCGCGGAGTCCCTGCGGGCGGGTCTGCAGGCCGTGCCGAAGGGCCAGTACGAGGCCGCGCGCTCCCTGGGCATGTCCCACGCCCGGGCCATGGTCACGATCGTCATCCCACAGGCGCTGCGGATCGTGCTGCCCCCGCTGACCAACGAGGTGATCCTGCTGACCAAGGACTCGTCGCTGGTCTACCTGCTGGGCATGGGCGTGGGCCAGTACGAGCTCACCAAGTACGGCCGCGAGGCCATCTCCGGTGCCGGGGCGGGGCTCACGCCGCTGGTGGTGGCGGGTGTCTGCTACCTCATCATCACGGTGCCCCTGGGCATCCTGACCCGCCGCTTCGAGTCCAAGACCGACCGCATGAAGAAGTCCTAGGAGCCTGACTGTGAGCACTGCATCCTCCCCCACTCCCCGGTCCGGGCCCGGCGGCGCCGACGGCCTCGCGGACGCGGCCTCCGTCGTCGTCGAGGGCCTGCACAAGTCCTACGGCTCCCTCGAGGTCCTCAAGGGCATCTCCCTCAGCGTCGGCGCCGGCCAGGTGGTCTGCCTCATCGGCCCCTCCGGCTCCGGCAAGTCCACGCTGCTGCGCTGCGTCAACCTGCTCGAGACCCCCCAGCAGGGGCGGATCACGATCGGCGACTTCGAGGTCACCGACCCCGAGGCCGACGTCGACCGGATGCGCCGGCACGTGGGCATGGTCTTCCAGCAGTTCAACCTCTTCCCGCACCTGAACGTGCTCGAGAACTGCACCGTGGCCCAGCTCAAGGTGCTCAAGCGGGACCGCGCCGAGGCCGAGCGGATCGCCCGCGGCAACCTGGAGCGCGTGGGCCTGGCCGAGAAGGCGGACAACTACCCCGACCAGCTCTCCGGCGGGCAGCAGCAGCGCGTGGCCATCGCCCGGGCCCTGTCGATGGACCCGTCCCTCATGCTCTTCGACGAGCCGACCTCCGCCCTCGACCCCGAGACGGTGGGCGACGTCCTGGCCATCATGCGCAACCTCGCCGCCGAGGGCATGACCATGCTCGTGGTCACCCACGAGATGGAGTTCGCCCGCGACGTCGCCGACAAGGTGGTGTTCATGGACGGCGGGGTGGTCGTCGAGGAGGGCCCCGCCGCCGAGGTGATCCGCCACCCCCGCGAGCCCCGCACCCAGGCGTTCCTCTCCCGCGTGCTCAACCCCACGCAGGTGCAGGCCCCGGAGCAGTGACCCGGCGCGGTCCGGGCCCGTCGTCTGCGGACGACGGGCCCGGACTCATATCCGCAACAGACCCGATCGAGGACATCAATACCTCCGACATGTGAATCACCCCCTGGTGGATCCCTGGGTCTTTGCCTCATATGACCCGGATCACAGCTCTGCCAGGCTGGACGCAGCCAGGGGACGCACCGCCGGTCTCCCCCGCTTCCTGCCTTGTCCACGCGCTGCCCAGAGAGGTCCCGGGGAACATGACCCAACCACACACCATCATCGCGGAGAACCCGCTGCTCGAGCAGAGGACCGCCCGCTTCGTGGCGTTCATCATCTGCCTCGCCCTGCTCTTCGACGGCTACGACCTCGTCATCTACGGCGTGGTCCTGCCGGGCCTGCTCGCCGACCCCACCCAGATCGGGACCCTGGAGCCGGCCGTCGCCGGCCTGGTGGGCTCCTACGCCCTCATCGGCGTGCTCATCGGCTCGCTCGTCTGCGGGGCCATCGGCGACTTCTTCGGCCGCCGCCGGCTGCTGATCACCGGTGTCGCCTGGTTCTCCGTGGGCATGTTCGTCACCGCGCTCACCACCAGCGTGCTGGCCTTCGGCGCGATGCGCTTCCTCACCGGCATCGGCCTCGGCCTCGTGATCGCCACCGCCGGCGCCACCATGGCCGAGTTCGCCCCCGCCGGCCGCCGCCAGTTCTACAACGGCATCGTCTACTCCGGCATCCCCGCCGGCGGCGTCTTCGCCGCCCTCGTGGGCATCGCCTTCCTCGCCGACCTGAGCTGGCGCGGGCTCTTCATGATCGGGGCCCTCCCCCTCCTCCTGCTCGTCCCGCTCATGCTGTGGAAGCTCCCCGAGTCCCCGCGCTGGCTGCTCACCCGCGGCGAGACCGAGCGGGCCGAGGCCGTCGCCCTCCGGACCGGCGTCCCGCTGATCGAGGAGCAGGTCATCCAGACGGTGGGGGCCGCACCGCGCAGGACCGGCTACGCGGCCGTGTTCTCCAGGCAGTTCGCCCTGGCCTCGATCCTGCTGGGCTTCATGTCCTTCTGCGGCCTGCTGCTCACCTACGGACTGAACACCTGGCTCGCCGTCATCATGAACGGCTACGGCCACAGCATCAGCCCGCTCTACTTCGTCCTCGTGCTCAACGGCTCCGCCCTGGTCGGCGGTCTGCTGGCCTCCCGCCTCGCGGACCGCACCGGCCCGCAGCGGATGATCGCCACGACCTTCGCGCTGGCCGCGATCGCCCTGGTCCTGATGACCTTCAGCTTCCCGCTGCCGCTGCTGTTCCTCTTCATCGCCGTGGCCGGCGTGGGCACCATCGGCACCCAGGTCCTGGTCTACGGGTTCCAGTCGAACTACTACACCACCAACGCCCGGGCCGCCGGCGTGGCGTTCTGCGCGAGCATGGGCCGGTTCGGCGGCATCTTCGGCCCGATCATCGGCGGCTGGCTCGCCGCGGCCGGCTTCGGCGGCCCCCAGGCGTTCTACGTCTTCGCCGGCGTGGCCCTGCTCGGTGCGCTGGTCACCCTCGTGGTGCCCCACCAGCGCGGGCTGGAGGAGGCCGAACACCGGGTGGAGGAGCTCGCCGGGCACCCGCAGGCGCCCGCCGAGCAGGAGGCGCCCACCGTGCGCGGCTGACCCCCGCGGCACCGCCTCCGGGCCCCGTCCCCCCTCGCCGGGGGGCGGGGCCCGCCCGCGTCCCCGGCCCCGGGGCGCCGGCCGGCGCAGGGCACCCGGCGCACCTCGAGACCCGTCAGCGGCCGGTGCGGCCTCCCGCACCGTTGTCCGGAGCCGTGTCCTGCGCGGTGTCCTGAGCCATGTCCTGCGCGGCGGCCTCCGCGGCGGCCCGGGCGACGGCGGCCCGGATCCGCGCGTGGAGGTCCCGCAGCCCGCGCCGGTCCACCACGACCTCCAGGACCGAGCGCCCCCGCACGGGCGCGGCGAGCGCCTGCTCGAGCTCGGCGACGCCGGCCGCACGCCGGTGGGCCACGCCGTAGCCGGCGCACAGCGCGTCGAGCCGGGCCTCGTGCGGGGTGCCGAAGAACCGCTCCACGACCGCCCGGTACTCCTCCTGCTCCCCCAGCACGCCGTGCTCCAGGGTCGTGAAGATCCCCCCGCCGCCGTCGTTGAGGACCACGAGCTGGAGGTCGGGCTCGCGCTCGCCCGGGCCCAGCAGCAGGGACGAGACGTCGTGCAGGAACGTCAGGTCGCCCAGGAGGGCGCGGACCGGCCGGTCCCCGCCGAGCGCCGCGCCGGCGGCCGTGGCCACCGTCCCGTCGATCCCGGCGAGCCCCCTGTTGGCGAGCACGAGCGGGGAGGCCGGGCCGGGCCGGGCGGCCAGGTCGAGGTCGCGCACGGGGTTGGAGGAGCCCGCCAGCAGCACGGCCCCGTCCCGCCGGCAGGCCTCCCACACCGCGGCGGCCACGGCCGGGCCCGTGGCCCGGCCCGGCGGCTCGGCGGCGAGCAGCCCGGCGACGGCGCCGTCCGCGGCGGCGCCCGCCTCCCGCCAGGCCTGCGCCCAGCCGGGGGCGCCGCGGCCGGTGAAGGCGGCCGCCTCGGCCCAGCTCGTGAGCACCCGCTCACGGCGCCGCCCGGGCTCGTACCAGGCCACGGGTGCCGGCCGCACGGCTGCGGTGGCGACGCCCTCCCGGGCGAGCAGGGCCCCGACCGGGCGGGAGAGCGTGGGCCGGCCCACGAGCAGGACCCGCTCGATCCGCCGGCCCAGCGGGGAGTCCAGCAGCAGCCGGTAGGCCCCCACGGCGTGCGGGCCGCTCCGCGCGTTCGAGGAGGGCTCCGCGAGCAGCGGCAGCCCGCACGCCTCGGCGAAGCGTGCCGCGTCCGGTCCGGCGCCGTCCCCGGCGACGACGACGGAGCGCGCCGTCCCGGCGTCCGGCGGCGGGACCGCGACCGGGCCGGCCGCCACCGCGGCCGGCCCCGGGTCCGGCCGTGCCCCCGTCCGGGCGGCCAGCAGCCGGGCCCGGGCCGCGAGCACCGGGCCGTCCTCCGGCGCGGGGTGCAGCGGCTCGCGCAGGGCCACGTTGAGGTGGACCGGTCCCGCCGGCCGGGGCCCCTGCGGTCCACGGCCGGCCAGGGCGGCGAGGACCTCCTCGAGCCGGGCGGGCACGTCGTCGTCCGGGAGGAGGTCCACGGCGGCGCGCACGTGGTCGCCGAAGATTCCCGGCTGGCGGGTGGTCTGGTTGGCGCCGGTGCCCCGCAGCTCCGGCGGGCGGTCGGCGGAGAGCACCACGAGGGGCACCTCGGCGTGGTCGGCCTCCAGCACCGCGGGGAGCAGGTTGCCCACGGCCGTGCCCGAGGTGGTGAGCACCCCGGCCGGCCGGCCGGTGGCCCGTGCGATGCCGAGGGCGGTGAACGCCGCGCTCCGCTCGTCCACCCGCACGTGGACCTCGAGGGCCCCGGCGGCCTGGGCGGCCGCCGCGGCGTAGGCCAGCGGCGCGGACCGGGAGCCGGGGGCTACGACGAGGTGCCGCATCCCGGCGGCGACGAGCTCCTCCAGGACGGTGCGGGCGGTGTCGAGAGAGGGTGTGGTCACAGGAGACCAGGGTAGTCCGGGAACGCAGCGGTCCCCGGCCCGCCGCGGGGCGGGCCGGGGACCGGTGGGCTCCGGACGCCTCAGGAGGCGGGGCTCAGTAGGAGCGGGACGCGGTCCTCGCGGCCGCCTTCGTCTCCGCGGTGGCCTTGCCCTTGTAGCCGCGGTAGCGGGGCCCGCGCTCGCCGTTCTTGCGCCGCTTGTGCTGGTTGCGGCCCCGCCCCGGCCGGTCGTGGATCGCGCCGGGGAACTCGGGCTCCCCGGCCCGGTCCACGGCGAAGACCTGGGCCACGGACGGCCGCGGCAGGGACCACTCGCCCTCGCCCTGGCGGGTCTCCACCACGTAGTCCGGGAAGTAGGAGCGGGGCTCCTCGAAGGAGCCGTCCTCGCCCGGGTGCTGCACGGCCACGTAGACCATGCGCTCGCGGTCGCGGATCACGGGCCCGCAGGTCTCGGCGTCCTGCGGCACGGCGAGGAACTGCTCGACGTTGCCGCGCTCGCGCCCGGACAGTCCCACCTTGAACAGTCCGTCGTTGTAGCCGATGGTCCCCGGGGCGCCGTCCGTGGAGATCCACAGGTTGCCCTCCGAGTCGAAGGCCAGGTTGTCCGGGCAGGAGATCGGGGAGACCTTCTCCACCGGGTAGCCGGAGAAGTAGGTGGAGGCGTTCTTCGCCGGGTCCCCGGCGACGAGGAGGATGTTCCAGCCGAACTCGGTGGCGTCGGCACGGTGGTGACGCTCCGTGATCTCGATGACGTGCCCGTCGCGGTTCTGGGTGCGCGGGTTGGCCTCGTCCGGGCTGGCCTTGCCCGGGGTGCCGCGGTCGGTGTTGTTGGTCAGCGCCACGTAGACCTTGCCGGTGTGCGGGGAGGGCTCGACGTCCTCGGGGCGGTCCATCTTGGTGGCGCCGACCTGGTCCGCTGCCAGGCGGGTGAACACCAGGACCTCCTCCACGGACATGCCGGCCACGGCCGACTCCCCGTCCACCACCAGGGGCAGCCACTCGCCGGAGCCGTCGAACGCGCCGTCGGAGGGCAGCCGGCCGGAGCCGTCGATCTCGGCCGCGGTGTCCCCGGTGAACTTCGCGACGTACAGGTTGCCCTCGGAGAGCAGCGTTATGTTGTGGGCGCGGTCGCCCTCGACGTACTTCTGGGCGGAGACGAACTTGTAGAGGTAGTCGAAGCGCTCGTCGTCGCCGGAGTAGGCCACCACGGTGCCGTCCTCGGCCACGCGCACGTTGGCGCCCTCGTGCTTGAAGCGGCCCAGTGCGGTGTGCTTGACCGGGGTCGAGGCGGGGTCCTGGGGGTCGAGCTCCACGACCCAGCCGAACCGGTTCGGCTCGTTCTCGTAGCCCGGCAGGGTCGAGTCGAAGCGGGGGTCCACCTCGTGCCAGCGCCGGCTCGGGGCCTCGGCGGCGATCCCGTAGCGCTTCTGCTCGGCGGAGCCGTTGCCCTTGAAGTACTGGTTGAAGTTCTCCTCGCCGGACAGGACGGTGCCCCACGGGGTGGTGCCGCCGGCGCAGTTGTTCTGCGTGCCGAGGACCACGGTGCCGGTCGGGTCGTCCTGCGTCCTCAGCAGCGCGGAGCCGGCGGCCGGGCCGTCCACGGCGAAGGGCGTGCTCAGGGTGATGCGCCGGTTGCGGGCTCCGCCGCGGACGTAGGTCCAGGGCCGGCCGGGGCCGGTGCGGGCGATCTCCACGACGGACATGCCGTGGGCGGCCATGGCCACCCGGGCCACCCGCTGGAGGTCGTCCTGCTGCTCGGCGGGGAACATGAGGTTCTCGTTGGTGTACTCGTGGTTGTTCACGAGCACTCCGCTGCGCCCGCCGCGGTCCTGGAGGATGTCCAGGTAGTCGCTGTTGTAGCCGAACTGGGCCGCCTGGGACTCCGGGGTCTGCCGGAGGGGGTCGAACTCCGGGGAGTCCTCGAACAGGGGGTCGCCCCAGCGGATGATCGGGGACCAGTCGAAGCCCTCGGGGACCGTGAGGTCGTCCACGGTGTTCGGCACGGGGGCGATGGGCGCGAAGGACAGCCCGGAGCGTCCGCGGCCGTGGGCCTGGGCGGCCTCCGGGGTGGCGCCGACGACGCCGACGGTCACGGCCGCCGCGGCGCCCAGGCCCAGGGCGGAGCGGCGGGACAGCGCCGCGCTCGCGATGTCGCGGAAGTAGCCGTTGCCGGAGGTGTTGCACTCCGGTCCGGCGCAGGCGCTGCCGCACTTGAGCTGGCACGTGACGGGGCTGCGCTTGCCGCGCGTGTGGCCGAGCAGGGGCAGGACGGTGCGCTTGGCGGTGTCGGTCATGGCTCTCCCAGGGGACGGGGCCCGCGGCGGACCGCGGTCGGGGAACGGGTGCTCCGCCACTGCACCACCGCCCGGTGAGGCCCCGGGGGCGGCCGTGCGAACCGCAGGTGAACGGGCAGTGACCGGCCGGGGACCCATCCGCCCCTGATCAGCGGGTCCGTCCCGGGCCGAGTTCACTCAAAGAAACAATGCGCCGGCGGATTCCGCGGCCGTCCCGGTTCTGGGATGCTCGAGGCGTCAGGCCGTCCCATCCGTTCAGCGCCCCGGACCGTGACCGGGAACGTCCGGAAGACCCCCCTCCTTCTGCTCGATCCGCCCACGGGCCGTGCCGCCGCGGCGGCGGAGCCGGCCGGGACACCGGCGGAGGAGGCGCGCGATGCACACCGAACCAGAGGGGGGACTGCTGTCCCCGCGGGAGCACGGGGGGAACGTTCCGCACGAGCACGGCGCGCACGGGTACCGGCGTGCGGCCGTGGACTGCCTGAGCATCCACCGCGCGTGGGACCTCCACCCGGGGGACTGCCTGCACGGACGGATCATCGCCTCCGTCCGCGGGGTGGTGGGGCTCGCCTGCAGCCCCGTGGCGGTCTTCTCCTTCACGGGCGACGACCCCGAGCACACGGCCCAGACCCGGATCGGCGCCGCCCACCCCGACATGGAGCTCGGCTGCGACGACGTGTGGCGCGCCGCCCGGGCCTGGGTCCGGGGCCACGGGCTGCACGAGGGCGAGCCGGTGGACCCGGACCGGCTCCGGGCCGAGGTCCTGGGGGTCGCGGCTCAGGGGTGAGGCGCGACCCCGGCCAGGGCGTGCACGCGGCGCAGCCGCTCCAGCCACCACCGGCGCCGGTCGGCGGGCACGGCGTGGCGCGCCAGCAGCTCGGGGTCCGGGACCGCGTCCCGCAGCTCGAGCATCCCGCCCACCGGCCGCAGCGGCTCCCGCAGGACGTCCGCCCGCATGAGGGACACCGTCCCGAGCCCGCAGGCGTACGGGAGCTCGGGCAGGGCGGCGGCGAGCGCGAGACCCGCCCGGATGCCCACGGAGGTGTCCAGGGCGGAGCTGACCACCGCCGGCAGGCCGGCCTGGGCGACCACGTCCAGGGCGCGGCGCACCCCGCCCAGCGGGGCCGCCTTGACCACGAGCAGGTCGGCGGCGCCCGCCCGGGCCACCGCCAGGGGGTCGTCCTCCTTGCGCACGGACTCGTCCGCGGCCACCAGCACCGCCACGCCCCGGTCGGCGAGGCCCTCCCGGACGGCGGCGAGGCCCTCGATCGTGGGCACGGGCTGCTCCGCGTACGCGAGCCCGTGCCGCCCGAGCCGTTCCAGGGCCGCGAGGGCCGTGGGCACGTCCCACCCGCCGTTGGCGTCCACCCGCAGCTCGGCCTCCGGCAGCAGGGCCCGCACGGCCGCGACCCGGGCGTCGTCGTCCCCCGGCCCCTGGCCGCGCTCGGCGACCTTGATCTTCACGGCACGCACCCCGCCCCCGAAACCGGCGAGGACCTCCCGGACCCGGGCCGCCGGCACGGCGGGCACGGTCGCGTTGACGGGGATGCGCGTGCGCCGGGGCGCCGGGAAGCCGTGCCACGCGGCGTCGACCGCGGCGCGGAGCCAGGCGCCCGCCTCGGCGTCCCCGTACTCGGGGAACGGGCCGAACTCCCCCCACCCCGCCGGGCCGCGCAGGAGCACCGACTCGCGCACGTCGACGCCGCGGAAGCGCACCCGCATCGGCAGGGCGACGACGTGCGCGTGCGCGAGCAGGTCGTCGAGCGGGGGCAGGACCACGGCGGGGAGCATGCTCCCCAGCCTAGGCGGCGCCTCTCAGCCCGCTCCGATCCGTGCGTGGAATGATGAGGGCTCCGCGGGTGCCCGCACGGCCGCGGCCGTGCCCGCGCCCCGACGATCCGCACCACCGCGGCCGTGCCCGCGCCCCGACGATCCGCACCACCGCCCAGGAGCTCGATGACCACGACCGCCCGCCGCCCCGCCCCCACCGTCCTGCAGATCCTGGGCCACCTGCTCGGCGCCGCCGCCCTGTGGGCGTCGGCCGCGCTGGTCGGGGTCGTGGCCCTCACCACCGCGACCGGGCAGTGGCTCGACGAACTGGCCCTGCGCCAGGCGAGCGGCGCCTTCCCCGACCTCTCCGACCGCGCCGCCCAGCTGCTCGACTCGGTCCCGTGGGTGGTGGGCGCCGTCTCCGCCCTGTGCCTCGCGGTCCTGGCCGTGCGCTCCCGGCGCCTCGCCCCGGCGGTGGTCGGGGCGGCGGTGGTCGTGCTCTCCAACCTCACGGTCCAGCTGCTCAAGCGGGTGCTGCTGGAGAAGCCGGACCTGGGGATCCAGGAGGCCGCCGTCAACTCCTTCCCGTCCGGGCACACGGCCGCCGCGGCCGCCGCCGTGGCGGTGGTGCTGCTCGCGGCCCCCGCCTCCTCCCGGCCGGTGGTCGGGCTGCTGGGGGCGGCCGCCACGACCGCGACCGGGGTGGCCACGCTGCTGAACGGCTGGCACCGGCCCTCGGACGTGGTGGCGTCCCTGCTGGTCGTGGCGGGCTGGGCGGCCCTGGGCGGGCTCGTGCTGCGCCTGACCGGGCCCGTGGAACGCCCCGTGCCCGGCGGGGGCCTGACCGCCCTGCTGGCCGTCTCCGGCGCGGGGGCCCTGCTGGTCGGCCTGCTGCCGCTGTGGGCGGCCCTGCGCGTGCCGGGCGGGGGCTGGGCTGCGGTCGCGGCGTGCGCGGCGATCCTCGGGGTCAGTCTCCTGGCGGCAGCGGCGCTGACAGCGCTGCAAGCTCCTCGGTCGCGGCGTCCTCGGCCCTGATCCGCTCGAGCCGGTCCAGGAGGATCCGCGCCGCCCCCGGGTTGTAGGGCAGGCGGAACATCGAGGCCGTCACGGGCCGCATGCCGTCCGGCTGCGCCGCGGCGGCCTCGCTCGCGTCCACCCGCTCGATCGCGGTGCGCATGAGCCGGGCCTGCTGGAGCACGAAGCCGCGCTCCACCGGGTTGCCGTGGCCGGGGACGAAGACCTGGTACCGGTCGAGGGCGGCCAGGCTCTCGAGGGCCGTGGCCCAGCCCCGCGGGTAGGAGTCGTCGAAGCTGGGGTCGGCGCCCTGCTCCACGAGGTCCCCGGTGAACACGACGTCGTCGACGCCCACGCAGAGGTCGTTGTCGGTGTGGCCCGGGCCGAAGGAGAAGAGCACCGCCGCCCGCTCCCCCAGGTCCACCCGGGTCAGGGCGGGGCGCCGGCCCGTGCCCGGCAGGTGCCGGTTGGGCACGACGAGACGGGTGTCCGGCCCCTCGGCGGCGGCCATCTCGGGCTCGTGGGTGCCCACGAAGGAGCGCTGGAAGTCGCCGTGCGCTTGGATCGCCGCCGCGCAGCCGCGGTGCGCCCAGAAGTCCTCGGCCCCGGCGCGCTGGAACACGGCGTTGCCCAGGAAGTGGTCGTAGTGGGCGTGGGTGTTCACCACCGTCAGCGGCAGGCCCGTGAGCGAGCGGACGGCCTCGAGGATCTCGCGGGCCTGGCGCGGGCCCGCGCCCGTGTCGATCACGAGGGCGCGACGGGACCCGAGCACGACCCCGGAGTTCAGCCTCCAGTTGTCCGTGCTCACGGCGAAGACGCCGTCGCGGATTTCGTTGATGCGCGCCACCCGACCAGGGTACCGACCGCCGCTGGCTATCCTGGCAACCATGACCGCTCCGTCCTCGGGCCGTGCGGCCGGAGGCGCCGGCCGCTATGCTCCGTCCCCCTCGGGGGACCTCCACCTCGGCAACCTCCGCACGGCGCTGCTCGCGTGGGCCCTCGCGCGCTCCACGGGCCGGGGCTTCGTCCTGCGCGTCGAGGACATCGACCGGGTGCGGCCGGGGGCGGCCGAGCGGCAGCTCGCGGACCTCGCCCGGCTGGGCCTCGACTGGGACGGCCCGCCCCTGCTGCAGTCCTCGCGGGAGGCCGAGCACCGGGCCGTGGTGGAGCGTCTCACCGCGGCGGGGCACACCTACGAGTGCTACTGCACGCGCCGGGAGGTGCAGGCGGCCGCGAGCGCGCCGCACGGGGCCCCGGGCGCCTATCCGGGCACGTGCCGGGACCTCGGCGACGCCGAGCGGGCGCGGCGCCGCCGGGAGCGGCCCCCGGCGGTGCGGCTGCGCGCGGACGTGCGCTCCCGCACGGTCGTGGACCGCTGGGCCGGGGCGTTCACGGGGCTCGTCGACGACTTCGTGCTGCTGCGCAACGACGGCCGCCCCGCCTACAACCTCGCGGTGGTCCTCGACGACGCCCACCAGGGCGTGGACCAGGTGGTCCGGGGCGACGACCTGCTGCCCTCGACCCCCCGGCAGGCGTACCTGGCCTCGATGCTCGGTCTGGACGAGCCGGAGTGGGTGCACGTGCCGCTCGTGCTCAACGCGCACGGGCAGCGCCTCGCCAAGCGGGACGGCGCCGTGACCCTCGCCGAGCTCGCCGCGGGGGGTCACGGCGCCGAGGAGGTGCTGGGCTGGATGGCCGCGTCGCTGGGCCTCCCCGGACCGGTCCGGTCGGCGCAGGACGTCCTCGCCGTGTTCGACGAGGACGTCCTGCCCCGGGCGCCCTGGGTCGTGGACCCGGCCCGGTGGGCCGCTCAGGCGCGCGAGGACGCGGAGGTGCCGGCCTCCTCCGGGGCGTGCGGGTCCTCGGGCTCGGCCAGGAACCGCTCGTAGGCGGGGGTGGTCAGGAACGCGGGGTAGTCGTCGCCCAGGGCCACCTCCTCGAAGATGGCGCGGGCGTCGTCGAAGCGGTCGCCCTCGGCGCGCTCGATCTTCGCGAACTCCTCCTCCAGCAGCTCCTGCACCCAGTCCCGGGTGATCTCCTCGCCCTCGTCCGTGATGGCGCGGGTGTTCACCCACTGCCAGATCTGGGAGCGGGAGATCTCCGCGGTCGCGGCGTCCTCCATCAGGTTGTGGATGCCCACGGCGCCGTTGCCGCGCAGCCACGCCTCGATGTAGCGGATGCCCACCTCCACGTTGTTGCGGATCCCCACCTCGGTGATCCTCCCCTCGGCCGAGGCGATGTCGATGAGCGCCTTGTCGTCGGGCACCACGTCCTCGCGGAGCCGGTCCAGCTGGTTCGGGCGGTCGCCGAGCACCGCGTCGAAGACCTCGCGGCACACGGGGACCAGGTCGGGGTGGGCCACCCAGGATCCGTCGAACCCGTCCTCGGCCTCGCGGGTCTTGTCGGCCTGCACCTTCTCGATCGCGGTGCGGTTGACCTCCTCGTCCCGGCGGGAGGGGATGAACGCGGCCATCCCGCCGATGGCCATCGCCCCGCGGCGGTGGCAGGCCCGCACGAGCTGCTCGGTGTAGGCCCGCATGAACGGCTGCGTCATGGTCACCGCGTTGCGGTCCGGGAGGATGAAGCGGGGCCCGCGGGTCCGGAAGTTCTTGATGATGGAGAAGATGTAGTCCCAGCGGCCGGCGTTGAGCCCCGCGGCGTGCTCCCCGAGCTCGTGGAGGATCTCCTCCATCTCGAAGGCCGCGGTGATCGTCTCGATCAGCACGGTGGCGCGGATGGTGCCGCGGTCCGTCCCCAGCATGGACTCCGCCCGGCTGAAGATGTCGTGCCACAGCCGCGCCTCCTGGTGGGACTCGGTCTTGGGCAGGTAGAAGTAGGGGCCCAGGCCGAGCTTCTTGAGCCGGCGCGCGTTGTGGAAGAAGTACAGGCCGAAGTCCACGATGGCGCCCGCGATGGGCTCGTCCCGCACGGACAGGTGCCTCTCCTCGAAGTGCCACCCGCGGGGCCGCACCACGATGGTCGGGTTGGCCCGGGCGTCCCTGTTCTTCAGCGCGTACTTCTTGCCGTCCGGGTTGGTGAACTCGATGGTCCCCTCGAGCGCGTCGATGAGGTTGAGCTGGTTGGTGACCACGTTCGTCCAGTGCGGGGTGTTGGCGTCCTCCATGTCCGCGAGCCACACCTTCGCCCCGGAGTTGAGGGCGTTGATGGTCATCTTCCGCTCGGTGGGACCGGTGATCTCCACGCGGCGGTCCTCGAGCCCGGGCGGGGGCGGGGGCACGCGCCAGGAGTCGTCCTCGCGGATCCTCCGCGTCTCGGGCAGGAACGTGGGGTCGGTGCCGCGGGCGATCGCCTTGCGCCGCTCCTCGCGGGCGGCCAGCAGCTCGCGCCGGCGGGGCTCGAACTCGCGGTGCAGCGCCGCGAGGAAGCCGAGCGCGTCGGGGGTGAGCACACTGTTCTGCCGGGGCACGTGGTGACCGGTGAGGGTCACGCCGTTGATCGTCACGGGGTTGCTGGTCATGGTCATCATGGCTGGGTCCTCGCCTGAAGAGTGTCCTGGGGAGTTCGGGTGGGGCGGCCCCGAAGGGCGCCGGAGCGGGTCGTCGTCGGATGCGGCGCGGCCGGGGACCCTGTCGGGCCCCCGGCCGGTCACGGCCGTTCGGCTCAGGGCCGTTCGGCTCAGAACTGGGCGGTCTCGGTGGACCCGGCCAGCGCCGTGGTGGAGGACTGCGGGTTGAGGACGGTGGAGACCAGGTCGAAGTAGCCGGTGCCGACCTCGCGCTGGTGGCGGGTGGCGGTGTAGCCGCGCTCCTCGGCCGCGAACTCCCGCTCCTGCAGCTCCACGTAGGCCGTCATCTGGTTGCGGGCGTAGCCGTGGGCGAGGTCGAACATCGAGTAGTTCAGGGCGTGGAAGCCGGCCAGGGTGATGAACTGGAACTTGAAGCCCATCGCGCCCAGCTCGCGCTGGAACTTGGCGATCGTGGCGTCGTCCAGGTGCTTCTTCCAGTTGAAGGACGGCGAGCAGTTGTAGGCGAGCATCTGGTCGGGGTGCTCCGCGTGGATGCCGTCGGCGAACTTCTTGGCCAGCTCGAGGTCCGGGGTGCCCGTCTCCATCCACAGCAGGTCGGCATACGGGGCGTACGCGTTGCCGCGGGCGATGCAGGCTTCGAGGCCGTTGCGGACCTTGTAGTAGCCCTCCGCGGTGCGCTCGCCGGTGACGAACGGCTTGTCGCGGTCGTCCACGTCCGAGGTGATCAGGGTGGCCGCCTCCGCGTCGGTGCGGGCGATGATCAGCGAGGGGACGTCGGCGACGTCGGCCGCGAGCCGGGCCGCGCTCAGGGTGCGGACGTGCTGCTGGGTGGGGATGAGCACCTTGCCGCCCAGGTGGCCGCACTTCTTCTCGGAGGCCAGCTGGTCCTCCCAGTGCACGCCGGCCGCGCCGGCGGCGATCATGGACTTCATGAGCTCGTAGGCGTTGAGCGGGCCGCCGAAGCCGGCCTCGGCGTCGGCCACGATCGGGACCAGCCAGTCCTCGACCGTGCTCGTGCCCTCGGAGTGCTCGATCTGGTCGGCGCGCATCAGTGCGTTGTTGATCCGCCGCACGACCGCCGGGACGGAGTTCGCGGGGTAGATCGACTGGTCGGGGTAGGTCTGGCCCGCGAGGTTCGCGTCGCCGGCGACCTGCCAGCCGGAGAGGTAGATGGCCTTGAGACCGGCCTTGACCTGCTGGACCGCCTGGTTGCCGGTCAGGGCGCCCAGGGAGTTCACGAAGTCCTCGGTGTGCAGCTTCTCCCACAGCTGCTCCGCGCCGCGGCGGGCCAGGGTCATCTCCTCCTGCACCGTGCCGCGCAGGCGGACGACCTCCTCCGCCGTGTAGTCGCGGGTGATCTGCGCCCAGCGGGGATCGGCGTCCCACTCCTGGCGGATCTCGTCGGCGGTCTTGGGGGCGTTGGGGTAGGACATGTCGGCTCCTCGTTGAGTGGTCCGAGAACGGGTGCTTCGGCTTCGGGGTCACCGGGAAGTTCACTCCTCCGTGGTGACACATCCCACTTTGCCCCAGTTCAACCCGGATCAACCCCACATTTCTCGTCGAACTTTCGCCGTTTTTCGTCTATCGTGAAGAAATGACGACCAGCGCGTGGGGCACCGAGGAACCGACGACGGCGGAGCCGGCCGGCAGCACCGACCTGATCGGTCTCGGCCGGCGCATCCGCTCGCTGCGCAAGGACCGCGGCATGACGCTCGCGGAGCTCGCCGACCGGGCGGGCACCGCCACCTCGCAGCTGTCCGTGATCGAGAACGGGCGCCGCGAGCCCCGGCTCAGCCTGCTGCGGCGCCTCGCCGAGGTCCTGGGCACGAGCGTGGACGCCCTGCTCGGGGCCGAGCCCGGCACCCGGCGGGAGGCGCTCGAGATCCAGCTCGAGCGCGCCCAGCGCTCCCCGTTCTACGAGCAGCTGGGGCTGCCGACCGTCCGGGTCAGCTCCGCGCTGTCCACCGAGGTGCTCGAGGCGCTCGTGGCCCTGCAGGAGCGGCTGGCCGAGGCCCTCGAGAAGAACTCGGCCACCCCGGAGGAGGCCCGCCGGGCCAACGTGCAGCTGCGCCGGCTCATGCGGGCGCAGGACAACTACTTCCCGGACCTGGAGCAGGCCGCCAAGGAGCTGCTGACCCTGGGCGGCTACTCCTCGGGCCCCGTGTCCAACTCCGTGATCTCCGAGATGGTGGGCAGGCTCGGCTACAGCATCCACCACGTCACCGACCTCCCGCACTCGACCCGCTCGGTGACCGACCTGCTCAACCGGCGGATCTACCTGGTGCAGAGCCCCCGGGCGGACCACGACCCCCGCGCGGTGCTGCTCCAGGCCGTGGGGCACCAGGTGCTGGGCCACGAGCCGCCCAAGGACTACGCCGAGTTCCTCGCCCAGCGCGTGCAGACCAACTACTTCGCCGCCGCGGTGATGCTTCCGGAGGACAAGACCGTCCCGTTCCTGCTCGAGGCGAAGAAGGACCGGGACCTCTTCCTGGAGGACCTCAAGGACCGCTTCGCCGTCTCCCACGAGACGGCGGGCCACCGCTTCACGAACCTGGCCACCCGGCACCTGGGGATCCGCACCCACTTCCACAAGGTGCACTCGTCCGGGGTGATCCACAAGGCCTACGAGAACAACGGGCTGGCGTTCCCGACGGACCACACCGGGGCGATCGAGGGCCAGATCTCCTGCCGCAAGTGGTCCGGGCGCACCGTCTTCGACCAGCCCAACCAGTTCACGGCGTTCGCCCAGTACACGGACACCCCCTCCGGCACGTACTGGTGCTCCACGCGCACGGAGCTCTCGAGCCAGGGCGCGTTCTCCATCGGCGTGGGCGTCGCGTTCACCGACGCCCGCTGGTTCCGCGGCCGCGACACCCCGCACCGCACGGTGTCGACCTGCCCGGACCCCTCGTGCTGCCGGCGCCCGCCCGAGGAGCTCAGCCGGGTGTGGGCGGGCCACGCCTGGCCCAACACCCGGGCCCACTCGCACGTGCTCGCCGCCCTCCCGGAGGGGGCCTTCCCCGGCGTCGACGAGCGGGAGGTCTACGAGTTCCTGCAGGCGCACGACGACGCCTGAGCCGGCCCCGCGGGCCGCCGGCGCGGTCTCCCCGCACCCCCGGGACCGCCTCCCTATACCCGTAGTGGCTGGCCACTGCCCGGGAGCGGGCGTAAAGTTCTGTGGGACCTCTGCTCCACCCACCCCCCTGGACGCTGCGCTCCACCGGGCCGGCTCCGGGCGGAAAGGACACCATGCCCCAAGAGATAGCCCAGACGATCGCGATCGTCATCTACTTCGCCGCCATGATCGGGATCGGCCTCTACGCCAACAGCAGGACGAAGAACCTCGACGACTACATGCTCGGCGGGCGCAACCTCAAGCCCGGGACCGCCGCCCTCAGCGCCGGTGCCTCCGACATGTCCGGCTGGCTGCTGCTCGGTCTGCCCGGCGCGGTGTTCCTCTCCGGTCTGGTCGAGGCGTGGATCGCCGTCGGCCTGATCGTCGGCGCGTGGGTCAACTGGAAGTTCATCGCGCCCCGGCTGCGCTCCTACACCGAGGTCTCGCACAACTCGATCACGATCCCGTCCTTCCTGGACAACCGGCTCAAGGGCGGCAGCCGGCTGCTGCGCATCGTCTCCGGGCTCATCATCCTGGTGTTCTTCACGTTCTACGTCTCCTCCGGCATGGTGGCCGGCGGGCTGTTCTTCCAGTCGTCCTTCGGCTCGACGTACCACGCCGGGCTGCTCCTCGTCGTCGGCGTCACCATCGCCTACACGCTCTTCGGCGGCTTCCTCGGTGCGACCTACACGGACGTGGCCCAGGGCCTCCTGATGTTCGCGGCCCTGCTCCTCGTCCCCGTCGTGGGCGTGATCAACGTGGGCGGCTTCGGCCAGATGGCGGAGAACATCCGCGCCGTCCAGCCCGACGCCCTCTCCATGGTGTCCGGGGCCACGGCCATCGGCGTCATCTCGGCCCTGGCGTGGGGCCTCGGCTACTTCGGCCAGCCGCACATCATCGTCCGCTTCATGGCCATGCGCTCCCCCGCCGACGCCAAGACCGGCCGCCGGATCGGCCTGACCTGGATGGTGCTCAGCGTCATCGGGGCGATCGCCACCGCCCTGGTCGGCGTCGCCTACTACGGTAACCGCCCGGACGAGAGCCCGACCGACCCGGAGTCCGTGTTCCTGGACCTCGCGCAGGTCTTCTTCCACCCCGTGATCGCCGGCTTCGTGCTGGCGGCCGTGCTCGCGGCGATCATGTCCACGGTCTCCTCCCAGCTCATCGTCTCCTCCTCCGCCCTGGTGGAGGACCTGTACAAGCTGACGGTCAAGGAGTCCCCCTCCGAGCGCAAGCAGGTGTGGATGGGCCGCGCGGGCGTGGCCCTCGTCGCCCTCGTCGCCACGTTCCTGGCCTGGGAGCAGAACAACACGATCCTCGGCCTCGTGGCGTTCGCGTGGGCCGGCTTCGGCGCCTCGTTCGGCCCGATCGTGATCCTGTCCCTGTTCTGGCGCAAGCTCACGAACCTGGGCGCGATCACCGGAATGCTCCTGGGCGCGGTCACCGTGTTCGCGTGGACCGTGACCCCGTGGGCCGACCTCTACGAGATCATCCCCGGCTTCCTCGTGAGCCTCGTCTCCGCCGTGCTGGTCTCGAAGGCCACCTATCGGCGCGACGAGGAGATCGAGCGCGAGTTCGACGACGCCGTGCGCCTCGCCCACGCGGCGGAGGACGAGATGGCCGCCCGCTGACCTCTCGCACCGCTCCGCCGGGGTCAGTACCCGATCGAGGCCAGGGTGGCCCGGATCGCCTCGGCGGAGCGGTGCAGCATGGCCAGCTCCTGCTCGTCCATGGGCACGGCCAGCCGCTCGACGACGCCCCGCCGCGCGACGATCGACGGCACGGACAGGGCGACCCCGCTGATCCCCCGGTAGTCGTCGAGGACCGTGGAGACGGGCAGCACGGCGTGCTCGTCCCGCAGCACGGCCTCCGCCACGCGCGCCCCGGCCAGGCCGATCGCGTAGTTGGTGGCGCCCTTGCCCTGGATCACCGTGTACGCCGCGTTGATCGTCCGGTGCGTGATCTCGTCCAGCCGCTCGTCGGTGAAGGGCCGCCGCCCCTCGACGGTCCAGTCCCGCAGCGGGATCTGCCCGATGTTCGCGTTCGACCACAGGGGGAACTCGGTGTCCCCGTGCTCGCCGACGATCGTGGCGTGCACGCTCGTGGTGGACACCCCGCCCTCCTCGGCCAGCAGCCACCGCAGCCGGGACGTGTCCAGCACGGTCCCGGAGGACATCACCCGCTCCGTGGGCAGGCCGGTGAGCTTCTGCGCGATGACCGTGAGCACGTCGCACGGATTGGTCACCAGCACGTACACGGCCTCGGGCGCCTGCTCCACCAGCCGCGGCATCAGCTGCTCGAGGATCGCGGCGTTGGCGCCCGCCAGCTCCATCCGGGTCTGGCCGGGCCGCTGCTTGGCCCCGGCGGTCACGAAGACGACGTCCGAGCCCGCCAGCACGGCGACGTCGTCGGAGCCGGTCACCCGGGAGCTGGGGGTGAACATGGCCCCGTGGGCGAGGTCCAGGCCCTCGGCGCGGACCCGGTCCCCGGCGAGGTCGTAGAGGGCCACCTCCTGGGCGACGCCCTTGATGAGGACCGCGTAGGCCAGGGACGAGCCGACGGAGCCGGCGCCGACCACGCCGATCTTGGTTCTCGCGGGAGTGGTGGGCACGGTCTCGGGCACGGGGAACTCCTCGGTGGTCCGGTGGTCCGCGGCTGCGGACGGTGTGCTCCCATCCTGGGCCAGCGGCGCGGGCCGCGGAAGGGCCCGGGCCACCGTGTCGCGGCTCAGCCGGCGGTGGACGCGGAGGCCGCGGCCAGGAAGTCCCGCATGATGGGTCCGCCGGTGACCGAGCCCAGGCCGCCGTCCTCCACGAAGACCGCCACGGCGAGGTCCTCGTGCTCGGCGATCACCCACGAGTGGGTCCGGGGCGGGTCCTCGTCGCCGAACTCGGCCGTGCCGGTCTTGCCGATCGCGGTGTCCGGCTCGAGCCCCTGCAGCACGCCCAGGTGCCCGGACGAGACGACGGCCCGCATCCTGGTGCGCAGCTGCTCCGCCTCCTCGGCGGTCAGGGGCTCCTCCGGTCCGGGCCGGGTCGCGGCGTCCTCGTCGAGCAGTCCCTCGGTGCTGACCAGCCGGGGGGTGACGAGCTCTCCGGCGGCGACCGAGGCGGTGAGCCCGGCCATGCTCAGCGGGGACACGAGCGTGCGGCCCTGCCCGAACATCGCGGCGGCGTGCTGGGCCGGCGGCTCCTCCCGCGGGACCTCACCCCAGAACGCGGGCACGGACAGCTCCGCGGGCACCCCGATCCCGAGCGCGGCCGCGGCCTCGGCCAGCTCTGCCTGGTCGATACGGTCGTGCTGGTCCACGAAGGTGGTGTTGCAGGAGTGGGCGAGCGCCTCGGTGAGGGTGATCGAGCCGGTGAACTCGGCCGGATAGGACTCGACGTTGTCGACCCGCACGCCCGCGGCGGTCGTGGACGGCGGGCACTGCACGACCGTCCCGGGGGTGTCGCCCTGCCGGAGCATCCCGAGGGCCGTGACCACCTTGAAGGTGGAGCCGGGCGCGTACCGGCCCAGCAGCGCGGTGGAGTAGCCCTCGGAGCCCGGCCCGTTGGCCGAGGCGACGAGCTCGCCCGTGGAGGGCCGGACGGCCACGACCGCCGAGGGGGACTCGATCCCGGCCAGCAGCTCACCGGCGGTGGCCTGGAGCCCGCGGTCCAGGGTCACCGCGACCGGCTCGCCGGCCTGCGCCGGGACCTCGAACAGCGGCTCGCCGGCCGCGGACTCGTCCCCGATCTCCTCGACGACGACGCCGGGCGTGCCGCGCAACCGGTCGTCGAAGCGCTCCTGCACTCCCCCGCGGCCGATCGCCGTCCCGGGGGCGAGCTCCCCGCCGGAGTCCGCCACGTCCTCGGCCGTCGCCTCGGCCACCCCGCCCAGCAGGTCGGCGGCGAAGCCGCGGGAGGGCGCCAGCGGCAGCTCGTCCTCGACCACGAGCAGGCCCGGGACCGCCTCCATCTCCGCCGCGTCCAGCTCCCGGAAGTCCTCCAGCCGCAGCGGGACGGCCTCGACGAACGCCTCGGGCCCGGCCTGTCCGACGGCCTCGGCGTAGGCGTCGGCGTCGATGTCCACGGCCTCGGCGAGCCGGCGGGCCGCCTCCTCGGGGTCCGCCCCGTCGAGCTGCGACCGGTCGATGCCCACCCGCCGGATCGGGCGCTCCGTCACCAGCGTCTCGCCGTCCGCCCCGAGGATGTCCCCGCGGTCCGCGGCCACCGTCCGGGCGCGCAGGGCCTCCCCCTCCGCCAGGCCCGGGTGCACCACGGCCGGGGACCACTCGGCGGACCAGTCCCCGGACCCGGTCCGGACCAGCGGGAGGACCGAGTCGTACGCCCAGTCCTGCGCCACGCCCGGGAGGTCCCACGACCAGGACAGGGTGGCCTCGCGGCGGTCCTCCTGCCCGGTGTCCTCGACCGCGGAGACCTCGACGGCCGGGGCGGCCTCCCCGAGCGGCGCGGTGATCCGCTCGTACTGCTGCTGGGCGGAGGGACCCTCGACGTCGCCGAAGGACAGCTCCTGGACGCTGCCCGCGCCCAGGGCCGCGGCGACCCGGTCGGCGGTCTCCCGCCCGCCGTCGGGGGCGAGCGCCGAGCAGCCGGTGGCGAGGAGGGCCGCGGAGAGGGCGACCGGGAGGGCCGCCCTCGGCCGCCGGGGGCGGGGCCGGGACGCCGGGGGCTGCGGGGCGGGGCGGGGAGTCTGCACGGTGTCGAATCTAGTCCGTCCCGCCCCGGACGGGACAGGCCGGGGCGGAGGGATCCGGACACGGAAGAACCGGTGGGCGCCGTGTCTGCACGGCACCCACCGGTCCGTCGGACGCGCGGGGAGGGGGTGCGCTCCCGCGCGGGGGCGGGGCCGGGTGCCGGCCCCTCACCACCGGATCAGCAGTGGTACGTGTCGGTCGGCGCCTCGAAGTGGACGTCGTAGCCCTCGGGGATGCTCAGGCCGAAGGCGCCGGCCAGGCCCAGGATCTTCTTGGCGCGGGCGAGGCGCGGCAGGTCGGAGCCGTTGCGGATCTCCCCGCCGTCGGCGTCGAACTCCTGGAGGAACTCGGTGGCCCAGGACAGCTCGGACAGGGACGGGCTCAGGCCCTCGTTGACCGTGGCGGTCTGCTCCGGCATCAGGCACAGCTTGCCCGTCATGCCGAACTCCAGGGTCACGGACGTGGCCTCGGCCAGCTTCGGCCCGAGCGCGCCGACGGCGGGCCCGTCGATGGGGCCGGGCAGGTTGGCCGCCCGGGAGGCGATCGTGAACTGCGAGCGCGTGTAGGCCAGCGTCATGGGGTTCTCCCCGAAGCCCGTGTCGCGCCGGAAGTCGCCCAGGCCGAAGCCGAGGCGGTACGTGGAGCGGGCGCCGGCGATGGCCTGCAGGTGCTGCACGCCGCGGGCCGTCTCGACGAGCGCCACGATCCGCGTGTCCTTGAGCAGCTCCGCGGTGCGGGTGACGTGCTCCGGGGACTCGACCATGGCCAGCATGACGCCGTCCAGGCCGCGGACGCCGGCAAGGGCCCGGAGGTCCTCCTCCCACCACTGGGTGCCGAAGCCGTTGACCCGCACCCACGCGTGGTGCTGCTCGCCGTGCTCGTCCCGGGCGTCCAGCCAGCTGATGACGTTGCGGCGGGCGCGCTCCTTGTCCTTGGGCGCCACGGAGTCCTCGATGTCCAGGACGACGACGTCGGCCGCGCTCGCCCGGGCCGCCGCGAACCGCTCGGCCTGGGCGCCGTTGACGAGCAGCCAGGAGCGGGCGAGCTCCGGGCCGACCGCGGGAGCGGCGACCTGGGGAACCAGCGGCAGGGACGAGGTGGTCGGGGTCGTCGGCGTGGTCTCGATCGAGGTGGCAGTCATGAGGGCGTACCCGTTCTCCGTGAGGTGCAGCGAGCTGCGGTGTGACAGATGTGCCGGGGCACCCGTGCTGGGAGGGCAGGTGCTGCCCGGCGGAACCGTGACCGGTGCCGGGCCCGCGGGAACGATCGCGTCGCGGGGGTCCGGCCGGTGCGTGCCCCGGACCGGGGATCGCGAGGTGGGCGAGCCGGTCCGTGCGCGCTGGATCAACGCGCTCGGCAGGTGCGGTGACTCCACCGTAACCCAGATCACACCGGGACGCCACCCGCCGTGCCCGGGCACGGGTCCGGGCTCAGGAGCGGCGCGCGGTGCGGGCGGTCGCGGGCGCGGTCCAGGGGTCCTCGGGCCAGGGGTGCCGGGGGTAGCGGCCGCGCATCTCGGCGCGCACCTGGGCGTAGGGGCCGGACCAGAAGGAGGCGAGGTCGTCGGTCACGGCCAGCGGCCGCCCCGCCGGGGAGAGCAGGTGGAAGAGGACCGGGACCCGGCCGCCGGCCACGGCCGGGGACGCCGCCCACCCGAAGCACTCCTGGAGCTTGACGCTGACCACGGGCCGGCCGGCGGGGTCGTCGGCGGCCGGGTAGTCGATCCGGGCCCGGGAGCCGCTGGCCACGGTCAGCCGCTCGGGCGCGAGCTCGTCGAGGCGGGCGGCCTCCGGCCACGGGAGCAGCCGCCGCAGGGGCGGGGCGAGGTCGACCCGGCGGCCGGCGGCGAGGGCGTCGAGCTCAGGGGCGAGCCACTCGTCGAGCCGGTCGAGCAGGGCGGCGTCGGACACGTCGGGCCACGGGTCCCCGAGCCGGTGGTGGAGCAGCGCGAGCCGGCGCCTCAGCCGGTCGGCGCCGTCCGACCAGCCGAGCAGGCCGAGGCCCTGCTCGGCCAGGGCGGCGCGCACCGCCTCGCGGGCCGCCGCCGGGGTGGGCCGCACCGGGGTCGAGGACAGCTCGATCGCCCCGAGGGCCCGGACCCGGCGGGCGCTCGCCCGCCCGTCCTCGAAGCGGGTGCGGACCTCGTCGGTGAGCAGGTGCTCGGCGCAGCGCTCGGCGAGGGGCCGGTCGAGCGCCGCCGCGGCGCGCACGACCGCCCCGGTCCCGGCGGCGGCCTGGCCGGACGCCCGGGTGACGTCCGCGACGGCGAGCCACTCGTGGCCCGCCAGGCCGCTCCCCGGGGCCAGTCCCGCACGGGTCCCGGAGGCGAGCAGGTAGGTGTCCCCCACCTTCCGGGCGACCCGCTCCGGCAGGGCCAGCGCCACGACGGCACCGGTCACGGAATCGGCCGGGACGTCCCCGGCCGCCGGCGGCGCGGGCGCTGCGGAGAACGCGGGGTCCGTGGCGATCCGCTCCAGCCGGCGGGCCTCGTCGGCCCAGCGGCGGGCCTCCGGGGCCCGCCCGGCGCGCAGCTCGGCGAGCAGGCGGGTCAGGTCCCCGCCGGGCGGACGGTGGTCGTCCGAGACCATCGCGACGACCTCGGCCGCCGGCCGGGCGCCCACCGCGTGGGCGCCGTCCAGCAGGCCGCGGGCCAGGCGCGGGTCCACGGGCACCGCCGCGAGCAGCCGGCCGGTGGCGGTGGCCCGGCCGTCCTCGTCGAGCGCGCCGAGCCCGTGCAGCACGGTGACGGCGTCGGCCAGGGCCGGCGCGGGCAGGGGGTCCGGCAGGGGCAGGCCCCGTCCGCCGGGGGCGCCCCAGCAGGCGAGCAGCAGCGCGGCGCCCGTGAGGTCGGCGGCCGCGAGCTCGGGGGTGAGGTGGCGGGGCATCGCGGCCCAGGTCCGCTCGTCGTAGCAGCGCACGACCTCCCCGGGCCCGAGCCGGGCGGCACGGCCCGCCCGCTGCTCGGCCGAGGCCCGGGAGGCCGCCACCGTGACCAGGCCCGTCATGCCGCGGCCGGCGTCCCGCCGGGGCTCGCGGGAGAGCCCGGAGTCGACCACGAGGCGCACGCCCGGCACCGTCAGGGAGGACTCGGCCAGGGACGTGGAGACGACCACGCGGGGCGGGTCCCCGGGCCGGCGTCCCGAGGTCGCCCGGTCCTGCTCGGCGGCCCCGACCCGGCCGTGCAGCTCGAGCACCTCGGTCCCGCGGCAGGTCTCCCGCAGCCGCCGGGCGACCTGGTCGACCTCCCACGCCCCGGGGACGAACACGAGCGCGTCCGCGGCGCCGTCCCGGGCCAGGGCCCGCGCGTGGGCGTCGGCCGCGGTCCGGGCGACGTGGTCGAGGAACGGGCGGGTGACCCCGCGCTCGTCGGTGCGCCGCCCGGGGGCCGGGGCCCACCGGACCGTGAGCGGGTGGAGGGCGGCCGGGCAGTCGACCACGGGGGCCGGGGCGCCCTCGCCCAGCAGCCCGGCGAAGCGCGGGGCGTCGAGGGTCGCGGACATCGCGACGAGCACCAGGTCCTCGCGCAGCTGCCGGACCTCGGCCAGCATGCCGACGAGCAGGTCGGACTCGAGACCGCGCTCGTGGACCTCGTCGAGGACCACGGCGCCCACCCCGGGCAGCCCGGGGTCCTGCAGCAGCCGGCGCAGGAGCACGCCGGGCGTGACGAACTCGACGAGGGTGCCGGCCCCGGTGCGCCGGTCGCCGCGCACCGTGTGGCCCACGAGCTCGCCCACCCGGGTCCCGGTCAGGTGCGCCAGGCGCCGGGCCGCCGCGCGGGCGGCGACCCGGCGGGGCTGGGTGACGACCACCCGGCCGGGCCCGGGACCCGTGGCGCGCTCGTGCAGCAGGTCGGCGACCAGCGGGGGCACCAGGGTGGTCTTGCCGGTGCCGGGCGGGGCCTGCACCACGGCGACGCCGCCGGCGAGGGCCGCGCGGAGCTCGCCGAGCACCCCGGCGACCGGCAGGCCGGCGCCGATCCGGGCGAGGTCGAAGGGGACGGGGCTCATCGCCCCAGTCTCCCACCGCCGCGGGGGCCGGCCGCGGCGGACGGCGGCCGCCGCACCCGGCGCGCACCGTCCGGGGCGGCCGCGCCCCGGGCGGGGAGGGCGGTCAGGGCCCGGTGCGGGCCAGGAACCCGCGCAGCACCGCGGCGAACTTCTCCGGCTCCTGCGAGTGGACCCAGTGGCCGGCCTCGCGGATCGTCACCCGGTGCGCCCGGGGGAACAGCCGGCGCATGACCGGCGCGTGCTCGTCGCGGACGTAGTCCGAGCGCCCGCCGGCGACCCAGAGCACCGGCCCCTCGTAGACGGCGTCCCCGGTGTCCGGGAAGCCGCCGATGGTGTCCAGGCTCGACCGCAGCAGCTCGAGGTTCGGCTCCCAGGAGAGGCCCTCCGGGCCCCTGCGCAGGTTCTGCAGCAGGAAGCTCCGGGTGGTGTCCCACGGGATGGGCCCCCGGAGGGCCTCGTCCGCGTCCGAGCGGCGCTCGACGGCCGTGAGGTCCACGGCCGCGAGGCTGTCCAGCAGGTGGGCGAACTCGCCCTCGCCGCCCCCGGCCCGGGCGGGGGCGATGTCCACCACGACGAGCCGGGAGACGAGCTCCGGGTGCCGCAGCGCCAGCACCATCGCCACCTTGCCGCCGAGGGAGTGCCCGACGACGGCGACCGGCCCCGCCGCGGCGAAGTCGTCGCGCAGGGTCTCGGCCACGGAGTCCGCCATCTGCTCGTAGTCCACCCGGTCCGTCCACGCGGACCCGCCGTGGTTGGGCAGGTCCACGAGCAGGCTCCGGAAGTCCGGCTGGAGGTCCTTGGCGATCCGGGTGAAGTTCTTGCCCCGGCCGAACAGACCGTGCAGGAAGACGACGCGGTCGCCGTCGTCCCCGACAGCGGTGGTGTGCAGGGTGCTCGTCCGGATCTCAGCCATCCTCCGAGCTTAGGGTCTCGGCCGCCGGGGGACGGCGCTCTCGTCGCGCGCCGAGGACTCAATGCCCCACAGTCGTCCGGAGCTGTTGTCACGACCACCGGCGGAGTGGTCGGATGGGGCACATGAAGAAGCTCATCAACGACCCGGCCGACGTCGTCCGGGAGGCCCTGCTCGGCATGCAGGCGGCGCACGGGGACCGCCTGCGCGTCGACCACTCCAACCGCGTCGTCTTCCGCGCCGACGCGCCCCGGCGCGGCAAGGTGGGCCTGGTGTCCGGCGGCGGCTCCGGACACGAGCCGATGCACGGCGGGTTCGTGGGCCCGGGGATGCTGGACGCGGCCTGCGCCGGCGAGGTGTTCACCTCCCCGGTGCCGGACCAGATGCTCGCCGCGACCCTCGGCGTCGACGGCGGCGCCGGCGTCCTGCACATCGTGAAGAACTACACCGGCGACGTCATGAACTTCGAGATGGCCGCCGAGCTCGCCGCCGAGAACGGTGTCGAGGTGGTCTCGGTCGTCACCGACGACGACGTCGCCGTGCAGGACAGCCTGTACACCGCCGGACGTCGCGGCGTGGGGGTCACCGTGCTGCTGGAGAAGATCGCCGGTGCGGCCGCCGAGGAGGGCCGTCCGCTCGCCGAGGTCGCCGACATCGCGCGGCGGGTCGACGAGCAGGGGCGCAGCATGGGCATGGCGCTCACCTCGTGCACGGTCCCGGCCGCGGGCAGACCGACGTTCGAGCTCGGCGAGAACGAGATCGAGGTCGGCATCGGCATCCACGGCGAGCCCGGACGCGAACGGCGGCCGATCGCTCCCGCGCGGGAGGTCGCGGCCATGCTCGTCGAGCCGGTCCTGGCCGACCTGCCCGCGGCCGACGGCGCCCCGGTGATCGTGTTCCTCAACGGCATGGGCGGCACGCCGCTGATCGAGCTGTACATCATGTACTCCGAGGTGCAGCAGCTGCTGCAGAAGGCCGGCATCCCGGTCGCCCGCAGCCTGGTCGGCAACTACATCACCTCGCTGGACATGGCCGGCTGCTCCGTGACCCTGCTGCGCGCGGACGACGAGGTCGTCCGCCTGTGGGACGCGCCGGTCAACACCCCCGGCCTGCGCTGGGGCACGTGATGCCGGAGGTCACCGCCGAGGGTCTCGACCGCTGGCTGCGGAGGTTCGCGGAGGTCGTCCACGACCACGCCGCCGAGCTCACGGAGCTCGACTCCGCCATCGGCGACGCCGACCACGGGAGCAACATGGACCGTGGCATGCGGGCGGTCGTCGGCGCGCTGGACGCGGGCGGTGCCGGGGACGCCGGCGCGATGCTGAAGAAGGCCGGCATGACCCTGGTCAGCACCGTCGGCGGGGCCAGCGGCCCGCTGTACGGCACGTTCTTCCTGCGGGTCGGCGGCGGGCTGGCCGATGGGCGGGCCGTCGACGCCGCCGCGCTGGGCGGGGCGCTGCGGGCCGGCCTGGAGGGCGTGGTCGCCCGGGGCAAGGCCCAGCAGGGCGACAAGACGATGGTGGACGCCCTGGTCCCGGCACTCGACGCGTACGACGCGGCGGTGGCCGGGGGCGCCGGCATCGCCGACGCGCTGTCCGCCGCGGCCGACGCAGCGGAGGCGGGCTGCGCCGCGACGATCCCGCTCGTGGCCCGCAAGGGCCGGGCCAGCTACCTGGGCCAGCGCAGCGCCGGGCACCAGGACCCGGGCGCCACCAGCACGGCGCTGCTGCTGCGGTCCGCGGCCGACAGTCTGCCGTGATCGGCATCGTCGTCGTCTCGCACAGCCGCGCGCTGGCCGAAGCGGCCGTCGAGCTGGCCTGCGAGATGGTCGCGGAGCGCCCGCCGATCGCCGTGGCGGCGGGTGCCGGCGCCGGGTTCGGCACGGACGCCGTCGCGGTCGCCGACGCCATCACCGCCGTCGACTCACCGGACGGCGTGCTGGTGCTCCTCGACCTCGGCAGCGCCGTGCTCGGCGCGGAGATGGCGCGGGAGCTCGTGCCGCCCGACGTCGCCGAGCGGGTGCGCCTGTCGCCCGCTCCGCTCGTCGAGGGGCTGGTCGCCGCCGTGGTGACGGCCGCGACCGGCGCGCCGCTGGACGCGGTGCTCGAGGAGGCCGGCCGCGGACTGGCCGCCAAGCTGGATCACCTGGGGGAGGCGGCGGACCCGTCGGCGGCGGGCACGACGGCGCCGCCCGCGGCACCCGAGGTCGTCGCCGAGCTGCCCGTGGACACCCCGCACGGCCTGCACGCGCGCCCGGCCGCCCGGCTGGTCGGGCTCGTGCGGGCCGCCGACGCGGCCGCCGTGGTCACGAACCTGCGCACGGGCCGCGGTCCGGTCGACGCCCGCAGCCTCTCCGGGCTCGTGACGCTCGCCGTCCGGCAGGGCGACCGGCTGCGCTTCGAGGCGTCCGGACCCGGCGCCGAGTCGTTGACCGAGGCGGTGCGGGCGCTGGCCGCGGACTCCTGGGGCGACCGGCCCGCCGACCAGGCGCCCCCGGCGGCCCCCGGGTCGGCCGGTCCGACGGTCGTGCCCGTGCCGCCCGCCGCCGGACCGGGCGGCGACGTCGCCCTCGGCCCGGCGGTGGTGCGGGGCGGCGCGATCGACCTCTCCGGCTACCGGCCGGGCGGGCCTGCCGAGGAGCAGCGGCGCTCGGACGCGGCCGTCGCCCGCGCACTCGCCGAGCTGGCCGCACTGCGCCGTTCCGCCACCGGGGGCCCCGGCCCGGTGGGCGCCGTCCTCGAGGCCCACGAGGCCCTGCTCGTCGACCCCGGCCTGATCGAGGCGGTCTCCGCCGGCATCGCCGCCGGCGCGCCCGCGCCCACGGCGTGGGAGGACCGGCTCTCCGCGCTGGGCGGAGAGCTCGAGGCGACGGACGACCCCTACCTGCGGGCGCGCGCCGAGGACGTCCGCAGCGTGCGGCAGCGGGTGCTCGCCGCACTGGCCGGAGCCGGCGCGCCCGAGGACGCCGTCCCGGCCGAGGGTCCGCCCGCGGTCCTCGTCGTGCGGGAGCTCGACGCCGCGACGGCGGCGACGCTGGACCCGCACCGGGTCGCGGGCGTGGTCACGCTGGCGGGCGGGGACACCGGCCACGGCGTCCTCGTCGCCCGCTCGCGCGGCATCCCGGTGTACCACGACGCCGGGCCGGCCGCGGCCGCTGTGGCACCCGGCACCGTCGTCGGCTTCGACGCGCGGGCCCGGCGGTTCGTCGTCGACCCCGACGAGAGCACCCGGCGCTCCCTCCGCGAGCTGTCGGCCGCCCGGGCCGTCGAGGCCGAGCGCGTCCTGGCCACCGCCCGCGAACCGGGCGCGACGGCGGACGGCCACCCGGTGCCGGTGCTCGCCAACGTCACGACGCCCGCCGACGCCGGCCGGGCCGTCGCGTTCGGCGCGCAGGGGTGCGGGCTGCTGCGCACCGAGGTCCTGTTCGGCCACCTGGACGACGTCCCGTCGGTCGAGGCGCAGGCGGCCGCGTTCGCCGGGATCGCCGAGGCTTTCGCCGGGCGGCCGGTGACCGTCCGCACCTGGGACGTCGGCGGCGACAAGCCGCTGTCCTTCCTGCCGGCGCCCGACGAGGCGAACCCGTTCCTCGGCGAGCGCGGGCTCCGGCTCATGCGGCGGGCACCGGAGGTGCTCCGCGACCAGCTGACCGCGATCTGTCTGGTGGCCCGGGACCACCCGGTGCACGTCATGTTCCCCATGGTCAGCACCGCCGAGGAGGTGGCGTGGGCGCTGGAGCGGCTCGACGAGGCCTCCTCGGCGATCGGCGGCCGCCCGGCGGGCATGAGGGTCGGCGTCATGATCGAGGTCCCGGCCGCGGCCCTGGCCGTCCGCCGCGTGGCGCAGGGGCTCGACTTCGTGAGCATCGGCACCAACGACCTCGCGCAGTACACGATGGCCGCCGAGCGGGGCAACACCGCGGTCTCGGCGCTGGCGGACGCCCGGCAGCCCGCCGTGCTCGACCTGGTGTCCCGGGTGTGCGCCGAGGTGCCCGAGGGCACGCACGTCGCGGTGTGCGGCGACCTCGCCGGTGACCCGGCCGCGGCGGTGGTGCTCGCCGGGCTGGGCGTCGAGGAGCTCAGCGTGGTGCCCACCCGGGTGGCCCTCGTCAAGGCGCGCCTGCGGGACGTGACGCTGGCCGGTGCGCAGGACCTCGCGCGGCGGGCCCTGGCGTGCGGGTCCGCCGCGGAGGTGCGGGCGCTGCTGGCGGGCGCCGCTGGCGCGATCCCGGCCTGACGGCCGGTGGCTGTCGTGGGGCGTTCTCCTCCCGCCCTCCACCGCACCGTTGCTGACGGTCCGGGGGGCGGTCTCGAGGCCGGCGGAGAAGTCCCCGTAGACTCGGACCCGTGACCGACGCGACCCCGACCCCCGCCAGCAACCACCTCCCCGAGCAGGTCTCGGAGCTCTTCGACCCCGTGCAGTGGCGGACGGTCGAGGGCTTCCAGGACCTGCAGGACCTCACCTACCACCGCGGTGTGGAGCGGGACGCGGACGGCGCGGTGCTCCGGGACCTGCCGTGGGTGCGGATCGCCTTCGACCGCCCGGAGGTGCGCAACGCCTTCCGGCCGGGCACCGTCGACGAGCTCTACCGCGCGCTCGACCACGCGCGGATGAGCTCGGACGTGGGCGCCGTGGTCCTCACCGGCAACGGGCCCTCCGCCAAGGACGGCGGCTGGGCGTTCTGCTCCGGCGGGGACCAGCGCATCCGCGGCCGCGACGGCTACCGCTATGCCGGGGGCGAGACCGCCGAGAGCATCGACCCGGCCCGCGCCGGGCGGCTGCACATCCTCGAGGTGCAGCGCCTGATCCGCACCATGCCCAAGGTGGTCATCGCCGCCGTCCCCGGGTGGGCCGCGGGCGGCGGGCACTCCCTGCACGTGGTCTGCGACCTCACGATCGCGTCCCGGGAGCACGGGCGGTTCAAGCAGACGGACGCCACCGTCGGCTCCTTCGACGCCGGCTACGGCTCCGCGCTGCTCGCCCGGCAGGTGGGGCAGAAGGCGGCCCGCGAGATCTTCTTCCTCGCCCGGGAGTACGACGCGCAGCGGATGCTCGAGATGGGCGCGGTCAACGAGGTCGTCCCGCACGCGGAGCTGGAGGACGCGGCGATCGCCGCCGCCCGGGACGTGGCGGCCCAGTCCCCGCAGGCGATCCGGATGCTGAAGTTCGCCTTCAACCTGCCCGACGACGGGATGGTGGGCCAGCAGGTCTTCGCCGGCGAGGCGACCCGCATGGCGTACATGACCGACGAGGCCGTCGAGGGCCGGGACGCGTTCCTGGGCAAGCGCGACCCGGACTGGTCCGGCTTCCCCTACTACTTCTGATCCGGCTGCCGCCGGTGCACGACCCGTCCCCGGGTCGGGAGCCGACCGGCGGCGCGAGGAGGAGACCCGCGATGGCCGAACTGATCGTCCCCGGCGACGCCGTGGTCCTCGACGGGCCCGTGCCCGGCGACCCCCTGCGGCTGCTGTCCCCGCTGACCCGCGCGCTGGGCCGGGAGGGCCCCGCCGTCGTCGTGCGGACCTCCGGCTCCACGGGCCGGGCCAAGCGCACGGTCCTCACCCGGGACGCGCTCGCGGCGTCCTCGATGGCCACCGCGGTGCGCACCGGCGGGGTGGCCCAGTGGCTGCTCGCGCTGCCCGTCCACTACGTGGCCGGGCTCCAGGTGCTCGTGCGCTCCCTCTACGCCGGGACGGACCCCGTGGTCCTCGACCCCGCGGCCCGCTTCACCCCCGAGGCCTTCGCGGCGGCGGCCGAGGAGCTGGAGGACCCCGTGCGCTTCACCTCGCTCGTGCCCACCCAGCTGCAGCGGATCCTGGAACCGGCCTCCGGGGTGCGCAACGGGGACGCGGTCTCCGCGCTGAAGAGCTTCTCCGCGGTCCTGCTCGGCGGCTCGGCCGCTCCCCCGCGGCTGCTGGCGGCCGCCCGGGCCGCCGACGTCCGGGTGGTCGTCACCTACGGGATGTCGGAGACGTGCGGGGGCTGCGTCTACGACGGCGTGCCCCTGGACGGCGTCTCCGTGCACGTGGGGACGGAGGGGGCCGAGGACGACGTCCCGCGAACCGGGGTCACCGGCGGGTCCGGGCCGGGCCGGATCTGGCTCGGCGGGGACGTCGTCGCCGCCGGCTACGCCGGGGACCCGGAGCAGACCGCACGGCACTTCCGGGAGGCCGCCGGGACCCGCTGGTACCGCACGGACGATCTCGGCGAGATCTCCGCCGACGGCGTGCTCACGGTGCACGGGCGGGTCGACGACGTGGTGAACACCGGCGGGGTCAAGGTCGCCGCGGGGCTCGTGAGCGCCGCGCTCACGGAGCACCCGGGGGTGCGCCAGGCCCTGGTGCTCGGCGTGCCCGACCCCGAGTGGGGGCAGGCGGTCGGGGCGGCGGTCGTCGCGGTCCCCGGCGCGGACCGCCGGCGGCTGCGCGCCGAGCTCGAGGAGTCGGTGCGCGCCCGGCACGGCGCCGCCGCGGTGCCCCGGCGCTGGGCCTGGCCGGACGAGCTGCCCCTGCTGCCCACCGGGAAGCCGGACCGCGCCGCCGTGGGCCGTCTGCTGGGCTGAGCCCCCGCCCGAGCCGGGTCCGGGGCCGGGCCGTGACACAATGGTTCGCGGCCACGGACCCCCACCGCGGCCCGCATCCCGCACCCCGCACCCGCGCGGGTCGTTCCCGACGGAGGTAGCCCGTGGCCACGCCAGCACAGTGGATCGAGGGGGCCCGGCTCCGGACGCTGCCGATGGCCCTCGCCCCCGTGGTGGCCGGCTCCGCCGCGGCCCAGGCCCTGCACTCGTTCGACCCCGTCCGCGCGCTGCTCGCGCTGCTGGTCGCCCTCCTCCTGCAGATCGGCGTGAACTACGCCAACGACTACTCCGACGGCATCCGGGGCACCGACGACGACCGCGTGGGCCCCCTGCGCCTCACGGGTTCCGGGGCCGCCGCGCCGGGGCAGGTGCGGGCGGCGGCGCTGCTGTGCTTCGGCCTCGCCGCGCTCGCCGGCGCGGCCCTGGTGGTGCTGAGCCGTCAGTGGTGGTTCATCCCCGTGGGCCTCTCGGCCGTGCTCGCCGCGTGGGGGTACACCGGCGGGCGCAGCCCGTACGGGTACCGCGGGCTCGGGGACGTGTTCGTGTTCGTGTACTTCGGGCTCGTGGCCGTGCTCGGCACCACGCTCACCCAGGCGGGCACCCTCAACCTCGAGGCCTTCGTCGCGGCCCTGTCCACCGGTCTGATCGCCACCGCCCTGCTGATGGCCAACAACATCCGGGACCTGCCCGGGGACCGGGAGGTCGGCAAGCGGACCCTGGCCGTGCGGCTGGGCGACCCGCTGGCGCGGGTGGTGTTCACCGCGGAGATCGCCGTGGCGTTCGCGCTCGTGCTGTTCCTGGTGCCCGACAACCCGTGGATGCTGCTCGTGCTGCTGCTCCTGCCCCTGGCGTGGGCGCCCGTGGCCACGGTGCTGCGGGGGCAGGACCGGCGCCAGCTCATCCCCGTGCTCCGGCAGTGCGGGGTGCTCAACGTGGGCTGGGCCGTGCTCTTCCTGCTGGCGGTGCTGCTGCGGCAGTGGTGGTGAGCACCCGGTGAGGAGGCGACGGCGGGCGGCTCAGACCTCGCGGCCGTCCTCGCGCAGCCGCCGGTCCACGTAGGCGTCCTCGACCTCCTGGTCCTCGAGCGCCACCCGGTTGCGGGGCTTCGGCGCCCGCGCGAACCACCGGTGGAACTCCTCCCCCGCGGCGCTGTGCAGGCGCGGGAAGAACAGGTAGGAGACCGCGAAGGAGATGACCACCGCGGCGACCCCGGACAGGACCAGCCCCACGCCCAGCCACATGCTGAGCAGGAAGGCCAGCACGAGCAGCGCGAACCGGAGCAGGGAGTACTTCAGGAAATTCACGCGCCCAGTCTAGCCGGAGCTCCTGACAGGTTCCCCGGGCCGGCGGAGCGGCGGACAGGGCCTCCGGAGCGCTGAGCTGGCGTCCAGGCAACTCCCCTACGATTGTCGGCATGGGCAGAGCCATCCTCATCATCGGCGCGGCCGCTTTGGCGGTGGGCGTGATCGTCTACTCCCTCATCGAGTGCGCCCGGACCGACAGCACCGACATGCGCGGTCTCCGCAAGGGAGGCTGGATCGCGGTGATCCTCCTCCTCCCCCTCCTCGGCGCCCTCCTGTGGCTGTTCCTCGGGCGGCCCAAGGGCACCGCGGAGTCCTCGCGTCCCGCGCGCGGCAGGGGGCCCGACGACGACCCCCAGTTCCTGCGCAACCTCGAGGAGCGCCGCCGGCAGCAGGAGAAGGCCGAGAAGCTCCGGCAGTGGGAGGAGGAGCTGCGACGCAACGGCGGACCGGGAGCGTCCGGCGGCACCGGGCCGGACGGGGCTCCCGGCGAGCGCCCCGACGACGGGCCCTCCGGCGGCTCGTCCGCCGGCCGCAGCGACGGGCCGACGGACGGCTCCCCCGGCAGCCGGCCCCCGCGCGGCTGATCCGCCCGGCAGGACCGCACGGCAGGACCACCCGGCAGGGCCCCACGGCAGGACCGCTCAGAGCGGGACCACGCGCCGGAGCCGCCCCGCCGCGGACCCGACCGGGCCGGACGCCCCGGCCACGACCGCCCCGACCACGACGAACGGCCCGCACCTGCCGGTGCGGGCCGTTCCGGTGTCGTCGCCCGGCGGGGCGGCCGGGTCAGACCCCGGAGTAGGAGTGCAGGCCGGGGAAGACGGTGTTGACCACGGTGAAGTTGAAGATCACGCAGAGGTAGCCGACGATCGACAGCCAGGCCGACCGGTTGCCGGTCCAGCCCCGGGTGGCGCGGGCGTGCATGTAGGCGGCGTAGACCACCCAGATCACGAAGGTCCAGACCTCCTTGGTGTCCCAGCCCCAGTAGCGGCCCCAGGCCTGCTCCGCCCAGATGGCGCCGGCGGCGAGGGTGAAGGTCCAGAACGCGAACCCGACCGCGTTGAGCCGGAAGGACAGGTTCTCGAGCGCCTGGGAGGACGGGACCATCGCCAGGAACCCCGCGCCGGGCCGCTCGCCGGACAGGATGATCTGCTCCCGCCGGGCCTGCAGCAGCTGCAGGACGGCCATGGCGAACGTGATGGTGAAGATCCCGGAGGCGGCCACGGCGATGGACACGTGGATCACCAGCCACCAGGACTGCAGGGCGGGCTGCAGCGGTCCCACCGGGGTGGGGAAGCCGATGGTGGCCGCGCAGAGCATGATCACCACGAGCCCGGAGACCAGGGAGCCCACGAAGCGCAGGTCCCGGGCCAGCAGGGCCAGCAGGAACACGCCCGCGACGACCAGGGCGCCCGTGGTGCAGAACTCGTACATGTTGCCCCACGGCACCCGCCCGGCCGCGAAGGCCCGGCTGAGCACGGCGGCGGCGTGCACGGCGAAGCCCAGGACCATGACGGCCACGGCCACGCGGGCGGCGGGCCGGCGCTCGCCGGTGTAGCGCATCTCCTCGTCCGCCACGTGGCCGGACAGGGCGGAGCGCGCGCTCGTGCGGTAGCCGCGCCCGCGGTGGCCCGCGCCGTGGCCGGCCCGGGAGTCCGCGGGCTCGGCGGCGTCCCCCGAGGTCGCCGCGGAGGCTCCCGCGGCGGCGCCCACGAGCTCGCGCTCGCCGCTGCCCTCGGCCCCGCGCAGGGTCTTGGAGTGGGACGCCACGTCCCACGCGAAGGCCACGAAGGCGACCAGGTAGGTCATGGCCGCCAGGAGCATGAAGAGCTCGCTCCAGGCGCCCAGTGTCTCGTTGACGGTCATGCCGCCCATCCTCTCACTCGTGGTCCGGCCGGGCGTCCGGCACGGAGTCCGTCCGGCCGTCCGGCCGGCCGGCGGCGTGCCCGGTGCTCCCGGCCGTCGCCGCGGTCGCTGTTGCTGTCGCTGGTGCCGGCGTCGGCGTGGTCGCCGTCCCGGACGTGGTCGTGGTGTCGTTGTCCCGCACGCCGGCGTCCTGCCACTGCTCGGTCCAGAGCCGGTCCAGCCGCTCGGCCTCCGCGGCGAGCCGGGGGTCCTCGCCGCGGGCCAGCAGCCCGTACTCCAGCACCGTGCAGGGCCGTCCGTCCGCGTCGACGCCCTCCGCCGCGCGCACCCAGACGCGGCGGCGGGCGATGAACAGGGACATGAGCAGGCCGGCGAAGGCCGCGACGAAGGAGACGAAGGCGCCCGTCTTGCCGGGGTCGTAGTGGACGTCCAGACCCACGTAGCGCTTGACGTCCAGGAACTCCACGGTGCCCTTGCCGTCGGGCAGCTCGTGCACGGGGTTCGCGGCGTCGAGCGTGATGGCGCCGTTCTCGTTGGTCATGGCGTTGAGCTCGGTGAGCGGCTCGACGTCGAGCACGTACACGTTCTGCGGTTCGCCGCTGTCCAGGCCGAGGTCCCCGTGGTACGCGGAGAGGATCAGCCGGGGGTTGGCGAGGCCGGGGTCCACGGAGCGGGGCATCTCGCCCTCGCCGCCCACGGCGGTGGGCAGCAGCAGCCCCACGAGGCCGAGCTGGTCGGGACGGGCGTCCGGGATCTTGAGCACGAGCGAGGACGTGTAGACGCCGTCGGAGGGGATGGTCACGACCGGCCCCTCGAAGGCGACGTCCCCGTTGCCGTCGGTCACCCGCACCACCGGGGCGTAGCCGTTGCCCACGAGGTAGCTCTTCACGCCGTTCACGTTGAGCGGCTGGTTCACCTTCAGGACCTCCTGCCGCGGCTCGGCGCCGGGCTCGTCCTGCACGGTGACCTCCGCGGTGAAGTCGAGCGGCGCCCCGTAGCTGCGCGGGTTCGTGGTGTCCCGGTTGAACACGGCCTCGAAGCGGTCCAGCCGCACCGAGAAGGGGTCGAGCCAGTCGGCGTCGTAGTTGGGGCCGGGGGTGAAGGAGTCGTAGCCGATGAGGGTGTTGACGAAGGACTCGCCCTCCACGACCACCCGCTGGCCCTTGTAGCCGAAGAGGGAGCCGACGGCCACGGACACCAGCACGCCCAGCAGGGCCAGGTGGAAGACGATGTTGCCGACCTCCTTCCACATGCCGCGCTCGGCGGCCACCGACGGGGCGGCCGTGCCGGCGTCCCGGACCGCCACCCGGTAGCCGCGCTTCTTCAGCAGCCGGGCGGCGTCGGCCACGACGTCGTCCGGGGCCGGCGCCCCGGCCCCGTCACGGCCGCCCAGGGCCAGGGAGCGGTGCTCCGGCAGCCGCTCGAGCCGGCGCGGGGTGCGCGGGGGCTCAGCCCGCCACGCCCGCCAGTGCTTGGCCGCGCGCGGCAGGACGCACCCCACGAGGGAGACGAACAGCAGGATGTAGATCGCGGAGAACCACGCCGACGAGAAGACGTCGAACAGCTGCACCCGGTCCAGCCACTCCCCCAGGACGGGGTTGTTGTCGATGTAGTCCTGGACCGCCGCCGGGTCCTGGATCCGCTGCGGGAAGATCGATCCCGGCACCGCGGCGACCGCCAGGAGCAGCAGCAGGAACAGGGCGGTGTTCATCTTGGTCAGCTGCGTCCAGGCCCACCGGGCCATGCCGAGGGGCCCCAGGGCGGGGAGCTCGACGTCCGGGGTGCGCTGTCCGGACGGGTCCGGGGACGCGGGGCCCGACGACGACGGGGGCGCTGCGGTGCTCATGGCGGCCTTTCTGCTGTCGGTGCGGGCTCGCGGGTCGGAGGTGCTCAGATCGGCATCACCCAGTCGGTGACGAGCTCGGCCTGCACCCAGGAGACGAACGCGGTCCACGCGCCCGTCATCATGAGCAGGCCGACGAGCACGAGCAGGCCGCCGCCGGCGCGCTGGATGCCGAGGCGGTGCCGGCGGAAGAAGCCCATGGCGCCCATGCCCCGGCGCAGGGCGAGGGCGAGCAGCAGGAACGGCACGCCCAGGCCCAGGCAGTAGGCGACCGTGAGGACGGCCGCCTTGCCGGTCGAGGCGCCGTCCACGTAGACGAGCGCCTGCACGGCCGCGAAGGTGGGGCCGATGCAGGGGGCCCAGCCGAGGCCGAAGGTCACGCCGAGCAGCGGGGCGCCCCAGAGCCCGGGCGGTGGGCGGTGCTCGATCTTGCGGTCCCGCTGGAAGAAGGACACCCCGCCGAGGAACACGACGCCCATGAGCACCACGAGCCCGCCGAGGACCACGGTGATCCAGTTCTGGCCCAGGAACCAGGCGTAGGCGCCCAGCTGGGCCAGCAGCACGGACATCAGCAGGAACACGGCGGAGAAGCCGAGGACGAACAGCGTGATCCCCGCGAGCACGCGGCCGCGCCGCTGCTCCTGCAGGTCCGCGCCGGTCAGGCCGGTGACGTAGCCGAGGTAGCCGGGCACGAGGGGCAGCACGCACGGGGAGGCGAAGGAGACGAGGCCGGCGAGCAGCGCCACGGGCAGCGCGACGAGGAGGGAGCCGTCGAGGACGATCTCGGCGAAGGGGTTGCCAGCCGTCATGCCGCTTCGGCCACCGTGTCCTCGAGGAGGGTCTCGAGCACGGAGCGGTCCGCGATGCCGAGGATGCGGGCGGCCACCCGCCCCTGGGCGTCGAGCACGAGCGTGGTCGGCACGGCCTGCGGCGGCACGTACGCGCTCAGCGCCATGAGCACGCCCCCGTCCTTGTCCGCGACGGAGGGGTACGGGATCTCGAAGGTGCGCTCGAACGCCTCGGCGGTGGCCCGTTCGTCGCGCAGGTTCACACCGTAGAAGGCGGCCTGCCCCTCGAACCGCTCGGCGAGCTCGCGGAGGTCGGGGGCCTCCACGCGGCACGGGGCGCAGCCCGCGTACCAGAAGTTCAGCAGCGCGGGCCGCCCGCGCAGGTCCTCGGCGGCGAGGGGCGTGCCGTCGAACAGCGTGCCGGCGAACTGCACCGGCTCCCCGCGCTCGGCGGCCGGGTACTCGGAGACCGTGCCGTCCCCGGCGATGTAGCCCTTCTGGTCCCCCGAGTTCGCCTGCTGGGCGAGGGAGTCCTCCTCCGTGCACCCGGCGAGGGCGAGTCCGAGGACGCCGAGGCCCGCGAGCGAGAGCACGCGGCGGCGGGACGGACGGGGGGCGGGCGAGGGGCGGGAGGTCACGGACGGATCACCTGGTGCTCTGGACGGGACGGGGAGGTCGGCGGCGCCCGGCCATTATGAACCGGGAAGCTGGTTGACCCCTGGGTAGAGGTCGGCGGCGGGCTCGCTGTAGACGACCCGGGGCGGGCGCCCGGAGTCGAGGTCGTCGAAGACCAGCGAGGTGATGGAGGCGAGGTTGCACTGCCGCCGCCGCGGGTCGTGCGGCAGGGGGCGCCCCTCGGCGGAGAGCCGGGTGAGCCAGATCGGCAGCTGGTGGGACACGAGCACGGCCTCGGCGCCGTCCCCGCCGCGCTCCACGGCGGCGCGCCCGGCGTCCAGCACCGCCTCCGCCATGCGCGCGACCTGGTGCCGGTAGGGCTCGCCCCAGGAGGGCCGCAGCGGGTTGCGCAGGTGCGGCCAGTGCCGGGGCCTCAGCAGCTCGGGGAGGTCCACGTGCAGGCCCTCGAAGTGGTTGTGCGCCTCGATGATCCGCTCGTCCGGGTGCACCGGCAGGTGCAGCTCCCGGGCCACGGGCGCGGCCGTCTCCCGGGCGCGCTGCAGCGGCGAGGAGACGAGGTGGACGATGCGCGAGCCGGTGTTCACACGGCGGGCGAGCTCCGCGGCGGCGGCCTCCGCCATCCGCGCACCGAGCTCGGTGAGGCCGTAGCTGGGCATCCTCCCGTAGACGATGCGGTCCGGGTTGAGGACCTGGCCGTGGCGCAGCAGGTGGACGGTCGAGGAGGGCATGCCCCCATGGTCCCAGACCGGGCGCACCGGCCCCAAAACGGGGGGCGGTTCAGCCGGCCAGGCGCTCGCGCAGCAGCCGGGCGAGGCGGCGCTCGTCGATCTGCCAGAAGTCGCGCGGGACGCCGTCCACGAGGACCACGGGGATCTCCTCGGCGTGCCGGCGGGCCAGCTCGGGGTCGGTGTCGACGTCGACGTCCTCCCACTCCAGCCCCAGCGCGGAGGCGACCCGGTCCACGGACTCCCGGGCGGCCTCGCAGAGGTGGCACCCCGGGCGGGTGAGGAGGGTCACGGCGGGCGGCGGAGGAGGAGTCATGGAGCCCATGCTACGGGCCCGCCGCGCGGTGCGGACGGGCCCGGGAACGCACCGGGGGCCGCCGTCCTGGATCGGACGGCGGCCCCCGGTGGCGCTCAGCGCAGGGTCACTTCTTGTTGCGGCGCTGGTGACGGGTCTTGCGGAGCAGCTTGCGGTGCTTCTTCTTGGACATCCGCTTGCGGCGCTTCTTGATCACTGAACCCATAGGATCCCTCGCATCTTCATGTCTCGGTGGTGTGCCCCCGGGGACTCCGCGCGACAGGCGGGAACCAGGGGTGCCGGCCTGCGGACGGTGACGGCCGGGCAAACGTTCACTGACACCCTACCGTCTTGTGGGGAGATTGCTGTACTCGGTCCGGCCGCGGCCGGCTCAGGCGCTGCGGGACACCGGTGCGGGCCCGTCCCCGGGCTCCTCCTCGAAGGCGTCCGCGAGCTCGTGCGCGCCGGTGTCCGGCTGCGCCGCGGCGCCGGGCGGGTTGAGCTCGGCGGGCGCGTCCGGGGCCGGACCGGGGGTGCGCTGCTCCTGGTCCGGGTCCACGCCGGCCTCGCGGTACTGGTACTCGATGTGCTCCGCCACCAGCCGGGACGCCAGCCGGCGGTCACCGGCCGCCACGGCGGAGTAGATGGCGTGGTGCTCCGCGCGCAGCCGGTCCGCGGTGGTGCTCCACAGGGGCACGTGGCCCACCAGGGCCATCGTGTACTCGTAGATCGAGTCCCGCAGGGAGGACATCAGGGCGGAGACCACCGAGTTGCCGGCGGTCTTGCACAGGGCGATGTGGAAGCTCACCTCGAGGTGGTGGAACTCCTTGAGCGACAGGTCGTCCCGGGCCATCTGCTCGAGCAGCGCCCGCAGCTCGGCCATCGCCGGGTGCTCCGGGTCCGAGCGCTCCAGGGCCCACGTCTCGAGCAGCACCCGGGTCTGGACGATGTCCCGCAGGGGGTAGTCCGAGGTGGCCATGTGCAGCTGCAGCGCTGGCCCCGCGGACGCGGCGGGCTCCCGCACCAGCATGGGCAGGATCGACTTGCGCGGCCCGTCGAACAGCCGCACGATGCCCTGGGCCTCCAGGGTCTTGAGCGCCTCCCGCATGGTGTTGCGGGACACGCGGTGGATGGCCGCGAGGTCGCGGTCCGAGGGCAGTTGTTGGCCCAGCACGAGGTGGCCGTCGAACAGCTCGTTCTCCAGCCACTGCAGGACCTGCCGATGCGTTGCCATAGTCTCCAGGGTAGGACCACCGCGGCCCTCCGTGGGACGAACGCGGGTCCGGACGTGTCGGAAGTGCGGACGGGGAACCCCTGCCGGGCCCGGTGGACCGGACCCGGCACGGGTCAGATGAGGCCCTGCGCCATCATGGCGCCGGCGACCTTCATGAACCCGGCGATGTTCGCGCCGGCCACGTAGTTGCCGGGCATGCCGTAGTCCTCGGCGGTCTCGGCGCAGGTGTCGTGGATCGACTTCATGATCTGGCCGAGCCGCTCCTCCGTGTACTCGAAGGTCCACGAGTCGCGGGAGGCGTTCTGCTGCATCTCGAGCGCGGACGTGGCCACGCCCCCGGCGTTGGCCGCCTTGCCCGGGCCGAAGAGCACGTCCGCCTCCTGGAACAGGCGGGTGGCCTCGCCCGTGGTGGGCATGTTCGCGCCCTCCGCCACGGCGAGCACGCCGTGGCCGAGCAGCTTCTTGGCGTGGGAGCCGTCCAGCTCGTTCTGGGTGGCGCACGGCAGGGCCACGGTGCCGGGGACGTCCCAGACGGAGCCCTTGGCGATGAACCGGGCGCGTCCGCCGCGGCGCTCGGCGTACTCGGAGATCCGGCCGCGCTCCACCTCCTTGACCTCGCGGAGCAGGTCCAGCTCGATGCCGTCCGGGTCCACCACGTAGCCGCTGGAGTCCGAGGCGGTGACCACGGTGGCCCCGAGCTGCTGCGCCCGGTGGATCGCGAAGGTCGCCACGTTGCCCGAGCCGGAGACCAGCACGGTCTGACCGTCGAAGGACTGCCCGCGGGTCTGCAGCATCTCCTCGGCGAACATCACGGTGCCGAAGCCGGTGGCCTCGGTGCGCACCAGGGAACCGCCCCAGCTGAGGCCCTTGCCGGTGAGCACGCTGGACTCGTAGCGGTTGGTGATCCGCTTGTACTGGCCGAACAGGTAGCCGATCTCGCGTCCGCCCACCCCGATGTCACCGGCGGGGACGTCCGTGTACTCGCCGATGTGGCGGTAGAGCTCGGTCATGAAGGACTGGCAGAAGCGCATGATCTCGCCGTCGGAGCGCCCGCTCGGGTCGAAGTCCGACCCGCCCTTGCCCCCGCCGATCGGCATGCCCGTGAGGGCGTTCTTGAAGATCTGCTCGAAGCCCAGGAACTTCACGATGCCCAGGTACACGGAGGGGTGGAAGCGCAGCCCGCCCTTGTAGGGCCCGAGCGCGGAGTTGAACTCCACGCGGAAGCCGCGGTTGATGTGCACGCGGCCCTCGTCGTCGGTCCACGGCACGCGGAAGATGATCTGCCGCTCCGGCTCGCAGATCCGCTCGAGCACGGCGGCGTCGAGCAGCTCGGGGTGGCGTGCGACCACGGGGCCCAGGGAGTCGAAGACCTCGTCCACGGCCTGGTGGAACTCCACCTCTCCGGGGTTGCGGGCGAGTACGGCCTGGCGGATCGGGTACAGGTCCTCGTGCATGGTGCTCCTCGTTCGGATCGATTGGGCCCGGCCGGTCACCGCCGCGGGTTCCTGGTGCGGCGGCGCAGGCCGGAGAGGCTGGACAGGATGTCCACCGCACGAGCCCCCGCGCCCCTGCCCGGGCGCGCGGGGGTGCCGCCGACGGCCGGCTCCGGGCCGGTCTCGACCGCCGGCTCAGGGCTGGGGACGACGGCCGGCTCCGGAACGACCACCGCCGCGGCGTCCAGCACGTCCGTCCCGGGCGTCGCCTCCGGAGCCGTCCCGGTCCCATCGGCCCCCGCGGTCACGACCACGTCGGGTCCGGCGACGCCGGCCCCGGCAGTGCCGCTGTCCGCGGCGTCCCCCGGGGCGGCCGGCTGGTGCGCCGCACCGCCCACGACCTCGTGGACCCACGCGGTGACCTCGGCCAGCGGCTCCGGCTGCACGGCGTAGAGACGTCGTTGCCCCTGTGCCTCCATGGACACCATACCGGCCTCGCGCAGGATCTTCAGATGCTTCGAGACGGTCGGCTGGGAGACCCCCAGCTCTGCCACGAGGTCGCCCACGGGTCGTTCGCCGTCCTTGAGCGCGGCGAGGATCCCCCGCCGGGTCTTGTCGGCGATCACCGCGAACACGTCGTTGTTGCCCATCCGATCACTGTAAACGGGTTGCCGTGCGGCTCCCGGCACCGGCACGTCCGTGCCGCCCCCGTGGCTGCCCCCGCCGCTGCCGGAGCCCGCGGGCGGCGGGCTCAGTCGAACCACGGGTCCAGCCCCCACTGGGGGAAGACCTCCTTGCGGGTGGCCATGATCGTGCGGTCCGTCTCGTCGTTGGGGTCGAAGCCCACCTCCCAGGAGCGCCACCACAGGTCCACCTCGTCGCCCATGACCCGCGGCGCGTCGGCGCCGTAGCGCTCTTGCACGTAGTCGCGCCACGGCTGCGGCACCGCGGTGCCCACGTCGATCGGGTGGCCGGCGGCGACTCCCACCAGGTGCGTCCAGGAGCGGGGCACCACGTCGTAGCAGTTGTACCCGCCCCCGCCCGTGGCGATCCACCGGCCCTCGCACAGCTCGTGGGCCAGCCCTGCCAGGGCCACGGCGGTCTGCCGCTGCGCGTCGACGCTGACGCGCAGGTGGGTGAGCTCGTCGGCGAAGTGCGAGTCGCAGCCGTGCTGGCTCACGATCACCTCGGGCCGGAACTGGCGCAGCAGGGGCGGGACCACGGCGTCGAACGCGCGCAGCCACATGGAGTCGTCGGAGGCCGTGGGCATCGCCACGTTCACGGAGTGCCCCTCGGCCTCCCCGCGGCCGGTCTCGTTGGCGAAGCCCGTGCCCGGGAACAGCGTCAGGCCCGTCTCGTGCAGCGAGACGGTGAGCACGCGGGGGTCGTCGTAGAAGATCGACTGGGTGCCGTCGCCGTGGTGGCCGTCGACGTCCACGTAGGCCACGCGCCGGACACCCTGGTCCAGCAGGTGCTGGACCGCCACGGCGCAGTCGTTGTAGATGCAGAATCCGCTGGCCTTCTCCGCGTGGGCGTGGTGCATCCCGCCCCCGAAGTTCACGGCGTGCACCGCGTCCCCCGCGAGAACGGCCACGGCGCCCTGGTAGGTGCCGCCCACGAGCCGGGCGCTCGCCTCGTGCACCCCCGGGTACCCGGGGGTGTCCTCGGTGCCGAGACCGCACTCGGGGACCTCCACGGTGGGGTCGGCGCTGACGGCCCGGACCGAGTCCACGTAGTGCTGCGGGTGGACGAGGTTGAGCACCTCGTCCGGGGCCACCTCGGGCGCCTCCACCGTGACGTTGTCCCGGCGGTCCAGGCCGAACTCCTGGACCAGCCGGTAGGTGGCCTCGAGCCGGGACGGGTGCATGGGGTGGTGGTCCCCGAAGTTGTACTCGAGCAGGGCGGGGTCCCAGAACAGTCGCGTGGGGTACGGGGCGCCGGGCCCGGACGTAGCAGGGGTCACACCGCCATTAGACCACTCGGGGCCGGGGCCCGCCGTCGCGGGCGTGGCGCCGGCGCCCTTTGTGTCACCCCGGCGCGGCTCAGTCGAGGTCGCTGAAGGCCTCGACCGCACGGGTGGGTCCCGTCACGAGGATCTGGTCGTTCTCGTAGAGGACCGTGCCGGGCTCGGTGGCCTCCCACCCCTGGCCCAGGCGGCGGACCGCGACGATCGAGACCCCGTGGGTGCGCCGGATGCTGAGGGTGTCCAGCGGCCGCTGCTGGACGGCCTCCGGGGCCGGGCAGCGGATGAGGGCGAATCCCTCGTCGATCGTCACGAAGTCGAGGACCCGGCCCTGGATCAGGTGGGCGGAGCGCACGCCCATGTCGTGCTCGGGGCTGATGACGTGGTGGACCCCGAGCTGCTCGAGGATCTCGGCGTGGGGCGTGGTGATGGCCTTCGCCCAGATCTCGGGGTGGGCGAACTTCAGCAGCCGGGAGGCGACCAGGATGCTGGCCTGGACGTCGGAGCCGATGCCGACCACGACCTTGTCGAACTCGTCGACGCCGAGCTGGCGCAGCACCTGTTCCTGGGTGGCGTCGGCGCGCACCACGGTGGTCAGCTGCCCGTTGAGCTCCTGGACGACGTCCTCGTCGACGTCGATGCCCAGCACCTCGGCGCCGTTGCGCATCAGCTCGAGGGCCAGGGCGGCGCCGAAGCGGCCGAGGCCGATCACGGCCACCGTGCCCGGTGGCCGGCGGCGGCCGGAGTGGTGGTGCGAGTCGGTGCCGGGGCCGGAGGGGAACATGTGGGGACCTCCAGGAGGTGTCGGGGTGGGCCGCAGGGCCCCGTGGGGTGGTGTGCCGGGCGGGCGCGGTGGACTCAGCCGATCAGCGGGCGTTCCTTGGGCAGTTCGTACAGGGCCTTCCGGGGACGGGCCGCCATGGCGGTGGCCACGGTGATGGGCCCCAGCCGGCCCAGGAACATCAGGGCGATGAGCACCCCCTGGGCCGCCGGCGAGAGATCCGCGGTGATGCCCGTGGACAGGCCCACGGTGGCGAACGCGGAGATCGTCTCGAACAGGATCCGGTCCAGGCCGATGTCCTCGTGCAGCAGCATCAGCACCATCGTGGCGGTGGTCACCGCGCCCAGCGCCAGGACGACCACCGTGATCGCCTGGCGCTGCACCGACCGGGACAGGCGCTTGCCGAGGACGTGCACGGCCGTTCCCCCGGTGATCTCGGTCCAGGCGATGAAGCCGAGGACGGCGACGGTGGTGACCTTCAGCCCGCCGGCCGTCCCGGCGGGGCCGCCGCCGATGAGCATCAGGAGGTCCAGCCCCAGCCAGGACACCGGGTGCATCGCCGAGATGGCGATGCTGTTGAACCCGGCCGTGCGGGCGATGGTGGACTGGAAGAACCCGGCCATCAGCTTCTCGTCGGCCCGCATCGGCCCGAGGGTGGCGGAATTGGACCACTCCACCGCGCACAGGAACACCGTGCCGGCGCCGAGCAGGACCACGGTGGCGAACAGCACGATCCGGGTGTTCATGCTCCACCGCCGGGGTCGGCGCCACTCCCGGCGCAGCTGGTAGAGCACCGGGAACCCCAGCCCGCCCAGGACCACGGCGACGACGATCGGCAGGTTGACCCAGGGGTCGGCGGCGAAGTCCATGATCGACAGGGTGTACAGGGCGAAGCCGGCGTTGTTGAACGCCGAGACCGCGTGGAACACGCCGTGCCACACCGCCTGCCCCGGTCCGTACCCGTAGCCGGCGAAGAAGCGCAGGGCGAGCGCCGCGGCCACGACCGTCTCGATCAGCAGCGTGGTGGCGAGGATGCGCAGCAGCACCCGGCGCATGTCCCCGTAGCCGGGGTTCTTCGTCTCGGTCGAGCTCATGATCCGGGCCGTCAGGCCCAGCCGGCGGGCCAGGAGGATCCCCAGCACGGTGGCGAAGGACATCACCCCGAACCCGCCGATCTGGATCAGGGCCAGGATCACCGCCTGCCCGAACGGCGTCCAGTAGGTCGGCGTGTCCACCACGACCAGCCCGGTCACGCAGATCGCCGAGGTCGCGGTGAAGAACGCCTCCATGAACGACGCCCCGCCGAGGCCCGACCTCGCGACCGGGAGCATCAGCAGGACGGTGCCGACGGCCAGGGCGGTCGCGAACGCACCGATGATCAGCTGCGCCGTGCGCGCCGCGGTCACCTCCCGCGGATCGGTGCTCCGCCGCTGTCCCGGCCGGCGACCGTGGGGGGAGCGGATCCCGTGCCGTCGGGTGAGTCGACGGACCCGGGCGCGCAGCAGGGCCTCTTCCAGGGGCATGGGCGACAACCTACACCCGCGGCTGCCCGCCGCGGACGGGCGCGGGTGGAATACTGTCTCGGGTCGAGGCGAACGCCGCGGCCGCCGCCCCGCCCGGGCGGTCAGGACACCAGGAGGAGAGCCCGTGAGCCACCTGCAGCGCGCGCCCTGGGCCCGTCCGGAGGAGCGTGGCCGGTTCTGGCTGCTGACCTCGCTGCGCGACCTCGTGGACCGGATCGCGGCGGGCTCCCCCGCCCGTCTCGCCGTCATCTCCTTCGCCGCGGTCGTGTCCGTGTTCTCCTTCCTGCTGTGGCTGCCCGTGGCCTCGGCCCCCGGCGTCGTGACACCGGTCGAGGACGCCGTGTTCACGGCCACCTCCGCGGTCACCGTGACGGGCCTGACCACGGTGTCGACGGCGGCCAACTGGTCGTTCTTCGGCCAGTTCGTGATCCTGGTCGCGATGCAGATCGGCGGTCTGGGCACCCTCACCATGACCTCGATCCTGGCCATGGCCATCGGTCGCAAGCTCGGCCTGAAGTCCCGGCTGATCACCCAGGAGGCCCTGAACATCGGGCGCCTGGGCGAGGTCGGCTCGCTCCTGCAGATCATCGTGCTGATGTCCGTGACGATCGAGGCGATCCTGGCCACGGTGCTGACGATCGGCTTCCTGGTGGTCGGGGAGCCGTTCCTCACGGCGCTCTGGCACGGGGTGTTCTACGCGGTCTCCGCGTTCAACAACGGGGGGTTCACCCCGCACTCGGACGGCCTCGTCCCGTACACGGACGCGGTGCTGATCCTCCTGCCGATCGCCCTGGGCGTCCTCCTGGGCTCCCTCGGCTTCCCCGTGGTCCTCGTGCTGCGGCAGACCGGGCTGCGCTTCTCGCGGTGGAACCTCAACACGAAGCTGGTGATCGTGACCACCACGATCCTGCTGTTCGTGGGGTGGGCCCTGTTCCTGGCCTTCGAGTGGTCCAATCCGGACACCCTGCGGGACCGGCCCGTGCACGAGAAGATCTTCGAGGGCTTCTTCCACTCCGTCATGGTCCGCTCCGGGGGCTTCAACCTCGTGGACATGAACAGCCTGGAGCCGGTGACCCTGCTGATGACCGACGCGCTGATGTTCGCGGGCGGCGGCCCGGCCTCCGTGGCCGGCGGCATCAAGGTCACCACCCTCGCCGTGGTCTTCCTGGCGATCCTGGCCGAGGCCCGGGGCGACCGGTCCGTGATCGCGTTCTACCGGACCATCCCCGAGGACGCCCTCCGCATCGCGATCTCGGTGATCATGATGGGGGCGACCGTCGTCCTGGTGGGCTGCGGGATCCTCGTGGAGATCTCCGAGGAGCCGCTGGACCGGGTCCTGTTCGAGGTGATCTCCGCGTACGCGACGTGCGGTCTCAGCGTGGGGCTCTCCGGCGAGCTGCCCCCCGCCGGCAAGTACGTCCTGGCCCTGATCATGCTCATCGGGCGCATCGGCACGACCACCGTGGCCGCCGCCCTGGCGCTGCGCTCACGCCGGCGCCTCTACCGGTACCCCGAGGAAAGGCCCATCATTGGCTGACCGTTCGTCCCACAGCGTCCCCGTCCTGGTGATCGGCCTCGGCCGCTTCGGCACCGCCACCGCGCTCCAGCTCGCCCGCCAGGGCCGGGAGGTCCTGGGCGTGGAGCGGGACGCCCAGCTGGTCCAGAAGCTCTCCGGGCAGCTCACCCACGTGGTCGAGGCCGAGGCCACGGACATCGACGCCCTGCGCCAGCTGGGGGCGGCCGAGTTCGACTCCGCCGTGGTGGGCGTCGGCACGTCCATCGAGTCGAGCGTGCTCATCACGGCGAACCTCGTGGACCTCGGCGTGAGCCGGATCTGGGCGAAGGCCATCACGCCCTCGCACGGCAAGATCCTCTCCCGCATCGGGGCGCACCACGTGATCTTCCCCGAGGCGGACGCCGGGCGGCGCACCGCGCACCTGGTCTCGGGCCGGCTGCTGGACTACATCGAGTTCGACGACGACTTCGCGATCGTCAAGATGTATCCGCCGCGGGAGGTGCAGGGCTTCACGCTGGGCGACTCCAACGTCCGCTCCAAGTACGGCGTGACCGTGGTGGGCGTGAAGTCCCCGGGCGAGGACTTCACGTACGCCCGCCCCGACACCAAGGTCACCTCCCGCGACCTGCTGATCGTCTCGGGGCACGTGGACCTGCTCGAGCGCTTCGCGGCCCGCCCCTGACCCGGGGACCGGCCGGTCCGCGGCTCAGTCGCCGCTGAACTCGCGCGTGAGCTCCGCGGAGCGGTCCGCCGAGGCGCGGGCCGCGGAGGCCACGAGAGCCTCGAAGCCGTTGTCCTGGAAGGTCGTGATGGCCCGGTCCGTGGTGCCCTTGGGGCTCGTGACGGCCCTGCGCAGGGCCGCGGGGTCGGCCTCCGCCGGGCGCAGCAGCTCCCCGGCGCCGGAGACGGTCTCCTTCGCGAGGACCCGCGCGACGTCCGCCGGCAGCCCCATCCGCTCCCCCGCCTGCTGCATGGCCTCGGCCAGCAGGAACACGTAGGCGGGCCCGGAGCCCGAGACGCCGGTCACGGCGTCCACCTGCTCCTCGGGGACCTCGACCACGGTGCCCACGGCCTCGAGCACCTGGCGCACGGCCTCCGTCTGCTCGGGGCCGGTGGCGGCCCCCGGGGTCACCGAGACCACCCCGCGGCCCACGCTGGAGGGTGTGTTCGGCATCGTGCGCACGACCGGCTGGCCGGCGGGGAGGGCGCGCTCGAGGGCGCCGACGGAGATCCCCGCCGCTACCGAGGCCACGACCGTGCCGGGGCGCAGGGCGGGGGCGATCTCGCGGGCGAGGTCGAGGATGCCGACGGGCTTGACGCCGAGCAGCACGACGTCCGCCTCACGGGCGGCCCGCCGGTTGGCCTCGGGATCGTCCCCGGTGACGTAGGGCCGCACGCCCGTCTCGTCCTCGAGCCGGCGGGCGCTCTCCGCGGAGCGGACGGTGGCCCGGACCTGCTCGACGGGCACGCCGGAGGCCAGCACCCCCCGCAGGATGGATCCGTTCATGGAGCCGCAGCCCAGGAAGGCGAGCACAGGGGTCATGGTCGGTGAGGTCCTCTCATCGGTGGGATCGGAAAGGTGGAATCGGAACGGTGGGAACAGGACGGTGGGAACGGCGCCGGCGGGCCGGGTGCGCCCGGGCCTCAGCCCCGGCTGCCGTCCGCGCCCTCCGTGCCGTCGGGGCCGCCGGCGCTCGGGGCGCCGTCGGAGCGGCTCGTGTGCCGGCGGGCGAACTCGAGGGACTCCGCGAGCCACTGGGTGCGCTCGTCGGCGTTCTTCGAGCGGCGGGTCGAGACCTCGACCCCGATGATGCCCTGCCACCGGGTGGAGGCGAGGAACTCGAGGGACTCGGCCACCGGCTGCACCCCGTGGCCGGGCAGCAGGTGCTCGTCCGCCGTGGTCTCCCCCGACCCGTCGGTCAGGTGGACGTGGCCCAGCCGGGGGCCCAGTTCCCGGATGGCGGCCAGGGAGTCCATCCGGGCGGTGGCGGCGTGCGAGAAGTCCCACGTCACCCAGTCGTAGTCCAGGCCCAGCGGGCTGTAGTGCGGGGCGTAGACCACGGTGTCGCGGCCGCGGACCCGCCAGGGGTACATGTTCTCCACGGAGATCTTCACGCCGGTGGCCTGGGAGACCACCCGCACCCCCTCCACGAAGTTCGCGGCGTACCGGCGCTGCCACCGGAAGGGCGGGTGGACCACGACGACCTCCGCGCCCACCTGTTCGGTGAGCGCGGCCGCCATCTGGATCTTGGTCCACGACTTGCCCCACACCTGCTGGGTCAGCAGCAGGGTCGGGGCGTGGATGGTCGAGATGGGGAGCTGGTGGCGCTGCACGAGGTCCTGCAGCTGGTGGGTGAGCTGGCTCATCCGCTCGTGCGTGACGAGCACCTCCACGCTGTCGTAGCCCAGCTCCACGGCCGCCTCGAAGGTCTCCGGCACCCCGAGCGGATAGAGGGAGCTGGTGGACAGCGCCACGTGCGGACGGTACGGCTCCGGGACGGCGCCCTGCTGCTCGCTCATGCCGCACCCACCAGGTGCCGGGGGTCCACGGTGCGGACGTCGGAGTGGCTGCTCAGCTGGTCCAGGCGGCGCAGGATCAGTCCCTCGCGGAGCGCCCACGGGCAGATCCGGATCGACTCGACGCCGTAGGCGTCCATCGCCGACTCCGCCACCACGGCGCCGGCGAGGATCTGCCGGGCCCGCGCGGCGGAGACCCCCGGCAGCTCGGCGCGCTCCTCCGGGGACATGGCCTCCATCCGGCGGGTCCACAGCCGCAGGTCCTCGAGGTGGAGGGTGCGGGGCACGTACGGGCCCATCTCGTACGGCGCCGCGCCGCAGATCCGGGCCAGGGAGCGGAACGTCTTGGAGGTGCCGGCCACGCAGGTGGGCGCCCCGGCCGCGCGGACCCGGTCGACCGCGGGCCGGAGCTCCTGGCGCACGTGCTTGCGCAGGGCCTTCATCTCCTTCGGGGTCGCGACGTCCCCGGCGACGAAGGTGCGGGTGAGCCGCCCCGCGCCGAGCGGCACCGAGGTCGCCACGGTGGGCAGCGCGTTGTCCCCCAGGGCCATCTCGAAGGACCCGCCGCCGATGTCGAGGTCGAGAACGGTCCCCGCGCCCCAGCCGAACCAGCGGCGCACCGCGAAGAACGTCACGGCCGCCTCCTGGTCCCCGGCCAGCTCCGTGAGGGTCACGCCGGAGCGGGACTGCACGTGGTCCAGCACCTGCGCCCCGTTGCCGGCCTCGCGGATCGCGGAGGTCGCGAAGGCGAGGAAGTCCTCGGCCCGGTTGTCCACGGCGAAGTCGCGGGCCTCGACCACGAACGCGGTGAGGGCGTCCCGGCCGGCGTCGGAGATGTTGCCGTCGGCGTCGAGGTACTGCACCAGCCGCAGGGCGAGCTTGTGGGACGCGTACGGCTCGGGCCGGGAGCCCGGGTAGACGTCCAGCAGGAGGAGGTGGACGGTGTTCGACCCCACGTCGAGGACTCCGAGACGCATGCCGTGGTGCTCCTTCGAGTTCCGTGTCCGTCCCGCGCGTGCGGAGCGGATCAGCCCTTGGACCCGGCGCGGGCGGGCTTGGCCGCCGCGGGCTTCTTGGCCGTGCTCTTCTTCGCCGTGCTGCTCCTGGCCGTCGTCCCCTTGGTCGTCGTCCCCTTGGCCGTGGACCGGGCCGTCTTCTTCGGGGCGGGGCCCTGGGCGCGCTTCTCCGCGAGCAGCTGGCTGGCGCGCGCCGGCGTGATCTGCTCCACGGTCTCGCCGCGCGGGACCGTCACGTTGGTCTCGCCGTCGGTGATGTAGGGGCCGAAGCGCCCGTCCTTGATGACCATGGGCCGTTCCGTGATCTGGTCGGTGCCGAGGTCCGCGAGCGGAGGCTTGGCGGCGCCGCGGCCGCGCTGCTTGGGCTGGGCGTAGATCGCCAGGGCCTCGTCGAGGGTGACCGTGAACAGCTGCTCCTCGGACTGCAGTGAGCGCGAGTCGCCGCCCTTCTTCAGGTAGGGGCCGAAGCGGCCGTTCTGCACCGTGATCTCGTTGCCCTCGGCGTCCGTGCCCAGCGTGCGCGGCAGGGACAGGATCTTGAGCGCGTCCTCGAGGGTCACGTCCTGCAGCGTCATCGTGGAGAGCAGGGAGCCCGTGCGGGGCTTCTCCTTGACCGGCTTCTTCGGGGGCTTGGGCTTGCCGTTCTTGTAGTACTCGACGGGCTGGGCCGCGAGCTCCTCGGCGGTGGGCTCGGGGATCACCTCGGTGACGTAGGGCCCGTAGCGGCCGTCCTTGGCCACGATGGCGCGCCCGGTCACGGGGTCGCGGCCGAGCTCCCGGCCGTCGGCCTTGCCCGTCTCGATGAGCTCGCGCGCCTTGTCGGGCGTGAGCTCGTCGGGGGCGAGGTCCTCCGGCACGTTGGCCCGGATCGGGTCGGTGATCTCCCCGGTCTCCGGGTCGACGGCGCCGGCCACCTCCAGGTAGGGGCCGAACTTGCCGACCCGCAGGGTGATGTCCTCGGTCACGGGGATGGAGTTCACGGCGCGGGCGTCGATCTCGCCGAGGTCGTCGACGATGGGCTTGAGCCCGTTCTCGTGGCCCTGGGAGCCGAAGTAGAAGTCCTGCAGCCAGTCGGTGCTGTCCTCCTCGCCGCGGGCGATCCGGTCGAGGCCCTCCTCCATCTCCGCCGTGAAGTCGTAGTCCACGTAGTCGGAGAAGTGCTCCTCGAGCAGGCGCACCACGGAGAACGCGGTCCACGAGGGGATGAGCGCGGAGCCCCGCACGCGGACGTAGCCGCGGTCCATGATCGTGGAGATGGTCGCCGCGTAGGTCGAGGGCCGGCCGATGCCGAGCTCGTCGAGGACCTTCACGAGGGACGCCTCGGTGTAGCGCGGCGGCGGCGAGGTGCGGTGCCCGTCCGCCTCGACCTCGGTGGCGTCCAGGCGGTCGCCCTCCGCCATGCGCGGGAGCCGCTTGTCGCCGTCCTTGGCGCCGTCCTTGTCCGTGGCGGGGTCCTCGTCCCGGCCCTCCTCGTAGGCGGCCAGGAAGCCGCGGAACGTGATGACGGTGCCGGACGCGGAGAACTCGGCGTCCCGGCCGGCCGAGGACGTCGCCCCGAGCCGCACGGTCGCCGTCGACCCCTTGGCGTCGGCCATCTGGGAGGCCACGGTGCGCTTCCAGATCAGCTCGTAGAGCCGGAACGCGTCCGCGGAGAGCTCGCCGCGGACCTGGTTCGGGGCGCGGAAGGAGTCCCCCGCGGGGCGCACGGCCTCGTGCGCCTCCTGCGCGTTCTTCGACTTGGAGCTGTAGAGCCGCGGGGAGCCGGGCACGAAGTCGGCGCCGTAGAGCTCCGTGGCCTGGCGCCGGGCGGCCGTGACCGCCTGGTCGGACAGCGCCACGGAGTCGGTGCGCATGTAGGTGATGTAGCCGTTCTCGTACAGCTTCTGCGCCACCTGCATGGTGGTGCGGGAGGTGAAGCGCAGCTTGCGCGCCGCCTCCTGCTGCAGCGTGGAGGTGGTGAACGGGGCGGCCGGGCGGCGTGTGTAGGGCTTGGTCTCCAGCGACCGGACCGTGAACGCCGCGTCCTCGAGACCGGCGGCCAGTTCGCGGGCGGCCTGCTCGTCCAGGTGCGCGAGCTTGTCCGCGGCGCCCTTGAGCACGCCGTCGTCGCCGAAGTCGCGGCCGCCCGCCACCCGCTTGCCGTCCACGGAGGAGAGCCGGGCGCTGAAGGCGGTGCCGGCGTCCTCGCCGTCGGTGCGCGCGAACGTCCCGCTGAGGTCCCAGTAGTCGGCGGGCACGAACGCCATGCGCTTGCGCTCCCGCTCCACGACCAGGCGGGTGGCCACGGACTGCACGCGCCCGGCGGACAGGCCCGAGGCGATCTTGCGCCACAGCACCGGGGAGATCTCGTAGCCGTAGAGCCGGTCGAGGATGCGCCGGGTCTCCTGCGCGTCGACCAGGTCCTGGTCGAGCTCGCGCAGCTCCCCGAAGGCCCGCTCGATGGCCTCGCGGGTGATCTCGGAGAAGGTCAGCCGGTAGACGGGGATCTTGGGCTTGAGCACCTCCAGGAGGTGCCACGCGATGGCCTCCCCCTCGCGGTCGCCGTCGGTGGCGAGGTAGAGGGCGTCCGCGTCCTTGAGCTTGCGCCGGAGCTCGGTGACCTTCTTCTTCTTGTCCGGGTTCACCACGTAGTACGGCTCGAAGCCGTGCTCCACGTCCACCGCGAACTTGCCGTAGGGACCCTTCTTGAGCTCCGCCGGCAGCTCCGAGGGCTGCGGGAGGTCGCGGATGTGCCCCATCGAGGACTCGACCTCGTAGGCGTCGCCGAGGTACCCGGCGATGGTCTTGACCTTGGAGGGGGACTCCACGATGAGCAGGCTCTTGCCCGTTCCCGGGCTCTGGGTGGCCTTCGTTGGCACGGTACTCCTTGCTGCGGTCCGCGGTGCCGCGGGCCGCGGCGCTGCTGGACGTCGGGTCGAACGGGCGGGCGTCGGCCCGCCGTTGCGCTCCACCATAACGCCTCACCGCCGTCAACCCCGGCGCGGCGGGGACCCGGAGGACATCGGCGTCCCCGGGCGGGTCGCACGGGCCGCCCGGCCCGGGCGGCCCGGACCGGTCTCAGGAGGGGTAGCGCTCGGGCTCGTCGCCGATCGTGAACTCGCGGCCCGTGGCGTGCTCCACGTCGATGACCACGAAGTTGTACTTCAGCGTGGGCGCCCACGGCCTGAGCGGCAGCTCCTCCGCGGCGTCGATCTCGGCGCGCGTCTCGAGCCGGCGGGCCCGGCCGTGGACCACCACGGAGCGCACGACGTGCTCCTCCGAGACCTCGTCGATCTCGAACGCCACCTGGTCGTTGACGATGAGGCTCGAGAGCTTGGAGCCCTGGGCCGTGCGGAAGTACAGCTTGCGCTGGTGGACCACGTAGTTCACCGGGAAGATGTCCACGAGACCGGCGGCCTCGACGGCCAGCCGGCCGAAGGGGTGCTGCTCGAGGAGCTGCCAGACGGTGTCCTTGTCGAGGGTCTTGATGGGGTTCAGGTTGTCTCCGATGCTCATGCTCCCATCCTCCCACCCCCACCGTCGCGGCGCCGCCTGCTCATCCGCCCACAACGTCGCTCAGGCGGCGGGCGGCACCGGCTCGTGCGGCACGAGGAAGCCGTCGAGCACGAGGTGCCGGACCTCCTCGGTCAGCCGCTGCCGCTCCTCGCCCGCCCAGTCCAGCAGGGCGGCGAGCGCCCCGAAGATCTGCCGGGCGCTCAGCTCGCCGTCGCAGGCCCCGGCGAAGCCCGCGGCCTCGCTCGAGAGCACCACGGTCCGGCGCAGCCCGGCCCCCTGCCGGAGCAGGATCACGCCGGGGTGCTCCGCGCCGGGGCGCTGGTGGCGCTCCTCGGTGACGTCCTCGGCGGCCACGAGGTGGGCGTCCAGCCAGTCCTGGGGGTGCGCGGCGAGCCAGTCGGCCCGTTCCCACGTGGCGGCGAGCGCGGGGGCGAGCGGCTGCTGGACCGGATGGGGGACGTGCTCGAAGCGGCGGAGCGCGCCCCCGGGCCGGGCCCGGGACGGGCGGCGGAGGCGGATCATCCCGAAGCCCACGGCCTCGACGCCGCGGGCGGCGAAGTCGTCGAGATAGGCGCGGTAGGCGCGTTCGTAGTGCTCGAGGTCGCGGGACTCCGCCGCGTCCCGCAGCCACGTCTCGGCGTACTCCTCCGGGCCGGCCAGCTCCCGCTGGACGAACCAGGCGTCGACGCCCTCGGGCACCCACTGCTCGGGCCGCTGCGCCCAGCGCTCGGCGGCCGGCCGCGCGTCCCCGGGCGGCGGGGCGAGGACCTCCCAGTTGCCGAGCAGGTGGGCGGTGGCCCCGGGGGCCATGACCCCGGGCAGCCCCCGCACCAGGTCGGCCACGATCCGGTCCCCCGGCAGACCGCCGTCCCGGTAGGTGTAGCGGTCGAGAGGGGTCTCCCCGGCGGGGCGCGGTGTGATGACGAACGGCGGGTTGGACACCACGAGGTCGAACCGCTCACCGCGCACGGGCTCCAGGAGGGATCCCGCCCGCAGGCTCACGCGGTCCTCGAGCCGGTCGGGGTCGATCCCGAGCGCCTGCGCGTTGAGCAGCAGGTTGAACCGGGTGAAGCCCAGGGCCCGGTCCGAGACGTCGGTGGCGGTCACGTGCCCCGAGTGCGCGAGCAGGTGGAACGTCTGGATGCCGCACCCGGTCCCCAGGTCCAGCGCCCGCTCCACCCGGCGGCGGTCGGTCGTCTGGGCCAGCGTCAGGGAGGCCTGGCCGATGCCCAGCACGTGGTCGCGGCGCAGCACGCCGGGGCGCTGGGACTCCCCCAGGTCGCTCGCCACGTACAGCTCCGTCCCGTCGTCGGAGGCGTGGGGGCGCAGGTCCACGGTGGAGCGCAGCCCGCCCTCCGTCTCCTCGGCGAGGCCCAGGCCCACGAGCTGCTCCGGGCGCACCGGGGCGGGCGCGAGCGTCTCCACGGGGACGGTGCGGCCGAGCAGAAAGAGCGAGACGACCCCGGCGAGGCCCCGGTCCGGGTGCCCGGGCGTGCGGAGGGCCGGCTCGAGGACCCGCAGGGCGGGCACCGCCTGGTCCCGTGCGAGCGCGTCCATGGCGGCCTCCCCCAGCAGCTCCGCCACGCGGTCGTGGGTGAAGCCCGTCCGGCGGAGGGCGTCGTGCAGCTCGGCCGGCGCCCGCGGGTCGTCGGAGACGGGGGTCCCCGGGACCCGGGAGAAGGCCGGCGCCGCCGAGGGGCCGGGGGCGGCGGGCCTCATGCGGCCCCCGTCGGCACGGGCACGGGCACGGGTGCGGGGGCGGGTGCGACGGCGACCGGGGCGCCGTCGCCGGCCCCCGGTGCCGTGGCGGTGCCGCACCCGGCCGGGCAGGTGAGCCGCGGCCGCTCCTCGAGGCAGGCCGGGCACGCGAGCACGAGGGCGCGGCAGGTGCCGTCCGCGCAGTTGACGAAGCGGTTCGCGGGGCCGGCGCACCGGTCGCAGCGCCCGATCGTGACCGCGGCCGGGGTGAACCGCACGTGCATGCGCCGGTCGAAGACGTACAGGGACCCCTCCCACAGCCCACGGTCCCCGCGCTCGCGGCCGTACTCGGCGATGCCGCCGTCGAGCTGGTAGACCTCCTGGAAGCCGCGGTTGCGCATCAGTGCGGAGAGCACCTCGCACCGGATCCCGCCGGTGCAGTAGGTGACCACGGGCCGGGTCTTGAGGTGGTCGTACTTCCCGGAGTCCAGCTCGGCCACGAAGTCGCGGGTGTGCGCCACGTCCGGGACCACGGCCCCGCGGAAGCGCCCGATCCGGGCCTCGTGGGCGTTGCGCCCGTCGAAGAACAAGACGTCCTCGCCGCGGCGGGCCACGAGCTCGTCCACGGCGTCGGGCGCCAGGCGGGTGCCGCCGCCGACCACGCCGTGCTCGTCGACCGCGAGCTCGCCGGGCGCGCCGAAGGACACGAGCTCGTCCCGGACCTTGACCGACAGCCGCGGGAAGTCCTCGGCCGAGCCGTCCGACCACTTGAACACCGTGTCCCGGAGACCGGGGTGGGAGCGGGTGGTGCGGGCGTACTGCTTGAGCGCCCCGACCTCACCACCCACGGTGGCGTTGAGCCCGTGCGGGGAGACGATGATCCGCCCGCGCAGGCCCAGCCCCTCGCACAGGGCGCGCTGCCAGAGCATCACGGCCGTGGGGTCGGGGAGCGGGGTGAAGACGTAGTGCAGGACGATCCGGTGCTGTGCCACGGGTCCAGGCTACAAGCGCGGCGGGGCGTCCGGCGCCGAGCGGTCCGGGCGCCGGGTCAGTGGCCCAGGTGGAACACGCGGCCGGTGACCTTCGTGGGGGCCACCTCCACGTACTCGAGCTTGGTGGTCCCGACCCACGGCCGCAGCGGCAGCTCGTCCACCCGGTCGGTCTCCTCCGGGTCGGTCAGCTGGCGGGCCGTGCCGCGCACGATCACGGACCAGGCCTCCCCGCCCTGTGCCTGGTCGACCTGCACGGCGACGTGCTCGTTGAGCGCCAGGTGCAGCAGCTTGGTGCCCTTGGCGGTGCGGAAGTAGATCTTCCCGTCGTCGGCCACGAGGTTGATGGGGGTGATCTCGATCTCGTCGCCGTCCATGGTGGCGATCCGGCCGAAGCGTGCGCTGTAGAGGTGCTCCCAGCACTGCTCCGGGGTCAGCTCCGTGACCGGCGGCCGGTGCGCCCGGGCCTCCTTGTCGGGATTGTGCCCGGAGATGTTCATGGGGTTGCTCATGCGGTCATTCTGGCACGGGGCCTCCGCGGGCGTGACCCGTGTCATGTTCGTGACCGGGGCCCGGTCCGGGACGGGCGGACGCCCCGGCCGGGGTGACCGGCCGGGGCGTCCGCCATCGTCAGCGCTTCCGGAGCGTTCAGCGGCCGGAGGCGGTGCCCGCCCCCTGCAGCCGCTCCAGATCGGCCGCCTCGGTGCGGGTGGTGTGCAGGTCGTCGATCTGGCCCAGGGTCCTGTCCTTGGTCTCCTTGGCCGTCAGGGCGGCGGCCACGGCGACCAGGCAGGCGCCGGTGACGAACCCCGCCACGCCCAGCCAGTTGTTCCCCTCGGCCCCGGCCAGGGAGCTGGCCAGGACGGGGGCGAAGCCGCCGGAGATCGCGAAGCCGATCTGGGTGCCCAGGGCCAGCCCCGTCACGCGCACCCGGGTGGGGAACATCTCCGCGTAGAAGGAGGGCCAGATGCCGTTGGCCATGGAGTAGAAGAAGCCGGACATGACGGCGCCGAGGAGGAAGATCAGCGTCCAGTTCCCGGCGTGGACGGCGGCCAGGTAGGGATACATCATCGCGGCCGCGCCGGCCGCCCCGGTGATGAACACCGGCTTGCGCCCGACCCGGTCGGCGACCGTGGCCACCACGGGGATCACGAGCAGGGCCACGGCGTTGGCGATGACGGAGACCCAGAGCATGGTCGAGCGGTCCAGGCCCACCACGGAGGTGGCGAAGGACAGCGACCACACCAGGAAGACCACGTTGACGGTGTTGATCATCGCGGCCGCGGCCACGCGCAGCACCGCGGTCTTGTGGTGCTTGAACATCAGGGCGAGGGGGGTGGCCGGCTTCTCGCCGGGCAGCACGGCCCGGGCCTGCTCGAAGGCGGGCGGCTCCTCCAGGTGGCGGCGGATCAGATAGGCCACGACCACCACGACGGCGGAGAGCCAGAACGGGACCCGCCAGCCCCAGCTGAACAGCTGCTCCTCGGTGAGCACGAGCGTGAAGGGGATGAAGACGGCGGTGGCGAGGAGGGTGCCGAACTGGGTGCCCTGCAGCGTCCAGCTCGTGGTGAAGGCCCGCCGGTGCTCCTCGGAGTGCTCCAGCGAGACCGAGATCGCGCTGGCCTGCTCGCCGGAGGCCGACAGCCCCTGGATGACACGGCAGGTCACGAGCAGGGCCGGGGCCAGCAGCCCGGCCTGGTCGTAGGTCGGCAGGCAGCCGACGGCGAAGGTGCCGGCGCCCATCATGAACAGGGTCAGCATCAGCACGAACTTGCGCCCGAACCGGTCGCCGAGGGGGCCCATGATGAGGGCCCCCAGGGGCCGGACGACATAGGCGACGCCCACGGTGCCCATCGACAGCAGGATCGCCACCCCGGGGGACGTGTCGGCCGGGAAGAACAGGTGGTTGAGCACCAGGGCGGCGGCCGTCCCGTAGACGGCGAAGTCGTAGTACTCCAGGGCGGAGCCGATCCAGCTGGCCAGGGCCGCCTTCTTCGGGGTCTTGCCGTGGGTCGCGGCCGCGGCCGGTGGAGGAGCGTTGTGCATGGGAGGTCCTTCGCTGAGGGCACCCCGGACGGCGGGGGCAGGGACGTGAGCGGAGCTGGAGAGAGGTGCACCGGCGGGTGGACGGGTTCGCGAGGAGCCCGGCCGGCCGGACCGTTGCCATATGCTGGCAACTGTGTTTATATCTTGAACACAAGGATGATCCAGATCACACTGCACGTCAAGAGTGCGCCCTGCGATGACGCCGGCCCCGGGCCCAGTGGGCCCGGGGCCGAGGAGCAGTGGCGCGGTGCCACCGACGTCGTCCTGCGAAGGATCCGCGCCTCACCGCACCCGGCCGGCACCCTCCCCCGGCACGACGACGAAGACGTCCGGCGCCCGGTGACCCCGGTCCGCGAAGGCCTCGGCGACCGCGTTCCCGACCTGCTCCGCCCGCGCCGCGGGCACGAGGGCGATCGCGGAGCCGCCGAAGCCCCCGCCGGTCATCCGTGCGCCGGCGGCCCCGGCGGCCAGGGCCGCGTCGACGGCGAGGTCGAGCTCGGGGCAGGAGATCTCGTAGTCGTCCCGCATCGAGGCGTGGGAGGCGACCAGCAGCTCCCCGATGCCCCGGACGTCCCCGGCCCGCAGCCGCCGGACCGTCTCCAGGACCCGGCGGTTCTCGCTGAGCACGTGCCGGACCCGGCGGGCGGTCTCCTCGTCCAGTCCGCTCAGGTCGGTCCCGTCCGGGACGTCGCGCAGGGAGACCGCTCCGAGGGCGGCGGCCCCGCGCTCGCAGGAGGCGCGCCGGGCGGCGTAGCCGCCGTCGGCGTGGGAGTGGGCGACCTTCGTGTCGACCACCAGGACGGCGAGCCCGTGCCGGGCCACCGGCAGCGGCACGAGCTCGGCCTCCTGGGTGCGGCAGTCCAGGAACAGCGCCGCGCCGGCCCGGCCGCGCAGGGAGGCCGACTGGTCCATGATCCCGGTCGGGGCGCCGACGAACTCGTTCTCCGCCCGCTGCGTCAGCCGCGCCATCGCCGGCCGGTCCAGATCCAGTCCGAGCAGGTCGTTCAGGGCCACGATCGTGGCGACCTCCACGGCGTGCGAGGAGGACAGGCCCGCGCCCACGGGGACGGTCGAGTCCAGCAGCAGCTCGAACCCGGGCACCTCCACCCCGTCGAGGCCGGCGAGCACGTGCACCACGCCGGCCGGGTACGCCCCCCAGCCGCCGACCGCCCCGGGGGCGAGCCCGGGGATCCGGAACCGGGCCCGGGACAGTCCCCCGCCGTCGGGGGCGTACGTGGAGGCCAGGTCGACGACGTCGTGCCGGATCGCGTCCTCGCCCTGCCCGGTCCGCCGCCCCTGCTCCGCGTCCCGGCGCAGCCGGACGGCGACCATCGCCGAGCGGTCGATGGCGAAGGGCAGCACGAAGCCGTCGTTGTAGTCGGTGTGCTCCCCGATGAGGTTCACCCGTCCCGGGGCACGCCACACCCCGTCCGGAGCGTGGCCGTACACCTCGGTGAAGCGGCGGGAGAGCTCATCCGCCCGGGCGGCGTCGTCCTGGCCTGCCTGCCGAGCGGCCGGCTGGGGGGTGTGCTGTCCGGTCATCGTGCGGCCTCCCTCAGGCGTGCGGCGGTCTGCTCGGCGGTGACGTCGTTGATGAACGCCCCCATGGCGGCCTCGGAGCCGGCCAGGAACTTCAGCTTGTCCTCGGCCCGGCGCGGGCTGGTGAGCTGCAGGTGCAACCAGCCGGCCTCCCGGTCCGCGGTCGTGACGGGGGTCTGGTGCCAGGCGGCGATGTAGGGGGTCGGCGTGTCGTAGAGCCGGTCCACCCGCTGCACCAGATCGCGGTAGAGGACCGCCAGCTCGTCCCGCTCCTGCCCCGTGAGCGCGGCGAGGTCCGGGACGCGGCGGTGCGGGACGAGGTGGACCTCCAGGGGCCAGCGCGCGGCGTAGGGCACGTAGGCGGAGAAGTGCTGCCCGGCCAGCACCATCCGGTCCCCGGCGGCGGTCTCGTCGGCCAGGACCTCGCCCATCAGGGTCCGCCCCGTGGCCTCGAGGTGCGCCCGGGAGCGGGCCGCGAGCCGGGCCGCGTGCGGGGCCGGATAGGGGTAGGCGTAGATCTGCCCGTGCGGGTGGTGCAGGGTCACCCCGATCTGCTCACCCCGGTTCTCGAACGGGAACACGTGCCGGACCCCGGCCATGGCCGAGAGCGCGTCGGTGCGCTGGGCCCAGGCCTCCACCACGGTGCGCGCCCGCTCGGAGGACAGGGACGCGAAGGAGCCCTGGTGCTCGGGCGTGAACACGACCACCTCGCACCGCCCCACGGCCGGGGACGGGACGCCCCACAGGGACCGCTCCCCCACCTGCCGCGGGTCCGGCAGCTCGGTCAGCTCCGGGCCCAGCGAGGGGAAGCGGTTCTCGAAGACGACGACGTCGAAGTCCTCCGCCGGGATCTCCGACTCGCGCCCACCCACGCTCGGGCACAGCGGGCACTGGTCGGCCGGGGGCAGATAGGTGCGCGCCTGCCGGTGGGCGGCCACCGCCACCCACTCCCCCGTCAGCCGGTCGAAGCGCACCTCACCGCCACCGGAGCGGACGTCCAGGGGCCGGCGGTCCACCACCTGCTCCACGGGCGGGGTGCCGCGGTCGGAGAAGAACACGGCCTCCCGTCCGTCGGCGAGGTGGTGCGTCCGGTGCGCGATCAGCGGCGCGGCGGCGCGCTCGGCGGGGGCGGGAGAGGTCATCGGACGGGCTCCAGTCGCAGGTCGGGGACGTGCTGGCTCAGGGTCTCGCGGTCGGCGGCGCCCAGACCGTCGTCGGTCACGACCGTGTCGACCTCGTCGAGACCGGCGATGCGGTGGAGCCCGGACAGGCCCCACTTCGTGGAGTCGGCCAGCACCACGCTGCGGTCGCAGCGCTCCAGGAAGAGGCGGTTGATCTCGGCCTCCATCATGTTCGGAGTGGTCAGCCCGTCGCGCTCGGACAGCCCGTGCACGCCCAGGAAGGCCAGGTCCACGTGCAGGGTGCGCAGGGCCGCGGTGGCCAGCGGGCCCACCAGGGCGTCCGAGGGGGTGCGCACCCCGCCCAGCAGGACCACCGTCTGTCCCGTGGCGGGCGCGTCCTGGAGCACGTCGGCGATCCGCGGGGAGTTCGTCACCACCGTGATGTCGCTGACGCGGCGCAGGGCGCGGGCCAGCGCGAAGGTGGTGGTCCCGGAGTTCAGCGAGACGGACATGCCCGGGGCCACCATCGCCTCGGCGGCGGCGGCGATGGCCGCCTTCTCCGGCAGCTGCAGCTCGGACTTGTGCGTGAATCCGGGCTCGGCCGCGGAGGATCCCGCCGGCAGCTTCGCCCCGCCGTGGACCTTCTGCAGCTCCCCGTCCCGAGCCAGCCGGTCCAGGTCCCGGCGCACCGTCATGTCGGACACGCCCAGCTCGGCGACCAGGTCCGCGACCCGCACCGCACCGGAGGCGCGCACGCGGTCGAGGATCTCCCGCCGTCGGCGGTCGGGGAGCATCTCGGTCATGGGGCCTCCTGGCTCGGCAGGGGTCCGTCGAGACCCCGGATCGGTGACATGCCCCACAATACAAACATCCTGATGTTCTTTTCAACAGGGTTGATGTTTGATTCTGTCGCTTCTACTATGACGTGAACCACATCGATCCACCACTGCGATCGAGTGCCCGAACCCACCACCCCGATCAGCGCCCAGGAGCCGACATGACTGCTGCGACCCTCGAGCCGACCACCGCCCTCGATCCCACCGGACCGTGCCGGGTCCACCTCACGAGCGGGGGAATGTCGGTCCTGGTCGACCTCTCCGAGGCCCAGCTGCCCTCCGTGGTGCACTGGGGCGCCGCACTGCCCGGCCTCGACGCCGAGGAGGCCGCCGTGCTCGTCGAGGCCGCGGTGGCCCACCGCACGGCCAACGGGCAGGACCTGCCGATGCGCCCGGACGTGCTCGGGAGTCTGCACACCGGCTGGAGCGGCCGGCCAGGACTGGTGGGTGACCGGGACGGCACCGCGTGGACCCCGCTGCTGCACCTCACGGAGGCCCGGCTGGATCCGGTGGAACCGCAGGAGGTCCTCGCCGACGGCGCCCTGGTGAGCGCCGGCGCGGCCCGCCTGCTCGTGACGGCGGAGGACACCGGCGCAGGCCTGCGCGTGGCGGTCGAGCTGGAGCTCACGCCCTCGGGCCTGCTGCGCGCCCGCGCCACGCTGACGAACACCGCCCCGGGTCCCTACCGCGTCCAGGAGCTGGGCCTCGTGCTCCCCCTGCCCACCCACGCGAAGGAGATCCTGGACTTCGCAGGGCACTGGGGCAAGGAACGGACCCCCCAGCGGCGCGAGCTCACCGTGGGCACGCACCTCCGGGAAGGACGCAAGGGCCGCACCGGCGCCGACGCCGCCTACGTCCTGTCCGTGGGTGAACCGGGCTTCGGCTTCGCCGACGGCGAGGTCTGGGGCCTGCACACCGGGTTCTCCGGCAACCACCGCACGTGGGCGGAACGGCTCTACGACGGCCAGCAGGTGCTGGGCGGCTCCGAGCTGCTGCTGCCGGGCGAGGTCTCGCTCGGACAGGGCGAGAGCTACACCACCCCGTGGCTGTACGGCGTGTACGGGCGGGGGCTGGACGAGCAGGCCGGGCGCTTCCACGACTGGCTCCGGGCCCGCCCCCAGCACCCCGCCCGACCCCGTCCGGTGACGCTGAACGTGTGGGAGGCCGTCTACTTCGACCACCGCCTCGAGAAGCTCTCTACCCTGGCCGACCGGGCGGCCGCCGCCGGCGTGGAGCGCTACGTGCTCGACGACGGGTGGTTCGGCGCCCGCCGCGACGACAACGCCGGACTGGGCGACTGGGTGGTCTCCCCCGAGGTGTGGCCGCAGGGCCTGTCCCCGCTGATCGACCACGTCAACGACCTCGGCATGGAGTTCGGCCTGTGGTTCGAGCCCGAAATGGTCAACCCCGACTCCGATGTGGCCCGCGCCCACCCCGAGTGGATCATGGGCCCCGGCGGGCGCCTGCCCACCGAGTCCCGCCGGCAACAGGTGCTCGACCTGGGTGTTCCGGAGGCCTACGCGCACGTGCGCGACCAGATGGTGGCTCTCCTGGACGAGTACCCGATCGCCTATCTCAAGTGGGACCACAACCGCGACCTGCTCGAGGCCGGCACCCACCCCGACGGACGCCCCGGGGTGCACGCCCAGACCCTGGCGACCTACCGGCTGATGGCCGAGCTCAAGGAGCGGTTCCCGGACCTGGAGATCGAGTCCTGCTCCTCTGGCGGCGCCCGGGTCGACCTCGGGGTCCTGGAGCACACCGACCGGGTGTGGACCTCCGACGACATCGATCCCTTCGAGCGCCAGCAGATGCACCGGTGGACCCAGCAGCTGATCCCGGCGGAACTCATGGGCGCCCACATCGCCTCCGGCGCCTCGCACACCACCGGGCGCATGCACACCCTGCACTTCCGCGCCGGCACCGCCGTGTGGGGCCACCTCGGCATCGAGTGGGACCTCACCCAGGCCACCGAGCAGGAGATGTCCGAGCTGGCCGAGTGGGTCGCCTTCCACAAGGACCACCGCGGTCTGCTCCACTCGGGCAGGCTGGTCCGCCTGGACGCCTTCGACCCGGCCCTGCGGATCCACGGCGTCGTCGCCCCCGACCGCTCGGAAGCGCTGTTCGCCGTCGTCGGCGCCGCCCTGCCCGACGTCGAACCCGTGGGCCGGTTCCGCCTGCGCGGCCTGGACCCCGAGCTCCGCTACCGGGTGCGCGACGTCACCCCCGGCGCGGACCCGCACGGGTTCCGCCGCCCGCCGTGGTGGCCGACCGAGAGGAGCGTGGTCCTGTCCGGCCGGGCGCTGCAGACCGTGGGCGTGCACGCCCCCTGGCTGGCCCCGGACACCCTGCGCGTCCTGCGGCTCGAGGCCCAGGATCCCACCCAGCCCGCTCCCCAGGATTGAGGTAGCCCCATGTCCACGACCACTCGTTCCCGCCGACCGGACACGCCGGTCGTTCCGGGCCAGGCCGGCGGTGCACGCCGGCGGGGCCGGCAGGACACCCGGATCGCGATGCTGTTCATCGCCCCGGCCCTCCTCGGCTTCCTCGTCTTCCTCGCCTGGCCCACCGTGCGGGGCATCTGGCTGAGCTTCACCAGCTTCAACCTGCTCACCCCGTCCGAGTTCGTGGGCCTGGCCAACTACCGACGCCTCGTGCAGGACCCCATCTTCTGGGACTCGCTGCTGGTCACGGTGGAGTACGTCCTGCTGAACATCGGGATCCAGACCACGTTCGCCCTGCTCATCGCGCTGATGATGCACCACCTCACCCAGTCCACCTTCCTGCGCGGGGTGGTGCTCGCCCCCTACCTGGTCTCCAACGTGGTCGCCGCGATCGTGTGGCTGTGGATCCTCGACACCCAGTTCGGGGTGGCCAACCAGGTCATCTCGTGGGTGGGGCTGGACCGGATCGGCTTCCTCTCCGACGAGACCTGGGCCATTCCCACGATCGCGCTGATCAACGTGTGGCGGCACATGGGCTACACCGCCCTGCTGATCTTCGCGGGTCTGCAGACCCTGCCCCAGACCGTCTACGAGGCGGCGCGCATCGACGGGGCCGGTGAGGTCCGGACCTTCTTCACCATCACCCTGCCCCTGCTGCGCCCCATCCTGGCGCTGGTGCTCATCATGACGGTCATCGGGTCCTTCCAGGTCTTCGACACCGTCGCCGTGACGACCGCCGGTGGGCCGGCCAACGCCACCAACGTGCTCCAGCTCTACATCTACGACATGGCCTTCGGCCGCTTCCAGTTCGGCTACGCCTCGGCGATGTCCGTGGCCCTGCTCGTGGTCCTGGCCGTCATCACCTTCCTCCAGTTCCGTCTGACCCGCGCCGGGTCCACGGACCTGGCCTGATCCCGAGGAGCTCCGATGAACCCGACCCCAGCCCCAGCGCAACCCGGAAGCGCCGCGCCCAGTTCCACGGGCGCCGCCGCGCCCGTGACCGCGGCCCCGGCGGACACCCCCGCCCCCGCCCGCCGCCGGATCACCCCCGGCAGGCTGCTCGCCTGGGCCTTCCTGATCGCCGTCGTCCTCGTCACACTGTTCCCCTTCTACTGGATGCTGCGCACCGCGCTGTCCACGAATCCCGGGCTGCAGGCGGATCCCTCCTCCTGGTTGCCCCCGGAGTTCACCTGGGGCGCCTTCGAACGCGTGCTGGGGATGCAGTCCACCGAGGAGGCCCTCGCCGAGGGCGGCTCCGGCACGTCGCTGAACTTCTGGCGCTACCTGCTGAACTCCGTGGTGGTGGCCACGCTCATCACCGCGGGCCAGCTGCTGTTCTCGGCCATGGCCGCCTACGCCTTCTCCCGGCTGCGGTGGCCCGGGCGGGACCGGATGTTCGCCCTGTTCCTCGCCGGACTCATGGTGCCGGCCATCTTCACCCTGCTGCCCAACTTCGTGCTCATCAAGGAGCTGGGACTGGTGGACTCCATGCTGGGCATCGCCCTGCCGACGATGTTCATGACCCCGTTCGCGGTGTTCTTCCTGCGGCAGTTCTTCATGAACGTCCCCGCGGAGATCGAGGAGGCCGCCCTGCTGGACGGCGTCTCCAAGGTCGGGGTGTTCTTCCGGGTGATTCTGCCCATGTCCGCGGCGCCGATGGCGACCCTGGGCATCCTCACGTACATGACGGCCTGGAACGACTACTTCTGGCCGCTGATGGTCTCCTACACGGACGCCTCCCGCGTCCTCACGGTGGCCCTGGGCGTCTTCCGGGCGCAGTCCCCGCAGACCGGCACCGACTGGGCGGGTCTGATGGCCGCCACCCTCATCGCCGCGCTGCCGATGATCCTGCTCTTCGCGGTCTTCGCCAAGCGCGTCGTCAACTCCATCGGCTTCAGCGGCATCAAGTAGGAGCTCACCATGACACGCAACCCCGCACTCTCCCACCGTCCCCGGCGCACGCCACGCACCCGCACGCGCCTGGCCCTGGCCGTCTCCACCGTCCCGCTGCTCGCCCTCACCGGGTGCGGGGCGGACCCGGACGCCGAGGCCACGGCCACCGGCGTCGTCGACTACTGGATGTGGGACACCAACCAGCTGCCCGCCTACCAGAAGTGCGCCGAGATGTTCGAGACCGAGCACCCGGACCAGGACGTGCGCATCACCCAGACCGGATGGGACGACTACTGGACGAAGCTCACGGCCGGGTTCATCGCCGACACCGGCCCGGACGTGTTCACCAACCACGTCTCCAAGTACCCCCAGTTCGCCGAGCTCGAGGTCCTGGCCCCCCTGGACGAGCACCCTGCCACCGCGGTACTGGACCCCGACGACTACCAGGACGGCCTCGTCGACCTGTGGACCGGCCCGGACGGCCACCAGTACGGCGCGCCCAAGGACTGGGACACCGTCGCCGCCTTCTACAACGAAGAGCTGCTCGCCGAGGCGGGCCTGACCCCCGCGGACCTCGAGGGCTGGAGCTGGAACCCCGAGGACGGCGGCAGCTTCGAGGACCTCGTGGCGCACCTGACCGTGGACGAGAACGGCGTCCGCGGCGACGAACCGGGCTTCGACAAGGACCACGTCGCCGTCTACGGCCTGGGCATCTCCGAGGCCGGCGGGAGCACCGCCGGCCAGGGACAGTGGTCGGCGTTCGCCGCCTCCAACGGCTGGCGGGTCACGAACGAGCCGCTGTGGGGAGACCACTACAACCTGGACGACCCCGCGCTGCACGAGACCCTCGACTGGTACTTCGGGTTGACCGACAAGGGGTACATGCCCCCGTACGGGCAGTTCAACGCGGCCGAGGGCGTCAACGCCCAGCTGGCCTCGGGATCGGCGGCCATGGTCCTGGACGGGGCCTGGATGATCAGCACCTACGCCGGCATCGAGGACTTCCCCGTGGGCACCGCCCGCACACCCGTGGGACCCGACGGCACCGCCACTTCCATGCTCAACGGCCTGGCGGATTCGATCGTCAAGGACACCGACAACCCTGAGGGCGCGGCGCAGTGGACGGCGTTCATGTCCTCGGCGCAGTGCCAGCAGGAGGTCGCCCGCGCCGGTGTCGTCTTCCCCGCCCGAAAGGACGCCACGCCCCTCGCCGCGGAGGCCTACCGGCAGATGGGAATCGATCCCGAACCGTTCACCGCCCCGGTCCAGGAGGGCAACACCGTCTACTTCCCCGTCACGAAGTTCGGCGCAGACGTCTCGGCCCTGATGACCCCGGCACTGGAGGACATCTACGCGAACCGGGTGCCCGCATCCGTCCTGGCGGAGACGAACGAAGCCATCAACGTCCTCTTCGAGACCGACGAGACCGACGACTCCTGACCCGAGCCGCTCCGGGACCTCTCCTCCCGGTGCGGAGCCCTTCCCGACCACGACGACCCCCGACCCGGAGCACCGAGACCCATGCATCCCTGCACCACCGGCAGCACCGCCGATGCCCGAGTGGACCCGTGGTGGTTCACCCACCCCGACGGATCCCGCGGGTCGTTGCCCCCGCGGGCGCACCTCACCTCCGACCGGCCGGAGCTCTCTCTGGCGGGCGCGTGGGACTTCCGCTGGTTCCCCTCGGCGTCCGACGCCGTCTCGGCCTGCCCCGACCCGACAGCACCGGACACCGCCTGGCCGGACCGGATCCCCGTCCCCGGCCACTGGGTGCTCGAGCACCTCGACGGGGACCGGCGGTTCGGCACCCCCTGGTACACCAACGTCGTCTACCCCTTCCCCGTGGACCCGCCGCACGTCCCGGACGCCAACCCGACGGGCGACCACCGCACGCGCTTCGTGCTCGTCGATCTCACCGGCGGCGCGAGGACGGACCTGCGTGCCGTGCTGCTGCGCTTCGAGGGCGTCGAGTCCGCCTTCCGGGTGTGGGTGAACGGACGGTGGGCCGGCCAGGCGATGGGCTCCCGGCTCACCCACGAGTTCGACGTCACCGACCTCGTCCGGGACGGGGAGAACACCGTGGTGGTGCGGGTCCACCAGTTCAGCGCGGGGTCCTACCTCGAGGACCAGGACCAGTGGTGGCTGCCCGGCATCTTCCGCGACGTTCGCGTGCTCGGCGAGGTGCACGGCGGGATCGACGACGTCCACCTCACCGCGGACCGGGACCCGGCCACCGGTGAGGGCGTCCTGGGCTGCCGGATCACGGCCCCCGCGGGCGCGTTCCCGGTGCAGGTGGAGATCCCGGAGCTCGGCCTTTCCACCACCGTGGACGGCCCCGACCGGGTGGAGCTGCCCGTCGGGGTCGTGCGCGCCTGGACCGCCGAGGACCCGCACCTCTACGACGTCGCCCTGCGCGCCCAGGGACAGCTCGTCACCCACCGCGCCGGATTCCGCCGCGTCGCCATCTCCACCGACGGCGTCCTGCAGGTCGACGGCGCCCCGGTGCGCTTCCGCGGCGTCAACCGGCACGAGTTCCACCCGCGCCGGGGCCGCGCCGTGGATGCCGACTTCACCCGCGACGAGTACCGCCTCATGCAGGGGAACCACGTCAACGCGGTGCGCACCAGCCACTATCCACCGGCGCACCACGCCCTCGACCTGGCCGACGAGATGGGGCTGTGGGTCGTCCTCGAGGGCGACCTCGAGACCCACGGCTTCGTGCAGCAGGGTTGGGCGCGCAACCCCTCGGACGACCCTGCCTGGCGAGGGGCCTACCTCGACCGCACGGCCCGGATGTGGCACCGGGACAAGAACCACGCGAGCGTCGTGATGCTGTCCCTCGGCAACGAGTCGGGCACCGGCGCGAACCTCGCGGCCGCCGCCGACTGGCTGCGCCGGCACGACGACCGCCCCGTGCACTACGAGGGCGACCACGACGCGGCCTACACCGACGTCTACTCCCGCATGTACCCGACGCCGCGCGAGACCCGCAGCATCGCCGCCGGCGAGCCCGTGCCCTCCACGGACGCTGCCGGGTCAAACCGGATCGCCCGGATGCCGTTCGTGCTGTGCGAGTACGCCCACGCCATGGGCACCGGCCCCGGTGGCCTGGCCGACTACGAGGAGATCTTCCGGACCCACCCCCGCGCGTGCGGCGGTTTCGTCTGGGAGTGGAAGGACCACGGCATCACCACCGTCACACCCGACGGCTCCCCGGTGCTCGCCTACGGCGGCGACTTCGGGGAGCCCCTGCACGACGGCAGCTTCGTGCTCGACGGACTGTGCACCGCCGACGGCCTCCCCGGCCCGGGACTGCTCGAGTACGCGGCGGTGATCGACCCGCTGCGCGGCACCGCTGTGGAGACGCTCAGGACGGGCACGGTGGAGGCGGGCGACCTGCCGCCCCGCCGCAGCAGCCGCGTGCCCCTGCCCGTGGCCCCTGGACCCGGGCAGCACCTCGAGGTCACCGTGGAGGCCCGCGGTCCTGTGGCCGGGTCACGACGGCGTGACGCCCAGCTCACCGGCCCGCCGGCCGTCGCCTCCGGGACACCAGGGCCGGCCGCGACGGCACCGTCCGGGGTCCGCGGTCCCGTGCTCTGCGTTTTCCGCGCGCCCACGGACAACGACGCCGGCACCATCGAGCCGACCCGCGAACTGTGGCGGCCGTCCCCGGACGGGGACGACACGGACTGGCACGGCTACACCGGGACCGACCCCCGCGACGCCACGGCGACGCCGGGCATCGTGGTCTCCACGGCCCGGCGATGGCTGGACCACGGTCTGCACCGTCTCCAGCCGCGCACTCTGCCCCACGATTCCGGCGCGCCGGCGGGCACGGTCCGCACCCTGTGGGCCGCACCGGGCACCGATCTGCGCACCGCGCCGTTCGTGCTCACCCACCGCTGGAGCGCCACGGACCGCCCCGGCGCCCGGCGCCTGGAACTGTCCTGGCAGCTCCCCGAACTGGACGTCCCCCTCGCGCGGGTGGGCTGTGTCCTGTCCCTGCCCGTGGATCCCGACGGGGAGGTGAAGTTCGACGGCGACGGCCCGCACCAGTCCTATCCCGATGCCTGCGCCGCCGCGCGGTACGGCACGCACCGCCTTCCGGCCCGGGGCCTGGCCGATCCCGGCGCCCGCCCGCAGGCCTCGGGCAACCGCGCCCGCGCGCACCGGCTCAGCATTCCACTGGCCGACGGCACCCGCCTGCGGCTGCAGACCCTGAGCACCGAACTGGACGGAGCGCCCGCTCCCCGGGGGTTGCAGTGGACGCTCACTCCATACCGGGATGAGGAGCTCATGGCTGCGGCCCACCCGCACGAGCTGCCGGACACCGCCGGACGCGACTGGTTCCTGCACCTCGACGTCGGCCACCACGGTCTCGGCAGCCGCTCCTGCGGCGTCGACGTCGCACGCTCGGCGCGGCTGCACGCCCGCAGCGCCCGGCTCGACCTGGTCCTCGAGCCCGAGGCACCCGACACCGTGCGGAGACGGCCTGCCCGGTGAGCACGCTGCGGGGCCTCGCGACAGTCCTCGGGCGCGCCGGGGCACGCCGGGGACGGCGGACCTCGGCCGCCACCTGAGCCTCAGCGGCCGGCGAGCTCCAGGTCCAGGGCGTGGCGCTCCACGTGGTCCAGGGCCAGACGGACTGCCCCCACGGAGACCACCGACTCCCCGAGCACCGAGACCGCCACCCGCGGGGGCGTGGCGGTGAAGCGGGGCAGCAGGTCCTCGATCCGTCCCAGCAGCGCGCCCGCGGACTCGGCGACGGCACCGGCGATGACCACCAGTTCCGGGTCGAAGAGCGTGCCCAGCAGGCCGACGACCCGCGCGAGCCGCTCGGCGAGGCGGCCGAGGATCTGCTGCGCGACCTCGTCTCCGCCCGCCGCGGCACGGAACACCGCCTCCGCCTCGACGGCGCCGGACGGCCCGGCCAGCTCCCGGAGCGCGGTCTCCGGCGCCCCGGGCCGCACCGCCTCGGCGCCCCACGCCCGGCACAGGGCGGCGATGCCGTCCGGGCTGCCGACCCCTTCGACCAGGGTCAGGCTGCCGAGCTCGCCCGCCGCCCCGGAGCGGCCGTGCAGGAGACGGCCGGCCTCCATCACCCCGGTGCCGATCCGCTCCCCCGCCAGCATCACCACGAGGTCGTCCACCCCGGCGGCAGCCCCGCGCCAGCGCTCGGCCATGGCCGCGAGGTTGGCGTCGTTGGCCAGCAGGGCGGGCCACCCGCGGCGCTCCTCCAGCCGGGTCTCGAGGCCGAGGTCGAAGGCCTCCCAGAACGGCTGGCCGTGGGAGATCCTGCCGGCGCGGTCCACAGGCGCGGCGATCCCCACCGCGGCGGCCAGCACCGCTTCCGGGGCCACGGACGCGTCCGCGAGCGCGCCGTCGACGGCGTCGTCCACGGTGGCCAGGCGCCGCGCCGGGGCGGGGTCGGCGAAGGCGCGGGTCGTGCGGCCCAGGACGCGGCCCCGCAGATCCGCCACCACGGCGGTGGTCTTGGCCTCGCCGACGTCCACGCCCACCACGAAGCCCGCCCGGTCCCGGAACCGGAAACGGCGGGCGGGCCGGCCGACCTGGGCGTCGGAGGCCCCCTCGAGCTCCTCGATCCAGCCCATCCGCAGCAGGTCGTCGCACACGGCGATGACGGTGGTGCGCACCAGGCCGGTGGCGGCGATGAGCTCCGTGACGGTGACGACGCCCGCCTCGCGCATCACCTCCAGGACCGCGACCGTGTTGGTCCGGCGCAGCAGCTGCGGCGATGTTCCCGTGCGACCCACCCGAACCCCTTGACTCTCCCGAACTGTGATCCACATAATAGTCCAGATAATAAATCTAAGTCACGTATTTATGTTCCGCGCAGTGCCGGACCGCCTGTCGTCCGTCGTCGCCCCGCCCGAGGAGAACCATGAGCGAGACCCCTGCCCCGCCGCCCCCGTCCGCCCTCCCGGCCCCGGTGCGGCCGTGACCGCGCCACGGCGCCGGGGCACGCGGCGATGGACCGCGACGGCCGTGTGCGCCCTGCTGCTGAGCGGCTGCGCCGTGGACGCGGACGCGCCCACCACGATCACCTTCTTCCAGTTCAAGCCCGAGGCCGTCGCCTACTTCGAGGACCTCGCCCGGCAGTTCGAGGCCGAGAACCCGGACGTGCGCGTGGTCGTGGACAACGTCCCGGACCCCGAGACGGCCCTGCGCACCCGCCTGGTCAAGGAGGACGTGCCCGACGTCCTGACCCTCAACGCCAACTCGACCTTCGGCGAGCTCGCCTCCGCCGGGATCTTTGCCGACTTCGCCGGCACCCCCGCGCTCGAGGACGTCAACCCGGCGTACGTGGACGTCGTCCGGGACCTGGGCGCGAGCACGCCGGATGCCGTCAACGGGGTGCCCTTCGCCGCCAACGCCTCCGGGGTGCTCTACAACGAGGAGCTCTTCGCCGAGCACGGCGTGGAGGTGCCCCGCACGTGGGACGAGCTGATCGCCGCCGCGGAGACCTTCGAGGCCGCCGGGGTCACCCCCTTCTACGGGATGCTCGCCGACGCCTGGACCGCCCAGGCGCCGCTCGCGCCGCTCGTCCCGCAGACCGTCCCGGAGGACTTCTGGGAGCAGCGCTTCGCGGGCGGGAGCTCCTTCCGGGAGGAGTGGCCGGAGGCCGCGCAGAAGCTGGCGACCCTCTTCGACCACACCCAGCCCGACCCGGTGGCCACCGGCTACGAGGACGGCACCGCCGCCTTCGCCCGGGGCGAGTCGGCGATGCTGCTGCTGGGCAACTACGCCGTACCCCAGATCCGCTCGTTCGAGCCCGAGTTCACCATCGGCAGCTTCGCGCTGCCCGCCACGAACGACCCCGCCGAGACCGTCCTGGTCTCGGGGGTGGACGTGGTCGTCACCGCCGGCGCGGACACCGAGCACCCCGAAGAGGTCCGGCGCTTCGTCGACTTCCTCATGCAGCCGGAGGTCGTCCAGGCCTACGCCGAGGAGCAGACGGCCATCCCGACCCTCGAGGGCATGTCCAACGACGACCCCGCGCTCGCCGGGGTCCAGCCCTACATCGACCAGGAGCGCATCGTGGGTTTCTTCGACCACCAGTTCATCCCCGCCGTCCCCCTGGGGTCGCTGCTGCAGCAGTACCTCATCGACCGCGACCAGGAGGCCTTCCTGGGGAACCTCGACGAGAGCTGGGACAGGGTCGCCGACCGGCGCACCTGGGGCCTCGGGGCGGTGGAGTCACGATGACCACGGCACCCGCCCGCGCGCAGGGCGCACCGTCCACGGGCACGTCCGCCGCCGCGCCCGCCCGGCGCCGGAAGGGACCCGGCCGCGCCTTCTACTGGATGGTGCTGCCCGCCCTCGTGCTCTTCCTCCTCTTCCACACCGTGCCCGTGCTGCAGGGTGTCTTCTACAGCTTCACGGACTCCCCGGGCTACGGCGAGTGGGACTTCGTGGGCCTGTCCAACTACACGGCGCTGTTCACCGACGAGCGGGTCCGCTCCGCGTACCTGTTCACCTTCCAATTCGCGCTCGTGGCGACCGTGCTGGTGAACGTCATCGCCCTGGCCCTGGCCGTGGGCCTGACGGGGCGGATCAAGTTCAAGAACACCCTGCGCGGGATCTACTTCGTGCCCAACATCCTGGCCGTCCTGGTGATCGGCTACGTGTTCAACTACCTGCTCACCAACTCCCTGCCGAGCATCGGGGCGGCCCTGGGGATCGACCGGCTGTCGACGTCGATCCTGGCCGACCCCGAGCTGGCCTGGGTCGGCATCGTGGTGCTCGCCGTGTGGCAGGCCGTCGCGTTCAACATCATCATCTACATCGCCGGGCTGCAGACCATCCCGGCCGAGCTCTACGAGGCCGCCGCCATCGACGGCGCCGGGCCGTGGCGGCGGTTCTGGTCCATCACGTTCCCCATGATCGGGGCGTTCTTCACGCTCAACATGGTGCTCTCGCTCAAGAACTTCCTGCAGGTCTTCGACCACATCATCGCCATGACCAACGGCGGGCCGGGAACGGCGACCGAGTCCGTCTCCGTCCTCATCTACCGGGGCGGGTTCCAGGGCGGCGAGTACGGCTACCAGATCGCCAACGCGGTCGTGTTCATGATCGTGCTGGTGGTCTTCGCCGTCGTCCAGCTCCGAGTCCTCCAGCGCGAAGAGGTGTCCGCCTGATGTCCTCCACCAACGTCTCCGCCCCGCCCAGCGGCACCGCCGCAACCACCCTCCCGGCCCGGTCCCGGCGGTCCGGCCGCCGGCGGCCCGAGGGAGGCCGGGTGAACTGGTGGCTGACCGCGCTGCTGGTCGTCCTGGCCCTGACCGTCTTCGTGCCGCTGTACTTCACGGTGATCACCGCCCTGAAGACCCCCGACCAGCTCGGCGGCAGCGGCTTCGCCCTCCCCACGGAGGTGCGGTGGGCGAACTTCGCCGACGCGTGGACGCTGACGGACTTCCCGCGGGCCGCGCTCAACAGCGCCCTGATCACCGTCTCCGCGGTGGTGCTCACGCTCCTGACGAACTCGATGGTGGCGTACGCGATCGCCCGCAACATGCACCGGCGCTTCTTCAAGGGCCTGTTCTTCTACTTCATCTCCGCGCTGTTCGTGCCCTTCCCGATCCTCATGCTGCCCGTGGCGAAGCAGACCGCCGCCCTGGGCCTCGACAATCCCGCCGGCCTGGTCCTGCTCTACGTGGTCTACGGCCTGTCCTTCAACATCTTCATCTTCACCGCCTACATCCGCTCCATCCCCGTCGAGCTCGAGGAGGCGGCGAGGATGGACGGTGCGGGCACGTGGGGAGTCTTCTGGCGGGTCGTCTTCCCGCTGCTCACGCCCATGAACGCCACGGTCGGCATCCTGACCTGCCTGTGGGCGTGGAACGACTTCCTGCTCCCCCTCATCATCGTCTCCGACCCGCAGCAGGCGACCCTGCCGCTCGTCCAGTACGTCTTCCAGTCCCAGTTCCAGACCAACTACACCGTCGCGTTCGCGTCCTACCTGATGGCGATGGCACCGCTGCTCGTGGTCTACGTCTTCGCCCAGCGGTGGGTCATCTCCGGCGTCACCCGAGGAGCAGTCAAATGAGCACCCGCACCCAGCAGCAGGACATCACCGCGCAGCGGCCCGGCACCGGCAGCGGCGCCGGGGACACCCCCGCGTGGTGGACCGACGCGGTCGTCTACCAGATCTACCCCCGCTCCTTCGCGGACTCCGACGGCGACGGGATCGGCGACCTCGGCGGCATCATCGCCCACCTCGACCACCTGCAGGACCTGGGCGTGGACGTCGTCTGGCTGTCCCCGATCTACTCGTCCCCGCAGGACGACAACGGCTACGACATCAGCGATTACCAGGACATCGACCCGGTCTTCGGCACCCTCGAGCAGTTCGACGAGCTGCTCGGGGCGGTGCACGCCCGCCGCATGAAACTGGTGATGGACCTCGTGGTGAACCACACCTCCGACGAGCACCCGTGGTTCGTCGAGTCCCGCTCCTCGCCGGACTCGCCGAAACGGGACTGGTACTGGTGGCGGGCCCCGCGCCGAGGCATGGAGGCCGGCGCCCCGGGCGCGGAGCCGACGAACTGGCAGAGCGCCTTCTCGGGCTCGACCTGGGAGTACGACGAGGCCTCGGGCGAGTACTACCTGCACCTGTTCTCGCGGAAGCAGCCGGACCTCAACTGGGAGAACCCCGAGGTGCGGCAGGCCGTCCACGCCATGATGCGCTGGTGGCTGGACCGCGGCGTGGACGGCTTCCGCATGGACGTCATCAACATGATCAGCAAGGACGTCGCCGAGGACGGCCACCTGCACGACGGGCCCCCGGTGGACGGGACGCCCTGGGGCGACGGGTCGGCGTCCTTCCTCTGCGGTCCCCGGATCCACGAGTTCCTCCAGGAGATGCACCGCGAGGTCTTCGCCGGCCGGGACGCCGAGCTCATCACGGTGGGCGAGATGCCCGGCGTCACCGTGGAGCAGGCCCAGCTCTTCACCGATCCGGCCCGCGCCGAGGTGGACATGGTCTTCCAGTTCGAGCACGTGGGCCTCGACCACGGCCCGGGCGGGAAGTTCGACCCCGAGCCGCTGCGCCTGACGGACCTGAAGGCCTCGCTGGGCCGCTGGCAGGAGGGCCTGGAGGAGGTCGGCTGGAACTCCCTGTACTGGAACAACCACGACCAGCCCCGCGCGGTCTCCCGCTTCGGCGACGACAGCCCCGAGCACCGGGTGGCCTCCGCGACCTGCCTGGCCACCCTGCTGCACCTGCACCGCGGCACGCCGTACGTGTACCAGGGCGAGGAGCTGGGCATGACCAACGCACCGTTCGAGACGATCGAGGACTTCCGCGACATCGAGTCGGTCAACCACTACCGCCACGCCGTGGCCGCCGGCGCGGACCCCGCCGGGGTGCTGCGCGGACTGCGCTGGTCGAGCCGGGACAACGCCCGCACCCCGGTCCAGTGGACCGCGGGCGCGAACGCCGGGTTCACCACCGGCACCCCGTGGATCGCGGTCAATCCGAACCACGACGAGGTCAACGCCGAGACCGCCCGGGCCGAGCCGCACTCGGTGTTCCACCACTACCGGCGTCTCATCGAGCTGCGGCACACCGAGCCCGTGGTCGCCCTGGGCGACTTCACCATGCTGGCCCCCCACCACGAGCAGCTCTACGCCTTCACCCGGCGGCTCGGGGACGTCGAGCTGCTGGTGCTCGCCAACGTCTCGGGCGAGGAGGTCCGCACCGACCTGCCCGAGGGCTGGGCCGGCGCCGAGCTGCTGATCGGCAACCGCCCCGACGGCGTGGTCCCCGGCGACGAGGGGCTGCTGCGGCCGTGGGAGGCCCGCGTGCACCGGCGGACCCGGGGCGCGGCGACGCAGGGCTGAGACGCGCCGCAGCGGCAGGGCGCCACCGCGCAGCGGCGCCGCACGGAGCCGCCGGGACAGCACCGAGCGCCGATGCCCTGGCGGCTCCCGGCGGCCGCCCCGCCGGTGGGGCCGCCGGGGCGGCGGTGGCACAATGAACCGGTGCCGTCCTCCGACCACGTCTCCTTGATCCCCCTGCTCGGCCGCGGCGACGCGCCGGAGCAGGTGCGGCACGTCCGGGAGATCCCCGACCGGGACGCCGTGACGGCGCCGTGGCCCGAGCACCTGCACCCGGACGTGGTCGCGGCCTGGGAACGGCTCGGCGTGCACGCGCCGTACCTGCACCAGGTCCAGGCGGTGCTGGCCCCCCGGCACGTGGTGGTCGCCACGGGGACCGCGTCCGGGAAGTCCCTCGCCTACCAGGCGCCCGTGGCCGACGCCGTGCACCGCGGCCGGCTCGCGGCGCTGGCGAACCCGGGCATGATCCACCACCCGGACGAGGCCACGGCCCTCTACCTCTCCCCCACCAAGGCCCTGGCCGCCGACCAGCTCAAGGGCCTCGACGCCCTCGGCCTGCCGACCCTGCGCGCCGCGACCTACGACGGCGACACCGACCCCGCGGAGCGCCGGTGGGTCCGGGACCACGCCGACGTGGTGCTGTGCAACCCGGACATGCTGCACTACGGGGTGCTGCCCAACCACGCGCGCTGGTCCCGGTTCTTCCGCCGCCTGAAGTACGTCGTGGTGGACGAGGCCCACTCCTACCGGGGTGTCTTCGGCTCGCACGTGGCCAACCTCATGCGGCGGCTGCGCCGGATCTGCCGTCTCTACGGCGCGGACCCCGTCTTCATCGGGGCGTCCGCGACCTCCTTCGAGCCGCACGCCTCCTTCGCCCGCCTCGTCGGCGTCCCCGAGGCCGAGGTGACGCCGGTGACCACGGACTTCTCCCCGCACGGACCGGTCACCGTGGTGCTCTGGGAGCCGGAGCAGACCGACGGCGGCGGCGAGAACGACGCCCCGGTGCGCCGCACCGCCCTGGCCGAGACCGCCGACATGCTCACCGACCTGGTGCTCCGCCAGGTCCGCACCATCGCGTTCATCAAGTCCCGCCGCGGCGCGGAGACGATCGCCCAGATCGCCCACCGGCAGCTGGAGGAGGTCGACCCCTCGCTGGCCCACCGGGTGGCGGCCTACCGCTCCGGGTTCCTCCCCGAGGAGCGCCGGGAGCTCGAGGAGGCGCTGCGGGACGGGCGGCTGCTCGGGATCGCGAGCACGTCCGCGCTCGAGCTCGGCATCGACGTGGCCGGGCTGGACGCCGTGGTCGTGGCCGGGTGGCCCGGCACCCGGGCGTCCTTCTTCCAGCAGATCGGCCGGGCGGGCCGGGCCGGGCAGGAGGCCCTGGCCGCCTTCGTGGCGGGCGACGACCCCCTCGACACGTACCTCGTGAACCATCCGGAGGCGATCTTCGACGTCGACGTCGAGGCCACGGTGTTCGACCCCTCCAACCCCTACGTGCTGGCCCCGCACCTGTGCGCGGCCGCGGCCGAGCAGCCGCTGCGCGCGGAGGAGATCGACAGCTTCGGGCCCACCGCGCCGGAGGTGCTCGGCTCGCTCGTGGCCAGCGGGCACCTGCGCCGCCGGCCGAACGGCTGGTTCTGGACGCACCCCCAGTCCGCGGCCGGGATAGTGTCGCTGCGCTCGGACGGCGGCGGGCCGATCCGGATCATCGAGACGGACACCGGCGCGGTGCTCGGCACGATGGACTCCCCCCAGTCCCACTACCAGGCCCACCCGGGGGCCGTGTACGTGCACCAGGGCCGGACCTACATCGTGGACGAGCTCGACGAGGCGGGCTCGGTGGCCGCCGTGACGCGGGCGAACCCCGACTTCTACACCACCGCGCGGGACATCACGCAGGTGAGCGTGGTCGCCGAGGAGCGCTCGGAGCGCTGGGGGCCGGTGACCGTCCACTTCGGCCAGGTGCAGGTCACCACGAAGGTGGTCTCGTTCCAGCGCAAGGCCGTGATCTCCAACGAGGTGCTGGGCGAGGAGCCCCTGGACCTCGCGGCCCGCGACCTGTTCACGAAGTCCGTGTGGTTCACCGTGCCGGGCCCCGTGCTGACCGGCGCGGGGATCGAGGAGCCCGACGTCCCCGGGGCGCTGCACGCGGCCGAGCACGCCGCGATCGGCCTGCTGCCGCTCGTGGCCTCGTGCGACCGCTGGGACGTGGGCGGGCTCTCGACCGCGCTGCACGCCGACACGGAGCTGCCCACGGTGTTCGTCTACGACGGCCACCCGGGCGGGGCGGGGTTCGCGGAGCGCGGCTACGCCACGGCCGTCGCGTGGCTGGGCGCCACCCGGGAGGCGATCTCCTCGTGCGAGTGCGAGCACGGGTGCCCGTCCTGCGTGCAGTCGCCGAAGTGCGGCAACCGCAACAACCCGCTGGACAAGGCCGGCGCCGTGCGGCTGATCGACGCGGTGCTGCACGACGCCCCCCGCGCCTGAGTCCTCACGGCGCACGGGCGGCCTCCGGGGGCCCGGCCCGGGACACGCCGCGGGCGGCCCCGAAGCGGGCGAGCGGCCCGTCCAGGGCCACGGCGGTGCGCACGTCCACGACGACCCGCTCCGGCTCCACGAGCGCGCACCGCTCGAGCCGTGCCCCGTTGTCCCGGGCCACGCGCTCGGCGGCGCCGCACGGGTCGCCGGCCACGAGGCCCCGGGCGGTGTCGGCGGCGGCGAGCGCCGCGAGGTCGGCGGCCTTGCCGGCACGGTGGGTCGCGATCCCCGCCTGGGCCAGCAGCAGCACGGCCACCAGCAGCACGCCGAGCACCAGGGTGAGCGTCAGCGCGTGCACGGTGCCGCTCCCCCGGTCGCCGTCGCGGTCCGGACAGCGGTCGGGCCGCCCCGGGATGCCCGGCACCGCGGGCTCAGCCACCGTGCCCATCGGCCGCTCCGGCCCCCTCCGTCTCGGCGGAGGCGTCCGCGCGCAGCTCCCAGCCGCCCCAGGTCCCGAGGATGCCGGGGGCGGGGCCGGTGACGGTGACCGTGGCCGTCCCCGCGTTCCCGCCCAGGCGGATCGCGGCGTCCTCCCCGGCCACGCGCAGCGCCGTGGAGCGGACCACGGCGGCGCTCTCGCCGCGGGCGGCGGCCCGGGCCGAGGCCCGCGCGGCCTCCTCGTAGCGGATCAGGGTCATCCCGGCCGCGGCGGCCGCGAGGAGCACGGCCAGGAGCAGCACGAGGGCGGGCAGCAGCACGGCCGTCTCGGCGGTGACGGCGCCGCGGTCCGGCGGCACCGGCCGCGGCGCGGGTCGGGACCGGGGGCCGCGCGGCGACCACGGACGGAGGCGGGAACCGACACGCCACCGGGAAGCAGGGGAACGGGGTCGGGACGGCGGACGAGACCGACCACGGGATGAGCATCGGGGGCGGTGGGCGGGCATGGTGGACTCCTCACGGGCAGGGCGCACGGCGGCTCGGGTTGCTGGGACCGGCGGCCAGGACGGACGGGGAGGACGCTCCCGCGGGGTCCGCGGCGCCGGGGACGGCACCACGGACCCCGCGGGAGCAGCCGCTCAGACGCCGAGCGCCTTCTCGATGATCGCGGTCAGGAGCTCGCGCACCTGGCCGGAGGAGAGGACCGCGGCCATGACCCCGCCGAAGGCCGCCGCGGCGAGCACGACCATGGCGTACTCCACGGTGGTCGCACCGAGGTCCGGGTCCCCGGCCCGGACGAGCGGGCGGGGCGGGGCGCCGGTGGCCCGGCGGGCGGACGGTGCGACCGGGCGGCCCCCGGCGGCGACCTCCAGGCCGGGCCCGGAGGGGCTGCGGCGCTTCCGGGCGGGACGGGAGGCGGTGATCTGGTGCTGGGACATGATGGTTCCTTTCGGTGCGGAGCGAACTGGTGCGGGGTGAGCAGGTGCCGGACGGCCGGCACTGGCCGGGCAGCACGGGCCGGGCAGCACTGGGCGAGCAGCACTCGCCGAGCCGGTGCCGGACGGGCGGCAGGGCCCGCCGGAGGACGGCGGACGGCGCAGCGCAGCGGCGCCGGGCCGGTCCTCGAGGGCGCAGGGGCGGACGGGGAACGCCCCGGCGGCCGGGGGCCCGCGGCTCCGGGCGCGGCGGGTCATCCGAACACCTCGGGCACGAGCCCCATCACGACCGGCAGGACGCCCCAGCAGACGAAGGCCGGCAGGGAGCACAGGCCCAGGGGCAGCACGAGCTGGACGGACAGCGACTCCGCGGCGCGCTCGGCCCGCCGGTAGGCGGCACGCCGGACCTGGGCGGCCTGCGAGCGCAGGCTCCGGGCCGACGGCGCCCCGGACGTCGCGGTGAACGTGAGCGCCTCGCGGTAGTCGGCCAGGTGCGTGGGCAGCTCGCCCGCCGAGGTCCACGCCGTGTGCCAGGGCAGCCCGAGCCGCAGCCGGGAGCCCACGCCTTCGAGGGCGGCGCCGGTGGCGTCCGTCCGGCACCCGCCCAGCACCGCCACGGCCTCCGCGAGCGGCAGACCGGCGTCCAGCATGGCGGCGGTGAGCTCCACGAGGACGCCGGCGGAGACGTGCGGTCCCGGCGGGCGGCGGCGGGCCGCGGCCGGACGGGGCGTTCCCGGCAGCCGGGCTCGGGACGGGAGCGCCGCCAGCGCCACGGCCGCCACCAGGAGCAGCCCGGCGGCGGGCGCTGCGAGGGCGGTCATCGCGCACCCACCGCCTCGGCGCGGCTGATCAGGGTGCGCGTCCACACCCGGCCGAGGCCCGTGAGCGCAGCGCCGGCCACGAGGGCGGCCAGCCCCCACGGGGTGGTGAGCAGCGTGCGCAGCGGGTCGACGCCCATGAGCATGCCCAGTCCGATGCCGAGCACCGGGAGCCAGGTCAGGATCCGGACGGTGGAGCGGGGGCCGGCCAGGGCGGTGCCGCGTGCGGCCTCGGCGTCGAGCTCCGCCTCGAGGGCGTCGGCGAGACCGCCGAGCAGGGCGGCGAGGGGCGCGCCGGTGCGCTCGGAGACCTCCCAGCACAGGGAGAGCTCGGCGGTGGTGGCGACGGCCCGCCGCTCCAGCGCGCGGTGGCCCAGCTCCGGGGCCGGCACCCCCGCCAGGGCGGTCGAGACGCTCAGCCCCAGGCGGGCGGCGGCCGCCACGGACGTGCACAGCAGTTCGAGGTGCCGGCCGGTGCCCGTGCGGGCGGCGCGGCCCCCGGGCCCCGCTCCCTCGAACGCGGCCGCCGGGGACCGGCCCGCCTCCAGCAGCGCCGCGAGCCGGCGCAGCAGCGCGATCCACTCGGCGGCCTCCGTCTCGGCGTCCCGGGCGAACCGGGCCCACCACCGGACCGGGACGACGGTGCCGGCGCCCGCCCTCGCGGCCGACCGGACGCGGTGGCCCGGACCCGCGACCAGCACCGCGGCGCCCCCGGCGAGGCACAGGCAGAGGGCGAGGCAGAGGACGAGGACCGTGCTCACGGCCGGCCTCCCGCGAGGTCCCCGCCGGGGTGGGGCGAACGGTCGGGCGAGCGGTCGGACGCGTCGCCGGGCGTTCGGTCGGGCCGGTGGTCGAGCAGGGCGCACAGCCCGTCCCAGCCCGGGCCGCGGCGCACGCCGTCGTGGGACCGGACCGCCGCGGGCACGGAGACGAGGGCGCCGGCCCGGTCCTCGAGCAGGGACACCGCCCGGACCTCGCGGCGCCCGCCCGCCCGGGCCACGTGGACGACCAGGTCCAGGGCGCTCGCGGCCTGCAGCGTCACGGCCTCCCGGCTCATCCCGGCCAGGGCGCCCAGGGCCGAGAGCCGGGCGGGGACCGCCTCGGCGGAGTTGGCGTGCACGGTGCCCGCCCCCGCGTGGCCGGTGTTCAGGGCCGTGAGGAGCTCGCGCACCTCGGCGCCGCGGCACTCGCCCACCACGAGCCGGTCGGGCCGCATCCGCAGGGCCTGCCGGACGAGCTCCGCCAGGTCGATGCTGCCCGCGCCCTCGGTGTTGGCGTGCCGCGCCTGGAGACCGACCACGTGGGGGTGCTCGGGCCGAAGCTCGGCGGCGTCCTCGATGAGCACGATCCGCTCGTGCGCCGGGGAGCAGGAGAGCAGGGCGTTGAGGACGGTCGTCTTCCCCGCCCCGGTGGCGCCGCTGACCAGGAAGTTGGCGCCCGAGCGCACGGCGCCCACGAGGAGCTCGGCGGTGCCGGGGTGGACGGTCCCCGCCGCCACGAGGTCCTGCAGGGACAGGGTCCTCGTGCTGCGGAAGCGGACGGAGAGCAGGGTCCCGCCCGTGGAGATCGGCGGGAGGACGGCGTGCACCCGGTAGCCGGCGGCCGTCTGGACGTCCACGCACGGGTGGGCGGCGTCGAGGCGGCGTCCTGCGGCGGTGACCAGGCGCACGGCCAGGGCGCGCACCTCGGCGTCGGTGCGGAAGGGGGACGGGACGCGGCGCACCCCGGCCTCGGTCTCGAGCCAGACCTGGTCCGGCCCGTTGACGTAGACGTCGGTGAGACCCCGGTGCGGCAGCAGCGGCTCGAGCGGACCGAGACCGGTCAGCTCGGCGCGCACGGCCTGCACCGCCCGCAGGGTGCCGGCGGCCCCGAGCACCCGGCCGCTCGCGCGCACGGCCGCGGCGATGTCGGTGTCCGTGACCGGCCCGGGGGCGGCCAGCAGCCGGTCCCGCACGTCGTCGAGCAGGGCGGCCGGCAGCGCGGCCTGCGGGCCGGGCACCGCACCGGGCAGCGCGGCGCTCACGGGGCGGCCCCCACGGCCTCGAGCAGGCCCGCCACGTCCCGGGCGAGCCGCCGGGAGCGGCCCGCCTCGAGCAGCCGGCCCGTCTCGGCGGCCTCCGGCACCGCGCCGGAGAAGCGCAGGGAGCCGGCGACGGGCAGACCGGTCGTGGCGGCGGCGAGGGCGTCGTCCACGTCGGCCACGTTGAGCCCGGCCGGCACCAGGCGGGCACTGGCGCCCGCCAGGGAACCGGCGGCCCACCGCGCGGCCAGCACGCCGCGCACCGTCCGGGGCGTGAGCACGAGGACCTCGTCGCACAGGGCCGCGGTGTCCGCCGTGCCCGCCCCCGCCCGGCCCAGGTCCACGACGACGAGGGCGGCCGCCCGGCGCAGCGCCTCGAGCACGCCGGCGTACGGCGCGGCGGCTCCGTCCGGCTGGGAGCGGTCCCAGGAGAGCCAGCGCAGCTGTCCGGTCCGGGCCATGGCCGGCCACAGCTGCTCGGCGTGCACCGTCCCGGCGATCCGGAGCAGGTCCGGCCAGCGCAGACCGTCCTGGTCCTCGAGGCCCAGCAGGACGTCGATGCCGCAGCCGGCGCGGTCCGCGTCCACGAGGACGGCCGGCCGGTCCTCGTGCGCGGCGCGGTCGGCGAGCCAGCACGCCAGCGTGGACGTGCCGGCCCCGCCCACGGCGCCCAGCACGCCCAGCACCCGGCCCGTGCCGCCGGGACCGGCGGGGCCGCCGGGCCGGGCGGTGAGCAGGTCGGCGAGCCATCCGGCGGCGTCGGGCAGCACGGCCACGGCGCAGCCGCCGAGGTCGGCCGCCCGGTCCCAGATCCCGGGGTCCTCGGGCCGGCCCACGAGCACCGTGCCCGGACGGACCCGCCCCCGCACGGCGTGGCGCACGTCCACGAGCTCGGTGTCCGCGAGCGTGCCCGGCGCGGTGGCCGCCGCCGCGCCGGGCGGATCGGCCAGCAGGTCGGCGCCGGCGGCCGCGCAGACGCGCTCGACCGTGGCGCGCAGCCCGGCGTCCTCGCTGACGAGGCGCACGGTGCGCGCGCGGACCGCGGTGCCCGGATGCGGCGGGGCCGGGGCGGAGAGGTGGGCGGCGGTGCTCATGGCCCCACTGTCCGGGCGGGCGGCACCGGGCCGGCCCGGCGGGGGCGCCGGTGTGGACGGGCGGCGGGCTTCCGGCGGCCCCGCGGGCGTGTGCAGTCCGGGCACCGGCGTAGCGTGACGGACCCGTGCAGGACAATGGCCGGATGCACATCGTGGTGGGACCAGCACAGGACGGCCGGGGCGGGCACCGGGTCCAGGACCTGACGGGCTCCGGGGACCCGGACGGGCCCGGCGTCGACGTGCCCGCCGGGGAGCTGGCCGCGTTCGTCGCCGACCGCGAGGAGGCCGCCCGGCGCGCCGGGTCCACGCCGCCGCGCTGGACCTGGGAGCGCACGGGCGCCGCCTACCCGCAGCTGCTGGCCGCCGGCGTCCGGGTGGAGCGCTGCCACGACCTGCGGCTGTGCCAGGCGATCCTCGCCACGGCCGCCACCGCCCACGGGTCCGGCGTCGACGGCCCGCTGCCCTACGAACCGGTGCTGCCGCCGCTGCCCGCCGACGAGGCGCCCGGGCTGCTCCCGCCGCCGTCCCCCGCCGAGGACCAGTCGAGCCTGTTCGACCTCCCCCGCGCCACGGGTCCCGACGCGGCCGTGCTGGTCGCCGAGCTGCGGGCACAGCTCGCCGCGGTGGCCGGCGCGGTGGACGCCCGCCGGCTGACCCTGCTGCTGGCCGCGGAGTCCCAGGGCGCGCTGATCGCCGCGGAGATGCAGCACGCCGGGGTGCCCTGGCGGGAGGACGTCCACCGGGCCCTGCTGGAGGACGCCCTGGGCCCCGAGCCGGCGCCCGGGGAGCGCCCCCCGCGGATGGAGGAGACCGTGGCCTGGCTGCGGGAGACGCTGCACGCGCCGGGGCTGAACCCGGACTCCCCGCAGGAGCTGCTCAAGGCGATGCGGGCGGCGGGGATCGACGTGACGAGCACCCGGCAGTGGGAGCTCGTCGAGTGGGCGCGGGCCGTGCCCGGCCTGGCGGCCCGGCGCCAGGCCCTGATCGAGCCCGTCCTGGAGCACAAGAAGCAGGCGCGGCTGCTCAGCGCCAACGGGTGGCACTGGCTGGCCACGTGGGTGCGGGACGGCCGCTTCCGCCCGGAGTACGTGGTGGGCGGGGTGGTCACCGGCCGCTGGTCGGCCCGCGGCGGGGGCGCCCTGCAGATCCCGCACGTGGTGCGGGACGCCGTGCGGGCGGATCCCGGGCGCGTGCTCGTGGTGGCGGACGCGGCCCAGCTCGAGCCGCGCGTGCTGGCGGCGCTGGCCCACGACGACGCCCTGGCCGCCGCGTCCCGCGGCAGGGACCTCTACCAGGCCATCGCCGACCTCGGCGAGGAGCGGGGCTCGGAGCTGACCGAGCGCCCCCAGGCGAAGGTGGGCATGCTGGGCGCGATGTACGGGGCCACCACGGGCCAGTCGGGCCGGCTCATGCCGCACCTGGCGCGGATGTTCCCCCGCGCCGTGGACTACGTGGAGCAGGCCGCCCGGGTGGGTGAGACGGGCGGACAGGTCCGCACGCACCTGGGCCGCTGGTCCCCGCTGCCGGGCCCGGCGTGGGACGCGGCGCAGCGGGACACCGCCACCGAGGAGGCCGAGCGGCGCGCCGGGGCGATGGCCCGAGGGCAGGGCCGGTTCACCCGCAACTTCGTGGTCCAGGGCACGGCCGCCGAGTGGGCCGTGTGCTGGATGGGCGCCGTCCGCTCGGCGCTGGCGCGGGAGGCGGTCGACGCCGAGCTCGTGTTCTTCCTGCACGACGAGGTCGTGCTGCACTGCGCGCGGGAGGACGCCGAGCGGGCCGCCGGGCTGGTCCGCGAGTGCGCGGAGCGGGCGGCCCGGCTGGTGTTCGGGCGCATCCCGGTGGAGTTCCCCGTCAGCGTGGCCGTGGTGGAGTCCTACGCGGACGCCAAGTAGGCCGCCCCGGCCCGGGTCACAGCAGGGGCCTCAGCACAGGTCCCGGTAGGGGGCGCCGGTCACGTGCCGGCGCCACTCGTCCTCCGTGATCGGGTCGCCCCGGTTGGCGCAGACCGCCTCGACCGCGTCCTCGGCCCGGACCAGCCAGCTGCGCACCACGCCGTCGTCGCCGGTGGCGACCAGCCGGTCCCCCACGAACCGCACGTCGTTCATCCGGTCGCCGGAGGCGGACAGGGCCGCGTAGACGTCGAGGTCCGCGGCGCCCACGGTCCACATCCACACGAACTTGTCGCCGGAGGCCCCGGCCAGCAGGGTGCCGTCCGCGGAGAACTGCAGGCCCTTGACGGAGGACAGGGCGTCCGAGGTCTCGCCCACGGGGTGGGGGTCGGACGGGTCCGCGACGTCCCAGAGCCGCACCCGGCCCGCCTCCGTGCCCACGGCCAGGAGGTCGGCCACCGGGGAGAACGCGATCGAGGTGGCCACGGAGTCGAGGGCCAGCCCCGCGGCCCGCCGCGGGGCGGCGGGGTCGGACACGTCCCACAGCTCCACGCCGTTGGTGTCGTCCGCCGCGGCGAACAGGGTGCCGTCCGCGTCGAACCGGGCGGCCTCCGAGCCGGGGACGGGGATCGTGGCCACCCGCCGGAGCGGCGCCTCGGGGCCGCGGCGCAGGAGGGCGATCTCGGAGCCCACCTCGGACCACGCCGCGATCGTGCCGGCGTCCGTCGTGACGTCGGCGCCCGTGATGCCCGCCTCGATGGCCGCGGCGCGCTCCGGCTCCTCCGGGCGGCCCCCGTCCAGGGGCCACACGAGGACGTCCCCGTCCTCGGTGCCCCCCGCGATGAGCGACGCGTCGGGGGCCACGGCCCCCGCGTACCAGAGGGTCTCCCCGGGCGGGGCCTCCGGGGGCGGCAGCGGCCGGGGGTCCTCGCCCGAGAGGTCGAAGAGGGACACGACGTCGGGGCCGACGCCGACGGCGCTCAGCACGGTGTGCTGCCGGTCCACGGAGAGCTGGTACACGGGCTCGCCCTGCCGGTGGATGACGGGCCCGCGCCGGTCCCATGCGCGGGTGGTGCCGTCCTGGGAGGTGGTGAGCACCCGCTCGCCCACGCGCAGCGCGCTGGTGACCCGGGCGGCGGTGGGGAGGGAGTCGATGCGGGCGAGGTCGGAGAGCCGGTGCACGTAGGCGTTCTGGTCGAAGCTGGCGGCCACGACGGCCTCGCCGTCCGGGGTGAAGGAGACGTCGCTGATCCAGCTGCCGAAGTCCGTGAGCGTCCCGGAGCGGGAGACCCGCTCCCCCTCGACGTCGTAGAGGCGCAGCTCGCGGGCGCTCAGCCCGGCGGCGAGGCGCGCGCCGTCGTCGGCGAGGTCCAGGGCCCGGACGACCCGCCCGGTCGGGACCGGGTCGAGGCGCTGCGCGCGGGCGCCGTCGGTGGCGTACCGGGTGATCTCCCCGGACGTCCCGCCCGCGTAGACCGTTCCGTCGGGGGCGGCCGCCAGGGCCAGGACGTCTGCGTCCTCCCCCAGCGCCAGGGCCGGCAGCGGCGCGGGGGCCCCGGGGTCCTCGATCGACCAGCGCAGCACCTCGCCCCGCCCCCCGGCCAGCAGCTGCCGTCCGTCGGGCGAGAGGACGACCGCGTTGACCGGTGTCCCCGCCCCCACGTCGAGCCCGGCCAGCCGCCGGGCCGGCGCCCCGGTGACGTCCCACAGGCTCACGTGCCCGAGCCCGCCCACCGCCGCGAGCACCCGCCCGTCCACCGCCAGGAGGTCCACGTCGCTCAGTCCGGGGGCGCCGTCGACCACGGCGAGGTCCTCCCGGTTCTCGGCGAGCCGGTCGCTGTCCCGCCACACGGACAGCAGGCCGTCCCCGGCGGCGCGCGCGACGACGGAGCCGTCGTCCAGCGCCGCGAGCCGGGACGCGCCGTCCGGGCCGAGCCACCGCTCCGGGGCGTTCACCGCGGTGGCGTCGATCAGGGCCGAGGTGCCCTCCCGGGTGGGGGCCATCCGGTAGGCCGCGAGGCTCAGCTGCGAGGCGAGGTTGGGCGACTCGCCCCGGATCCGGGAGGCCTCCAGCGCGGTCTGGCGGGAGAGCGCCTCGTCGCGGGCGGTCTCCGCGACGGTCTGGAAGCGCTCCGCACGGACGCCCAGCGCCCCGGCCACCACGGCCGCGCAGACGGCCAGGGCGAGCAGGACGAGGGCCACGTGGCCGCGCCGCTCGATCTCCCGGGCACTGCGCTTCTGCCGCTCCAGCGCGTCCTCGTAGTGGCGCTCGCTCTCCGCCAGGTACTCGCGCTCGGCCGGGCTCAGGAGCGCCTGCTGGCGCGGGTCCCCGGTCCAGTCCCGGAAGGAGGCGAGCTGGCCCAGCGGGATCAGGGCGAGGGGGTCGCGGTCGTTGGCGAGCCACATCTGGGTGGCCCGCTGCAGCTGCTGGCGGACGTAGAGGTCGCGGCGGCTGTCCTCGATCCAGCGGCTGAGCCGGGACCAGTGGTCCAGCAGGGCCTCGTGGCTGAGCTGGATCTCGTCCCGGTCGATGGTCAGCAGCCGGGCGCGGGCGAACTCCTCGACCACGGCCGCCCCGCCCTCCGGCAGCTCCTCCCGGAGCACCGGGGTGCGCACGACCGTGGCGGAGGTCCCGGTGCCGACCACGCGCACGAGCCGCAGGAACACCGCGCGGGCCACCTCCCGCTCGCGCGGGCCCAGCCGGGCGTGCACCTCCTCGGCCCGCCGCTCCACGGCCTCCGTGATGCCGCCCGCCGCGTGGTAGTCGGCCACCGTCAGCTCGCGGGTGCGGGCGTGCTCCCAGGTGCCGAGCATCGCCTGGGAGAGCATCGGCAGCAGGCCCACGCCGGCCTCCGTGCCGCGGGGGGCGACGTCCCGCAGGATCACCCCGACCAGGTCCGGGGAGACGCGGGCGCCGACGGCCTCGGCGGGGCCCACCACGATCCGTTCCAGCTGCTCGCGGGTCAGCGCGCCCAGCAGCACCGGGCGCTCCAGGGCGGTGCGCAGCTCGGCGTGCCGACTCGCGGTGCCGAAGAAGTCCGCCCGGAGGCCGACGACGACCACCCGGTCCCGGCTCGCCGCGGCGAGCCGGTCCAGGAACCGCCCGGGCTCCTCGGCCTCCCGGGCGCCCGTCCAGAGCTCCTCCAGCTGGTCGACGACGAGCAGGTCCGGAGCCGCCGCGACGGCGTCCTCGAGCCGACGCACCGGGTCGAGGCCCGGGGTCGTGGCCACGGCGCTCCACCCGTGCAGGGGCCCGCCCTCGGCCCGCAGCCGGCCGAGGAGCCCGGCGCCCAGCAGCGAGGACTTGCCCGCGCCGGAGGCTCCCACCACGGCCAGGATGCGGGGTCCGCCGGCGTCCGCCAGCCGCACCACCCGCTCGCCGAGCACGGCGACCTCGGCGGTCCGGCCGAAGAAGTGCGTCTCGTCCTCGGGGCGGTAGGAGCGCAGGCCCACGTACGGGGTGGAGTCCGGCCTGACCGGGGTGCGGGAACGGTTGACGTCCTCCCACCACAGCTCCGCGGGGCGCTCGTCCGTGAGCCCGAGGGCGTCCAGCAGGGCCGTGAACTCCTCGCGCAGGGCCGGGCCGGGCAGGTGCGCCCCGCTGAGCCAGCCCTGGATGGTGCTGGCCGGCAGCCGGCAGGAGGCCGCGAGCGCCCGGACCGACAGGCCGCGGCGGCGGCGCGCGGCGCTGAGCTGCTCGGCGAGCCGGGGCCGCTCGGGGCCGGGCGGGGGCGAGGCCACCGGGAGCCTCCTCGGGGGGTCGTGGGCACGGGGGACCCTGGAATGGTAAGTCCGCTTGCCGCGGCGCCGGCAATGTTGCGTCCGGGGCGGCGTCATGCCCCCGGGCGTGCTACAGCGGTGCGGGCAGGTCCCGGCCGGTGTCCCAGGGCACGGCCCAGCCCAGCGCCGTGAGCACCCGGTCCAGGAGCACTCCGGTGAACCCCCAGACGGTCACGGTGGACGCGGTGCCGGGCACGGGGACCGTGAAGGCGGGCGAGCGGTAGGTCTGCCGGCCGCGCGTGACGGTCGCGGTGTACCGGTTGGCCGGGTCGATGAGGTCCAGCACGGGGACGCGGAACACGAGGGAGGACTCGGCGTGGTCCACGACGTCCACCGGCGAGACGTCCCGCCACCAGCCCAGCACCGGGGTGACGAGGTGGTTGGAGACCGGCAGGGGCACCGGGGCCAGGGCGCCGAGCACCTCCACCCCGTGCGGGTCCAGCCCGGTCTCCTCCTCTGCCTCGCGGACGGCCGCGCGCACGTGGGCGGCGCTGACCTCGCCGCCGGGCACGGACAGCACCTCGTGCAGGTCCCCGTCCTCGGGGTCCAGGCGCCCGCCCGGGAAGGCGACCTGGCCGGGGTGGGAGCGCAGCGTCGCGGCCCGCTGGACCAGGAGGACGTCGAGGTCCCGGCCCACGCCCTCCGCGTGCTCGGCGGCGCGCGAGGGCAGGTCGTCGAGCGCGCCGAAGAGGATGAGCACGGCCGAGCGGCGGTAGTTCTCGTCGATCTGCCCGATCCGCCACGGCTCGCGGTCCTCCATCCGCAGCTGCCGGCCGCTGCGGGCCACGCGCAGCAGGTCCTGGTAGGCGTCGCCCACGGGTCGTCCTCCTCGGTGGTCGCGTCGTCGGTGGTCGGTGCCGCTCACGAGCTCAGGGGCCAGCCGTCGGCCTGCAGCTGGGCCCGGCTGCGCCCGGCGAGGAACAGCTCCAGCAGCTCCTCCCGGCCCGGGGCGAACTCGTACTTGAGCAGGGCCGCCGCCTGGGCGGTGTCCGTGGGGCCCTCGCCGTAGGACGGGCACAGGTCCGCGACGGGGCACACCCCGCACGCGGGCCGCCGGGAGTGGCAGATGCGCCGCCCGTGGTAGACGAGCCGCTGGGACAGGTCGGTCCAGTCGCGGGGCGCGAACAGGGCGGCGACGTCCCGCTCGACCTTGACCGGGTCCTCCTCCGCGGTCCAGCCGAAGCGGCGGGCGAGCCGGCCGAAGTGGGTGTCCACGGTGATCCCGGGGATCCCGAAGGCGTTGCCGAGCACCACGTTGGCGGTCTTGCGGCCCACGCCGGGCAGGGTGACGAGGTCCTCCAGCCGCCCGGGCACCTCGCCGTCGTGGTCGTCCACGATCTTCTGGGCCAGGGTCCGGATGGCCCGGGTCTTGGCCCGGTAGAAGCCGAGCGGGCGGATGATCTCCTGGATCTCGGCCTCGTCCGCCTCGGCGAGCGCCCGCGGCGTGGGACAGGCGGCGAAGAGCCGCGGCGTGGTCGCGTTCACGCGCACGTCGGTGGTCTGGGCGGAGAGCACCGTGGCCACGAGCAGCTCGTACGGGGAGCGGAAGTCCAGCTCGGCGACCGCGTACGGGTAGGCCTCCGCGAGCACCGCGTTGATCCGGCGGGCCCGCCGCTTGAGCGCCAGCGGGGACTCGGGGGAGCCCGTCCGGCGGCGCCGTGCGGCGCCGGCGCGCGCCTTCGCGGGGTCCACGACGCGCAGGTGGGCGGGCGGGCGGGGCACGGCAGTCGGGACCATGCCCCGATTCTAGGCGGCGCGCCCGGAGGGGTTCCGTGACTCGGTGCGGCGTGGCCCCTGTGGAACCGGGTGCACCGATCGTCTAGGGTGAAAACGACACTATGTGAGCTGTGACACGGACGTCCGGTGCCGCCGGGGGTCCGTGCGCGGTGTGCGACGAGAAGGGAAGACCACATGGCTTCAGAGACCACGTCCGCCGAGGGCAGGACCTTCGCCCCGAGCCCGGAGTTCGCGGCCCAGGCCAATGCCACCGCCGAGCTCTACCGCCAGGCGGAGGAGGAGGGCGTCGACTTCTGGGGCCGCCAGGCACGGGAGCTGCTGACCTGGAACAAGGAGTTCACCGAGGTCCTCGACTGGTCGAACCCCCCGTTCGCCAAGTGGTTCCAGGACGGCACCCTCAACGCGTGCTACAACGCCGTGGACCGCCACGTGGAGGCCGGCAACGGGGACCGGGTCGCCATCCACTTCGAGGGTGAGCCCGGCGACAGCCGCAGCTACACCTACGCCCAGCTCAAGGACGAGGTGTCGAAGGCCGCCAACGCCATGGAGAGCCTCGGCGTGACCAAGGGCGACCGCGTGGCCCTCTACCTGCCGATGATCGCCGAGGCGGTCATCGCGATGCTGGCCTGCGCCCGCATCGGCGCGATCCACTCCGTGGTCTTCGGCGGGTTCTCCGCCGACGCGCTGCGCTCGCGCGTCGAGGACGGCGAGGCGAAGCTCGTGGTCACCGCGGACGGGACCTTCCGCCGCGGCAAGCCCTCCATGCTCAAGCCGGCCGTCGACGACGCCCTCTCCCGCGGCGGCGCCACCGTGGAGCACGTCCTCGTGGTCCGCCGCAACGAGGCCGACATCGAGATGACCGAGGGCCGGGACGTGTGGTGGCACGACGCCGTCGAGGCCGCCTCCCCGGAGCACACCCCGTCCGAGCAGGGCGCCGAGGACCCGCTGTTCATCCTCTACACCTCCGGGACCACCGGCAAGCCCAAGGGCATCATGCACACCACGGGCGGCTACCTCACCCAGGGTGCCTTCACCCACAAGAACGTCTTCGACCTCAAGCCGGAGACGGACGTCTACTGGTGCACCGCCGACGTCGGGTGGGTCACCGGCCACTCCTACGTCGCCTACGCCCCCCTGGTCAACGGCTCCACCCAGGTGATCTACGAGGGCACCCCGGACTCCCCGCACCGCGGCCGGTTCTGGGAGATCGTGCAGAAGTACGGTGTGACGATCATGTACACCTCCCCCACCGCGATCCGCACCATGATGAAGTGGGGCGAGGAGATCCCGGCGGAGTACGACCTCTCGTCCCTGCGGGTGCTCGGCACCGTGGGCGAGGCCATCAACCCCGAGGCGTGGACCTGGTTCCACCGGGTCATCGGCGGCGGCCGCTGCCCGATCGTCGACACCTGGTGGCAGACCGAGACCGGCGCCATCATGATCTCCCAGCTGCCGGGCGTGACGACCGCCAAGCCGGGCTCCGCGCAGGTGCCGATCCCCGGCATCAAGGTCGACGTCGTGGACGACACCGGGCAGTCCGTGCCCAACGAGACCTCGGGCTTCCTGGTGCTGCGCGAGCCGTGGCCCGCGATGCTGCGGACCATCTGGGGCGACGACGACCGCTACGTGGACACGTACTGGTCCCGGTTCGGCGAGATGTACTTCGCCGGCGACGGCGCCAAGCGCGACGCCGACGGGGACGTGTGGATCCTCGGCCGCGTCGACGACGTCATGAACGTCTCCGGCCACCGCCTGTCCACCCCGGAGATCGAGTCCGCGCTCGTGTCCCACCCGTCCGTGGCCGAGGCCGCGGTGGTGGGCGCCACGGACGAGACCACCGGCCAGGCCGTGATCGCGTTCGTCATCCTCTCCGACCAGGCCGACGCCGAAGGCCGGGACAAGGCCGAGCTGGCCGAGGAGATGCGGGCCCACGTGGGCAAGGAGATCTCCCCGATCGCCAAGCCCAAGAAGGTGCTCATCGTCCCCGAGCTGCCCAAGACCCGGTCCGGGAAGATCATGCGCCGGCTGCTCAAGGACGTGGCGGAGGACCGGGAGGTCGGCGACGTCTCGACCCTCGCGGACCAGACCGTGATGCAGCAGATCGTGGACTCGCTCGCCAAGTAGTCCGCGCCCCAGCTCCGCAGCGCCCCCTCGCCCCTGCCGTGCGAGGGGGCGCTGCGGCGTCCGGGGGCGGCGCCCGGACCGGCGGGCGCCGGAGTGAGAGGATGCGGGCATGACCAGCACGCGCAGACCGATCTACGTCCTCAACGGCCCCAACCTCAACCTGCTCGGCGTCCGGCGCCCGGAGGTGTACGGCACCACGACGCTCGCGGACATCGAGGAGGCCGTGCGCGCCCGGGCCGCCGCGGGCGGGTGGGACGTCGAGTTCCACCAGTCCAACCACGAGGGCGTCCTGGTGGACCGGATCCAGGAGGCCCGCACGGAGGGCGCGGCGATCGTGATCAACCCCGCGGCCTTCACGCACTACTCGATCGCGATCCACGACGCGCTCGAGGCGGCGGAGCTGCCCGTGGTGGAGGTGCACCTGTCCAACGTGCACCGGCGCGAGGCGTTCCGGCACACGTCCTACGTGTCCCTGCAGGCGGACGTGGTGATTGCCGGGGCGGGGGCCTTCGGCTACGAGATGGCGGTCGAGCACCTGCTGCGGACCCTAAAGGGGTAGCAGCTCAGGCGGCGCAGGAGCCGGAGTCCACGGCCTGGGTGGCGCCCGCGGCGGCGCCCAGCGCCCCGCGCAGCTCGTCCAGGGTGAGGGCGTAGCCGACCTGCCCCTCGAGGGCCTTGGCGAAGACGACGCCGACGACGGAGCCGTCCTGCGCCACGAGCGGGCCGCCGGAGTTGCCCTGCTGCACCTGGCCGGCCAGCTGGATGATCTCCATCGTCCCGCCGGTCCCCTCCACGGGTGCGAGCGCGGTGCCCTGCACGGTGGCGGGCCCGGCGGCGAACGGCCCGCCCAGGGGGTAGCCCATGAAGGCGACCGAGTCCCCGGCCGCGGGGTCCACCCCGAGCGGCAGCGCGGCCAGCGGCAGGGACGGCGCGGAGAGGACGGCGAGGTCGGAGCCCGGGTCGTAGTGGACGACGGCGGCGGCGTGCACCTGCCCGTCCCGGGTCTGCACCACCGGCTCGTCCACCCCGGCCACCACGTGCGCGTTGGTCACCACCTGCCCGGCGTCGGTCACGAAGCCCGAGCCGGTCTGGTTCTGGCGGCACTCCACCGCCATGCCGTAGACCTGCACCACGGACTGCCCGGCCGCCTGCAGCGCGGGTGTGCTCGTGCTCTCGTCGGGGGCCTCCTCGGCGGGGAAGAGCAGCTCGTCGAGCTGACGGATGCCGGTGGCCCCGCCCACGGCGTCCCGGGCCTCGGTCACCGCGGCGCGCACGGGCCCCGGGGTGTGCTCGTCGATCGTGCGCAGCACGGTCGAGGACGCCACCTGCTGGGACACGGCCGGGATGCCCAGCTGGCCGACGAGCGAGGCGAGCAGCGAGAGCACGAGCGCGGCGACGGCCACGTCGAGGGCCGCCCCCGCGATCCGGTTGAGCGCGCCCAGGCGCATGCGCTCGGTCACGGCGGACAGGGCGCGGCCCACCAGCCCGCCCAGCATCTGCCCCGCCACCAGCAGGACCAGCACCGTGGCGAGCACGGCGCCCACGCGGTACTGCGGGTCCACCTGCGCGCTCACCCACGGGGCGGCCGAGAACGCCGCCACCCCGCCGAGCACGAGCCCGGCCAGGGAGAACAGGGAGTTGAAGAAGCCGCGGCTGAACCCGTAGAAGAGGTAGCCCAGGAGCACGACGGCCAGGAGGACGTCGAGCAGGTTGAAGGACGGAGACATCGGGTTCCTCTGCGAGTTCTTCGGGGCCGGGAGCCGGGGAGCGAGCCACCAGCATAGGGAGCGCGGCTGGGAGATCCGTGGAGCGGGCCTGCCGCCCCGCCCGGGCCCGCCGCGCCCGTCCTTGGGATTCGCGGGCCGGAGACACTACAGTGAACGTCAGGTACGTTAGGTCGCTCACACACCGGTGCGGGCGACTCCCGCTGACATCGGCCGCCACGGGCAACGGCCCGGCGGCACATCTTGAGGAGAACCATGGATATCGACGTCCTCCGCCGCGCTCCCCTGTTCGCGTCCCTGGACGACCAGGCCTTCGCCGCCCTCACCGAGGAGCTCACCGAGGTCGACCTCTCGCGCGGCTCCACGCTGTTCCACGAGGGCGATCCGGGCGACCAGCTGTACTTCATCATCTCGGGCAAGATCAAGCTCGGCCGCACCGCCCCGGACGGTCGCGAGAGCCTCGTGGCGATCATGGGCCCGGGCGAGCTGTTCGGCGAGATGGCGCTGTTCGACCCGAGCCCGCGCTCCACGTCCGCGACCGCCGTGTCCGAGACGCGCCTGGCCGGGCTCAAGCACGAGAACCTCAAGAAGGTCATCGAGCGCTCCCCCGACGTCTCCGCGCAGCTGCTGCAGGCCCTGGCCCGCCGGCTGCGGCGCACCAATGAGAGCCTCGCCGACCTGGTCTTCTCCGACGTGCCCGGCCGGGTGGCGAAGGCGCTGCTGGACCTGGCCGACCGGTTCGGCCGGCCCGCCACCGACGGCATCCTCGTGGCGCACGAGCTCACCCAGGAGGAGCTGGCCCAGCTCGTCGGTGCGTCCCGCGAGACCGTGAACAAGGCGCTGGCCGAGTTCGTCCAGCGCGGCTGGATCCGGCTCGAGGCGCGCGCCGTGGTGATCCTCGACCTGCAGCGGCTCAAGCAGCGCAGCCGCTGAGTCCTGCCCCCGCATCGGGACGGCCCGGTCACCCTCGCGGGTGACCGGGCCGTCCGCGTGTGCGGGCGCGGCGGCGGCTCAGGTCAGGTCAGGTCGAGGCGCAGCACGGGCCGGCCGTCGTGCACCTCGAGCACCGGGTTGCGGGCCACCACGGCCCGCTTCCTGGCCAGGAAGGCGATCGCCGAGGTGCACTCGGCGACCGACTCGAGCACGCACTGCACGCCGGGCGAGGAGAGGTCGTCGATCGTGCGGCCCACGGTGTCCTCCTGCCCCACGAGGTCCCCGAGCCAGCTGCCCGCCGGGTCGGCCACGGCCTGCGCGGCGTCCACCCAGCGGCCCCAGACGCCCTTCGACTCGAGCACGGACGGGGCCTGCCCATCGGGGACCACCGCGGTGAAGTAGTGGATGTCGTACCGGCGGTGGGCGAAGTCGGAGGTGATCCAGTGCGCGAGGGGCTTGAGCAGGTCGGAGCGCAGCACGAGCCGGCGCCGGCCGAGGACCTGGGCGAGGGACACGTCCCCCACGGCGAGCGCCTCCCGGGAGCGCATCCACTCGGCGCCCTCCACGGACTCGATGGTGCTCATCGTGTCCGACCCGGCCAGCAGGACGCCGGCCTCCTCGAACGCCTTGCGGACCGCGGCGACCACGGTGCGCCGCGCCCGGCCGAGGTCGTCCTCGACGCCGAGCCTGCGCGCCCAGTCCGCGGGGCTGGGCCCGGCCCAGTCGAGGGGCTCGTCGTCGTGGGGCTCGAGGGTCCCGCCGGGGAATCCGACGGTGCCGAGCGGTGAGTTGCCCGGGCGGTACTTGAGGTAGGTCTCCACGCCGTGCTCGCCGTCCCGCACGAAGACCACCGCGGCGGCCGGTGAGGGCGCGCTGCCGGGGATGCCGGCACCCCGCTCGAGCCAGGCCTGCGCGGCCCCGCGCTGGCCCTCCGGGATCTCGAACCAGCGCACGGCCGGCGGACGGCCCTGCCGCGGGGGCTGCGAATCAGCGGAACTCGGCAACGAGCTCCACCTCGACCGGCGCGTCGAGCGGCAGGACCGCGACGCCCACCGCCGAGCGGGCGTGCACCCCGGCGTCGCCGAAGATCCGGCCCAGCAGCTCGGAGGCGCCGTTGATCACGCCGGGCTGGCCGGTGAAGCCGGGATCGGAGGCCACGAAGCCGACGACCTTCACGATCCGGACCACCCGGTCCAGGTCCCCGACGGCCTCCTTGACCGCGGCCACGGCGTTGAGGGCGGCGCGGGCCGCGAGCTCGTGGGCGTCCTCGGGGGAGACGGTGCCCGCCGCCCCGGACGCGGACACCTTGCCGGTGGCGGGCAGCTGCCCGTCCACGAAGGGCAGCTGGCCCGAGGTGTGCACCCACGAGCCGGTGACCACGGCGGGCACGTAGGCGGCCACGGGGGCCGCGACGGCCGGGAGCTCGAGGCCGAGCTCGGCGATGCGGGATTCGACGGCGGAGCCGTTGCTCATGGAAGTCCTCCGGTGTGGTGGGGCTGCGGTGTCCGGGCGTCAGCCCTTGGGGCGCTTGAAGTAGGCGATGGGGTTGGTCTGGACGGGGGCGTTCACGTTGCCCGCCGGGACGTCGGCGGGGGTGCTGCCGGGGAGCACGGTGACGAGCTCCCACCCGTCGTCGCCCCAGTTGTCGAGGATCTGCTTGGTGGCGTGGATCATGAGCGGCACGGTGGCGTATTCCCAGGTAGTCATGGCCCCAGCGTAGCCACGAACGCGGGGACGCGCTCCGCCGTGACGGGCCGCACACCGGCTGCGGCCAGGTTCGCGCTTGTAGACTGTCCGAATGGCTTCCCGCAAGAACCCTGCCACGCAGGCACCGTCAGCCCTGGGCAACGTCGTGGCGTTCATCGCCACGAGCGTCGTTGCCGGCATCGTGGCCGCCGGTCTCCTGGTCCCCCCCGCAGCCGCCACCGGTCTCGCCGCCAACGCCTCCATCGGGTGGTTCAAGGACCTCCCGGCCCAGATGGAGGCGGGGCCGATGTCGCGCGCCTCCACCGTGGTGGCGCGGGACGGGACCGAGATCGCCACGTTCTACGCGCAGAACCGCACCCCCGTGTCCCTGGACGAGATGTCCCCGCACATGAGTGCCGCGATCCTGGCGATCGAGGACCGCGACTTCTACGAGCACGGCGGCGTGGACCTCGGCGGCATCCTGCGCGCCCTGGGCAACAACATCATCCGCCCGGACGCCCGCCAGGGCGCGTCGACCATCACGCAGCAGTACGTGAACAACCTGCTCATCGACTCCCAGGTCCGCGCCGGCGAGGAGGCCACCACCATCGGCGCCGACAAGGGCTACACGGACAAGATCAAGGAGATCAAGCTCGCCCTGTCCATGGAGCAGGAGCTGAGCAAGGACGAGATCCTCGAGGGCTACCTCAACATGGTGCTCTTCGGCGGGCAGAACTACGGCGTGGAGGCGGCGGCCCAGTACTACTGGGGCATCCCGGCGTCCGACCTGAGCATCTCCCAGTCCGCCGTCCTGGCCGGGATGGTGCAGTCCCCCAACTACTACGACCCGGCCGCGAACCCGGAGGCGGCCACCGAGCGGCGCAACATCGTGCTCGACACGATGCTGACCACGGGGGCCATCACCCAGGAGGAGCACGCGGCCGCGGCCGCCGAGCCCATCGAGGTGGACCCCAACCCCACGAACTCCGGGTGCACGGCCGCCGAGATCGCCCCCTACTTCTGCGACTACGTGGAGAACTCCATCCTCCAGGACTCGGCGTTCGGCGAGACCCCCGAGGAGCGGCTCAAGACCCTGCAGCTCGGCGGGCTGACCATCACCACCACGCTCGACGTCGAGGCCCAGCGGGTGGCCGAGGAGTCGGTCAACGAGACCCAGCCGCGGGACGACAACCCGGACAACGTCTCCACCGCGCTCGTGTCCCTCGAGCCCTCCAACGGGGACATCGTGGCGATGGCGCAGAACACCTACTACTCCACCGGCGAGGGCGCCTCCAACACCACGTACAACTTCAACGTGGACTCGTGGATGGGCGGGGCCGGCGGATTCCAGGTCGGCTCGACCTACAAGCCGCTGACGTACGCCGCGTGGATCGACGCCGGCAACGGCGCGGAGGACGAGATCGACGCGACCCGCACCCGCTGGCCCGCCGACCACCGGTGGAAGGCCTCGTGCCTGGAGCGCGGGTACAAGATCGAGCCCGGCAACAACGGCGAGGGCTTCGAGATCCAGAACGCCGAGTCCGGCTACACCCGGGAGATGGAGGCCGACTTCGGCCTGTACAACTCGATCAACACCGCGATCTACGCGATGGCCGAGGACCTCGACCTGTGCGACATCGGCGAGATCTCCGAGTCCCTGGGCATCGTCAACGGCAAGAACGGCGAGCCCGTGGACACCACGGTCCTGGCGTCCCTGCTGGGCGGCTCCGTGGACATCTCCCCGATGACCATGGCCCGGGCCTACTCGGCGTTCGCCAACCGCGGCGAGATGTGCGAGCCCCGCGCCCTCGAGCGGGTCGTGGACTACACGGGCAAGGAGTACGAGATCCCCGGGACGTCCTGCGAGCGGGTGATCAGCGAGGACGTGGCCGACGGCGTGAACTTCGCGCTCAACCAGACCCTGATCCGCGGCTCCGGCTGGCAGCGGGAGATCGGCCTGCCGGGCGCCTCCGCCGCCAAGACCGGCACCACCGACAACTCCACCCAGACGTGGATGATCGGCTACACCCAGGGCCTGGCCACCGCCTCCTGGGTCGGCAACTACGAGTTCGGCTCCCGGTCCCTGAACGGGCTGTCGATCGGCGGGGAGCGCACCGAGGGCGACGACTGGGTGGACGGCTCCACCTACGCCGGCGGCCAGTGGCAGCGGTTCATGGAGGAGGTGGCCCGGGACTACGACACGGACGAGTTCGCGGAGCCCTCCGACCGCGTGCTCGAGGGCCGCAACGGCACCTCGGAGCCCGGCTGAGGCCGGGAGCGGGAGTGGAACGCGTGCACACCCCCCGGGGCGCCGTCGCGCCCGTCCTGCGGACCGCCGCCGCCGTGACGGCGGCCGGTGCCGGTGCGGCGGCGGGCCTCGGCGCGTGGGGCGTTCTCGTCGAGCGCCGCCGCTTCCAGCTGCGCACGGAACGGCTCCGGCTGCTGCCCGAGGGCAGCGCGCCGCTGCGGATCCTGCACCTGTCGGACCTGCACGTCTGGCCCGGCCAGCGCGCCGTGCGGGAGTTCGTGCACTCGCTCGCGGCGCTGGAGCCGGACCTCGTGGTGGACACCGGGGACAACCTCTCCCACCCCGAGGCGCTGCCGTGGCTGCTGGAGATCCTGGACCCGCTGTTCCGCTTCCCGGGGGCCTACGTCCCGGGGTCCAACTGCTACTTCGCGCCGCGGCCCAAGAACCCGTTCCGCTACCTGTGGCGGGACACCTCCGGGGAGGGTCGGGACGAGGCGCCGCGGCTGCCCACCCAGGACATGCACGACGCGTTCGACGCCGCGGGGTGGACCCCGCTGATCAACCGCTCCGCCCGGATGGAGGTCGCCGGCCTCACCCTGGACCTGTCCGGGGTGGACGACCCGCACCTGGGCTACGACCGGCACCCCGGCTTCGGGGACCCGGCGACGGCGGACCTGCGCCTGGGGGTGGCCCACGCCCCCTACCTGCGGACCCTCGACCGCTTCGCGGCGGACGGCGCGCAGCTGGTGCTGGCCGGGCACACGCACGGCGGGCAGGTCTGCCTGCCGGGCGGGCGGGCACTGGTCAGCAACTGCGACCTCGAGCCGGAGCGCTGCAAGGGGCTCATCACCCAGGGCGGGGTGCCGGTCAACGTCTCGGCGGGCCTGGGGACGTCCCGCTTCGCCCCGATCCGGCTGTTCTGCCCGCCGGAGGCCGTGCTGCTGACGCTCACGGACTGAGCGGCTCTCCCCCGGCCGCCTGCACGCCAGCCGCCTGCACGCCGGCCGCCCGCACGCCGGCCGCCCGCACGCCGGCCGTCCGCGCGGGCGCTTTCAGCCGCCGCGCGGCACCAGGGCCTCGAGCACCGCGGGAAGGCGGGTGACGCCGTCGGAGCCGCAGAAGTGCCCCGCCCGCGGCACCACCCGCACGGGGGCGTCGAGCCGCGCGGCGAGCGCCTCGGTGGCGGCCGCCGGCACGGTCGGGTCGTTGTCCGAGCGCAGCACCAGACGACGCCGGGCGCCGGCGCGCACGGCGGAGACGTCCACGTCCTCGGCGAGGAACTCCTCGAGGAGCGGCACGGCCTCGAGCCGTCCCGTGAAGCCGGCCACGAGCACCAGCCCGCCGAGCGTCCACGGCTGGGGCAGACCGGCGAGGTGGCGCAGGATGGTGATGCAGCCCAGGCTGTGGCCCACCAGGTGGGTGTGCGGGTCCGGCTCGCCGACCGCCCGTGCCACGGCGGCCAGCCACGCCCCGGATTCCGGGAAGGACGGCTCCGGCAGCTCCACGACCTCGGTCCGCACGCCCTCGGCGGCGAGCCGGTCGCGCAGCCACGGGAACCAGTGCTGGTCGGGGGCGGCGTCGTAGCCGTGCACCACCACCACCCGGCGGACCTCCGGCTCCGGGTCGCTCACCCGGAGATCTCGGGGACCGCCACGATGATCCGGTGGTTGGTCTTGTCGCACAGGTACATCTCGACCGTGCCCTCCGGCACCGGGCCGCCCTCGGGCCACTGGTCCTCGGGGATCTGGCGCAGGGGCCCGCCGCAGGACGGGCAGATGGGGTCCATGGTGATCTCCTCCAGGGGTCGGCTCCCGGGCCGGCGGGCCCGTGGCCCGAGCTTCCCCCAAAACGACGCCGCCCACAATCCCCCCGCACCGCCCGGGGCCGGCGGACCGGACGGACGCGGGCGCATGGGCGCGCGCACGGGCCCGGTCTGCCGGGTCCCGGCGGCCCCCGCCGGGCGGACCGGTGCGGCGCCTGTGGTCACACCATAGGATATGGCGTGGACCACCCCGGCTGCCCCGCCTCCCCGTCAGGAGATCCCATGACCGCCCCCAGCACGCACCCCGCCCCCGCCCCCGAGGCCCTGCTGGAGGAGCTGCGGGCCGGGTGCGGCCGCGACGCGGTGGTGGCCTCGGAGCTCGAGCACCGCGCGCTGGCCCACGACGCCTCCCACTACCTGCTGCAGCCCGCGGCGGTGGTGCGCCCCCGCTCGGCCGCGGACATGGGCCACCTCTTCCGCGCGGTCGCCCGCCACGGCCTGGGCCTGACCTTCCGCTCCGGCGGGACGTCCCTGTCCGGGCAGTCCGTGACGGACCAGGTGCTGGTCGACGTCCGGCGGAACTTCCGGGAGGTCGAGGTGCTGGACGGCGGCCGGCGGGTCCGTGTGCAGCCCGGGGCCACGGTGCGGCAGGTCAACGCCCGGCTGGCCCCGTACGGCCACAAGCTGGGGCCGGACCCGGCGAGCGAGGCCGCGTGCACGATCGGCGGTGTGGTGGCCAACAACTCCTCGGGCATGGCCTGCGGGACCGACGCCAACACCTACCGGACGCTGGAGTCCCTGGTGTTCGTCCTGCCCTCCGGGACCCGGGTGGACACCGCGGACCCGGACGCCGACCGGCGGCTGCGGGAGCTCGAGCCCGCCCTGCACGAGGGTCTGCTGCGGCTGCGGGACCGGGTGCGCGGCGACCCGGCGTCGGTGCGCACCATCGAGCGGCAGTTCTCGATGAAGAACACCATGGGCTACGGCCTCAACTCCTTCCTGGACCACGACGAGCCGGTGCGGATCCTCGAGCACCTGATGGTCGGCAGCGAGGGCACCCTGGGCTTCGTGGCCCAGGCGGTCTTCCGGACGGTGGAGATCCTGCCGTTCGCCTCCACGGGACTGCTGGTGTTCCCGGACCTGGCCGCGGCCACCCGCACGGTCCCCGCCCTGGTGGCGGCCCGCTCAGCCACGGTCGAGCTGCTGGACGCCACGTCCCTGAAGGTCTCCCAGCGCACGGGGCTGGCCCCGGCGCAGCTCCTGGACATCGACGTCCGCGACCACGCGGCGCTGCTCGTCGAGTACCAGGGCCGCACGCCCGAGGAGGAGCAGGAGCTCTCGGCGGGCGCCGCCGGGCTGTTCCGCACCCTGGACCTCGCAGTACCGCCCGCTCTGACGGACGACCCCGCGGCCCGGGCCGCGCTGTGGACCGTGCGCAAGGGCCTCTACACCACCGTGGCGGGGGCCCGGCCGAGCGGGTCCAACGCGCTGCTCGAGGACGTCGTCGTCCCCGTCGCGGAGCTCGGCGAGACCTGCGAGCAGCTCACGGGGCTCTTCGACGCCCACGGCTACCGGGACTCGGTGATCTTCGGGCACGCCAAGGACGGCAACGTCCACTTCATGCTCAACGAGCAGTTCGACCGCCCGGACCTGCTGGCCCGCTACGAGCGCTTCACCGAGGACATGGTCACCCTGGTCCTCGACCACCACGGCTCGCTCAAGGCCGAGCACGGCACGGGCCGCAACATGGCGCCGTTCGTGCGCCGGCAGTACGGGGACGAGCTCTACGACGTCATGGTGGCGCTCAAGCGGCTCGTCGACCCGGGCGCGCTGCTGAACCCGGGCGTGCTGCTCAACGAGGACCCAACGGTGTACGTGCGGGACCTCAAGACCGCGCCCACGGTGGAGCAGGAGGTGGACCGGTGCGTGGAGTGCGGCTACTGCGAGCCGGTCTGCCCCTCGAAGGACCTCACCCTCACGCCGCGGCAGCGCATCGTGGGCCGCCGGGAGATCGCGGCGGCCGAGGAGCGAGGGGACACGGAGCTCGCCGGCCGACTGCGCGCCGAGTACGACTACGAGGGCCTGCAGACGTGCGCCGTGGACGGGATGTGCGTGACGGCCTGCCCCGTGCTCATCAACACGGGCGACCTCGTGCGCCGGCTGCGCGCCGAGGACCACAGCCGCGTCGCGGACGCCGGCTGGGGCGCCGCGGCGCGGGCGTGGGGGGCGACGACGACGGGCGCCGGACTCGGTCTGACCGCCGCGAAGGCCCTGCCCGCCGCGCTGCCGGCCGCCGCGACCGCCGTGGCCCGGGCCGTCCTCGGCGCCGAGCACGTGCCGCAGTACAAGGCGGAGCTGCCCTCGGGCGGCCCGCCCCGGCCGCACCGGCGGGACCCGGCCGCGGAGGCCGTGTTCTTCCCGGCGTGCATCAACTCGATGTTCGGCACGGCCGCCCGCCCCGGGGGCGGTACCGGCCTGACCGCCTCGGAGGCGTTCCTGGCGCTGTGCGACCGCGCCGGGGTGCACGTCACCGTCCCCGAGGGCATCGGGAACCTGTGCTGCGGGACGCCGTGGAAGTCGAAGGGACTGCCCACCGGGTACGCCACGATGTCGGAGCGGACGCTGGCCGGGCTGTGGGAGGCGACCCGCCAGGGCGAGCTGCCGGTCGTCTGCGACGCCGCGTCCTGCACCGAGGGCCTGGAGACCATGTCCGAGCTGGCGGCGGCGTCCAGCGAGTACCACGCGCTGCGGTTCGTGGACGCGGTGGAGTTCGTGGCGGACCGGGTGCTGGGGCGGCTGACCGTCAGCCGCCCGATCCGGTCCATGTCGCTGCACCCCACGTGCTCGAGCGTGCACCTGGGCATCACCGGCGCCTTCGAGACGCTGGCCCGGGCGATCAGCGAGGACGTGGTCGTGCCGAAGGACTGGGGCTGCTGCGCCTACGCCGGGGACCGCGGCATGCTGCACCCCGAGTTCACGGCCTCGGCCACCGCGGCCGAGGCCCGCGAGGTCACCGGCCGCCGCTTCGACGCCTACGCGTCCCTCAACCGCACGTGCGAGCAGGGCATGACGGAGGCCACCGGCCACCCGTACCGGCACGTGCTCGAGCACCTGGAGGAGGCGACCCGCTGACCCACGCCCCATTTTTGGTTGTGCACAACTGAGTTGTGCTCAACCGATACCTGTGCCACCATGGGGTCATGGACGCAGATCTCCGGCTCGACGCGCAGCTGTGCTTCGCGCTCTACGCCGCCTCACGGGCCACGACCGCGGCCTACCGCGAGCCGCTGGCCGAGCTCGGCCTGACGTATCCGCAGTACCTCGCGCTGCTCGCGCTGTGGGAGGAGGACGGCCAGACCGTCTCGGCGCTGGGCTCCCGCCTCCGCCTGGACAGCGGCACCCTCTCCCCGCTGCTCAAGCGGATGGAGACCGGCGGCCTCCTCGAGCGCCGCCGGGGGCACGACGACGAGCGGCGGGTCACCGTCCACCTCACGCCGTCCGGCCACCGGCTGCGCGAGCGCGCCCCGGCCGTGCAGCGGCGCGTCCTGGAGGCCTCGGGGCTGACCGCCGCCGAGATGGAGACGCTGCGGGCCCTGGCCCGGCGGATCGGCGCCCCCGCCGATCCGCACGCCGCGGACCGCCCCGGTGCGGACAGCACCGGAACCCGAACCACCACCACCGACACCCAGGAGTGACCAGCATGGACACCGTCTACACCGCCGAGGCCCTCGCCACCGGCGCCGGCCGCAACGGCCGCACCCGCACCACCGACGGCCGGATCGACCTGGGCCTGGCCGTCCCGCAGGAGATGGGCGGCTCCGGCGACGGCGCCAACCCCGAGCAGCTCTTCGCCGCGGGCTACGCCGCCTGCTTCCACTCCGCGCTGCAGATGGTGGCCCGGCAGGAGAAGGTGAAGCTCGGCGACTCCAGCGTCGGGGCCCGCGTGGGCATCGGCGGCAACGGCCAGGGCGGCTTCGGCCTCGAGGTCGACCTCGAGGTCGTGCTCCCCGACCTCGACCCGGCCACCGCGCAGGCCCTGGCGGACAAGGCCCACCAGGTGTGCCCGTACTCGAACGCCACCCGCGGCAACGTCGACGTCCGCGTCACCGTCGCCGACGACTGATCCCCGCTCCCCCAACCCCCTTCCCTCGACCCCCAGGAGAACCGATGACATCCCCCACCAGCACCCGCCAGGTCGTGCTCGCCTCCCGCCCCGACGGCACCCCCACCCCCGAGAACTTCCGGCTCGAGGAGGCCGCGCTGCCCGAGCCCGGCCCCGGCCAGGTCGTGGTCGCCAACCGCTGGATGTCCGTGGACCCGTACATGCGCGGCCGGATGAACGACGTGAAGTCCTACGTCCCGCCGTTCCAGGTGGACCGCCCGCTCGACGGCGGCGCCGTCGGCGAGGTCATCGCTTCCTCCGCGCCCGAGCTGCCCGTGGGCGCCACGGTGCTGCACGGGGCCGGGTGGCGGGAGCACGCGCTCGTCGAGGCCGCCTCGGCCACCGTGGTGGACCCCGCCCTCGCCCCGGAGTCGGCCTACCTGGGGGTGCTCGGCATGCCGGGGCTCACCGCGTACGCCGGCCTCATGGCGGCCGCACGGTTCCGGCCCGGGGACACGGTCTTCGTCTCCGGCGCCGCCGGGGCCGTGGGCTCGCTCGTCGGCCAGATCGCGAAGCTCAGCGGCGCCGCCCGCGTGATCGGCAGCGCCGGCTCCCCCGAGAAGGTCGCCCGCCTGCTGGAGCTCGGCTTCGACGCCGCCTTCGACTACCACGACGGCCCGGTTTTCCCCCAGCTGCGGCGCGCGGCGCCCGAGGGCATCGACGTCTACTTCGACAACGTGGGCGGCGAGCACCTGGAGGCCGCGATCTCCGCGCTGAACGTCCACGGCCGCGTGTGCCTGTGCGGGGCGATCTCGCAGTACAACGCGACCGAGCCCCCGGCGGCGCCGCGGAACCTGGCGCTGGCGATCGGCAAGCAGCTGAGCCTGCAGGGCTTCCTGGTGAGCGGTCACCAGGACCTGGGCCCGGAGTTCCGCGAGAAGATGGCCGGCTGGCTCGCGGCCGGCGAGATCCGGTGGGACGAGACCGTGCGCGAGGGGCTGGACGACGCCCCGCAGGCGTTCATCGACCTGCTCGCCGGGGCCAACACCGGCAAGATGGTCGTCAAGCTGTGAGCTGAGCCGTCAGGCCGTCAGCTCGGCGCCGCCGGCCGCCAGCCGCGCGGCGAGCTCCCGCACCCCGGACACCCTGAGGTCCGGGGTGCGCGCGTACCCCGGCCAGGGCGAGCCGTGCCGGTCGATCCAGGCCGTGCGCAGCCCCGCCCGGGCGGCGCCGTGCAGGTCCCACGGGTGCACCGCGACCATGAGCATCTGCTCCGGCGGCACGCCCCACGCCCCGCTCGCCCAGGTGTAGGCCTCGGACGCCGGCTTCCAGCAGGGGGCCTCCTCGACGGAGCAGACCTGCTCGAAGTGCTGCCGCACGCCCCCGCGCTCGAGCAGGCCCTCGGCGGTGGCCGCGGAGCCGTTGGTGAGGGCCGTGAGCCGGAACCCGGCGTCGGCCAGGGAGCGCACCCCGTCCGGGACGTCCGCGTGCAGGGGCAGCCGCTGCACGGCGTCCAGGACCCGGGCCACGGCGTCCTCCACGTCCCCGGCCGGCGGGTGCAGGGTGAAGAGCGTGCGCGCCGTCTCCTGCCCCAGCACGGAGAACGGCTGGGCCTCGCCGTGGACCGCCAGCGCGAAGCCCTCCCGCAGGACGGAGGCGAACCACGTGGCCGCCAGCTCCCCCGGCACCCCGACCTCCTCGAAGGCGTGGCGCAGAGGGCGCATGTCGGAGAGGGTCTCGTTCACGTCGAACACGAGGACGGGTCTGTCGTCGGTGGTCATTCCGGGGCCTTTCGTTAGCGGTGGTGCGCGGCGCGGTCCGCGCGGGAGCCGGCGGGGGCGCTCAGCCCGCCGGGACGAGCCGGCCCAGGGGGCTGTTCTCGAAGTCGTCGAGGAGGGCCTGCGGGTCCGCGTAGACGGCCACGGCCCCGGCCTCGCGCAGCTCCGCCTCGCTGATCCCGCCGCTCGTCAGGCACACGGCGTCGAGGCCGAGCTTCCACGCGGACTCGACGTCCCAGCGGGCGTCCCCCACCACGATCGCGTCCTCGGGGCGCAGGTTGCCGGCCTCCAGGGCCGCGGCGAAGATGTCCGGGGCGGGCTTGCTGTGCTCGGCGTCCGTGGCGGTCGTGACCGCCGTGAGCAGGTCGTCCGAGCCGAGGGCCTCCCGCATGGCGGCCACCTCGGTGACGTTCGACGACGACGCCAGCACCACCACGAGCCCCGCGTCGGTGCAGCGGCGCAGCAGCTCGGCGGCGCCGCGAGTGGGCTTGAGCCCCGGCCAGTGCACGGAGAACAGGGCCCCGTGGGCCGCGCCGATGGCGTCGTCCCCGTCCCGGTCCCGGTCCGCGGGCAGCAGCTCCTCGATCAGCTGCTCCGAGCCCATGCCGATGAGCCGGTGGATGCGGTGCATGGGGACGTCGTGCCCGGCCTGGTTGAAGGCGTGCCACCAGGCGACGGTGTGCAGGTAGCTCGAGTCGATGAGGGTGCCGTCGACGTCGAACAGGACGCCGCGCCGGCTCGGCGCCGAGCGGTCGGGGGTCCGGGGAGGAGTCATGGCCTCACCCTCCCACCCGGTGGCCGGGTGAGCAATGGGGCGCGGAGTGGCGGTGGCGGCGCGGGTGCTCCGGGGGGACTCGTCCTGCTGTCGTGGAACGCCACCGCTCCCCCGACAACGACTGTGCGGAGGAAGGTCGGGGGCCGCCCGGTCCCGACCTCCCGCCGCTCACTGCACCGGCACGTCGTCGGCGGCGCTGTGCGGGCCGCTCCCCTGGTCCGCGGTGGCCGGACCGAGCGGGAGCCCGCGTCCGTCCTGCTGCGCGCTCTCGTCCGCCCCCGTGCCGTCGACGTCCCGGGTGGAGGCCGCGAAGCGCTGGATCACGGCTGCCGCCGCGTCGGTCATCTCGCCCAGTCCCCGGGCGTCGACGTTGGCGAGGTCGTCGCACGCGCCGTGGTAGCAGAAGTCGTAGGCGACTCCGGCCCGGCCGCCGAACAGCGCGGCCTGCTCCGCGGTCTTGATCCCCTCGGCGCCGGTGAACAGGCCGCCGGAGGGGACGCCCTCGGCGATGAAGGGCCCGTAGTCGCTGCGGCCGCTGAACTCGGTCTCGCCGGAGGCCAGGCCCACGGAGCCGAAGTGCTCGTGGAAGGCCGCCTCGATCGCGGCCGAGCCCGCCGGGGCGGTCACGGGGCCGTCGGGGCCCTGCACGGGCGGGAACGCGGAGTGGTCGCCGTCGTAGACGAACCGCCCGTGGTTCGGGGAGCCGATCATGTCGAAGTTCAGGTACACGGCGATGTCCTCCAGCGCGGCGGGGTCGTTGGCCTTCAGGTCCGCGACGTAGTGCCGGGAGCCGCGCAGGCCGAACTCCTCCGCGCCCCACCAGGCGAAGCGCACGGTGTTCGCGGTCTCCGTGCCCGCGAGCGCCTCGGCGATCGCCAGGATCCCCGCGGAGCCCGAGCCGTTGTCGTTGATGCCCGCGCCCTCGGGGACGCTGTCCAGGTGGGCGCCGACCATCACCGTGCTCCCGGACTCGCCCGAGCCCGTCTCGGCCAGGACGTTGACGGTCTCGCGGTTCTCGGAGACGGTCTGCGCCGTCACGGTCACCTCGCCCCCGCCCAGCAGGGCCGTCCCTGCCGCATGGCTGAGACCGACCACCGGGAGGGTCGTGGCACCGGGCTCCCCGAGCGTGCCGGCGACCACGCCCTCCTCGCCGGGCAGACCGGTGTTGAAGACCAGCACCGCGGACGCCCCGGCGGCCTGGGCGTTGGCGGCCTTCACCCCGAAGGTGCACGTGCCCCGCTGGAGCAGGGCGACGCTGCCCGCCGTGAAGCCGGCGAAGTCCTCGGCCTCGCAGCCGCTGGTGCTCGCGGCCGGGGCGCCGGTGGTGTCCACGGCCTGCACCGGGGCGGTCACCGTGCCGGATCCGGAGTAGACCATGACGGCCGCCTCCGCCGCGGTCAGGGTCCGCGGGACACCGTCCGGGCCGGGCACGGCCACGGTGGTCGGGACGACCTCCTGGAAGAACGGGAAGGAGAAGCTCTGGACCCGCGGGGCGTAGCCGGCGGCGCGCAGCCGGCCGACCACGTAGTCCGCGCTGCCCCGGTAGCCCGGGGTGCCCGAGGCCCGGTTGCCGCCGTTGGCGTGGGCGACGGCCTGGAACACCTCGAGGTGGTCCAGCACCTGCTGCACGGGCACGGCCGCGGCGGTCGGGGCGAGCGCTCCGGCGTCGTCGGCCTCTCCCGGAGCCGCCGTGACGGCGCTCGGCACGGTGAGCGCGAGGGTGCCGGCCAGGGCCGCGGCCACGGTCCATCGGCGGGGTGTGGGGTGCGGCATGGGTCCTCCCGGGGCCTGAGGCCGATCGGGGGCTCGACCGTGTCCGTCATGGGCCCCATCGGGCGGGTGGAGTCCTGCGCACAGGATCTCAGCTCCAGGTCAGAGGCACAATGACCGGACGGATTGTGGCGCCGGGAAGCGCATCGGCCTCAGTGCGGCCGCCTCACTCGGCCTGCCTCTGCGCGGCGGCGTTGCTCGGGCCGCGGCCCTGGTCGACAGCGGCGGGGGGAACGGGAGCCACGATGCCGAGCAGCCGCCGGCCCTCCGTCTCGAGGTCCTGGGTGGAGTTCGCGAAGCGCAGGACGACGGCGGAGGCCGCGCCGGTCATCTCCTCCAGCGTCCGGAGGTCGACGTTGCTGAGGTCGTCGCAGGACGCGTGGTAGCAGAAGTCGTAGCCGATGCCGGCCCGGCCGCCGAACAGCGCCGCCTGCTCCACGGTCTTGATCCCCTCCGCCCCGGTGAACAGGCCGCCGGAGGCGATGCCCTCGGCGATGAACGGGCCGTAGTCGCTGCGGCCGCTGAACTCGGTCTCGCCCGAGGCCAGGCCCACGGAGCCGAAGTGCTCGTGGAAGGCCGCCTCGATCGCGGCCGAGCCCGCCGGGGCGGGCACCGAGCCGTCCTCCGGGCCGAACGCCGAGGCGTCGCCGTCGTAGACGAAGCGACCGTGGTTCGGGGAGCCGATCATGTCGAAGTTCAGGTACAGTGCGATGTTCCCGAGCGTCCCGGCGTCGTTGGTCTTGAGGTCCGTGACGTAGTGGCGGGACCCGAGCAGGCCGAACTCCTCCGCGCCCCACCAGGCGAAGCGCACCGGGTTGGCGGTCTCCGTGCCGGCGAGCGCCTCGGCGATGGCCAGGATCCCGGCGGACCCGGACGCGTTGTCGTTGATCCCGGGACCCTCCGGGACGCTGTCCAGGTGGGCCCCGACCATGACGGTGCGCTGCCCGTCGCCCGCGCCCGTCTCGGCGAGGACGTTGAACGTCTCCCGGCTCTCGGAGACGGTCTGCGTGCTGACCGTCACCTCGCCCCCGCCCAGCAGGGCCACGCCGGCCGCGTAGCTCAGACCGACCACGGGGACGGTCACCCCGCCGGGCTCGCCCAGGGTGCCGGCGACCGCGTCCTCGGCCCCGGCCAGTCCCGTGTTGAAGATCAGCACCGCGGAGGCCCCGGCGGCCTGGGCGTTGGCGGCCTTCACCCCGAAGGCGCACGTGCCCCGCTGGAGCAGCGCGATGTTCCCCGGCACGAAGTCGGCGAAGTCCGCGGCCTCGCACCCGCTGGTGCTCGCGGCCTTCTCGCCGGTCGTCCCCACGGCCTGCACCGGCGCCGTCACGGTCCCGGAGCCGGAGTAGGTCATGACCGCCACGTCGGTCGCGGGAAGCTGCCGGCCGCCCGCGCTGACCGTGGCCGGGGCGGTCTCCTGGAAGAAGGGGAAGGTGAACTTCTGGACCCGCGGGGCGTAGCCGGCGGCCCGCAGCCGGCCGACCACGTAGTCCACGCTGCCCCGGTAGCCGGACGTGCCCGAGGCACGGTTGGCGTTGTTCGCGTTGGCGATGGCCTGGAACACCTCGAGGTGCTCCAGCACCTTCCCGACGGGCACGCCCGCCGCGGTCACCGGGACCACCCCGTCGCGGTCGAGGTGGCGGCGGCCACAGTCGGGTGGTGGTGGGTGCGGTGGCGCATGGGATCTCCCGGGGCAGGGGCCGATCGGGGGCTCGACCGTGGGGTCGGCTCCATCGTGCTGGTGGAGCCCTGTGCCCAGAATCTCAACTGCCCGTCAGCGGCACAACGGTTGGGCGGATTGTGGCGAAGCGAACGGCCCCGCCCCCGGCAGTTCGCGCCGGGGACGGGGCCGTTGCCTGTGCCTTGGGGCCGTCAGGCGGCCGCCTTGTCGTGGCCGTGCCCGTGGCCGCGACCGTGCTCGGAGTGCGGGCCGTGGCCGCGGTCGTCACCCTTGGGGTGGCCGACGGCGCCCTTGCCCTTGTGCCGGTAGGGCTTGCCCTCGCCGTTGACGTCGTGGGTGGACATCGCGTAGCGCAGGACGACCGCCGCGGCGGCGTCGGACATCTCCTCCATGCCCTGGAGGTTCACGTTCGAGATGTCGTCGCACGCGGAGTGGTAGCAGGAGTCGTAGGCGACGCCGGCCTGGCCGCCGAACAGCTCGGCCTGCTCCTCGGTCTTCACGCCCTCGGCGCCCGTGAAGAGGCCGCCGGAGGGGATGTCGGCCTCGATGAACGGCCCGTAGTCGCTGCGGCCGCTGAACTCGGTGTCCCCGGAGGCCAGCCCCACCGAGGCGAAGTGCTCGTGGAACGCCGCCTCGATCGCCGCGGAGCCCTCGGGGACGTTCGTGTCGCCGGGGTCGAAGGTGGAGGCGTCGCCGTCGTAGACGAAGCGCCCGTAGTTCGGGGAGCCGATCATGTCGAAGTTCAGGTACATGGCGATGTCCTCGAACGCCTCGGGGTCGTTCTCCCGCAGATCGGTCACGTAGTGCTCGGCGCCCAGCAGACCGAGCTCCTCCGCGCCCCACCAGGCGAAGCGCACGGTGTTCTCGGTCTTGGTCTTGGCCATGGCCTCCGCGATGGCGAGGATGCCGGCCGACCCGGTGCCGTTGTCGCTGATGCCGGCGCCCTCGAGCACGCCGTCCAGGTGCGCGCCGACCACCACCGTGTTCTCGGGGTCGCCCGTGCCGGTCTCGGCGAGGACGTTGTAGGTGGTGCGGGTCGCCGAGACGGTGTCCGTGGCGACGGTGACCGCGGTGGCGTCCAGCAGGTCCACGCCGACCTGGTAGCTGAGCCCGACCGTCGGCAGCGTGGTGGCCTCCGGGGAGCCGAGGGTGCCGGCGACGGCGTCCTCCGCGTTCGGCAGGCCCGTGTTGAAGATCAGCACGGCGCTCGCACCGGCGGCCTCCGCGTTGGCGGCCTTGACCGCGAAGGAGCAGGTGCCGCGCTGGAGCAGAGCAATGTTGCCCGCCTCGAAGCCGGCGAAGTCGCTCGCCTCGCAGCCGCTGGTGCTGCCCACCCGGGCACCGGTGGTGTCGACCGCCTGCACCGCGCCGGTGACGGTGCCCGTGCCGGAGTAGGTCATCACCGCGACGTCCTCGGCGGCGAGCTGCGTGCCGTCCGCGGCGACCGTGGCGGGGGTGCGCTCCTGGAAGAACGGGAAGTCGAACGCCTGGACCTCCGGGGTGTAGCCGGCGGCGCGCAGCCGCTCGACCACGTAGTCGACGCTGGCCTGGTAGCCGGAGGTGCCGGAGGCACGGTTGCCGTCATTGGCCTCCGCGATCGACTGGAAGGCGTTCAGGTGCTCCGTGAGCTTCTCCTGGGAGACGGCCTGGGTGATCTTGTGGGTGGTGTTGTTGTTGCTGGTGTCGCGGGTGGGGGCCGCGACGGCACTGGTCGCCGTCAGGGTCAGGGCGCCGGCCAGGGCGGCCGCGGTGATCCAGTGGCTGGGCTTGCGGACGGGCATGGAACCTCCATGTGAGCGGCGGCCGGGAGGTAGCCCGGCCGTGACGCGGTTCACAGTCATCGAGGAATGACTCGGATTTGCACATGCTCACAAATGGGTTACCGACCGGTCAATAACTTTTGTCCACTAGTTGGGGGACGAACCCTGGGGGCGACACGGTCCCGACGCCCCGATTTCCCACCCGCCCGGCCGGATGGCTATGATGGAGCAGTTGTTTCCGGCCGAGAGCTTTGCTGTCGAGTCCGGATGCTTCACGGGATGTGGCGCAGCTTGGTAGCGCGCGTCGTTCGGGACGACGAGGTCGCAGGTTCAAATCCTGTCATCCCGACCATGTGATGTCTCAGGACATCGGCAAGGCCCGAACCCACGGATGTGGGTTCGGGCCTTTTGTCATGCCTGGGGCTGGTAGTCGCGGGTGGGGTCGATGGTGAGTTCGCGCAGTAGCTCGCCGGTGGTGGCGTTGACCACACGTACCTGAAGGGCCTGGATGAGCAGAATGACGTGGGTTCCGGCGTGTGTTCGGCCGATGCCGATGTGGCGCAGGGCTCCGGCCACGCGCAGGGTGACGGTGCCGCTGCTGCCCACCCGGTCGTGGCGGACACGGTCGTGGGTGTCGGGATCGCGGCTGGGCCCGGGCAGGGCTTTGGGCATCGCGTGGTAGAGCGTGGCCGGGGTCGCCCGGTGGGGCAGGGAGCGGTGCGGCCGGTGCTGGTTGTACTCGGTGCGGAACCGGTTCAGGAGGCCCTGCAAGTCGAGCAGGGTCTCGGGCTGGTCGGGTTGGCCGCGCAGCCAGTTCTTGAGGGTCTGTTGGAAGCGTTCGACCTTCCCGCAGGTGGTGGGATGGCCGGGTCGGGAGTTTTTCTGCTCCACATGCCAGTCGCGCAGCTGCTGCTCGAAGCCGTTGCGCCCGCCCCGGCGGCCGAGGCCTGCGTGGCGGACGGTGTAGACCATGCCGTTGTCGGTCAGGGTCGAGGCGGGGATGCCGTAGCGGCTGGTGGTGGCGCGGAAGGTGGTGACCACGATCGGGGTGGTGATCGCCCGGTGAGCGGAAAGGTGCAGGGCGTAGCGGGTGCAGTCGTCGAGCCAGGTGATGATCTCCACCTCCTGGCCGCCGGCCAGCCGGTAGTGGGTGAAGTCCGACTGCCAGGTCTCGTTGGGCATCGCGGCCTGGAAGCGGTGCAGCGAGGTCTTGGGTCGCTTCTTCGGTTCCGGGGTGATCAGCCCGGTCCGGGTGAGATAGCGGCTGATCGTGGCGCGGGAGACCTGGTGGCCGTGGTGGTGGTGCAGGTGCCAGGCAATGGTGTCCGGGCCGGCGTCGTGGCCGGCGGCGGCCAGTCGGGTGCGCAGTTCGACGATGAGCTCCACCACGGCGGGGTCCACGGCATTGGGGTGAGTGTGCGGTCTTCGCGAGCGAGGCTGGAACGCGTCGGTGCCCTCGGCGCGGTAGCGGGCCATGAGGCGGCTGACCCAGGCCTCGGACAGACCGTAGCGGCGGGCGGCCTCGGCCTGGGAGAGGCCTTCGGTGGTGATGGCGGTGATGACCAGTTCTGCTCTCGACACGGGGAAGCATCCACCCCGGATGCACCCTGCCGCGGATGTGCGACCTCATGTTGCCGATGTCCCGAGAGATGCCTTGCCTATGTCCTGAACCAGCACACTGTCATCCCGACCACCAGCGAAAGGCCCCGGACCAGTCGGTCCGGGGCCTTTTGCATATCCTGCTCCGCACACCGCGCTGGGCAGGCTGTCCCCGCAAGAAGCGACGCCATCCGCTGATGCATTTGCAAATTCATCGAATAGGCTCAGCACTGTCAGGGCGTGCCCGCCCGGCGGCGGGGACCGGCTGATCCTCCACTCCCCCGCCGCCGCTGCCGCACCCCTGTCGTCGCGGGCGTCATGGGGGCGCCCGGAACGTTCGTCAGCTCCGGGGGGAGTTCTCACCATGAATCTCGACATCGATCGTGTCCTCGACGACGCCGGCACCGGCGTCCTGGGCGCCGTACTCCAGCTGTTCACGGACTGGTCCCTGTGGCTGGGCATCGGACTGATCGTCGCCGCGGTCATCAGCTCCGCCATGACCAAGAAGATCCCGTGGACCCGTGAGGCCTCCGTGTGGCTGTACTCGATGGCCGCCACGGCGTGCTTCGCCGTGCACTGGGCGGCCGTGCCGGCCTGAGCGACGTCGACGCACCCGGCCGAGGCCGAGGGCCGGGTGCGTCGTCGTGTGCTGTGGCAGCGCACGACGGGCGCGGACCGCGCCGTCCCTCCGGATGACCGCGCTCCGGACGCCGCGGCCCTACTTCCGGGCCGAGGAGAAGACCAGCTTCTCGTCCCCGCCCTCGAGATCCCGCTCGGCCAGAGCCCACTGATCCTGCATGAGCTGCTCAAGCAGATCGTCGGTCAGCTGCTGCTGGTCGCCGCCCTGCCCACCCAGCTCCTTCTCGAGTGCCTGCCGCAGGAGATCCTCGGAGAACGGCCCGTCCTGTCCGGTCAGCTCCGGCACGGCGAGGTCGCCCAGCATGCACAGCCCCTCGCAGGTGACCACGAGTTTGAGACCGGCCTCGACCGTCGTCGACGTGGTCGTCGTGGTGCTGGTCGACGTCCGCTCCGTCGCCTGGACCGGCATACCACCACTTACCGGCCGCGCAACAGCGGCAGGTGCCTGCCCGGGGACGAATGAGGACCCGGCGGCGGGCGCCTGCCCAGGGATGCTCGTGCCCGCCGTGCCGCCGACCGGGGCGGCGGCGGCCTGGGCCGTCCCTCCGGCAGGGGCGGCAGAGTCCGCGGTGGCCTCTGCCGTCGGTGCGGGAGAGGACTTGGGCGCCGCCGGGGACGTCGGCTGCGGCGCCGGACTCGTGGTCGGCGTCGCGGTGCTGAGCGGCGGCAGGGGTTCGTAGGTGTGCGCCCCCTTCGCCTCGGCCGCGGCACCGCCGCAGCCGGTGAGGGCGGCGAGCGCGAGGGACGCGACGACGACGGTGCGAGTGGTGCGGCTCATCGAGATCTCCCGGGGAACTGGGACGGAGGTGAACATCAGGCGGACCGGTCCGAAGTGGCGGTCGGGCGTCGGCGCAGCAACCAGGCGCCGAGGCCGGCGCCGACGGCGACCACGACGAGGATCACCGAGGTCATCGCGCTGCGCTCACCGGCCGCAGGAGCTGCCCCCATACCGGTGTTGGCCATGGCCGACTCGGCGTACGCCGCTCCCCCAGCCGTCATGGTGGTCTCCGTGACGACCTCCGTGGAGGTGGTGGTCTGCTCGTCGAACAGGACGAAGGCCTCGAGGGTCGCCGTGAGCTTCTGCTCGGCGTCGGCGTCCGTCACGATCTCGAGGACAGGGGCACCGCCATCCCGGACCGCCGGCTCGGCGTCCGGTCCGGTCGCGCCGTCGCCGGAGTCCGTGTCGCTGCCGGGACCGCTGATGCCGTCGACGTCTCTATCGTCGTCAGTGTCGTTGCCGGTGGGCGTGTCCTGATCGACCGGCGCGTCCCCGGTTCCGTCGTCGTCCGGGGGCGTGGTCTCCTCGTCGGTGACCTCCTCCTCCGGCGCGGTCGGGGCGTCGATCTCGAACCCGGCGCTCGCAGTCCAATCGACCGTGCGCTCCTGACCCGCGATGAGCAGGTCGCGGTACTGGTCGTCGGCCAGGACGGTGAGCTCGGTCGAGGGCATGGTCGCCGTCAGGTCGGCAGCGAGCTCGCCTTCGGTGACCCCGGCGGGCACGGCCAGTTCGAGGTACTTGTCCCGGTCCCCGCCGGTGAAGGTCTGCGTCGTCGTCCCGTCCGCGAAAGTAACGGGCCCGGTCAGGGTGACGGTCGTGGCGTAATAGGCTTCCGGCATCGTGACGAGGAGCGTGTCGGGTCGACCGTCCGGCGCGAAGGACACGGAGACGCGGTAGCCGTCCTGCGGGGCGAGAGCCGGGACGTTGTTGCGCGCGTCCTGGATGAGGAACTCGGCCCGGTCCAGGTGCGACTGCTCGATGCCGACCGGCTGCGGCAGCTCCGCGGTCGACAGGGAGCGCACGGCCCACTGCACCGCCAGCGCCTCGTCCGGATCCTCGGTGGGACCGAAGACAGAGAGGATGTATCCGGCGAGGGCGGCGTTATCCGGCTCCCAGTAGACCGGGCTGTCGCCGACCTTCTCGCCCACCACGTCCTTCCACCCGACCTCCGGGTCGTCGAAGGGCTCGGCAATAGCGTAGCCCTCGTCGTCCAGCACGAGCTCTCCGACGGGGGCCAGGGGCTGGTCCGCGTGGATGCCATAGGCGGTGTCGGTGTTGGTCAGCGCCACCGGGGTGAAGAACGACTCCGCGCCGGTGCTCGGGCTCCCCTCCGGTACCTCGACGAGGTACTCCGCGATCGCCACGGGCACGGCGACGGCCGGCACCGCAGCGACCAGCGTCCCGGTCACCGCGGTGGTGCCGGCCAGAGCCGCCACCGCGAGGAGCTGCGCGCGACGGGCGGGGAGGGGGGAGGGCATGGGAACTCCTGGGGATCGTGGGGGGATCGGCAGGCCGGTGGGCGGCCGACCGATCTTTACTAATGTAATTGCATGGAGGGGGTGCTGCCCGGGGAAGTCACTGTGCGACGCCGGTGTGCGCACAAGAGGGGACGGACAGCGCGGCGGCGTCACGGGACGGGGGTGGTCTCGGGATCGAGGGCCAGGTCGACGATGAGGTTGTTCGTGTACGACCAGGACGGCGCGCCGTCCGGCTGGACGTAGTCGCCTGAGCAGGTGACCAGGGACAGTCCCGGGTCCCCGGTCAGCTCGAAGATGTCCCGCGGCGGGGCGTCCCGAGGGGTCGGCTCCCGCACGGTGGTCACGGTGTAGGAGAACACTCCCCCGGTCCCGTCGGAGATCCACAGCTTGTGCCCCGGCTGCGCCGTATAGAGCGTGGCCAGCGCGGGGATGTCGTACGGATAGTCCACGTGCCCGGCCAGCACCGCGTTGCCCTGCTCACCCCCGATCGGGGCGGAGGCCGAGTACCAGCCGATCGCCGAGCGGTCCTCGTGCGTGGGCACCGTCATGTTCCCAGCCGCATCCGTCGCCATGGATTCGAGCTCCGCGTCGATGCCGAGCGACGGGGAGCAGACCCGGGACCGGGCGGACAAGTCGCCGCAGGTCTCCGGGCCCCGCACCGCGGGGTGGGCCCCCGGGTCACCGGCGGCCCGGGCGTCGTCCGCCGCGAGGGCCGAGACGCTGACGGGGCCGGGAGCGCTCACCGCGGCAGGGTCGCTGTGCTGGACGTCCCCACCGAAACCGGCGGCAGGGGTGCCGGCCAGCCAGGACAGGACCAATAGACCGACCGCGGAGAGCGAAACCACGGCAAGAGCTACTGCCAGCGCGGTGCGGCCCGTACCGGTCGTCGTGGAGCTTGATGAGGACTTGACGGACGGCATCGGGCTACATCTTCAGGACGTTGAGGACCGTGGGTCCGAGCACGGTGAGGAACAGCACCGGGAGGATGAACAGCATCAGCGGGATGAGGATCTTCGTGGGGATCTTCTGCGCGGCCTCCTCGGCCCGCTGGCGTCGTTTGACGCGCATCTCGTTGGCCTGCGTGCGCAGCACCGTGGAGATGGAGATGCCGTACGCGTCCGCCTGGATCACCGCGCGGGTGAATGCGCGTAGATCGGGGACGTCGGTGCGCTGCTCCAGCGCCAGGTAGGCGTCACGGCGTGGAATGCCCACGCGCATCTCCTGCAGCGTGCGCATCAGCTCCTCAGCGAGCGGGCCCTTGCCGTTCTGGCCGGCGCGTGCCATGGCCGACTCGAAGCCCAGACCGGCCTCCACCGCGATCATCATCTGGTCCAGGGTGTCGGCGAGCTCCAGACCGATCGCCTTCTGCCGTTCGGTGCCGCGGGAGTACAGCAGCAGCTCCGGGACGAAGTAGGCGACCGGCACGATGACCGCGACCATCAGCACGATCATGCCGTTGTCCCCGGCCAGCAGGAGGAGAAGCAGACCGAGAAGCACCGCACCGGCCACGGCGTAGACCTTGTAGGCCATCAGCCGGGCCACCGGCCAGTCCGCAGGGCGTCCTGCCTTGGCGTACAAGCCCTCGAGCCGATCCCGCCCGTTCTCCGTGGTGAAACGGCGGGCCCAGCCGAAGTCCGGTGCGTCGCGGATCGTCTCGGTCTCGGTGGCGCCGAAACCGATGCCGAGGTTCTGGCGCACCAGCCGGTCGCCGCCCCAGCGCACGCCGACGGCGAGCCAGATGGCCATCGTGGCCGCTCCGGCGAGGAGGATGAGGCCGAGGAACAGGGAGGTCATGAGAGATCCTTCGAGGAACGGGATGGAGGAGCTCAGAACTGGATCTTGACGACCCGGGACATCCAGAACCCGCCGATGGCGAACATCAGCAGCGCAACGACGATCATCGCGTAGCCGAAGATCCCGCTCGTGAGGAACTGGGAGATGTATTCGGGGGCAATCAACGAGAGGACGGCTGCGATGAGCACCGGCAGGGACATGAGGATGTAGGCGGACATCTTTCCCTCGGCCGACAGCGTCTTGACCTGTCGCCGGATCTGATTGCGCTCCCGGATGGTGCCCGCCACGCGATCCAGCACCTCGGCGAGGTCACCGCCGACCTCTCGGTGGATGCCGATGGCCTGGGCCACCCAGGAGAAGTCCTCGGACTCCATGCGCTGGGCCGTCACATCGAGCGAGGTGTCGAGGTGCATGCCGAGTCGGGTTTCGTTGACCACCCGGGTGAGCTCCTCGGAGGTCGGGGCCTGGGATTCTTTGGCCACCGCGTCCACGGCCCGCAGCAGCGAGTGGCCGGCGCGCAGGGAACCGGCGAACAGCTGGAGGGTGTCGTCGAGCTGATCGGCGAACGCGCGTTTGCGGCGAGCGGTGAGGAAGCCGACGGCGATCTTGGCCACCATGGGCGCCGCGAGCAGGAACAGCACGCCGAGCAGGACGCCTCCGACGATCGTCCCGACCGCTGTGGCAGCTGCCGCGCCAGCGGCCACCAGCACGAGGAAGTCGGCCGGTGAGGACTTGATCCCGGCGTTCTCGAGGGCCGCGGCAACGCGCCGCGTCCAGCCGCGCTCCTCGAGGAACTCGCTGACCGCCTCCGTGGTGACCCCCGTGAGTCGGGTCAGCTGCGACGGGGTCTGGTCACGGGCCGTGCGCGGCGGGCGTCGCCGGTCCATCGGCAACCGCGGGGTGCGGGAACGGAAGACCACGAAGAGGCCGAGCACGCCCGCGAACATCAGAAAGCCGAATCCGAGCAACAGCGGGAGCATCACTTCCTCCCCGGGTCGAAGACGGAGGGGTGGAGCTTGATGCCGTAGTCCTCGAACTTGTCCACGAAGCGCGGACGCACCCCGGTGGAACGGGTCGTGCCCCGGAATCGACCGGTGCGGGGATCCACGCCGGCTTCCCAGTCAAAGAGGAAGGCGTCCTGAAGGGTAACGGTCTCCCCCTCCATGCCCTGGATCTCGGTGATGTGGGTGACGCGGCGGGTGCCGTCGCGGAGACGAGAGAGCTGCACCACGAGGTGGATGGCCGAGGCGATCTGTTCCCGGATCGCCCGCTGCGGCAGATCCATGCCGGCCATCATGACCAGGGTCTCCAGGCGCGAGATGGTGTCGCGCGGGGAGTTGGCGTGGATGGTCGAGAGCGAGCCGTCGTGGCCGGTGTTCATCGCCTGGAGCATGTCCAGGGCCTCACCACCACGGCACTCCCCCACCACGATCCGGTCGGGTCGCATGCGCAGTGAGTTCTTGAGCAGGTCCCGGATGGAGATCTCCCCCTTGCCCTCGATGTTCGCGGGTCGGGACTCAAGCTGGACAACGTGCTCCTGCTGCAACTGGAGCTCCACGGCATCCTCGATCGTGACGATGCGCTCGCCGTGCGGGATGAAGGAGGAGACCACGTTGAGCATCGTGGTCTTGCCCGTGCCGGTGCCGCCGGCCACCAGGATGTTGAGGTGCGCCTCCACGCAGGCGCGGAGCAGGTCGGCCATCTGCGGGGACACCGAGCCGAAGCGGATGAGGTCCTCAATGGTCAGTGGGTCCTTGGCGAATTTTCGGATGGTCAAGGAGGACCCCTTCACCGCGAGCGGAGGAATCACCGCGTTGACGCGTGAGCCGTCGGGCAGGCGCGCGTCCACCAGGGGTGAGGACTCGTCGATGCGCCGGCCCACCTGCGTGACGATCTTCTCGATCACGTGCCGCAGGTCCTGTTCGGAGGCGAAAGTTGCCTCCGAGAGACTGACCTTGCCCTTCTGCTCGACGAACACCTGGTTTGGTCCGTTGACCATGATTTCGGTGACCGAGTCGTCATCGAGCAGCTCCTGGAGCGGCCCGTAGCCGAGAACGTCGTCGCTGACGGAGCGGATCAGCCGGGACCGCTCCTCCGAGGACATCGGCACCTGTTCCGCCGCAACGATGCGGGTTAGCTCCCGGGTGGCGAAGTCCTTGAGGTCGCCGTCGCTGAGGCTCGTGTCGGACTGGCGGGAGCCGATGCGGTCCAGCAGCTCCTGCTTCACCCGCTGCTTGAGCCCGGCCAGCGCGTCGAACCGGCCGACCTGGGTCCGCGGGGTCAGCTCGGCCGCTGTCGCGGCAGCCGGTTCGGAGAAGGACATGGAGCCCCCCGGCTCGTTCCAGCCGGGCTCCGCGGCGCCTTCCGACGACCGAGGATCGGACGTTTCGGCCGGTGACTCTGCGGTCAGCACGGTAGGGTCGCCGGAATCTTGCTCCGGAGTGCGCGCATCGGTGTCGGCGTGCAGCGGGGGGACGCTCTCGCCGCGGGCGGCGGCGAGGCGATCTGCGAGCTTCATGGTCAGACCATGGCCTTCCGGTGGAGGCCTCGCTTCGAGGCAGGACGGGCGGGGGTGAAGGAGTCCACGAGCGCCTGCAATTGCCGGGCGGCCTTGTCCTTCGGCGCGTGCAGGATTAGCGGCTCGCCGCGGTTGGTGGCGTACACGGCCATTCGGGAGCGGGGAACCACGTGGTCGACCGTCGTCCGAATGGTCGCCTCGATGTCCTGCACGGACAAGCCCGTGTTGCGGTCGGCAGCGTTGAGTACCACGGAGGCGCTCTCGGGCAGCAGAGACAGCTCGCCGAGGAGGTCCATCTGCTTGCGGAGCCCACGCACCCCGGGGACGTCCATGCCGGTGACGAACACGACGTCGGTGGCGGCCTCGAGGGCGGCGAGTGCGTGCTCGCCGAGTCCGGGTGCGGTGTCGACGACGACGTACCGGAACTGGCCCGCCAGCTGGTCGAGCAGGTGGGTGATCTGCGCCGCGCCCACCAGTTCCCCCTCGGCCGGATTGGCCGGGGTACACAGAGCGTAGACGGACGCAGGGTGGACGGTGAGGAAGGTCTTGAGCACCAGGGAGTCGTCGACGGAGGGGCCGGTGACGGCATCGGTCAGCGAGTGCTCGGGAGCCAGGCGCAAGGCGGCGGCGACGTCCCCGAACTGGACGTCCAGGTCCACGATCACCGTGTTCATCGGCGCAGTCCGGCCGAGGCCCACGGCCAGATTGGCCGCGACGGTGGTCTTGCCGACCCCGCCCTTGGGCGACGTGACGACGATGACCCGGGTGTCGTCGTGGGCGAGAGCAGCACCGGATTCACCGGCGGACCATCCCTGGAGCGAGACCCGTCGGCGCGACTCCGCTGCGTCCAGGACCCGCGACATCGTGCTGAGAATTCCGTCGGCGTCGGCGTCCACGTCGAGCACGTCGCGGAAGCCGGCCCGCATGGCCGCCATGGCCAGAGACATGTCGGCGGGGGCGACGAGCACGAGGGAGACTTCGGGTCGCTGGATGTCGAACAGGCCACCGAGCCGCAGAGCGTCGTGGAAGTCCAGGCCGGGTCCGAGGACCACGACCGTGGGGAGTTCGCCCACCGAACGGCCCAGCAGCTCGTCCGGCGTGGCCGGCAGCGCGGCGCTGAAGACGGTCTGCATCTCGCCGGGCAGACGCCCGTCGATGCCCTTGCGGAACTGGACGTCGTAGGACGGGTCCTTGGTGACCAGCAGGATGCGGCTCACTCGAAATCACTCCTCGTGGCGCCGTTGGCGTTCTGCTCGGCGTCCTCGGGCTCCAGGGACAGCCAGATCCGGCCGAACTCGGAGGCGTAGACGATCTTCTCGGCCGTGTCGGCGTTGACCGCGAAGGTGACGAGCAGGGAGCTCTCAGGAACGGCCGGGGCCCCTGCCTCGGGTGCCGCCTCGCCCTCGGCGGGTTCGGTCGTACTGGGTGCCCCCTGCACGGAGGTGACGAGGATCTTGTCCAGGTCCTTGGCCGTCTTGGACTCCCGGCCCTCCTCGCCCTCGAAGGAGACGAAGACGCCCACCGTGTCCCCCGCCGTGAGCTGACCGCCGAGCACGCGAGGCGCCTCGAGCTGGATCGTGACCTCCTGCAGCCCCTTGGGCACCGGTACCGTCCCGGGCGCTTCGAGCGCCTGGGGGTCAACCAGGCGGGAGTCGAGCAGCTGCTCCCCCGGTTGCAGGTCGACCCCGGCGACCTTTCCGCTCTGCGCGTCCAGGGAGGAGAGCGCACCGGCGGGCACGACGGCGGCGGGCACCGTGTGCAGGGTCAAGGACTCCCCGAACTCCTCCACCGGTGTGCCCTTCAGGATCGGCGCGGTGATCAAATAGACCTCCCGCGGTTCCTGCTGGTCCAGAGCGCGGGCGTCTGCGGTTCCGACATAGGTGCTGACGATGACGAGTCCGGCGATGGCGAGGACCGCCATCACGAAGCCGGCGAGAATGCGAGTTTTCACAGTCGTACTTCCATGTGCTCAGGAGGAGGGACAGTAGCGGGGTGTCGGAGCAAGACGGAGGTCACTCGCGCAGCTCCACGACCGTGGTGCCATAGGAGGTCGGAGGACCCATCACGAAGTCGGCGTCCAGGGTCACGAAGCGCACGAACTTCCCGTAGATGCCGTCGCAGTTGGTGCCACAGGCGCCGGTGACCAGTCCGGGGTTCCAGGCGACGTTGCCGGTGAAGGTATAGCCGTGGACCTCGAACGCGGCCCATGCCGCGATGCGGTACTTTCCGTTGTTGCCGGTGCCGCTCACTTGGTCGTACACGGGGAGGAGAACCGTCTTGTTCCTGAGCGCTGCCTCTGTGGCAGTGGTCGAGCATCCCGACGGAATGCTCGCGCCGGTGGAACTCTTGACCGTGTCGCCGACGGCGACGAACACCCCGCATGTCGTCGAAGAGTTCTCGCCGATCCAGCCGAAACCGCCCGGCAGATCCTCCACATGGCCGGTACTGCCGCCCGTCTTGGGGCACTTGGTCGGGCCCTTGCCTCCAAGGACGAGGACTTGTGGAACGCCGGTGAGGCTGAACTCGCAAGCGGCAAAGGCAATCGGAAACATGGCCGGCCCCGCCTTCGGCGCCCCCCAGAACGCGGTGGCGGTCGCCCCCACCGTGGTCTTGTCGATCCCGAGCACGGGGGCGAAGGACAGTGCCAGCGAGCCGGCGCCGCTCTTGCCGTCCACCGTGCTGGTCTGCACCCGCACCTTCTGTACGGTCTTGTCGAGCTCGAGGACTGCGGCCTTCGATCGAGCATCACGAGCATTTGAGTCCGCCAGCTGCTGAGCTCGCGGCAGGATCGCAGCGGCGTCCACGCAATCGGTGTTCTTCGCGCAATCCTGGGCAATGCCCAGGGCAGCGGCATCGGCCCCGTTCTGCAACTGGGCACGTTCTTCATAGAGCATGCCGACGTCGATCGCGAGGGCCGCGAAGCCGAGGAGCACCACCAAACACAGGGCGGTGACGACGGCCACCGCACCGCGTTCGCCGTTCTCCCGATGCTCCATGCGAGCGTGAGACAGGTGGTCGGTCAGCCGCCGCATTGCATGGCCGCCTTTCCGGTCAGTGTCATGTCTTTCCCGATACCGGTGACGGTCTTCAAGGGGTAGGAAACGGTAACGGCGAGCGTGGTGCCGACGGCACACTTCGCAGGAACGGCGGAGAAGGTCATGTCCGTACCCTTCAAGGACGGAGCGGCGTTCCGGCCGGCGGATGCGGCGGCGGTCCACACCGCAGCGGAGGCCGTCCCGTTGTCGTGGATCACCATGTGGCGAGCAGTCTCACGAGCCGCATGGGTGAGGCTGATCTGGGTGTTGTACGCCCGACCGAACTCGATGATGCCCAGCAGCAGAAGCAAGAGCACCGGAACCACCAGCGCGAACTCCACGGCGGCTGTGCCACGCTCTGATCGACATAGGCTCATGGTGGTGTCCTTACTAGGTGGAACAGTGGACCGCGCACCGGCTAATGAGCCGATTCGGAACAAGAAGCGCCGCGATGCCCCGGGTGGGACACCGCGGCGTTCTTGCGTGACGTCTGTCAGAGGCCGGTGGGAATGCGGCCGGTGATGTTGTCAAAAAGCGTGTCCAGCTGCGTTCCGAGCAAACCGACGGCAACAATGATCGCCACGGCGATCAGGCCGACGATCAGGCCGTACTCGACAGCGGTCGCGCCCTTCTCGTTCTTCCTAAGACGGTCGGCGGCGTCGAAGAACACGTTCTGGATGGTGATGAGCAGAGGCAGCATGGCAGGATCCTTTGATGAAAGGGGGGTGATAGGAAAGGGTCGTCAGCTCTGTCGGTATATGCCTCGCGGCTTCTCCCCGTACCGGGCTACTGACCTGTAACGAGAATAGACTTTGCTCCAGCAAAGGCACAAGCATTCAGATGCATGCACTTTGGGGGACGTCAAAAACGGACGTAATGCCTAGTGGTGGTCTGCATCGATCTGCATCTACTGCCGCCGCAGCGCTCTTGTCCCCCGAACGGCGTCAGTAGAGCCCCGGCAGCAGGTACTCCCGCGCCAGCAGCTCGCCCCAGACGACGGCCGCCAGCGCACCGGCGAGCATCGACGGACCGAACGGGACGTCGCTGCGCAGGCCGCCGCGACGGGATGCCAGCACGGCGAGTCCCACCACCATGCCGACCATCGACGCCAGCACCGCCCCGACAAAGAGGGCTCCCCACCCCTGGAAGCCGAGGAACAGGCCCAGCACGGCGGCGAGCTTCACGTCGCCCATACCGAGTCCGGCCGGCGAGATGAGCGCCAAGACGAGGTAGAGAACGAAGAGCGCGAGGGCGCCCAGTACGGCGCGCAGCAGCGCGCCCCAGGCGCTCTCCCCTGTGGCGGCTAGCGACAGCAACACGAAGCCGATGCCCAGCGCCGGCAGGACCACAGCGTTGGGCAGGAGGTGGTGGCTCAGGTCGATCACGGTCAGGACCACCGCGACCGCCGCGAAGAACGAGTACGCCGGAAGCTGCCAGCTGAGCCCGAAGTACGAAGCGACGAGAACGAAGAGCGCCGCCGTGGCGACCACCAGCAGTGGACGGGAGGGCGCAGAGGCGGGCTCGTCCGTGACGGGGCTGTAGCGGAGGACCACTCGGGGCAGGAACCACCCCACGACAGCGCCGATAAGACCGGCGGTGAGCACCAACCAGAGGGGTGCTGATCCGAGCATGGGCTCCACGAGGGCGCTCCTCCGGTCCGTGGGCGCTTCGGCTGACGCCCGGGTGTGTGACTGTCCCCCATTCAGAGGTCATGTACGGGACCGAGACTAACCGAGCAGTCGACGCTCCCGGTGTTGAAGCACGTCAATCGGCCATTGCGGAGTTCACGGCTCTCAGTTCGAAAAACATCGACCGGAATTCTTGAGAAATAACAGCGCCCAGAAGCACCGGTTTGATCTCTCTTGTGGTGACGGGGCAAAACTCGGTCCAGAGTGATGAGCGAATCGGCCGGTGGGCTTCTGAGATCAGTTGACGAGCCAGGACAGCACGGGCGAGATGAGGACGCACCCGAGTGCCATGAGCACGATGACCGCTGCCAGCACGACCTGTTCCCGGCGTGCCGCGGGGGCCCCGGCGAGCTCCAGCGGCGGGCGGGGGCCGAACTCCCAGTCGAGGGCTTCCTGTTCCCAACGGGTGCCGGCCACCTCGTCGGCACCGCGCAACAGGCGCAGACGCTCGGAGGTGTCCTCGTTGTCACCGTGATGGCGTGCGCCGAGCGGGGGCAGTGCCCAGGTGTGCCGCAAGCCCTGCAGGAGTGAGAGCACCGCCTCCAGCGGTTTGTTCTCGAGGTAGCTGCGCTGCGTCCAGGCCACCTTCGCCCGCTCGAGCGGGAGGCCGAGCACGACGTCGGCCCCTTCTCTGCGGACCTCGAAGGCCACCCGGTGCGCTCGCCGGCGGGGTGTCCCGGGTGGGTCCTCGGGGACAGTGATCCGCGGGACGTGCAACCAGTGGAACGCCGCGACCACAGAAGGCCGCGCGCCACGGCCCAGGAACAGCACGCCGTTGCGCTCGACCACCACGGTGACGAGCCGGGGAAGGCCGGCGTGCCGGGCACCGGCGAAGAGGTCCGGGCGCAGTGCGTGCAGAGCGTCCAGGAACTGCGCGTCGCGCCGACCCTGCAGCACCGTGTACATACTGAGCCCCTCGGCCGCCCGAAAGAAGACCTGCGCCCGGGAGCCGAGGAGAGCGGCCAGTGCGGCGCCGGCGATGGCCCCCATCAGACCTGCGAGCACGATGAGCCTGCCCGAGAGCTCCAGTGAGGCCGCCCGCGCCGACCACCAGAAGATGCCGAGCGCGGCGATCGCCAGCACCGGCGCCAGCTGAGCCCGGTGTTCGTGCACCCACCAGGACCGGTCCTTGCGGGACAGGTGGTGCTGCTCGGCCTCGCCGGCAGTCCGAGGCCGGCCCGGGCGCCGGGAGACGCTGAAGGACTGTCGCACGTCATCCTCCCGTCCGGCGGTGTCCGGGGGCTGACGGCGGACGGCGTCCCCGGCGGGTCCCCAGGAGGAGTACGGACCGCTCAGCTCGGGCAGTCGGTCCCGGAGCTTCGAGTGCTCGGTGCGCAGCCGGTCGCCGTCGAGATCCGTGGGCGAGATGCCGTAGCCGTCCAGCCGCCCGCGCGCCGCCATGGTCACCAGCTTGTCGGGATCCGGTGGGGACCGCAGGAGGTGCTTGGCGAAGGCAGCGGTCATGAAGTGGCAGGCGTCGAGGGCGTCCGCGTAGGCGTCCATGCCGGAGTAGCCCATGGATGCGGTGATGTGGGCGGAGGTCTTGCTGAGCTGCACGGTTGCGAAGGACGCGGCGACGTCGAGCAGCAGGAACACGGCCGCCGCTCCGTACTCGGGGAAGCCCGTCTCCGCGAGACTGTCGCGCGGGGACAGGCCCAGAGCGCCCTGGACCCCGCGCACGGAACGGTCGAACATCGTGCTGCCGTGGGCTGTCCGGATTTCCCGGAACACCAGGGTGTCCAGCAGGCGGGCCCGGATCTGCGGGACCGGTGTGCTCGGGTGGTATCGGGAGGCGGGGAAGGCGGCGGCGTAGCGCGTGCCCAGGAACGCTGTGAGACCCCCGTGGGTTCCCACGGCCGGGCTGATGATCATGCTGTCCGGGCGGGCCAGCTCCCGTTCGATCTCCCGCAGCATCCGGAGGTCGAGCTCCCCGAGGAAGGCCAGGGCATGCTCCAGCTCCTGAGCCCCCTCTGCTCCGTCCCGCGTCTGGGTGCGGGCCATGGCGCGCAACCGCTCCACTGCTGCGGTGCGCTCTGCCCGCTCGTCGCCGTCCATGTACGTCCTTGCCCCTCGGTGCACCGGGCTGAACACCGGGCAGCAATGTGTTCCCAAAGGCAAACTACACCGGGCGGGCGACTTCCGACGCTCAGCAGGAGGTGAGCACGGACAGTGCGGCCTGCAGGCCGTGCACCTTCCGCACGTCGAGGCCCACCCGCTCGGAGGCGGCACGGCACCGCAAGGCGTCGCCGATCGCCGCGGTGAGCCGCTCGGCCGTCAGCTTCTTCTGCGGGATCGGCGCGGCCGCCAGCCCGAGCCCGTGGAGCTGCCGGCCCCAGAACGGCTGGTCGGCCAGGAACGGCACCACCACGTGCGGGACGCCGGCGCGGGCCACGGTGTGGACGGTCCCGGCCCCGCCGTGGTGGACGGCCAGTGCCGCGCCGGGCAGCACGCGTCGAGGGGCAGAGACGGGACGGCGAGCACGTCGTCGTCCCGGAGATCGCCCCGGAGATCGTCCGGCAGCGCGAGACTGCCCCACCCGGTGAGCAGCAGCGTCCGCAGACCGTGGGCGCGGGCGCTCTCCACCACCACCCTCCCCCGGGCCAGCGGGTCTCCCGACGCCATGGAGCCGAAGGTCGCCACGAGGCAGGGCCCGCCCCGGAGGAACGCGCGCACGGCGGGAGCGGGCTCCGGCGCCGGGGCGTCGGCGTGCCAGGACCCGGTGAGGTGCACGGAGGCCGGCCAGTCGTCCGGGCGCGGCAGGAGCTGCGGGCTGATGGGCAGCAGGGTGGCCGCCGGGGCGGGAACGGCGGCCGGCCGGCCGCCGGGCAACGGGGCGCAGGCCCTCTCGATGTCCCGGCGGAACATCCGCTCGGCGCCGCGGGCCACCGCGTAGGTGGCGCGGTTGAACCGGCCGAGGTCCCGGTTCACCACGCCGGGCGCCGGGAACTGCCGGGTGGGCGTGAGCACGGGGACCGCCTCGACCACGACGTGCGGGACGCCGAGGGCCTGCGCCACCGCCGGCGCCGTGAGCACCTTGGCGTGGTGGACCACCACATCGGGCTCGAAGGCGAGAGTCTCCCGCACGGCGGCGGCCAGCATCCGGCGCATGCCGGGGCCCACCTCGGTGCGGAAGTGCCGCACGGCCGTCCACGGCGAGATCCCGTGCTCGGCGACCAGCCGGTGGAAGTCCACCTCCAGGCTCATGGTGTCCAGCCCGGACAGGTCCACACCGGAGGAGTCGGGGAGGCCCAGGCGGACCTCGTGGCCGTGGCCGGCGGCGAAACGGGCGAGGGCGGCGAACGGCTCCACGTCGCCACAGGTGCCCGCGGTCAGCAGCATCATCCTCATGGACCCAGTGTGCTCCTGCCGCGCCCTAGCCGCAGGCGGGTCAGGAACCGGGACAGGTCAGGAACCGGGAGCGGTGCAGCTCTCCTCCGGGCCCCAGCGCAGCCAGTCGGGCAGATCCGCGGTGAAGGCGTTCCGGACGGCGGCGCTGTTGGTGGTCGTCCAGTCCACGGGCCCGTCGATCTCGACCTCGTGCTTGTCCCACTCGAACCAGCTGATCATCTTCAGCTGCGGGAAGTCCCGGGGAATCGACTCGTCGAAGACCTGCCCCCACCACGCCTGCTTGATCGCCAGCTCGTCGGCACCGCCCACCGCCGGGTTGTACAGGGCGGCCGTCTCCGGGATGCCCACCGGCTTGCCGCGCCGCTCCCCGTACTCGGCGTAGAAGTCGGGGACGGCGCGGTCGTCGCCGCCGGCTCCGGAGTATGCGCCGGTGAGCTGGGCGGCGAACTTGCCGGGCTCGGGCAGCTCGTTCTCGCCCCAGGGGTGCCGGTCGCCCCAGTGGTACAGGGACATGCCCACCCAGTCCACGGCGTCGTCGCCCGGGTAGTAGGGGGCGTACGGATCGTCGGCCATGGTCAGTGCGCCGTCCCCGTCGGTGTCGAGGGCCGCGAAGTCGGCGCTGCCGGGCTCGGCCTCGTGCTGCCCGCCGGCGAACGGGTAGCCGCCCCCGTAGTTCGGGGCCCACATCATCGCCGAGCCGGGGGCGCGCTCGTGCACCGCGTCCGCCACGCGACGAAAGGCCTCCACGTAGGCGGTCGGCTGGTGGCCCCAGGCGTACCAGGAACCGTTCATCTCGTGGGCGAAGCGCACGACCACCGGCACCCCGGAGTCGTTGATCGCCGCGAGGTCGGCGGTCAGCTGCCGCACGGCGTCGTCGGTGACCTCGGCGAGCCCGCCCTCGGGCTCGAGGGTGAGCAGCAGCATCCGGCCGTCGGCCCGGACCTGGTCGGCCGCCATCCGGAGGTAGTCGTGACCGCGCTCGTCGTAGGGGAACCCCGTGAAGGACACCGACACGGCGGGCCGGTGGCCGAGCCGGTCGGCGTAGTCGGCCAGCGGCTTGTCCTCCCAGTCGAGGTTCACGCCGTACAGCGCGCCGCTCTCGGGGACCAGCTCGGACCGGTCCAGGACGGTGCACACCGGCAGCGGCGCGGCCTGGACCTCCTCGTCGGGCTGGGAGGCGATCTGGGCGGCGAGGGTGCTGCCGCCCAGGGCGAGGGCGGCGACGAACACGACGGCGACGAGCGAGGATTCCTTCACCCGGTCAGCCTAGGAAGTACTCGATAGAAAATCATGGACATGGACGTCCGGCGGGCGGTTCGTGACGAACGACGACGACGCCCCGCTCCCCGCGCCGGCCGGTCGGCCGGGCCGGCTCACGCCCCGGCGGCGGAGTCCGGGCGGTCGTCCGTGTCCGGATCGGAGGCCTGCCGCCGGCGGTAGGCGGTCATGTTGGTGCGGTTGGCGCAGCGCTGGCTGCAGAAGCGCTTGGACCGGTTGCGGGAGAGGTCCAGTAGCACCCCGCCGCAGTCCTCGGCCCCGCACTCCCGCAGCCGGTCCGTCTCGTCGGCGCGGATCACGTCCACGAGGGCGAACGCCGTCTCCAGGCGCAGCCGGGCGGCGAGGGGTGCGTCGGAGGGCGAGGCGTGCAGGTGCCAGTCCTTCCCGTCGTGCCGGGCCAGGTGCGGGGCGAGCTCGGTGGTGTCGAGCACGGCGTTGACCGCCTCCACCATGGCGTCCCGGTTCAGGGCCCAGACCCGCCGGAGCTCGTCGCGGACCTCGCGCACCTCGGCCAGCTCGTGCTCGTCGCGGTCGAAGCGCCCCGACCAGCCGTGCTCCTGGAGGAGGTCCCGCAGCTGCGCGGTGGTCACCAGCTTGTCCTCCCCCGAGCGGGTGGCGCTCGGCGCGGTGTTCATCAGCGCCACGTCGGACTCGAGCACGTCTTCAGTGTCATAGGCAAAATGCACTTGACTACTTATCCCTTCCACGGCTAGCGTGAGTGTCATCAACAGTTTAGACCCTTACGCGACGATGGTCGCGAGAAGGAGCCCCTCATGGTCGGCGGACTCTACCTCCTGGCGCTGCTCTTCGTGTTCGCCACCGTGGGCCGGCAGTCCGTCCCGCGGCGCGAGCGCACGGCCCTGCGCAGCTGGACGCTGCGGGACGTGTACTACAACGTGCGGCGCGGCGTGAGCGTGCTCGGCGAGCACGGCCCGTGGCACCCGGGCCTGGACGACGCGGAGCAGTCGACGGCGCAGCGCTCGCACTGAGCGACGCGGGGCCGGCCGGGCTACTCGCCCCGGGCCGGCCACGGTCCCAGCCGGAGGAACAGTTCTCGGTCGGGGCACGCTGTGTCGTCCAGGGCGCACCCGCCCCGGTCAGAGCGCGACCTTCTCGAACAGGGCCGCCGTGCCGATGCCGCCGGCGGAGCTGATCATCGCCAGCACCAGACTCCCGGTGGGCAGTGTCCGTGACCGGGACAGCAGGCGCACCACGGACACCGCCCCGGAGGCGCCGTAGGCGTGGCCCAGGGCCAGGGCGCCGCCCTCGGCGTTGAGCACCTCCTCGTCGAGGCCGATCAGATCGACGCAGGCCAGCACCTGTCCGGCGAAGGCCTCGTTGAACTCGGCCGCCGCCAGCTCCGCCACCGCCACGCCCTGCTCCGCCAGCAGCTGCCGGGCGGCCACCGCGGCGCCGATGCCCAGCCGCGACGGGTCCACCCCGATCGTGACCGCACCGAGGAAAGCGAGCCCTTCCCGCCGGCCCAGAGCCCGGGCCGTGGCCGGATCGGTGACGAGCACGGCGGCCGCCCCGTCCGCGTCCCCGCAGGAGTTCCCGGCCGTGACCGTCCCGCCGGCGGCGAACACCGCCGGGAAGCGTGCCAGCAGCTTCGCGTTCAGCGCCCGGCGCGGGCCCTTGTCGGCCCGCACGTCACCGCGGGGACCGTCCACCGGCACCAGCTCGTCCTCGAACGCTCCCGCCTCCGCGGCGGCCAGCGCCCGCCGGTGGCTGCGCAGGGCGTAGCCGTCCTGGCGTTCCCGGTCGATCCCGTGCTCGCGGGCGACCGTCTCGGCGGCCTCGCCCATGTCGGGATCGCCCAGGTGCTCCGGGGCGAACCGGGCGCGGCGGTAGTACTCGACTCCCCCGTCCTCGCGTCGTCGTCCGCGCAGCGGTGCGGTGCTGATGCTCTCCGCCCCGCCGGCGAGGAAGGCCCGGCCGGCTCCGGCCTGGGCGAGCCGGCAGGCCAGCACCACGGCGTCCAGGCCCGAGCCGCACTGCCGGTCCACGGTCAGGCCCGGCACGGAGAGCGGCAGGCCGGCCTCGAGGGCGGCGAGCCGGGCGAGATTGCCGCCGGCCCCCACGGCGTTGCCCACGACCACGTCGGCGAGCCGGGCGGGGTCCAGGCCCGAGTCCGCCAGCAGGGCGCGGAGCACGGGGGCCAGCAGCCGGTGGACGGGCACGCCGTCGAGCAGGGTCCCGGCGCGCGCCAGGGGCGTGCGCCGCCCCAGCACCAGCACGGGGGCGTCAGCCGAGCGGTCGGGCACGGTCGTCTCCTTCGAGGATCCAGTCGCGGAACACCGCGCGGCTGAGCTTGCCGTTCGCGGTCACCGGCAGCTCGCCGAGCTCCCAGTACTGCTGCGGGCGCTTGGCCGGGGCCAGCCGCCCGTCCAGTCCGGCCCGGATCCGCCCCCGGTCCGTCCCGGCGGTGGCCGGGAGGATCCCGGCCACGATCCGCTGTCCGCGGGTGGCGTCGGGAAGGCCGGCGACGACGACGTCGGCCACTCCGGGCACCAGGGCCAGCGCCGCCTCGACCTCGTGCGGATAGACGTTGTACCCGCCGGTGTTGATCATCTCCGCCGCCCGTCCCAGCACGTGCAGCTGCCCGTTGCGGAGGAAGCCCTGGTCCCGCACCGTGTGCAGGCCGCCGAGCCGGCCGAAGGCCTCGCCGTCGTCGCCCCAGAGGCAGCCGTCGCAGACCAGGTCCGAGCGGACCCCGATCGTGCCCGTCACGCCCTCCGGCACGGGGTTCCCGACGTGGTCCAGGACGGCCACCTCCACGCCGGGGAACGGATAGCCCACCGCGGTGCCGGAGTCCTCCGCAGTCGTCGCGGCGGGCTCGCCCGGGCGGTGGCAGCGGGCGGCGACGAAGCCGAGCTCGGCCGCACCGTAGTACTCCCAGATCGCGGCGTGCGGGGCCCAGCGGCGGGCCGCCTCGAACGTGGTGGCGTCCAGCTTCTGCCCGGCGCACACGATCGCCGTGACGCCGCTCGCGTCGACGCCGGCGGCCAGGCCGCGCTCGGCGAGGACGCGCAGCACGGTGGGCACGAGCACCAGGCGGGTCACGCCGTGGCCGGTGATCGCGGCGTGGGCGGCGGCGACGTCGAATTCCGGCAGGGTCACGAAGCCGGCCCCGGCGTAGAGGCACTCGGAGAGGGCGTAGAGGTTCATGCTGGACGCCAGGGGGCCGGGGGCCAGCACGCGGTCCCCGGGTCCCAGACCGAAGTGCGCGGCGGAGGCATCGAACGAGCGCCGCCAGGAGGCGCGGCTGCGCCGGAAGCCCTTGGGCAGGGCCGTGGTGCCCGAGGTCAGGCCGATCAGGAACGCCGAGGCGGGGTCGCCGTCGCGCAGTTCCGCCGGGGCGGGCTGGTCGGGGAGGCGCGCCGCGCAGCGCTCCCGTACCTGCTCGGTCGTCTCGTCCGGCCAGGCCGGGTCCAGGACGGCGCACACGCGCTCCTCGGCCACCCCGGCGGCCCACCGGACGGCGAAGTCCGTGCCGTTGGCCTGCCGCAGCATCCCCGTGGGCTCGCCCGAGGCGGCCAGGACCGCGGCCCCGGCCCGCAGATCGCCCCAGCTCAGAGCCTCGTTTCCGCAGGCGACGGCGAGCTCCTGCGGGCGCTCCTCGGCCCAGCGGGTCACGCGGTCCAGAAAAGGCATGTCCTCGTCCTCCGTGGTGGTCTCACGCCGCGGGGGCTCCGCTGAGCAGTGAGCAGGGTGTCACGGCCGCCGGCGGGCGGCGCTCCCCCGTGGTCAGCGGGCGGTGGGCGTCCCGCCCAGGAGCCGGCGGTAGCTGCGGTGGACGTTGATCGCGGCCAGGGTTGCCACGACCGCCTTGAGCAGGTCCCCGGGGATGAACACCAGCGCGCCCAGGGCGGAGGTGGACAGCGGCAGCCCGGTGACCACGGCCGTCCACGGGATGCCGAAGGCGTAGATCACCGCGATGCCGCCCACGACCACGCTCAGCAGCACCGCGGCGAAGCGGGCGGCCCGGCCGGTGCGCCGGATCGCCCAGTACTGCACCAGCGCCCCGATGACCAGGGCCGCGGGGATCCAGCCGATCAGGTAGCCGCCGGTCGGGCCGAGGAACACCCCGAGCCCGCCCCGGCCTCCGGCCAGCAGCGGCAATCCGGCCAGCACCAGGGCGTGCAGGACGACGACGGAGAGCATGCCGCGCACCGGCCCGAGCAGGGCGCCGGCGAGCATCACCCCGAGGGTTTGCAGCGTGATGGGCACCGGGATGATGCCGACCGTGATCGGGGGCACCAGCCCCAGGGCGGCGATGAGGGCGGCGAACACGGCCACCAGGACGGTGTTCTGGGTGGTCTGGGAGCTGTCGGCGGTCCGGGAGGTCATGGTGGTCATGGGGTCCTTCGATCGGGGACGAGCGGATGGGCTCGAGCGGGCGGGGCGGAACGGAGGGGTCTGGAACGGTCGGGATGGAACAGGACGGTCGGAGCGGCCGGGCTGGGGCGAACCGGACTGCATCGGTCGGGACGGGACGGAGCGGGACGGTCGGGTGGGACGGTCGGGTGGGCCCGGGGTCAGTCGGTGGTGGTCCGGGGCGCGGCCCGTGGTGGGGCCGCGGAGTCGTAGCAGCGGGCGTCGAGGGCGGAGGCGATCTCCTGGGCCGACTCCAGGGTCCGCACCAGCAGGGGCACCAGCACGGCCACGGGGCTGTTGTGCAGTCCGCGGGCGAACTGGGCCTCGCGGACCTCGAGGTACTGGGTGCGGATCTGCGGGATGAACCGGATCGTCATCGACAGGGCCAGGCTCATCTGGGCCGGGTTCGCCCCCAGGTGCCGGGTCGGGGCCAGCAGCCGCTCGAACAGGGCCAGCATCTGGGCGAACGTGGTGGACAGGCTCACCGCCCAGGCGAGCAGGCACAGGCTCAGCAGCCGCAGCGCCGAGACCGCCGCCGCCTCCCAGGTCGTGGTGAACCCCAGCGTGAGGAAGACGATGCCCACGATGAGCACCAGCCCGGCCAGCAGCCGGACCAGGCGGGCGAACGGGGTGCGGGTCGCCCCGGCGGCGGCCACGGCCAGGACGAGGACGGCGAGCTGGACGCCCAGGTGCGTCACGGCGTAGATGCCGAGACTGGCCGCGAACAGGAACGCGAACTTGTGACCGGCCGGGATCCGGGCCAGCACACCACGGGGCCCGGCCCGGTGGAACCCACCGGCGACGTGGGCCCGTGAACCGTGGGCCGGGGAACCGTGGGGGCGGGCGGGACCGCTGCGGGCGTCCTGCTGCCGGGCCGCGCCCATCAGTCGCTGATCCCGCCGTAGAACTCCACCGCCGGTCCGGGGGCGCCGTCGAAGGCGATCCGGCCCTCGTGCACCACCAGCACCCGGTCGTAGCCGCCGATCAGCTCCAGGTCGTGGGTCACCACGACCGCCCGCTGGTCGAGGCCGTCGATGGTGGCCTGCAGCCGGCGGCGGTTGCGCCGGTCGAGCATGGTGGTCGGCTCGTCGAAGACGATCGTGGCCGGCTCCATCACCAGCACCGAGGCCAGGGCCACCAGCTGCTTCTCCCCGCCGGACAGGGCGTAGGACTCCCGCTCGGCCAGGTGGGGAATGCCCAGCCGCTCCAGCACCCCGTCCACCCGGTCGGTGAGATCGGCCCCGCGCAGGCCCAGGTTCTTCGCCCCGAAGGCGAGGTCCTCGGCCACCAGCGGCATCACGATCTGGTTCTCCGGGTTCTGGAACACGAAGCCCACCTGCCGCCGGATCCGCTTGGCGTCGGTCGTGGTGGACAGCCCACCGACCTGCACGGTGCCACGGGAGGGCAGCAGCAGCCCGTTGAGCAGGCGCACCAGCGTGGACTTGCCCGAGCCGTTGAGCCCGATCACCGCGATGCGGTGCTCGTCCAGGGACAGGTCGACGTCGCGCAGGACGTCCACGCCCTCCCGGGTGACCGTGACCCCGGTCAGCCGGATCTGCGAGGACCGGGTTCCCGACGGCCCCGGCGGGACAGAAGTCTCCGCCCGGCGGGACCGGTCCCGCAGCGGATGCTTGATCGACACCGTGGAAGCCGTCCTCTCCTCGTCGTGCTCAGCGGCGGGCGGCCGCTGCCGCCGCCCTGGGACGCCTGGGTCCCGGGGCGTCTCAGTCCCGGGGTGCCGGCTCGAAGTACAGATCGGCGTGCAGGGCGCAGCCCGGGTTGAACCGTGCCGCGCACCGCGGACAGCCGTCCACCGCCAGGTACTCCCGCACGGAGAGCTCGTGGCGGCAGACCCCGCAGAGCACGGCCTCGGCGTCCTGCTCCTCGACCGGCCACTGCGCCGCCGGGTGGCCGGCGGTCTCCTCGTGGCACAGATGACAAGGGTAGTACTCCTGGCAGCACCAGAACTTGATCGCGATCACGTCCAGCGGCGTGCGGTAGTGCACGCACCGCGTCTGCTCGTCGACAGGACGTCCCAGAACCCGTCTCACCGCTGCCTCTCCCGTGCCGCGGCCGGTCCGGGTCCTCCCGCGGGAGAGCCCGGACCGGCCGCTCGTGACGTCCGACGACGTCCACTGTACGGAGCCGCAGCCGCTCGGTGGAGGACCCTCGTGCGGTGCGGGCGGGAGCTCAGCCGAGCAGGATCACGTCCAGCGTCCGGGGCCCGTGCACGCCCTCCACGCGCTCGAGCTCGATGTCCGAGGTCGCGGACGGCCCGGAGATCATGGTGACCGGGGCCGTGGGCTCCACCAGGGCGAGGGCCTCGGGGATCAGCTCGACCACCGAGTCCAGGGGCACCACGCAGATGTGGTGGTCGGGGACCAGGCTGATCGCCCGGCGGCCCTCGTCGGGACGGCCGGTGAGGAAGATGGTGCCGGTCTCGGCGCAGGAGACGGTCGAGGACGTCACCACGGCGTCCACGGCGTTGAGCTCCCGCACCCCGAGCGCGGAGGCCGCCCGGGCGTCGTTGGGATCCACGATGACCCGGCGCATGCCGGACTCCTCGGGCAGCCAGGCGCGGTCCAGGCCCTCGGGCACCACGTAGCGGGCGGAGGCGCCCAGCAGCTCGGCGATCCGTCCCGGCAGGGTGGCGGGGGTCTCGTGGTGCACGGAGGCCTTGTAGTCGACCAGCCGGTCCTCGAGCATCTCGACGACCTCGTCGCGCGGCCGGTCCGAGGCGCGGCGGTAGGTGCGCTCCGCCGCTGCGGGCGCGGGCGTGTCGTGCAGCGCCCCGCGGATCCGGTGGAGGATCTCGGTCCTGGCGTCGGTCATCGCTCTCCCCCGTCGTGCTGGGTCTCGTCCGCGGGCCCGTCCTGCGGGGCGCCGGCGGCGCCCGCTGTGGCAGCGGCACCCGTGGTGCCGGCAGCGCCGGTTGTCGCGGCAGCGCCGTCGGTGACGGGTCCGCCGTCGGCGGTCACCCGCTGCTGCGTCTCGTCGGCGTGCTTGGCCCACCAGTTGCGGAAGGACTCCTTCGGCGGGGCGGGGATGTCCCGCTCGTCGGTCCAGCCGCCGGCCGTGCCGGGCAGCCAGCTGATCGCCCGGTCCTTGCCCGCCACGGCCCGGCCCAGCGGGAGGACCTTCTCGGCGAGCGCCATGCGCTTGCCGGAGGACATCACGAAGGACGCCCCCTTCATCATGAGGTCCATCTCGGACGGGGCCTGCGGCAGGCGCCGGGTCCGGGCCGGTGCCGCGGCGGCGCCGTCGTCGGAGCGTTCGCCGTGCTGGGTGCGCACGTCCTCGTCGCGCAGGTGCACGAGGATCTCGGGGATGTTGATCTTCACCGGGCACACGTCGTAGCAGGCCCCGCACAGTGAGGAGGCGTAGGGCAGGGAGGCGTTCTGCTCGGAGGTGATGCCGGTCAGCTGCGGGGAGAGGATCGCCCCGATGGGCCCCGGGTAGGTGGAGCCGTAGGCGTGACCGCCGGCCTGCTCGTAGACCGGGCAGACGTTCAGGCACGCCGAGCAGCGGATGCAGTGCAGCGCCGAGCGCCCGGAGGGGTCGTCGAGCACCGCGGTGCGGCCGTTGTCCAGGAGCACCACGTGCACGTTCTGCGGGCCGTCCCCCGGTGTCACGCCGGTCCACATCGAGGTGTAGGGGTTCATCCGCTCCCCGGTGGAGGAGCGCGGGAGCAGCTGCAGGAACACCTCGAGGTCCTGGAAGGTGGGCACGATCTTCTCGATGCCCATCACGGTGATCAGGGTCTCGGGCAGGGTCAGGCACATGCGGCCGTTGCCCTCGGACTCCACCACGGTCAGCGTCCCGGTCTCGGCCACGCCGAAGTTCGCCCCGGAGACCGCCACGGAGGTGGAGAGGAACTTCTCCCGCAGGTGGGTGCGGGCGGCCTCGGCGAGGTCCCGGGGCTCGGACGTGAGCGTCTCGTCGGTCTCGGCCATCTCGGCCAGGAAGATGTCGCGGATCTCGTGCCGGTTCTTGTGGATCGCCGGGACCAGGATGTGGGACGGCTTGTCGTGGCCCAATTGGACGATCAGCTCGGCCAGGTCCGTCTCCGTGGCGGTGATCCCGTGCTCCTCGAGGTGGGCCTCGAGGCCGATCTCCTGGGTGGCCATGGACTTGATCTTGATGACGTCGGTGGACCCGGTGGCCTGCACGAGCTCGGTGACGATCCGGTTGGCCTCCTCGGCGTCGCGTGCCCAGTGCACGGTGCCGCCGCGGGCCGTGAGGTTGCGCTCGAACTCTTCGAGCAGGTGCGGCAGGTTCGCCATGACCTGCTCCTTGATCGCGGAGCCGGCGGAGCGCAGCTCCTCCCAGTCGGGCAGCTCGCCCGTCACCGCGGCGCGCTTGCCGCGGATGGTGTGGGTGGCGTGGCGGATGTTGGCGCGCATCTGCGTGTTGCCCATCTCGGCCTTCGCCGCGGCGGGGAACGCGGTCTGCGCGTGCAGGTTCCCCTGGCCGTGGACGGGGCGGACGGCGGGCATGCCCAGGGCCGTGCGGCTCATCGAGCTCCTCCGGTCGTGCGGGGGGCCGAGGACGACGCCGTGCGGCGCGCCCCGGGCCCCGGGATGGACAGCTCGACCGGCCCGGAGACCTCGAGCGGGTTCTCGCGGGTGGACGCGAGGATCTCGGCGAAGTGGACGGTGCCCGCACCCGTTCCCCGGCGGGCCATGGCCCCGCCCAGGTGCATCAGGCAGGAGGCGTCTCCCCCGGTGCACAGCTCGGCGCCGGTGGAGACGATGTTGTCGATCTTCTCCTCGGCCATCGCGGCGGAGACGTCCGGGTTCTTGAACGAGAAGGTCCCGCCGAAGCCGCAGCACTCCTCGGCGTCGGGCAGCTCGACGAAGTCGATGTCCCCGACCGAGGCGACCAGGTCCTTCTGCCGGTCCCCCAGGCGCAGCAGCCGCATCCCGTGGCAGGACGGGTGGTAGGTCACCCGGTGGGGGAACCAGGAGCCGAGCTGCGCGGCCGCGTCGTGGACGCCGAGCACGTCGGTCAGCAGCTGCGAGAGCTCGTAGGTGGTGGCGGCCACGGCCGCGGCCTCCTGGGCGAGGGCCTCGTCCCCGCCGGCGCGGGCGATCATCGGCTGCTGGTGGCCCAGGGAGGCGACACAGGAGCCCGACGGCGCCACGGCCACGTCGTAGTCCACGGCGGAGAAGGCCTGCACGTGGTTGCGGACCACGGGCAGGGCGTCGTCGAAGTAGCCGCTGTTGACGTGCATCTGGGAGCAGCAGCCCTGACCGGGCGGGAACACCACCTCGTGGCCGAGCCGCTCGAGCACCCGCACGGTGGCCAGCGCGACCCGCGGATACATCGCGTCCACGATGCACGTGGCGAACAGGGCGATTCTCATGCGACCTCCGGAGTCGGGAGCGGGAAGACGGGACGACGACGCCGGGCCGCCTGTGGTCTGACCATGCTAGACCGGTGAACCCCGTCACACAATCGACCGGCGCAACGATCGCGCCACCTCGGGAGAGCGGTTGGCCGTGTGACGTGGCTCATGTACTCTTCGTGGTCAGACCATTGTGGTCCGACCATAGCCGTGACGCGTTCCCCGTCGGCCACGCACCGTTCCGTCCGTCCCCGTCCCTGGGAGTCCGAGTGACCACCTTTACCGCGATGACCGATGCCGTCGGCGGGAGCGTCGCGCTCTCCGCCCTCGTCGGCACCATCCCTCTGCTCACGTTCTTCGTCATGCTGCTGGGCGTCAAGGCCCGCGCCCACGTCTCGGGCGCCACCGCGCTGCTGGCGGCGATCGTCGTCGCCGTCCTGGCCTTCGGCATGCCGCTCTCCCTCACACTGCTCTCCGCCACCCAGGGCGCGGTCTACGGCCTGTTCCCCATCGTGTGGATCGTGGTCATGGCGCTGTGGTTCTACCAGGTGACCGTCCTCAGCGGCCGCTTCGAGGACCTGCGGACCATCTTCGACACCATCGGCGGCGGGGACCTGCGCATCCAGGCCGTGCTCATCGCGTTCTGCTTCGGCGGCCTGCTCGAGGCCCTCGCCGGCTTCGGCGCGCCCGTCGCGATCACCGCGACCATGATCCTGGCGCTGGGGCTCAAGCCCCTGAAGACGGCCACCGTGGTGCTCATCGCCAACACCGCGCCCGTGGCGTTCGGCGCGATCGCCATCCCGATCACCACCGCCGGCGTGCTGACCGGCCTGGATCCCGCGCGGATCGGCGCGGTCGTCGGCCACCAGGCGCCGTTCTTCGCGGTCATGGTGCCGTTCATCCTGCTGTTCATCATCGACGGCGTGCGCGGGCTCAAGGAGGCGTGGCTGGCCGCGCTGGTCATCGGCGTCTCCTTCGCGGTCGCCCAGTGGTGGTGCGCCACGTACTTCTCCTACGAGCTCACCGACGTGGTTGCCTCCCTCACCGGCCTGGCCGCCGCGGTGATCCTCCTGCGCTTCTGGCGCCCCAAGGGCGCCGACGCCGTCCGCACCCGCCTCGGCGTGGAGAAGCCTCCCGCACCCGAGGGGCTGACCCCGGCACGCGTGTGGATGGCCGTGCTGCCCTACGTCCTGGTGGTCGCGGTCTTCGGTCTGGCCAAGCTGTGGACCCTCGGCGTGAGCATCCCGGGGGCCCTGGCCGCCACCGACATTTCCATCCCCTGGCCGGGCCTGCACGGACACCTCCTCAACGCAGCCGGCGAGCCCGTCACGAGCACCATCTACAAGTTCCAGTGGCTCTCCAGCCCGGGCACGCTGCTGCTGATCACAGGCCTGCTCGTCGCCGTCATCTACTCGGTGTTCCACGGCAACGGCCGCTTCCGGCTCTCGGTGGGCAACGCCGTGGCGGAGATCGGGCGCTCGTTCTGGAAGATGCGCTTCTCCGCCCTGACCATCATGAGCGTGCTCTCCCTGGCCTACGTCATGAACACGTCCGGCCAGACCATCTCGATCGGCACCTGGGTGGCCGGTCTGGGCGCGGCCTTCGCGTTCCTCTCCCCCGTGCTCGGCTGGCTGGGCACCGCGGTCACCGGCTCCGACACCTCCGCCAACGCGCTGTTCTCCAACCTCCAGAAGACCGCCGCCGAGGGCACCGGCCTCGATCCGCACCTCATGACGGCGGCGAACACCTCCGGCGGCGTGGTGGGCAAGATGATCTCGCCGCAGTCCCTGGCCATCGCCGCGACCGCGGTGGGCATGGAGGGCAAGGAGTCCGCCATCTTCCGCTCGGTCATCTGGTGGTCCCTCGGCCTGCTCCTGCTGCTGTGCACCCTGGTGTTCCTGCAGTCCAACGTGCTGGCCTGGATGCTCCCGACCTCCTGAGCACAACGCCCCGGGGCCCCGCTGGACCGATCGGTCCGGCGGGGCCCCGCCGCCTCCCTAGACTGGTCCGCGTCCCGCCCACCCTCTGAGGAGCCCCCCGTGCCCGCAGCCGCACGCATGTACACCGTCGTCCTCGACTGGCTCGAGGAGCGCCTGCGCACGGGCGAGATCTCGGTGGGCGACAAGCTGCCCGGGGAACGCCACCTGGCCGAGGAGTTCGGCATCTCCCGCGCCTCGGTGCGGGAGGCGATCCGGACCCTCGACGCCATGGGACTGGTCCGCTCGTCGACCGGGTCCGGGCCGAACGCGGGGGCGATCGTCATCGCGGAGCCCTCGGCCGCGCTCGGGTGGGCGCTGCGGATGCACGTGGCCAACCGGTCGCTGCCGGTGCGGGACCTCGTGCAGACCCGGCTGCTGCTCGAGACCCAGTCCGCCCGCGAGGCGGCCGCCGCGGCGGAGACCCCGGGGCGGGCGGCGGTGCTCGGGCGCGCCGCGGAGCTCGTGGCCGCCATGGAGGACCCGGACCTGCCGGACGAGCGCTTCCACGCCCACGACGCGCAGTTCCACATCCTGCTCGCCTCCCTGGCCGGCAACGTGGTGGTCGAGACGATCATGGCCTCGCTGCGCCAGGCCACCATCGGGTACGTGCAGGAGACCGTCGCCGGCCTGGACGACTGGCCGCAGGTGCGCCGCACCCTGCAGGAGCAGCACCGCGAGATCCTGCGCGCCTTCCAGGAGCGCCGGGGCGAGGACGCCGCCGCCGCACTGCGGGAGCACATCACCTGGTTCTTCGGCCACAGCGCCGCCGCTCAGGAGGGGCAGGGCCGGCGGGCGTGACCGGACGACCCTGAGGGCTCGGGCCCCGGGCCCGGCCGGACGATCCGGCAGAGGCGCCGGACGCACGAGAACGGCCCCACCGGTTCCGGTGGGGCCGTTCTCGTCTGCGAGGTCCGCGGAGCAGATGTTGCACGGTAGGGGGCCATCGGCCGAGGGGGGTGCAAGGTGATCCAGGCCTTGCGCGGCCACATCCCAGGTCCAGGGGGGACTGTCCCGGGGCGGCCCCCTACCGTGAGCAGGTCGGTGGACCATCCGGTCCGGGGCTCGGCCTCATGGGGGGTTGGGCCGTGCGCCGTGGGGATGTCTCTCACTCATCCACCGACTTTTCTTCTCTGCTCGCACTGATCACTATACCGGGTTTGCTAATGCAGATGAATGCACTTTCGTCTACAACTTTCCTGGACTTCCGTCCGGACCGGGACTGCAGACGGGGCCCCAGACTCAGAGATCGCGCAGTTGCGGATCGACGAGCCCGCTCTGGTACGCCTTGATCAGCGCCTGCACCCGGTCGCGGACGCCGAACTTCTCACAGACCCGCCCGAGGTAGGCCTTCACGCTGCCCTCGGAGACGTGCATCTGCTCGGCGATCTCCCGGTTGCTGAGACCCTGGGCCAGGAGCGTCACGGTCTCCATCTCCCGGTCGGTCAGCAGGGAGCGCAGGCCGCTGTCCGCCGACCGCGCCGGCTGCTGCTGGTCCGGCACGGAGATGACGTTGTCCGCGAGCGCGCGGGCGATCGCCGGGGAGAGTGCGATCTCGTTGTTACGCACCTGGTTCACGGCGTCGATAATCTCGTCAGGCCGGGCGTCCTTGACGAGATAGCCGGCCGCGCCGGCTCGGAGGGCCGGCACCACGAACTCCAGCGTGGAGAACGTCGTGAGCGCCAGCACCTTGGAGCGGGGACTGCGCGAGGTGATCTCCCGGGTGGCCTCGATCCCGTCCATCACGGGCATCTTCATGTCCATCAGCACCACGTCCGGGTCGATGGCCAGACATCGGTCCACGGCCTCGCGTCCGTTGGCGGCGGTCCCGATCACCTCGAAACCGGGCTCGGCCGAGAAGAAGGACTTCAGGGCCTCCAGCATCAACGGCTGGTCGTCCACGACAAGCACTCTGCAATCAGTCACTTGCACAGTCTATTTTTTCCTGTCCCCCAAAGTGCAACACGTCATATTCGACAAAAGTCACAAATGGTCTGGACAAAGGTCGATAGGCTCGTTCGGTTAACGTTGGCAAAATGGAGATACCAGGGCAGCACACCCCCCTCGCGACTGGGAGATCTCTCCCCCCACCCCGGCCGCAACCCCCCGATCCGGTGCTGTCCTCGTGATCCAAGGAGCCTCCCGTGAAGAAGAAGATCACCAGCGCCCTCGCTGCAGCCCTCGTCGCGACCACCCTGGTGGCCGTCCCCCTCGCCCCGGCGAACGCCGCGCCGCGTTACGTCGTGTGCGGATGGTGGCCCGCCATCTGCTGATGCTGTATCACTGTCCTTGTGACTGATGTAGCTGCATTGATAGAGCGCGCACCGCGAACAGCCCGGAAGACATCGTTCTTCTACGCCGAGCCAGTCGCTTGGTGGCTGTCCGCGGTGCTCGTCGTCTATGCGATCGGCTCGCTGTTCGACGATATGGGCCACCTGAGGACGACCTTCACCGGCTCGGCCCCGAGCGAGATGATCTATGCGCTGGACGGCGTCCTGGCCTACGCCGTCATGGGCCTCGTGGCCTGGCGGGCCACCTGGGCCAGCGTCGCATCGATGAGCTGTCTGATCACGTCCGTCCTCATCGACAACTTCGGTGCGGTGATCATCACCGCGCTGGTGGTGACGGCCGCCGTGGTCGCCACGGCCACGGCACGGTTCATTGTGGCGCATTTCGTCGTCTACATTGTCTGGATCGTCATGGCCACGGCCCTCCGAGAAGACGGCGCCAGTGGCGCCGTCTTCTGGAATCTGTTTATCCCCATCCTTGTTGCCGCGCTGGCCGGAGCTGGGATCCGCCATTTCCGGCTGCAGCGCCGCAAGAGCGAACAGCGTGTCCGGGACCTAGAGATCCTCAATGTGCGGCTCCGGGAGGACGAGCGGCAGGCCCTGGCCCGCGACCTGCACGACGTCGTCGCCCACGAGCTCACCCTCATCACGATGCAGACCATGAGCCGGCGCCGCTCCGGGGACGTCGGCGAGCTGCACCAGGTCCTCGAGACCGTGGAGGGCGCCGCGCGCTCGGCCCTGCACGAGCTGCGGGTCATGCTCCGTCTGCTGCGCGACGAGAACGACGAGGAGCATCCCCGTGACGTCACGGGGGCCGGCCTGGCCATCGGCAGTCTGGAGCACGTGGTCACGTCCCTCGCGGCGAGCCTGCGGGACCTGCGCTTCGAGCCCGAGGTGGTCATCACGGGCGACCTCGAGGCCATGCCCACCACGGTGCGCGGCACGGCCGCCCGCATCCTGCAGGAGGCGGTCACCAACATCATCAAGTACGCCCCGGCCGGCTCCCGCTGCCGGATCGAGGTGACGGCGGACGAGCACGAGCTGTGCCTGCGCGTGGCGAACCCCATGCCGCGCAGCACCCAGCGCACGGGCGACCACTCCTCGGAGATGTCCTCGGGGCTCGGCCTGCGGGGCATCACGGAACGTGTCTCCCTGCTGGGCGGTCACGCCGAGAGCGGTGCCGCGGACGGCCAGTGGGTCCTCGACGTGTGCCTGCCGGTGGACCGCAGGGAAGCCCTGTGACCGAGCGCGCCGAGCCGGACCCCGGTCTGGCACGGCGCGTGGCGGACGTCGTGGCCGCCATCCCGCCGGGCCGGGTGCTGTCCTACCGGGACGTCGCGGAGCTCGCCGAGTGCCGCTCCGCACGCCTGGTGGGCACGCTCATGGCACGCAACCCCACCGGCGAGGACCTTCCCTGGTGGCGGGTGGTCACCGTGCAGGGCACTCTCGCCGACCACCTGCAGGCCGAGGCCCGGGACCGGTACCGCGAGGAGGGCACTGCCCTGCGGGAGGACGACCGGCACCTCGTGCGCGTGGACATGGGCCGCGCCCTGTGGACGCCCGACTCCCCCGGCGCCTGACGCCGCCCGGCGCCGGCGTCAGTACTCGAGCGGGCCGGCCACCTCGAAGAAGTTGCCGTCCGGGTCGAAGGTGCGGCCGGTGAGCCGCTCGAACGCCTCGACGTAGCGCGCGCGGGTCCGCTCCACCACCTGCTCCGGCAGCGGGGGCACGGGGCCGGTCCCGTTCCAGCCGGACTCGTCCGAGCGCAGCCAGTCCCGCACGTACTGCTTGTCGAACGAGGGCTGGGCCTTGCCGGGCTCGTAGGTCTCGGCGTCCCAGAAGCGGGAGGAGTCCGGGGTGAGGACCTCGTCCCCGAGGGTGATCGCCCCGCGGTAGGAGTCCAGGCCGAACTCCACCTTGGTGTCCGCCACGATGATCCCCCGCTCGCGGGCGATCCGCTCGGCGGCGGTGTAGATCTCCAGGGTCAGCTCGCGCAGCCGGTCCGCCACCGCGTGGCCCACGCCGTCGGCCATCTCCTGGAAGGTGATGGGGAGGTCGTGCTCGCCCACCTCCGCCTTGCCGGTCGGGGTGAAGATCGGCTCGGCGAGCCGGGAGCCATCCACGAGCCCCGGGGGCAGCTCGATCCCGCAGACCTCACCGGTCTCCCGGTAGTCCTTGAGGCCGGAACCGGTCAGGTAGCCGCGCGCGATGCACTCGACGGGGAACATCGACAGGTTCTTGCAGACGACGGCCCGCCCCCGGACGGACTCGTGCACGTCGGTCGACAGGACGTGGTTGGGCACGGCCGCGAGCTGCTCGAACCACCACAGGGACAGCTGGGTCAGGATCTTGCCCTTGTCCGGGATCTCCGTGGGGAGGATCTCGTCGAAGGCGCTGATCCGGTCGGTGGCCAGCACCAGGACCGAGCCGGCCCGGTACTCGGCGTCGTCGTAGATGGCCACGCCCGTGGCCCGCAGCCGCGACTCGTCGGGGACGTAGAGCTCCCGGACCTTGCCCGAGTAGATGTGCCTCCACCCGGGGATCTCGGGTGGGGTGGTGACGGTGCCCTGCTCGCTCATGCCTGCTCCTGACGGGGACGGGGGGCGGAGGCGCCGGGAACGGTGACCAGCCCCCGGGCGGCCTTCAGCGCGATGTCGGTGCGGTGCTGCGAGCCCTCGAGCGCCACGAGCCCCACGCCCCGGTAGGCGCGCTCGCGGGCGTCGTCGAGGTCCGCGCCGAGGGCGACGACGGCGAGCACCCGCCCGCCGGCGGAGACGATCCGCCCGGCGTGCTCGCCCTCCGGGGCCACCGCGGTGCCGGCGTGGACCACGTGCACGCCCTCGAGCGCCTCGGCGTCCTCCAGCCCGCCGATCGGGTCGCCCTTCCGGGGGCTGTCCGGGTAGTCCTGCGCGGCGACGACCACCGCGACGGCCGTCTCGGGTCGCCAGCGAAGCCGCTCGGCCTCGTCGAGGCGCCCGGCGGCGGCGGCGTGCAGCAGCCGCCCGAGCGGGGTGGTGAGCCGGGCCAGCACGGCCTGGGTCTCGGGGTCCCCGAACCGGGCGTTGAACTCGATGACCCGCAGACCGCGGGTCGTCACGGCCAGCCCGCAGTACAGCACGCCCACGAACGGGGTGCCGCGGCGGCGCATCTCGTCGACCGTGGGGCGGGCCACGCGCTCCACGACCTCCTCCACGAAGCCCTGCGGCAGCCACGGCAGCGGCGTGTAGGCGCCCATCCCGCCGGTGTTGGGGCCCTCGTCGTCGTCGTGGATCCGCTTGAAGTCCTGCGCGGGGCTCAGGGGGATCACGCGGGAGCCGTCGGTCAGCACGAACAGGGACACCTCGGGCCCGTCGAGGAACTCCTCGATCACCACGCTCCCGCCCGCGGCGAAGCAGGCGGCGGCGTGCTCGAGCGCCTCCGCGCGGTCGGCGGTGACGACCACGCCCTTGCCGGCGGCGAGCCCGTCGTCCTTGACCACGTAGGGGGCGCCGAAGGTGTCGAGGGCGTCGGCGGCCTCCTCCTCCGTGGTCGCGACCCGCGCCATCGCGGTGGGCACCCCCGCGGAGGCCATGACCTCCTTGGCGAACGCCTTGGAGCCCTCGAGCCGCGCCGCGGCCCGCGAGGGACCGAAGACGAGGAAGCCGGCCTCGCGCAGGGCGTCGGCCACCCCGGCCACCAGCGGGGCCTCGGGGCCGACGACGACGAGGTCCACCGCGAGCTCGCGCGCCAGCGCGGTGGCCGCGGCGGGGTCGTCGGCGTCCACGGCGTGCACCGGGACGAGCTGCGCGATCCCGGCGTTGCCCGGCGCGCAGTGCACCTGCTCGACCTCGGGATCTGCCAGCAGTGCGCGGATGATTGCGTGTTCGCGGCCTCCGGGGCCCAGTACCAGAACCTTCACGCCCTCAGGCTAGTTGGCGGCACCGGGAAGTGGCACATCGTTCCCGGCATGCGGGCACGGCCCCGGCCCCGCCGGGAATTCCCGTCCCCGCTGACATACTGGGGCGATGCAGACCTTCACCTCGGACCGTGCCGTGGACCTCGCCGTGCTCGAGCGCAGCGGCTTCGTCGAGTCCCGCCACCGCGGCTCCGCCGTGGTCCTGGACCCGGACGGGGCCGTGGCCGTCGAACTGGGCGACATCGGCACCCCGATCTTCCCCCGCTCCACGCTCAAGCCGTTCCAGACCATCGCCGCCATGAAGGCCGGCGTCCCGCTGCGCGGGGCCCAGGTGGCCATCGCCTCCGCGTCCCACATCGGCTCCTTCGAGCAGCTCGACGCCGTGAGCTCGATCCTGACGGCCGCCGGTCTGACCGAGGACGCGCTGCAGTGCCCGCCGGACTGGCCCGAGGACGAGGAGGTCCGCACGGAGCTCGTGCGGGCCGGCCGCGGCAAGAACCGGATCTGCATGAACTGCTCCGGCAAGCACGCCGCGTTCCTGTGGGCCTGCACCGAGAACGACTGGCCCACGGACAGCTACCTGGACCCCGAGCACCCCCTGCAGCGGACCGTGCTGGAGACCGTCGAGGAGTTCTCCGGCGAGCGCGTGGCCCACGTGGGCGTGGACGGGTGCGGCGCCCCCCTCGCGGCGATCTCCCTGACCGGCCTCGCCCGGGCGTACTCGACGCTGGGCCGGGCCGCGGGCAACCTCGACGCCGACGCCCGCGCCGCCACGGTCTCCCAGTGCATGCTCGACTACCCGGAGCTGGTGCACGGGCGGGGCAGGTACAACACCGTGGTCATGGAGGAGCTGGACGTCGTGGCGAAGCTCGGCGCGGAGGGCGTGCTCGCGCTCGGCACCCGCACCGGGTGGTCCGTGGCGCTCAAGGTCCTCGACGGCGGGTCCCGCGCCAACGCGCTCATCGGCCTCGCCCTGCTCGCCCACGCCGGGGCCGTGCCCGCCGCGGCGGCCGCCGCGGTGATCGGGCAGGTGGTGCGCCCGGTCATGGGCGGGTCCCGCCCCGTGGGCCGGCTGCGCCTGGCGGACCCCCTCCTGGAGCTGCTCGGCCCGGAGCTGGTCCGGGCGCTCGGGCAGGACTAGGCCGTGGCCCGCCGCCGTGTCGACCCCGCGGACGGGACCCTGGCCCTGAGCGCCTGGCGCGCGGACCCGGACGGCACCCCGCGCCGGACCGTAGCCACCGCCGTGCGCTACACCCTCGAGGAGCTCGCCGAGCGGGTGCCCGGCAACAGCGTGGAGGTGCGCGTCCCGCCCTTCGGCGTGACCCAGTGCGTGGCCGGCCCCCGGCACACCCGCGGCACCCCGCCCAACGTCGTCGAGACCGACGCCCGCACGTGGCTCGGCCTGGTGACGGGGGCCGTGACCTGGCCGGAGGCCGTCGCCTCGGGGGCCGCTGTGGCCTCGGGCACAAGGACCGATCTCGCGGACGCCCTCCCCCTGTTTCCCCGGTAGCCTTGAGGGCATGAGCTCCACTCCCTCCTCCCCCTCCGCGCGCCCGTCCCCGCGGAAGCTCCCGCGCCGGCGCCGCCGGGTGCGGACGGCCGTGCCGCTGGCCGCCTCCGGCAGCCAGCAGATGACCCTGCGCCGCGCCCCGAACATCTGGGCGTTCGTCCTGCTCGGCGGCGTCCTCGGCGCCGTGGTGGGCGTGCTCGTGGGACTGTCCGGCGGAGGAAGCGCCGAGTTCACCCAGGGGGCCGTGACCCTGTTCATGGTCTCCGTCTGCACGGTCCTGGGCCTGGCGGCCGGCGCCGTCCTGGCCCTCGTGCTGGACCGGGTCTCCGTGGCCCGGGCGCGGGCCGTCACCACCGAGGTCGTGGACGGGGACGACGACGCCCCGTCCGGGGCGCCGGGCGACGCGCCCCGGCCCACCGACCCCCGAAGCTCGAGAGAAGGCTGATCGACGTGGTTCGCCCTGATGGACAACTCAGCCACGACCTGCTCCCCGGAGAGAAGGGCCCCCAGGACGCGTGCGGCGTGTTCGGCGTGTGGGCCCCCGGCGAGGAGGTCGCGAAACTGGCCTACTACGGCCTCTACGCCCTGCAGCACCGCGGCCAGGAGTCGGCCGGCATCGCCGCGAGCGACGGCAACCGCATCGCGGTGTACAAGGACATGGGCCTCGTCTCGCAGGTCTTCGACGAGGCGACCCTCACCACCCTGACCGGTCACCTGGCCGTGGGCCACTGCCGGTACTCCACCACGGGCGGGTCCCACTGGGCCAACGCCCAGCCCACGCTGGGCGCCACCCCGCACGGGACCGTGGCGCTCGCGCACAACGGCAACCTCACCAACTCGGCGGAGCTCTACGAGAAGCTGATCGACAAGTCCGGCTTCCCCTCCCAGGGGGAGATGGCGCAGGGCAACACCACGGACACCGCGCTGGTCACCGCGCTGCTGGCCGAGCACCCGCACGGCTCCCTCGAGGACGCGGCCATGCACCTGCTCCCCCAGCTCGTGGGCTCCTTCTGCCTGGCGTTCATGGACGAGAACGCCCTCTACGCCGCCCGTGACCCGCAGGGCATCCGGCCGCTGGTCCTCGGCCGGCTCGAGCGCGGCTGGGTGGTGGCCTCCGAGACCGCGGCGCTGGACATCGTGGGCGCGTCCCTGGTCCGGGAGATCGAGCCCGGCGAGTTCGTGGTGATCGACGAGCACGGCCTGCGCTCCCAGCGCTTCGCCGAGACCCGCCGCGCCGCGTGCGTGTTCGAGTACGTCTACCTGGCCCGTCCGGACACCACCATCAACGGCCGCTCCGTGTACGAGTCCCGCGTGGAGATGGGCCGCCGGCTGGCCCGGGAGCACCGCATCGACGCGGACCTGGTCATGCCCACCCCGGAGTCCGGGACCCCCGCCGCCATCGGCTACGCCGAGGAGTCCGGCATCCCGTTCGGCAACGGCCTGGTCAAGAACGCCTATGTGGGACGAACGTTCATCCAGCCCTCGGACACCATCCGCCAGCTGGGCATCCGGCTCAAGCTCAACCCCCTGAAGTCCGTGGTGGCAGGCAAGCGGCTCGTGGTCATCGACGACTCGATCGTGCGCGGGAACACCCAGCGGGCCCTCATCCGGATGCTGCGGGAGGCCGGGGCCGCCGAGATCCACGTGCGGATCTCCTCCCCGCCCATCAAGTGGCCGTGCTTCTACGGCATCGACTTCGCCTCCCGCGCGGAGCTGATCGCCAACGGGCTCGGGGTCGAGGAGATCAGGGCGTCCCTGGGCGCCGACTCCCTCGGCTACATCTCCGAGGACGGGATGATCGCGGCCACCCTGCAGGAGCGCGGGGAGCTGTGCACCGCGTGCTTCTCCGGGACGTACCCCACCCGGCTGCCGGACGCCGACAAGCTGGGCAAGAACGTCTTCGAGGCCCGCACGCCCGTGGACTCCTCGCCCCGCCGCGCCCCGGGCGCACCGGCCGTGGCGCAGCGGCCGGAGCACGCCTCCGCCGTGTCCATCGACACCCGCCCCTCGGCCGCGGACGGCGTCTCCCGCCGGCCCGCCGAGCGCACCAGCATCTCCGACGAGGACCCCGGCGTCCAGGAGACCTCCACCGGGTGCGACCCCGGGCCCGACGCCGACCTCGAGGACCTCATCCTGCCGGAGGACCGGGTCCCCGCCGCCCGCACGACCACGGGGCCCGCCGGGCCCGGATCCCAGCACGCCGCCCAGCCCGAGACCGCGAAGGACGCCTGACATGGCCCAGCCCCCCTCCTCCACGAACCGCACCGTCACCTACGCCAGCGCGGGCGTGGACGTCGAGGCGGGAGACCGCGCCGTCGAGCTCATGAAGAGCGCGGTCAAGGCCACGCACACCCCCAACGTGATCGGCGGGGTCGGCGGGTTCGCGGGACTGTTCGACGTCTCGGAGCTGCTCGGCTACCGCAAGCCCTACCTCGCCACCTCGACCGACGGCGTGGGCACCAAGGTGGCGATCGCCCAGACCCTCGACGTGCACGACACGATCGGCTTCGACCTCGTGGGCATGGTGGTGGACGACATCGTGGTGGTGGGCGCCAAGCCCCTGTTCATGACCGACTACATCGCCACGGGCCGCGTGGTGCCCGAGCGGATCGCGGACATCGTGCGCGGCATCGCCGCGGCCTGCGAGCAGGCCGGCACCGCCCTGGTCGGCGGCGAGACCGCCGAACACCCGGGTCTGCTGGCCCCGGACGAGTACGACGTGGCGGGGGCCGCCACCGGTGTGGTCGAGGCCGACGAGCTGCTGGGCCCGGACCGCGTGCGCGCCGGCGACGTGGTCATCGGCATGGCCTCCTCCGGCCTGCACTCCAACGGGTACTCCCTGGTCCGCAAGGTCATCAACGTGGCCGGGTGGTCGCTGGACCGGCAGGTCTCGGAGCTCGGCCGCACCCTGGGCGAGGAGCTGCTGGAGCCCACGCGCGTCTACGCCGCCGACGTCCTGGACCTCGCCGCCGCCTTCCCCGTGAACGGCGCGGACCGGACCACGGGCCGCGGTGTCCGCGGCTTCAGCCACGTGACCGGCGGCGGCCTCGCCGCGAACCTCGCCCGGGTGCTCCCCGCCGGGCTCGAGGCCACGGTGGACCGCAGCACCTGGGCGCTGCCCGCGATCTTCCAGCTGATCAGCCAGCTCGGCAACGTCCCCCTGCCCGATCTCGAGCGGACCCTCAACCTGGGCGTGGGCATGGTCGCGATCGTCGACCCGTCGGCGGCCGACGCCGCCGTGGCCCACCTCACGGCCCGGGGCCTGCCCTCGTGGGTCATGGGCACCGTGGACAGGATCGACCCGGACGCGGACCACGGCGGGCCCGACTGGGTGCAGGGCGCCAAGGGCGTGGACGGCGGCGCGGTGCGCATGGTCAACGCCTACACGGGCTGATCCGGGCCGGAGAGCCCCGAAGGAACAGCGAACGCCCCGCCGGCCGGCGGGGCGTTCGCTGTTCGCGGGGACGCGAAGAAGGTGCTCGTCCTGGACGGGCACCTTGTTGCGTCGTGCGGTGGAGACGAGCGGAGTTCCCGGTGGCTACCGGCGGAAGTCCTCGTCGTAGTCGTCGGCGTACTTGTCGACGTAGGCCGAGTAGTCGTCCTCGTCCTCCTCGACGGTCTCCTGGACCGGCTCCCGCAGCGGGGGCATCTGCTCGCTGCCGCGCAGTTCCCGCTGGAGTGCCGTGAGGTCGGTCTGCGGGCTGAAGTACTTCATCTCCCGCGCCTGCCGTGTCGCCTTCGCCTTTTGACGGCCGCGCCCCATGGCGTGACCCCCTCTGTCTCTTGGTCCGGACGGCGGCACTCTGGCACAGAGTACGGCCCCGGAAATGTCGTATGAATGGTTCGTGAGACCAGGGTACATGGTTTGTCAGCCCGTTGCGCCCGGCCTGGGACCGGCGCGGTGGACTGTCGGCAACCTCACGGGAGGCGGGCGGAACGCGGTCCGGGAGCCCCGACGGCGGGCCGTCGCCGGGACTCCCCGACGGCGGCCCGCCGGCCGGCGGCGCGCCCCGCAGCTCAGTCCGCGGCGTGCGCCCGCTCGGACACGGCGGTGACGGTGAGCCCGTCCGCCACGACGTCGGCGTCGACGTCCACCCGGACCGCATCCCCGTCCACGACCGCCCCGGAGAGGATCGCCCTGGCGAGCTTGTCCCCGATCTCCCGCTGCACCAGCCGGCGCAGCGGCCGGGCGCCGTAGGCCGGGTCGTAGCCGGTGAGGCCCAGCCACTCGGTGGCCGCGGGCGTGACCTCCAGGCGCAGGCGGCGCTGGCCCAGGCGCTCGGCGAGCTGGGCGACCTGGATGTCCACGATCTTCGACAGGTCGGACGTGGACAGCGGGTCGAACAGGATCACGTCGTCGAGCCGGTTCAGGAACTCGGGCTTGAACGAGGCGTTGACCACGTTCATCACCGCCTGCTTCTTCGCCTCGGGCTCGATGGTCTGGTCCACCAGGAACTGGCTGCCCAGGTTGGAGGTGAGGATCAGGATCACGTTGCGGAAGTCCACCGTGCGCCCCTGCCCGTCGGTGAGCCGGCCGTCGTCGAGCACCTGCAGCAGGATGTCGAAGACGTCCGGGTGGGCCTTCTCGATCTCGTCCAGCAGGACCACCGAGTACGGGCGGCGCCGCACGGACTCGGTGAGCTGGCCGCCCTCCTCGTAGCCGACGTAGCCCGGAGGGGCGCCGACCAGCCGGGAGACCGTGTGCTTCTCCCCGTACTCGGACATGTCGATCCGCACCAGCGCGCGCTCGTCGTCGAACTGGAACTCCGCGAGGGACTTCGCGAGCTCGGTCTTGCCCACGCCGGTGGGACCCAGGAACAGGAAGGAGCCGATCGGCCGGTTCGGGTCGGAGATCCCGGCGCGCGAGCGGCGCACGGCGTCGGCGACGGCCTGCACGGCCCGGTGCTGGCCGATGAGCCGCTTCCCGAGCACCTCCTCCATGTGCAGCAGCTTCTCGGTCTCGCCCTGGAGCATGCGCCCGGCGGGGATGCCGGTCCAGGCCGAGATCACCTCGGCGACGTCGTCGGCCGTGACCTCCTCGGAGACCATGGTGTCGTGCGGGGCGGAGGTGTCCTCCTGCTCCTGGGCGGCGTCGAGCTCCTTCTGCAGCGCCGGGATCTCGCCGTAGAGCAGCCGGGAGGCCTCCGCGAGGTCGCCCTGGCGCTGGGCCATCTCCGCCTGCGAGCGCAGGTTGTCGATCCGCTCCTTGAGGTCGCCGACGCGGTTCAGGCCGGCCTTCTCGGCCTCCCACCGGGCGTTGAGGGCGTCCAGGTCCGCCTTCTTGTCGGCCAGCTCCTGGCGCAGCGCGGCGAGGCGCTCGACGGACGCGGGGTCGGTCTCGCGCTCCAGCGCGAGCTCCTCCATGGTCAGGCGGTCGACGGCGCGGCGCAGCTGGTCGATCTCCTCCGGCGCGGAGTCGATCTCCATGCGCAGCCGGGAGGCGGCCTCGTCGACCAGGTCGATGGCCTTGTCCGGCAGCTGCCGGCCCGGGATGTACCGGTTGGACAGCGTGGCCGCCGCGACGAGCGCGGCGTCCGCGATCTGCACCTTGTGGTGGGCCTCGTAGCGCTCCTTGAGCCCGCGCAGGATCGCCACGGTGTCCTCCACGGAGGGCTCGCCGACGTAGACCTGCTGGAAGCGGCGCTCCAGGGCGGCGTCCTTCTCGATGTTCTCGCGGTACTCGTCCAGGGTGGTCGCGCCGATCAGGCGCAGCTCGCCGCGGGCCAGCATGGGCTTGAGCATGTTCCCGGCGTCCATCGAGCCCTCGGCGGCGCCGGCGCCGACCACGGTGTGGATCTCGTCGATGAAGGTGACGATCTGCCCCTCCGAGTCCTTGATCTCCTCGAGCACGGCCTTGAGCCGCTCCTCGAACTCGCCGCGGTACTTGGCGCCGGCCACCATGGACCCGAGGTCCAGGGAGATCAGCGTCTTGCCGCGCAGCGACTCGGGGACGTCCCCGGCGACCATGCGCTGGGCGAGGCCCTCGACGACGGCGGTCTTGCCGACGCCGGGCTCGCCGATCAGAACGGGGTTGTTCTTGGTGCGGCGGGACAGCACCTGCACCACGCGCCGGATCTCGGAGTCCCGCCCGATGACGGGGTCCAGCTTGCCCTCGCGGGCCATGGCGGTCAGGTCGGCGCCGAACTTCTCGAGCGCCTGGAAGGTGCCCTCGGGGTTGGGTGTGGTCACGCGGCGGTCTCCTCTCACGGACGGGACGGCGGTCCTCAGCTGGTCGGGTCCGGCGCCCGCGCCCCGCAGGATCTCCCCAACCTTCCCCTCCTGCTGGGCGAGGCCGTACAGGAGGTGCTCGGTGGAGATGTACTCGTCGCCGAGGGACTGGGCGAACTGCTCCGCGGCCTGGATGACCTGCAGCGCGCCCCGGTTGAACTGGGCCTGGGCCGTGGAGGAGCCGGACGCGGAGGGCAGGGCCTTGATGGCGGCGCTGGCCTGCGCGGAGACGGCGTCGACGTCGGCCCCGGTGGCCTTCAGGACGGCGACGGCCACACCCTCCCGCTGGTCCATGAGGGCCTTGAGGAGGTGGGCGGGCTCGACCTGCGGATTGCCCGCGGTCGAGGCGTTGGTGGAGGCGGCGGAGAGCGCCTCCTGGGACTTGGTGGTGAACTTGGTCTCCACTGCGGCTCCTTGGCGAGGGACGTTCTGGAACGGATCGGGGACGAACCGGCCCGGCGCCGATCACCAGTGGATGCGGCCGGGCAGTTCAGCTAACTTGAGTCTAGCGCACTCAACTCCCGGGCAACAGGGGTCTGTGCCCGCTCGGTGCCGGCGACCCGCCGTGGTCCCGTGGAACAGCACGGACCCCCGCCGGGCGAGCCTTGCGAGGCGCCCGTCCAGCAGGGGTCCGTGCCGTGCTGTCCGCGGGGGACCGTCGCCCGGCTAGCCGGTGCTCCGGTCCGTCAGCCGGTCCCGGAGGCGGTCGACCATGCCGACGCCGGGCCCGACGGTCTTGTGGAACAGCTCCGAGTGCGGCGCGGAGGGGTGCGGCCGGGTCGGCGCCACCTTCTTGGCGTTCTGCACCTTCCGGCCCAGTTCCACGAGGTCCTCGGCCGGGATGTGCGCCCGCAGCTTCGGGAACTGGTCGGACTCCTCGTCCTCGATGTGGTGGCGCAGCTGCGACTGCATCTCGCGGATCAGCTCCATGAACGCCGGCTCGGAGGCGTCGACGCCCTCCACCTGCTTCATGACCCGGACGAGATCGTCGTGCTCCTTCTTGTCGTGCTCGACCTCCTCGGCGCCGCCGGGCAGGTGCTTCTCCATCACCGGGTAGACGTGCATCTCCTCCGCGACGGCGTGGCGCATGACCTCCGCGATCACGGTGTCGGCCAGGTCCCTGCGCCGGGCGGCGTCCGGGGCGCCCTCGATCTGGCCGAGCAGTTCGAGCATCTCCCGGTGGTCGGTGGTGAGGATGTCGATGACATCGGTCTCCGGACCCGCAGCGTGGGTGTCGGTCATGGGACGCGCCTCCTTGAAGTCGTGGTTCCCGGTTCCGTGGGCGGCATGACGAGGCCCTGGAACCCGAGCGCGACACGTATCACACGGATGCCCGATTTGTCCAAGATCACAGGCCCGAACCGTTGGATGCCCTCGACATCCTCCGTAGCATCGAGGTTTCCACCCGTTCGGCCCGACGACGCGCCTTCCACCCGCACCCCCATGTTCCGCACGGAAGGATCCGCCATGTCCGCACCTCGCACTGCCGTGCTCCAGGTGATCAACGCCCCGGACCGCACCGGCACCCGCTTCGCCCTCTTCGCCCTCGCCCTCGGCGGCTTCGGCGTGGGCACCACCGAGTTCGCCTCGATGGGCCTGCTCCCCTTCATCGCCGAGGACCTCGACGCCTCGATCCCCTCCCTCGGGCACGCCATCTCCCTCTACGCCCTGGGCGTGGTCGTCGGCGCACCCCTCATCACGTCCCTGACCGCCCGGGTGGAGCGCAAGAGGCTCCTGCTCGGGCTGATGGTCGCCTTCACCGCCGGCAACGTCCTGTCCGCGGCCGCGCCGTCCCTCGAGTGGCTGTACGTGGCGCGCTTCCTCTCCGGCCTGCCCCACGGCGCCTACTTCGGGGTCGCCGCGGTGGTGGCCTCCTCCCTGGTGCCGCGCGAGCGGCGCGGCACCGCCGTGGCCCGCGTGGCGCTCGGCCTGACGGTCGCCAACATCGTGGGCGTCCCCCTGGCCGCCGTGCTCGGCGGGAGCCTGGGCTGGCGGGCCGGGTACGGGCTCGTGGTGGTCATCGGCCTGCTCACCGTCGCGGCCCTCGCCCTCTGGATCCCCCGCACCCGCAAGGGCGGCGGTGTCTCCGTGGCCCAGGAGGTCCGCGCCCTGGGCCGGCCCCAGGTGGCCCTGACCCTGCTGGCCGGGGCGGTCGGCTTCGGCGGCATGTTCGCGGTCTACACGTTCGTCTCCCCGATCCTGACCGAGCTGAGCGGCCTCGACATCTCGATGGTGCCGTGGGTGCTGGCCGTGTACGGCGTGGGCATGACCGCGGGCTCCCTGCTGGCGGGCCCGCTGCTGGACCGGTCCATCGAGAAGACCGCCCTGGGCGCGGGGGCCGTCTCCGGCGTGGCCCTGGCCTTCTTCGGCCTGTTCGCCCACTCCGCGGTCGCGGCCGTGCTCGGCGTGCTGTGGATCGGCGCCATGGGCGCCCTCTTCAGCACCGCGCTGCAGATGCGCCTGCTGCGCGAGGCCAAGGACGCCCCGTCCCTGACCGCCGCCATGAACCACGCGGCGTTCAACCTGGCCAACGCGATGGGCGCCTTCCTCGGCGGCGCCGTCATCACCGCCGGCTGGGGCTACCGCTCCCCCGCCTGGGTGGGCGTCGGCCTGGCCGTGGCCGGCCTGCTCATCCTGGGCTACGCGACCCGCCTGCACCGCACGGGGGGCGTCCCCGCCTCCTCGCCCGTGCGCACCGGGCCCTCCTGGGCCTACCAGGCCGTCTCCGACCTGTCCGTGCTCCTGCCGGAGCCGGCGCAGCTGCGCCCGGCCGCGGCGAACAGCGCCCGGATGACCGACTGGGCCGATCTGGGCCGGTGACCGGTGGCCGCCGGCGCCTCCTGCCTCCCGGGCGGGCGGCGCCGGCGGAGCCGCGTGGTCCCCGTGACCGGGACGGCCACCACCGGCCGCTCTTGTCCGCCCGCGGGCCAGGGGTCACGATGGGAGCGTCCGGACAGGAGGCGGCTCATGCGGATCGCACTGGTCGGCGATGTCATGCTCGGCCGGCTGGTCGACGAGCGGCTGCGCCACGAGGGCCCGGCCCATCCGTGGGGGGACGCCCTCCCCCTGCTCGCGCAGGCGGACCTGCGGTTCGCGAACCTCGAGTGCGTGCTCGCCGACGACGGCCCGCCCTGGCCCGGCAAGCGGTTCCACTTCCGCTCGGACCGAAAGAACGTCGCGAGTTTGGAGGCCGCCGGCGTCGACGTCGTCTCGCTGGCGAACAACCACGTGCTCGACCACGGCGTGGAGGCCATGCGGGAGATGCTCCCCCTGCTCGACGAGCACGGCATCCTGCACACCGGGGCGGGCCCGGACGCGGAGGCGGCACGACGCCCCGCGGTCTGCACCCGGGCCGGGACCGCGGTGGGCTTCCTCGCCTTCACGGACAACGAGCCGGGCTGGGCTGCGGGCCCCGCGTCCCCCGGCGTCCACCACGTGCCCGTCGACCTCGCCGACGACCGCGCTCGGGACCTCCTGCAGCTCGTCCGGCGGACCCGGGAGCGCACCGACCTCCTCGTCGTCTCCGCCCACTGGGGGCCCAACTGGGGCGCGCAGGTGCCGCCGGAGCACCGCGCGTTCGCCCACGCGCTGGTGGAGGCCGGCGCGGACGTGGTCTTCGGCCACTCCCCGCACGTCTTCCGCGGCGTCGAGGTGCACCGCGGCCGGCCGGTGGTCTACGGCGCCGGGGACTTCGTCGACGACTACGCCGTCCGTCCCGACGAGCGCAACGACCAGTCCTTCGTCTTCCTGCTCGACGTCCGGGACGGCCTGCCCCGCCGCCCGCGCCTGCACCCCACGGTGATCGAGGACCTCCGGGCGAGGACGGCCACCGCCGAGGCCCGGGGCATCGCACGGCGGACGGAGCGGCTCAGCGCCGCTCTCGGCACGCGGTGCACGTGGCGCGACGACGAGCAGTGCCTCGACCTCGCGCTGGGCTGACGCCCTCCCGCTGTCCCGCCGCGAGCGCGCGGAGGACCCGCACCGCGCCCCTTCCCGCCCGGCCGACGACCGGTCACCGCCTCCTGCGGGCCCCCGCCGGGGTGGTCCGTTCCCCGTCCGCGCCGCCCGGCGGTCCGCCGCGACCCTGACCCGACGTTAGAGTTGTCCCAGACTTCTCGGGGCCGTCAGGTCCCGGACGCGGCCCCGGCTCGACGCGAGCCGCCCGCACGACCTTGCTCCACCCCACGTTGAACCCACGAAGAAAGCGGAATCCTTTGACCATTTCCTCCCGCAAGCTCAAGTCCCCGCCCCCGCTGCCCTCCGGGGGCCTGCGGATCACCCCGCTGGGCGGTCTGGGCGAGATCGGACGCAACATGACCGTCTTCGAGCACGCCGGCAAGCTGCTCGTCGTCGACTGCGGGGTGCTGTTCCCCGAGGAGCACCAGCCGGGCATCGACGTGATCCTGCCCGACTTCACCTCCATCCGGCACCGGTTGGGCGACATCGTCGGCATCGTGCTCACCCACGGCCACGAGGACCACATCGGGGGCGTGCCGTACCTGCTCAAGGAGCGCCCGGACATCCCGGTCATCGGCTCCGAGCTGACCCTGGCGTTCATCACGTCCAAGCTCAAGGAGCACCGGATCACCCCGAAGGCGGTCCACGTCGAGGCCGGGGACACCCACAGGGCGGGCCCGTTCGAGTGCGAGTTCGTCGCGGTCAACCACTCGATCCCGGACAGCCTGGCCGTGGCGATCCGCACGGACGCCGGGCTGGTGCTGCACACCGGGGACTTCCGGATGGACCAGTTCCCGCTGGACGACCGGATCACCGACCTGCGCCACTTCGCCCGCCTGGGCGACGAGGGCGTGGACCTGTTCCTCACCGACTCCACCAACGCCGAGGTCCCCGGTTTCACCACCTCGGAGCAGGAGCTGACGCCGGCGATCAACCAGGTCTTCGCCACCGCCCCGAAGCGGATCATCGTCTCCAGCTTCGCCAGCCACGTCCACCGCATCCAGCAGGTCCTCGACGCCGCCCACGCCCACGGGCGCAAGGTGGCCTTCGTGGGCCGGTCCATGGTCAAGAACATGGGCATCGCCCGCGACCTGGGCTACCTGAAGATCCCCCGCGGGCTGGTGGTCGACTTCAAGAAGCTCCAGTCCATGCCGGACGCCAAGGTCACCCTGGTGTGCACCGGCTCCCAGGGCGAGCCCCTGGCCGCGCTCTCGCGCATGGCCAACGAGACGCACCAGATCCAGCTCAACGCCGGGGACACGGTGCTCATGGCGAGCTCGCTGATCCCGGGCAACGAGAACGCGATCTACGGCATCATCAACAAGCTCACCGACCTCGGCGTGAAGGTCGTGCACAAGGGCAACGCCAAGGTCCACGTCTCCGGCCACGCCTCGGCCGGGGAGCTGGTCTACTGCTACAACATCGTCAAGCCCACCCACGTGCTGCCCGTGCACGGGGAGTCCAAGCACCTGCACGCCAACGCCGAGCTGGCGGTCCGCACCGGTGTCGACCCGGAGAACGTGCTGATCGGCCGGGACGGCACCGTCATCGACCTCGTCGACGGCCGGGCGCGGATCTCCGGGCAGGTGGAGGCCGGTCTGGTCTACGTCGACGGCCACACCGTGGGCAAGGTCACCGAGGAGACCCTGGTGGAGCGCCGGCTGCTGCAGGAGGGCGGAGTGGTCACGGTCGTGGCCATCGTCGACGCCGACACCAACGCGCTCGCCGAGCCGCTGGAGTTCCTGGCGAAGGGCTTCGTCCACGACGAGCACGTCTTCGACGGGGCCGCCGACAAGGTGAAGAACGCCCTGGCGCGCCCGGCCACGTCCAAGGTCGCCGACCTGGAGAAGCTCGAGTCGATCATCGCCGAGACCGTCTCCCGCCACCTGGAGCGCGCCTACCGGCGGGCCCCGCTGGTGACGGTCGTCGTCGTCGACGCCTGAGCCGCACGACCGCCCGGCCCCGGGGCCGGGACCGGGCGGTTGGTAGACTCGGGGTCCCCTGATTCCTGGAGGTCGTTCGATGCCGCAGCGCGTCCGCGGAGGCACCATGCAGATCGGCGAGCTCGCCGATCGGACCGAGCTGTCCCTGCGCACCATCCGCCACTACGACGAGGTGGGCCTGCTGCCGGCCTCGCGCACCGAGGGCGGGTTCCGCGTCTACACGGAGCGGGACGTGGAACGGCTCACCCACATCAAGCGGATGAAGCCGCTCGGCTTCTCCCTGGAGGAGATGGCCGAGCTGCTCGAGCTGCTCGGCGCCGACGAGCCCGCAGAGGCCCGGCTCGCCGACTACCTCGAGCGGGCCCACCCCGAGCGGGACCGGCTGGCCAGGAAGCTGGCCCAGGCGGACGAGTTCATCGCGATGCTGGAGCAGCGGCTCCGGCGATGACCGAGCGCTCGACGAGCTGCGCCGCCGAGCCCGTGGCGGTCCTCCGCAGCCCGTCCCCGCGGACCGCCCACCGCCCGGACCTGCAGGGTCTGCGCGGGGTGGCCGTGCTGCTGGTGGTGGTCTTCCACGTGTGGACCGAGAAGGTCTCCGGCGGGGTGGACGTGTTCTTCGTGCTCTCCGCGTTCCTGCTCACAGGCTCCTTCGCCCGCCGGATCGAGCACGGCCGGCCCCTGGAACTGCCGGCCTACTGGGCCCGGACCTTCGCCCGGCTGCTGGGCCCGGTGGCGGTGCTGCTGCTGGCCGTGCTCGCCGCGGTGTTCCTCTGGTTCCCGCCCAGCCGGTGGGCCGAGCTGCTGGCCCAGGCCTGGGGGTCGCTGTTCTACGTCGTGAACTGGGTGCTGGCGGACCAGGCCGTGGACTACTACGCCGGCAACTCCGCGGCCACGACCCCGCTGCAGCACATGTGGTCGCTGTCGGTGCAGGGCCAGGTGTTCCTGGTGTGGCCGCTGCTGCTGGCCGGGGCCGCCGTGACGGCCCGGCGGACCGGGACCGGGTTCCGCCCGGTGGCCTGGGTCGTGTTCGCCGCCGTGTTCGCCGGCTCGCTGGCCTGGTCGGTGGTGGCCACCGCGGCCGGGCCCGAGGCGGCCTACTTCAGCACCCTGACCCGGCTGTGGGAGTTCGCCCTGGGCTCCATGGCAGCCCTGGCCCTGGCCGGCTCCGGCACCGCGCGAACGGCCTCCCGGCGCCGGAGCGCCCCGGCCCGGGTGACCGGGGTGGTTCTGGGCTGGGCCGGGCTGGCCGCGATCCTGGCCACCCCCTTCCTCATCGGCCCCGACACCCGCTTCCCCGGCACCGTCGCCCTGGCCCCCACCCTGGGGGCCGCGGCGATCCTGCTCGGCGGTGCCCTGGCACCCGACGCCCGGACCGGCGCTGCCCGGCTCCTGTCGGCGCGTCCGCTGCAGTGGTTCGGGGACCGCGCCTACGGGATCTACCTGTGGCACTGGCCGTTGCTGATCACCTATCTGCTGCTCACGGCCCGGGACACCGTGCCGGTGCCGGCCGGACTCGGGATCCTGGCCGCCTCGGTGGTCCTCACCCGGGTCACCGCGCTGCTGCTGACCGGCTGGCGCGCCCTGCCCGGGATCCGTGCTCGCAGCGGGATCCGGCTGATCGCCACCGCCCTGCTCGTGGCGGTACCGCTCACCGGCGCCCACCAGTACACGGTGCTGCGCGACCCCACCGCCGGGGTGGAACGCACCGCGCAGAACTACCCCGGCGCCGCGGTGCTGCGCGGGGAGGCGAGCGAGGTCCCGGACGTGCCGATCATCCCCACCGAGGACGAGCGCGACCAGGAGTGGGGCGACATCGGGGACCCTTGTCCCCCCGAGCGGACCCCGCCGGGCATCGCCGAGCTGGGCGAGTGCAGGATCATCGCCCCCGACCCGGACCCCGCCGGCGGCACCGATCCGGGCGGCACCGACCCCGGTCTGACCCTGGTGGTCCTCGGGGACTCCCACGCCCGGCAGCTGCTCACGCCGATCCACCGGGTCGCCGACGCCCAGGGCTGGACGGTGGTCTCCTATCTGCGCAACGCCTGCCGCTACACGAGCGAGTCGGAGAACTACCAGGCCGAGTGCAACGACTTCAACACCGCGGCCCGGGAGGCGGTCCTGGAGACCGAGCCCGACGCGGTGCTGACCATCGGCACCCTCAGCCTGCCCGAGGCCCCGCACGAGAAGCTCGTCGAGGGCTACGAGGCCGGTGTGCAACCGTTCCTGGACGCCGGCATCCCGGTGCTGGCCTTCCGCGACAACCCGCGCTTCCCCTACGACATGTTCGAGTGCGTGGAGACCTACGGGCCCGACCGCGACCGCTGCAACGTCCCCCGCTCCGAGTCGCTGCTCCCCGTCAACCCGCTGGAGGAGCTGGCCGCCCGGCACGAGGACCTGCACAGCATCGACCTCACCGACCGGCTGTGCACCGGGACCACCTGCCCCGGGGTGGTCGGCAACATCATGGTCTACCGCGACCTCGACCACGTCACCTCCAGCTACGGCGAGACGCTGGTGCCCGACGTCGAGGAGCGCCTGCTGGCCGCCCTCGACCGGACGTGAGCCACCTCTCCCCCGCCACGCGGCCGAGGACCCTACCCTCACGTTAGGATAGGGTGACGACGCGGTCCCCGCCGGAGCGCCTCCGCACCCGGACGCCGCACCGCCCGCGCGACGCCGTGTCCACCCGCATGCGCAGCACCCGGGACGACCCCAGCCCTTCCGCCCAGCCTTTCCCCGCCCTCCTCTCCTGCGAACGGAGCCTCCTTGGCCACCACGACAGCCGGTCCCGCGGCCGATCTCACGCCCGAGCAGCGCCAGTCGGTGCGCCTGACCCTCCGGTCCCCCCGTCACCTCAAGACCGAGGTCCTGGCCGGGCTCGTGGTGGCCCTGGCGCTCATCCCGGAGGCGATCGCCTTCTCGATCATCGCCGGGGTGGATCCCCGCCTGGGCCTGTTCGCGTCCTTCACCATGGCCGTGACCACGGCCGTGCTGGGCGGCCGGCCCGCGATGATCTCCGCGGCCACCGGCGCGGTGGCCCTGGTGATCGCCCCGCTGGTGGCCTCCCACGGCATCGACCACTTCATCGCCGCGGTGATCCTGGCCGGGGTCTTCCAGGTGGTCCTGGCCCTGATCGGCGCGGCACGGCTGATGCGCTTCATCCCGCGCTCGGTCATGGTGGGCTTCGTCAACGCCCTGGCCATCCTGATCTTCAGCTCCCAGGTCCCCGAGCTGATCGGGGTGCCTTGGGCCGTCTACCCGCTCACGGCCCTGGGCCTGGCCATCGTGTTCCTGTTCCCCCGGCTGACCGGAGTGGTCCCCGCTCCGCTGGTGGCCATCGTGGTGATCACCGCGATCGTGGTGCCGATGGGCATGGACGTGCCGAGCGTCGGCGACAAGGGCGAGCTGCCCGAGTCCCTGCCGTCGCTGTTCTTCCCCGACGTCCCGCTGGACCTGGAGACCTTCCGGATCATCGCCCCGTTCGCCCTGACCATGGCGCTGGTGGGCCTGCTCGAGTCGCTGATGACGGCGAAGCTCGTCGACGACATCACCGACACGCGCTCGAACAAGACCCGCGAGTCCTGGGCGCAGGGCGCGGCCAACATCGTGACCGGCTTCTTCGGCGGGATGGGCGGGTGCGCGATGATCGGCCAGACGATGATCAACGTGCGCGCCTCCGGGGCCCGCACCCGCATCTCCACCTTCCTGGCCGGGATCTTCCTGCTGCTCCTCGTCGTGACCCTCGGCGAGGTCGTGGCGGTCATCCCGATGGCCGCCCTGGTGGCCATCATGATCTTCGTGTCCTGGGCGACGTTCGACTGGCACTCGGTCCGCCCCGCGACCCTGGCGCGGATGCCCCTCCCGGAGACCCTGGTGATGCTCTCCACCGTGGCCGTGACCGTGTGGACGCACAACCTCGCCCTCGGCGTGATCGTGGGGGTGCTCGTGGCGATGGTCGCCTTCGCCCGCCGGGTGGCCCACTTCGTCACCGTCGACCGTGCGCTCGAGCGGCGCGACGGCCGGGAGACGGCGGTCTACACCGTGCACGGGGAGCTGTTCTTCGCCTCCTCCAACGATCTCTACACGATGTTCGACTACGCCGGGGATCCCCAGCGGATCGTCATCGACTTCTCCGACTCCCATCTCTGGGACGCCTCCACCGTCGCCGCCCTGGACTCCGTGACGGACAAGTACGCCCACTACGGCAAGGACGTGGCGATCGTCGGGCTCAACCAGGCCAGCCGCCGGATGCGGGTGCGCCTGGGCGGAATGCTCAACTCCGAGCACTGACCCGGCACACCCGCCCGGCGCCGCGGCACGGCGCCCGAGCACACTCTGCCGGGCTGTGCATTTGCGATCACAACCCTATGTGTCTGCATGTGAACTGGGTCACACTGAGGGGTCTTGCCGTACGCCGCGGGATCGAGCATTGTTGCTTCTCACCAGGGGATTCTGTGGTCCGCCAAGGATCATCCCCCGGCTCCCGCACCGTCGACCGACAGCGCGCCGCCTCCGGACTCCGGGGGGCGTCACCCGCATCGGGTCCCGGCGCGGGAGCAGCAGGGAGCGGGGCCGGCTGGGGGGCCGCCCCGCTCCCCTTCTGTGTGCCGGCCCCGTCCGCCGGCACCCCCGCACCCCGCTCCGCCCGGCCCCGTCGGTGGTGCCCGTCCGGGCCCGGGCGTCCGGAGGAAGCACCGACGTTCCGGAAAACGCACGCGCCCGGGCTCCGTGTGGTGACCCCGCGGCCCACCCGGAACCATGATGGGGGCGGCGGCGCCACCGCGCCGCCACGGACGGTCCCGGACCGCTGCGCAGCGTCGCGCCCGGTCCGGGACCGTCCTCGGAGCGACGCACCACAGTAGGGGGACCGTGGACGACGACAGGATCGGAGCCGTGCAGGCACGCCTCGCCCGGCACGCCGTCGAGCGCGCCGGTCTCGACGCGGCCCGGGTCTGGTGGCACTGCTTCCAGCTCGGCGGCGAGGCCGGGATGCTGGAGGTCGACGCGTACCTGCACGGGTGCCTGAGACTGCCGGCCGCCCACCGCGACCTGCTCGCCCGCGCGGTCAACGGACTCGTCCGGGACGCGCCCGTCGCCCGGGTGCCGTTCTCGTGGGAGATCGACGCGGGCTCCCGGGACGACACCGGCCCGCAGGACCGCGGCAGCGCACCGGGCCTCTGGCCGCGCGCCTGAGCCGGCACCTCCACCGCGACGGATCTTCCTCGGAGCTCCTCGGACCGCGCCTCGGGCGCGGCGCCACCTCCACGGCCCCGGCGGCCGCGGTGGCACAATGGTCCGGGGTGCCGGCCCCGACGACGGCCCGCACCCGGTCGGGCGCAGCGAGCCGGACGCAGCGCGCCCGTCGTCGCCCCGTGCCCCCACCTCGACCCTAGGATGTCGGATGGCCAACCTCTCGCCCCGCCCCGTCCCACCCTCCGCGCCGGCCGGCTGGTCGACCCTGCACCGGCACCACATCGGGGTGGACGTCGGCGGCACCCTGATCAAGTACGCGGCCGTGGACATGGCCGACGGCGAGCTGATCACCCCGGTCCTCCAGCGCCCCACCCCCCTCCCTGCCACACCGGAGGCCCTGGCCGAGCAGCTCGTGCTCATCGTGCAGGAGCTCGCCGCCGGTCCCCAGGCCCCGCACCCGGAGGCCAGCGTGGGCGTGGCGCTCCCCGCGATCATCCGCCACGGCGTGGCGCGCTCCGCCGCGAACATCGACGACGCGTGGATCGGCCTGGACGTCCACCGGTTCCTCACGGAGCGGCTGGGACGCACCGTCCACGTCCTCAACGACGCCGACGCCGCGGGCCTGGCCGAGCTCCGCTACGGCGCCGGGCGCGGGGCCAGCGGCACCGTCCTGGTCATCACCCTGGGCACCGGCATCGGCTCGGCGCTGTTCGTGGACGGGAAGCTGGTGCCCAACGTCGAACTGGGCCACCTGGAGCTCGGCGGGGTCGACGCCGAGGTGCGGGCCTCGGCGGTGGCCCGGGAGCGGGAAGGACTGGACTGGCCGGACTACGCCGAGCGTCTCCAGCAGTACTTCGCGCACCTGGAGTTCCTCTTCTCACCGGACCTGATCGTAGTCGGCGGCGGGATCTCCGCCCGGCACGAGGACTTCCTGCCCCGTCTGCGCCTGGACACGCGCGTCGTCCCGGCCGAGCTGCGCAACGCGGCGGGCATCATCGGCGCCGCCCGGCACGCCTACCTCGCCGTGCCGCCGGCATCGGCCTGACCCCGGAGGGCCTGGCGGAAGTACTGCACGCCCGCCAGGACGTGCAGGACGGCCGCCACCTGGACCATGACCCGGCCGACGTCCGTCACCTCGGGGGTGGACCAGGCGGGCCCCGCCAGCACGAGCACGGTCCCCACCATGAGCAGGGCGGTCTTCGCCTTGCCGACCGTCGTGACCCGCAGGGTGCCGAGGGACCGCCGGACCAGGGTGGCGATCCCCACCACGACGTCGACGACCGCGATGACGATCAGCACCCACCAGGGGAACAGCCCGACGATGCTCGCGGCCACGGCGATCGCCACGGTCCCCAGCCGGTCGGCAATGGGGTCCATGACCTCCCCGACCCGGCTGCGCTGCCGGAGCGCCCGGGCCAGGGCGCCGTCGACCCAGTCCGTCAGGGAGAAGAGGGCGACGAGGACCAGCGCGCGCACCGGCCGCTCGTCGATGTCGAGGACGGCCAGAACGGCCGGGACGATGAGCGCGAACCGCACCACCGAGACCACGTTGGGCACCGTGAGCACCCGGTCGTAGTACGGCGACTCCGCCGGCTCGACCGCGTCCTGGTGCTGCTGTGCCATGTGCCTCGTCCCGTCCTCCGGCGCTCCCGGGCGAACGGTCCGCGCCCGTCGGTGCTGCCCTCGAGACTATCTGGTCGGCGCCGGGCGACCCGGGAAATGACGCCGCCCGGCGCGAGGGCCGGCACGGTCCCTGGCCGCACACGGGCCGCCCGGGCAGAATGGGGCGGGAGCCTCGTCGCCGGCCGCCGGTGCGCCCGCAACGGCTCCGCCGGCGCACCCTGTGCACCCTCGCCCGGTGAGCTCCGACCCGGTGCGCGTCCTCGGCCCGACACCGGGCGCGCCACCCCGTCCGTCCCGCTCACCGGGGCCGGGCCCGACCGAAGGACCGCTGTGGATCCTCGCGTGCACTTCCTCACCCTGTCCACCCCGGACCTCGACGCCGCCCGCGAGTTCTACGCGCGGGGTCTCGGCTGGGAGCCGCTGCTCGACGTCCCGGGCGAGATCCTCTTCTTCCAGATCGCCCAGGGGACGGTCCTGGGTCTCTTCGACGCCGGGAAGTTCGCCGAGGACCTGGGCCTCCCATCGGCCACCCCGGCGCAGGGCGTGACGCTCGCGCACAACGTGGACGGCGAGGCCGCGGTGCGCGCGAGCGTCGACGCGATGAGCGCCGCGGGCGGGACCGTGCTCACGAGCCCGCGGCCGGGCGCCTTCGGGGGCATCTTCCACGCGCACGTCGCCGATCCCAACGGCGTGGTGTGGGAGATCGCGCACAACCCGGGGTGGCGGATCGACGACGACGGGACCGTGCACCTCGGCTGAACGTGCCCGCCCGGCCCGTCCGCGCCGGGAGGTGCGGCCGGGGCCGGCTCAGCCGCGGACGTCGACGCGCAGGTGGTGCTCGACGTCGTGCAGGAAGTACGCCGCGAAGCTCGCCACGGTGAAGTCCTTGCCGTCCCCGCGCCTGCCGGTCCGGGCCCACTGCTCCCCGGTCACGGCGTCGAAGGCGTCCGCGGTGGCGCGGACCTCCTGCGCGAGCTCCCCGGAGACCTCGTAGGGGTCCTGCAGGTTGTACTGCCCCTCGACCGCCGCGGCGTCCTGGTCCCAGTCCGCGAAGACCGGGTCCTGCTCGTCGAGCATGAGCCGCAGCCGCTCGCGGAAGACCCGGCAGAGGTCCCGGACGTGGCAGGCGTACTCCAGCGGGGACCACGTCCCCGGGCGGGGCCGGTCCGTCATGCCCAGGCGGTCGAGGACCGCCGCCCAGCGCTCGACCGTGGCCCGCGCCCGCTCCCCCGTGCTCGTGACGTCGTAGTCCGGGTCGAACCCGCAGTCGGGACAGCCCCGGTCGAGCACCACGGTCCAGTCCTTGGTCTCCGGAGGGACCGGGGAGGTGTCGGGGGTTCCGGGGCGCTCGGTGGTCATGCGGCCAATGTACCCGGGCCCACCGGGTGCGGCGAGGTCCCGCGGCGGACGGGGCGGGCCGGGCGGGTCACAGCCCCTGCCGGTCCAGGATCTCGTCCTCGTTGAGCGGCTCCCCGCGCTGGACCCGGCGGGTCCGGCGCAGGTCGGTCGCGGCGAGCACCACGGCGGCGGTCGCCAGGACGAACGAGAGGATGCCGAGGGTGTTGGCGAACCCTGCGGACAGGCCCAGGTGGACGGGGGCGGTGGCCCGGGTCAGCACGGACGCGCCGGCGCCGTCCACGCGGTCCGGGAGGACGGCGCCGAAGCCGAGGAGCACGGCCCATGCGGCGAGCACCGTCAGCGAGGACCGCAGGGACGCCCCGGCCGGGACGTGGGCGCGGGCGTCCCTGCGCAGCAGCACCCCGGCCACCACGAGCAGCGCGGTCAGCGGCAGGGCCAGCGTCAGCGTGTAGAGCAGCACCAGGTCACCGGCGGCTCCGGCCAGGCCGCGGCCCACGGCCACCCACACCCCGAGCAGCAGGGCCGCGGGGACCCCGAGGACGGGCACGGCGCGCTGCAGGACGGCGGGACGGTGCGGCACGCGGTCGAGGGCTGTTTCCACGCCCGCCAGTCTATCGACGGGCCTCCCGCCGGAGACCCGCCCGCGGGCGCCCCGGTAGGCTGGAGCGCATGCCCTCCCCCGGATTCCCGCACGCCGTCCTCTTCGACCACGACGGGACCCTCGTCGACACCGAGCCGCTCTGGGACCGCGCCAAGCAGAACCTCGCCGCCGAGCACGGACGGCTCTGGACCCCCGAGGACTCGCTCGCGACCCTGGGCCGGCCGGTCGCCGCGACGATCGACCGGCTGCAGCGGGTCGGCGTGCCGCTCGGTCCGGACGAGCTGTTCCGGGCGGTCTTCGAGCACAGCGTCCGCGTCCTGGAGGACACCGAATTGACCTTCATCGACGGGATCGCGGAGCTCCTCGAGGAGCTCTCGGCCGCGGGGATCCCCGCGGCGATCGTCACCAACGCGAGCTCGGCGATGGGCCACCACACCGCGGCCACCGCCCCGGAGGACCTGTTCCAGGTCGTCACCGGCACGGACGAGTACGCGCAGGGGGTCCGCCCCAAGCCGGACCCGGACGCCTACCTCACGGCGGCGCGCCGCCTCGGGGTCGACCCCCACCGGTGCGTCGTGGTCGAGGACTCCCCCGCCGGGGCCGCCGCGGGCGTCGCGGCGGGCATCCCCACGGTGGTCGTCCCCGGCGAGCTGGAGGTCGAGCGCGGCCCCGGGCTGCTGCACCTGGGATCCCACCGGGAGCTGACCCTGGAGCTGCTGCGCTCGCTGGACCCGCAGTCCCCGTCGTCGCCCTTCCACCCCGTGCAGGAGACCCGGCCGTGAGCGCCCCCGACTTCCCCGCCGCCGTCCTGTTCGACCACGACGGCACCCTCGTGAACTCCGAACCGCAGTGGGCCGTGGCCAAGCGGGCGGTGGCCGGCCGGTACGGCGTCGGCTGGAGCACCGAGGACGACCTCGCCACGCTGGGCCGGACGGTGCCCGCGTCGGCGCGGCTGATGGTCGAGCGCGGCGCCGAGGGGACCGTCGAGGCCATCACGGCCGAGCTCGGGCGGGAGGTCGCGGCCTCGCTCACGGGCGAGGTCCCGTTCCTGCCCGGCATGCGCGACCTGCTGGCCGAGCTCGAGCGGGCCGGCATCCCCGGCGCCGTGGTGACGAACGCCCTGACCGTGGTCGCGGAGGGCACCGCGTCCGGGGCGCCCGAGGTGCTGCGGGTGGTCGTCTCGCAGGAGGACGTGGAGCACGCCAAGCCGCACCCGGAGCCCTACCTGCTCGCGGCGCGGCGGCTGGGCGTGGACCCGGCACGGTGCGTGGCGGTCGAGGACTCGCAGACGGGGGCGGCGAGCGCGGCGGCCGCCGGGATGCCCGTGGTGGTGGTGCCCGGGGAGCTGCCCGTGGAGCCCGCTCCCGGCCTGGTGCTCGTGGACGCCCACACGGACGTCACCCTGGAGTTCCTGCGCGGGCTGGGTCCGGCCGTCTGACGAGGTCCACCACGACGACGAGGGCCCGTTCCCTGCCGTCCGCGCTATGCGGGGCGGCAGGGAACGGGCCCTCGTGCGAGGTGCCTAGGCTCAGCGGGTCGCGGTGCCCTGGGGGGAGGACGCGCGGCGCGGGCTCCGGGTGCGGCGACGGGCCGCGGCCTGGGTGGAGCGGTCCGGCGCGGACTCGGTCGAGTACGCAGGCGCCGCGGAACGGCTGGGCGCGGCCGAGCGGGCCGGTGCCGCCGAGCGGGAGGCCGAGCCGTTGCCGGGGCGGGAGCCTCCGCGGCTGCCGGTCTCGCCGCGCTGGTCGCGGGAGGCGCTGCGCGGCTGCTCGGAACGGTTCTGTCCGCCGCGGCCGCGGTTGCCGCCGGAGCCGGCACGGCCACCGGAACGGCCGGCGCCGGAGCGCTGACCGCTCGCCGGGCGGCCCTGCGCCTGGACGGGCGGCGCCACGTAGGCGACCTTGTCGGCGAGCTCGCCCACGAGCGCCGTGACGGCCGGGGAGCCGACGGTCACGGTGTCGAAGTTCGCGGTGACGCCCGCGGCCTTCATGAGCTGCGTGACCTCGCGGCGCTCCTCCTTGGTGGCCACCGTGACCACGGAGCCGGAGGCGCCGGCGCGGGCGGTGCGCCCGGAGCGGTGCAGGTAGGACTTGTGCTCGGTGGGCGGGTCGATGTGCACGACCAGCTCGACCTCGTCCACGTGCACGCCGCGGGCGGCGACGTCGGTGGCGACGAGCACGCGCACGTCACCGGCGGAGAACTGGGCCAGGTTGCGGTCGCGGGCGTTCTGGGACAGGTTACCGTGCAGGTCCACGGCGGGGATGCCCATCTGGCTGAGCTTGCGGGCCATCTTCTTGGCGCGGTGCTTGGTGCGCGTGAACATCACGCGGCGGCCGGTGCCGGAGGCCAGGGCCTCGATGAGCTCCTGCTTCTCGTCCGCGTCCACGACGAGCACGTGGTGGTCCATGGTGGACACGGAGGCCTGCGGGGCGTCCACGGAGTGCTTGACCGGGTTGGACAGGAACTGCTTGACGAGCTTGTCCACGCCGCCGTCGAGCGTCGCGGAGAACAGCAGCCGCTGGCCGCCCTGGGGGGTGCGCTTGAGGATGCGGGTCACCACGGGCAGGAAGCCCATGTCGGCCATGTGGTCGGCCTCGTCGATGACCGTCACGCGGACGTCGTCGAGCGTGAGGACGTTCTGCTTCAGCAGGTCCTCGAGCCGGCCGGGGCAGGCGATGACGATGTCGGCGCCCTTGGCGAGCGCCTTCTCCTGGTTGCGCTGGGAGACTCCGCCGAAGATGACGGTGGTCGTCTGCCCGGCGGCCTCGGCCAGCGGGGCGATCGCGCGGTCGATCTGGGTGGCCAGCTCGCGGGTGGGGGCCAGGACCAGGCCGGTGGGCCGGTTGGCCCGCCGGGCGGCGCGGGCGCCGTTGCCGGTCAGTCCGGCGAGCCGGGACACGAGCGGCAGCGCGAACGCCACGGTCTTGCCCGAGCCGGTCTTGCCGCGGCCGAGCACGTCGCGGCCGGCCAGCGAGTCGGGGAGGGTCTTCTCCTGGATGGGGAACGCCTGCTCGATGCCCTGCTGGGCGAGGACGGCGGAAAGGGCCTTGGGCACGCCAAGGTCGGTGAAAGTAGCCAAAACTGGGATACGTCTTTCGATCGGATGTCCCGGCAAGGGGGTAGCGCGCCGGGTTGCGCCGAATGACTCCTGGAGCCCCTGCGAGCGGGCTGAGACCGTCTGGAACGGTGCCACGCTGGAAGAAGAACGGGGTGCTCGACGCCTGCCTGCTCACCCGGGAACGGGGAGCAGTGCCATATGCAATACGCCTCACCCTACAGCACCGGCGGCACGCCACCACCCGGATGTGGCGGAGAGCACGGCCGCGCCCTGACGGCGCCGGGCCCACCGCGCCGGTGCGGGACGCGGTGACGCGTGCACGCATCCGGCGCCGGTGCGGTGGGTCCGCGGTGCGGGGACTACAGCGCGGTGTAGCCGCCGTCGACCAGGTAGTACCCGCCCGTCATGAAGGAGGCCTTCTCCGAGAGGAGGAACGTGGTCAGGGCGGCGACCTCCTCGGCGCGGCCCAGCCGGCCGAGCGGGTGCTTGGCGGTGAGCCCCTCGAGGACGGACGCCGGCGCGGTCCTGAGCAGCGGGGTGTCGATGTAGCCGGGGCCGACGGCGTTGATCCGCACCCCGCGCCGGCCGTACTCCACGCCGGCCTGCTTGGTGAGCCCGACCACACCGTGCTTGGCAGCGGTGTAGGCGCTGTTGCCCGCGGCCACGGCCACGGTGCCGTGCACGGAGGCCATGTTGACGATCGCCCCGCCGCCGGCCTGCTCGATGGCGGGCAGCTGGTAGCGCATGCCGAACATGACGGAGTGCAGGTCGATCTGCACGGTGCGCACCCACGCGTCGAGGTCCGATTCCCCCACCGCGTCCGCCGCGCCGGCGACCCCGGCGTTGTTCACCGCCAGGTGCAGGGCGCCGTAGGTCTGCTGGGCGAACTCGACCGCGGCCTCGCAGTCCTCGGGCTTCGCCACGTCCTGCCGGAAGCCGGCGGCGTCGCCGCCGGCGGCCATGATCGCCTGGACGACGTCGTCGATACGCCGGGTGTCGATGTCCGTGACGACGACCTTGGCGCCCTGCGCCGCGAGGTCCTTCGCGCAGGCCTCGCCGATGCCGGAGGCGGCGCCGGTGACGAGCGCGACCTTGTCCTTGAGGTCAGCCATGTGGTTCTCCTGCCGTGTGTCCGCTGGGCCGGGCCGGACGGCCCGACGCTCCCAGTCTGTCCGGAAACGCCGGGGCCCGCGAGGGGTGGCACGGGCGCCGCCTGCCGTGCCGCCCCTCGCACCGGACGGAGGCTCAGCCCTCGGCGTCCTCGGACTTCTCGGCGTCGTGCGCCTGGCGCAGCGCGGCGGAGTCCGCCTCCTGGGCGGCCTTCTGCTCGCGCACCACCTCGGTCAGGAGCTTGGTCATCTCCTTGGCCACGCCGGCCGCGGACTGCGGGTTCTGCCCGGTGACGAGGCGGTCGTCCACGACGACGTTCTCGGTCCAGTTCGGCGCGGTCCGCACGTCCGCGCCCTGCTCGACGAGCTTGTCCTCGAGCAGGAACGGGACGACGTCCGACTTGCCGACCTCGTCCTCCTCGGCGTTGGTGAACGCGGCCACCCGGCGTCCCTCGACGATGCGCAGACCGTTGGCGAGCTCGACGTCCACGAGCCCGGCGGGTCCGTGGCAGACGGCGCCGACGACTCCCCCGGCGTCGTGCACGGCGGCCACGAGCGCCTGCAGGTCCGCGTTGCCCGCGAAGTCCCACATGGTGCCGTGCCCGCCCACGAGGTAGACCGCGTCGTACTGGGCCGGGTCGACCACGCTGATCCGCGGGGTGTTGTAGAGGGAGGCCCGCACGGTCTCGTCCTCGAGGTACTGCCGCTGCACCTCGTCCTCCTCGTCCTTGCCGTCCTGCGGGGGCTGCCCGCCGGCGATCGAGGCGAAGTCGACGAAGTAGCCGGCGTCCCGGAACACCTTCCACGGGTGGGCGGCCTCCCCCACGAAGTAGCCGGTGGGCTCCCCGGTGTCGCCGAGGGAGTCGTGGCTGGTGAGAACGAGCAGAACCTTCTTCATGGTCTCGATGTCCATGTCTGTCCTTCCGTCGGGTGGCGGGACGCGGAGGGCGTCCTGCGAGCGGGTGGCCAGCCTAGGCGGCGGGGGCCGCCCCCGGGGCCGGTGTTCGCTCCCGGCCCCTCCTGCACGGAGGGCGCGCTCCCTCCCCTGATAGGGTCGTTGACGACTCAATGACCCTGTTCGCCCTCCTGAAAGGACCGACCATGAGCCTCTCCAACGCGATCCTGCGCGGCGTCTCCGGCGCCTACCTGCTGCAGTCCGGCTACGGCAAGAAGGACCTCCCCACGGAGGCCGCCGCGGGTCTCCAGCAGTTCGCCGCCACCGGCGTCCCCCAGTTCGAGGAGTGGGACGCCGACACCTTCGGCAAGTTCGTGGCGTACTCGGAGATCGGCATCGGCGCCGCCCTGCTGACCCCGTTCGTCAACAAGCGCCTCGCGGGTCTGGCCCTCGGCGCGTTCTCCGCCGGGCTGCTCGCGATGTACTTCCGCAACCCCGAGATGACCCAGGAGGACGGCGTCCGCCCGTCCGAGGCCGGCACGGGCCTCTCGAAGGACGCCTTCCTGGCCGCGATCGCCGCGGCCCTGGTCGTCTCCAAGTAGGCACGGCCCCGCAGGACCCCACGGGTGCAGCCCGTCCGCACGGACGGGCGGCACCCGTTCTGCATTCCCGGTGGCCTTTCCGGAGTCCTACTCCGAAGTCCTAGAACGTCCGAGGTGCCCGGGAGAACGGGCCCATGACGACGACGGCGCACCGCCGGGCCCGTCCTGCTCCGGGTCCGCACCGAGCCGCTCCCGCCGGGGAGCGGGTGCTGGACGCCGGCGTCCGGGCCGAGGTGCGGGCGGTCGTCGGGGAGCTCGTGGACTCGGCGGCCGCACAGGCGCGGGAGGCGGGGCGCCAGCTTCGCTGCATCGTCCGGCTGTGGCTGCTGGCCTGGGAGGACCGCGAGATCGACTGGGTCTCCACGGCAGGGCTGATGCCCTACGAGGCCGATGAGCTCGTCTGCTCCCTCCTCGAGACCGAGGACCAGATGGTGCGTGATCTCGCCGACGAGATCGGCCCGGCGCTGCGCCTGCCCGCGGGCACGGCCCTCGGGCGCGTCCGCGAGGCCCTCGTGCTCGGGCTGCACCTGCCCGAGGTCCTCGAGGCGCTGGAGGCGGGCCTCTTCAGCGCCCGGCACGCCTCGGTGATCGCCGACCAGTGGCGCGAGCTGGTCGAGGACGTCCCGGCGGGCCAGGAGGCACCGTCCGCCGTCGTGCAGCGGCTCGCCGCCGATCTGGTGGAGCGGGCTCCGCACTGCACGGTGGCGCAGCTGCGCGCGTGGGCCCGGCGCCGGCGCGCGGCGCTGCTGGCCGGGACGCAGGAGGCGAGGCACCGGGCGGCCCGGGCCGGACGCCGCGTGTGGGTCGAGCACGGTGAGGACGGCATGGCGTGGCTGCACGCCCTGCTGGACGCACCCACGGCGCTCGCGGTTCAGGACCGGCTCGACACGCTCGCGTCGCTACTGGAGCCCGTGGAGGAGACCGCCCGCGCGGGGACGGGGCGAGAGCCGGACCGGTGCGGCACGGCGCAGTTCGGTCCAGTGCAGTTAGGTCCGGTGCAGTGCGGTCCAGTGCAGTTCGGTCCGGAGGAGGATGGCCCGGACGGGTTCGCGCCGGGTGCCAGGACTGCCCGGACGGACGCGCAGCTGCGGGCGGACGTCCTCACCGATCTCCTGCTGGAGGGGGAGCTCCCCGATGACCCCGGGTTCTCGCGCGGTGTGCGCGGCCGGGTCTGCGTGACGGTTTCCGTGCTCACGCTGCTGGGGTGCCGCCCCGGCGGCCCGGCCGCCGGCGTGCCCGCTGGCGCCCCGGTGCTCGAGGGTCACGGCCCGATCAGCGCGGACGTCGCCCGGGAGCTGGCCGCCGGTGCCTCCTCGTGGCATCGCGTGCTGACGCACCCCGTCACCGGAGCCGTCCTCGACCACGACCGCACCACCTACGCGGTGCCCGCTGATCTGCGCCGCCGGCTGCGGCTGCGCGACGGGACCTGTCGTTTTCCGGGGTGCCGGCGGCGGGCCGAGCGCTGCGACCTCGACCACACGGTGGCGTGGCAGGACGGCGGCCGGACGGCTGCGGACAACCTGGCCCACCTGTGCCGCCACCACCACCTCGTCAAGCACCGCCGCGGTGCCCTCGGCCGCTGGTCGGTGCGGCAGCCGGGGCCGGCGCCCGCCGGCGGAGTGCTCGAGTGGACCTCACCGGCCGGACGGACCTACCGGACCGTGCCGGACCCCTCGGCCGGTGCCACATCGGGCGGACCGGTCCCGGACGTCGGGGAGCGGGGCAGCTCCGTGCCCGAGGACGCAGACCCTCCTCCCTTCTGACCCCCGGACGGTGCCGAGGATCAGGCGGGTGGGCGGCCCGGGTCCTCCGCCGTGGTCTCCACCGACAGGCGGTAGCCCATGCTGTGGGTCTCCTCGGGCTCGAGGTGCACGGCGTCGGCGTGGGTGTTGGCGCCCTCCACGCACACGAAGTCCGTCCATCCGTCCGGCCCCACGTCGGGCATCGCGGCCGCCGTCTCCGCCCCGGGGTTCCACACCACGGTGGTGCCGGAGTTCTTCTTCCGGATCCGCAGCACCCGCCCCAGCACGGGGTCCACCACGGCGACGTCGCCGGTCGAGCGGTACACCCGGTCGGTCTCGCCGTCGAACCGGAGGTCCCCCTCCTGGACGCAGTCCTCCCGGTCCAGGACCTTGTCGCGGTAGGACGCGCCGTCCAGCCCCTCGACCCGGATCTTCCGCACGTCCCCCACCACCAGATAGGCGTGCAGGGCCTCCTCGAAGTCGAACGGGCGCTCACCGGTGTTGGTGACGCTCAGCTCGAGGGACAGCTCGGTGCCGAAGCGCACCACGCAGTAGGCCTCGAACTGGTACGGGAACTGCTCCTGGTGCGCGGGATCGGTGACGTCCGCGTCCGAGAGCCGGTAGACGATCATCGCCTCGTGGTCCGAGGACTCGCGCGACTCGACGTGCCACGGGAGCGTGCGGGCGAAGCCGTGCTTGGGCTCGCGCCCGCCCTCCGCCCCGTCCGCGAACCAGGGGAAGCAGATCGGGACACCCCCGCGCACGGGCTTGCCCGTCTCGAGCGCGGTGCTCGGGGACAGCCACAGCACCGGGGCGTGGCCCGTGGGGATCCAGTCGATCACGTGCGCGCCCTGGTCGTGGACGGCGCCGGTGGCGTCCGCGCAGGAGAACAGGCGGGGCTCGGGGAGTTCGCTCATGCCCCTCAGGCTAGACCGAGGGCCCGGTCCCCGTCAGGAGGCCGGGCCCTCGTGCGCCGACAGCCGTCAGACGCCGGTGCGCTCGTACGAGTCGATCGCTCCGGGATGGCCCTCCATGAACGCGTCGACCTGGCGGCGGTCCGCCCGCAGCTTGGGGTCGTGGTCCAGGTAGTGCCTGGTCTCGCGGACGACCAGCCCGGAGAGGAGCAGCAGCCCGAGGAGGTTGGGCAGGGCCATGAGGCCGTTCATCACGTCGGCGAAGTTCCACACCACCGCCAGCGGCACGGTGCAGCCCACGAACACGACCAGGGAGAACACGACCCGGTAGGGCATCACGGCCGGCCGGCCGAAGAGCCGCTCCATGCACCGCTCGCCGTAGTAGGCCCACCCGAGGATCGTCGAGTAGGCGAACATCACGAGCCCGATGGTGACCACGTAGTGGCCCCACTGCCCGGGCAGGCCCTGGCTGAAGGCGTCGCCGGTCATGGTCGCGGCGAAGTCCGCCCCCTGCTCCCAGACCCCGGTGGTGATGAGCACGAGTCCCGTGCAGGTCACCACGATGATGGTGTCGATGAAGGTCTGGGTCATGGAGACCAGCCCCTGGCGGACCGGGTGGGTGGTCTGGGCCGCGGCCGCTGCGATCGCGGCCGATCCCATGCCGGACTCGTTGGAGAAGATGCCGCGGGCCACGCCCATCTGCACGGCCAGCATGATCGCCGATCCGGCGAACCCGCCGACGGCCGCCGTGCCGGAGAAGGCGTCGGTGAAGATCAGGACGACCGCCTGCGGGATGGCCGCGACGTTGACGACGAGGATGAACAGGGCGCCCAGGACGTAGAAGAGGATCATGACGGGGACGAAGCCCGCCGTGACCTTCCCGATGGACTTGATCCCGCCCACGAGCACGGCGAGCGTCAGCACGGCGAGCACCACACCGGTGATCCAGGTGGGGACGCTGAACGAGCTCTCCAGGTTGGAGGCGATGGAGTTGCCCTGGGTCATGTTGCCGATGCCGAACGCGGCCAGCGCGGCGGCGACGGCGAAGAAGATCGCCAGGAACTTGCCGAACCCGTTGCGGATGCCGCGCTCCAGGTAGTACTGCGGGCCGCCGGAGATCTCACCCTTGGCATCCGTGGTGCGGAACCGCACGGCCAGGAACGCCTCGGAGTACTTGGAGGCCATGCCGAGCAGGCCGGTGACCCACATCCAGAACAGGGCGCCGGGCCCGCCGATCGAGATCGCGGTGGCCACGCCCACGATGTTGCCGGTGCCCACGGTGGCCGCGAGCGCCGTGGTCAGCGCCTGGAACTGGGAGACGTCGCCGCCGCGGGCGTCCGCGTCCTTGCGGTCGAACAGGGCCAGTCGCAGCGCGGAGCCCAGCTTGTGGAACTGCAGCCCGCCCAGCCGGACGGTCAGGTACAGACCGGTGAGCAGCAGCAGGGGGATGAGGACGTAGGGCCCCCAGATGATGCCGCCCAGCTCGCCGAGGGCAGTCTCGATGGTTTGGAGCATGTGTTCTCCCGTGGGTGTCGGGTGGATCAGGAATCGGGCCGGAACGGGACTGTGACCTCGGTCTCGGCAGAAGGCATCTAATCACAGGTCCGCTGCTCCCCCGGTCAGGGACCGATGGATCGGCCACAGTGTGGCTCCTGCCCGTTTCCGCCCGGTTACGGGCCGGACGGGGCGGCGGGGCCCTCCGGCGCCCGCCGCGAGAGGCGGCGCGCGAGCAGCACGGCTCCCGCGGCGAGCAGCGAGCACACCGCCATGGACACGGCCATCGGGACGGCGGTGTGCTGACCGGCCAGGCCGGTCAGCGGGCTCACGAGCCCGCCCAGGAGGAACTGGACCAGTCCGAGCACCGCCGACCCGGCCCCGGCCCGGCCCGGGACCCGGCCCTGGGCGAGGGCCACGGCGTTGCCCATGACGAAGCCGATGCAGGTCTGGCTCACGAAGAGGTGCGCCAGGGTGGTCCACCCGGTGATCCCGGCCAGCACCAGGCCCAGGCCCACCACGTTGACGGCGGCCATGACCACGATCGCGGTGCGGAGGATCGTGCCGGGCTCGACCCGGTCGACGAGGCGGGTGTTGACGACCGCGCCCAGGATGGAGCCGCCCGCGTTGACGGCGAACACCACGGAGTAGCCGAGCGCCGAGTAGCCGAGCACGTTCTGCAGCACGAAGGAGGAGGCGGAGATGTAGGAGAACAGGGCGCCGAACGCGAGTCCGAAGGCGAGGGCGTAGGCCATGAAGGACGGGGTGCGCAGCACCCGCCAGGACCCGGTGACGACGGCGCCGACCCCGCCGCGGTGGCGCCGGTGCGGGGGCAGGGTCTCGGGGACCACGAGCACGGAGCACGCCAGCATCAGCAGCCCGAACGCCGCGAGCACCCAGAACACGGTCTGCCACGGGGCCACCGTGGCGATCACCCCGCCCAGGAGCGGGGCCACCACCGGGGCGAGGGAGGTGATGGTCGCGAGGACCGAGAACAGCTTCGCGGCCCCGCGGCCGGAGGCGATGTCCGAGACCACCGCGCGGGCGATCACGACGCCGGCCGCCCCGGCGAGTCCCTGCACCGCGCGCAGGATCAGCACCGTCCCGATGGTCGGGGCCAGGACCACGGCGACGGAGCTGAGCAGGAACAGCGCGTTGCCGGCCACCATGAGCCGGTGCCGGCCCAGCACGTCGGACACGGGCCCGAGCAGGAACTGCCCCACGGCCATGCCGACCATGTACGTGGTCAGCGTCAGCTGCACCGCGGAGGCCGACGCCCCGAAGTGCCCGGCCATGGCAGGCATCGAGGCCAGGTACATGTCCGTGGCCATCGGGCTCACCGCGCTGAGGATCCCCAGCGCCGCCACCAGCACCACCCGGTCCTTGCCGCCGGAGAGGCGCAGGCGGGAGCGCACGGGGTCGTCGGGCGGCGATGAGCTCACGGGAGGTCCTTCGGCACGGGTCGGCAGGGCGGGCGCGGGGCGCGCCTCATGCTATCGACGCCGCGACGTGAGAAGGACGCGGGACAGGACGAGGACGAGGACGAGGGACAGGGCGAGGACGAGGGGCGGGGACGAGGGACTGCGACTGCGACAGCGACAGCGACAGCGACAATGTCCTCATGAGACTCGCCGTGTACACCGGGGCATCCCTCGGCTCCGACCCCCTGTTCCCCGAGGCCGCCCGGGCCTTCGCCACCACCCTCGCCCGCCGCGGCGTGGGCGTCGTCTACGGCGGCGGCCACGTGGGGCTGATGGGCGTCGTCGCCGACGCCGCCCTGGCCGCCGGGGGCGAGGTGGTCGGGGTCATGCCGCAGTCGCTCGTCGACGACGAGACGGCCCACACGGGGCTGACCGAGCTGCGCATCGTCCGGACGATGCACGAGCGCAAGGCGGAGATGGCCGCCCTCGCCGACGGGTTCGTGGCCCTGCCGGGCGGCCTGGGCACCCTCGAGGAGATCTTCGAGGCGTGGACCTGGCTGCAGGTGGGGGTGCACGCCAAGCCGGTCGGTTTCCTGGACGTGGCCGGCTACTGGAGGCCCCTGCTGGACGCGGTGGCCTCGATGTCCGCGGCCGGTCTCGTGCGCCCCGAGTACCGGGACGCAGCCGTGGTCGCCCAGGACGCCGACGAGCTGCTCGCCCGGTTCGCGGCGTGGGAGGCGCCCCGCCGGCGCTGGTCCGAGCCGCCCGTTCCCGGCGCCGACGCGCCCGCCGCCCGCCCAGCCCCTAGGATGTAGGGCGATGAGCGAGCACACCCCTTCCCCCGCCGAGGGCCCCGCACAGGGCCCCGTCCCCGAGGCGTTCCACCGCCGGCCGTACTCCTTCGTGCGCCGCGGCGACCGCCTCACCGCCCGCCGCCAGAAGGCCTGGGACGACTGGGCGCCCACCCGGGTGCTCGACGTCCCGCGCGTGCGCACGGACACCTCCGTGCACCCCGACCACGAGTTCGACGCGGCCGCGGCCTTCGGGCGCGAGGCGCCGCTGGTCGTGGAGGTCGGCTCCGGGCTCGGCGAGGCGGTCGTGCACGCCGCCGCCCAGGACCCGGCGCGGAACTTCCTCGCCGTCGAGGTGTACAAGCCCGGGATCGCGGACCTGCTGCTCAAGGCGGCCCAGGCCGGGGTGGACAACGTCCGCGTGGCGCAGGCCAACGCGCCCGAGGTCCTGGAGCACATGCTCGCCCCGGCCTCGGTCGACGAGCTGTGGGTGTTCTTCCCGGACCCCTGGCACAAGACCCGCCACCACAAGCGGCGCCTGGTCTCCCCCGCGTTCGCCGAGCTCGCCGCCCGGGTGCTCGTCCCGGGCGGGCTGTGGCGGCTCGCCACGGACTGGCAGGAGTACGCCCTGGTGATGCGTGAGGTCCTCGACGCGTCCCCGCAGTTCGAGAACGTCCACCCGGGCCCGCTCGCCGACGACGAGCACCCGGACACCGGATGGGCCCCGCGCTGGGAGGGACGGGTCCTCACGAGCTTCGAGCGCAAGGCGCAGGAGGCGGGCCGCGTCCCCCGCGACCTCGTCTACCGCCGGACGGCGTGAGCGCCGTCCCCGGCGCGGAGCGAAACGGCGTGCCCGCACTGCCCGGCCCGGAGCGGGACGGCTTCGTCGTCGTGCCCCCGGGCGATCCCCGCACGCAGCTGCTGCTCGAGGGCCTGCACCACGAGTACGTGGAGCGCTACGGTCCCGAGATCGGGGCGGAGGAGATGGCCGAGCACCCCGTCGACGACTTCACCGCCCCCGCCGGAGCGCTCCTGCTCCTCCTCGAGGGCGGCACGACGGTGGGGGGTGGCGCGTTCCGTCGGCACGACGACGCCACGGCCGAGCTCAAACGGGTGTGGACCGCCCCGGCGCACCGCCGGCGCGGGATCTCGCGGCGGGTCCTGGCCGAGCTCGAGCGGCTCGCCGCCGCGGCGGGCTACCGGCGCATCCACCTCACCACGGGCAGCCGCCAACCCGAGGCGTCCGCCCTGTACCGCAGCAGCGGGTACGTCCTGCTGCCCGGGACCGCCCGGGTCTATCCGGGCGGCGTGTACGACGTGGGCTTCGAGAAGCACCTGCGCTGACCGCCCGGCCCGGGCGCCGGTGCGGCTCAGCGCTCCTGCTGGCGCGGGGGCCGGTACAGCACCACGGCCTGCGAGATCTTGCGGGCCCGGGGGCGGGCGCCGCGGGCCATGCGCACCACGTCCCCGCCGACGCCGGCGGCGAAGATCCGCGAGGACTCCTCGGCCCGGTCCCGGGCGTCCTCGAGTTCCCGGGACAGCTCCGCCACCCGCGACCGCAGGGCCGCGACCTGGTTCTCCAGCTGGAGGATGCGCCGGATGCCCTCGAGGGACACGCCCTGCTGGGACAGCACCTGGATCTGCTGCAGCTTCTCGATGTCGCGCTGCGAGTAGCGGCGGGCGCGGCCGGGGGCCCGGGACGGCCTGACGAGGCCGAGCCGGTCGTACTGGCGCAGCGTCTGCGGGTGCATCTCCGCGATCTCCGCGGCCACGGAGATCACGAACAGCGGCTGGTCGGCGTCCAGTGCCATCTCACACCCGTGCCTTCTCGGCCAGGCGGGCCCGGGGGTCCTCGTCCGCGGTCGCCTCGGCGAACGCCCGGACGGCGGCCTGCGCCTGCTCGTCCAGCTCGGCCGGCACGTGCACCTCGACCGTCACGATCAGGTTGCCGGTGCCCTTGGCCGTGCCGAACCCGCGCCCCTTGACGCGGAAGCGCCGGCCCGAGGACGTGCCCGCCGGGACCTTCACGCGCACGGTGCCGCCGTCCAGCACGGGCACCTCGATGGTGGCGCCCAGGGCCGCCTCGGGGAACGTGATCGGCACGGTGACCTCGACGTCGTCCGTGCCCTCGACGCGCCGGAAGAAGGGGTGCGGGGTCACGTGGACGGTGACGTAGAGGTCGCCGGCGCCGCCGGCACCCGAGTGGCCCTTGCCGGCGAGCTTGAGCTTCTGCCCGTCGCGCACGCCGCGCGGGATCCGCACCGTGGTCTCCTGGCCGTTGCCCCGGCGCAGCTTGACCGTGGTGCCGTGCACCGAGGAGCGGAACGGGATGGTCGTCTCCGTCCGGATGTCCTCCCCGCGCGCCGGCGGGGCCTGGTAGCCGCCGTAGCCGCCCGGCGCCCCGTACCCGGTCTGACCGCCGAACTGGGCGAACAGGTCCTCGAACCCGCCCGGGCCGCCGGGGCCGCCCGCGCCGCCGGTGGAGTAGGTCGTGCGGCGGCGGCGTCCTCCGCCGCCTCCGCCGAAGATGTCGCCGAAGAGGTCCTCGAAGTTGGCCGAGCCCCCGGCGCCGCCGGGGCCGCCGGCGGTGAAGCGCGCCCCGGAGCCCATCGCGCGGATCGCGTCGTACTGCTTGCGCTCCTCGGGGTCGGAGAGCACGGAGTTCGCCTCGGTGATGTCCTTGAACCGCTGCTCGGCCTCCGCGTCCCCCGGGTTCTGGTCCGGGTGGTACTGGCGGGCGAGCTTGCGGTAGGCCTTCTTGACGTCGGCGGCGGACGCGTCCTTGGAGACGCCGAGAATGCTGTAGAAGTCCTTGTCGATCCAGTCCTGGCTGGCCATGACGCCTCCTTTCTGTGGGGCCGGTCGGGGTCCTGCGGAGCAGGACCCGGTGGTGGTCCGGGGGTCGTCCCCGGCGCCGCGGCGCCGGGGACGGGTGGACGGGTCAGGGGAGGCCCGAGGGACGGGCCTCCCCTGACGTCGCCGGGATCAGGCCGGGTCCGGCCTCACTCGGCGACCGCGACGGCGACCTGGGCCGGCCGCACCACGCGCTCGCCGATCCGGAAGCCGGAGCGCAGCACCATCGAGACCTGGTCCGGCTCGACCTCGCTCGTGGGCTGCTGCAGCACCGCCTCGTGGACGTTCGGGTCGAACTTCTCCCCGACCTCCCCGAGGCGCACCAGCCCGTGCCGCACGAGGGTCTCCTCGAGCTTGTTCGCGATCGCCGCGAACGGGCCGTCGGTGAGGTCGCCCGCCTGCCGGGCCGCGTCGATGTCGTCGAACACCGGCAGCAGCGTCTGCAGGAGGTCGCCCGTCACGAAGGTCCGCAGCTGCTCCTTCTCGCGCGCCGTGCGGTGCTTGAAGTTCACGAACTCGGCCTGCAGCCGGCGCAGCTCCTCGAGCCGCTCCTCGGCGAGGGCGGCCGCCGGGGACTCCTCCGCGGCGGCCGGCGCCGGTGCGGCGTCCCCGGACTCCGCGTCCGTCGACTGGGGCGTCGAGAGGATGTCGTCCACCGTCAGGCCCTCCGGCCCGGCCTCCTCGCGGGGGCCGGCGCCGGAGTCCTGTGCGGACTGCTCGCCGGGGTGCGCGGCGGGGTCGCCGGGAACGCTCCCGGCGCCGTGGTCGTCCACGTTCTCGTCGGGTCCTGGCGTGGGGTCGGGCATGCTCACTTCTTCTCGTCCTCGTCGTCGACGACCTCGGCGTCGACGATGTCCTCGTCACCGGTGGCACCGGTGGCGCCCGCACCCGGGGCGCCCTCGGCGCCCTCGGTCTGCGACTGCGCGTAGAGGGCCTCGCCGAGCTTGGTCTGGGACTGCTGCAGCTTGTCGTAGGCCGACTTCACGGCGTCCTCGTCCTCGCCCTCGAGCGCCTTCTTCAGGGCGTCGACGTCCGCCTGCACCTCGGACTTGACGTCCGCGGGCAGCTTCTCGTCGTTGTCCTTCAGGAGCTTGTCGACGGAGTACGCCTGCTGCTCCGCGTTGTTGCGCAGGTCGGCCGCCTCGCGGCGCACCCGGTCCGCCTCGGCGTTGGCCTCGGCGTCCTTGACCATCCGGTCGATGTCCTCCTTGGAGAGGGAGGACCCGCCCGTGATGGTCATCGACTGCTCGGTGCCGGTGCCCTTGTCCTTCGCGGAGACGTGCACGATGCCGTTGGCGTCGATGTCGAAGGTGACCTCGATCTGCGGCATCCCGCGCGGGGCGGGGGCGATGCCGGTCAGCTCGAAGGTGCCCAGGTTCTTGTTGTCCCGGGTGAACTGGCGCTCGCCCTGGAAGACCTGGATGGACACGGACGGCTGGTTGTCCTCGGCGGTGGTGAAGGTCTCGGACCGCTTGGTGGGGATTGCCGTGTTGCGCTCGATGAGCTTGGTCATCACGCCGCCCTTGGTCTCGATGCCCAGCGACAGCGGGGTCACGTCGATCAGCAGCACGTCCTTGCGGTCGCCCTTGAGCACGCCCGCCTGGATCGCGGCGCCGACGGCGACGACCTCGTCCGGGTTCACGCCCTTGTTGGGCTCCTTGCCGGCCAGGCGCTGGACGGTCTCCGCGACGGCGGGCATGCGGGTCGAGCCGCCCACCAGCACCACGTGGTCGATGTCGGACACGGAGATGCCGGCCTCGGCGATGACGTCCTTGAACGGCTTCTCGGTGCGCTCGAGCAGGTCCCGGGTGAGCTCCTCGAACTTGGCGCGGGTGAGGCGCTCGTCCAGGTGCACCGGGCCCTCGGGGGTCACGGACAGGTACTGCAGGGAGATGCTGGTGCTGGTCGCGGAGGACAGTTCCTTCTTGGCCTGCTCCGCGGTCTCCTTCAGGCGCTGCAGGGCGATCTTGTCCTTGGACAGGTCCGCGCCGGTCTTCGACTTCACCTGCGCCAGCAGCCAGTCGACCACGCGCTGGTCCCAGTCGTCGCCGCCGAGGCGGTTGTCGCCGGCGGTCGAGCGGACCTGGATGGTGGAGAAGTCGTCCTCGTCCTTGCCGACCTCCAGCAGGGAGACGTCGAAGGTGCCTCCACCGAGGTCGAAGACCAGGATGAGCTCGTCCTCCTTGCCCTTCTCCAGGCCGTAGGCGAGCGCCGCGGCGGTGGGCTCGTTGACGATGCGCAGCACGTTCATGCCCGCGATCTCACCGGCCTCCTTGGTGGCCTGGCGCTCGGCGTCGTTGAAGTACGCCGGGACGGTGATCACGGCGTCGGTGACCTTGTCGCCGAGGTAGGACTCGGCGTCGGTCTTGAGCTTCATCAGGATGCGCGCCGAGATCTCCTGCGGCGTGTACTTCTTGCCGTCGATGTCGGTGGACCACCCGGTGCCCATGTGGCGCTTCACCGAGGCGATCGTGCGGTCCACGTTGGTGACGGCCTGGCGCTTGGCGATGTCGCCCACCAGGGTCTCGCCGTCCTTGGAGAAGGCGACGACGGACGGCGTGGTCCGGTTGCCCTCGGCGTTGGCGATGACGGTGGGCTCGCCGCCCTCCAGCACGGACACCACGGAGTTGGTGGTGCCGAGGTCGATTCCTACTGCACGAGACATGGACGTGTTCTCCTTCGGGTCGAGCTGAACCGGGCGGGCCGTACCGGCCCCGTTGGGGTCCCGGAGGTCTCAGTTCTTGAGTTTTCCTGGCTCAAGTCTGCCACGTGAGCCGCTGATGTCAACTTAAGTTGAGCCACATCGACTCAACCCGGGGTGCCGGGGATGTGAGACGCCGCGCACTCCCTCCCGGCGGGGCAGGACGTCGGATACCGTGGAGTGTTTGAGCCCGTTCCCGCGGGCCACCGCCACACCCCCGGGTCCGCCCCGCACGTCACCGCACGCACCGACACGACACCGCACGCACCCCGACACCTCAGGAGCCACCGTGAGCACCACGCCACCCCATTCGCCGCATCCGTCCAGTGAGGCCGACGGCTCCCGCCGGCCGAAGCCGCGGGAGGTGCTGCGCGAGATCAACTACCCGCACGGCATCCACCCCGCCCTCGTCCCCGGCATCGCCGTCGAGGACCAGAAGCTGCACTACGGCACGGACAAGGTGGTCTTCACCGTCACCGCCGCGCTGATCGTGGGGTTCATCGCCTGGGGCGTGCTCTCCACCGAGTCCCTGACCGCCGCCTCCACCGCGGCCCTGGGCTGGGTCACCGGCAACGCCGGGTGGTTCTTCACGGCCCTGTCCACGGCCGCCGTGCTGTTCATGCTCGTGGTCGGCTTCACCCGGACCGGGCGGATCCCCCTGGGCATGGACGACGAGAAGCCCGAGTACTCCTTCTTCTCGTGGCTCGCCATGCTCTTCGCCGCCGGCATGGGCATCGGCCTGATGTTCTACGGCGCCTCCGAGCCGCTGAGCCACTTCGGCGCGGGCGTCCCCGGCTTCGGGGCGGAGCCCGGCTCCGAGGAGATGACCGTCTACGCCCTCGTCCAGACCGCCTTCCACTGGGGTCTCAACCCCTGGGCCATGTACGCCGTGGTCGGCGCGGCCGTCGCGTACGGCGCCTACCGGCGCGGACGCTCCCCGCTCATCAGCCGGATCTTCGTGCCGCTGATCGGCCAGCGGCGCGCCGAGGGCGGCCTGGGCCGGCTCATCGACGTGTTCGCCATCTTCGCGACCCTCTTCGGCACCGCCGCCTCGCTCGGGATCGGCGCGCTGCAGATCTCCCGGGGCCTCGAGATCGTCGCCGGCTGGGGACCGCTCGGCAACGGTGGGCTCATCGCGATCATCGCCGTCCTCACCGCCGCCTTCGTGGTCTCCGCGGTCTCCGGCGTGGCCCGCGGCATCCGCTACCTCTCCAACACGAACCTGCTGCTGGCCTTCCTGCTCGCCCTGTTCGTGTTCGTGGCCGGGCCCACCGTCCTGATCCTGGACCTGGTCCCCGCCGTGTTCAGCACCTACCTGCAGGAGTACCTCTGGATGACCGGGCAGACCGGCGGCTGGGGCGAGGACGCCACCGCCTTCGCCGGCGGCTGGACCGTCTTCTACTGGGCCTGGTGGCTGTCCTGGTCCCCGTTCGTCGGGATGTTCATCGCCAAGATCTCCCGCGGCCGCACGCTGCGCCAGTTCGTGACCGTGGTGCTCGTGGTCCCCTCCTCGATGTGCGTGCTCTGGTTCGTGGTCATCGGCGGCACGTCCATGTACCTGCAGCGCACCGGGACCGACCTGGCCGCCGCGGGCGGCCAGGAGGCCGCGCTGTTCGGCATGCTCGACGCCCTGCCCTTCGGCGCGATCACGTCGGTGCTCGCCATGGTCGTCATCGGCATCTTCTTCGTGACCAGCGCGGACTCCGCGTCCATCGTCATGGGCACGCTGTCCCAGCGGGGCCAGCCCGAGCCGAACCGGCCGATCGTCGTGTTCTGGGGCCTGTGCCTCGGCGGCATCGCCTCGGTCATGATGCTCGTGGGCGGCGACGACGCCCTGACCGGGATGCAGAACCTCGTGACCGTCTCGGCCCTGCCGTTCGCGGTGATCGTCGCCTTCCTCATGGTCGCCTTCTACAAGGACCTGCGCAGCGACCCCGCCACGATCCGCCACGCGTTCGCCCTCACGGCGGTGCGCAAGGCCGTGATCCACGGCATCGAGGAGCACGGCGACGACTTCGCCCTGCAGGTGGAGCACGCCCCCGGCGCCCGTGCCGCCGGCGAGACCTTCGACTCCCACGACCCGGCCGTCACCGACTGGTACCGGCGGGTCGACGAGAACGGCGAGGAGATCGACCTCGCCGCGGAGACCGGTTCGAGCTCCGGCCAGCAGGCCGACCAGGAGCCGGAGCGCCCGGACGCCGGTCAGGAACGACTGGACCCGGACGAGCAGCGACCGCTCGACCCGACCGTCCGCCGGTCCTGACCGGACCCGCGCCGTGCGGCCGTCGCCCCCTCGGGCGGCGGCCGCACTTCTCGTGCCGGGACCGGACGGCTTAGACTGCGCGCTATGTATTCGATCGTGGCCGTGTGCACCGGCAACATCTGCCGCTCGCCCATGGCGGAGTTAGCCCTGCGCCGCGCCTTCGAGGCCGCAGGACTGGCCGGGCGCGTGCGGATCGACTCGGCCGGCGTCAGCGACGAGGAGCTCGGCAACCCCGTGGACCCCCGCGCCGGCGACCTCCTGCGCCGCGAGGGACTCGACGCCTCCGCGCACGCGGCCCAGGTCTTCGACCCCGTCCGCTTCGGCGACCGGGACCTCGTGCTCGCCCTGGACGTGGTGCACTGGCAGCGCCTGCGGGCGCTCGCACCGGACCGGTCCGCCGCCGCCAAGGTGCGGCTGCTGCGGGAGTTCGACCCCGCCGTCGAGGGCCTCGAGCACGGCGACCTGGGGATCTACGACCCCTGGTACGGGGGCCCCGAGGACTTCGAGTCCACCTGGGGCATGATCGACGCCGCCGTGCCGGGCGTGGTCCGCGCCGTCGCCCGGGAGCTCGGCGCCGACCGGGGATCCGCGCAGGACGCCGGGCGCGCGTGATCGACATCGAGCTCGAGCTGGATCCGGCGCTCGCCGCGGCCCACCCCGCCGGCACCAACCTGGCGCGGCTGCTCCCCTCCCCCACCCGCCACCCCTACCTCATCGGCATCGACGGGCGTTCGGGGGCCGGCAAGACCAGCCTCGCCGAGCAGCTCGGCGCGGTGCTGCGCCCGGTGCGGGACGTGACGCTCTTCCACCTCGAGGACCTCTACCCGGGCTGGGACGGGCTCGGCCCCGGCCGCCGCACCTACGTGGACGAGGTCCTCACACCCCTCGACCAGGGCCGGGACGCCGAGTGGAGCGCCTGGGACTGGGTCACCGGCTCCCCGGGGACCCCGCGGCTGACCCGTGTGGCGGAGGTCGTGATCCTGGAGGGCGTCGGCGCGTGCAGCGCCGAGGCCCGGGAGCTGCTGGACGTCTCCGTGTGGGTCGAGCTGCCCACCGCCCTGCGCTACGACCGCGCGCTGAGCCGTGACGGCTCCTACTACGCCGAGCACTGGGACCGCTGGGCCGCCCAGGAGGACGCCTACCTGGCGGAGGACCACGTCTGGGAACAGGTGGACATCCTGCACCCCGGCCCGGTCTGCTGAGCCCCGCGGCCGCACCGACAGGAGGATCCGTGACCAGCACCGTCGTCGTCCTCGACGCCGCCCACCCGGAGGGCGTCCTCGCCGATCCGTCCGTTCCGCTCGTGCGGATCGACGACCAGGGGCTCACCCGGGGGGACGGCGTCTTCGAGACCATGCGCGCCGTCGACGGGCTCGTGCAGAAGTTCGAGGCCCACCACCAGCGGCTGTCGGCCTCCGCGCGGCTGGCGCAGCTGCCCGTGCCGTCGGCGCGGGACGTGCGCGGGGCGGTGGAGCTGGCGCTCGCCCACGCCGCCCCCGGCGGGGACGGCGGTCTGGGGGCCGAGCACGCCGTCAAGGTGGTGATCAGCCGCGGCACCCCGGCGGACGGCCCGTGGTCCTGGATCGTGGTGAGCCCCGTGCCGGAGACGACGTTCCGGCAGCGCCGGGACGGCGTGACCGCGGTGCTGCTGCCGCGCGGCCACGACCCCGCCCAGGACGCCGGGTACCCGTGGCTGCTCCCGGGGGCCAAGACGCTCTCCTACGCGATCAACATGGCCGCCCTGCGCCACGCCCGCTCCCTCGGCGCGGACGAGGCGGTCTTCACCACGGAGGGGCGCAGGGTCCTGGAGGGCGCGACGTCCTCCGTGGTCTGCGCCCGGGTGCGCGTCGGCCGCCGCACCCTGCTGACGCCGGAGCCCTCGCACGGGATCCTGCCGGGCACCACGCAGGCCAAGATCTTCGCCGCCGCCCGCCGGGACGGCTGGGAGCTCGGCTACGGGCCCCTGTACCCGGCGGACCTCATGGAGGCCGACGCCGTGTGGCTGGTCTCCAGCGTCCGGCTCGCGGTGCCGGTGCGCCGGCTCGACCACCAGCCGCTGCCGGTGGACCCGGACCTGACGAAGCTCGTCACGAGCTGGGTCCAGCAGGCCTGATCCTTCGCTCAGGCCCAGATGAACCGGTGCGTCCCGAGCAGGACGGACACCGCCGGGCCCGCCGCGGCGGCCGCAGCGCAGCCCGTGAGGACCGCCGCGTCCCGCCAGGAGTACCCCGGGACGCGGGCCCACGTGCGCGGACCTGCACCGAAGCCGCGGGCCTCCATGGTGACCGACAGCCGGGTGGCCCGTCGCAGGGACTGCACCAGCAGCGTGAAGGCCTGGCCGCCGAACTCCCGCAGCGCGCCCACCGGACCGTGCCCGGACCCCGCCCCGCGCGCCCGCCGCGCCATCGCCAGGGTGGCCCACTCGGAGACCATCACCCCCACCAGCCGCAGCGCGGCCAGGGACGCGAGCACGAAGCGGGCCGGCAGGCGCAGCGTCTGGGCGAGGCCGTCGGCGAGGTCCGTGGGATCCGTGGTGAGTACCAGCATCAGCCCGGGCAGCGCCAGCGCCAGCCCGCGCAGGGCGATCGCCGCCCCTGCGGCCACCGAGCCGGACGAGATCCCGGTGACCCCCAGGTCGAGCAGCACCGGCCCGGAGTCCTCGGCGAGCAGGGCCGTGCCCCACCCGCTCACGAGTGCCGCCACGACCACCGGCCACGCCCGGCGCAGCAGCGCGAGCGGGCGCTGACCGGCCAGCGCCAGCAGCAGCACCTCGCCCAGCAGCACGGTCCCCGACGTCACGGGGTCCGCGCTGAGCAGCAGCACCACGGTCAGCAGCAGCGCCCCGGCCAGCTTGACCACCGCGTTCGTGCGCCCCAGCAGCGAGGTCCGGGCCGACGGCGCGATCGCGGCGGCGCTCACCGGACGGGCTCCCGCCGGACGGGGACGACCCGCACCGCGCCGGCCCCCGGCGCCGCCGGAGCGGCCGGGGCACTCCCTGCCGCGGCCGCGGACCGCACGGCAGGAGCAGCCGCGGTCTTCCCCGCCGCGGACGCGGACCGCACGACAGGAACGGCCGGCGCCCCTCCCGCCGCCGGTGCCGTGCGAGCGGCGCGGCCCCGCTCGCTCGGGGTGCCCAGCGCCAGCACCTCGGCGCCGAGCGCCCGCACGAAGTCCTCGTCGTGGGTCACGGCGAGGACCGCCGTGCCGGCGTCGACGAGCTCCACGAGCAGGTCCACGAGCTCCGCCCACGTCAGGGCGTCCTGACCGAACGTCGGCTCGTCGAGCACCAGCACGTCCGGGTCCGTGGCGAGCACCGTGGCCACGGACAGCCGCCGCTTCTCGCCCCCGGAGAGGGTGAACGGGTTGGCGTCGGCCAGGTGCGAGAGCCGCAGCCGGCGGAGCAGTTCGTCCGTGCGGCGCTCCCGCTCGGCCACCGGCGTGCCGGCCAGCCGGGGGCCGAGCTCGAGCTCGGCCCGCACGGTGGCGCGCAGGAACTGGTGCTCGGGCTCCTGGAAGACCGTCCCCACGCGGGCCACGAGCTCCCGGCCCCTCCACTCGAGCGGGTCGGGGCCCGCGCCGCGGTCGAGGACCGGGTGGGCCCGCACGGTGCCGCGCACGGGGGCGAGCAGACCCGCCAGCGTCAGCGCGAGCGTGGACTTGCCGGCGCCGTTCGGCCCGGTCAGCGCGAGCGCGCGGCCGCGGCGCAGGGTCAGCTCCACGTCGGCCACCGCCGTGGGGAGGTCCCGGCCCGCGGCGGCGTCGTCCAGCGGGCGGCCGCGCCGCCGGGCCCGCCGCCGGGCGCGCAGCTGCCGCGCCGACGGCTGGCTGCGCGAGACGCCCAGACCGGTGGCGCTCAGCAGCGGCGCGCCGTCCGCCCCGGAGCCGGCGGCCCGGGTGCCGGCGGGACCCCCGGCGGAACCGGCACCGGGCCCCGCGGCGGGGCGAGCGGGCGCACGCGTGGCAGGCACTCGGCCGGGCACCCACACCCCCGCGCCGCTGAGCTCGTCGGCCGCGGTGCCGAGCACCCGGCCCGGCGCGCCGTCGTGGGTGATGCTCCCGTCCCGGCCGAGCACGACGACGCGGTCCACGACCTCGGCCCACACGGCGACACGGTGCTCCACGACCACGAGCGTTGCGCCGCTGCGGTCGAGGCAGGACACCACCGCGTCGCGGACCCGCCGCACGCCGGCGGGGTCCAGGTTGGCGGTCGGCTCGTCGAGCAGCAGCACCCCCGGGCTCATGGCCACGGCGCCCGCGAGCGCCAGGCGCTGCTTCTGCCCGCCGGACAGGGCCGCGGTGGAGTGGTCGAGGGGGAGGTCCAGCCCCACGTCGTCGAGCGCCGCGCGCACCCGCGGCCAGATCTGCTCCCGGGGCACCGCGAGGTTCTCGAGGCCGAAGGCGGTGTCGTCCCCGATCCGGGACAGCACCATCTGGGACTCGGGGTCCTGCTGCACGAGCCCGGCCCGGCCGCGCGCCTGCTCCGGCGGCATGCCGTCGAGCAGCAGCTCGCCGGAGGCGGACTGCCCGTCGTCGTCGTGGAGGACTCCCGCCAGGGCGTGCAGGAGGGTGGACTTGCCCGCCCCGCTGGGTCCCAGCAGGAGCACGCGCTCCCCCGGCTCCACCACGAGGTCGAGGCCGCGCAGCGCCGCCGCGTCCCGCCCGGGGTGGTGCCAGCCGAAGCCGCGGGCCTCGACCCGGGCCCCGCGGCCGGCGGGCACCACGGGGCCCGGGGTCGTGAAAGCCGTCATCGCCGCACGGCCCGCCCCGACGCGAGACCCTGCAGCACGCCGGTGGCCGCGAGGGCCCGCACCACGGCCTGCATCAGCAGGCCCGCGAGCACCGCCCCGGAGACGGCCGCCAGGACCACGTAGACCACCTGGTGGCTCAGCGCCCACTCGTAGTTGTAGACGATGTTCTCGTGGACGCCGAGGAAGATCCCGCTCACGGCGCCCGCCACGGCCGCCGCGAGGGCGTCGAACCGGCGGTACCGGAAGGCGGCGAAGGCCAGTTCCGCGCCGATGCCCTGGACGAGACCGGAGAGCACGACCAGCAGACCGAAGTGGGTGCCCAGGAAGCTCTCGATCACGGCGGCGAGCAGCTCGCAGAACAGCGCGGCGCCGGGCTTGCGGATGATCAGCCCGCCGAGCACGCCGGCCACGAGCCAGCCGCCGGCGATCAGCCCTACGGCGGGCGGGTAGGCGACCGCGGCCGTGCCGACCACGGGGTAGAGCAGGTTCGACCACGCCCAGAAGACGACCGCGCACACGGCGGCGAGGACGGCGGCCACGACGATGTCGACGACGCGCCAGGACGACGCGCGGGACGTGCCGGGGCGGCGGGCGGGGCGGTGGGTGGTGGTGTTCACGGTGGGTTCCTCCTGGGCTCAGCGAGCCGTCGGTGCCAGGAGGGGACGGGGTTCCGCGGGCCGCGCCGGTGGCGCGTTCCCGGGGAAGCACCCCTGAGATGCTCGACTCCCTTCGCCGGTGCTAACCGGAGCAGGTTCGAGGGTCTGCGGCGATCCGCACTCTCAGCGCCGCGCCGGTCTCACCGGCGGGGCGCTCCCCTGTCGTTCAGTGGCACCGAGTCTACCCCTCCCCCGCCCGCCCCGTGCACTGCCGGCGCACGGCCGGTGAACGACGCAGGGGCCCGTCCGGCCGGACACCGGTGCGGTGTCCGGCCGGACGGGCCCCTGCGCGAGGTGCTCGCCGGGCCTCAGACCTCGGCCTGGCTCGAGGCCTTGGGGTTCGTCCGCGGCCTGTTCTCCATCTTCGCGATCTGGCGGGAGATGCCGACCTTGATGACGGTGCCCACGAGACCGGTGACGAGCGACCAGATGATGATGCCCGTCCAGGCCTCGTCCGGGTCCGGGTTCTTGGCGGGGGGCGGGTCGCCGGTGATGCGCGTCCACGCCGCGCCGAGCACCTTGTGCGAGAGCGCCACGCCGCCGAGCGAGAGGCCGGTGCCCACGAGTTCGAGGACCTTGGTGTTCATGGAGTGCTGCTCCTTGTCGTCCGAGGAGGACGCGGGTGCGCCCTGTCGATCCTGCCCAGCCTAACGCGTCCCCGGCGATCCGTCAGTCTGCTGTCCGTCCGCCCGCCGGCCGTCCGGGCTCGGCACCGGCGGTCCCGCGGCGACGCCCTCCGCGGAGCCCTCCGCCCCGCCCTCCGCGGCGCGGTTGAGGACCTTCTGCAGGTCGTCCTGGGTCAGCGTGGTCCGGTTCAGGTGCTTGGTGCGGTACGTCGAGCGTCCCACCATGTGCGCCGAGACGGGCACGGTGAGCAGCTGGAAGATCCAGCCGAGGGCGATGAGCGGGATCATGACGGGTTCGCGGTTCTCGAGGGCGACTGCCGTGAGCATGAGGAGCAGCCCGAAGACCTGGGGCTTGGTGCCGGCGTGCATGCGCGTCAGGAGGTCCGGGAAGCGGACCAGGCCGATCCCTGCGGCGAGGGACATGAGCGCGCCGACCACGAGGCACACGGCCGCGGCGGCGTCCAGGACAGTGTCCAGCACGGCGCTCACCGCCCGTGCTCGGCGGTCTGGGTGGCGAAGCGCGCCACCGTCACGGAGCCGATGAACCCGACCAGCGAGACGATCACCATGAGGATCAGGTTGTTGAGGTGGCCGTGGTAGGCCATGTCCACGGCGAGGGCGGCCGCGACGATGGCCAGCAGCACGTCCGTGGCCACCACACGGTCCAGCAGGGAGGGGCCCTTGGCGAGGCGGTAGAGGGTGCCCGCGGCGGCCGCGCTGAGCAGCACGGCCGCGACGGCCACAGCGATCTGCATCACGGGTGGTCCTCCTCGTGGGTGTCGGTGGGGGTGGATCCCGGGGCGTCCGCCGGGGACCCGGTGGGCACCTCGTCCCGGCGGCGGCCCACGATCTGCAGGCTCGCGGTGATCGGCGAGCTGAGCGCGGCGCTGTCCGGCCGGTCCGTGCCGGAGGCCCGTCCGCCGCCCCGCTCGGCCCGCAGGGCGGCGAGCTCCTCCGGGGTGCCCATGATCCGGATCCAGGCCGCCTCCACCCGGAGGGCGGACCGGCGGAAGTCCTCGGCCTCCTGAGCGCTGCGGACGTTGAGCGCGTGGAAGTACAGCGTGCCGGAGGCCCGGTCCACCTCCACCACGAGCGAGCCCGGGATCAGGGTCATGGTGTGGCCGGTGGCCGTCAGGAGCAGGTCGGAGCGCGTGCGCAGCTGGACGCCGACCACGGCGTTGCGCGCGCGCGGGCCCACGAGGATCGCAATGAGCATCACCTCGAAGCTCGCCTTGGCGACCTGCCACACGAACGTCACGGCGAAGAGGGCGAACTGGAACGGGTTGAACCGGCCGGACAGCTGGACGGGCGGCAGGTAGAGCACCCAGGTGACGAGCAGGGCCAGGACCAGTCCGACCAGCAGGTTGCCGGGGCCGAAGTCGCCCCAGAGGGCGCCCCACACCACCACGAGCCACACCAGCAGCGGCAGCTCGACGAGCAGGGAATTCTTGGGGCGGGTCACGGGGCCTCCTCCACGACGGGCCGCGGCGCGGACGCGGGGTCCAGCACGGCCTCGACGTAGCGCTCGGGGCGGACGAGGTTCTCCGCGGCGTTGTCCGCGAGCTGGAACAGCGGCCCGGCGAACACGGTCAGGGCCACCCCCGCGGCGACGAGGGCCGAGGCCCCGCCCAGCATCGAGGGGGACATCAGGCGCACGTCGCCCTTGCCCGCGAAGCGGCCCGCCTGGTCGTCGACGGCACCCGAGGTCAGCAGGAACCGGGAGCCGGCGGGCACCGGGGCCAGCAGGATGGGGTCCGGGTACTCCGCGTCCTCCGGGGCGCGCAGGAACACGCGGTTCCACACCCGGATCATGGCGAGCAGGGTCAGGAGGGACACCGCCACGGAGCCGGCGACGAGGGCGTAGGCCAGCCCGTCGCCCTGGTCCACGCCGGCCTGCAGCAGACCGGTCTTGCCCAGGAAGCCGGAGAACGGCGGGATCCCGCCGAGATTGAGCGCGGGCACGAGGTAGAGCAGCGCGAGCAGCGGCGAGATCTTGGCCATCCCGGCCAGCCGGTCCACGTTGGTGGACCCCCCGCGGCGCTCGATCAGCCCGGCCACGAGGAACAGGCTCGTCTGGATCACGATGTGGTGGGCCACGTAGTAGACCGTGGCGGAGAGCGCCTCCTGGGTGCCCACGGCCACCCCGAAGATCATGTACCCGATGTGGCTGATCAGGGTGAAGGACAGCATGCGCTTGATGTCGATCTGCGCGAGCGCGCCCAGGATGCCGACCACCATGGTGAGCAGCGCGACCCACATCAGGAGGTCGTCGAGCCGCTCCCCGGGGAAGAGCACGGTCTCGGTGCGGATGATCGAGTACACGCCCACCTTGGTCAGCAGGCCGGCGAACACGGCGGTCACGGGCGCGGAGGCGGTCGGGTAGGAGTCCGGGAGCCAGAAGGACAGCGGGAAGACCGCGGCCTTGATGCCGAACGCGATGAGCAGCATCAGGTGCAGCTGCATCTGCGTCCCCACCGGCAGGCCCTCGAGCTTGACCGAGAGATCGGCCATGTTGATGGTGCCCGTGGCCGCGTAGATCATCGCGATGGTGATCAGGAACAGCACGGAGGAGATCACCGAGACCACCACGTAGGTCACGCCGGTGCGGATCCGCTGCACGGTCCCGCCCATCGTCATGAGCACGTAGGACGCGGTCAGCAGGATCTCGAACCCCACGTAGAGGTTGAACAGGTCCCCGGCGAGGAAGGCGTTGGAGACCCCCGCCACGAGGATCAGGAAGGAGGGGTGGAAGATCGAGATCGGCCCCTCCTCGTCGCCGTCGGCCACGCCCTGCCCGCTCGCGTAGACGAGCACGGCGAGGGAGACGACCGTGGAGACCACGAGCATCAGGGACGAGAGCTGGTCCACGACCATGACGATGCCCCAGGGCGCCTCCCAGCCGCCGAGGTGGACGGCCTGCGGGCCGAGGTTCCACGTGGTCCCGAGGATGAGCGCCTCGACCGCGAGGGTGAGCACGAGCGAGCCGATGGCCACGGTCCGCTGGAGGGCGTTGCGCCGCAGGAGCAGGAGGCTCAGGGCCGCCCCGAGGAACGGGATGATGACGGCCAGGGGGGCCAGCTGGGCGAAGTCGACGGTCACCGCCTCCCTCCCCACTCGTCGACGCCGCGCACACCCGGGGTCTCCAGGGACTCACCGGGGTCCTGGGGCCGTGGGGCGTCGTCGAACTCCGTGGTGTCGGCGGGGACGTCGGCGTCGTCCTCCATGTCGTAGGAGGACTGCCGCGCCACGCGCCGGTCCTCGACGTCGTCCTGGATCTCGTCCCGGCGCCCGAGGACCCAGGACCGGTAGATCATGCCCAGCAGGAACGCGGTGACGGCGAGGGAGATCACGATGGCGGTGAGGATGAGGGCCTGGGGCAGCGGGTCGCTGTAGTCCTCCGCGGCGATCGACCCCTCGTACAGGGGCGCGGACCCGGCGGCCCCGCCGGCGTGCAGGATCAGCAGGTTCGTGCCGTTGGTCAGCAGCATCAGCCCGAGCAGCACGCGGGTGAGCGAGCGCTCGAGCAGCAGGTACACGCCCACGGCGTAGAGCACGCCCATCACGACCAGCAGGGTCAGGTTCACGGTCATCGGTGCTCGTTCCCTCCGTCGGTGCGGATCCGGGCGATCGCGGTCGGCGATGTCGCGGAGGCCGCCGCGGTCGCTCCCGCGGGGGCGCCGGCGGACACCTTCCGCTGCCGCGTGACGCGGATGCGCGTGCCGCGTCCAGGGGTGCGCCGCCGCCGGCGGACCGCGTCCTCCTCGATCCGCTGGTCGATCCGGCCGCCGAGCGAGCGCAGGATGTCCAGGATGAGCCCCACCACGATGAGATAGACCGCGATGTCGAAGATCAGGGCGGTCACGAACTTCTCCGCCCCGAAGAGTGGCAGCTCGGCCTCGAAGGTGTAGCTCTGCATCACCGACCCGCCGAAGAACACCGGGGTGACGGCGTAGAGCGCGGCGAGCGCCAGGCCCGTCCCGAGCATCGTGCCCGCGTTGATCGGCGTGGCCAGCTCCAGCTCGTAGCGCCCGCCCGCGAGGTAGCGCACGGTCAGGGCGAGGCCGGCCATGAGACCGCCCGCGAACCCTCCGCCGGGGTCGTTGTGCCCGGCGATCAGCAGGTAGAGGGAGACCATCATGAACGTGTGGAACAGCAGCCGGGTGACGACCTCGAAGACGATCGAGCGCCGCTCGGGGGCCATCGTCCGCCCGGCGAGCAGGTAGGGGTCCTCGAGGTCGTCGTCGCGGCGAGCCAGCCCCACCTCCAGGGGCTCGCCGCCGGGCGAGACGGCCGCGGCGTTGCGCCGCCGGATCACCCGCAGCTGGTCGGTGGTGGGATCGTCCCCGGAGCGGACGATGCGGTCCCCGCGACCCGTGACGAAGATCAGGGAGGCCACCCCGGTGGCGGCGAGCACGAGCACGGAGATCTCCCCGAACGTGTCCCACGCGCGGATGTCCACGAGGATCACGTTGACGACGTTCTGGCCGTCGCCGAGCTCGTAGGCCATGCGGGGCAGCTCCAGGGAGATCGGGTCGGCCGTGCGGGAGGAGATGCTGAAGGCCGCGAGCGCCATCATGAACAGCCCGAAGGTGACCGCGATGGTGCCGCGCAGCAGCCGGCGCCCGGCCGGGTTGCGGTGCCACAGGGGGGCGGGCAGCGAGCGCAGGGCGAGCACGAACGCCACGAGCAGGATGGTCTCGACGAGCGTCTGCGTCAGGGCGAGGTCCGGTGCGCCCTGCAGGGCGAAGATGAGGGCCAGCCCGTAGCCCGTGACCGACACGAGCAGCACCGCGAGGAAGCGCTTGCGGGCCAGGGGCACCAGCAGGGCCGCGACGACCATGGCCGCGCCGGCGATCAGCTGCCCGGGGCCGTCGGAGACCCGCAGCGCCCCCAGGGGCGGGGTCTCCTCCGCGATCAGCGCCACCAGCGGCACGACGATCGCCGTGATCAGGATGACCGAGAGGTAGAACATGAGCGAACCGCGCTGGGTGCGGCCGGTGATCCACACGGCGGCCAAGTCCAGCACGTTGACGACCCGCCGGTAGACGAGCTCGCCCGGGGGCAGGGACGGCAGGGCCCGCTGGAGGTCCGCGACCTGGCTCCGGAAGCGGTGGAGCAGGATCCCGCCCGCGACGATGAGGGCGGAGAGCCCGAGGGCCGGGGTGAACCCGTGCCACAGGGCCAGGTAGAAGTCGTGCTCCACGGCCGGGAACTGGTCGACGTAGGGCTGCAGCATCGCGTCGACCGGCTGGGGCCAGAGGCCGAGGACCACCGTGAGGACGGAGAGCACGAGCGGCGCGGCGAGGAACGCGGGCTCCACCCGCTGCATGTCGCTGACCACGGCCCTGCCGCCGACCCCGGCGTCGAGCTCGGAGAACTCGGCGGACTTGTGGGCGAACCCGCCCCACACGAACCGGGCGCTGTAGGCGAAGGTCAGCACGGAGCCGACCACGAGCCCGGCGAGCACCACGGTCCCCGCCGCGCCCTCGACGTCGTGGGCGAAGGCGGTCAGCACGGCCTCCTTGGCCACGAAGCCGGCCAGCGGGGGCAGCCCGGCCATGGACGCCGCGGCCACGAGCGAGACGGCGAACAGGACGGGCACGCGGCCGGCGAGCCCCGACAGGCGGCGGATGTCCCGGGTGCCCGCCCGGTGGTCGATGATCCCGACCACGAGGAACAGCGTGGCCTTGAACAGCCCGTGCGCGAGGAGCATGGCCATGCCCGCCTGCGCCGTGTCCGCGGAGCCGCGGCCCACGATCACCATGAGGAAGCCGAGCTGGCTGACGGTGCCGTAGGCGAGGATCAGCTTCAGGTCGTACTGCTTCAGGGCCGCCCAGCCGCCGAAGAGCATGGTGCCCAGCCCCAGCACCGCGATGGTCGGCTGCCACAGCGCCGTCTCGGCGAAGCCCGGGGCGAAGCGGGCCACCAGGTAGATGCCGGCCTTGACCATCGCGGCGGCGTGCAGGTACGCGGACACCGGGGTGGGCGCGGCCATCGCGGCCGGCAGCCAGAAGTGCAGCGGGATCAGCGCGGACTTCGTCACGGCGCCGACGAGGAGCAGGAGGACCGCCACGTCCACCACGGTCCCGCGCTGCGCCAGCTCGGGGGCCGCCGCGAGCACCTCGGAGATCCGGTAGGTGCCCGCGGCCTGGCCCAGCATCACGATGCCGACCAGCATGGCCAGGCCGCCGGCGGTGGTGAGCACGAGGGCCTGCAGCGCCGCGCGCCGGGCGGACAGGCGGGTCCGGCTGTAGCTGATGAGCAGGAACGACAGGACGGTGGTGATCTCCCAGAAGACGAACAGCACCAGCATGTCGTCGGCGGTCACCAGGCCGAACATGGCGCCCGCGAAGGCGAGCAGCTGCGCGCCGAAGCCGCCGATGCCGCTCGCGCCGGACTTGAAGTAGCGGGCGCAGTAGAACAGCACCAGGGAGCCCACGCCGAGCACGAGCAGGGACATCGTCCACGAGAGGGCGTCCATGCGCAGCACCAGGTCCAGGCGCAGGGACGGGATCCACTCCCCGCCCTCGGTCCAGCCGCCCTCCGGGCCGTAGACCCGCGGGCCGGAGCCCAGCAGCCACAGGAAGCCGGCGAACGGGACCGCCGCCAGGAGGTAGAAGGCGCTGCGTCCCATCCGTGCGAACAGCAGGGGCGCGACCGCGGCCACCACTGCGTGGAGCAGGAGCACAGCGGTCATCAGGCGCCTCCGGGGGTCGGGGAAGAGATCGGCGGGCGGGCGTCGAGGGGCCCGGACGCGGGCACGGAGGACCTGTGCGAGCACGGGGTGGCCGGGGCGCACCCGGGTGTTCCACCCTATCAAAGGGGTGTTGCCGCTCCCGCTCGCATGTCCTGACAGCACCTGTACGTTCCCGGACGGTTTCCTGGGCGGAACCCGGATTGCCGGGCGGTCCTCCGGCGAGGCCGCCCTCCGCGACGGGCACCGCGGGCCTAGCATGACTGCCATGGACGCCACGCCCCCCGGCCCTCCCGCCCCCGTCCCCTCCCTCCCGGCGACGGCGTTCGTGCCGCGCCGCTCGCACGTGTGGGCCTGGAGCCTGTGGGACGCCGGATCCGCCGCCTTCAACGCCGTGATGACCACGTTCGTGTTCACCGTCTATCTCACGAGCGCCCCCTTCGGCGGGGAGGACCGCGCCTCGGAGGTGCTGGGCTACGGGATCGGGGCCGCCGGCGTGGTGGTGGCCCTGCTGGCCCCCGTGGTGGGCCAGCGCAGCGACGGCGCGGGGCGGCGCAAGCTGTGGCTCGGGATCAACACGATGCTCACGGCGCTGCTCACGGCCCTGTGCTTCCTGGTCCTCCCCGACCAGCCGTACCTCTACCTCGGGGTGGGCCTGCTGGCGCTGGCCAACGTCTTCGACGAGTTCGCGGTGGTCAACTACAACGCGATGCTGCCGGGGATCGCGGGCCGCGAGCACATCGGGCGGGTGAGCGGCCAGGGCTGGGCCATGGGCTACTTCGGCGGGATCGTGGCCCTGACGATCGTGCTGTTCGGGTTCATCACCCCGGGCCTGCTCGGCATCCCCGAGGAGGACGCCCTCAACGTGCGGGCCGTGGCCCTGTTCTCGGGGCTGTGGATCGCGCTGTTCTCGATCCCCGTCCTGCTGGTGGTGCCCGAGATCCGCCCCACCCGCCGGGGACCGCGCCCGTCCGTGGCCCGCTCCTACCGCCAGCTGTGGCAGACCCTGCGGGAGCTGTACCGTGACGCCCCGCAGACGCTGTGGTTCCTGCTCTCCTCCGCCGTGTTCCGGGACGGGCTCAACGCGGTGTTCACCTTCGGCGGCGTCATCGCGGCCGGCACGTTCGGCTTCACCCTGAGCGAGGTCATCGTCTTCGCGATCGTCGGCAACGTGGCGGCCGGGGCGGGCGCCCTCGTGGGCGGGCGGCTCGACGACCGGGTGGGGCCCAAGCGCGTCATCGTGGCGTCGCTCGTCGGCATCCTGCTGGCCGGGACCCCGCTGCTGTTCCTCGAGGGCACGGCGGCGTTCTGGGTCTGCGGGCTGCTGCTGTGCCTGTTCGTGGGCCCCGCGCAGTCCGCCTCCCGCACGTTCCTCGGCCGGCTCACGCGGACCGGAGAGGAGGGCGCCCTGTTCGGCCTCTACGCCACCACGGGCCGGGCCGTGAGCTTCCTGGCGCCCACCCTGTTCGCGGTGTTCGTCTCCGTGCTCGGCGCGCAGCGCTGGGGGATCCTCGGGATCCTCCTGGTGGTCGGCGCCGGCCTGCTCCTGCTGCTGCGCGCGCGCGACCCGAAGACCGCGGCGTCCCCCCACCACGGCGTCGCCGCTTCGTGAGCCGACCGGTTCGTGGGCCCGCCGGTTCACGGGCCGCGGGGCGCCGGCACACCGCCGGGCGCGGCCGGGCCGTGCGGGGTCAGATGCGGGTGCGGGAGAACCCGAGGTGGCTGCGCGAGGCCGTGGGTCCGCGCTGCCCCTGGTACCGGTTGCCGTAGGCGCCGGAGCCGTACGGGTGCTCCGTGGGCGAGGACAGCCGGAAGAAGCACAGCTGGCCCACCTTGGAGCCCGGCCACAGCTTGATCGGCAGCGTGGCCATGTTGGACAGCTCGAGCGTGACGTGCCCCGAGAAGCCCGGGTCGATGAACCCCGCCGTGGAGTGGGTCAGCAGGCCCAGGCGCCCCAGCGAGGACTTCCCCTCGAGACGGGCGGCGATGTCGTCCGGGAGGGTCACCTTCTCGTAGGTGGAGCCGAGCACGAACTCCCCCGGGTGCAGCACGAAGGCCTCCTCGGGGTCGACCTCCACGAGCCGGGTGAGCTCCGGCTGCTCCACGGACGGGTCGATGTGCGCGTACTTGTGGTTGTCGAAGAGCCGGAACCAGCGGTCCAGCCGCACGTCGATGCTGGCGGGCTGGATCAGGGCGGGATCGTAGGGCTCGAGGACGACCCGGCCGCCGTCGAGCTCCCGGCGGATGTCGCGGTCAGAGATCAGCACGGTCTCCAAGGTATCGCACGGCCAGGCGCCGGACCGCGCTGCGCCGCCGCCCCGCGCCCACCCCCGTCCCGGCGGGTGGTGTAGAGTGTGTGCTGTCCTCGTCCGGTGCTCGCGCCGGACGGACCACGGATGCGCGGCTGTAGCTCAATGGTAGAGCGCACGCTTCCCAAGCCTGATACGCGGGTTCGATTCCCGTCAGCCGCTCTCGCACCGAACGCCCCGAGCCCACCCGGCCGGGGCGTTCGTCGTCTCCCGGGACCGCGCGGTAGGATGTCCCCGCGCCCCGTTCCCCGCATCCGCACCGGGGCGACCGCCCGGGTCCTGCGCCCGTCACCCGCACCCCGCTCACGAGGAGCACATCTCCCGTCATGCTGCGCACCATGTTCAAGGCCAAGATCCACCGTGCCGTCGTGACCCAGGCCGACCTCCACTACGTCGGCTCGGTCACCGTCGACCAGGACCTCCTCGACGCCGCCGACATCCTCCCCGGCGAGCTCGTCTCCATCGTGGACGTCACCAACGGCGCGCGGCTGGAGACCTACACGATCGCCGGCGAGCGCGGCTCCGGCGTCGTCGGGATCAACGGGGCGGCCGCCCACCTCGTGCACCCCGGGGACCTCGTCATCCTCATCAGCTACGCGCAGATGGACGACGCCGAGGCCCGCGCCCACGTGCCGTCCGTGGTCCACGTGGACGCGGACAACCGGATCGTCGACCTCGGGTCGGACCCCGCCGAGGCACTGCTCGACGGCGTCGCCCGCCCGCCCCACTCCCGGACGCTGAGCGCCGCCCGCGCCGACCTGCCCGCCGCGTGACCCGCCCCGGCCCGACCGCGGACGGGCCGGTGATGGGATAGAACTGTAGGGGCCCGCGGACGCGGACCCGCAGCAGCGCGAGGGAGGGTCCCGTGACCGGAGTGTTCTCGGGGTTCTTCATCGTCTGGGCCGTCATCCTGACCGGCTACGCCGTGGGCCGGCGGGGCGTGCTGGGCCCCCAGGGGCAGCTCGTGCTGAGCAAGTTCGCCTTCTACGTGGCCAGCCCGCCGCTGCTGTTCCTCACCATCTCCGAGGCGGACATCGCCCAGATCCTCTCCGCGCCGCTGCTGGTGGCCGCCGTGTCCGCCGTGGCCACGACCCTCGTCTACGCCGGGATCGCCCGGTGGGTGCTGCGCCGGGACGCGGCCAGCACCGTGATGGGCGCCCAGGCCGCCTCCCAGGTGAACTCGGCCAACCTCGGCATCCCGATCGCCGTCTTCGTGCTCGGGGACGCGTCCCAGGTGGTCCCCGTCATCCTGTTCCAGCTGGCGCTCAACACCCCCGTCTACCTGACCGTCATGGACACCCTCACCGACGGCCGCCGCCCCAGCCTCGGCAGCGTCCTGGGCAATGTGGTCACCAACCCGATGATCGTGGGCTCCGGGCTGGGCATCCTCTTCGCCGTCACCGGGTGGCGGCTGCCGGAGGTGGTGCACGAGCCCGTGGAGCTGGTGGCGGGGGCCTCCATCCCGGCGATGCTGATGGCCTTCGGCATCTCCCTGGTGGGCGCCTCCCCGCTGCGGCGGGGTGCCGGGCCGCGCCGGGACGTGGTGCTGGCCAGCACGCTCAAGCTGCTGCTCCACCCGGCGCTGGCGTTCCTCTTCGCCCGGTTCGTGCTGGGCCTGGACGGCCACCTCCTCTACGCCGTGGTGGTGATGGCGGCGCTGCCGACCGCCCAGAACATCTACGTGGCGGCCGTGCGCTACGGCCGGGCGGAGCAGCTGTGCCGGGACACCGTGCTCGTCACCACGGTGGTCGCCATGCTGACCATGGCGGTCGTGGCCCTGCTGCTCTCCTGAGCCGCCCAGCCGCGCCCCAGAACCTCCCGGCGCGGAGCCGCACCCGGCGCCGTTCCGGGCGGGAACAGCCGGGCGCACCGGGACACGCCCGGACCCACGGCGGCACACCGATGCAAACCGGCAGGTTACTGGTCTGTGAGGTAGCGCACTCATAGACTGAAGGCTCCGTGCAGGGGTGGTCGACCGGCAGCACCCGCCGCCGACCGTCCCGCCGACCGGGTCCCACAGGATCCCCTCGACGCCCCTCGCGGACCGCCACATCGCCGAAGGGGAGGAACGACCGTTGACCACCACCTCACACCCCCACAGAGCACCGGGCAGGCGGCGGCTCAGCGCCGCCGCGGCCCTCGGTGCCGTGGGTGCCCTGCTCATGACGGGGTGCGGTGACGCCGACGCCGGCGCCACCCCCACCCTGACCTGGTACATCAACCCCGACGCCGGCGGTCAGGCGGAGCTCGCGCAGCAGTGCTCCGAGGAGTCCGGAGGCCGGTACAACATCGAGACCTCGCTGCTCCCGCGCGACGCCGCGTCGCAGCGCGAGCAGCTCGCCCGGCGCCTGGCCGCCGGGGACAGCTCGATGGACATCATGAGCCTGGACCCGCCCTTCATCCCCGAACTGGCCGAGCCGGGCTTCCTGTCCCCCGTGCCGGGGGACGTGGAAGAGGCCACGACCCAGGACGTCCTGGCGGGGCCCCTCGAGGGCGCGAAGTGGAAGGAGGAGCTGGTCTCGGTGCCGTTCTGGGCCAACACCCAGCTGCTGTGGTACCGGGAGTCCGTGGCGGAGGCCGCCGGTCTGAACATGGACGAGCCGGTGACCTGGGACCAGATCATGGACGCCGCGCGGGAGCAGGACAAGTACCTCGGGGTGCAGGGCACGTCGGCCGAGTCGATGACCGTGTGGGTGAACGCCCTCGTGGCGTCCGCGGGAGGCTCGATCGTGGAGAACCCGGAGGCCCCCTCCGACGAGATCTCGATCGGCCTGGACTCCGACGCCGGCCGGAAGGCGGCCGAGATCGTCGGGACCATCGGCCAGGACGGGCTCGGCGGCCCCGGCCTGCCGACCGCCGACGAGAACGCCTCGATGATCCAGTTCCAGTCCGACGACGGCTCCTTCATGGTCAACTGGCCCTTCATCTACGCGGCGACCGCCGCCGCCGTGGAGGGCGGGACGGTCGACCGGTCCGTGTACGAGGACATCGGCTGGGCCCTGTGGCCGCGGGTGGACCCGGACGAGCCCTCCGCTCCTCCGCTGGGCGGGATCAACATCGGCGTGGGCGCCACGTCCGAGCACCAGGAGCTGGCGTGGGAGGCGGTCGAGTGCATCGTCCAGCCCGAGAACCAGGCCTACTACTTCGTGAGCAACGGCAACCCGGCGGCGTCCGAGGCCGCCTACGAGGACCCGGAGGTCCGGGAGGCCTACCCGATGTACGCCACGATCCGCGAGTCCCTGGACAACGCGGCCCCGCGCCCGCAGACGCCGTTCTACAACGAGGTCTCCACCGCCATCCAGCAGGAGTGGACCCCGCCGGCGTCGGTCACCGAGGACACGCCCCGGCTCACCGCCGAGTTCATCGAGTCCGTCCTGAGAGGAGAGCGGCTGCTATGAGCACCGTCGTCAACCCCAACGCCCCCGGCACCGGGCCCCGGGAGGTCTCCCCGGCCCCCGTGACCGGCCGCCGCAGCGCGAAGCCGCTGATGTCCGACCGGGCCCGGTCGGAGCGCAAGCTCGGCTGGATGCTCGCCGGTCCGGCGTTCATCGTGATGCTGCTGGTCACGATGTACCCGATCCTGCAGGCGCTGTGGGACTCCTTCTTCTCGTTCCGGCTCACCGCCCCCGGGGAGAAGGAGTTCGTCTTCCTCGGCAACTACGCCACGGTCCTCACCGACGGGGTGTTCTGGCGGGACCTGTGGATCACGGTGCTCATCACGATCGTCACCGTGGTCGTGGAGCTCGTCCTCGGCTTCGCCCTGGCGCTCGTGATGAACAACGCGATCCGCAGCACCAAGGGGCTGCTGCGCACCGCGATCCTGGTCCCCTACGGCATCATCACCGTGGTCTCCGCGTTCGCCTGGTTCTACGCGTTCGACATCACGACCGGCTACATCAACAACTGGTTCTCCTGGGTCCCGGGCATCGGCCCGGACTTCAACTGGTTCGCGTCCCAGTGGCCGGCCCTGTTCGTGATCATGGCCTCCGAGATCTGGAAGACCACGCCGTTCATCTCGCTCCTGCTGCTCGCCGGCCTGGCCCAGGTGCCGAGCGAGTACACCGAGGCGGCGCGGGTCGACGGCGCCACGTGGTGGCAGCGGATGTCCCGGGTGGTCCTGCCCAACATGAAGGCCGCGATCATGGTGGCCGTGGTGTTCCGCGCCCTGGACGCGTTCCGCATCTTCGACAACATCTTCATCATGACCCAGGGGCAGTACGGCACGGAGACCCTGTCCCTGCTCGCCTACCGCACCTCCATCGGCCGACTGGAGATCGGGCTCGGCTCCGCGATCTCCGTGATCCTGTTCGTCTGCGTGCTGCTGATCGCCTTCGTCGCCATCAAGGTGTTCAAGGTCGACCTCGCCGGCGCCGGGAAGGGAAGGTAACCCATGACCACCAAGCAGAAGGTCGGATGGGGCGTCGTCACGGTCCTGGTCCTCGTCTACGCCCTGTTCCCCGTCGCCTCGATCCTCATGACGTCCTTCAAGACGCCCGCGGACCTGACCTCCGGGAAGTTCCTGCCCACGCAGTGGGTCGGGGAGAACTACTCCTCGATCTTCGTGGGGCAGGCCCGCGAACTGTTCGTGCCCTCCCTGATCAACTCGATCGGCATCTGCCTGATCGCCACGGCCGTGGCCGTGGTGCTCGCCACGCTCTGCGCCTACGCCATCGCCCGGCTGGACTTCCCGGGCAAGAAGATGATCCTGACGGTCGCCCTGGCGGTGTCCATGTTCCCCGTGGTCTCGATCGTGACCCCGCTGTTCAACCTGTGGCGCCAGATCGGGCTGTACGACACCTGGCCCGGCCTGATCATCCCCTACCTCTCGCTCACCCTGCCGATCTCCATCTGGACGCTGACCGCGTTCTTCCAGCAGATCCCGTGGGACCTCGAGCGGGCGGCCCAGGTGGACGGCGCCACCACGTGGCAGGCGTTCCGCAAGGTCATCGTGCCGCTGGCCCTGCCCGGCGTCTTCACCACGGCGATCATCGCGTTCTTCATCGCGTGGAACGACTTCGTCTACGGTATCGGCCTCACCTCCACCGAGGCGGCCCGGCCCGTCCCGGCGGCGCTCGCGTTCTTCACCGGCGCCTCACAGTTCGAGGACCCGGCGGGCGCGATCTCCGCGGCGGCCATCGTCGTCACCATCCCGGTGGTGCTGCTGGTGCTGCTGTTCCAGCGCCAGATCGTCTCCGGCCTCACCCAGGGCGCGGTCAAGGGCTGAGCCCGCGCCACCTCCCGCATCTTCCGAACCGAACGAAGGACTGAGTCCCAGATGGCATCCATCACCCTCAACCACCTCGTCAAGAAGTACGGCGACGGCTTCCCGGCCGTCAACGACGTGTCGATCGACATCGCCGACGGCGAGTTCCTCATCCTCGTGGGGCCCTCCGGCTGCGGCAAGTCCACGCTGCTGCGGATGATCGTGGGCCTCGAGGACATCACCTCCGGGGACCTCCTGATCAACGGCCAGCGGGTCAACGAGAAGGAGCCCCGCGAGCGCAACCTGTCCATGGTGTTCCAGAACTACGCGCTCTACCCGCACCTGACCGTGTACGAGAACATCGCGTTCCCGCTGCGGCTGTCCAAGGGCAAGTTCTCCGACGAGGAGATCGACCGCAAGGTGCGCACGGCGTCCTCGACCCTGGACCTCGACGACCACCTCGAGCGCAAGCCGGCCAACCTCTCCGGCGGTCAGCGCCAGCGCGTGGCGATGGGCCGGGCGATCGTGCGGGACGCCGACGCGTTCCTGTTCGACGAGCCCCTGTCCAACCTGGACGCGAAGCTGCGCGGCCAGATGCGCACCGAGATCGCCCAGCTCCAGCGCCGGATGGGCATCACCTCGGTCTACGTGACCCACGACCAGACGGAGGCCATGACCCTCGGCGACCGCGTGGCGGTGCTCAAGAAGGGCATCCTGCAGCAGATCGCCTCGCCCCGTGAGCTCTACGAGCAGCCGGCGAACCTGTTCGTGGCGGGGTTCATCGGCTCCCCGTCGATGAACTTCCTCCCGGCGCACGTGAAGGGCAGCGTGTTCGACACCCCGCTGGGCGAGATCCCGGTCCCCGAGAAGGCCGCCGGGAAGCTGCCCGCGGACGGGTCGATCGTGCTGCTCGGCCTGCGCCCCGAGCACTTCAACGACGCCAAGTTCGTGGACGAGGCGATCGCCTCCCGCGGCACCGTCTTCGACACCGAGTTCACCCACACGGAGTGGATGGGCAACGAGCAGTACGGCTACATCAACTACCGGCAGGACGACTCGGTCAAGGCGAAGCTCGACGAGCTGGCGCAGGAGCTGGACGGGGACGAGATGCACCCGCAGATCGTCGTCTCCCTCGACGCCACCTCCCGCATCCGCGGGGGGACGAAGGGCAGGATCTGGGTCGACACCCGCCGGATGCACGTCTTCGACCCCGAGACCGGCGCGAACCTGACCCGGGACGAGGAGGCCGGCGCCGAGCTGACCCGCGAGGCCGTCGAGGAGCGCAAGGCCGAGATCGAGCGGGCCCGCCAGGAGCTGGCCGCCGCCGGCTGAGCACAGGGCGCTCCGCCCGGTGCCCGAGGAGCCCGCCGCCCGCTGCCGGGGCGGCGGGCTCCCGCGCGTCCGGGGCGCGGCAGGTGCCGGCGAGCCCAGAGGCGCGGCTGGTACCGGCGAGCCCAGGAACTCAGCCGGTGCCCGGCAGGCCGAGCGAGAACCACCCCACGAGGGCGAGGACGGCGAGCAGACCCGCGGAGGACGCGGCCGAGCGCAGCCGCGGGTGCCGGAGCCCCCAGGGCACGAGCCGGGGCCAGCGGGCCGCGGCCTCCCGCGCCGTCGCGCGCTCGAGATGGGTGCGGGGCGCCCCCAGCGCCACGGCGACGTCCTCGAGGGCGCGGGCGTCCCACACCGCGCCGTCGAGGCCCAGGACCCGGCGGCCCGAGCGGCCCGCCGCCCACAGGTGGGGACGGGCGGCCGAGCGCGGGGCGCCGGCCGCCCGGTGCAGGGCCCCGACCGTGACGACGTGCTCCACCTCCGTGAGCGGCGTCGCGGCGAAGCCCACGGTGCGGGAGCGCAGGACGTGGCTGTCCGTGCGGACGACCAGCACGGGACGCAGCCGGACCCAGCACGCGGCGGCGGCGGCGAGCACGAGCACGAGCACCACCACCGCCACGCCGGGGGCCGGGCGCCGCGCCCAGAGGAACAGCACGAGCACCACGACCACCAGCAGCGGGCCCAGGCAGGAGAGCAGGCGGCGGCCGTAGGAGCCCAGCCGGGGACGCAGCACGGCGCGGACGGGTCCGTACTTCTCGGGGACCTGGCGGACGGAGTCGGCCATGGGGAGTCAGCTCCAGACGGGGGACGATCGGGCGGGGGAAGGGGTGCGGCACGTAGCGTACCCGTCCTGGGGCGGACCGCGCCCCGGACGGGCCCCGCCCGGCCCGGTGCACGCGCAGGCCGGGGGGCGATCGGCTAGCGTGATCGGATGGAGTCCAACGTCCGCGTGCTGAAAGCCCTCGGGGCCTGGCTGTTCCTCGTGCTGCTCGGGGTGGCGGCCGCCGCCGTCACCATCGCCCTGGTGAACAAGTACATGTACGGTCCGGAGACGGACGTGCGGGCCTACCTCGAGGACCTGCGGGACGGGGACGGCGGCGAGGCCCTGGGGCTGCTCAACGCCCGCGTCCCTGAGGCCAACGCGGCGATGCTGGACGGCGACCCGCTCGAGGCCGCGGCCGAGGACCTCGAGGACCTGGAGGTCTCCACCGTCTCGGAGGACGGCGAGCGGGCCGTGGTCCGCGCGGACTACACCCTCGACGGCCAGCCGCACAGCTCCGAGTTCGCCCTCCACCCCGTGGACACCCAGTGGGGCTTCTTCACGGTGTGGGCGTTCGACGAGACCCCCCTGCCCACGGTGACGGTCAGTCTGCCGGGGGCCACCTCGGTCGACGTGAACGGCATGTCCGTGGCCCTGCCGGAGTCCTCCGCGGAGTTCTCCGCCTTCTTCCCGGGCGTCTACACGGCCTCCTACACGTCCGAGCTCGTGGCGGCCGACCCGGTGCGCACCGTGCTGACCGACCCGGGCCAGCAGGCGGAGATCGTCCTGGAGGCCGGGCCGACCGAGGCCCTCGAGCAGGAGGTGGACCGGCAGCTGAAGGAGCACCTGGACGGCTGCGCCGGGCAGGGCAGCCTCTTCCCGTCCGGCTGCCCGTTCTCCTTCGAGTTCGACGGCCGGGTCTCGGGGGACGTGGAGTGGACGATCGAGTCCTATCCGGACCCGGAGATCGTCGTGGGGGCCGAGGGCGGCCGGGGCTGGGCCCTGGAGCCCGCGCAGGGCACCGCGCGGATCGCCTTCGACTCCCTCGACCTGTTCACCGGGGACGTCGAACGGCTCGAGCGCACCGTGCCGTTCGAGGTCGCCGCCGACCTCGACATCGACGGCTCGACGGTGCGGGTCGACCCGCGCGGCTGAGCCCGCTCAGTTGACGCCGCGCAGGTCCAGGACCAGCTCGCTCTCCCCGTCGGCGTCCAGCACGAAGGGGATGCCCCAGTCCTGCTGGTAGAGGTGGCAGGCCGCGTGGTCGGGGATCTCCCCTCCCGGCTCGCCGTCGCACGCCGCGGCGCGCGCGGTGATGTGCAGCACGCCCTCGGTGACGCCGTCCGCCAGCACGAGCTGCCGGCGCAGGCCCTGGGCCGTGCCGGCGCCCTCGGCCAGCGCCTCCTCGGGGGAGGACGAGATCCTCAGCTGCGTCGGGTCCCCCCACCGGTCGTCGAGCTTCTGCCCGGTCGGCGCCGCGAAGCGCACCTCGACCGCGAGCGCGCCCGGGGCGAGCCTGGTGCGGGCCCGCTGGGTCCGCGACGCCCCCTCGTCGACGCGCTGGGCGGCGGCGGGGATCGGCACGCGCACCAGGCGGTGGGCGTTGGCCTCGACGACGACGAGCAGCGGCTCCTCCCCCGAGACGTCCAGCAGCACGTCAGAGGGCTCGGCCAGGCCGCGGGCCAGCGTGGCCACCTGCCGGGTCCGGGGGTCGTAGTGGCGCACGGCGCCGTTGTAGGTGTCCGCCACGGCCACCGAGCCGTCGGGCAGCTGGGCCACGCCGAGGCAGTGCTGCAGGCGGGCCCCGCCGGCGTCGCCGTCGCGGAAGCCGAAGTCGAACAGCCCCTCGCCCACGGCGGTCTCGACCGCGACGGCCCCGTCGTCGTCGAACCGGAGCACGCGCAGGGCGGAGGTCTCCGAGTCGGCGATCCACACGTTGCCCTCGTGGTCCTCCGCGAGCCCCGAGGACTGCGCGAACCACGCCTCGGCGCCGGACCCGTCCTTGAGCCCCTCGTCCCCCGTGCCCGCGAGCACGGCGAGCCGGCCGGTCCGGGGGTCGAACGAGAACAGCTGGTGGGTGCCCGCCATGGCCACCACGAGCCGGTCGGCCCGCGCGGACCACACGACGTCCCACGGGGAGGACAGCGCGACCTCCAGCGGGTCGGCCTCGGGGTCGATGTGGTTCGGCTCCGCCCCCCGCGCGCGCTCCTCGTCGAGCAGCCGCTGCACCCCGCTGCCGGCCACCGTGCGCACCTGCCCCGTGGCGAGGTCCACGCCCCGGAGCCGGTGGTTGACGGAGTCCGCCACGACCACGTCGTAGCCGGCGGCCGCGCGCACCTCCTCGGGCAGCAGCGTGAGCCCCTGGGGCTCGGTGAAGCGCGCGGTCCCCGGGTCGCCGTCCGCGTGACCCTTGCCCGCGCCGATCACCCGCCGGACGGTCTCGAGGTCGTTGTCGAGCTGGACCAGGCGGTGGTGGCCCGTGTCGGAGACCAGGAACGAGCCGTCCGGCAGCGGCAGCACCTTGCCCGGGAAGCGGAGGTCCCCCTCGGGCGCCGGCCGGGGCACGTACGGCCCGTCGCCGCGGTGCAGGGTGCCCCGGGCCTCGTGCTCGGCCACGAGCTCCTCCACTAGGGTGACGAGGCCCTGCACGTGGCCCTCCCCCGAGAGGTGCGCCACGATGTAGCCCTCCGGGTCCACCACCACGAGCGTGGGCCACGCGCGGGCCGTGTAGGCGTCCCAGGTGGTCAGCTCGGGGTCGTCGAGCACGGGGTGGTGGACCTCGTAGCGGTCCACGGCGGCCGCGAGCGCGTCCGGGTCGGCCTCGTGCTCGAACTTCGGGGAGTGCACGCCCACCGTGACGAGGACGTCGGAGAAGCGCTCCTCGAGGGGGCGCAGCTCGTCGAGCACGTGCAGGCAGTTGATGCAGCAGAAGGACCAGAAGTCCAGGACCACGACCTTGCCGCGCAGCGCGGCGAGGTCGAGGTCCCTGCCGCCGGTGTTGAGCCAGGCACGGCCCTGCAGCTCGGAGGCGCGGACGCGGGAGGTGAGGCGCATGGAGGGGGATCCTTTCGGGGCGGAGCAGGACGGGGTGGACCAGGGCGGGACGGGCGGCGGGACGGGCGGGACGGTGCTCAGGGCCGGGCGGCGCGGTCGTCGCGCTCGGCGAGCCCGGCCATCATCTCGTTGTAGGCCTTGAGCTCGGCGTCGTCCGTGCGGTCGGCCTTGCGGTCCGCACGGCGGTTCTCCTTGGTGCCCTCGATCGCCCACATGATCGCGACGACGACGGCGACGACGACGGTGGGGAACTCGCCGATCCCCCACATGAGGGCCCCGCCGAGCTGCTGGTCCTCGATCGCGGTGCGGCCCCAGTCCCGGCCGGTGTTGCCGAACCAGGAGGCCTGCAGCAGGGTGTCGGAGCCCATGAGGGCGACCCCCACGAAGGCGTGGTAGACCATCGTGGCCAGCAGCAGGACCAGGCGCATCATGTGGCCGGGGCGGTACGGGACGGGGTCCGTGCCGATCAGCACCAGCATGAACAGGTACCCGGTGATCAGGAAGTGCACGACCATGAACACGTGGCCCACGTGGTAGTGCAGGGTGAAGTGGAACAGCGGGGTGAAGTAGAAGACCACGATGGAGCCGGCGAAGTTCACGGCCGCGAAGATCGGGTGCGTCACGACCCTGCCGAACCCCGAGTGCACGAGCCGCAGGATCCACTCGCGGGGCCCGCGGGTGCCGTCCGGGCGGGACTCCAGGGCCTTGAGCAGCAGGGTGACCGGCGCGCCCAGGACCAGGAAGATCGGCACGACCATGGTCAGTGCCATGTGCTCGACCATGTGCGCCGAGAACAGGACCCGGCCGTAGACGGCGAACCCGCCCGAGGTGATGAAGAACAGCACCCCGACCCCGGTGAGCCACGAGAGGGTGCGCAGCACGGACCAGGAGTCCCGGCGCCGGCGCACGCGCACGAACGCCCACAGGTAGACGGCCGCGAGGAACACGCAGACCGCGAGCCACAGCCAGTCGACGCGCCACGTGGTGAACCACGAGGCCGCGGTGGGCTCGGGCGGCAGCTCGTACCAGGTGAGGATCAGCGCCGGGGAGGCGTCCGGGGCGATCTCCTCGGGCACCGGCGGGGCGGTCCGGGACAGGGCCACGGCGACGCCCATGACGGCGCTCATCACGAGCAGCTCCCCGAGCACGAGCTGCCACACGGCGCGGCGGGCCGTGAGCCGGCCGGCCTCGAGCGCGGGCACCAGCCACCGGCGGTGCGTGAGGCCCGCCAGGCCCAGGCCCAGCGTGAGGACGAACTTGACCAGCACGAGCCACCCGTAGCCGCTGAAGAGCTGCTCCCAGGAGCCGATGCGCACGGCCGCGTTGACCGTCCCGGAGAGCAGGACGAGGAGGAAGGCGCCGAGGGCGACCGCGGAGAAGCGGCGCAGGACCACGGCCGCGATCGGCACCCGCCGCCGCGGGCCGGCGGACGGACGGCCCCGGGCGGCGCCCTCGGGGAGCGTGCCGGTGCCGGCGTCCGGGGCGCTCAGCTGCGGGGAGAGCCAGGCGAGCACCACGAGCCCTCCCGTCCACAGCCCCGCGCCCAGCAGGTGCAGGCCCAGGGAGTTGACGGCGCCCATGTGGTCGTTGCCGCCGGCGGAGTGCCCGTTGAGGGCCATGGCGACGAGGGCCGCGCAGGACAGGGCCAGGGTGAGCAGCAGCCCGAGCAGCGCCCGGATGCCGAAGACCAGGGTGGTCACGACGGCGGCCACCACGACGATCGCCGCCTGGGCCTGCCCGGTGGGGATGTCCGTGGTGTAGTGCAGCAGCTGCTGGGTGTAGGTCCCGTCCCCGCCCACGGGCACGCCCGCGACGTCGGAGTAGGACAGGACGAGCACGACCACGGCGGCCACGGTCCAGACCACGGCCGCGGCCTCGGCGAGGCGCAGGGCGCGGCGGAACAGCGGGTGCTCGGGGGCCGCGGCGCGGTCCCGGGTGCCCCGGCGGCGCCCGTCGACGGTGGTCGGCACGACGCCCACCGCGAACAGCAGGGCCCCCATGACCACCACCAGCGCGCCGTTGTGCACGAGCTCCGCGGCGGGCAGCCCCCAGCGGACCAGCGCCCCGGGGTCGGCGGCGAGCCGGGCCGCGCCGGAGCCGGTCCACAGCATCGCCGCGATGAGCGCCGCGAGGGCCACGAGGGGCACGGCCGCGAGCCACCAGGGGTCGATCCCCCGGTCGCCCGGCCGGGCGGCGGTGCCGTGGTCGGCGCGCTCGGCCGTCCTCGAACTCATGGTCAGTCTCCTTCATCCGCCCCACGACGACGGGGCGGCCCGTCTCCATTGTCCCTCCCCGAGCGCACCGGCCCGTGCGCGTGTGCCGGATCCCACACGGGCGGTCCTCAGCCCTCGAAGAGCACGTCCCCCACGAACCCTCCCTCCGCGCAGCCCGGGGGCACGGCGAAGACCGCGGACCCGACCGGGGTGGTCCAGGCGTTGAGCATGTCGAGCTCGTCGAGCCGGCGCTGGATCGGGACGAACTGGCGGTCGACGTCCGCGCAGTGCGCCGCGAAGACCATCCCCGCGTCGCTGACCCCTCCGGTGGTCGCGCCCCGGCCCCGGGTGCCCGAGGCGCCCGCCACGGGCAGGTCGTAGTTGTAGACCCGCCGGTGGATCCGCTCGAGGGGGTGCTCCGAGCGGGAGCGGCGCACGTGGGCGTAGTCGGCGATGACGGGGAAGCCCAGCGGCCCCCGCGCGGAGAGGTCCGGCTCGTCGTGCTCGGCGCCGCCCGTCAGCGGGGCGCCGTCGCGCAGGCGCCGCCCGACGGCGTCCTCCCGCGCCGGCGTGTCCGCCTCGTCCCAGGTGTCCAGGTTCATGGCGATCCGGCGGAGGACCAGGGCCGTGCCGTCCGGGACCCACGGCGCGAAGCCGTCCCGGCCGTGGACCACCCGCTCGTACTCCTCGCTGCCGCCCCGGGGGTTGACGGTGCCGTCCACCTGGCCGAAGAGGTTGCGCATGCTCCGCCCGTCCGGGACGGAGCCCACGGTGTGCCGGAAGCCGTCCTGCACCCAGCGCACGGCGGCGAAGGAGCGGGCGGCCTTGAGCAGCACCCGCTGGGCGTGCGAGACCGCGAGGCGGTCGTCGGCGCAGATCTGCAGCAGCAGGTCGCCGTCGCTCCACCGCTCCTCGAGCCGGTCGATCGAGAACGGGGGCAGAGGCCGCAGCCAGGCCGGCGCGCGGTCCGGGGCGACCAGTCCGAGCAGCCGCCGCCCGAAGCCGAGGGTGACCGTGAGCCGCGCTGGGCGCTCGGCGAGCCACGGCTCCTGGTCGGCGACCGGCGCCCGGCCCTGGGTCAGGGCGGCGGCGTCCTCGGAGAGCACCCGCAGCAGGCGCCGCACCGCGTCCCGGGTGGTGTCCCGGTTCAGGTCCAGCGCCACGAAGGCGGCGAACGCCTGCGGCGCGGTCGCCACCCCGGCCTGCCGGGGGCCGTGGAAGGGCTCGACGGCCTGCCCGTGCCCCTGCGGTGCCGCCCGGGCGGTGTCCTGCGGGGCCGCGGCGGGGGCCCCGGCGCGGCGGGCCGACTCCAGGCCCAGGGCGGAGGCGGCGCCGACGCCGGCGGCGCCGCCCGCCACGAGCAGGCGCCGCCGGTCCAGGCCGCGGGCCTCACCCACGGCAGCCCGGCAGGTCCGCCGCCGGCGTGGCCCCGGAGGGCGACCCCGTCCCGCTCGCGTGGCCCCCGGCGTGCCCCTCGCCGTCGTCCGCGTGGTCGTCCTCGCCGGCGTCCTCGCCGGCGTCCTCGTCCTCGCCGTGGCCCGGGGCGTACTCCTCCTGGGCGCCCGCGTAGTCGCGGACGGCCGCCGTGACCGTCTGCTGGGTCCCGTCCTCGAAGCGCAGGACGAGCTCGAGGTCGTCCCCGGCACGGAGCCCGCAGCGCAGGTCCAGGAGCATGAGGTGGTCCGCCCCGGGCTCGAGGGCGTAGGACTCCCCCGGCGCGATGCCGACCGGGTCCTGCATCCGCTGCATGACCGTGCTGCCGGTCTCGGGGTCGAGCACGGTCTCGTGCAGCTCGACCGACCCGGCGACGCCCTCGGCGGACGCGCCGGTGAGCACGACCGGGACGTCGCCCTCGTTGACGAGGGTGCCGAACACCCCGGTCATCCCCCCCGGCGGGGCCCGCCTTCGCCCAGGGCTGCTCCACGGTGAGCGGTTCGTGCGCGGCGGCGCCCCCGGCGTCGTGCGGGGAGGGGGCGCCGGAGGCGGAGGTGGACGCGGCGGACGGTGCCGGCTCCTGGGCGGAGGACGCGCAGCCCGTGAGCGCGAGGGCGCCGAGGGCGAGGACGGTGCCGGTGCGCAGCAGCGCGGCGGGCAGTGAGGTGGGCAGGGAGGTGGGCAGGGAGGTGGGCAGGGAAGTGGGCATGGGTGCTCCTGGGAGTCGATGACGAGGATGCGCGGGGCGGGCACGCGCGGGAGGGTGCACGGCGGCAGCCCCCGGGGGCGCGGCGGCGCCCGGCGGGCTGCGGCCGGGAGGTGCGGACGGTGCGGAAGCGGGGCGGACCCCGGGAGCTCAGCCCTTGCGGCGCCGGCTCGAGACGAGGCTCACCACGCCGAGCACGGCGAGGGCCACGGCCCCGCCCGCGACCGCGACGAGCCAGAGCGGGACGTCCCCGGACGAGGCGCGGTCCGCGGCGTCCTGGGCGCTCGCGGCGGCGTCCTCGACCGCGGCGCTCGGGTCCGCCGAGGGCTCGCCGCCGGAGCCGACGTCGTAGCTGAACGTCCCCTCGATGGGGTGCCCGTCGCCGGAGACCACGCGCCAGACCACGCGGTAGGTCTCGTCCTCCGCGCCGGCCGCGGCCAGGGGCTGGACGACCGTGTTCCCCACCGGCTCGAGCGGGCCCTCCGTCACGGAGCGTCCCTCGGAGTCGGTGACCAGGATCTGGTGGCCGATGTCCATGATCTCGCCGGAGAAGGTGAGCTCGAGCTCCTCCGGCGCGGTGGTCAGGACGGAGTCGGGCTCCGGCGTGACGGCGGTCAGCTCGTCGTGCGCGGCCGCGGGCAGCAGGGGCAGGAGGGTGAGGGCTCCCGCTGCCAGCAGGGCGGCGGTGCGGCGGGTGGTGGACGTGGGCATGGGGTCTCCTCGGAGGGCCGGGCGGCGGTGGGCGGGGCCGCCGGGCCGGGAGGGCCGGCGGCGGGCACGGGCCGTCGGACGTCCTGCCGAGGTCGGTGGCCCGGGCGGCGCCCCGCGGCCGTCCGGCTCAGCCGGCGGGCAGCGTGGCGGGTCCCGGGAGGAGGACCGGCAGCAGGGGTCGACGGCGGGCGCGCGGCGGCCCGCGGTGGGAGCGCACGGGACGCAGGAGCGTCTGGTCGGTCAGCACGTGCGGGCGCCCGGCCCGCACGGCGCGCGGGCGGCCGACGACCACGGGGGCCGGCAGCACCTGCCGCCGGCGGCGCACGCGCAGCCGCAGCGCCTCCAGGAGGACCACGGCCGCGACCTCGCCGTGGCGCATGAGCACGTAGGAGGCCAGTGCGGCGAGCGCGTGGGCGACGAGCATGGCGGTTCCGCCGTGCTCGGCGTGGGACTGGACCTCCAGCACCAGGGCGGGGCCGGGCGCACCCCCCGTGGCGCCGTGCTGCGCGGCGTGGTCCAGGGAGGGGTGGGCGGCGTGGGCGACCGTGCCGGCACCGCCGGAGGCCGCGAACAGGGCGTGCAGCACGGACTGGCTGAGCAGCACGCCCAGCAGCAGGGACGACCGCGAGAGCACCCGGCCGGCCAGGGCCATGCACAGCGGCCCGGACAGGGCCAGCGAGAGGAGCACGAGCACGACGGGCGGGGCCTGCCCGCCGGCGGCCGCGTGGGAGAGAGCGGCGGCGGAGGTGGCGATGGCCGCTCCGGCCCAGCCGCGGGCGAGGCGCCGTGCACGTGGGCTCACGCCGCACCTCCCGTCTGGATCGCCGGCCGCTCGGCCCGGTGGTCCCATTATGCGCGCCGCACCCGGCGCCGGACCAATTGCGGTGCCGGGGGCCGCTCGGCCGGCCGCGTCCGCGGCGCGGCGTGCCCGGCGCGGGGCCCGGGCACGCCGAAGGGGCGGCCCCGGTGCGGGGCCGCCCCTTCGGACGAAGCCATGGGACGGGGTCCGGAACGGACCCGCGGGTGTCCTTACTTCTTGGACACGGCCGCCTTGAGCTTGGAACCAGCGGTCAGCTTGACGCCGTGGCCGGCCGGGATCTCGATGGTCTCGCCGGTCTGCGGGTTGCGACCGGTGCGGGCGGCACGGTCGGTGCGCTCGACGGCCAGCCAGCCCGGGATGGTGATCTTCTCACCGGCGGAGACGGACTCCTCGAAGACCTGGAACATCGCGTCCAGGACGCCGTTCACGGCGGCGTTGGTGGTGCCGGCCTTCTCGGCGACCTCTGCGACGAGTTCACTGCGGTTCTTAGCCATGTTCATGTCCTCCTGGACTTGGGGTCGTGGGGAAGCGCGGCACGGGGGACCGATCGCGCTCCTGCGTCAGAAATTACCAGCTGGACTTGGTGATGCCGGGCAGTTCGCCGCGGTGAGCCATGTCGCGGAACCGGACGCGGGAGATGCCGAACTTCTGGAGGGTGCCGCGGGGGCGGCCGTCGATCTGGTCCCGGTTGCGCAGCCGGACCGGGGAGGCGTCCCGGGGCAGCTTCTGCAGGCCCAGGCGGGCCTCCTCGCGGGCCTCGTCGGTGGCGTTCTCGTCGACGAGGGTCTTCTTGAGCTCGGCACGCTTCGCGGCGTAGCGCTCGACGACGACCTTGCGCTGCTCGTTCTTGGCGATCTTGGACTTCTTGGCCATGGATTCAGCGCTCCTCGCGGAAATCGACGTGCTTGCGGACGACCGGGTCGTACTTCTTGAGCACCATGCGGTCCGGGTCGTTGCGGCGGTTCTTGCGGGTCACGTAGGTGAAACCGGTGCCGGCGGTGGACTTCAGCTTGATGATGGGACGAACGTCCTTGTCCTTGGCCATGCTAGATCTTCTCCCCACGTGCGAGAATGTCGGTCACGACGGAATCGATGCCACGGGCGTCGATGACCTTGATGCCCTTGGCGCTGACGTTGAGCGTCACGCTGCGGCGCAGCGACGGCACCCAGTACCGCTTCTTCTGGATGTTCGGGTCGAACCGGCGCTTGGTACGGCGGTGCGAGTGCGAAATGCTGTGCCCAAAGCCCGGCTGAGCTCCGGTCACCTGGCAGTGCGCTGCCATAGTGTTCTCCTCCAATGTTGACGAAATGACGGCACGCAGTGGGTGCCGCAGTTGATCACTCAGCTGCGGCAACGGGCGTCCCGCCACCTTCAGAATTGCCACCGTTCGCCAACCGGGCCCTCTCGTAAGGCCCGCGGCCGGAACCGGCGAAGGCCTCGCCACGATGAAGACGGTGAAGATCAAGGTGCCGGAAGGTGGACTCCACCACACGACAGCCTTGAAGTCTAGGCCCGGACGGACTTCCCCGCAACCTGACGTCAGGTGTGACCAGCTTCGGGTCAGTCTACCGGCTCCCCGGACCCCCGCAAACCGGGGGACTCCGTGCTCAGCCGCACCGGGCGGGGGCCGACGGCTCCGCGGGGGCCGCGGGACCGGCGGGGAGCACCGGGCGCGGGAGCAGCGTCGTGTACCCGGGGTGGCGGGCGGCGACCGCGTCCCCGGAGGAGGTCCCGCGCAGCCGCCGCCCGACCCAGGGCAGCAGGTACTCGCGGGCCCAGAGGAGGTCCTCCTTCAGCACCCCCGGGCTCGCCGTGACCGGCAGCCGGTCGGTGGGCGGCAGCTCCAGGGCGTGCTCCACGCCCAGCAGCTCGAGCACCCGGGCGGCCACGCGGGTGTGCCCCGCGGTCGACATGTGCAGCCGGTCCACCGCCCAGTAGCGCCAGTCCTGCAGGGTGCGCATCCGCCAGTAGTCGAGGACCAGGCACCCGTGCCGGTCGGCGATCTCCCGGACGTGCTCGTTGTAGAGCGCCTGCCGGGGGCGGGTCCAGGACGTGGGGGCGTCCCGGCCGGGGTCGAAGGCCGTGAACAGCACCACCTGGGCGCCGGAGCCCCGCAGCCGGGCGACCGCCTGCTCGTAGACCCCCATGAGGGCGTCCACGTCCGCACGGGGGCGCAACAGGTCGTTGCCCCCGGCGTAGAGGCTCACCAGGGTCGGCTCCAGGGCCAGGCACGCCTCGAGCTGCTCCTCGACGATCCCGCGGAGCAGCCGCCCCCGGACCGCGAGGTTCGCGTAGCGGGTGTCCGGGTGGGCCGCGGTCAGCTGCTCGGCCACGAGGTCGGCCCAGCCGCGCACCCCGTTGGGGCGGGCGGGGTCGGGGTCGCCCACGCCCTCGGTCATGGAGTCGCCGAGGGCCACGTAGCGGATGGGCGGTGCGAGCGGCACGGCGGCCGGGCGGGGCGTCGTCGGCTCCGTCATGCGGTGCTTCCTCCGTTCGGGGCAGGGGGGTGCTGCGGGCGGGGCCGCGGGGGCGCGGTCAGGGCGCCGTGCGGTCGGTGTGCTCGGGCTGCCCCGGCTCCCCCACGGACCGGAGGCGGGAGCGGTTGCCGAGCGCCTCGTTGACGGCGCGCACCAGGGAGTTCGCCCGCGCGTTGTCCGGCAGCTGCTCGATCAGCACCGGGTTGCCCGCGGAGTCGGCCAGGGGCACGCGCCAGTTCGGGTACTCGTCCCCCGTGCCCGGCTGGTTCTGCATCCGGCGCTCGCCGACGGCGTCCACGAGGGAGACGTTGAACAGCAGCGCCGGGGACTGGGCGAGGTAGCGGTGCAGCGCCTCGACCAGGCCCTGCTCGTCCGTGGCGTCCCCGTCGGGGAGCAGCCCGTCCGCGGCGACGGCCGCGAAGAACGTGTCGAGCTGCCGGCGGGCCTCGGCCCGCTCCTCCTCCACGGGCCGGGCCAGCAGGCCCAGCTCCTGGCGCACGTCCACCTGCACGCCCTCCAGGAATCCCGCCGTGGGCGGGAAGTCGTGGGTGCTGACCGAGGCCATGCTCAGCTCCCGGTACTGCGCCGGGGAGAGCGGCTCGTCGCCGTCCACCTCGAACCACAGGATCGAGGTGCCCAGCACGCCGCGCTCCGCGAGGTACTCCCGCACCCACGGCTCGAGGGTGCCCAGGTCCTCCCCGACCACCACCGCCCCGGCGAGCTCCGCCTCGAGCGCGAGGATGCCGACCATCGCCTCGTGGTCGTAGTAGACGTAGGCGCCCTCCGAGGCCTCCTGGCCGTCCGGGATCCACCACAGCCGGAACAGGCCCAGGACGTGGTCCACCCGGATGCCGCCGGCGTGCCGGAAGATCGTGCGCAGCATGTCCCGCCAGGGCAGGTAGCCGGCCTCGGCCAGGCGCTCCGGGTGCCACGGGGGCTGGGACCAGTTCTGGCCCTTCTGGTTGTACATGTCCGCGGGCGCGCCCACGCTGACGCCCAGGGCCAGCACGTCCTGGAGCGTCCACGCGTCGGCGCCCTGCTTGTGCACGCCCACGGCGAGGTCGTGGATCACGCCGATGTCCATCCCGGCCAGGTGCGCCGCGCGCTGGGCGGCCTCGAGCTGCTCGTCCAGCAGCCACTGCATCCACACGTGGAAGTCGATCCGGTCGGACAGCCGGGTCCGCGCCTCCACCGCGTACGGGGCGTCGGGGCGCGCCGCGGCGTCGTCCCACTCGGGGGCGTCCTCGCCGAGCTCCTCCCGCAGCGCGCACCACAGGCCGAAGTCCTGCAGGCCCTGCCCGCCCTCGGCCACGAAGCGGCGCAGCTGCTGCTGGCGGTGCGGGGAGCGGCGGACGGTGAACAGGAGCTCGAGGCTCTTCAGCTTGGCCGCGTACGCCCTGTCCCGGTCGATGGTGCTGGTGTCGAGGTTGTCCTTGCGCTGGATGGCGGCCAGCGTGTTGACCACCTCGAGGTCGCCCGGGCGCAGGTAGGCGTACTCGGGGACCTCGGCGATGCGCAGGTAGAGGGGGTTGAAGAAGCGGCGGCTGGTCGGCAGGTACGGCGAGGGCTCCACCGGCGGTGCGGGCTCGGCGGCGTGCAGCGGGTTGACCAGCAGGTAGTCCGCCCCCTGCTCGCCCGAGATCGCGGCAAGGCTCGCGAGGTCCGAGGCGTCGCCCACGCCCCACGAGCGCCCGGAGGTCACCGAGTAGATCTGCGCCATGTAGCCCCAGCGGTGCCGGCCGTGCAGCCGGTCGGTGCTGGCGAGGTGCCGCGGGGTCACGGCCAGCGGCGTCGTGACCGCGCGTCCGCCGTCGACCTCGGGGCACTCGGCGCGGACCTCGTACCAGCCCACGGCGAGGCCCTCGGGCACCTCGAAGGTGGCCTGGCCGGTGAGGACGCCGTCCACGTCCCGCGGGGAGCGCCAGTTGTCGACCTGGGGGGCGGTGGTCCGGGCGCCGCCCTCCGCCACGAGGGTCACGCGGACGGTGGAGCCGTGCGGGACGTGCACGGCGAAGCGGGTGCGCTCCCCCGCGACGGCGACGACCACGGGCGGCAGGACCCGCCGCCAGGGCGCCAGCTCCCGCTGGGCGAGGCACGCCTCGATCGCAGCGTCGTCCCCGGCGTCCGCGCCCAGCGCGTCGAGCACGGCGCGCAGCGTCGGCTCCGGGACCTCCCGCTCCTGTCCGTCGAACCCGGAGTAGGTCGTGGAGACCCGGTAGGCCTCGGCGAGCCGGCGCAGCGCGCCGTCGGTGGTGGTGGTGTGGGCCATGGACCCCACTCTAACCACCGGCGCGGCCGGAGCCGCAGGCTGCTGATGATCCGGGCGGCTACGCCAGGGTGCGGGCGACGTCGACGACGAAGCGGTACCGCACGTCCGAGGCGACCACCCGGTCGTAGGCGGCGTCGACGTCGTCGGCGCCGATCAGCTCGATCTCGGCCTCCACGCCGTGCTCGGCGCAGAAGTCCAGCATCTCCTGCGTCTGCGGGATCCCGCCGACCATCGACCCGGTGAGCACGCGCTGGGGGCCGATCAGGGCGCCCGGGCGGACGCTGTACGGCTCGGTGGGCAGCCCCACGGAGCACAGCACGCCGTCGACCCGCAGCAGGGACAGGTACTGCTCGACCGGCAGGTCCGCGGAGACGGTGTTGAGGATCAGGTCGAAGCGGCCCTTGTTGCGCTCGAAGGTCTCGGGGTCCTTCGTGGCCCAGTAGTCGGTCGCGCCGAAGGCCAGGCCGTCCTCCTGCTTGGACAGGCTCTGGCTCAGGACGGTGACCTCGGCGCCCATGGCGGCGGCGATCTTCACGGCGACGTGGCCGAGCCCGCCCATGCCCAGGACGGCCACCCGCCGGCCCGGTCCGGCGCCCCAGCGCCTGAACGGGGCGTACGTGGTGATCCCGGCGCACAGCAGCGGGGCGGCCCGGGCGGGGTCGAGCGCCTCGGGGACGCGCAGGACGAACCGCTCGTCGACCACGATCCCGCCGCTGTAGCCGCCCCGGGTGGGGGTGCCGTCGGCCTGGGGCGTGTTGTAGGTGGCGGTCACGCCCTCCGTGCAGAACTGCTCCTGGCCGCCGGTGCAGTACTCGCAGCGGCCGCAGGAGTCGACGAAGCAGCCGACGCCCACCGTGTCGCCGGGGGCGAAGCCGGTCACGGACTCCCCGACCGCGCGGACGCGGCCGACGATCTCGTGCCCCGGGGTGACGGGGTAGTGCGTGCCGCCCCACTCGTCGCGCGCGACGTGGATGTCGGAGTGGCAGATGCCGGCGAAGTGGATGTCGATCTCGACATCACCCGGGCCGACCGGGCGACGCTCGATCGTGGTGCGGCGGAAGCCCGAGTCGGCGGAGACGGCCTCGAGGGCGGGGACGGTGGTCATGGGGTGCTCCTGTCGTGGTGCGGATGACGCCCGGCGGGGGTCGCCGGGCGGTGGTCGTGGGGTCCGGGGGCGTGCGGCCGGCGCCGGGACGGTGCGCTCACCAGGCGTGGGCGACGAGCTCGTAGGACCGGGCGCGCACCTCGGGGTCGTGGGCGTAGCTGTTGAGCATCAGCTCGTCGGCCCGGGTGAGCTCGACGATCTGCTCGAGATCGGCGACCACCCGCTCGGGCGTGCCGACCGCCGAGACGGCGAGGTGCTCCTGCACCATGCCCGCCTCCGCCGCGGTGAGCTCCACGCGCTCGACGGGCGGCTGGAGCGGCCGGCGGTCGTTGCGGGCGATCCCGCGCACCAGCAGCTGGTGGGTGCTGAACTGGCGCCGCGCCTCCTCGTCGGTGTCGGCGGCGAGGATGTTCGCCGCGACCATCACGTGCGGGCGCTCGACCGTGGCGGTCGGGGCCTGCGCGTCGAAGCGCTGCCGGTACAGGGCGATGGCGTCCATGATCCTGGCCGGGGCGAAGTGGGAGGCGAACGCGTAGGGCAGGCCGAGCCGGGCGGCGACCTCCGCGCCGCCCGTCGACGAGCCGAGGATCCACAGGGGAACGTCAGTGTCCCGGGCCACGGGCGCCCGGACGACCTCCTGCTCCTGCCCGCCGAACAGCCGCACCAGACGGCGCACGTCGGCCTCGAAGGTGTCGTGGCCGGCGTGGCCCCGCCGCAGCTCCAGGGCGGTGCGCATGTCGGTGCCGGGCGCCCGGCCCAGGCCCAGCTCCACGCGGCCGGGGTAGAGGTTGGCGAGCGTGCCGAAGGCCTCGGCCACGGTCAGCGGCACGTGGTTGGGCAGCATGATCCCGCCGGAGCCCACGCTGAGGCGCTCCGTGGCGGCGAGCGCCTGCCCGACGAGCACCGCCGTGGCGGAGGACGCGAACGCCTCCGTGTTGTGGTGCTCGGCGTACCACAGGCGCCGGTAGCCGGAGGCGTCGAGCCGGCGGGCGAGGTCCAGCGCCTCGCGGAGGGCGTCCGCGGTGGAGCGGCCCTCCGAGAGGGGCACGAGGTCGAGGGCGGACAGCGGGACGCGGGGCGTGGCGGGCAAGGGCGGGGCTTCTTCCGTCGGGGATGGCACGAAGGGGTTCGGTGGCGGCAACACCCCCGGCCGGGGTGCTTATTCCGGGCGTCCTCCCGGGCGTTGTCCTGCTCACACCCCCGCCCCGGACGGCGCCCGGTGGGGCACCATGGGAGCATGACGTCCTTCCCCGCCCCCACGCCGTCGCCGCCCACGTCCTCCCCCGAGCTGCCGGCGCCCGCCCCCGGGTGGGCCCCGGCGTGCGTGGTCTTCGACTGCGACGGCATCCTCATGGACACGGAGGCGAACTGGGCCCGGGTCCAGCGCGCCGTCTCGGAGCGCTACGGGCTCGAGTTCACCGAGGCGATGGAGCGCCGGATGATGGGCTGGTCCGCGGCGGACGTCGCCACGGCGATCGCCGAGGCCGCCCGGGCCGACCGCGCCGCGGTCCACGCAGACGTGCTGCGCACCGAGGAGGAGACGCTGACCGGGCACATCGTGCCCCTGCCGGGCGCGCTCGAGACGGTGCGCGCGTTCGCCGAGCGACTGCCCGTGGCCGTGGCCAGCAACTCCACGAGCACGATCCTCGGCGTGAAGCTGGAGGAGGCCGGCTTCGCCCCCCACCTCAGCACCTGGGTCTCCTCCGAGGACGTGCCGCGCGGCAAGCCGGCCCCGGACATCTACACCGAGGCGGTGCGGCGGCTGGGCTTCGCCCCGGGTGAGGCCCTGGCCGTGGAGGACTCCGTGGTGGGCGCGACCTCGGCCGTGGCGGCGGGACTGGTGGTCGTGGCCGTGCCGTCCGTCCCGGACGGGGACCCCGTGCCCGCCCACCACCGGGCCGCGACGCTGACGGACCCCGTGTTCCGGGAGCTCATGACCCGCTGGCTGGGCTGAGCCGGGCGCCCGGAGCGCTCAGCGGTTCCAGAGACCGTAGGTCTGCGCCAGCTCGGAGACCTTGCGGGCCCGGGCCAGGCGGGGCAGATAGCTGCCGTCGCCCACCACGTGCCCGGAGTCGTGCTGCGTGATGAGCTCGCGGGCCCAGGTGATCTCCTGCTCGCTCGGAGCGAGGTGGCGGTTGATCCCGTCGGTCTGCTGCGGGTCCAGGCACAGCTTGCCCGTCATGCCCATGGACTGTGTCACGGCGCACGCCTCGGCGAGGCCCTCCTCGGAGGCGCCCAGGGTCGGCCCGTCGATGGGACCGGGCAGCTCCCCCACCCGGGAGGCCACCACGAGGCTCGAGCGCGCGAACGCGAGCGCCAGGGGGTCCGCGCTGACGCCGGTGTCCCGGCGGAAGTCGCCGACCCCGAAGGCGAGCCGGAACACGCCCGGGGCGCGGGCGATGTCGTTGGCGTTCATGATCCCCACCGCCGACTCGATGAGCGCCACCACGGGGGTGCCGGCCGGGGCCATCATGGCCGTCTTGGTGATGTGGTCGGGGTGCTCCGTCTTGGCCAGCATGATCCCGCGCAGGTGGCCGACCCGGCTGAGCGCGGCGAGGTCCTGCTCCCAGTACGGCGTGGTGATGTCGTTGATCCGCACCCATGCGCTCGCCCCGGCCTCGAAGGCCTCGACGACGTTCTGCCGGGCCTGGTCCTTGCCCTCGGCGGGAATGGCGTCCTCGATGTCGAAGACCACGGAGTCCGCCTCGGAGGCGAGGGCCGCGGGGAAGACGGACGGGTCGGCGGCCGAGGTGAGCAGCCAGGAGCGGGACAGGCGGGCGGGCAGCGCGGCGGCGCGCTGGTTGCGGTAGGGGGCCACGTGAGGGTCCTTTCCGGGATGAGGTCAGCGGGGACGGGAGACCCCTGGGCACCCGTCCCCGTGAACGGGCCCGGGCCGTAGGAGCTGTCCAGTCTAGGCCGCGCGCCGATCCGGCGGAACGCTCAGACGGTCAGGGGCGTGTGACGTCCGTCAACCCGCTCCTCCGGTCGGACGGGGCCCGGCGCGGTCCCCGCCCCGAAGGGCGAGCCGCCGAGGGCCTCCCGGCCGTGCGCGGACACCCAGTTGGCCAGGTCCGGGCCCACGGGCACGATCTGGTTCGGGTTGATGTCCTCGTGGACCACGAAGTAGTGCTGCTTGATCTGCTCGAAGTCCACGGTGTCGCCGAAGCCCGGCGTCTGGAAGAGGTCCCGGGCGTAGCCCCACAGGTGGGGCATCTCGGTGAGCTTGTTGCGCGAGCACTTGAAGTGCGAGTGATAGACCGGGTCGAAGCGCACCAGGGTGGTGAACAGCCGCACGTCCGCCTCGGTGATGTGCTCCCCCATGAGGTAGCGGCGGGTCGAGAGGCGGTCCTCGAGCCAGTCCATGGCGACCCACAGCCGCTCGTAGGCCTTCTCGTGGGCGCGCTGGGAGCCGGCGAAGCCGCACCGGTAGACCCCGTTGTTGACCTCGGTGTAGACCCGTTGCATGACCTCGCGCATCTCGTCCTCGAGATCGGCCGGCCAGAGGTCGGGGGCGCCCTCGCGGTGGAAGGCGCCCCACTCCTTGGCGAGGTCCTCCGTGATCTGCGGGAAGTCGTTGGTCACCACCTGGCCGCTCGCGATCTCCACGACCGCCGGCACGGTGATGCCCCGCGGGTAGTCGGGGTAGCGGGCGAAGTACGCCTCCTGGAGCCGCTCGATGCCCAGCACCGGGTCCCTGCCGTCCGCGTCGAGGTCGAAGGTCCACGACCGGACGTCGTGGACGGGACCGGGCAGCCCCACGGAGAGGGCGTCCTCGAGCCCCAGGAGCCGTCGCACGATGAGGGTGCGGTTGGCCCAGGGGCAGGCCCGCGCGGCGACGAGCCGGTAGCGGCCGGCCTCGACGGGCCAGGCCCGCGCCCCCTCGGGCACGTCGGCGCGCGCCGGGTCGCGGACGATACGGTCCTCGATGTAGGCGGTGTCCCGGGTGAACTCCTCGCCGGGATGCACGTAGGCGCCGGCGGTGCTGTGCTCGGACCGCTGGGTGCTGCGCTGTGACATGGTGGCTCCTCGCGGTGCGGCGGGACGGGGCGCCACCGGCCGGGACGACGGTCGGCGGCGGGACGGCCGCACCTCCCGCCCCTCGGTTTTGATGATATGTCAATCACAGAGAGGGCGCCAGCGGGAGCTCCCGTCGGAGGCGAGGTCTACAGTGGAGGCGTCCGGCACCCTCACACCACGGAAACAGCCCGCCCATGAGTACCCACGGCAACGAGCCCGAGTACGGCCAGCGCCTTCCCCCGCAGCACGTCCCGCCCCGGACCGCGCCCCGGGGGGCCCGCGGGCCTGCGACCTCGCCCCGGGCCGCCCGGCGGATGGCGCGCGGGCTCTCCTTCACCCTCGTCCTGCTGGGCCTCCTGCTCGGCGGCGGACTCGCCGCCCTGGGCCACGCGTGGGGGTGGGCGGTCGGAGCGCTGCTCGGGCTGCCCGGGCTCGCGGGCTTCGTCGTCGTCCAGGCCCAGCTGCACCCGGCCCTCCGGGACGCCTCGGTGCCCCCGCTGCGGAGCCGCTCGAAGCTGTGGCTCGTCCCCGCCGCCCTGCTGCTGCTGGGCCTCCTGCCCCTCGCCGGGGTGTTCGCTGTCCAGCCGCTGCTGGCGGGCACCACGGGTGCGCACCTGGCCGACGAGTACGCCAGCGTCCTGGTCGTCTCGGGGATGACGCTGGTCGTCGCGGCCGGCCTGGGCTTCGGACTCGTCGCCATGGCCTCGTTCACCCCGGTCGACGACGACGACTCCCCGCTGCGCCCCACCGGCTACGCCGAGCGGCTCCGGCGGCCCGCGCGCGGGCCCGGCGACCTCTACGACTCGGAGTGGATCCACCGCCGCCCGGCACGGTACGGCCGCGACGCCGGCGACCGCCCGGACCCGCCGGAGGACCCTGTCGGCGGTTGACATTTGTTGACACGTCAATTTATAGTGGGGGTTTTCCCGCGCCACGAGAGGACCGCCGCATGAGCCACCCGGAGACCGATGAGGTCAACTGGCTGTCCGACGAGGAGCAGCGCGTCTGGCGCGGCTTCCTGGCCCTGAGCCGCGGCATGCAGACCGCGGTGGACCGCCAGCTGTCCCGGGACAGCGCGCTGTCCGGCTCGGAGTACGAGGTCCTCGTCCAGCTGTCCGAGAGCAGCACCGGCGTGATCCGCTCCCGCGACCTGCTCCACGAGCTCGGCTGGGAGCGCAGCCGCCTCTCCCACCTGCTCTCCCGCATGGCCCGGCGCGGGCTGCTCGAACGGCTGCCGTGCGACAGCGACGCCCGCGGCCTCGACGTGCGGATCACCCCGGAGGGGCGGCGTGCCATCGAGGCCTCCGCCCCCGGCCACCTGGAGCTCGTGCGGGCGGCGCTGATCGACCACCTGACCCGGGAGGAGATGGACGCGCTGCTCTCCGTCTCCGGCAAGGTGCTCCCCCGGCTCGAGGAGCTGGGGCTGTGCTGACGCCGGGCGCCTGAGCCGCCCACCGGCCGAGGCCGTCCGCGGCCCGGAACCGCCCCGCGCAGGGGACAGGCCCTGCCGCATGGGGGGATCGGCAGGGCCTGTCAGGCATCCCGATCGGGGGAATGGGACACCAGTCGCCGGCAGGAACCATCCGGAGGCAGATGGGGGGATCACCTCCGGGCCATCGCCGACGACAGATTTACCTTAGACCCAGTGATCTGCATGAGCAAGCCGCCTGTGCGTTTTGTGTCCTCGACGGCCGCGGCGGCCCGGGAGGCGACTTCGGGCGCGCTCGGCGCCGTGGCCGGACGGCCCGGCCGGGACACAGGAGCACCCCCGCGGGCCGAGGCCTGCGGGGGTGCTCCTGTGCGCCGCGGGCGGTGCGCCCGCGGCCGGCGTCCTACTTGGTCTGGCCCTCCTTGGCGAGGACGTAGTCGTAGACGACCTCTTCGCCCGCGCCGCCGTCGGTGCGCGGCTTCGGGTCCAGCATCAGCTCGGGCTTGACCGCCGAGGCGATGTCGTCCGCGTTGTGCGGGTCGCCGGGGAAGTACAGCTGCTGGGTGACCAGCTGGTGGCCCGGGGCCGAGACCTTGATGTGGATGTGCGCCGGGCGCCAGGCGTGCCAGCCGGCCGCACCGATGAGCTGCCCGCAGGCCCCGTCGGTGGGGATCTGGTACGGGGCCGGGCGCTTGGTGTTGATCTCGAAGTACCCGTTCTCGTCGGCCTTCACCGTGCCGCGGAAGAGCCACTCGGGCAGCTCCGGGGCGTACTGGGAGTAGAAGCCGTTGGCGTCGGCGTGCCAGATCTCCACCTGGGCGCCCTGCAGCGGGTTGCCGTCGGTGTCGGTGAACCGGCCCTTGAACAGCAGCGGGGTGCCGGGCTCGTCCTCGCGCATCTGCAGGGTCGCGGGAGTGGGCAGCACCGGGGAGTCCGGCACGTAGTAGGGGCCCTCGATGGTGCCGACGGCGCCGGGGCGCTCCTGGGAGTTGACGTCCTCGATGGTGTGCTCCAGCCACACGTCCAGGAACAGCGGCCACTCCCCGTCGGTGCCGACCTTGATCAGCCACGCCTTCAGCGCGTTGTACTCCTCGTAGGTGACCTGGTGCTCGACCGCGATGTCGTTGATCGCCTTGATCGCCGCACCGGCCAGCAGGGACACCCGCTCCTTCGGCACGTCCAGCTTCGCCAGCTTGCCCGAGGCGGTGAACCGCTCGGTCGCCTTGGACCCGGCCTCGACCGCGGTGCCCTCGTTCTCCTTGCGCGTTGCCGCGTGGGTCTCCGTCATGGTGTGCTCCACATTCCTCGTTGAACGGTGATCAGGGACGCCCCTCGTGCCCGCCGCTCCCGACGCGGCTCGCGGCCGCCGGCTCGGGCCCTCCGGCTGTGACACCGGACACGTCGACGTCTCCACCAGCCTAGGGGTGCGATCAGGACGCGACAAATATCAATTAGGCGTCTTTTCTGCACCCAATAAGGCATAAACACCCCCTGGGTTAGTCCTAGGGGTTTGCCTGATGTGAGCGGAGTCACGGCGCACCAGACTGGCTCCGTACCGTCCGGCAGGAGCCGGTCGCAGACTTCGGCCCGCACGTCCCGAGCAGACGTCCCGCCCAGACATCCCGAGCAAGCAGCCCGACCAGGCAGCCCGACCAGAAGGAGCACGTCATGACCGAGAACCTGACCCACGTCCGCGAGGTCCTCTCCGACGCCGTGGTGGACGACCGCGAGAACGGGCTCATCCGGGCCAAGCGGGAGATCTTCACCGACCAGGAGATCTTCGAGCTGGAGATGAAGTACATCTTCGAGGGCAACTGGGTGTACCTGGCCCACGAGTCGCAGATCCCCAACGTGGGCGACTACTTCACCACCTACATCGGCCGCACCCCGGTGGTCATCACCCGTGACAAGGAGGAGAAGCTGAACTGCATCGTCAACGCGTGCTCCCACCGCGGTGCGATGCTCTGCCGGCGCAAGACGGACAACCGCACCACCTTCACCTGCCCCTTCCACGGCTGGACGTTCAAGAACTCCGGCGAGCTGCTCAAGGTCAAGGACGGCCGCAACGGCGGCTACCCGGAGAACTTCAACAAGGAGGGCTCGCACGACCTGACCAAGGTCGCCCGCTTCGACTCCTACCGCGGCTTCCTGTTCGGTTCCCTCAACCCGGACGTGCTGCCCCTCGAGGAGCACCTGGGCGACGCCACCACGGTGATCGACTCGATCGTGGACCAGTCCCCCGAGGGCCTCGAGGTGCTGCGCGGCGCCTCGACCTACACCTACGACGGCAACTGGAAGGTCCAGGCGGAGAACGGCGCCGACGGCTACCACGTGACCTCGGTGCACTGGAACTACGCCGCGACCACGGCCCGCCGCACCGCCGGCGACTCCGCCAACAAGACCAAGGCCATGGACGCCGGCAAGTGGGGCAAGGTCAAGGGCGGGTTCTACTCCTACGAGCACGGCCACCTGCTGCTGTGGCAGGAGTGGACCAACCCGCAGGACCGCCCGCTGTGGGACCGCCGCGAGGAGCTCGTCGACAAGTACGGCGAGGAGATGGCGAACTTCATGATCAACATCTCGCGCAACCTGTGCCTGTACCCGAACGTGTACATCATGGACCAGTTCTCCTCGCAGATCCGCCACTTCCGGCCGATCTCCGCGGACCAGACCGAGGTCACCATCTACTGCATCGCCCCCAGAGGCGAGTCCCAGGAGAACCGCTCCAAGCGCATCCGCCAGTACGAGGACTTCTTCAACGCGACGGGCATGGCGACCCCGGACGACCTCGAGGAGTTCCGCTCCTGCAACAAGACCTACTGGGCCACCTCCGCCCCGTGGAACGACATGTCCCGCGGCGCCGCGCACGAGATCCAGGGCCCGGACGAGCAGGCCCAGGCCCTCGGCATGACCAAGGTCATCGCCTCCGGTGTGCGCACCGAGGACGAGGGCCTGTACCCCGTCCAGCACGGCTTCTGGAAGGACGTCATGGACAAGGGTCTGGCCGCGGAGGAGCGCGCCGCCGCGCAGTCCGCTCCCGTGACCGCCTGACCCGGACTCCCCGAACCACAGAAAGAGTGCAGAACACCATGACCAACCTGCTGAACCCCCTGGCGGCGCTGAAGACCGCCGAGGAGATCGCGACCCTCGAGACCGTGCGCGCGTTCCTCTACAAGGAGGCACGCCTGCTGGACGACCGGCAGTTCGACGAGTGGCTCGAGTGCTACCACCCGGACTCCGAGTTCTGGATGCCGTCCTGGGACGACGACGACCGGCTGACCGAGGACCCCCAGAACGAGATCTCCCTGATCTACTACGACAACCGCGGCGGCATCGAGGACCGCGTGTTCCGCATCAAGACGGACCGCTCCTCCGCCACGTCCCTGCCGGACCCCCGCACCGGGCACAACATCACCGACGTGGAGGTCCTCGAGCACGACGGCGACCGGGTGCAGGTCCGCTTCAACTGGTTCACGCTGTACTTCCGCTACAACACGACGGACACGTACTTCGGCACCAGCTTCTACACGATCGACCTCTCGGGCGACGAGCCGCTGATCCTGAAGAAGAAGGTCGTCCTGAAGAACGACTACATCCACCACGTCGTGGACGTCTACATGATCTGACGCCGGCCGTGGCCGGTCCCGCGCCGGGGCCGGCCACGACAGACCGTCGGTACCCCGTGCTCACCGAGCACCCCCGCACTTCCCACGGGCCGCGACGACGCGGCCCCCCACCCAGGAGGAAATCATGGGCCACCAGGTAGCCCTCAGCTTCGAGGACGGCGTCACGAAGGTCGTCAAGGTCGGCGACTACGAGACCGTCCTCGACGCCGCCTACAAGGCGCGCATCAACATTCCCGCGGACTGCCGGGACGGCGCCTGCGGCACCTGCAAGGCCTTCTGCGACTCCGGCTCCTTCGACCCCGGGGACTTCATCGACGACGCCATGACCGAGGAGGAGCTCGAGAAGGGCTACCTGCTGACCTGCCAGGCCGTCCCCGAGTCCGACATGGCCATCCAGATCCCGGCGACCGCCGAGTCCGCGAAGACCTCCGCGGCCACGTACACCTCCACGCTCCAGGAGCTGGACAAGCACTCCGAGACGACGATCTCCTTCACCCTCGACGTCGAGAAGCGGGAGGACCTCGCGTTCCTGCCCGGCCAGTACGTCAACATCAAGGTGCCCGGCACCGACGCCGAGCGCTCCTACTCCTTCAGCAGCGGCCCCGAGGTGGAGGGCGCGGCCTTCATGGTCCGCATCACCCCGCAGGGCGCGATGTCCGAGTACCTGCGCGACCGCGCCCAGGTCGGCGACACCGTCGAGTTCAGCGGCCCCTACGGCTCGTTCTTCCTGCGCGAGCCCAAGCGCCCCCTGCTGCTGCTCGCCGGGGGCACCGGCCTGGCCCCGCTCCTGTCGATCCTCGAGAAGCTCGCCGAGAACCCGCCCAGCACCCCCGTGCACCTCATCTACGGTGTGACCCGCGAGGCCGACATCGTGGGCCTCGACCGGCTCCGCGCCTACGAGGCGAAGCTGCCGCACTTCACCTGGGACCACATCGCCTCCGAGGAGGGCACCTCCGCCCCCCACACCGGCTACGTCACCCAGATCATCGAGCCGGCCCACCTCAACGACGGCGACGTCGACATCTACCTGTGCGGCCCGCCCCCCATGGTCAACGCCGTCTCCGCGTGGCTGGACCGCGAGGGGATCGAGCCCGCCAACTTCTACTTCGAGCGCTTCGCGCCGAAGGAGACCACCGGCGGCGACGCCGAGACCGGCGCGCCGCCCTCCCCCGAGACGATCGCCGCCGAGGGGGACACCATGACCCGCTCCGAGGCGCTCTCCTCGCTGGAGACCGGCCGGCTGGAGTTCCGCAAGGAGGACAGCTTCGCCCACCTCGACGCCCGCATGGGCCTCGAGCTCGCCGTCACCGAGCTCGTGATGGGCCGGCTGACCGAGGAGCAGCTGGAGCAGTTCCGGCGCCTCGCCGAGGCCACCACGCGCTCCGTGGGCGCGGGCACCGTGCAGGACCCCGAGGAGTACGTGCGGACCAACGAGGAGTACCACGAGTACCTCTTCATGGTCTGCGACAACCCCACGCTGCTGGAGTCCTACCGCCGGCTCGACGTGCGCGAGCAGATGGCCGCGACCTTCGAGCGGGGCACGGAGATCTTCGCCCGGGTCGCCCAGGACCACCTGGACGTCGTCGAGGCCTTCGAGCGCAACGACAAGGAGCGCGCCCGCGAGGTCATCATGGCCCACGCCCGCGACGCCAAGCAGACCATGTCCACGGCGATCGACGCCAAGGAGGCCGGCCGCTGATGGGCGCACCGTACGCGGGACAGTTCCTCACCCCGGGCCGCTTCGCCGGCAGGGTGGCGGTCGTGACCGGCGCCGCGCAGGGCATCGGGCAGAAGGTGGCCGAGCGGATCGGCGCCGAGGGCGGCGCCGTCGTCCTCGTGGACCGCGCCGAGCTGGTGCACGACGTCGCCCGGGGCATCGTCCGCGCCGCCGAGGCCTCGGGCTCGGGCGGTGCCGCCACGTCCGTGACCGCCGACCTCGAGACCTGGGCCGGGGCCCAGCAGGCCGTCGAGGCCGCGCTCGCGGCCCACGGCCGGGTGGACGTGCTCGTCAACAACGTGGGCGGCACCATCTGGGCCCGCCCCTACGAGGAGTACGACGAGGAGAAGATCGAGAAGGAGATCCGCCGCTCGCTCTTCCCCACCCTGTGGTCCTGCCGCGCGGTGCTCCCGGCCATGCTCGAGCAGGGCTCGGGCACGATCGTCAACGTCTCCTCGGTGGCCACCCGCGGCATGCACCGGGTGCCCTACGCCGCGGCGAAGGGCGGGGTGAACGCGCTGACCCAGTCCCTGGCCATGGAGGTCGCCGGCCGCGGGATCCGCGTGGTCGCCACCGCCCCCGGCGGCACGGAGGCCCCGCCCCGCAGGGTCAAGCGCGGCCCCGAGGCCGAGAGCGCCCAGGAGCGGGCCTGGTACCAGGTGATCGTCGGCCAGACCGTGGACTCCTCGTTCGTGAAGCGCTACGGCACGCTCGACGAGCAGGCCGCGCCCATCGTGTTCCTCGCCTCCGACGAGGCCTCCTACGTCACCGGCAGCGTCCTGCCGGTCGCCGGCGGGGACCTCGGCTGAGCCGTCTCCGGGCGGACGCCCGCCGCCGTGGCCGCGCCCCCTCCACGGGTAGACTCGCGGCCATGACGGCGGGCCTGCAGCACGGAGAACCCGGCGAGGAGCTCCCGCTGGTCGGGCGGGCGGCCGCGCTCGAGGAGCTCCTCGAGGTCCTGCGGACCGTGCGCAAGGGCCACGTCCGCACCGTGGTGCTCGAGGGCCCGCTGGGCTCGGGCAAGACGGCCCTGCTCGAGCTGTTCCTCGACCACTGCCGCTCCGCCGCGCGCGGCGTCCGCGTGCTCAGCGCCACCGGCGACGAGTGGGAGTCCCAGCTCGCCCTGGCCGGGTACAGCCAGCTCATGCTCGCCACGCCCCTGCGCTCCTCCCGGGGCTTCGACGGCGAGCCCGCGCCGCCCTCGGCCCCGGTCGCGGAGCTGAGCCCCGCGCAGGCCGTGAACTACGCCGCCACCCTGAGCACCCACCTCGAGAGCCTGCAGACCCGCGGCAGCGTGGTGGTCACCGTCGACGACGCCCACCGGCTGGACGATCAGACCCTGCGGATCCTGGTGTTCGTGATGCGCCGGCTGCACGGCAAGCGCGTCATGTTCGTGCTGACCCTCGACCCGGCGCAGGCGTGGCACGTCCCGGCAGGGGTGCTCGACTTCCTCACCGGCCACCAGGTCCAGCGCCTCCCCCTCGAGCCCCTCGGGGCGGAGGAGGTCCGGGCCGCGGCCCGGCAGTTCTTCGGCCTCGACCTCGGCGCGACCGCCGCGCACCGGCTCGTCCGGCACACCGGCGGGCTCCCCCAGCAGGTGCTCGAGCTGCTGCGCGAGCTGCCCGAGGACACCTGGCACTCCTGGTTCGCGGACCTGCCGGCGAGCTCCCGGGTGCGCGCCCGCGTGCACAGCGTCCTCACCGGGGCCTCGCCCGGCCTGATCCGCACGGCCGAGGCCGTCTCCGTGCTGGGGCGCAGCGCGGGCCTGTCCGAGGTGGCCCACGTCAGCGGGGTGGACGCCCTGATGGACGCTCTCGACGAGGGCCACCGCGCCGGGCTGCTGGACCTCTCCGTGGACCAGGCCCGCTCGGTCGTGCAGTTCTTCGAGCCGGGCGCCGCGGAGGCCGTCTACGGGCTGATCGTGCCGAGCCGGCGGATCGCGCTGCACCGGCGGTCCGCGACCGTGGTGCAGGAGGAGGGCGAGCGGCTCGGCCACCGCGTCTCGGCCACCCCGGGGCCCGACGAGCCGCTGGCCGTGGAGCTCGAGGCCTTCGCCGCGCGGCAGGCGACGGTGGGCGCCTGGCAGGACGTCGCCACGGCGCTGTTCTCGGCGTCCCGGCTCTCCGCGGACACGCGCGCCCGCAACGACCGTCTGCTCCGGGCCGTGGACGCCCTGGTCGGCTCGGGCAACATCGCCCAGGCCGGCATGTGGGCGGCCGCCGTGGACGCCATGCCGTCCTCCCCGCTGCGCTCGTCGGTGCTCGGCTACCTCTCCACGGTGTCCGGGCAGAACCGCAGCGCGCAGACCCAGCTCGAGATGGCCTGGCGCACGAGCAACCGGCAGCGGGACCCCGCGGCCGCCGCGCAGATCGCCCAGCGCTTCGTGCTGCACGGCGTGGCCTCCTGGGACGGACCCGTCATCACCCGGTGGGCGGAGACCGCGATGTCCCTCACCGCCCCCGGCACCCCCGCCCACATCGAGTCCGAGGCGATCTACGGCCTGGGCCTCTTCGCCCAGGGGCGGCTGCGGGAGGCCGAGGCCTCCTACGAGCGCGCCTTCGAGCACGCGGCGGAGAACGCCCAGAAGCAGCGCGTTCAGATGGGCGCCGGGTGGCTCGCGCTGCGCGCCGACGACGTCGAGACGGCGCTCGTCAACTTCCAGGCGGCCGCCCCCACCGAGTACCGGGGCGGGTCCCTGCGGATCTCCCTGTGGGCGGAGGCCTGGCTGGCCCGCACCCAGCTGGTCCTGGGCGACTGGGACGCCGCGGCGGCCACCGTCTCCCGCGCCTCGGTGCGCCTCGAGACCTCGCAGATGCCGCTCATCCGCCCGCTCCTGTACTGGACCGCCGCGGAGCTGTGGTCGATGCGCGGGGACTGGGACCGGGCCCGCCACTACGTCTCCCAGGCCGCCGTGCAGCCGGGCACCTACCGGGCCATGCAGGTCCCGGCCAGTCTCGCGCGGGCCCGCTTCCACGAGGCCCGCGCCGACTACGAGAGCGCGCTGGGGGTGTTGCAGCCGCTGACGGACCTCGACCCGTGGACCGACGAGCGGGTCTCCTTCTGGCCGTGGCAGGACACCTACGTCAACGCCCTCGTGATGACCGACCGGCTCGAGGACGCGGACGCGTTCCTCACCGCGTTCGAGCGCGTGCGCCGCGAGCGGCGGATCCCCTCCGACGACGCCCGCATCTCCTGGGCCCGGGGCCGGATCCTCGCCGCGCAGGGGGACCCGGACACGGCGCGGGAGCACTTCGAGGCGGCCCTGGGCCACCTGCGCGGGCTCAACCGCCCGTACCTGCGCGCCCGGATCAGCTTCGCCTTCGGGCAGAGCATGCGCCGTGCGGGCAAGCGGCGCCTGGCGTCCACCGTGCTGCGGACCGCGCGGGACCTCTACGACTCGCTGGGCGCCGCCACGTACGTGGAGCGCTGCGACCGCGAGCTGAAGGCCACCGGTCTCGACGTCGGGAACCTGCCGGACCCCTCCGACCCGGTGCTCGCCGCCGTGGGCCGCACCGCCGTGCAGCTCACCGCCCAGGAGCAGGCGGTGGCGGAGCTGGTCTCGGGCGGGGCCACCAACAAGGAGACCGCGCGGGCCCTGTTCCTCGCGGAGAAGACCGTCCAGTACCACCTGACGCGCATCTACGGGAAGCTGGGGATCCGCTCCCGCAGCGAGCTCGCCGCCCGCTACCGCTCCACCGACTGACCGTCCCCGGACGACCGCGAGGTGGCGGACGACGGCGACAGCCGGTGGCCGGGTCGCCGTCGTCCGCCATCTCGCGGGGCGGGCCGGTGCTACTTCACGTCGGAGGGGTGCTTGGCCAGGGGCACCACGGTGATGTCCATGTAGGGGAACAGCGGCAGGTTCTGCAGGATGTCGTGCAGCTCGTCGTGGGAGTCGACGTCGAAGACCGAGTAGTTGGCGTACTCGCCCACCACGCGCCAGATCTCGGGCCACTTCCCGGAGCGCTGCAGCTCCTGCGAGTAGGCCTTCTCGGTGGCCTTGATCTCCGCGGCCTCCTCGGCGGGCATGTCGGTGGGGAGGTCGATGTCCATGTGGACCAGGTACTTCACGGTGCGTCCTTCCGTCGGGATGGGTTCTCGGGCTGAGATCTCGGGCTGGGTTCCCGGGCCGGGTCTACCGGGCCGGGTCTACCGGTCGGTGCGGTAGCGGGTGAGCTTGTCCTCGTCCACGGCGGTGCCCACCCCGGGCACGTCCGGCACGCGGATCCGGCCGTCGGCGATGACCACGGGCTCGGCGAGGAGGTCGTCGGACATGTCCAGGAAGTTGGACAGCTCCCCGGCCCGCTTCGAGGTGTGGGCCAGGGCCGCGCCGAAGACCACGGAGGCGATCGTGCCGACCTGGGTGTCGATCTGGTTGCCCACGTAGACGTCCACCCCCATGCCCTCGGCCATGCCCACGATCTTCGCGGCCTCGGTGAAGCCGGAGCGGGCGGTCTTCACCGCCAGCAGGTTCGCCCCGCCGGTGAGGATCTCCTTTGCGGCCTCCCCCAGGTTCGGGGCGGACTCGTCGGCGGCGATGGGGATCGTCGAGCGCTCCACCAGGCGGCGGCGGCCGAGCACCTCGCGGGCGTCGTCGGGCTCCTCGAGGAACTGCAGGCCCAGGTCGGCCGTGCGGCGCAGCACCTCCATGGCCTCGTTGGCGGACCAGCCGCGGTTGGCGTCCATGTAGAGCTCGGCGTCCTCGCCCAGGCCCTCGCGCAGCACGGCCGCGGCCTCGACGTCGAGGCCGATCGGGTGCCGGCCGGTCTTGAGCTTGAACGTGGTGATGCCGTAGGTCTCGCGGAACCGAAGGGCGAGGTCCAGCAGCTCCTGGGCCGGCTTGAAGCCCAGCATGTGGGAGACCCGCATGGAGTCGGTGAACCCGCCCAGCAGTCTGGTCACCGGCTGCCCGAGGAACTGGCCGATGACGTCCCACAGGGCGATGTCCACGGCGCCCTTGGCGGTCTGGTTGTGGACGGTGCGGGCCAGCACGGCCTGGACCTTCTCGCGGTCGAGGACGTCCAGGCCCACCAGCTGCGGGGCGAAGAGGTCCTCGACGACGGCCACGATGGACTTCTGGGTCTCGCCGTAGGTGTAGGGCCGCGGCGGGGTGTCGGCGGTGCCCACGATCCCGTCGTCGGTGGTGATCCGCACCAGCACGTGGTCCGCCTCGTGGACGGCGCCCGAGGCGAAGTGCAGCGGGTGGACGTAGGGGATCGAGTAGGGGATCGCCTCGACGGTCGCGATCTTCATGGGCGGGCGGGCCTTTCCTGGGCGGGCGGGACGGGCGTGCCGCCGGGGGACCCGGGGGCGGCCTGGACGTCGACGACGAGGTCGATGAAGTTGTGCAGGAGCGCGGAGCGGTCCTCGCGCCGCCACGCGACGGCGAGCTCGATCTGCGGCGAGTGCTCGATGTCGCGGTAGACGACGCCCTCGAGCTGGAAGGCGCGCACCCCGGCGGGCACCACGGCCACCCCGCCGCCGGCGGCCACGAAGGACATCAGCGTGGACGTCTCCCCCGCCACCTGGGCGATCCGCGGCTGGAAGCCGGCCTGGCGGCAGAGGTCCGCGGCGGTGCGGTAGAGCACGGAGTCGGGCGGGTAGGTGATGAACTCCTGGTCCTGCAGCTCGTGCACGGCCACGGGCAGGTCCACGGCGAGGGCGCTGAAGGAGGGCAGCGCCACCACGAGCGGCTCGCGGGCGACCACCCGGTACTCGACGTCCGCAGAGGCCACGGGCGGGCGCAGGAGGGCGGCGTCGAGGGTGTGCTCCCGCAGCCCCTCCTCCATGGCGGGGGTCAGCATCTCGCCGTGCAGCGCCATGGACAGCCCGGGCATCGTCTCCTTCGCCCGCCGCACGACCTGCGGCATCACCCCGTAGGTGGCCGAGCCGGAGAAGCCGACCCGCAGCACACCCGTGGCCCCCTGCCCCACCTGGTAGACGTCGGCCTTGAGGGCCTCGATCTCGTTGATGATCCGCCGCCCCCGGTCCAGGAGCACCTGGCCGGCGGCGGTGAGGTCCACCCGCCGGGTGGTCCGGTCCAGCAGCCGCACGCCGAGCTGCTCCTCGAGCTGGCGGATCTGCTGGGACAGCGGCGGCTGGGCCATGTGCAGGCGCTTGGCGGCGCGGCCGAAGTGGCGCTCCTCGGCCACGGCGATGAAGTAGTTGAGCTGCCGGATCTCCATCGTGGCACCTGGCCCTTCCGCTCGGTCGGAGGGGTCGTCGTCGACCGCCACCCGTCATATTGATCCACAGAGTACACCCAAAATGCTCCATTAGGACATCCGTGGCCCCTAATCGACTCCGCTGCCGCCGTGCGCCCCGGGGCCGCGCCCTGTGCCCGCGGCCCGTCGAGGTGGTGCAATGGGCCCATGCGCACCGACATCACCGCCGACCGGCACGGCTCCTTCGCCCGGGCGGTCAAGTCCCTCGTGGTCCCCCGCCCCATCGCGTGGGTCAGCTCCCGCTCGGCCGCAGGCGTCGACAACCTGGCCCCGCACTCGTTCTTCACGGTCGCCTCGGAGAACCCCACGATCGTCCAGTTCGTCTCGGTCGGCGAGAAGGACAGCCTCCGCAACATCCGGCAGACCGGGGAGTTCGTGGTCAGCTTCGCGCCCGAGGGGCTGTTCGAGCGGATCAACGCGACCAGCACCGACTACCCTCCCGAGATCAGCGAGTTCGACGCCGTGGGCCTCACCCGTGAGCCCTCGCTCACCGTGGCCGTCCCCCGCGTGGCCGAGTCCCCCGCCGCCATCGAGTGCCGGCTGCACACGGACCCCATCCCCGTGGGCAACTGCTTCCTTGTCCTCGGCGAGGTCACGCACGTGGTCGTGGACGAGGAGGACATGGACGAGCGGGGCCCGGTCGTGCGGACGCTGCGCCCGATCGCGCGGCTGGGGCGCGACGAGTGGGGCGAGCTGGGCCGGATCCGGTCGATCCGGCGGGTCCCCTACCGGGACGTCGCCCCGGAGGCGGACCTGCCCTGAGCCCCCGGGCTCAGAGCCGCACGCCCGTGCGCCGCAGCTGCTCGCGGACCTCCCGGCGCTGGATCTTGCCGAGCATCGTGCGCGGGAGCTCCTCCACGGCCACGATCCGCCGGGGGACCTTGTAGCGGGCCAGGCCCGCCCAGCAGTGCTCGCGCAGGGCCGCCTCGTCGAGCTCGGCGCCCGGCACGAGGGTCACGGCGGCGACGACCACCTCGCTGCCGCTGGGGTCGGCGAGCCCCACCACCGCGGCGTCCGCCACGGCGCGGTGCCGGCGCAGCATGTCCTCGACCTCGCTGGGGGCCACGTTGAACCCTCCGGTGATCACGACCTCCTTGAGCCGGTCGACCACCTGCAGGAACCCGTCCTCGTCGACGGTGACGATGTCGCCGGTGCGCAGCCACCCGTCGTCCGTGAGCGTCCGGGCGGTCTCGTCGGGGCGCTTCCAGTACCCCTGGAAGACCTGCGGGCCCCGCACCCAGAGCTCCCCGGGGTGTTCCGGGGGGACGTCCTCGAGGGTGTCCGGGTCGACGAGCCGGATGTCGGTGGACGGGAACGGGATCCCGATGGAGCCCGCCCGGCGGGAGTCGTTGAGCGGGTTGCAGGCCACCAGCGGGGAGCACTCGGTCAGTCCGTAGCCCTCGATCAGGATCCCCCCGGTGGCCCGCTCCCACTGCTCCACGAGCGGGACCGGCAGGCTCATGGCCCCGGAGACGGCCACCGGGATGCCGCGCAGGTCCACGCCCTGCTCCGGTGCGGCGTCGAGGAGCTTCTGGTACACCGGCGGCACCGCGGGCAGCACCGTGGGGCGGGCGCGCTTCATCGCCCCGAGGATCAGGTCCGCGCGCACGGTCGGGAAGAGCACGAGCCGCGCGCCGAGGGACATCGCGAACGTCACGCCCAGGGTCAGGCCGAAGGCGTGGAAGAGCGGCAGCACGCCGTGCACCACCTCGCGCTCGCCGGAGCCGAGCCAGTGCCGGCCCATGAGGGCGTTGGACTCGAGGTTGCGGTGCGAGAGCATCGCCCCCTTGGGCAGCCCGGTGGTGCCGGAGGTGTACTGCAGCAGCGCGAGGTCGTGCGCGGCGGGCCGCGGGTGCTCCGCGGCGATCGGGGCGGAGGCCAGCAGCTCCCGCCAGGGGATCGTGCCCGGGGCGGGGCCGGTGAGCTGCGCGCGGGAGGCGCGTGCGCCCGGCAGCGGCAGGCGCAAGGCCAGCCGCTTCGCCCGCGGCATCGCGGCGGTGATGTCCACGGACACGACCGCGTCGACCCGCAGGTCCGCGGGCAGGGAGCGCACCCGCTCGGCCGCCCGGTCCCAGACGATCGCCACGCGCGCCCCGTGGTCCTCGAACTGGTGGCGCAGCTCCGGGGCCGTGTAGAGCGGGTTGTGCTCGACGACGACGGCCCCCAGGCGCAGCACCGCGTAGAACGCCACGACGTGCTGCGGGCAGTTGGGCAGGACGATCGCGACCCGGTCGCCGCGGCCCACGCCCAGCCGGCGCAGGCCCTCGGCCGCGCGGTCGACCTGCCGGCCCAGGGCGGCGTAGGAGGTCGTGGCCCCGAAGAACTCGAGCGCGGTGCTCGCACCGTGGCGGGCGACGGAGCGCTCGAGCATGTGCACCAGGGACGTCTCCGGCAGGTCCAGGTCCGCGGGGACGCCCGGGTCGTAGCTGGCGGTCCAGGGGCGGGCACGCAGGAACTCGCGGACGGTGTCGACAGGCATGGTCCCGACCCTACTCGGCGGCGGCACCCGGCCGCCCGGCCACGGCGACACCCCGTGCAGGACGGGACGGCTCACCGGGCCCGGTCCGGGAACCGGCCGTAGACTCCGGTGCCATGACGCCCTCCTCGACCCCCGGCTCGCCCTCCCCCGACGACCCGACGCCCTGGTCGGACACCGGTCCGCACGACTCCCCGGACGCCACCCGGCCGCTGCCCCCGGTCAGCCGGTTCGCCGCCCCGGCCGGCGGCGGCTCGCCGCACGACGCCCCCGAGGGGGGCGCCGGGAGCGGCGGGACCGAGGACTGGTCCTGGTACGACGACGAGGACGACCAGCACACCCGGCCGCTGCCGGCGGTGACCGCCCAGCGCCCGGTGCCGGAGGACCCGCGGCCGCGCACGGACCCGACGCCCGCGGTCGGGGCCCCCGGCGCCGCGGCCGGCTACGGCCCCGCGCCCGGCTACGGCGCCGGACCCGACGGCCCGTTCTCCGGCGACCCGTCCTCCGGCGTCCCGGTCGACGCCGCGACCCGTCTCGCCCGGCAGCGGGAGGAGTTCGGGGGCCTCCAGCTGGTGCCCGGCTTCTTCGGCTGGCTCAGCGCCATGGCCCTGTCCTGGCTGCTCCTGGCCCTGGCGGGCCTGACCGCGGCCGCGCTGGGGCTGCGCCTCGTGGACGGGGTCGGCGGCGTGGTGGACGACCTCGCCGCCGGGTCCGCGGCGGCCTGGACGGGAGCGGCCGCCCTCGGCCTGGTCGAGTTCATCGCGTTCCTGGGCGGCGGCTACGCCGCGGGCCGGATGGCGCGGTTCTCCGGGGCACGGCAGGGCGTGTCCGTGTGGCTGTGGTCCCTGTTCGGCCGCTCCGTGGCCACCGTCGCGGGACTGGTGTGGGCCGACACCGTCGGCCTGGCGCCCGTGGGCGTCTCGGCCCAGGCGCTGATCGGCGACCTGCTGGTCCCGGGCCTGCTCGCGGTCCTCGCCGTGCTCGCCGTCGACCTGCTCGCGGCGGTGCTCGGCGGGCTGTGGGGCGTCCGCTACCACCGCAGGGTCGATCGCTGGGGGGACGGACCGGAGGACCGGGCCCGGTAACTTTGCGTCCCGGCACCGTGTCGGGTTCGCATCCGACCACCAAAGGGGGGACAATCGGAGCACCTCGGTGAGATCCGTCACCCCCACGCGGAAATCTGCGGACCGGCCCACCGAGCAGCACCCGGAGGAAACACCCATGCCGTCCACCCTTGTCGCCGTCGTCGATGACCACGAGGTCGTCCGGGAGGGCGTCCGCCTCGTCTCCATGACCTCGCAGGCGGACGTGAAGCTCGTCGGATCGGCCTCCAGCGTCCCCGGACTCCTCGACCAGCTGGGCCGGGACCCCGAGAACCCCGCCCTCACCGCCCAGGGCGCCAAGCGGATCGAGTGCGAGGTCGTGCTCCTGGACCTGTCCCTCGACGACATGTCCCGACCCGCCACCAACGTGGAGCTGCTGCGCGCCGCCGGCATGAAGGTGCTCATCTTCAGCATCGGCGAGAACGCCGCGCTGATCCGCGAGGCGCTGCGGGCCGGCGCGCTGGGCCTGGTGCGCAAGTCGGACCCGCTCGAGCACGCGATCGAGGAGGCCCGCAACATCGCCGAGGGCAAGCCCGTGATCACCAAGGAGCTCGCCGCCGCGATCGACGGGGACGTGGAGTTCTCCCGGGCCAGCCTCTCCCCGCGGGAGCAGGAGACCCTGCGGCTCTACGCCTCCGGCTTCGCCCAGGTCCAGGTCGCACGCCGGATGGGCATCAAGCAGAGCGCCGTCAAGACCAACATCGACCGCATCCGGGAGAAGTACGCGCGCGTCGGACGCCCGGCGCCCACCAAGATCGACCTGCGCATCCGGGCGATCGAGGACGGCCTGGTCGAGCCCACGGCGGACATCACCACGGCGGAGAAGCATCTGTGATCCGCCCCACGCCCCGGTGAGGGCCGCCGCTCCGTGAGCCACGCCGCGCACCGGCCCCCGCTCGCCTACCGGAAGGTCCCCGCCCGGCGGCGCCGCAGCAGCCTCCTGGTGCCGACCTCGCCGCAGGAGCTGGGGATGAACTCCTACCGCATCCACCTGCTCGCGAACATCTGCCACGGGCTGGTCGTCGTCGCGCTGTTCCTGGAGGCCCTCACCATCGTCGAGGACCAGCTGCGCGCCTTCGAACGGTGGCACCTGGTGTTCCTGCTGGCCCTCCTGGTCAACGGCGGCGCGATGCTCCTCCAGGGCGCCAGGCGGCAGGTGCGGATGTGGCCGGTGCTCGCGGCCCCGGTGCTCGTGGCCCTCACCGTCCTGACCCTCCCGCTCGCCTGGACGGGCGCCGCTCCGCCGCAGGACCCGTGGGTGGAGCCGTTCATCCTGCTCGCGGCCGCCGCCACCGTGGTCGCGTGGAGCATCGAGCTGGCAGTCGCGTACCTGGCGTCCGTCACGGTCTTCTACGTCCTGGTCATGGTGCGCACCACGGAGTCGGCGGACGTGATGGGCGTGCTGTTCGACGCCACGAGCCGGATCGCGTTCGGCGTGGTCCTCGTGGTGCTGATCAGCCTGGTCTACAAGGGCGGGCAGAACGCGGACCAGGTGTACGCGGCCGCGATCGCGCAGGAGCTGCAGCTGAACCGCTCGCGCTCGCAGGCCGAGGAGCAGGAGCGGCTGGACCGCCTCATCCACGACAACGTCATGGCCGCCCTGCTGGACGCCGGACGGGCCCCGGGCCCCGTCCAGCGGCGCACCCGGGAGCTGGCCCAGCGGGCCCTCGAGGTCCTCGCCTTCGAGGAGCGCCGCGCCGAGGGCAAGGGCACCACCATGGTGCACACCTTGCTCGACGACCTCCTCGAGTCCCTGTCCCCGTGGCGCAACCGGGTGCGCTTCAACAGCATCACCCCCTACATCAGGCCCCCCGGCCAGCCGCGCCCGCTCATCCCCGTGGAGACGGCGCAGGCGCTCGTGCAGGCGGTCACCGAGGCGGTCTCCAACAGCGCCCGCCACGCCGGCACCGAGGTCACCTTCGTGACCATGGACGGCGGCGTGTGCCCGCCCACCCCCCTCAACCCCGAGGGCTTCTTCCTTCGCTTCCAGGTGGTGGACCGCGGCCGCGGCTTCCAGGTCCGCAGCATCGACTCCCGGCGGCTCGGGGTGCGCGTGTCCATCCTGGGCAACGTGCGCCACGTGGGCGGCGCGGTGGACGTCGACAGCGCACCGGGACGCGGCACCCGCGTCACGATCCTCTGGCCCCGGGACGCGCAGCCGTGATCTCCCGCACCCTCTTCCATCCCCTGAGCCTGGTCGCCGCCACGGTGTTCTTCCTGATCCCCGTGGTGCTCGGGATCCTGCAGACGCCCAGCATGGACAAGCCGGACCTCATGCAGGCCGCGCTCGTGACCTACGTGGTCGCGGTGGCGCTGGTCGTCTACCCGTACCGGCAGCGCCGGCTGCCCGATCTGCCCGCGGCCCTGGGCGTGCTCCTCATGCTGGTGTCGATCCAGCGCTCCTACGACGCCCTGAACCCCCAGGCGGAGCTGTTCGGCGGGCAGTGGTTCACCCTGGGCTTCGACGGCTTCCTCGTGGTCCTGGGCATCCGGCGCCGCGCGGGGTGGGGCTGGGCCACGCTCGTCATCGCGGTCGCCGTGTCCATGACGTGGGGCGCCCGCTCCGCCCTGGGCCTCTGGGACGCGGCGCTGACGAACGCCGCGGCGGCGGCCCTGCTGCTCGCGAGCCAGCTCATCGCCCGGGAGTACGACCGGGCCTCCGCCGCGTTCGCCGAGGCCCGGGACATGGTGATCTCGGCGCGCTCCCACGACGAGGCGGAGCAGGACACGGTCAACGCCTCCGTGCAGCGCGTGCACGAGGTGCGCCGCCTCGCGGGCGGGCTGCTCGAGCGGATCGCGCACGACCCCTCCCCCGTCTCCGAGTACGAGATCGAACAGTTCCGCCTCACCGAGGCGCAGCTGCGGGACTCCATCCGGGGCCGGTCGATCGCCACCCCCTACCTGCTCGAGGTCACGCGGGCGGCGCGGGCCCGGGGCGTGCTGGTGGACATCCTGGACGAGCGCGGCAGGCCCCTGCCCACGGCGGTGCTGCGCGCGGCCACCCGCCAGGCCATGGAGGTGCTCAACGCCGCGACCTCGGGGTCGGTCACGATCCGCGCCTTCCCGGAGGGAGAGCCCGCCGCGGTGTTCATCGTCCACGACGGCAACGCCGGGGACGAGGAGCCCGTGGCCATCGAGATCGCCGACGGCACCGGTGCGGTCTCCCGGTTCTGACCGGCTCCACCGCCCGCGGTGCGGGCACCCGCACTGCACCCGGTCGTCCGGCGCCCCGGACACCGGCGGCACCGTCCACAGGGAGCCGCGTCCCTGCGGTCCGCCGGCCCGGCGTTCCTACCGTGGCCCCATGGACACCGCCTCCGCCGGGCACGGCCCGCACCCCGCCGTCGACCGCTCCCGCGGCACCCACGACCGCCCCGGCGACCGCCCGCCCGACACCGCCCTCCGGGACGGTGGCGTCCGCTCCCCCTACGACGCCTTCCGCGCCGTGCTCTGCGGGGACGGCCTGCGCCGCTGCCCCTGGGCGCCCACGGGCCCGGCCGCCCTCGAGGAGCACGACCGGCGCTGGGGCGCACGGCCCGCGGACTCCTCCGGCTGGTTCGAGGCCCTCGGCCTGGAGATCTTCCAGGCGGGCCTGGCCCGCTGGAGCATCGCCCAGCGGCGGGAGGGCCTGCGCCGGGCGCTGCGGGACTTCGTCCCCGAGGAGATCGCCCGGATGACCGAGGACGACGTCGACGAGCTGCTCCTGGATCCCGCGGTCATCCGCAACCGGGTCAAGATCGAGGCCGTGGTGCACAACGCGCGCGCCTGCCGCGGACTCGGTCCCGAGGACTGGGCGGAGCACGTCCGGGATCTCCGTCCGGCCGCCGCCGAGCCGCCCCTGACCGTCCTGGAGGAGTCGCGCCGCTCCCCCGAGGGGGACCGGCTGGCCGCCCGGCTCAAGGAGCAGGGACTCGTGTTCGTGGGGCGCACCACCGCGCACCGGTTCCTGCTCCGCACCGGGGTGCTCCCCGGGCACCTGGCCGGGTGCTTCAGGGACGGGACTGGAACCGGAGGATCCGGGTGAGGGCCTCCTCCACCCGGTCGGGCCCCGCGGCGAAGGACAGCCGCACTGCGCGGTGGCCGCGTGCGGCGTCGAAGTCCAGGCCCGGGACGACCGCGACGGCCTCCGCCTCCAGCAGCCGCCGGCACCACTCCAGGGAGCTGCCGTGCCGCTCGAGCTGCTCCCCGAGGTCGGCGTAGAGGTAGAACGCCCCGTCCGCCGGCGCGACCTCGCCCCACCGGAGCGCCGGGAGCGCGTCCAGGAGCAGGCTCCGGGAGCGCGCGAACTGCTCGACCGCCCGGTCCGCCTCGGCGTAGGCGTCCGGGGTGAAGGCCTCCACGGCGGCGTGCTGCGCGGCGGCGGGCGGGCAGAGGCTCAGGTTGCCGGCCAGCGCGTCGACCGCGGCCGAGAGGTCCCGGGGCAGCAGGGCCCACCCCAGCCGCCAGCCCGTCATCCCCCAGTACTTGGAGAAGGAGGAGATCACCACGGCGTCGCGGTCGTGCTCCCACGCGCTGGTGCCCCGGTACGGTCCGCCGTCGCGGGGCGCGCCGCCCTCCGGGGCGGTGTGCACGATCCCGTGGTAGATCTCGTCGCTGATCAGGCGCGTCCCGTGCTCGGCGCACCACCGGGCCAGCGCCGCCAGCTCCCCGGGCTCCAGCACGGTGCCGGTCGGGTTCGCCGGGCCCGCCACCACCAGTCCCTGCAGGGGCCCGTGCTCGGCGACCGCGGCGTCGAGCATCCCGGGCGTGGGCTGGAAGCGGGTCGCCGCCCCGCAGTCGAGCTCGACCACCTCGGCGCCCAGGGCGGCCAGGGTGTTGCGGTAGGCGGGGTAGCCCGGCCGGCACACCGCCACCCGGTCCCCCGCGTCGAACGCCGCCAGGAAGGTGAGCACGAGCGCCCCGGAGGCCCCCGTGGTGATCGCGACGTCCTCGGGACGGACGTCGAGCCCGTACCACCGGGCGTAGTGGCCGGCCACCGCCCGGCGCAGCGGCTCGATCCCGAGGGCGGGGGTGTAGCCCAGCCCCTCGTTGCGGGCGTGCACCCGGGCGGCCGCCCGCGCGACGGGACCCGGGGCGCCGCCGGAGGGCTCCCCCGCGCAGAGGGAGACGACGTCCCGGCCGGCGGCGCGCAGGCGCTCGACGTCGGCGAGGATCTCCATCACCCGGAACGGCGGCACCGCCGAGCGTGCGGAGGGACGGGGCGGCAGGTGCGCAGGCATGCGCCCAGCCTACGGCCGCCGCGGTCCGGCGCGATCGCGGTCATGCCCCGTCATGCGCACATCGGGGGACAGACTTTTGTCCAGACCTCCGCAATACTGGACCCAGTCCTGGACGTCAGGAGGCCGCACTGAGGCGGTCCTCCGGGCGTGGGGGGACAGGTCTCCGGCAGCAGTGCCGGGGGCCGACGGGCAGGTTGCCACCGCGGCCGGCGTCGCACGAGTGATCCATCGTGAATGAGATGTGTGATTGTGTCTGGGGGGATTTCAATCACGGGTCCACAGGAGATGGGGCGCCGGGCACGGGACGCAACCGCCCAGTTCCACGTCGGTGCGGCGTCGGGCCACGGCCCGGCGGGGAGAGCCGTGAGACGTGGCGGCACGCGCGTCGACGACGCAGCACACGGCCCCGCACCGATCGGTGCGGGGCCGTTGCCGTGCCGCTCGTGCCGCGGACCGCACGGGCCGGGGCTCACTCCAGCAGCAGCGCCGGCTCCTCGAGGATCCGGGCCACGTCCGCGGTGAAGCGGGCCGCGAGGTCCCCGTCGACCACGCGGTGGTCGAAGGACCCGCCCAGCGTGGTGACCCAGCGGGGCACCACGGCGCCGTCCACGACCCACGGCTTCTGCTTGATGCTCCCGAACGCGATGATCGCCACCTCGCCGGGATTGATGATCGGCGTGCCGGTGTCGAGGCCCAGGGCCCCGATGTTGGTCACGGTCAGGGTGCCGCCCTGCATGTCGGCCGGCTGCGTGCGCCCCGCCCGAGCGGTCCGGGAGAGCTCGTCGAGGGCCACGGCCAGCTCGCGCAGCGAGAGGTCCTGGGCGTCCTTGACGTTGGGCACCATCAGACCCCGCGGGGTGGCCGCGGCGATGCCCAGGTTGACGAAGTGCTTGACGAGGATCTCCTCGTCCGTCCACGTCGCGTTGACCATCGGGTTGCGGGCCGCGGCCCACACGACGGCCTTCGCGAGCACGAGCAGGGGCGTGACCTTGACGCCCTCGTAGTCCGGGGCGGCCTTGAGCCGCTGGACGAACTCCATGGTGCGCGTGGCGTCGACCTCCACGAAGACCGAGGCGTGCGGGGCGCTGAAGGCGCTGCGCACCATGTTCTGCGCCGTGGCCTTCCGCACGCCCTTGACGGGGATCCGCTCGATCCGCTCCTCCGGGGCCGCGGGCCGGCGCCGGTCCACGGCCTCGCCGAGCCGCGCCACGTGGGCGAGCAGGTCCTGCTTGGTGATCTGTCCGGCGGCGCCCGTGGCGGGGACGTCGGCGAGGTCGACGCCCAGGTCCCGTGCGGCCTTCCGGACGGGGGGCTTCGCGAGCGCCGGGCGGCGCGGGACGACCTCGACGGCCGGGGGCACGTCGCCGCGCCCGGGCCGGCGCCAGACGCCTCTGTCCTCGGCCAGCCGGGCGGCGCGCCCGGCGATGCCCTGGGCCGCCGTGCCGATCCCACCGCCGAGCCCGGCGCCCAGCGGGCCCCGGGACAGCTTCTCCGTCCAGCCCGCGGGCCGGGCCGACTCCGGCTCGGCCTCCGGCGCCGTCGGCGGGACCGCCCGGCGGCGCCGGCGCACGGGGTCGGCCTTGGGCCCGGAGCCGACGAGCGGCCGGTCCGCACCGGGCTCCCCGCCCTCCCCCAGGATCCCGGGGACGCCGGAGGCCGGGGCGGGCTCCGCCGACTCGCCCGGGGAGCCCACGGCGATGATGGGGGCGCCGACCTCGACCGTGCTGCCCTCGGCGGCCAGCAGGTCCAGGACGGTGCCGGCGTACGGGGACGGCAGCTCGACCACGGACTTCGCGGTCTCGATCTCGACGAGCACCTGGTTGACCGTGACGGTCTCCCCCGGTGCGACCTTCCACGCGAGGATCTCCGCCTCGGTCAGGCCCTCGCCGACGTCGGGCAGGTTGAAGATCTGGGGCATGTCAGTACTTCCTCTCTCGCGCGCGGCCCCCGGGCCGGCGGCGGTGCCGCCGGCCCGGGGGCCGGCGACCGGGTCGGCGGGGTCAGTAGGCGAAGGACCGGTCCAGGGCCTCGAGGATGCGGTCGAGGTCAGGCACGTACTGGTCCTCGACGGCGGCCACCGGGTACGGCAGGTGGTAGGCGCCCACCCGCAGCACCGGTGCCTCCAGGGAGTAGAACGCCCGCTCGGTGAGGCGGGCGGCGATCTCCCCGCCGAGGCCGCCGAAGGTCGGGGCCTCGTGGGCGACGACGAGGCGGCCCGTCCGGCGCACGGAGTCCTCGAGGGTGTCGAAGTCGATCGGCGACAGCGAGCGCAGGTCGATCACCTCGACGCTGCGCCCGTCCTCCTCCGCCGCCTGCGCCGCGGCGAGCGCGACCGGCACGAGGGGGCCCCAGGCCACCACGGTGGCGTCCTCGCCGTGGCGGACGACCTGCGCGGAGAACGGGTCGGCGGTCGGGCGCTCGACGTCCACCGCGCCCTTGAGCCAGTACCGCCGCTTGGGCTCGAAGACGATGACGGGGTCCTCGCACGCGATGGCCTGCTGGGTCATCCAGTAGGCGTCCTGGGCGTTGGACGGCGTGACGATGCGCAGCCCCGCCGTGTGCGCGAACAGCGCCTCGGGGGACTCCGAGTGGTGCTCCACGGAGCCGATGACCCCGCCGTACGGGATGCGGATCGTCACGGGGACGGTGACGTCCCCGTTGGTGCGGTTGCGCATCTTGGCCAGCTGCGTGGTGATCTGGTTGAACGCCGGGAAGGAGAAGCCGTCGAACTGGATCTCGCACACGGGCCGGTAGCCGCGCAGGGCGAGCCCGATGGCGGTGCCCACGATCCCGGCCTCCCCCAGCGGGGTGTCCATCACCCGGTGGGCGCCGAAGTCCGCCTTGAGCCCCTCGGTGACGCGGTAGACGCCGCCGAGGGAGCCGATGTCCTCGCCCATGAGCAGCACCCGGGGGTTCTCCTCCATGGCCCGGCGCAGGCCCGCGTTGACCGCCTTCGCGATCGTCAGGTCCGGTGCGGTGCTCATGCGAGGTCCTCCTGGGTGCCGGCGGTCTGCGGGTCGGGGGCCCCGGCCACGGGGTCGGCCGCCACGGTCAGCCCCGCGGCCTGCGTGCCCCGGTCCGGTCCGGCGGGGCCCGGCCCGGCGTCGTCGTCGGTGTCGGTGTCGGTGTCGGCGAAGCCCGCCTGGTAGGCCGCGTACCAGGCGCGCTCCTCCTCCACGAGGGCGTGCGGCTCGGCGTAGGGCCGGTCGAAGAAGTCCTCGAACGCGGGCGGGTCCATGGCCAGCACGAGGGCGCGGGCCTGGTCGGCGAACGCCTGGGCGTCGGCCGCGACGTCGGCGAAGAAGTCGTCGCCGGTGCCGTGGGCCTCGCGCAGGTGCGCCTCGAGACGGAGCAGCGGGTCGAGCTCGCTCCAGTGCTGCTCGTCCTCCCGCAGGCGGTACTTGGTGGGGTCGTCCGCGGTGGTGTGGGCCCCGAGCCGGTAGGTCTCGGCCTCCACGAGCACCGGGCCCTGGCCGGCGCGGGCCTTCTCGAGCGCGTACCGCGAGGCCGCCAGCACCGCGAGCACGTCGTTGCCGTCCACGCGGATCCCCTCGAAGCCGTACCCCGCGGCGCGCTCGGCCAGGGGCACGCGGGACTGGGTGCGGAACGGCACCGAGATGGCCCACTGGTTGTTCTGCACGAAGAAGACCACCGGGGCGTCGTAGGACGCGGCGAAGACCATGCCCTCGTGGACCTCGCCCTGGGTGGAGGTGCCGTCCCCGAAGTAGACGACCGCGGCCGCCGGCTCGGCCTCCCGGCCCTCCGCCTCGGCCGTCCGCCGGTCCAGGTCGATGCCCATGGCGTAGCCCACGGCGTGCGGGACCTGGCAGCCGAGCACGATGGAGTAGACGTTCATGTGGTGCCGGCTGGGCCGCCAGCCCCCGGCGCTGTGCCCGCGGAACACGGTGAGCAGCTCGGCGGGCTCGACGCCCCGCTCGATGGCCACGGCGTGCTCCCGGTAGGTCGGGAACACGTGGTCGGCCGGGCGCAGCGCACGGGCGGAGCCCACCTGGGCTGCCTCCTGCCCGCGCATCGGCGCCCACAGCACCAGCTGCCCCTGCCGCTGGAGGTTGGTCGCCTCCTCGTCGAAGCGGCGGGCCAGCGCCATCGAGCGGTACAGCCCGCGCAGCTGCTCGGCGTCGACGTCGCGCACGTACGGGGACAGGACCGGGTCCTCGCTCAGCCGGCCGTCCCGGTCGAGGAGCCGCACCAGGCGCGTGCGCACCTCCGGCGTCGGCACGGTGCGGGCCGGCACGGGGGCGGCCGGGGACGATGGGGCGGCATCCATGGGCGGGACGTCCTTTCGGGTTGCTCGGGAGGGAGCCGGGCCGGCGCGGCCGCGGATCAGAGCACGGGCGAGTGGGGGAACTGCGCGCACAGCTCCAGGAACCGGGTGTTGGCCTCCGGCTCCCCGATGGTCACGCGCACGCCCTCGTCGCCGAAGCGGCGCACGGACAGGGCGTGGGCGTCGCACAGCTCGGCGAAGCCCCCGCTGTGCTCGCCCAGGTTCAGCCACACGAAGTTCGCCTGCGTCTGCGGGTACGGCCAGCCGAGCCCGTCGAGCCCGGCGAGGACCCGCTCCCGCTCGTCGACGACCCGCTGGACGCGCTCGGCCACCTGGTCGTAGTGGCGCACGGACGCGATCGCCGCGCGCTGGGCGAGGTCGGTCACGGAGAACGCGGGGGACGCCTGGCGCAGGTACTGGGTGATCTCCTGGCGGGCCACGGAGTAGCCGATCCGGAGCCCGGCCAGACCGTGGGCCTTGGAGAACGTCCGCAGCACGACGACGTTGGGGTGCCGGCGGTACAGGTCGACGCCGTCGACGAGGTCGTCGCGGCGCTGGAACTCCTGGTACGCCTCGTCGATCACCACGACCACGTCGCGCGGCACGGCGGCGAGGAACTCCTCGACCTGCGCGGTGGTGAGGCTGGGGCCCGTCGGATTGTTCGGCGTGCACAGCAGCACGACCTTCGTCCGGGCGGTGACCGCGGCGGCCATGGCCTCGAGGTCGTGGGAGCCGTCGCGGCGGTTCGGGACCGGGACGCCCAGCCCGCCGGAGAGCCCGATGCTGATCGGGTAGGCCTCGAAGGAGCGCCAGGCGTGCACCACCTCGTCCGGGGTGCCGTCCTCGCCGGCGCCCACGAAGGCGCCGAGCAGCTGGTTGAGCGCGCCGAGGCTGCCGGCGCCGGTGACGATGTCCTCGGCGGGAACGCCGAGGAACTCGCCGAGCACCTCCCGCAGCTCCGCGGAGGTCGTCTCGGGGTAGCGGTGCACCGCATCCCAGCCGGCGAGGACCTCCTTGACGGCGGGCACGGGCCCGAACGGGTTCTCGTTGGAGGACAGCTTGTAGGACACGAGCCCGTCCACCACGACCGGGGGCTTGCCGGCCGCGTAGCGGGGAAGTCGGGACAGAGCCGGGCGCGGCCGGACCGCCGGGGTGGTGGCGGTGGCCGGGCCCGAGGCCGGGGCGGTGCCGGCCAGGGTGCGGGTAGCGTCGCTGGTACTCATGGAGGTCATGCTATCCCCGCACCCCCGGGGTTCCCCCGGTCGATGACGCCCCTCCGGACGACCCGCTGCTTTTCGGGGCGAAAGCTACAACCGGGTTCCGCGAAAGTTGGCGGCGGACGACAATTCGTCCGCCCGGGAGCGCGCGGGGGCCGTGGAAGAATGTGCCCATGCCCAACACCGATCGCATCCTGTCCTCAGGGCGCGCGGCGCTCGCCGCCGCCGTCCCGCCCGTCGCGCTGGGGCCCCTCGACGGCCGCTACCAGCCCGTGGTCGCGCCCCTGGTCGACCACCTCTCCGAGGCCGCCCTCAACCGCAACCGCGTGCACGTGGAGGTCGAGTGGTTCCTGCACCTCGCCGAGCGGTCGGTGCTGCCGGGGCTGGCGCCCCTGACCGAGGAGCAGACCGCGGGGCTGCGCCGGATCGTCACGGACTTCGACACGGACTCGGTCGCGGAGCTCGCGGAGATCGAGGCCGTGACGGTCCACGACGTCAAGGCCGTGGAGTACTACATCGGCCGCCGGCTGCCCGCCCTGGGACTGGAGCACCTGGTCCCCCTCGTGCACTTCGGCTGCACCTCCGAGGACATCAACAACCTGGCGTGGGCCCTGGGAGTCAAGGACGCCACGACCGACGTGTGGCTGCCCGCGGCCCGGGCGCTCGTGGCCGACGTCGCGGCGCTGGCCGGGTCCGCGGCGGAGACCCCCATGCTCTCCCGCACCCACGGCCAGCCCGCCACGCCCACCACGCTGGGCAAGGAGATGGCGGTGGTCGCCCACCGCCTGGGCCGCCAGCTGTCCCGGATCGAGCGCACCGAGTACCTGGGGAAGATCAACGGCGCCACGGGCACCTACGCCGCCCACTACGCGTCCGTCCCGGACGCGGACTGGACGGAGGTCTCGCGCGAGTTCGTGGAGGGCCTGGGCCTGTCCTGGAACCCGCTGACCACCCAGATCGAGTCCCACGACTGGCAGGCCGAGCTCTACGCCGACCTCGCCCGGTTCAACCGGATCCTGCACAACTTCTGCACCGACGTCTGGTCCTACATCTCGATCGGCTACTTCCAGCAGATCCCGGTGGAGGGCGCCACCGGCTCCTCCACCATGCCGCACAAGGTCAACCCCATCCGCTTCGAGAACGCCGAGGCGAACCTCGAGCTCTCCAACGCCCTGCTGGACGCCCTCGGCGCCACGCTCGTGACGTCCCGGTGGCAGCGCGACCTCACCGACTCCTCGTCCCAGCGCAACATCGGCGTGGCCTTCGGGCACTCCCTGCTCGCGGTCTCCAACGTGAGCAAGGGCCTGGCCCGCCTCGACGTGGCGGAGGCGGTCCTGGCCGCCGATCTCGACGCGAACTGGGAGGTCCTCGCGGAGGCGGTCCAGATGGTCATGCGCGCCGAGGCGATCGCCGGCGTCGAGGGCATGGACAACCCCTACGAGCGCCTCAAGGACCTGACCCGCGGCCGCCGGGTGGACGCCGCCCGGCTCCAGGAGTTCGTGGCGGGCCTGGGCCTGTCCCCGGCCGCGGAGCAGCGGCTGTCCGGGCTGACCCCGGCCACCTACACGGGCATCGCGGCGGACCTCGTGCGCTTCCTGTGAGCCCGCGCCCCGCGTGACGACGGGGTGCCCGGGCACGGGGCGCCGGGACGCGCCCGGGCACCCCGTGCCGCGCGGATCGGCCCGTGCGGACCAGTCCGTGCGGACCAGTCCGTGCGGATCAGTCCGTGCGGATCAGACGGACGGGAGGTCGTGCAGGTTGTTGCACACGGTGTCCTCCGGGGCGGCCCACAGCCGCTTCTCGCACCCGGCGGACACCACGCGGACCCGCAGCTGCCCCGACGACCCCGGGACGTAGTAGAGGTGGACCTCGCTCTCGATGTCCCGGATGATCCGGGTGGTCGACCGCGGGGACCACACCTCCGCGGGATTGCACAGGGCGACGATGTTCCCGAGGGGGTCCGTGCGGACGCCCGTGACGGGTCGCTGGTCGGTCATCGGTAGAACTCCTGAGCTCGTGCCCCGGCCGGCACCGCCGGTCCGGGGATCAGTCGTATACCACGGTGCGGTCCTGCGCACCACCCTCCACCGGGGTCGTGTGCCGGCCGCCTGGGTTTTCGTTTGCTTTTGACGCACTCCGGGCGTTCGCTTTTGACTCACGGGGCGTTGCCCGGGATCATCGGTGCCTGAACCCTCTCTCGCGGCGGACCTGGATCCTGGTCCGCGGGACCGGAGAGGACGGTGCTCGGACCACGGCCTTCGGGGGAAGGCAGGCTCCGGGCGCACCGGGGACAGTGATCATGACAGTGGGGGATCATGACAATGGATGGGGAACACTCGATCAGGCTGCGGCTTCTCGGCAACGTCGAGGTCGAGCTCGACGGCACCGTGCTGGCCCTGGGCCACCGGCAGCAGCGCCTGCTGGCCGCGCTCGCCGTCCTCGGTCCCAAGCCGCGCCGGTTCCTCGGCGAGCTGCTGTGGCCCGACCGGACCGCGGAGCGCGCGATGGGCAGCCTGCGCACCACCGTCTTCAACATCTCGCGCCAGGTGCCCGGAGCCGTCGGGGCCCGCGGCAACAACATCGCCCTGGCCGAAACGGTCACCGTGGACCTGCACGAGCTGCGCGCGTCCCTGGACCGGGCGGCCACCGCCACGGCGCCCGTGACGGAGGACCCCTGGTTCCTGTCCCCCGACGGCGCCCAGCTTCTGCCCGGCTGGTACGACGGCTGGGTGATGGCCGAGCAGGACCGGCTGCGGACCCTGTACGTCAACGCCGTGGAGCACCTCGCCCGGCTCTCCCTGGAGCACCGCGACTTCTACCGGGCCCACGTGCTCGCCGACAACGTCCGGGCCCTGGACCCGCTGCGGGAGAGCGCGGTCCGCGTGTCGATCGAGGCGGACCTGGGTCTCGGCAACAACGCCCCGGCCCTGCAGACGTTCCGCAGCTTCTGCAGCACGATGGCCGACGAGCTCGGAGCGCCGCCCTCCCCCCAGATCACCCAGCTGATGGGCCACATGCGCAGCGCCTGACGCGCTCCCGCACGGAGCCGTCCCGCCCTGAGCCGTCCCGGCCGGTGCGTGCCCGGCGGCGGGGCAACGGCGTCCCCGCGACCCGCTGCCGGGTCGCGGGGACGTCCACTGGGCGGTCATGGCCGGGTCATCGTCCCGAGGTCAGGGCGGCCGTGGCCGACCGCACCGGGATGCCGCGCCAGGCGGTGTGGGGCAGCAGCTGCTCGCCCTTCATCACCAGCGACAGGGCGTCCACCGAGGCACCCGCGCCGACCGTCGTGTCGTAGAGCACGATCGAGCGCGCACCGACGGAGGCCCCGGGCAGGATCTCCACGTGGGACATCTTCATCACGCGGTCCTCGAAGAGGTGCGTCTGCAGCGACACGTCCGTCGAGACGGCGGCGTCGTCGCCGATGTGGACGAGGTCGAACTCGGTCAGGTAGGTGGTGCCGATGTACGTCCGCCGGCCGATCTGCGCGCCGAACAGGCGCAGGACCGGGCCGATCAGGGGCGTGCCCACGAGACCGCCGATGAGGGCGGGGACCGCCGCGGACTCGTACACGCCGGTGACGAACTCGCTGCGCCGGACGAAGTTGTCCCACAGCGGCTCGACGCGCTGGCGGTACCGGCCCACGATCGCCCACTTCAGGACGACGACGGCGAGGACCACGGTCAGGCCGGTGGCCAGCGCGACGAGGGGCAGCACGGCCACGAAGCCGAGCAGCGTCAGCTCGGGCACCAGGGCGACCGAGGCGAGCAGGCCCAGGTAGCCGATCAGCCCGATCAGCGCCGGCGGGACCGTGATGCGCAGCGCCTCGATGACGAGGCGGGCCGCCACCTTGCCGCGCGAGGGCCGGAAGGTGAGGCTCTCGTCGTAGTTGCCGCTGTCCTGCCGGCGGGGCAGGAACATGGCGGGCGAGCCCAGCCAGGACGTGCCGTCCGGCACGTCGGCCGGGGGCACCGAGGCGACGCCCACCAGGGAGCCCTCGCCCATCCGGGTGCCCGAGGGCACGAACGCGGCGTTGCCCACGAACGAGCGGTCGCCCACCACGGTGCGCTCCATGTACAGGTGACCGTGGTGGTAGACGGCGCTGCCCACGCTGGCCATGTCCGCGACGAAGCTTCCCTCGCCGAGGGTGAGGAGGTCCGGGTCGATGTGGCCGACCGTGGAGACCTCGGAGCGAGGGCCGACCTTGGCGCCCAGGGCGCGCAGCCAGGGGACCGTGTACATCGTGGCGTACAGGGCGTTGGTGCTCTCCAGGCTGGTGGAGAGCAGCTGGTCCGCCATCCACTTGCGCACGCCGAGCCCGCTGCGCACGGGGTGGATGCCGGTGGGCGTGCGGCGCAGGACGATCTTCCGGCCGCCCGCGACCACGGCGCAGACCGTGAGCACGTAGACGACACCGACCGCCGGGGTGAGGGCGAGCCCCACGGGGAGGCCGAACTCCAGGGCCGCGGCCCAGATCATCAGGAAGGACGGGAGCACCAGGACGAAGGGCATCAGCTCGAGGACCAGCCAGCCCAGGAGCAGGCCGGCCGCCAGCGGGGCGGGCCAGCGGCCGCTGGGCAGCGGGCGCCGCTCCATCCGCTCGAGCAGCTCGTCGTCCCCGTCACCGGGCCGGGCCGGGGAGCCCAGCCAGTGCTCGCCGGCGGGGATCGTCTGGTTGCGGGAGGCCAGGGACTGCTCGGCCAGGCGGGCACCGTCCTCGATCCGGGTGCCCGGCTGCAGGAGGGCGTTGGCCCCCACGAACGCGTCGTCGCCGATGTGCACCGGCGCGATGGTCACCCACCCCTCCTCGACCTGGGCGGTCTGCACGGAGGAGTTGTAGCCGATGCTGGCGCGGGCGCCGACGGTGACGAGCGAGGGCAGGCCGATGGCGGCGGTGCCCACGTGGGCGTCCGGACCGATCCTGGCGCCCAGCAGGCGCAGGTAGACGGCGGCCATCGGGGTGCCGGTCAGGAGGTTGAGCGGCGAGAGCCGGGTCAGCCCGTCGATGCACCAGAGCAGGTAGTACTGCCGGCCCCAGAGGGCGTGGTGCCCCGGTCTGACGAAGCGTCCCAGCACGCGGGAGCCGAGGAACGGCAGGAGGACGCGGGCGAGCACCGAGACCAGGACGCCCACCAGGAGCATGTCCCACATCAGGGCGTAGCTGAACTGACCGCCGTAGGAGTACAGGACCGCGGCGAGCGGGGAGCCGACGAGCATGGCCGCCAGGACCATCGTCGTCACCTGCGCGAGGCCGCACAGCGCCACGCGGCCGCTGGTGTGGTGCAGCGGCGCGGGGCGGTCGTCCGGGGCGGCCGCGGCGGGGACGTACGCCGGGGCGGCGTCCAGGTGGCGCGCCAGGTCCCGGACGGTCGGGTAGGTGTAGATGTCCGCGATGGAGATGTCCTGGTCCGGGTGCGCGCGGCGCAGCTCGGACGTGGCGGTCGCGGCGAGCAGCGAGTGCCCGCCGAGCTCCATGAAGAAGTCCGCCTCCACGGAGAGCTGGTCCTCGGGGATGCGGAAGACCTTGGACCACACCTCCGTGATCCCCCACTCGGCGTCCGTCGCAGGCGGGACCAGCCCCATCGTGGTGACGAAGCGGGGCGTGCTGGGGTCCGGCAGGTTCTTCCGGTCCACCTTGCCGCTGACCATCATCGGCATCGCGGGCAGGATCTCGTAGAAGGACGGCACCATGTACGGCGGCAGCGCCGCGACCACGGAGTCGTGGAGCAGCTCGAAGAGGGCGCGCTCGTCGCGCACCGGGGCGCGCAGGGTGAGGAACGCCGCGACGTCGTCGCCGCCGGAGGTGAGCTTCACGGCGGCGTCCGCCACCGCGTCCTCCCGGCGCAGCACGTTCTCGATCTCCTGCAGGTCCGCGCGGTGACCGCGGATCTTCACCTCGCTGTCGGCGCGGCCGAGGTACTCGATCTCGCCGTCGGGCATGAACCGGCCCAGGTCGCCGGTGCGGTAGATCCGTCCGGCCCGGGGCCCGTCCGGGTGGGGGCGGAAGCGCTCCTCGGTGACGTGCGGCAGGTTGACGTAGCCGCGGGCCACGCCGGGGCCGGCGATGCAGATCTCGCCCGGCTCGCCGTCGGCGACCTCGTTCATCTCCTCGTCGAGGATCCGCACCTCGTAGGTGGGCAGGGGCTTGCCGATGGTCACGGGCCGCCCGGGGGCGAGCTCGCCCCACGTGGCGGTCACGGTGCCCTCGGTGGGGCCGTAGGTGTTGAGCATCCGGCGCTCGGGGGTGGACCACCGCTCCACGAGGTCGGCGGGGCAGGCCTCGCCGCCCACCAGGATGCTGCGGATGCGGGGCAGGTCGTGCTCGAGGGTGGCCAGGACGGTCGGCACGCAGTAGAGCACGGAGATCTCCATGCGCTGCAGGAACTCGGCGAGCCCCTGTCCCAGGCGGGCGTCGTCGGTGGGGCCGGCCACCAGGGAGGCGCCCACGGCCCAGGTCGGCCAGATCTCCTCGATGGAGAAGTCGAACGCGATGGTCATGCCCTGGTAGACGCGGTCCTCGGAGCGGACGTCGTAGACCTCGGGCACGATCTCGATGAAGTTGCAGATGCTCGAGTGCGCGACCTCGACGCCCTTGGGGCGGCCGGTCGAGCCCGAGGTGTAGATGATGTAGCACGTGGGGTCGCCCTCGTGGCGGACGACCGGGCGGTGCGCGGGCGCCTCCCCGAGCCGCTCGCCGATCCGGCCGACGTCGACGACGTCGGCGGGCGCGTCCTCGACCAGGGCCACGAACTCGGCGGAGGTCAGCATGAGGGACAGGTCGGAGTCCTCGGCGATGAACTGCACGCGGTCCGCGGGCAGATTCGGGTCGATCGGGACGAAGGTGGCGCCCGTCTTGAGGATCGCCAGGAGGGACGCGTAGAGCATCGTGGAGCGCTGGAGCAGGATCCCGACGCGGTCGCCCGCGCTCAGGCCGTAGCCGGTGATCAGGTGGGCCAGGCGGTTGGCGAGCTCGTCGAGCTCCGCGTAGGTGTAGGCCCGGCCGTCGGCGTGCAGCGCCTGGGCGTCGGGGGTCAGGTCGCAGCTGCGCTCGAAGAAGTGGTGCAGCCGGGTGGGCTTGGTCTCCGTGCTCCGGACGCCCCGGGTCGAGGGCTCCGTCCACGGAGCTGCTCCGGCGGGGCCTCCCTTCGCGGCGGCCTCGTCCCACAGCACTCGCTCTGCCGCCGCAGCCTCCTCGCGGCGGTGAGAGCGATGTGGCACTGAGGTCATGTCCAACTCCTTTCGATGCACGTAACACCGGTGTTACCGGCACGTCCGTTCTACGGAGCGGGGCGTTATGGCCTCCTCACGGATCCGTCACCGCGGCGTTATTCCTCCGTTATCGATGCGTTCGCCGGTGGAGCTGCCAGGGGCGATGCCGACCGCCCGATCGGTTTCCAGTGGTAAAGATCACAGCCCGCATCTCGCTCTGCGAGACGTTTTCGACTGCAATCGTGCGGTTCTCGGGGCGGGGGTCGACGGTCGGGGACGCTCCCCCGGCGCGCGCCGGGCGCCGGGAGGTGGGTGGCCGGTCGCCCGTCCCGGCCACAGCTCCGGGGACAGGAGAATTCCCCCTGTTACCTTTCGTGAACGAGCGTCGGGCCGTTCCGGCACGCACGAGGCCCCCGCACGGGAACAGGACCGTCTCGTCCCTGTTCCCGTGCGGGGGCCTCGTGCTGCGCCGCGCCCCGGGTGCCGCTCAGCCGGCCGGGGAGCCCCGGTCCTCGTCGTCGCCGGAGGGCGTCGCCGCGGCGCCGTCCGGCCGGGCCGCCCAGGTGAGGTAGCCGCCGTCGAGGTTGACGACGTCCCGTCCGTGCTGCGCCAGGACCCGGGCCGCGAGGTAGCCGCGCAGGCCGGCCTGGCAGTGCACCACGAGCTCGCCCTCCGGCAGCTCGTCGAGGCGGTCCCGCAGCTGGTCCAGCTCGATGTTGATCCCGCCGGGGATCGGCATCGCCGTGTGCTCGCCCGGGGTGCGGACGTCCAGCAGGGTGGCGCCCGAGGCGAGGCGGTCGTCGAGCTCGTGCCACTGGACGGTCTCGACGAGCCCGTCCCGGTGGTTGCGGTCGATGTAGCCGAGCATGTTCACGGGGTCCTTGGCGGAGCCGTAGAGCGGGGAGTAGGCCAGCTCGAGCTCGGCGAGATCGGCGGCCGCGATGCCTCCGGTGATGGCCGTGGCGAGGACGTCGATGCGCTTGTCCACGCCCGCCCCGCCCACGCCCTGGGCGCCGAGGATCGCGTCGTCCTCCGGGTCCACGAGCAGCTTGAGGGTCATCCCCTCCGCCCCGGGGTAGTAGCCGGCGTGGTTCGCGGGGTGCGTGTGGATCGCGCGGTAGGACCGGCCCGCGGCGCGCAGCCGCTTCTCGTTCCAACCCGTGGCCGCGGCCGTGAGGCCGAAGACGCCGACCACGGAGGTGCCCAGCACCGGCCGGTCGGAGACGTCCATGCCGGCGATCACGTCGGCGACGAGCCGGCCCTGGAGATTGGCCGTGTTGGCCAGCGCGACGAGCGTGGCGGACCCGTCGAGGGCGTCGCGCTTCTCCACGGCGTCCCCCACGGCGTAGACGTCCGGGTCGGAGGTGCGGAGGTGCTCGTCGACGACGATGCCGCCGCGCGCCCCGACCTCCAGCCCCGCGGCCCGGGCCAGCGTGCTGTCGGGGCGGACGCCGACCGCGGCGAGGACCACGTCGGCCGGCAGCTCGGTGCCGTCGTCGAGCGTCACGGTGCGCTCCCCCACCTCGGTGACCGTGGTCCCCAGCCGCAGGTCGAGCCCGCGCTCGCGCATCAGGGTGTGCACGGGCTCGACCATCTCCGGGTCGAGCGGGGCCATGACCTGGGGGGGGAGGGGGGCGGCCTCGACGAGGGAGACCTGCAGGCCGCGGTGGACGAGCTGCTCGGCGACCTCGAGGCCGACGTAGCCGCCGCCGACGACCACGGCGGAGCGGGCGCCCTCGACCGCGGCCACGACCGCGTCGGTGTTCTCGATGTCGCGCAGGACCAGGGCGCGCTCGATGCCGGGCACGGGCGGGCGGACGGGGACGGCCCCCGGGGGAGAGGACGAGGACGTCGTAGCCCCGCTCCTCCTCCCGGCCGGAGGCGAGGTCCCGGACGCGCAGCACGTGCCGGTCCCGGTCGACGCCGACGACCTCGTGCCCCACCCGGACGTCGAGGCCGAACCGGGCGCCCAGGGACTGCGGGGTCTGCAGCAGCAGCGCGGAGCGCTCCTCGATGACGCCGCCCACGTGGTAGGGCAGGCCGCAGTTGGCGAAGGACACGTGGCCGCTGCGTTCGTACACCGTGATCTCGGCGTCCTCCAGCAGGCGGCGCAGACGGGTGGCCGCGGACATTCCGCCGGCGACGCCGCCCACGATGACGATTCTCGTGCGGTCATGCTACCGGCGCCGCTCAGGCCGCCGCGCGGCCCGCCCGCTCCGGCCAGCCCGGTGTCCTGAGCCTGCGCCGGAGGGTGCTGCCGGGCCGGGAACCGGTGAACTCGCCGTCGGCCCCGCACGCCGCGAGCCAGCCGGGCGCGTCCCGTCCCAGCACGTGCGCGGCGCGGGCGTAGGCCTGGGCCTCCACCGCGCTCTGCGCGGCGACCACGACCCGGTCCCACGGGCTCGCCGCGGCGGCGCCGGTCTCCGGGTTGACCAGGACGCTCCCGGGGCTCTCCACCACCGCGAGTCCCCGCCGGCCGCGCTCGACGAGGGCCGCCCGCACCCCGGGCTCCACGCCGGCCCGGGGTGCGGCGGTCCGGGGGTCCGCGCTCCGTGCCGCCGGGGCGGCGCCCACGAGGGCGGCGGCCGCGGCGGTCGGCCCGCCCACGGTGCACGCCGCGCCGACCTCGGCGACCAGCGCAACGCCGGGGTGCGTCTCCGTGAAGACCCGGACGATGCGGTCCGCCGCCCACGCGTCGGCGACCGGCGCGAGGTCCAGGACCGTGCCGCGGCCCATGCGCAGCCGCCGGGTGGCCACGTCCAGGTCGAGGCTCCCGATCCCGGGCGCCGGGTGCGGCTCGAGCCCGTCCAGGGCCCGCCAGGCCGCCCCGCCGGTGGTGGGATCGGTGAGCCCGCTCGTGAGGCGGGCGGAGAGCAGGGCCGCCGCGACGATCCCGGCGAGCACGGGCCCGAGGACGACGTCGACGTCCTCGTGCTCGGCGAACCGGTTCAGCAGGGACAGCTCCGAGTCGATGCGCTCGGGCGCGACGGCGCGGGCGACCTCGCGGCGCACGTGCTCGGCGAGCCGGACGGCCTCGGCCTGGAGGTCCGGGGCGGGGGCGCGCGCGGCGCCGGCGTCCGGGGCGCGGGGCGGGATCGGGGTGGGCATGACCGTCTCCTGGTGGTGGGGGGAGAGGCGGACAACGGTGACGTGCGGGGGGACACGGACAGCTGCTGTCGAGCATACGCGCGCCGGGCCCGGCCGGCGGTGACGTGACCCCCCGTTACCCGACCGCCGTGCTCGCGCACCGGGACCGGCCCGTGACGGCCGCCGGGCCGCCGGCCGGGACGCCGAGCGGGGCCCCGGAGGGCGCCCGCACCCAGCGCAGCACGTCGGCCGGGCGGTTCGTGGTGAGCTGCTGGACGCCGAGCGCGCGGCACAGGTCCACGTCCCGTGCGGTGTCGACCGTCCAGACCCGCAGCACGCGTCCCTCCGCCCGCCACTGCCGCACGAGGTCGGGGCGGGCCCGGACGAAGTCCAGCCCCGGGCCCACCAGGTCCACGAGGCCCGCCGAGATCACGGGCAGCGCCGGCGGCACCACGAACCGCATCCCGGCGTGGAGCACCGCCGCGGCCGTGCGGCCCACGCGCAGGCTGTCCCCGACCGTGCGGCGGGTGGTCGTCCCGACCAGCTGGCACACGTGCCGGGCGGGCACCGTCTCCAGGAAGTGCCGGACGGCGTCGGGGTGGAAGCTCATCAGCGAGACCGTGACGTCGTCCAGCCGCCCGGTCTCGGGATCCCAGCCCTCCCGCATCAGCAGACCGAGGACCTCCTCCTCGAGCCGGTGGCCGAACGGGCTGGGGTGCTTCGTCTCCACGGCCAGGCCCACGGGCCGGCCCGCTCCCCGCAGCAGGTCCAGCAGCTCGGGCAGGGTGAGCAGCTGACGGCCCGGCGCCCCGTGGCCCGGCGGGATGCGCACGCCCTTCCAGGAGGTCCAGTCGAGGCGGCGCAGCTCGGCGAGCGTGCGGGCGGAGACGGGGCCCCGGCCGTCGCTCGTGCGGCCCAGCTGGGCGTCGTGGTGCAGGACGAGGTGGCCGTCGCGGCTGAGGTGGACGTCGCACTCCACCCCGTCGGCGCCGTCCAGCAGCGCCTGCACGTAGGCGGCCCGGGTGTGCTCGGGGAGGTCCGCGCTGGCCCCCCGGTGCGCATAGACGATCGGCCGCACGGCGCTCCCTCGGCTGTCGGTCGGGGCGCGGTGGGCCCCGCTCGTGCACCAGGCTAGGCAGACGCGGTGAACGCGGGGCCACGCCCCGGCGGACCTGTCGTGAACGACGACGACGCCCCGCCGGGCGCGGGGCGTCGTCGAGCGGCAGCGCGGGAGCGCGGCGCGGGGTCTACTGCTCCCCGGTGATCTCGCCGCGGGCCGCGGCGGCCGTGTCGGCCTTCCGGCCCCGCCTGCCCTTCCGGGACGTGCCGTCGTCGAACCGGGGGGCCCGCTCCTCGGGCCCGAGCTCGGCCGGGAACGTGGTGGGCAGCGGCCCGAACGCCTCGTGCGTCGCGGCGATGACCTGCTTGGACATGGCCAGGTTCGCTCCCCCGCCGACGATCGCGCCCACGCCGAACGGCAGGGCGCGGCCGAACACGGCGCCGGTCTGCTTGAGCAGGAAGCGCTTGACGAACATGTTGCGGATGATCCTGCTGACGTCGAAGGTCTTCGAGTCGTCCTTGCCCATCATCAGGCCCCAGGAGGACATCATGCCGCGGCCCTTGGTGCCGCTGGCCAGGATCTGGTTCATGACCTGGCGGCCGTCCTCGCCGAGCATCAGGGCCATGACCATGGTGCGGGTCTTCTCCGGGTCCTCCGTGTGCACGCCGTGCAGCTCGGCGATCGCCTGGGCGTACAGGGCGGTGGCCTCGAGGTAGCCGACCACCGCGAAGGAGGACAGGCCGAGGGACGCGACGGTGCCGATGCCGGGGACCACCGCGGTGGCGCCGACGGCCCCGCCGCCCATGGTCACGGACCGGACGTAGATCTTCTCGAGCCGCCTGGCGATCTGCTCGGGCGTCTCGTCGGGATGGTCGGCGCGCTCCTTCTTCACGAAGCCCAGGACCACGGGCCGCTGCACGCGCAGCACGGTGTCGAGGAGCTTGTTCATGGCGGGCTTGGGCTTGCCCTCGTCGTCGAACGCGTTGTTCAGGGGATTCAGGTCCATGGCGTGCTCTCCTTGTGGGGTGCCGGGACGGTGGGTCTCGGCCCACTATATGCACAGCAGGCTGATCGGGTTCCGGGATTCGCCGACGGCTGAGGAGGGGTGCGGTCAGCTCCCGGGCAGCCGGGAGACGGACGGGTCGACCTGCTGGAAGGAGTCCGGGAACTCGGCGCGCAGCCGGACCAGCTCCCGGGCGAAGGCGTCCAGGTCCCGGTCCTCCTGGCTGACCGGCTGCCACTGCCGGGCGGGCAGGGCGTGGCCCTGGTCGTCGAGGGCGACCATGACCATGAGGCAGTTGGTGGTCAGGGCGAGCTCGCCGGTCGCGGGGTCCCCCGACCAGCAGTTCACGGAGATGTGCAGGCCGCGGGCCGCGGTGTGGATGAGCCGCGCCCGGACCTCCACGAGGTGGCCGATGTGCATGGGCCGGTAGAACCGGACGCCCCCGGCGTAGACGGCGATGACCGGCCGGCCCGCCCACCGGGCCCCGCACACGTACGCGGCCTCGTCGATCCAGCGCATGGCCGTGCCCCCGTGCACCTTCCCGCCCCAGTTGATGTCCGTGGGCGCGGCGAGGAAGCGCAGCACGGTCTCCTCGGCGGTGCCCTCGTCCGTGTACCGCTGCTCCGCCATCAGCTCCTCGATGCTGTTGCGCAGCTCGATCCGCCGCTGCGTGACGGCCGACTGCTGGCGCTCGTGCTCCGTCTCGGGCGCCCACTGCGGGACGGGGGTGGGGCGGCCGTCCCCGTCCACGGCCACCATGATGATCAGGCACGTGTCCTTGAGGGTCACCCCGTGCTCGCGGGGGTCCGCGGAGGCGACCTCCACCCGGATGTGCATCGAGGACCGTCCGGTGTGCACGATCTTCGCGGAGACCTCCACCATGTCCCCCACGCACACCGGGCGGTCGAAGTGGATGTTGCCCACGTACGCCGTCACGCAGTAGGCCCGGGACCAGCCCACGGCGCACGCGTAGGCGGCCTTGTCGATCCACTCGAGGACGCGCCCGCCGTCCACGGTGCCGGTGCGCCCGGCGTCGGTCGGGGCGGCGAGGAAGCGGAGAACGGCGGTGTCGCGTGCGGCCATGCCCCCAGTGTGGCACGGGTCACCCCGTGGTCCGCCCCGCGGCCCACCCGACCGCTCGCCCGCTCACTCGACGACGGGCGCCCACGCGTTGAGCCGGCGGAGCATGTCCGGACTTCTTGCGGGTGTGCCCCTCCATCCGCACGAGGATGTCGTCGAGGGCCTCGATCGCGTCCACCACGAACGGTCCCTTGTTGAGCATCACGCACTCGGCGCGCTGGCCCATCGCCGCGTCCGTGACCTCGGCCCGGGAGGGCAGGCCCTTCTTGGCGAGGGACTCCAGGACCTGGGTGGCCCAGACCACGGGCACGTGCCCGGCCTCGCACAGCCACAGGATCTCCTCCTGCACCTCGGCCATCCGCTCGAACCCGGCCTCGACCGCGAGGTCCCCGCGCGCGATCATGACGCCCACGTCCTGCCACCGCATGGCCTCCAGCAGCATCGCGGGCAGGGACTCGAAGCCGCCCACGGTCTCGATCTTGAGGGTGACGTCCAGGGCGGTGTTGCCGATCCGCTCGAGCTCCCGCAGCAGGTCGGTCACGTCCTCCCGCGAGCGCACGAAGGACATGTTGACGATGTCGGCGTGCTCGGCCACGAACGGCAGGTGCGTGCGGTCCTCGTCGGTGAGCGAGGAGATGCGCAGGTCCGTCTCGGGCAGGTTGATGCCCTTCCCCGCTTTGAGCTTGGTGCCGTCGGGGCCCGCCTGCAGCACCTCCAGCACGATCTCGTCGGGCCCCACGGAGGTGATCCGGCAGCGGATCCTCCCGTCGTCGATCCAGGCCGGCTGCCCCTCCCGGGCGTCCGTGAACACCTCGGGCAGGGAGCAGCCGATCCGGAAGGGGCTCTCGGACCGGACCGGGGCGGGTGCGAGGTCCCGGGTCAGCACCACGGTGTCCCCCGCGCGCACGCGCAGGGACTGCTCGACGGCGGGCAGCTCGCCGAGCACGCCCTCCGTGCCGTCCTCGGCCCGCACGGCCAGGCCCGTGGCGAAGTACACGGTCTTGGCGCACTCGACGAGCACGCCGGGCCCGGTGGCCTCGATCACCCGCAGGGTCCGTCCGGAGCCGCGCGCGTCCTTGAGCCGCAGCCGCTCCCCCGGGGTGCGGGCCGCGGTCCAGGCGGCGCCGGCCACGGGGACGGCCGGGGCGTCGTCGTCGACCGCCGGGTCCGCCTCGCCCAGCCAGAGGCGGGCCGGGGCGGTCACCCGGCCGCCGCTGTCCCGGGTGGGCTTGATCTTCTCGACCTGCGGACCGGGCTCGATCGGCCCGGTGCGCAGCTTGGGCCCCGCGAGGTCCATGGCCACGCGGACCTCGCGGCCGAGCGCCTGCCCGGCCGCCCGGACGTGCCCGATCATGGCCGCCCACTGCTCGGGGCCGTCGTGCGCGCAGTTGATCCGGGCCACGTCCATGCCGGCGCGGACCATGTCCTGGACGAGCCGGGGGTCCGCGGCGGCCTCCGAGGGGAAGGTGACCATGATCCGGGTGCTGCGCCCCTCCCGGCCCGGGCCGAGCAGGGCCGCGGTGTTACGGCGCAGCACCTCCGCACCGGGCTCGCCGGGCTCGTCGGGGCCGGGCGCCCCGACGTCCTCCTCCGGTCGGCCGGCGAGCACGCGGAGGGTCTCCAGCACGGCGCCGAGGTGGCTCATGACCCCGGCCTCCATCCGCCCCAGGGAGGACACGCCCAGGCCGCTGAGGTCCCGCTGCAGGTCCCGCACGTCCTGGCTGCGCACGGCCACGTAGTCCACGAGGTTGAGCGCGGACCCGCGGTGGCGGGGGTTCACGCGCTCGAGCTGCGGCACGGCCGTCCGGCGGGCCCGGAGCACCACGTCGACGAGCGCCGCGACCCGGTCGTGCAGCCGCGCGGCGCACTCCTGCCGGGCGGTCGCCGCCATGCCGTGCTCCCTCCCGCGGTCCCGGCCGGGTGCTGCCCCGCCGCGACCGCCGTCGACCTGCTGACTCCCCATGATCCTCCTCGTCCGCCCGGCTGTCAGCGCCGACCGTACCCGCCCCGGGCGAACAGCGGCTGAACACGAGGCGACGGGGCCTCAGGCGGGGCGGGCGAACGGGGAGCGGCGCAGGCGGTAGCCGTGGACGGGGATCAGCCGGCGGGAGCCGGTGCCGGCCTCCAGGATCCAGAGCAGCCGCAGGTGGGGGGCGCACTGGCCCACCGTGCCGACGTGGCGGAGGTGGCCCTGCTCCCACACCTCGATCCGGTCGCCGGGGCGGATCCGTGCGGGGTCCTGGACCCAGGTGTCATCGGCGGTCGCGTCGACGGTCGTCGCTCGGAGGGTCGTCATGGCGGCACGTCCTCTCGGGGGTCGGCGTCCGGGGAGGGGGCCCTCGGACACCTCCAGGATCGTCCGCGGATGTGGCCGGCACGTTTCCGTGCGATGGACGGGCCGTGCATTCGTCCCGCGGGGGCTGTGAGACTCACCACGGGGACCGGCGGAGGGCTAGGCTCGTGCGGACGCCACCGCCTGCGCGCGCCCCGCGGCGGGCTGCAGGTCCCGCCACCGGAAGGAGCCGCTGTGATCAGCTCGGAGAACGTCAGGGCCTACGTGGAGCGCATGGCCTCGGACGAGCCCGCCCCCGGCGGCGGCGCCGCGGGCGCCCTGCAGGCCGCGCTGGGCGCGGCCCTGATCGCGATGTCCGCCCGCTACTCCACGGCGTCCGAGCACGCGGACCGTGCCCGGCGCGCGGCCGACCGGGCCGAGGAGCTGATCCCGCGCGCGCTGGGCCTGGCGGACGCCGACGCCGAGGCCTTCGGCGCGCTCTCGGCCGCCTACACCCTGCCGAAGGACACCGCCGAGGAGAAGGCGGAGCGCTCACGGGCCGTCCAGGAGGCCACGGCCGGCGCCGCGCGTCCCCCACGGGAGCTGATCGGCGTGGGCACCGAGGTGGTCGGGCTCGCGCGCGAGCTGACCGGCTGGTGCAACCCCAACGTCCTCAGCGACGTGGCGGCGGCCTCCGAGGCGGCCCGGGCCGCGGTGGCCACGGCCATGGTGACGCTCGAGATCAACGTCCGCGCCCTCAAGGACGCCGCGACCCGGGAGGAGCTGCGTGCGGGGCTGGCCGAGGGCGAGCGGGCCGTCGAGGACGCCGCGGAGCTCACGCGGCTGATCCGCGAGCGCGTCCGGGGCTGAGGACCGGGCCCGCGGGGCCTCAGTCCTCCGCGCCCGCGGCGCTCTCCGTGCCCGCCGTGCCCGCGGGGCGGCGCACCCCGAAGGAGCCGACGACGGCGAGCAGCGAGATGATCCCGCCGCACAGGAAGGCGCTCCGCACGCCCGCCTCGGTGGCCTCCGGAGCCGAGGCCCCGGAGGCCGCCGCGCCGGCGGCGGAGAGGGTCAGCACGGTGACGAACAGGGCCGTGCCCGCCGCGCCCGCCACCTGCTGCAGGGTGCCCACCATGGCGGAGCCGTGCGAGTACAGCCGTGTCGGCAGGGCGCCCAGGCCCGCGGTGAACAGCGGGGTGAACATCAGGGCCAGACCCGTGCTGAGCACCACGTGGGCGAGCAGCACCATCGGGACGGGCGTGGCCCCCGTGGTGGAGGCGAGGTACCACAGGGACGCGCTCAGCAGGATCGAGCCCGGCACGAGCAGCACGGTGGGGCCCGATCGGTCGTAGACCCGGCCCACGAAGGGTGCCAGCAGTCCCATGACGAGCCCGCCGGGCAGCAGCAGCAGGCCCGTGCCCAGGGGGTCGAGGCCGTGCACGGTCTGCAGGTAGATGGGCAGGACGATCAGCGTGCCGAAGAGGGCCATCATGCTGACGGCGAGCACCGCCGTGGACATCGTGAACACCCGGGACCGGAAGGTGCGCAGGTCCAGCAGGGCGCGGTCCGCGCGCTGCAGCCGCGTCTGGCGCCGCACGAACACGGCCAGCGCTGCCACGCCCAGCACGAGCGGCACCCACGCCGGGAGCGCGGCGTCCCCGCCCTCGCCGAGCGTGCTCAGGCCGTAGACCAGGCCGCCGAAGCCCAGGGCCGAGAGCACCACCGAGACCACGTCCAGCGGCGCCGGACGGGGCTCGGTGACGTTCTGCATCCGCCACGCGCCGAGCAGCAGGGAGCCCACCGCGATCGGCAGCACCAGGATGAACATCCACCGCCACTCGAGCACGCTGAGGATGACGCCCGAGATGGTGGGCCCCACAGCCGGGGCCACCGAGATGACGATCGAGATGTTGCCCATGACCCGCCCGCGCCCGGCCGGCGGCACCAGGGTCAGCACCGTGGTCATCAGCAGCGGCATCATGATGGCCGTGCCGCCGGCCTGCACCACCCGCCCCGCGAGCAGCGTCCCGAACCCGGGCGCGGCCGCGCAGACGAGGGTGCCGAGGCTGAACAGGGTCATGGCGGTCAGGAACACGGGCCGGGTGTGCAGGCGCTGGAGCAGGAACCCCGTCACCGGGATGACCACGGCCATGGTCAGCATGTAGGCGGTGGTGAGCCACTGGCCGGCGACCGCCGTGACCGAGAGGTCGGCCATGAGGCGGGGCAGCGCCACGCCCATGATCGTCTCGTTGAGGATCACCACGAACGTGGAGACCAGCAGCAGCCCGATGACCAGGCGGTTGCGGGCGGAGTGGTCGGTGTCCGCGACGACGGCCGGGGGGCCGGTGTCCGGGAGCCCGGTGGCGGGCGCGGGGGCGGGGACGGGAGGGGTCTCGGACACGGGGACGTCGGGTGCCATGGGCGGGGGATCCTTCGGGACGCAGCAGTGATTCACCGGTAGAGCCGTCCCGGCCCCCGCTTCATTCCCGTCCGGGAAGTGACAATGGGCTCATGCGCAGATACCTCAAGGACGCCGGCGTGCACGCCGAGATCACCCCGGACGGCTTCACCGAGGGCGGGTTCGTGCTCTCCATCGGCGGGGCCGAGCAGTCCCACGTGGACCTCGCCCGCCCCGGGGAGATCTTCTACGAGTACCTGCGGCGGATCGGCGGCGTCGTCGACGTGGTGGCGGCGCCGGGTGCGCCGGTCACCGCGGTCCACCTGGGCGCCGGGGCCCTGACGCTCGCCCGGTACGTGGCCGCGACCCGGCCCGGCTCCGCGCAGGTGGCCGTGGAGCTGGAGCGGGAGCTGCCCGCGTTCGTGCTCGAGGCGCTGCCCCTGCCCGCGGGGGCGGACGTGCGCGTCGTGATCGACGACGCCCGGGCGGCCCTGCCGGACGTCGTCGCCCCCGGGACCGCGGACCTCGTGGTCCTCGACGTCTTCTCGGGCCGGGACGCTCCCGCCCACCTCACGGAGCCGTCCTTCTACGCCGAGGCCGCCGGGCTGCTGGCGCCCGGCGGGGTGCTGGTCGTCAACGTGGGCGACGATCCCGGGCTGGGGTTCTTCGCCGGGCAGGCGCGGGCGATGCGGGAGGCGCTGGCGGACGTGTGGTGCCTGGCCGAGGAGCGGCTGCTCACGGGGCGCTACCCGGGCAACCTGGTCCTCGTGGGCGGGCGCCGGGCCCTGCCCCGGGAGTGGGCGGACGCCTTCGCCGCCGCCGGACCGCACCCGGCGGGCGTGCTGGACGGCCTCGGCCTGGAGGAACTGCTCCACCGCCTGTAGCGTGGATCACACCACCGAGCCGAGGAGCGTGCTGTGAGCACCGCCGAGAACACCGCAGAGAGCACCGCCACGAACACCACCGCGAACATCCCCGGGAACACCGCCGGGGACACCGCCGGGGACACCGCCGTCCTGGAGTCCGTCCCCGCCGTCGAGGGCGAGACGTTCTCCCGGGTGGCCCTGACGCCGGCCGCCGTGGAGCTGCTCGGGACGCTGCGGGGGATCCACGGGCGGCTGATGTTCCACCAGTCCGGCGGGTGCTGCGACGGCTCCGCGCCCATGTGCTACCCGGCCGGGGACTTCCTCACCGGCCCGGCGGACGTGCTGCTGGGCGTATTCACGCTGCCCGGTGACCCGGCCACGGCCGAGCTCGAGTTCTGGATGTCCCGCGAGCAGTTCGAGTACTGGAAGCACACCCTCCTCACGGTGGACGTGGTGGAGGGCCGCGGCTCCGGGTTCTCGGTGGAGGCGCCGGAGGGCAAGCGCTTCCTGATCCGCTCGGTGCTCATGCAGGATCCGGCCGGCTCCTGAGCCGGCCCTGCTCGTCGAAGGACGGGCCCCGGTCGTGGACCGGGAAGGTGGTGAAGGCCGGGACCTCGTAGGGGTGGGCCCCGGCCATCGCCCGCAGCACGCGCTCGCGCTCGGCGGCCGGATACAGCGTCTCGATGCGGACCTCGTCGACCTCCTGGGGCCGGCCGACCTCCCCGATCACGGGGTGCGCCCCCGGCAGCGGCGTGAACCGCCCGGTGCCGCGGCTCACGAACGCGGTGTGGGAGTAGTTCCCGGCCCGTCCCGCCCCGGCCTCGCCCAGGGCCTGCAGGACCTGCTCGGCGTGGGTGGCGGGGACGAAGACGACCAGGCAGTGCTGCTCGCCGCTCGGGGGCTCAGTGCTCATGGGGGGCGCAGACCTCCGGTTCGTCGTGGTCGGCGGGCTCCAGCTGGATCGTGGAGTGCTGGACGGACACGGGGAAGTGCTCGGCCACGCACTGCTGGATCCGGCCCAGCGCCTCCGCGGAGCCGCCGGAGTAGAAGTACTCCTCCTCGAGCACCACGTGGGCGGTGAGCACGGGCAGGTCCGAGGAGATCCGGGTCGCGTGCAGGTCGTGGACCTCCACCACGTGCGGGAGCTCGAGGATGTGCCCGCGGACCTCGTCCATGTCGAGCCCGGGGGGCACGCTCTCCATGAGCACGGACAGGGACTCCACGAGCAGCCGGACGGTGCGGGGCACGATGAGCGCCCCGATGAGCAGCGCCACCACGGCGTCCGCCTGCACCCAGCCGGTGAGGGTGATGACCACGGCCGCGACGATCACGGCGACCGAGCCCAGTGCGTCGTTGAGCACCTCGAGCATCGCCGCGCGCAGGTTCAGGTTCGAGCGCCGGCCCCCGAAGAGCACGGCCATCGCCACGAGGTTGCCGGCCAGGCCCAGGGCGCCGAAGACCAGCATCTCGGCCGAGGCCACCGGGTGCGGCTCGAGGAACCGGCGCACGCCCTCCACGAGGACGAACAGCCCGACGGCCAGCAGCACCCCGGCCTGCAGGGCCGCGGCCACGATCTCCGCGCGGCGCCAGCCCCACGTGCGCCGGGCGCTGGGCGGGCGCAGGGTCAGCTGCGCGGCGATCAGCGCGAGCAGCAGCCCGCCCGCGTCCGTGAGCACGTGGGCGGTGTCGATGAGGAGCGCCAGGGAGCCCGTCCACAGGGCTCCGACCAGCTGGACGACGAACAGCGCCGCGGTGATCCCGAAGGCGGTGGCGATCCGCCACCGGTCGGTCCCGGGGCCGGCGTGCGAGTGCCCGGGCCCGTGGTCGTGCTCCGCGCGTCCGCGGTCCCCGGCGTGGTCGTGAGCCATGCCCCCATCGTAGAACGCGGGCGGGGGCGCGGCGTCGCGGCTCAGCCGGTGACGAACCCGCGGAACTCCCCGGTGGCGGGGCCGTAGTGGGAGTCCACCTTCATCACGGCGCCGGGCGTGCCGCCGCCGTTGAGGGCCTTGAGCAGGTCCCGCACGGCGTGCCGGGGGCCCTCGGCGATCACCCCCACGGTGCCGTCCGCGTTGTTCACCGCCGAGCCGTGCAGGCCCAGCCGCTCCGCGTGGCGCGCGGTCCACCAGCGGAACCCGACGCCCTGCACGGAGCCGTGCACCACGGCGGTCAGGCGCAGGACCTCCTCGAGGTCCAGCCGTTCGGGGTCCCGCCCGGCGGTGGCTCCCTGGTGGATCGGGGGCAGGCTCACAGGTCCACCACCGTGGACTGGCCGGGGTCGATCTGCTCCCCGGTGGCGCGGGCCCTGGCCCAGCGCAGCGCGGTGGCGACCGTCCCGGGGCTGCGCCAGTGCTCGGCGGTCTCCGTGCGCACGCGCAGCACCACGAGCCCGGGTGTGGCGGGCCCGTCCGGGTAGTACGCCTTCAGCGCGTCGGACCACAGCCCCTCGAGCACCTGCCGGTCCTCGACCACCTCGGCGGCGCCGGAGATCGAGACCCATTCGTGGTCCCCCACGAACGCGACGTTGACGGCGTCGTTGGCCGCCACGTCCCGGACCGAGGAGGTGTCCCGGCTGGTGAAGAAGTTGAGGTCCTCCCCCGGGGCCACGTCGACCACGGTCATCGGGCGGCTGACGAGCTTGCCGGTGGCCTCGCGGGTGCTGAGCATGCCGACGCGGGTGCGGTTCACGAACTCGACGATGTGCTGGATGTCATCCTGGTGGGTGCTCATGTGGTCAGATTAGGGAACGACCGGGCCTCGTGGCACGGCCGGGCCCGGGAATTCATCATGGGCGGAACCGCTTGTCGTGCGCCGGCGCGCCGGAACGGCCCGGCCGGCCCGCGAGAAGGACGAGAGGACGAGAGCAGGACCATGGACGACACACAGGTCTCGGAGCAGACCGCGGAGAGCACGACGGAGAGCACCACCGGGGCGCTCAGCGCCCAGGACCGGATCGAGATCGCCGAGATCCTGAGCTTCTCCTCGCACCTGCTGGACAACCGCCAGTGGGACATGTTCGGGGAGGTGTTCGTGCCGGGAGTCCGCCTCAGCGCACCGCAGGGGGAGTTCGACGGCCCGGCGGGCGTGCGGCGCTTCGTCGAGTCCGTCGATCTCGCCCGCTTCCCCGCCACGCACACCCTGAACTCGATCGTGGAGGCCGTGGACGCGGACACCGCCGTGTGCTGGTCCAGGATGCTGCTGCTGACGTGGGACCGGAGGGTGGCCTGCGGCGACTACATCGACACGTTCCGGCGCACCGCCGACGGGTGGCGGATCGAGCGGCGCACCGTGGCGCCCCGCAACGACTCCGCCTCCGCGGCGCTCGCCGAGGGCGGCTACGCGCCGGCCCCGCACGCCTACGCGATGTTCGACGACGCCGTGCTCGCGGCCGCCGACCGGGCCCGCCGGTGAGCCCCGCACCGGGCGCGGGGTGGGACCGGGTGCCCGCCGCCGACGCGCTCGAGATCGGCACCGTCCTGAGCCGGTGCGCCCGGGTGGTGGACGCCCGCGCCTGGCCGGACCTGGACCGGGTGTTCACCGGGGACGCCGTCGTCGTCTCCCCGGGCGGGACCGCGCGCGGGCCCGCGGAGATCGCCGAGCGGACCCTGGCCGAGACCCGGGACCCCCACCTGGTCACCGACACGGTGCTGCGCCGGCTCGCCCCGGACCGGGTGCGGGCCTGGAGCAAGTGGCTGGTGGTGTGCGCCGACGGGACCGCGCTGGGCGGGGACCAGCTGGACCTGTTCGTGCGCACCCCGGACGGCTGGCGGATCGCCGAGCGCCGCATCGCCGCCCTGGACGCGCCCGGCCCCGGCACGACCGGGCCCGGCGCGACCGCACGCGTCCTGGGGACGGCCGACTTCCTGGCCTAGGAACCCTGCGCCGTTCCTGGTCAGGGGCCCTGCGGCGAGGGGCGGCCGCCGCGCCCGGGGTCCCGGTGCGCGGCGGCCGCCCCTCGTGCGGTGCGCTCAGGCGGTCACGGCTGCACCTCGAGCGCCTCGGTGATGAGCGTGTGGCCGTCGGAGAACTCGATGGTCTTCCCGATGGTCGAGGGGTCGTCCAGCACGGCCGCGACCACGAGCGCCACGTTGGCCCGCGAGGTCCGGTGCTCGCCGTCCCGCTCGCCCGCGGACACGTCGATCCTGCCGGTCGCCTCGTCCTCGGTGAGGGCGCCGGGGCCCACGACCGTCCAGTCGAGCGAGGAGGCGCGCAGGTGGTCGTCGGCGTCGGCCTTGGCCTGGGCATAGGCGTGGAAGGGGTCGTCCTCGGGGACGCCGTGGTCCTGGCCGGCGCCGAAGTAGGAGACCATGACGAAGCGCTTGGCGCCGGCCATCACGGCCGCGTCCATCGCGCGGATCGCCGCGTCCCGGTCCACGGCGTAGGTGCGCTCGGGGCTGCCGCCGCCGGCGCCGGCGCTCCACACGACGGCGTCCTGGCCCTCGAGCAGGTCCGCGAGCTGGGCGACCGACAGCTGCTCCACGTCGGCCACCACGGGGGACGCGCCGGTGTTCTCGACGTCGTCCGTGTGGTCGGGGTTGCGGAAGATGCTCGTGACGTCGTTGCCGCCGGTCTTGAGCAGCTGGGCGAGAACGAGGGCGACCTTGCCGTGGCCGCCGATGATGGCTGTGCGGGACATGGATGTGCTCCTTGGGGTGGTGAGGGGACGTGGTGTTCTCCCCCGACGCTAGCCCCCTCCCGGCCGCAGGTACACGGCTCACGCGGAGGGCGAAACCGGGAATGCGCCCGGCCCCGGCGTCCGGCGCCGGCGTCCGGCGCCGCGGACGCCTCGGGTAGCCTCGACGGGACCCCTGTTCCCGACCGGAGGCTGCCCCGTGCTGATCTTCCAGCTCCTGCTGACCGCGATCGCCCTCGTCCTGCTGGTCGTCGCCCTGATCGACGGCGCATGGACGCTCGCGCTCATCGCCGCCATGATGCTGATGATCGCGGTGTCCGGCGTGTTCATCGCCTACCGCCGGGAGAAGCACCTGGGCCGGCGCTGAGCGCCCCCGCTCCTCCCCCGGGCCGCTGCGGGGCTACTCGGCGGCGTCCTCGATGCCGGTCACGGCGGTGAGGATGAACACCGAGTCCTCCAGGGCCACCACGGAGTGCCGCTCCGCGGGGATCACGTGCAGGTGTCCGGCCCCGAGCACCAGGTCCTCGCTCGAGGAGACCCGGATCCGCCCGTGCAGCACCTGCAGGCTCCCGGCGTAGGGGGCGTTGTGCTCCGCGAGCACCGCCCCCTCCTTGAGGGCCAGGAGGGTCTGGCGCAGCACCTTCTGGTGCAGGAGCTGCTCGGCGCTGCGCCCGTGCGGGGCGTGGCGTGCCTCGTTCAGGTGCTGCAGGGCGATCTCGTTCAGGTGCTGCATGGTTCTCCTCCTGGGTAGGTGATCCGGTCTCCGTCGACCACGGCGAAGTCCCGCAGCGTCGCGGGGGTCAGCTTGCCGGGGCCCATGATGTGCTGCACGTCGTGCCCGCGCACCAGCAGGGCCTCGGCCACGAGCGAGCGGTGGCAGCGCCACCAGACGGCCTCCGCGCACATGATCGCGACCACGCGGTCCTCGGCCAGGCGCTCGAGCCCGGCCAGCGCGGCCCGGAACTCGTCGGTCAGCATGTGGTCGGCGTAGCCGCGGAAGGACTCGTTGCGCCAGGCGGTGTTGACCGAGTCCTTCGAGGTGGGGCGCAGCCCGCCAAGGCCCTTGCAGTAGCTGTGCCCGATGCCGGCCTCCGCGAGCGTGCCCGGCAGCGCGTCGAGGTCGAACTGCGGGTTCTTCCGCGAGCGCGGCACCGTGCGGATGTCGACGAGCTGCTGCACCCCGGACTCCCGCAGCAGCGCCACGAACTCCTCGGCGGAGCGGGTGGAGTGGCCCACGGTGTAGACGGTGTGCGCGGTCATGTCCCCACCCTACTGACCGGGCACGGAGGCCTCCCCGTCCCGACACGGCCCGCTCCGCGGGAGCCGGCCCGGGCCGTCACGACCCGCCGGAGCCGGCCTCGGTCCAGCGGGCGGACCCGCCCGGGGTCCGGCGGCCGACGGCCGCCCGGGAGTTCCACGCCTCGTGGTCGGCCATGGTGAAGCGCCGGCCTGTCACGGCGGTCGGGACGATGCGGACGAACTGGTCCTTCATCCCCTCCTGCCACGGGAACAGGGGCAGCTGCAGGGCCTCCATCAGGGCGTGGCCCGGCCGGACGCTCTCGGCGCCGCCCTTGACGATCACGCTCCACGCCGTGGCGGTCGCCGGGTCGTGCCCGTCGATCTCGAGGGCCACCGCCAGGCCCCCGAGCGCGCCGCTCACCTTCGTGCCCAGGCCCGAGCGGAACACGATCGTCCCGCGGTCGACCACGTAGTTGATCGGGAAGATCTCCGGCGCCCCGTCCACCACGACGGCCAGCCGGGCGACGCCGTCCGCCCGCAGCCGGTCCCAGCAGTCCTCGGGGGCGAGCTCCTCCACGTCCTTGCGGTACCACTCCACCGTCGGCCCCTTCCGTGCTCCTCGGCCGCCCGGGGGTGCCCGGCCGCCACCTCCAACCTACGGTGCCGCCGCCGCCGGGGGAACAGGACCGGCCCGCGCTGCGGCGCCCGGTCCGGGACGTGGGAGAATCGGGGCCATGAGCGTGGTGATCGCGGGATGCGGAGACCTGGGCACGGAGATCGGGCTGCGGCTGGCCGGGCAGGGGCACGAGGTGCTGGGCCTGCGCCGCCGTGCGGAGCTGCTGCCGCCGCCCCTGACCGGGATCGCGGTGGACCTGAGCACCGAGGTGCCCGAGCTGCCGGGCGACGTCGAGCTGCTGGTCGTGGCCACCGCCGCGGACGGGCGGACGCCGGAGGCCTACCGGGCGGCCTACGTCGACGGCCTGCGCCACCTGTTCGACGGGCTGCGCGCCGCCGGGGCCCTGCCCCGGCGCGCCCTGCTGGTCTCCTCGACCGCCGTGTGCGGGGACGCCGACGGCGGGGAGGTCACCGAGGACACCCCGCCGGACCCCTCGACCCCGACCGCGCGCATCCTGCTGGAGGCCGAGGAGCTGTTCCACGAGCAGTTCCCGCACGGCACGGTCCTGCGGCTGTCCGGGATCTACGGGCCGGGCCGGACGCGGCTGATCGACAAGGTGCGCTCCGGGGACGGTGCCGCCGGGGCGGCCTGGACCAACCGCATCCACCGCGACGACGCGGCGGCGGCGGCCGTGCACCTGCTGACCATGGATGCGCAGCCGCTCACGCTGTACCTGGGCACGGACGACGAGCCCGTGCCCGAGCTCGAGGTCCTCGAGTTCCTGGCGCAGGAGCTCGGCGTCCCCCGGCCCGAGGACGTCCCGGAGGCGGACGCGCCGCGCCGGGGCTCGAAGCGGCTGTCCAACCGGCGGCTGCGGGAGTCCGGCGTCGAGCTGCGCCACCCCACGTACCGGGAGGGCTACCGGGCGGTGCTCGCCGGGGAGGGCGTGCGCCACCCCTGACCGGCGCCGACCCGCAGGACGACGTCGCGCACCTCGTAGGCGGCGATCAGCTCGACCCACGAGACCCGCGGCGGGTGCGCGAACTCCAGGGGCAGCCGCAGCAGGCGCTGCAGGAAGACGTCGGTCTCCTGAATCGCGAGGAACCCGCCCGGGCACCGGTGGGCGCCGTCCCCGAAGGACATCGCCTCGGGCCGGATCCCGCGCGGCCGGGACCGTTCCGGGCACAGCTGCCGGGCGTCCTCCCCCAGGGCCTGCTCGTCGGTGTTCGCCTGGCGGACGTAGAGGTCGAGCAGCGCCCCGGCGGGCACCTCGTGGCGCTCGTCCCCGTCCTCCAGGACCAGCTCCCGCGTGGTCCGGCGGTAGAGGTGGCCCACCACCGGTTCCAGGCGCAGGATCTCGTGCAGGATCCCGTGCCGGGCCGGCTCGTCGGCCGCGAGGTACTCCTCCCGCAGCCGGTCGTCCTCCAGCAGGTGCCAGGCGGCCACCGCGATGAACTCGCGGGTGGTGGCCATGCCGGCGGCCGCGTAGGTGAGGCACTCCACGAGGATCTCCCGGTCCGTGTAGTCCTCCGCGAGCAGGTGGGACACGACGTCCTCCTGCGGCTGACGGCGCCGGGCCCGGATGGCCGGGCGCACGTCCCGGAGCTGGAAGGCGGTCATCGCCCACATCGGCCGCAGGGCCCCGGCGACGGCGCCCAGACGAGCGGGGAGCCGGCGCCGCGGGGAACCGGCGGAGCCGGTCACGGGGCCGCTGAAGAAGCGCTCCAGGCGCCGGGACATCCCGTCGATGTCCGAGTTCGTCAGCCCCACCACCTGGGCGGCGACCTCCACGGAGTAGCGCAGCGTGATCGCGGACAGCTCGGCCCCGCCGTCCTGCCGGATCCGCTCGACCAGCTCGTCGGCGCGCTCCTCCATCAGGGCCCGGTAGCGGCGGCTCACCGCGGCCGGGGTGAAGAACCTCGCGGTGGCGGTGCGCTGGCGCCGGTGCTCCGGACCGTCCGCGTAGAGCACGGGCGGGTGGTCGCCGGTCAGGCCCTGCCGGGCGGTCTCCGCGCTGAAGCCGGCCTGGACCGTGCCGTCGGCCTCCCGCAGCACCTGGCGGACCATCGGCAGGGAGCGGACGTGCCAGACGCCGTCGAGCACCTCCACCCGCGGCACGCTGCGCTCGCCGGGCGGGGCGGTCCGGCGCCGGTCGCCGTGCGGGACGGGGCAGCGGGTCTCGGGGCGGGCGTCGTCGCTCATGGGCTCATGCTAGTCCCGGGGTCGGACCGGTCCGGCGTGGACCGTCTCAGTTCCGCTCCGCCTGGTCGTTCTCGATCTGCGCGGTGGCGGGCAGCACCTGGGAGGACGAGGGCCCGTCCAGCACGACCAGCAGCACGCGCAGGTCGGCCCCGGAGAGGTAGGCGCCCACCAGGCGGTGGTTGGAGTCGAGTACCACGAGGAAGCCCTCGGTCCGGTACGCCGGGACGGTGAGCTGGACCGGCCCCGACTCCTCCGCGAACTCCTGGCGCATGTGGTCGATCTTGCCCTGCCGGTCCTCCGGCCACTGCTTCGCGGCCGCCTCGGCGAGGGTCAGCGGCCGGTGCTGCGGGTGCGACCACTCGCCCGGGTTGCCCTCGGGGTCCACGTGCCACACCGTGTAGAGGTCGGCGAGCTCCTCCCGGGACGAGATCACGAGGTCCTCGATCCGGGAGTTCTCGTCGTCCACCGCACCCCAGTCGAGCCAGGCCCGGATGTCGTCGCCGAACAGGGTCTTGAAGTCCGAAACGTCCATGCCGTCATCTCAGCAGACTTGTGCGCTCACCGCCACAGTGACGCCGGGCCGGACGCTCAGGAGCCCTCGGAGCTCCCCCGGGCCGGGCGCGCCGCCGCCTCGGGCCGGACGTTGAACGCCGAGGCGGAGCGGTCGGCGGGCTCGGTCGGGAACACCGTGTGCCCCTCCGCCCACTTGTGCCGCGCGTAGGAGTGCAGCCGGTCCGCGAACGGCCCGTCCCGCCACTCCAGGTAGGGCATGTCCTGGCTCGCGTCGAGCAGGAAGTAGCTGCTGAACGCCCGGATCACCTGCGGCGCGCCCTGGCCCGCCGCCGGCTCCTCCGCCGCGGCAGGATCCCCGAGCACCAGGAAGATCGGGGCTCCGGGCAGGCCGTCGTAGACCCGCACCTCCAGGCGTTCGGCCACCACGGGGTCGAGCTCGCCGAGGGCCCGGAGCTGGTGGACCAGCGTGTCGAAGCTGCGCCGCAGGTCCATGGGCGAGAGACCGTAGTGGTGGCGGATCTCGCGGAGCCGGGACGCGAGCGCGGGCGACTTCGGGTCGAGGACCAGCAGCCGGACGCGGACCCCGGCGTCGAGCGCCTTGTGGATCGCGTCCAGGTCGCCGGCCAGGGTCAGCGGGAAGGTGTCCATCCACCACAGCTCCTGGCCGGGGCGCACGCCCCGGAGCACGTCGACCGCGTCGAGCTCCTCGCGGACCCCCACGAGGCCGAGCCGGTCGTCGCGGGCCGCCGTCGGCGCGGGGACCGGGGGACGCTGCGCCTCGACGGGCCCGGAGCCGTGCCAGCGCGCCAGCCCGGCGTCCAGGAGCAGCCCCACACCGCCCACGGTGAGCAGGACGGCCCCGGCGTCGAGGAGCACCTCCGACCACGCCCGTCCGGCCACCAGGGCGACGACGACGAGCGCCGCGCCGAGGCCGGCCAGCACGACCGGCGCCGTGACCGGGCGCCGCTGCGGCACGGTGCGTGCGGCGGCGCGCCACCCGTCACCCCCGGCCCGGTCCTGGGTAGCACTGCGGATCTCCAGCACGGGACTCCCCCTCCTCGAGCGGCTCTGCTCCCACCCTGGCACGGCTCCTGAACTGGGCGTTAGCACCCCGGGCACCGGGGCTTTTTGTGACAGCCGGTGCGCCGCGCCCGTCCGGCGCTCCGTCCCCACTTCTGCGGCACCGCACCCCACCATGCGTTTGCATATCTAAACTCGGAGTCGGGCGGGTGGGGAACGGCGTCACGACCGCTTCCCCGCCCCGGGGACCGCCCCCACGCCCAGCAGCTGACCGCACCGGCCGCGCTGCCCCCTCCTGCGGAAGGCACCTCTCTTGACCACGACACTCCGGGACCGCCTCGGCGACCGTCACAACCGCCTCAACGCCCTCCGCCTGGGTCTGGCGTCCCTGGTGATCGTCGGGCACACCTGGCCGCTGACCGGCGCGGACGGCCCGAGCCTCGAGGTCCTGTCCGACGTGGCCGTCAACGGCTTCTTCGTGCTCAGCGGCTACCTCATCGCGGAGAGCAGGGTGCGGACCACGCTGGTGCCCTACCTCTGGCGGCGGTTCCTGCGCATCTACCCGGCCTTCCTGGTGAGCCTGCTCTTGGTGGCCGCCGTCTTCGCGCCGCTCGCGGCCGCGCTCGAGGGCACGTCGCTCGACGTGGCCTCCGCCGCCGGCTTCGTGCTGAACAACGCCGACCTGCGAATCTCGCAGTGGGGCATCGACGGGACCCTGGTCCGGGTACCGGCCCCGGACTCCTGGAACGGCTCGCTCTGGACGCTGTTCCACGAGGCCCTCGCCTACCTGCTGATCGGGCTCGTCCTCAGCCTCGCCGTCGCGGCGCGGCACGCCCGGTGGGTGCTGCCGGGGCTGTTCCTCGTCGTGCTCGTCCTGCGCCCCCTGGTCGAGGGCCCGCTGGAGGTCACGAGCCACCTCTGGCTCAACGGCGCCCGGCTGGTGGGCTACTTCCTGGCGGGCGCGGCGGTCTGGGCCTGGGCGGGGACGTGGCGGCCCACCTGGGTGCACGTCGCGGGGGCGGGCGTCGTCTACGCCGTGCTCACGGACCAGGGCTGGGCGGACCTGTACGGGCAGCTGCCGCTCGCCGTGCTGCTCCTCGGCCTCGGCGCCGCCCCGTCCCGGAACTGGACCACCCGCACCGACCTCTCCTACGGCGTCTACATCTACGCGTACCCGGTGCAGCAGCTCCTCGTGCTGCTCGGCACGGCGTCGTGGGGCGTCGCCGTCAACTCCCTGCTCGTCGTCCTGCTGACGCTGCCCCTGGCGCTGCTGTCGTGGACGCTTGTCGAGAAGCCCGCCCTGCGGGCCAAGGCGTGGCTCGACCCCCGCGACCGGCCCGACCGGCGGGTCCCCTCCGCCGGCGCGCAGAACCCCTCGCCCGCGGCCGTGGAGGGACGCCGTCCGGAGTGACCGCGCCGGCTCCCGCCCCCGCCGCCCGGCCGGCGCGCCCGGGACCCCCGGGCCGCCTTGTCCGGCACCGGGGCGGTGCCTACCGTGAGGAGCAGGCGGGCGCGACGCCGCCGGCCCCGACCCGTCAGGAGCACCCATGGACACCCCGGTGATCGAGGCCCGCGGGCTCGTCAAGACCTTCGGCCCCACCGCGGCCCTGGACGGCTTCGACCTCACCGTGGCGCCGGGGCAGGTCGCGGGCTTCCTCGGTCCCAACGGCTCGGGGAAGTCCACGGCGATCCGGGTGCTGCTGGGCCTGCTCCGGGCGGACGCGGGCACGGCCACCGTCCTCGGCCTGGACGCCTGGCGGGACGCCGTGCAGATCCACCGCCGCACCGCCTACGTCCCCGGGGACACGAACCTGTGGCCCAACCTGACCGGGGGCGAGATCGTGGACCTGCTCACCGGCATCCGCGGCGGACGGCGGCGGCGCCGCCGCCGCGACGAGCTCGTCGAGCGCTTCGAGCTCGACCCCACGAAGAAGGCCCGCAGCTACTCCAAGGGCAACCGGCAGAAGGTGGCCCTGGTCGCCGCCCTGAGCGCCGAGGCGGAGCTGTACGTCCTGGACGAGCCGACCTCCGGGCTGGACCCCCTCATGGAGGCCGTGTTCACGGACGAGGTGCGCCGGCTGAGCGGGCAGGGCAGCACGGTCCTGCTCTCGAGCCACATCCTGGCGGAGGTCGAGAAGCTGTGCGACACCGTGACCATCATCCGCGCCGGACGGGACGTGGAGAGCGGCACCCTCGCCCAGCTGCGCCACCTGACCCGCTCCGCCGTCACGGCCACGACCTCCGCCGGACCCGGCCGCCTGGGTGGGCTGCCGGGCGTGCACCACCTCGTGCACGAGGACGGGAGGCTGGGCTTCGACGTCGACGACGCCCGGGTCCCCGAGGTGCTCCGGGCGCTCGCGGACCTGGGCGTGCAGAACCTGACCGTCACCCCGCCCTCGCTCGAGGAGCTCTTCCTGCGCCACTACGGCGACCGCCCGGCCGAGCCCGCCGCCCCGGGCGGGACCGGGCGCGGCGCCGGCCGGGACGTGCGGGCGCCCCGATGAGGACCGCCGAGCCGTGGGCCGCGACCGGCCGGCTGTTCCGGCTCAACCTGCGCCTGGACCGGGTCCGGATCCTCGTGTGGGTGCTCGCGCTCACCGGCACCGTGTCCGCGACGGTGCTCGCCCTCGAGGAGACGTTCCCGGACGGCGAGGCCCGCCAGGCCCGGGCGGCCCTGCTGGACAACCCGTCCGCCGTGATGATGACCGGCCCGGCCTTCGGCGCGGACGACTACACGCTGGGCGCCATGACGGTCAACGAGCTGAGCCTGTCGGTGCTCGTGGCGACGGCGATCATGAGCATCCTGCTCGCGAGCCGGCACGTGCGGGCCGAGGAGGAGTCCGGGCGGCTCGAGGTCGTCCGTGCGCTGCCGGTGGGCCGCTTCGCCCCGGCGGCGGCCGCCCTGGGTGCGGTCGCCGTGGCGGACGCGGCGGTCGGCGCCGGGATCACCGCCGGGCTCTTCGCGGCGGGCCTGGGCGGGGTCGACGCCGTGGCGTGGGGCGTGGCCACGGCGCTCACCGGCCTGGTCTTCGGGGCCGTGGCGGCCGTGACCGCCCAGCTCACCGAGCACGCACGGGCCGCCTCCGGCACGGCGATGGCCGTGCTCGGCGCGGCCTTCCTGGTGCGCGGGATCGGGGACGTCGTCGAGCCCACCGGCTCGTGGCTGTCCTGGTTCTCGCCGATCGCCTGGGCCCAGCAGACCCGGCTCTACGTGGACCTGCGCTGGTGGCCGCTGGCGCTCTCGGCGGCACTCACGGCGGCGCTGCTGGTGGCGGCCGTGCTGCTGGCCCAGCGGCGGGACCTGGGCGCCGGGCTGCGGCCGGCACGCCCCGGGCCCGCGGCGGCCGGGGCGGGCCTGCTCTCCGCGACCGGGCTGGCGCGACGGCTGCTGCGCGGCACGTTCCTGGGGTGGACCGCCGGGCTCGTCCTCTTCGGTTTGGCCTTCGGCTCGCTGGCCGACTCGCTGGAGGACAGCATCGCGGACATCCCGTCGATCACCGACTGGCTCGTGATGGACCTCGACGCCCTCACCGAGTCCTTCGCCGCCGCGACGCTGTCCTACCTCGCGCTCGGGGTGGTCGCGTTCGCCGTCTCGGGCGTGCTGCGCCTGCGCTCCGAGGAGGAGTCCGGCCGCACGGCCCTGCTCCTCTCGACGGGCCTCGACCGGGTGCGCTGGGTGCTCGGCTGGCTCGCCGTGGTCGTGGTGGAGGCCCTCCTGGCCCTGCTGCTGGCCGGGGCCGCGCTGGGCGCCGGGGTCACCGCCACCACCGGGGACCTGCGCTGGACCGGCGAGCTCGCCCTGGCGGCCCTGGCCTACGCCCCGGCCGTGCTCGTGGTGGCGGGGGTCGCCGCCGCCCTGGTGGGACTCGTCCCGCGGTTCGCCGCGCTGAGCTGGGCCGTGGTCGCGTACGTGGTCTTCGTCTCGTGGTTCGGCCTGCTGCTCGACCTGCCGGAGGCGGCGATGAACCTCTCCCCCGTGCAGCTGACGCCGCTCGTGCCCTCCGAGGACTGGGAGGCCGCTCCGCTGCTGGGTCTCGCCGCGCTGGCGCTCGCCCTCCTGGCCGCGGCCGCCGCCGGGTTCCGCCGCCGGGACCTCGTGGCCTGAGCCGCGGGGCCGGCACCGACGCAGGGGCGCTCCCGGACGGCCGTCGCTTCCGACGGTCGTCCGGGAGCGCCCCCGCGGTACCCGCGGAACCGGGCGGTTCCGCGGCGGGCCGGTCGCCCGGCGGCGCTGATCAACCGGCGAAGAGCGTGAGAGCCTCCCGGTTGAAGGCCTCGAGGTCACCGGGGTTGCGGGAGGTGACGAGGCGTCCGTCGACGACGACCTCCTCGTCCACCCAGTCCGCCCCGGCGTTCTTCAGGTCCGTGGCCAGGGAGGTGTAGGACGTGAGCCGCTTGCCCTGCGCGAGCCCGGCCTCGATGAGGATCCACGGGGCGTGGCAGATGGCCGCGATCGGCTTGCCCGCGGCGTCGAACTCCTTGACCAGGCGCAGGGCGTCCTGGTCCGTGCGCACGGTGTCCGCGTTGAGGGTGCCCCCGGGCAGGACCAGCGCGTCGAAGTCCTCGGCCTTCGCCGCGGCGAGGGTGCCGTCGACGTCGTAGCTGCCGGCGCGGTCCCAGTCCCCCTGCATCGCCGTGATGGTGCCCTCCTCCGGGGACAGGAGCACGGGGGTGCCGCCGGCCTCCTGGACGGCCTTCCACGGCTCGGTGAGCTCGGGCTCCTCGACGCCGTTCGTGGCGATGAACGCGATCTTCTTGCCGGTGATGTCGGTGGTCATGGACTGCCTCCTGGGTGCGGTGGATCTGTGGATGGGGTGGATCTGTGGATGGGGTGGATCTGTCCGTTCGGTGGACCTGCGGCTCCGGTGGAGCCGCCGGTCCGGCGGAACCGTGCCGGGTCGCCGCGGCCGCTACTGCGACCGGAGTCCGCCGAGGACGTCGAGCGCCGCCCGCAGCCGGACGCCGGCGTCGTCGGCGACCTCCTGCACGGCGGGGCTGCCGCTGAGCTGGACCATGGTCTGCGGGTCGATGGCCTCGACCGTGGAGGAGCCGGCGTCCGCGCCGCGGCGCACCACCACGTTGCAGGGCAGGAGCGCGCCGAGCTGGGGCTCCGCGGTCAGGGCCTTGCTGGCGAGCCCGGGGTTGCAGGCGCCGAGGATGACGTAGTCGCCCACGCCCTCGGCGGCCTCGGCGCCGAGCTTCTTCTCGAAGGTGGCGCGCACGTCGATCTCGGTGAGGATGCCGAAGCCCTCCTCGGCCAGGGCGGCCCGCGTCCGCTCGACCGCCTCCGCGTAGGGCAGCGGGACAACGACGGCGTTGGTGCAGCTCATGCTTGCGCTCCTTCTCGGTCCGGGCTCCTGCTCAGGACTCCACTGTTGGCACGCGGGGCGCGGAAAGGGAAGTGCGGGACGGCCGGGTTCTCGCTGGGCGATACCGGCGCCCGGCCTCGATACCCCCGGGGGTAGTTGAATACCCCGGGGGGTATCTGCCATACTCGGAACGAACGCCGGGCGGAGCACCCGGCACCCCTCCACGGCCTGACCACCCGCCCCGGCCGGCGGGAAGCAAAGGACACGCACCATGACCGTCCCCCTCGTACTGACCCTCCTGCTGTCGGTGCTGATCGGGCTCTCGCTCGGTCTGCTCGGCGGCGGCGGATCCATCCTCACCGTCCCGATCCTCACCTACGTCGCCGGGCTGGACCCCAAGGAGGCCATCGCGGCCTCCCTGTTCGTCGTCGGGGTGACGTCGGCCGTCAGCGCCGTCAACCACGCCCGCAACCGGCGCGTGAAGTGGCGCACCGGGCTCGTCTTCGGCGCGGCCGGCATGGCCGGGGCCTTCCTGGGCGGCCTGGCCGGCGGCTACATCCCCGGCACCGTGCTGATGGTCGCCTTCGCCCTGATGATGGTCGCGACCTCCCTGGCCATGATCCGCGGCCGCAAGAACAGCACCGCGACACCCCACGACGGTGAGCTGCCGGTCGGCAAGGTCGTCGCCGAGGGCCTGGTCGTGGGCCTGGTCACCGGCCTGGTGGGGGCCGGCGGCGGGTTCCTCGTCGTCCCGGCCCTGGCCCTGCTGGGCGGGCTGTCCATGCCCGTGGCCGTGGGCACCTCCCTGGTGGTCATCGCGATGAAGTCCTTCGCCGGGCTCGCCGGCTACCTCACCACGGTCTCCCTGGACTGGGCCCTGGTGGGTGCGGTGACCGTCGCCGCGGTCGCCGGCTCGTTCGCCGGGGCGCGGCTGGCCGGGCGCATCCCCGAGGCCGCACTGCGCAAGGGCTTCGGCATCTTCGTCCTGGTCATGGGCGTCTTCGTCCTGGTCCAGGAGCTGCCCGGCGCGGCCGGGATCGCCGTCGGGATCACTGCCGCTGTCGCGGCCCTGGCCGCCACGGTCTGCTGGTTCGCGGTCCCGAGGTGCCCGCTGCGCACGCCCCTCACGGCCTGACCCTCGCCCTCTTCTTCCCACCGTTTCCGCACACCGTCCGCTACGACCGATTCCGAGATCACCGACCGAGAACCCCGACCAAGGAGGTCCCCATGGCCACCATCGACATCACCGAAGCCGACTTCGCCCCCACCATCGAGTCCAACGACATCGTCCTCGTGGACTTCTGGGCGAGCTGGTGCGGCCCCTGCCGCATGTTCGCCCCGACCTACGAGGCCGCCTCCGCCAAGCACCCGGACGTCGTCTTCGCCAAGGTCGACACCGAGGCCGAGCAGCGGCTCTCCGCCGCCGCCGGCATCAGCTCCATCCCCACCCTGATGGCCTTCCGCGAGGGCGTGCTCGTGTTCTCCCAGCCGGGCGCCCTGCCCGCCGCCGGGCTCGAGCAGGTCATCCCCGCGGTCAAGGGCCTCGACATGGCCGAGGTCCACGCCGAGCTCGCCCGGCAGCGGGCCGGGCAGCAGGCCTGAGCCGCGGCGCAGGTCCCCGGCACGTCGCTTCCGCCGTGGCCCCGCCCCTGGAACACTCCCGTAACAACCCGCCGATACCGTCACCACGCCCCACGGCGCGCCGCGGGGCACCACCAAGGAGGAACGCACCATGGACGTCACCCTCATCGACACCCCCCAGCTCGGGGACCGCAGCTACCTCGTGCACGACGGGCAGGTGGCGCTGGTCATCGACGCCCAGCGCGACATCGACCGCCTCGAGGCCGCCGTGGAGCAGGCCGGGGTGAAGGTCACCCACGTGGCCGAGACGCACATCCACAACGACTACCTGACCGGCGGCTGCCTCTACGCCCGGAAGCACGGCGCGGCCTACCTCGTCAACGCCGCCGACGACGTCTCCTTCGAGCGCACCCCGATCGCCGACGGGGAGACCGTCCGGGTCGGCGAGCTCACCGTCAAGGCCGTGGCCACCCCCGGCCACACCCACCACCACCTGTCCTTCGTGGTGGAGCACGGCGAGGAGCAGGCCGTGTTCTCCGGCGGCAGCGTCCTCTACGGCTCCGTGGGCCGCACCGACCTGCTGGGCCGCGAGCACATGGTGGGCCTGACCCACGACCAGTACGCCTCCGCCCGCCGCCTCGCGGCCGAGGCGCAGGAGCAGGCCGCCCTGTACCCGACCCACGGGTTCGGCTCCTTCTGCTCCTCCGGCCCCGCCACCGGCGCGGACGAGTCCACCCTCGGCGAGCAGATCAGGACGAACCACGTCTACACCGATCCGGACGAGGAGCACTTCGTCGCCGAGCTCATCAGCAACCTCACGGCGTACCCGAACTACTACGTGCACATGGGCCCGGCCAACGCCGCCGGCCCCACCGAGCCGGACCTGTCCGTGCCCGACTCCCTGGACCCCGAGGAGCTGCGGTCCCGCCTGGAGGCCGGGGAGTGGGTGGTGGACCTGCGCCACCGGGTGGCCTACTCCGCCGAGCACCTGAAGGGCACGATCAGCTTCGAGTACGGCGACGGCTCCAGCTTCACCGCGTTCCTGGGCTGGATCTTCCCCTACGACCGGCAGCTGACCCTCGTGGGGTCGCGTGCGGACGTCGAGAACGCGATCCGGGACCTGTCGCGGATCGGCATCGACTCCCCCGACGCGGCGCTGGGCGAGGACCCGGAGAAGCTCGCCCCCGGGGCGGCCCGCTCCTCCTACCCGCGCGTCGACTGGAAGGGCATGCTCGAGGGGCGACCCGAGGACGAGACCGTCCTGGACGTCCGCCGGGTGGACGAGTACGAGCAGTCGCACCTCCCGGGCGCGGTCAACATCCCGCTGCACGAGCTGCTGCCCCAAATGGACGAGGTGCCCGCGGGCCGGCTGTGGGTGCACTGCGGCTCCGGCTACCGCTCGGGCGTGGCTGCGTCACTGCTCGAGCGCGCGGGCAAGGACCCGGTGCACATCGACGCCCTGTTCGCCGAGGCCGAGGAGGCCGGCGTGCCGCTCGAGAACTGACGCCGCCGCGGGGGCCGGTGCGCGCCCCCGGCCCCCGCGGCCCCTCCCCGAAGCCCGCCCCAGCCCAGCGAAAGGCCCGCCGTGAGCACCTCCCGCACCGTCCCCCCGTCCGTCGCCGGACGGCGCAGCGTCACCGTCATCGGCGCCGCGGTCGTCCTCCTGCACGTCGCGGGCTGGGGCGCGCTGCTCGCCCTCGCCCTGGGCACCGACACCCCCCAGGGGGGAACGGGACTGTTCGTGGGACTCGCCCTCAGCGCCTACGCCCTGGGCGTCCGGCACGCCTTCGACGCCGACCACATCGCCGCGATCGACAACGCGACGCGCTCGCTGATGGCGCGGGGCCGGGCGTCCGCGGCCACCGGCTTCTGGTTCGCCCTGGGCCACTCCTCGGTGGTCCTCGTCTCCGTGCTGCTGCTGGCCCTCGGCCTGGAGGCCTTCGCCGGCGGCCTCGCGGACGAGGGCTCCGGGCTGCGGCAGGCCGCGGGGATCTGGGGCGGCACCGTCTCCGGGCTGTTCCTCGTCACCGCCGGGGTGCTCAACCTCGCCGTGCTGCTCCGGCTTCGCCGGGCCCGCCGCACGGCGCGCACCGGCGCCCTGGACGCCGCCGAGCTGGACGCCCACCTCGCCGACCGGGGCGTGCTGCACCGCGTGCTGCACCCCGTGACCCGCATGGTGGACCGCCCGGCCAGGATGTACCCCGTCGGCCTCCTCTTCGGCCTCGGCCTCGACACGGCGGCCTCCATCGGGCTGTTCGTCATGGCCGGCGGGCTCGCCCCCGAGCTGCCCTGGTACGCGGTGCTCGTGCTGCCCGTGCTCTTCACCGCGGGCATGACGATGTTCGACAGCGCCGACGGCATCCTGATGAACCGGGTCTACGGCTGGGCCTCGGTGGACGCCCGCCGCCGGCTGAACTACAACGTCACGGTGACCACCGTCTCCGTCGTCATCGCCTTCGTGATCGGCGGGACGAGTCTGCTGTCCGTGCTCGCCGAGCTCCTGCAGCCGACCGGCGGCGCGCTCGCCCTCGTCGCGGCGATCGACCTCAACTTCCTCGGCATGGCCGTGATCGTGTTCTTCGGCGTCGTCTGGCTGGGCTCGAAGGGCCTGGACCGGATCCGCCGCGACGGACGACCGGTCCCTGTGCGAGGCTGATCGTCATGGTCCGACTCCTCCTGCTCGCCGACACGCACGTCCCCAAGCGCGCCCGCGACCTGCCCGCCGCGGTGTGGCGGGCCGTCGACGACGCCGAGGTGGTGCTGCACGCGGGCGACTGGATCGACCTCGCGACCCTCGACCGGCTCGAGGAGCGGGCCGCCCGCCTCGTGGGGGTCTGGGGGAACAACGACGGCCCGGAGCTGCGCGAACGGCTGCCCGAGGTGGCCCGCGAGACGCTCGGGGGCGTGCGCTTCGGGATGGTCCACGAGACCGGTGCCGCCGCCGGGCGGGAGGCCCGGATGGACCGGGCGTTCCCCGGCCTCGACGTCCTGGTCTTCGGCCACAGCCACATCCCGTGGGACAGCACCACCCCGGCGGGCCTGCGGCTGCTCAACCCCGGCTCCCCCACGGACCGGCGGCGCCAGCCGCACTGCACCTATCTGACGGCGGTCGCCGACGGCGGGCGGCTCACCGACGTGGAGCTCGTCCGCCTCCCGCCGCGCTGACGCCCCGCGGCACCGGCGCCGCCGGGCCGAGCGCTCAGAGCAGGCCCCGCAGCTGGTAGTAGCGCCGGCCCACCACGGTCCCGTTGACCCGGACGGCGGCCCACACCAGCACGAGCAGCAGCGCCACCAGCACGGCCGGGACGGGCACGAAGAGCGCCCACACCACCAGCGCCATGCCCGGGACGGCCAGCAGGATCGGCCAGGCGTACTGCACCATCTCCACCGCCATGTAGTCCTGCATCTCCCGCAGGACCGGGTCCCGCGGGACGGCGCCGCGGCGCACCGAGGTCCGCAGCCCCTTGCTCGCCCGGGCGCGGGCGTCCATGAGGTCGTTGCGGGGCGCGTCGTCCGCCCGGGTGAGCGAGAGGATGATGCCGCTGACCAGCAGGGCCGCCCCGCCCACCACGAGTCCCCACTGCACCGGGCTGAGCAGCCCCCTCTCGCCCAGGAGGAGCGCGGCCGCGATGCCGCCCAGCAGCCCGACCACCAGGCTCGCCACGACGGCCAGCACGATCCGGCGGGCCCAGACCGCGTCGAGCTCCCCGAGCCGGGGGATCTGCACGTGCGGGTGGTCGGCCCCGCTGAGCCGGATCTCCTCGTCCATGGCGCACCGTCCTCTCGTCGCCCCGTGCTGCTGCGCGGGCCCCTCCATTGTCCCGCGGCCCGGGCGCGCTGGCACGTCCGCCCCCGGGACAGACAGAAACCCCGGCCCCGGTCAGGTGCCCGGGGCCGGGGCTGCCGACGGTCCTCAGGCGGCCTGGTAGGTCAGGCAGTCGGCCTCGTCGGCGCCGGCGCCGATCTTCACGTCGTGAGCCGTGCACATGAGGTGCTCGTTGTGCACGCACTCGCCGCGCTGGCAGGCACCGACCTCGGCGTGGACGGTGGGCAGGCCGCCGTCGGGGCCCAGCGAGATGAACGTGCCGCAGTGCGCGTGGCCGGAGGACCCGGTCACGGTGATCGCGTGGGCCGTGCACTCGTGGTCGTGGTTGAACGAGCACTGCCCCACGGTGCAGTCGGAGACGGGAACGAACTCGGTGGTGGCCATGACTTCTCCTCCGGGAGGATCTCCGGGCCGGAGCCTGCTGCCCCGGCCTGAACAAGCTCTTCCAGGATGCGCCTCACGAGGGGCGATGGATAGCGCATTTTTTCGTGCCCCAATGTCCGCGGAGCGGCCGACGGGGCCCCGCGGCGCCGCCCTTGACGGGGCACCGCCGGGGGGTATTCGCTGGACGCACGGCGGTGCCGCCCGGCGGCGCCGCGACGACCCCGAGGAGACCCCATGAGCGCCGGCGACCACTTCTACCTCGACAAGGCGGATCCCGGCAGCTGGCGGGCGCTCAACGGCCTGGCGCGCAAGGTCGCCGCCGCGGCCGAGGACGCCGGGCTGTCCCGGGCGCTCGTGGAGCTGCTCAACATCAGGGTCTCCCAGCTCAACGGGTGTGCCTACTGCCTCGACCTGCACACCGGCTACGCCGTGGAGGCCGGGGTGAGCGCGCAGAAGCTGGCGGTGCTCCCCGCCTGGCGCGAGACGGAGCTCTTCGACGACCTGGAGCGGGCCGCGCTGGCCATCGGGGAGTCCGTGGCCCTGCTGCCCGACGAGGAGACCCGGCTGGCGGAGCTGGCGGTGGCCCGGGCGGAGCTGACCGACGAGCAGTACTCGGCGCTGCAGTGGACGGCGGTGGCGATCAACGCCTTCAACCGGGTCTCCGTCCTCTCCCGCCACCGGGTCCGCCCCCGTGCGGCCGCGCCGGAGGGACATCCCCCGGGAGAACGGGCCGCGGACGAGCCGGCACCGGACGCCCCGCGCACCCCGTCGACCGTCGCGGGGGGCACGGCGTGACCAACCTGGACGTGGACCCGCAGGAGCTGCTGTGCTCCGAGGCCGTCGGGGCCGGCGCGCAGCTGCTGACCCCGCGCGAGGTGCCCCTGGGCGGGCCCCGCGCGATGACCGTGCGCCGCACCCTGCCCCAGCGGCAGCGCAGCCTCATCGGGGCGTGGTGCTTCGTCGACCACTACGGCCCCGACCTGGTCTCGGAGTCCGGGGGCATGCGGGTGGCACGGCACCCGCACACCGGCCTGGCCACCGTGAGCCTGCTGTTCACCGGCGGGATCGCCCACCGGGACTCGGCCGGCTACGACGCGATCGTCCGGCCCGGCGAGGTCAACCTGATGGTCGCCGGACGGGGGATCTCCCACCAGGAGTTCTCCACCCCCGGCACCACGCTGCTGCACGGGGTCCAGCTCTGGTACGCCCTGCCGGAGGCGACCCGCCACATGGCACCCACCTTCGAGCACCACGCTCCCGAGCCGGTGGTCGGGGAGGGCACGGAGCTGCGCGTCTTCCTCGGCTCCCTGGCCGGCAGCACCTCCCCGGTGGACACCTTCACCCCGCCGCTGCTGGCCGCAGAGGCCACCCTGCGGCCCGGCGCCCGGCTGGAGCTGGAGCTGGACCCGGCCCTCGAGCACGGCGTGCTGCTCGACACCGGCGACCTGGCGCTCAACGGCGCCCCCGTGCCGGTGGACCACCTCGCCTACCTCCCGGTCGGGCAGGGTCCCGTGGTGCTGGAGGCCGGCCTGAGCCCGGTCCGGCTGCTGCTCATCGGCGGCGAGCCGCTGGGCGAGCAGATCGTGATGTGGTGGAACTTCGTCGGCCGCAGCCACGAGGAGGTCGTCGCCCACCGCGCCGCCTGGCAGGCGGAGATCGACGCCGAACCGGCCCCCGCGCCGGCCTCCGGCAGCTACGAGGACGGGGCGCCGTACCCGCGCTTCGGCCCCTACCCGGCGGAGCAGCCCGCCCCGCTGCCGGCCCCGCCGCTGCCCACCGTCCAGCTGCGGCCCCGCGGCTGAGCCCGTCCCCCAGGAGACCACCATGGACACCTCCGCCGTCACGGTGCGGAACAACCCCGGCCGGCAGCGCTACGAGCTCCTCGACGGGGAGACCGTCATCGGCTCGGCCCACTGGGTGCCCTTCAAGGGCCCCGGCGGGCCACAGCGGATCTTCTACCACACCACCGTGGACGACGCCTACGGCGGGCAGGGCCTGGCCTCGAGACTGGCCCGGGAAGCCCTGGACGACACCGCCGGGGCCGGGCTGACGGTCGTCCCGGTGTGCCCCTACATCAAGAAGTGGCTGCACAGCCACCCCGACCACCAGCAGTACGCCGTGGCCGTGCGGCCCGAGCACCTCGCCGCCGTCCCGCGGCACGAGCAGCAGTGAGCCCGTCACCCGGGCCGGAGCCCGGGGGCGCCGGCCCGCGGCGGCCGGGACGGGAGCCCGGGCTCAGCCCCGCTGGGCCGCGATGAGATCGAGGAAGTGGGCGCGCATCCGGGCCCGGTCGGGCTCCACGCCGGTGATGAGCCGGAACGCGTCCACCGCCTGGCCGACCGCCATGTGGCCGCCGTCGAGCACCTGGCACCCCCGGGCCCGGGCCGCGGCGACGAGCTCGGTCTCCACCGGCAGGTAGACCACGTCGGCCACCCACTGCCGGGCCTCCAGCAGGCCGGGGTCCACGGGGGTGCCGGGGTGGTGGTGCATGCCCACCGGGGTGGCGTTGACCAGCCCGTCGGCCGCGCGCACCAGCTCCGGCAGCGTCTCGGCGGTGGCGGCCGCGACCTGCTGCCCGGGGAAGAGCTCGGCCATGGCGGCGGCCCGCTCGCCCGCCCGGGCGGGGTCCACGTCGAACAGGTGCAGGGTCTGCACGCCGGCGCTCAGCAGCGCGGAGGCCACGGCGGAGCCGGCGCCGCCGGTGCCGACCTGGACCACGCGGTCCTTGGCCGCGCCGGGGAGCACGGCCCGGAACCCCGCGGCGAAGCCGGACACGTCGGTGTTGTGGCCGACGAACCGGCCGTCGCGGATCACCACCGTGTTGACGGCCCTCAGCGCGGCCGCCTCCGGGGCGACCTCGTCGAGGTGGTCCAGGACCAGCTGCTTGCACGGGTGCGTGATGTTGAAGGCGTTGAACCCGAGGTCCCGCCCGGCCCGCAGCAGCTCCCCCACGTCCTCGCCCGGGCGGCCGATCACCTCGAGGTCCACCGGACGGTACAGGTAGTGCAGCCCGTGGTTCCGCGCCTCGGTCTCGTGCATCGGCGGGGTGAGGCTGCGGGTGATCCCGTCGCCGATCAGGCCCACGAGGTAGGACTCGGAGGTGGTGCTCATGGTGGGCTCCTTGCGGGGTGCGGTCAGGACGCGGCCGCGCAGACCGCTCTCGGCGCAGCACCGGTGCCGGTGGCGCGGAGGGCATCGCGAGCCGTTGGGACGCCCATCACAGTACACCGGGAGGACGCGCAGGACCCGCTCTGCACTCACTGTGTGAACACGGATGCCACAGTGTGGAAGTGATTCCCACCGCGGGGGCGCCGGGCCCGCGCCGGGGCACAATGGGCGGCGAGGCAAGTGCCACGGCCCCGCCGACGGGGCCCACGAACTGCGGAGGGTGACGTCATGAGCGTGCTGGGCGAACTGGGGGCGGCGCTGGCCGCCGGGACCGTGGAGATCGTGGACCTGACCACCCCGCTGGACCGGGACACCCCGATCCTGCGGCTGCCGGAACCGTTCGCCAACACGGTGGGCCTGTCCATGACCCCGGTGAGCGCCTACGACGAGGCCGGGCCCGGCTGGGCGTGGAACGACCTGACCCTGGGCGAGCACGCCGGCACGCACCTGGACGCGCCCGTGCACTGGATCACCGGCCGGGACGGGAGGTCGGTGGACCGGATCGAACCGGCGCGGCTCGTCGGGCCGGCCGCCGTCCTGGACCTCACCGCCGAGGCGGAGGCGGACGCGGACGCCCTGCTGGAGCCCGAGCACCTCGAGCGGTGGGAGGCCGAGCACGGGCGCTTCCCCGAGAACTGCTGGGTGCTCCTGCGCACCGGCTGGTCCGCCCGCGCGGACGACCCCGAGCGCTTCCTCAACGCCGACGCGGACGGCCTGCACGCCCCGGGGCCGTCGGTGGCCGCCGCCGAGTGGCTCGCCGCCCACCCGCACGTGAGCGGTTTCGGCGTGGAGACCGTCGGCATCGACGCGGGCATCGCCGGCGGCTTCGACCCGCCCTTCCCCGCCCACCACCACCTGCTGGGCCACGACAAGTACGGGCTGACCTCCCTGCGCCGCCTCGACCGGCTGCCGGTCCTCGGGGCGCAGCTCGTGGTCGCGCCCCTGCCGGTCGTGGGCGGCACGGGCAGCCCCGCCCGGGTGCTCGCCCTCGTCGAGCGGGCCGGGGCGTGACCGGCACGGTCGCCCAGCTCGTGGGCCGTGCGCTCGCGGAGCTGGGCGTGGGGCACGCGTTCGGCGTGGTGGGCAGCGGGAACTTCCACCTCACCAACGCGCTCATCGCGGCGGGCGTGCCCTTCACGGCCGCCCGGCACGAGAACGGCGCCGCGACCATGGCCGACGCCTGGGCCCGCACCAGCGGGCGCGTCGCCGTGGTCACCACGCACCAGGGCTGCGGGCTGACCAACGCGACCACCGGCATCGGCGAGGCCGCGAAGTCCCGCACCCCGCTGATCGTGCTCACCGCCGACACCCAGGCCGCGGCCGTGCACTCCAACTTCCGGATCGACCAGGACGCCCTCGCCCGGGCGGTGGGGGCGGTGGCCGAGCGGGTGCACTCCCCCGCGAGCGCCGCGGCCGACGTCGCCCGGGCCGTCCGGCGCGCCCGCAACGACCGCCGCACCGTGGTGCTCAGCGTCCCGCTCGACGTCCAGGCGTCCCCCGCCCCCGAGGGCGCCGTGGTGCCCGCGCTCCCGCCCGCGCCGCGCGTACGCCCGGACGAGGACACCGCCGAGCGCCTGGCGGGGATGCTGGCCGCCGCGCGCCGGCCGGTGTTCGTGGCGGGACGCGGCGCCCGGGGGGCCCGCGCCGAGCTGACCGCCCTCGCCGAGCGCTCGGGGGCGCTGCTGGCGACGTCGGCGGTGGCCAAGGGCCTGTTCGCCGGCGAGGACTTCGACCTCGGCATCTCCGGGGGCTTCTCCTCGCCGGCGACCGCGGAGCTGATCGGGGCGGCCGACCTCGTGGTGGCGTGGGGCTGCGCCCTGACCATGTGGACCACCCGGCACGGGCGCCTCCTGGGCCCCGAGGCCGCGGTGGTGCAGGTGGACCTCGAGGAGTCCGCCCTGGGCGCGCACCGGCCGGTGGACCGGCCGCTGGACCTCGGGGTCGTGGGCGACTGCGCGCTCACCGCCCGGGACGTCCTCGCCGCGCTGGAGCACGACGTCCTGCGGACGGGCGGCACCGCAGGAGAGGGCGCCGCCGGGCCGGGAGCCGCCGCCCCGGCGTCGTCGTCCTGGCGCACGCCCGAGCTGGCCGCGCGGATCGCCCGGGAGGCCCGGTGGCGGGACGTCGCGTTCGAGGACCTTTCCACGGCGGAGCGGATCGACCCGCGGGTGCTGTCCCGCGAGCTGGACGCGATGCTGCCGGCCGAGCGGGTCGTGGCCGTCGACAGCGGCAACTTCATGGGCTACCCCAGCCAGTACCTCTCCGTGCCGGACGAGCGCGGGTTCTGCTTCACCCAGGCCTTCCAGTCCGTGGGCCTGGGCCTGGCCACGGCCATCGGCGCCGCGCTGGCGCAGCCGCACCGGCTGCCGGTGCTCGGCACGGGGGACGGCGGTTTCCTCATGGGGATCGCCGAGCTCGAGACCGCCGTCCGGCTGGGCCTGCCGCTGGTGTGCGTGGTCTACGACGACGCCGCGTACGGCGCGGAGGTGCACCACTTCGCCGGTGACGGGGACGCGCCCCTGGACACGGTGGTCTTCCCGGACGCCGACATCGCCGCGATCGGCCGGGGCTTCGGCGCCGACGGCGTGGTCGTGCGCTCCGCCGAGGACCTGGCCGCCGTGCGCACCTGGCTCGACGGGCCCCGGGACCGGCCCTTGGTGATCGACGCCAAGATCGCCTCCGACGGCGGGGCGTGGTGGCTGGCCGAGGCCTTCCGGGGCCACTGACCCGGCTCCCGCGCCACGAGGTCACCGCCGGCGGGACGGGCCCCGCCGGGACGGATCAGGCCCCGGACCGGCCGTCCTCCGCCGCGTCCCGCCGCAGCCGGGTGATCCGCACCCGCTCCACCCGGCTGCGGTCCACGGCCAGGACCTCGAGCCGGTAGCCGTCCACGTCGACGACGTCCGCCGGGCGCGCCACCCGCCCCAGCCGGTCCATCACGAACCCGCCGACCGTCTCGTAGTGGCCCTCGGGGATGACGAGCCCCGCCTCCACCGGGACCTCCTGGATGATCAGCCCGCCGTCCACGAGCACGGCCCCGCCCTCGCGCAGCACCGTGTCCTCGTGCTCCCGGACCCCGGCGTCGAACTCGTCGTAGATCTCGCCCACGAGCTCCTCCACGAGGTCCTCCAGGGTCACGATGCCCGCCGTCCCGCCGTACTCGTCGACCACCAGCGCGATGTGGTGCCCGTCCTTGCGCATGGCCTGCAGGGTGCGCAGCACGTGGTTGGTCTCCGGCAGGAAGGGGATGGGCCGCACCACGTCCCGCAGGGTCCGCGGAGGGGCCTCGATGACCCCGTCGCCGTCCTGGTCCGCGACCACGAGGTCGCGGATGTGCACGAAGCCCAGGACGTCGTCCACGCTCGTGCCGAGCACGGGGTAGCGGGAGTGCGGCAGGGCCAGGGCCGTGCGGTAGGCCTCCGTGACGGGCAGGGTGCCGTCCAGGAAGTGGACGTCGGGGCGCGGGCGCATGACCTCGGCGAGGCGGCGCTCGCCCGCCTCGAAGACGTCCGTGAGGATCGAGCGCGAGACGGCCCCGATGCCCCGGGTGTCCACGACCATCTCCCGGATCTCCTCCGCCGAGACCTCCTCGGTGACGGCGTGCGGGTCCCCGCCCACCAGCCGGACCACGAGGTTCGTGGACACGGACAGCAGCCAGATGACGGGGCGCATGAGCGTGGCGAAGACGCTCAGCGGAGGGGCCAGGATCTTCGTGAAGCCCACGGAGCGCTGCATGGCCAGGCGCTTGGGCACGAGCTCCCCGAGGACGAGGGAGAGGTACGCGATCACCAGGGTCATGCCGATCAGCGCGGAGGTCTCCGCGGCCGCGGTGGACAGACCGGCCCGCTCGAAGACGGGGGCCACGTCCGGGGCGAGCGTCGAGGCGCCGTAGGCCGAGGAGAAGAACCCCGCCACCGTCACGCCGATCTGCACCGCCGAGAGGAAGAGGTTGGGGTCCCGGACGAGGGCGGCGGTCCGGGCGCCCTTGCGGCCCGAGCGCTCGATCCGCTTGACCTGGCTCTCCCGCAGGCTCACGATCGCCATCTCGGTGCCCGCGAAGACGCCCCCGACGGCCACGAACAGCAGGACCAGGAGGATGTTCACGATCGTGCTGTTGTCCATGGCGACCACAGTACCGGCCGCCTCCGGGACGCCAGGAGATCACCTGCTCGTCACGTCGCGTTGACCGGTTCGTCTCCGCGCTCCGCTTCGGTGGAGGGGCACTGTCCCCCCAGGCACGAGGAGCACCGTCATGACCACCCGTTCCCCCCGCACCCTGCGCGGCGCCGCCGCGGCCCTGTCCGCCGTGGCCGTGCTCGGCTCGGCGCTGCCGGCCGCCGCCGCCCCGTCCGGCACCGAGGACCCGATCGTCGTCGGGCACCGCGGCGCCGCCGGCACCGCCCCCGAGAACACGGTCCCCGCGTTCAAGGACGCCCGCGCCGCCGGCGTCGACTACCTGGAGATCGACGTCCAGCTCAGCGCCGACGGCGTGCCGTTCCTGTTCCACGACAGCACCCCCGCGCGCACCACGGACGTCGAGGAGGTCTTCCCCGGCCGCGAGGACGACCCGATCACGTCCTTCACGTGGGACGAGCTGCAGCAGCTCGACGCCGGCTCCTCCTTCGACGCGCAGTTCGCCGGGGAGCGGATCCCCCACCTCGACGACGCCGCGCGGATCGCCACCGTCAACACCGGCGTCTACATCGAGATCAAGTCCCCGCAGAACTCCCCCGGCATCGAGCAGGTCGTGGCCGACGCCCTGGCCGAGGACCGGGACTGGGCGAAGCTGCTCGCGGCGGACAAGGTCACCGTCATCGGCTTCGACGAGGCGTCCAACCGGACCTTCGCCGGGCTGGCCCCCGACGTGCCCCTGCAGCAGCTCACCGGCAGCGTCCCGGACGCCGCCACGATCGAGCGGTGGGCCGGTGTCGTGGACTCCGTGGGCACGAACTACCGCACCCTCGACGCCGGCGACGTCGCGCGCGTCGACGCCGCCGGCCTGGCCCTGGGCGTCTACACCGTCAACTCCCCGGAAGCGGTCCAGCACGTGGTGGACCTCGGCGTCGACATGATCACCGGCGACTTCCCCCTCCAGACGGCCCGCCACCTGGACGGGCGCGACCCCTTCCCCGCGAACAACGGGATCCGGATCGAGGACTCCGTCAACGACGTCCCCGGCGACGACCTCCAGCCCGGGACCGGCGAGCACGTGGTGCTCACCAACACGGGCCGGACCGCCGTGGACGTCAGCGGGTACGTGCTGCGCGACGCCGCGAACAACGTCCTCACCGTGGGCGAGGGCTACGAGCTGGCCCCGGGCGAGCGGCTGCGCGTGCACACCGGACCGGGCACCGGCACGGAGGACGCCCACTACAACGGCGGCACCTCCGCCGTGCTCAACAACGGCGGCGAGTCCGTCGCCCTGTGGACGGACAACGGCCGGCTGCTGGACGTCTTCGCCAACTGATCCGGGACGCCCCCGCGCCGAGCGGGCCCCGCCGGCGACCACCGGCGGGCCCGCCCGGGCTCACCAGAGGTGGCGGCACTGCCCGTTCTGGCAGGAGAACTCGGGGGCGCGCCCGTCGGGCAGCATCATCGACGGGGACGCCAGCTCGACGTCGCGCGCCAGGTCCCAGTCGTCGGGCATGATCTGCACGTAGACCAGCTCGAACCCGGTGGCGCCGCAGCGCGGGCACGGCGCGGTGGTGCCGCGCAGACCGTCGGACGGGGTGGTGCTCATGGCGGGCCTCCCGGGGAGAACGGCCCCGGGCGCTCCGGAGCCGGTGGGCCCAGTGTAGTGGGCGCACCGGCTCCGGACGCGGCCGCGGGCCGGCTCAGACCCTCGTGCCCGCCTCCCGCTTGGCGCGCTGGATCTCCTCGTAGACGTGCCCGCGCAGCTCGGTGAACCGCGGCAGGCCGCGGGTGGTGAGCTGGTCGCGGTCGTCGGGCAGGTCGATCGGGAGGTCCTCCTGGACCACGGTGGGCGAGCTCGAGAGGATGATGACGCGCTCGCCGAGGTAGACGGACTCGTCGATGTCGTGGGTCACGAACAGCACGGTCACGCCCATCCGGTGCCACACGTCCCGGATGAGGTCCTCGAGGTCGGCGCGGGTCTGGGCGTCCACCGCGGCGAAGGGCTCGTCCATCAGCAGGATCTTCGGCTGGTAGGCGACCGCCCGGGCGATGGCGACGCGCTGCTGCATGCCGCCGGAGAGCTGCCACGGGTACTTCTTGTCCGCGCCGCGCAGGTCCACGGCGGCGATCGCCTCCTCCACGAGCCGGTTCCGCTCGTCCCGGGCCAGCCTGGCGTTCTTCAGCGGCAGCTCCACGTTCTCGCGGACCGTCATCCAGGGGAACAGGCTGCGCCCGTACTCCTGGAAGACCACGGCCATGTCCTTGGGCGGACCGGTCACCTTCTCGCCGCCCAGCAGCACCTCGCCGGAGGTCGGCGCCATGAGCCCCGAGATGCACTTGAGCAGCGTGGTCTTGCCGGAGCCGGAGGGCCCCACGAGGCACGCCAGCTCGCCGCGGCCGAGGTCGAACGTGAGGTTGCGGACCGCCTCCACGTCGCCGTGGTCGCTCTGGTAGATCTTCTGCAGCCCGCGCACGGACAGCAGCACGTCCTTCCCGCCGGTGCGTCCCGCGCCGGCGTCCGAGACCCCGGTGGCGGTCGCGTCCGTGCCGGTCCGGGGTGCGGTCGCGCCGCCGTCCACTGCCGAGCTTCCTGATTCAGCCTGCATTCTCCACCTCTTTCAGGCCCCGGTACCAGGCGAGGACCTTGCGTTCAACACGTTGGAAGACGAACGCCAGCACCACCCCGATGAGACCCAGGACGGCGATGCCGCTCCACATCTCGGGGATGGCGAACGATCGCTGGAACTGCACGATGGTGAAGCCGAGCCCCGAGGACGAGGCGAACATCTCCGAGATCACCATCAGGATCAGCCCGATCGACAGGGCCTGCCGGATGCCGGCCATCATCTGGGGGCTGGCGGCGGGGATCACCAGGTGGACGATCCGCGACCACCCGTGGATCCCGTACGAGCGCGCCGTCTCGTTCATGACGGAGTCGACCGAGCGCACGCCCTCGATGGTGTTCAGCAGGACGGGCCACACGGACCCGAGCACGATCACCACCACCTTCATCTGGTCGTTGACGCCGATGAGCAGCATCAGCACGGGCACCAGCACCGGCGGCGGGATCGCCCGGAAGAACTCGAGCACGGGCTCCAGCAGGTTCCGCAGCCAGCGCACCGACCCGATCACGAGACCGGCGACGACGCCGACCAGGATGGACAGCGCCAGCCCCACCAGGAGCCGGCCGATGCTCGGCAGCACGTCGTCGAAGAACCGGTCGCCGAACCAGACGTCCACGAACGTCGTGGCGAACTCGCCCGGCTCCGGGACGTAGAAGTTGGTCGTCGTCAGGGTGTAGGCCCACCACAGCAGGACCAGCAGGACGGGCAGCGCGAGCGCGTAGCCCAGGGTCTTGACGAGTCTCACACCGCCACCTCTCCGCGGACGGACGAGTGCCAGGCCAGCGCCCGGCGCTCGAGCGCCCGCATCCCCAGGTTGATGAGCACGCCCAGCAGCCCGGCCGTGACGATGAACGCGTACATGGCCGTGACGGCGCCGCCGGACTGGGCCAGGGAGATCTCCCGGCCCAGCCCCGGCGTGCCGATCACGAGCTGGGCGGTGACCGCCAGGATCAGCGCCACGGCCGCCCCGAGCCGCAGCCCGGTGATCACGTAGGGCAGGGACGTGGGCCACGTGACGTACCGGACGCGGGCCAGCGTCCCGAGCCCGTAGCTCTTGGCCGTGTCCTGCGCCACGGTGTCCACGTCCCCGACCCCGTAGAGGACCTGGATGAGGATCTGCCAGAAGGACGCGTACACGACCAGCAGCAGGGTGGACTCGAGCTGCACGCCGAACAGCAGGACGGCCAGCGGGATGAGCGCGACCGACGGGATGGGCCGGAGGAACTCGATCGTGCTGTGGGTGGCCCGGCGCAGGAACGTGCTGCTGCCGATGACCAGCCCCAGGACGATCGCGGCGACCGCGGCGATCAGCAGCCCGAGGAACCAGGCCCGGACGGTCTGCCAGACCGCCAGCCAGAAGCCCGCCGAGCCGAGCTGCTCCCCGAGCTCCAGCAGGACCGCGCTGGCCGGGGGCAGGTACCGGGGGTCGACGATCCCCGTCAGGGGCAGCAGCTCCCAGGTGAGCAGGAACCCGAGGATCCCCAGCACCCCGAGAACCCCGGGCCCCCAGGCCCGTCCCGTGCGCTTTCGTGCCATGTCGTGCTCCCTCCCTCGGGTGCCGGGTCCGCGGACGGCTACGGCAGCAGCGCGTCGAGGTCGGGGGCCTGCTCGAGGGTCCCGTACTCCACGGCGGCGTCGCCCAGCTTCTGCAGCGCCTCGCGGTCGAACTCGGTGCGGAAGCGCGGCAGGGCCATCTCGGCGCGCAGCTCGTCGCTGATCTCCGTGTAGGTCCCGACGATCTCCCGGACCGCGTCCGGGTTCTCGTTCGCGTACTCGAGCGAGCGGTTCATGGCGTTCTGGAACTTCTCCACCAGCTCGGGGTCCTCCTCGAGCTTCTGGGCGGTCGTGAAGTAGCCGGCGATGTCGAGCTCCGGGTCGAACTCCACGAAGTTGTAGGACACCGCGCGGGCGCCCTCGTCGAGGACCTGGGTGAGGAACGGGTCGAGGATCCAGGCCGCGTCCACCTGGCCGCGGTCGAGCGCGGCCGGGGCGTCCGGGAAGCCGACCTCCACGAAGTCGATGCTCTGCGGGTCCCCGCCGGCCTGCTCGACGACGTGGCGGATCGTCGTGTCGCCGATGTTGTTGAGGTTGTTCACCGACACCGTCTTGCCGGCCAGGTCCTCGGGGCCCTGGATGTCCGAGTCGGCGGGCACCACCACGGCGCCGAAGTCCCGCTCGGTGTCGCCCGAGGTCGTGGTGCCGTTGGCGACGTACTCGAGGTCCAGCCCCTCGCCCTGGGCGACCATGACGGACAGGGTGTTGCCGAAGGCGAAGTCGAAGTCCCCGCTGACCACGCCCGGCACGGCGGCGGCGCCGCCGCTGGTGGTCTGGATGTCGAGGTCGATCCCCTCCTCCTCGAAGAAGCCCTGCTCCTCGCCCAGCCAGATGGCGGCGGTGTCGACGATGGGGATGACGCCGACGGTGACGGCCTGCATCTCCCCCTCGGCCTCCGTGCCGCCTCCGCTGTCGCCGCCGCCGCCGCACGCGGCCAGCGCCAGTACGGATCCTGCTGCTCCCAAGCCGATGAGCGGTCGCCGCATCGTGCCTCCCCTGTGTCGTCCGGTGCCCGTTGTGATGGGGATCACTCTAGTGACGTAGCATTCACAAACCAGTGCATGTTGTCGATGGACCGATGTATGACATCTATGAGTCGCTGACCGAGGAGGGGTGCCGTGGAGCTGGACCTGAACCTGATGCGCGTGTTCTGCACGGTCTACGAGCAGGGCAGCGTCACGGGGGCCGCCGCCGAGCTGCACCTCACCCAGCCCACGGTGAGCCACGCCCTGAAGAACCTGCGCCGGCAGTGCAACGACCAGCTGTTCGTCCGGGAGGGCCGGGGCCTGAGCCCCACGCCGTTCGCGAGGAGCATCTTCCCGCAGGTCAAGGCGGGGATCGCCCAGGTGACCGCGGCCGTCTCCTCCGGCGGGCTGTTCGACCCGGAGACCGCCCGCGAGCGCTTCACCCTGGCGCTGACCGACCTCGGGGAGCTGGCGTTCCTGCCGTCCGTCATGGTGGCGCTGCGGGAGCAGGCGCCCGGTGTGGAGCTGACCGTGCTGCCCCTGGACGTGGAGCGCGTCCCGGAGGACCTGCTGCGCAACCGGGTGGACGCCGCGATCTGCGCCCCGTACATCGGCGGGCCCGGCATCGTCCGCACCGTCGTCGGCACCGACGAGTACGTGGTGATCGCGGCCCGCGGCCACCCGCGGGTCCGGGAGCGGCTCACGCTCGAGCAGTTCGCGGAGGAGCCGCGGATCCGGCTCGCCCCGTCGATGGGCCACGACCTCGCCGAGGTCGCGGCGGAGCGGGCGGGCGCCCCGGGCAGCACGGCCCTGCGGCTGTCCCACTTCACGGGCCTGGTCTCCGTGGTGGAGCGCACCGACTGCCTCGCGGTGCTGCCGCGGTTCCTCGCCGAGACGCTCCAGGAGGCGGCCGGGATCCGGGTCTTCCCGCACCCGGTCGAGATGCCGGTCCTCCAGCTGGCCGCCTACACCCGCGAGACCGCCCACCAGCGCCCCGCGCAGCAGTGGTTCGCGCGGCTGGTCGTGGACACGCTGCGGGAGTCCGTCTCACCGGACCCGTCGGCGCCGCTGCGGCCCGGGCACTGGCATCGTCGCCGTCTATGAGGGGATAGAAAACATCGACTGGCCGTGCCCCCGGCCCCCTTCTACTCTCGCGGTGAGGCGGCACGCCGGTGCCGCGTCCCGATTGGAGCGCAGCGTGACCACCATCCGTGCCAGGACCCACCGCTGGATGCAGGCCCGTGGCCTCGACACCGTGTTCGGCAACCCGGGCTCCAACGAGCTGCCCTTCCTGCGGGACCTGCCCCCCGGCATCCGGTACGTCCTGGGGCTGCACGAGGGAGTGGTCGTGGGCATGGCCGACGGCTACGCGCAGGCCACGGGCCGGCCGGCGCTCGTGAACCTGCACTCGGCCTCCGGCACGGGCAACGCCATGGGCGCGCTGACCAACGCCGCCAGCTCGCACACCCCGCTCGTGGTCACGGCCGGCCAGCAGGTGCGCGCCACGATCGGCGCGGAGCCCATGCTCGCCAACGTGGCGGCCCCGGACCTGACCTCCCCGCTGACGAAGTGGGCGGGCGAGCCGCTGTCCGCGCAGGATGTCCCCCGGATGCTGGACCAGGCCCTGTGGGAGGCGTGCACCGGGTCCCGCGGCCCCACCTACGTCTCGGTCCCCTACGACGACTGGGACCGGGAGTCCGCCGACAACGACGACTACCTGCTGCCCCGGCGGGTGGCCGAGGGCCTGCACCCGGCCCCCGAGCACGTGCGGGAGATCGCGGGTCTGCTGGCCGGAGCCCGCCGGCCCGCACTGGTGCTGGGCTCCGAGGTGGACGCCGTGGCGGCGAACGGGGTCAGCCGCGAGCTCGCCGAGCTGCTCGGCGCCGACGTGTGGGTGGCACCCTCCCCCTACCGGCTGCCCTTCCCCAACCGGCACCCGCAGTTCCGCGGCGTCCTCCCCGCCTCGGAGCGGGGCGTGCACGCCGCCCTCGAGAAGAACGACGTGGTCCTGGTGCTCGGCGCCCCCGTCTTCCGCTACCACCAGTACGAACCCGCCCGGTACCTGGCCGAGGGCACGCAGCTGCTGCACGTCACCGAGGACCCGGGCGAGGCCGCCCGGGCGCCGTTCGGGACCTCCTTCGTGGCCGGGCTCGCCGCGACGGCCGCGGCCCTGGTGGCCGCCCTGCACGAGCGGCGCGGCGGGGCGCGCCCGGCCGCCCCGGTCGGATGGACGGTGCCGCCGCCCGCCCGCGAGCCCGTGGACGGCGTCTTCCACCCGGGCGCCGTGTTCGAGGTGCTGCGCGAGACGGCGCCGGCGGACACCGCCTACGTGGTGGAGTCGACCTCCACCAACGGGGACTTCTGGAGGCACATGGACCTGCGGGAGCCCGGCTCCTACTTCTGGCCGGCCTCCGGCGGCCTGGGCTTCGGGCTGCCCGCGGCGGTCGGCGTGAAGCTGGCCCGGCCGGACCGTCCCGTCATCGGGGTGGTCGGCGACGGGTCGGCCAACTACGGGATCACCGCCCTGTGGAGCGCGGCGCAGTACCGGGTCCCGGTCGTGTTCGTGATCCTCAACAACGGCACCTACGGCGCGCTGCGCTGGTTCGCGGGCATGCTCGGCACGGGGGACGTGCCGGGGCTGGACGTGCCGGGCATCGACTTCCTGAGCCTCGCCCGGGGCTACGGGGTGCCCGCGCAGGCCGCGGGCACGGCCGCGGAGCTCGCCGACCTGGTGCGGCAGGGTCTCGCGGCCGAGGGTCCCACGCTCATCGAGGTCCGCACGGAGCTGACCACCCCCTGAGCGGCACCGCGCGCCGGGGCGGCTCAGCGGCAGGAGACCGTGAACACCCTAGCGTCGCCGGACAGCTCGACGGTGCCGGGGCCGCCCCGGTGCAGCAGCGACTCCCCGCCGGCCAGCTCCCACTCCCGGCCGGCGGCCCGCACCAGCGCCCGGTCCCCGGTGCTCAGCAGGACCGTGGTGCCCCGCAGCCCGACGGGCACGGCCCGTCCCGGCACGAGCTCGTGGGCGGTCAGCGACAGCCGCTCGTCCCACAGGGGGTAGACGCGGCGGCCGTGCTCGTCGGCGGCGGGCTCGACGACCTCCGGGGCCGCCTGCTCGTCGGCCAGCACGGCGAGCAGCTCGGCCACGTCCACGTGCTTGCCCGTCAGCCCGGCGCGCAGGACGTTGTCCGAGGAGCTCATCACCTCGATCGCCGTCCCGGACAGGTACGCGTGGAGCTGCCCGGCCGGGGTGTGCAGGGACTGCCCCGGGGCGAGGCGGACGTGGTGCATGCACACCGCGACCAGCAGCCCGCGGTCGCCCGGGTGCCGGTCGTGCACGTAGCGGACCAGCGAGGCCACCGGGTCCTGCGGGCCCGCGGCGCGGGCCGCGTCGACGGTCGCCGCCACGGCGGCCGCGGCGGCGTCGTCGTCGAGCGTCAGCACGGCCGGCAGCACGGGGCGCCCGCCGGCGGCGGCGTCGCGCAGCCAGTCCAGCCCCAGGCGCGCGGCGGTGGCGCGCAGCCGGTCCGCCGGCTGCACCCCCGTGAGCAGCTCCACGTCGGTGAGGGCCACGACGGTCTCGGGCTTGGCGGAGCGGTCCTTGTAGTTGCGCCGCGGGTCGTCGAGCGGGATCCCCGCCCGCTGCTCGCGCTCGAAGCCCGCCTCGGCCTGCTCCGGCGAGGGGTGGACCTGGATGGACAGGGGGGCGTCGATGGCCAGGATCTTGAGCAGGAACGGCAGGCCCTCCAGCGGCTCGTCCCGGCCGTCCCGGACGACGACGGAGGGCGCGGAGGGGTGCGCGCCGACCCACAGCTCGGCCTCGGGCTCGGGGCTCGGCACGGGTCTGCCCTGGAGGCGGGCCAGCACCTCGCGGGAGCCCCACGCATAGTGCTGGACGGGATTGCGCATGCGGAGGATCTCGACCATGCTCGTCATCCAATCACAGGACCGCCCGCGCCCCGCGGCACCCGGGAGCGCCCGTGGCCTAAGATCACCCCTTGTGACTATCGATCTCTCAGCTTCGTTCAAGGCCTACGACGTGCGCGGCATCGTGGGCGAGTCCATCACCGCGGAGACGGTCCGGGCCACCGGCGCCGCGTTCGTGGACGTCCTGGGCCTCGCCGGCCTGACGGTCCTGGTGGGCGGCGACATGCGCCCCTCCTCGCCGGAGTTCGTGGACGCCTTCGCCGAGGGCGCGGTCCGCCGCGGCGCGGACGTCGTGAAGATCGGGCTGATCTCCACCGACGAGCTGTACTACGCGTCCGGGACGTTCGGCGCCGCCGGGGTGACCTTCACGGCGAGCCACAACCCCGCCGAGTACAACGGCATGAAGATGTCGAAGGCCGGGGCCGTCCCGGTCTCCTCCGAGACGGGCCTCTACGACATCCGCGACCTCGCCCAGCGCTACCTCGACGACGGAGCGGTCCCGGAGGCCCCCGTCCCCGGCACGGTCACCGAGCGGGACGTGCTGACCGGCTACGCGGAGTACCTGCGCTCCCTGGTGGACCTGTCCGGGACCCGCCCGCTCAAGGTGGTGGTCGACGCCGGCAACGGGATGGCGGGGCTGACCACTCCCGCGGTGCTGGGCGACGCCGTGCTGGAGCCGCTGCCGCTGGAGGTCGTGCCCCTGTACTTCGAGCTGGACGGCACGTTCCCCAACCACCCCGCCAACCCGCTCGAGCCGGAGAACCTCGTGGACCTCCAGCGGGCCGTGCGCGAGCACGGCGCGGACCTGGGCATCGCGTTCGACGGCGACGCCGACCGCTGCTTCGTGGTCGACGAGCAGGGCGGGGCCGTCTCGCCCTCGGCCGTCACCGCGCTCGTGGCCGAGCGGGAGATCGAGCGCGCCCGGGCGGAGGGCGTGGAGAACCCGGTGATCATCCACAACCTCATCACGTCCCGCGCCGTGCCCGAGCTGGTCACCGCCCGCGGCGGCCGCCCCGTGCGGACCCGGGTGGGCCACTCGTTCATCAAGGCCGTCATGGCCGAGGAGGGCGCCGTGTTCGGGGGCGAGCACTCCGCGCACTACTACTTCAAGGACTTCTTCAACGCGGACACCGGGATGCTCGCCGCGATGCACCTCCTGGCCGCGCTGGGCGAGCAGGACGGGCCGCTGAGCGAGCTGATGCACCAGTACGACCCGTACGCGGCCTCCGGTGAGATCAACTCCACGGTGGAGGACAAGGCCGGTGCCGTCCGGCGGGTCGTCGACGCCCTGGCCGGCCGGGACGTGAGCGTGGAGGAGCTGGACGGCACCACGCTCAGCTGCCCGGACGAGGGCTGGTGGTTCAACCTGCGCCCCTCCAACACCGAGCCGTTCCTGCGCCTCAACGTCGAGGCGAAGGACCCGGCGACGATGGAGCGGGTCCGGGACCGGGTGCTGGACATCGTGCGCGTCTGAGACCCCGGCACGCAACGGGGCCCCGCCGGACGAGCCGTCCGGCGGGGCCCCGTGCGCTGCGGGCGCTCAGACCGCGGCGGTCTCGCGCGCCTCGTCGTGGAGCATCCACTGGTCCGGGCCCAGGATCTCGTAGGCCACGCTGCGCCCCGGGACGCCCTGGGCGATCACGGCGGAGCGGACGGCCTGCATGAAGGGCAGCGGGCCGCACAGCACCACCTGGGCGTCGGCCGGGATCCGCACGGCGCCGAGGTCCATGAACCCGTCGTGGTCGCCGTCCCCCGGGGTCTCCATCCAGGTCTCCAGGCGGGCGTGGGGCAGCTCGGCGACCAGCATCTCGTGCAGCTCGCGCAGCGCCCAGTCCTCCGCCGAGCGGTCGGCGTGCAGGACGAGGACCTGCCGCTGCGACTCCTGGCGGACGAGCCGGTCCAGGAACGCCAGCATGGGGGTCACGCCGATGCCGGCGGAGGCCAGCACGAGCGGCCCCTCCCCCTCCGGGAGCACCACGTCCCCGTAGGGGTTGGAGACCCGCAGGACGTCGCCCACCTGCACGTCGTGGCAGAGCACCGGGGTGACCTCGCCGCGCTCGTCGAGTCGCACGGCGATCCGGCGGGTCCCCTCGGGCCCGGGCACCAGCGTGAACTGCCGCGGCTGGTCCACGCCGTCGGGCATCCGCACCTCGACGGTCACGTACTGGCCGGCCACCGCGGGGGTCATCGGGGTGCCGTCGGCGGGCTCGAGGGTGATCGCCGTGGTGGTGGTCCCGGTCTGCTCCTTGGCCGCGACCCGGAACGGGGCGAAGACCACGCTGTTCGCCTGGCCCGCGTAGAGGCCCACCTCGATCTTGATCAGGGCGTCGGCCATCAGCCAGTACACCTCGTCCCAGGCGGCCACGACCTCGGGCGTCGCGGCGTCGCCGAGGTCCCGGGCGATCGCGCCGAAGAGGTGCTCGTGGACGATCGGGTAGTGCTGGGGCAGCACGCCCAGGGACGCGTGCTTGTGCGCCACGCGGGAGAGCAGCTCGTCCGGGTAGCCCTCGGGGTGGGTCAGCAGCCAGGAGGCGAACATCGCGATGGAGCCGGCGAGGGCCTGCGCCTGGGTCCCGTTCTTCTGGTTGGAGCGGCTGAACATGCCGTCCAGCAGATCGGGGCGCGCCTCGAACATGGACCGGTAGAACTCGGGGGTGATGAACGGGATGCGCTCGGCGACGACGCCGATGGTCTGCTCGATGACGGGACGGGACTGGTCGGACAGCACGGTTGCCTCCTGGGGAGCCGGTGGATGACTCCTCAAAAGTAGCATCTCAAATGCTTGATTACGTCATCGGCGGCGGCGCGCCCCCCGCGGTGGCCGCCGGCGGCTCGGGCGGGCGCAGCCCGATGGACACCAGCACCGGGCCCACCTGCCGCTCGCTCACGAGGTCCCGCACCCGCACGTCGTCGAGCGCGCCGTAGAAGGCCTCCCGCGCGTCCGCGAGGGCGCGGCGCAGCCGGCACCCGCGGTCCAGCGGGCAGTCGCCGCCGGCCGACTCGCACTCGACCATCGCGGAGCCCGCCTCCAGCTCGCGCAGGAGCGAGCCAACGGTGGCGTCCAGGCCGGCGGGGGTGATCGACACCCCGCCGGTGCGGCCGCGGCTCGAGGCCAGCAGCCCGAGCCCGCTCAGCCGGCCCACGGTCTTGGTCACGTGGTGGTAGGGGGCGCCCACGCCCTCGGCGATGGCGCGCGTGGTGAGCTTCTCCCCCTCGGGGACGGCTCCTGTCAGCAGCAGGACGCGCAGGGCGATGTCCGAGAACGCGGTCAGCCGCACGGCGGGGTCCTCCGGTCGCTCATGGCGGCTCCTTCCGAGACCTCGCGCGTCCCGGCCGGCCGCGGGAGCGCCCCCATTGTCCCACGCGGACGGCGGACACGGACGAGGGGCCTCCCGGCACGGGAGACCCCTCGTCCGACCGCCGGCCCCGGGGCGCCGCAGCACCCCGGGACGGGGATCACGCCTGGTTCAGGCGGTCCTCCAGCCCGGCACGCTGCTCGAGGATGGGCTCGGGCACGTGGCCGAGCCGGTGGAACCACTCGTCGATGCTGGGCAGCTCGGCCCGCCACTCCTCGACGTCGACCTTGAGGGCGGCCTCGAGCTCCTCGTCCGAGACGTCCAGGCCGGTGAGGTCGAGGTCCTCCTTGGTGGGCACGATGCCGATCGGGGTCTCCCGGCCGCCGGCCGTGCCCTCGAGGCGGTCGAAGATCCACTTGACCACGCGGGAGTTCTCGCCGAAGCCCGGCCAGGCGAAGCCGCCGCTCGGGGTGCGGCGGAACCAGTTGACGTAGAAGACCTTCGGCATGTCGTCCTCGCCGATGCGCTCGCCGACCTCGACCCAGTGCTCGAGGTAGTCGTTGGCGTTGTAGCCGATGAACGGGAGCATGGCCATGGGGTCGCGCCGGACGACGCCCACGGCGCCCTTCGCGGCGGCGGTGGTCTCCGAGGACAGCGTGGCGCCCTGGAACACCCCGTGCTCCCAGCCGAAGGACTGGGACACGAGCGGGATGGTGGTCTTGCGGCGGCCGCCGAAGACGATCGCGGACAGCGGCACGCCCTCCGGGTCGTCGTACTCGGGGGCGAGGATGTCGGCCTGCTTGATCGGGGTGCAGAAGCGCGAGTTCGGGTGCGCGGCGGGACGGCCGCTCTCCGGGGTCCAGTCGCGGCCCTTCCAGTCGGTCAGGTGCTCGGGCGTCTCGTCCGTCATGCCCTCCCACCAGACGCCGCCGTCGTCGGTGAGCGCCACGTTGGTGAAGATCGTGTTGCCCCGGGCGATGGCGCGCATGGCGTTGGGGTTGGTGGGCCACCCCGTGCCCGGAGCCACGCCGAACAGACCGGCCTCCGGATTGGTCACCCGGGCCTGGCCGTCCTTGCCGAAGCGGATCCAGGAGATGTCGTCGCCGACCATCTCGGCCTTCCAGCCCTCGAGCGTGGGCTCGAGCATCGCGAAGTTGGTCTTGCCGCAGGCCGAGGGGAAGGCCGCGGAGATGAACCGGCTCCTGCCCTCGGGGTTCGTGACCTTGAGGATGAGCATGTGCTCGGCAAGCCAGCCCTCGTCGTGGGCGATGGCGGAGGCGATGCGCAGGGCGTAGCACTTCTTGCCGAGCAGGGCGTTGCCCCCGTACCCGGAGCCGAAGGACCAGACGGCCCGGTCCTCGGGGAAGTGCACGATGTACTTGGCGGGGTTGCAGGGCCAGGGCACGTCCTGCTCGCCCGGGGCCAGCGGGGCGCCCAGCGAGTGCAGGCACTCGACGAAGAAGCCGTTCTGCTCGGTCATCTTCTCCAGCACCGGGGTGCCGATGGTCGCCATGATGCGCATGGAGCACACCACGTAGGCGGAGTCGGTGATCTCCACGCCGTAGCTCGGCCGCGAGGCCTCCAGGTGGCCCATGACGAAGGGGATGACGTACATCGTGCGCCCGCGCATGGCGCCGCGGAACTTCTTGCGCAGGGAGCTGCGCATCACCTCCGGGTCCTCCCAGTTGTTGGTGGGGCCCGCCCCCTTCTCGGTCTTGGTGCAGATGAAGGTGCGCTCCTCGACCCGGGCGACGTCGTCCGGGTCAGAGAACGCGGCGAAGGAGTTGGGAAACTTCTCCTCGTCCAGGCGGACGAAGGTGCCGGCGTCCACGAGCTCGTCGGTGAGCTGCGTCCACTCGGCCTCCGAGCCGTCGACCCAGTGGATGCGGTCCGGCTGGGTCAGCTCCGCCATCTCCCGCACCCACGAGAGGAGGTGCGCATGGGTGGTGGGCGCGCTGTCCAGCGCGTCCTTCACAGCCTCGTTCAGCCCGGTGGTCTCCGTCGTTGCAGTGGGGTTGTCAGCCATTGACATGTCTCCTCGTTGAGGCCGTCCGCCGACCGCCCGGGGCTCTCGTGGTGGTGCTCGTCGTCGAACACTCGACCCGGTGTCACCGGGCCCACAGTGAGCGGCGTGGAGGTGGGCGGCCGGTCTCTACTGTGATGTGGGTCCATCGTATCGCCCCGGCCCCGGCCGCCCCAGCAGGGTTACGCGCGCCGCGGCCCGTCGCGCCGGGTGCCGGGCGGGGCGCCCCCGGATTTTGCGCAGCCGGGGGCCGCATGTAGAGTGATGTCCGGTTTGAACGGCGGTGACGCCGGGACGCCGATGCGCCTGTAGCTCAACGGATAGAGCATCTGACTACGGATCAGAAGGTTGGGGGTTCGAATCCCTTCGGGCGCACCATCCACGAAAGAGCCCCTCACCGGCGGAGACGCCGGTGAGGGGCTTCTTCGTGCCCGGCCGCTGCGGCCCGGGCCGCGGACGGCTCAGGCCGGGGCCGCGGTGAGCGCCCGGACGTCTCCCCCGGCGCGCCCCACGAGGCCGCGGGTCACCACGGTGTCGAGGCCCGGGAGGGCGGCCAGGCGCAGCGCCAGGCGCCGCACCTGCCGGCGGGCGCGGGAGGACGGCAGGAACCACTGCGCCCCGCCGCGGGCGACGCGCTGCTTCTCCGCCACGACCGGCCGCCAGACCCGCTCCCAGCCCGTCAGCGCCTCCTCGACCGATCCGGCGCGGTCGAGCCGCTCGGCGAGCAGCCACGCCCCGGCGATCCCCAGCGAGGCGCCCTGGCCGCCCAGCAGGGACACCGCCTGGCCCGAGTCCCCGAGCAGCACGACCCGGCCGCTGCTCCACCGCGGCAGCTCGACCTGCACCACCTGGTCGTAGTAGAGCCGGTCCCCGCCGGGACAGGCCGCCAGGACGCGGGGCACGATCCAGCCCAGCGAGCCGTGGACGGCGCGCAGGCTCTCCCGGGGGTCGGCCGGCAGGGACGGCGCGGCGGCCCGGTGCACGGCGAACACCGCCAGGCGCCCGTCGCGCAGCCCGTAGAACCCCATCGCCCGGTCGATGCTGTCCGTGAGGCAGAAGCGGTCGCCGACCTGCCGGCACGCCTCCGGGTCGTCGACCACGAACGCCGCCGTGTGCAGGCCCAGCCAGCGGCGGAAGCGCTCCTCGGGCCCGAACGCGGAGCGCCGCACCGCCGAGTGCACCCCGTCGGCGCCGACCACCAGGTCGGCGTCGAGCACCGTGCCGTCGTCGAGCACCGCGCCCGCCCCGCCGGGCCGCTGCCGAACCCCGGCGACGCGCCGGCCGTAGCGGAGCTCCGCGACGCCCCGGGCGTGCTCGCGCAGCACCCGCTCGAGGTCGGGGCGCATCACGCTGACCAAGTGCCCGTCGAGGGCGTGGGCGAACCGGGCGAACGGCAGCCCGGCCCGGTCGCGGCCGCGGTCGTCCACGTAGCTGAGCCGCTCGACCCGGTAGCCGAGCTCCAGGACCGCCGGCAGCACGCCCATCTCCTCGGCGGCGTCCCAGCCGGGGCCGAAGAAGTCCATCATGTAGCCCTGCTCCCGCGGGCGCGGCGCCCGTTCCAGGACCACCACGTCCCAGCCCCGCCGGCCCAGGCACCCGGCCAGGGCCAGTCCCGCGATGCCCGCCCCGCAGACGACCGCGCGCACGGCCGGCGCCGCTCAGTACCGGTCGCCGACGGCTGCCACGCCGTCCAGCAGGGTCAGGTCCTCGGCCGTCAGGCGCAGGTCCGCGGCCGCGGCGTCCTCCCGCAGGTGGCCGGGGTCGGTGGTGCCGGGGATCGGCAGCACGTGCTCGCCGCGCACCGTGGTCCAGGCGATCGCGACCGCCGCGGGCGAGGTCCCGTGCCGGCCGGCGACCTCGCGGAGGGGCGCCAGCACAGCGTCCTCGTTGGCAGCCATGGCCTCCGCTGTGAACCGGGGGTTGCGCGAGCGGAAGTCGGAGCCGGAGAACTCCCGGCCCGCGAGGGCGCCGGAGAGGTAGCCGCGGCCCAGCGGGGAGAAGGGGACGAACACCGCCCCGTGCTCGGCGCACCACCCGATGACGTCCCCGGAGGGGTCCCCGTCGGCGGTGGGGCCAGACCCCTCGGGGTTGCGGGTCCACAGGGAGTACTCCGACTGGACGGCCGCGACCGGGTGGATGGCGTGCGCCCGCTCGGCCTGCTCCGTGCTGACCTCGGAGAGCCCCAGGTGGCGCACCTTGCCCGCGGTCACGAGCTCGCCCATCGCGCCCCAGGTGTCCTCGAGGGGCACGTCGGGGTCCACGCGGTGCAGGTAGTAGAGGTCCACCGCGTCGGTGCGCAGCCGGCGCAGGCTGTCCTCGATCGAGCGGCGCACCTCGTCCGGGTGCCCGCAGCGCTCCGTCCGGGGCGGCTCCAGGGAGGCCGCGCGCAGCCCGGTCTTGGAGCAGAGGAACACCTCGTCCCGGCGCGGGGCGAGGGCGGCGCCGACGAGCTCCTCGTTGGCTCCCCCGCCGTAGAGCACCGCCGTGTCCACCACGTTCATGCCGAGGTCCACCGCGAGCCCGAGCACCTCGTGCTTGCGCCGCTCGGTCAGCCCGTGCCGGTCGTAGACCCAGCTCAGGCCCATGGCCCCGAACCCGATCGCGCCCACGCGGTCCCCGGACGGGGTGAATTCGATCTGTCGCATCCAGTGCTCCTTCGTCGGTCCGGCCGCCGCGCCGGCGCCCGGAGGACCGCCGGTCAGCGGTCTCCCGCGGACGGTCGCGGCACCGTGAAGTCCACCAGGCGGGCGTCGGCGCCGTCCAGTCCGGCCCAGGTGCCGGGAACCTCCAGGACCGCCAGCCCGGAGGTGGGGCAGCCGTCGGCGAGGGCCATGACGGCGTCGTAGTCGGAGTCCGGTGTGGCCAGGCGGAGGGCGGCGTCGCGCAGACCGGGCAGGTGGCCGATGAGCAGCAGGGACTCCACGGTGTCCGGCACGTGGTTGAGCACCGCGATGATCCGGCTGTCCTGGGCCGCGTATAGGGACTCGTCGAGCCGGGCGGTCGGGGCGAGGTCGCCGAGCTCGCTGCACACCCACGTGCAGGTCTGGCGCGCGCGCAGGGCGCTCGAGCACAGGATCATGTCCGGCACGTGCCCGTTCGCCAGCAGCCAGCGCCCCGCGGCGGCGGCGTCCGCGGCCCCGCCGCGGTCCAGGGGGCGGTCGTGGTCGGCCACGCCCCACGGGTGCTCGGCCTCCGCGTGGCGCATGAGGACGAGCTTCTTCCGGTCGTGGCGGGTCATCGGTTCATGATGCCACGCGTCCGCCGGGCACGGAGCGACCCCGGCTCCTCCGCGTCGCGGGACGGAACCGGGGCCTGCACGGATCGGGGACGCGGATCAGATGGAGTACTCGGGGGCCGCCCACACGACGACCTCGGGGTGCTCGTAGAAGCGGTAGCCCTGGCCGCGGACGGTGCGCACGGTGTTCGCGAGCCGGCCGAGCTTGGAGCGCAGGCGCCGGATGTGCACGTCGATGGTCCGCTCGTTGGGCACCTCCTCGGAGTCGCGCCACAGGCTGTGCAGCAGCTCGTGGCGGCCCACGGTCCGGCTGCCGTTCTCCACGAGGTAGTTCAGCAGCTCGAACTCCTTGAACGTGAGGTTCAGGAGGCCGCCGTCGAGGAAGACCTCCCGGCGGGAGAGGTCGATGAGCACCCCGGTGGACTGGCTGGTCTTCGTCTCGGGCGCCGGCGCGGGCGCGGCGGGCGCCGTGGGCCGCACGGCCCCCGAGGTGGGGTCGCCCAGGGCGTTGCGCACGACCTCGAGGTCGGTGCCGGCGGTGTTGGCGGGAGCCAGCGCCACGGCGGCGTAGGAGTCGGCCTGCGGGACCAGCTGCTGGGCGTACGCCCGGATGCTCTGGACCATCTTGACCAGCGAGGTGCCGCTGGCCGCCGCGGTCTCCTCGTCGAGACCCACGTAGATCACGAACCCGCGCGCCTCGTTCTCCTGCACCTGCGGACGCGGCGCCGTGTCCCGCTGCAGGCGGGTGGGGAGCGGGGTCTCGCCCGGCGCGGCCGACATGGGGCCGATCGTGCTCCGGAGGCTGCGGTAGTCGGCGGGGGCGGTCTGCCCCCGCTCGGGGGCCGCGGCCGGACCGCGGACAGCACGGGCCTCGCTCGTGCGGTTGCGCTGGGAAATGTGCACGTATCCCGGTGTGCCTGGCATCTGGTGCCCCTCGTCTTTCCGTCGTGCGGCGGACGAGGTTCCGTCCGCCTGAGTCGATCCGCCCCTCGGAACGGCCCCGCCGCTCCCAGCTCCCGAACCGGCCCGCTCCGTGGTGGTCGGGGAGGGTCCCCGCGAAGCTGGCAAATTCCTGACAGTGGCGTTGCTCTCATGGTCCACCAGCCCCCTGGATCCCGCAAGTAATATTCGAGGCGTTATCTCACGATGCGAGATTCGAACGACGGCTGTCCAAGTGCTCCGCCAAAATGAACCTCCTTCACCTTGCGGCTGTGATGCCGTTTTCCGTCCGACCCCCGGGATATCAGACCTCTGGGACCATCCGGGGGCTTTTCCGCCCCTCAAGCAGGTCCCGATCCTGTTGTCAAGACGGCTTCGTCGGTGAACTCTTCGTCTCACGATGTGAACACGTGGCCGGAGGTCGAAAAAAGGCCCGCCGAGGACGTCGGCGGGCCTTTTCAGCGCGTGGTCTGCGGTGTCACGGGACGGCGGTCAGTCGACCACGCCGTAGAGCCGGTCCCCGGCGTCCCCGAGGCCCGGGACGATGTAGGCGTTCTCGTCGAGCCGTTCGTCCCTCGCAGCCAGGACGATGTTGACCTCGGAGTCCCCCAGCTCCTCCTCGAGGGCGGCCAGGCCCTCGGGGGCGGCCAGGAGGCAGACGCACGTGATCTGCTCGGCCCCGCGGCGGTAGAGGAACTTGATCGCCTCCCGCAGCGTCCCGCCCGTGGCCAGCATCGGGTCGAGGACGAAGACCTGGCGGCCGGTGAGGTCGTCGGGCAGCCGCTCGGCGTAGGTGATGATGTCGAGGGTGTCCTCGTTGCGGGCCATGCCGAGGAAGCCCACCTCGGCCGTGGGGATCAGCCGGGTCATGCCCTCGAGCATGCCCAGGCCCGCACGGAGGATCGGCACGACCAGCGGCCGTGGCTTCGACAGCCCCACGCCCGTGGTGCGCGTGACCGGCGTGTCGATCTCCACCGGTTCCACGCGGACGCCCCGGGTGGCCTCGTACGCGAGCAGCGTCACGAGCTCCTCGACGAGCAGGCGGAACACCGGGGACGTGGTGTTCTTGTCCCGGAGCACGGTCAGTTTGTGTGCCACCAATGGGTGGTCGAGAACGGTCACTCGCATGGACCAAAATTACCATCGGGCCACGGGGGCGCCCCGCCCCCTCGCCGGACCCCGCCCGGCCCGGCGACCCGCCCAGGAGGAGAACCGCATGGCACTGCCCCCGCGCACCCGCTCCGAGGCCCGGGCGGAGGAGTGGATGCGGCTGGCCCTCGCCGAGGCCCGGGCGGCGCTCAGGACGCAGGACGTGCCGATCGGCGCCGTCGTGGTCGGCCCGGACGGGACGGTGGTCGGCCGGGGCCGCAACCGCCGGGAGGCCGACGGCGACCCCACCGCCCACGCCGAGATCCTGGCGCTGCGCGACGCCGCCCGCGCCCTGGGCTCGTGGCGGCTGGACGGCTGCACGCTGGTGGTGACCCTCGAGCCCTGCGCGATGTGCGCGGGCGGGATCGTCCTGGCCCGCGTGCCCCGCGTGGTCCTGGGCGCGTGGGACGACAAGGCCGGGGCGGCCGGCTCCGTCCTCGACGTGCTCCGGGAGCGGCGGCTCAACCACTGGGTGGAGGTGACCGGCGGCGTGCTGGCCGAGGAGTGCTCCCGGCTGCTCCTCGACTTCTTCGCGGAGCACCGGCGCGGCGGGGACGACAGCGCCGGGCCCGCCGCTCCCGGTCCCGCCGGCCCCGCGGGTTTTGGCGGTTGAGCTCGCCAGCCGGTACAGTACTGCGAGCTGGTGACGTGTCCGAGCGGCCGAAGGTGCATCACTCGAAATGATGTTTGGTGTAAGAGCCAACGAGGGTTCAAATCCCTCCGTCACCGCCAGTCGGGAAGGCCCCGGGTCCTGAGGGATCCGGGGCCTTCCGCATGCCCGCCCGCCGGTCCCGCCCCGTCCGGCGCCCCCGGAGGACGTGGACGGCCCCGGCCCGGGGCGGCCGGCGGCGGGGAGCGCGGGCCGCCGTTGGATACCGTGGTGGCGATCACCACGCCCGCCGTGCGGCGGGCCCGGACGGAAACGGAAGAGGGGCAGCATGACGACGTCGGCGCAGGCAGTCGGACACCTGGGAGCGGACGGGGAGGAGTACCCGGACGCGTACTTCGTGCGGCTGGACCGCACCCGGTTCCGCTCGACGCTGCACTCGCAGGGCGCGTGGAGCGAGGCCGAGCAGCACATGGGCGCCGCCTCGGGGCTGCTCGCCCACGCCGTGGAGGCCGACCACCCGCGCGCGGACCTCCTGCCCGTGCGCTTCTCCTACGACATCCTCGGCTTCATCCCCGGCGGCGAGGTCGAGGTGACCACGCGCGTGGTCCGCCCGGGCCGCACCATCGAGCTGGTCGAGGCCACCATGAGCCACGCCGGGCGCTCCTGCATCCGGCTGAGCGTGTGGCGGCTGCTCCGGGGCGAGACCGCCGACACCGCCGGCACGCACCGGGAGGCCCTGCCGCCGGTGGGCGACGCCCTGCCCGCCACGATGACCGGGCGGTGGCCGGGCGGCTACATCGCCTCCCTCGAGGGCCGCACCGTGCGCGAGCACCGGCCCGGCCGGGCGGCCATGTGGCTGCGCGCGCCGCACGCCGTCGTCGCCGGGGAGGAGTCCTCCACCACGGCGCGGTTCCTGGCGGCCGTGGACGCCGCCAACGGCATCGCCGTGCGGGTGGGCCCCGACGAGATGGTCTTCCCCAACGTGGACCTGAGCGTGCACCTGGTCCGGGAGCCGGTCTCCCCGTGGGTGGGCCTCGACACGCACGTCACCTTCGGCGACACCGGCGTGGGCCTCACCGAGTCCGCGCTGCACGACGAGGCCGGCTACCTGGGCCAGGTCGCCCAGTCCCTGACGATCCGGCCGCTCCCGGTCTCCGGCTGAGCCGAGCCGGACGGGCCGGGCGCGGGCCCCGGCCCGTCGGTGGGCGCCGCCGCGCGACCGTACAATGGGGCGGGATTTCCGACGTCGAGACCAGGGGCGACCGCGCCCCGAGGAGGACACCCAGTGAGCAGCATCAACATCACCGTGATCGACCGCGAGGGCAACCGCACCGAGGGCGTCGAGTGGAAGGACTACGAGAGCCTCATGGAGGCCCTCACCCGCCACAAGTACCCGATCCTCGCGACCTGCGGCGGCAACGCGTCCTGCTCCACCTGCCACTCCTACCTCGACCAGACCTCCTTCTCGAAGGCCAACGAGATCAACGACGAGGAGGAGGACCTCCTCGACATGCTCGACGACACCCGCCACGACACCTCCCGGCTCAGCTGCCAGGTCGAGTGGGCGGAGGAGCTCGACGGCGCCGAGGTCACCATCGCCCCCGAGTGGTGAGCCCCCCGTCCCCGCGGGGACGCCCCCGCCAGCCCTGACCAGACCCCGGACGGACCGGCCTCGCCGGCGCGCAGGAAAGTGGACCATGACCGACATCCGCGAGGACCTCACCACCCGCGCCGCCTACGTCTCGGACGCGTCGATCTACCGGCGGCTGCCCGAGGCGGTGGCCGAGCCGCGCAGCGTCGAGGAGGTCCGCGAGCTGCTGGCGCTGGCGAAGGAGCGGGGCTGGTCGGTGGTCTCCCGCGGCGGCGGCACCTCCGTGGCGGGCAACGCGATCGGCGACGGGCTGGTCATCGACACCTCCCGGCACTTCAACAGGATCCTGTCGATCGACCCCGAGGCGATGACCGCCACGATCGAGCCCGGGGTGATCTGCGACCAGCTGCGCTCCGCGGCGTCCGAGTTCGGCCTCACCTACGGACCCGACCCCTCGACGCACTCGCGGTGCACGATCGGCGGGATGGTCGCCAACAACGCCTGCGGCTCCCACTCCGTGGCGTGGGGCACGTCCGCGGACAACCTGGTCTCGCTGAAGGTCATGCTCGCCGACGGCCGGGTGGTGGAGCTGCACGAGGGCGGCACCTCCGAGCCGGGGATCGACCGGGCGCTGACCGGGATCCGGGACCGGCACCTGGCCATGCTGCGCACCGAGCTCGGCCAGTTCCCGCGCCAGGTCTCCGGGTACGGGCTGCACTACCTGCTCGGCGAGAAGGGCTTCGACGCCGCCAAGGCCTTCGCCGGCACGGAGGGCACCTGTGGGGTCATCACCGAGCTCACGGTCCGTCTGGTCCGCAGGCCCGCCCACACGGCCCTGGCCGTGCTGGGCTTCGAGGACGCGTTCGAGGCCGCCACGGCGGCGCCGAAGCTGCGCGTGCCCGGGGTGTACACCATCGAGGGCATGGGCGCGGACCTGCTCGACGCCCTGCGCACCCGGCAGGGCCAGGAGCACGCCGGCGGCGAGCTGCCCCGCGGCGGCGGCTGGCTCTACTGCGAGGTCGGCGCGGACACCCTCGAGGAGGCCGAGGCGGCCGCCCGCACCCTGCCGGGGCTCGTCCCGGAGAACGTCGTGGACTCCGTGATCGTCTCCGACGCGGGGCAGGCCCGCGCCCTGTGGCGGATCCGCGAGGCCGGCGCCGGGATCGTCACCCGCCTGCCCGACGGCGGGGAGGCCTGGCCGGGGTGGGAGGACTCCGCGGTGCCCCCGGCGCGCCTGGGCGAGTACCTGCGCGACCTCTACGACCTGCTGCACGAGCTGGGCCTCACCGGCATCCCCTTCGGGCACTTCGGGGAGGGCTGCGTGCACATCCGCATCTCCTTCGACCTCGGCACCGAGGAGGGGATGGCGACCTATCGCACGTTCATCGAGCGCGCCGCGCGGCTCGTGCACCGCTACGGCGGCTCGGTCTCCGGCGAGCACGGCGACGGCCGCGCCCGGTCCGAGCTGCTGGCCACGATCTACTCCCCCGAGGCCCTGGCCGCCTTCGCGGCGTTCAAGGCCGTCTTCGACCCGGACGGCGTCTTCAACCCCGGCGTGCTCGTGGACCCGGAGCCCATCGACCAGGGCGTGCGCCCCGGGCCCGGCGCCCGCACGTTCGAGCTGACGCCCGTGCATGCGTTCTCCCGCGACGGCGGCTCGTTCTCCAGCGCGGTCAACCGGTGCGTGGGCGTGGGCTCCTGCCGCTCCGACGTCGGCGCCATGTGCCCGTCCTTCCAGGCGACCCACGACGAGGTGCACTCGACCCGCGGCCGCGCCCGGTCCCTCGCCGAGATGCTGCGCGGGGAGTCCATCACGGACGGCTGGAAGTCGAAGGAGACCCTCGAGGCCCTCGACCTGTGCCTGTCCTGCAAGGCCTGCGCGTCCGAGTGCCCGGTCAACGTGGACATGGCGACGTACAAGGCCGAGTTCCTGCACCACCACTACCGGCACGGCCTGAGCTCCTTCCTGGGCCGGAACCGGCGGCCGATGGCCCACTTCACGATGGGCTGGATGCCGCTGCTGATGCGGATCGTGGAGAAGGTGCCCCTCTCCTTCCGGCTGATCAACCTCCTCGAGTCCCACCGCGGCGTCGAGGAGCTGACCAAGCGGCTCGGCGGGATCGAGCCGAGGCGGCGGATGATCACCTTCGCCGAGCAGCCGCTCACCCGGTGGTTCCGCGGCCGTCCCGCCGCGCGGTCCGGGGGCGGGCCCGCCGAGGCCCGACCGTCCGTGGTGCTGTGGCCGGACACGTTCACGAACTTCTCCGCCGACGCCCCCGGCCGGGCCGCCGTGGAGGTGCTCGAGGCCATGGGCTACCGGGTGCTGATGCCCATGGGCAACGTCTGCTGCGGGCTGACCTGGCACTCCACCGGGCAGCTGGAGATGACGCAGAAGGTGCTTCGCCAGACCCTGGACGTGATGGAGCCGCTGATCGAGGCCGGGTACCCGATCATCGGGCTCGAGCCCTCGTGCACGGTCATGCTCCAGGAGGAGATCACCGAGCTGCTCCCCGGCGACCCCCGGGCCCGGCGGGTCACCGAGCTGACGACGACGATCGGCGCGTTCGCGGCCCGCCACCTGGCCGAGGGCGGCGCGTGGCCGTTCCGGGAGCTGGCCACCGAGGCGGGCCCCGCCGGCGCCGTGTGCCAGGTCCACTGCCACCAGCAGTCCATGAGCGGCTACGGCCCGGAGCTGGAGGTCCTCGCGAAGCTGGGCGTGGACACTGCCGTGGTCGGCGGCGGGTGCTGCGGGCTCGCGGGCAACTGGGGCTTCGAGCCCGGCCACTACGAGGTCTCGCAGACCCTCGGCGAGCGGGAGCTGTTCCCCGCGATCCGCAGTGCGGCGGACGGGACGATCGTGCTCGCCGACGGCTTCTCGTGCCGCACCCAGATCGCCCAGGGCACGGGCGCGGACGGCGTCCACCTCGCCGAGGTGATGCGCGCGGCGCTGCCCCCGGCGGAGCCCGGCGAGCGGTAGCCCCGCTGGGAGCGGCCCCGGCCGGGGCGGGCGCCGCCTCCGGCAGCGGTGTCGGTGGCCCTGCCTAGAATGAAGCACCTGGGAGGGATCCCTTCCCGGGACGTGGTACGCCACGACGTCCGTCCGAGGAGGATATCCCCCCGTGTCTTCGCTCTCCCCCGCCCCCCGCCCCGTCCTGGGAGCCCTCGCCCTCGCCGCAGCCCTGCTCCTCACCGCCTGCGCGGGCGAGGAGCCGGAGCAGACCGGCACCGCCGACGCCCCCGCCGAGAGCGGGCCGGCCCCGACCTCGGCGGCGACCCCGGAGACCGCCCCGGCCACCGGGACGGAGGACACCACGGCCCCGGCCGAGGACCGGACCGGCGGGCAGGGCACCGCCGGTCCGGCGGAGGACCCGGCGGCGGAGAACCCGGCGGCGGAGCCCGCCGCGGACGGGCCGGCGGCGGACCGGACGGACGACGACAGGGCCGACGACGACGGGCCGGACGAGGCTGCGGCGGAGCGGACGGACGGCGGCGCCCCCGACGCCGGCGCGGAGGGCGAAGGCACGGCCGCCCGCGGCGGCACCGCGGGCACCGGCACCGGCGGCTCGCCCCTGTGCACCACCTCCCGGCTCGAGGTCGCGGCCGCCCCCGTGGGCGGCGCCGCCGGCTCCGTCCACGTGGACGTCGTCCTCACCAACGCGGGCGAGGACCCGTGCACGCTCGCCGGCTACGCCGGGGTGTCCTTCGTCGACGCCGACGGCACGATGATCGGCTCCCCGGCCCTGAGGGACGCCACCGTCCCCGGCACCGGGCAGGTCCTGGCACCCGGGGAGTCCGTCACCGCCGGCCTGCGCATCAGCCAGGCCGGCAACCACCCGACCTGCGACGCCCGGACCGCCACCGGTCTGCGCGTCTACCCGCCCGAGAACACGGAGTCCGTCGTGATCCCCTTCCCCGTGGAGGCCTGCGGCGATCCGCGGATCCACCAGCTCGAGATCCAGGGCTTTGGCGCCTGAACCAGCCCTGAGCCTGTTCACCGAGCACACCCGGGCCTGGTTCTCGGGTGCGTTCGCCGCGCCCACCGCCGCCCAGGAGGGCGCGTGGCGGGCCATCGCCGCGCGGCGCCACGCCCTGATCGTGGCGCCCACCGGCTCGGGCAAGACCCTGGCCGCGTTCCTGTGGGCCCTGGACCGGTTCGTGGCGGAGGCCGCGCCCGGCGCCGGGACGCCGGCCGCCGGGCCCGCCCCCGGCCCTGCGGGCGGCGCCCCGGCCCCCGGCGGGACCCTGCGGGCCAAGGCCCGCTCCGCGAGCGCCGCGGGCGAGCGGCGCGGGACCCGCGTCCTCTACATCTCCCCGCTCAAGGCCCTGGGCGTGGACGTGGAGCGCAACCTGCGGGCCCCCCTGATCGGCATCTCGCAGACTGCCCGGCACGCCGGGATCGAGCCGCCGGAGATCAGCGTGGGCGTCCGCTCCGGAGACACACCGCAGGCGATCCGCCGGGCCCTGCTCACGAACCCCCCGGACATCCTCATCACCACCCCCGAGTCGCTGTACCTGATGCTGACCTCCAAGGCGCGGGAGACCCTCACGGACGTGCAGACGGTCATCGTGGACGAGGTGCACGCCGTGGCCGGCACCAAGCGGGGCGCGCACCTGGCGCTCACGCTCGAACGGCTGGACGCCCTGCTGGAGCAGCCGGTGCAGCGCATCGGGCTGTCCGCGACCGTCGAGCCGATCGAGACGGTCGCCCGGTTCCTGGGCGGCCGGGAGCCGGTCACCGTCGTCGCGCCGCGCACGGAGAAGACGTGGGACCTCACCGTCTCGGTGCCCATCCCGGACATGACCGTGCTGGGCGGGCCGAGCGCCTCGCCGTCCCTGGCCGGCTCGGCCTTCGGGGACGACGACCTCGACGCCCTCGCCCCCACGACCACGGCGTCGATCTGGCCGCACGTCGAGGAGCGGGTCGTGGACCTGGTGCTCGAGAACCGGTCGACCATCGTGTTCGCCAACTCCCGCGGCCTCGCCGAGAAGCTCACCGCGCGGCTCAACGAGATCTACGCGTTCCGCGTGGAGCACGCGGACCCGCACGACGGGCCCCGGGACGGCGCCCCCGCGGACGGCGCCGGTCCGGGCGACGACGGGGCGCCGGGGCCCCCTGCCGGCTCCGCGCCCCAGCAGGTCGGGGACGTGCTGCGCTCCGCCCTCGCCGGGCAGGAGCCGGCCGCGGCCCGCGGGCCCGCCGCCCCCGAGCCCGCGGACCTGCGCCGGCAGACCGGCCGCTACGAGGGCGCGGCGCCGGTGCTGGCCCGCGCCCACCACGGGTCGGTCTCGAAGGACCAGCGGGCGGTGATCGAGGACGACCTCAAGACCGGACGGCTGCGCTGCGTGGTGGCCACCTCCTCCCTGGAGCTGGGCATCGACATGGGTGCGGTGGACCTGGTGGTCCAGATCGAGGCCCCGCCCTCGGCGGCCTCGGGCCTCCAGCGCGTGGGCCGCGCCGGCCACCAGGTGGGCGAGGTCTCGCGCGGCTGGTTCTACCCGAAGCACCGCGGGGACCTGCTGGACGCCGCCGTCACGGTGGAGCGGATGCTGCAGGGACGGATCGAGCCGCTCGCGGTCCCGCTCAACCCCCTGGACGTCCTGGCCCAGCAGACGGTCGCGGCGACCGCGCTGGGGCCGATCGACGTCGAGGAGTGGTTCGACACCGTCCGCCGGTCCTGCCCGTTCCTGACCCTGCCCCGCTCCGCCTACGACGCGACCCTGGACCTGCTCGCGGGCCGCTACCCGTCCGACGAGTTCGCCGAGCTGCGCCCGCGGATCGTGTGGGACCGGGAGACCGGCACCATCGAGGGCCGGCCCGGGGCGCAGCGCCTGGCCGTGACCTCCGGCGGCACGATCCCGGACCGCGGCCTGTTCGCGGTCTACCTCGTGGGCGAGCAGGACGGGAAGAACTCCCGGCGGGTAGGCGAGCTCGACGAGGAGATGGTCTACGAGTCCCGCGTGGGGGACGTGATCGCCCTGGGCGCCTCGAGCTGGCGGATCGAGGAGATCACCCACGACCGCGTCATCGTCTCCCCCGCCCCCGGTGTGCCGGGCAAGCTCCCGTTCTGGCACGGCGACGGCCCCGGCCGGCCCGTGGAGCTGGGCCGCGCGGTGGGCCGGTTCAACCGCGAGATCGCCGGGGCCTCCGCGGAGGACGCCCGCGCCCGGCTGCGCGCGGCCGGTCTCGACGAGTGGGCCGCCGACAACCTGCTGGCCTACGTGGGCGAGCAGAAGGAGGCCGTGGGGCAGGTCCCGTCGGACCGGCTGTTCGTCGTCGAACGCTTCCACGACGAGCTCGGGGACTGGCGCGTGGTGCTGCACTCCCCGTTCGGGATGCCCGTGCACGCCCCGTGGGCGCTGGCCGTGGGGGCCCGGCTGCACGAGCGGTACGGCCTCGACGGCTCCGCGCAGGCCGCCGACGACGGGATCGTGCTGCGCGTGCCGGCCATGGAGGACGAGCCCCCGGGGGCGGAGCTGTTCCTCTTCGACGCCGACGAGCTCGACCAGATCGTCACCGAGGAGGTGGGCGGCTCCGCACTGTTCGCCTCCCGGTTCCGGGAGTGCGCCGCCCGGGCCCTGCTGCTGCCCCGGCGCGACCCCGGCCGGCGCTCCCCGCTGTGGCAGCAGCGCCAGCGCTCGGCGCAGCTGCTGGACGTCGCCCGGAAGTACCCGCAGTTCCCGATCATCCTCGAGACGATCCGCGAGTGCCTCCAGGACGTCTACGACCTGCCCGCGCTCAAGGAGCTGCACCGAGCGGTCGAGCGGCGCGCGATCCGGGTGGTCGAGACCACCACGGAGCAGCCCTCGCCCTTCGCCCGGACCCTGCTCTTCGGCTACGTGGCCCAGTTCCTCTACGAGGGCGACTCCCCGCTGGCGGAGCGCAAGGCGGCCGTCCTGTCCCTCGACGCCGCCCTGCTCAACGAGCTCCTGGGCCGCGCCGAGCTGCGGGAGCTGCTGGACCCCGACGTCATCGAGCGCACGGAGGCGGAGCTGCAGCGACTGGCCCCGGACCGGCGGCTGCGCGGGGTCGAGGGCGCGGCCGACCTGCTGCGCCTGCTCGGCCCGCTCACCACCGCCGAGGCCGTCCGCCGGCTCCAGGACCCCGGGGACCCGGAGTCCGCGTGCCCCGAGGACGTCGCCGCCGGGTGGCTCGAGCAGCTCGTGGCCGCCAACCGCGCCCTGCGCGTGCACCTGCGCGGCGTCGAGCACTGGGCCGCGATCGAGGACGCCTCCCGGCTGCGCGACGCGCTCGGCGTGCCCCTGCCCATGGGGGTGCCGCTGGCCTTCGTGGAACCGGTCGAGGACCCGCTGGCCGACCTCGTCTCCCGCTACGCCCGCACCCACGGGCCGTTCACCGTGGACGAGGCCGCGGCGCGGCTCGGGCTGGGCACGGCCGTGGTGCGCACCACGCTGGAGCGGCTGGCCGCGGACCGGCGCGTGGTCGAGGGCGAGTTCCGGCCGGTGCGCCCCGACGGCGGCGGGGCCGGCCCGGCGGCCTCCGAGTGGTGCGAGTCCGAGGTGCTGCGCCGGATCCGGCGCCGCTCGCTGGCCGCGCTGCGCCGGGACGTTGAGCCCGTCTCCGGGCAGGTCTACGCCCGGTTCCTGCCGGCCTGGCAGCACGTGGGCCGGGGCCACCAGCTGCGCGGCGAGGACGGGGTGCTGACGGTGGTGGACCAGCTCGCGGGCGTCGCCGTCCCCGCCTCGGCCTGGGAGCCGCTGGTGCTCGCCGCCCGGGTGGCGGACTACCGGCCCGAGCTGCTGGACGAGCTGACCGCCACCGGGGAGATCCTGTGGTCCGGGGCCGGGTCCCTGGCGGGCGACGACGGATGGGTGTCGCTGCACCTGAGCGAGGCGGCCCAGCTCACCCTGCCCCCGGCCGAGACCCTCGAGGTCGCGGCGTCGGCCCTGGACTCCACGCTGGAGCGGCGGGTCCTCGACGTCCTGGCCCCCGGCGGCGCGTGGTTCTTCCCGCAGCTGTTGGGCCTGCTCGACGCCGCCGGGGACCCGGTTCCCGCCCCGGCGCTGACCACCGCGCTGTGGAACCTCGTCTGGTCCGGGCTGATCACCAACGACACCTTCCTGCCCGTGCGCACCCTGCTCTCCGGCGGGCAGGCCGCCCACCGGCACCGGGCCCAGGCCCCGCGGGGACGCACCACGTCCCGCCGGGGCGCCGCCCGGCTGCGGCCCGGCGCGGCCTCCCGCCCGGGGATCGGCGGGGCGCTGCGCGCCCCGGCGCGGGCGGCCACCCTGGAGCGCCACGACTCCCCGCTCGTGGCCGGGCGCTGGTCGATGCTGCGCCCCGAGCCCCTCGACCCCACGCTGCGGGCGTCGGCCACCGCGGAGCTGCTCATGGACCGCTACGGCGTGGTGACCAAGGGCCCCGTGGCGGTCGAGGAGCTCCCCGGCGGCTTCGCCACCGTCTACAAGGTGCTCTCCACGCTCGAGGACACGGGCCGGGCCCGCCGCGGCTACTTCATCGAGGGCCTGGGCGCCGCCCAGTTCGCGCAGGCCGCCACGGTGGACCACCTGCGCACGTTCAGCACCGACGACCAGGTCCGCGCCGAGGAGCCCGTGGCGCTGGCGCTCGCCGCGACCGACCCCGCCAACCCCTACGGGGCGGCCCTCGAGTGGCCGGAGCCCGTGTCCGTGCCCGCCCCGGACGGCCGGGACGCGCCCGCGGGGCGGCACCGGCCCGGGCGCAAGGCGGGCGCCGTCGTCGTGCTCGTGGACGGCGCCCTGGCCCTGTACGTGGAGCGCGGCGGGCGGACCGTGCTCGCGTACACCGACGACGCGGCCGCCCTGGCCGCCGCCGGACCCGCCGTGGCCGAGATCGTCCGCCGGGGCGCGGTGGACAAGCTGACCGTCGAGAAGGTCAACGGCGCCGGGGTCCTGGGGCACGGCCCCGTCGAGACCGCGGTGCGGGAGTCCCTGCTGGCCGGCGGGTTCTACTCGACGCCGCGCGGCCTGAGGATGCGCCGATGAGCGCGGACCCGAGCACCGGGGGCGGCCGTGCCCGAGGGTGACACCGTCTACCGCCAGGCCGTCCTGCTGCGCCGCGCCCTGGCCGGGAGGATCCTGACCCGCAGCGACCTCCGGTTCCCGTCGATCGCCACCGCGGACCTCTCGGGGCGCACCGTGACCGAGGTGGTGCCGCGGGGCAAGCACCTGCTGGTCCGCACCGACGGCGGGCCCGACGGCCTGCCCCCGCTCACCCTGCACTCCCACCTGCTCATGGAGGGCATGTGGCACGTCTACCCGCGGGGCGCCCGGTGGCGGCGCCCCGGCCACCAGGCGCGGGCGGTGCTCGAGAACGCGGCCGCGCAGGCCGTCGGCTTCGACCTCGGCATGCTGGACCTCGTGGCCACCGCCGACGAGGACGAGCTCGTGGGCCACCTCGGCCCGGACCTGCTGGGCCCCGACTGGGACCGGGCGGAGGCCCTGGCCCGGCTCGCCCGCCACCCGCTCCGGCGCGTGGGGGCCGCGCTGATGGACCAACGCAACCTCGCCGGCATCGGCAACGTCTACCGCAACGAGATCCTGTTCCTCCAGCGGCTGCACCCCTTCACCCCGGTGGCCGAGGTCCCGGTCCTCGGCGCGGTCGTGGACCTCTCCCACCGGCTGCTGCACGTCAACCGGGACCGCTCGCAGCGCTCCACGGTGGGGGGCCCGGCCCGTCGCGGCGAGCAGTTCTGGGTCTACGGCCGCGGCCGGCAGCCGTGCCGCCGGTGCGGGGCCCCGGTCCGGGAGGCGCGGATCGACGACGCCGAGCTCGTGCCCGGCGAGCCGTACCCCGGGCCGCCGCGGGACCGGGCGGTGTGGTTCTGCGAGCGCTGCCAGCCCCTCCCCTCCTGAGTCCGGCCGCCGCGGCTTATCATGAGATCGCCGCCCCAGCGGCCCGACACCATGAGGAGGCACCATCAACACGACCCTGCTCGGCGCAGAGTACTTCGCGGCACCCGAGGACGGCACGGACGGCGAGGTGTTCCGCTCCGCTTCCCGTGCCTCTGCCGCGGCCCTGGACCAGCGCGAGGACGTGGTCCGCTACAAGGACCGCTTCGCGCTGCGGATCACGGACCAGACCCCGCACGACGTCATGGTCCAGAACCTGCTCTTCCTGCGCGGGGTCCTGGACTCGGCGGGCGTCGACTACCTGCTGGTGCGGGGCAACGACGAGCGCCCCGTCATCGCCGTGGACCTCAAGGACCGGCCCCGGCTCCGGCAGGCCCTGGTGGACGCGGCCGTGGGCGAGCCGTACTACGTCAAGCCGATGGACACCAAGAAGAAGACCGTGCAGCTGCTGGCCGACGGCGAGCTGTCCTCGCGCCGCAACGCGCGGGTCCTGCGGCTGTTCCGGCCCCACTACTCCGCGGAGGCCAGGCTCTACTACGGCGCCGGCACCGGGGTGCAGGTGGAGCTGTGGGAGTTCGGCGAGGACGAGATCCGGCTGCCCATCGAGAACTCGCTGACCCGGCGCACCGTCCCGGTGGCCGAGGCCGTGCGCGGCACCGTGGAGCGCTTCGGCCTCACCTGGCCCACGATCGAGAACATGTTCGCCGACCACGCCATCGACATCGACTTCGCGGTCGACATGATCTTCTCGTGGGTGGACGGCTCCGACGAGGAGTACCGCAGGGTCCGGGCCTCGTACATGGCCGACGCCGTGGTGGGCGAGGGCGACGCGCACGAGGCCCGCTTCCGGCAGGTCGACGAGCTGAAGTACGCCCTGCGCTCGGTGCACATGTTCGCCCCCTGGGTGCGCAACATCTACATCGCCACCGACTCCCGGCCGCCGGCGTGGCTGGCCGAGCACCCGCGCGTGCGGGTCGTGCGCAGCGAGGAGTTCTTCGCGGACACCTCGGCCCTGCCAATCTACAACTCCCAGGCGGTGGAGGCGCAGCTGCACCACATCGAGGGGCTCTCGGAGCACTACCTGTACTCCAACGACGACATGTTCTTCGGCCGCCCGATCGGCCCGGCGCTGTTCTTCTCCCCGGGCGGGATCACGAAGTTCGTGGAGAACGAGACCCGCATCGGCCTGGGCGAGAACTCCGCCGAGCGCTCCGGCTTCGAGAACGCCGCCCGCGTCAACCGCCGGCTCCTGTGGGAGCGCTTCGGCCGGATCACCACCCGCCACCTGCAGCACTGCGCCGCGCCCCTGCGGCGCAGCGTGGTGGCCGAGATGGAGCGGGAGTTCCCGGCGGAGTTCGCCCGCACCGCGTCCAGCCGCTTCCGCGCGGCGGACAACATCTCGGTGACGAACTCGCTCTACCACTACTACGCGCTGCTGACCGGCCGGGCCGTGACCCAGGAGACGGCCCGCACGGAGTACGTGGACACCACCACGCGCGCCGGGCTGCAGCAGATGGAGAAGATGCTCGTTCGCCGCAACCTCGACATGTTCTGCCTCAACGACGGCAGCTTCCCGGAGGTGCCCGGTCCCGAGCGCGCGGAGCGGATGACGGAGTTCCTGGAGCGCTACTACCCCATCAAGGCTCCCTGGGAGAAGTGACCGCGGAGAATGAGCGGGGCCGGTGCGGGATCCCGCACCGGCCCCGCTCGCTCTCCGCGGCTCGACGACCGCCGCGTCCGAGCCGGGGCTCAGGTGCGCGGCCGGTCCCCGGGGCCGGGGTCGCCGGCGGGGCGGGCGCTGCCGTCGTGCAGGGTGTCCCCGTGCAGGGTGTCGCCGTCGTGCCGGGTCCGGGTGTCCGGTCCGGCGTCGCCGTCCTGCCAGGGGGCCTCGTCGGAGCGCGTCCCGGAGGCGCGATCGGTGACGTCCTCGCGGCGTCCGCGGGAGGCATCAGAAGGGGTGGAGTCGTCCCCGTCCGGGACGAGCGAGGCGGCGTCCCGGCGATGGGTCTCCGCCTCCTGGCGGACCTTCTCGGCGTCCTCGGTGCGCCGCTGGGCGTCCTGCTCGAGGCGGTCGGCCTCGATCCGGGCCTTCTCGGCCTCGGCGCGGGCCGCGTCCGCGTCCGCCTTCCGCTCGCGGGCCGAGAGGTCCTCCTCCTCGCTGCGGGCGCGCAGCTCGGCGGCGCGTTGCTGGTTCTCCCGCCGCTCCACGGCCTCGCGCTCCTTCTTCTTGCGGCTCCCGGCCAGCACGGCCAGGACGACCACGGCCAGCACGGCCAGGGCCAGCACGATCCAGATCCAGGTTTCCATCGGATGTTCCTCCTCGGTAGGTCCCCACGTTCCTCAATAGAAGCAGAGCCGGACGGGTCCGGCTACAGGCCCCGGCGCCCCGGCGGGCGGCTCCGTGCCGGAGCACCCCGGGGTCGTGCCACCGGCACGGGGCGCACCGGCCGCCGGGCGGCGTGCGCGGGAGACCCGCGCCGCCCGGGTGCGTGCTCCGCCGGCGCAGTGGCCGGGGGATCGTGCCTTGCCAGCGGCGGTTTCGGCAGCACGCTTCCCGCTCCGCCCCGCCGCGCCCCCGGGCCGCCCGAGCAGCGCGGCGCCGGGCCGGGGAGCACGGGTCGCCCCGCGGGACACGGGGCGCCCGCGCCGTCGTGACCGAACATGACCCTCCGCGTCGGGCCGGGTCGCCGCCGCCGTGCCGTCCCGGCGCCGCTCCACCCGCCGCACGGTGGCGGACCCCGGCACCGGGGAGCGCATCGAGCGCTCCGAGACCGACCTCATCTGAGCGGACGCGGAGCGGCTCACACCAGGGCGGGGACCTTCCGCAGCGCCTCCTGGAGGGCGCCCAGGACGAGGGTCACCGACCCGGCGTCGGCGTTGGGGCCCATCAGGCCGATCCGCCACACGGTGTTCGCGTACTCCTTCACGCCCGCCCCGATCTCCACGGAGAAGTGCTCCAGCAGATAGGCCCGCACCCAGGCGGAGTCGACGCCCTCGGGCACCTTGACCGTGGTCAGCTCCGGGAGGCGGTGCCCCTCGGCGGCGAACAGCTCCAGCCCCATGTCCTGCAGCCCGGCCTGGAGCGCGTCGCCCGCGGCCTGGTGACGGGCCCAGACGTTCTCCAGGCCCTCCTCGGCGATCCTGCGCAGCGCGGCGTCCAGGGACGCGATCATCGCCGTGGGCGCGGTGTGGTGGTAGGTCCGGGCCCGGCCCTGGGCCTCGCCCACGTAGCCGCCGAGCATGCCCAGGTCCAGGTACCAGGAGCGGGGGTGCTGCACCCGGCGCTCGAACGCGGCGTCCGAGATCGTGAACGGCGCCAGTCCCGGGGCGACCCCCAGGCACTTCTGGGTGCCCGCGTAGCCGAGGTCCACCCCCCAGTCGTCCGCGCGCAGCTCGATGCCGCCGATGGACGTGACCGCGTCCACGAGCAGCAGGGCGTCGCCCTTGAGCTCCCCCAGCGCGGCGATGTCGGAGCGCACGCCCGTGGAGGTCTCCGCGTGCACCGCCGCGATGATCTTGGGGGACGGGTGCGCCTCCGCGACGCGCTGCGGGTCGATCGGCTCCCCGTAGGGGAAGTCCACGCGCACCACCTCGGCACCGCACCGGGCCGCGACGTCGCACATCCGCTCGCCGAACAGGCCGTTGACGGCGACGACGACGACGTCGCCCTCCTCCACCGTGTTGACGAACGCCGCCTCCATGCCGGCGGAGCCCGTGGCGCTCAGCGGCAGGGTGCGCCGGTTGTCCGTGCCCCAGACGGTGCGCAGGCCGTCGCAGGCGCTGTCCATGACGTCGAGGAAGGCGGGATCGAGGTGGCCGAGCAGCGGGTGGCCCAGCGCCGCCGTGGCCTCCGGGTAGGGGTTGGACGGGCCGGGGCCGAACAGGTGTCGCTGGATCAGGGGCACGGTGCACTCCTCAAGGGAACGGGTGGACGGGTCCGCCGACCAGCCTATGGCCTGCCCGTGCCGGCGGCCCTCAGCGTGCGGCCCCGCAGGTCGCCGGAGACCTCACCGGCGTCCGAGCCGGCGGAGCAGCGGGCCGAGGCGTCGCGCCGGGGCCCGCCGCGGGGCGGAGCCCTCCGTGCGTCCGTCCGGGCGGCGGGGCTGCCGGGCGATCTCCGACCAGGAGGCGAACATCGCGCTGCCCTCGGTGGCCGTCACGCGGTTCTGCAGCGTGGGGCGCCCCGCGGGGCCCTGGACCACACCGGTGCGCTTGTCGTAGGTGAAGCCGTCGTCGAGGACGATGTGCCGGTCCGTCTCGGTGACCACTGTGTACAGCACCACGTGCTCGCCGGAGTCCGCCCCGGGGTGGACGGCGGCGCGAGAGCCGGGGTGCGTGGCGCCGCCGTGGTTGAAGTCGAACAGGTCGGCCATGGGAGGGGCGTCCTCCTGAGAGCTCGGGGACTCCGGTCGCCGGCACGGCGCCGGCGACGGTCCGGCCCGGGCCCGGTGGCGTGCGGACCCGGTGCGGCGGGTGGGCGCTCCCCACTCTAGCGACCGGTCGCGGGGCCCTCGAGGCGCCGGGTCGCTCTCCCGGCCGGGGCCCCGGGCCGGGGGAGCGCCCGAGGGCTTCCCGCCCCGCGGGCTCGGTCCCGCGGACTCAGTCCCGGGGGCCGGCCGGGACCGGCTGGTGGGTCTCGTACATCCGCGCCGCCACGACCAGGGCCGAGACGGCGCTGATGCCGGCGGCGGCCCAGACCGCGGCGTGCAGGCCCAGCAGGTCGGCCACGATCCCCCCGAGCACGGCCCCGACCGCGTAGCCCAGGTCGCGCCAGACCCGGTAGACGCCCACGGCCCGGCCGCGCCACACGGGGTGGGCGACGTCGCCCACCACCGCCAGCAGCGTCGGGTAGACCATCGCGGTGCCCGCCCCGAGCAGGACCGTCCCGGCGGCCCAGCCGCCGAACCCGTCGCCGGCGGCGATGACGGCCAGGGCCGCGGCCTGGGTGGCCATCCCGGCGGTGATCAGGTGCTTGCGCCCGACCCGGTCCGACAGGGCGCCGGTGACCAGCTGCCCGACGCCCCACACCCCGGGGTAGAGGGCGAAGAGCAGCCCGATCTGGGACACGGTGAGCTCCGCGGTGGCGAACAGCAGGGGGAACAGGCCCCAGGAGAGCCCGAAGTTGAGGTTGTTGACCAGCCCCGCCTGGCTGGCCGAGGACAGCGCGGGCTCCCTCAGGCTGGTCTGGGCGATGATCTGGCGGTCGGTGAGACCGGCGTGCAGGTGGTCGTGCATCCCGTCGGCGCGCGGGGTGTGCCGGCCGGCGTCGAGCAGCGCGTGGCCGCGGGTCTCCTTGACGAAGGCCCCCGACAGCAGCAGCGCCAGGGCGGTGTAGGCCAGGCCCAGCAGGAACGGGGCCGGGCGCAGCCCGTACTGCTCGGCCAGGTACCCGGCCAGCAGGGAGGTCACGGCCACCGCACCGTAGCCGGCGGCCTCGTTGAGCCCCATGGCCAGTCCGCGCTGGGCCGGGCCCACCAGGTCGATCTTCATCACCACGGTCGTGGACCAGGTCAGGCCCTGGTTGACGCCGAGCAGCACGTTGGCGGCCACCACCCACCCCCAGTCCGGGGCGAAGATCAGCATCAGCGGCACCGGCACGGCGAACAGCCAGCCCACCAGCAGCACCGGCTTGCGCCCGTACCGGTCGGAGAAGGTGCCGGCGAACCAGTTGGCGATCGCCTTGGTGATCCCGAACGCGGCCACGTAGGTGAAGATGAAGGTGTAGCCGGTCAGCCCGAACTCGTCGGCGGCCAGCAGCGGCAGCACGGTCTGCTGCTGGCCGACCATGCCGCCGACCAGGGCGTTGACCGCCACCAGGAGCGTGAACTGGGCGGCGTTGGCGCGCAGCCCCAGACGGAGGGGCTCGGGCATGCCGGAGGGTCTCGTCTGCCGACCCATGGCCGCTCCTTCCGGTGTCGTGGGCCCGCCGGACGGCGTGCCCGCTGATGCTCCGAGGAACCGGGAGCAGTGCTGTCAGCAGTGTTCCACGGTTCGCCGGAGGATCGGCCGAGGGAGGGGCGGCGTGACACAGCGCGGGCGGCGCGGCACGCGGAGCCCGGCCCTCCTCCCCCGCCGGCACGCCGGGGCACCTGTTGTGGTCCGGCACACTCCTCGGTAACCTCTGGACAGGCCCACGGCGGGCCCGGATCCCCGGGCCATCTACTAGGCAGAACCGCACCATCGACCACGCAGCGGCCGCCGTCGGCGCACGTCCCCCCGCCCCGGCCCGGGACGCTCCCCGGCGACATCTGCCCCCACCCCGGGAGTTCCGCATGGACACTGACCGCACCCCGCCCGCCGACGCCCGGCAGCTGCTGCTGGAGGCCATCGACCTGGCCGTGGGCAACGCCGCCGTCGACGGCGGCCCCTTCGGCGCCGTCGTCGTCACCGCCGACGGCCGCCGCTTCAGCGGCGTCAACCGCGTCACGGCCGACAACGACCCCACCGCGCACGCGGAGGTCATGGCGATCCGCGCCGCCTGCCGCGAGCTGGGCACCTTCGACCTCTCGGGCGCGACCCTCTACACCAGCTGCGAGCCGTGCCCCATGTGCCTGTCCGCCTCGCTGTGGGCCCGGCTGGACGCCGTCTGGTTCGCCGCGGACCGGCACGACGCGGCCGCCGGCGGCTTCGACGACGCCGAGTTCTACGAGTACTTCGCCACGCCCGAGCACGAACGGTCGCTGCCCGTGCGTCCGGTGGCCCTTGCCGAGCGCACCGCGCCGTTCGAGGCCTGGGCCAGGAACGTCGCGCGCACGGCCTACTGAGCCTCCGTGCGGTCGCGCTCCCGGGCCGCCGCGGCGACCTGCCGGAGGACGTCACCGCACGTCGGAGCCGATCCGTACCGGAATTGTGAGCCGCCTTACGAAATGGTGAACATTTATTTACATGTCAGTACCCTTGCATCGGCGAGCAGCGGCCGGCTCACGGGTCCGATGTGCGATGCAAGTGGGGGGACACCGGAGCACAGCCGGTCGAGCTCCACGGGCGCCGCCCTCGTCCTGATGCATCGAGGACGGCGCCCCTCCTGTCCAGCGCCGGAACCGTTTCCCGAACTGGATTCACGGCCCCGGACCGAGGTCCGGGGCCGTGGCCGGAAGAGCCGCTAGACCAGCTCGTCCGTGAGGTGGTTCGGCGTGCCGAACCGGTGGGCGGTGATGCTGATCGCCTGCTCGTGCAGGAACGGCAGCAGCTCGACCCGGCCGGCCCCGGTGACGGGGTGGGCGTAGACGGCCAGGTCCGGGCGCGAGCCCGTCGCGGCGATGAGGGCCGCGCGGTCCCCGCCGATGAGGCGGACGCGCCCGCCCCCGAGGGCGGGGGCGCCGGCCAGCCACGCGGCGTCGTCCTCCACCCGCACGGGCACGCCGCGGTCGGTGAGCACGGCGCGCACCGGGGCGGGCAGCTCGTGCGCCGTGGAGACGGTCAGCGCGGAGCCCGCCCGCAGCCCGGCGGCGACGACGCGCAGCAGGTCGGCGAGCGGCTCGCCCTCGGACAGGCGCACCGTGACGGGCAGGGGCAGGTAGCGGAAGACGTTGCGCTCGGCGTAGAGCCCGGTGACGTCCTCGGCGACGCCGAACTCCTCGGCCCAGGCGGCCTCGTCGCTGCGCAGCGCCTGCTCGAGGCCCTGCGCCTCGGCCGGCCCGAGGTCCGCCGTGCCCGAGTGCGCGGCCTGCAGCAGCTCGACGGCGGCCGCGTCGGCCACGGGGAGCCCGGCCCCGCGCAGCGGCGCCGGCTCCCACTCGCCCAGGCCCATGAGGTAGCTGGGCCCGCCGGCCTTGGTGCCGGGGCCGACGGCCGACTTCTTCCACCCGCCGAAGGGCTGGCGCTGGACGATGGCCCCGGTGATGTGGCGGTTGACGTAGAGGTTGCCGGCCTGGACGTGCTCGAGCCAGTAGCCGATGTCCTCCGGGTCCAGGGAGTGCAGGCCGGCGGTGAGGCCGTACTCCACCTCGTTCTGGAGGGCCACGGCCTCCTCCAGGGTCTCGGCGGTCATCACGCCGAGCACCGGGCCGAAGTACTCCACCAGGTGGAACTCGGAGCCGCGCTGCACGCCGGTGCGCACGCCCGGGGACCACAACCGGCCGGTCCCGTCGAGCTGCTGCGGCTCGATCAGCCAGGACTGCCCCTCCTCGAGGGTGGTCAGGGCCTGGAGCAGCTTGCCCTCGGCGGGCTCGGTGAGCGGGCCCATCTGCGCGGCAGGGTTGGTCGGGTGGTCGACGGTCAGGGAGGTCACGGCGTCCACGAGCTGGTTGCGGAAGCGGCGGGATTGCGCCACGGAGCCGACCAGGATCACCAGGGAGGCCGCCGAGCACTTCTGCCCGGCGTGGCCGAACGCCGAGTAGGCGACGTCCTTGGCGGCGAGGTCGAAGTCGGCGCTGGGCGTGACGATCAGCGCGTTCTTCCCCGAGGTCTCGGCCAGCAGCGGCAGATCGGAGCGGAAGGTGCGGAACAGCTCCGCCGTCTCGTAGGCGCCGGTGAGGATCAGCCGGTCCACCGCCGGGTGGGAGATCAGCTGGCGGCCGAGGGCGCGCTCCTCGAGGTCCACGAGGGCGAGCACGTCGCGGGGGATCCCGGAGGCGTCGAGGGCCTCCCAGAGTGCCTCGGCGACCACGGCGCCGCAGCGCTTGGTCGGGCCGGCCGGCTTGAACACCACCGGGGAGCCGGCGGCGAGGGCCGCCAGCGCGGACCCTGCCGGGATGGCCACCGGGAAGTTCCACGGCGGGGTCACCACGGTGAGCCGGGAGGGCACGAAGGACGCGCCGTCGACCTCGTCCAGCTCACGGGCGCGCTCGGCGTAGTAGTGGGCGAAGTCGATCGCCTCGCTGATCTCCGGGTCGGCCTGGTCGAGGGTCTTGCCGGCCTCGGCGGCGGCGACCTCGAGCAGCTCGGCCCGGCGGGCGGACAGGGCGTCGCCCGCGCGGTGGAGCACCTCGGCGCGCTGGGCGCCGCTCAGCGCGGCCCAGCCGCGCCCGGCCTCGAGGGCCGCCTCGATGACACGGTCGAGCTGCTCCTCCGTGCGCAGCGCCGCGGCCGTGACGGTCGCCACGCCGGCCCGGGAGCCGGGGACCCGGGCGAGGATCGCCCGCCCCCAGTCCCGGTTGGCGGCCACGGCCGGGTCGGTGTCCGGCGTGTTGGTGAACGCGTCGACCGGGGCGGGCGGCTCGGGCAGGCTGCGGTCCTGGACCCGGTGGGGGGCCGGCACGGTGTCGTCGAGGCCGGCCAGGGAGGCGAGGAAGCGCTGCTTCTCGCGCTCGAAGAGCTCCTCGTCGGTGGAGAGCTCGAAGACCGCGGACATGAAGTTCTCGCGGGACGCGCCCTCCTCGAGCCGGCGGATCAGGTAGGCGATGGCCACGTCGAACTCGGCCGGGTGCACCACGGGGGTGTAGAGCAGCAGGGACCCGACGTCGCGCTTGACGGCCTCGGCCTGGCCGGTGGCCATGCCGAGCAGCATCTCGAAGTCCACGGCCCCGGCCACGCCGCGCTCGGTGGCCAGCAGCCAGGCGAAGGCGATGTCGAAGAGGTTGTGCCCGGCGACGCCGATGCGCACGGCGTCCGTGTGCTCGGGCTGCAGCGCGTAGTTGAGGACCCGCTTGTAGTGGGTGTCCGAGTCCTGCTTGGTGTCCCAGGTCGCCAGGGGCCAGTCGTGCAGGGACGCCTCGACCTGCTCCATCGGCAGGTTCGCGCCCTTGACCACGCGCACCTTCACGGGGGCGCCGCCGGCGGCGCGGCGGGCGGCGGCCCACTCCTGCAGGCGGATCATCGCGGCCAGGGCGTCGGGCAGGTAGGTCTGCAGGACGATGCCGGCCTCCAGGTCCTTGAACCGGGGCTGGTCGAGGATCCGGGTGAAGACCTCGAGGGTCATGTCCAGGTCCTTGTACTCCTCCATGTCCAGGTTGATGAACTTGGGCGCGGTGAAGGAGGCGGCCCGCTCGTACAGCGGGGTGAGCTTCTCGACGACCTCGGTCACTGCCTCGTCGAAGGCCCAGGGCGAGTGCGGGGCGACGGTGGAGGAGACCTTGATGGAGACGTAGTCGACGTCGGGGCGGGCCAGCAGGTCGTGGGTGCCCTGCAGCCGCCGGGCGGCCTCGCGGTCCCCGAGCACGGCCTCGCCCAGGAGGTTGACGTTGAGCCGGACGTCGTCCTTGCGGATCTTCGCGATCGACCTCCCCAGCTTGGCCTCGCTGGCGTCCACGATGAGGTGGCCCACCATCTCGCGCAGCGCCTTGCGGGCCGCGGGGATGACGACCTGCGGGGCCACGGGGGCGAGGGCCCCGCCCGCGCGCACCGCGGAGCGCAGGTACCAGGGCAGGAAGCCGGGGACCTTCGGCGCCAGTCGGGCCAGGTTGCGGGCCGCCACCCGGAGGTCCTCGGGGCGGATGACGCCGTCCACGAAGCCGACCGTGAAGTCCAGGCCGGCGGGATCCTTCAGCACGCCCGCCAGCTGCTCCCCCGAGGCGTCCCGGGGGAACTGCTCCGCCTCGGTGAGCCAGCGGCGCACCGTGGCCACGGCCTGCTCGGGCAGCGACGCCGGGATGGCGGCGTGGGGGAGGGTGCGTCCCACCGCGGGGCGGCCGGTGGCCTGCGCCGCCGGGGGGACGGGGATCGTCGTCATGGGTGGTACTCCCTGGGTTGGGTCGAAAGCACTGCGGTACGTCCAGTGTGCGCCCCGGGACGATTCGGATAAAGTGAAGAATTCCACAGATGATTCGTCAGCAGTACTAATCTTTGGGAGGCGGCGGAATGCTGGACGTGCGCAAGCTGCGGCTGCTGCGGGAACTCGCCCTGCGGGGCACCCTCGCGGAGGTCGCCGCCGCCCTGAACTTCAGCCCCTCGGCGGTCTCCCAGCAGCTCTCGGCGCTGGAGAAGGAGGCGGGGGTGGCCCTGCTCTCGAAGGCCGGCCGGCGGGTCCAGCTCACGCCGCAGGCGGAGATCCTGGTGGCGCGCACCACCGAGCTGCTGGACGTCCTGGAGCGCACCGAGTCGGACCTGGCGGCGTCGCTGAGCACGGTCACCGGCACCGTGCGGGTCGCCGTGTTCCAGTCCGCGGCCCTGGCGCTGCTGCCGGAGGTGCTGGGCGCCATGCGCCGCGAGCACCCGGACGTGCGGGTCGAGATGGTGCAGGCCGAGCCGGAGCGGGCCCTCTACGAGACCTGGGCCCGGGAGTTCGACGTGGTCGTGGCGGAGCAGTACCCGAGCCACGCCGCCGCCCACCACCCGGACCTGGACCGGCGGCGGCTGATCACGGACGCCATCCGCCTGGCCGTCCCCCCGGGCCCCGAGCACGCGTCCGTCGCCTCCCTGCGGGACGCCCGCGAGCTCCCGTGGGTCATGGAACCGCGGGGAGCCGCCTCGCGGCACTGGGGCGAGCAGCTGTGCCGGCGGGCGGGCTTCGAGCCGGACGTCCGGTTCTCGACGGCGGACCTGCAGGCGCAGACCCGGCTCGTGGAGTCCGGCAACGCCGTGGCGCTCATGCCGGACCTGATGTGGGCGGGCGGGGACTCGCCCTGCCGGCTGGTCGACCTGCCGACCGGGCCCCGGCGGACGGTGTTCACCTCGATCCGCGGAGCGAGCGCCCACCGCCCGGCGATCCTCGCGCTGCGCGCCGCCCTCGAGACGGTGGCCGCCGGCCTGGCCGGACGGATGGAGTGAGCCGGAGGGAGCCGGCCGGGCGGAGCGCTACGGGCGGAGCGCTGCCCGGCTCGTGAGCGCCCCGCGCAGCCGGTCGTCCGCGATCTGCTCCAGCAGCCACGGGCTGAGCAGGAACGGCGCGGCCTCCGCCGCGGCGAACAGCTCCTCCGGGGCGATCCAGGCGACCTCCGCGACCTCGGCGGGCAGCGGCCGGGGCCGCCCGGTGGCCCGCGCCAGGTAGACGGGGCAGAACTCGTTCTCCACGATCCCGGAGGCGTCCACCGCCCGGTAGCGGAAGTCGGGCAGCACCTCCGTCATCGCCGTCACCTCGAAGCCCAGCTCCTGGCCGGCGCGGCGCGCGATGGCTTCCACGAACCCCTCGCCGGGGCCCGGGTGACCGCAGAAGCTGTTGGTCCACACCCCGGGCCAGGTCTTCTTCGCGAGCGCCCGGCGGGTCAGCAGCAGCCGCCCGTCGTCGTCGAGGACGTAGCACGAGACCGCCAGGTGCAGGGGGGTGTCCGTGGTGTGCACCCCGGCCTTGGGCGCGGTTCCGATGGGACGGTGCGCCTCGTCGAGGAGGACGACTTCTTCGGCTGACATGGGCCTCGTTCCGGTCGGCGGGCGGGTGCGGGTGCTCCCCCATTCTCGCAGGATCCGCGGGGCGGCGGTACGCGGGCCCGCCGAGTGGACAACGGGGCGCGGGCGGAGCACGATCGGGAACCATGCGACGACGTCGGCCCGCCACCGCCCCCCTGCCGCTGCGGGACGGGGTGGACCCGGTCCGGGTGCGGCTGCCGGCCGCCGGGGCCGACGCCCCCGGGACCGTCCGCGGCTATCTGCTGAGCAGGTTCCCCGCGTCCGCGCCCGAGCTCGAGGAGCTCTTCGCGGCCGGCGGGATCGTCGACGACGCCGGGCGGCCCCTCCCCCACGACGCTCCCCTCCGCCCCGGCGGCTCGGTCTGGTACCACCGCGCCCTGCCCGAGGAGCCGGAGCTGCCCGGGGACCTGCCGGTCCTGTTCGAGGACGAGTGGCTGCTGGCGGTCGACAAGCCGCACGGGCTGCCCACCACGCCGCGCGGCGGCTTCGTGGCGCAGAGCGCGCTCGTGAAGCTGCGCCGCTCCCGCCGCGAGGACCGGCTCTCCCCGCTGCACCGGCTCGACCGCGGCACCGCGGGGGTGCTGCTGCTCTCGCGGGACCCCGGCACCCGGGGCCGGTTCCAGACCCTCTTCCAGGAGCGTGCGGTGGCGAAGGAGTACGAGGCCGTGGCCGCGCACCGGCCCGGGCTGCGCCTCCCGCGGCTCGTCGAGTCCCGCATCGTCAAGGACCGCACGTCCCTGCAGGCGCGGGAGGTGCCGGGACCCGTCAACGCCCGCACCCAGGTGGAGAGCGCCGGGCCGCCGTTCGCGGACGAGGAGGGGACGTGGGCCCGCTACGTCCTCCGGCCCGAGACCGGGCGCACCCACCAGATCCGGGTGCACCTGGCCGGCCTGGGCGTCCCGGTGCGCCACGACCCCCTGTACCCGCAGGTGCGGCCGGCCGGCGCCGAGGACCCCGGCCGGCCGCTTCAGCTGCTGGCCCGCCGCATCGCCCTCGTCCACCCGGTGACCGGCGAGCCGCTCGTGCTCGAGAGCCGCCGCGCCCTGCCGTCCGGGGACGCCGCGTGAGGGCTCCGCACGCCCCCCGGGCGACGGGCCGCGTCCCGGCGCCGGACGTGGCCCGGGGGCTCATGCTCTGGGTCATCGCGGTCGCCAACGTCACCGTCTGGATCTGGGCTGCCGGGCCCACGGACGGTCCCCGGGACCGGACGCTGGGCACCGGTGCGGGCACCGCGGCGTGGACGGCGGACGACGTCGCCAACATGGCCATGTCGATGCTCGTGGACGGCCGCGGCTTCCCCCTGTTCTCGTTCCTGGTCGGCTACGGCGTGGGCCAGATCGCCGCGCGGGAGGCCGCCCGCGGCACGCCGCCGCCCCTGGCGCGCCGGCTGCTGCTGCGCCGCTACGGGTGGCTGCTCCTCGTCGGGGCCCTGCACGCGTGCCTGCTCTTCCCCGGGGACATCATCACCGCCTACGCGTTCGGCGGGCTCTTCCTCGCCGTGCTGATCGCCGAGAGCACGCGCACCCTCGTGATCCTCTCCGCCCTCGGCTCGGTGCTCATGGTGCTCTACGGTGCGGCGAGCTGGTCCGTGCGGACACCCGGCACGCCGCCCTTCCCCAGCCTGGTGGCGGACTCGATCCCGGAGCGGCTGGTCCTCGGGCTCGTGGAGGGGCTCGGGGTGGTGTCCTTCGCCCCGCTCCAGCTGCTCGGCCTGCTGCCCATGCTGCTGCTCGGGCTGGCCCTGAGCCGGTACCGCGTGCTCGAGGACCCCGGGCCCCGCCGCGGCCGGCTGCTGGTCACGGCCCTGGTCTGCATCGGGCTCGGGCTGCTCACGGGCGTGGGCACCGGACTCCTGACCACGGACCGGCTCGAGCCCTCGCCGGCCGCCGGGTCCGTGCTCACCGGCCTGGACGCGGTGACCGGCGCCGCGCAGGGCATCGGCTACGCGCTGCTCGTGGCGCTGGTCTGCGACCGCGTGCTGGGCCCCCGGGCCGCGGCCCTCCGGGCGCGCGAGCATCCCGCGCTGTGGTCGCTGCAGGCCCTCGGCCGCCGGTCGATGAGCGGCTATCTCGCCCAGTCCGTGCTGTTCACCGTGCTGCTGCCCCCGTTCGCACTGGGGCTCGGCCGCTCTCTGACGCCCACCGCCGCGCTGCTGCTCGGCTCCGCCGTGTGGCTGGTCACGCTGCTCGGCGCGGCCCTGCTGGAGCGGCGCGGCCTCCCCGGACCGGCCGAGACCCTGCACCGGCGGCTCTTCCTCGGCCCCGGCGGGAACCGCGCCGAGGACCGCGGCGGGCCGCCGGCCCCGGCGAGCGCCTAGGCTCGGCACCAGCACCCCTCCCCCGCCAGCACAGGAGTTCCCATGCCCCCGACGACCGGAGCGGGCGCCGCGCCCACCGCGGCGACCCCCGAGCCCACCGCACACCCCACGCCCACCGAGCACCCCGGCGCCGCCGCACCGGGCGCCGCGGCCGCGCTGCGTGCCGACAAGGCCGCCCACTCGGTCCGAGAGCTGTTCGCCGGACGGGCGCTGGGGGTGCCCGGCACGCTGCTCGGCGCCCCGGCGCACCCGCGTCCCACGTCCCCGAAGGCCCCGTGGCACTACTGGTGGCAGGCGCACCTGCTCGACGCCCTCGTGGACGCCGGGCTGCGGCACCTGGACGACCCGGCGCGGGCCCGGCGGTTCCGCCGGGAGGGGCACCGCCTGCTGCGGGGCATCACCCTGCGCAGCGGCGGCCGGGTGACCCACAACTCCTACTACGACGACATGGCGTGGCTGCTGCTGGCCGTGGGCCGTCTCGCCGAGCTGGACCGCGCCCTGACCGGCCGGCCGGACGTCGCGTGCCTGGACGCGGGCAGCGCCCTGCTCGCCCGGCTCGAACGGGGCCACACCGGGGACCTCGGGGGCGGGGTCTTCTGGAACACCCGCCACGACGTCAAGAACACGGCGTCCTCCGCGCCCACGGCCCTCGGCTTCGTGCGCACGCACCGCCGGGAACAGGCCGGCGCGGTGCTCGACTGGCTGCGGGCCACCCTCTGGGACCCGGAACGGAAGGTCTTCCACGACGGTCTGCAGCTGGTCGCCGCCGGGTCCGGCACCGAGGTGACGCGCCGGGACGAGAGGCTGTTCAGCTACAACTCCGGGCCGGTGCTCGGTCTGCTCCTCGAGCTCGCGGACGCCCCGGGCACGGGCGAGCAGGACCGGGCGGACCTGCTGCGCACGGCCGCCGACGTGGTGGCGGGCGCCGCGCAGGAGTACGGCCGCGACCTGGACGGACGCCCCGTCCTGCGCACCCACGGCGGCGGGGACGGCGGCCTGTTCAGCGGGATCCTGGCCCGCTACCTCTCCGATGCCGCCCTGCACCCGGGACTGCCCGCCGCGGCGCGCCGCACCGCGGCCGCGCTCGTGACCGGCACCGCCGACGCCCTGTGGGCGGGCCGGCGGGAGTTCGATCCCGCGGTGGACTTCAACGCGCCCCCCACCGCACCGGCGGCCGCCGGCGAGACGGTCGCGATCTTCTCCCCGGACCCGGCGCGGCACGCCGACGAGTCGCAGCGCCCCGGCGTGCCGGTCGAGCTGTCCACACAGGTGCAGGCGTGGACGGTCCTGGAGGCCGCCGCCCGGCTGGCCCGCCCGGGAGCGGTCCCCGGGGACACCGGCTCCGCTGAGCGCTGAACCGGCCGCCCCGGGCGGTGCGGGCCGTGGCCCCGCCCGGGGTCTTGGGATAGAACAGCAGTATGAACTTCCTCCGCACCCCCGATCCGAACCCCGGTTGGCTCAACGAGGACGACCTGCAGGAGGCCCGGCGCCGCCTGCCGATGGTCTACGTGCAGGCCCTGCCGGTCCGGCTCGATCCGCTGGGCTACCTCTCCGAGATCGGGCTGCTGCTGCAGGCGACCCCCGAGGGGAAGATGATGTACACCTTCGTCTCCGGCCGGGTGCTGTACCGGGAGACCATCCGGGCCGCGCTGCTGCGCCATCTGGAGAAGGACCTGGGGGCCATGGCGTTCCCGCAGCTGCCGGTCTCCACCACGCCCTTCGCCGTGGCCGAGTTCTTCCCCTCGCCGTCCGAGACGGGGCTCACCGACGACCGGCAGCACGCGGTGGCGCTGAGCTACATCGTGCCGGTGCGCGGGGAGTGCAGCCCCCGCCAGGACGCCCTGCAGCTGTCCTGGATGAGCCCCGAGGAGGCGCTCAGCCCCGAGGTGCAGGCGGAGTTCGCGGGCGGTCGCGGAGACCTGGTGCGCCAGGCCGTGGCCCACGCCGGCTGGGGCCGCTGAGCGGCGTCACCGGCGCACGGGCGCTCGCCGTCACCCGCCCCCGGGGCGGTGACGCACAATGGACGGGTGCCCGCTCCAGAAGAGACCCTGCTCCCCGCCGCCGCCCGCTCCGACTTCGGCTTCGCGGTGGAGCACCGGCTCGCCGAGACCGCCACGATCGCCGGCGGGCGCCTCGAGGCCAACGGCGGCCCGTTCCTGGGCCGCACCGGGACCATCACCACCCCGCACGGGACGATCCGCACCCCCGCGTTCGTCCCCGTCGGCACCGCCGCCACCGTCAAGGCGGTGCTGCCCGAGTCCATGGCGGAGCTCGGCGCGCAGGCCCTGCTCGCCAACGCCTACCACCTCTACCTCCAGCCCGGCGCGGACGTCCTGGACGCCGCGGGCGGGCTCGGGGCGTTCATGAACTGGTCCGGCCCCACCTTCACGGACTCCGGGGGCTTCCAGGTCATGTCCCTGGGCTCGGGGTTCCGGAAGGTCATCGACATGTCCACGGTCGCGGCCTCGGCGGCGGGGGACGACGACGTCGCGACCGGCAAGGAGCGCATGGCGCGGGTCGACGACGACGGGGTCACGTTCACGTCCCACATCAACGGGGACGTCCACCGCTTCACCCCGGAGATCTCCATGCAGGTGCAGCACCGGCTGGGCGCGGACATCATGTTCGCGTTCGACGAGCTGACCACGCTGCACAACTCCCGCGGCTACCAGGAGACGTCCCTCGAGCGGACCCGCCGGTGGGCGCTGCGGTGCGTCGCCGAGCACGCCCGGCTCACCGAGGAGCGCGCCGACCGGCCCTACCAGGCCCTGTTCGGCGTGATCCAGGGCGCCCAGTACGAGGACCTGCGCCGGAAGGCGTGCCGGGACCTGGGCGCGATGGACTTCGACGGGTTCGGCATCGGCGGGGCCCTCGAGAAGGAGAACCTCGGCACGATCGTGCGCTGGTGCAACGAGGAGCTGCCCGAGGACCGGCCACGGCACCTGCTGGGGATCTCGGAGCCGGACGACATCTTCACGGCTCTCGAGAACGGCGCGGACACCTTCGACTGCGTCTCCCCCACCCGGGTGGCCCGCACCGGGACCGTGTACGCCCCGGACGGCCGCTTCACCGTCAGCAACGCCCGCTTCCGCACGGACCTCGCCCCGATCGACAGCGGCTGCGACTGCTACACGTGCGCCCACTACACCCGGGCGTACCTGCACCACCTGTTCAAGGCCAAGGAGCGCCTGTCCGCGACGCTCACGTCGATCCACAACGAGCGGTTCGTCGTGCGCATGGTGGACGGCGCCCGCGAGGCCATGGCCGACGGGACGTACTTCGAGTACCGGGACGAGGTCCTGGGCCGCTACTACGCGGGACGTTCCTGAGCCGGCCCCTCCGCCTCGGGGTGCTCGTGGATCACGAGCACCGGGCACTTCGCGTGGGCGACGCACGCGGCGCTGACCGAGCCCAGCAGCAGCCCGCGGAACCCGCCGTGGCCCCGGCGCCCGACGACGAGCATCGTGGCGTCCTCGCTCTCGTGCACCAGGACCTTCGACGGGTGGCCGAACACCACGGAGGTGGTGAGCCCGGCCGGCACGTCGTCGCCGAAGGCCTCCCGCACCGCCTTGTCCACCTGCTTCTGGGTGACCTCGTCGAAGTTGTCGCTGCCCAGCGGGACGTACCCGGCGTACTCGGGCGGGTAGTCCCACGCCCCGACCGCCCTGATGCCCGCACCGAAGGACGGCGCGATCCGCGCCGCCCAGCGCAGCGCCTCGACGGACTGCTGGGAGCCGTCGACCCCGACGACGATCGCTGCTGCGGTTCCGTTGCTCATGCCGAATCCTTTGCTCACGTGATCACGCTGACGTGATCAGTATCACAGAGCCCGCGGCGCCGCGCGCACGATCGCGGGAGCATGTTGTGGGGACACGGCGGACGAGTCCCTCCGGTCCCGGGCGGGACGGGCGGCGCCTCAGCCGGCGGGCCCGGCCCCCTGAGCCTGCCCGGAGTCCTCCGCCCGCCCGGTGCCGACCGTCTCGTCGGGGAGGACGAGCACCGGGCACGGGGCGTGGGCGACGCACGCGGAGCTCGTCGACCCCATCAGCAGCCCTTTGAAGCCGCCGTGGCCCCGGCGTCCCACGACCAGCAGCTCGGCCCCCTCGCAGTGGCGCATCAGCACCTTGGACGGGTGCCCGAACTCGACCACGGTGCTGAGTCCGGCCGGCACGTCCGCCCCGAACGCCTCCCGGACGGCCCGCTCCACCCGCTCCCGGGCGAGCTCGTCGAACCGGTCGTCCTTGAAGTGGACGAAGCCGACGTACTCGGGCGGGTTCTCCCACGCCCCCACCACCTTGACGGTCGCCCCGTACGCGGGCGCGAGGCGCGCGCCCCAGCGCAGCGCCTCCACGGACTGGGGGGATCCGTCGACCCCGACGACGACGACTGCTTCCGCTGCGTTCTCCATGACCGGTCCTCCGATGCGGTGACGAGGGTGCTGTGCGGCCAGTATTCCAGAGCCCGGCGGGCCGCGCTCAGAGGTGCGAGAGGATGACCGAGCTCCTCGTGTGGTTGATGCCCTTCCACTCCCTGATCCGGACCATGACGTCCTCCAGGTGGGTGGTGTTCTCGGCCCGGATGAGGAAGATGCCGTCCGCCTCGCCGGTCACGGTGTAGGCCGCGGTCACCTCGGCGATCTCGGCGGCCATGGTGCGCATCATCGACGGCGAGAGCCCGCCGTCGCAGTGCAGCTCCACGAACGCCTGGATGTTCCACCCCATCACCGACGGGTCGAGCTCCGCCGTGAAGCGCTTGATGGCCCCGGTCTGCTGCAGGACGTCGACCCGCCGCTTCACCGCGGGGGCCGACAGACCCACCTTCTGGCCGATGGCCGCGTAGCTCTCCCGGCTGTCCTGGACCAAGGACGCAACGATCTGCTGGTCAATCTCGTCAAGACGCAACGATTCACCTCTCTGGTGAGGGTTCTCACATTGATTGATTCACTATCGGCCCGTTAGACTTCAGATGTCAACCGAGGAGCCACTGCTCGCCGGACCACCCGGCCGCTCGCCCTCGGACCCCAGGACCTCCTCGCACCACCCACAGAAAGTTGCCTGCTGCCATGGCTCTCCTCCTCGTCTTCGGCCTCCCCGCCCTCCTCTTCACCGCCATCGGCCGGGCTGCGGCACCGTCCCGCGCCACCTCGGTGGGCGGCGCTCTCCGCAGCGCCGGCAGCGACCTGGCCCGCGGCCTGCGCGTGTGCGCCATGACCGCCCCCCAGTTCCTGGCCGGCGGGACCCGCGCCGGCCGCTGACCCTGCGCCGGCGGCGTCAACGGTGACGCCGCCCCGGCACCGCCTGCGGCCCGGCCCCCTCGCGACGAGACGTCCTCGCGGGGAGGCCGGGCCGCTGCGTGTTAATTCTTTGTTGCCACGGCAAGATGGCTCTTTCGGCGACAAGCGTGTCTGTTGCCAACGGGGTGTCCACAGGGTGTAGTGGTGAGATGCAGATCACGCAGGCGTTACCCATGACTACCGTCACCGACGACGTCGGGTGGCTCGCAGCGATCGACAACGCCATCAACACCGCGTTCGCTCCGATCACCGAGGTCTTCTCGACCATCGTCTTCTACCCCATCACCATCGCGGGGGTGAGCTTCCCGTTCGTCGTGGCCTGGCTCATCGCGGCCGGCGTGATCTTCACGATCTACTTCGGGTTCATCCAGTTCCGCGGTCTGAAGGTCGCCGCCGACGTGGTGCGGGGCAAGTTCTCGACCAAGGACGACCCCGGCGAGGTGCCGCACTTCCAGGCCCTGACCTCCGCCCTGTCGGGGACCGTGGGGCTGGGCAACATCGCCGGCGTCGGCGCGGCCATGGCCCTCGGCGGCCCCGGCGCGACGTTCTGGATGATCTGCGCCGGCCTGCTCGGCATGGCGACCAAGTTCGCCGAGTGCACCCTGGGCGTGAAGTACCGCGAGGTCCACGAGGACGGCACGGTCAGCGGCGGGCCCTTCCGCTACCTGCCCATCGCCTTCAGCAAGTTCGGCCGCATCCCCGCCAAGATCCTCACCGGCGTCTTCGCCGTGGCGATCCTGTTCTTCGGCGCGGCCGGCGGCAACATGTTCCAGGCCAACCAGACCTTCGCCCAGGTGCAGAACGTCACCGGCGGCGCCGACGGCTTCCTCGGCAGCGCCGGGGCGGCCCTGATCTTCGGCATCGTCCTCGCCCTGTTCGTGGGCCTGGTCATCATCGGCGGCATCAAGTCGATCGGCGCCACCACCAGCCGGCTCGTGCCGGCCATGGGCGCCGTCTACGTCACCGCCTGCCTGATCGTCATCCTCGCCAACCTCGACCACGTGCCGGGCGCGATCGCCGCGATCATCGACGGCGCGTTCTCCCCCGAGGGCATGGCCGGCGGCGTCCTGGGCGTCATGATCGTGGGCTTCCAGCGTGCCGCGTTCTCCAACGAGGCCGGCCTGGGCTCCGCCGCGATCGCCCACTCCGCCGTCAAGACCCGCCGCCCCGTGAGCGAGGGCTTCGTGGCCCTCTTCGAGCCGCTCGTCGACACCGTGCTGATCTGCACCATGACGGCCCTGGCCATCATCATCGCCGGCGCGCCGAGCCTGCAGGCCGGCATCGACCAGGTGCAGGCCGGCGGAGGCGCCCCCGACGGCGTCATCCTCACCTCGGACGCCTTCGCGACGGTCATCCCCTGGTTCCCGATCGTGCTGGCCGTCGCGGTGGTCCTGTTCGCCTTTTCCACCCTGATCACCTGGTTCTACTACGGGCTCAAGGCGTGGGAGTACCTGTTCGGGCGCAGCCGGCTCAGCGACAACATCTTCCGCGGCATCTACCTGTTCTTCACGATCGCGGGCTGCGTCCTGACCTTCAGCGAGGTCATCAGCTTCGCGGACGCGGCGCTGTTCGTCTGCGGGTTCGTGAACCTGCTGGGCGTCTACCTGCTGCTGCCCGTCATCAAGCGGGACATGAAGGAGTACCTCGCCGACCGCAGGAGCGGCAAGCTCCACCTCCTCGGCAACGAGCCGACCGACGGGTCCACCGCGGTCCGGCCCCAGGTCTAGGCCCGGGGACCGCACGGCCGCACCGGCCGGTCACCCCGAACGGCATCCGCCCGGTCCTCGCCCCGAGGACCGGGCGTCGCCGTGCCGTGGACCCGCGGCGCGCGCCTAGTCGGCGCTCCCCACGCCGTCGGCCTCGGGCGCGCGCTCGGCCTCGCCGCGGGAGCGCCGCCAGGCGAGCACGCCCACGACCACCACGACCGCCCAGGAGGCGGCGACCGCCGCGAGGGCCGGCCACGACGGCCGGGACGTGAAGGCCCCCACGGCGGCGAAGCTCACCTGGCCCGGCATCCCGCCGAGCAGGGTCGCGCCGAGGTAGTCGCGCTGCGGGATGCGCACGAGGCCCGCACCGTAGCTGAGGGTCCAGTTGGGCAGGACGGGCCGGAGCACGAGCACCGTGAGGAAGCCCTTGCCGACGAGCTTGCGCTCCACCAGCTCGACCCGGTTGCCCGCGAGCCGGTACAGGGCGTCGCGGCCGAGGAACCGCGCGAGCCAGTACCCCAGCCAGGCTCCCGCCGTGGTGGCCACGACCCCGACCACGCTGCCCTGGGCCATGCCGAAGAGGAATCCCCCGGACACGGCCATGATCGTCACCGGGACCGGCGTGGCCGCCACGAGGACGAAGACCGCGGCGAAGACGACGGGCCCCCACGCGCCGAAGCCCTCGACGAAGACCCGGACCTGCTCCACGGTGGGCAGCTCGTGGCCGATGAGGTACCAGACCGCCACGGCCAGCAGCAGCAGGAGCGCACCGCCCTTGAGCGCGGTGACCCAGGCCGGCCGCGTGCCGGGCTCGCGGGGCCCCGGCTCCGGCGCGGGTTCGGTGCTCACGTGCGCCACTGTACCGACCGCCGCGCCCGGGGGCCGAGAGCGACCGGGGACAATGGGGGGCATGGACGTCACCGATCTGGACCCCGCGGAGGTCTTCTCCGTCTCCCACGCCCTCGCGCACCCCCCGGCCGCGGTCTTCGCCGCCTTCACGGAGCCGGACCGGCTCGCCGCCTGGTTCGGTCCGCCGGGCTGGAGCGTGCCCCGGGAGTCGGTGCTGCTCGAGGTCAGGCCCGGGGGCCGGCAGCGCTTCCGCATGGTCCACGACACCGACCCCGCCCAGGTGGCACCGGTGCACGGCACCTATCTGCGGGTCGAGCGGGACGTCCTGCTCGAGGGCCGCGAGGCGCTGCCCGGACCGGACGGCCGGCCCACCGCCGGCCACGTGCTGACGCGCACCGAGTTCGTCCCCACCCAGGAGGGGGGCACCCTGCTGGTGCTCACGCAGGGGCCGCTGCCCCCCGCGGTGCACCCCGGGGCGGCCGCGGCGTGGCGCGGCTCCTTCGCCCGGCTCGAGACCCTGCTGGCCGCGGGGTGAGCCGGGGCGCCGGTCCCCCGCCGGGCTCGGATAGTCTGCCCGCATGACCCAGGACGCCGGCACCCGCACCACCGCCCTGACCCGGCGGCTGACCGCCCCCAACCCGGGCCCCATGACCCTGGACGGCACCAACTCGTGGCTGGTCGGGGCGCCGGGGCAGCAGGACGTCGTCGTCGTCGACCCGGGGCCGGCCGACCGCGGGCACCTCGCCGCCCTGGCCGCGGCGGGGCGGACCGTCCTGACACTGATCACGCACCGCCACGCGGACCACACCGAGGCCGTCGACGACTTCCACGCGCTCACCGGCGCGCCCGTGCGCGCCGTCCTGCCGCAGTTCTGCCGCGACGCCGGACCGCTGCTCGACCGCGAGACGATCGAGGCCGCCGGGTGCCGCATCCGGGTGCTGCACACCCCCGGGCACACCTCCGACTCCGTGAGCTTCCACCTGCCCGACGACACCCCGGTCGCGGGCGCGGCCACCGCCGCCGCGGGGCGCACCTCGGGCTCGGTGCTCACGGGCGACACGGTCCTGGGGCGGGGGACCACGATGCTCGACCACCCGGACGGGAGCCTGGGCGACTACCTGCGCTCCCTGCAGCGCCTGGCGGTGCTGGGCGACGCCCTGGTCCTCCCGGCGCACGGGGACGTGCGGGAGGACGTGGAGGCGGTGTGCGAGGAGCTGCTCGAGCACCGGATGGAGCGTCTCGGCGAGGTCCGGGAGGCCCTGCGGGCCCTGGGCCGCGCCGCGACGCTCGAGGCCATCACGGCGCGGATCTACGCCGACGTCCCGGAGCACGTGCTGCCCGCCGCCCGGAGCTCGGTGGGCGCGCAGCTGGCCTATCTCGGCTTCTGAGCCGTGCCGGCGGCGCCCGGCCGGCCGGGGTCCGTCCCCGGCCGGCGGCGGCGCCGGAGCCCGCGGTAGAGGAAGAACAGCAGGACGGCGACGGCGGCCAGCAGCACGAGGACGAGCAGCGGCAGGAGGACGGCCACGAGGGACAGCGTGAGCGCGGAGACGTCCTCCACGGTCGAGACCACGGGCGCCGCGGCCCCGGCGCTCAGGGTGTTGACGGCCGGCCGCGAGACCGTCTTGGTCACGTGCACCACCAGGGCGATCACCGCCCCGGTGGCCACGGGGATCCAGGCGTGCGAGGAGAGGAACGCCTCCGGGTCCGTGACGGTCGCCGTCTGCCCGCCGAGGTCGATCCCGGCGATCTGGGCGGTGGCCGAGGAGCCGAAGACGATGCCCCCGGCGGTCGGGCGCACGAAGGTCTGCAGCAGGTCGTTGAAGGAGTCCACGACCGGGACCTTGTCCGCCACCACCTCCACGGCCAGCAGCACGGCCAGGACCGTCAGGACCCACCCGTTCGACAGCCAGGCGAAGCCCGGGCCGAGGTCGACGACCTCGGTCCAGCGGTCCAGCAGGCCCAGCACCACGAGCGGGATGTAGGCGTTCAGTCCCGCCGAGGCCGCGAGTCCGGTGCCCGTGAGGAGATCCATGCGCTCATCGTAGGCCCGTGCACCGCCCCGGCCGGGCGGGGCGCCCGGGCCCGTCAGCGCTGGGGCGCGAGGGCCGCCCCCGGGACGGCGGTCTCGCCGTAGGTCGGCTCCCGGCGCTTGAGCCAGCCGATCACGGCGTAGGTCACCGGCATGACCAGCACCTCGACCAGGACCTTGTACACGTAGCCCACCACCACGTAGTTGAGGAAGTCGGCCGCGGTGGTGATGCCGATGACCGGGGCCGCGACGGTGCAGAAGATCACGGTGTCCACGAGCTCGCCCACGAGCGTCGAGCCGATGAGCCGGGCCCACAGGTGCTTCTCCCGCGTGCGCGCCTTGATCCGGACCATCACGAACGCGTTCAGCAGCTGCCCCGCGAGATAGCCCAGCAGGGAGCCGGCCACGATGAGCGGGACGGGGCCGAGCACGGACTCGAAGGCCGCCTGGCCCTCGTAGAACTCCGCCGGGGGCAGAGCGATGACCAGCCAGAACACGACCGAGGAGAACAGTCCCGCGGCGAAGGACGTGACGATGGCGCGGCGCGCGGCCCGGAAGCCGTAGACCTCCGCCACGACGTCGCCCAGGACGTAGGCGAGGGGGAAGAGGAAGAAGCCTCCGTCGGTGATGACGGGGCCGAACGCGACGCCCTTGGTCGCGGCGACGTTGGAGAGCACCAGGACCACGCAGTACGCCGCGACCACCAGGTCGAAGTACGTGCGGGGACGGCGGGCGAACCCGGCGGGGGCAGGAGCGGAGGAGGACACGGTCGGTCACCAATCTGTCGTGACGCGGCGCCGGCCCGCGCGGGGCGGACGCCGAGGGTCGATCTGTGCGGTGTGCTGGACGGACCCGGGGCGCCCGCCTGCCACCCGGGAGCCCCTTTCCGGCCGCCGCGGGCCCCTGCGGGGACCGCGTGCCGGCCGGAGACCGTCCGACAGTCTAGCCCCGGCGGTTGGCCCCGGCACCGCGCGGGGGCGCAGAATGGCTCCCATGACCGACACCAGCACCGTTCCCACGCCCGCCGCGGCGGGCCCCGCCGACCAGCCGTCCGTCGCCCTGACGATCGCCGGCTCCGAGGCCACCGGCGGCGCCGGCGCGCAGGCGGACCTCAAGACCTTCCAGGAGCTCGGGGTCTTCGGCTCCCTCGCGCTGACCTGCATCGTGTCCTTCGACCCGTCCGCCGACTGGGGCCACCGCCTGTTCCCCGTGCCGCAGGACGTCCTGCGCGAGCAGCTCGAGGCGATCACGGCCGCCCACGCGCTCGACGCCGTGAAGATCGGCATGCTGGGCAGCCCCGAGACCATCGCCACCACCGCCGAGGTGCTCACCGCGCTGGCCCCGCGTCACCTCGTCCTGGACCCGGTCCTCATCTGCAAGGGCCAGGAGCCCGGCGCGGCCCTGGACACGGACGAGGCGCTGAAGGCGAAGATCCTGCCGCTGGCCACGTTCGTGACCCCGAACCACTTCGAGTCCCTCTCCCTGGCCGGCATGGACGAGATCAGCACGGTCGAGGACCTCGAGGAGGCCGCCCGGCGGATCCACGAGACGTCCGGCGCCGTGGTCCTCGCCAAGGGCGGGGTCCGCCTCGCGGGCCCCGACGCCGTCGACGTCTTCTACGACGGGACCACCCTCGAGGTGCTCTCCGAGCCCAAGGTCGGCGAGGTCCCGGTGGCCGGGGCCGGCTGCACGCTGGCCGCCGCGGTCGCCGCGGAGCTGGCGAAGGGGGCCGCGCCCCTCGAGGCGGCCCGCACCGCGAAGGCCTTCGTCTCCGCCGGCATCCGGCGCCGGATCACCTCGCGCGCCCCGTTCGACTCCCTCTGGCAGGGCGGCTCGGCCGCCGAACGGTGAGCGGGCGGCGGGCCCGGCCGCCGGATCGGCACCCGGGCCCGCCGTGCCTCACCCCGCCCGTGCTGGGGGTTTCCTGGACGTTTCCCCAGACTGTCTGCGCGAAGGAGTCCGAACGCGGGAAACGGTGGTGTCATAGTCAGACACACCGTCACCAAGGCCCAGAAAAGTGTGCATAATTTGGTGACACGGACAGATAAGGTGTCATCATGCCTCGTATTTCTGCGGCCACCAACGCCGCGCAGCGGGAGAACACCAAACGAGCGATCCTCGACTCCTTCGGCCAGCTGCTCTACCAGCAGGGCCTCACCGGTCTGACCATGACGCACGTGGCCAAGAACGCCGGCGTGGGCCGCACCGCGGTCTACAACTACTTCGCGGACATGGGCGAGCTCCTCGTGGCCTACGCCCTGGACGAGACCGAGCGGTTCATGACCGACCTGCGCCGCGACCTCGAGGGCGTCGCCAACCCGGTCGACCGGCTCGCCGTCTACATCCGCGCCCAGATCGAGGACCTCACCCGGCGCCACCTGCCCCCGGGCCCCACCATGCGCACCGTCCTCTCCCCGGAGGACTACCAGAAGCTGGGCGAGCACGTGGGCGAGCTGCAGGGCCTGCTGGCCGCGATCCTGCGGGACGCGATCGGCCGGGCCTACCTGCCGGAGGGCGACATCTCGGAGCTCGCCGCCCTGGTCCACGGGTCCCTGACCGCCGCGGCGGACCGCGGCCAGAACTCCGACCAGGACCGGGCGGCGCGGGAGCAGCACATCCGCTCCACCGTCCGCTTCATCCAGCAGGGCCTGGGGGCGCAGTTCGACGCCGGGGGCCACCCCGTGCCGCTCGCGTCCGAGCGGCCACCCCTCAGCGCGGCGTCCTGACCGCGCCCCGCTCGCTCCCCGCCCGCGTGCCCGGCGCCGGGGCGAGCTCCAGCACGCGCGCGTGCAGCACGGTGCGGTGGTGCAGCGCGGTGCGCAGGGCCCGGTGCAGCCCGTCCTCCAGGTAGAGGTCGCCTCCCCACCGCACCACGTGCGGGAAGAGGTCGCCGTAGAAGGTGGAGTCCGCGTCCAGCAGGGTCGCCAGGTCCAGGGTGGTCTTCGTGGTGACCAGCTCGTCCAGCCGGACCTGCCGCGGCGCGATGCCGGACCAGTCGGTCGGCGTGACGAGGCCGTGGTCCGGGTACGGGCGGGAGTCGCCCACGGCCTTGAAGATCATGCGTTCATCCTAGGGGCGGGCCCCGCAGGAGGCACCTGCGGGGCCCGCCGGCCGGCGCCTGCCCGGGGTCAGCCGCGGGTCACGGTGACGGCCCGGGTGGTGGCGTTCCACTCGATCCGCCCACCGGTGTAGTTCTGGGCCGCGCCGCCCGGGGTGCTGTACTCGTCGGTGGTCGGATAGCCCAGGCCCCGCTCGTGGCCCAGCGCCGCCCACTTCCGGCCGATGGCCCCGTACTCCTTGACCGCGTTCGAGCCGGTGCGCGCGGACCACAGGATCTTGGTCCGCTTCCCGGACGCGTCGAAGAGCTGGTATGCGCCGCCGTCGGCGGCACGCTGCTCGTCGGTCCGCGGCGGGCCGTAGCTGCCCGCGTAGCCGCCGGCCGCGAACTTCCGGCCGATGGACCCGCCGTAGTCGACCACCCGGGTCCCGGTGGTCGCGGACCAGTAGAGGGCCTTGTCCCGTCCGTCGGCGCCGGCGAAGCGCTGGTAGACGGAGCCGTGCCCGGAGGCGTACTCCGCGCTGACCGGGGTGGCCCACGCGGTGCCGCCCAGCGCCGCCCACGTGCGCCCGATCGCACCGGTGAGCTGGTAGCCGTCGACCACGTCGTTGCCCGTCGGCGCGACGGTCTCGGGCCTCGGGGCGGCTCCGGCGTAGAGGCGGTCGACGTCGTCGCCGACCAGGTCGGCCAGGTCGTAGTTGGTGTGGTGCAGCCCGGGCATCACCACGCGGTCGGCCTTCGTGAACCCGGCCTTCTGGTACGCGGCGGCGCCCTTGCCGGCCGCTTCCAGCGCGGACCAGGTGGACGGCTGGGTGGCGCCGTAGCTGTCGAGGGAGCCGACGTACCAGGTCGGGTCCGTGGCCCGGAGCGCGGCGTCGGGAGTGCTCTCGAGCCTGCCGTTGTAGACGCCGCCGCCGCCGATGAGGGTCGACCCGCCGCCGCGGATCCAGCCGGCCCGGTCGGAGAGCACCTCGGTGGAGATGAACTCGGCGCCGCCGGAGTACCCGGCCAGGTGGATGCGGGTCGCGTCGACGCGCTGCTCGGCGACGACCTTGGCCGCCAGGGCGCGGAACCAGTCCCCGACCGCCTCGCTGTTGGAGGTCCAGGACCGGTTGGCCGGGGCGACCGGCACCACGAGGATCATGTTCCGGGCCGCGGCCCGGGCGGCCATGCTCTTGAGCATCGACGTGGTGGGGCGCTGGGCGTAGTACTGTCCGTCGCCGTCGAAGTAGAAGACCACGCCCACGGTCTTCGAGCGGTCCACCCCGGCGTCGTAGAGGTGGTACTGCGAGGAGATGCCGGCGGCGGTGTGGACCGTGTTGGTCGTCGAGGCGTGGGCCGGGGCGGCCGCGCCGGCCATCGTCCCGGCGAGCATCGCGCCGGCCAGCAGAGCGGCGGGCAGAGCGGTCGAGGGCATGGGGAATGAAGGCAGCTTCATGAGGACCTCTTGGGGGGAGAGAGGACGGGGGGCGCGCAGCCGGGGGGCAGCTGCGAGTGCGGCGGAACAGCCCGTTCCGCCACATCAGCAGGGTATTGCATTAGTGAACGCAGGGGACGGAACGACGTAAAGTTACGGTGTGCTCCTGTCCCGCCCGCTTCCCCCCGGAGAGACCGCCCCCATGACCCTTCGCCCCCTGGCGCTGGCCGCCCTGCTCCTGCTCGCCCCCGTGCCGGGAGCGGCCCACGCAGCCGAGACCGCACCGCCCCCCGCGCCGGGCGCAGACTCCCCCGCCGGAGTTCCGTCCCCCGCGCCCCCGTCCGACGACGAGCCGGCCGACCCCCGACCGGGAACCGGTCCCGCCGAGGCCCCCGACACCACGCCCGAGCCCGGCGGCGCCCCCGCCCCGGAGCCCGGCGGCACGGCGCCGGGCGCGCGCCCCTCCCCCGCTCCCGGGGGGCACGCGGCACCGGAGCCCGGCGGAGTCCGCGCCGAGGACGGCCGTGCCGGAGACGCCCGCGCAGAGGACGGCGGCGCGGGGAACGACCGTGCAGGAGGTGACCGCGCAGGGGATGCCCGCCCGGAGGCGGCCCCCGGCACGCCCTCGGGTGCGGACTCGAACCCCGGCTCGGACCCGGACCGGGACCCGGACCCGGGGGAGCTCTCCGCCCTGGAGCGCGCCTCCTTCGTCGGGCCCGGCCCCGCCGCGGCCCACCGTCCCGGCTCCGGAGCGCTGGTCCGGGACGGTGCCGCGCTGCGGGCACAGGTCCTGGCGGGGCAGCAGCAGGTGACGCCCGGGACGCTCACGCGCATCTCGGTGGGAACCGTGACCCGGGTTCCCGCGCAGGACGCGACCGGGGACTCCTCCACCGCGTGGTGGGCCGGTGGGCTCGCGGCACTGGGCGCCGCGGCGGCCGGCGTCGTCGTCGCCCGCGGCTCCCGCGCGCGCCGCCCGCACTGAGGGGCGGCCGCCGGGGCGCCGCGGCGGCCGGAGCCGCGGGCCGGCGACCCTCGGGCCGGTGGGCCGCGAGCCGGCGGAGGAACGAGAAAGAGCCCCGCACCGGGATGAACGTCTCCGGTACGGGGCTCTTGCTGCAAGTGCGGAGGATGGGGGATTTGAACCCCCGAGGGCGTGAACCCAACACGCGTTCCAGGCGTGCGCCATAGGCCGCTAGGCGAATCCTCCAGGCACGCACGACCGGCGGCCTGACGGTGCCGGAACATGCGGGGTCCAGCATAACCGAACCGCCGGGCAATGCCGAATCCACGGCGCCGGGGCCGGGTTTCGACCCGGCCCGCCGCATCCGCTAGACTTGTCGACAGCCCCTCGCGTGGCGTCATCCTGTTGAACTCCCCCAGGACCGGAAGGTAGCAAGGGTAAATGGGCTCTGGCGGGTGCGCGAGGGGTCTTCTCGTCCCCGCGGCGGCCCGCGTCCCCAGCGCCGATCCGCCCGGCCCGCCTGTCGGATTCCGTCGCTAAGGTGTCATCTGTGACTACCGCCCTGTACCGCCGCTACCGCCCGGAGACCTTCGAGGACGTCATCGGTCAGGAGCACGTGACCGAGCCGCTGATGACGGCGCTGCGCAAGGACAGGGTCAGCCACGCCTACCTCTTCTCCGGCCCGCGCGGCTGCGGCAAGACCACCTCCGCCCGCATCCTGGCCCGCTGCCTCAACTGCGCGGAGGGCCCCACCGCCACCCCGTGCGGCCGCTGCGACAGCTGCCGCGACCTGGCCCGGGACGGCGCCGGCTCCCTCGACGTGATCGAGATGGACGCGGCCAGCCACGGCGGCGTGGACCACGCCCGCGACCTGCGGGAGCGCGCCACGTTCGCGCCCGTCCGGGACCGGTACAAGATCTTCATCATCGACGAGGCGCACATGGTCACGCGCGAGGGCTTCAACGCCCTGCTCAAGATCGTCGAGGAGCCGCCGGAGCACATCAAGTTCATCTTCGCGACCACCGAGCCGAGCAAGGTGCTCACGACCATCCGGTCCCGCACCCACCACTACCCCTTCCGGCTGGTCCCCACCGAGCCGCTCATGCACTACCTGGAGCAGCTCTGCGCCGAGGAGCACGTGCAGGTGGCCCCGGGGGTGCTCTCCCTCGTGGTCCGCGCGGGCGCCGGATCCGTCCGCGACACCCTCTCCGTGCTCGACCAGCTCATGGCCGGCTCCGACGAGCAGGGCATCGGCTACGACCTCGCCGTGGCCCTGCTGGGCTACACGCACGGCGCCCTGCTCGACGACGTGGTCGACGCCTTCGCGTCGGGGGACGGCGCCACGGTGTTCCGCGCGGTGGACCGGGTGGTGCAGACGGGGCAGGACCCGCGCCGCTTCGTGGAGGACCTGCTCGAGCGGTTCCGGGACCTCATCATCGTCAACGCGGTCCCGGAGTCCGCGGGCAACATCCTGCACGGCATGCCCCAGGACCAGATCGCCCGGCTGCGCAACCAGGCGTCCCAGCTCGGGGCGGCGGAGCTCTCCCGCGCCGCCGACATCACGAACACGGCCCTCACCGAGATGACGGGGGCCACCTCGCCCCAGCTGCACCTCGAGCTGCTGTGCGCGCGCATCCTCCTGCCGTCCTCGGAGGACACCACGCGCGGCGTCACGGCCCGCGTCGACCGGCTGGAACGGCGCCTGAGCATCGGGCGGGGCGCCGCCGCGGCCGGTCCGGACGAGACCGCCGACGCCCCCGCGCCCTCCCCCGCGCCCTCCCCCGCGGCCTCATCCTCCGCGCCGACCGCGCCGGCGGGTCCGGGCGCCCCGCCCGGGGGCCGGAGCCACTCGCAGCCCGACTCGCAGTCTGCCCCGGCGCCGGAGCGACCGGCACCGCCCGCGCCCGGCGGGGACGCGCAGCAGGCGGTCCCGGCGGTCCCGCGGGGGACGGATCCGCGCGAGCGGACCGCCCAGGGCGCTGGACAGGGCTTTGGACAGGACCCCGGGCACGCCGCGGCGGCTCCCGAGCGCCCGTCCGCCCGGGAGGACAGCGGACCGGAGCGGCCCACCGGACGGGAGGCGCCCGCCGCAGCGGAGCGTCCTGACGCGCCGCGGCAGGACGCCGCGGCGCAGGCGCCCCGCCAGGACACGCCCCGGGCGGGCGAGCAGAGCGGCAACGAGATCGACCTGCTGCGGGCCTCCTGGCCGGAGATCGTCAACGCCCTCGCGGACATCCGCCGCGTCGCGTGGTTCACGGTCCAGCGCGGCACCCCGCAGTCCTTCGACGGCAAGGTGCTGCGCATCATGTTCGACGCCGAGGGCGACCTCATGAACTTCCCGCGCTTCGAGGACGACCTGCGGCAGGCGGTCCAGCAGATCCTCGGCATCGACTGCCGTGCGGAGGCCGTCCCGCCGGGCGGCGGCGGGCACGGCCGGGGCGGTGGCGGCGGCGGAGCCCCGCGCGGCCCGGAGCCGTCGACGCGCCCGCCCGGGCGCCCGGCCGAACCGGGGCCCGGGACCGACGGGGAGCGCCCCGAACGGCGCGCCCCCGAGGACCGGTCCCGGGGCGGCCAGGACCGGCGACCCCCGGCCCAGGACCGGCCGGGCGCACCGCGCGGCCGGGAGCAACAGCCGACCCCGCCCCGGGCCGCGAGCACGCCCCCGGACGGCGCACCGGGCACCGCGACGGACTCCGCGCCGGAGCCGCCCGCGGGCGCGCCGTCCCCGGACGGGGACGGCGGCGGCCAGGACCCCTGGGACGCCCACGGCCGACCCGCCACGGACGCGCCGGCGGAGTGGACCGACCCCGCCTGGGCCCAGGAGCCCGTGCACAGCTGGTCCGTGGCCGCCATTCCCCAGGGCGGCGCCCCGGCCGCGGCCCCTGCCGGGCCCCCGGCCGCACCCGCACCCCGGGCTCCGGCGCAGCCCGAGGCCCGGCCGCCGGGACCGGCCCGGACGGCGGAGGACCCCGCCGGCGCCCAGCCCGCCGACCGGCCGGCACCGCAGCCCGGGACGCAGCCCGGGACGCAGCCCGGAGCACCGTCCGACCCCGGTCGGACCGGGCGCCCGGGCCCCGCCTTCCCCGGCGAGGCCCCGGGGGCACGGGACCGGGGCGTCCCCCCGTCGGACGACGACGTCCCGCCGCCCGAGGAGCCCCCGTACCCGGACGATCCCCCCTACCCCGACGACCTGGACGCGGCGCCCCCGGAGCAGTGGCGGCCCGCGGCCCCCGCACGGCAGAGCCCTGCGTCCGCTCCCCGTTCCGGGGGCGGACCCGGCAACCGGTCGACCGGCAGCGCCACGCCCCCCACCGCCCACCCGGCCGCCCGCCCGGAGGATCCCCGGACCGCGACGGGCGCCTCTGCCCCGGCTCCGACGGCGAACCCGGCGGCCCCAGCGGCCCCAGCGGCCCCGGCCGCCCCGCAGCAGGACGCCCCGTCGGCGGCACCGGCCGGCGCCGACCGGAACGCACGGCTGAGCTTCCGGGAGCGCCACGCCGCGGCCATCGCCGCGGGGCGCAAGGCACCCGCCTCCGCCGCGGCCCCGCAGGACAGCGGCGTAGAATGGGACGACTCCTTCGTGCCCAGCTCGGACGACGAGGCGCTCGAGGACTCCACCCTCTACGGCCGCGCCGCGATCGAGCGGATCCTCGGGGGGATGCTGATCGAGGAGCGGGACCTCCACACCGGGGAGTGAGCCGGGACCGCCCCGCGCACCGGCACCCCGGTAACGTCGTGGCCGAGGACGATCAGGAGGGCCGTGCACCGGCCCGGAAATCGAGGGAAACGTGTACGAAGGCGCTGTTCAGGATCTGATCGACGAGCTGGGCCGGTTGCCCGGCGTCGGGCCGAAGTCCGCGCAGCGGATCGCGTTCCACCTCCTCGACGCCGACAAGGAGGACGTCCGGCGGCTGGCCGACGCCATGACGGCGGTCAAGGACAAGGTGAAGTTCTGCCGGATCTGCGGGAACGTGTCCGAGCTGGACGAGTGCGCCATCTGCCGCGACGCCCGCCGGGACGACAGCGTCATCTGCGTGGTCGAGGAGTCGAAGGACGTCATGGCCATCGAGCGCACCCGCAGCTTCCGCGGCCGGTACCACGTCCTGGGCGGGGCGATCAGCCCCATCCAGGGCATCGGCCCCGACCAGCTGCGCATCCGGGAGCTCATGACGCGGCTCTCCGGCGACACCGTGCAGGAGGTCGTGCTCGCCACCGACCCGAACCTGGAGGGCGAGGCCACCGCCACCTACCTCTCCCGCATGCTCAAGACCCTCGGGATCCGCGTGACCCGCCTGGCCTCCGGGCTGCCCGTGGGCGGCGATCTCGAGTACGCCGACGAGGTGACCCTCGGCCGCGCGTTCGAGGGCCGGACGGTCGTCGCCTGACGCACTCGCGTAGGATGTCCTGGTGCCCTGCCGCGGGGAGCGGGCGCACGGCCCGGCCCCGACCGCCGGCCGCCCTCGAGCACAGGAGTTGAACCCATGAGCCTGATCGTGCAGAAGTTCGGTGGATCCTCCGTCGCGGACGCCGACGGCATCCGCCGCGTTGCACGGCGGATCGTCGAGACGCGCAACAGGGGCCACGACGTCGTCGTCGTCGTCTCCGCGATGGGCGACACCACGGACGAGCTCCTGGACCTCGCCCACGAGGTCACCCGCAAGCCCCCGGCCCGCGAGCTCGACATGCTGCTCACCGCCGGCGAGCGGATCTCCATGGCGCTGCTGGCCATGGCGGTGTCCGGGATGGGCGCTCCCGCCCAGTCCTTCACCGGGTCGCAGGCGGGGATGGTCACCGACGGCGCGCACGGCGCCGCCCTCCTCGTGGAGGTCAATCCGCTGCGCGTGCGCGAGTCCCTGGACCAGGGCAACATCGCGATCATCGCCGGGTTCCAGGGCGTGCACCGCCAGACCAAGGACATCACCACCCTGGGCCGCGGCGGCTCGGACACCACGGCCGTGGCGCTGGCCGCGGCCCTCGACGCCGACGTCTGCGAGATCTACTCCGACGTCGACGGCGTGTTCACCGCCGACCCCCGCATCGCGCCCAGGGCCCGCAAGCTGGACGTGGTCAGCAGCGAGGAGATGCTCGAGCTCGCCGCGAACGGCGCGAAGATCCTGCACCTGCGCTGCGTCGAGTACGCCCGCCGCTTCGGCGTGAAGCTGCACGTCCGCTCGTCCTTCTCCCACAACGAGGGCACCTGGGTCATCCCGGGCCCCGAAGACGCCGTCACCTCCCCGAAGGAGATCCCGTTGGAACAGCCCCTCATCTCCGGCATCGCCCACGACCGCACGCAGGCGAAGGTCACCGTCGTCGGAGTGCCGGACAAGCCCGGCATCGCCGCCCGGATCTTCCGGCTGCTCGCGGAGGCGAAGGTCAACGTGGACATGATCGTGCAGAACATCTCCACCGGCGACGACCCGCTGACGGACCTCTCCTTCACGGTGGACGAGTCCCAGGGCGATCTGGCCATGAGCCTGCTGCGCGCCGCCGAGGAGAAGATCGGCTACGCGGGCCTGGAGTACGACGACGAGGTCGGCAAGCTCTCCCTCGTGGGCGCCGGCATGAAGTCGAACCCCGGGGTGACCTTCACGTTCTTCGAGGCGCTCGCGGCCGCGAACATCAACATCGACATGATCTCGACCTCCGAGGTCCGGATCTCGGTGGTCACGGCCGCCGACCGGCTCGACGAGGCCGTGCGCGTGGTGCACAGCGCCTTCGGCCTGGACTCCGACGAGGAGGCCACGGTCCACGCGGGGACCGGCCGCTGATCCCCGTGCCGCGCTCCACCGGTCCGTCGACGACGGGGCGGGTCCCGTGACCCGCCCCGTCGTCGTCCTGTCCCGCGCGGAGTGGGCGCCGCGGTCGCACGCCCACGAGCAGCGCGCGGCGCGCCGCGCGGACCCGTTCGTGGCCCGCCGCCACCGCGGGCACAAGCACCCGGTCGAGGACTTCCTGTTCACCTACTACACCCTCAAGCCCGCGCAGCTGAAGCGCTGGCACCCCGGGGCGGGCACCGTGCTGCTGGACGCCGCGGACCGCGCCGGGGAGAAGTTCTACCGCGCGCTCACCGGCGCCGAGCTCACGGCCCTGGGGCTCAGCGCCCGGGACGGGGCCGTGACCGTCGACGACGACGCCCTCCGGGACCGGCGGGCCCCCGCGATCGACTTCGCCCGGGCGGTGCTGGGCGCGCACGCGGGCAACCCGGGCTTCTTCGGCTGCTTCGGCCTGCACGAGTGGGCGATGGCCTACCGCTCGGAGGACAACGACCTCCGCCACGAGCAGCTCGAGCTGCGGCTCGGGGCCGCGGGCACGGACGCCGTGGTGGAGTCCGCCCGGATCCGGTGCACCCACTTCGACGCGTTCCGGTTCTTCCAGCCGCAGGCCGTGCCGCTCAACGAGCTGCGGCCCACCCGGGAGTCCCAGCGCCGGATGGAGCAGCCGGGCTGCCTGCACGCCACCATGGACCTCTACAAGTGGGCGTACAAGCTCGTCCCGGGGATCCCCTCCGAGCTGCTGATGGACTGCTTCGAGCTGGCGTGGGACGTGCGGGAGACCGACATGCGGGCCGCCCCCTACGACCTCTCCGGCTGGGGCTACGAGCCCGTGCGGATCGAGACGCCGGAGGGCAAGGCCGAGTACGTGCGCCGGCAGCGGGAGTTCGCCCGGCGCGCCGGGCCGCTGCGTCGCCGGCTCGGCGCTGCCCTCGAGGTCCTCGACCCGGCCCGCGCCACCGACGGGGCGGCGGCGTGAGCGCGCCCGGGGAGCCCGCCGGCGGCTGGGAGCGGATCGTGGCGGTCTCCGCCGTGCCGGGCCCGCTCGACTTCGTGACGGCGCCCTCCAGCACGGGGCCGGTCCTCGTCACCCGTGACGCCGGGGGCGCGCTGCACGTGCTGCGCAACACCTGCACGCACCAGCAGGCCACCGTGTGCCGGGAGTCCGCCGGGCGCGCCGAGACGTTCGAGTGCCCCAACCACTTCTGGGTCTTCGCCGCCGACGGGCGGTTCGTGGGGTCCCGCCTGGCCCTGGCGGCCGGCCGGGAGGCACCGCCGGACCCCGCCAAGGACCTCCTCCGGGCGGCGGCGGTCGACGTGGTCGAGGGCTGGGTCGTGGCCCGCTTCGGCTGAGGCGGGGTCAGTGCGGCGCGGGCGCGCCGTCGTCGTCGCGCCGCTGCCGCCCCGCGAGCCAGGCCTGGACGTCCGAGCGCCGGATGCGGCGGTGGCTGCCCCGGTACTGCACGGGCAGGGCGCCCTCGGTGGTGAGGTTGCGCAGATAGGTGGCCGAGATCCCGGCGAGCGCGGCCGCCTGCGAGGTGGTCAGCAGGTCCTCCGGGGAGTCGGGGGCGGCCCCGTCCTCGCCGTGGCGGGCGAGCCAGGCCTGGACGTCCGCGCGCCGGATCCGGCGGTGGCTGCCCCGGTACTGCACGGGGAGGACGCCCTCCGTGGTGAGGTTGCGCAGATAGGTGGCCGAGATCCCCGCGAGCGCGGCCGCCTGCGAGGTGGTCAGCAGGTCCCCGGGGTCCGCCGGCGGCTCCGCGGCGGACGTCACCGTGACGGTCTCCCCGCGGGTCATCCGGGAGAGGAGGTCCACGACGGCGTCGCGCGCCCCCTCCGGCAGGCGCAGGGAGGTGCCGTCCACGAAGACCGTCACGTCCCGGGCCTCGAGGGCGTCCGCGAGCCGCTCGGCCTCCCGGCCGCTGAGTCCGGGGGTGGTCGTCGCTGGGTGCTGGGTCATGGGCCCATTGTTCCAGCACCGCCCCGTTCCCCTCCGCCGGCGGCGGACCGGGCTCGGTCCGTCCCGCGCCGCCAGCGGAGGACGGCGAGCCACAGCAGCACCCCCGCCAGGCCCATCGTGCCGGGCACGAGCACGGGGGACGGCCCGACGGCCCCGCTGGTCGCCGCCCACAGCCGGGCCGCGCCCGACATCGCGTCCCAGGCCTCGGCGTACCGCGGGTCCAGCGGTCCGGCCCGCAGGTTCGCCAGGACGTGCTCGTAGACGCCGTAGGCGCTGCCGAGCACGGAGACGACCGCGGCGACCCGCACGGTGCGGGCCGTCCCGGTGGTGCGCCGCACCAGCCACGCCACGGCCCCGAGCAGCAGCACGGCCAGCACCGCCCAAGGCACCAGCTGGCCGGGTCCCTGCCAGTGCCGCAGCATCGCCAGCTCGGTCAGGGCGCCGAGAACCGTGCCGATCCCCAGCAGGGTCAGGACCCGGCGGTAGACCGAGACCAGGCGTGCGTCGTCGGTGCGGGCCCCTGCGGTCTGCGGTGCGGTGCTCATGGCACCACGGTCTACCGGACACGCCTTGGAGAATCCCGGGGGCCCACCGCCCGGGCGGCCTGCCGGCAGGTGACCCCTACCACACCCGGCGGGCGGTCCGGGCCCGGCACGACCGGCGTGCCCGAGCCGATAGAATGGCTGACGTTCGCCGGATCCCGGCCCGCTGCTCGACCCTCAGGAGTTCCCCGATGGCCCGCATTGTTGTCGACGTCATGCCCAAGCCCGAGATCCTCGACCCGCAGGGGAAGGCGATCGCCAACGAACTGCCCCGCATCGGCCTGGACGGCTTCGCCGGTGTCCGGCAGGGCAAGCGCTTCGAGCTGACCGTCGACGGCGAGGCCACCGAGGACGCGCTGGCCCAGGCCCGCGAGGCCGCGGAGAAGCTGCTCTCCAACCCCGTCATCGAGGACGTCGTGCGCGTGGCCGTGCTCGACGAGACCGAGGAGAACTGAGCATGGCCGGTCTCGAGACCCCCCTCATCGCGGATCTCTCCGGCCCCGCGCCGGACGCTGGGCTCGCCGGCGCGCGCGTCGGCGTCGTGACCTTCCCCGGCACCCTCGACGACCGCGACGCGGCGCGCGCCGTGACGCTGGCCGGCGGCACCCCCGTCCCCCTCTGGTACGCCGACGAGGACCTGCAGGGCGTCGACGCCGTGATCCTGCCCGGCGGCTTCTCCTACGGCGACTACCTGCGCGCCGGGGCCATCGCCCGGTTCGCCCCCATCATGGCGCCGATCATCGACGGCGCGAACGCCGCGGGCACCTCCGGGTCCGCCCCGCTGCCGGTCCTCGGGATCTGCAACGGCTTCCAGATGCTCACCGAGTCGCACCTGCTGCCGGGTTCCATGATCAAGAACGAGCGCCTGAAGTTCCTGTGCCGGGACCAGCGCCTGCGCGTGGAGAACAGCACGACCGTGTGGACCACCGAGTTCGAGCAGGGCCAGGAGATCGTGGTCCCGCTCAAGAACCAGGACGGCCAGTACGTGGCGGACGAGCGGACCCTCGACGCCCTCGAGGCCGAGGGCCGCGTGGTCTTCCGCTACGTCGAGGGCAACCCCAACGGGTCCCGGCGGGACATCGCCGGGATCTGCAACGCCGGCGGCAACGTGGTGGGCCTCATGCCGCACCCCGAGCACGCGGTCGAGCCGGGCTTCGGCGCGGACTCCTCGGCCTCCGGCGAGGTCGGCATGCGCGACGGCACGGACGGGCTGGGCCTGTTCGTCTCCGCCCTCAAGGCACTGGTCAAGTAAGGGACACCGAGCACTCCATGAGCGACAAGCACTTCAACCTGGACACCGTCGAGCACGCGACGGCCACCCCCGACACCGAGCTGCCCTGGGCCGAGCTGGGCCTCAAGGACAACGAGTTCGAGGAGATCAAGAAGATCCTCGGCCGCCGGCCCACCGCCGCGGAGCTCGCCATGTACTCGGTCATGTGGTCCGAGCACTGCTCCTACAAGTCCTCCAAGGTCCACCTGCGCCAGTTCGGCGAGAAGGTCACCGAGGAGATGAAGAAGGACCTGCTGGTGGGCATCGGCGAGAACGCCGGCGTCACCGACCTCGGGGACGGCTGGGCCGTGACCTTCAAGATCGAGTCCCACAACCACCCGTCCTACGTGGAGCCCTACCAGGGCGCCGCCACGGGCGTCGGCGGGATCGTGCGCGACATCATCTCGATGGGCGCCCGGCCCGTGGCCGTCATGGACCCGCTGCGCTTCGGGGCGATCGACCACCCGGACACCGCCCGCGTGGTGCACGGCGTGGTGGCGGGCGTGGGCGGCTACGGCAACTCCCTGGGCCTGCCCAACGTGGGCGGGGAGGTCGTCTTCGACTCCTGCTACCAGGGCAACCCGCTCGTCAACGCGCTCGCCGTGGGCGTGATGCGCCACGAGGACATCCGCCTCGCCAACGCCTCCGGCGTGGGCAACAGGGTGGTGCTGTTCGGCGCCCGCACCGGCGGCGACGGCATCGGGGGCGCCTCCGTGCTCGCCTCGGAGTCCTTCGACGACGCCAAGCCGTCCAAGCGGCCGGCCGTCCAGGTCGGCGACCCGTTCGCGGAGAAGGTGCTCATCGAGTGCTGCCTCGAGCTGTTCAAGGGCTCCCTCGTGGAGGGCATCCAGGACCTGGGGGCCGCGGGCATCTCGTGCGCCACCTCGGAGCTGGCCTCCAACGGGGAGGGCGGCATGCACGTGGACCTGACCCAGGTGCTCCTGCGCGACCCCACCCTGACCCCGGGCGAGATCCTCATGTCGGAGTCCCAGGAGCGCATGATGGCGGTCGTGACCCCCGAGAAGGTCGCCGCCTTCGAGGCCGTGATGGACAAGTGGGACGTCGAGCACTCCTGGATCGGCGAGGTCACCGGCACCGGCCGGCTCGTGATCGAGTGGGACGACGAGGTCATCGTCGACGTCGACCCCCGCACCGTCGCCCACGAGGGCCCCGTCTACGACCGGCCCTACACCCGGCCCGCGGACCAGGACCGGCTCCAGGCCGACCGCTTCGCCGGATCCCCGGCCGACGCCGGGCGGCCCTCGGGCGCGGAGCTCAAGCACGCCGTCCTCGAGCTCATGGCCTCCCCGAACCTCTGCGCCAAGGACTGGGTCACCGACCAGTACGACCGCTACGTGCAGGGCAACACCGCCATGGCGATGCCCGACGACGCCGGGGTGGTCCGCGTGGACGAGGAGACCGGCCTCGGCGTGGCCCTGTCCACCGACTGCAACGGCCGCTACGCCTACCTGGACCCGTACGCCGGCGCGCAGCTGGCCCTGGCCGAGGCCTACCGCAACGTGGCCACCGCCGGCGCCCGCCCCGCGGCCGTCTCCGACTGCCTGAACTTCGGCTCCCCCGAGGACCCGGAGACCATGTGGCAGTTCGCCGAGGCCGTGCGCGGGCTCGCCGACGGCTGCCAGCAGCTGGGGGTGCCCGTGACGGGCGGCAACGTCTCCCTCTACAACCAGACCGGCGGCGTGGCCATCCACCCGACGCCCGTGGTGGCGATGCTGGGCGTGCTCGACGACGTCCGGCGGCGCACGCCGTCGGGCTGGCGCGAGGACGGCCAGGCGATCTACCTGCTCGGGACCACCCGGGACGAGCTGGACGGCTCCGAGTGGGCGAACCTGCGCGGGCACCTCGGCGGGCTCCCCCCGGCCGTGGACCTCGCCCAGGAGAAGCTGCTCGGCGACCTGCTGATCAACATGTCCCGCGACGGCATGATCGACGCCGCGCACGACGTCGCCGAGGGCGGCCTCGCGGCGACCCTCGCCGAGATGGCGCTGCGCTTCGACACCGGTGCGCGCATCGGGCTGGGCGAGGTGTGCGAGCGCGACGGCGTGGACCTGTTCACCATGCTCTTCTCCGAGACCCAGGGACGGGCCGTGGTGGCCGTGCCGCGCAGCGAAGAAGTACGGTTCAAGGACATGTGCACCATGCGCGCCTATCCGCACACGCGGATCGGCGTGGTGGACACCGAGAACCGCGCGCTGGACGTGCAGAGCGAGTTCGGCATCGGCCTGGACGAGCTCCGCACCGCGCACGAGGGCACGCTGCCGAAGCACTTCGGCTGATCCGCCGGGGGCGGATCCCCGCCCCCGGCACCCCGCTCCACGGATCCACCCAGTCCACCCTCGGCACCCGGACCCGCAGAAAGCAGCACCAGCATGACTGAGGACCTCGAGGCCCAGCGCCCCGCACCCGTCCTGGAGACGGAACGGCTCCTGCTCCGCCCCTTCACCGCCGAGGAGCTCGACGCCGTGGCGGCCGGCGAGCACGGCGCCCACTTCGCCCACGGCTTCCCGACCGCCGAGGACATGGACTTCGCCCGCGAGTCCCTCATGGCCGGGGGCTACTTCTTCACGGAGTCCGTGTACGCGCGGATGGCCGTCGTGGAGAAGTCGACCGGCGAGATCGTCGGCACGGCCGGCTTCGTGGGCCCGCCGATCGACGACGAGCTCGAGATCGTGGGTTCCCTCGCCGCGAACCGCCGGAACCTGGGCTACGCGCAGGAGGGCATCACCGCGCTGCTCGGCGTCGCGTTCGCGGACCCCGCGGTCACCGGGGTGCGCGCCAGCGTGCCCGGGGACAACGCGCCGGCCGCGCAGGTGCTCGTCGCCGCGGGCTTCGTCCACCGCGAGACCCCCGGCCCGGAGACCGACTACGTCCTGCCGCGCCCCGCGTAGACCGCGCGGCGCCGGAACCTAGACTGGCGAGGTGATCCCGGCCCTGTTCCCCTTCAGCGGCATCCCCGCGCACCTCCTCCCGGAGACCGCGACGATCGTGGTGCTGGTGCTGGGGCTGCTCATCAACCTGGTGGCCCTGGGCTGGATCCCGCACAACCGGCGGCCCTCCGTGGCCCTGGCCTGGCTGCTCGCGATCTTCCTGCTGCCCTACGTGGGGATCCTGCTGTTCCTGGCCATCGGCTCCGCCAAGCTGCCGAAGAAGCGGATGGCGATGCAGGCGAAGATGAACGACGTCATCCGCGAGAACACCCCGGACCTCCACATCCTGGGCAACACGGACGAGGAGCTGCCCGAGTGGGTGGCCTCCACCGCGGCCCTGAACTACAAGCTCGGCGCCCTGCCCATGGTCGGCGGCAACTCCTTCGAGATCCTCACCGACAACCACGAGGCGATGCGGATCATGGCGGACGCCGTGGACCGGGCCCGGGACTACGTCCACTTCGAGTTCTACATCGTGGCCATCGACGACGCCTCGCGTCCCCTCCTGGAGTCCCTGGTGCGCGCCCACCGGCGGGGGGTGCGGGTGCGGGTGCTCATCGACCACCTCGGCTCCGTGGGCTACCCGGGGTACCGGGGGATGATCAAGCGCTTCGACGAGGCCGGGCTGCCGTGGCAGCGCATGCTGCCCGTCCGGCCGTGGAAGGGCGAGTGGCAGCGGCCCGACCTGCGCAACCACCGCAAGATCCTCGTGGTCGACGGCTCCCTGGCCTACACGGGTTCGCAGAACATCATCCACCGCTCCTACAACAAGCGCCGGAACCGCCGGAAGGGGCTCGAGTGGAAGGACCTGATGCTCGAGTGCACCGGTCCCGTGGTCGCCGAGCTCAACGCCCTGTTCACGAGCGACTGGTACTCCGAGACCGGCGACCTCCTGCTCGACGAGGCCGCCCGCGACCTCCCGGACACCCAGGGGCCGGTCTTCGCCCAGGTCGTGCCCTCCGGCCCCGGGTTCGAGACGGAGAACAACCTGCGCCTGTTCAACCATCTGATCTACAACGCCAACGAGCAGATCGTCATCGCCAGCCCGTACTTCGTCCCGGACGAGTCGCTGATGCACGCGCTGACCACCGAGGCGCAGTCCGGGGTGGACGTGCGGCTGTTCGTGGGCGAGACCTCGGACCACTTCCTGGCCTACCACGCCCAGAACTCCTACTACCAGGAGCTCGTCGAGGCCGGCGTGAAGATCTACCGGTACCGCTCCCCCACCGTGCTGCACGCCAAGTTCGTGCTCGTGGACGACTACGTCTCCGTGATCGGCTCGTCCAACATGGACGAGCGCTCGTTCGCCCTGGACCTCGAGGTCTCCGTGTTCATCGCGGACCGGGACTTCCGGCGGCGGATGGACGCGGTGGTCGCCGAGTTCCTCGAGGCCAGCACCCTGCTGGACTTCGACGCGTGGAACCGGCGGCCGCTGTGGCACAAGTACGCCGACAACGTGGCCCGGCTGACCTCGGCCCTGCTCTGAGGGGCCGAGCCCCCGCTCAGACCTCCAGGACGCCGCGCACGATCGAGTCCCCCGAGTGCGTCGGGTCGCCGTCGATCGGCTCGTTCGAGACGTCCACGACCGGGAACTCGCCGACGTCCAGGTTCTCGGGCAGCACGAACACGGCCTCGTCCCCTGCCATCACGCCGAGGCTGACCATCCGCTGCGCGTCGGGGGCGAGCAGCCAGACCTCCTTGAACCCGTCCACGTCGGCGGGGTCGGTCCGCACCACCAGCTGACGGGTCCCGTCCGGGCGCTCGTCCACCTCCGCCGAGCCGCGGGCGGTGTAGCCGGCGAGGGGCTCGAGCTCCGCCGTGGCCAGCACCGTGGGGTCCGGCTCAAGGCCCAGGCGCTGCGCGCCCCAGACCGAGACGCCGCCCACGAGCAGCGCCGCGGCGGCCGCGGCGGCGGCCAGGGGGTACGGCACCCCGCGCCGGGGCCTGCGCCGGCGGGCGTCGAGGTCGACGACGGTCGCCCCGCCGCGCCCTGCGCCGTCGTCGCCCCGCGGGCCGGCCGCGGAGCCCGTGGGGGCACCGACGGTGCCGGCGCTGTCCTCGGCGGCGGTGTCGCCGCGGGCGCCGTCCCGGGTGCCGGCGAGCGGATCCGCCGCGACCTCGTCGGAGAGGCCCAGCTCGGCGTGGATCGCAGCCCAGACCCCGGGGCCGGGCGCCGTCACGGCGGGCGCCTCGGCCCGGCCGGCGTGCACGACGCGCTGCAGGGACGCGAGCTCGGCCGTGCAGTCCGCGCAGGAGGCGACGTGCTCCCGGCTCTGGGGGTCGAGGGCCTCACCCAGAGCCAGGAGCGTCAGCGACTCCTCACTCAGGTGTGCCATGACCGTCTCCCAATCGTGTTCGTAGGTTCGTGAGGCCGCGCCTCAGATGACTCTTGACCGTGCCGAGGGGCAGGTCCAGGTGCTGTGCGATCTGCTGGTGCGTGAGCTCCTCGTAGAACGCCAGCGCCATGATCGTCGACTTCGGGGGCCCGAGCCGCTCGACCTCCGCCCGCACCACGAGCCGGTCCACCAGCAGGTCCGACTCCTCGTGCCGCGGCTCCCGGTCGGTGCGCACCGCGTCCGCCTGGCGCCGCTCCGCCTCGCGGCCGGCGGTCCTCGCGGCGTCGGCGATGCAGTTGCGCGCGATCCCGATGAGCCAGGCGGGGGCCGAGGAGTGCTCGGGGCGGTAGCCGGACCGGTACTTCCACGCCCGGATGAAGACCTCCTGCACCACGTCGTCGGCACCCGCGTCGTCGCGCAGCGCCCGGAGGGCGAGACCCCGGATGACCCCGGCGCAGTGCCGGTACGCGGCACTCAGCGCCTGCTCGTCCCCCGCGGCGAACGCGGCGTCGAGCTCGGGTCCCCAGTCCGGGGGCGGCGGCGGCATCGTGGAAGGACTCCTCGTGGGGCGGAGGTCGTGGTCGCGGGCGGCCGGGCGGTGCCCGGGCGCACGAGTCCTGCCCAGCCTAGTGGACACCGGCCATCCGGTCATGCGCCTCTCGCCTCCCTCCGCCGCTCAGGGCACCGGGACCGCCCGCAGCACCACGTTGTCCTCGTAGTCCCCGATCTCCTCGAGCCACTCCCCGCCGCACGTCACGAGGTGGAGCACCGGCTCGCCGGTCCGGCGGAACAGGTCCGCCTCCGCGAGGGACTTCTTGTGCACGTGCTGGACGGACTCGGTGCGGTAGCGCTGGACGCTCCCGTCCGCGCGCTCCACGCGGACCTCCGCCCCGACCGGCACGTCCTTGAGCTGCGCCATCGGCGTGACCTCGGTGAGGGTGTCGACGTGGCCGGCGACGACCGCGGCGCCCTCGTCCGCCCCGGGGGACGGACCGTACCGGTACCAGCCCAGCTCCACGTGGTTGTCCGGGATGGTCATGGCCCCGTTGTCCTCGACCCCCACCGGGACCACCGGCATGTCGATCGGGGAGCCGTCCACGACCACCCGCACGGGGGCGGGGACCTTCTCGGCGGGCGCCTGGGTGGCGGGAGCGACCGGGATCTCCGCGGGTGCCGCGGCGGACTGCGCCGGGGCCTCCGCGGAGACCGGACGGTCGAGGCCGGCGAGTGCCGGCACCGCCTCCTCGCCCTGGTACGGTCCCGCCGCCAGGGAGTTCGCGGGCGGCACGGCCCCGCTCTCCGGGAGAGCGGTGACGGCCGCTGCCGCGAGCAGGGACACCGAGGCGACCGCCCCGGCACCCACCGCCGCCAGACGACGACGACGGGTGCCGGGAGTTGTCGGTCCGGGCGCGCGGTGGGCCGCAGCCTGCCGCGCACCCGGACCGTGCCTGTCAGGACCGCTCACTACCGGCGGTTTCCCGCGAGCACCCGGCGGGCACCGTACGCCGCGCCGATCAGCCCGAGCGCACCGGCGGCCGCGAGGCCGGCGGTCAGCATCGTGCGCTGCTCCTGGGCCGCGAGGCCGGACTGGCCGCCCGGCACGGCCTCGGGCGCCTGCTCCATGCCCTCCAGGGTCTGGACGGCGAGGTCCAGGTTCCCGGCCTCGAGGGAGCCCCACGCGTACACGATGTTGTGGGTGCCCTCGGCGAGCTCGAGATCGGCGGGGCCGATGACGGGCTCGGTGGTGCCCGCGGCGGCCACGGACGCCGAGACCGTGCCGGCGTCGACCGGGAGGGTCTCCTCGTTCGGGTTCTCGAGCCCGGTGATGATCGCCTGGTCGCCCGCGAGGACGTCCACGGCCGGGGCCGCGGCCACGTGCCGGACGGTCAGGTGCGACTTCCCGGCCTCGATCTCGGACATGTCGTTGGTGAACAGGGCGGCCGTGGGGTTGCCCTCGGCGTCGAGGTGGGCCGCGGCCGTGTAGCTCATCCCGGTCTGCAGGTCGGCGGTGACGGGACCGATGATCGGCTCCGAGGCGTCGGCGGCGTCGGGGGCCGTGATGGCCAGGTCGTAGCTGCCGGCGGGCAGCTCCAGCGGGCCGGCCAGGGTGCCCGGCTCGAAGTCGTCGAGGGTGAGCTCACCGTTGACGTAGACGTCCACGACGGTGTCGGGGACGCCGTGGAGCACGGAGAGCTCGGCGTGCTCGGCGGCGAACGCCGGGCTCATGCTGAGGGCACCGGCACCGAGGCCGAGGACTGCTGCAGCGGAAAGGGTCTTGCGCATGGTAACTGCTCCTTGAACGGGCTCCCTGGCGGAAGCGGAATCGACCTTGCACCCGTACTACCGCCGTTGACCCCTCCGTGGATGCAGCAGGTCACATTTTTTCCGGGAAGTTTTTCCGGGCCCGTTCCGCACCACCATGAAGAGGGCGGCGCCGTGGCCCGCGCGGCGATCCCGCTGCTCCGGGCCTCCGGACGGGACGCGATCGTCAACGTGGCCTCCGAGGCGGCCCTGCGCGGCTCCGCCGCGGGCGCGGCCTACACCGCCTCCGAGCACGCCGTGGCCGGGCTGACGAAGAGCACCGCCCTCATGCACGCCGCGGACGGCATCCGCACCAACGCGGTCGCCCCCGGTGCCACGGCCACGGCAGAGCAGGTCGCCGCCGTCATCGCCTTCCTCGCGAGCGACGACGCCTCCAACGTCAACGGCGTGATCATGCCCTCGGACGGCGGCTGGTCCGCGGTGTGACGCACCGCGCGGGGTCCTTGCCCCCGCGCGGTGCGCGGCTCACTCCTCCTCGAGCGTGGAGACCTCCTGCGGCTCGTCGAGGACGACCTCCTGGTCCTGCTCCACGAGGTCGTCGGGGTTCGCCTCGAGGGAGGACGCCTCCGAGCGGTCGGGCGCGTGCACCGGAGCCTCCTCGTCCTGGTCGTCGAGATCCTGCTGATCGGCGTCGATCGACTGCTCGAGCCGGTCGGCCTCGTCGTACTCGGGTACGTCGCTCATGACTGCCTCCTGCGTCGTGGGACCTGCGGGACCACCGGCCGTGGGGCCGGTCGTGTGCCTCCGACCCTACTCGTCGGGCCGTCTGTTCCCAGCCCCCTGGTGGTCGGATAACGTGGTCTGCACCACAGGAAGCACCGCTCAACAGCAGGAGTTGTCGATCATGACGAGCCGATTCCACCGCTACGCCGAACTGTTCAAGAGCAAGGGCCCCTGGTGCACCGTGTACACGGACATCAGCACCGGCACCGTCGACTCGCTGCACGCCATCGACGTGCTTCCGGAGAACATCTGCCGAGAGCTGGAGCGCCAGGGTGCGAGCAAGGCCGACCTCGCCGCGGTGGAGGCCGCCGTGCGCCCGGCCGAGGGCGTGCCGGACCCGGTGTGCCGGTACCTGCTGGTGCGCGGAGGCACCGTGGAGATCGACGAGGTCCTCCCCGGGCCCCGGGCCGGCAGCGGTGTCGTCCAGGTGGAGGACGTCCCCGATCTCACTCCCCTGTTCCGGCACCGCCCGGACGACTTCCCGTACGTGGTCGCCGAGGTGGGCCGGGACGGCGGCGAGATCTGCCTCCAGCACGCCAGCCGCGTCCGGGCCGCGGACGAGCAGCAGATCGAGGGCGAGACCGAGCACCTGAAGAAGTTCCCCGGGGGCGGCTGGTCGCAGGGGCGCTGGCAGCGGCACACGGAGGACGTGTGGCGGCGCAACACCGAGCAGGTGGCCGAGCAGATCGACAAGGTCGTGGCCGAGAGCGGGGCCCAGCTCGTCGTCCTGGCCGGGGACCTGCGGGCCCGGGGCCTGGTCGAGGAGCAGCTGTCCAAGGCGAGCCGAGGGATGCTGAGCGTCGTGGACGCCAACACCCGGGCGGAGGGCAGCAAGTCCGCCGACTTCGACCACCAGGTCGAGGAGCGCGTGGCGGAGGTCGTGGCGCACCGCCAGCAGGCGCTGCTCGAGCGGCTCGCCGAGCAGCAGGGACGCGCGGACCCCACCGCCGTCTCGGGGATGGCGCCCGTGGTCTCCGCCCTGCAGCAGGCCCAGGCGGAGACGCTGCTGATCGACGACACCCACCTGGACACGGAGCAGCAGCTCATCGCCCTGGACGCCGAGCCGTGGATCGCCCTGGAGGAGTCGGAGGCCGTGGGCGCCGGCGTGCTGGGCCGGGTCTCCGCCGACGCCGCGCTGGTGCGCGCCGCGGTGCTGACCGACGGCCGCCCCGTCTTCGTGCCGCCGGGGGCGCTGCCCCACGGCACGGACGTCGCGGCCCTGCTGCGCTGGAGCGCCGCACCGGCGTCCTGACCCGGCACGGACGAGGGGCCCCCGCACGCGGGGGCCCCTCGTCCGTGCCCTGCCCCGTGCTCCCGGCGGAGCCGCGGGGTCAGGGGACGGGGGTCAGAGGGCCAGCTGGCGGGCGGGGGTGTCCGCGGCGGAGGGCCTGCCCGCGTAGGCGCCCCGGAACGCGGCGGCGGGGTGGGTGCCGAGCACCTTGGTCTGCCCCTTGCCGTAGAGGTTCTCGCGCAGCGTGGTGCCCTCGTAGCCGGTGCGGTAGCGGCCGCGCTTCTGCAGCTCCGGCACGACCCACTCCACGAAGTCCTCGAACGAGCCCGGGGACACGTGGTAGGCGAGGTTGATGCCGTCCAGCCCGCCCTCGTCGATCCACCGCTCGAGCTCGTCGGCCACGGTCTGCGGGGACCCGACGATCGGCACGCCCATGCCGCCCATCGAGATGTGCTTGGCGACCTCCTTGATCGTCCACTTCTTGTGCGGGTCGGCCGTGGTGAAGGGGGTCAGGAAGGACTGGATCGAGTCGGTCTTGATGTACTCCAGGACGTCGTTCTCGTCGTAGCGGCCCAGGTCCAGCCCGGACCAGCCGCCCACGAGGCCCAGCGCGCCGTCGGTGTCCGCGTACCGCTCGTAGTCGCGGCGCTTCTGCTCGGCCTTCGCGTCGGTCTCGTCGACGATCACGTGCAGCATGGCGAAGATCTTGAGGTCGTCCCGGTTCCGGCCGCCGGCCTCCGCCTCGTCGCGCAGCTTGTCGGTCACCACCCGGGTCAGGTCCGGGCGGATGCCGCCCACGAACACCGCCTCCGCGTGGCGGCCGGCGAACGCCCGCCCGCGGGAGGAGGCCCCGGCCTGGAAGATCAGCGGCGTGCGCTGCGGGGACGGCTCGGTCAGCCCGATGCCGGGGACGTCGAAGTACCTGCCGTGGTGCTGGATCGGGTGGACGAGCGCCGGGTCGGCGAAGACCCCGTTGACCCGGTCGCGCCGGACCGCGCCGTCCTCCCAGGAGCCCTCCCAGAGCTTGTAGCAGACCTCCATGAACTCCTCGGCGATCTCGTAGCGCTCGTCGTGGGAGATCTGCTCCGTCAGCCCGTGGTTCTCGGCGGCCGACTTCAGGTAGGACGTCACCACGTTGAAGCCCATCCGGCCCTTCGTGAGGTGGTCGAGGGTCGCGAACTTCCGGGCGAGCGGGTACGGCTGCTCGTAGGTGATCGCGCTCGTCACGCCGAAGCCGAGGTGCTTCGTCACGGCCGCCATCGCGGAGATCTGCATGAAGGGGTCGTTGACCGGGATCTGGGTAGCGTCCCGGATCACCGGCGCCGCGGAGTTCTGGTAGACGTCGTAGTACCCGACGACGTCCGCGAGGAACAGCGCGTCGAAGAGCCCCTTCTCCAGGACCTGGGCGACGTCCGTCCAGTACTCGATCGTGTTGTACTCGTCCGCCCGGGAGCGGGGGTGCTTCCACAGACCGGGGGCCTGGTGGCCCACGCAGGTCATGTCGAAGGCGTTCAGGGCGATGCGCTTGCTCATGGGGTGTTCCTCCCGGGTCGATGCCGACCCGCGCCCGTGCGTCGTGGAGACCTGCCCGCGGGTCCGACGCACTGGTGGGCGCCGTACTTGCCGCGGAGCACGTGCACCGCGGCCCGATGTTCATCTGGGGCACCCCGCTACGGGAGAGGGTTGCCGCCCGACCAGCCAGAGCTTCGTGTCGGGACTCGTCATCGTCGTCGGGGGACAGCTTAGCGGGTGGCCCCTGACCGGGTGCAACCCCTGTGCGGTCCCGCCGCACGGGGACGGTCCCGGCCCGCATCGGGCCTGCGCCCACCCGGTTCGGGCGGCTCCGCCGGGTCGCTCAGCCGGGTCGTTCAGCCGGGCGGGGCGAGCGGCGGGGTCCGGCCCGGGTCCAGGGTCCAGCCCCGCCGGAGCAGGGACCGGAGCTCGATCAGGGGGCAGGTGTCCATGACCACGTCGAGGCCGGCCCGCTCCGCCCGGGCGGCGGCGTCCTCGTCGACGACGCCCAGCTGCAGCCACACCGCGGCGGCGCCCACGGCGATGGCCTGGTCCACCACCGCGCCGACGCGGCGGGAGTTCACGAAGCAGTCCACCACGTCGATCGGCCCCGGGACCTCGGCGAGCGTGCGGTGGCCGGGCTCGCCGTGCACCGGCTCGCCCTTCGGGTTGACCGGGACGATCGTCATGCCGAGGTCGTCCCGGATCCGCTTCGCCACCGAGTGCGCCGGACGGGCCGTGTTGCCGGTCAGCCCCACCACGGCCCACCGGCCGGGCCGTGTCATGAGGCGGTCGATGACGGCGGGGTCGTTGCGGCTCATGCCCCCAGCCTGGCACGGAACCCGTTCCCCCTCCTTCTTCCTCCGCGGGATTGCACGTGTCGGCGACCTCGCGGAGGGGGGAGGGTCAGGAGAAGAGCGGCAGGAGGTCCGCGTGCGCGCCCAGCTCCGCACGCTCCTGGGCGGTCAGCTCCGCCCGGCCGGTGCCCACGCGGGCGAAGTGCTCGTCGCTCCAGTGCTCGAGCGGTTCCCGCTCCCACAGGTCGGTGAGGACCCGGCGGACCTCGGCGAGCCCGTCCACGGCGGGACCCGGGGAGCCGTCCAGGTGCTGGATCAGGTCCAGGTGGTGGACCGTGGCCTCCACCGCGAGGGTGCTCAGCAGGTCCTCGACGCGCAGCACGTGCCCCTGGGTGCGGACCGCGCCGTCGCCGCAGTGCTGCGCGGCGTGCACGAGCGCCCGGGTGGTCTCGCGGTGGAGGGCGCGCACCGGCTCCCAGTCCAGGACCATGGACGCGGCCACGCGGGTGTGGCGCCGGGCCTCGGCGGCCCCCGCGGGATCGCCGCCCCAGTCGGTCCAGTAGGTCGCGGCGTCCCGGTCGGGGCGGGCGGTGGTGGGCGTATGCAGCGCGACCAGCCCCCGCAGGGCGTCCATCGCGCAGTGGTGGGTGAGGTCCCGGACCGACCACCCCGGGCAGCCAGTGGCGGCCCAGGAGTCGTCGTCGCCGAGCCCGTCGAGGACCGCGCCGAACGCCGCGCAGGCGTCGCGCACCAGGTCCGCCCGGGCCGGGCTTCTGCGGCTCGTCATGGGTCCATGGTGGGGCACGGAGGGCTCCCGTGCCAGCGATGTGTCGCGATCACCACGGATGCGACGGATTTGCCAGGGAACACGCCGAGGACGTTCAATTGGTGGTGTAACCATCCGGAGCGGCTGAGAGACCTGGCTCGTCGACGTCGCAGCAACCGGCACGGATCCGTCTGATCCTCCGTGCGAGGTGCTAATGCCAGGACCGATGGAGTTGATCATGAGCACTTCCCTGCTGGGCTCTGCGCCGGCCACCGCACCGGGCACCGCGAAGCGCGCCTTCTCCGTGGCCTTCGAGCACGTCGGCAAGGCCTTCCCGTCCGGCCGCGAGACCCACCACGTCCTGCAGGACGTCGACGTCACGGCCCGGCCCGGCGAGGTCCTGGCGGTCCTGGGGCCCTCGGGGTGCGGCAAGTCCACGCTCCTCCGGGCCGCGGCAGGGCTCGACACCGCCTCGGCCGGGCGGGTGCTCATCGACGGCACCCCCGTGTCCGGCATCGACCCGCGCTGCGCGGTCGCCTTCCAGGAGCCCCGCCTGCTGCCGTGGCGCTCGGTGCGCGAGAACGTCCGCCTGGGCCTGCCCCGCGGACTCCCCCGGGACGAGGGGGACGCCGTGATCGACGACCTGCTGCGCCTGGTGGGGCTCACCGCGCACGCCGGCCACCGTCCCCGCGCGATCTCCGGCGGCATGGCCCAGCGCGCGTCCCTGGCCCGGGCCCTGGCCCGCAATCCCGGGGTCCTGCTGCTCGACGAGCCCTTCGGCGCGCTCGACGCCCTGACCCGCCTGAAGATGCAGGACCTGCTGCTCACGATCCACGCGGCCCAGCCCACCACCGTCCTGCTCGTCACCCACGACGTCGACGAGGCGCTGCAGCTCGCGGACCGGATCGTGGTCCTGGGCCGGACCGGGCCCACCGCCCCGGCCTCGATCAGCACGATCCTCGCCGTCCCCGGCGAGCGCCCCCGGGACCGGGCCTCCGAGGTCCTCGCCGAGCTGCGCGTGCAGCTCCTCGGCCACCTCGGCGTCGACACCCACCACCCCGCGACCCGCTGACGCGGCCCGCCCCCACCCCGACTCCCCTCCCCGGACCAGCGGCGGCACCCGCCCGCGCCGCCCGGCACCGTCCGTCCACCACGAAAGGCTCCGCCATGCCCCTGCCCCAGCGCTCCGTCCGCACCGTCCCCGCACTCGCCGCCGTCCTGGCCCTCGGCCTGACCGGGTGCATGGCCGGTGAGGGCTCCGGTGAGCCGCCCGCGGAGGCCGCCGGGGACGGCACCGTCCGCGTGGACTGGGCCACCTACAACCCGCTCTCCGTGGTGATCAAGGAGAAGGGCTGGCTCGAGACCGCGTTCGCCGAGGAGGGCATCGAGGTGGAGTGGGTGCAGTCCGCCGGGTCGAACAAGGCCAACGAGGCGCTGCGTGCGGAGGCGGTGGACATCGGCTCCACCGCGGGCTCCGCGGCGCTGCTGGCCCGCAGCAACGGCACCCCGATCCGGGTGATCGACCTCTACTCGCAGCCGGAGTGGTCCGCCCTGGTCACCACCGCCGGCAGCGAGGTGCAGGAGGTCGCGGACCTCGAGGGCCGCACCGTGGCCGCGACCAAGGGCACCGACCCGTACTTCTTCCTGCTCCAGGCCCTCGACGAGGCCGGGGTGGACGCCGGGGACGTCACGATCCAGAACCTGCAGCACGCCGACGGCCGCGCCGCCCTGGAGAACGGCCAGGTGGACGCCTGGTCCGGGCTCGACCCGATCATGGCCGCCGCGGAGGAGAACGGCGCGGAGCTGTTCTACCGCAACGTCGACTTCAACACCTACGGCTTCCTCAACGCCCACGAGAGCTTCCTCGAGGAGCAGCCCGAGGCCGCCCAGACCGTGGTGGACGTCTACGCCTACGCCCGGCAGTGGGCGCAGGAGAACACGGAGGAGACCGCGCAGCTGCTCGCCGAGGCGGCCGGGATCGAGCTGTCCGTGGCCGAGAAGGTGCTCGAGCGCACCAACCTGGACATCGACCACGTGCCGGGCGACGAGCAGCTGGCGGTCCTCGAGAAGGTCGGGCCGATCTTCGTGGAGTCCGACGACGTGGCCGGCCAGGAGCAGATCGACGAGGCGCTCGGGAGCATCGTGGAGAGCTCCTACGCCGAGAACGCCGACGCCTCCCGCGCGGCCGAGCTGGTCGGGGCCGGGCAGTGACGCAGCCCCTGGCCCCCGCCGAGGAGGCGCAGCGTCTCGAGGACGCCCCCGCCGCGGCCCCCCGGCGGCGGCCGCTGCTGCGCACCGGGCTGGGCCTGCTGCTGCCCGCCGCGCTGCTGGTGCTGTGGCACGTGCTGTCCACCGCCGGCGTCTTCAGCGCCGTGCAGCTGCCGGCCCCGCTCGCGGTGCTCGAGGCCGGGATCGGCCTGCTGGCCGGCGGGGACCTGTGGACCCACGTGGGCATCTCGACCCAGCGCGTGCTGATCGGCTTCCTGATCGGCGCCGGGCTCGGCCTCGTGGCCGGGTCCTTCATCGGCCTCTCCCGCTGGGGCTCCACACTGGTGGGCCCCACGATCGGGGCGTTCCGCGCGGTGCCGTCCCTGGCGTGGGTGCCGCTGCTGCTGCTGTGGATCGGCCTCGGCGAGGACTCCAAGGTCACGCTGGTGGCCATCGGCGCGTTCTTCCCGGTCTACACCACCGTCTCCGCGGCCCTGCAGCACGTGGACCGCAACCTCATCGAGGCGGCGCGGGCGTTCGGGTTGCACGGGCTGCGCCTGCTCACCACGGTGCAGCTGCCGGCCGTCATGCCGTCGGTCATCTCGGGGCTGCGCCTGGCCCTGGCCCAGGCGTGGCTGTTCCTCGTGGCCGCCGAGCTGCTGGGCGCCTCCATGGGCCTGGGCTGGCTGCTCACCGACTCGCAGAACAACGGCCGCACCGACCGCCTGCTCCTCGCCATCGTGCTGCTCGCGGTGCTCGGCAAGGCGACGGACGCGCTGCTGGGAGTCTTCGAGAAGTGGGCCGCCAAGAAATGGGCCTGACACGTGCGCCTGGCACAGTGGAACCGTCGTCCGTGCCGGCCGGAAAGGACAGCAGCACCGTGAGCTTCAGCTGGAGCGACCCCTCCTCCCCCACCCCCAATCCCGCCCTGGTCTCGGAAGAGGCCCGGATCGCCTTCTGGGAGGCGCAGGCGTCGCGCCTCGACTGGGCGCGGCCGTGGACCACCGCGCACCGCTTCGAGGCCCCGCGGCGGCTCGGGACGGACGAGCAGGGCGGCCCCACCTGGTCGGTCCCGGAGATCGCGTGGTTCGAGGGCGGCAGGCTCAACGTGGCCCACAACTGCGTGGACCGCCACGTCGAGGCCGGCCGCGGCGCCCACGTGGCCCTGTACTTCGAGGGAGAGCCCGGGGACCGGCTGGTCTACACCTACGCCGACCTGCAGCGGGAGGTCTCCCGCGCCGCCAACGCCCTGCTCGCCCTGGGCGTGGAGCAGGGCGACCGGGTGGTGATCTACCTCCCCGTCATCCCGGAGACCGTCATCATCACGCTGGCCTGCGCCCGCATCGGCGCGGTGCACTCCCTGGTCTTCGGCGGGTTCTCCGCCGAGGCGCTGCGCTTCCGCGTCGAGGACACCGGCGCCAAGGTCCTCGTGACCACGGACGGGCAGCACCGGCGCGGCGCCGTGGTGCCCGTGAAGGCCGTGGCCGACGAGGCCTGCAGCGGTGACAACGCGGTCGAGCACGTCGTCGTCGTGCGCCGCACCTCCCGGCCCGGGCGCACGGACCTGCCGCGGGGCACCCGGGGGACGCACTCCAAGGAGGAGGACGCGGTCCCGTGGACGCGCGGGCGGGACGTGTGGTGGCACGAGCTGGTCGCCGACCAGTCCGACGTGCACGTGCCCGAGGCGTTCGACGCCGAGACGCCGCTGTTCATCATCTACACCTCCGGGACCACCGGACGGCCCAAGGGCCTGGTGCACACGATGGGCGGCTACCTCGTGCAGACCGCCTACACCCACGCGCTGCTGTTCGACCTGCTGCCCGACGTCGAGGACGAGGACGGCGTGCTGCGCCCGGACGAGCTGGCCACCGTCAACGACCCCGCGAAGGTGGACTCGACCGTCCACTGGTGCACCGCGGACCTCGCGTGGGTCACCGCGCACACCTACGAGATCTACGGGCCGCTGGTCAACGGCGTGTCCGAGGTGATCTACGAGGGCACCCCGAACACCCCGCACTGGGGCCGGCACTTCGAGGTGGTCGAGCGCTACGGGGTCACCGCCTACTACACGGCGCCCACGCTGATCCGCTCCCTGATGGGCGCGTTCCCGAAGGGCGTCCCGCCGCTCTACAACCTCAACTCGATCCGGCTGCTCGGCTCCGTGGGCGAGTCGATCAACCCCGAGGCCTGGCGCTGGCTGCGCGCGCAGCTGGGCAGGGACGAGGTGCCGTTCGTGGACACGTGGTGGCAGTCCGAGACCGGCGCCACCGTGATGTCCCCGCGGCCGCACGACCCCCAGTTCGCGCCCCCGGGGACGTTCGACGACGGAGCCCCGCGCACCGCGCTCAAGCCCGGCTGCGCGACCCGGGCGGTCCCGGGGATCTCCACCCGCGTGGTCGACGAGGCCGGGGAGACGGTCCCGCCCGGGGTGCAGGGCTTCGTGGTGGTGGACCGGACCGGTCCCTCGATGGCCCGCACCGTGTGGGGCGACCCGCAGCGCTACCTCTCCTCCTACTGGCAGGCCTACGCCGAGCAGGGCTGGTTCCTCGCCGGGGACGGCGCCCGCTACGACGAGGAGGGGGACATCTACATCCTGGGGCGGGTCGACGACGTCATCAACGTCTCCGGGCACCGGCTGTCCACCATCGAGATCGAGTCGGCGCTCGTCACCCACCCGTGGGTGGTGGAGGCCGGTGCCGCGCCGGTGCGCGACGAGCTGACCGGGCACGCGGTGCTCGCCTACGTGGTGCTGACCCCCGAGGCCGCCCGGGTCCCGGCGGAGGAGCTGACCGCGGCCCTGCGCGAGCACGTGGCGCACGAGATCGGGCCGATCGCCAAGCCGCGGGCGGTCGTGGCGGTCCCGGACCTGCCGAAGACCCGGTCCGGGAAGATCACCCGGCGGCTGCTCGCGCAGCTGTGGGAGGGCGCCCCGCTCGGTGACCGGTCCTCGCTGCAGAACGAGGAGTCCCTCGAGCGCATCGCCGACGTCCTGGCCGCACGGCGCTAGCCCCCGCCGCGAGGGGTCGCTTCCGGCGCTCCTCCGGCCGCGGGGGGTCGCTTTCGGTCGGAATGAGCTGCTCGCACCGGCGGAAAACGACCCCTCGCGCCGCCGCGGAGGCGGGAAACGACCCCTCGGCGCGGCTCCGTGACGGTCCGCGACCCCCTCCGCAAGGACGTTGAGACTTGTGACGTCTCAGCTCGCACCGCCCCTAGGATGAATGCCGTGAACGACTCCCCCCGCCCCGCAGGCACGGCCCGCTCCGCGCCGGACGGGCTGCTGCCCGCCCTGCCGAACACCGACCTCAAGCTCGCGATGGCCGCCTCCGGCGCCCTGTTCTCGGGCTACGTGCTGGTGCACATGCTGGGGAACCTGAAGGTCTACCAGGGCGCGCAGAAGTTCGACGCCTACGCCGAGCTCCTCCGCACGGCGGGCGCCCCCGTGCTGCCGCGCGGCACGGTGCTCTGGGCGGCCCGCGGCGTGCTCGCAGCCGGCCTCGTGGTCCACACGGGCGCCGCCGCGGTGCTCACCGCGCGGTCCTGGGCGGCGAACGGGACGCTGCTGCCGCGCACCGGCCGGCGTCCGCGAGGTCGTCGTCGCTCCCCGTGGACGGTGGCGAAGCGCTCGATGCGCAGCACGGGCGGCGTGCTCGGGCTGTTCACCCTCTTCCACGTGCTCGACCTGACCCTGGGCGCCCGGCCCGCCGCGGCCCGGGACTTCGAGCACGGCAGCGCCCACGCCAATCTCGTGGCCAGCCTCTCCCGCCCGCCGGTGGCCGCCGCCTACGCCCTGTCCATGGCGGCGCTGGCCGCCCACCTGGTGCACGGCATCCCGGAGATCGCCAATGACGTGGGCGTGGGCGGTGACCGGCGCTTCCAGCGGCGGCTGCGGATCGCCGCGAACGCGTTCGGCGCCGCGGTGGCCGCCGGCAACACCACGATCCCGGTGGCCGTGCTGACCCGCGCGGTGCGCTGAGCCCCGTGGCCGCCCTTCCCCGCCTGCGGGACGACCTCCCGCGGGACGCCCTGCTGCGGGACGACGTCCTGCAGGACGACCTTTTTCGAGACGACTTTCTTCGAGACGACAAGGATCCGAGCGAGTGAGCACCTTCTCCCTGACCGTGGACGTGTGGCGCCAGCCCTCCCCGGAGGAGCCCGGGGACTTCACGGCCTACGACGTCCCGGACGCGAGCCCGGACATGACCGTGCTCGAGCTGCTCGACCGGATCAACGCGCAGCTGGAGGCCGCCGGCGAGGACCCGGTGGTCTTCGACGACGGCTGCCGCGAAGGGGTCTGCGGCAAGTGCGGGGTGACGGTCGACGGCGTGGCGCACGGCCCCGAGCGCAACGCCGCGAGCTGTATGCAGCACCTGGGGGCCTACCGGGACGGGGACCGCGTGCGCATCGAGCCGCTGCGGGCGGCGTCCTTCCCGGTCAAGCGGGACCTCTCCGTGGACAAGAAGGCGCTGCGCCTCGTGGCGAAGGCGGGCAAGTTCCCGGTGGCGATGAAGGCCCTGGCCAACGGCGGCTGCATCAGCTGCGGGGCGTGCGTGGCGTCCTGCCCCAACGGGTCCGGCCAGCTGTTCGTGGGCACGATGCTGCGGGAGCTGCCGCCGCTGGCCAAGGACGACGCCGAGCGCCGCGAGCGTTCCGCCCGGGTGATCGACGCCTCCGAGGAGCAGTTCGGGCCCTGCTCCCTGCTCGGCGACTGCGTGGAGGTCTGCCCGGCCGGGCTGCCGATCGAGAACCTCTCCGCGGTGGCGCAGGAGAACCTGCGCAACCGTTTCCCGCGCCGGAGCAGGGACGCCCCGGACCCCGGATGACCCGGCGCGGCGCGCCTTGCCGCCCGGTGACGTGACTGCTACCTTTCGGGCACGCCCCCGAGACCATGAGGTGGATCACATGAGCGAGCGCCCCGGAAAGATCGTCCCCGAGCAGGGCGAGTTCGACTACGAGCCCGACGACCGCGAACCTGCCCGCCCGGCGGCGAAGACCTGGCTCTTCCGCGGCCTCGGCCTGCTGCTGGCCTTCCTGGTCTGGTTCCTGCTCGGCGGCGCGGACGTCTCGGCCGACGCCCGGGTGGTGGGTGCGGTCGCCACGCTGATGGCGGTCTGGTGGATGACCGAGGCGGTGCCGCTGTCCATCACCTCGCTGCTGCCCATCGTGCTCTTCCCGGTGCTCACGGCGCTCACCGTGGCCGAGACGACCGCACCCTACGCCAACCCGATCGTGTTCCTGTTCCTCGGCGGCTTCCTGATCGCGATCGCGATGCAGAAGTGGAACCTGCACCGCCGGATCGCGCTGCTGACCCTGCGCCGGGTGGGCACCCACCCGCGGCAGATCATCCTCGGCCTGATGATCTCCACAGCCTTCCTCTCCATGTGGGTCTCCAACACCGCGACCACGCTGATGATGCTGCCGATCGGGCTGTCCGTGCTGACCCTGGTGGTCGAGAACAGCCGCAACGCCGGCACCCGGGCCGAGACCGAGGCCATGGGCGAGGACATCCGCGGCGGCAAGGCCATCAGCGACGTCATCGACGATCGCGACGTGCGCCTGTTCGGCGTGGCCCTGGTCCTGGCGATCGCCTGGGCCGCCACCATCGGCGGCCTCGGCACCCTGCTGGGATCCCCGCCCAACGCCATCGTGGCCGGCTACATCAGCGACGAGCTGGACCGGACCGTGGGCTTCGCGCAGTGGATGATGCTCGGCGTGCCGATCGTGGTGGTCTTCATCGGCCTCGCCTGGCTGCTCATCACCCGCGTCATCTTCCGCTTCAACCTGGCGGAGGTGCCCGGCGGCAAGGAGCTGATCAACGAGGAGATCGCCGCCCTGGGGCCCATGAGCAAGGGCGAGAAGACCGTGCTGGCCGTGTTCGTCATCGCCGCGTTCTTCTGGATCGTCCCGGGGCTGCTGTCCGGCATCGGCACCATCGGCGAGCAGCTGCCCTGGCTGGACCTCTTCGACGACACGGTGGTCGCCATCGGCGCCGGCGTGCTGCTCTTCCTGCTCCCCGGCGACAAGCAGGGCAACATGACCCTGGAGTGGAAGGACGCCGAGGAGGGCCTCCCGTGGGGCGTGCTCCTGCTCTTCGGCGGCGGCCTGTCGCTCGCCGCGGCCGTGGCCGGCACGGGCCTGGACGCCTGGTTCGGCGCGCAGGTCTCCGGGCTCGGCGCGCTGCCGATCGTCCTGCTGCTCGCGGCGGTGGTCACGATCGTCCTGCTCCTGACCGAGATCACGTCCAACACCGCCACGGCGGCCACGTTCATCCCGATCCTGGGCGGCGTCGCCGTCGGCATCGGGGTGGACCCCATGACGCTGCTCATCCCGGCGGCGCTGGCGGCCACGTGCGCGTTCATGCTCCCCGTGGGCACCCCGCCCAACGCCATCGTCTTCGCCACCGGCCAGGTCAAGATCGCCGAGATGGTGCGCGGCGGCATCGTCCTCAACATCGTGGGCGTCATCCTGATCACGATCTTCACCGTGCTCATCGGGCCCTTCGCCCTGGGCCTGGTGATCTAGCCCGTCCTCGTCCCGGCGCAGGGGGGCCCGTGGTGTCCACGGGCCCCCCTGGTCGTGCCACCTCCTGCGTCAGGGGGCGTCGGTGCACCGGGCCAGCACGGCCTGCGTGAACTGCTCCGTGCTCGCCGTCCCGCCGAGGTCCCCGGTCAGGGTGCCGCCGGCCATGGTCTGCTCGAAGGAGGACTCCAGGTGCCGGGCCGCCCCGGTCTCCCCGAGGTGGTCCAGCATCATGGCTGCCGCCCACATCGTGCCCACGGGGTTGGCGATGCCCTGTCCGGCGATGTCGGGGGCGGAGCCGTGCACCGGCTCGAACATGGACGGGTGGGTCTTCTCCGGGTTCAGGTTCGCGCTGGGGGCGACACCGATCGAGCCGGCGGCCCCGGCGGCGAGGTCGGAGAGGATGTCGCCGAAGAGGTTGGAGGCGACGATCACGTCGACGCTCCGCGGCTTGAGGACCATCCGGGCGGCCAGCGCGTCGATGAGGACCTTCTCGACCGTCACGCCCGGGTACTCGGCGACCGTGGCCTCCACGACCTCGTCCCAGAACGGCATGGTGTGGATGATGCCGTTGGACTTCGTGGCCGAGACCAGCCGGCCTGTGCGGCGCTGGGCCAGCTCGGCGGCGTAGCGGGCGATCCGGGTGACGCCGGCGCGGGTGAACACGGACTCCTGGACGGCCATCTCCTCGGGCCGGCCGCGGTAGAGCCGGCCGCCGACCTCGGAGTACTCGCCCTCGATGTTCTCGCGGACGACGACGAGGTCCAGCTCGTCGAGCCCGCGCAGGGGCGAGGTCACGCCCGGGAGGATCCGGATCGGCCGGAGGTTGACGTACTGGTGGAACTCGCGGCGGATGGGGATCAGCAGGCCCCACAGGGTGACGTCGTCGGGGATGTCCGGGGCGCCCACCGCCCCGAGCAGGACGCCGTCGCCGGAGGCGAGCTGCTCGATGCCGTCGACGGGCATCATCCGGGAGTGGGCCCGGTAGTGGTCGGAGCCCCACCCCCGCTCGCGCCAGTCGACGGTGAAGCCGTGCGCCTGCGCCAGCGCGTCGACGCAGCGCAGCGCGGACGGCATGACCTCCTGGCCGATGCCGTCACCGGCGATCACGTCGATGGTGTAGTGCCGTGTCCTCGTCACCAGGTCCTCCGCAGCGTCGTGGGCGCGGGAAAGGCGGGCGCCTTCCGCGCATGGCGCAGATCATAGCGCCCCGGCCGGCCCGCCCGGGGTGCGGGCGGCGCCGCCCCGGGCCGGCGGTTGGCGCGGGGCGGCCCCGGGCAGCACAATGGGAGGCAGCCATCCCGAGCGGCCGAGGGACCTGGACCGACGACGCCGCAGCAACCGTGGTCGACGTCGCAGACCGCACGGTGCTACCGCCAGGACCGATGGGGCACCGCACCCCCGGCACCCCCGCCGGGACCCTCCTGACGCCCGGGACCGTCCAGCGGCACCACTCGCACGAGGAGCTTCCCCATGGCCGACCACCAGTTCGGGTTCCGCACCCGCGCCCTGCACGCCGGGGGCACCCCCGACGCCGAGCACGGCGCCCGCGCGGTCCCGATCTACCAGACCACCTCGTTCGTCTTCAAGGACGCCGACGACGCCGCCAACCTGTTCGCCCTGCAGAAGTACGGCAACATCTACTCCCGCATCGGCAACCCGACCGTCGCGGCGTTCGAGGAGCGCGTCGCGTCCCTCGAGGGCGGCATCGGCGCCGTGGCCACCGCCTCCGGCATGTCCGCCGAGTTCCTCGTATTCGCCGCGCTCGCCCAGGCCGGGGACCACATCGTGGCCTCCGCCCAGCTCTACGGGGGCACGGTCACCCAGCTGGACGTCACCCTGCGCCGTTTCGGGATCGAGACCACGTTCGTCCCCGGCACCGACCCCGCCGACTACCGGGCGGCGGTGCGCCCGGGCACCAAGGCCGTCTACACGGAGGTCGTGGCCAACCCCTCCGGCGACGTCGCGGACCTGGAGGGCCTGGCGGCGGTCGCGCACGAGGCCGGCGTGCCGCTGGTCGTCGACTCGACCATGACCCCGCCGTACCTGGTCCGCCCGATCGAGCACGGGGCGGACATCGTCATCCACTCGGCCACCAAGTTCCTGGGCGGGCACGGCACCACGCTGGGCGGCGTCGTCGTCGAGTCCGGCCGCTTCGACTGGGCGAACGGCAACTTCCCGTCCATGACGGAGCCGGTGCCCACGTACAACGACGTCACCTGGTGGGGGAACTTCGGGGAGTACGGATTCCTGACCCGGCTGCGCACCGAGCAGCTGCGGGACATCGGCCCCGCCCTGGCGCCCCAGTCCGCCTGGAACCTGCTCCAGGGCGTGGAGACGCTGCCGCAGCGCATGGACGCGCACCTGGCCAACGCGCGGGCCGTCGCGCGGTGGCTGGAGGAGGACCCCCGGGTCTCCTACGTCAACTGGGCCGGGCTGCCGAGCCACCCCCATCACGAGCGGGCCCGGCGGTACCTGCCCCTCGGCCCGGGCTCCGTGTTCGCGTTCGGGGTCTCCCCCACGGAGCGGCTCGGAGGGCGGGAGGTCGGGGCGCGCTTCATCGAGAACCTGCAGCTGGCCAGCCACCTCGCCAACATCGGGGACGCCCGCACCCTCGTCCTGCACCCCGCCTCCACCACGCACCAGCAGCTGAGCGCCGAGCAGCTGGTCGGCGCGGGGGTGCGGGAGGACCTCATCCGCCTGTCGGTGGGCCTCGAGGACGTCGAGGACATCCTCTGGGACCTCGACCAGGCCCTCACGGCGGCCACCGGCCTGCCCCGGGAGACCCCCGGCCGCGCGGCCGGCGCCCCGGCCGGCGCCACCGCTGCTGCCGACGCCGACGTCACGACCGAAGGAGCGCTCCGATGACCGCCGAGACCCGCACGTGGACTGGGCCGAGCGCGCCCGAGCGGCTGAGCATCCTGCACGGCACCGAGTCGATCGCCGTCGTGGGCGCGTCCGACAAGCCGTCCCGCGCCTCCTACTTCGTCTCGACCTACCTGCTGTCCTCCTCGCCGTACCGGGTGTACTTCGTCAACCCGGCGCTGCGGGAGATCATGGGCCGGCCCGTCTACCCGTCCCTCGCGGACCTGCCGGAGACGCCCGACGTCGTCGACGCGTTCCGGCGCCACGACGACCTCCCCGGCGTGGCCCACGAGGCCGTGGCCGTCGGGGCGAGGACCCTGTGGCTGCAGCTGGGGTCCTGGCACGAGGAGGCCGCCCGGATCGCCGAGGAGGGCGGGCTCTCCGTGGTCATGGACCGCTGCCTGAAGATCGAGCACGCCCGCTTCCACGGCGGGCTCCACCTGGCCGGCTTCAACACCGGGGTCATCTCGTCGAAGCGCCAGGTCCTGTCCTGAACGCGGAACGGCTCCGTGCGCCCTGAGGCGCACGGAGCCGTTCCGCGACCGGCGAGGGTGCGGCCGCTACACGCGCTCGACGACGAACGCCACGTCCGTGTTCAGGCTCTGGCTGACCACGCAGTACCGCTCGGTCGACTTGGCCAGCCGCTGGAGGGTGGCGTCGTCGGCGTCGGTGTCGAGGCGGACAGTGAGGACGACGTCCTGGACCCCCACGGCCACGGACCGGTCCAGGCCCAGCGTCCCGCGGGCGTCGAACATGCCCTCCGCGCGGAGCTCGGCCGACCGGATCGGCACGCCCATGGCCGTCGCCACGCTGCGCAGGGTCACGCCCGCGCAGGCCGCGAGCGCGTCGAGGAGCATGTCCCCGGAGCAGGCGTCGCTGCCGTCACCGCCGGTGGCGGCGTGCAGGCCGGCCCGCACCGGCCCGGCCCACGAGTCGACGGTGGTCGTGAGCCCGGTGTCGCGGAAGTCGCCGCGGGCGTGCAGGGGTGTGCGGGCCTCCTCGGGGTGCTCCCGGTAGCGATCCTTGAGGGGGGCCTGCAGCTGCCGCAGGGCCGAGGCGTCGATGTCCGTACGAGATTCCATGACCTCACTGTAGAGGGGCCGGGGCGGGGGCCGCCACGCGGTCCCGGCCCCGGCCTGCTGCTCCGTGCCCGTCAGCGGGTCCTCGTGGGCTTCTGCGCCAGCTCGTCCCAGTAGCCGCGGGTGGTCACCACGTCGGTGCCGTCCCACGCGCCGAGCCCGGACAGGCCCGGGACGTCGCCGCTGTGGAAGATCGGCTCGAGGCCCTGCTTGCGCTGGGCCTCGTAGTTCCGGAGCACCCGGACGGCCACGCCGGCGAGCAGCACCAGGGCCACCAGGTTGATGGTGGCCATGACCGCCATGAACAGGTCGGCCAGGGACCAGACGAGGTCCAGGGCCAGCACGGCGCCGCCGAAGACGAACACCAGCACGAGCACGCGGTAGGCGGTCATCGCCGCGGGCGAGCCCGTGAGGAAGCGGACGTTGGACTCGCCGTAGTAGTAGTTGCCGATCACGGAGGTGAACGCGAACAGGAAGATCGCCACGGTCAGGAAGTGCACCGCCCAGTTGCCCAGCTGCAGGGCCAGCGCGGACTGGGTCAGGGACGCGCCCTCCCGGCCGCCGAACTCGGGGTTGGAGAGGAGCACGATGAACGCGGTGATCGAGCAGATCAGCCAGGTGTCGAAGTACACGCCGAGCGCCTGCAGGAAGCCCTGCTTCGCCGGGTGGGACACGGACGCGGTGGCGCCGGCGTTGGGGGCCGACCCCATGCCGGCCTCGTTGGAGAACAGGCCGCGCTTCATGCCCTGGATGATGACGCCGATCAGCCCGCCGGTGACGAACTCGCGGATGCCGAAGGCCCCCTCGAGGATCTGGCCGAGCACGGCGGGGACCTCGCCGAGGTTCAGGAAGACCACGAGCAGGCCCAGCAGGAGGTAGAGCACCGCCATGATCGGGACGACGATCTCGGAGACCGCGGAGATCCGGCGGATGCCGCCGAAGATGATCGCGGCGGTCAGCCCCACGAGCACGGCGCCGACCAGGATCCGGAACCACAGGGCCTCCGCCGCCGCGATGTCCACGCCCAGGGAGCCGCCGAGCGCGTCCACGATCGAGTTGGACTGCACGGAGTTGAACACGAACCCGTAGGTAAAGGTGATGACGACCGCGAAGAGCAGCCCCATCCAGCGGGCGCCGAGGCCGCGCTCCATGTAGTAGGCGGGCCCGCCCACGTAGCCGGTGGGCGCCTTGATCTTGTAGAGCTGGCCCAGCAGGGACTCCGTGAACGCGCTGGCCGCGCCGATGCCGGCGATCACCCACATCCAGAACACGGCGCCCGGCCCGCCCAGGCTGATGGCGATCGCGACGCCGGCGATGTTGCCGGTGCCCACCCGGGACGCGGCGGAGACGGTGAAGGCCCGGAACGCGGAGATGCCCTTCTGGCCGTCCTCGGCCAGACCGGGCTTGTCGTTGAGCACCCGGAACATCTCCGGGACCAGCCGCAGCTGCACGACGCCGGTGCGGACGGTCAGGTAGAGGCCCACCCCGATGAGGATGGCGAAGACCACGTTCCACACCCAGCCGCCGAGGGTGCCCACGAGATCGGTGACGAGTTCCATTGCAGCTCCGAACTGTGACGGACGCGGGTCCCCGGCGTGGGGTCTGCGGGGCCCGCGTGAAAGACCGGGCGCAGCGGTTGCGCGCCCCGACGGAACTCTAGTGGAAGTGACCCGCGTCTCGGTGCCCCGCGGGCCCCGGGATCGCGGCCGGAGGGGGTCAGATCACGCGCACGGCGCCCTTGTCCGCGGAGGTGACCATCGAGGCGTAGGCGCGCAGGGCCTTGGAGACCTGGCGCTCGCGCGGCTTCGTGGGGTACCACGGGGCCGGCCCCCTGGCCTGCCGCCGGGCGGCCAGCGTCGCGTCGTCCACGTTCACGCGCAGCACGCGCCGGGCGACGTCGATCTCGATCTCGTCGCCGGTCTCGATGAGGCCCACGGCGCCGCCGGCGGCGGCCTCCGGGGAGATGTGCCCGATCGAGAGGCCGGAGGTGCCGCCGGAGAAGCGGCCGTCGGTGATGAGCGCGCACTCCCGGCCGAGGCCGAGGCCCTTGAGGTAGGAGGTCGGGTAGAGCATCTCCTGCATGCCCGGACCGCCCTTGGGGCCCTCGTGGGTGATGACCACGATGTCGCCGGGCTCCACGTTCTTGGACAGGATCTCGAAGACGGCCTCGTCCTGGGACTCGACCACGAAGGCCCTCCCCACGAAGTGGAACAGCTCCTCGTCGATGCCGGCGGTCTTGATGACCGCCCCGTCCTCGGCGATGTTGCCGTAGAGGATCGCCAGGCCGCCGTCCCGTGTGTAGGCGTGCTCCACCGAGCGGATGCAGCCGTCCTCGCCGTCGAGGTCGAGGGACTCGAACGTGTTGGCCGTGGAGAACGCCTGCGTGGTGCGCACGCCGCCGGGCGCGGCGTGGAAGAGCGCCCGGGCGCGCTCCGAGGACCGGCCGCTGCGGACGTCCCACTCGTCCAGCCAGGTGGCCAGGTCCGGGGCGTGCACCGCGTGCACGTCCTCGTTGAGCAGGCCCGCGCGGCGCAGCTCGCCGAGGAGCGCGGGGATCCCGCCGGCGCGGTGCACGTGCTCGATGTGGAACCGGGTGGAGTTCGGCGCGACCTTGCACAGGCAGGGCACCCGGCGGGACAGGGCGTCGATGTCCGGGAGGGTGAAGTCGACCTCGCCCTCCTGGGCCGCGGCGAGGATGTGCAGGATCGTGTTGGTGGACCCGCCCATGGCGATGTCCAGGGCCATGGCGTTCTCGAACGCGGCCTTGGTGGCGATGTTGCGCGGGAGCACGGACTCGTCGTCCTGCTCGTAGTACCGGCAGCACAGGTCCACCACCCGGCGGCCGGCCTCGAGGAAGAGCTCCTTGCGGGCCACCTGGGTGGCCAGCGTGGTGCCGTTGCCGGGCAGGGACAGGCCGAGGGCCTCGGTGAGGCAGTTCATGGAGTTGGCGGTGAACATGCCCGAGCAGGACCCGCAGGTGGGGCAGGCGTTGCGCTCGATCTGGCCCAGCTGCTCGTCGGTGACGGACTCGTCGACGGCCATGGACATCGCGTCCACGAGGTCCAGACGGTGCTCCACGACGCCCTCGACGGCCTCGCCGGACTCCATGGGCCCGCCGGAGACGAAGACCACCGGGATGTTCAGCCGCAGCGCGGCCAGCAGCATGCCCGGCGTGATCTTGTCGCAGTTGGAGATGCAGACCAGGGCGTCGGCCCGGTGGGCGTTGACCATGTACTCCACGGAGTCCGCGATGATGTCGCGGGAGGGCAGGGAGTAGAGCATCCCGTCGTGGCCCATCGCGATGCCGTCGTCGACCGCGATGGTGTTGAACTCCTTGGCCACGCCCCCCGCCTCCCGGATCGCGGAGGCCACGAGGTCGCCCATGTCCTTGAGGTGCACGTGGCCCGGCACGAACTGCGTGTAGGAGTTCGCGATCGCGACGATCGGCTTCCCGAAGTCGTCGTCGCCCATGCCGGTGGCGCGCCACAGGGCGCGGGCGCCGGCCATGTTGCGGCCGTGGGTCGAGGTGCGGGAGCGGAGGTGGGGCATGGCGGAGCTGGGTCTCCTCGGTCGGGGATGTCCGGTGGCGGGGCGGGCGGCGCACGGGCCGTGGGGCACCCGGGCCGGCCGCCGGCGGTCCGCCGTCCAGAATACGCTTTTCGACCGCAACGTCCTGGTGGGCGGACTCGCGTCTCACGATGTGACCGTCGCTCCGCGCCGCCTCCTACACTGGGGCCAGCCGCGCAGCCCCCAGGAGGAGCCGACCATGAGCCACCACCCGACGCCCCCACGGCCGGACGACGGCGCCGCGTTCAGCGTGGACCTGCGCGAGGCCCTCGATCCCCTGGTGATGGCCCTGGACGTCGGCTCCACGGGCAGCCGGGGCGGTCTGCACGACGCCACGGGGACCCCCGTGCGGGGCTACCGGCACAAGATCGAGCACGAGTTCACCACCGCGGCGGACGGGACCTCCGTGATCGACCCCGACCAGGTGACGGAGGAGCTCGCGGCGGTCCTCGACCTCGTCCTGGCCGACCCCGCACTGGCCGGCCGGGTCGCGGGCGTCGCCCTGGACACCTTCGCGTCCTCACTGGTCGGCGTCGGGACCGACGGCGCCGCGGTCACCACGTGCTTCACCTACGCCGACTCCCGGTGCGCCGAGCAGCTGGCCGGGCTGCGCGGCGAGCTCGACGAGCCCGCCGCCCTGCAGCGCACGGGCGCCCGCCTGCACACCTCGTACCTGGCCCCGCGGCTGCGGTGGCTCCGGGAGACGGACCCGGAGGCGTGGGAGCGGGCCCGGCGGTGGATGTCCCTGGGCGAGTACGTGCACCTGCGCCTGCTGGGCACCGCGCGCGCCGGGACCGCCACGGCCGCGTGGACCGGGATGCTGGACCGCCGCACGGGCCGGTGGGACGAGCCCCTGCTCCTGGCCTGCGGGCTGGACGCGGAGCAGTTCAACCCGCTCGCCGACCCGCACGAGCCGATCCCGGACGTCGCCGCGTCCGTGGCCGAGCGCTGGCCGGTCCTCGAGGGCGCGGCGTGGTTCGCGCCGGTGGCCGACGGGCTGAGCGCGAACCTCGGCACGGGCGGCACCGACGCCTCGACGATGGTCGTCTCCACCGCCACCTCGGGGGCCGCGCGCGTGCTGCTGCACCGGATCCCCGAGCGGGTGCCGCCGGGGCTGTGGTGCTACCGCGTGGACGGGGCACGGTGCCTGCTGGGCGGCGCCCTCAACGACGTCGGCCGGGCGCTCGCCTGGCTCGAGCGCACGGTGACCCTGCCGGAGAGCACCACGCTCGCGGACGTCGCCGCCGCGGACGTGTCCGGAACCACCCCCGTGGTCCTGCCGTTCTTCACGGGCGAGCGCTCGACGGGCTGGGCCGGCGGCGCCCGGGCGGTGTTCGCCGGCGTCTCGGCCTCCAGCACCGGGGCCGACCTGGCCCGCGGGGTGCTCGAGGGCGTCGCGGTCTCGTACGCCCGGGTGGCCGAGCAGCTCGAGGACGCCGCCGGCGGCGTGGACCGCGTGGTGGCCTCCGGCAGCGCGTCGCAGGACGTGCCGGAGCTGCTGCAGCTGCTCGCCGACGCCCTCGGCAAGCCGGTGGCGCGGGCCGAGTTCAAGCGGGCGACCCTGCGCGGCACCGCCCTGCTCGCCCTCGAGAGCCTCGCCCCGGACGTGGAGCGGGCCTCCCCGCCCTGCGGGCCGGAGCACCGGCCGGTGCCCGGACGCGCGGAGCACTACCGCACCGCGCGCGCCCGCTTCGAGGAGCTCTACGGGGCGGTCGTCGGCTCCTGACCCGGCCGGGCGGCTCGGCGTCGCCTGGGTGCCGACCGGGTGTTCCCTCACACTCGGACACAATGGTGTACCTCCGCTAATACCGTGGTCCCGGCACGGCCGCTTTCCTACCGTGGAGCCTGTGGGTGCGGGTGCGCGCTTCCTCCGGAGTTCGAGCACCCTGCTTCCGCACCCCCTACCCCCGCACCCCGCACCGCACGGAAGGAACCACGATGGAGGACTCCCTGGGCCGGGAACAAGCCGTCGGACTGCACCAGGCGCTCGAGCGGGCGTCGATCGGGCACCGCCGGCTCTGGGTCCGCTACCTGTACCTGGGCGGGACGGCCGACGAGCTCGAGGTCAGCGCGTACCTGCACCAGTGCCTGGACCTGCCGGTCCGCGAGCGGGACCTGCTGAGCTGGGCGGCCAACACCCTCCTCGACCGCCGGTACCACCCGCGCGTGCCCTCGAGCGCCGACTTCCTGCGCCACGGCACCGGCCGCGGCGCCCCGGAGCGCACCGCCTGAGCACACGCTCCCCGGCCGCCGCGGCACGGATCCAGCGGCACGGAGCCGGCGGCGCGGGCCGAGGCCCGCTCAGCCCGCGCCGACGAGCAGCAGGGTCGCCCCGAACACCAGGCCCGAGACCACGAGCACCACGGTGGTGTAGCCCAGGATGTCGCGGATCTTGAGCCCGGCGATGGCCAGCAGCGGCAGCGCCCAGAACGGCTGGATCATGTTGGTCCACTGGTCGCCGTAGGAGATCGCCATGATCACCACGGCCGGGTCCACGTCGAGGCGGGCGCCGGCGTCCAGCAGGATCGGGGCCTGCACGGCCACCTGCCCGCCGCCGGAGGGGACGAAGAAGTTCACGAGCCCCGCCGAGAGGAACGCGAGCAGCCCCAGCGTCTGGGGCGTGGCGACGGCCACGACCGAGTCGGAGAGCACCTGGATCAGGCCGGTCGCCGCCATCATCCCCATGATCCCGGCGTAGAGCGGGAACTGCAGGAGGATGTCGCCCACGTTCGCGGCGGCGTTCTTGATCAGCGCCATGACCTCGAAGGCATTGCGCGCGAGCAGGAAGATCAGGCCCAGGAACATCCAGTTCACGACGTCGAGCGTCACCGTCCCGCCCTCGGCGAAGTGCAGCACCAGGTAGCCGGCGAGCGCCAGTCCCACGACCAGGGTGGGGACCCGGCTGGCGTCGAGCCGGTCGGCGGGGGTGACGACCTCCTCCTCGGTGACCGTCTGCTCCGAGGCGGCGAGGGCGGCGGCGGTCATCCGGTGGGCGGGGTCCACGACCCGGGGCGCGATGAGCCACAGGGCCAGCGCGACGAGGACCACGGTGGCGACGACGGCGGTGAGGTTCCAGGCGGAGAACGTGGTCTCGGTGATGGGCACGGTGCGTCCGAGCTGCTCCTCGATGAAGGAGCCGGGGGTGGCCGCGGTGAGCGGCCCGGACCCGGAGTAGCCCATGTGCCAGACCACGAACCCGGAGAACCCGGAGGCCACGAGCATCGGGAAGCTCAGCTCCAGGCCGCGGCGGTCCCCCGCGGCGGCGACGTCGCGGGCGAGCAGGGCGCCGACGACGAGGCCGAGCCCCCACGTGATGAGGGAGGCGGCCGCCGCCACCAGGAACACGAACACGTACGCCTGGAGGGGCGTCCGGGGCACCTGAGCCAGGGCGCCGAGCAGCCGGCGCACGGGACGGGTGTTGGCGAGGGCGTGCCCCAGCAGCAGGATCAGCGCCATCTGCGTCATGAACGCGAGCAGCCCGGCGAGCCCCTCGCCCCAGCCGCGCAGCACGTCGGCGGGTCCGGCGTCGGTGAGCAGCAGGGCCATGAGCCCGACGGCGACGCTCAGCAGGATGGCGAAGTTCAGCGCGGACGGGATGTACTTCTCGACGACCGAGTTGACGGGCCGCATCGCCCGGGCGATCGCGGGTTCACGGGTGCCGGTGCTCATGGCGGGGACTCCTGCTGTCGGCGGGCGCGCGGGCGACCACGCCCTCCCCCGCCGGCCGCGGCGCGGCGGGCTCGGCGGGGGTGATCGTGGTCATCGGCGGGGACGGGACCAGTATTCAGGTGGCGGGCAGGATCGTGGCGGTGCACTCGCCGAGGTCGATGACGGAGCCGCCGGGGCCGGGCGCGGTGCCGGTGAGGGTCACGCTCTGGCCGTCGGCCAGGAACGTCATCTCGGTGCCCCCGGGCAGGGCGAACGGCTCCTTGCCGCCCCAGGAGAGCTCCAGGAAGGACCCGCGCTGGTCCTTCTCCGGCCCGGAGACGGTGCCGGAGCCGAAGAAGTCCCCCGGGCGCAGGGACGCGCCGTTGACGCTCATGTGCGCGACCATCTGGGGTGCGGTCCAGTACAGGGTGGACGCCGGGGGGTGCGAGACGGTCCGGCCGTCCACGCTCACGCCCAGGGTGATGTCCAGCCCCCACGGCTCCTTGCCCTCGTCGTCGAGGTAGGGGGCGAGCTCGTGCTCGCGCGCCGGGGGCGCCACGCGGGCCGCGGACAGGGCCTGCCAGGGCACGACCCACAGCGAGATCGAGGACGCGAAGGACTTGCCCAGGTAGGGGCCCAGGGGGACGTACTCGTAGGCCTGGATGTCGCGGGCGGACCAGTCGTTGAACAGCACCACGCCGAAGAGGTGCTCGGCGGCCGCCTGCTCGAGGGAGACCTCCCCGGCCGGGGCCGCCCCGCCGAGGACGAAGCCGAGCTCCGCCTCGATGTCCAGGCGGCGGGAAGGGCCGAAGCTGGGCGGCCCGTCCTGCTCGGGGCGCAGGCCCTTGGGCCGGGGGAAGTCCTTGCCGGAGGGGATCACGGTGCCGGCGCGGCCGTGGTAGCCCACGGGCAGGTGCTTCCAGTTGGGCAGCAGCGGGGCCTGGTCCGGACGGAACATCTTCCCCACGTTGGAGGCGTGGTGCTCGGAGGCGTAGTAGTCGACGTAGTCGGCCACCGTGAACGGCATGTGCAGGGTGATCCCGTCCACCGGGTGGGAGGCCTGCTCCACCGTGTCCGCGAGCCCGTCGGCGGTCACGACCTCCACCAGCCAGGCCCGCAGCGCGGTCCAGGTCCCGTGGCCGGCCGCGAGCAGCGCGTCCAGGTTCGGGGCCGACACCGCCGTGCGCGCGGCGTCGTCGAGCCCCTCCACCGTGGCGGCCAGGGCGGCGACGTCGATCGCCCGGTCCCCCAGGCGCACCCCCAGGCGCGGGTCCCCGCCGGTGGGCGAGAAGGAGGCGTAGGGCAGGTTCTCGGGGCCGAAGCCCTCGGCGGCGAAACGGTCGGCGGCGGTGCTCACGGGGTGGATCTCCTTGGACGTGGGGGGACGGTGGCGACGGCGGCGCCCTCCCGCCCCGGTGGTCCCGGGGGGGAGGGCGCCGTGTCAGGTGAGGCCGTGCGGGAAGAGGCCGAGGCGCTCGAGGCTCGCGGCGGGCTCGTCCACGCTGCACGTCCCGAAGGACGTGAAGGACCCGCGCCAGGACCCGTCGGAGGCCCGGGCGAGCTCGACGAGCGGTGCCGGGTCGGTCTCGGTGAGCAGCCGGGCCACCCGCTCGGCGGGCTCGTGGTCGCGGGCGGCCTCGGTGGCCATCGCGATGTTGAGGAAGCCGTGGTGGGTGAACCCCGTGGCGGGGTCCGTGTACCGCACGGCCTCGTGCAGGCCGGCGGTGAGCTTGAACGGGATCCGGGCGGCCACGGCCTCGGTGAGCACCGCGGCCAGCTGCTCGGGGCTGGGGAACAGGTGCGCCTCGATCCCGCCGGTGCGGTGCTTGAGGCGCAGCCCGGTGCCCTCCAGCAGCTCCAGCGCCCCGCCGCGGACCTGGTCCGCGGTCAGCTCCACGTAGACCGGGACGTCCTGCACCCGGGCCGCCTCGGTGATCTGCGCCTGCCAGGCGTCGGTGTCCGACGGGTCGGTCCTGAGCTCGACCGAGACGACCCGCAGCTCGGGCCCGGTCTGCTCGACGGCGTCCAGTGCGGCCTGCAGCTGCCCGGTTGGCGTCACGACGGAGACCTCGACCGCCCGGCCGCCGCGGTCCAGGCCGGCGGCGATGCGCCGGGCCTCCGGCAGGTCGTCGAGCTTCAGCACGGCCGGACCCACGGCGGCGACGAGCGGGTCCGCCCACCGCGCCACGTAGTCCGTGACCGCCTTCTCCAGCGGGGCGAGTCCCGGTGGGAAGGTCGCGGCGTCGTCGAAGAACGCAACGAACTGGGCCGGGACGCGCCGCTCGGCGGTCCCCGTGGTCGGGGCGGCGCTCACGAGTTCGACCAGAGCCCGCCGGTCCACTCCCGGCCGGGGGTCCAGGACGTGACGTACTTGCCGTCGTCGCCGGCCAGGCCTGCCTCGCCCAGCTCCAGCGGGGCGAAGGTGTCGACCATGACGGCGGTCTCGTCGAAGTACTCCACGCCCAGGGACTTCTCGATCGCCCCGGGCTGCGGGCCGTGCGGGTGCCCGCCCGGGTGCAGGGAGATCGACCCCCTGCCGATGCCCGAGCCCTTGCGCGCCTCGTAGTCCCCGTCCACGTAGAACATGACCTCGTCCGAGTCCACGTTCGAGTGGTAGTAGGGCACCGGGACGGCCAGCTCGTGATAGTCGACCTTCCGCGGCACGAAGTTGCAGATCACGAAGTTGCGCCCCTCGAAGACCTGGTGCACGGGCGGCGGCTGGTGCACCTTGCCGGTGATCGGCATGTAGTCCTTGATGTTGAAGGTGTACGGGTAGAGGCACCCGTCCCAGCCCACCACGTCGAAGGGGTGCTGCGGCAGGACGTGGACCGTCCCGTCCAGGCCGGAGGGGCCGCGGCCGCGGTGCTTGACGTAGACGTCCACGTCGGTCTCGTCCCGCAGGAGCACGCCGGAGGGACCGTGCAGGTCTCGCTCGCAGTAGGGGGCGTGCTCGAGCAGCTGCCCGTACTTGGAGAGGTAGCGGTGCGGCGGGGTGATGTGGGAGTTCGCCTCCACGAAGTAGAGCCGGGCCGTCTCGCCCTCCCGCAGCACCCAGCGGTGGATCGTGGCGCGCGGGATCATGACGTAGTCGCCCTCGACGGCCTCGAGCGGGCCGAACTGGGTCTCCACCAGGGCGGAGCCGCGCTCCACGTAGACGCACTCGTCGCCCACGGCGTTCTTGTACAGCGGGGAGGTCTTCCCCACCCAGGCGTAGGAGAGCCGCACGTCCGCGTTGCCCATCACCAGCCGGCGGCCGGTCACCGCGTCGGTCCCGGCGGCCTGCTCCTCGGTGAACAGCTCGTGCAGCTTCAGGTGCCGCGGCAGCAGGGGGTCGTTGGGGGTCAGGGTCTGGTCGGGCAGCTCCCAGCCGCGGGTCCCGACGATCGCCGAGGGGATGTGCCGGTGGTAGAGCAGCGACGAGTCGGAGGAGAAGCCCTCCTCGCCCATGAGCTCCTCGTAGAGGATCCTGCCCTCGTCGTCCTTGAACAGGGTGTGACGCTGCCGGGGCACCGGGCCCAGCTGCCGGTAGTAGGCCATGGCCGTCTCCTTGCGTGTGGCGGTCTGTGATCCAGCTCTCCCCCAGATAGTAAAGCGTTGTACTATATGGGGCAACCCCTCCCCTAGAATCGACGCCATGCCCCTCGCCGACCGCACCGAGCCCCCAGCGACGCCCACCCGGGCGTCCACCGAGGCGTCCACCGCCGCCGCGCTGCCCGACTACTGGTCCTTCGTCCAGGCCGCCCAGCGCCGGATCTCCGAGGAGTTCCCCGACGCCGACCTCGCGGCCAACCGGGTGTTCCTCTCGCTCAACCGGTCCTCGTCCACCGCGGTCTACGACTTCGAGTCGTCGATCCACCGCCCCGCCGGCGGAACCTGGTCGAGCTTCCGGCTGCTCCTGGCCCTCTGGGTGGCCGGTCCCCTCAACCCCCACGAGGCCGCCCGCCTCACGGGGATGAGCCGCGCGGCGGTCTCCAACCTGACGGGCACGCTGGTCGGCAAGGACCTGCTCCGGCGCGAGGCCTCTGCCGCCGACGGCCGGTCCGTGACCCTGCACCTCACCGAGGCCGGGCAGGAGAAGATCCGCACGGCGTTCCGGGCCCAGAACGACCGGGAGAGCCAGTGGGCCGAGGCCCTCACCGAGGAGGAGCAGCACACGCTCGTGACGCTGCTGGAGAAGCTCATGGAGCAGCGCGAGCGGATCGGCGCCCGCGCCCGCAAGTAGCCCCGCGGGCGGAGCACCGCCGGGACCGCAGATCACCCCCTCGCCGGATGACCCGCTGGGGCCCGGGTGACCACGATTTTTCGTGGTCACGCGGGCCGTCCGCCGGAGCGACCTCCTCCGGATCCGGCAGGGGGTGTACGCGACACCGTCCTGGTGGCGGGACCTGGGAGCGGAGGGACGGCTGCGGCAGATGCACGCCGCCCTGGCCCTGCGCGCCGCCAGTGCCCCGGTGTTCGGGCACTCCTCGGCGGCCCTGCTCCACGGCCTGGACCTGCTGCACCGACCGGCGGCACCGCACGTCGTCTCTCCGCCCGGCCGCGGTTCCCGGAACAACCGGACCTGCGTCCACCACTGGGCCGAGCTGCCGCCGGAGCACGTCGTCCGAGTGGGCGGGCTGCTGGCCACGTCCGTGCCCCGCACCGTGCTGGACTGCGCGTCCACCCTGCCCCTCCGCGAGGCGGTGGTGACCGCCGACCACGCCCTCCGCCGGGGCACCGAGCGCGCGGAACTCCTCGCCCTGCTCGAGCGCCGCGCCGGCGCGCCGGGGTGCCGCCGGGCCCGGCGGGTGCTCGACCTCGCCGACGGTCGCTCCGAGTCGCCCGGCGAGACGCTGACCCGGCTGGTGCTGCTTCGCGCGCGACTGCCCCGGCCGGAGCTGCAGGTGCGCATCCGGACGCCGCGCGGCCTGTATCGCGGGGACTTCGGGTGGCGGGCGCAGCGCCTGCTCCTGGAGTTCGACGGCGACACCGAGTACTACGACCACGGCCCCACCGACCGGGTCCTCGTGCAGGAGCGGCGGCGGGAGAAGGACCTCGCCAACGCCGGGTGGCGGATCCTGCGGACGGACTGGGCCACCGTGGTGCACCGGCCGGACGACCTGGTGGCTCTCGTGCGCCGGGAGCTCGCCGCGCGTGACCGCAGGATCATCGAATGACCCGCGGGGGCCCGGGTGACCACGAAAAATCGTGGTCACCCGGGCCCCCGCGGGTCAGCGGAGGGGGCGGGGGTCAGTCGCGGTAGAGCAGCAGCGCCTCGCCCTGGCCGCCGCCGCCGCACAGCGAGACCGCGGCCCGGCCGGAGCCCCGGCGGGAGAGCTCGAACGCCGCGTGCAGCGCCAACCGGGCCCCGGAGGCGCCGATCGGGTGCCCGACGGCCACAGCGCCGCCGTGGATGTTGGCCTTCTCCACCGAGTAGTCGAGGTCGCGCAGGGACTGGATCAGCACGGACGCGAACGCCTCGTTGATCTCGATGAAGTCCAGGTCCTGCACGGACCAGCCGGCCCGCTCGAGCGCGGCCTCGATCGCCCGGGACGGCTGGGAGTGCAGCGAGGTGTCGGGGCCGGCCACCTGGCCCGGGGCACCGACCACGGCCAGGTACTCGAGGCCGTGGCGCTCGGCGTACTCCCGGCTGGTCAGGACCACGGCGGCCGCGCCGTCCGAGAGCGGCGAGGAGTTGCCGGCGGTGATCGTGCCGTCCTTCGCGAACGCGGGGCGCAGCCTCGCCATGGACTCCGCGCTGGAGTCGGGGCGCACGCCCTGGTCGGTGTCGACGACGAGCGGGTCGCCCTTGCGCTGCGGGACGGACACGGGGGCGATCTCGTCGCGGAAGACGCCCTCCTCCGCGGCGCGGGCCGCGCGCTGGTGGCTCAGGGCAGCGACCTGGTCCTGCTCCTCGCGGGAGATCGAGCGATCGCTGTTGCCGGACTCGGTGAGCGAGCCCATGGACACGCACGCGGCGACGTCGACGAGCCCGTCCTTGGCCACCGCGTCCTCGAGCTTGAAGTCGCCGTAGCTCTTGCCCTGCCGCACGCCCATCGCGAGGTGCGGGGCGTTGGTCATGGACTCCTGGCCGCCGGCCACGACGATCTCGGCCTCGCCCGCGCGGATCATCCGGGCGGCGTTGGTGATGGCCACGAGCCCGGAGAGGCAGACCTTGTTGACGGTCTCGGCGGGCACGCTCAGCGGGATGCCCGCGGTGACGGCCGCCTGGCGGGCCGGGTTCTGCCCGGCGCCGGCCTGCAGGACGTGGCCCATGAGCACGTAGTCCACCTGCTCGGGGGCGATCCCGCCGCGCTCGAGCGCGGCCCGGATGGCGTGGGCGCCCAGCTCGGCCGCGGTGAAGGACGCCAGGTGGCCCAGGATCTTGCCCTGGGGCGTGCGGGCGCCGGACAGGACGACGACGTCGGTGGCGGTGCTCATCGGTTCTCCTCAGCGCCGCCGGCGGCGGCGGTCTCGGTGGGGACGGTGTCGGGGGTGACGTCCTGCAGGTCCGTGCGGAAGGACGCCTCGGTCTTCTCGCGGATCTCGTCCTCGGTGACCCCGGGGGCGAGGCTGCGCAGCACGAGCCCGCCGTCCTCGACGTCGAACACGCACAGGTCCGTGACGATGCGGTCGACCACGCGCACCCCGGTGAGCGGGAGATCGCACTCGGTCTTGATCTTGGCGGAGCCGTCCTTGGTGACGTGCTCGGTCAGCACGACGACGCGCGGGGTGCCGGCCACCAGGTCCATGGCGCCGCCCATCCCCTTGACCATCTTGCCGGGGATCATCCAGTTGGCGAGGTCACCGGTGCCGGAGACCTGCATGGCGCCGAGGATCGCGATCTTGACGTGGCCGCCGCGGATCATCCCGAAGGACGTGGCGGAGTCGAAGATGGAGGCCCCGGGCAGCAGTGTGATGGTCTGCTTGCCGGCGTTGATGAGGTCCGGGTCCTCGTCGCCCTCGTAGGGGAACGGGCCCATGCCGAGCACGCCGTTCTCGGACTGCAGCACCACGTCGACGCCCTCGGGCAGGTTGTTGGCCACGAGGGTGGGGATGCCGATGCCGAGGTTGACGTAGTCGCCGTCGGAGAGCTCGACGGCGGCGATCGCCGCCATCTCGTCGCGGGTCCAGCTCATGCCTGGTCTCCGTTCTGCTGGGCGGCCCGCCCGGCGGGGCGGGGGCGGACGGTGCGCTGCTCGATGTCCTTGGGCGCGCCGCTGTACTGCGCGACGTGCTGGACGTAGACGCCCGGGGTCACGATGTGGTCGGGGTGGATCTCGCCGACCGCCACGACGTGCTCGACCTCGGCGAAGGTGACCTTCCCGGCGGTCGCGACGATCGGGTTGAAGTTGCGCGCGGTGTAGCGGTAGACGAGGTTGCCGTCGGCGTCCCCGGTGTGGGCGTGGACCAGGGCGATGTCGGCGACGATGCCGCGCTCCTGCACGTAGGTCTCGCCGTCGAACTCGGCGTGCGGCTTGCCCTCGGCCACGAGGGTGCCGACCCCGGTCTTCGTGTAGAAGGCGGGGATGCCCGCGCCGCCGGCTCGGAGCCGCTCGGCGAGGGTGCCCTGGGGGTTGAACTCGACCTCGAGCTCGCCGTCCAGGTACTGCTGGGCGAACAGCTTGTTCTCGCCCACGTAGGAGGCGAGGACCTTCTTCACCTGGCGGTTCTCGAGCAGGACCCCGAGGCCCTTGCCGTCCACGCCCATGTTGTTGGAGACCACCGTGAGGTCCGTGACCCCGGAGTCCCGCACCGCGTCGATGAGATCCCGGGGGATCCCGCTCAGCCCGAACCCGCCCACGGCGAGCGTCATGCCGTCCCGCAGGCTCTCCGCCAGCAGCTCGGCGGCGTTGTCTCTGACCTTGGACACCCTTGTCCCTTCCTCTCGTCGGACTGTGACCCAGCACTCAATCTAGGGAGCCTCCACATGCCGGTCAACAGATCCGGCGGCACGACGGCGCTTCTCCTCAGCATCCGGCCATTCGTCCCCTGACTGTCCATATAGTGGAGTCATGGGACAGGAGCGGACGACGGGCCAGGGGACCCAGGTGGTCCACCGGGTGGGGCAGCTGCTGCGGGCCGTCGCGGGGCGGGAACGGGGCAGCACGGTGGCGGAGCTCGCCGCCGAGACCGGGCTGACCCGCCCCACTGTGCACCGGCTGCTCACGGGACTGGCCGAGGAGGGCCTCGTGGACCGCGACGCCGGGACCGGGGCCTGGCAGCTGGGCCCCGAGCTGTACGTGCTGGGCGCGGTGGCGGCCCACCGCTATCCGATCCGGGAGCTGGCCGGGCCCTCGCTGCGCCGGCTCGCGGAGGCCACCGGCGAGAGTGCGTTCCTCTCGGTCCGCCGCGGGCTGGAGACGGTCTGCCTGGCGCGCGTGGAGGGCGCCTTCCCCATCCGCTCCCACGTCCTCTACGAGGGGCTGCGGCTGCCGCTCGGCGTGGCCTCGGCGGGGCTGGCGGTCCTGGCCCACCTCCCGGACGCGGAGGTGGACCGGGTCCTCGCGGCCACGGCCGGGGCCCGCGCCGAGTGGGGCCCGCTGCACACGCCCGAGCGGATCCGGGAGCTGCTCGCGGACGTCCGGCGGGAGGGCTTCGCCGTGAACCCGGGGCTGATCGTCGAGGGCAGCTGGGGCATGGCCGCCGCGGTCTTCGACGCGACGGGCGCGCCGGTCTACGCGCTGAGCCTCACGGGCATCGAGCCCCGGTTCAGCGGCGAGCGCCGGCAGCTCCTGGGCCGGGCCCTGCTCACGGAGGCCCACCGGCTCTCCCGGGAGCTGGGTCACCGCTGAGCGGCCCGGGGCGGGCTCAGCGCGCCGTCCAGCCGCCGTCCATCGTGTAGGAGGCCCCGGTGACCATGGACGCGTGCGGTCCGGCCAGCCACGCGACCAGGCTGCCGACGTCCTCCGGGTCCACGAGCTTCTTGATCGGCGTCTCGCCGAGCATGATCCGCTCCACCACCTCGGACTCGGGGATCCCGTGCACCCTCGCCTGGTCGGCGATCTGCTTCTCGACGAGCGGGGTGCGCACGTAGCCGGGGTTGATGCAGTTGCTCGTCACCCCGTGGGCCGCGCCCTCCACCGCGACGGTCTTGGACAGCCCCTCCAGGCCGTGCTTCGCCGAGACGTAGGCGCTCTTGTAGGGGGACGCCCGCAGCCCGTGCACGGAGGAGACGTTGATGACGCGCCCCCAGCCCCGCTCGTACATGTGCGGCAGCGCGGCGCGCACCAGCAGGAACGGGGACTCCAGCATCAGCACCAGGATCCGGTGGAAGTCCGCGGGGTCGAACTCCTGGAGGGGGGCGACCTTCTGGATGCCGGCGTTGTTGACCAGCACGTCGACCTCGAGGCTCAGCTCGGCGAGCGCCGCGGTGTCGAGCAGGTCGACGGCCCACGCGCGGCCGCCGAGCTCGTCCGCGACGCGCTGCGCCCCGGCCTCGTCGACGTCGGCCACGACCACGTGCGCGCCGGAGCCGGCGAGGGCCCGGGCGGCGGCCAGGCCGATGCCGCTCGCGCCACCGGTGACGAGCGCCGTGCGGCCCTCGAGGTCCTGCTGCTGGGGCGTCTGGGACATGGGGGTCCTTCCTGTGGTCCGTCGTGCCCGCGGGGTGAGGGGCACAGATCACCGCCACGGTATGTGATCCAGGCCATGTTCGCGAAGGACAGCTCCGCCCGGGAGTGCGCGCCGGGTCGCGTCACACGGCGTCATGTCCGTCATCCGGGCGCCGAATGGCGCAGCGCGCACGGGTGCGCTTGGATGACAGGGTCACCATCCAGAGCGGCCGAGAGATCTGGCTCGACGACGCCGCAGCAACCCGGGCGACGGCATCCCCGTCCCGCCTCCGGTGCTACCGCCAGGACCGATGGAAAGGACGCACGACCCATGCTGCGAAGCGCCGACCGCATCCGCACGACCCACGCCGGGTCCCTCCCGCGCACCCCGGCGCTGCTCGAGGCCAACCGGGCGAAGGGGGCCGTCCCGGAGGCGGAGTACGACCGGCTCCTGCAGGACTCGGTGGTCGACGTGGTCCGCCGACAGCGCGAGCTCGGGATCGACGTGGTCAACGACGGCGAGTACGGCCACGTCATGGCCGCGGAGGTCGACTACGGCGCGTGGTGGCACTACGTCTTCGCCCGGATCTCGGGCCTCACCCCCGGCGACGTGGACCTGTGGGAGCAGGAGCCGCAGCGCTCCTCGCCCGGCAGGGTGGTCCTGACGAGCTTCGGGGACCGCCGGGACCGCCGGCTCTTCCACGAGGCGTACGCGGACCCCTCCTCGGGCATCACCACGGGCAAGCAGGCGCCGTTCCCGAAGATCACCGGGAAGCTGGAGTACACGGGCCACGCGGCGCTGGAGGCGGACATCCGCAACCTCAAGGCCGGGCTGCAGGCCACGGGCGCGAGCGAGGGCTACCTCGCCGCGCTGTCCCCGGGCTCGTGCGCGCGGCTGGAGAACACCCACTACGCGGACGAGGACGAGGTGCTGACCGCCTGCGCCGAGGTGATGCGCGAGGAGTACCGGGCGATCACCGACGCCGGGCTGATCGTGCAGATCGACGACCCGTCCATCGCGGAGAACTGGGACCAGGTCAATCCCGAGCCCGGCGTGGAGGACTACCTCGCGTTCACCCGCAAGCGGGTCGAGGCCCTCAACTACGCCCTCGAGGGCATCCCGGAGGAGCAGGTGCGCTTCCACCTGTGCTGGGGCTCCTGGCACGGCCCGCACACCACGGACCTCGGGTTCGAGCACCTGGTGGAGCTCATGCTCTCCATCAGGGCCGGCGGCTACAGCTTCGAGGCCGCCAACGCCCGGCACGAGCACGAGTGGAAGGTCTGGCAGGACCACGAGCTGCCCGAGGGCAAGATCATCATCCCGGGGATCGTCTCCCACGCCACCAACGTGGTGGAGCACCCGGAGCTGGTGGCCGACCGGATCGAGCGCTTCGCCCGCCAGGTGGGCCGCGAGAACGTGATCGCCTCGACCGACTGCGGCCTGGGCGGGCGGATCCACCCGCAGATCGCCGCGGCGAAGCTCGAGACCCTCGCCCGCGGGGCCGAGCTCGCCTCCCGCCGGCTCTGGTCCTGACCGGCCCCCGACCTTCCCGCAGACCCTCAGGAGGACACGCATGACCATGCAGAACACCGACCACGTGCAGACCACCCACGTGGGCTCCCTGCCGCGGACCCCGCGGCTGCTCGAGGCCAACCAGCGGCACGCCGAGGGCGCCATCACGTTCGAGCAGCTCACCGACGAGCTCGCCGTGGGCGTCGAGGACGTGGTGCGCCGGCAGCGCGAGATCGGCGTGGACGTGGTCAACGACGGCGAGTACGGGCACACGATGTCCAGCGCGGTCGACTACGGCGCGTGGTGGAACTACTCCTTCTCCCGCCTCGGCGGGCTCACCCCGACCGACGAGGACCGGTGGGCGTCCACGGAGAAGAGGCGCTCCTCGCCCGGCCACATCGTGCTCACGAGCTTCCCGGACCGCCGGGACCGCGAGCGCTTCCGGGAGGCGTACGAGGACCCGGCGTCGGGCATCCTCACCGGGCGCTCCTCGACCACGCAGCCCAAGATCACCGGGCCGCTGACCTACACGGGACAGGAGGCCGTGGCCTCGGACGTCCGCAACCTCCGGGCGGCCATGGCGGCCACCGGGGCGCAGACCGGGTTCGTGGCCGCCCTCTCCCCCGGCTCCGCCGCGCGCGTGACGAACGAGTACTACAGGACCGACGAGGAGCTCGTCTACGCGTGCGCCGACGCGATGCGCGAGGAGTACCTGGCGATCACGGACGCCGGGCTGACCGTGCAGATCGACGACCCGTCCATCGCGGAGTCCTGGGACCAGATCAACCCCGAGCCCACGGTCGAGGACTACCTGGCGTTCACGCGGCTGCGCGTCGAGGCGCTCAACCACGCGCTGCGGGGGATCCCCGAGGAGCAGGTCCGCTTCCACCTGTGCTGGGGCTCCTGGCACGGCCCGCACACCACGGACCTCGAGCTGAAGCACCTCGTGGACCTGATGCTGACCATCAACGCCGGCGGCTACACCTTCGAGGGCGCCTCCGCCCGGCACGCCCACGAGTGGAAGGTCTGGAAGGACCACGCGCTGCCCGAGGGCCGCGTGATCATCCCGGGCGTGGTCTCCCACTCGACGAACGTGGTGGAGCACCCGGAGCTGGTGGCCGACCGGATCGAGCAGTTCGCCTCGGCCGTGGGCCGCGAGAACGTCGTCGCGTCGACCGACTGCGGTCTGGGCGGGCGCCTGCACCCGCAGATCGCCTGGGCCAAGCTCGAGTCCCTCGTCGAGGGAGCGCGCCTGGCCACGGAGCGGCTCTACCGCTGAGCCGCATCCCGGCGTCCCCGACGCCCCTGCCGCGCCGCCGGGCCCGGTCCTCCTGCGAGGGCCGGGCCCGGCGGTTTCCATCCCCGGTGGTCTGTGTCACATTAGTGATACATGGTTTGATTATTCCGTCCGGAGGGTGACAGGCGTCACTTCCGCCCGTAGTATCGCAATGCAATACCGAACGTTCGGTCATGATGCGTTCGGTTCCGCCGCGGACGTCGCCGTCCCCGATTCCCTGGAGATCCCATGGCGCACCCATCCTCCGCCCCGGCCGGGCGGCACGAGATGTCGCGCGAGGAGCGCAAGGTCCTCGCCGGCACCCTCGTGGGCACCACCATCGAGTGGTACGACTTCTTCATCTACGCCCAGGCCGCGGCCTTCGTCCTGGCGCCGCTGTACTTCGCGCCGCTGTCCGAGGAGAACGCCGGCCTCGCCCAGGTGGTCGCGTGGGCCTCCCTGGGCATCAGCTTCCTCTTCCGCCCGCTGGGCGCGGTGGTCGCCGGCCACCTCGGCGACAAGTACGGCCGCAAGATCGTCCTGGTCCTCACCCTGGTGGGCATGGGTGCCGCGACGATGCTGATCGGCATGCTCCCCACCTACGCGACGATCGGCATCTGGGCCCCGATCTTCCTGGTGCTCCTGCGCATCATGCAGGGCTTCTCGGCCGGCGGCGAGTGGGGCGGCGCGGCCCTGATGTCCGTGGAGCACGCCCCGCGGAACAAGCGCGGGCTCTTCGGCGCCTACCCGCAGATCGGCGTGCCGCTGGGCATGCTGCTCGCCACGTCCTTCATGTTCGCCCTCACCTCGATGATGTCCCCCGAGGACTTCCAGGCCTGGGGCTGGCGCATCCCGTTCCTGTCCTCCGTGGTGCTGATCGTGGTCGGCTACCTGATCCGCAAGACCGTCGACGAGTCCCCGGTCTTCAAGGAGATGCAGCTGCGCAAGAAGGAGTCCTCCGCTCCCCTGGGCCAGCTGTTCAAGCACCACAAGAAGCCGGTCACCCTCGCGGCCCTGATCTTCGCCGCCAACAACGCCGCCGGCTACCTGGTGATCGCGTTCTTCGCCTCCTACGGCTCCAACGTGCTGGGCATGCCGCGCTCGCAGACCCTCATCGCCTCCCTGATCGGCGGCGTGGGCTGGCTCGTCTTCACGATGTTCGGCGGCTGGATCTCGGACCGGATCGGGCGCGTGCGCACCTTCCAGATCGGCTACGCCATCATCATCCTGTGGGCCGTGCCGATGTGGTTCCTGCTGGACACCGCGTCCCTGCCGCTGTTCGCCCTGGCGATCGTGATCCTCACCGTGGGACTCGGCCCGTCCTACGGCCCGCAGTCGGCGCTCTACGCCGAGATGTTCCCGGCCCGCGTGCGCTACTCGGGCGTCTCGATCGGCTACGCGTTCGGCTCCATCATCGGCGGCGCGTTCGCCCCGATGATCGCGCAGCTGCTGCTCAACGAGACCGGGATGTCCTGGACGATCGGCGTCTACATCGCCGGCATCGCGATCGTCTCCTTCATCGCCGTCTCGATGGTGCCGAAGGACATCCAGGAGATCGACCTGCACGTCGAGGAAGTGCACGAGGACTACGTCGCCGAGCACCCCGAGGCCGCCGAGATCCTCGCGGCCGCCCAGGCCGCCGAGAAGCAGCGCGACTGAGCGCCGCCCCGGCCGAGGACCGAGCCGCCCGCCGGCACCCACGGGTGCCGGCGGGCGGCTCCGCTCGTGCGGGCACCCCGAGCACACCCCGCTCCCACCCCGGGCTCCCACCGGAGCCCCGCCGAAAGGACTCCTCCATGACCACCGACCTCCTGCTCCCCACGGTCTCGACGGCCGTTGCCGACGTGCTCGCCGAGCGCACCGACCACCTGTTCGGCCTGATGGGCAACGGCAACGCGCACCTGATCAGCTCGCTGACCTCCCGCGGCTTCGGCTTCACCTCCGCCCGGCACGAGTCCGCCACCGTTGCCATGGCCGACGCCTACCACCGGGCCACCGGGCGGACCGGGGCCGCCACGACCACCTACGGTGCCGGGTTCACCAACACCTACACCGCCCTGGCCGAGGCGCGGCTGGCCCGGATCCCCCTGGTCCTGGTCGTCGGCGACGCCCCGACCACCGGGCGGCGGGCCTTCGACGTCGACCAGACCACCGCGGCCGCCGCCGCCGGGGTCACCACCCTGGTCGCGGCCCCGGACAACGCGACCGCGATCACCCACCGGGCCTTCGACCTCGCCGCCCAGACCGTCCAGCCGGTGGTGCTGGCCCTCCCCTACGACCACGCCACCGCCCCCCTCACCGAGCAGACGGTCCTGGAGCCGCTGCCGGTCAAGCCCGCCTTCACCGCCTCCACCGAGGACCTCGACCGCATCGCCGGGCTGCTGCGCGCGGCGACCAGGCCCCTGATCCTCGCCGGGCGCGGAGTGCTCCTGGCCGGGGCCACCACCCCGCTCACCGAGATCGGGGACCGGCTCGGGGCGCTGTTCATGACCTCCGCCATGGCCACCGGGGTCTTCGGCTCCCCGTGGGACCTGGGCATCGCCGGGGGCTTCACCCGCGCCCACCGTCTGGAGCTCGCCCGGCAGGCCGACGTCGTGCTGGTCGCCGGGGCATCGCTGAACGCCTTCCAGCTGCGCTACGGCACGCTCTTCGCCGAGGGCACCCGGGTGATCCGCATCGACAACGAGCCCGAGGACCGCACGCCCCCGGTCACCGACTACGTGCGCGCGGACCTGGGACCGTTCCTCCAGGGACTCACCGGCCGGATCTCCGCCGCCGCCCCGGAGAACACCTGGCGGGCGGCCGCCCCGGAGGTCGCCACCGACGCCTTCCGCGGCTCCGCCCCGGTCGAGGACCCGGCCGAGTTCGGCCCGGACGGCCGGCTCAACCCCCGCGCCGTCGTCGCCGCCCTCGAGCACGTCCTCCCCGCCGAGCGCTCCGTGGTGATGGACGGCGGCCACTTCATCGGCTGGGCCCCGATGTACCTGACCGTGCCCGACCCGCAGGCCATGGTCCTGGTCGGCACCGCCTTCCAGTCGATCGGCCTCGGCTTCGGCTCCGCCGCCGGGGTCTCGGTGGCCCGCCCCGACCGCACCACCGTGTTCGTCACCGGCGACGGCGGCGGGCTGATGGGCCTGGCCGACCTCGAGACGTTCCTGCGCGCCACGAAGCGCGGGGTGATCGTGGTGCTCAACGACTCCGCCTACGGCGCCGAGCTGCACCAGTACGCGTCCAAGGGCCTGGACCCCACCGCGATGCTCATCGACGAGGTCGACTTCGCCGCCGTGGGCCGGGCGATGGGCGCGGCCGGGGCCAAGGCGCACACCCTGGCCGACCTCACCGCGCTCACCGACTGGCTGGCCACCCACGACGAGGGCGTCTTCGTCCTCGACGTGGCCATCTCCCAGCAGGTCGTCGCCGAGTTCATGTCCGCCTCCCTCACCGCCGGCCGCCGGCTCTGACCCGCCGGCCCCGGCGAGGCCCCGGCGAGGCCCCGGCGGACCCCTGCGGACCTTCGCGGATCAGCCGGGCGAACCGGCCCCCCGGTCCGCCTCCACCGCCCGGACGAAGTCCGCGCACCGGCGCGGCCACTCGGCCAGCTCGGCGGGCGTGCCGGCCACGTGCAGGGCGTCGCCGGGCAGGGCCGCGCGCAGCGCCTCGGCCGTGGACAGCGGGTGGGTGGCGTCCTCGGACCAGGCCAGCACCAGGGTCGGCACGCCGATCCGCGACAGCTCCTCGACCGGCGGGAGGTCGGTGCCGGCTGCGCCGCGCAGCACGGCGGGCAGCAGGCCGGGGCCGACGCGCGGCGGGTGCACCGGCCGGTCCGCCACGGCGGGCGGCCGGGTCGCGGCGCGGCCGGCCCGGAGGTAGGCCTCGAGGCCGTGGCGCTCCACCAGGTCCGCGCCCTGCCGGTACGTCCCCGCCTGGCCGCGGCGCGAGGCCCAGGCCGTGGAGGGCACGCAGAGCGTCAGCGAGCGGAACCGCCCGGGCTCGGCGAGAGCGGCGTGCAGCAGCGTGGCCGCCCCCATGGACGGGCCGATCCCGTGCACCGGCTCACCGGGCGCCACGGCGTCCAGCAGGCGCAGCAGGTCCTCGGCCAGCCGGGGCCAGGTCCAGTCCGCGGCCACGGGCTCCGCGGCGGAGCCGCCGTGGCCCCGGGCGTCGTAGCGCACCGTCCGGTGCCCGCTCAGCTCGGCCGCCAGGTCCAGACCGCCCGCGGTGTTGGTGGCCCGGTCGGACAGCAGCCCGTGCAGCTGGACGGCAGGCGGGCCGGAGCCGGTCACGTCGTAGGTCAGGCGGCAGCGGGGGAGCTCGAGCGTCGGCATGCCGCCACGGTACGCGTAGATTGTGACCACCCGTGGACCGGACGCGTCCTCGGCGGCCGGCCCCCCGGCCCGACCAGGAGGTGCGCATGCGGCTGACCAGCATCACGCACGCCCGGCTGCCCGAGGGCCGCCTGTCCAGCTGCACCGTCCCCGCCGAGGGCGCCGGCCGGCCGCTGCCGGTGTCCTTCGACCAGGGCATGCACGTCGGAGCCGGTCCCCGCCCGGGGTCCTGGATGGCCGTGGCCGTGGAGCTTCCCGCGCCGGTGGACGCCGCGCACCTGGGCGAGGCCTGGGCGGGTGTCGTGCGGCGGCACCACACGCTGCGCACCGTCTTCTCCGCCGACGACGACGGCCGCGTCCGGCTGCACGAGATCGCCGACGCCGTGCGGCCCGTGTGGACCCGGCACGAGGTCGGCGCCGCCGGGACGCGGGCGGCCCTGCAGGCGGTGGCCGACGCCGCCTGCTCCCCGCTGGCCCGGCCCTCGCACCGGCTGTGCCTGATCGAGCCCGCGGCCGGGCCCGCCGTCGTCGTGCTCGCCGCCGACCACGCGCACGTGGACGCCTGGTCCCTGCCCCTGCTCGCCCGGGACCTGCTCGACGGGCTGGACGATCTCCGCGCCGGCCGCCCGGCCGGCGCGGGCCGGGCGCCCGCGGCGTCCTTCGCCGAGCACACGCGGGAGCTCGCCGCCCGCCCCCCGGCACCGCCGCACGTGGTGCGGCGCTGGGCGCGGATCCTCGCGGACGGCGACGGCGCCCTGCCCGTCTTCCCCCTGCCGCTGGGGGAGCCCGGCGCCCCGGCACCCGAGACGGTGACCACGCACGACGTCCTCGACGCCGAGGGCCTGGCCCGCCTGGAGGCGCGCGCCGACGGGCTGCACGTCCGGCTGCTGGTCCTGGTGGTCTCGGTGCTGACCCGGGCGACCGCCGAGCTGGCCGGCCGGCCCCTGCGCGCGGTCCTGCCCGTGCACAGCCGCACCGAGCCGCACTGGCGCGACGCCGTGGGCTGGTTCATCACCAACTCGGTGCTCGAGTGCTCGGACCCCGATCCGCAGGCCTGCCGCGCCGCCGTGCGCGAGACGCTGGAGCTGGGCTCGCACGCCCTGGAGCCGATCCTGCGGCCCCACGGCGGCATGCCCGTCCCGCCGGGGATGTTCATGCTGTCCTACCTCGACTACCGGCGGCTGCCCGCCACCCTGGCGCCGGAGCTGCGGGCGCAGCACATCTCCGCGTCGGCGCCGACCACCGGGGTGCAGGTGTGGTTCGTGGTGGGCGAGGGCGGCCTGCACCTGCGGGCGCGCTACCCGGGCACCGGGCAGGCCCGCTCGTCGGTGGAGGCGTGGCTGGGCGCCGTCGGCGCGGGGCTGCGCACGCAGGCGCGCCCGGAACCGGACCGCGGATAGCCGCGGGCCCGGACGCCCCCGAGGGCCCGGTCCGGGTACCCGTGCGCCCTGCCCCCGCCCCGGTCCGCCGACTATCCTGGTGGCAGCGGGCAGAAGGGGTCAGATGGACGACCGGACGATCGCCAGGACGCAGGCCAGGTTGATCCGCACCGCGCTGACGAGCACCGGGCTGGGTGCGCGCGACCTGTGGCTGCGGTACGTCCACCTGGGCGGAGAGGTCGGGGAGCTGGAGCTCGACGCCTACCTGCACCACGCCCTGTACCTGCCGCCCCGGCACCGGGACAGCCTGGCGCGGGCCGCCAACCAGCTGGTGCCCGGCCACCGGGTCCCGTGCAGCCGGGACCTGCGCCCGGAGGAGTACCCGCCCGAGGCCTGAGCGCCCGGCCGGGGCCCGGCGGGCCTACGCGGCGCGCTCGGGCAGGGGCGCCGCCTCGCCCTGCTTCTTCTGCCACGGCCACCGCCCGCTGATCTCGAGCTCGAGGGACCAGCTGAGGAAGGTCCGCACGACCACGATGAGCGCCAGCACCCCCACCGACTCGAACGTGGGGGTGATGGCGACGGTCTTGATGATGTCCGCGGCCACGAGCAGCTCCAGGCCCAGCAGGATCGAACGGCCGAGCCGCTGCCGGTAGCTCTCGTAGGTGTCGCGCTCCCCGCTCCCCCGCCCCAGCAGGTCCCGCCCGGCCAGGAGGGTCGCCACCACCGTCCCGACGACGATGGCGACCACGCCGGCGACGTCGACGGCCTCCCCGACCAGCTCCATGGACTCCTGGAACGACATCCTGCACCTCCGGTGACCCCGGCGGGACGCGCCGGCTCGAGTCTGCGATGAGGACGCCAGGATCTCACGGGTCCGCCGTCAGCCGGCGGCGGCGACCTCCTGGGGCACGGTCTCCGGCACGGAGCCCCGCCGCCTGGGGGGCCCCGGCGGCCGCTCGCGCTCGGCGAGGACCCGGGCCGCCTCCGAACCGGGGGCGGCGACGGTGTTCTGCAGGGCCCGGCTCAGCGCACGGGGGTCCGTGCCGTCCACCACGGCCGCGATGTGCGAGTCGGGGCGGATCACCCACACGTCGGTCGGCTCCGGCTTCAGCGCCTCGGCGAGCTTGCCGGTGGTGTCGATGTCCGCGATGGCGTGCAGGCGCAGCGGGGACCGGATGGCGGCGAGCGCGGTCCCGCGCACGAGCTCCTGGTCGACCGCCGGGCCGGTGAGGAGCAGGATCCCGAAGCGGGCGAGCTCGCGGACGCGGTCGGCGGCGATGCCCGGGACGGCGACCGGGACGTCCGGCAGCAGCACGCCGGGGACGGGGTCGGGGACCTCCCCCTTGGGCGGGCGCCCGGCGAAGGTCCGGGTGGGGTGCGGGGTGGTGAGCGGGGAGTCGACGTACCAGAAGGGCTCGGCCAGGCGCCCGGAGTCCACGTAGGTGGACGCGGCCGGGTCGCCGATCGCCCGCTCGAGCTTGGCGAGCCGCTCGGCCAGCTGCTCCTCGGTGCGGGGCACGAGGAAGTCCATGGTGGCCTCGGTGACCTCGAGGTTCTCGACGGCGGCGGCGCGGCGCTCGACGTCGTAGGACTCCAGCAGCGCCGGATCGGCGTTGCCGCGCAGCACCGAGGTCAGCTTCCAGGCGGCGTTCTCGGCGTCGCCCACGCCCGAGTTGAGCCCGCGGGCGCCGAACGGGGAGACGATGTGCGCGCAGTCCCCGGCCAGCAGCACCCGGCCCACCCGCATCCGGGAGGCCAGCCGGGCGTGGAAGCGGTAGACGGACTTCCAGACGATCTCGTAGTCCGTGTCCCCGATGATCTGGCGGATCCTCGCGTCGAGGGCCCCGGAGGCCTCCTCGGCGTCGAGGTCGTAGTCGCCGGGCACCTGCCAGTCGATCCGGAAGGTCGAGTCCGGGCACGGGTGGATGAGCACTTGCCGGCCGGGGTTCCACTCGGGGTCGAAGTAGAAGCGGCGCTCGGTGGCCCAGCCGGGGATGTCGGCCCGGATGTCGCAGATCAGGAACTTGTCCTCGAACGAGCGGCCGTCGAAGCTCACCCCGAGCTGGTCGCGCAGCCAGCGCGCCTTCGAGCCGAGCGCGGCGATCGCGTAGTCGGCCACGATCTCGGCCCGGCCCCCGTCGCGGCAGGAGCACACCACGGTCACGGAGCGCTCGTCCTGGGTGATCGAGACGATCTCGTGGCCCCAGACCTCCTCGATCAGCGGCTCGGCGGCGATCTTCTGCGCGAGCAGCTCCTCGGTGCGGGTCTGCGAGATGTTCACGAACGGCGGGAACGGGGACTGCCCCCTGTCCCGGAAGGGCTGGGCGAACAGCTCCTTCTCCCGGTAGAAGGTGCGCGCGGTGTCCCACGTGACGCCCTCGGCGGCCACCTGCCGGCCCACGCCCACGGCCTCCCAGACCTCCAGGACGTCGCGCTGCTGGCAGATCGCCTTGGACCCGATGGGGTCCCGCTCGGCGCGGGCGTCCAGGACCGTGACGGGGATGCCCCACCGCGCCAGCAGCAGCGCCGCGGTCTGGCCCACGGGCCCGTTGCCGAGCACCAGCACCTTGCCGGAGTCGAATCGTCTCACTGTCGCCCTCCTCGTTCTCGTGTCGCTGCTCGTGGGGACCGGGTCAGCCGTTCTGGAGCTGGTCCCAGACCTCGCGGTCGCGCTCGGCGGTCCAGATGACGGGCCGCTCGATGCCCGAGAGCTCGTCCCACAGCCGGGAGACGTCGAAGGGCAGGCAGTGCTCGAAGATCGGCCAGTGGCCGAAGTCGTCGTAGAGGGCGGTGTGCACGGCCTCGAAGGCGTCCTTGAGCGTCCCGCCGTTCTTCTGGACGGTGCCGACCTCCTCGATCATGACGTCCAGGAAGCGGCGGGTCTGCTCGATCGCCGCGTCCACGGCCTCCCGGCCCCTCGAGACCGCCCCGCGCCCGCCCACGAGCTGCTCCGCACCCAGCGCCTTGACGGCGTCGAGGGTGTGGCTCGCCCAGTCGCGGTGGAAGGCGTCCCCGGTGTAGAGGGCGGCCTCGGCCTCGACCAGGTCCCCGGCGAAGAGGATCTTCTGCTGGGGCAGCCAGGCGACGATGTCGCCCTCGGTGTGGCCGCGGCCGAAGTGCTGGAGCACGAGGTCCCCGCGGTCCCCGCCGAGGTCGATGGTCAGCTTGTCCCGGAAGGTCACCGTGGGCCAGGTCAGGCCCGGGACGGTGTCCGCGCCCTTGGCCAGGCGCGGCATGCGGCCGAACTCGGAGGCCCAGTCCTCCTTGCCGCGCTCCACGATGAGGTCGTAGGTGTTCTCGTGGGCGACGATCGTCTCGGCGTGGAAGGCCGAGGCGCCGAGCACGCGCACCGCGTGGTAGTGGGAGAGCACCAGGTAGCGGATCGGCTTGTCGGTGTGCTTCCGCAGCTCCGCCAGCCACTCGGCGGCCACCACGGGGGTGGCCAGGGCCTCGAAGCAGACCAGGAAGTCCTCCCCCTCGATCGCCCCGATGTTCGGGTCCCCCTCGGCCGTGAGGGCGTAGACGCCCTCGGCCAGGATCTCGAGGGTCTTCTGCTTCTCGCCGAGGTCCGCCGAGGACGCGAAAGACTTGGTGGTGCCCATGTGCCGTCTCCTTCGTGGGGCCGCGCAGGGCCCGGGATAGTCAAATGCTGTATTAGTTCCACGGTAGCCCCCGGACCTTGATTTGTGAAGCAGGCCACAGGCGATTGCTGTCGCAGCTCTGTTGACCCCGCGGGCGCACGCGTGGGAAGGTTTGATGAACGATCGGTCGGTAAATTCGGGCGACGATGCCCGGATGCCGGCCGCACCCCGTCGCGACAGGAGCCCACCCATGCCCGCAACCCCTCAGGCCCTCCTCGTCGGCGGGGCCCGCACCCCGGTGGGCCGCTACGGCGGCGCGCTGGCGAGCGTGCGCCCCGACGACCTCGCCGCCCTCGTGGTCAGGCACGCGGTGACCGACGCCGGGATCGACCCGCACGACGTCGACGAGGTGATCCTCGGCAACGCCAACGGCGCCGGCGAGGAGAACCGCAACGTCGCCCGCATGGCCTGGCTGCTCGCCGGCTTCCCCGACACCGTCCCCGGCATCACCGTCAACCGGCTCTGCGCCTCCGGGCTCTCGGCCATCATCATGGCCTCCCACATGATCAAGGCCGGCGCCGCCGACATCGTCGTCGCCGGCGGCGTGGAGTCCATGTCCCGCGCCCCGTGGGTGATGGAGAAGCCGGCCAAGGCGTTCGCGAAGCCCGGCGACGTCTTCGACACCTCCATCGGCTGGCGCTTCACCAACCCCGAGTTCAAGAAGCAGGACAAGATGACCTACTCGATGCCGGAGACGGCCGAGGAGGTCGCGATCGTCGACGGGATCTCGCGCGAGGACGCCGACGCCTTCGCCGTGGCCTCCCACGAGAAGGCGATCGCCGCGATCGACGCCGGGCGCTTCGCCCCCGAGATCGTCCCGGTGACCGTCACGGGCCGCAAGGGTGCGACGACCGTCGTCGACACGGACGAGGGCCCCCGCCCGGGCACCACGATGGACGCCCTCGCGAAGCTGCGTCCCGTGGTGGACCACGGGACGGTCGTCACCGCCGGCAACGCCTCCTCCCTCAACGACGGCGCCTCGGCGATCCTCGTGGTCTCCGAGCGCGCGGCCGAGAAGTACGGGCTGGCCGCCCGGGCCCGGATCGTCGACGGCGCCTCCGCCGGCGTGGCCCCGGAGATCATGGGCATCGGCCCTGTCCCCGCCACCCAGAAGGTGCTCGGGCGCACCGGGTGGGGCATCGGCGACCTCGGGGCGGTCGAGCTCAACGAGGCCTTCGCCTCCCAGTCCCTGGCCTGCATCCGCCGCCTCGGCCTCGACGCCGGCACCGTCAACAACGACGGCGGGGCGATCGCGCTCGGCCACCCGCTGGGCTCCTCCGGCTCCCGGCTCGTGGTGACGCTGCTGGGCCGGATGGAGCGCGAGGGCGCCGACCGCGGCCTGGCCACCATGTGCGTGGGCGTGGGCCAGGGCACCGCGATGCTCGTGGAGAAGCTCTGATGGTCGGGCCCAGCGAGATCCTCGGCGCGGAGTTCACCGCCCTGCGGCTCGAGGAGCGCGAGGACCGCCTGCACGTGGTCCTGGACCGCCCCGATGTGCGCAACGCCATCGACGCGACCATGGTCGAGGAGCTGCACACCGTGTGCGGCCACCTCGAGCGGCACCCGAAGATCCTGATCCTCTCCGGCACCGAGGTGAACGGCCGGGGGATCTTCGCCTCCGGCGCCGACATCGCCCAGCTGCGGGAACGCCGCCGCGACGACGCCCTGGCCGGGATCAACTCCCGGATCTTCGACCGCATCCACAGGCTGCCCATGCCGGTGATCGCCGCGATCGACGGCTACGCCCTGGGCGGCGGCGCGGAGCTGGCCTACGCCGCGGACTTCCGCATCGCCACCCCGCACCTCACGATCGGCCAGCCGGAGACGAACCTGGGCATCATCGCCGCCGCCGGCGGGCTGTGGCGGCTCAAGGAGCTGGTCGGCGAGGCGGTCGCCCTGGACATCCTGCTCGCCGGCCGGCTCCTCGGCGCGGACGAGGCCCTGGCCCTGCACCTCGTCACCGAGCTGCACGAGCCCGCGGAGCTCGTCGGCGCCGCGCACGCGCTCGCCGACCGGATCGGCGCCCAGGACCCCCTGGCCGTGCGGATCTCCAAGCGGGTCTTCGCGGCGCCCCCGTCCGCCCATCCGCACATCGACGAGCTGGCCCAGGCCGTGCTCTTCGAGTCGGAGGCGAAGTTCGACCGCATGCAGGCCTTCCTGGACCGCAAGAAGAACAAGAAGTAGGAGCATCCCGACCATGACCGAGAAGCACGCACTGGCCGTTCCCGCCGTCGTCGGCGTCCTGGGCGGAGGCCGCATGGGCGCAGGCATCGCCCACGCCTTCCTGCTCGCCGGGGCGAGGGTGACCGTGGTGGAGCGGGACGGGCAGGCCGCGGAGGCCGCCCGCGAGCGGATCGAGCGGGACCTCGCCAAGTCCCTGGAGCGCGGGGGCGTGGACGGCAACCTGGACGAGTGGGCCGAGAACCTGACCGTCTCCCTCGACCACGCCGACTTCGCGGACTGCGAGCTCGTCGTCGAGGCCGTCCCCGAGGCGTGGGACCTGAAGGTCACGGCCCTGCAGGAGGTCGAGCACCACCTCGCCGAGACCTCGTGGCTGGCCACCAACACCTCCTCGCTGTCCGTGGACGGGCTGGCCGAGCAGCTGGGACGCCCCGAGCGGTTCTGCGGGCTGCACTTCTTCAACCCCGTGCCGGCCTCGAAGCTCGTGGAGGTCGTGAACTCGAAGCACACCGGCGAGGAGCTCAGGCGGCTCTCGGTGCAGTGGGTCGAGGGCCTCGGCAAGACCCCGGTGGTCGTCAACGACGCCCCCGGCTTCGCCTCGTCGCGGCTGGGCGTGGCGATCGCCCTCGAGGCCATCCGGATGGTCGAGGAGGGCGTGGCCTCTCCCGCCGACATCGACAACGCCATGGTCCTGGGCTACAGGTTCCCGGTCGGCCCCCTGGCCCTGACGGACATCGTGGGCCTGGACGTGCGCCTGGGCATCGCCGAGTACCTCGAGTCGCAGCTCGGCCCGCGCTTCGCCCCCCCGCAGCTGATGCGGGACATGGTGGCCCGCGGCGAGCTCGGCCGCAAGACCGGCAAGGGCTTCTTCGACTACGACCAGTAGCACCCGCCCCCTGCCGTCCCGCCCTCCCGGGCGCGGGCGGGCGGGACGCGCCGTCGGACGCGGGTCCTAGGGTGGGGGCATGCACGCACAGCCCGGGACCCCCGCCGCGTGGGACGGCGCGCTCAACGCCCGGCGCCTGGCCGGCGACGTGTGGCGGATGGGCCGCTCCGAGCGGCTGAGCCCCTCGGGGTGGCGCGCCGCCGCGGCGGACGGGGTGCGCACGGTCGTGGACCTGCGCAACGCGGACGAGCGGCGGCGCCGGCCCACGGACCCCGCGGACGACCCGGCCGCCCGCGCCGGCATCACGGTCCTGCACCGCCCCACCGAGGACCCCGCCCATCCGCAGTTCCCGCTGGTGGGCACGCCCTACCTCCACCACCCGCGCGGCTACCGCGACTACCTGCGGCTGTTCCCGGCCTTCCTGGCCGAGGCGGTGCGGGCGGTGGCGACCGCCGAGGGCGCCGTGGTGGTGCACTGCTCGGCCGGCCGCGACCGCACCGGGGTGCTCGCGCTGCTGCTCCTGGGGCTGGCCGGAGCGCCCCCGGAGCGCCTCGTCGCGGAGGACGAGGCCGCCGCGCGCGGGATCAACGAGTGGCACCGCGTCTCACCCGTCCCCCACCCGGTCGAGCGCCACCACCCCGAGCACGAGCTCGCCCCGCTGCTCGCGGGGCGTCGCGCGGCCCTCGAGGAGCTGCTGGACGGGTTCGACGCCGAGCGCTGGCTCGTGGACGCCGGGCTGTCGCCCGAGGAGCTGGCCGCCCTGCGCCGGCGGCTCCACGGCCCGTCCTGATCCGCTCCCGTCCGGCGTCCTGACCCGCTGGCCGGCGGACCCCGGGCCTGGTTCCCGGCCTAGCCCTCGGCGGGGTTCGTGGCCTGCTGCGGCTTGTCCTTGAGGAAGTTGGTGATCCGCACGGTGCACAGCCGGGCGCCGTCCTCGTGCTCGAGGACCACCTCGTGGCACGTGAGGGAGCGTCCGAGCTGCAGGGCGGTGGCCGTGGCGGTCACGGTGCCCGTGCGGGACGACCGGTGGTGGGTGGCGTTGACGTCCACGCCCACGGCGACCTTGCCCATCGTGGAGGCGTGGATCACCGCGGCCCAGGAACCGACGGCCTCGCCGAGGGCCACCATGGCGCCGCCGTGGAGCAGGCCCAGCGACTGGCGGTTGCCCTCGACGGGCATGGAGGCGACCACGCGCTCCGCCGACTCCTCGAGGACGGTGACGCCCATCTTCTCGTCGAGCTCGCCCAGGACGATGCGCCAGGGCTCGTGGGTCTCGGTCGTGGTCATGGCACTCCTCGGGCGCTCGGCGACGGGGCAGGACCACCGTGGGGCAGTGGTCCCGGGGTGTGACGTAGGTTATCGTGGTCATAATACCGAACGATCGGTCAGGATGCGGGCGACGGACCGGCCGCCCGCGCACACCCGAGCGAAAGGACCACGCACCGTGGCAGCACAGACCCAGACCATCCTCCCCAGCTACCTGAGGGGCCGGTGGTGGTCGCCGGAGAACCCGCAGAAGGTGACGGAGGTGGCCGACGCCTCGACCGGCGAGGTCGTGGCGCGCGTGTCCACGGACGGCATCGACATCGCCTCCGCCGTGGACTACGGCCGGACCGTGGGGCAGCGCTCCCTCGGGGAGCTCACCATCCACGAGCGGGCGCTCAAGCTCAAGGAGCTCGCCCAGTACCTCACCGAGCACAAGCAGGAGCTCTACGACGTCTCCTACTCGACCGGGGCCACGCTGAAGGACCACTTCTTCGACGTGGACGGCGGCATCGGCACCCTCTTCACGTTCTCCTCCAAGGGCCGGCGCGAGCTGCCCAACGCCAACGTCGTCGTGGACGGGGCGGTGGAGCAGCTCTCCAAGGACGGGTCCTTCCTGGGCGAGCACATCTACACCCGCATGCCCGGCGTCGCCGTGCAGATCAACGCGTTCAACTTCCCGGTGTGGGGCATGCTCGAGAAGTTCGCCCCCGCCTTCATCGCCGGCATGCCGACCCTGGTGAAGCCGGCCACGCCGACCGGCTACGTCACGGCCGCCTGCGTGCGCCTGATGATCGACTCCGGCATCCTGCCGGAGGGCTCCCTGCAGCTGGTCTCCGGCTCCGCCCGGGACCTGCTCGACCACCTGGACTACCGCGACCACGTGGCCTTCACCGGCTCCGCCGGCACCGCGCAGTCGCTGCGCCACCACGAGAACGTCATCGACGGCGGAGTGCGCTTCACCGCCGAGACGGACTCCCTCAACGCCGCGATCCTCGGCCCCGACGCCACCCCGGAGACCCCGGAGTTCGACGCCTTCGTGAAGGCGGTGTTCGTCGAGATCACCTCCAAGGCCGGGCAGAAGTGCACGGCCATCCGGCGCGTCATCGTCCCGCAGGACCGCGTGGAGGACGTCGTGGCCGCCGTCGCCGAGCGCGTGCAGCAGCGCGTGGTCATCGGCGACCCGCGCACCGAGGGCGTCACCATGGGCGCCCTGGCCTCCAAGGAGCAGCAGGGCGAGGTCCGCAAGGCCGTGGAGCGCCTGGTCGCCGCCGGCGGCACCGTCCGCCTGGGCGGCCCGGACGCCTCCGTCGGCGACGCCGACACCGGGGCGGGCGCCTTCTTCCCCGTCACGGTGCTGTCCTTCGACGACCCGGACACCCCGGAGGTGCACTTCGTCGAGGCCTTCGGCCCCGTCACCTCCGTGCTCGGCTACACCGACGTCGACGACGCCGTGCGGCTCGCCGCGCTCGGCGGCGGCTCGCTCGTGGCGACCGTGTGCACGAACGACGGCGCGACCGCCGCCCGGTTCACCGCGGGCATCGGCTCGCACCACGGGCGCGTGCACTTCCTCAACCGCCAGGACGCGAAGACCTCCACCGGCCACGGCTCCCCCATGCCGCACCTGGTCCACGGCGGCCCCGGCCGCGCCGGCGGCGGCGAGGAGCTGGGCGGCGTGCGCGGCGTCAAGCACTACATGCAGCGCACCGCGATCCAGGGACCCCCGGACATCCTCACGGCGGTGACCGGGGTCTGGCACCGGGGCGCCGCGGCGAACACCGTGACCCGCGAGGCGGTCGAGAACGGCACCGGCGAGCACCCGTTCCGCAAGTCCCTGGAGACGCTGCGGATCGGCGACCAGTTCGCCTCCGAGCTGCGCACCGTGACCCTCGAGGACATCACCGAGTTCGCCGAGAAGACCGGCGACACCTTCTACGCGCACACCGACGAGGAGGCCGCCACGGCCAACCCGTTCTTCCCGCGCCGGGTGGCCCACGGCTACCTGCTGGTCTCCTGGGCCGCCGGGCTGTTCGTGGAGCCCGCCCCCGGTCCCGTCCTGGCGAACTACGGCCTGGAGAACCTGCGCTTCATCACGCCGGTGACCTACGACGACCACATCCGGGTGACCCTCACCGCCAAGCAGATCACCCCGCGGGTCACCGACGAGTACGGCGAGGTCTGCTGGGACGCGATCCTGCACAACCAGCACGACGAGATCGTGGCGACCTACGACGTGCTGACCCTGGTCGCGAAGACCTGGCCCACCGCCTGACCCGGGCGAGACCCGCCCGGACTGCCGGGTCCCCCCGAAGCACGCGATCCCTCACGCACCGGGCGTGGGGGATCGCGTGCTTCGGGGGACCCGGCGGCGAGCGGCCTCCGCGGTCGGGGCTCGGCGGAGCGACCGGGCGAGGGCTCAGGAGGCCCGCAGCCCCGAGAAGGCGAGCGCGACCACGGTGTCGGCCAGCCCGTCGTCGGCCCTGTCCGGGTCCGGCCGGTACCAGTCGACGATCGAGTTGATCATGCCCAGGAGCAGCCGCGAGGCGGACCGGCCGCTGAGGTCGCGGCGCAGGTCGCCCTCCGCCTGCGCCTGCTCGATGAGCGCGCCGACCCGGCGGGTGACCGTGCGGCGGCGCTCGAGCGCCCTCGTCTCGACCTCCGAGTTGCCCCGCAGCCGCAGCAGCAGGGTCACGTACGGCATCTGCTCCACGAGCACGTGAACGGTCCCGCGGATCACCTGCTCGAGCCGCTCGACCGCCGGGGCCTGCGTCCGCTCGGCGGCGGCCAGGACCTCCTCGAGCGCGTCGAGGGCCCGGCCCAGCGCCTGCTCGAGGATCTCCTCCTTGGACTCCACGTGGTGGTAGATCGCGGACTTGGAGATCCCCAGGTGCTTGGACAGCGTGCCCATCGACGTGGCGTCGTAGCCGTGCACGTTGAAGACCTCCACGCACACGCCGAGCAGCGTCTCGCGGTCGTAGCCGGGCCGGCCCCGGCGCGGGGCCGCGCCGTCCGGAGGGGCGGGCGCCGGTGCGTGCGTCATGGGGACCTCGATCTCGGTGGGGACGGGCAGGACAACGATCTTATGCCGCGGCGGGCCCCCGAGCCGCCCCAGGGGCCCGCCGCGGCGCGGGTCGGCGCCGGGGCGTCACGCGTCCTTGCGGTGGTCGTAGACGCGGCGCAGCTTGCCGGAGGACCGGGCGAGGGTCCCCGGCTCGGCGATCCGGATCGAGGCCGAGGAGCCGATCTTCGTCTTGATGGCGTGCAGGAGCTTCTGGCCGCCCGCCTCGGCGGCCTCGACCGTCACCTGCTCGCGCCGCTCGATGTTGATGGTCATCTGGTCCATCCGGTGCGGGCGGGTGATCTCGAGCGTGAAGTGCGGGCTCAGCTCCGGCACCTGCAGGGCGAGCTCCTCGATCTGGGAGGGGAACAGGTTGACCCCGCGCAGGATGATCATGTCGTCGGAACGGCCCGTGATCCGGCCCATCCGCCGGTGCCCGGGCCGGTCCGTGCCGGGCAGCAGGCGGGTCAGGTCGTGGGTGCGGTAGCGGATGATCGGCAGGGCCTCCTTGGTGAGCGCCGTGAACACGAGCTCGCCGGGCCGGCCGGTGTCCTGGACCTCGTCCGTGAACGGGTCGATGATCTCGGGGCGGAAGTGGTCCTCCCAGATGTGCGAGCCGTCCTTGGACGCGGCGGACTCGCCGGCCACGCCGGGGCCCATGACCTCGGAGAGGCCGTAGATGTCGCACGCGCCGACGTCGAAGGCCGTCTCGATCTCCCGGCGCATCTCCTCGGTCCAGGGCTCCGCCCCGAGCACCGCGGTGCGCAGCGACGTCTCCCGCGGGTCCAGGCCGAGCTTCTTGAAGCCGTCGGCGATGGTCAGCAGGTAGGTGGGGGTCGAGAGGATGGCCTCGGGCTGGAAGTCCCGGATCATCTGGACCTGCTTCTCGGTCTGCCCGCCGGACATCGGGATGACGGCGCAGCCCAGGCGCTCGGCGCCGTAGTGGGCACCGAGCCCGCCCGTGAACAGACCGTAGCCGTAGGCGTTGTGCACCTTGTCCCCGGGGCGCACGCCCGAGAGCCGGAAGCAGCGGGCCACGAGGCCCGCCCAGGTGTCGATGTCGTTCTGCGTGTAGGCCACCACGGTGGGCTGCCCGGTGGTGCCGGAGGAGGCGTGGATCCGCCGGACCTCGGACATCGGCACCGCGAGGGACTTGAACGGATACGCCTTCCGCAGGAACTCCTTGTCCGTGTACGGGAAGAGCCGGAGGTCCTCGAGCTCCTTGAAGTCGCCGGGGTGCACGCCGTGCCCGTCGAAGAGCTCCGTGTAGGCGGCGACGTTCTCGTAGGCGTGGTGCAGGGTCCAGCGCAGCCGCTCGACCTGCAGGGACTCGACCTGGTCCCGGCTCATCGTCTCCTCGGGGTCCGGCTGCGACCGGTCCGCCGGGGCGGGGGCGGGGGTGTAGGGGTTCGGGACGGAGCACTCGGTCATGTCAGACTTCCTCGGGCTGCGGGGCGGACGGCTGGGCGGACTGCAGGACGGGCTGCGCGGCCGGGTCCCCGGCCGGGCGCTCCGCGGGCGTCGCCGCGCGGAGGGCGGGGTTGGGGATGGTGCGGCTGCGGCCCCGGAACTCGGCGATGAGCCGGCCGTCGGCCAGGACCTGGATGTCGTAGACGCCGCTGCGCCCCGCCTGGGCGCGCACGGTCCCCACGGCGGTGAGCTCCTGCCCGCGGTAGGCCGAGGCGAGGAAGTTGATGTCCACTCCCGCGGCCACCGTGATGGTGGTGCCGTCCCCGGCGGGGTCGTTGCAGGCGAGGGCGAAGCAGGTGTCCGCGAAGGCGAAGACCATGCCGCCGTGGGCGATGCCGAACCCGTTGAGCATCTCCTCCCGCAGGGTCATGCGGATCTGGGCGTGGCCGTACTCGGCACGGTCCACGGTGATGCCCATCCAGCGCGAGGTGTGGTCCCCCGCGAGGATCGGATGGCCCTGGGACATGTAACTCTCCTCACAGTTCACGACCGAATGTTCAGTAGACAATCCCACTCCGCCGCCCGTGTCAACCCGCACCGCCCCGGAGGAGCGCGGGAGCACTCCATCGGCGCAACCTGTTGACGCCACCCCCGGGGGGCTTATATTCTGAACGAACGGTCAGTTAGTCGCGTGCGGCCCTCCCGCCCCGCGGCGCCATCTCGTCGGAAGAGGGACACCATGACTACGCAGAACACGGGGCTCCACGCCGTGCCCGCCGCGGACGCGGCCGAGCAGGCGGAGCTGGACCGCGCGGGCGAGGAGCACTTCGACCGCATCATCGCCGAGGACTCCCGGATCGAGCCGCGCGACTGGATGCCCGCCGCCTACCGCAAGACCCTGGTCCGCCAGGTCTCGCAGCACGCCCACTCCGAGATCATCGGCATGCAGCCGGAGGGCAACTGGATCTCCCGGGCGCCGTCCCTCAAGCGCAAGGCCATCCTCATGGCCAAGGTGCAGGACGAGGCCGGCCACGGGCTGTACCTCTACTCCGCCGCCGAGACCCTGGGCACCCCCCGCTCCGAGCTCAACCAGCAGCTGCTGGACGGCCGGGCCAAGTACTCCTCGATCTTCAACTACCCCGCGCGCACCTGGGCCGACATGGGCGCCATCGGCTGGCTCGTGGACGGCGCGGCGATCGCCAACCAGGTTCCGCTGTGCCGGGCCTCCTACGGCCCCTACGGCCGGGCCATGGTCCGCATCTGCAAGGAGGAGTCCTTCCACCAGCGCCAGGGCTGGGAGATCCTCTACGAGCTCTCCCACGGCACGCCCGCCCAGAAGCAGATGGCCCAGGACGCCGTGAACCGCTTCTACGGCCCCTCGCTGCAGATGTTCGGCCCCCCGGACGACGACTCGCCCAACTCGAAGCAGTCCATGGCGTGGAACATCAAGCGCTTCTCCAACGACGAGCTGCGCCAGCGCTTCGTGGACATGATCGTGGAGCAGGCCGCGGCACTGGACCTGACCCTGCCGGACCCGGACCTCAAGTGGAACGAGGAGCGCGGCCACTACGACTACGGACCGCTGGACTGGGACGAGTTCAAGGCCGTCGTCGGCGGCCGGGGCCCGTGCAACCTCCAGCGCATGCAGCGCCGCCGCACGGCGCACGAGGACGGCGCCTGGGTCCGCGAGGCCGCCGCCGCCTACGCCCGCAAGACCGCCGCGGAGCGCGCCTCCGCCGAACTCATCGGAGCCTGAGCATGAGCGAGAACACCGTGAGCCCGATCGGCGCGCCCTCGGACGAGTGGCCCCTGTGGGAGGTGTTCGTGCGGTCCTCGCGCGGGCTCTCCCACGTCCACGCCGGATCCCTGCACGCCCCGGACGCCACGATGGCCGTGCGCAACGCCCGGGACCTCTACACCCGCCGCAACGAGGGGACCTCCGTGTGGGTGGTGCCCTCCGCGGCCATCACCGCCTCGGACCCCGACTCCAAGGGCGGGTTCTTCGAGTCCGCCCAGGGCAAGAGCTACCGCCACGCCACGTACTACACCAAGAGCGAAGGGGTGAAGCACCTGTGAGCTTCGCATCCCACGAGTCCGCGACCCGGCAGAGCGCGGGCGACGCCATCACCGCGGAGGACATCCGGGCCGGCGGCGCGAAGGCCCCCGAGGACGTGGCCCGCTACGCCCTGTACCTGGGCGACGACGCCCTGATGCTCGCCCAGCGCCTCGGCTGGTGGATCGCCCGGGCCCCGGAGCTCGAGGAGGACATCGCGCTGGCCAACATCGCCCTGGACCTGCTCGGGCACGCCCGCTTCCTGCTCACCTACGCGGGCACCGCGTGGGGGAAGACCGAGGACGACCTCGCCTACTTCCGCGACGAGGAGGAGTTCCGCTCCTGCCGCCTCGTGGAGCAGGAGAACGGCGACTTCGGGCAGACCATCGCCCGGCAGCTGATCTTCTCCTACTACCAGTACGAGCTCTACCGCCGCCTCGTCCGCTCCACCGACCCGACGCTCGCGGCCATCGCGGACAAGGCGCTCAAGGAGGTCGAGTACCACCAGGACCACGCGAGCCAGTGGATCCTGCGCCTGGGCCTCGGCACGGAGGAGTCCAAGCGCCGCGTCCAGGCCGGCCTCACCTACATGTGGCCCTACGTGGACGAGCTGTTCCACGACGACGAGCTCGTCGAGTCCCTCGGGGACGTCGCCGTGCTCCCGTCCTCCCTGCGCGCCGACTTCGACCGCCGGATCACCGCGATCCTCGACGAGGCGGGGCTGTCCGTCCCCGAGGTCCTGGGTGCCTGGGGCGGCGACCGCTCGGGGCAGTTCAGCGAGCAGCGCGGCCACATCCTCGCCGAGATGCAGGTGCTGGCCCGCCGGCATCCCGGCGCCACCTGGTGAGGAGGCGATGACGATGACCGGCTCCGAGCAGACGGGCGCCACGCAGGTGACCGGCCGCGAGCTGCGCCCCCGGGACGAGGCCGCCGGCCGCGTCTGGGACATCGCCGCCACGGTGAACGACCCCGAGGTCCCCGTGCTCTCCATCGCCGACCTCGGCATCCTGCGGGACGCCCGGCTGGAGGGCGCGCGCGCCGTCGTCGTCATCACCCCGACCTACTCCGGGTGCCCCGCGATGGAGACCATCACCACGGACGTCACCCGGGCGCTCAACGCCGAGGGCTACGACGACGTGCGGGTCGACCTCGTGCTGCAGCCGGCGTGGACCACGGACTGGATGAGCGACGAGGGCAGGCGCAAGCTGGACGAGTACGGCATCGCCCCGCCCAGCGGCCGGGCCGCCGCCGGCCCCGTCCGGCTGGGGCTCACCGTCAAGTGCCCGCGCTGCCACTCCCTGAACACCCGCGAGCTGACCCGCTTCGGGTCCACCGCCTGCAAGGCGCTCCACGTCTGCAACGAGTGCCTGGAACCCTTCGACTACTTCAAGGTGCACTGATGACCGAGATCACCGCCCCCGCCCGGCGCCGGGCCACGTTCAACACCCTCGAGGTCTCCCAGGTCCGCAAGCTCACCGCGGACTCCGTCGAGGTGGCCTTCACGGTGCCCCCGGAGCTCGTGGACGACTACGACTACCTGCCCGGGCAGTACGTGGCGCTGCGCGCCCACATCGACGGGCAGGAGGTCCGCCGGTCCTACTCGATCTGCGCGGAGCCGCGGCCGGGCGAGATCCGGGTGGCGATCAAGCAGGACATCGGCGGGGTCTTCTCCACCTGGGCCAACAGCTCCCTGAAGGCCGGCGACACGCTCGACGTCATGAACCCCCAGGGCGCGTTCATCTCCAAGCTCGGGCTCACCAGCATGAACGACCCCGAGCGGCTCGCCGCCGAGGAGGTCGCGAAGAACGCCTCGGTGCACCTCGTGGCCTTCGCCGCGGGCTCCGGGATCACCCCGATCATGGCGATCGCCAAGGCCGTGCTGCGCGCCTCGGAGTCCTCCACGTTCGACCTCGTCTACGCGAACCGCTCCGCGATGGAGGTCATGTTCGCCGAGGAGCTCGGGGACCTCAAGGACAAGTACCCGTCCCGCCTGGCGGTCCACCACGTGCTCTCCCGCGAGCAGCGGATCAGCCCGCTGATGTCCGGGCGGATCGACGCCGACAAGCTCCAGGACATCCTGGACGAGGTGCTCCAGGTGGACCGGACGGACGAGTGGTTCCTGTGCGGGCCGTTCGAGCTCGTCCAGCTGTGCCGGGACACCCTGGCCGAGCGCGGCGTGGCCGAGGACAAGATCCGCTTCGAGCTCTTCAGCACCGGCCGCCCCGAGAACCCCCAGGGCCAGCAGGGCCGCGTGGTCCAGGCCGACCCCTCGGGCGAGAGCTACGACATCACGTTCAACCTGGACGGCCTGTCCAGCTCGATCGAGTCCCCGAAGAACGCGCAGGAGACGGTCCTCAACGCCGCGCTCCGGGTCCGCCCCGACGTCCCGTTCGCGTGCGCCGGCGGGGTGTGCGGGACGTGCCGCGCGAAGGTCGTCTCCGGGGAGTTCGTGATGGAGGAGAACTACGCCCTCGAGAAGGATGAGATCGAGAAGGGCTACGTGCTCACCTGCCAGACCCGTCCCACCTCCAAGGAGCTCGTCGTCGACTTCGACGCCTGAGCCGCTCGCTCCGGGGGCCCGGCACCGTGCGGGTGCCGGGCCCCCGGGCCGTCCCGCCCCCAGTCCCGACCTCACCGAGGAGCAGCAGTGATCGACCTGACCATCGACGGATCCGTGGCCGAAGTGGTGCTGAACGCGCCCGGCAGGATGAACGCCCTGGACGAGGCGGCACTCGCCGAGCTCGGCGACGCCTACGCCGAGGCGGCGAGGGCCGGCGTCCGGGCCCTCGTGCTGCGCGGCGAGGGCCGCGGCTTCTGCGCCGGCCGCGACATCTCCGCGGTGGACCCCGCGAGCGACGACGCCCACGGCTTCCTGGCCGGGAAGGTCACCCCGCTGCTGCGCGCCATGACCCGGTTCCCCGCCCCGACGTTCGCCGCCGTGCAGGGCGCGTGCCTGGGCGTGGGGCTCGGCCTGGCGATCGCCACGGACGTGGTCTACGTCGCGGACAGCGCCAAGATCGGCTCCCCCTTCGCGAACCTGGGCGCGACCCTCGACTCGGGCGGGCACGCCCTGTTCACCGAGCGGCTCGGCGCCCACCGGACCCTGGACCTCATCTACACGGCCGAGCTGATGAGCGGCCAGGAGGCCGTGCGCTCCGGGCTGTTCAGCCGTTCGGTGCCCGCCGACGAGCTGCTCGAGCTCACCCGGGCCAAGGCGGCGGCCGTGGCCGAGGGCGCGACCGGCGCGTTCCTCGCCTCCCGCGAGCTCGTGGCCCAGATCCGCGACGAGCGCCTGGGGCTGTGGGAGTCCGTGGAGAACGAGAACCGGGTGCAGGGCGAGCTGTGCCGCAGCGCCGACTACGCCGAGGGCTTCGCCGCGTTCCAGCAGAAGCGCCCGCCGCGGTTCACCGGCGGCCGGTCCTGACCCGGGAGGACGGTCCCGCCGGGTCCGGCCCCGGGGCGCACGCGGGCCGGACCCGGGACGAACCGGGTTAAGCGGTCGGGGAACAGCCCGCCCGCTCCGCCGGGAGCCGGTTAACGTGGTGGGCATGACATCCACGGTGACCTCTTCGGTGTTCGACCTCTCCGGCTTCGACCGCTCCGTCCGCCCCCAGGACGACCTCTACCGCCACGTCAACGGCACCTGGCAGCGCCGGACCGAGATCCCCGACGACAAGCCGTCCGTGGGCGCGTTCATCGAGCTGCGGGACCAGGCGGAGGCCGCCGTGCGCGAGCTCATCACCCGTGCCCGCGCCGGGGACCCGGAGGCCGTGGAGTCCAAGATCGCGAACCTCTACGCGTCCTTCATGGACGAGGAGCGGATCGAGGCGCTCGGCGCCTCCCCCCTCGCCCCGGATCTCGCGGAGGTCGACGCCGTGGCGGACGTGCCCGGCCTGGTGCGCCACCTGGGCCGGATGATCCGCCGCGGTGCGGGCGGCCTGGTCGGCGTGGACGTCGACGCCGACCCGGGCGACCCCGAGCGCCAGCTCGTGTTCGTGGGGCAGTCGGGGCTGGGCCTGCCCGACGAGGAGTACTACCGGGACGACCAGCACGCCGCGATCCGCGGGAAGTACCTGGAGCACGTGCGGACCATGCTGTCCCTGGCCGGGGTCGAGGACGCCGAGGAGCAGGCCCGCGCCGTGGTGGACCTCGAGACGCGGATCGCCGCCCACCACTGGGACAAGGTCACGGTCCGCGACCTCACCAAGATGTACAACCCCATGGGCTTCGAGGAGCTCGCGGCCTCCGCCGCGGTCCTCGACTGGCGGCTCCTGGCCGAGGGCGCGGAGCTGCCCGCGACGGCGCTGCGCACCGTGGTCAACGCCCAGCCGAGCTTCTTCACCGGGGTCGAGGAGCTGCTCGTCGACGAGCTGCTGCCGGCCTGGCGGTCCTGGGCCCGCTGGCACCTGGTCTCCGCGCGCGCCTCCTACCTGTCCTCCGCGTTCGTCGAGGAGGACTTCGCCTTCTACGGCACCGTGCTCTCGGGGACCCCGCGGCTCAAGGACCGCTGGAAGCGCGGGGTCGAGCTCGTCAACGGGGTCCTCGGCGAGGCCGTGGGCGAGCTCTACGTCGCCGCGCACTTCTCCCCCACCGCCAAGGAGCGGATGGACGAGCTCGTGGCCAACCTCCTGGAGGCCTACCGCGTCTCGATCACGGGCCTGGACTGGATGACCGAGGAGACCCGCCAGGAGGCGCTGAAGAAGCTCTCCCAGTTCACCCCGAAGATCGGCTACCCCGAGAAGTGGAAGGACTACTCCTCCCTGCGGATCGACCCCGAGGACCTGGTGGGCAACCGGATCCGCACCACGGAGTTCCGGCTCGCCGAGCTCGTCCGCAAGGCGGGCCAGCCGGTGGAGAAGCACGAGTGGCTCATGACCCCGCAGACGGTCAACGCCTACTACCACCCGCTGCGCAACGAGATCGTCTTCCCGGCCGCGATCCTGCAGCCCCCGTTCTTCGACGAGGACGCCGACGACGCCGTGAACTACGGCGCGATCGGCTCCGTGATCGGCCACGAGATCGGCCACGGCTTCGACGACAAGGGCTCGACCTGCGACGGCGACGGCCGGCTGCGCAACTGGTGGACCGACGCCGACCGGCAGGCCTTCGAGGAGCGCACGGCGGAGCTGGTGCGCCAGTACGACCGCCTGGTCCCGGAGCAGCTCGCGGAGGAGGGCACGCACGTCAACGGCGAGCTCACCCTCGGGGAGAACATCGGGGACCTGGGCGGGCTCACGATCGCCCACCAGGCGTGGCGGATGTCCCGGGAGACCGGCAGCGCCTTCGGCCCCGGGGAGCTGATCGACGGCTACAGCCCCGAGCAGCGACTCTTCCTGTCCTGGGCCTACGTGTGGCAGCAGAAGTCCCGCGACGAGGCGCTGCGCCACCGCATCGCCACCGACCCGCACTCCCCCAACGAGTTCCGGGCGAACCAGACGGTCCGCAACGTCCCCGCGTTCTACGAGGCGTTCGGGGTGCAGGAGACGGACGCGCTGTGGCTGCCCGAGGTGGAGCGCGTGCGCATCTGGTGACCGGGGGCCGGGATCCGTCCCGGCCCCCGGCTCAGCCGCCGGAGCTGATCAGGAACACGACGGCGACCAGCCACAGGACGAGGAACAGCACCAGGATGCCGAGCAGGACGGTGCCGACCCAGCCGAGCACCCGCCCGGGAACGGCGGGGGTGCCGAGCTTCTCGGCCTCGCGCGCCTGCCAGATCGCGAAGGGACCCAGCAGAGGCAGCACCACCACGCTCAGGATGCCGAGGATCAGCGCGGTGTCGGCGTGGCTGCGGCCCACGGCGAAGCGCTCCGCCTGCCACGGCGGGGGCGGGCCCCACGGGGTCGTCGGGCCGCCCGGGGTCGTCGGGCCGCCGCCGGCGTGCCCGGACCCGCCGGGGCCGTCCGGGCGCGGCGGGGCATCGGAGCGGTCGTCGTCCACGGGGTCCTCCAGGGCTCGTCGGTGCGGTCGGTCAGGCCGGTCGGTCGGTCGGGGCGGCGGCCGCCTCAGCCCTCGTCGGAGGGCAGCAGCTCCGCCGGGCCGAACCGGCGGTTCGCGAGCACGGGCACGGTCTCGCGCACCTCGGCGATGCGCTCCCGCGTGACGTCGGCGGTCAGCACGGTCTCGTCCTCCCCGGCCTCGGCGACCACCACGCCGAGCGGGTCGAGCACCGCGGAGCGGCCCACCGTGTGCTCGGAGCAGGTGTCCGCGGCCGCGACCCAGACGGTGTTCTCGATCGCGCGGGCCTTGAGCAGCGCCTGCCAGTGGTCCACCTTGTGCTCGCCGGCGAACCAGGCCGCGGGCACGGTGAGCAGCTCCGCCCCGGCGTCGACCACGGCACGGCAGATCTCGGGGAAGCGCAGGTCGTAGCAGGTGATCATGCCGACCGCGAGCTCCCCGATCCGCACCACCGTGACGCCCTTGTCCCCCGGGCGGATCCGGTCGGACTCCCGGTGGCTGAAGGCGTCGTAGAGGTGGAGCTTGCGGTACGTGCCGAGGATCGCGCCCTGCGCGTCCACGGCCACGAGCGTGTTGTAGGGTCGCCCGTCCGCGGAGCCCTCGTAGCCGCCCGCGATCACGGCGACGCCGGTCTGCGCGGCCAGGAAGGACAGCTGCTGGACGAACCCGGACCAGCCGCGCAGGACCAGCTCCTCGAAGTCCTCCCCGAGGAGCCGCTCGGAGAACATGGCCTCCTCCGGGAACACCACCAGTTGCGCCCCGCCGGCCGCGGCCCGCTCAGCGAGCCGGCGCATGGTCCGCAGGTTCTCGGCCGTGTCGGCGGTGGGTGCGAACTGTCCGACGGCGATCTTCACGGGTGTCCTCCTCGGGGGTCGCGGCTGGAGCTCCCACTGTATCCGCGACCGGTGCCTCCGCGACCGGCCCGTGCCCCCGACTGTGCCCCCGCCCCTGGCACAGCTCGCGGCACGGCCCGTGGCAGGATGGGGCCGACACGACCGCGCGAGCGAAGGGCAGGCGATGGGCGAGCAGTCCGAGACCCCGGGGCGACGCCGGCTGTCCGAGCGCGTGCTCGGCGGCGGCACCGCCCCCGACCCCCGGTTCACGCTGGCCAACGAGCGCACGTTCCTCGCCTGGATCCGGACCGCGCTCGCGTTCCTGGCCGGCGGGATCGCCATCGAGGCGTTCACCGCGGACCTGTTCGACGACGGCGTGCGGAAGTTCCTCGCGATCGTGCTGCTGGTGCTGAGCATGCTCCTCAGCGCGGGCGCCACGTTCCGCTGGATCGGGGTGGAGCGGAGCATGCGGCGCCAGGCCCCGCTGCCCCTGCCCCTGATCGCACCGGTGCTCGCGGTGGGCGGGGCGATCGCGGCGGGAGTGCTCGTCGTCGTCGTCCTGCAGGGCTGAGATGCCCCGCCCGCAGCTCCGCCGCCCTCCGGGGCCCCCGGACCCCCCGCGGCCGCCGCACGGGGACCCCGGGCTGCAGCCGGAGCGCACCACGATGGCCTGGGGCCGGACCCTGATGTCCTTCGTGGTGGTCTCGGCGATCTTCCTGCGCTGGCTGCCGCACCACGGGCCGTTCGTGCTGGTGCTGTTCGGCCTGGCGGTCCTCACGGCGGCGGCGATCTACGTCACGCAGCGCCCCCGCTACGTCCGCAGCGCCCGCGGCATCGTCGAGGAGGGCACCGAGCCGGAGGTCGGGGCCGTGCTGGCGACCTCGGCCGCGATGCTCGCCCTCGGCGCCCTCGGCATCTGGGTGGTGCTGGTCCTCGTCTGAGCGTTCCCCTGCCCTGCCCACGAGGTCGCCGGCACGTGCGACCTCGGGGACGGGATCAGTTGATGAGGTCGCGCACCACGATGGTGTCGTCGCGGTCCGGGCCCACGCCGATCGCGGACATCCGGGTGCCGCTCATCGACTCGAGCGCCTCGACGTAGGCCCGGGCGTTCGCCGGCAGGTCCTCCAGGGTGCGGCAGCCGGTGATGTTCTCCTCCCACCCGGCGAAGTGCTCGAAGATCGGCTTCGCGTGGTGGAACTCGGTCTGGGTCATCGGCATCTCGTCGTGCCGGACGCCGTCGACGTCGTAGGCCACGCACACCGGGATCTGCTCGATGCCGGTGAGGACGTCGAGCTTGGTGAGGAAGTAGTCGGTGAAGCCGTTGATCCGGGAGGCGTGGCGGGCCATCACGGCGTCGTACCAGCCGGTGCGGCGGGGACGGCCCGTGTTGACGCCGAACTCGCCGCCGGTGGTGCGCAGCTGCTCGCCCATCTCGTCGAAGAGCTCGGTGGGGAACGGCCCGGCGCCCACGCGGGTGGTGTAGGCCTTGATGATGCCGATCGCCCGGGTGATGCGGGTCGGCCCGATGCCCGAGCCCACGGACGCGCCGCCCGCGGTGGGGTTGGAGGACGTCACGAACGGGTAGGTGCCGTGGTCGACGTCGAGGAAGGTCGCCTGGCCGCCCTCCATGAGCACCACCTTGTCCTCGTCGAGGGCCTGGTTGAGCAGGTAGGTCGAGTCCACGATCATCGGGGCGAGCCGGTCGGCGTAGCCCAGGAAGTACTGCACGACCTCCTCGACGTCGATGTCCCGGCGGTTGTAGAGCTTCACGAGCAGCTCGTTCTTCTGCCGCAGCGCGCCCTCGATCTTCTGCCGCAGGATCGACTCGTCCAGGACGTCCTGGACGCGGATGCCGAGCCGGCCGACCTTGTCCATGTAGGCGGGCCCGATGCCGCGGCCCGTGGTGCCGATCGCCCGCTTGCCGAGGAAGCGCTCCGAGACCTGGTCCATCGTCTGGTGGTACGGGGCCACGAGGTGGGCGTTCGCGGAGACGCGCAGCCGGGAGGTGTCCGCCCCGCGCGCCTCGAGGCCGTCGATCTCCTCGAAGAGGGCCTGGGGATTGACGACGACGCCGTTGCCGATCACGGGGACGGCGTTGGGGCTCAGGATGCCCGCCGGCAGGAGCTTGAGCTCGAACTTGTCGCCGCCCACCACCACGGTGTGCCCCGCGTTGTTGCCGCCGTTGGGCTTGACCACGTAGTCCACGCGGCCTCCCAGCAGGTCGGTGGCCTTGCCCTTGCCCTCGTCGCCCCACTGGGCGCCGACGATCACGATTGCTGGCATTGAACGACTCTCCTGCCTGGATGGAACGGGACTTCTCCCGCGGGCCCCGGCGGAGGCGCGCACCGGCCGGGCACGACAACGCCCCTGCGTCGGCCCGCTCCCACCCGCGCGACCGGGACGGCGCGACGCCGACAGGAGGAGACCCAGGGGCTCGTACCGTGCAAGTCTAGCGGGCCGTGACCCGGGACCGGCATCCGCCGCCCCGTCCGGCGGCCACCGCGGTCCGATACCCTCGATGCTCATGAGTTCCCCTTCCACGTGGACCCCGGGCGGGTCCCCGTCCTCCGCGCCCGCGGCCGCCCCGGGCACCCACCTCAAGGCCCGGCACCTCGTGATGATGGCCCTGGGCAGCGCGATCGGCACCGGCCTGTTCATCGGCACGGGCGCCGCGATCCGCACCGCCGGGCCGGCGGTGCTGCTGTCCTTCCTGGTGGCGTGCGTGCTGCTCGTGCTCGTGATGCGGGCGCTGGGCGAGATGGCCGCCGCGGATCCGTCCCCCGGCGCGTTCTCCACCTACGCCGAGAAGGCCATGGGCCGCACCGTGGGACGCACCCTCGGCTGGCTGTGGTGGGCGCAGATCGTGGTGGTGGTCGCGGCGGAGGCCACGGCCGCGGCCCAGCTGCTCGCGGAGCTGTGGCCGGTGGCCGAGCAGTGGGTGCTGGCGCTGCTGTTCATGGTGGTGTTCACGGCGATCAACCTGGTGCGGGTGCGCACGCTCGGGGAGACCGAGTTCTGGTTCGCGCTGATGAAGGTGCTCGCGGTGCTGGCCTTCCTCGCGGTCGGGATCGCCGTGCTCCTGGGCCTGACCGAGGAGCCCTCCCCGGGGCTCGCGAACCTCACCGCCCACGGCGGCTTCCTGCCCCACGGCCCGACCGGGGTGGCCGCCGCGCTGCTCGTGGTGGTCTTCGCGTTCGGCGGCACGGAGCTCGTGACCATCGCCGCCGCGGAGACCGAGGACCCGCAGCGCAACGTGGCCCGCGCCGTGCGCACCATCCTGGTCCGGATCCTCGTCTTCTACGTGGGCGCCGTGACCGTCATGGTCCTGGTGCTGCCGTGGAACGACGAGCAGCTCTCGGTCAGCCCGTTCGTGGCCGTGCTGGAGACCGCCGGGGTGCCCGGCGCGGACGTGCTGATGGCCGTGGTCATCATCCTGGCGCTGCTCTCGGCCCTCAACGCGAACATCTACGGCGCGTCCCGGATGCTCTGGTCGCTGGCCCGCCGCGGCTCGGCGCCGCGGGCCTTCGCCGACGTCTCCGACCGCGGGGTCCCCCGGAGCGCGGTGGTCGTCTCCGTGCTCTTCGGCTTCGCCGCCGTGGTGCTGAACTACCTGTGGCCCGAGACCGTGCTGCTGTGGATGCTCAACACCGTGGGCGCGACCTGCCTGGTCGTCTGGGGGCTCGCCCTGGTCTCGCAGATCGTCCTGCGCCGCCGCGCGGACCGGGACGGCACCGAGCTGCCCCTGCGGATGTGGGCCTTCCCGTGGCTGTCGTACCTGGCGCTGGCGCTCCTCGCCGGGATCGTCCTGCTCGGGCTGCTCGACGGCGCCGTGCGGGGCCAGCTCCTGCTCACGGCCGGGCTGGTGGCGCTCATCGCCCTGGCCTCGAAGGTGCTCGGCCGCCGGGCCGAGCACGCCCCGCAGGACTGATCCGGCGGAGCCGCGGCTCCGCCGGGGCCACGGGCACAGGACATGCCGCGGTGCGCGGCCGTCGCCGGCGCCGGTGACGGTGTCAGAGGCGGTGCTCCGGCGGGATCAGCGGGCGCTCGGCGCGGACCCGCAGCTCCTGGACCGCCCACGAGTTGCCGTCGGGGTCGCTGAAGCCGAAGACGGTGCCGCCGTCCCGCTCGTCGAGCACCGTGATCCCGCTCACCTCCACGCCCCGGGACAGCAGCTCCTCGCGGGCCGCCCGGGCGTCCGCGACCACCAGCTGGAGCCCGCGCAGGGATCCGGGGGCCATCTCCCGGTGGGCGGGGAGGTTGCCCACCACGATCGAGCAGCCGGACCCGGGCGGGGTCAGCTGGGCGATGTCCATCTGCTCGGTGGTGGTGTGGTGGTCGAGGTGGAAGCCGACCTGGTCCCGGTAGAACTCCACGGCCCGGTCGACGTCGCGCACCGGCACCAGCACCACCTCGAGCGTCCAGTCCACGGTCAGACCCCGCCCTGCGCGGTCCGCCCGCCCAGCAGCTCCTCGAGCCGCTCGTAGCCCTCGGCCACGCCCTTCTCCATGCCGGATCCGACCATCCCGTCGCGGGCCTCCTGGGACGCGTGGACGGTGTGCCCGCGCAGCCGGCACCGGCCGTCGCCCAGGTCCTCGAAATGCAGGTACTCCAGGTCCACGGCGTCGGGCCAGTCCTCGTACTCGAAGGTCTGGACCACGAGCTCGTTCTCGCGCACCGTGTGGAAGACGCCGCGGAAGGCGTACTCCTCGGTGCTGTCCTCGCCGCGCTGGACGAACCGGTAGGCGCCGCCGGGGCGGAACTCGAAGCCGTCGATCCGGGTCCGCAGCCCGCGCGGCCCGATCCACTGCCGGAACAGCTCGGGGTCGGCGTGGGCGCGGAAGACGTCGGCCACGGGGTGGTCGAACTCGCGCTCGAAGTCGATGAAGGGCAGGCCGTCGGGGACGGTCAGGTGCAGTGCGTGTCCCATGGTTCAGTCCTGGGTGTGCTGGCCGCGGTCCGCGGCTCGGGTGTCGAGCACGGCGTCGAGGCGGCGGAACTGCTCCTCCCGGACCAGCCGGTACCGGTCGATCCACGCGGTGAGCGCCTCGAGCCGTGCGGGGTCCAGGTGGACGGGCCGGCGCTGGGCGTCACGGGTGCGCGTGACGAGCTGCGCCTGCTCGAGGACCTGGATGTGCTTCGAGACCGCCTGGAGGGAGATCGCGAAGGGTTCCGCCAGTTCGGTGACCGTGGCCGGTCCGCGGCTGAGCCGGGCGACGATGCGGCGGCGGACCGGGTCGGCCAGGGCCAGGAAGGCCCTGTCGAGCTCGTCGTCGCCGGGATCCACGGTGTTCGTCAACTGATTCCTTGATCAACCTGTTGGTTGTCAAAGACTAGGCCGCCCGCCCCGGCCCGGCAAGACCCGAGACCGGATCGTGACGGCCCCGGACCTGCGCTCCTCATGGGCCTCGCCGCCGGTGCGTCGTCGCGCGTCCGTGTTGCGTCCTGTGACGCCGCGGTCGTCACAGTCGGCGCACCGGCGTCTTCTGGGCGCCCGCACTTGGCAGCGCGGCGGGGCAGCCGCTGGAATGGGTCCTGCATCTATCCAGAGCGGCCGAGAGACCTGGCTCGTCGACGCCGCAGCAACCATCCGCGCCCCCGCCACGGGGTGCGCGGAACGGTGCTCCCGCCAGGACCGATGGAGCTGTCGCAGCCTCCCGGGTCCACTCCGGGACGGCTGCTGCCCTCCCTCGGGGTGACCCTTGGAGGAAGAACGTGACACCACGCCCGACCGCCCGGCCGGCGCCGCCGTCCCTGTCCTACGAGCTCTATCCGCCGCGCAGCGCGGCGAGCGCCGACACGCTGCTGCGGACCATCGAGGAGCTCGAGCCCACCCGTCCCGACCACGTCTCGGTGACGTACAGCGGGGACGAGCAGCGCCGGGACAGCTCGCTCGCCCTGCTCGACCACCTCCTGGCGCGCACGAGCCTGCGGCCCCTGGCCCACCTGACGTGCGTCGGCAGCACCCGGGCCGAGCTGGAGCAGACCGTGGCCGCACTGGTCCGCCGCGGCGTCCGGGGCGTCCTGGCCCTGCGCGGCGACCTCGACCCGGGGGCCGAGCCGGGCGAGCTGCGGCACGCCGGCGAGCTCGTGGAGCTCGTGCGCGAGGTCGAGCAGCGCCACACCGCGGCCCTGGCGGCCGGCCGGCTCGCCGTGGGCGTGGCCGCCTACCCGACCCGGCACCCGGAGTCGCCGTCCTTCCGGCACGACGTCGAGGTGCTGCTGGCCAAGCAGCGCTCCGGGGCGGACTTCGCGATCACGCAGGTCTACTTCCGCCCGCAGCGCTACGAGCGCCTGGTCGCGGCGGCGCGGGCGGCCGGGGTGACGATCCCGATCGTCCCGGGGATCATGCCGGTCACCGACCCGCGGCGGCTCCGGACGCTGTGCCGGCTGGCGGGCCTGGCGCCCCACCCGGGCCTGGCCGCCGCGCTGGAGGACGCGCCCGGTCCTGCCGAGCGGCACCGCGCCGGCGTGGCCTTCGCGGCGCGGCTGGCCCGCGCCGCCCTGGACGCCGGCGCCCCCGGGCTGCACCTCTACACCTTCAACGAGCACGGGGCCGCGCTCGACCTGCTGGAGCACGTGGACCTCCCGCGCGTCCCGCACGTGCCCGTCGCGCTCGAGGACCTTCTGCTCCCCGCCTGAGCACGCGCCCACCCACCGTTCCGCACGACCCCTCGACACCCCTTCAGGAGACCACCATGACCACTGTCCCGTTCCCCGCCGCCACCATCACCGGCTACCCCCGGATCGGCCGCCGCCGCGAGCTGAAGAAGGCCCTGGAGGCCTACTGGGCCGGGCGCTCGACCCGCGAGGAGCTCGAGTCTGCGGCCGCCGACCTGCAGCTGGCGACCCACCGCCGGCTCGTGGAGCTGGGCCTCGGCGCCCGGGACTCGTCCCTGCCCGCGGCGTTCCCCCTCTACGACCAGGTCCTGGACACCACCGTGGCCCTCGGGGCGGTGCCGGCCCGCTTCGCCGATCTCGCCGACGCCGAGGGCCGGCTCGGCCTCGACGCGAGCTTCGTGCTGGCCCGCGGCGACGCCGGGCGCGCTCCCCTCGAGCTGACCAAGTGGTTCGACACCAACTACCACTACCTCGTGCCCGAGATCGGCCCGGAGACCCCGCTCCGCGCCACCGCCGACCGGCTCGTGGCCGACGTCCGCCGTGCCGCCGCGCACGGCTTCACCGTCCGCCCGGTCCTCGTGGGCCCGGTGTCCTTCCTCCTCCTCGCCAAGGCCGACGACGACGCCCCCGCGGGCTTCGACCCGCTGCAGCGGCTCCCCGAGCTGCTGCCCGTGTACGCGCGGCTGCTCCAGGAGCTCGCCGCCGCCGGCGCGGACTGGGTGCAGCTGGAGGAGCCGGCCCTCGTGGCGGACCAGGACGTCACCGGCGAGCAGCTCGCCTCGTCCGTGTGGGACGCCTACACGGGCCTGACCGCCGTGACCGGGCGCCCGCAGCTGTTCGTCACCACGTCCTACGGCTCCCCCGGGCCGCTGCTGCACCCGCTGGCCTGCTCCGGGGTGGAGGCCCTGCACCTCGACCTCGTCAAGGGCGCCGCCCCCACCGCCGAGGAGCTGGAGCTCTTCCGGGGCGAGGACTCCGCCGTGCTCGTGGCCGGCGCCGTGGACGGGCACAATGTGTGGCGGGCCGACCTGGCCGGCCGGCTCGACCAGCTCGCGGAGCTGGCCCGCGGGGGCGCCCAGGTGTCCGTGGCCTCCTCCACGTCCCTGTTCCACGTCCCGCACGACGTGGCCGAGGAGACCCGGCTGGACCCGCAGCTGCGGAGCTGGCTCGCCTTCGCCGACCAGAAGGTCGGCGAGATCGTCACCCTGGCCCGCGGTCTCGCCGCCGGGACAGAGGCGGTCGCGCCGGAGCTGGCCGAGGCCGCCGAGGCCCGCCGCACCCGGCAGGACGCCGCAGGGGTCCGGGACGCGGCCGTGCGCGAGCGCGCCGGGTCGCTGACCGCCGCGGACATCGGACGGTCTGCCGCGGAGGTCCGCCGGAGCGCCCAGGACGGCCGGGCCTTCACGGCCTCCGGCCCCCTGCCCCCGCTGCCCACCACCACGATCGGATCCTTCCCCCAGACCGCCGAGGTCCGTGCCGCCCGCGCCCGGCACCGCGCCGGCGCCCTGACGGACGCGCAGTACGACGCCTTCCTGCGGGAGGAGATCGAGCGGGTCGTGCGGCTGCAGGAGGAGCTGGGCCTGGACGTGCTGGTGCACGGCGAGCCGGAGCGCAACGACATGGTCCAGTACTTCGCCGAGCACCTCGACGGCTTCGCGACCACCGTCCACGGCTGGGTCCAGTCCTACGGCTCCCGCTGCACCCGCCCGTCGATCCTGTGGGGCGACGTCAGCCGGGAGGGTCCGGGCCTGCGCGGCGAGGCGTTCACGGTGCCGTGGATCGGCCACGCCCAGTCCCTCACCGACAAGCCGGTCAAGGGCATGCTGACTGGCCCGGTGACGATCCTCGCGTGGTCCTTCGTGCGCGACGACCAGCCGCTCGGCGAGACGGCGAACCAGGTGGCGCTCGCGCTGCGGGACGAGGTCGCGGACCTCGAGGCCGCCGGGATCGGGATCATCCAGGTGGACGAGCCGGCGCTGCGGGAGCTGCTGCCGCTGCGCCGCGCGGACCAGCCCGCCTACCTCGGCTGGTCGGTGGACGCGTTCCGCCTGGCCACCTCGGGGGTGCGGGACGAGACCCAGATCCACACCCACCTGTGCTACTCGGAGTTCGGCGAGGTGGTGGGGGCGATCGACGGCCTGGACGCCGACGTCACGAGCATCGAGGCGGCCCGGTCCCGGATGGAGGTGCTGACCGACCTCGAGGCCGCCGGCTTCTCCCGGGGCATCGGGCCGGGCGTGTGGGACATCCACTCCCCGCGCGTGCCCTCCCAGGAGGAGATCGAGCAGCTGCTCGAGCGGGCCCTCGAGCACGTCCCGGCGCGGACCCTGTGGGTCAACCCGGACTGCGGCCTGAAGACCCGCGGCTACGAGGAGACGAGGGCGTCGCTGGAGCACCTCGTGGCGGCGGCCCGGACGGCGCGCGAGCGGGTGGCGCAGCCCGCCGGCCGGCCGCTGATCGTCCAGCACGGCACGCGCGGCTGACCCCGGGCTCCCGCGGGTCAGGAGGCGGCGCCGGGGCGCGGGCCGGCGCCGCCGGCCGGGCCGGTCCGGGCGGCCAGCCGGGCGAACGGGCCGCCGGCCGCGCGCAGCTCCCGCGGCGCGCCCCGCTCGACGATGCGTCCGCCCTCGAGCACCACGACCTGGTCGGCGTTCTCGACCGTGGAGAGCCGGTGCGCGATGGTCAGGGTCGTGCGGCCGGCGGCCAGCCGGTCGAGGGCCTCCTGGACCTGCGCCTCGGTGGTGTTGTCCAGCGCGCTGGTGGCCTCGTCGAGGACCAGCACGGGCGGGTTGCGCAGCACGGTCCGGGCGATGGCCAGGCGCTGCTGCTCTCCGCCGGAGAAGCGGTGGCCGCGCGCGCCGACCACGGTGTCCAGCCCATCCGGCAGCCCGGCGACGGTGTCGGCGACGCGCGCGGCGCCCAGGGCGGCCCACAGCTCGGCGTCGGAGGCGTCCGGATCGGCCAGCAGCAGGTTCGCGCGCACCGTGGCGTGCACCAGGTAGGTCTCCTGGGAGACGACGCCCACGATCCGGGCGAGGTCCGCCGGATCGATCTCCCGCACGTCGACGCCGTCGATCGTCACCCTGCCGCGGGCGACGTCGTTGAGCCGCGGCAGCAGGGAGCCGAGGGTGCTCTTGCCCGAGCCGGTGGGTCCGACCACCGCCGTGGTGGTGCCCGCCGGCAGCACCAGGTCGAGCTCGTGCAGGACGTCGGCCCCGTCGTCGTAGGCGTGGCGCACGCCCTCGAACCGGACCTCGCCGCGCACGGCGGCCGGGTCCAGCCGGACGGGCGCGGCGGGCGGGACGATCTGCGGCTCGAGGTCGAGGTACTCGAAGATCCTGCTGAAGAAGGCCAGCGCGGACACCCACTGCACGCCGATGTTCAGCAGACCCATGACGGGCCGGAAGATGGTCCCCTGCAGGGCGGTGAACGCCACGAGGGTGCCGATGGTCATGCCGCCGCTGGTGGCCGGGAAGCCGGCGGCCAGGTAGATCACGGCGGGGATGGCGGCGAAGACGATCTGCATGGTGGCCATCCGCCAGCGCCCGGCCAGCTGGCTGCGCAGCTCCAGGCCCACGAGCCGGTCGGAGCGCTCGGTGAAGCGCTCCGCGTCCCGCGCGGTGGTGCCCAGGGTCTTGGCCAGGCGGACCCCCGAGACGGACAGCCCCTCCTCCACCTGGGTGTGGAGCGCGGCGAGCTCCCGCTGGCGCTCGTCGGTGACGTCCCGGCGGATCAGGGCCACGCGGCGGGAGAGCCAGATCGCCGGCGGCAGCACCACCAGGGAGACGAGGCTCATCGCCGGGGACAGCGCCACCATGGCCACGGCCGTCGCCACGGCGGTGGTGAGGTTGGACGCCACGCCCGTGGCGGAGCTGGTGACCACGGACTGCATCCCCGCGATGTCGTGCGTGAGCCGCGACTGCACCTCCCCGCCCCGGGTCCGGGTGAAGAACCCCAGGGACTGGGCCTGCAGGTGGGTGAAGAGCTGCACGCGCAGCGCGTGCATCACCTGCTGGCCCATGGCGGTGGCCATCCAGGTCTGGACCACGCCGATCACGGAGGTGAGCGCCGCGACCCCGACCATCGAGGCGGTGAGCAGCACCAGCAGGCGGGTGTCGCCGCCCGGCAGGGCGTCGTCGATCACGCCGCGGACCAGGAACGGCTGGGCGAGGTTGACGACCGAGGACGCGGTGATGAGCACGACGACGAGCGCGATCGTGCCCCGGTGCGGGGCGAACAGCGCCGCGATCCGGCGCGGGCTGACGGGGTGCCGGGCGAGCTGCGTCCGGTCCGCGGGGTTCCGGCGCGCAGGCCGACCTCCGCCCCCGCCGCCTCCGGGGCCGGCGCCGGGCAGGACGCCCGGGCTGTCGGCCGGGGTGCCTCCGCCGTCGTGCGCCGGGGTGCGGACGCGCGCGGGGTGCTGGGTCGTCGCCATGGGATCCTCCTCGGGAACTATCAAGGAGGTTACCTCTCTATGAGGTAACCCGCAATGGGGATAGGATGACGCCATGCCCAACGACGCTCCGGATCCGGCCCGCCTGGGGGACCTGCTGCACGCCGTCTTCCGCCGGCTGCGCCGCCGGTGGGCCGAGCAGCTGGCCCCCTTCGGACTGACCCCGCACCAGTTCCGGGCGCTCGACGCCCTCGCCGGATGTGCCGGTGAGCCGGGGCACCGGCAAGGCCCGGCCGGGACCTGCCGCCACGGCGGCGGGTCCGCCAGCCTGCGGGTGAAGGACCTCGCCGAGGCCCTGCGCATCGCCCCGCGGTCCGCCACGGAGGTGGTGGACCTGCTCGAGCAGAAGGGGCTCGTGGAACGGGTCCCGGACCCGTCCGACCGGCGGGCCACACTGGTGGCGCTGACGCCCCGGGGCACCGGTCTGCGCGAGCGGGTCCGGGAGGACCGGCGCCGGGAGTCCGAGGAGTACTTCTCGCGGCTGGCCCCGGAGGACCGGGTCGAGCTGGAGCGGCTGCTCCGCCTGCTCACGGCGGACGGCCCGGCGCCGGACTGAGCCCCGGCGGGACGTCCGCCGGGACTCAGTCCAGCTGCGCGGGCAGGTCCGCGAAGGCCTCCGCCACCCCGGCGTGCCGGATCCGCCCGGCGGCCGTGTTGAGCCCGGCCGCGAACTCCGGATCGGCGGCCAGGGCCTGCTCCGGGCCGCGGGCCAGGCGCCGCAGATAGGGCGTGGTGGCGTTGGCGAGGGCCCGGGTCGCGGTGCGCGGCACGGCGCCGGGCATGTTCGCCACGCAGTAGTGGGTGATGCCGTCCACCTCGAACGTCGGGTCGTCGTAGGTGGTCGGGTGGGAGGTCTCGAAGCACCCGCCCTGGTCGATGGCGACGTCCACGAGCAGGGCGTGGTCGTGCAGCACCGCGAGGTGCTCGCGGCGCACGAGCTTGGGCGCCGCCGCCCCCGGGACGAGCACCGCCCCGATCACCACGTCCGCCCCGGAGATCTCCTCCTCGAGCACGTGCTCGTCGCTCATCAGCACGCGGGCCCGGTGCCCGAGCAGGTCGGTGAGCTCGCGGATCCGCACGCCGTTGGCGTCGAGCACCGTGACGTCGGCCATCAGCCCCGAGGCCATCAGGGCGGCCTGCGTGCCCACGACCCCGCCGCCGACCACCACGACCTTGGCCGCGGCGACGCCGGGGACCCCGCCCATCAGGAGCCCGGGGCCGCCGGCGTTGGACTGCAGGTGGTGGGCGGCGGACTGCGCGGCGAGCCGGCCCGCGATCTCGGACATCGGCTGGAGCAGGGGCAGGGTCCGGCCGGCGCGGACGGTCTCGAAGGCCACGGCGGTGGTGCCCGCCTCCAGCAGCGCCTCGGTGAGCGGGCGATCGGCGGCCAGGTGCAGGTACGCGAAGAGCGTGAGGTCGGGGCGCAGGAAGCCGTACTCCTCGGCCACCGGCTCCTTCACCTTGACCAGCAGCTCCGCCCGCTCCCACACGGCGGACCGGTCGACCACCTCGGCCCCCGCGGCGGTGTAGGCGTCGTCGTCGAACCCGGAGCCCTCCCCCGCGCCGGTCTCCACGAGCACCTCGTGGCCGTCCCGCACGAGCTGGGTCACCCCGGCGGGCACGAGGCCCACCCGCCGCTCGGCCGGCTTGATCTCTCTGGGAACTGCTACGCGCATGGTCCGTGCTCTCCTCTCGTCGTGGCCCGCCGGCACGGGACCCGCGGCGCCGTCGCCGGCGGTCCCGCCGCCCCCTCACCGGGAGCGGACGTAGCCGGCGTTCTTGTCCACCTGGTCGACCAGCCGCTCCCCGGCCGTCCAGCGCCGGAGGTTGTCCTCGAACTGGGCGGCGAGCTCGTCCCGCCACCCCTCCACGTCCCCGCACATGTGCGCGGACACGTGCACATTGTCCATCGCCCAGAAGGGGTGGTCCCGCGGAAGGGGCTCCGTGTCGAAGACGTCCAGGGTCGCGGCGGCCGGACGCCCCGCCCGGAGGGCCTCCAGCAGCGCGTCCTCGTCCACCAGCGCGCCCCGGCCCACGTTCACGAGGTGGGCGTGCGGGGACATCGCCGCGAGCACCCGGGGGCCCACGATCCCGTGCGTCCGCCCGGTCAGCGGGGCGGCCAGCACCACGTGGTCCGCCCACCCGGCGTGCTCGGCCAGCTCGGCGGCGGGGACGACGGTCCCGAAGTCCGGGTCCTCCGTCCGCGCCGTGCGCCCGGCGCCGCGGACCTCCACCCCCACCGCCCGCAGCAGCCTGGCGGTGGCGCGGCCGATCCCCCCGGTGCCCACGACGAGGGCCGTGGAGCCCTGGGTGCGCCGCAGCTCGCGGTGCACCCACCGGTGCTCGCGCTGCAGCCGCGCGCTCCGGTGCAGCTGCTTGTCCTGGGCCAGGACCGCGGCGAGGACGAACTCGGCGATGGGCCGGTCGAAGACGCCGTGCGCGTTGGTCACCAGCACCGCCGAGGAGCGCAGCGCCGGGAACAGCACGGCGTCCACCCCGGCGGCCGCGACGTGCACCCAGCGCAGCCCCGTCGCGGCGTCCCACGCGCCGGCGAGCGCGTCCGAGAAGAAGTCCCACAGCAGCAGCACCTCCGCCGGGCGCCGCCCGCCGGTCCCCGCGAGGGCGTCGGCGAGGCCTTCGCTCGTCACCACCGTGACATCGGCGAGGGCCCGGAGGGCGTCCTCGTTGCCGGGCGGTGGCGTGCCCTCGGCGGTCAGCACGACGACTCGGGGCGGCTCGCGCACGGTGCTCATGGGGCCACCCTACGGGGGCGGTCCGATTGTTGACAATCTGCACGGGCTGTTCCCATGATGGGCCATGACCTCACTGAGTCCGCTCCTGAAGCAGGCGACCCCGGTCGTCGTCGACTCCGCCCGGGGCTGCTGGATCTCCGGCACGGACGGGCGCGAGTACCTGGACTTCACCACCGGGATCGGGGTGACCAGCACGGGCCACTGCCACCCCCGGGTGGTCGAGGCGGCCCGCGAGCAGGTCGGCCGGGTCATCCACGCCCAGTACACGACCGTGCTGCACCCCCCGCTGCTCGAGCTCACCGAGAAGCTGGGCGAGGTCCTGCCGCCGGGCCTGGACTCCGTGTTCTACGCCAACTCCGGCTCCGAGGCGGTCGAGGCCGCGGTGCGGCTGGCCCGGATGGCCACGGGCCGGCCCAACGTGGTGGTCTTCCAGGGCGGCTTCCACGGCCGCACGGTGGCCGCGGCGACGCTCACCACCGCCGGCACCCGGTTCTCCGCCGGCTTCTCCCCGCTCATGGGCGGGGTGCACATGGCCCCGTTCCCCTACGCCCACCGCTACGGGTGGGACGAGCGGACGGCGGTCGACTTCGCCCTGCGGGAGCTGGACTACCTCCTGGTGACCCGGACGGCGCCCGAGGACACCGCGGCCCTCCTGATCGAGCCCGTGCTCGGCGACGGCGGCTACCTGCCCACCCCGCCGGCCTTCCTCGAGGGGCTGCGGGAGCGGGCGGACCGGCACGGGATCCTGCTGGTGCTGGACGAGGTGCAGGCCGGGGTGGGGCGGACCGGGCGGTTCTGGGGCCACCAGTTCGCGGACGTGGTCCCGGACGTGCTGATCACCGCGAAGGGCCTCGCCTCGGGCTTCCCGATCTCCGCGATCGCGGCGCCGACCGCGCTGATGGAGCGGGGCTGGCCCGGGTCGCAGGGCGGGACCTACGGCGGCAACGCCGTGGCCGCCGCGGCGGCCTGCGCCACCCTGGACGTGGTCCGCGACGAGCACCTGGTGGAGAACGCGCGGGTCCGCGGGGACCAGCTGCAGGCGGGGCTGCGGCCCCTGCAGCAGCGCTACCCCGGGATCAGCGACGTCCGCGGCCGCGGGCTGATGCAGGGCGTCGAATTCGCACAGGAGGACGGCTCCCCGGACGCCGCCGCCGCGCTCGCCGTGCAGCAGGCCACCACCGGCCACGGGTTGCTCACCCTGACGTGCGGGCCGGCCGGCAACGTGGTCCGGCTGATCCCCGCGCTGGTGGTCTCCGAGCAGGAGATCCGCACGGGCCTCGAGCGCTTCGAGGCCGCCCTGGCCGAGGTCCTCGCCGGGGCGGCGGCGACCGCATGAGCCCCGCCCCGTCCCGCACCGCGCCCGGACGCACCGGATCCCGCCTCGGACCCCGCGCCGCACCCCGCGCCGATCCCGACCGGAAGGACACCCCGTGACCGACTCCGCCGCCCCCACCACCGCCCCCATCACCGCCTCCGAGGACGTCCTGCGCCGGTCCCGGGAGGCCGTCGCCGGGGTCAGCACTGGGGTCTTCGTCGACGGCGAGTGGACCGAGGCCGCCTCCGGGCGCCGCTTCGACGTGGTGGACCCGGCCACCGAGGAGGTCGTCGCCACGGTGGCGGACGGCGGCCCGGAGGACGCCGTCCGGGCGATCGAGGCCGCGGGGCGGGCCCAGAAGGACTGGGCGCGGACCGCGCCCCGCGAGCGCGGCGAGATCCTGCGCCGCTCCCACGACCTCATCATGGCCCGCCGGGACGAGCTCGCGCTGGTGATGTCCACGGAGATGGGCAAGCCCCTCGCCGAGGCCCGCGGGGAGGTCGCCTACGCCGCCGAGTTCTTCCGCTGGTTCTCCGAAGAGGCCGTGCGGATCGGCGGGGACATGACCCTCTCGGGGGACGGGAGGACCCGGATCCTGGTCTCCAAGGAGCCGGTGGGACCCTGCGTGCTGGTCACCCCGTGGAACTTCCCGCTGGCCATGGGCACCCGCAAGATCGGCCCGGCCGTCGCGGCCGGCTGCACGATGGTCTTCAAGCCCGCGAACCTCACGCCGCTGTCCTCCCTGGCCCTCGTGGACGTCCTGGTGGAGGCCGGACTGCCGGCGGGGGTGCTCAACGTCGTGTGCACCTCGAGGGCCTCCTCGGTGGTCGGGCCCTGGATGTCCTCGGGGATCGCCCGCAAGATCTCCTTCACCGGCTCCACCGAGGTGGGGGTGCGGCTGCTCGAGCAGGCGGCCCAGCACGTCATGCGCTCGTCCATGGAGCTGGGCGGCAACGCCCCCTTCATCGTGTTCGAGGACGCCGACCTCGACGTGGCGGTCGAGGCCGCGATGACCGCGAAGATGCGCAACATGGTCGAGGCCTGCACGGCGGCCAACCGCCTGTTCGTCCACCGCTCCGTGGCCGGGGAGTTCTCCGCACGCCTCGCGGAGCGCATGGGCTCCCTCACCGTGGGCCACGGCGTGGCCCAGGGCACCCAGGTGGGCCCCCTCGTCGAGGAGAAGGCTCTGGCCAAGGTGGAGGAGCTCGTGGACGACGCCCTGGCCCGGGGGGCGTCCGTGCTGTGCGGGGGACGCCGGGCCGGGGGCCGGGGCTGGTTCTACGCCCCCACCGTGCTGTCCGGGGTCAGCCCCGAGGCCGCGCTCATGTCCCAGGAGATCTTCGGGCCGGTGGCGCCCGTGGTGGCGTTCGACTCCGAGGAGCAGGTGCTCGGGTGGGCCAACGACACCCCGTGGGGGCTCGTGGGCTACCTCTTCACCCGCGACGTGGACCGCAGCTTCCGCGTCAGCGAGGCCCTCGAGGTCGGCATGGTCGGGATCAACACGGGGCTGGTCTCCAACCCGGCGGCGCCCTTCGGCGGGGTCAAGGCCTCGGGCCTCGGGCGCGAGGGCGGCCGCACGGGGATCGAGGAGTTCCTCGAGACGAAGTACACGGCGGTGCCCCGTGGCCGATGACACCGTGGCCGGTCCGGACGTCCGCCCCGCGCTGTTCCCCGACGCGGAGTACGCCGCCCGGCTGCGCGCGGTGCGGGGGCGGATGGCGGAGCAGGGCCTGGGCGCGCTGCTGGTGACCGACCCCGCGAACCTGTTCTACCTGACGGGCTACGACGCCTGGTCCTTCTACACCCCGCAGCTGCTGTTCGTGCCGGCGGAGGGCGAGCTGCTGCTGTTCCTGCGGGAGATGGACGCCAACGGCGCGTTCCGCACGGCCCGGCTGGACCCCGGGCAGATCGTCGGCTACCCCGAGCGCTACGTGCACCGCCCGCACCTGCACCCCTTCGACTGGGTGGCCTTCGCCCTGCGCCGCCGCGGCCGGGTCGCCCCGGCCGCCCGGGGGTGCGTGGGCCTGGAGATGGACTCCCACTTCTTCTCCCCCAAGGGCTACCGCTCGCTCGTCAACGCCCTCCCGGAGTGGACCCTCGTGGACGCCTTCGACCTCGTGAACTGGGTGCGCGCCGTGAAGTCCCCGGCGGAGATCCAGTACCTGCGCACGGCCGCCCGCGTCACGACGGCCGCGATGCAGGCCGCGATCGACACGATCGAGCCCGGGGTCCCGCAGCACCTCGTCGCGGCGCAGGTGGCCCGGGCCCAGGTCGAGGGGGTCGACGACGCGTGGGGGGACTTCCCGGCCATGGTCCCGATGCTCCCCACCGGGGCCTCCGCCGACACCCCGCACCTCACGTGGTCGGACCGGGTGCTGCGGGAGGGCGACGCCGTGGTGGTGGAGCTCGCCGGGGTGCACCGGCGCTACCACGTGCCGCTGGCCCGCACGGTGATGCTCGGCCCGCCCACGGCCGAGCTGGGCCTGCTCGAGGAGGCCGTGGCCTCGGGGCTCGAGGCCGTGCTCGACGTCACCGCCGCGGGCGTCCCGGTGCGCGAGCTCGCGAGCACCTGGAACTGGGCGCTCGCGGAGTTCGGGCTCGAGAAGCCCAGCCGGCTCGGCTACTCCGTGGGCATCGGCTATCCCCCCGACTGGGGCGAGCGCACCATCAGCATCCGCTCGGAGGACGAGAGCGTGCTCGCCGAGAACATGACGTTCCACCTCATCTGCGGCATGTGGATGACCGGGTACGGCTACGAGGTCTCCGAGTCGATCCGCATCACCGCCACCGGGACGGAGGCCCTGACCTCCTTCCCCCGAGCCCTCATCAGGAAGTGATCCCATGACCACCACCGCCGCATCCCTCACCACCGTGGCCGGCCTGCGCACCGCCCCCACCGCGGGGGTGGGCGGCGACCCCGCCCGGGGCCTGCTGCCCCTGGCCCGCCGGGCGGACGGGCTCGTGGGGTCGGTCATCGACTCCTCGACGTCCCTGCTCGCCGCCCAGACCCACGACATCGTCCGCTTCGCGATGGGCGCCCCGGCCGCCGAGGTGATCCCCACGGAGCAGTTCCGGCGGATCGCCGCCGAGGTCCTCGGCGCCGGCTCGTTCACGTACGGGGCCACGGAGGGCGAGCCCGGTCTGCTCGAGACCGTCGTGGCCCACCACTCCACGACCCCGGAGCCGACCCGGCCCGAACGGCTCGTCATCACCTCCGGCGGCATGCAGGGCCTGGACCTCGCGTTCAAGCTCTTCGTGGACCCGGGCGACCTCGTGGTGGTCGAGTCCCCCACCTACACGAACGGCTCCGGCACCGCCCTCAGCTACGGCGCGGACCTGCTCGAGGTCCCGGTCGACGAGGACGGCATGGACGTGGACGCGCTCGAGACGCTGGTCGCCGAGACGGGGCGCACCCCGCGGGCGGTCTACACGATCCCGAACTTCCAGAACCCCTCCGGCACCACGCTGAGCGAGCCGCGCCGGCGGCGCCTCCTGGACCTCGCGCACCGGTGGGGCTCCGTGATCATCGACGACGACCCGTACGGGGGCCTGCGCTTCGCCGGCGAGGACGTCCCCGGGTTCCGGGAGATCAGCCCGGACGACCCGCTCGTGTTCTCGGTGCGGACCTTCTCCAAGGTCCTCGCCCCGGGGCTGCGCGTGGGGTGGGTGGACGCCGACCCTCGGCTGCGGAGGCTGCTGATCGCCGGCAAGCAGGCCATGGACACCTGCACGAACGTCCCCGGTCAGCACATCGTGGAGCGGTTCGTGCGTCAGGGCGGCTACGACGACCACCTGGCCGGCCTGCGCACGGAGTACCGGCGGCGCAAACAGGCCATGGACGCCTCGATCGCCCGTCACCTGGGCTCCCGGGTGGTCACGACCGACCCCGAGGGCGGCTTCTTCCTGTGGGTGACCCTGCAGGGCGACGACGCGGCCGTGGCCACGCCCCGGCTGTTCGAGATCGCCCTCGCCGAGGGGGTCGCCTTCATCCCCGGTCCCGCGCTGTCCCCCTCGGGCCGGTTCCAGGACGCCTTCAGGCTGTGCTTCGCCTCCACCAGCCCGGAGCGCACGGAGGTGGGCGTGCAGCGCCTGGCCCGGGCCCTGGACCTCGCCCGGGCGGAGCTGACGGGGCGGTAGCACCGGGCCGGCCCGGGACCCGGCGGCCGGGACGACCGCGCCCCGCCCGGCCGCCGGCCTCAGTCCGCCCCGGCGTCCTCGTAGGGGTAGGCGGCGATGACCTCCCGGACGCGGTCCAGGGCCGGCCCGTCCAGGCCGTGCTCCGGCAGGACGGCGGCCCACGCGTCCACGGCGACGTCCCCGTAGTTGTGCCCGTGGCCGGCCGGGACGGCCTCGCCCAGGACCATGTCCACGGCCAGCTGGAGGTAGGTCAGGAGCGGGATCCACACCATCGCGTCGCTCACGTCCGCGGCGCGCCCGCCCTCGGCCTGCGATCCCGCCAGCCACTCCGGCCGCTGCCAGATCACGGCGGGGTCCAGCCAGGTGATGGGGTCCGTGGCGTGCTGGAGGTAGGCGATCCGCGGGCGCTCCCACGGCCCGGGCACGGCGTCGAAGTCCCCCGGGACGGAGAGCCAGCGCACGGTCCGGCCCTGGTCCAGGACCGGCTGCCACACGGGGCTGCCGGGGTCGCGGCCCTCCTGCAGGCTCCGCCAGGGCTGGGCGTTGTTCGGCGGGCCGGTGAACACGGCGCCGTCCGTGCGGCGGGTCATCTCCGGGACGTCGGCGAACACGGACTGCATCCCGGAGGCGCCGAGGCTCAGCCCGTACACCACCAGCCGGGGGCGGTCCCCCGCCGGCATCCGCGCCCACTCGGCGTGCACGGCGTCGAACAGCGCCCGGCTCGAGGCGCGGGGCAGCTCCGGGGCGAAGAGGAAGGAGACCCAGCTGGGCTGGTAGGAGTACTGCGTCGCCACGATCGCCGTGCGCCCCCCGTTGAGGTACTCCACGGTGTCCACGGACTGGCGCTCGAGCCAGCCCGACCCGGTGGGCGCGGCCACCACCAGCACCTCCCGCTCGAAGCCGCCGGTGCGGCGCAGCTCGTCCACGGCCAGGGCGGCGCGCTCCTCGGCCGTCTCGGCCTGGTCCAGACCCACGTAGACCCGCACCGGCTCCGCCGCGGGACGGCCCGTCACCTCCTCGATCTGCGCCGGGGTGGGCCCGCCGCCGACGAAGGCGCGGCCCTGCATGCCGAGCGCCTCCCAGCGCACCGGCGAGTCCCCGCCCGCCGAGCGCCACCGGGAGCCGGGCTCGACGACGCCCTCGGGGGTCGTCGCGTCCCGTGCCGCGTAGACCCGGTCCGCCGCGGCCAGCACGCCGAGCACCACGAGCAGGACGGCCAGGAGGACGGCCGTGCCCGCGGCGGCCACGGAGACGGCCGAGGCCGCGCCCGCGCCGGCGCCGCGACGGCGGGCGAGGTCGCGGGCGCGCCGCCGCACGGCGCCCAGCGCGCCCAGGAGCCCCAGTCCCGCCGCGGAGGTCAGCGCCCAGGACAGCAGGAACGGGCCCAGCCCGGCGGCGGCCCGAGGGGGCATGTCCACGTTCGCGCGGACGTCGTTCTGCCACTCGACCACCAGGGCGGACAGGGCCAGCGAGCCCAGGACCACGAGGGCGGCGGCCGCCGCCCACTCCCGCACGGCGGTCCGGCGGGAGTCGCGCCCGGAGCCCCGGGCCGGTGGGAGTCCGCCGGTGCGGCGGGCGGCAGCGGCCCGGAGCACGAGCCCCACGAGCAGGACCCCCAGGCCGTGGCCGAGCGTGAAACCGACCCCGGCGAGAAAGCCCTGGAAGACGGGCGGCCGCGGCAGCAGGGAGGGCGTCACCGCCGCCACGGAGAGGCCGAGCCCGAGCACGAGGCCGATCGAGCGCGCCACGGCGGAGGCGCTGGAACCGGGGTCCATGGCACGAGCGTAGTCGCCGCCCCTCCCGGCGCCTGCGGGGCGCCTCACCCGCGAGTGGCGGGGGCCGGACCGGTGCGCTGGGCGCGCGCGGCCAGGAGCCGATCGGCCACCAGGGACAGCACGGCGGCGAAGACCGAGATGAGCAGCGCCGCCAGCGCGGCGACGAGCAGCCCGGAGACGGCCAGCAGGCCCGTCAGGGCGGAGAAGACCCAGATGAGCACCGCGTTCACCGCCAGGGTGAGCAGCGCCAGCAGCACCACCGACCCCGGCTGGGGCAGCCGGGCGGTGACGAGCGGCACGAGCACGTTGCAGAGGCCGATGAACAGCGCCACCACCAGGTGGGAGAGCAGACCGCCCTCGATGGAGAACCCCGGGAGCAACCACGCGGTGAGCTCGACCGCCCCCGCCAGCACCGCCCACCGCACGAGAAGCGACACGACCATGGCTGTCTCCTGTCCTGCTGCGCCCCGCTGCCTGCCGGACGGTGCTCCCACTGTCGCGCCCACGGCCGGGCCCCGCATCACCCGCGACGGGTGATGCGGCGGGCCGGCCGGACACAATTCCGGCATCCGGGCTCCTGGAGTAGCCTCCAAGCATGACGGGCGAACGGAGCGGGGCTCGTCCACCGCCGCCGGAACCGCTGTCCGCCACGCGCTCCTCGATCCCCCGGGTGCCCGCCAGGACGGTGCGCCGCCCGCGTCTCGAGCGGATGCTCGACGCCGGGGTGGCCGCCGGCACCGTGGTCGTCTCCGCCCCGGCGGGGGCGGGCAAGACGCTGCTCCTGTCGGGGTGGGCCGCACCGCGCCGCCCGCCCGTGGCCTGGCTGTCGGTGGAGCCCGAGGACCGGGACCCCCAGCAGCTCTGGGCCCGCGTCCTGGCGTCCCTGCAGGCCGCGTCCGACGTCGGCCCCGGGAGCGCCCTGGCCGGTCTGCGCGCCCCGCCGACCCACGACCCCCGCTTCGTCGACCTCCTGGTGGAGGCCTGCGGGCTGCTCCCGGCGCCGCGGGTGCTCGTGCTCGACGACCTGCACCGCATCGCGGGCTCGCCCGCCGAGGAGACCCTGGCCGCGGCGGCCCGGAAGGACCTCGGCGCCCTCCGCCCGGTGATCGCCACCCGCAGCGACCCGGACCTGCCGCTGCAGCGGCTGCGGCTGAGCGGCCGGCTGACGGAGCTCCGCGCCGACGACCTCCGCTTCGACCCCGCGGAGGCCCTGGAGCTCCTCGCCGCCCAAGAGGTCGCCCCCACACCGCCGCAGCTGGCCGTGCTGCTGACGAGGACGGAGGGCTGGGCGGCAGGGCTCCGTCTCGCCGCGCTGGCCCTCGAGGGCGCCGAGGACGTGGGCGCGGCCGTCCGCGGACTGGCCGGGGACCAGCGCGGTCCCGCCGACTACTTCACCGAGGAGGTCCTCGCGCAGCAGGAGCCCGCGCTGACCCGGTTCCTGCTCGACACCTGCGTGGTCCGGCGCGTCTCGGGCGAGCTCGCCGACACCCTGACGGGCCGCAGCGACGGCCAGCGGCTGCTGGCCAGGCTCGAGCACGAGAACCTCTTCGTGGTCGCCCTCGACGACCGGCGGAAGTGGTACCGCTACCACCACCTCTTCGCCGACCTGCTGCGCCACCGGCTCAGGGCGGAGGACCCCGCGCGGCAGGCCGTCCTGCACCGGCGCGCCGCGGGCTGGTTCGCGGCCCACGGGGAGCTGCTCGAAGCGGCCCGGCACCTGCGCGCGGCGCAGGACTGGCCGGCGCTGGCCCGGTTCGTCCTGCGCAGCGCCGGCGCGGAGGTCCTGGGCACGGACCGCGCGGCCGTCGTCGCGCTGCTCAGCGGCGTGCCGGACGAGCTGGTCGCCCGGGACTGCGAGGTGGCCGCCGCGGTCGCCGCCGTGCGCTACGCCGCCTACGACCCGGTGGGGGTCGCCTCCCACGCCGCGCGCGCCCGCGAGCTGCTGCCCCGGCTGTCCGCGCAGGACGCCCGGCTGACCACGGTGGTGCTCTCCACGCTCGACGCCGTTCTGGCGTGGATGCACGCGGACGCCACCGAGCAGGTCCGCCGTTCCAGGACCGCGATCCGGCAGCTGGACGAGGTGCTCCCCGAGGAGCTCCCGGCCGCCCCCGTGTACCGCATCGCCACCGCCACGGTGCTGGCCATGGGCCTCCTGTGGACCGGTGAGCTCGGCGCCGCCGAGACCACCCTCACCCGGACGGTGGCAGCTCTCGCGGACCGCTCCGCCATGACCCCGGTGCTCGCGCTGCACCTGCACGGGAACCTCGCCGCCCTGAAGGCGATGCGCGGCCGGCTGCGGGAGGCTCGCCGCGAGGTGGACGTCGCACTGGCCGTCGCGGAGGAGTCCGGCTGGACCTTCCTCCCGCTGACGGCCACGGCGTTCCTGGCGGAGGCGGTGATCCGGCTCCTGGAGCACGACGTCGGGGCCTGCGCCGCCGCCCTCGACCGCGGGAGGGCGTGCGTGGGCCGGGTGCCGGACCGCTACGCGGAGACCGGCCTGGCCCTGGTGGGCGTGCGGCTCGAGCTCTCGAAGGGGGACGTGACCGCGGCCCGGCACCTCCTGGGGCGACTGCGCGGGAGCACGCAGGACTGGGCGATGCCGGACTTCCTCGCCCAGTGGTGCGAGCTGGTCCGGGCCGAGATCCTCCTGGCGGAGGGACGGCACGCCGCCGTCCCGGCGCTGCTCGGCGACCCGCCCGTCACCGCCCCGTCCCGGGGGCGGCCCCACGGGCACCGGATCGTCCTGCGGGCCCGGGCCCTGCTGGAGACCAACGACCCCGCGCAGTGCCTGCGGCAGCTGCAGCACCTGTTCCGGGAGACCGAGGTGGACGGAGGACCCGCCGTCGAGGCCTGGCTGCTGGCGGCCCTCGCCCACGACCGGCTCCGCGACGAGGTGCAGGCCCACGCCTGCCTCGGGCGTTGTCTGGCCGTGGCGGCCCCCGAGCACATCGTGCGCCCCTTCCTGCTCGTGGACGGGCAGCGGGTCAGGAGACTGCTGGAGCTGCACCGGCGGGCCGTGGGCACGCACCGGGAGTTCGTCGGGACCGTCCTGGACCTCCTCGGCGGCAGCACCCCCACCCGCGCACCGGCCGTGCTGGAGTCGCTGACCAGCCGCGAGCGCAGCGTGCTCCTGCTGCTGCCGACGATGATGAGCAACACGGAGGTCGGCGCCGAGCTGTACCTGTCGGTGAACACCATCAAGGCGCACCTGAAGTCCCTGTACCGCAAGCTCGGCGTCAGCACCCGGCGGGAGGCCGTGCTCCGCGCCCGGACGCTCGGCCTCCTGGAGCACACGACCCTCGACGGGTCCCCCGGATCACCCGCGCCGGGTGAGGCCCGGCCCGCGGCGGAGCGGGACCCTGGAGGTGAACCCGGGGACGCCGAGAGCCCCGCCGGACCGGGGAGGACCTCATGAACTTCTGGGAGTTTCTGTGGCTGCTGGTGATCTGGACGCCGCTGGCCCTGCTCTGGGGCGTGGCGCTGGTCGACATCACCCGCCGTGAGGACATCAGGGGCGGGACGAAGGTGCTGTGGGCGCTCGTGATCGTCCTGCTGCCGTTCGTGGGACCGCTGGTCTATCTCCTCACCCGGTCCGTCGGCGCCGCCGAGGAGCAGCGCCTCGCGGCGGCCCGGTCGCGTCCGGGGCCGGGTGACGGGGGCCGTGCCCACCAGCTGACGCTCCTGGCGGACCTCCGGGACCGCGGCGCGCTGACCGCCGGGGAGTTCGAGGCCGAGAAGGCCCGGCTCCTGGGCGACGGCTCCCCGGGCGCGGACGGGCCGACCGCCGGCGGCACGACCGCAGCGCCGTCGTCGTCGACGGGTGGCGGCGCGGAGGACGGTGCGGAGGACGACGCCGCGGGCCGGGCGGCGGCGCGGACGGTCTGAGGCCGCCCCGCACCGCCGGCGGCGCCCGGGTAGGCTTCGCGGATGAGAATTCCTCGTTCCTCCGGGCCCCGCCTGCTCCGTTCGTTCGCCGTCCGCTCCGCCCTGGGCATGGTGGCCGTGCAGGCGGCGGTGGTGGCCACCCTGGTGGCCACCGACGCGATCAAGCGCCGGAGCCGCTCGAGGCGCTCCGGGTTCCCCCGCCCGGGCACGTTCGAGCACACGGTCGCGGAGACCGGCACCACGATCTACACCTACGGCGAGGACCTCTACCGGGACATGCTCGCCGCGATCCGCGGCGCCCGGCACCGGGTGCTGCTGGAGACCTTCATCTGGAAGGACGACGAGGTCGGGCGCGAGTTCCTGGACGCCGTCAACGACGCCGCCGCCCGCGGTGTCGAGGTGCACGTCATGTACGACGGCTTCGGCAACCTCGTGGTGCCCCGCGGCTTCTACCGCTTCCACCCGGACGTGCACGTCTTCCGGTTCCCCGTCCTGCGCCCGCGCCTGCTGCTGAGCCCGCTGCAGGCGACCGGGCTGACCCACCGCAAGCTGCTGGTGGTCGACGACGAGGTCGGGTTCGTGGGCGGCTACAACCTCGGCTCGCTCTACGCCACGCAGTGGCGGGACACCCACGTGCGGCTCACCGGCCCCGCCGCCTTCGAGCTGGGCCACTCCTTCGCCGCGGTGTGGAACCACCCCTCGGCGCGGCGGCCGAAGCTCCCGCACGTGAACCCCGGCTCCTGGGACTCGCGGGTGCGCGCGATCAACAACATCCCGGCCAGCCTCGTGTACCCGATCCGCAGCGTCTACCTCGACGCGATCCACCGGGCCACGGACCACATCTACCTGACCACCGCCTACTTCATCCCCGACCAGCAGATCCTCTCCGCCCTGATCGAGGCGTCCCGGCGGGGCGTGGACGTGCGCGTCATCCTGCCCGAGGACTCCAACCACGTGCTCGCCGACTGGCTCTCCCGCGGCTTCTACTCGACCCTGCTGGCCGCGGACATCACCGTGCTGCTCTACCGCCACGCCATGATCCACGCCAAGACCGCGACGATCGACGGGCAGTGGTCGATCGTCGGCACCGCCAACATCGACCGGCTGAGCCTGGGCTTCAACTACGAGACGAACCTCGAGATCCACGACCGGGACGTGGCCGCGGACATGGAGGCGGTCTTCGCCGCCGACAGCGAGAACTGCCGGGAGCTGACCGCGGGCCGGTGGGACGAGCGGTCCCCCGCGGCCTGGTTCGCCGAGACCGTCCTGGTGCCGCTGCGCCCCTTCCTGTGACGCCGTGGCCCTCCGGGGCCGCTCAGGCCTGCCCGTCCGGCTCGTCCCCGGCCGGGGCGGGCCCGTCGTGCGGACGCCCGCGGGCGTCGTGCCCCGTGGCCCCGAGCCGGCCGCCGGGGCGGTGCTGGTAGCGCATCCGCTGGTACTTCCACCGCTCGGCCATGCTCGCCTTGGACCGGGCGGTGTCCTGGGGGTCGAGCGGGTCCGGTCCCAGCACCGGGTCCTCCCCCGCCTGGTACCGGTCGCTCCACACCTGGATCACGGCCCAGCCCACCGCGGTGATCGGCACGGCGAGGATGGCCCCGAAGATCCCGCCGACGATGGTGCCCACCGTGAGGGCCAGCAGCACGACGATCGCGTGCAGGCTCAGGGTCCGGCCCATCACCACGGGCTGGAGGAGGTCGCCCTCGATCTGGTTGACGACGACGACGCCGGCCACGATCAGGGCGGTCCACGGGCCGTTGGTCACGAGCGCGACCAGGGCGGCCCGGATCCCCTCGGCCGTGGCGCCGACGATCGGGACGAACCCGCCGATGAACACGATGACGGCCAGCGGCAGCGCCAAGGGCACCCCGAGCAGGGCCAGGGGCACCCCGATGAACACCGCGTCGACGGCGGCGACGACCGCGGTGCCGCGCACGTAGCCGCCGCGCACGTAGCCGCCGAGCACCTGGACCGCCGGGCACCTGGACCGCCCGGTCCCCGGACTCGGCGAGCCGCGCCCGGGTCCCGCCGTGGAACCAGCGCAGCGTGAAGTTCCACATCTTCGCGCCGTCCTTCAGGAAGAAGAACAGGACGACGGTCATGAGCACCACGCCGGCGAGGAACTCGGTGGCGGCCGTGAGCCCGCTGATGGCTCCCCCGGCGAACGCGCTGGACGTGAGGAAGTCGGTGGCCCGCTGGAGCAGCGCGTCCAGGGAGGCGGTGTCCACGGGCAGGGGCCCGGACATGATCACGCACTGCAGCTCCTCCCACCCCTCCACGGCCGAGGCCGAGAGGTTGTCCCACTCGCTGCGGACCGCGAGCACGATGCCCGTCACCACCCCGCCCACCAGAGCGAGGATGCCCAGGAACGCCGCCGCGGTGGCCAGCAGGGGCGCGGGAGACGGTGCTACCCTCGGGCGTCGGCGTGACGCGGGAGAGGCGGTGGTGGTCGTGGTGGCCGTGGAGGATCTCGACCCGAGCGCGGCCTTCGACGCCGTCGACCTGCTCGGCGTGCTGACCAACGGCGTCCTGGGCGGGGTGGTGGCGCGCCAGCTGAAGATGGACCCCGTCGGCTTCGCGTTCCTGGCCGTCGTCTCCGCGCTCGGCGGGGGGCTGCTGCGCGACACCCTCCTGCAGGTCGGCTTCCCCGTGGCCCTGACGAACCCCGCGTACCTGATCACGGCGATCGCCGGCGCCACCATCGCGTTCTTCCTGCAGTTCCGGGGGAAGTGGACCAACCGCGTCCTGGTGGTGGCCGACGCCCTGGCCCTGGGCTGCTGGGCGGCGACGGGCACGGGCAAGGCCCTCGACGTGGGACTGACCTGGCTGCCGGCCGTCATGATCGGGGTGATCACCGCCGTGGGCGGCGGGATGATCCGCGACATCGCGGTGGGGCGGCTGCCGATGATCTTCGGCGGCAACACCCTCTACGCGACCGGGGCGGTGATCGGCAGCGCCGAGATGGCGGTGCTGCACGGTCTGGGCTACCCCAACTGGGGCATGGCCGCGGCGATCCTCACCGCCGCCACGGTCACCGTGGTGGCCCGGCGCCGGGGGTGGCGGCTGCCCGGGGCGGGCGAGTGGAACGTGCGCCTGCCCCGCAGGGACTGGCCCCGCCCGATGTGGCGTCCGCGCCGGCCCGGCGGTCCCGGCCGCGGCGAGGAGCCCGGCGCGTCCTGACGCCCCGCCGGCCCGCGCGCGGGCAGGGGCGCAGCCCGGTCAGGCGCCCAGGACCCGCTCGAGTCCGTCCTGCATGTGGGCCCGCAGCAGCGTGTCCGCACGGTCCGCGTCCTGCGCGTCGAGCGCCTCCGCGATCTCGGTGTGCTCCCGGAGGCGGGCGTCGGCGGACCCGTAGGTCCCCTGCATGCCGGTCAGGGACATCCGGATCTGGGTGAGCAGCGTCCGGTGCATGCCGAGCAGCCGGGGGCTGCCGGCGAGCTCCACGAGCAGCTCGTGGAAGTGCAGGTCCGCCTCCGACATCGCGCGCCCGTTCGGCTCCGGGGCGGCGGCCCGCATCTCGGCCAGCGGCACGGCCAGCGCCTCGGCGGCCCGGGGCCCGGTGCCCGTGGCCACGATCCGGCGCACGGCCGCGCACTCCACGGCCTCCCGGGCGAGGTACATGTCCCGGACCGCGTCCTCGGTCAGCTCCATCACGAACAGCCCGCGGTTGCGGTGGCCCACGAGCAGGCCCTCCTGCGTGAGCCGCTGCATGGCCTCGCGCAGGGGTCCCCGGCTCACGTTGAGCTCCCTGGCCAGCTCCTGCTCCACGAGCTGGCTCCCGGGCGGGAAGCGGCCGTCGGCGATGGCCTCCCGCAGGATCCTGGCGATGAGCGCAGGGGTCGACTCCTGGACCACGGGGGGAAGGGCCGACCGGGCTGCCATGCTGCTCTCCATCTCTCGTCCGGGTCTCTCCTCCGGCCCGGGGCGAGTGGACCCGGTGCGGCTTGATTGTCGACAATCAAACTGTAAGCCGGTGCCGGACGAGATCCAACTCCTCAGGTCCGAGGCGGCGCTCGACGGAGGCCTCCGGGGAAGGACGCGGACACGACGAGGGCCCGGGAGCCGTCCTCCGACGTCCCCCGGGCCCTGGCGACCGCCGGGTCAGCGCTGCAGCTGCTCCGCGGCGGTGGGGTCCGAGTCGTTGAGGAACTTCTGGATCCGCTCGGCCTCGTCGAACTCGCCGATGGCCGCGGCGGCCCGGCCCAGGGCCGCGAGCGCCCGCAGGAAGCCGCGGTTGGGCTCGTGGGAGAACGGGACGGGCCCGTGGCCCTTCCACCCGTGGCCGCGCAGGGCGTCGAGGCCACGGTGGTAGCCCACGCGGGCGAAGGCGTAGCCCTCGAGGACGCGGCCCTCGGCGAGGGCGTCCTCGGCGCACATGGCCCACGCGAGGGATGCCTTCGGGAAGCGCGCGGCGAGGTCCTCCGCCTCGTCGCCCGCCTCGATGCGCTCGACCAGGCCCGGGTCCTCGGTGAGGAAGGTGGGCTCGGGGCCGCCGAGCAGGTTCTTGCCGGTGAGACTCATGGGGGACGGGGGTCCTTTCGGTGCGCGGGACTTCGGGGGCGTGCGGGACGGGCGCGGGAACGACGGCGGCGCCCCGCTCGGGCAGGACGCCGCCGTCGTGCTCCGCAGCCGCGGAGGGGCGGCTACTTGACGGAGGTCCCGGCGGAGCCGAGGTTCTGGCAGGCCTCGACCACGCGGGCGGCCATGGACTCCTCGGCCAGGGCCCCCCACACGCGCGGGTCGTACTTCTTCTTGTTGCCGACCTCGCCGTCGATCTTCAGGACGCCGTCGTAGTTGGCGAACATGAACCCGGCGATGGGGCGGGTGAAGGCGTACTGGGTGTCGGTGTCCACGTTCATCTTGACCACGCCGTAGGAGACGGCGTCGGCGATCTCCTGGGCGGAGGAGCCGGAGCCGCCGTGGAAGACGAGGTCGAACGGGCGGTCCTGGCCGAGCTTCTTGCCGACCTCGGCCTGGATCTGCTGCAGCAGCTCGGGGCGCAGCTTGACCCCGCCGGGCTTGTACACGCCGTGCACGTTGCCGAAGGTCAGGGCGGTGAGGTAGCGGCCGTTCTCGCCGGCGCCGAGGGCCTCGACCGTGGCGAGACCGTCCTCGACGGTGGAGTACAGCTTCTCGTTGATCTCGTTCTCGACGCCGTCCTCCTCGCCGCCGACCGCGCCGATCTCGACCTCGAGGATGATCTTGGCCTTGTTCGTGCGGGCCAGCAGGTCCTGGGCGATCCTGAGGTTCTCGTCGAGCTCGATGGCGGAGCCGTCCCACATGTGGGACTGGAAGATCGGGTCCTCCCCGCGGGCCACGGCCCGCTCCGACTCCTCGAGCAGCGGCAGCACGAAGCCCTCGAGCTTGTCCTGCGGGCAGTGGTCGGTGTGCAGGGCGATGTTGACGTCGTAGTTCTTGGCGACCTCGCGGGCGAAGGCGGCCATCGCGAGCGAGCCGTTGACCATGTCCTTGACGGAGGCCCCGGACCAGTAGGCGGCGCCGCCGGTGGAGGCCTGGATGATGCCGTCCGAGCCGGCCTCGGCGAAGCCGCGGATGGCGGCGTTGAGGGTCTGGGAGGAGGTGACGTTGATCGCCGGGTAGGCGAAACCCTTCTCCTTGGCCCGGTCGATCATCTCGGCGTAGACATCAGGGGTTGCGATGGGCATGCTGGCTCCTTCGGTTCGGGTGTGGCCTGGCTCCCACTCTAGCCAAAGCCGCGCCGCGGGACGACGGGGGACGGCGGGTGGACGCGGCGGGTCGCCCGTCAGGCGACCGGCTGGCCGAAGACGTGGCGCCGGACCCAGGCGTGCATCGCCACCGCGGCCGCCGCGGAGGCGTTGATGGAGCGGGTCGAGCCGAACTGGGCGATCGACAGGGTGGCCCCGGCCGCGGCGTGCATCTCGGGGCTCAGCCCCGGCCCCTCCTGGCCGAGCACCAGCACGCAGCGCTCGGGCAGGTCGTAGGTCTCGAGCCGCTGCGAGTCGGGGAAGTTGTCGATCCCGATCACGGGCAGGCCCTCGGCGTCCGCCCAGGCGGCGAACTCCTCGACGCTCGCGTGGTGGCGCAGGTGCTGGTACCGGTCGGTGACCATCGCGCCCCTGCGGTTCCAGCGCCGTCTGCCGACGATGTGCACCTCCCGGGCGAGGAACGCGTTGGCGGTGCGCACCACCGAGCCGATGTTCAGGTCGTGCTGCCAGTTCTCGACCGCCACGTGGAACCCGTGCCGGCGGGTGTCCAGATCGGCCACGATCGCGTCCATCGTCCAGTACCGGTAGGCGTCCACGACGTTGCGCCGGTCCCCGTGCTCGAGCAGCTCCGGGTCCCACTGCTCCCCCACGGGCCACGGGCCCGCCCAGGGGCCGACGCCCACAGCGGGGGCCGGTCCCGCGGCGCCGGTCCCGTCGACGGGGTCAGTCAAGCCCGAGCTCGTCCTTCGTGAAGGCGTAGAGGCACGGCACGCCCGCCGTCTCCTCGATGCGCTCCTTGGCGCCGGTCCGCCGGTCCACGATGATCGCCACGGCCACCACGTTGGCGCCGGCCCGCTGCAGGGCCTCCACCGCGGTGAGCGCGGACCCGCCGGTCGTGGAGGTGTCCTCCACGACGACGACGTCGCGGCCCTGCACCGGGGGGCCCTCGACCTGGCGGCCCATCCCGTAGCTCTTCTGGGCCTTGCGGACCACGAACGTGTCGACGGCCCGGCCCTGGTCCCCCGCCGTGCGCATGATCGCGTGGCCCACGGGGTCCGCCCCCATGGTCAGCCCGCCCACGGCGGCGCAGGAGATCCCGGCCTCGTCGAGCAGCGCCAGCATCACCTGACCCACGTAGCGCGACGCCTCGTGGTGGAGGGTCACGCGGCGCAGGTCCACGTAGTAGTCGGCCTCGATGCCGCTGGCGAGCGTGACCCGGCCCCGCACCACGGCGAGGTCGATGATCAGCTGGCGGAGGCGGTCGCGGGCCGTCGCGAGGTCGACGGGCGAGAAGTCGGTGGTCATGGGCCCCAGTCTATGGGGCGGTCTCTCAGCGGGGCGCCATGCGCAGCGCCCCGTCCATCCGGACGGTGGTGCCGTTGAGGTAGTCGTTGTCGAGGAACGCCGCCACGAGCTGGGCGAACTCCCCGGGCCGGCCGAGCCGGCGCGGGAACGGCACACCCGCCGCGAGCGCGGCCCGGAACTCCTCGCCCACCGCCGCGAGCATGGGCGTCTCGATCACGCCGGGGGCGATGGTGTTCACCCGGATGCCGGCGCTCGCGAGGTCCCGGGCCGCGGTGAGCCCTAAGCTGTGCACCCCGCCCTTCGACGCCGCGTAGGCGGCCTGCCCCACCTGCCCCTCGAACGCGGCGACGGAGGCCGTGTTGACGACCAGCCCGCGCTGGCCGTCGTCGTCGACGGGGTCGGTGGCGGCGATCCGCTCCGCGGCCAGGGCGAGGACCGTGAAGGTGCCGAGGAGGTTCACGCGCAGCACGGTCTCGAACAGGTCGAGGTCGTGCACCCCCTTCTTCCCCAGCACCCGGGCCGAGGGGCCGATGCCGGCGCAGTTGACCACGGTGCGCAGGGGCCCGGCGCCGGCCGCGGCCGCCACGGCCCCGCGCACCTGCTCCCGGTCGGTGACGTCGGCGGGCACGCGGGTGACGCCGGGGACGTCGGGGGCGTTCTCGAGCGCGGCCGGGAGGTCCACGCCGAAGACCCGCACGCCGCGCCCGGCGAGCATCGCGGCGGTGGCCGCGCCGAGGCCCGAGGCGGCGCCGGTGACGAGGGCGGAGGTGTCGGTGACGTCCATGCGGGGTCCTTTCGGAAGGGGCTGCTCGGGGCGGTGGGGGCCGGACGGTGGTGCGGGGACCCGGCTCAGACGAACGCGGAGACGCCGGTGACGGCGCGGCCCACGATCAGGGCGTTGATCTCGTAGGTGCCCTCGTAGGTGTAGAGGATCTCGACGTCGTTGAAGAGCTTGGCCATCTCGTGGTCGGTGACCACGCCGTTGCCGCCGAGCAGGTTCCGGCCCAGGGCCGCGGACTCGCGGGCCAGGGACGTGGTGGTGGCCTTGGCCAGCGCGGCGTGGGGCATGTCGAAGCCCCCGTCCTCCTGGAGCCGGGCGATCTGGGCCATGAGGCCCAGGGCGGCCGTGGCGTTGCCGAGGATCCGGGCGAGGGGCTCCTGGACGAGCTGGAACTTCGCGAGCGGGCGGCCGAACTGCCGCCGGGTCAGGGCGTAGTCGCGGGCGACGTCGAAGATCGCGAGCTGGACCCCGGCGCTCTGCCAGCCCACCCAGGCGCGGGAGTTGCGCAGCATCACGTTGGCCGCGGCGAAGTCCTGCGCCCCGGGCAGGGCGTTGTCCGCCGGGATGCGGACCTCGTCCAGGACGATGTCGGCGTTCTGCATGATCCGCAGCCCGATCTTGTGCTCGATCTTCGTGGCGGACCAGCCCGGCCGGTCGGTCTCCACGAGGAAGCCCTTGACCTTCCCGTCGGCGGTGTCGCGGGCCCAGACGATCGCGACGTCGGCGATCGTGCCGGCGCCGATCCAGCGCTTGGTCCCGGTGAGCACCCACTCGTCCCCGTCCCGGGTCGCGGTGGTGGCCAGGCCGCCGGCGATGTCGGAGCCGTGCTCGGGCTCGGTGAGGGCGAAGGCGCCGAGGGCCCGGAAGCGGCGCAGGTCGGGCAGCCAGCGGTTCTTCTGCTCCTCCGAGCCCAGGGCGGCGATCAGGTCGACGATGAGCTCGTTGTGGATCCCGACGAGGGCGCTCAGCGACACGTCGGCCCGGGCGACCTCGGCGTAGGCCAGGCCCCGGTAGAGCCGGCTCGCCCCGGAGAGCTCGAGCTCGCCGAGCCCGTGGGCGGCCAGCGCCGGGAGCAGGTGGGACGGGAACTCCTCGCGGTTCCAGTAGGGCGTGACCACGGGGCGGACCTGCTCCTGGAGGAAGGTGTGCAGGTCGGCCAGCCGGGCGCGCTCCTCCGGGGGGAGCAGGGCGGCGAAGCAGAAGAGGTCGGCGTCCGGGAAGGGGATGCCGGGGTGCTGCTCCACGGACGGGGATTCGCCGCGCAGGACGGGAGTCATGGGTGGTCCTCTCGTCGGCCCGTCACGACGGGGTGGGTCGTGTGAGCCGGGTCATACGAAAACGGTGGTGGTCCCGATCGTACTGCGCGGGCCGGGGAGGCGCCGGAGCGCTCCGGCGCGGTGCTCAGCCCGCCGCGACCCGGCCGCGCTCGAGCACCACGACGTGCTCGGCGAGGGCGGCGGCGTCCCCGGGGTCGTGGCTGATGACCAGGGCCGTGCGCTCCGCCAGGACCCGGACGAGGAGTTCGCGGACGAGGGGCCGGGCGGCCGCGTCCAGGGCGGAGAACGGCTCGTCCAGCAGCAGCAGCCGCGGCTCGGCCGCGAGGGCCCGGGCGATCGCCACGCGCTGCGCCTGGCCGCCGGAGAGCTGGGCCGGGCGGCGGTCGGCGAACTGCTCGGCGCCCACCTCGGCGAGCCAGTGCCGGGCGGCGGTCCGCGACCGGGCCCGGCCCGCCCCGCGGCTGCGCGGGCCGAAGGCCACGTTCTCGAGCACGCTCAGGTGCGGGAACAGCAGCGGCTCCTGCGCCATGAGCGCGATGCCGCGCTCGTGCGGGGGCACCCAGCGCCCGCGCCCCGTGGCGTCGAGGTCGAAGAGCACGGTCCCGTCGAGGGTGCACCGGCCGGTGTCCGGCACGAGCAGTCCGGCGAGGACGGCGAAGAGGGTGGACTTCCCCGCGCCGTTGTGGCCGGTCACCGCCACGGTGGCCCCCGGCGGGACGCTCAGCGAGAGGTCCACGTCCCGGGCGGCCAGCCGGGCGGTCACGGACAGCCCCTCCGTCGTCGCCGTCCCGGTCACCACCGGCCCGCCGTCCGGCGCACGGGGGCGGAGAGCCCCACGACGAGGACCGCCACGACCACGAGCACGAGCGAGAGGGCGACGGCGGCGTCCGGGTCCGTCTCCCGCAGCAGGTAGATCTCCAGGGGCAGGGTCCGGGTGGTCCCCTGCAGGCTGCCCGCGAAGGTCAGAGTGGCGCCGAACTCGCCCAGGCAGCGGGCGAAGGAGAGCACCGCGCCGGAGGCCAGCCCCGGCAGCACCAGCGGGAGGGTGACCCGGCGCAGCACGGTGGTGGGCCGGGCGCCGAGCGTGGCCGCGACCTCCTCGTAGCCCGCCGCCGCGCTGCGCAGCGCCCCCTCGAGGCTGACCACGAGGAACGGCAGCGCCACGAACGTCTGGGCGAGCACCACGGCCACGGTGGTGAAGGCGATGCTGATCCCCGCCAGCTCGAGGTGGTGCCCCACGAGCCCGTGGCGCCCGAAGGTGTGGAGCAGGGCGATCCCGCCGACCACGGGCGGCAGCACGAGCGGCAGCAGCACCAGTGCCCGCAGCAGCCGCGCCCCGGGCAGCCGGGCGCGGGCCAGCACCAGGGCCAGCGGGGTGCCCAGGAGCACGCACAGCGCGGTGGAGACGGTCGCGGTGCGCAGGCTCAGCCACAGCGCGGTGCGGGAGGACTCGGAGGTGATCAGGCCGAGGAAGCCGCCCCCGTCCACCCGGGCGAGCATCCCGAGGACCGGCAGGACCACCACCAGGGCGCCCAGGGCCGCCGGGATCCACACCCAGCCGGGGACGGTGCTGAACCCGCGGGGACGGCGCCGGGTCACGGCGCCCCGAACCCCGCCCCGGCCAGGACCTCCCGGCCGCGGTCGCCGGCGACGAGCTCGGTGAACTGCCGGGCGAGCTCCGGCTCCTCGGAGTCCGCGAGCGCGGCGACGGGGGAACGGGTGACGGCCTGCGCCGCCTGCGGGACCTCGACGACCTCGACCGCGTCCCCGGCCGAGCGTGCGTCCGTGGCGTAGACCAGGCCGGCGTCCGCCTGGCCCGAGACGACCTTGCCGAGCACGTCCGTCACGGAGCCCTCCTCGCTCACCGGGCTCAGCCGCACGCCCGAGAACTCCTGGACCCGCTCGCGGGCGGCGCCGCACGGCACCTGCGGGGCGCACACCACGACCTGCACGCCCGGCTCCGCCAGGTCCCGGAAGGACGCGACGCCGGCGGGGTTGCCGGCGGGCACGACCACGGTCAGGACGTTGGTCGCGAAGACCTCGGGCTCGCCGTCGACGAGGCCGGCCGCCACGGCCCCGGCCATGCTCCGCTCGTCCGCGGTGGCGAGGACGTCGGCGGGCGCCCCCTCCGTGAGCTGCTGGACCAGGGTGGAGGACCCGGCGAAGCTCAGGGACACCTCGACCCCCGGGTGCTGCGCCTCGAACCGTTCGGCGAGCTCGGTGAAGGTGCCGGTGAGGGAGGCGGCGGCGTGGACGTCGAGAACGGTCGCGGGGTCCCCGCCGGTCCCGCACCCGGTGGCGCCGAGGCCGAGGGCGGCGAGGAGGACGGCCGCGGCGGGGGCCCTGGTGCGCACCGCCGCCTCACGCCCCGGGGGTCTCGACGACGACACTGGTCGACTTGACGACGGCCGTGGCCACGCGGCCGGGCTCCAGGCCCAGGTCCCGGACGGCCTCGGTGCTCATGAGCGAGACCACCCGGTGCGGGCCGCACTGCAGCTCCACCTGGGACATCACGGTGTCCGAGACGACCTCGGTGACCAGTCCCACGAACCGGTTGCGCGCCGAGCTGGCGACGTGCGCGGGGTCCTCGGGCCGGACGGCGCGCTCCTTGAGCAGGCGGGCCAGCTCCAGTCCGTCCACCACGGTCTGGCCGGTCGCGCTCCGGGTGCTGTGCAGCGCGCCCTGGTCGATCCAGCGCCGGACGGTGTCGTCGCTGACGCCGAGGAAGCGGGCGGCCTCGGCGATCCTGAGCTCGGTCATGGCGCCATGCTATCCGCATCTACGGTCATTCGTCCGGCACGGCATCCGCAGGTGCGGATCATCAGGCGTCGGCGACGACCTGGCGGACGGCCTCGCCGTAGCGCTCGAGCTTGGCGTCGCCGACACCGGAGATGCCGCGCAGCTCCCCCAGCGAGCTCGGCCGGGCCTGGGCGATCGCGGCGAGGGTCGCGTCGTTGAAGACGACGTACGCGGGCACGCCCTGCTCCTTGGCCACGGCGGAGCGCCAGGCCCGCAGCTGCTGGAAGAGCTCCTGCTGGGGCTGGTCGAGGACCGGCGGCGCGGCGGCGGTCCTCGGCGTGCGGACGGTCCTGGCCCGCTCCGGCTCGCGCCGCAGGCGCACCTCCCGCTGCCCGCGCAGCACCTCCCCGGCGGCCTCGGTGAGCGCCAGGACGCCGTACTCGCCCTGCACCTGGAGCAGGCCCTGGGCGAGCAGCTGGCGCACCACCCCGCGCCACTCCTGGTCGCTCAGCTCGGTGCCGATGCCGAACGTGGTGAGCTCGGTGTGGCGCATCCGCACCACCCGCTCGGTCTCCCGGCCGAGCAGGATGTCCACCAGGTGCCCGGCGCCGAACTGCTGGCCCCGCTCCCGCTGCAGCCGCACGATCGTGGACATGAGCTTCTGCGCCGGGACCGTGCCGTCGAAGGCCTCGGGCGGGTCCAGGCACGTGTCGCAGTTGCCGCACGGCTCGCTCGCCTCGCCGAAGTAGCGCAGCAGCTGCCGGCGGCGGCACTGCACCGTCTCGCACAGCGCGAGCATCGCGTCCAGGTGCAGCGTCTGGGCGCGCTTGCGCTGCCGGTCCCCCTCGCCGTCCTCGATCATCCGGCGCTGCTGGACGACGTCCTGCAGCCCGTAGGCCAGCCACGCCGTCGACGGCAGCCCGTCGCGCCCGGCGCGCCCGGTCTCCTGGTAGTAGCCCTCGACGCTCTTGGGCAGGTCGAGGTGGGCGACGAAGCGCACGTCGGGCTTGTCGATCCCCATGCCGAAGGCGATGGTCGCGACCATGACGACGCCGTCCTCGCGCAGGAAGCGGGTCTGGTGCTGCGAGCGCACCTCGGCGGGCAGGCCGGCGTGGTACGGCAGCGCGGTGACGCCCTGGCCGGCCAGCCACTCCGCGGTGCGCTCGACCGAGGCGCGGCTGAGGCAGTAGACGATGCCGGCCTCGCCGTCGTGCTCGGTCCGGATGAGCTGGAGCAGCTGCCGGCGGGCGTCCTTCTTGGGCCCGACCCGGTACTGGATGTTGGGCCGGTCGAAGCTGGAGACGAAGACCCGGGCGTCGTCCAGGCGGAGGTTGCGGACGATCTCCTCGCGCGTCTCCGCGGTCGCGGTGGCGGTGAGGGCGATGCGCGGGACCCCGGGCCAGCGGTCGTGGAGGATCGTCAGCCCGAGGTAGTCGGGGCGGAAGTCGTGGCCCCACTGGGCCACGCAGTGCGCCTCGTCGACGGCGAAGAGCGCGATGCGGGCGCGGTCGAGCAGATCGGCCGCGACCGGGAGGCGCTCGGGAGCGAGGTAGAGCAGGTCGAGCTCGCCGGCCAGGAGTCGACGCTCCACGTCGCGGCGCTCCTCGACGGTCTGGGTGGAGTTGAGGTACGCGGCGCGCACGCCGACCTGCTCGAGGGCGTCGACCTGGTCGTGCATGAGCGCGATGAGCGGGCTGATGACCACCCCGGTGCCCTCCCGGACGAGCGCCGGGATCTGGTAGCACAGGCTCTTGCCGCCGCCGGTGGGCATGAGCACGAGGGCGTCCTCGCCGCCGGTGACCGCGTCGATGATCTCGGCCTGCTGCCCGCGGAAGGCGTCGTAGCCCCAGACGCGGGTGAGCACCTCGAGGGGCGCGGGGCGCGTCACGGCGTGCGGGGGGCGCGCGGGGCGCGTCCCGGGGGCTGGTGCGGGGCGGGGGTGGGCGGGTGCGGCGTGTGCAGCGGCGCGGTCGCGGGGCGCGCGGCCGTGACGGCCAGGGCCTCGCCGTCGATCTGCAGCGCCACCTCGCCGGCGTCCCCGTCCAGGACCCGCACGGTCGTGCCCGAGCGGGTGATCTCCACGCCGAGCCGGCGGCCGTGCCACCGGAGGCGGAAGGCGATCCGGTGCAGCCGCTCCGGGAGCCGGGGGGCCAGGCGCAGCTCGCCCCCGTCCGTGTCCAGTCCCCCGAACCCGCAGACCACGGCCAGCCACGACCCGGCGGCGGAGGCCAGGTGCAGGCCCTGCTCGGCGTCCTGCTGGATGTCCCGCAGGTCCACGAGGGCGGACTCGCGCAGGTGCTCGAGGGCGAGGTCCAGGTGGCCCACGCGGGCGCAGACCACGGCCTGCACGCAGGCCGAGAGGGACGAGTCGCGGACGGTGCGCTGCTCGTAGTAGTCCAGGTCCCGGGCGGTCTGCTCCGGGGTGAACGCCTCGGCGCACCACCACAGGGCGAGGACCAGGTCCGCCTGCTTGACGATCTGGCGGCGGTAGATCTTGGCGTAGTGGAAGTGCTCCTCCACGGGGTAGCCGTCGCGCTTGGCCTCGAAGTCCCACTCGCGGTAGGTCGTGAACCCCTCGTTGGAGGGGTGCACGCCGCGCACGGCGTCGTAGGGGATGTGGATCGCGTCCGCCAGGGCCCGCCACCGCTGGAGCTCGTCCGCCGTCACGGAGAGCCGCCCCACGTGCTCGGGGTGCTCCTCGCACGCGTCGGCGGCCGCCCGGAGGTTGCGCCGGGCCATGAGGTTGGTGAAGACGTTGTCGTCCACCACGCCGGTGTACTCGTCCGGCCCGGTCATGCCGAGGAGGTGGATGCCGCCCTCGTGGTCCTCGTGCACCATGGCCGCCCACACGCGCGCCGTCTCCACCAGGACGTCGACCCCGCCGACCTCGGTGAGGTCCTCGCCGGTGGCGTCGGCCCACCAGCGGAAGGCCCGCGCGATGTCGGCGTTGACGTGCATGGCCGCGGTGCTGGCCGGCCAGTACGCCGACGTCTCGTGCCCGTCGATGGTGCGCCACGGGAAGGAGGCGCCGCCCAGGTCCAGGACCTGCGCCCGCTCCCGGGCCCGGTCCAGGGTCGAGGAGCGCCACTGCAGGAGCCGGGCGGCGTCCCGGGGGCGCAGCAGCGCCAGGGCCGGCAGCACGAAGCCCTCGATGTCCCAGAAGGTGTGCCCGCTGTACCCGCCGCCGGTCAGCCCCTTCGCCCCGACCGGGGCGCGGCTGACGCAGGCCGCCGCCTGCAGGAGCTGGAACAGGTCGAAGCGGATCGCCAGCTGCAGCTCGGGGTCGCTGTCGATCTCCACCTCGGCGCTGTCCCAGTACTCGTCCAGCTCCGCCCGCTGGTCGGCGAGCAGCCCGTCCCAGCCGCGCCGCCGCGCCCCGGTCATCGCGGCGAGCACCTGCTCCCGCAGGTCGGCCGAGGGGTCCGCGTCCGAGGACGCGTGGCAGAGGTACTTGACGAACCCCACCCGCTGCCCGGGCCGGAGGTCGGTCACGAGGGTGGTGACCACCTGGTCGTCGTCGCACTGCGTGCTCACGGCGCCGCCGGCCGGCATGTCGACCTCGTGCTCGACCGCCGCGGCCACCCCGATCTCGCTCCCGTGGGTGCGGTGGACCAGGACGCCGCCGGTCTCGTGGCAGCGGCTGAGGCGGGCGCGGAACGGCTGCTCCAGGACCGCGGCCACGCGCGGGTCCTCGTTCTCCACCTTGGGCGGGGTGCCGTTGACGACCAGGTCGGAGCGCAGCACCGCCTGGACCGTGCGGTCCAGCGCCTCGACCTCGTAGCGGATCGCCGTGACGGAGCGCTGGGTCAGCGAGACCAGGCGGGTGGACGTCAGGCGCATCCGGGCGCCGCGCGGGGTGACCCACTCCGTCTCGCGGCGCAGCGTGCCCGCGCGCAGGTCGAGCACGCGGTCGTGCTGCTCCGGCGGGGACTCCCGGACGTCCAGCTGCACCCCGTCCACCTGCAGGCGCACGGTGCTCCCGTCGGCCACGCCGATGATGGCCTGCCCGTGCTCCGGGTGCCCGTAGCCGCCCTCGGGGTAGGACAGCGGGTGGTACTCGTAGACCCCGGCCAGGAAGGTCCCGCGGGAGGCGCTGGGCTGCGCCTCGTCCAGCGTGCCCCGGATCCCGACGTACCCGTTGGACAGGGCGAAGACGGACTCCAGGGCGCCGTGCGCGCCGGGGTCGAGGGCGGACTCGCGGACCTGCCAGGAGGAGGCATCGTTCGACGGTTGAGGCATGGCACCACGTTAGCTCCCGCGGCCGGGCGGCACCCGGCCGCGGCGGGGGTTCAGCGGTGCGTGAACCGCGGCTCGCGCTTCTCCGCGAACGCGGCCATGCCCTCCTTCTGGTCCTCGGTGGCGAACAGCGCGTGGAAGAGCCGCCGCTCGAGGTGCACGCCCTGCGCGAGGGTGGTCTCGAACGCGGTGTCCACGGCTTCCTTGGCCGCGAGGACCGAGGGCAGGGACTTCGCCGCGATGGTCCCGGCGACGTCCAGGGCCTCCGCCAGCAGGTCCGCCGCGGGCACCACGCGGGAGACGAGACCCGCCCGCTCCGCCTCCGCGGCGTCGAGGTGCCGGCCGGTGAGGACCATGTCCATGGCCTTGGCCTTGCCCACCGCACGGGCCAGGCGCTGGGAGCCGCCCATCCCGGGGATCACCCCGAGGTTGATCTCGGGCTGCCCGAAGCGGGCCGTGTCCGCGGCGATCAGCAGGTCGCACATCATCGCGAGCTCGCACCCCCCGCCCAGGGCGTAGCCCGAGACCGCGGCGACCACGGGGGTGCGCACCCGGGTGAAGGCGTCCCAGCCCGCGAACCAGTCCGCGAGGTACATCTCCGGGGCGCTGCGCCCCGCCATCTCCTTGATGTCGGCGCCGGCGGCGAAGGCCTTCTCCGAGCCGGTGAGGACGATCGCCCCGATCCCCGGGTCGGTGTCCAGGGCGGTGGACGCGGCGACGACCTCCCGCAGGGTCGCGGCGTCGAGGGCGTTGAGCGCCCGCGGCCGGTTCAGGGTGATGATCCCGACCCTCCCGCGGGTCTCGACCAGGATGTTCTCGTACGTGCTCCCCGAGACGTTCCGTGAGGTGTTCCCGGAGGTGTTCCCAGGGGTGTCCTCGGCGGTGTTCCGGCGGTCGGTCCCGTGCTGCTCGCTCATGCTGCGCTCCTGGTTCGCTCGGTCGGTCGGATCCGGTGCTCCCGGGGGCGGCTCCGGTGCGGGGGCATGGCCCGCATCCTACGCAAGGGCCCCGCCGTTCCGGGACCGTGTTCCCCTTGCCCGCCCGGGCGCGGCCCGCACTAGCATGGGCCCATGCGGACACTGCAGGCAGCAATCATCGAAGAGATGGGCGTGAAGCCCGAGATCGACCCCGAGCAGGAGATCGAGGCGCGCGTCGGCTTCCTCTGCGACTACCTGCGGGCCAGCGGCACGAAGGGCTTCGTGCTCGGCATCAGCGGGGGCCTCGACTCCACGCTGGCCGGCCGGCTCGCCCAGCTGGCGGTCGAGCGGGTGCGCGCCGAGGGCGGCGAGGCGGAGTTCGTGGGCGTGCGCCTGCCCCACCGGAAGCAGCACGACGAGGAGGACGCCCAGGCGGCCCTGCGCTTCGTCGCCGCCGACCGCACCATCACCTACGACATCGCCCCGGCGGTGGACGGCTTCGAGCACGGCTTCGAGGGCGCCACGGACCGGGAGATCTCCGACTTCAACAAGGGCAACATCAAGGCCCGGATGCGGATGATCGCGCAGTACGCGATCGCCGGGGAGCACAACTACCTGGTGATCGGCACCGACCACGGCGCCGAGTCCGTGACCGGGTTCTTCACCAAGTACGGCGACGGCGGGGCGGACGTGCTGCCGCTGTTCGGGCTCGACAAGCGGCAGAACCGGCTCCTCGCGAAGACCCTCGGCGCCGAGGAGCGGCTGTGGGCGAAGGCCCCCACCGCCGACCTGCTCGACGACGCCCCGGGCCAGACCGACGAGGCCGAGCTCGGGCTGTCCTACGACGACATCGACGACTACCTCGAGGGCCGCGAGGTCGCCGACGCCGTGGCCGAGCAGATCGAGCACCGCTGGCGCATCACCCGGCACAAGCGCACGACCCCCGCCACGATCCTCGACGACTGGTGGCGCTCCTGACGCCCGAAGCACCCGCACCACCACGGAGCCGCGCACCCCGATCGGGGTGCGCGGCTCCGTCGTCGTCGGGGCCCGTCGGCTTAGCGAGTCTGAGGTGCTGGGGAGAATGGTTCCATGACGGCGACGGCGCAGCGGCGGACCCGGACCCCGGTGGCCGGGGAGGAGTCTCCGGCGCGGCCGGTGCTCGCCGAGGTGCACGACACCGCGGTGCAGGGCGCTCCCGGGCCTGCCGCCGAGGTGCGGGCTGCCGCGGCGGGCCTGGTGGAGGCCGCGGCGGCGGAGGCGCGGGCGGTGGGCGCACAGGTGCGCTGCATCCACCGGTTGTGGCTGGCCGGGCAGGCGGCGCGCACGGCGGCCCGGTTCCAGGCGATGGCGCAGGCCGAGGCCGAGATCGCCGCCGGCGGGTTCCTCCGCCCGGACCCGCTGAGCCCGCTGGCCGAGGCGGAGCACCAGCTGCTCGTGGACGTCGCGGCCGAGGTCGGTCCGGCCCTGCGGCTGCCGGCGGGCACGGCCCGGCGGCGGGTGGAGGACGCCGTGCTGCTGGCCGAGATGCTCCCGGAGGTCCTCACCGCCCTGGAGGAGGGCCGGATCGGCTCGCCCCAGGCCGCGGTGCTGGTCGAGCAGTGGCGTGAGCTGATCACCCAGGCCCCGACCTGGGCCCCCGGCCGGTGCGACCCGCCGCCGGTGGCGGCCGTCGGCCGGCTGATCGCCGAGCTGCTGGACCGGGCCCCGCACGCCACCGCCGCGCAGCTGCGCGCGACCGCCCGCACCCGGCGGGCCGTGCTCGTGGCCGGCGCCGAGGAACGCGCCCGCCGCGCCGCGCGCAGGGCCCGGGCGGTGTGGGTGGAGCCGGCCGCCGACGGCACGGCCTGGCTGCACGCCCTGCTGGAGGCCCCGGTGGCCCTGGCCGTGCACGACCGGCTCGAGGACCTGGCCCGGCTGCTGGGCCAGGACGTCCCGGACCCCGCACGATCGGGGCGGCCGGGACCGCAGGATCAGGAAGAGTCCGTGCCGCGCTCGGTGTCGGAGCTGCGGGCCGACGTGCTGGCGGACCTGCTGCTGGACGGGGTCCTGCCGGAGGAGCCGGGCTTTCCGCGCGGGGTGCGGGCCCGGGTGAGCGTGCTGGTCCCGGTCTCGGTGCTGACGTGCGCCGGCACGGTCGGGGGCGAGTCGGCCGGGGACGGGGTTCCGGTGCTGTCGGGCTACGGGCCCATCAGCGCGGAGGTGGCCCGTCAGCTGGCCGCCGGGGCCGGGGCGTGGCACCGGGTGCTGACCCACCCCGTGACCGGAGTGGTCCTCGACCACGACCGGACCGTCTACGCCGTGCCCCGGGACCTGCGCCGGCTGGTCGAGCTGCGCGACGGGACCTGTCGCTTCCCCGGGTGCCGGCGCCGGTCCGAGGCCTGCGATCTCGACCACACGGTGGCCTGGGCCCGGGGCGGGCCCACGGCCGAGCACAACCTGGCCGCCCTGTGCCGCCACCACCACCGGGTCAAGCACCGCCACGGCCACCTCGGAGCCTGGTCGGTCCGGCGGATCACCCCCGGCCCGCACGACGGCACCGCCCCGGGCACGGACGGCAGCCCGCCCGGAGGAACGGCCGGGGGCGCGGCCGGGCACGCCGCGGTCCTGGAGTGGACCTCACCGGGCGGGCTCGTGCACCGCACCGCACCCGAGCACACGGCTGCCCGCCCCGAACCCGAGCACACCGCTGTCGGCACCGCACCCGACCGCCGGAGCGCCCCGGCCACCGGCCGGCCGCCCGGCAACCCTCCGCCCGTGGGTCCGGCCGCTGATCCTCCGCCCGGCGGCCTCCGGCTCGACGACCTCCCGCCCGATGACCCCCCGCCGTTCTGAGACCGGCGAGCCCGCGGCCTCCTGGGCCCGGCTCCCCGAGGCCGGTGTCGTGGTGAGGTGGTCCGGACCGGCCGCGCGAGCGCGCCTGTTGCCCACGGCCGGGAACGACCCGCAGCCGTTTCCCCTGAGCATCCCCTCAGGTCACCAGGGCCGGAACCGCGGCGGAACCGCCGGACGATCCGACGAACCGTGCGCGCCACGTCGGAACACCCCCGGCTCGGCCGGTCCCACCGCACGGAGAGACCGACCTCGACAGCTTCGGTCTCAGCGGGTGACCCAGGTGCGCCCCGCGGCGTAGTGGACGGTGACGCCCTTCGAGAAGCGCTGGCGCACCTCGGCGCCGTAGCGGTACTCGTCGGTGACGGGGAAGCCCCAGCCGCGCTCGGAGCCGGCGGCCTTCCAGGCCCGCCCGATGGCCCCGTACTGCTTGACCGCGCGGGAGCCCGTCCCGGGACTCCACAGGAGCATGGTGGAGCGACCGTCGCGGCGGAAGACCTGGTACGCCCCACTGGTGGCCGGGCGCTCGTCCGTGACGGGCAGGCCGAAGTGGTGCTCCCGGCCGGCCGCGACCCACCGGCCGCCGATGGATCCGTAGTTCTTCACGGCCATCGCGCCGTAGCCGGGGGCCCAGTAGACGGTGGTGGTGCGGGTGCCCTTCCGGAACTGCTGGTAGACGCCGCCCTCGATCAGGCCGCCGCGCTCGTTCATGGTGGGCTCCCCGAGCACGGCCGCCCCGCCCAGACGGTGGTACTTGGTGCCGATCGCCCCCCGGACTGCGTAGGACGGCGCCGTCACCGGGGGTGCCGTCACCGGCGGCACGAACCCCTGCGCCGGGCTCGCGACCGTCCCGGGCACGGCCTGCCCGGCCGGATAGGCGTAGTAGTAGATCGTCAGGTAGGTCTCCCACCCGGGACCACCCGAGCCCGACGTGGCGACGTGACTGACCCCGATCCCGAGGTGGGTCAGGTCCCGGGCGAACTGGTCGGTCCCGTTGCGGGGGAAGAAGTCCAGCAGGTAGTGCGCGAGCGCCTCGACCGCCTCGACGCCCTCGAAGGGGCCGGTGAAGACGCCCTTCCCGTAGTACTGGTCCATCCGGATCCCGCCGGCAGGGGCGCCCGCCCAGGGGTCCGGGTTGCGGGACTCCTTGCGGGCCCCGGCCATGGTCTCCGCCCACTGCTGGGCGTTGCGGGACAGCGCGGTGTTGTAGACCAGCGGGGCGCGCCTCGCCTGGCCGCGGTGGTCGTTGACGATCTTGAAGGCCTCGGTGATGTCCTCGACCGTGGTCGGGTGGGCGCCGGCCGACGCCGCCCCGGCCAGGCCGCCGGCGGCCGGGTCCTCCGCGGCCGCCGGCGCCGGAACCCCGGCCGGGGCGGCGTCGGTGCCCGAGCCGCCGTGCAGGCTCAGGGCGGGCGCGCCCGCGGTGGCGGCCGGCTCGGCCGGACCGGACAGCTCGGGCAGATCGACCGGAGGAGTCGGGGCTGCGAGCGCCGCCGGAACTCCGCCGAGGAGGAGGGCGAAGGTGGTGGACACGACGAGCGCGGTCCGTGCGAGGTTCATGGGGGTCTCTCCCTGCTGGGGGCGGCGCCGCCGGGGGCACGGGCCAGCAGGAAATTAGCATGTGCAACCACCCGGTGGAAGGGCGCGCGGGGAAACCCCTGGTCCCCCGGCGCGGCGGCGCTGGCCGCGCCGGGGTGCTCAGCGGACGGAGACCCGGCGGTACAGGCCCCAGCCCAGCAGCGCGAGCAGCACGGGCGCCGCCGCGGCCAGGAGCACGAGTCCCGCCGGGACCCCCGCGGAACCCGCGCCGACGGCCGCGGCGGAGCCCGCTCCGGTCGCGGCGGCCCACACCAGCACGGCCAGGGTCGTCACGACGGTCCCGATGATGGACAGCGTCAGCGCCACGGGGCCGCCCCGGACGTACACCGTGGCGAAGACCGCCCCGACCAGCTGCGCCCCGAGGTAGACCAGGAACGCCACGAGGAGGGCCCACGCCGGGGACCCTCCGGCGAAGACGCGGACGTCGAAAGCGGGCAGGCCCAGGAACCAGCCGCCGGTGGCGCGCTCCAGGAGCAGGAACGCGGTGAGGACGGCCGCGGCCAGCAGGGCGTGGAGCACGAACGTCAGCACCGAGCCCCACCACATCGACCGGCGGGTGGCCCCCAGCGCCAGGGCGAGGGGCGTGCTCGTGCCGATCACCTGGGCGGCGTGGACGAGCAGGGCGATCCCGGGCCACCAGAGCAGGACCTGGTTGTAGCGCAGGCCCTCGGCCACGGCGCCCAGCGGGGCGCCCAGGACCACGTGCAGCACGACCCCGGCGAGCAGACTGAGCAGCCCGGACACCGTGATCACGCCCACGACCATCCAGACCCCGGCGGACCGGTTGACGGTGTTGAGCTTGAGGACAGGGGTGAGTCGTGACATGGCGGAGGTCCTCTCAGGCGTTCTGGAGCTGGTCGGCGGGCACCGGGACGAGCCCGTGGGCGGCCACGGCCGACTGCAGGGAGACGGCGTCGATCTCGATCCCGTGGCGCGCGGCGGCCGCCCGGGCGTCGTCGTCGTGGGGCGCCGCCACGGTCACGGTGCGCAGCGCCCCGATCCGCTGCTCGCGGGAGACCTGCTGCTCGAGGCGCCGCTCGGCCAGGTAGCCGGCGACGTCGGCGGCGGGCCCCGCGACCGTGTGGGCGCTGGCGCGGGCGGTCTCGAGACCGGCGTCCAGCACGAGCCGCCCGCGGTCGAGGAGCAGGACGTGGTCGAGGAGGTTGGCGACCTCGTCGACCAGGTGCGTGGAGATCACCACGGTGCGCGGGTGCCGCGCGAAGTCCTCGAGGAGCCGGTCGTAGAACAGCTCCCGGGCCACCGGGTCCAGCCCGCCGTAGGGCTCGTCCAGCATCGTGAGCTCCGCGCGGGACGCGAGGCCCAGGACGATGCCGAGGGCCGTGTGCTGACCCGTGGAGAGCTTCTTGATCCTGGTCCGCGACGGGAGCCGGAGGTCCTCGGCGAGACCGCGGGCGAGCTCCTCGTCCCAGCCGGGGTAGAACGCCGGCGCGGCGTCGAGGACGTGGCGGACCCGGAACTCCTCGGGGTAGCGCTGCCGGTCCCGCAGCAGCACCGTGCGGGAGAGCGCCTCGGGGTTCTCCCACCCGGGGCGGCCGAACAGCTCGACCCGCCCGCCCCGGTCGGGGCGGACCTGCTGGCCGATCACGGACAGCAGGGTGGTCTTGCCGGAGCCGTTGCGCCCCACGAGTCCGTAGATCCGGTCCGGGGCGAGGTCGAGGTCGACGCCGTCGAGGGCCCGGGTCTCCCGGTAGGTGCGGGAGACGCCGCGCAGGGCGACGATGGGGGCTGGCGTGCCGTTCATGGGGTGGACTCCTGACGGGTCGGTGCGGCGGCCTCGGACCGGCCGAGGGCGGAGCGGACGAGGTCGAGGACGTCCCCCGGCGGGAGCCGGAGGGAGTGCGCCTCGGTGACGAGCGGTGCCACGTAGCGGTCGGCGAACTCCTGCCGCCGCTGCTCGAGGAGCCGTTCCCGGGCGCCGGCGGCGACGAACATGCCGATGCCGCGGCGCTTGTAGAGGATCCCCCGGTCCACGAGCCGGTTGACGCCCTTGCCGGCGGTGGCCGGGTTGATCCGGTAGAAGGCGGCGAACTCGTTGGTGGACGGGACCTGGGTCTCCTCCGGATAGGCGCCCGCGAGGATGTCGGCGCAGATCCGTTCGGCGATCTGCTGGAAGATCGGGCGGTCGTCGGCGATCACGGCCCTCCCCCTCACTAGTTCATTAGTTATGTAACTAACCATGGCACCTGGACCGGTGCTGCGCAAGGGGTGCTGAAAATTCCCGTCCGGGGCAGCCGGTAACGTGGGGCCCATGAGGATCGCCACCTGGAACGTGAACTCCGTCCGCGCCCGCGCCGATCGTGTGGAGGCGTGGCTGCAGCGCTCGGACGTGGACGTCCTGGCCATGCAGGAGACCAAGGCGAAGGACGACAACTTCCCCTGGGAGCTCTTCGAGTACATGGGCTACGACGTCGCCCACTTCGGCCTCAGCCAGTGGAACGGCGTGGCGATCGCCTCCCGGGTGGGCCTCGAGGACGTCGAGCGCACCTTCCCGGACCAGCCGGCCTTCGGCAAGCCCGGCGAGGAGCCCGTGCAGGAGGCCCGGGCGATCGGCGCCACGTGCGCCGGCGTGCGCGTCTGGTCCCTCTACGTCCCCAACGGCCGCGGCCTGGAGGACCCGCACATGCCCTACAAGCTGGAGTGGCTGCGCGTGCTCAAGGACCACGCCAAGCAGTGGGTCGACGAGGACTCCACGGCGCAGGTCGCCCTGGTGGGCGACTGGAACGTGGCCCCGCAGGACGAGGACGTGTGGGACATGCAGTTCTTCCTCGACAACGGCCTGACCCATGTCAGCGCGCCCGAGCGCGCAGCCTTCCGCGCCTTCCTCGAGGAGGCCGGCTACCTGGACGTGGTCCGCCCCCGGCACCCCGGCCCGGGCGTCTACACGTACTGGGACTACAAGGGCCTGCGCTTCCCGAAGAAGGAGGGCATGCGCATCGACTTCCAGCTCTACTCCCCCGCCCTGGCCGGCCGCGTCACCGACGCGTCGATCGACCGCGAGGAGCGCAAGGGCAAGGGCGCCTCGGACCACGCCCCCGTCGTCGTCGAGATCGCCTGAGCCGCCGTGGCCCAGCTGCTGCAGGTCGGCCGGACGTTCCGCTCGGCCACCGGGATCCCCCACCAGTTCGCCCTGCGGGTGTACGTGCCCGCCGAGGAGCTCGATGCCGTGTACGCCCCGCTGGTGCCCCGGGCCCTGTCCCCCGAGGAGGCCGGGGTCAACGAGCTGACCGAGCAGCTCGCCCGCCTGGCCGAGCCGGGCCAGGAGCCCCTGCCCCCGGCCGTGGAGCCGCTGTGGACCCTGCCGTTCTCCGCGGCGCCCCGGGGCCGGGACATGCTCGCGGCCGGGGTCGGGGACTTCCCCGTCTACCACCCCCCGCAGCGGCTGCGGCGCTCGCTGCGGCTCGTGGCGCTCGCCGAGGAGGAGGGCGGCCAGCCCCTGCCCAACCTGCTCATCCCCGAGGACGCCGTCCGGGCCGCGGGCGATCGCGTGAGCCGGGAGCACTTCGTGCCCGTGCACGCGCGCCAGTCGGCGTTCACCGTCCCCATGGCGTGGTTCTCCCTCTTCACCGCTCAGGACCACACCGAGAGCTTCCACCACGGCAACCGTGTGCACCGGTGCGCGGTGCCGATGGACCTCGCGACCCGTCGCGTGGTGCGCGCCGCGCAGGTGGTGGAGGACGCGGGCGGCGAGGACCTCGAGGACCTCGCCGAGGACCTCACGCACCTGGGCCGGTGGCTCGGGGCGTTCTCCGCCAACTCCCTCGTGGTCCTGCACTACGGCTCGCTCGCTGACCCGTTCCAGCCGGACGAGAGCCCGCAGGACTTCTCGGACGCCGTGGAGCTGCTGGCCGCGCGGGACGCCCACGGCGCCGCCGTGGCGTTCCGCCGGCTCATGCACCGCTGGCTGCGCCTCGCGCACCTGGAGAGCGCCAGCTGACACCGGACCAGGGCCGGGCGGCGTCCTGCGCGGCGCGCCGGATGGCGTGCAACGCACCCAGGGCCATCTCGTCGAAGTGGCCCTGGACGGCGGTGAGGAGGTCACGGACGCTGAGCGGGTGCTCCGTGCTCGGCGCACCAGGGACCGATCCGGGCCCCTCCGGGGTGCGACGAGGATCACGCCCGAGACGCCGCACTTCGCCGGGACGCGCGGGGACTCGACAGTTGCCCATGTCGTAGGGGTACACTCTGGTCCTTCCGTGCAGGGCACCCTCTGCACAGCACCACCCCGTTCCAGGAGGACGCACCACATCATGGCCACCGATTACGACGCCCCGCGCACCCGGCCCGAGGACGAGCCGGCCAACGAGTCCCTGGAGGCGATCCAGGTCCAGCGCAGCGCCACCACCCAGACCGCGGTCATCGACGCCGAGGACTTCGACACCGCCGAGGGCATCGACCTGCCCGGCGCCGACCTCTCCCACGAAGAGCTCACCGTGGCCGTCATCCCGGAACAGGTCGACGAGTTCACCTGCGCCTCCTGCTTCCTGGTCCGGCACCGCTCCCAGCTGGCCCGCCAGTCCGGCGAGACGCGGTACTGCACCGACTGCGAGGGCTGAGCGGACCGCTCCGTCCGGCCCGCGCCCCGGTGCCGCCGCACCCCGTGATAGAACAGGCCGGTGCGCCCGTCCACCCCGCCCCCTGACCGTTCCGCCGTCCCGCCCCGCGTGCCGGGGTGGCTGGTGGTGCTCGCGGTGGCGGTCGTGGCGGTCAATCTCCGCCCCGGGGCCACCTCCGTGGGGCCCGTGCTCGCGGAGGTGCAGCAGGGACTGGGGCTGAGCCCCACGATGGCCGGCGTGCTGACCGCCCTGCCCGGGCTCACCTTCGCCGCGGCGGGGGCGTGCGCGGTCGCGCTCTCGCGCAGGACCGGCATCAGCGGTGCCGTCACCGCCGGTCTGGTCCTGGTCGCCGCCGGGCTGCTGGCCCGGTCGGTCACGGGATCGGTGCCGGTGTTCCTGCTCCTGTCTGTGCTGGGCTTCGCCGGCATGGCCGTCGGCAACATCCTGGTGCCGGCGTTCATCAAGCGCCACGGGGGCCGGCGCACGGCGGCGCTGAACTCCCTCTACACGACCGGCCTGGCCGTCGGCGCCACGCTGCCCCTGCTGGCTGCCGGGCCGCTGGCCGCGAGCGGGCCCGACGGGTGGCGTGCCGCACTGGGCCTCTGGGGCCTCGTGGCCCTGGCCGCCGTGGTCCCCTGGGTCCTGGTCACCGTCCGCGACCGGCGCGAGCCCGCCACGACCCCCGGCCGCGCCCTGCGTCCCGGCCGCGGCACCTCGATCCTCCGCTCCCGCACCGCCGTGGCGCTGTGCGTCTACTTCGGCATCCAGTCGATGCACGCCTACGTCCAGTTCGGCTGGGTGGCCCAGATCTACCGCGACGGCGGCCTGGGCCAGGCCCAGGCCGGGCTGATGGCCGCCCTCATCGCCGCCATGGGCATCCCGGGAGGGCTCCTCATGCCCGTCCTGGTGGCCCGCTCACCGCGCCTGCGGCGGTGGATCGTGGGCCTGGGCGTCTGCATGGTCGCCGGCTACTCCGGCCTGCTGCTGGCGCCCGCCACCACACCCTGGGCCTGGGCCCTGCTCCTGGGGGTGGGCGGCTTCGCGTTCCCCACCGCCCTGGCGCTGCTCACGGCCCGCTCCCGGGACCCCCGGGTGACCGCGCAGCTGTCCGGGTTCACCCAGCCGGTGGGCTACCTGCTCGCGGCGGCCGGGCCCTTCGCCGTCGGCGCCCTGCACGAGGCCACCGGCAGCTGGACCGCTCCCCTGCTGCTGCTGATGGGCACCGCGGTGCTCCTCGTCGTCGCCGGCGGCGTCGCGGCCGCGCCCCGCTTCGTCGACGACGAGATCGCGGGCCCGGACGGGCCGTAGCGGCCCGGTGCGGCCCGGTGCCAGGGGCTATCGTGACCGCATGACTGATCAGGGTGCAGGACGAGTGCTCACCGCCGGACTCGTCGGGTACGGCATGGCCGGGCGGGACTTCCACGGGGACCTGCTGCGGCGGGCCGGCGGGCGGGTCACCGACGTCGTCACCGGCGACCCGGAGCGGGCCGCCCGCGCGGGCGCCGACTGGCCCGGGGTGCAGGTGCACCGGGACCTGCCCGGGCTGCTCGAGCGCTCGCGGCCCGACGTGCTGGTCGTCGCCTCGCCCACGGGGCTGCACGTGGAGCACGCGCTGGCCGGCCTGGAGGCCGGGATCCCCGTGGTGGTCGACAAGCCGCTGGCCACGGACCACGAGGGCGCGGTGGCCGTGGTCCGCCGCGCCGAGGAGACCGGGACCCCGCTGACGGTCTTCCACAACCGGCGCTGGGACAGCGAGCAGCTGACCCTGGCCCGGGTGCTCGCCGAGGGGCACCTCGGGGACGTGCACCGGTTCGAGCGCCGCTGGGAGCGGTGGCGCCCGGTGCCCAAGGACCGGTGGCGGGAGAACGCGGTCGGCCGGGGCGGCGGGCTGCTGCTCGACCTCGGTCCGCACCTCGTGGACGCGGCGATCCAGCTGTTCGGGCCGGTGGTCGCGGTGCGGGCTGAACTGCGCGCGCTGACGACCCCGGCCGAGGACGACGTCTTCCTGGCCCTGGACCACGCCTCGGGCACGATCAGCCACCTGTGGGCCGGGAGCCTCGTGGGGGCGCCGGGGCCCCGGACCCGGGTGCTCGGCTCGGCCGGCGCCTACCTCGTGGCCGGGCACGCCGACAGCCCCGGCCCCTTCGACCCGCTGGACCCCGGGGAGGGCATGACGGGTCTGCTCGTCCGGGGCACCGGGACCGATTCCGTGCCCACCGCCCCCGGCGAGCCCGCCGACTTCTACCGGGCCGTGGCCCGGTGGCTCCTCGGCGACGGCGAGGCCCCCGTGGACCCGTGGGACGCCGTGGCCGTCGCCGCCGTGCTGGACGCGGCCCGGCGCAGCGCCCGCACGGGGGCGCGGGAGGTGCCCGCAGCGCCCTGAGCGCGGCGCACCGCGCCGAGGACACAGCCGAGGACGCGCTCGAGGGGTCGTGCACCCGTGGCCGCGCGGTAGCGCAGGACGCCGGGGACCGCCCCGGCGTCCGCCAGCGGCTCCCCGCGGGCGAAGCCGGCCCACAGCCGCCGGAGGCGCCGGCCGTGGCCCTGGACGTCCTCCCACGGGGCCCCGGCGAGCAGCCCGGTGCCGGCCCATGCGGCCTCGTCGCCGAACAGGAGCGGGAGGTCGACCGTGTGGGCGGATCCGTACGGGCTGCCCGGCGCGCTCCAGGTGAGCAGGTAGGTGTGGGCGCGGCCTCCGGCCCGGGCGTGCCGGGCGGCGAACCGGCGGACGGCCCGGCCGTGGACGGCCGCGGTCACCTGCCCCACGACGGCGCGGCGGAGCACGGGGCCGAGCAGCGGGACGCGGGTGACCCGGTGGAGGAGGGGCAGCGTGGGCAGGTAGAGCCGGGCCTCCTCGGCGGTGTGGCCGATGAGCACGTCGATGTGCGGGGCCACGCGGTCCCAGGCCGCCTCGACGCCCTCCTCGGCGGGCAGGGGGTGGTGGCCGTACTGGGTGCCGAACGGCATCCGGCCCCGGAGCCCGAAGGAGGACGCACCGGCCTCGACCTCGGCCTGCAGCGCCACCACCTCCGCGGCCGGCGTCCCCGCGGTGACGGCACCGGCCGCGCCCGCCATCGCCGCGGTCATCGCCGCCCGGCCGCGGGCGATGCCCAGCGGAGGGCTCTGCAGGATGGCCCGCCGGAACAGCAGCTCCGCGCCCGGGACGGTCATGAGATGGGCCACGGCGTCGCCCCCGGCGGACTGGCCGAACACGGTCACCCGGTCCGGGTCGCCGCCGAAGGCCGCGATGTTGCGCCGCACCCAGCGCAGGGCCTCTAGCTGGTCGAGCAGACCGAGGTTGGCGGGGCGGCCCCGGCCCGCGCCGAGGTAGCCGAACAGTCCCAGCCGGTAGGTGACGCTCACGACCACGACCCGCTGCTCGGCGACCAGGGGGCGGGGATCCATGATCGGGGCGTCCCCGGCCCCGGTGGTGTAGGAGCCGCCGTGGATCCAGACCATCACCGGCAGCCGTTCCGCCGGCCCCCGCTCGAGGGGCAGGGTCACCGACAGCCGCTGGCAGTGCTCGTCCCGCGGGAGCCCGGCGAGGGTGTCGCCGAGGACCCCGGTGAGGAAGGGTGAGTGCGCCTGGGGGGCAGGCCGGGGCCGGGCGGGTGGCGTCGAACGGTTCCTCCCGGTCCGCGACCGGGACGGGCGCGGCGAACCGGTCCGCCGTGGCGTACGGGATCCCGGTCGCCCGGACGACGTCGCCGTCGACCCGGCCGCGCACCGGCCCGCAGGGAGGCGCGAACGCGCGCGTCGGAGTGGTCATGCCCTCTTCTACCACGCGGCCCGCCCGGGACGGGGGCGGGCCGGCTTCCGCGAACGCGGCTGCGCCCGGCGCACCGCGCCCGGGGCGCCCGTCGCCCGCCCTGGGTAGATTGGACCGTCGACCGACAGGAGCCCGCCCATGACCGCACACCCGCAGCGCCCGGCGCCGCTCCGCGTCCGCGCGCACGCCCGCACGACGACCACCGACGTGCCGGTCGCACCGTGCGCGGCACCGTGAGCGGCACCGTGAGCCGCGCCGTGGGGCGCACGGGGCGCCACGCCGGCCTCGGCGTCGCGGCCATCCTGCTCACCGCGGTCCTGTGGGGCACGACCGGGACCGCGGCGACCTTCGCCCCCGGCGCGGGTCCGCTGGCGATCGGGGCCGCCGCCCTGGGCGTGGGCGGGCTGCTGCAGGCGGCGATCGCCCTGCCCGCCCTGCGCCGCTCGCGGCGGGCGCTGCGCTCGCACGCCGGGCTGGTGGCGGCCGGGGCCGCGGCCGTGGCCGTCTATCCGCTGGCGTTCTACAGCTCGATGCACCTGGGCGGCGTCGCGATCGGCACGGTCGTCTCCCTGGCCTCCGCGCCGCTGGCCTCGGGCGTCCTGGAGCGCGTCCTCGAGCGCCGCCCCCTGAGCCGGTGGTGGATGACCGCCGCGCTCCTGGGCGTCCTCGGCAGCGGCCTGCTGTGCCTGTCGAGGGCTGGCGGGTCCGGGGCCTCGGCCGCGGACACCGCCGCCGGCATCGGGCTCGGACTGGTGGCCGGGGCGACGTACGCGCTCTACTCGTGGGTGGTGCACCGGCTGATGGGCCACGGGGTGGGGCGCGCGGCCTCGATGGGCGCCGTCTTCGGCGCCGGCGGGGCGCTCCTGCTCCCGGTCCTCGCCCTCACGGGGGCGCCCCTGCTGGCCTCGGGGCAGGCGTTCGCCGTGGCCGCGTACATGGCGCTGGTGCCGATGTTCCTCGGGTACTTCCTGTTCGGCGTGGGACTCGCCCGGGTGCGCCCGAGCACGGCGACGACCCTCACCCTGACCGAACCGGCCGTCGCGGCGGTCCTGGCCGTCGTCGTCGTCGGCGAACGGCTGACGGGCGCCGGCTGGACCGGGCTGGCGGTCCTCGCCGCCGCGCTCGTCGTCCTGGCCCTCGCCCCCACCAACGTGGTCGTGCACCGGCCGGGCGGTCCCGGCCGGACACCGGCCGCCCCAGCGCCGGCCGCCGTGACACCGCGCCCGGGGACTGACTAGGTTGGGGACGCCCCCGCACCGGAGCCGCCCGCACCGGACACCCCCGACGAAGCACCCGAGGAGCACCCCCATGACGCAGCAGGTCAGCCAGTCCCCCGCCACCGAGGAGGGCGAGTGGTGGCGCTCCGCGGTGATCTACCAGATCTATCCCCGGTCCTTCAACGACTCCGACGGTGACGGTCTGGGCGACCTGCCCGGGATCGTCGACCGGCTGGACTACCTCGCGGACCTCGGCGTGGACGCCCTGTGGCTGTCCCCGTTCTACGTCTCGCCGCAGCACGACGCCGGCTACGACGTCTCCGACTACCGGGACGTCGACCCCCGCTTCGGCACCCTGGAGGACTTCGACCGGATGCGCGCCCGGATGGCGGAGCTCGGGATGCGGCTGATCGTGGACCTGGTGCCCAACCACACCTCGAGCGAGCACGAGTGGTTCCGGGCCGCCGTGGCCGCCGGGCCCGGCAGCCCGGAGCGGGACCGGTACATGTTCCGGGACGGCCGGGGCGAGCACGGGGAGCTGCCGCCGAACAACTGGCGCTCCGTGTTCGGCGGCGAGGCCTGGACCCGGCTGCCGGACGGGCAGTGGTACCTGCACCTGTTCGACAGCACCCAGCCGGACCTCAACTGGGAGAACCCGGAGGTGTGGGAGGAGTTCCGCTCCGTCCTGCGCTTCTGGCTGGACCGGGGCGCGGACGGCTTCCGCGTGGACGTGGCCCACGGCCTCGTGAAGGCCGAGGGGCTGCCGGACTGGGACCACCAGGTGCACATGGTCGAGGGCGAGCACGACGCGCGGGAGCACGACGCCCCGGACACCCCGCTGAGCACCGGCAGCCCCTACTTCGACCAGGACGGCGTGCACGAGGTCTACCGCGACTGGCACCGGGTGCTCGCCGAGTACGACGGCGACCGGATGCTGGTGGCCGAGGCGTGGGTCGAGCCGGCGCACCGGCTGGCGATGTACGTCCGCTCCGACGAGATGCACCAGGCGTTCAACTTCGACTTCCTGGTGGCCGGGTGGGACTGGGCCCGGATGTCCCGGGCCATCGAGGACTCCCTGGCGGAGTCGGCGAACGTCGGCGCGCCCACCACGTGGGTGCTGTCCAACCACGACACCGTCCGGCACGTCTCCCGCTTCGGGCTCACGGACCCCATCGCCTACCCCAAGGGGATCGACGCGGACAGCGAGCAGCCCGACCACGAGCAGGGCCTCGCCCGCGGCCGCGCCGCCGCGCTGGTGGAGCTGGCCCTGCCCGGCTCCGCCTACCTGTACCAGGGGGACGAGCTGGGCCTGCCCGACCACACCCGCCTGCCCGCCGAGCTGCGCCAGGACCCGGCGTTCGCCCGGACCGGGGGCGAGGAGATCGGCCGCGACGGCTGCCGGGTCCCGCTGCCCTGGGCCGCGGGAGAGCCCGGCCACGGCTTCGGGGCCGACCCGTGGCTGCCGCAGCCCGAGGAGTTCGCGCAGCTCGCGGCGGACCGGCAGGTGGGGGTCCCCGACTCCACGCACACGGTGTACCGCACGGCGCTGCGGGTGCGCCGGGAGCTCGGTCTCGGCCGCGGCTCCTTCGCGTGGCACGCGAGCCACGACGCCGCGACGGGCCTGCTGTCCTTCGTGAACACCACCGGCGCAGGGGAGCGGGTCCTCGTGGCGGCGAACCTGGGCGGCGCCCCCGTCCCCCTGCCCGCCGGAGAGCCGCTCGTGCTCAGCAGCCGGGACGCCGTGCAGGACGGCGTCCTGCGGCCCGAGCGGGCCGTGTGGTGGCGCCTGGCCCCCTGAGCCGTCCTGCCGGCCCTCGGGGCCCCGGCCTCGGGGGCCCCCCGGCCTCGGGGAACCCGGCGGTCCTGGCGCACGGCGTGCGGCGCCGCACGCCGGCACGCCGCGGACGACCGCTCGTCGCGGACGCCCGGTCGGCGCGCCGGTCAGTGGCTGGTGCGCCCCCGGCCCGACACGAGCGCCGGCGCCACCAGCCGGTCCGCGAGCACGCCGGTGACCACGGAGTACACCGCCTTGTGCAGGACGTCCACGGCCTGCTCGCCGGCCGGCCAGGACGACGGCGGGGCCCCGACCCCCGTCGCGTTCTCCACGGTCTGGTCGAAGGCCAGCCGCACCACCGTGTGCCAGGCGTTCGCGCGCGGACCCCGGATGCCGGTCACGGCCCACACGCCGCGCAGGGCGCCGAGGGCGGCGCCCGTGCCGTAGTGCATGGCGGAGTTCCAGCCCGTGGGCTGCTCGCGGTCCCCGGGGTGGCGCCCCAGCAGGGTGAGCAGGGCGCGCGCGGGGACGTAGGAGTCCGGCCGGTGGGTGAGCGCCTGCTCCGCCTTCTCCCCCAGCACCATCAGAGCGGCCCCCGCGATCCCCGCCGCGGCGCCGGTCGCCGCGGCCCGTCCGAGCGCGCTCGTCCGCGCGGGGCCGGTCACGGCCGCCCCTGCTCGTCGCCGGGCCGCTCGGCGCCCAGTCCCTGCTGCTCCAGGTCGCGGTCGAGCTCGGCGCCGGGCTCGACGACCACGCCGTCCTCGCGCTGGTCGTCGACCGGCCCGTGCCCCGGTTCCTGCTCGCGTCGGTGCTCGGTCATGTCGGCTCCTCCCGTCGGGGCCACCCGGGCCGGGCGACCTGCCCCCCAGTCTAGACAGGCTGCTGATCAGTTCGAGGGGGTGGGCTCCGCGCACGCCCGGCGGAGCCAGTCGCCGACCGGCGCGAGCGTCCGCTGCAGATCGGCCAGCTCGGCGGGCTGCACGGACGAGCCCGCGGCGTCCAGGGCGGCCACGGCGTCCTCGAACGCGGGGCGCAGCTCGGCGGGCAGCCGGGAGGTGAGGACCCGCACGGAGGCAGCCGCCCCCTGGGGGCGGAAGTGGGGGTCCGGCTCGTCGCCGGACAGCGGCACGAGGGTCAGCGCCGTGTAGGCGCTCGCCACGTCGAAGCAGGCCTCCGGTTCCGCGGTGGGCCCGGCCGGCACCGGGGCGGGCGAGCCCGCGGTCGGCTCGAGGACGAGCCCGGAGGACTGCGGGCCGGCGCCGCAGCCAGTGAGCGCCAGCAGGCTCAGGGCGGTCAGCGCGGCCGCTGCTGCCCCGCGGGGGCTCGGGCGACGGGGATACCGGGTCACGGCTCCCAGGGTAGGGAGCGAACCTCCGTGTCCGCTGGCAGCGGGCGGCAGGGCCCCCGGCACGAAGAAACCGCCGGCCCCTCGAGGGGACCGGCGGTTTCCGCGGTGGCTCCGACCGGCGTCGATCCGGTGACCTTACGATTTTCAGTCGTACGCTCTACCAACTGAGCTACAGAGCCCCGGCACATCCGCAGCGGATATGCCGCGACGGCGCCGCATCGACTCGATGAACGCCGTCTGAGCGACCCTGACGGGACTTGAACCCGCGACCTCCGCCGTGACAGGGCGGCACGCTAACCAGCTGCGCTACAGGGCCTTGCTGTTTCCAACGAGGACTGATCTTACCAGCATTCCTCGCCGGTTGTGCAAATCGGTGGGCGGACCCTCCGATCGCGTACCCCCAACGGGATTCGAACCCGTGTCGCCGCCGTGAAAGGGCGGTGTCCTAGGCCACTAGACGATGGGGGCCGGACACCCGCGTCGACGACCACGACCTCGGCGACCGAGGACCGTGACACGGGAGAAACCGAGTACAGCTTAGAGGCTCGCGCGGATCCCGCACAATTCCCGCACTGCCCCCGGGGACCCAGCCGGCGCCCGGGCTCGTGGGGTAGGAAGGAGAGCGTGATCGAGATGACCCGCGAGGAGTTCGACGGCGCCGTCGACGACGCCATCGACCTGATCCCGGACGCCCTGTTCCGGGCGATGGACAACGTGGTGATCCTGGTCGAGGAGGAGCCGCCGGAGCACTCCCCCGGGCTGCTCGGCCTCTACGAGGGCGTGCCCCTGACCGCCCGGGACGGCGGGTGGGGCGCCGGCTCCCTGCCGGACCGGATCTTCGTCTACCGGGGTCCGCTGCAGCGCATGTGCGCGGAGCGCGAGGAGCTCGTGGAGGAGATCACGGTGACCGTCATCCACGAGGTCGCCCACCACTTCGGCATCGACGACGAGCGCCTGCACGAACTGGGGTGGGGCTGAGCCGGCCCGCTCAGGCGTCCCAGGGGCGGATGTCGTCGGAGTCGAAGTCCTTGCGGGTCTCGATCCGCTCGTCGTAGCGGTCCGGGACGATCAGCACGGGTCCCGCGGCGTTGTGCAGCACGCCCTGCGAGGTGGAGCCCAGGAGCATCCCCGCGAAGCCGCCCCGGCCGCGCGTGCCCATCACCACGAGCCCGTTGCGCCGGGTCTGCTCGACCAGCACCTGCACCGGCGCGCCGTCCGCGAGCTCCGAGCCGATCTGCAGGTCGGGGAACCAGCTCTCGAGCCAGGCGACGCCGCCGTTGAGCGCCCGCGCGACGTCGTCGTACATCACCTCGAAGTCCACCGCCGTGGGCATCCACGCGAGCGCCCCGCTCACGGGCGGGAGCGCGCACAGCACCGTCAGGGGCACGCCGAGCAGGCGCGCCTCCTCCGCGGCGTAGAGCATGGCCGCCCGGGCCTGGGTGGAGCCGTCCGACCCGACGACCACGCGGTCCACGAGGGCCCGGGTGCTCGTGAGCTCCTCCGCGCCCAGGTGCTGCTGCGCCCACGGCAGGGGGACCACGCCCGTGGGGCACTTCGAGTGCGCCGGCACCGCCGTGGAGACCGTGCCGAGCAGCCGGCCCAGCAGACCGCCCCGGCCGCGGGAGCCGAGGACCAGCAGCTCCGCCGTGCGGCTCAGCTCGAGCAGGGCCCCGGAGGGGTCCCCGGTCTCGACGGTCGCCCGCAGCTCGACCCCCACGTCACGGACCTGGTCCGCCGCGTGGTTCAGCAGCTCCTCGACGCCCTGGGTGAGGGCGGCCTCGTCCACGGTGGCGTAGCCGGTGTCGAACCCAGAGCCGGAGAACACGGGCAGGCTGTACGCGGTGACCAGCCGCACCGGACGACCGCGGCGGCGGGCCTCCCGGGCCGCCCACCGCAGCGCCCCGAGGCTCTGCTCGGAGCCGTCGATGCCCACGACGATCTCTCCCGTGGCGTCGAGGGACCGGCTCTGCCCGCCGCCCGAGGGGACGCGGTCGCGCACCGCCTCCTCGCCCAGCGTGGTCTCGTGGGGCTCCTCGCGCTCCCGGTCCGGGGACGGGTGGTCGGTCATGGTGCTGCCTCCTGTGCGCGTCCTCGGTCCGCGGTGCTCCGGATCCCGCCGCGGGCTTCGCCTCCGATGGTACGCGCGGCGGGGCCGCAGGACGGGGTCGTCGAGGGCGCCGGAGCGCCCTCGGGATGACATGATGAGGGCGCACTGTGCACCTGCCTGCGAGGAAGGACGGTCCCGCCGATGAGCGAGGTCTCGCTGCCCGACGCCCTGCCCGGCGAGACCGGGACGAGAGAGTGGGCCACGTGGGGCAGGACGCACTCCGTCACCCCCCGGCACGTGCTGCGCCCCACCTCGGTCCCGGAGCTCGCGGAGGGCGTCGCCGCCGCCGTGCGCCGCGGACTGGGCGTGCGCGCGGTGGGCTCCGGGTGCAGCTTCTCGGCGCTGCCCCTGGCCCCCGACGTCATGGTCGACCTCTCCGGGCTGTCCGGGCTGCCGGCCGTCGACCGGGAGAACCAGCGGGTCACGGTCCTCGCGGGCACCACGATCCGTGACCTGAACCAGGAGCTGGACGCCCACGGGCTGGCCGTGACCAACCTGCCGGACAGCGACTGGCAGACGGTCGCCGGCGCCGTCTCGACCGGCACCCACGGGACCGGCCTGGCCTTCGGCTCCCTCTCCCAGCAGGTGGTGGCCCTGAGCCTGGTCACGGCCGACGGCGAGCTGGTGGAGTGCTCCGCCGAGCAGCGCCCCGAGCTGTTCCAGGCCGCGCGCGTGGGCCTGGGCGCCATGGGGGTCCTCGCGAGCGTCACCCTGGTGTGCGAGCCGACGTTCCGGCTGCACGCGGCGGAGCTCAAGGAGCCCCTCGGCCAGCTCGTGGACACCCTGGGCAGCCGGATGGCCGGGGCCGACCACTTCGAGTTCTTCTGGACGCCGGGCACCGCCACCGCCCAGACCCGGATCCTCACGCGCCTGCACAAGCTCCCGGACTCCTACACCCGGCCCGGCTCCCCCGTGGCCCGCACCGTGCGCCGGCTCGACGACGCCCTGCTGCGCAACACCCTCACCGCGGGGCTCAACCAGCTGGCCACGGCCCTGCCGCGCTCCACGCCGGGGCTCAACCGGCTCGACGCCCTCACGAACAGCCCGCGGCAGTACAGCGACCTGTCCTTCCGGGTGTTCACCGTGCCGCGCCGGACCCGGTTCGTCTCCTCCGAGTACGCCCTGCCGGTCGAGGAGCTCGTCGTGGCCTTCCGGGAGCTGCAGACGCTCATCGAGCGGCGCGACTACTCGTTCTCGCTCCCGGTGGACGTGCGCTGCGCCGCGGCCGAGGACGCCTGGCTCGCCCCCGCCCACGGCCGGGAGACCGGCTGGATCGCGCTGCGGCAGTACTGGCGCCGGTACGACCCGAAGGTGTTCGCCGCGGCCGAGGAGATCTTCGTGGCCCACGGCGGCCGCCCCCACTGGGGCACCGTGCACACGCAGGACGCCGAGTACCTGCGCTCCGTGTACCCGCGGTTCCAGGACTTCCTCGACGCCCGGGCGTCCGTGGACCCGGACGGGGTGTTCCTCAACGACCACGTCCGCGGGCTGCTGGGCCTGTAGGCCCGGGGTCCGGCAACGCGAGGGGTCCGGCAACGCGAGGGGCCGCGTCCGGCAGGACGCGGCCCCTCGCGGCACGGCGGCGCGGTGCGGTGCTGCGGCTCAGACGGGCGAGGAGACCGGCTCCGCCACGCCCTCGCGGGAGACGCTGACCATCTCCTCGCGCTCGACCACCTTGACGCGCTCGCGCGGGTTGCCCTCGGCGTCGTGCGAGGACTGGCCGAGGCCCTGCTCGTACTCGTCGAGGGCCAGCCATCCCTCCCAGGTGGTGTACTCGACGCCGCGGGCCTCGAGCACGTCGTTGACGGACGCGGGGTCCGGGCGGGTGGCGCCCGGCAGCACGGCGCGGTCCTCCAGGAGGTGGGTGACCGTCTCGAGGGCGTCGGACTTGGTGGCGCCGATCAGCCCGACCGGGCCGCGCTTGATCCACCCGGTCGCGTAGAGACCGTGCAGCACGGTCCCGTCCTCGGCCAGCACGCGGCCCTCGGCGTTGGGGATCACGCCGCGGCCGTCGTCGAACGGCAGCTCGGGCAGGCGGGAGCCGAGGTAGCCGACCGCGTGGTAGACGGCCTGCACCGGGTAGTCGACGTACTCGCCGGTCCCGGACACGGAGCCGTCGCCGTTGAGGCGCGTCCGCTCCATGCGCAGCCCCGTGACCCGGCCGTCCTCCCCCAGCACCTCGCGGGGGCTCTGCAGGAAGTGCAGGTGCAGCCGGCGGGAGGCGGTCTTCGGGGAGTCGTCGGCCCGCCACTTCTCGAGGGTCTTGACCATGACCTTGACCTGGTTGTTCTCGGCGATCGCCAGCTCGGAGCCCTCGTCGTACTGGAAGTCCTCGTCGTAGACGACGATGTCGACGTCCCGCGACTTGGCGAGCTCGCGCAGCTCGAGGGGGGTGAACTTCACCTGGGCGGGGCCGCGGCGGCCGAAGATGTGCACGTCCGTGACCGGGGACGCCTTGAGCCCCTGGTAGACGTTGCCGGGGATCTCGGTGAGGAGCATGTCGTCGGCGTGCTTGGACAGCACGCGGGCGACGTCGAGGGCCACGTTGCCATTGCCGATGACCGCGATCTCGCGGGCCTCGAGCGGCCAGGTGCGCGGGAAGTCCGGGTGGCCGTCGTACCAGGCCACGAACTCGGCGGCCCCGTGCACGCCCCGGAGGTCGTTGCCGGGGATGTTCAGCGGGGCGTCGTAGACGGCTCCGGTGGCGAAGATCACGGCGTCGTAGTGGGCGCCGAAGTCGGCGAGGGTCAGGTCCCGGCCGAACTCCACGTTGCCGAAGAAGCGGATGTCGCCGCGCCCCAGGATGGCGCGCAGCGCGGTGATGATGCCCTTGATCCGGGGGTGGTCGGGGGCCACGCCGTAGCGGATGAGGCCGAACGGGGTCGGGTAGCGGTCGAACAGGTCGATGCTGACCTCGAGCTCCCCGTTCTTCACGGGCTCGGACTTGGTGAGCATGTCCGCGGCGTAGATGCCGGCCGGACCGGCGCCGATGATGGCGACGCGCAGGGGGCGGGTGGTGGTGTCAGCCACGTGGCTTCCTTTCGATTGCGCGCACGGCGTCCGCCGCGCGCATCGTAGACCGGGTACAAGGGTAGTGAATCCGGCGCAGAATCTCCTGGGTGCGGAGACTCACGAGCGGTGGCCGAGCAGCCCTCGCCCGCGCAGCAGGCGCCGTTCCACGGGGTTGAAAAAGAGCAGCTCCACGAGGATGCCCACGACGAGGATCGACAGCACGGCGACCATCACCACCGCCATGTTGGAGACCGTCCGCCCCTGCTCCAGCAGGGAGCCGAGGCCGAACCCGATGGAGCCGCCGATCGCGATGAGCTCGGCGCCCATGAGCGAGCGCCAGGAGAAGGCCCACCCCTGCTTGAGCCCGGCGAGGTACCCGGGCAGGGCGGCGGGGAGCACGACCTTGCTGGCCATGGTCCACCCCCGGGCGCCGAGCACGTGCCCGGCGCGGCGCAGCTGCGGCGGGATCTGGTCCACGCCCGCGAGCATGCCGTTGATGATGGAGGGGATGGCGCCCATGAGCACCACGAAGTACACCGTGGCGTCGGACAGGCCGAACCAGATGATCGCGGCGGGCACCCAGGCGATCGAGGGCAGCACCTGCAGCCCGGAGATGATCGGGCCCACGGCGTTGCGCAGCCCACGCCACTGGGCGATGAGCAGCCCCAGCGGCGTGGCGACCGCCGCCGCCACCAGGAAGCCGCTGATCCCCCGCCACAGGCTCGTTCCCAGGGCGCCCAGCACGGTGCCGTCGCCGACCAGCGCGCCGAACTGCCGCGCGACGTCCAGCGGGCCGGGCACGACGTCGGGGCGGGTGCCCAGGAGCGCGACGAGCAGCTGCCACAGCAGCAGGCCGGCCACCAGGGCGACCAGGGGCGGGGCGACCTTGGTGCGCAGCACTTCGCCCACCGAGGTCTTCCGGGTGCGCTCGGTCTGCAGCGCGTCGAGCCCGGCGAGCTCCTCACCGGTCCCGGCCGGGTCGCCGGACCGGTCCGGGGCGGGCCCGGGGACGGCCCGTTCCGCGCCGCGGCGGGGTGCCGGGGGCGCGGGCGCCACCGGCGGCGCGGCCGGGACGCCGGGCAGGGCGGTGTCATTTCGCATGGCGGCTGATCTCCTCGCGCAGACGTGCGGTGATGGTGCGGGTCAGCTCGCCGAGGGTGTCGTCGAGCGACTGCGCGCTGCCCTCGAAGCCGTAGGACTCGGGGTCCTTCCACGGGCGGGTGTCCCACTCCTGGACCACCTGACCGGGGCGGGAGGACATCAGCAGCACCCGCTGGCCCAGCCGCACGGCCTCGGCGACGTTGTGCGTGATGAACACGATCGTCCGGCCGGTGGCGCGCCAGACGCGCAGCAGCTCCTCGTGCAGCAGGTCCCGGGTGATGGCGTCGAGCGCGGAGAACGGCTCGTCCATGAGCAGGACCTCCCGGTCCTGGGCCAGGGCCCGGGCCAGGGCCACCCGCTGGCGCATCCCCCCGGAGAGCTCGTGCGGGCGCTTGTCCGCCGCGTGCGGCAGCCGGACCAGCTCGAGCAGCTCCCCGGCCTGGTCCCGCCGCCGGGCGGTGGGGACCCCGCGCAGCTCGAGAGCCAGCTCGACGTTGCGCCGCGCCGTGAGCCAGGGGAACAGCGCGGCGTCCTGGAACATCAGGGCCGCGCCCTCCGCGGGGACCGTCACGGAGCCCTCCGTCGGCTCCTCGAGGCCCGCGACGATGTTCAGCAGGGTGGACTTCCCGCAGCCGGAGGCGCCGAGCAGCGCGACGAACTGCCCGCGCTCCACGTCGAGGTCCACGTCCTGCAGGACGGGGCCGTCCTCGGGGGCGAAGCTCTTGCCGAGGCCGCGGAGCCGGATCGCGGTGGTGGTGCTCATGCGCCCCCCTCCGAGCCGGCGCGGACCCGGTCCAGGACCGTGGTGTCCACGAGCCCCTCGAGCGGGGCCTCCTCCGTGGTCCCCGCCGCCACGCCGTCGGCGAGCAGCTGCGGGTAGGTGTCCGCGAGGGGGTCGGTGGTCCACTCGACGGCCTCGAGCGCACCCGCGACCGTCGCCTCGGGCAGCGTCTCGGTCTGCGCGCTCTCCAGGCCCTCGTTCAGGGTGGAGGCCAGCAGCTCGGGCTCCGCCTCGTGCTCGTGCAGCCAGTCCACGGACCGCTGCAGACCGCGCACGAGCTCCTCGACGGTCTCCGGGTGGCGCTCGAGGTAGTCCTTGCGCACCACCAGGACGGTCGTGGGATAGCGCCCGTCCGCCCAGAGGTCCCGCTCGTCCACGAGGACCCGGGCGCCGTCCTGGACGGCACGGGTGGCCCAGGGCTGGGGCAGCCAGGCGCCGTCCACGCGGCCCTGCCGGAGCATCGAGATGGTCTGGCCGTTGGCCATGGGCGTGATCGCCACGGCGCGGTCCCCCTCGCCGTCGGCGTCGTACTCCTGCTCGGCGAGCCAGGTGCGCAGGGCCACGTCCTGGGTGCCGCCGAACTCGGGACTCGCCACGGTGCGCCCGGCCAGGTCCTCCGGGCCCGTGACGGCGGGGCGCACCACGAACTGCGCGCCGCCGGAGGCGGCGCCCGCGACCACGGCCAGCGAGCGGCCCTGGGAGCGGACGAAGGAGTTGATCGCCGGGTTGGGGCCCACGAACGCGGCGTCGATCGACCCGGCGTTCATGGCCTCCACCGCTGTGGGGCCGCTGTTGAAGACCTGCGCGGACAGCGCGGTGTCCCCCAGCTCCTGGGCGAAGTAGTCGTTCTCCAGTCCGACGAGGGCGGGGCCGTGCGTGAGGTTGCCGAAGTAGCCCAGCCGCAGCTCGGCGGCGTCCGAGGTCTCGACCGCGTCCGCCTCCCAGGCCGCGAGCGTCCCGTTGTCGCGCAGCGCGGTGGCGGCGACCGTCAGGGCGGCCAGTAGCGCCAGCGCGGTCAGCACCAGCGGCCATCCCCGGCGGCGGCGGCCCGAGGCGGCGCGCCCTCCGTCACCGGCGGTCACCGTGACGAGGGCGGGCGGCTGCTGCCCGCCCACCTCAGGCGTCCCGCACGAGCCCGGCGGCGAGCGTGTTGCCCGTGGCCGGGTCCACGACCAGGAAGGCGCCGGTGCGCCGCAGCCGGTCGTAGGGGTCGACGGGCAGCGGGGAGGCCAGCCGCAGCCGGACCCGCCCGATGTCGTTGAGCTCGAGAGTGGTGGCGTCCCGCAGCACCAGCTCCTCGAGGTCCAGCCGCCCCTCGAGCTCGACGACCATGGCCTGGACCGTGGCGGCGCCGTGCTTGACGAGCACGCGGGCGCGGGGCTGCAGGGGCCGCTCGCCGAGCCAGGCCACGGAGGCCACGAGGTCCCGGACGGGCTCCGGCAGCTCGTCGTCGGCGCTCGCGACGAGGTCGCCGCGGGCGATGTCGATGTCGTCGGCCAGCCGCAGCGTCACGGACAGCGGCGCCGCGGCCTCCGTGAGCTGCTCGCCGGGCAGGGGCGCTCCGGGGGCGGGTGCGGTGCCCGCCACGTCGATGCCGGTGACCGTGGTGCGCCGGCCCGCGGGCAGGACCACGACCTCGTCCCCGACCGCCACGGTGCCCGAGGCGATCTGGCCCGCGTAGCCGCGGTAGTCCCGCAGCCGCTCGGCGTCCGCGCCCGGGGCCGTGCCGCCCTGGGGGCGGATGACGTACTGGACGGGGAAGCGGAAGGGGCGGGCGGTGCCGCGGCCGGACTCGTCCACCGTGGGCAGCTCCTCGAGCACCCGCAGCAGCGGCCGCCCGGAGTACCAGGGGGTCCGTGCGGAGGGCTCCACCACGTTGTCGCCCTCGAGGGCGGAGACGGGCACCACGTGCACGTCCTCGACACCCAGCCGGGCGGCGATGCCCGTGGCGTCCGCCGCGACCCGGTCGAAGACCTCCTGATCGTAGTCGACGAGGTCGATCTTGTTCACGGCGACCACCACGTGCGGCACGCGCAGCAGGGACACGACGGCCAGGTGCCGCCGGGTCTGCTCGACCACGCCGTGCCGGGCGTCCACGAGGAGCACGACGGCGTCGGCCGTCGAGGCGCCCGTGACGGTGTTCTTCGTGTACTGCACGTGGCCGGGGCAGTCCGCGAGGATGAAGGAGCGGCGGTCCGTGGCGAAGTAGCGGTAGGCCACGTCGATCGTGATCCCCTGCTCCCGCTCGGCGCGCAGGCCGTCGGTGAGCAGGGCGAGGTCGAGCCGGCCCGTGCCGCCGCCGAAGCCGCGCTCGGCGGAGGTCCGGCCCACGGCCTCGAGCTGGTCGGCGAGGATCGCCTTGGCGTCGTGCAGCAGCCGGCCCACCAGGGTGGACTTGCCGTCGTCGACGGAGCCGGCGGTCGCGAAGCGGAACAGCGAGCCGGGATCGATCGTGGGGACGTGCTCGGCCGCGGGGGCGTGCCCGGTCACGGTGCTGGGGGAAGTCATGTCTAGAAGTACCCGTCCTTCTTGCGGTCCTCCATGGCGGCCTCGGAGATCCTGTCGTCCGCGCGGGTGGCCCCGCGCTCGGTGAGCGTGGACACGGCGACCTCGGCCACCACGTCGGCCACGGTGCGCGCCCCGGAGAGCACGGCGCCGGTGCAGGACATGTCCCCCACGGTGCGGTAGCGCACGGTCTGCCGCTCCACGGCCTCGGCCCCGGCCGGCGCCGAGAACTCGCCCACGGCCATCCACATCCCGTCCCGGCGGAAGACGTCCCGCTCGTGGGCGTAGTAGATGGGCGGCAGCTCGATGTTCTCGCGCTCGATGTAGCGCCAGATGTCCAGCTCGGTCCAGTTGCTGATCGGGAACGCCCGCACGTGCTGGCCGGGGGTGTGCCGGCCGTTGTAGAGGTTCCACAGCTCGGGGCGCTGGTTGCGCGGGTCCCACTGGCCGAACTCGTCGCGCAGGGACAGGATCCGCTCCTTCGCGCGGGCCTTGTCCTCGTCGCGGCGGCCGCCGCCGAACACGGCGTCGAACCGGTGCTCCGCGATGGCGTCCAGCAGCGGGAGGGTCTGCAGCGGGTTGCGGGTGCCGTCGGCGCGCTCGAGCAGCCGGCCGTCGTCGAGGTAGTCCTGCACGCTCGCCACGACCAGCCGCAGGCCGAGCCGCTCCACGGTGCGGTCCCGGAACTCCAGCACCTCCGGGAAGTTGTGGCCCGTGTCCACGTGCAGCACGGGGAAGGGGATCCGGCCGGGCCAGAAGGCCTTGGCGGCCAGGTGCAGCATGACCACCGAGTCCTTGCCGCCGGAGAACAGCATGGCCGGGCGGTCGAACTCCGCCACGACCTCGCGCAGGATGTGGATGGACTCGGCCTCGAGCGCGTCGAGGCTGCTGTGCACGCCGGCCTCCGCGGGGGCCGGGGCGGTGGTGGGGGTGGTCACGTTCGCCTCCGTCGTGGTGGGTGCGCTCACAGGTGGATACCGCACTCGATCTTGTCCTGGCCGGCCCAGCGGCCCGCGCGCGGGTCCTCGCCCGGGGCGGTGGGCCGCGTGCAGGGGGCGCAGCCGATGGAGAGGTAGCCCTCCGCCATCAGCGGGTTCGTCGGCACGCCGTGGTCCTGCGACCACTCGACGAGGTCGTCGAGGCTCCAGCGCACCATGGGGTTGACCTTGACGAGCTTGTGGGTCTCGTCGAAGGTCACCATCGGGGCGTTGGTGCGGGTCCAGGACTCGTCCCGGCGCACGCCGGTGAACCACACCTCGTAGCCCTCCAGGGACTTCTTGAGCGGAGCCACCTTGCGGATCGCGCAGCACAGGCCGGGGTCGCGGGCGAAGAGGTCCTTGCCGTGCTTCTCGTCCTGCTCGGCCACGGTCAGCTCCGGAAGGGCGTCGACCACGGTGATGTCGAGCATGTGCGCCACGGCGTCCCGGGTGCCGATGGTCTCCGGGAAGTGGTAGCCGGTCTCGAGGAACAGCACGTCCACGCCGGGCAGCTGCTCGGCGACGAGGGCCGGGAGCACGGCGTCGGCCATCGAGCAGGCCACGGTGACGCTGCGCAGGTCGAAGTTCTCCGCGACCCAGCGGATGGCCTCCTCCGTGGAGGCCTCCCCCTCGGCCGGGACCCGGCCCTCGGCGTCGAGCTCCGCGTGCAGGGCCGCGGCGCCGGCCGCCGCGAGGTCGCGCAGCTGCTGCTCGTCCCGCAGCGCGGGGCGGGTGCCCGTGTCCGTGCCGGTCATGCCAGTTCACTCTCCTCGACCCGGTGGGTCCACTCGGCAAAGCTCTCGTCCTCGGTGCGCTGGGCCAGGAAGCGCCGGACCAGCCGCTCCACGTAGTCGGCGAGGTCGTCCTGGAACACCTTCAGCCCGCGCACGGTCCGGCCCAGGCCGGCCTCCGCACGGTCGTCCGCGGCGAGCCCGCCGCCCAGGTGGACCTGGTAGCCGGGCTTCTGCCCGCCGTCCTCGGTGGGCAGAAGCTGGCCCTTGAGCCCGATGTCCGCGGTCTGGATGCGGGCGCACGAGTTGGGGCAGCCGTTGACGTGCATCGAGATGGGGTGGGGCAGCTCCACGCCGTCGAGCCGCCGCTCGAGCTCGTCGATGGTGTCCGAGGCGGTCTGCTTGGTCTCGACGATCGCGAGCTTGCAGTACTCGATGCCGGTGCACGCCACGGTCGAGCGGCGGAACGCGGAGGGCCGCGCCTGCAGGTCCAGGGCGTCGAGGTCGGCGACGGCGTTCTCGACGTCGGCCTCCTCGATGTCGAGCAGCACGAGCTTCTGGTGCGGGGTGGTGCGCAGCCGGTCGGAGCCGTACTTCGCCATCACGTCGGCGAGGGCCAGCAGCTTCGCCCCGGAGACGCGGCCCACGCGCGGGGCCACGCCGATGTAGAACCGGCCGTCCTTCTGCCGGTGCACGCCGATGTGGTCGCCGGGGACGGCCGCCTTCTCCGGCGCGGGGCCGTCCGCGAGCGCGTAGCCGAGGTACTCGTCCTGGAGCACCTGCCGGAACTTCTCCGGGCCCCAGTCCTGGACCAGGAACTTCAGCCGGGCGCGGTTGCGCAGCCGCCGGTAGCCGTAGTCGCGGAAGATGCTCGTGACGCCCTTCCACACCTCGGGGGCCTGCTCCTCGGTCACGAACGCGCCGAGGCGCTTGCCGAGGAACGGCACCACGGACAGGGCGCCGCCGACCCACAGGTCGTAGCCGGGGCCGAGCTCGGGGTGGACCACGCCCACGAGGGCGCAGTCGTTGATCTCGTGCACCACGTCCAGGGACGGGTGGCCGGTGATCGCGGTCTTGTACTTGCGCGGCAGGTTGGAGAACTCCGGGGAGCCGATCCAGGTGGACTTGATCCGCTCGATCACCGGGGTGGGGTCGATGATCTCGTCCTCGGCGATCCCGGCGAGCGGGGAGCCCAGGATCACGCGTGGCACGTCCCCGCAGGCCTCGACGGTGTCCAGTCCCGCGTCCTCGAGCCGGCGCCAGATCTCGGGGACGTCCTCCACCCGGATCCAGTGGTACTGGATGTTCTGCCGGTCCGTGATGTCGGCCGAGTCCCGCGCGAAGTCCGCGGAGATCTGCCCGAGCACCCGCAGCTGCTCGCGGGTCAGGGCCCCGCCGTCGAGCCGGACGCGCATCATGAAGTACTCGTCCTCGATCTCGGCGTCGGACAGCGAGCCCGTCCGCCCGCCGTCGATGCCCGGCCGGCGCTGGGTGTAGAGGCCCCACCAGCGGAAGCGCCCGTGCAGGTCCTGGGGGTCGATCGAGGCGAAGCCGTGCTTCGAGTAGACCTCCTCGATCCGGGTGCGCACGTTGAGCCCGTCGTCGGCCTGCTTGAAGACCTCGTTGGGGTTCAGGGGGTCCCGGCCGTCGACCTTCCACTGCCCCTCGGCCTTCGGCTTCCGGGCAGCGCGGGGCGCGCGCGTCGTCTGTGTCATGCGCTCGATTGTTCGCGCGTCCCGCCGGACAGTCACGCCGGTCGTCACAAACCGCCACGAACCGTCGTGACGGGACACAGGGGTGGACACGGGGCCCGGTGTGTGCAAGGACACCGGGCCCGCGTCGTCCCGGCGGCGTCCCGTCCCGGCGGGGACGGGCCCCGGCGCGCCCGGACGCGGGGAGGTAGTGTCGTCCCGGTGGCACGCCGGTGCCGCCGTCAGCCCGGGAGCGTCCCCTGTGGAGTCGTGCTCCCTCCCGTCGAGTGCCTGAAGGACCGCCATGGCATCCTCCGCTTCCGTCTCCACCGAGACCCCCTCCGGTCCGCCGCGCAACGGCCTGGACCGCTTCTTCAAGATCAGCGAGCGCGGCTCCTCGGTGGCGAGCGAGGTCCGCGGCGGCGTGGCGACGTTCATCGCGATGAGCTACATCGTGGTCCTCAACCCGCTGATCCTCGGCTACGGCCCGGACGGCGCCGGCAACGTCCTGGGCGGTGAGCGGGTCGCGGCCGTGACGGCGCTCGTCGCCGGGGTGCTGACCATCCTCATGGGCGTCGTGGCCCGCGCCCCCTTCGCGATCGCCACGGGCCTGGGCGTCAACGCGTTCCTCGCCGTGACGATCGTGACCACCCCGCAGCTCACGTGGCCCCAGGTGATGGGGCTGGTCGTGTGGGCGGGCCTGATCATGTTCGTCCTGGTGCTCACCGGCTTCCGCACCGCCGTGTTCAACGCCGTGCCGGCGTCCCTGAAGACCGCCATCGTGGTGGGCATCGGCCTGTTCATCGCCCTGATCGGCTTCGTGAACGCCGGCTTCGTGCGCCGCATCCCGGACGCCGCCGGCACCACCGTGCCCGTGCAGCTCGGCGACGGCGGGACGCTGCTGGGCTGGCCCATGCTCACGTTCGTGGTCGGCCTGCTCCTGACCGTGGCCCTCATCGTCCGCAACGTCCGCGGCGCGATCCTGATCGCCGTGGTCGCCACCACGATCCTCGCCCACGTGCTCGAGGCGGTCGTCCCGTCCGGCTCCTCCGTGGACGCCCCCACCGGGTGGTCGCTCGTCGTGCCCGCGGCCCCCACCTCCTTCGTGGCGCTGCCGGACCTCTCCCTCGTGGGCTCGGCCGCCCCGCTCGAGGCGTTCCGGAGCCTCGGGGCGCTCGCCGCGGCGCTGCTGATCTTCACGATCCTGCTCTCCATCTTCTTCGACGCGATGGGCACGATGGTCGGGCTCTCCCAGCAGGCCGGGCTCGTGGGCCGCAACGGGCAGATCCAGAACGTGGACAAGATCCTGCTGGTGGACGCCGCCGGCGCGATCGCCGGCGGCGCGGGCTCCGTGTCCTCCAACCAGATCTTCGTGGAGTCCTCCACCGGCATCGCCGACGGCGCCCGCACCGGCCTGGCCAACGTGGTCACCGGCGTGCTGTTCCTGCTCGCCATGTTCATCACCCCGCTGGTCAACGTGGTGCCGTTCGAGGCCGTGGCCCCGGCCATGGTCGTGGTGGGCTTCCTCATGGCCAAGCAGGTCGTGCGCATCGAGTGGGACGACTGGGGCCTGTCCGTGCCGTCCTTCCTGACGTTCGCCGTCATGCCGTTCACCTACTCGATCGCGGACGGCATCGGCGCGGGCTTCGTCTCCTACGTCTTCATCCGGCTCGTGCAGGGCCGCGGCAAGGAGGTCCACCCGCTCATGTACGTGGTGGCGGCGGCCTTCGTGGTGTTCTTCGGCAAGGGCGTGGTCGAGGGCTGGATGGCGTGATCGACGACGACGCCCGCTGCCCCTGCGGCACCGGGGAGACCTACGGCGCGTGCTGCGGGCGCTTCCACGGCGGCCGCCCGGCGCCCACGGCCGAGCTGCTGATGCGCTCGCGGTTCAGCGCCTTCGCCGCCGGGGACGATGCCTATCTGCTGGCCACGTGGCACCCGGGCACGCGCCCGGCGTCCGTGGACCTGGACCCCGCGCTGCGCTGGACCCGGCTCGACGTCCACGGGGTGACGGGCGGCGGCCCCTTCGACGACGAGGGGTGGGTGGACTTCACCGCGCACCGGCGCGGCCCGGACGGGGCCCGGGGGGCCCAGCGGGAGAACTCCCGGTTCCGGCGCGAGGACGGCCGGTGGTACTACGTGGACGGCGTGCTCGCCTGAGCCCGCCGGCTCAGTCCTCCTCGAGGTCGGAGAGCACGCAGAACTCGTTGCCCTCCGGGTCGGCCAGCACCACCCAGGTCACCTCGGGCCCCTGGCCCACGTCCACGCGGCGGGCGCCGAGGGACTCCAGGCGGGCGACCTCGGAGTCCCGGTCGGTGTCCACGGCGCGCAGGTCGAGGTGCAGCCGGTTCTTGACGGTCCGGGGCTCGGGGACGACCACGAAGTCGAGGTGCGGGCCGCTGCCCTCCGCGGGCACGATGCCCACGAACCCCTCGGCCTCCGCGTGGACGACGTAGCCCAGGGCGGCGCACCAGAAGCGGGCGAGGGTCTCGGGATCGCGGCAGTCGACGACGACGGCGGACAGGGTGCTGGTCATGCGCTCAGCCTAGGCCCGGCGCCGCCGCCCGGGAAGCCGCCGCAGGACCCGGGGCGCATGCTTCAGGACCCGGGGCGCGTGCCGCAGGACCGGCCAGTAGGAGCCCGGGAGGGCTCGCGCCACGAGGTCCGGCAGCACGGCGCTGGGCGCCACGAGCAGCCGGTTCCGGCGCCGCTCCACCGCCCCCAGGATGTCGGCGGCCGCACGCTCCGCCGGATAGCTCAGCAGCGCCGCGAAGTCCTCCCGGTCCTTCCGCGCCCGCTCCTCCGACACCCCGGCCGGGGTGCGGGCGGTCTCGGCGATCCTGGTCCGGACCCCGCCCGGGTGCACCACGGTGACCCCCACCCGGCCCGCCAGCTCGTGGCGCAGGCCCTCGGAGAACCCGCGCAGGGCGTACTTGCTCGCGGAGTACGCCACCTGCCCGGGCGGGGCGACGAGGCCGAACAGGCTGGAGAGGTTGACCAGGTGGCTGCCGGGGGCGGCGAGCAGGGCGGGCAGCAGCTCGCGGGTGAGCACCACCGGCGCCCGGAAGTTGATGTCCATGAGCCAGTCGAACTCCTCGGCGGAGACCTGCTCGAAGGTCCCGCCCAGGCCCACCCCCGCGTTGTTGACCAGCAGGTCGATCCGCGGGTGCTCGGCCCGGATCCGCTCGGCCACGCCCGGCAGCGCGGACAGCTCGGCGAGGTCGGCCACGACCGTGCGCACCGGCAGGTCCGGGTGCCCCGCGCGGATCGCCCCGGCGACGGCCTCGAGTCCCGCGGCGTCCCGGTCGAGGAGCACCAGGTGGGTGCCGCGGGCGGCGAGGCCGTGGGCCAGCTGCTCGCCGATGCCGGAGGCGGCGCCGGTGAGCACGGCGGTGGCGCCGGCGAAGCGGAAGGGTGCGGACGGGGACACGGGCTGCTCCTGGGATCGGGGTCGTGGATCGGGGTCGTGGATCGGGGCCTGCTGTCCAGTGTGCGGGCGGGCACCGGTCACCGCTTGACCCACCGCGACAGGAAGTTGACGCGCGGCGACACCGTCAGCCGGCGGGAACGCCCCGGCGGCGGACGTCCCGCGGCGGGGCGCCCCACCAGCGGCGGGCGCACCGGGTGAGGGCCGAGGACTCCGAGAGCCCCACGAGCCCGGCGATCTGGCCGAGGGGGACGTCGGTGGTGGTGAGCCAGCGCAGGGCGGCGCTGCGCCGGGCCTCGTCGAGCACGGCGCCGAAGGTGGTGCCCTCCTCGGCGAGCCGGCGCTGCAGGGTGCGGGGGTGCAGGTCCAGCACCCGGGCCACGGCCTCGATCTCCGGGGCCGCGGTGCCGAGCAGCTGCACGAGCACGCCCCGGACCCGGGGCGCCCACGCGGAGCCGGGCCCGGGGAGCTGGGTGTCGAGGAAGGCGAGCGCCACCTGCCGGACCCCGGCGTCCCCGTGCAGCGGGCGGGCGAGCGTGCTGGTGGGGATCCGCAGGAGGACGTCGGGGCGGCCGGTGCGCACGGGTGCCCCGAAGAACTCCTCGTAGACCCGCAGCGGCGCCGCCGGCCGGTGGGCCAGCTCGACCGTGCGCAGCCCGTAGCGGCCCCCCACCAGGGAGCTCAGGGCCCGGTGCAGCAGGCCCAGGCCCAGGTCGGTGCCCTGCGGGCTGCCGCGCCCGGGGTCCCGGGCGGTCGCGGCGGAGCCGCCGTAGCGCACCGCCGTCACCCCGCGGGCCCCGTAGGGGTCCGGCACCAGCGCCAGCTCGAGGGACGGGGCGTGGACGAAGAGGTAGCGGGAAGTGCACTCGAGGGCGTCGCGCACCGTCTCCGAGTGGCGGGCGGCGAGCGCGAGCGGGCCGAGCACGCCCGGGTCCTGCCGGGCGGCGACCCGCAGCCCCAGGTCGGGGCAGTCCAGCTCCCGGGCGGCGGTCTCCAGCACCCGCGCGACGGCCCGCTCGGGGACCAGGAGGTCGTCGGTGTCCAGGGCCGACCGGGGCAGGCCGGCGGCGTCGGCCAGGGCCTCGGCGTTCCCGCCAAGCTCCGCGACCGCGGCGCGGAAGCCGCGCAGACCTGCGGACCGGATGACCGTCATGTCGCCCAGGGTCAAGCAATCGTCGCGCAGCGTCAAGTCCTGGCGGGCGCGCCGGGCGATCCTGGAAGCATGCGAGCACCTTCCACCGCCAGCGAGCCGCCCCGCGAGATCCCCGGCGGCACCGACCACCGGGACGTCGTCGTCGTCGGAGCCGGCCTGTCCGGCATCGGCGCGGCCTACCGCCTGCAGACCGAGCGCCCCGAGCTGTCCTACGCCGTGCTGGAGGCCCGGGACGACCTCGGCGGGACCTGGGACCTGTTCCGCTACCCGGGCGTGCGCTCCGACTCGGACATGTTCACGCTCGGCTACTCCTTCAAGCCGTGGCGGGACCCGCAGGCGCTCGCGGACGGCCCGTCGATCCTCGCGTACATCCACGAGACGGCGGAGCAGTTCGGCATCGACCGGCACCTCCGCCTCCGCACCCGGGTGGTCTCGGCCGACTGGTCCGGCGCCGAGCAGCGCTGGAGCCTGGGCCTCGAGGTGCGGGACGAGGACGGTGCCGTCCACCGGCGCAGCATGACGTGCTCGTTCCTGTACTCGTGCGCCGGCTACTACGACTACGACCGCGGCCACGACGCCGCGCTGCCCGGCCTGGAGGACTTCGGCGGCCGGGTGGTGCACCCGCAGTTCTGGCCCGAGGACCTGGACTGGACGGGCCGGCGCGTGCTGGTGGTCGGCAGCGGCGCCACCGCCGTGACCCTCGTGCCGGCCATGGCACGGACCGCCGCGGGCGTGACCATGCTGCAGCGCTCCCCCACGTGGATCAGCGCAGTGCCCGGCCGGGACCGGCGGGCCGACGCGCTGCGCCGGCTCCTGCCCGCGGGGCTCGCCCACCGGGTCATCCGCGCCAAGAACATCCTGTTCAGCATGGCCGTGTACCAGTTCTGCCGCCGCCGCCCGGCCGCGGCCCGGGCGTTCTTCACATCCCGGGCCGCGCGCATCCTCGGCTCCGAGGAGCTCGTGGCCGAGCACTTCACCCCGTCCTACGACCCCTGGGACCAGCGGTTGTGCGCCGTTCCGGACGCGGACCTGTTCAAGGCGCTGAAGCGGGGGCGGGCCGAGGTGGTCACCGGCACGATCGACACGTTCGTGCCCGAAGGGGTCCGGCTGAGCGGGGGCCGGGTCCTCGAGGCCGACCTCGTGGTCACCGCCACGGGTCTGCGGCTGCTCCCCTTCGGCGGGATCGTCCTGACCGTGGACGGGACGCCGGTGGAGCTCGCCGAGCAGTTCGTGTGGAACGGGGCGATGCTGACCGGCGTGCCGAACTTCGCGCTGTGCATCGGCTACACCAACGCGTCCTGGACCCTGCGCGCGGACCTCACCCACCGGCTGGTGTGCAGGGTGCTGCGGCACCTGGAGCGCCACGACGCCGGGGCCGTGGTGCCGCGCGCCCCCCGGGGCATGGCCGAGCAGCCGCTGCTGGACCTCAGCTCCGGCTACGTCCGGCGCGCGATCGGCGCCTTCCCGCGCCAGGGCGACCGGCACCCGTGGCGGGTGCGGCAGAACTACCTGCTGGACTCCGCGACCACCCTGCGCACCCCGCTGTCCCGCACCCTCGACCTGATCCCCCGCACCGCGGCCCGCCGCGGCGCCCGCCCGCAGGAGACCCACGCATGACCGACCGACACGCGCCCGTCCCCGCCGCAGACTCCCCCGCCGGCACCCCGGAGGCCACGACGACGACGGTGGAGGTCGCCGGCCGGCCCGTGCGCATCCGCCGCTCCGGGCCCGCGCAGGCGCCGCCGGTCGTGCTGCTGCACGGCATCGGCCGGAGCCTCGAGGACTGGTCGGCCGCCCACGACCTGCTGGCGCGGGACCACTGCGTGCTGAGCATGGACCTCCCCGGCTTCGGGCTCACCCCCGCCGGCGCGGACCGGCCGGGGCTCGGGACGTTCGCCCGCGCCGTGGTCGGCGTGCTCGACGCGCTCGGCGAGCAGCGGCCGGTGCACCTCATGGGCAACTCCCTGGGCGGCGCCGTGGCCATGACCGTGGCCGCCGAGCATCCCGGGCGGGTCGCGGGGCTGCTGCTCGCCAACAGCGCCGGGTTCGGCCGGGAGGCCAACGTCTCCCCCCTGCCCATGGTGTGGGCGGGGCTGTCCCGGCTGCCCGTGGTGGGCCGCCGGTTCCGGCCGCTGGCGCGGGCCGCCGCGGTGCGGTCGAACCAGAACTGCTTCTTCGACCCGGCCCTGGCCACCCCGGAGCTGCTGCGGCACGCGGCGCGGGTGGGCGCCCAGCCGGACTTCCGGGCCACGTTCCTGGGCACCTACCGGAGCATCGGGCTGCCGGTGATCGGCGTCCTGCCCGGCTGGCGGAGGGCCCTGCTGGAGAAGGTGCGGGCAACGGGCCTGCCCGTGCTCGTGGTGTGGGGCGAGGCCGACGCCGTGCTGCCGGCCCACCACGCCGAGGCCGCGGCCGCCGCCCTGCCCGGCGCCCGGCTGCACGTCTTCCCGGACACCGGGCACATGCCGCAGATCGAGCGCACCCAGGAGCTGGTGGAGCTGGCCCGGGAGTTCGTGGCGTCGGTCGAGGCCTCGCGCGCCTCCCGCTGATCCCCGAGCCCACCGGAACGCCGCCGCGGGGTCGCCTCCGCGCCCAGCACACGCGGCGGGTCGCGTTCCGACGTTCAGCGCGGCATGTTCTCGCCGATGGCGACCCCTCGACCGACAGGGGCGCGACGACGGGTGGGCGCCGCAGCCGCGGATCAGCGCTCGGGGACGGCGGCGTGCCGGTCGGCCGCCCAGGATCCGAGCAGCCGGAGCCGCTCGGCCGAGGGCGAGCCCGGTTCGGCGGTGTAGATCATGAGGACCTGCCCGGGCTCGGCGGTGACGGCCAGCTCCTCGTAGGCCAGCGTCAGCTCCCCCACCACCGGGTGGCGGAAGCGCTTGGTGCCGGTGCCGTGGGTGCGCACGTCGTGGGCGGCCCACAGGGTGCGGAAGGTCTCGCTGCGGGTGGACAGCTCCCCGACCAGGTCCTGCATCGCCCGGTCGTGCGGGTCGCGGCCGGCCTCGGCGCGCATGATCGCCACGCACATGCTCGCGAACACCTCCCAGTCCGGGTAGAACTCCCGGGAGGCCGGATCCAGGAACTGGAACCGGGCCAGGTTGGGGGTGCGTCCGCCGTCCCCGAGCAGCGGGGCGTAGAAGGCGCGCCCCAGGGCGTTGGTGGCCAGCAGGTCCTGGTGCTGGTTCCGCACGAACGCCACCCCGCCGGTGATCGCCTCCAGCGCCCACTGCAGCCCCGGCCGGGAGCTCGCCTGCCGCGACGCCCGGCGGCGCGGGCGCCGTGCGGCGGACACGCCGTCGGCCGCCCGCGCCAGGTCGAGCAGGTGCGCCCGCTCGGTCTCGTCCAGGCGCAGGGCGGCGGCGACCGCCTCCAGCACCGAGGCCGAGGCCCCGGCGACCGCCCCGCGCTCGAGCTTGGCGTAGTACTCCACGCTCACCCCGGCCAGGGCCGCCACCTCGGAGCGGCGCAGCCCCGGCACCCGGCGGTTGCCCCCGGCCGGCAGACCGGCCTGGGCCGGGGTGAGCTTGGCCCGGCGCGAGACGAGGAAGTCGCGGACCTCGGTGCGGTTGTCCATCCCGCCAGGATAGGGCGCGGCCGGACGGTGGAGCGTGGGGACCTCAGGGACGCAGCTGCGCGGCGGCGGCCTCGCGGTGGCCCGGTTCCCCGGACGCCAGGGCGAAGAGGGCGTAGTTGAGGGGTCCTGCGGCCACGAGGGCCTCGCAGCGGTCGGCGAGGCGGGGTTCGTGGCGGCCGGTGAGCTCCTCGTAGGCGCGGACGGTCGCCGCGAAGGACTCGGGCGGGGCGATGAGGTGCTGGTACATGAGGTCCAGGGCCGGGTCGCCGACGCCGGCCGTCGTCCAGTCCAGGACGGACAGGATGCGGCTGCTGTCGTCGAGCAGCAGGTGGGCGGGATAGAGCTCGCCGTGCGTGAGGACGGTGCGGCGCGGCCACAGCCCGTCGTCGTCGAGCCAGGCCCGCCACCGGGCCGCGAGCTCCGCGGCGACGTCGAACTCCCCGAGCACCCGCTCGAGGTCGGCCGCCCACCGCCGGCGCACCTGCTCGGGGGTCTCGGCGGAGACCCCCGCCGCCGCGGCGGCGGCGGGGTCGAGGCGGTGGAGGGACGCGACGACCTCCGCCAGGGACCGGGCGTGCTCCGGGGAGGCGGTGTCGTAGTGCCAGACCGGCTGCCCCGCGGCGTCGAGGGTGAGACCGGGCCGGCCGGGCAGCAGCGGATAGGCGACGAGCTCCGGCCCCGCGATCCGCCAGTCCGGCACGGCGACCGGGAGCCGCGGGCGCACGAAGTCCAGGATCCGCAGCTCGTCGGCCACCTTCGCCGCGACGTCGGGGCGGCGCGGGATCCGCAGCACCCACTGCTCGCCGCTCCCGGAGGCGGCGGCGAACGCCACCCGGTAGTCCAGACCCGCCTCCTCGAACCGGACGGTCCCCGGTTCCAGGTCCAGGCCGTGCCGCCGGGCGAGGCCGCGCACGTCCTGCTCGGTCGCGGGCTCAGGCGCCATCGCGCGCCCCCTCGGCGACGGGGTCGTGGCGCGGCGGGGTGCCGCCCACGAAGGAGCGCACCCACGCCTCGTCCTTGTACTGGGCGGGCACCGCGCCGCCGAGCAGCTCCCGGCCGAGCGCGGCCGCCCCGGGCGAGCCCTCCAGCGGCAGCGGGGCGGAGGAGGCGGCCAGCACGATGTTGCCGTAGCGGCGGCCCTTGAGCATCGCCGGGTCCGCCACGGCGGCGACGTGCTCGAACACCTCGGACAGCGCGGCGAGCTCGGCGCGCGCCCCGGCGAGGTCCCGGGTGTCGCCGCAGTTGAGCACGTACAGCCCGCCGGGGGCCAGGACGCGCCGCACGTGCCGGGCGAACTCCACCGTGGTGAGCGGCTCGGGGGTCACGGCCCCGGCGAAGACGTCGCGGACCACGACGTCCCGGGTGGCCGGGCTCAGCGACTCCGTGACGGCGCGGGCCTCCCCCACCCGGATCCGCAGCAGGGGGGCGCGCGGGAGGTCGAACCACTCCCGGACCAGCTCGGCGAGCCGCCCGTCGAGCTCGACGACGACCTGCCGCGCGGCCGGGTGCGCGTGGGCGAGGTAGCGGGCGAGCGAGCAGGCGCCGCCGCCGAGGTGCAGCACCCGCAGCCGCTCCGGATCCGGGTGGGCGGCGAGGTGGGCGTCCACGACCGCGGCGATCCAGCGCATGTACTCGAAGTCCAGCCGCTCGGGGTGCTCCGGGTCCACGTGGGAGGAGGGGACGCCGTTGACGTGCAGCACCCAGGAGCCGGGGGCGTAGGCGTCCGGGACGAGCTCGGCGGTGCCGGTCGAGATCTCGTAGCTCCCGGCCGCGGGGCCGGTGGGCCCGGCGGGCGCCGGCGCCGTGCGCGAGCGGCGGGACGCCCGGCTCACGCGGTCCCCGTCCGCAGCATGCGGTGCATGCGCTGCCCGGTCCAGGGCCCGCCGGCGGGGAAGGACTCGGCCAGGGCCCGGAAGCCGTGCCTGGCGTAGAAGCGCTCCGCGCGGGCGTTGCCGTCCATGATCCACAGGTACGCGTCCGCGGAGCCGATCGCGGCCTCCTGCAGGGCGGCGCCGAGGCCCGTGCCGTGGGCGGCCCGCAGCACGTAGAGCTGGAACAGCTGCAGCGGGACGAGCGGGGCGGGCACCCCGGCCCGCCCCTCCCACGCGGCGGGGGCCGGGCCGGCGGAGACCAGCCCGAGGGCGGCCCCGTCGTCGTCGACCGCGAGGAGGGTGCGCGCGTGCGGGTCCGCGAGGAGGGCGAGGTCGTAGCCGGCGGTGCGCTCGGCCGCGGCCTGCTGCCGGTCGGCGAAGGCGTCCCCGAAGAGCGGACGGTAGGTCTCGTCGAGGCAGCGCAGGTGCAGGGCGGACCAGGCCCCGGCGTCGGACGGTCCTGCGGTCCGCAGGCGGACCGCCGCGGGGGCAGCGCTCAGGACTCTATGGCCTGCCGCTGGATCGCGGCCTCGAGGCGTTCGACCTTGCCCTGCAGCTCACCGGTGTGGCCGGGGCGGATGTCGGCCTTGAGCACGAGCGAGACCCGGGGCCCGTAGCGGCCCACGGCCTCGGTGGCGCGCTTGACGACGTCCATGACCTCGTCCCACTCGCCCTCGATCGTGGTGAACATGGCGTCGGTCTCGTGCGGCAGTCCGGACTCGCGGACCACGCGGACGGCGGCGGCGACGGCGTCGTGGACGGAACCGCTCGGGTTCTCGCCGCCGGACGGGGAGACGGAGAAGGCAACCAGCATGCCCCCATCCTCCCACCCGGCGGCGTCCGGGTGAACCCCGGGGCCGGCGGATCAGTCCGCGGGGTCGACCCGGCGGATCACTGGGCGGATCACTGGGCGGTGAGCTGCTCCAGCACGGCGTCCTTGGAGGGATCCTTGGCACCCTGGTTCCAGGGCATCTTCGAGAGCACGTTGGCCATGGCGCAGGTGTTGGACAGCGCGGAGTACGCGAGTCCGCCGCCGACGCCCGCGGCGACGGCGCGCAGCTTCGGGGAGACCAGCTGCCCGCCCACCACGCTCGCCAGCACGAGCGAGCCGGCGACCATGCGGACCTGACGGTCCATGGCCCAGGTCGAGGCGCCGCGGACGACCGCGCCGCCGGCCTTCTCGAAGTCGTCGACGGTGCCGTCGACGACGTAGGTGTTCTCGGTGCCGGCCGAGGAGAGGATGTCCTGGGCGCGGGTGGCCCGGGCGCCGGAGCGGCAGATCAGGGCGACCTTGCCGCCGAGGGCCGCGGCGATGTCCTGCGCGTGGTCGGCCACGAGGTCGACGGGGACGTTGTAGGCGCCGTCGATGTGCTCGGCGGCGAACTCGGCGGCGGAGCGCACGTCGAGGACGGCGACCTCCTCTCCGGACTCGATCCAGGACTTCAGCTCGGCGGGGGCGACTTTCGAGGTCATGCGGCAGTTCCTTCCGGGTGACGGTGGGTGTGACTCCATGATGCACTATACCCCCCTGGGTATGCAAGATCCCCCAGGGGGTATAGAATCGTCGGAGCAACCACCACACCCAGGAGCGCCCCGTGCAACTCGACCCCCAGGACCTCACCCCCACCATCAACCGGCTCAAGCGGGCCCAGGGCCAACTCGGCGCCGTCATCCGCATGCTCGAGGAGAGCCGCGAGTGCAAGGACGTGGTGACGCAGCTCTCCGCGGTCTCCCGCGCCCTCGACAAGGCCGGCTTCTCCATCATCGCCACGGGCCTGGACCAGTGCCTGCGCTCGGAGGACCCGAGCCTCGACAAGGCCGAGCTGGAGAAGATGTTCCTCTCCCTGGCCTGAGCGGCCCCGCACCCGGCCCTCCGGCGGGTGGGCCCTAGACTGGGCACGGACCCAGCCCGACCGTCGGAGGACCCCGCCACCATGACCCAAGGCATCTACGTCAGCGCCATGACGCCGCAGTCCGGCAAGTCGCTCGTGGCCCTCGGCCTGGCCGACTCGCTGTTCCGCAAGACGGACCGCCTGGGCTACTTCCGGCCCGTCCACCTCGGGGAGACCCCGGCGGAGGACCCGATGGTGCAGCTGATGAAGCGCAACTTCGACCTCCCGGACGAGCGCTGCCGCGGCGGCATCTCCCTGGCGCGCACCCGGGAGCTGCTCGCCGCGGGGGACCACGACGAGCTCGACGCGATGGCCGTGACCGTCTACGGCGAGATGGCCCGGCACTGCGACGTGATCGTGGTGGACGGCACCGACCTCCTGGCGCACAACGCGGCCACCGCCGAGTTCGACATGAACGCCCGGATGGCCAACAACCTGGGCGCCTCCGTGCTGGCCGTGATCGGCGCCGACGAGTCCGAGAGCCCCGAGGACGTGCTCAACGCGGTCGAGGTCACCCGGGCCGAGCTGAACCAGGTGCGGTGCGACATCTTCGCGGTCATCGTCAACCGCGCCCGCCCCGACTGGGTGGAGCAGATCGAGCACAACGCCGCCCGCGGCGTGCGGGGTCTGCCCGTGTACGTCATCGCCGAGAACGAGGCGGTGGCCGCGCCGACCGTCGCCGAGCTGCGGGACCGGCACGGGTTCGGGGACGGCCCGTCCGCGGTCTCCCTGGACCGGGACGTCAAGGGCGTGAAGATCGCCGCGATGACCGTGGGCCACTACCTCGAGCAGCTCGCCGACGGCGACTTCGTCATCACGCCGGGGGACCGCTCCGACATCGTCGTCGCGTCCCTGGCCTCCGCCCTCTCCCCCGCCCTGCCCGTCCCCTCCGGGATGCTGCTCACGGGCGGCTTCGAGACCGAGGGGCGGATCCGGGAGCTCACCGCCGCGGCGCCGTTCCCCGTGCTGACCACCGGGCTGGACACCTACCGGGCCGCCCGGGAGGTGTCCCGGACCCGGGGCACCCTCTCCGGGGCGCACCCGCGCAAGGTCGCGGCCGCGCTCGGCGAGTGGGCCCGGCGGGTGGACGGCGAGGAGCTCGTGAGCCGGCTCGACCTGCCGCGCCCGGCCAAGCGCACGCCCCTGCGCTTCCTGCACGAGCTCGTCGAGACGGCCCGGGCGGACCGGAAGAACATCGTGCTGCCCGAGGGCGAGGACCCCCGCATCCTGCGGGCCGCCGAGATGATCCACCGCCGCAACTTCTGCGACCTCACGGTCCTGGGCGACCCCGGGCGGATCGCCCAGCTGTGCCAGACGGAGGGCATCAACCTCGACTTCGCCGAGGACGGGCTGACCCTCGTGGACTTCGAGCACGACGACGCGCTGCGCGAGAAGTACGCCGGGGAGTACGTGCGGCTGCGCGCCCACAAGGGCGTGCAGCCGGAGACGGCACTGGAGCGGATGCTCGACGGCTCCTACTTCGGCACCATGATGGTGCAGATGGGGGACGTGGACGGCATGGTCTCCGGCGCCGCGCACACCACCGCCAACACGATCCGCCCCGCCCTGGAGTTCGTGAAGACCTCCGAGGGCGTGAAGATCGTCTCCTCCGTGTTCTTCATGCTCCTCGAGGACCGCGTCCTGGTCTACGGCGACTGCGCCGTGAACCCCAACCCGGACGCCCAGCAGCTCGCGGACATCGCGCTCGTCTCCGCCCGCACCGCCCGCCAGTTCGGGGTGGAGCCCAGGGTGGCGATGCTGTCCTACTCGACCGGCGGGTCCGGCTCCGGCGAGGACGTGGACAAGGTCCGGACGGCCACCGAGATCGTGCGCGGCGCGGACCCGGGGCTCGAGGTGGAGGGCCCCATCCAGTACGACGCCGCGGTGGACGCCTCGATCGCGGCCTCCAAGCTGCCCGGTTCCGCCGTGGCCGGCCGGGCGACCGTGTTCGTCTTCCCGGACCTCAACACCGGCAACAACACCTACAAGGCCGTCCAGCAGTCGGCCGGCGCCGTGGCCGTGGGCCCGGTGCTGCAGGGGCTGCGCAAGCCCGTCAACGACCTCTCGCGCGGGTGCACCGTGGACGACATCGTCAACACGGTCGCGATCACCGCGATCCAGGCGCAGGGCATGTGACCCACCGGCCCACCGCTCGCACCGTCCCCGTCCCCATCCCCACGCCCGTCGCCACAGCCCCAGGGAGTCCTCCATGCTCGTGCTCGTCGTCAACTGCGGCTCGTCCTCGCTCAAGTACCAGGTCCGGGAGCTCGAGGCCGGTGCGGACGGCGGGACGGTGCTGGCCTCCGGGCTGATCGAGAACATCGGCAGCTCGCGGATCGCGGACCACACGCAGGCGCTCGAGCTGCTCGCGGAGCGGCTCGAGGCCGAGCTGGAGGGGCGCACGATCGACGCCGCGGGCCACCGCGTGGTCCACGGCGGCGAGCGCTTCTCCGCGCCGGTGCTCGCGACCAACGAGATCATCCGCGACATCGAGCGGCTGGTCCCGCTGGCTCCCCTGCACAACCCCGCCGCCGTCCTGGGCCTGCGGGCCGTCCAGAAGACGTGGCCGCACCTGCCGCAGATCTGCGTGTTCGACACCGCGTTCCACCGCACCATGCCCGAGCACGTGTGGCGCTACGCCGTACCCGAGGAGTTCTACGAGCGGTGGGGGATCCGCCGCTACGGGTTCCACGGCACGTCCCACGACTGGGTGACGGGTCAGGCGGCGCAGTTCCTGGGCGTCCCGCGCGAACGGTTCAGCTGCGTGGTGGCGCACCTCGGCAACGGCGCGTCGGTGACGGCGGTCAAGGACGGCGCCTCCTACGACACGTCGATGGGCTACACCCCCCTGGCGGGCCTGGTGATGGGCACCCGCACCGGGGACCTGGACCCGTCCGTGGTCACGGCCGTCCTGCGCCGGGACCCCGGGATGACCCCCGAGCGGCTCGACGCCGTGCTCAACAAGGAGTCCGGTCTGCGGGCGATCGCCGGCGACCACGACATGCGCGCCGTCCAGGAGGCCGCCGACCGCGGCGACGAGCGCGCCGAGCTGGCCCTGGAGATGGCCGCCCACCGCCTGGCGAAGTACGTGGGCGGCTACCACGTGGCCGTGGACGGCGCGCAGGCGCTGGTCTTCACGGCCGGGATCGGGGAGAACGCCTCGGCCTTCCGCGCCCGCGTCTGCGGGCGGCTGGGCGCCCTCGGGGTCGTGCTCGACGACGACGCCAACGCCGCCCGCTCGCGGGAGGTCCGCCGGATCTCCGCGCCGGGATCCGCACTGGAGGTCCTCGTGGTGCCCACCGACGAGGAGCAGGCGATCGCGGCGGCGACCGCGGCGCTCGTTGCGGCCGGGACCTCCCCCGCCTGAGCGGATCCGGGCGTCACGCTCCGCCGCACCCGGGCCATGGGGCAGCCGGGTGTTCGCGAATGCGATTCCAGCGGATAGGTTCGGTGCTGGGCCCTGCGCAGGGCCCTCCCCGTGTCAGGCCCGTGCGTCAGGAGGCACCGACGATGTCCCAGCAGCCCCACCAGCCCCGGGGCCACGGCGGCCCGCCGCCGCCCGGCGCTCCTCCCTACGCGAAGGCCCGCCCGCCCCGGCCGCCGGTGACGGCCGATCTGCGGCTGCTGCTCCGGCTCACCGTGGCGTCCTTCGTGGTCGCGGTCCTCGGCAGCGCGGTGGGGTACCTGGCGGCGCCCGAGCAGTACACCGGCCTGCCCGCAGGGGCGTTCGGGACGGTCGTCCTCACCATCTCGCTCCTGTTCGGCCTCGGGTTCACCGCCGGGCTCTACGCCCTGGTGTACTTCCCGCTGCGCGAGCAGCGGCAGTGGGCGTGGATCCTCGGCATCGTCCTCGCGTCCATGGCGCTCCTGACCACCGTGGCCAACGCCGTGCTGCTGCTCGTGGTCCCGGCGGGCACGTCGATCGGACTCGTGACGGGCGCGCTCAAGGCCGCCGTGGACGTGGCCTGGCTCGTGGTGGCCGCCCGGCCGGGCGTGCGGGCGGCGCTGCGCTGAGCTCGCGGACCGGGACGCCGCAGCCCCGTCCTCAGGCCAGCCGGCGGGCCAGCCGGTCCATGACGGCGGCCAGCCGGTCGGCGTCGTCGCCCTCGAGCGCACGGAGGAACAGATCCTCGACGTCGCGGGCGTGGGCGGGCCGCAGGCGCCGGAAGGCGCGCAGCCCCTCCTCCGTGAGCTCGGCCTCGAGGCCGCGCGCGTCCTCGGCGCAGCGCCGGCGCCGCACCCAGCCGCGCTTCTCCAGCACGCCGATCTGGTAGCTGAGCCGGCTCGGGGAGAAGACCAGCCGCTGGGCCAGCTCCCCCATCCGCAGCCGGTGGTCCTCGGCGTTGCGCAGCAGCAGGAGCACCTGGTAGTCCATGAGCGAGCAGCCGTGCTCCTTGAGCCGCGCCTCGATCTCCGTGGTCAGCCGGGCGGTGGTCTCGAAGAACAGCTGCCACACGTCCCACGGGCGGGCCGCGGGCTCCGGCGCGGCCGCCGGGCGGCCGGTCACCGGCCGGCCCGGGCGAGCAGGTCCGCGAAGTCGGGGACCCCTTCGAACCCGCCGCCCCGCTCGGACCCGGCCGCGCCCGCCGGGACCTCGCCGGCCGCCCGTCCGGCCGGCTGCGCTCCCGCCGCGATCGAGCGCGCCAGCTGCGCGCCGGCCCGCCGGATGCGCGACTCGAGCGATCCGCCGGCCCAGTCCTCGGTGGCGGCGTAGACCCCCAGGGGCAGCACCAGCGCCTTGAGGTGGGTGAACAGGGGGCGCATGGCGGTGTCGAGCATCAGGGAGTGGCGTGCCGTGCCCCCGGTCGCGGCCACCAGCACGGGCACGTCCTCCAGCGCGGCGTCGTCGACGAGGTCGAAGAAGGACTTGAACAGCCCCGAGTAGGAGGCCTTGTACGTCGGGGTGGCCGCGATCAGGGCGTCCGCCCCGGCGACCGTGTCCAGGGCGGTCCGCAGCTCCGGACCGGGGAACCCGGTGAGCAGGTGGTCGGCGACGGCGTGGGCCAGCGGGCGCAGGTCCACGCGCTCGATCCGCACCGGCGTCCCGGCCAGTCCGTCCCGGGCGGCCTCGGCGAGCCGGTCGGCCAGCAGCGAGGTGGAGGACGCGTCGGACATCCCCGCCGACACCACGGCCACGGTGAGCGGGCGCGCCGCGGCGGGGTCCGGCGTCGTCGTCGTGGTGATGTTCCGGGCGCTCATCGGTGGGCCTTCTCCGTGGTCCGCCCCGCGGTCGGCTCCGCGGCCTGCGTGGCCCGGGCCCGCCCGGCGGGCGAGTCCTCGGCGCCGCCGGGCACCGGGTCCTGGCCGGCGCGGTGGCGTTCCAGCAGGGAGGCGTGGGTCGGGGCCTCCGGCACGTGGGCGGGCTTGAGCGCGGCGAACTCCTTGCGCAGCACCGGCACGACCTCCTCGCCCAGCAGGTCGAGCTGCTCCAGGACGGTCTTGAGCGGCAGACCGGCGTGGTCCATCAGGAACAGCTGGCGCTGGTAGTCGCCCGCGTAGTCGCGGAACCCGAGGGTCTTCTCGATGACCTGCTGCGGGGAGCCCACGGTCAGCGGCGTCTGCGTGGTGAAGTCCTCCAGGGACGGCCCGTGCCCGTAGACGGGGGCGTTGTCGAAGTAGGGGCGGAACTCCCGCACGGCGTCCTGGGAGTTCCGGCGCATGAACACCTGGCCGCCGAGGCCCACGATCGCCTGGTCGGCCGAGCCGTGGCCGTAGTGCTCGAAGCGGGTCCGGTAGAACTCCACCATCCGCCGGGTGTGCTCGGCGGGCCAGAAGATGTTGTTGTGGAAGAACCCGTCGCCGTAGTAGGCGGCCTGCTCCGGGATCTCGGGGGAGCGGATCGAGCCGTGCCACACGAAGGGGGCCACGCCGTCGAGCGGGCGCGGGGTCGAGGTGAAGCCCTGCAGGGCGCCGCGGAACCGGCCCTGCCAGTTGACCACGTCCTCCCGCCACAGCCGGTGGAGCAGGCTGTAGTGCTCGATCGCCAGCGGGATGCCCTGGCGGATGTCCTGGCCGAACCACGGATAGACCGGGCCGGTGTTGCCCCGCCCCATGGTGAGGTCCACGCGGCCGTCGGTCAGGTGCTGCAGGTAGGCGTAGTCCTCCGCGATGCGCACCGGGTCGGTGGTGGTGATCAGGGTGGTGGCCGTGGACAGCTGCAGCCGCTCGGTCTGCGCCGCGATGCTCGCCAGCAGGACGGGCGGGTTCGCCGGCGCCACGAACGGCGGGTTGTGGTGCTGGCCTGTGGCGAAGACGTCCAGGCCCACCTCCTCCGCCTTCTTCGCGATCTCGACGGTGGCCTTGATCCGCTCGTGCTCGGTGGGGGTGCGTCCCGTGGTGGGGTCCTCGGTGACGTCCCCGATGGTGAAGATGCCGAACTGCATGTGGTCCTCCTGCTCCGCGGCGGTGTCCGGCCGGACGGCCCGCCCCATTTCTTTCAAATTTGAACTACTACCGTCAAGCGGCGCCCGTCCCGGATTATTCCCGCCCCGGTCCGCCTAGGGTGGACGCATGCCCCTCCCCCACTTCCGTCCCACCGGCGCCGGCACCGCGGACCCGGGCGCCGTCGTCGCCGGCGAGCACTACCGCATCAGCGTGCTGAGCCCCGGGCTGCTGCGCCTGGAGTACAGTCCCGCCGGCCGCTTCGAGGACCGCCCGTCCGCGTTCGCCGTCGACCGCCGGTTCCCGGTGCCGGAGTTCCGGGTGCGGCGCACGGCGGCCGGGCTCGAGCTGAGCACGGAGCGGATCCACCTCAGCTACGACGAGCGGGCCTTCAGCCCGACGGGCCTGTCCGCGCAGATCCGCGGCGGCGTGACCAACTACCACAGCGTGTGGCGCTACGGCGTCCCCGCCCCCGGCCTGGGCGGGACCGCGCGCACCCTGGACGAGGCGGACGGCCCGATCCCGCTCGAGCCGGGCATCACGTCCCGCGAGGGCTTCGGGGTGGTCGACGACTCCGCTTCGGTGCTGCTCACGGACGACGGCTGGTACGCCCCGCGCGCCGGCGAGGAGGGCGCCGTGGACCTCTACCTCTTCGGCTGGGGCCACGACCACCAGCAGGCGCTGCGCGACTTCTACGCCCTGTCCGGGCCGCAGCCCGTCCTGCCGCGCTGGGCGCTCGGCAACTGGTGGAGCCGGTACCACGCCTACGACGAGGCCGAGTACCGGGAGCTGGTCGCCGAGTTCGATCGGCGCCGCCTCCCGTTCTCCGTGCTGGTGGTGGACATGGACTGGCACCTCACGGACGAGCACGTGGAGCGCCGGCACGGCTCGGGCTGGACGGGCTACACCTGGAACCGGGAGCTGTTCCCGGACCCGCGGGGCTTCCTCGCGTGGGCGCACGAGCGCGGCTACCGGGTCACGCTCAACCTGCACCCGGCCGACGGGGTGCGCTCCTTCGAGGACGCGCACCCCGCGATGCTCGAGGCCCTGGGGCGCGAGCCGGGCTCGGAGGAGCCCGTGGCCTTCGACGTCACCGACCGGGACTTCGTGGCCGCGTACTTCGAGGTCCTGCACCGCGGCCTGGAGGCCGACGGCGTGGACTTCTGGTGGATCGACTGGCAGTCCGGGCCGCACTCGCGGCTGCCCGGGGTGGACCCCCTGTGGGTGCTCAACCACTACCACTTCCTGGACTCCGGCGCGGACGGGTCCCGCCCGCTGACGCTCTCCCGCTACGCCGGGCCCGGCAGCCACCGCTACCCGGTCGGCTTCTCCGGCGACACCGTCATCTCCTGGGCCTCGCTGGCGTTCCAGCCGTACTTCACGGCGACGGCGGCGAACATCGGCTTCGGCTGGTGGAGCCACGACATCGGCGGGCACGTCTTCGGCGCCCGCGACGACGAGCTGGCCACCCGCTGGCTGCAGTTCGGGGTGTTCTCCCCGATCCTGCGCCTGCACTCGGGCGACAACGACTTCATCGCCAAGGAGCCGTGGCGCTACCGCTCCCCCTACGCGGAGGCCATGGAGCGCGGCCTCCGGCTGCGGCACCGGCTGGTCCCCTACCTGCACACCGCCAACCGGGCCGCCGCGGTGGAGGGCGTCCCCCTGGTCCGGCCCCTGTACCACGAGCACCCGGAGGCGGAGCAGGCCTACCGGTACGGCCACCAGTACCTGTTCGGGCCCGAGCTGATGGTCGCCCCGGTCACCTCCCCCGCGGACCCCGTGGTCACCCGCGCGGCGGTGCCGGTGTGGTTGCCGGAGGGGTCCTGGACGGACCTGTTCACGGGCACCGTCTACGACGGCGGGCGGGAGCTCGTGCTGCACCGGGGCCTCGACGACGTGCCCGTCCTGGCCCGCGCCGGCGCGATCGTGCCCCTCGCGGGGTCCGACGACGACGCCGCGCCGGGCCCCGGCAATCCCGGGGAGCTGGAGGTCCTGGTGGTCGCCGGCGCCTCGCACCGCACCGTCCTGGACGAGGACGACGACAGCGGCGACGGCCTCGACCCGGCCCGCTGGGCGCGCACCCCGCTCGCCCTCGACGCAGCCGCCGGGGAGTTCACGATCGGCCCGGCACACGGCCACCTCGGCTGCCTGCCGGCGGCGCGCACCTGGACCCTCACCTTCATCGGCCTCGAGGAGCCGGCGGAGCCGACCGTGACCGTGGACGGGAGGACCGTCCCGGCCCGCACCGACCGGCGGGGGAACGGCGTGCGCGGGCACCGCACCTCGGTCACCGTCGAGGGGGTCGCCCCCGGGGCGCAGATCGTGGTGCGGTCGGCGGGACTGGGCGCCGTGGCCGCCCAGGATCCCGCGGACCGCGTCTTCGACCTGCTCAACGACGCCCAGATCGGCTACGAGGTCAAGCGGCGGGTGCACGAGGCCGTGCGGCGCGATCCCGTGGGGGCGCTCGGGCAGGCACCCGCCCTGGGCGTGGAGGGGCCGCTGCTCAGCGCGCTCACGGAGCTGGTGCTGGCGACGCGGACCTGACCCCTGGTCGCCGGAGGTCGACCCGTCGTGGCGTGCCCCGCGCCCCCGGCCGCCGCCCGCGGCGGAGAGCTCACCCGGGGCAGGGGCCCTCCTCGTCCAGGCCGAGCTCGACGACCAGGATGGGCAGCCTCAGCCGTTCCGCGGTGAAGGACACCACGCGGGCGTGCGGGATGCCCTTCTCCCGGACGAAGCGGCAGGCGACCAGTCCGTGGTCACGGTTCTGGCCGATCATGAGCACCCAGTTCCGGCCCGCGGCGTCCAGCGCGTGCGCCTGGCGCTCCAGGTCCCTCCCGGCCGGGTCCTTCTCGGTGCTGCGCCGGGCGAAACGGGCCGCGTAGGCCCTCATGTCCTCCTCGGTGCGCAGCACCCCGGCGGCGACCCGCCGCGCGTCCTGGACCCTCAGCACGGGCGCGATCTGCTCCTCGCGGATCGCGCCGGCACGGTCCCCGCCCTCCTCCTCGGCGGACCGGCGGACGGCGTGGATGATGCGCTCGATCCGGCGCAGGCGGGCGTCGTCCTGGTGCAGCCGGCGGTAGTCGGCGATCAGCGCCTCGAGCTCGGCGTCCAGGTGGTTCTGCTCGGGCTCCTCGGGCTCGCGGCCGTCGTGCGCCGGTCGTGATGGGGACAAGCCTGCCTCCTGGGCGCTGGACGGTGACGTTCCCACGTCAACGGTGACGGCCGCAGCGCCTATTCCGCCGGACCCGGGGGCGGTGCCGGGACCGCCGACGCGAGCGGGGTTGGCATCATGGGTGCATGAGTGAGATCAACGACCCCGCCCCGCGTTCCGTCGAGCTGACCCGCACCGCCACCGGCCACTACACCGCCCGCAACGCCGAGGGGGCCGAGATCGCCTTCGGCCGCGGTGAGGGTCTGCTGTCCCCCGTGGAGCTCCTGCTGGCCGCCATCGCCGGGTGCTCGGCCATCGACGTGGACGTCGCGACCTCCCGCAGCTCGGAGCCCTCGGAGTTCCGCGTCGAGGCGACCGGACGGAAGATCCTCGAGGAGAACGGCGCAAACCGTCTGGAGGACCTGCACCTCTCCTTCCACCTCGCGTTCCCCGACGACGCCGCCGGCCGCAAGGCCGCCGGCATGGTCCAACGCCTCGTCACCCTGTCCCACGACAAGTACTGCACGGTCTCGCGGACGGTGGAGCACGGCACCGCCGTCGGCCACGACGTGAGCGTCGGCGTCGACGGTGCCGCGGGCGAGACCCCCTAGCTGTGATGTCCAGGGAGGTTGGTCAGGCGGGTGACCGGTGGCTGGCCTCCAAGTGCGGAGTGGGCTCGATGATGATTGTAGAAGTGCAGCCAGCCCGGTAGGGCATCGTCGCGCTCTGCCGTGGAGGGGTAGAACCGGGCGTAGGCCCAGCCATCGGCCAGGGTGCGGTGGAAGCGTTCGATCTTGCCGTTGGTCTGGGGCCGGTAGGGGCGGGTGCGTTTGGTCTTGATGCTCAGCTCGGCGCAGGCCTGGGCCCAGGCATGGGAGCGGTAGCAGGACCCGTTGTCCGAGAGCACCCGCTCCACGGTGACGCCCTGGTCGGCGAACCACGCCCTGGCTCGGCGCAGCACCCCGATCGCGGTGGCAGCCTTCTCATCGGTGCAGATCTCCGCGTACGCCATCCGGGAGTGGTCATCGATCACGGTATGCACGAAGGCGGTCCCGATCAGGGGGCCACGTACTGGGCCTTTGCGGCGTTGAGTATCGGTGGTGGCGCGGTTGCGGTCGCCTTGCTGCTTACCGAGGTAGCGCCAGCCACCTCCGTCGGGGATGTTGCCGAACTTGGTGACGTCGACGTGGATCAGTGATCCGGGATGGTCGTGTTCGTAGCGGCGCAGGGGTTCGCCGGTGACCCGGTCGATGCGGGAGAGCCGGTTGATCCGGCAGCGCACCAGCACCGCATGCACGGTCGAGGCCGGCATTCCGAGTCGGCCGGCGATCTGCACTGGGCCCAGCCGGTGTCGCCACCGCAGGGCCACGATCCTCCGGACCACCCCGGGGGCGGTCTTGGTCGGGCTGGTGCGCGGGCGAGAGCTGCGATCAGCCATCCCGGCTTGGCCTTCGGCCCGGTAGCGGTCGGCCCATTTCTTGGCCGTGCGGGCAGAGACCATGAACATCTTGGCCGCCGCGGCGTAGGTCCACTGATCCTCGACGATCAGCCGGGCCAGGCGTAGGCGTGTACGAGGGGTCAGGACGGCGTTAACGTGGGACATGAAGGCCTCCGGTGGGTGAAGCGGTGAACTAGACAGCTCCACTTCACTACCGGAGGCCTTCCCGTGTCAGCCCGACTCACCGCCTTGCGGCGGGACAACCTCCCTGGACATCACACCTAGCCGACCGCACGGGGTTCCGCACGGTCGGCCCGGCGCGGCCGGACCCCGGTGTTCACCGGGCGGTCATGTGCTCGCCGCCCGGGCGGGTCAGGATGAGCACGCCTACACTGCGCTCAAGAGACCCTGACCGGAGAGGAACGGCCGATGCCCGACGGAAAACGGCAGTGGATGCCCGCCGACCAGTGGGCCGTGCGGGAGAACCTGCGGGAGTTCATCGACCACCTCACGCAGATGGGCTACACCGTGCCCCACGGGCACGAGGAGGACCCGGACCTGATCGACCCGGGGGGCTCGGCCGTGGAGACCTGGCGGGAGGACCACCCCTACGACGAGCTGATGAGCCGGGAGGAGTACGAGCTGGAGAAGTACAAGCTCCAGATCGAGCTGCTGAAGTTCCAGTACTGGGGCCAGGACCACGACCTCCAGCACGTCATCGTGTTCGAGGGCCGGGACGCCGCCGGCAAGGGCGGGACGATCAAGCGGTTCACCGAGTACCTCAACCCGCGCGCCGCCCGGGTCGTGGCCCTGACCAAGCCCTCGGACCGCGAGGCCGGGCAGTGGTACTTCCAGCGCTACATCCGCCACCTGCCCACCGCCGGGGAGATGGTGCTCTTCGACCGCTCCTGGTACAACCGCGCGGTGGTGAAGCCCGTGATGGGCTTCTGCACCCCGCAGGACTACGCGTGGTTCATGGACCAGGCCCCGGTGTTCGAGAAGATGCTCGTGGACTCCGGCATCCACCTCACCAAGCTCTGGTTCTCCGTGACCCAGCAGGAGCAGCGGACCCGGTTCGCGATCCGCCAGATCGACCCCGTGCGCCGGTGGAAGCTCTCCCCGCAGGACCTCGCCTCCCTGGACCGGTGGGAGGACTACACCGAGGCGAAGGAGGAGATGTTCCTGCGCACGGACACCGACCACGCTCCCTGGACCACGGTGAAGTCCAACGACAAGAAGCGGGCGAGGATCAACGCGCTGCGCTTCTTCCTGGACCAGTTCGACTACGAGGACAAGGACCCGTCCGTGGTCCACCCGGCCGATCCGCTGATCGTGCGCCGCGGCCGCGACGCCGTCGGCGACTGAGCCCCGCGGCGTGGAGACGTGGCCGGCGCTGGTCGCCGGGATCGGCTCGGGCCTCGTCGGCGGGTTCTACCTGGCGTTCTCCCTGGTGGTGATGCCGGCGCTGCGGCGCCTCCCCGGCGGCGCGGCGGCCTCGGCGATGATCGCCGTCAACCGGGCCGCGGTGCGGGCGCCGTTCCTGGTCCTGTTCTTCGGCACCGCCCTGGCCTGTCTGGTCGTGGTCGGCACGAGCCTCTCCGCACCCGGCGGGCCGCTGCGCGTGCTGGGTGCGCTGGCCTCCCTGGCGGGCTGGGTCCTGACCGTGGCGGTCAACGTCCCGCTCAACGTCCGGCTGGCCCGCACCGATCGCCGGACCGTGGTGTGGTCCGCCTACGCGCGGCCGTGGACGCGGGCCAACCACCTCCGGGCGGGACTGTCCGTGCTCGGCGCCGTCGCCCTGCTGCTGCCCGTCCCCTGATCCGGGCCCCGGTCCGGCCGGGCCGCGGACCTCTTCCCGCCCGCGGACCGGATCCGAGCGGCCGCGCCCTCCGCGCCGCCGCCCGGCCCGGCCGGTCAGCCGGTGTTGCGCAGGCCGGCGGCCACCCCGTTGATGGTGATGAGCAGGGCCCGCTGCAGGCCCTCGTCGACCTCCCCGCCCTCGGCGTCCTGCTCCCGGATCCGGCGGAGCAGCTCCACCTGCAGGTAGGAGATGGGGTCGAGGTACTGGTCCCGCACCTCGAGCGTCTGCTTCAGGGTGGGGTTGCCGTCCAGCAGCTCCGCCTGCCCGGTGAGCCGGGCGAGCTCGTCGAGGGTGAGCTCGTACTCGCGGCGGATCACCTCGAACACGTGCTGGAGCCGCTCGGGCACCAGCGCCCGGACGTAGTGGGCGGCGATCTCCAGGTCGGTCTTCGCCACGGTCATCTCCACGTTGGAGATCACGGAGCGGAAGAAGTGCCAGCGCTCCAGCATGGTGCGCAGGTCCCCTTCCATCCCCGCCTCGCGGGCGGCGCGCAGGCCCGAGCCCACCCCGAACCAGCCGGGCACGATCTGCCGGGACTGCGTCCAGCCGAAGACCCACGGGATGGCCCGCAGCCCGGACAGGCCCTTGTCCGACGACGGGCGCTTGGCCGGGCGGGAGCCGATGTTCAGCGCGCCGAGCTGCTCCACCGGGGTGGCGGACAGGAAGTACTCCGGCAGGTCGGGGTCCTCGACCAGGCCCGTGTAGGAGGAGAAGGCGGCGTCGCTGACCACGTCCATGACCTCGCCCCACCGGTCCAGCTCCTCCTCGGTGGAGCGCGGGTCCTGGTGCAGCGCCGTGGCACGCAGCACGGCGGCCAGGGACAGCTCGAGGTTCTCCCGGGCCAGGGCGGGGAGGGAGAACTTGTCGCTGATCACCTCGCCCTGCTCGGTGAACTTGATCTCGCCGGCGAGGACGCCGCTGGGCTGGGCGAGGATCGCGTCGTGGGTGGGGCCGCCGCCGCGGCCCACGGAGCCGCCGCGGCCGTGGAAGAGCCGCAGCCGCACGCCGTGCCGGGCGGCGACGTCGCGCAGCCGGCGCTCGGTCCGGTGGATCTCCCACCGGCTGGTCATCACCCCGGACTCCTTGTTGGAGTCGGAGTAGCCGAGCATGACCTCCTGGATGTTCCCGCGCGCCGCGACCACCCGCCGGTAGGCCGGGTCGGAGAGCAGCTCGTCGATGACCTCCGCGGAGCGGCGCAGCTCCCCGACGGTCTCCAGCAGCGGTGCGAAGCCGAGGGTGGCGCGGTCCTGCTCGCCGGTGAGGTCCACCAGCCCGGCCTCGCGGGCCAGGATCACGGGGGCCAGGATGTCGTCCGCGTCGCGGGTCATGGACACGATGTAGGTCTCGACGATCTCCTCGCCGTAGGTCTCCTGGGCCCGGGCGATCTCCCGGAAGACCGCGAACGTCCGGTCCGCGTCGCCGTCGAGGTGCACGGCGCCCGTGGACAGCCCCGGCGGGGCGAGCGGGCGGCGGCCGGCGAGCTCCCCGGCGAGCGCCGCGGCGCGCGCCCCCCGGTCCATGTCCGCGTACGGCTGGTCCAGCTCGCCCAGCCGGTCGAGCAGCTGCCCCACGGCCTCGTGGTGGGCGTCGGCGTGCTCGCGGACGTCCAGGGTGGCCAGGCCCAGGCCGAAGCCGGCGATGGTGCGGGTCGCCGCGGCGAGCGAGCCGTCGGCGGCGAGCGCGCCCGCGTGGTGCCGCAGCGAGCGTGCCACCACGTCGAGGTCGGCCACGAGCTCGGCGGTGGTCCGGTAGTCCCGGCCCGGCTCGTGGACGGTCTCCTCCGCGAACCGGCGGCGGGTGTTGATCAGCTTGGCCTTGATGCAGGTGAGCTTGAGCCGGTACGGCTCCTGCGCGTTGAGCTCCAGGACCCGCGGGTCCAGGCCGGGCAGGTGGGCCACGTCCCGCTCCACGGACTCGCGCAGCTCGGGGTCGACCTCGACGATGGCGGTGGAGGGGGACAGCCGGGAGACCAGCACGTCCAGGAAGCTCAGGGCGATATCGACGGCCGCCTGCCCCTGCAGCTGGAGGACCCGGCGGGTCATCTCGGGGGTGACGTTGGGGTTGCCGTCCCGGTCCCCGCCGATCCAGGACCCGAAGCGCAGCGGCGGGGGGCCGGCCGGCAGGTGCACGTCGTGCTGCGAGAGCTGGTCCTCGAGGTCCGCGAGCAGCACGGGCATGGTCTCGGTGAGGACCTCCCGCAGGTAGTACAGGGCGTTGCGGGCCTCGTCGAGCGGGGTGGGGCGGTTCTGGCGCAGTTCGTCGGTCTGCCACAGGAGCTCGATCAGCTCGGCGAGGCGCCGGTCCTGGCTGCGGCGCGCGGCGGAGCCCTCGGCGGTCTCGCGGGCCAGGATGTCGGAGAGGTGCCGGATCTTGGTCAGCACGGAGCGCCGGGAGGCCTCGGTGGGGTGCGCGGTGAACACCGGCCGGACGTCCAGGCTGCCCACCGCCTCGCGCAGGGCGTCGGGACCGGCCTCGGCGGCGACGTCGGCGACCGCCGCGGCGAGCCACCCCTCGTCCTCGGGGCGGCGGCCGAGCACGCGCACGCGGTGCACCTGCTCGGCGGCGTTGGCCAGGTGGAAGTAGTGGGCGAAGGCCCGCACCAGGTCCGTCGCCCGGTCCAGGGGCAGGGAGCCGAGCAGGTCGCGGACCTGGCCCGCGGCGTCGTCGGCCCCGGAGGCCTTGGCGTCCTTCGCGTCCTTGGTGAGCCGGCGGACCTGCTCGACCAGCTCCAGCAGCTCCTCGCCGCGCTGGCGGGCCAGGGTCTCCCCCAGCAGGGTCGTGATGCGGCGGACGTCCGCACGCAGCGGGGCGTCGATCACCTCGGCGCGGTGGCGGTCGGGGGCGGCGGTCCGGTCGTGCTGAGTCGTCATGTCGCGGCTGCTCCTGGCTGGTCGGTCGTCACGGGTGCGCGCACGACCGACGAGCGGTCGCGCCGTCGGTGCCTACCGTGCCAGCCTACCCCGGGTGATCCACGTCGCACGGGCCGCCCCGGGGAGGTCCCGCGGGGGACGATCCCCGGAAACCCGTGCCGGACGGGGCAGGGAGCGGTAGGTTCGGCGGTGAGCACACCTCGCGCGCGCCAGGAGGCACAGGCCATGAGCCAGCACCCGCACGGTCCCGGCGGCCCGCACCGTCCGGGCGGCGGGCCGCCCCCGCGGCTCCCCGGCGGACCGGGTCCCGGCACGGTCCCGCCCGGGCCGCCGATGACGGCCCGGCTGCGCCTGCTGCTGCGGCTCACCCTGCTCTCGTTCGCCGTCAACGTGGCGGACACGTTCGTGCAGACGGTCGCGGGCCCCAGCGCCCAGCTCCCCGGCATGGAGGACCTGGCGCGGGTGCCGGGGCTCCCCGGCGCCGGGCTGTCCGCCGCGCTGGCGCTCCTCGGCGTGGTGCTGACGACGGCCCTCTACGCGCTGGTCTGGTTCCCGCTGCGCGAGCAGCTGCAGTGGGGCTGGATCCTCGGCATCGTCTTCTGCTCCCTGGCCGTGCTCGGCGACCTCTTCGACCTGGCGGTGTTCCTGCTGGGCGGGCACCTGCTGCCCGGGCTCAGCACCGCCGTCCTGGTCGCGGTCAACGTCGTGTGGCTCGTCATGGCCGGCCACCCCGGGGTGCGGGCGGCGCTGCGCTGACCGGACGAGGAGCGGCCCGGGCGGGACGCGGCCCCGGGGGCGGTCAGGCGCCGGCGGTGACCGGCGGGGCGGCCGACCAGGGGAAGACGATCCAGTCGTCGGTGGCCTTCCACAGGTAGTCGGGCCGGATCACGGAGCGGGGCTTGCCGTAGATGACGGCGGAGCGCGCCTCCGCGCCCAGGCCGCGCAGCAGCTCCAGCACCAGGGCGAGGGTCCGCCCGGAGTCGGCCACGTCGTCGACGACGAGCAGCTTCCGGCCCGCGATGGACTCGGTGTCCAGCATCGGGGCGAGCAGCACGGGGTCCGGCAGGGTCTGGTGGACGTCGGTGTAGAACTCCACGTTGATCGCGTCCGAGAGCTTGACCCCCATCGCGTAGGACAGCGCACCGGCCGGGAGCAGACCGCCGCGGGCCACCGCGATGATGATGTCCGGCAGGAAGCCGCTGTCCACGACGCTCTGGGCGAGCTCCTGGGTCGCTTCGCCGAAGCGTTCCCACGTGAGGATCTCCTTGCCCTCGAGCTCGAGGGCGTCCGCGTGATAGGCCATGCGCCTCAGGCTACCGGAGCCCCGGAGCGGGTGGAGCCGCGCGCCCGAAGGTAGTAAGTTCACTGATCGGATCGTTGTCCACCGGAGCCCCTCGCGGGGCTCCCCCCGTACCGGAGAGGACGCCATGCCCCAGCACCCGGCGCAGGGCCGCACCGCCCTGCTCGTCATCGACATGCAGAACTCGTACTTCGACTTCCCCGAGCTCGAGGAGCAGCGGGAGCCCGTGACGGAGAAGGTCAACGAGCTGATCCGGGCGGCCCGCGAGGGCGGTTGCCCGATCGTGCTGATCCGCACACAGCACGAGCGGGACGGCTCCACGTGGACCGTCAACATGCACGACGACGGGCAGGGCTTCGCGTTCCCCGGCACGGAGCAGTCCGAGTACGTGGCCGGTCTCGACACCGAGGGCGGGACGGGGCTGGTCAAGACCCGGGACAGCGCGTTCTTCGACACGGACCTCGCGGCCCGGCTGCGCAACCTGGACGCCACCCACCTGATGCTCTGCGGGATCTCCACGCACAGCTGCGTCGCCCAGACCGCGATCGACGCGTTCGCCCACAACTTCCGGGCCGCGGTGGCCCGGGACGCCGTGGCCTCCGAGAACTCGGAGCTCTCCCGCGCGCTGCTGGCCTTCCTCGAGGACGAGATGCGCCAGGACATCCTGCACCAGGACGAGGCCGTGGCCCGGCTGCGGAGCTGAGCGCCGGGCCCGCGCTGGGAGCGGCGCCTCGGGAGCCGGCTCACGGGCAGCAGGAGCAGCCGGGGCCGCACCCTTCCGCGTCGTCGTCGGCGTCCGCGCCGACGAGGACGGCCGCCGGCGTGCAGCAGGCGTCCCCCCGCCAGGCCTCCAGGCCCTCTCGCAGCGCTACGACGGCGATCACCAGCGCGGCGACCGGGTCGGCCCAGGCCCAGCCCAAGGCGCTGTTGAGGACCAGGCCCACCAGCAGCACGGCCGAGAGGTAGGTGCACAGCAGGGTCTGCCGGGAGTCGGCCACCGCTGAGGCGGAGCCCAGCTCCCGGCCGGTGCGGCGCTCGAACCAGGACAGCAGCGGCATGACCACCAGGCTCAACGCTGCCAGTCCGATCCCGACCGGGGAGTGCTCCGGCTCGGCGGCCCCGAGCAGGGCGCGCAGTGCGTCGACGGTGACGAAGACCGCGAGCCCGAAGAAGGAGAAGGCGATCACCCGCATGGCCGCCCGCTCCCTGCGATGCGGGTCCGGAGCGGCGAACTGCCAGGCCACCGCGGCCGCCGACAGCACCTCGACGACGGAGTCGAGGCCGAAGCCGATCAGTGCCGAGGACGAGGCGACGGCACCGGCGGTGATCGCGACGATCACTTCGAGGACGTTGTAGGTGATCGTGCCGGCCACGATCCACCGCACCCTCCGGTGCAGGAGAGCCCGCCGGTCCGCCGTGATGGGCCTGGGGCCGAGAGAGGTCGAGCTCATGCGCAGGTGCAGCCTTCCGGGGAGCAGCAGACCGGGTCCACGGCGACCACCAGGTCCAGCAGCTCTCCCAGCGCACCGCCCAAACGGGGGTCGGCCAGCCGGTACCAGGTGTTGCGTCCCTCGCGGGTGGCCTCGACGAGCCCGCACCCGCGCAGGCAGGCGAGCTGATTGGAGACCACCTGCTTCGACACGCCGAGGCTCTCGGTCAGGTCCGTGGGGCGCGCCGGGGCCTCGCGCAGGGACAGCAGGATCCGGGTGCGGACGCCCTCCGAGAGGGCGCTGCCGAACCGGGTCAGGGCAGCGGCGTGGGTGGAGCCGACCGAGGTCATACTCCAACAGTACACGTTGGCGTGTACTGAGTACTCGGGAAGGCCGATCGCCCGGAGCTCAGCCGGTGACGGGCGCCGACAGGTCGGCGGTCATGTCCTCGACGTAGCGGCGCACCTCGGTGCCGAAGAGCTCGATGCTGCGCCGCATCCGGGCGTGGTCCAGGGTGCCCACCGCGTACTTGAGGTCGAAGCGCGAGGCGCCGAGCGCCGCCGAGGACCGGACGATCTTGCGGGCGACCGTCTCCGGGGAGCCCACGAAGTAGGCGCCCTCCGGCCCGCACATCGCGTCGAACTCCGCGCGGGTCAGCGGGCCCCAGCCGCGCTCCCTGCCGATCCGGGCGTGCGTGTACGCCTGGTGCGGGAAGAACTCCTCGCGGGCCTGCTCGTCGGTCTCCGCGACGTAGCCCGGGGAGTGGAAGGCCACCGGCTGCGGCTCCTTCTCGAAGTGCTCGAGGGCCTGGCGGTAGTAGTCGGCGAAGGGCGCGAAGGCCGAGGGGCTGCCGCCGATGATCGCGAAGATGACGGGCAGCCCGTAGTGGGCGGCGCGGACCACCGAGTTGGGCGAGCCGCCCACGGCGATCCACGTGCGCAGCGCGCCGGCCTCGGTCTTGGGGTAGACCTCCAGGCCCTGGATGGGCGCGCGCAGCCGGCCCTGCCAGTCGATCCGGCCCTCGGTGCGGAGCCGGTCGAACAGCTGCAGCTTCTCCTCGAACAGCGCCTCGTACTCGTCCAGCGGGTAGCCGAACAGCGGGAAGGACTCGGTGAAGGAGCCGCGGCCCAGGATGACGTCGGCGCGGCCGGACGAGAGTGCGTCCACGGTGGCGAAGCGCTGGTAGACCCGCACCGGGTCGTCGGAGCTGAGCACGGTCACCGCGGAGCCCAGGCGGATCCGCTCCGTGACCGTGGCGATGCCGGCGAGCACCGTCTCGGGCGAGGAGACCGCGAAGTCCTCCCGGTGGTGCTCGCCGATGCCGAAGAAGTCCAGTCCCACCTGGTCGGCCAGCACCGCCTCGGCCACGACGTTGCGGATCACCTGTGCCCCGCCGAGCATCCGCCCGTCCGGCCCGGGGTAGAGGTCGCCGAAGGTGTTCAGGCCGAGCTGGATGGTCATGCGGGGCTCCTCGTCGCAAATTTTGTGGATACATCCATAAAAGTCGTGGGTGAGCCGGCTTATTCCGGTGCCGCTGCGGCCGGGGTCCGGCTCAGCGGGTGAGCCATTCCCAGGCGGTGTGCTTCTCGGGGCCGGGGACGCCGCTGACGATCCACGCGATGTCGTCGGTGGGAAGCGGGAACGGGGGCTCCCCCTCCTGGTCGGCGGGCTCGAGCTCGTCCACGTGCTCGAGGCTCCACAGCTCGGCGAACACCTGGGTGGGGCCGCGCCGGTCCACCAGCCGCTCGCGGACCTCCTCGGCGAGCTCGTCCAGGTGGTCCTGCAGGAACCCGGCGAGCTCCGCCGCGAACCCCTCCGCCCCCTCCTCCGCGGGGTCGATCTCCCACGTCTGCCGCACGACCGCCAGGACCTCGTCGTCGCCCAGGGGGGCGCCGTCCCGCCGGGGGTCGGGCGCCCCGGCGGGGGCCGGCTCGCCGGCGGCGACGGCCAGGAAGCGCTCCTGGAGGACGAACAGCGCGGCGACGGTCATCAGGTCGCGCACCCGCCGGCCGACGGCGTCGTCGTCCTCCGGCCCGGCGACCGCGCCGTCGACACCCCCGCCGGCGAGGCCCTCCCAGGCGTGGCGCACCCAGGCGCGGACGCGGTCGGGCTCGCCCGAGCGGATCGAGGACGGGCGGATCGAGGACGGGCGCCACCCGGCCGTGGCCGCCCGCCACCGGTCGTCCAGGGCGGGGTCCCCCGGCACGACGGGCTCGGAGGGGCCGGGGCGGTCGGCGGGCGGGTGGCTGAACACGGTGCGGCTCCTGGGTCGGACGGACGTGGCGCGGGACGCGCGGTCCGGACCCAGCCTAGGACGTGTCCCGGCGGTCCCCGGGCCCCGTCCGGAGCGGACGGGGCCCGGGGCCTCGGCAACAGGTCAGCGGCCGGTCAGCAACAGGGCGGCATCACGGCTCGGGGTGCACCACCATGGCGGAGCCGCCGTAGCCGCGCTCGGTCTCGGCCGCCGCCTCGAAGCGGCCGTCGCCGAGGATCCGGATGGCGGAGGCGTTGCCGATCCAGCGCACGTCCTCGAGCTCGTGCCCGAGGGCGATCAGTTCGTCGCCCGTGGGCGAGTCGAGGAGACCCAGGTCGGTGCCCTCGGCCCCGTTGCGGGAGCTCAGCCGGGGCGCGGCCACGGCGTCGACGAGGTCGAGGTCCCGGTCGATGTGCCCGGTGAGGATCTGCGCCACCGTGGTGATGATCGTGGCGCCGCCGGGGGTGCCCACCGACATCCACGGCTCCCCGTCCCGGAGCACGATCGTGGGGCTCATCGACGAGCGGGGCCGCTTGCCCGGGCCGGGCAGGTTCGGGTCCGGCACGCCCTCGGTGACGGGCGCGAAGTTGAAGTCGGTCAGCTCGTTGTTGAGCAGGAACCCGTGGTCCGGGACCGTGATCCCGGAGCCGCCGGTCTGCTCGATGGTGAGGGTGTAGGAGACCACGTCGCCCCACCGGTCGGCCACGTTGAGGTGGGTGGTCGAGACGCCGCCGACCGGCTCGGGCTGACGGGCCCCGGGAGTCCCGCACGCGGCGTAGTCCCCGTCCGGCTCACCGAAGGGGATCGGGCGCTCCTGGGCCGCGGCGGGGTCGAAGAGGCAGGCCCGCTCGTCGGCGAACTCCTGGCTCGTGAGCTCCTCGACGGGCACGCCCTGCACGTCCCCGATCCACCGGTTGCGGTCGGCGAAGGCGGTCGCCGTGGCCTCCGAGAAGCGGTGCAGGTACTGGGTCCCGGAGGTTTCGCCGAGGGCCGTCCCGGTGCGCTCGTCGTAGGCCTCCAGGAGGTTCAGGGTCTCGGCCACCGTGATGCCGCCGGAGCTGGGCAGCCCCATGCCGTAGACCTCCAGGCCGCGGTACTCGGTGGAGACCGGGTCCTTGAGCAGGGCCTCGTAGGATCCCAGGTCCTCGAGGGTCAGCTCCCCGGGGAGCACCTCCACGCCCTCGGCGGTGGCGGGCTCCCGGCTCGCGTCGACGACCGCCGCCCCGATCGACCCGTCGTAGAAGGCGCCGGTGCCCTCGTGCCGGATGGTGCGGTAGGTGCGGGCGAGGTCGGGGTTGCGGAACACGGTGCCGACCGCGGGCGCCTCGCCGTCGCGCAGGAACAGCTCCGCGGTCTCGGGGAACTTCCCGAAGCGCTCGGCGTTCTGGGCGGTCTGCTCCTGGAAGTTCTCGTCCACCACGAAGCCGCGGGCGGCGATCCGCTCCGCGGGCCGCAGCAACCGGTGCAGGTCCATCGTGCCGAACTCCTCGGCCGCGGTCTCCCACGTGGCCAGGGTGCCGGGCACGCCCACGGACTTCCCGGAGCTGACCACGGTGGCGAAGTCGAGGGGCTCGCCGCCCTCGTCCAGGAACTCGTCCTCCGTGAACGTAACCGGGGCCGTCTCGCGCCCGTCGACCGTGCGGACCTCGCCGGTCTCCGCGCTGTAGTGCACGAAGAACCCGCCGCCGCCGATGCCCGCGGAGTACGGCTCGGTGACGCCCAGGGCCGCGGCCGCGGCCACGGCGGCGTCGGCGGCGTTGCCGCCCCGCTCGAGCACGTCGATGCCGACCTGGCTCGCGAGCGGGTCCACGGAGGAGACCGCGCCGCCGCCGCCGGTCATGACGGGGACCTTGGGCAGCTCGGCGGTGACCGGCGAGCCCCGGCCCCCGTGCTGCCGGTCGTCGTGCGCGACGGCCGCGGAGCCGCCGAGAACGGTGCCGGAGACGCCGAGCGCTCCGGCCAGACCCAGTGCGAGGTACCTCAGGGATGCGCGCATGGGCTCAGCCTCGCACCGGCGCCTCGTTCCCACCAGGGGCGACGCCTACATTTCGACCGGTGGCGCCGGGGTGCCCAGGCCCGGCGAGGACGCGATCACCCGGCGCACCACCGTCTCGGCGTCCGTCGAGGGGTTCCCGAAGCGGTGCATCGTCACGGACACGGCCTGCTCCGCGAGCAGCGGGAGCATCTCCACACGGGAGGCGCCGACCACCGGCCCGGTGAGCAGCGCGACCTCGGGCCGCTCGGCGAGCGCCTCGGCCAGGCCCGGCGCGGTGCCCACCACCCGGATCCGTCCCGCCCCGCTCGGATCGGACCAGTCGGCGGCGACGCGGGCGAAGGCCTCGTCACCGCAGGGGTCCAGCACCGAGCGGAAGAGCTCCTGCACCTGCGCGGGGACCTCCCCCGCGGGGACGAGGACCACGCGGGCGCCGGAGCGCACGGCGGCCAGCCCCACCCGGATCACGTCCGTGAGCGGGGCGTCCTCGGCCGCGCGCACGACGACGTCGCGCGGGCGGTAGCGGAACAGGTTGGCCTCGGACTGCAGGCCGGTGGGGTCGTGGGCGCGGCCGAACTCCCGGTCCCACCAGGCCTGGTCCTGCTCGGCGCAGGCGGTCAGCCAGGCGGCGTCCGGCTCGGGCACGAGGGGGCGGAGCTCCGCGAGGTGGCGGGCGACGGACACGGAGAGCTCGGTGCCGGCCTGCTCGGCCGGGACCTCCCCGAAGGGAGCCTTCTGCCACGAGCCGAGCTGGACCAGGTAGTTCGGTCCTCCGGCCTTGGCGCCCAGGCCCACCGAGGACCGCTTCCAGCCGCCGAAGGGCTGGCGCTGGACGATCGCCCCGGTGATGCCGCGGTTGACGTAGAGGTTGCCGGCCGCGACGAGCTCCACCCACGTGCTGACCTCGTCGGGGTCCAGGGAGTGCAGCCCGGCGGTCAGCCCGTACTCGACCGCGTTCTGCAGCTCGATCGCCTCCTGCAGGTCCGCGGCCTCCATCAGCCCCAGGACGGGGCCGAAGCACTCGGTGCGGTGGAAGAAGGAGCCGGGGGCCACCCCCGTCCTGATCCCGGGCCGCCACAGCCGTCCGGTGTCGTCGAGCTGCCGCGGCTCGAGCAGCCACTGCTCCCCCGGGTCGAGGCGGGTCAGGGCGCGGTGCAGCTTCTCGCCGGGCTCGGCGATCACCGGGCCCACCGAGGCCTGCAGGTTCTGCGGCCAGTCCACGACCATCGAGGACGCGGCGTCCAGCAGCTGCCGGCGGAACCGCTCGGACCGCGCCACGCTGCCCACGAGGATCCCGAGGGAGGCCGCCGAGCACTTCTGCCCGGCGTGGCCGAACGCGCTGGTCACGAGGTCCCACACGGCCCGGTCCCGGTCCGCGCTGGGCGTGATGACCAGGGCGTTCTTGCCCGAGGTCTCCGCTGTCATCGGCCGCCCCGCCCGCCAGGACTGGAAGAGCCGTGCCGTCTCGTAGGCGCCGGTGAGGACGATGCGGTCCACCCCGGGGTGGGAGACGAGGGCCTGCCCCACCTCCCCCTCCACGGAGTCGACGAGCTGGAGCACGTCCCGCGGCACGCCGGCCTCCCACAGCGCCTCGACCACGGCGGCCGAGCAGCGCCGTGCCTCCGGGGCGGGCTTGTGCAGCACGGCGGCGCCGGCGGCCAGGGCCGCGACCGTGGAGCCGGTGGGGATCGCCAGCGGGAAGTTCCACGGCGGGGTGACCAGCACGAGCCGGTCCGGGACGAACCGGGCGCCGTCCACGGTCTCGAGCTCGAGGGCGCGGCGGGCGTACCAGCGGCAGAAGTCGATCGCCTCCGAGACCTCCGGGTCCGACTGGCCCAGGGTCTTGCCCGCCTCCGCGCCGGCCACCGCCAGCAGGTGCCCGCGGCGGGCGGCCAGGACGTCGGCCGCCCGGTTGAGGATCTCCGCCCGCTCGCGGGCGCCGCGGCCGTGCCATCCCTCGGCGGCGTCCCGTCCCGTGCGCACGAGCCGCTCGACGTCCTGCGCGCCGACGGGGTCGGGCACGGCCAGGGCCTCGTACCAGGACCGGTCCGGAATCCGGGCCGCGATCCCGTCCGCCCACGCCTGGTTCGCGGGGACCGAGACGTCGGTGTCCGGCTCGTTGCGGAAGGGCTCCTCCAGCGGCAGGTGCGCGGACCCGGCGTCGGGCGCGGTGCGGTCCTGGGCGCGGGCGGGGGCCGGGGCGGTGTCCTGCCGCGGGTCCAGCGCCTCGAGGGCGGCCCGGAAGCGCTGCTCCTCCCGTGCGAAGACCTCGTTGTCCGGGGCCAGCTCGAAGATCCCGGACATGAAGTTCTCGTGCGAGGCGTTCTCCTCGAGCCGGCGCACGAGGTAGGACACGGCCACGTCGAACTCGGCCGGGCGCACGGCGGGCACGTAGAGCAGCAGCTGTCCGACGTCGGCGCTCACGGCCCTCGCCTGCTCGACCGCCATGCCCTGGAGCATCTCGAACTCGATCCGCTCCGTCACGCCGCGGCGCTCGGCGAGCAGGTGGGCGAAGGCGATGTCGAAGAGGTTGTGCCCGGCCACCCCCAGCCGCAGCCCCGTCATCCGGCCGGGCACGAACAGCCAGTCGAGGACCCGCTTGTAGTTGGTGTCGGTCTCCTGCTTGCTGCTCCACGTGGCCAGGGGCCAGCCGTGGAGCTCGGCGTCCACGCGCTCCATGGGGAGGTTCGCGCCCTTCACGAGCCGCACCTTGATCCCCGCGCCCCCGGCCTCGACCCGCGCGGCGGACCACACCGAGAGCCGCCGCACCACCGCGAGCGCGTCCGGCAGGTAGGCCTGGACCACGATCCCCGCCTCGAGACCCCGCAGCTCCGGGTGCTCCAGGAGACGGGTGAACACCTCGGTGGTCAGGTGCAGGTCGGAGTAGACCTCCATGTCGAGGTTGATGAACTTGCTCCCGGCCGGGGCCTGGGCGGCGGCCCGGTAGACGGGCAGCAGCCGCTCGACGACCTTCGCCACGGTCCCCTCGAAGCCCCAGTGGGACAGCTGCGGGACCACGGAGGAGACCTTGACGGACACGTAGTCGACGTCGTCCCGGTCCAGCAGCGCCGCGGCGTCGGCGAGGTGCTTGTCCGCCTCCTCCACGCCGAGGACCTCCTCGCCCAGCAGGTTGATGTTGAGCCGGTGGCCCTGGGCCGTCAGCTTCTTCACGGCCTGCCCGAACGGCCGGGGGCGGGCATCGACGATCATGTGGCCCACGAGCTGGCGGAGCCGGGTGCGGGCGGCGGGGACGACCACCTGCGGCGCCGAGGCCGAGAGCGCGGCCCCGAGCCGGATCTGGGCGCGGTCCGCCGCGGACATGGTGCGGGGCACGATCTCGGCGAGCGCGTGCAGGGCCCGCCCGGCGGCCCGCACGTCCTCGGTGCGCACCACCCGGTCCACGAAGCCGACGGTGAACTCGAGCCCGTGCGGGTCCTGGAGGACGGTGGCGAGCCGGTCGGCGGCGCCGTCGCGGTGCCGGCGGCCCTCGGCGGCGCGCACGAGCCACTCGCGGACCAGGGCGACGGCCTCGTCGGCCAGGGCGCGGGAGTCGGGGACGGACGGGGCGTCGGCGGTCATGGCGGCACTCTCCTGGAGGCTCCGCCCGGCAGCGGTGCCGAGGCACTCCCCCGGCCGCCGGCCGCGTCCACCGGGCGTCACGGTGGCCGGTGAGTCCACGCTACGGCCGGAGCGGCCGGGGCGGAAGAGCCCTAACCGCCCGCCTGCCGCAGGATGTCCGTGGCGAGCCGGCCCAGGACGGCCTTGTGCGGGGCGAGCATGGCGTACCAGTAGGCCCGGCCGGCCGGGCCCGCGGGGCGGAACACCGTGGTCTGGCGGTAGACGAGAGTGCCGTCGGGTCCCGGTTCCAGGCAGATGTCCAGCCAGGCGTCCCCCGGCATCCGCACGACGGACCGCAGCCGCAGCCGCCGCGGCGGCTCGAGGGCCTCGACCGTCCACCAGTCCAGGCGCTCCCCGGCCGCCAGGCGGTCCGGGTGCTCGCGGTGGCGCAGCCGCCCGGGCGGGAGGTTCAGCCGGTTGGCCGTGGCGCGGGCGGCCCAGAGGCGGTCGGTGCTGTACCAGCCGCGCTCGCCGCCGATGCCCTCGACGACCGCCCAGACCGCGTCCCGGTCCGCCGTGGTGGTGCGCTCCACGGTGTCGACGTAGAAACCCCGCGTCTGTGCCATGCCCCTATCCAAGCACGCGCTCCGGGCCCGGACGAGAGGCCGGGCCCGCGGGTCTCAGGCCGGGCGGATCCCGAACCGTGCGAGGTGCTCCAGCAGGCCGTCGGTGGTCTCGAGCCCCGGCAGCTCCTCCGGGGCCACCCAGCGCACGGCGTCGGCGTCGTCGCCGGGGCGCAGCACACCGCCGAGGTAGGTCGCGGCGACGTCGTGCACCTCGTACACGAGGCCCGGTCCCCCGGGGACGTGCACCACCCCCAGCTCGCGCTCCGCGCGGACCCGGGCGCCGGTCTCCTCGAAGACCTCCCGGACGGCGGCCTCGGCCACGGTCTCGCCCGGCTCCAGCTTCCCGCCCGGCACGCTCCAGCGCCCGCGCTGGGGCTCCCGGCCCCGGCGGACCAGCAGCAGCCGGCCGTCCTCCCCGACGACCACCGCCGCGGCGGCCCGGACGATGCGCATGCCCCGAGCCTACCGACGGCCCGGGCCGGGCGGCCCCGGGCGGGGCGCGGACCGGACTGCCCCGGGCCCGGTGCGGGTCCGGACTGCCCCGGCGGGGGCGCGAGTAGAGTGCGAGTGCCGCCCGGCACACCGCCGATCCACCGGAAGGGCCACCCGTGACCGACTCCGTCCTGTCGCGCCTGCACGACCCCGTCCGGAAGGGCTTCGCCAGCGACAACCACGCGGGCGTCCACCCCGAGGTGCTCCAGGCCCTGGCGACCGCCAACGGCGGGCACGTGGGGGCCTACGGCGCGGACCCCTACACCGAGGCGCTGCAGGACGTGGTCCGCCGGCACTTCGGCGAGCAGGCGGAGTGCTATCCCCTGTTCAACGGCACGGGGGCGAACGTCGTGGCGCTCGCGGCGATGACCGACCGCTGGGACGCCGCGATCTGCACCGCCACGGCCCACGCGCACGTGGACGAGTGCGGCGCCCCCGAGAAGGTCGCGGGCGTGAAGATGCTGGCGGTGCCCACCCCGGACGGGAAGCTCACCCCGGAGCTGATCGACCGGGAGGCGCACGGCTTCGGCTTCGAGCACCACGCCCAGCCCCGCGTCGTCACCGTCACCCAGTCCACCGAGCTCGGCACGGTCTACACGCCCGAGGAGCTGCAGGCGGTCTGCGAGCACGCGCACGGCCTGGGCCTGACGGTCCACCTGGACGGCGCCCGCCTCGCCAACGCCGCCGCGGCCCTGGACGTCCCGCTGCGGGCGCTGACCACCGACGCGGGCGTGGACGTGGTCTCGTGGGGCGGGACCAAGAACGGTCTGATGGGCGCGGAGGCCGTCGTGGTGCTCACCCCGGACGCCGTGCGCCAGCCCCGGTTCGTGCGCAAGCTCTCGACCCAGCTGGCCTCGAAGATGCGCTTCGTGTCCGCGCAGCTGCTGGCGCTGCACACGGGGGACCTGTGGCTCGAGGCGGCCCGCCGCGCCAATGCGATGGCCGGGCGGCTGGCGGCCGGGATCGCGGAGGTCCCCGGCGCCCGGGTGACGCAGACCCCCCAGGCCAACGCGGTCTTCGCGGTGCTCCCGGCCGGGACCACCGCCCGGCTGCAGGAGCGCTGGCCGTTCTACGTGTGGGACCCGGCCGTCGGCGAGGTCCGCCTGATGTGCTCGTGGGACACCACCGAGGAGGACGTGGACGAGTTCGTGGCGGCGCTGCGGGAGGACCTGGTCGTCGCCGCCCGCTGACCGGCGCCGCTCACGCGACCGCGGGGTGCCGCCGCCCGGGCTCCCGGGGTGCGGTGCAGGCCCCGCGGCACGGGCCCGGCGCGTCAGGCGATCCCGGTGATGATGTCGTCCACGACCCGCTCCGCCCACCGGTCGATCCGATCGGGGCTCTGCCCGCGCAGGGGGCCGTGGACCACGAGCTCCGCGAAGCCGTGCACGGCGCTCCAGCAGGCCCACTCCGCCCCGTCCCGCCGCTCGCGCGAGAGCGCGCCTGCCTCGACCATGCCGTCGAGCGCCTCCACCAGCAGCGCGAACGGCGGCGGCAGGCGGTCGTGGGGGTCGTGGAGCACGTCGCCCGGCCCGCCGCTCGGTCCGAAGAAGGCCGTCGCGAACCACCCCGGCTCGGCCACGGCGAAGGCGATGTAGCCGAGCCCCACCCCGCGGAGCCGGAGCCGCGCCCGGTCCTGCGGATCGAGGTCCCCCGCCACGGGCATCCGCGCCCGCATCCGCTCGGCCATCCGGTCCTGGATCTCGTGCGCGACCGCCGCCAGGAGGGCCTGCCGGTCGGCGAAGTGCCGGTACGCGGCGTTCGGCGAGACGCCCGCCTGACGGGTGACGTCACGCAGCCCCAGGGCCGCCGCACCGCGGGCCCGCGTCGCGGCGAGGCCGGCGTCGACCAGGGCTCTGCGTAGATCACCGTGGTGGTAGGAATCCCGTGTGCGCGGCACCCTTGACCTCTCTTTCCATCGATGTGTACGGTGTACACACTCTACTGGTCCACGGTGCCGCGGGACGACGGCGCACCCTCTGGGCACGGACGGAGGAGTCCCGGCATGCGGACCCTGGTCATCACCGAGAACGTCACTCTCGACGGCGCGATCGAGATGCTCGACGCGCGGTCGTTCGGGTCCGGGGTCGACTGCGCCGCCCACCAGCCGGCCTGAGGCCGGACCGAGGAGGATCTGCCATGACCAGCACAGGACGGCCCCGTGTCGTCGACCAGGAGACCTGGCAGCGGGAGCTCGACGCGCTGCGCGTCCGGGAGAAGGCCGCCACCCGGGAGCTGGACGCGATCGCGGCGCAGCGCCGCCGACTGCCCATGGTGGAGCTGCCGGACTACACGCTGGAGGGCGAGGACGGGCCGGTCCGTCTCGTCGATGTCTTCGCCGGGAGGCGGCAGCTCATCACCTACCACCACATGTGGTTCCCCGGCGAGACCTGGCAGTGCGGAGGGTGCACGAGCTTCACCTCGCAGTTCACCCGCCTGGACTTCCTCGACCGCTACGACGCCCGGTTCGTGGTCGTCACCCGGGGCCCGATCGACGAGGCGCTCGCCTACCGCCGTCGCGTCGGCAACCGCATGACCTGGTACTCCACCGCCGGCAGCCCGTTCGGCGCCGACGTCGGGGCTCCTCCGGGCAGAGAGTTCGCCCTGAACGTGTTCTTCCGGGACGGGGACACCGTCCACCGCACCTGGCACAGCAGCGGCCGCGGTGTCGAACAGGTCAGCCACACCTTCCGCTCATCGACCTGCTGCCCTGGGGGCGCCAGGAGGAGTGGCAGGACTCCCCGAGGGCTGGCCGCAGTCGCCCACCTTCAGCGGGTGGCTCGGCTCCGAGGAGGTCGCCGCCCTCTACGGCGAGGAACGCGTGAACCGCCCTGCCGCCCCCGCCGACTGACCACTGGGTCACACCGGGGTGACGTAGGCCCCGGCGATCCCCCCGTCCACCAGGAACGTGGCGGCGTTGACGAACGAGGCGTCGTCGCTGGCCAGGAACGCGACCGCCGCGGCGATCTCCTCCGGCTCCGCGAACCGCCCGGCCGGCACGTGCACGAGCCGGCGCTGGGCCTGCTCGGGGTCCGCGGCGAACAGCTCCTGCAGCAGCGGCGTGTTGACCGGGCCCGGGCACAGCGCGTTGACCCGGATCCCCTCCCGGGCGAACTGCACGCCCAGCTCCCGGCTCATCGAGAGCACGCCGCCCTTCGAGGCGCTGTAGGAGATCTGCGAGGTGGCCGCGCCCATGACGGCCACGAAGGACGCGGTGTTGATGATCGAGCCCCTCCCCTGCTCGCGCATGTACGGGATGGCGTGCTTGCAGCAGTGGAAGACGCTGGTGAGGTTGACCTCCTGCACCCTGCGCCACGCGTCGATCCCGGTGTCCAGGATGGAGCCGTCGTCGGTCGGGTTGATCCCGGCGTTGTTGAAGGCGACGTCCACCGACCCGTAGGCCTCGTAGGTCGCCGCGTAGAGCGCGATCACGTCGGCCTCGTCCGCCACGTCGGTGCGCACGAACAGCCCCCCGACCTCCTCGGCGGCCGCCTCCCCGGCCGCGGGGTTCAGGTCCGCGACGACGACGTGCGCGCCCTCGGCGGCGAGGCGGCGGGCCGCGGCGAGACCGATGCCGCTGGCCCCTCCCGTGATGACGGCGCTGCGGCCGACCAGACGGCGGGCGTTGACCTCCATGGGTCCTCCTTCGGTGGTGGGGGTTCGGTGGTGGGGGTTCCCCCGGGACGGGTGGTGGAACGGCGGCGTCAGTCGGTGGCCAGGAACACGTTCTTGGTCTCGGTGAACGCCTGCGGGGCGTCCGGGCCGAGCTCCCGGCCGAAGCCGGACTGCTTGAAGCCGCCGAAGGGCGTCCAGTAGCGCACCGAGGCGTGCGAGTTGACGGAGAGGTTCCCGGCCTCGACGGCGCGGGACACCCGCAGCGCGCGGCCGACGTCCCGGGTCCAGATCGACCCGGAGAGCCCGTACTCGGTGTCGTTGGCGATCCGCACGGCGTCCGCCTCGTCCTCGAACGGCACCACGGCGAGCACGGGGCCGAAGATCTCCTCCCGGAACACCCGGGAGTCCGGGGACGGGGTGAGCACCGTCGGCGGGAACCACCAGCCGGGGCCCTCGGGGGCGGTCCCGCGGAAGGCGACCCGGGCGTCGTCGTCGGCGAGGAAGCCGGCCACGGAGTCCCGGTGCGCGGCGGAGACCAGCGGGCCCATCCGCGTGCCCTCGTCCCACGGGTCCCCGCAGGCGAAGTCCCGCACGGCGGGCTCCAGCAGCTCCAGGAACCTCTCCAGCACGGAGCGCTGGACCAGCACGCGGGAGCGGGCGCAGCAGTCCTGGCCCGCGTTGTCGAGGGCGCCGGCGGGGGCGGACGCGGCGGCCTGCTCCAGGTCGGCGTCCGCGAAGACGATGTTGGAGTTCTTCCCGCCCAGCTCGAGGGTCAGGCGCTTGACCTGCTCCGCGCAGCCGGCCATGATCCGCCGGCCCACCTCGGTGGAGCCGGTGAACACGACCTTGCGGACGGCGGGGTGGGTCACGAAGCGCTCCCCCACCACCGAGCCCCTGCCCGGCAGTACGGTGAGCACGCCCTCGGGCAGACCCGCCTCCAGCGCCAGCTCCCCGAGCCGGATCGCGGTCAGCGGGGTGAGCTCGGCCGGCTTGAGCACCACCGTGTTGCCGGCGGCGAGCGCCGGGGCGAAGCCCCACGCGGCGATCGGCATGGGGAAGTTCCAGGGCACGATCACGCCCACCACGCCCAGGGGCTCGTGGAAGGTGAGGTTGACCCCGCCCTGGACGGGGATCTGCCGCCCCGAGAGCCGCTCGGGCGCCCCGGAGTAGTAGGTCAGCACGTCCCGGACGTTGCCCGCCTCCCAGCGGGCGTTGCCGATGGTGTGGCCCGCGTTGCGGACCTCCAGGGCCGCGAGGTGCTCGAGGTCGGCGTCCACCGCGTCGGCGAAGCGGCGCAGCAGCCGGGCGCGGTCGGCGGGGGCGACGGTCCGCCAGGTCTCGAAGGCCCGCCGGGCCCGTTCGATCGCCGCGTCCGTCTGCTCCAGGGAGGTCAGCTCGACGGTGCCGACGACCTCCTCCGTGGCGGGGTCGATGATCTGCGTGGTGGTCATGGGATGCGGGTGTCCTCTCGCTGTGGAGCGTGCTCTGCCCGGCCGGTCCCCCCGGGGCTGTCGTGCCGGGCGCTGTACTGCCGGGCGCGGTCCTGCGCGTAGCCGTGGGCCACGCGGACGAACCCCTCGAAGAGCCGGGAGTCCTTCCGGTTCTCCTCGGGGTGGAACTGGACGCCGAGCGTCCAGCCGCCCTCGGTGGTCTCCACGGCCTCGACCGTCCCGTCCTCGGCGCGGGCGGTCACCACCAGGCCCTCGGCCACCGTCTCCAGGGCCTGGTGGTGGTAGCACGGGGACCACGCCGTCTCGCCCAGCAGCTCGCGGCAGCGACTGCCCGGCTCGGTGGCGAACTCGACCTCGCCGTACCGGCCCGGTCCGGGCTGGTAGCGCGCGGCGTTCGCGTTGACGTCCGGCAGGTGCTGGATCAGCGTGCCGCCGAGCGCCACGTTGAGGATCTGGGCGCCGCGGCAGATCGCGAACAGGGGCACCCCGCGCTCCAGGGCCGCCCGGGTCAGGGCGAGGTCGTGCTCGTCGCGGGAGGGCTGGGACGAGGTCAGCTCGTGCCGGTCGGCGCCGTAGAACCGCGGGTCCACGTCCACGCCGCCGATGACGACCAGCCCGTCCACGAGCTCGAGCACCCCCGGGTCCGTGCCCACCGGGGGCAGCAGCAGGGGCGTGCCCCCGGCCGCCGCGACGGCCTCCACATAGGCGCCCGGGACAATCGCCGCCACGGAGCTCCAGACCCCCCAGGAGCCCTCCTGGTAGTAGGTGGTCAGCCCGATCCGCGGCCGGTACCCGGGCCTGCCCGGCTCAGAGGCGCTCGAAGCCACGGCGCAGCTCCCAGTCGGTGACGGCGGCCTCGAAGGCCGCCAGCTCCACGTCGGCGTAGTGCACGTAGTGCTCGACGACGTCCTCGCCGAACAGCTCCCGTGCGAGCTCCGAGCCGTCCAGCAGGTCCCGGGCCTCGCGCATGGTGGAGGGCACCACGGGGGCGTCGGACTCGTAGGCGTTGCCCTCGGTCATCGGCTCCAGCTCGAGCTCCTGCTCCACGCCGTGCAGCCCGGAGGCGAGCATCGCGGCCAGCGCCAGGTACGGGTTCACGTCCCCGCCGGGGAGGCGGTTCTCCATCCGGGCGGACTGCCCGCTGCCCACGAGGCGCACGGCGCAGGACCGGTTGTCCACGCCCCAGGCCACCGAGGTGGGGGCGAAGCTGCCCTCGACGAAGCGCTTGTACGAGTTGATGGTGGGGGCGTAGAACAGGGTGAACTCGCGCATGGTCCGCAGCACCCCGGCGATGAAGTGCTCGTAGGTGCGGGACCGGGCGTTCCGCTCGCGGTCCCAGAAGACCAGTTCGCGGTCCGGTCCGCGCAGGGACATGTGGATGTGGCAGGAGCTGCCCTCGCGCTCGTTGGGCTTGGCCATGAAGGTGATGGACTTCCCCTGCTGGTGGGCGATCTGCTTCGAGGCCAGCTTGTAGACCACGTGGTTGTCCGCGGTGACCATGCCCTCGTCGTAGCGGAACGCGATCTCGTGCTGGCCCAGGTTGCACTCGCCCTTCGCGGACTCCACGGTCAGCCCGGCCGCGTACATGGCGTTGCGGATCTCCCGCAGCAGCGGCTCGACCCGCTGGGAGCCCAGCACGGAGTAGTCCACGTTGTACTGGTTGGCCGGGACCAGGTTCCGGTAGCCGGCGTCCCAGGCGTCCTCGTAGCTCGTGTTGTAGACGCAGAACTCCAGCTCGGTGCCGGTGACCATGGTGAAGCCCATGTCCCGGGCGCGGTCGAGCTGGCGGCGGAGCATGGACCGCGGGGACATCGGGATGGGCTGCCCGCCGTGGCCGGTGAGGTCGCACTGGATGAGGACCTGGCCGGGGTTGTGCGGCATCAGCCGGATCGTGTCGAGATCACAAGCGAACTCCATGTCCCCGTACCCGGAGGACCAGCTGCTGATCGAGTACCCGCCCACGGTGTTCATCTCCGTGTCCACGGCCAGCAGGTAGTTGCAGCCCTCGGCGCCCTCGTCGAGCACCGAGTCGAGGAAGAACTGCGCGTGGTTGAGCTTGCCCTGGAGCCGGCCCTGCATGTCGGTGAAGGCCAGGACCACGGTGTCCACGAGCCCGTCGGCCACGTGCTGCCGCAGCTGCTCGACGGTGAGCATCCGGTCGTTGCGCGGGTGCTGAGGAGTCTGGGTCATGGGTCCGGTCCTTCGTCGCTGGAATCGCTGGGAACGCTGGGGTGCTGGGGTCGCTGGGCGGGGAGTCGGGCGGGACGGGGTCAGTGCAGGTCCGCCTCGGCGGTGCGGATCTGCGCGAACTCCTCCTCGGGGGCGTGGCCCACGAGGCGGTGGCGGCTGTAGAACCAGTAGTAGGCGAGGAAGACGACGAACACGAGCGCGGTGATGGACGCGGCGAGCACGTCGACCAGGAACGTGGCGACCACGGCCACGAGCGCCAGCACCAGGGCGATGCCGGTGGTGACCACGCCGCCCGGGGTGCGGTAGCCGCGCGGGAGGTCCGGCTCGCGCAGCCGCAGCACGATGTGGGAGAGGTTCAGCAGCACGTAGGAGACGGTGGCGCCGAAGACCGCGATGTTGATGAGCAGTCCGCCGTCGCCCGTCACGGCCGCGAGCACGAAGCCCACGGTGCCGGGCACAATGAGGGCGACCCACGGGGTCCGGCGCCTGCCGGTCAGCGAGAGGAACCGGGGCAGGTACCCCGCCCGGGAGAGCGCGAACAGCTGCCGGGAGTAGGCGAACATGATGGAGAAGAAGCTCGCGACCAGCCCGGCCAGGCCCGCGTAGTTGACGATGTTCGCCATCGCGCTGTCCGCCCCGGCGACCGTGCGGATGGCCTCCGGCAGCGGGTTGTCCGAGGTGCTCATCGCCTCCGACCCGGCCGCGCCGGGCACCAGGACCAGCATGAGCGCGCCCGAGACCAGCAGGAAGGCCATGGCCACGATGATCCCGCGCGGCATGTCCCGGCGGGGGTCGGCGGTCTCCTCGGCGGCCAGCGGCACGCCCTCGATCGCCAGGAAGAACCAGATCCCGTAGACCAGGGCCGCCATCGCCCCCGCGTAGCCCATGGGCAGGAACGCGCTCGCCCCCGCGGCGTCGTTCGGGACGATGTCGAAGAGGTTGGCGGCGTCGAAGTGCGGCACGAGCGCGACGACGGTCACCCCCAGCGCGAGGACCGCGACCACGGTGATCCCGAACATCAGCTTGAGCGCCTCGCCCACCCCGTACATGTGGATGCCCATGAACACCAGGTAGGTCACGAGGTACACGGGCCAGGAGTTGGTGATCCCGAACAGGCCCAGCGCCTCGATGTAGCCGCCGATGAACGTGGCGATCGCCGCCGGGGCCACGGCGTACTCGATGAGCACGGCCATCCCGGTGGCGAAGCCGCCGAGGGGGCCGAGCGCCCGGCGGGCGAAGCCGTACCCGGCGCCCGCCGTGGGGAGGGTGGAGGAGAGCTCGGCGAGGCCGAAGACCATGCAGGTGTACATGAGGCCCATGAGCACGAAGGCGATGAGCAGCCCACCCCACCCGCCCTCGGAGAGCCCGATGTTCCAGCCGGAGAAGTCCCCGGAGATGACGTAGGCGATGCCCAGGCCCGCGAGCAGGACCCACCCGGCGGCGCCGGAGCGGAGCTGGCGGTGCTGGAAGTACTCGTCGGTGCGGGTGGGCTGTGCTGGGGATTCGGGCATGGGACGATCCCTCCGGGATTCCACAAAGGTCTGAAAACAGACGTTTGGCGCGAGTGGTCACAGTCTGTGGGCTGCCCCGTGCCCCGTCAAGACCCCGCGGGGCGCGGCCGGGCGGCCGCCGGGCCGGGCACGGACCGCGTCGCGGTGGAGCCGGCCCCCCGGATGCCGCAGAATGGTGGGCATGAACCAGACCACGTCCTCAGCCACTGACCGCCCCGGCCGCGCCCGCTCCTGGGCCCTCATCGCCATCACGGCGGGCTTCCTCGTCTCCGCCGCCCTGATCATCGCGGTGGGCGTGGTCGCCATCGACCTCACCCACTAGGACCTCGGCCGGCCGTCCCGGCCGGAGGCAGCGGCGCGCCGTCCGGACCGGGCGGCGCGCCGCTGCTGCTCGTGGCCCCGTCCGGCGCGGAGGGCGGGGTCCCGCCGGAGGCGGTCCCCGGGGACCGTGACACCATGGGCGCACGTCGCACCGCAGGGAGGAGCGCCACCGTGAGCGATCCCGTCCAGCACCCCCGCATCCGGCCCGTGCGCCAGGGCAACGCCTTCGAGGAGGCCGTGGAACGGATCCTCGACTCGATCCGGCTCGGCCTGTTCCGCCGGGGCGAGCGGCTCCCGCCCGAGCGGGAGACCGCGGCGATGCTCGGCATCTCCCGCGCCACGCTCCGCGAGGCCCTGCACGAGCTCCAGGTCGCCGGGGTCCTGGAGGTGGTGCGGGGCCGGTACGGCGGGACCTTCGTGACCGGTCGCACCGCCCTGCCGGACGAGACCCTCCCCCCGGTGGACCCCGCGGACGTCGAGGACGTGCTCGTGTTCCGCGCCGTGGTCGAGCCCGCCGCGGCGGAGCTGGCCGCGGCGGCGTCCCTCAGCGCGGCCGCCCGGGAGCACCTGCTCGCGTGCCTGCGGCAGGTCGAGGAGAGCGCCCCGGAGGACTACCGCCCCGCCGACGCACGCTTCCACATCGCGGTGGCCGAGCTGGGCGGCTGTCCCAGCCTGGTCCGCGCCGTCGCGGAGGTGCGCTCGCGGGCCAGCGACCTGCTGGACCGGATCCCCGTCCTGCCGGTCAACCTCGAGCACTCCGACCGCCAGCACCGCGAGCTCACCGACGCCGTCCTGGCCGGCGACGCCCCCGCCGCCCGGGCCGCCTCCCTCGCCCATCTGGAGGGCACGGCCGCGCTGCTGCGCGGTTTCCTCGGCCACGCCGGGCAGTCCGACGACGACGCCCCCGGGGACGACCGCGGCCCGGTGTGACCCGCCGCCCGAGCAGCGGCCCGGTCAGGACGCGCCCGGCCCGTCAGCCGGTCGTTCAGCCGGTCGTTCAGCCGGTCGTTCAGCCGGTCAGACGAACAGCGCGGTCACCCGCGTGAGGGTCATCGTCACTCCGTAGGCGAGCGGGACCCCGACGAGGACCCAGCCCAGTGCCAGTCGTGCACGGCTCATGTCATGCCTCCTTCGGGGAGAGCTCGGTGTCGGACGTGCGCGAGGACTCGGTGCCGGCCTTCCCGGAGGCCTCGGTGCCGGACGCCGCGCTCCGGCGCTCGGGCTCGTGGTACTTGGCGTCCACGGGCTTGACCAGGAGGTTGGCGACGAAGCCGACGACCAGCAGGCCGACCATGGTCAGCAGCGCCGGCTGGTACGCCTGCGCCGTGAGCTCCCCGGGGGTGCCCTGGGCGTCGAGGAACGCGTTGACGATGAGGGGCCCGGCGATGCCCGCGGCGGCCCACGCCGTGAGCAGGCGGCCGTGGATGGCCCCCACCTGGAAGGTCCCGAAGAGGTCCCGCAGATAGGCCGGCACCGTGGCGAAGCCGCCGCCGTAGAACGAGATGATGACGAAGGCCAGCAGCACGAACAGCAGCGTGGAGGTCGAGCCGAACAGCGCCAGCACGGTGTAGAGGACCGCCCCGACACCGAGGTAGACCATGTAGATGCGCTTGCGGCCCAGGACGTCCGAGGTGGTGGACCACACGAAGCGCCCGCCCATGTTGCCGATGGACAGCAGGCCCACGAAGCCGCCGGCCACGGCCGCCGTCACGAGGGAGGCGCCGTCCGCCTGGCGGAAGAAGTCCTGGATCATGGGGGCGGCCTGCTCGAGGATGCCGATGCCGGCGGTCACGTTGCAGAACAGCACGATCCACACCAGCCAGAACTGCCGGGTGCGGATCGCGTTGCGGGCCGAGACGTGGTTCTTGGTGACGAGGGCCTTCGACTCGACCTTCGAGGGCTCGAACCCCTCGGGCTTCCAGTCCTCCGCGGGAACCTTGATGGTGAACGCGCCGAAGAGCATGTAGGCGAGGTAGACGACCGCGAGGGTCAGGAACAGCTTGCCGACGGCCTCCCCGCTCGCCACCCAGCCCTCGGTGCCGGAGTTCGGGTCGTAGAAGTTGAGCAGGGCCGCGGAGAGGGGGCTGGCGATCAGCGCGCCGCCGCCGAAGCCCATGATCGCCATGCCCGTGGCGAGGCCGGGGCGGTCGGGGAACCACTTGATCAGCGTGGAGACGGGCGAGATGTAGCCGATGCCCAGGCCGATGCCGCCGATGACGCCGTAGCCCAGGTAGACGAGCCAGAGCTGCTCGGTGAAGATGCCGAGCGCGCCGACCAGGAACCCGCCGGACCACAGCAGCGCCGCGGTGAACATGGCCCTGCGCGGCCCGCCGGTGTCCACCCACGTGCCGAAGACGGCGGCGGACAGGCCCAGCATCACGATGGCGATGGAGAAGATGATGCCGATCTGGGTCAGGCTCGCGTCGAAGTGCGCCACCAGCGCGTTCTTGTACACGCTGGTGGCGTAGGCCTGACCGATGCACAGTTGCACCGCGAGGGCGGCCGGCGGTATGAGCCAGCGGTTGAATCCCGGTGGTGCCACCGAGTGCTGCCGATCAAGCCATCCCATGCCCCGACTCCTCATCTGGTGCGGACACTGCGCGAAGGGCGCGTCCGGGACGGAATTCGCACGTCCCGGCCCGGCGCCCAAGGGTGAAGCATGTCACACGGACGGGAGAACTGGAAAGCAACCTGCCGACCGGCCGCGCCGGAGCGGGCCGGAGCGGGCCGGAGCGGGCCGCTCATCCTCCGCGCAGGGCCCGCCACGCACGCCGCCAGAAGGCAAGGAAGCCCTTCTCCGCCACGACCTGCTCGAGCCGTTCGATCTGCCGGGTCTGGGCGCGGACCACTTCCAGGAGCTCGTGCGCGAGCTCCTCGGCGGCGTCCAGCCTCCGGTGCAGGGCGCCGGCCTCCTCCGCCGCGGCCCGCCGCAGGTAGAGCGGCAGGCCGATCCCGTGCTCCGCGCTCCACTGCCTGAGATGGCGCTCGCGCACCGCCGCCTCGCCCCGCGCCAAGGCGCGCCCGTCGGTCCGGTCCCGCCGGGCGGTCGGGCGCGCGGGGAGCAGGCCCACGGTGAACGTCTCCAGGAAGCGGATCACGAACTCCCAGCGCTCCGCGGCGCCGATGGTCTCGTCGTAGTCGCCCAGCACCCCGTGCACCGCGCGCCGGTACAGGAACGGCGCGTCGACCGCGGTGCGGTCGCCGTCCAGCACGTCGGTGAGGGTGAGGGCCTCCCGGTCCGTCGGCACGAGATTCCGTCCCGGCCGACCGGCCGGTACGTCTCGGCCGGTCCCGGGCGGATTCTCGGTCGGCACCACGACCCCGTCGTCGGTCACGAGGGGATCCTCGAGGTGCGCCACGGCGCGCTGCAGGAGCTCGGGCGGCCAGGGCTCCGAGCCGTCGTGCAGGACGACGAGTTCAGACTCCCCTCCCCGCAGCCCACGGTTGGCGGCCGCCGCGGCACCGAGGGCCCTGCGGTGGTGGAGGACCGTCGCGCGCCCCGCGAGCTCGTCCCGGCGCGGCGCCAGGACCGCGTCCACCTCGGCGGGGTTCCCGCCGTCGTCCACGAGGACCAGTCGCCAGTCGGTGAACGTCTGCGCCAGGAGGTCGTCGACGGCCCGGCCCAGGCGCGCCGGGGCGCCGTGGTGCCGCAGCAGGACCGCGACGGTGGGCCGTTCGGGCGGCACCGTGGGAACGGTGTACCGGCGGCGGAGGGCACGCACCACCGGGGCACCGACCCCGCGCGGCGCCGCCACCGTTCCTACCGCGGGCCGGGGCTCCTGACCGCGGAGCGCCCCGGCCACGTCGTCCCACCACCGGGCCGCCGCTTCCCGGACCGCCGGCTCGGCGTCCGCCAGCGCGGCGCGCACCGCCCCCCGGTGCTCCACGGCCTCCGCCGCCCACTGCTGGAGGGCCGCACGGGTGTCCCACGCCACGTCGCCGGGGGTGAGCAGCGCCGCCAGGGGAACGACGGCACCTTCCAGCCCCCAGCGGCTCAGCACGCCGTTCATGTCGTCCATGGAATATTTGTCCGGACCCACCGGGAGGACGACGGCCCGTGCCGCGAGGCCGAGGGCCGCACCGCGGGAGCAGGTGGTCAGGACCCAGTCCGCCCGGAGCGCCTCCGTGCCGGCCTCTCCCGGAGCCGCGCGCACCCGGTGGACGTCGCCCGGAAGCAGCGCGGCCACGTCCGCCGCGAACTCCTCGTCGGCCGGGGCGCCGCCGCATGCCAGGAGCGTGACCGCTGCGCCCGTCCGGTGCACCAGCGCGTCCAGCAGGGCGGCGAGCACGGGGGCGAGCCGCTCCGGCGGGAAGGGACCGGCCGGCCGCCGCACTGCGGCGAGGATCCGCGGCGGCCCCGCCGGCGCCCCCGGCTCCTCCGCCGACCCGCCCAGCTCGTCCTGCCGCTCGGCCCGTCCGTCCGGATCCGCCGACTCCGCGGCCGGCCCCTCCCACTCCTCCTGCGCCCGCCCGGCCGGGGAGCTCCACTCTCCTGGGCGACGTGTCGGCCCGTCCTGCTCGAGCGGCCGGGCCGGGGCGGCGGGACGCGGGAGGAGGAGCGCGTCCTCCCAGCCGACGCGCAGGCCGGGGTGCTCGGGGCACAGCCGGCGGGCCACCGCCAGGGACGTCTCGTCCCGCAGCCCCACGAGGGAGGCGACCGGGAGGAGCCGGCGCACGATCTCTTCCGGGACGGCATCGGGGTCGAGGGCCAGACCGGTGACGACGACCGGCCGGCCCGCCGCCGCAGCGGCTCTCGCCCGGTCGAGCCAGAGGAGCAGCCCGGTGTCGCCCACGGGAGCATCCGCCCCGGGACCGGCCAGCAGGAGCGCCTCCGCCTCGGACCGCGGTGCGGGATCGCCGCCTGCGGGCCCGTGCTCCCGGAGGCCCTCCTCCCCTGCGGTCGTGAGCACCGGGTCCGCCCCCGGATCGAGGAGCCGGGGGGCGAGGCCGCGCAGGGAGAGCTCCTCGAGGATTCCGCGGAGCTCGCGAGCCGCTCCCGGCCGGAGTCCCTGCCCGCCCGATCCCGGGAGAACGTCGGTGTGCATGACGGTACGGACCTTTCCTCGACCGGTGCGGGCTCCCCCATTCTTCCAGCCGCACCGCTTCCGCCGGCCCCGACCCCGGCACGGCCCGTCGGGCGGCGTGCGGTGTGCGAAGTTGCAGGTCCGCACGGAATCGCCTTGCCCGCGCGCGGGCGGGTCCGCCACTGTGGAGGAACACACTGCACCATCTCCGCCGGCGGCGACCGCACGGAGGACCCCCTGCCCCGATGGCCCCCGCCACACCGCCCTGTATTCCACAAAGGACATATGGGCGTTCGGCGCCGGTCCCGCCGCAGGACACGGCCCTCCCGCTGCCGGAGCGGACCGGCGATCCCCGGCCGCGGAGATCCCGCCCACCTCACAGCGGGAGACGTCGAGGAGCCCCACCATGTTGAACGCCGCCGTGATCAGCCCCCAGCCCATGACGCGCATCGCGATGCAGCGCGAGGCCCTCGAGCACCCCGAGCACGGCGTGCGCGTGAGCGCGGTGGCGGGCAGCGTCCCGGAGTTCCTGGCCGAGAACCCGGCCGAGGAGATGGTGGTCCTGCTGAGCCTGAACACCCTGGACGGCCGCAACCTCGTGCAGAACGTCACGGACCTCACCGCGCAGGAGCACACCGTGGTGGTGCTGGTGCCGCCGGACGACCTCGCCCGGGTCCGGTCCGCCTTCACCTGCGGGGCGGCCGGTGCCGTGGGCAAGTGGGAGCCCATCCGGACCGTCTTCCGCACCATGCGGCTCTCCCGGCAGCTGGGCCACTTCGTGAGCGACGTGCTCCAGTCGGCTCTGGCCGAGCTGCCCAGCAGAGCTCCCGCGAAGCTCTCCGCCCGGGAGCGCCAGGTGCTCGCGCTCTACGTGGACGGACTCCAGGAGCAGGAGGTGGCCGCGCTGCTGGAGATCGCCGAGTCCACGGTGGAGGAGCACCTCAAGCGGATCCGCCGCAAGTACGCCGCGGTGGAGCGGCCGGCCCGCACCAAGCTCGAGCTCTACAAGCGGGCCATCGAGGACGGGATCATTCCCCCGGTGCTGCCGCTCGCCTGAGCACCGGATCGGACGTTCCCCGCGTCCACGGGCCGTCCCGTCCGGCCCACGCCCGTCCGAACGGTGTCCGGCCAGGTGCGCCCGGACCGTCGTGCCCGGACCGTTGTGCGCGGACCGTTGTGCCGGGCCGGGGACGCTCCTACCCTGGAGGCAGCACCACTGTGCGCCGTTCCGCATCCCCCCGCACCGGAACTCCAGCCCCGGCGGGGTCGAGCGCCCGGACCGCTCCGAGTCCGCCCGTGACCCTTCCGGCATCGCCGACGACGGTCCGCGCACCGCCGTCGAGCACGAGCACCAGCCCGGGGGCGCGCGCCCCCGCCCACAGGAAGCCAGCCCCATGAATGCCGTGGACCGCGGGGAGCACGACCAGGAGATCGCCCGAGAGCTCGAGAGGCTGCGCACCCATCTCACCGGGACGCTGGTCGAGCCCGACGACCCGCTCTACGACGAGGCGAGACGGGTCTGGAACGGCATGGTCGACGTGCGGCCCCGCGCTGTCGTGCAGGCCGGCGCGGTGTCCGACATCGACCCGGTGCTGGCCGCCGCGCAGCACACGGACCTGCCGCTGGCGGTCCGCGGCGGCGGGCACAACGTGGCCGGCCACGGCACCGTGGAGGGCGGGCTCGTCCTGGACCTCGGCGCGCTGCGGCGGGTCGAGGTGGACCCGGGGACCCGGCGCGTGACCGTGGAGCCGGGCGCCACCCTGGCCGACGTCGACCGCGCGACCGTCCCGCACGGTCTCGCAGTGCCCCTCGGCGTGGTGAGCGCCACCGGGGTCGCGGGCCTGACCGTGGGCGGGGGCGTCGGCTGGCTGACGCGCAGCAACGGCCTGAGCCTCGACAACCTCGTGGACGCCGAGGTGATCACCGGGACCCGGGAGCACCTGCACGCCAACGCGGAGCACAACCCGGACCTGTTCTGGGGGATCCGCGGCGGCGGGGGGAACTTCGGCGTCGTGACCTCCTTCACGTTCCAGGCCAGGGAGCTGCCCGCCTCCGTGCTGGGCGGGAACCTGTTCTACCGGCGCGAGCACTGGCGCGCGGCCCTGCAGGCCTTCGCCCGCTGGACCGACGACCTGCCGGACGAGATGAACGGCATCGTCTCGATCCTCCGGCTGCCGCCCAGCTTCGGGATGGGCGACGAGCCCTGGCTGATCATCGCCTTCGCCTGGATGTCGCCCGACCACGCCGAGGGCCTGCGCCTGGTCGACCGGCTGCGGGCCGACGCCCCGCCGGACGAGGAGGAGGGCGGCCCCGTGCAGTGGACCGAGTGGCAGTCGGCCATGGACGTGCTCTTCCCGAAGGGGGCCCGCGGCTACTGGAAGAACGCCTCGTTCTCCCGTCTGGACGACGAGGTGGTCGACGCCTTGCTCGGCGCCGCCTCGGAGATCACCTGGTTCGGCACGGGCATCGACATCCACCACATGGAGGGGTTCTTCGGGCGGGTGCCCGCCGGCGCCACCGCCTTCCCCAACCGGTCCGCGCGGTACTGGCTCAACGTCTACGGCTACTGGCCGGACGCCGCCGACGACGCCCGCCTCACCGCGTTCGCCCGGAAGGCCCACGCCGCCGTGGAACCGTTCGCCGACGCGGGCCTCTACGTGAACTTCCTCGGTGCCGAGCACGGCCCCGTCACGCCCGAGACCGCGCGGCAGGCCTACGGGGAGCGGACGCACCGGCGTCTCGTCGAGCTGAAGAACCGCTACGACCCGGGCAACCTGTTCCGGCTCAACCACAACATCCTGCCGAACGTCGCCTGACGCGAGGCGTCAGGGCGCGCCGAGCAGCCGGAGCACGGCCGCCGCGACCGCCCCCAGCACCACCACCAGCAGGAACGGGGCCCGCAGCATCAGGGCCGTCCCCGCCACGAGCAGCGCGCCCAGCCGGGCGTCCAGCACCAGCTCCCGGCCGGAGCCGAACGCGTTCATGACCACGAGCGCGGCGAGCAGGCCCACGGTGACGGTGCCGGCCATGCGCCCGACGCGCGGGTCGTCCAGCACCCGGTCCGGCACGAGGTAGCCGATGAGCTTCAAGGCGTAGGCGAGCGCGCACGCCCCGAGCACCCAGAACCACATGCTCACGCCTCCGTCCCCTCGGCGCCGGGGCCGGACGCCGCGCCGGACGGGGCCGGCCCGGGCCCGCGGGAGCGGCCCAGGAACGCCGCGACCACGGCGGCCACGAGGATCGGCAGGCCCGCCGGCAGCACCGGGATCGTCAGGGCCGTGACGAGGCCGCAGACCACCGCGACCGCCACGGGCTCCCGGGCGCTCAGCCGCGGCCACAGCAGGCCCAGGAACGCGGCCACCGCGGCGCCGTCCAGGCCCCACCGCGCGGGATCGCCGAGGGCGTTGCCCAGCAGGGCGCCCAGCACGGTGAACAGGTTCCAGAGCACGAACACGCCCAGGCCCGCGGTCCAGAAGCCCCGCCGCTCCTCGACGGGGTGGACCTGGGAGGACGCGGCCGCGTTGGACTCGTCGATGGTCACGTGCGCGGCGAGGAGCCGGCGCCAGCCCCGCGGGCGGACGAGGGCGTTCATGCTCATCCCGTAGACGGCGTTGCGGATCCCGAGCAGCGTGGCGGCGCCCAGCGCCGAGGCCCCGGCCCCTCCGCCCGAGACCACGCCGATGAAGGCGAACTGGGAGCCGCCCGTGAACATGAGCGCGGACAGGGCGACGGTCTGCCAGAAGGTCAGTCCCGCCGCCACGGACAGGGCGCCGAAGGAGATGCCGTACAGCCCGGTGGCCACGGACACGGACAGCCCGATCCGGACCGCCGGCGAGGACCGCCAGTCGACCGGAGCCGCGTGGCTCACGAGGCGCCTCCGGCGACGGCGGACGACCCGCCCGTGCCGGCCCCGGCCGCAGCCGGGGTCTCGGCCGGGCTCTCGTGCGGCGCCGCCGGGGCGCGGCGCCCCTGGGCGGCGTCGAGGGCGTCCAGGGCCTGGACGAGGGCGAGGTGGGTGAAGGTCTGCGGGAAGTTGCCGGTCATCCGCCGCTGCTCGGGCGACCATTCGGTGGAGAGCAGCCCGAGGTCGTTGGCGCGGGACAGCACGGAGTCCACGAGCTTCCGGGCGCTGTCCGTGCGGCCCGAGCGCGCGTACTGGGCGGCGAGCCACAGGGACGCGCCGAGGTGCGGGTTGTCCTGGCCCGGGAAGCCGTCCACCCCGATGACCCCGGCGTACGCGTCGGGGTCATCGGGGTCCACCGGGCCCAGGACGTTGCGGTAGCGGTGGATGAGCCCGCTGGGGTGCCGCAGCTCCTCCTCGATCCGCCGCACGGTGCCGAGCATCCGCTCGTCGTCGTAGGCCACGAACCCCACCTGCGGCAGCTGGAGCAGGGAGGCGTCCACGGTCTTCGCCCCGTAGTACTGCACGAAGGAGCCGACCTCGGGGTCGTAGCCGCTGGTCCAGATCTCCTCCGCGAGGGCGTCCCGCAGCTGCTCCCACAGCTGCGCGTCGCCGGGCAGGCCGTGCACGCGCACGGCGTCCACGCCGCACTGGAGCGCCGCCCACATCAGCACGCGGGAGTGCGTGTAGTACTGCCGTTCGCCGCGCATCTCCCAGAGGCCCTGGTCCGTGACCTCGTAGTTCTCCACGACCGAGCGCAGCATCGCCTGCTGCAGGGGCCAGGAGAGGTGGTCCTCCACGGCGCCGCGCCGGCGGAGCTTCTCGAACACCACCATGACGTGCCCCACGGCGTCCGACTGGTGCTGGCCCGCGGCGCCGTTGCCCTCGCGGACCGGCCGGGAGCGCTCGTAGCCGGGCAGGTCGAGCTGGTGCTCGCGCCCGCGGCGCTCCCCCGCGACCCCGTAGATGTTCTGCAGGTCGTGCGGGTCGCCCGCCACGGCGCGCAGGAGCCAGTTGCGCAGCTGGGCGGCCTCGCGGTCGTGGTCGTGGTCGAGCATGACCTCGAGGGCCATCGCGGCGTCCCGCAGCCAGGCGAAGCGGTGATCCCAGTTGCGCTCCCCGCCCACCACGTCCGGCAGGGACGTGGTGGGGGCGGCCACGAGCCCGCCCGTCTCCTGGTGCATCAGCGCCCGCACCACGAGCAGCGAGCGCCGGACCACGTCCGAGCGCCGGGCCACGGCGTGGCCGCGGACCGGGACGATGTGCACGGGCTCGTCCTCCCCGACGGCCGGCGGGGAGTACAGCCCGGACCAGTCCTGCCACAGCTCCACGGTCCGGGTGAGCTGCTCGTTGACGTCGACCGGCGCCGGGGGCGTGCGGTGGGACGGGAAGTGCGTGAGGACGAAGTCCCGTGCCTGGCCGGCGGAGACGGTGAAGGTCCCGCGGTGGCGGCGCTCGTCGTCGTCGTCCGTGGACTCGGGGAGGGGCTCACCGCGCAGGACGAGGGCGTCCGGGCCGGCCATGGCCACGAGCATGGGGGGCGCGGGGTCGCCGCCGCCGGGGTCCTCCTCCCCCTCGAAGCGGCTGACCCAGGGGACCACGGCGCCGTAGCCGAAGCGCACCCGCAGCTCGTGGTACATCTCGACCTCGCCGGTGAGGCCCTCGACGCGGCGGACCACGTCCGTGCGGGAGGTCAGCGGGAGGAAATCGGTCACGCGCACGGACCCCGAGTCGGTGACCCACACGGTCTGCAGCACGAACGTGTTCTCCACGTAGAACCGCTCGGCGACCTGGGCGCCGCTGTCCTCCTCGTCGAGGACCTCGCCGTCGGCCCCCTCCGCGACCGTGCAGGCGGGGGCGAGCAGCCACCGCCCGTGGTCGGGCTCCCCGAGCAGGGCGCCGAAGACCGAGGGGGAGTCGAACCGGGGCGCGCACAGCCAGTCGATGGACCCGGTGCGGGAGACGAGCGGACCCGTGCGCATGTTCGAGAGCAGGGCGTAGTCCTCGATCAGTGAAGCCATGCCTCAAGATTGGCACATCGCCGGGCCGCGGCGGACCGGCCGCTTGAGCTATACCCCCAAGGGGTATACAGTGGTTGCAGGACGACCGAGGAGGACCCATGACCCAGACCCCGCCGCACGGGTACACCCAGGACAAGGACGCGTACCTCAAGCGCCTGCGGCGCATCGAGGGCCAGGTCCGGGGCATCCACCGGATGGTCGAGGAGGACAAGTACTGCATCGACGTCCTCACCCAGATCTCCGCGATCCAGTCAGCCCTCAAGGCCGTGAGCCTGGGCCTGCTGGACGAGCACCTGAGCCACTGCGTCGTGGGCGCCGTCGAGGCCGCCCAGGAGTCCGGGGACGTCACGAGTGTCGACGACAAGCTCCAGGAGGCGTCCGCGGCCATCGCGCGCCTGCTCAAGAGCTGACCCACCCCGCTGAACCACCCCACCGAAACCCCGAGGAGCCCATCGTGCAGACCACCGTCAACGTTTCCGGAATGACCTGCGGCCACTGCGTCAGGTCCGTCACCGAGGAGCTCACCGAGCTGGAGGGCGTCGAGTCCGTCGACGTCGACCTCGTGGCCGGCGGGGTCTCCCCCGTGGTCGTGACGTCCACCCGCGAGCTGTCGGCGGCCGAGATCGAGGAGGCCGTCGAGGAAGCGGGGTACACCGTTGCCTGAGACCCGCACGCCCGTCCCCACCGAGGTCGCCGGGCATCTGCGCACCCTCGAGCTCGAGATCACGGGCATGACGTGCTCCTCGTGCGTCAGCCGGGTCGAGAAGAAGCTGGGCCGGCTCGACGGCGTCGACGCCTCCGTCAACCTCGCCCTCGAGACCGCCACCGTCCACGTCCCCGCGGGCGTGAGCGACCAGCAGGTCGTCGAGACGGTCGAGAAGGCCGGGTACGGGGCCGTCCTCAAGAACGCGCCCGGGGGCGACGACGCAGGCGGCCCGGACGGCTCCGACGCCATGGCCCGGGTCGCCGGGCGCGAGGCGTCCTCGCTGCGCTCGCCCGAGTCCCTGCGCCGGCGCCTCCTCGTGGCGGCCGCGCTCTCCCTCCCGGTGTTCGTGATCTCGATGCTGCCCGGCTTCCAGTTCCCGCACTGGGGCTGGGTGGTCGCGGCCCTGAGCCTGCCGGTCGTGACGTGGGCGGCGTGGCCGTTCCACCGCTCGGCGGCGGTCAACGCCCGGCACCTGACCTCCACCATGGACACCCTCGTGTCCCTGGGCGTGTCCGCCGCGTACCTGTTCTCGCTGTGGAACCTGCTGCGCGAGCCCGGCATGACGGCCGGCGCGATGCTCGGCCACGCGATGGACATGAGCGGGCACCAGCTCTACTTCGAGACCGGCGCCCTGGTCACCGCGTTCCTGCTGCTGGGCCGCTACCTGGAGGCCCGGGCGAAGGCCCGCTCCGGCGAGGCGCTGCGCGCGCTGCTGGAGCTCGGCGCGAAGGACGCGGTGGTCCTGCGGGACGGCGTGGAGACGAGCGTGCCCGCGGAGCAGCTGCGCCCGGGGGACCTGGTCGTCGTGCGCCCCGGCGAGAAGATCGCCGCCGACGGCGTGGTCGTGGACGGCCGCTCGGCCGTGGACACGTCCCTGCTCACCGGCGAGTCCCTCCCGGTGGAGGTGGAGGTCGGCGACACCGTCACCGGCGCCACGATCAACACCAACGGCCGGCTGCTGGTCGAGGCGACCCGCGTGGGCGCCGACACCACCCTGGCCCAGATGGGCCGGATGGTGTCCCGGGCGCAGGCGAGCAAGGCCCCCGTGGCACGGCTGGCCGACCGGATCTCCGGGGTCTTCGTCCCGGTCGTCCTGGTGATCGCCCTCGCCACGCTGGCCGGCTGGCTCCTGCTGACCGGGGACGTGAACGCGTCCTTCGTGGCCGCGGTCTCCGTGCTCGTGATCGCCTGCCCCTGCGCCCTCGGCCTGGCCACCCCCACGGCCCTGCTCACGGGCACGGGGCGCGGCGCGCAGCTGGGCATCCTGATCAAGGGCGCCGAGGTGCTCGAGGACACCCGCACCGTGGACACCGTGGTGCTGGACAAGACGGGCACCGTCACGAGCGGGCAGCTCTCCGTGGCGGCAGTGACGCCCGTGTCCGGGTACTCCCGGGACCAGGTGCTGGACCTCGCGGCCACCGTGGAGCAGCACTCCGAGCACCCCATCGCGCGGGCGGTGGCCGCGGCCACCCCGCACCGGTTCCCGGTCTCCGGGTTCGTCTCGGCCCCCGGCGGCGGCGTCCGCGCGCACGTGGCGGACGGGATGCACTCCCGCTCGGTGGTGGTCGGGCGCACCACGTGGCTGTCCGAGAACGGCGTGCGCCTGGACGGCGCCCAGCTCGACGCGCTGCGCCGCGCCCAGGAGGGCGGGTTCACCACGATCCTCGTGGCCGTCGACGGGGCCCTCGTCGGCTTCGTCGACCTGCGCGACACCGTCAAGGACGACGCCCGCGAGGCGGTCGCCCGGCTCAAGGAGCTGGGCCTGCGGCCCATGCTGCTGACCGGCGACAACGAGCCCGTGGCCCGGGCCGTCGCCGCAGAGGCGGGCATCGCCGCCGAGGACGTCGTGGCCGACGTCAGCCCGGAGGGCAAGGTCGCGGTGGTCCGCGACCTCCAGGACGACGGCCGCGTGGTCGCCATGGTGGGCGACGGGGTCAACGACGCCGCGGCCCTGGCGCAGGCCGACCTCGGGATCGCGATGGGCGCCGGCACGGACGCGGCGATCGAGGCCGCGGACATCACGGTGGTGCGCAGCGACGTCGGGTCGGTGCCCACGGCCATCGCCCTGTCCCGCCGGACCCTGTCGATCATCAAGTCGAACCTGTTCTGGGCCTTCGCCTACAACACGGTGGCCATCCCCGTGGCCGCCGCGGGGCTGCTCAACCCCGTGATCGCGGGTGCCGCCATGGCCTTCAGCTCCGTGTTCGTGGTGCTGAACTCTCTGCGGCTGCGGAGCTTCGGCCGCTGAGCCCGCCGGACGCGACGACGCCCCGGGAAGGACCATCGGCCCTTCCCGGGGCGTCGTGCGTTGTGTCAGGCGCTGGTCCGGGGTCAGACGGAGCCCGGGTCGACCGGGCTCTCCTCGTTCTCCTCGAGCTCGGGCACCTCGGACTTGTGGTCCTCCTGGGCCACGTCCGTGGGGTCCTCGTCGGCGCCGTCCTCCTGCTGGTCGGCCATCCGCTGCTGGACCTTGCGCTCGAACTCCTCGTCGCCCTCGGTGGGCGGTTCCGGCTGCTGGCTCATGCTGGTTCCCGTCGTCCGGTCTCGAGCAGGGCGCGGGTTCGGGCCCTGCTGCTCAGGTGCCGTCCCAATCTACCCAGCGCCCGGCCGGACGCGACAGGGCTGTCCGCCGGAGCGGGCCCCTCCCGGGAGCGGGCGCGGAGCGCGCAGGGCCCCGGAACGAGCGGGACCCCCGGGCGAGCGGGGTCCGGCTCGTTCGGGGGCCTCAGGCGGGCGGGATGCTCAGGCGGGCGGGATGCTCAGGCGCGCGGGGCGGGGCCGTCGTCGTCCGGGCCGTCCGCCGGGGCGGGGCCGTCGGCGGGGCGGCGGCCGAGGAGGTCCTCGCCCTCGGTGTCGGGCCGGACGCGCTGGCCGAACTCGGCCTCGCCGGGGGGCCGCGCGGCGGCCTGCCGCCGGGCCCGGGCCTCGGCGTAGAGCTTGGCCGAGGAGCGGTTGACGCCCGTGCCCGCGCCGAGGTGGGGGTCGTTGGGCTTCTCGACGATCATCAGCGTGGCGCTGATCACGAGCGTCACGATGAACGCGATGCCGGCGGCGATGAAGGCGAGGTCCAGGCGCAGGGCGTTGTCCGTGCCGCCGCTGGCGAAGATGCCCACGGCGACGAACGCGATCGCCGCGAGCACGGCGGACAGGATCAGGGGGCCCTTGACGTCGGCCCGGAAGCCGCCTCTCGAGCCCTTGCGCTGTGCCACTGGTCCTCCTCGTGAGCTGATGTCCCCGGCGGGCCGGGGCCTGCCGTGCGGTAGCCCAGTCTACGCGGTCCCGGCGGGGGCCCGTCCCCGGCGGTCCTCGTGCCGGAGCGTGAGGGCGGCCAGCAGGTGGGTGACGCCGATGACCACCGCGGCGGCCCCCACCACCCCGAAGAGCGCCTTGGGGCCGAGGTCCACCACGAGCACGAGACCGGTGGCGGCGAGGACCGTGACCAGCCCGGCGATGGTCCAGTCGCGGCCCAGCGGGAAGGTCGTGCGGAACTTCAGCCCGAGCGCCAGCTCCGTGAGCCCGGCCAGGCCCATGATGGACGCCGCGTAGACCACGAGCCACGCGGGGGTGTCGGCGCCGAGGATCGTGAAGACCCCGCCCAGGAGGTACAGCACGCCGTAGGACTGCGGGATCTGCCGGGTGGGGCCCATGTCCACGTGGTCGTTGCCGTTGAGGCGCAGCTGCAGGAGCACGCTCGCCGCGCCCGTGAGCACGAGGTACAGCCCCACGCCCCAGGCCACCACGGGCAGCGTCGGCTCCTGCCAGAACACGGTCACGGCGCCGAACACCAGCGCCACGAGCGCGCGCAGCAGCGTGGGCGCGAACAGGTCGCGGTGGATGCCGGTGCTCGGGTCGGGGTTCACGGTGCGCCTTTCGGGAACGTGCTCGCGGGAGGACCCCGGCGGGGAGACCCCCGGGGCACCGGCCAGTCTAGCGACCGCGTGCGGGGCCGGGCGCCGAGAGCACCCGGGCCAGGACCGCGAGGGCGTCCGGCAGGGCGTCCCCCTCCGGGGCGGCACCGGTGGCGCCGAAGCCGACGACGACGCCGCGGCGGCCACCCCCCGCGCCGTGCGCCCAGTACGAGCCCAGCGCCGCCACCCGCACGCCCGCGGCCGCGGCCCGGTCCACGACGTCCTGCTCCGCCAGGGGCACCTCCCCGGTGAACTCGAGGACGGCGTGCAGCCCCCCGTCCATGGGCACGGCCCGCACCCCGTGGACCCCGGCGAGGGCCGCGGTGAGCAGGTCCCGCCGGCGCCGGTACTCCCGCCGCATCCGGGCGGTGTGCCGGCGCAGGCCGCCGTCGGCCAGGAAACGGGCCATGGCGTCCTGGGCGACCGCGGAGGCCGGGTTGCCCAGGTCCGTGCGCAGCCGCAGCAGGTCCTCCCGGAGGGCGGGCGGGGCCAGCAGGTAGCCGACCCCCAGCCCGGGCGCGAGGACCTTGGTAAAGGAGCCCAGCGTGGCCACGTGGCCGCCGGCGCCGAGCAGCCGGCCGGGGGCGGGGGGCTCCGGGACGGCGCCCGGGGCGTGGTCGAGGGAGGACAGCGCGGGCAGCGGCTCGCCCACGTAGCGCAGCTCGGAGTCGTAGTCGTCCTCGACGATCAGCGCGTCGTGGGCGCGCGCCCAGCCGAGCAGCTCGAGCCGGCGGGCGGCGGGCATCGACGCCCCGAGGGGGTACTGGTGGCTGGGGGTGACGATCACGGCGTCCGGGGGCCGCTCGATCTCCCACTCCCCCGGGCCGGCCCACGCCCCGGACGGCAGCCGGGCGGGGTCGAGGCCCTGGTCGTCGATCGGCACCGGCAGCACCTCGTGGCCGAGCCGCTCCGGCACCCGGCGCAGCGAGGGGTAGCCGGGGTCCTCGACGGCGACGCGCAGCCCGCGGCCCGCGTGGCCGCCGAGCACCGCGAGCAGCAGCTGGAGCCCGTCCCGCGCGCCCGCCGTGACGAAGAGGTCCTCGGGGTCCCGGACCACGCCGCGCATCAGCCGCAGGTGCTCGGCGATCTGCTCGCGCAGCGGCTCCGAGCCCTGGGGCGGGGGCGCCCCCGTGCCGGCGGCGGCCGCGGCGTCCCGCCACGCGGCGCGCCACTGCGGGGTGGCCAGCCGTCCGGTGTCGGGCCGGCCGGGCGTGAGGTCGATCATGGGCCGCTCCCGGGTCCGGCGCCGCGGCGCCGCGGCCGGGCGGGGGCCGGGCCGGGCCGCCGGGGGCTCCGTGCGGGAGCGGGCCAGGTCGGGGTGGACCACGGTGGCGCCGTTGGTCGCGTGCAGATAGCCCTCGCCGTGGAGCTGGTCGTAGGCGGTGACCACGGAGCCGCGCGAGATCCCCAGCCGGGCGGCGAGCCCGCGGGTGGAGGGCAGCGCGTCCCCCGGGCGCAGGGTCCCGGAGACCACCAGCTCCCGCAGCTGCTGGACGAGCTGGGCGGGCAGCGGCGCGGGATCGGCCCGGTCCACGCGCACGGGCAGCTCGACGTCGTGGGGGTGCCGCACGGTCCGCTCCTCTCCCTCGGAACTCCTGTGGTCCAACAGATTCTATCGATGGTGGACCTGTCGGTGGACCACTTCCGGCCGCAGGATGGACTCCATGACCGATCTGCAGACTGCCCATGCCCAGAACCCCGCCGGCGGCACCACCCGCCCCACCGCCTCGGACGCGACCCCGCTGACCGGCTCCCCGCTCGTCAAGCGCGGCCTCGCCGACATGCTCAAGGGCGGCGTCATCATGGACGTCGTCACCGCCGAGCAGGCCCGCATCGCCGAGGACGCCGGCGCCGTGGCCGTGATGGCCCTCGAGCGCGTGCCTGCCGACATCCGCGCCCAGGGCGGCGTGGCCCGCATGTCCGACCCCGACCTGATCGAGGGCATCCAGGCCGCCGTCTCCATCCCCGTCATGGCGAAGGTGCGCATCGGCCACTTCGTGGAGGCGCAGGTGCTCGAGCACCTGAAGGTCGACTACATCGACGAGTCCGAGGTCCTCTCCCCCGCCGACTACGTCAACCACATCGACAAGCAGCGCTTCACCGTCCCGTTCGTGTGCGGGGCCACCAACCTGGGCGAGGCCCTGCGCCGGCTCGCCGAGGGCGCCGCGATGATCCGCTCCAAGGGCGAGGCCGGCACCGGCGACGTCTCCGAGGCCACCAAGCACATCCGCACCATCCGCGGGCAGATCGCCGAGCTGCAGGCCCTCTACCGGATCTCCCCCGACGCCCTCTACGTGAAGGCGAAGGAGCTCGCGGCCTCCTACGACATCGTCCTCGAGGTCGCCCGCACCGGGAAGCTGCCGGTCGTGCTGTTCACCGCCGGCGGCGTGGCCACCCCCGCAGACGCCGCCATGATGATGCAGCTCGGTGCCGACGGCGTGTTCGTGGGCTCCGGGATCTTCAAGTCCGGCAACCCCGCGGCCCGGGCGCAGGCCATCGTGAAGGCCACCGCCTACTTCGACGACCCCGAGAAGATCGCCGAGGCCTCCCGCGGGCTCGGCGAGGCGATGGTCGGCATCAACGTGGGCGACCTCCCGGCCCCGCACCGGCTCGCGGAGCGCGGCTGGTGAGTTCCGCGCCCCGCGTGGGCGTCCTCGCCCTCCAGGGCGGGGTCGCCGAGCACGCCGCGATGCTGCGGGAGCTGGGCGCCGAGCCCGTGCTCGTGAAGACGGCCGAGCAGCTCGCCGGGCTGGACGCGATCGTCCTGCCCGGCGGGGAGTCCTCCACCGTGGACCGGCTGCTGCGCCTGTTCGGGCTGCGGGAGCCGCTGCGGGACGCCGTGCTCGGCGGCCTGCCCACGCTGGGCACGTGCGCCGGCCTCATCCTGCTCGCGTCCGGCATCGAGGACCCAGCCCCCGGCCAGCAGACCCTCGAGGTCCTGGACGTCACCGTGGCCCGCAACGCGTTCGGACCCCAGACGGCCTCCGAGGAGGTCGTGCTCGCGTGGGGCCGCGGCGGGGACGTGGTGCGCGCGGCCTTCATCCGCGCCCCCGCGGTGACCCGCGTCGGCGAGGGCGTCGAGGTCCTCGCCCGGCACCGGGGCGAGGTGGTCGCGGTGGCGAGCGGCGCCGTCGTCGGCATCTCGTTCCACCCCGAGCTGACCGGGGAGACCACGGTGCACCGGCACCTGCTCTCCCTCGTGGCCGCCCGGCGCGGACTCCCCGCCTGAGCCGCCCCGCCCCGTGCGGGGCGGCTCAGTAGCTGCCGGACGCCCCGCCGCCGGTGAATCCGCCGCCCCCGCCGAACGAGGAGCCGCCCTGCCCGTCCCCGCTCGTGCCTCCGCCCGAGCCGCCGGAGTACAGCCCCGGGTTGGCCAGGTAGAGCGGGAGCCACACGGCCGGGTTCGTGACGGCGTCCGGCTTGCGGTGGTGGTAGCGGTACGTCCGGTACGCCGCGTGCTGCTCCTCGGTGAGCCGCAGCTCCGGGTCGCGCTGCCGGGCCGCCCGCAGCTCCTCGTCGGCGATCCGGCGCCGGCGGCGGAGGTCCGCGGCGATCCACCACGCCACCAGCACGCCGACCAGGCCGAAGCCGCCCGCGACCCAGCCGAGCAGGGCCCAGTCGAAGGGCTCCCGCGGCGGCTCCCCGCCCTGCGCGTAGACGTGGATCTGCTCGACGGCCTCGCCGAGGCCCTGCGCGTAGCGCTCGTCCGCGAAGGCCGGCGCCAGCACGTCCTCCACCACGCGTTCCGCCTCGTCGTCCGAGAACCGCTCGCGCACCCCGTCCGCGGTCTCGATCCGCAGCTCCCGGTCCCCGGTGGCGGCGACCACGAGCACGCCGTTGTCCGCCCCGGCGTCGCCCACCTCCCAGGCGGTGGCGACCTCGCGGGCGTAGTCCTCGATCGACCCGGTCGCCTCCTCCACCGTGAGCACGGCGACGCGTGCCGCGTCCGTGCCGGCCCCGCGGTCCTCGATCAGGGCGTCGAGCTGCTGCTCCTGCGCGTCCGTCAGGACGCCGGCGGAGTCCAGGACGTTGGACCCGGCCGACCGGGCGGGGACCTCCACCGGGTCCTCCGCCCCGCCCGAGCACCCGGTGAGCGCGGCGAGGGCCAGGGCGGTCGCGGCGAGTGCTCTGCGGTCCACGGTGTGCTCCCGTCCGTCCGCGGGCGCTCCGCGGGCTCGTCCCCAGGATGGCCCGCCGGCACCGCTCGGCGGATCCGCCCGCAGGAGGAGCCCCCGGTCCTGGACGGGCGGGGGCTCCTCCTGCGGGCGGACGGGTCAGCTCTTCCGGCGGTTCGGGACCACCATCACGGGGCCCTCGCCCTCCTGCAGCACGGCCTGGGAGACGGAGCCCATGAGCAGCCCGCGGAACCCGCCGTAGCCGCGGCTGCCGACCACCACGAGCTCCGCCGACCGCCCGGCCTCCACGAGCTGGTCCGCCGGCTGGCCGGAGAAGACGAACGTCTCGACGTCCAGCTCCGGGTGGTCCTCCCGGACCGACTCCGCCACCTGGTCCACGAGGGACTGGGCGGGCTCGGTGAGCTGCTCGCGCACGGCCCGGTCCAGGTCCGCGGAGCCCGTCGGCATGCTCATGGCCTCCGGCACCACGGTGACCAGCGCCAGGCCCGCGCCGTGCCGTGCGGCGTACCGCCCGGCCGCCAGGACGGCCGGGTTGTCCCGGCCGAGCCGGTCCACGCCGACCACCACGCGGCCCGCGAAGGGGCCGGTCGCCCCGCGGGCGTCCCGTGCCCGCGGGTCCCAGCGGTCCGGGAGGACGATCACGGGGCACTTCGCGTGCGCCGCCGCCGCGGCCGTGACCGATCCGAGGCGGCCCCGCACCCCGCGCCGGCCCCGGCGGCCGAGCACCAGGGACGCGGCGTCCTCCGACTCGTGCACCAGCACCCCGGCCGCGTCACCGCGCTCGACGACCGCGACCGCGGTGACGCCGGCGTCCCGGGCCCGGGTGACGGCGGCGGCGGCGACCTTGTCCGCCTCCTCCTCGATCGCCTCCAGGAACGGCCCGTAGAGACTGGGGTCCACGGCGACGGGCCGGCCCATGGAGACCACCACCCTGAGCTCGCCGGCGAGGGTGCCGGCCTCCTGGATCGCCCAGTCCAGGGCCCGTTCGCTGTTCTCGGAGCCGTCGTAGCCGACGACGATCTGTTCCGGCATGGGGTGCCGCCTCCTGGTCTCGCCGTGGGGGTGGGGTGCTCAGGGGCGGTGCGCGGGCACCACCATGACCGGGCCGGTGGCGTTCTCCAGCACCGCCTGGGAGACCGAGCCGAGCAGCAGCCCCCGGAAGCCGCCGATGCCGCGGGAGCCCACCACGACCATGTCCGCGGAGTGCGTGGCGTTCATCAGGATGCGGGCGGGCCGGCCCACGAAGATGTGGTGCTCGACCGTCAGCTCGGGGTGCTGCGCGGCGATCTCGTCGGAGATCTGGGTGAGCTTCTGGTCCGCCTCGTGGAAGTACCGGGCCTGGTTGAACTCGTCCTGGAACCAGGAGGGCGTGCCGGACAGGGCCCCGTTCACGGAGACCAGCGCCAGGGCCTTGCCGTGCTCCTGGGCGTAGGCCACGGCCTTGCCCAGCGCCGGGCTGCGGGAGCCGAGGGCGTCCAGGCCCACGACCACCCGGCCGGTGAAGTCGATCTGGTCGGCCTTGACCGGCCCGTCGGCCTCGAGCGCGAAGTCGCCCGCGCTGCCGCCGCGCCGCTCGGGGTGCCGTTCGGGGCTCCGGCTCTCGGCGGCCTCGGGGACGATGATCACCGGGCACTTCGCGTGCGCGGCGACCGCCGCGGACACCGAGCCCAGCCGGCCGCGCAGCGCGCCGCCGCGGCCGCGCTTGCCCATGACCACGAGCGCGGCCTCGCCCGACTGCTCCACGACGGCCTTGGCGGCGTCCCCACCCGCCTCAACGACCTCGACGGGCAGCCCCGCCTGCTCCACGGTCTGCCGGGCCTCGGCCAGGTGGCCGGCGTTCTCCTTCATCACGGCCTCGGTGAACCGCATCTCGAGGCCGGGGTCCCCGACCCCGATGACCGGATAGGCGCCGAGCAGGCGCACGGTCAGGTCCTGGGCGCGAGCCTCCTCGAGGGCGCGCTCGAGCGCGTGGCGGGCCTGGTCGGATCCGTCGATGCCGACGAGCACGACGTTGTGCCCGGAGTCGGCGGTGGGCTGGTTCTCTGCGCGAGGATCACTGTTCATGTCTGCATCGTAGGTGATCCGCCCCACAACACCGGGTGCGCTCCGGGTTGTTACCGTGCGTTCCGGAGCAGCCAGGAGTCGCCGCGGGCCCGCAGCCCCAGGGTCAGGGCCCGGGCCCCCAGGTAGCCGCCGGCGTAGGCGGTCCACAGCCACACGAACCCTCCGGTCCCCGTCCCGGCGGAGTGCGCCACGAGCAGCAGCAGCGGGGCGTAGACCGCCAGGTTGAGCACTCCGGCCACCGCGAGGTAGCGGGCGTCCCCGGCCCCGATGAGCACCCCGTCCAGGACGAAGACGTACGCGGCCAGCGGCTGGCCGACCGCCACCACCAGCAGGGCCGCCGCGAACAGGGCCTGCACCGCGGGATCGGGGCTGAGCAGGAACCCCAGCCGGGTGCCGACCAGGGCCACCAGGAGGCCCGTGACCACGCCGAAGCCGAGCCCCCACAGGACCAGCCGGTTCATGAGAGCCCGGACCGCCCGCCGCTGCACGGGGTCGGTCACGTCCCGCGCCCCCATGTCCCGGCCCAGCAGCGCCTGCGCCGCGATGGCGAGGGCGTCGAGGGCGTAGGCCAGGAAGTTGAAGAACGTCATCACGAGCTGGTGCGCGGCGAGGTTCTGGGCGCCCTGTCCCGTGACCACCAGGACGGTCGCGAGGATCGCGACCCGCAGGGAGACGGTGCGCAGCATGAGCCAGGAGCCCACCGTGAGGTGCGAGCGCAGCCGGGGCCACGTGGTCGCGGGCCCCACGCCGTGCTCGCGGGCGAGCCGGCGGAGGATCCGCAGGTACGCCAGCGCCATGGCCCACTGCACGGCGCTCGTGCCGATCGCCGCGCCGGCCACCCCCAGGCCCGCCCCGTGCACGAGCAGGAGGTTGAGCCCCGCGTTGGCCGCGGCCCCGACCCCGGCGATGAGCAGCGGGGTCCTGGTGTCCTGGAGGCCGCGGAGCACACCGGTGGCCGCGAGCACCAGGAGCATGGCGGTCAGTCCGGGCAGGGACCAGTGCAGGTAGACGACGGCGTGCTCCAGGACCTCGCCGCGCGCGCCCATCAGCGCCAGCAGCGGCCGGCCCAGCGCCCAGCCCGCCGCGGACAGGAGCAGGCCGAACCCCGCGGCCACCCACAGCCCGTCCCGGCCCACCGCCACGGCCTCCTGGAGCCGGCCCGCACCGAGGTGCCGGGCCACCGCAGGGGTGGTGCTGTAGGCGAGGAAGACCATGAGCCCCACGACCGTCTGCAGGACGGCCGCGGCCACGCCCACGCCGGCGAGCTGGGGGGTGCCGAGGTGGCCGACGATCGCGGAGTCCGCCAGCAGGAACAGCGGCTCGGCCACGAGCGCCCCGAAGGCGGGGACGGCCAGGGCCAGGATCTGCCGGTTGAGGCCGCGGGGGCGGGAGGTCGTCGTCACCGGTCCAGGCTACCGACGACCTCCCGCCCCCCGCGGCGCACCCCCGGACGGGACGCGGCCCGGGAGCGGCGGTGCTCAGAAGGGGTAGTGCGGGACGTCCGGGCTGATCGTGATCCACTGCGTCTCGGTGAACGCGTCGATGTTGGCGGTCGGCCCGCCGAACCGGGAGCCGGTGCCGGAGGCGCCCATGCCGCCGAAGGGGGCGTTGGCCTCGTCGGCGACCGTCATCTCGTTGATGTGGATCTTGCCGGAGCGGATCCTGTCGGCGATCTTCATGGCCTCGCCGACGTCCCCGACGATGGACACCGAGAGCCCGTACTCGGAGGCGTTGGCGAACTCCACCGCCTCCTCCGCGCTGGACACCTTCATCACGGGCGCCACCGGCCCGAAGATCTCGTCCTTCCAGGCCGTCATCTCGTGGGTCAGCTCGGAGAGCACCGTGGGCCGGTAGAACAGGCCCTCGTGGGACCCCCCGGCCACCACCCGGGCGCCGGCGATGGCGGTCTCCTGCACGATCGCGTCGATGGCCTTGAGCTGGCGCTCGTCGATGATCGGGCCGAGGTGCACGGGTCCGCCGGAGGGGTCCCCGACCACCAGGGCCTCCGCCTTCGCCGCGAGCTTGTCCACGTACTCGTCGTGCAGGTCCTCGTGCACCAGGTGGCGCCCGGTGGTCATGCAGATCTGTCCCTGGTGGAAGAAGGAGCCCATCGCCCCGACCCCCGCGGCCAGGTCCACGTCCGCGCCGGGCAGGACGATGACCACGTTGTTGCCGCCCAGCTCGAGGTGGGCGCGCTTGAGGTGCTGCGCCGCCGCGGCGCCCACGTGCCGGCCGGCGGCCGTGGACCCGGTGAAGGACACGACGTTCACGTGCGGGGCCTCGACCGTGGCGGCCCCGACGTCACCGCCGCCGGGCAGCAGCTGCAGGACGCCGGGCGGCAGCCCGGCCTCCTCGAAGACGCGCATGATGAGCGCGCCGCCGGTGACCGAGGTGCGGGGGTCCGGCTTGAGCAGCACCGCGTTGCCCAGGGCCAGGGCGGGGGCCACGGAGCGGATCGAGAGGATCAGCGGGAAGTTGAACGGCGAGATCACGGAGACCACCCCGACCGGCACCCGGCGGGACAGCGACCAGTGCGGGGCGTCGGAGGGCAGGTACTCCCCGTGCGGGTGGCTCGGCAGCGCCGAGGACTCGTAGCACTCCGCGGCCGCAACCGAGGCCTCCAGCCCGGCCTTGGGCTGGATCGCCCCGGTCTCCCGGACCACCCAGTCCATGACCTCCTCGGCGTGCTCCTCGAACAGCAGGCCGGCGCGACGCAGCACCGCGGCGCGCTCGGAGGGCTTCAGCGCCGCCCACTCCTTCTGGGCCGCTGCGGCCTTCTCGGCCGCCTCGTACACGTCCTCGGGGGAGGCGAAGCCGATCTGCCCCAGCGTCTCGTCCGTCGACGGGTTCGTGACGTCCTCGGTGCCGCCGCGGCCGTCGCGCCATCCGTTGACGTAGATCTTTCCGGTCCACACCGATGTGTCCAGCAGTGCCATGGGTCGAACTCCTCGGGTTCCGGCCGCGGGTCGGACCGCCGGACGGCGGGGTGACCCACGGCACACGTGCAGTGCGGATTATTCTGCGCCTTCCTGGGAGCGCGCACGGAACGCCGCGCGGACGCCGTCACAGCCCCCGGAGGCGGTCCATCTCCCGGCGGTCCTTCTTGGTGGGCCGCCCGGTGCCCCGGTCCCGCCGCGGGACCGCGGCGTGCAGCGCCGGGGGCGGGGGCGGGCTGTGGTCGACGTAGGCCTTCGCGGCGACGGGCGCCCCGACGCGCTTGGTCAGCAGCTGCACCACCTCCAGGACCTGTTCGTGACCGGGACGGCGCACGGTCACCCGCTGGCCGGGCCGCACCGGCTGGGCGGCCTTGACCGAGGTGCCGTCGATCTTCACGTGGCCGGCGCGGCACGCGGCCGTGGCGGCGGAGCGGGTCTTGAACACGCGCACCGCCCACAGCCACACGTCCACGCGCACGCTCGCGGGGGCCTGCGGCGCGGTCATCGCGCGCCCCGGTCGCTGCGGCGCTGGTCCTCGGTGCGGGTCATGGGGCCATTGTGCCGAATCCGCCGAGCACGGCCGACGCCGGACGGCTCCGCCGCGGCCGCCCGGGCGCGCCGCCCCGGAGGTGTCGCCCGGAGTGGGGACAATGAATTGACTACCGACCAGTGGTGTGCAACATCCCGGCAACGCGCGAACACCTACACTGAGGCACATTCACCGGCGGGCCGCGCACGGGGCACGACGCCGTGCAGCCGGCGGCGGCCCGCCACCTCCCGAGGGAAGGACAGATCCATGAAGAGCAGGTTCCACGGGGCAGCGACCCTGTCCGTGCTGGCCGTCTCCGCGCTGGCCCTGAGCGCGTGCACGAGCACCGGAGGGGGCGAGGAGGCCGCCGGCGAGGGCGAGCTGAGCCTGATCAGCTCCGGCACCCTCACGGTCTGCTCGGACATCCCCTACGCCCCGTTCGAGTACGTCGAGAACGGCGAGACCGTGGGCTTCGACATCGACCTGGTCGACCGGATCGCACAGGACCTCGGCGTGGAGTCGAACGTCATCACCACGCCCTTCGAGGCCATCGAGACGGGCTCCGCGCTGGACACCGACCAGTGCGACCTCGCCGCGTCCGGCATGACGATCACCGAGGAGCGCGAGTCGGTGATGGACTTCTCCGAGCCGTACCTCGACGACAACCTCGCCCTCCTGGTCGCGCCCGGCTCGGACATCCGCTCCGTGGCGGACATCGCGGGCAAGCGCATCGGCGTGCAGCAGGCCACCACCGGGGAGGCCTACGCCCAGGACAACGGGGCGGACGTGGTCCAGTACGAGACCTCCTCGCTGATGATCCAGGGGCTCAACACCGACGACGTCGAGGCCGCGCTCGGCAACATCTCCGTGACCGGCCCCGCGATCGAGGACAACCCCGAGCTGCAGCTGGTCGAGGAGATCGAGACCGGGGAGCAGCTGGGCCTGGCCGTCAAGACCGGCAACACGGCCCTGCTGGAGCGGGTCAACGAGACGCTGGCGGCCATGCAGGAGGACGGCTCCCTCGAGGAGCTCGAGGCCGAGTGGCTGGGCGCCGACGAGGCGGCAGGGTCCGCGAGCCCGGAGCCGGCCGCGAGCTGACCCGTCGTCGCCCCCGGTGCACGGGGGTGACGAGCAGCACGGACGCCGTGGCCCGCGCGAAGCGGGCCGCGGCGCCGTCGTCCGCAGGCTGGAGCCGGGCGGACGCCCCCGCGCCCTCCGCCCCGCCACGACGACAGGGGAAGCTCCCGTGACCACCGACTCCGGCCTCGAGCTGCAGCACGTCCATCCCGGCGTCCGGCCGCAGGACGACCTGTACCGCCACGTCAACGGCGGCTGGATCGAGGCGCACGAGCTGCCGGACGACCGCGCGTTCGACGGCGCCTCCGCGATCCTCACCGACCGCAACACGCAGCGGGTGCACGAGATCGTGCAGGAGGCGCCCGCCGGGTCGCGGGTGGGGGCGCTGTACCGGTCCTTCCTCGACGAGGCGGAGATCGAGCGCCGCGGCCTGGCCGCCCTGGCCCCGGACCTCGCGGTGCTCGACGCCGCCCGAGGCCGGGAGGGACTCGCCCGCGCCTCGGCCGCCCTGCACCGCACCGGCGTGGACGGGCCGCTGTCCTTCTTCGTGGAGAACGACTCCCGGGACTCCTCCCGCTACTCCTTCTTCCTGCGTCAGGACGGGCTGTCCCTGCCCACGGACAGCTACTACACGGACCCGCAGCACGAGCGGCTGCGCACGGCGTTCACCGCCCACGTCGCGGCGATGCTCGAGCTCGCGGGCCTGCCGGCCCGCTGGGGCGTGCCCGCCCGGGACGCCGCGGCGACCGTGCTCGCCATGGAGACGCAGCTCGCCGCCGCCCACTGGGACACCGTCTCCGCACGGGACGTCGAGGAGATGTACAACCCCGTGGACGTGGCCGGCCTGGAGGCCATGGCGCCCGGCTTCCCGTGGACGGCGTGGCTCGAGGGCACCGCCCCGGAGCGCGGCGCGGGGATCTTCGACCGGGTCATCGTGCGCCAGCCCTCCTTCGTGGCGCAGCTGGGCGGGCTGTGGCAGGAGTGGTCCGAGGAGCAGATCCGGATCTGGCAGTCGTGGCGGATCGTGTCCAAGCGCGCCCCGTTCCTGCCCCGGCCGTTCGTCGAGGAGAACTTCCGCTTCTACAGCACCGCCCTGTCCGGGATCACACGCCCCCGCGAGCGCTGGAAGCGGGCCGAGTTCCTGGTCACCCGGATCCTCGGCGACGACGTGGCGCGCGAGTACGTGGCCCGCTGGTTCCCGCCGGCGCACAAGGCCCGGGTGGAGCAGCTCGTGGCGCACCTGCTGGCCGCGTACCGGGAGCGGATCTCGCGGCTCGAGTGGATGTCGGGGGCCACCCGGGCCCGCGCCCTGGAGAAGCTGTCCACGTTCACCGTCAAGGTCGGCTACCCGGAGACCTGGCGGGACTACTCCTCCCTGGAGCCGGACCCCGAGGACCTGCTCGGCAACGTCCGGGCGGGGCTGGCGCTGGAGCACGACCGCACCGTCGGGAAGATGGGCACCCCCGTGCACCGCGGCGAGTGGTTCCTCTACCCCCACTGGGTCAACGCCTACTTCCACCCCGTGCTCAACGAGGTGGTCTTCCCCGCCGGGATCCTGCAGCCGCCGTTCTTCGACATCGAGGCCGACGACGCCGTGTGCTACGGCGCGATCGGCTCCGTGATCGGCCACGAGATCGGCCACGGCTTCGACGACCAGGGCGCCAAGTACGACGCCCGGGGCCACCTGGAGAACTGGTGGACGGACGAGGACCGGGCGGAGTTCGCCCGGCGCACCGCCGCGCTCGTCGCCCAGTACGACGGCTGCACGCCGCGCGGGCTGGACCCGGCCCGGCACCGCGTCAGCGGGGCCTTCACGGTGGGCGAGAACATCGGGGACCTGGGCGGGCTGGAGATCGCCCTGGTGGCCTACCGGATGTCCCTGGCCGAGCGGGGCCTGGACCAGGACAGCGCGCCGGTGCTCGACGGCCTGACCGGCGCGGAGCGCTTCTTCTACGCCTACGCGGCGCTGTGGCGCTCGACCGCCCGGGAGCAGGAGCTGGTCAACCGGCTGGCCACCGACCCGCACGCCCCGGACGAGTTCCGCTGCAACCGGGTGGTGCAGAACATGTTCGCGTTCCACGACACCTTCGGCACCCGCCCCGGCGACGGCCTGTGGCTGCCCCCGGAGGAGCGCGTCAACATCTGGTGAGTCGGTACGGCTAGTCCAGGACCGGCAGCTCGGTGGTCTCGAAGCGCTCCCGGAAGAAGGCCGGGTTGCGCCGGTACTGGACGAGCATCATCGCGACGCCGAGCAGCAGGATGCCCACGCCCAGGAGGAACACGAGGCCCACGCCGCCGATCTGCGAGCCGGAGCCGTAGTCCGGGTCCATCGAGTCGTAGGCCGTCTGCCCGAAGAACACGAGCAGCAGGATCCCCCCGAGCAGCGGCGCGAGGAACTTGGTGAACGCGTTCTTCGGCCCCCTGAAGGCCTCGCGGCGGAAGTACCACACGCAGGCCAGGGCGGTGACCCCGTAGTAGAAGCAGACCATCATGCCGAGGGTGGTGATGGTGTCCCAGAGGACGTTCTCGGAGACCACGCGCATCACGGCGTAGAAGCCGGCGGAGATCACGGCCGCCGCGATCGTCGCGTAGCCCGGGGTCTGGAACCGCGGGGTGACCCGGGCGAACTTCCCCGGCAGCGCGCCATAGTAACCCATGGCCAGCATCGTGCGGGCCGGGGAGACGAACGTGGACTGCAGGGAGGCCGCCGAGGAGGACAGCACCGCGAGGGACATCAGGATCGCGAAGGGGCCCATCACGGGCCCCGCGAGGGCCGCGAAGATGTTCTCCTGGATCTCCTCGTTGCCCATCCCCAGCCCCTGGTCGGAGACCCCGGAGAACGTGAGCACCGCGAGGGCGATGGTCATGTAGAGGGCCACGATCACGAAGATGGTGGTCAGGGCGGCCCTGCCCGGGGTGGTCGCCGAGCCCTTGGTCTCCTCGTTGATGGTGAGCACCACGTCCCAGCCCCAGTAGATGAACACGGACAGGGACACGCCCGCCGCGAACGCGGAGAAGGACTCCACGCCGAACGGGTTGAACCACTCGGCGCGCACGGTCAGCCCCTCGTAGGCGGTGCCGGCGGCCACGTGGCCGAAGGCCGCGATCGAGAACCACAGGAGCACGATCGCCTGGAACGCCACGAGCACGTACTGGAACGCCTTGGTGGTCTCCATCCCGCGGTACGAGATCCAGGCGGCCAGGGCCACGAACACGAGGCACGTGGCCACGTTGACGGGCACGTTGCGCGTCAGCTCGGCGATGGCGTCGTTGCCGGTGATCTGGGCGAGGGCGAGGTAGAGGAAGTCCACGGCCACACCGGCGAGGTTGGAGAGCACCAGGATGGTGGCGGCCAGCAGCCCCCAGCCGCCCATCCAGCCCAGCCACGGCCCGAAGGCCTTGGAGCCCCAGGTGAAGGTGGTGCCAGAGTCCGGCATGGCCCGGTTGAGCTGCTGGTAGCCGAAGGCCACGAGCAGCATGGGGATGAAGCCCACCAGGAAGATCGCCGGCAGGGAGGTGCCGACCTCCGCGGCGGTGGGGCCCAGGGCGGCGGAGAGGGTGTAGGCCGGGGCGATGCAGGAGACGCCGATGACCACGGAGCCGAGCAGCCCCACGGCGCCCTTGCTCAGGCCCTTGTCGGTGCCGGAGCGTGCCGGCGCCTCGATGTCGGAAGCGCTCATGATCAGTTCTCCTCCGTGCGGGCCGGTCGTGGGACCACGACCATCGGGACCGGGACGTGCTTGAGCAGCCGTGCTGCGGTGGTGCCCAGGAAGGTCTGCCGCCCCTGGGCGAGGCGGGACGAGCCGATGAGCAGGAGGCCGCCGGGAGCCCAGTCGACGTCCTGCGCGGCCTTCTTGAGGGTCCGCCCGGAGGCGACCCGCACGGTCACGGGCCCGGTCCGGCGGGCCTCGGCCGCTGCGGCCTCCAGGTGCTCCTCGACGCGCCGGCGGGCCTGCTCGGTGGCGCCCGGGTCCGCGGCCTCGCCCTCGAGGAACGAGAGGAGCTCCAGCTCCAGACCGGAGCGCTCGACCGCCTCGGCGGCCTCCCGGATGACCTGGTGCGCCCCGGGGCGGGTGCCCACGGCGGCGTAGACCCGGGTCAGTGGCTCGTCCCCGGGATACCGGCGCGGGGCGAGCGCCACGGGGACCGGCGAGCTGTGCAGCAGCGCGTTCACCACGGAACCCAGGGTGAAGCGGCCGCCGCCCGTCCCGGCGCCGACCACGATCATCGCGGCCCCCAGCTCGGTGGCGGCCTCGACCAGGCCGGTGGGCACGGACCGCGCCTCCCGCACGTGGGTGCGGGCCGTGATCCCCTCGGGCACCAGGGCGGCGGCCTCGCGCAGCCACTGGTGGGCCTGCCGGCGGAGCACGGGCGAGATGTCCCCCACCGGCGGGTAGACCTGCTGGTACGGGTCGTCCGCGCGCAGCACGAGGACGATCTCGAGCTCGGCGCCCACGTCGCGCGCGAGCGCGACGCCCAGCCGCACGGCGTCCCGGCTGCGCCGGTCGCCGCTGTAGCCGACCACGTAGCGCGGCACCCCGGCGGTGGTCATCGCTCCGCGCCCGTCAGCGAGCCGGCGCCGAGGACCTCGGCCGCGGCGAGCCGGCCCTGCCGCAGGGCGCCGTCGACGTGCTGGTAGCCCTCGGCCGCGAGGTCGGAGCAGGCCCAGCGGATCGGGCCCACCGGGGTGCGCTGGTGGGCGCCGTAGCGGTGCAGGCCGCCGAGGTCGTAGCTGGCGGCGTAGGCGCCGCGGGTCCACTCCTCGGAGCCGAAGTCGGACTCGTAGTAGACCACCGGGTGCAGGGCCTCCTCCCCCAGGTAGTGGGAGAGGGACTCGAGGATCAGCCGGCGGCGCTCCTCGGCGGGCAGGCCGAAGAGCTCGTCGGCCCGCTCGTCCGAGACGAAGCCGACCAGGGTGCCGCGCGGGTCCCCGTGGTTGGTGTTGTCGTAGACCTCCTGGGAGAGCTCGTGGGCGCCGAAGCCGGTGCCGGAGAGGCCCTTGTCCCGCCAGAAGGGCGTCTCGTAGACGGCGTGCACCTTGATCACGAGGCCCAGCGATTGGTGCTGGTGCATCTGGTGCTGCAGCCGCGGCAGGGGCGGCTCGAAGGAGATCCGGGAGTAGAGGTTGGGCGGGACGGCCACGACCACGTCCTTCGCCCGCACCGTGAGCCGGTCGGACCACACGGTCACCGGGGTGCCCGGGACGTGCTCGGCGTAGGTCCCGTCCGCGCCGGCCCAGCGGATCGTGCGCACCGGGGTGTCCAGGAAGACGACGTCCTCGCCCAGCTCCGCCGCCATGGTCTCCGAGACGGACTGCATGCCGCCGACCACGCGCCGGTCGAGGATGAAGTCCTCGTCCACGAGGTTCGAGAAGGACCCGGCGGAGGCGGCCATGAGCACGGCCTGCAGCACGGAGAACGCGTGCGCGGGCTTGGTGAGCATCCCGCCGGCCACGAAGATCCCGATGTTGCTGCAGGCGGCCTCGTCGTCGGAGTGCTGCCGCAGCCAGTGGTGGAAGGAGATGGTGTCCAGCTCCCGGGCCGCCGGGTGCGCCCACGGCTCGGTGGCGCCGATCTCGGCCACGAGCCCGTCCAGGAGCGCGACGAGCTTCTCCATCTCGGCGATCGTGGACTCCCCCGCCGGGAACATCGAGCCGGTGTAGGTGTGGCGGGTCCCGTCCGGCGCCAGGTAGACGGACTCGCCCTCGCGGTAGCGCTGGTAGGTCTCCAGGCCGAGCTCGTCGACCAGCGCCAGCAGCTCGGTCTGGTCGGGGGAGATCCACTGCCCGCCGATCTCCAGGAACGCGCCGTCCACGGTCTTCGACCAGGTCCGCCCGCCCACGCGGTCGCGGGCCTCGAGGACCGCCACGGTCCGCCCGGCGGCCACGAGCGTGCGGGCGGCCATGAGCCCGGCGGGGCCGGCCCCCACGACGACGACGTCGCGCTCGATCGCGGTCTCGCTGCCCAGGGTGCGTTGATCGGTCACTGTGCTCTCCTTCACACTAAAATGAATTAGGTTCATTAAATGGGCTCCGGCCCGTGCTCGTCAAGAGCCGTCACCAACTCGTTGCACCTAGACTCAGGAGGAAGCGCCACATGCCCCGACCGCAGGAGGATCTGCTCATGGCTCCCGCCGGCCCCGCCCCTCGGCGTCGCGGTCGCCCGCGCCATCCGGTGCTCTCCGAGGAGCGGATCACGAAGGCCGCGATCAAGATCGTGGCCACCCGGGGCTACCGGCACCTGACGATGACCGAGCTCGCGCGGGAGCTGAAGGTCTCCACCTCGGCCCTGTACAACCACACGCCGTCGAAGCGCGAGGTGCTGATCCGGGTCCAGGACGCGATCAACCAGGGCATCGACTGCTCCGCCTTCGGCACCGTCCCGTGGGACCGGGCCCTCGAGAGCTGGGCGCGGTCCTACCGGGACTGCTACGCCCAGCACACGGCCATGATCCCGATCATGGCCGTCCAGCCTGTCGCCGACTCCCCGCACACCCTGCAGATGTACGAGACCGTGGCCTCCGGGCTCGCGGACGCGGGCTGGGAGCGCGCCAGCATCGTGGACGTGATCGTCTCGATCGAGTCGCTCGTCTTCGGCGCCGCGTACGACGCGACGGCGCCCGCCGACATCTTCGACCCCGGGGAGCGCGCGGACCTCGCCCCGGTGTTCGCCGCCGCCGTGCAGGCACGGCCGGCGGACGCCACCGCCGCGGCGGACGCGGCCTTCGACGCGGCCCTCACCGCCATGCTGGAGGGCTTCCGGCTGCGCCTGGCGGCCGCCCGGGACCGGGCCGGCCGGCAGGACGGATCCGCCGGTCAGGACTGAGCCCCGGCCGCGCCGGCTCAGGCGTCCAGGGCGTGCATCACGTGCTTGACCTGGGTGTACTCCTCGACCGAGTAGAGCGAGAGGTCCTTGCCGTAGCCGGAGTCCTTGAACCCGCCGTGCGGCATCTCGGAGACCAGCATGACGTGGGTGTTGACCCAGACGCACCCGAACTCGAGCTCGCGGGAGACCCGCATGGCCGTGCCGTGGTCGGTGGTCCACACGCTCGAGGCGAGGGCGTAGTCGACGTCGTTGGCCAGCTCGAGCGCCTCCTCCTCCGTGGCGAAGGGCTGCACGGTGAGCACCGGGCCGAAAGTCTCCTCCTGGACGAGGGCGTCGTCCTGGCGCACCCCGGACACCACGGTGGGCTCGAAGAAGTAGCCGGGGGAGCCCGCCACCGGCTTCCCGCCGGTGACCACGCTCGCGTGCTCGGGCAGCTCGGCGAGCTTGCGGCACACGTCCTCGAAGTGGCGGGCGTTGTTGAGCGGGCCGTAGAAGTTCTTGGACTCGTCCGGGTCGCCCGTCACGATGTCCCGGGCGGCCGCGGCGAGCAGGCGCACGAACTCGTCGTGGGCGCTGTCCTGGACCAGGACGCGCGTCACCGCGGTGCAGTCCTGGCCGGCGTTGAAGGTGCCGAACTCCACGAGCGCCTTGGCCGCGGCGGGCAGGTCGGCGTCCGCGAAGACGACCGCGGGCGCCTTGCCGCCGAGCTCCAGGTGCCCGCGCGTCAGGTTCTGCGCTGCGGCGAGGGCCACGGCGCGGCCGGCACGGACGGAGCCGGTGATCGAGACCATGGCCGGGGTCCGGTGCCCGGTCATGAGCGCTCCCGTGGAGCCGTCCCCGAGCAGCACGTTGACCACGCCGGCCGGGAAGATCCCGTCGATGAGCCGGGCCAGGACGAGGGTGGACGCGGGGGTGGTGTCGGAGGGCTTGAGGACCACCGTGTTGCCGGCGGCCAGCGCGGGGCCGAGCTTCCAGATCGCCATCAGCAGCGGGTAGTTCCACGGCGTCACCTGCGCCACGACGCCGACCGGCTCGCGCCGCACGTAGGAGGTGTGCCCGCCCAGGTACTCCGCCGCGGCCTTGCCCTCGAGGGTCCGGGCGGCGCCGGCGAAGAAGCGCAGGTTGTCGGCGCCGGCGGCGACCTCCTCGTCGGCGATCATCTGCCGCGGCTGGCCGGTGTTGCGGTGCTGGGCCTCGACGAGCTCGTCGCTGTGCGCCTCGAGCGCGTCCGCGAGCCGGAGCAGCAGGAGCTGCCGCTCGCTCGGCGTGGTGCGCTTCCAGCTCCGGAACGCCGCGCGGGCGGCGGCGAAGGCCCGGTCCACGTCCGTGGCGTCGGAGACCGGGGAGACGGCGACCGTGGTGCCGGTGGTGGGGTCGACCACGTCGATCCGGCCGGTGCCGTGGGCGTCGACGAAGACGCCGTCGACGTAGTTCTGCAGGACGTCGCTCATGGTGGTTCCTCTCTGCGGGCGAGAACGCGGTGCCTGCCACTCTAAATGATCAGCGTTCATTTTAGTAGGGTCCGGTGTGACCGGGCCCACCGACGACGACGGACCCCCGCGCCCGAGGATGCTCGGTCGCGGGGGTCCGCCGCTGCGTGGAACTCCCGGGGATCAGGCCTTCTGCACGGTGATCGACCACTCGGCCGCACCGCGCTTGCTGAACTGCGTGACGGGGTAGCCGTTCTCGGCCGCCCAGCGCGGGATGGCCTCGGTGCCCTGGGTGCAGTCGAAGTTGATGACGAGCTCGTCGCCGGCGGGCATCTCGGCCATCGCGGCCTTCGCCTCGACCACGGGGAACGGGCAGACGAGACCGTCGGTCTCGAGGATGTGCTGTGCCATGGATGGTGCCTCCTGGGACTGGGGGTCGGTGGGTCAGACGCCGGCCGGGACGCGGCCCGGGGCGGCGGACGTCTTGCGGGGGGCGATGAAGAGCTTGGCGGCCGCGCCGGTGCCGAGGATCATGACGGCGAAGCTGACCCAGCCCTGCCACTCGAACGCGGCGGTGGCGACCAGGGCGTTGCCGATGGTGCAGCCCCCGGCCCACGCCGCGCCGACGCCCATGAGGGCGCCGCCGCCGATGGAGCGGACGATGGTCTGCGCGTCGGGGACGCGGAGCTTGAACTCGCCCGAGCCCTTGGCCGCGATGAACGAGCCGATCAGGATGCCCAGGACCAGGAACACGCCCCAGTCGACGAGCTCGACGTCGCCCGTGGTCAGGTAGCTCGCGATGTTCGCGGACGGGGTGGTGATGCCGAGACCCGACTCGCGGCCGGTGGCCCAGCTGGCGGGCCAGGCGATGATCGCGATGACGCCGATGACCACGGCGGTGGCGAACGGGTTCCAGGCCTTCTCGAACAGCAGGTGGTTCAGACCGGTCCGCTCCGGCGGGAGCGTGGCCATCTTCATCCGCGGCTTGGTGAGGTGGTGGCGGGCCCACAGGCCGGTGACGGCGACGAGGACCAGCACGAGCACCCACGGGGAGACGCCGAGGGTCTCGTGGATCGAGCCCTGGGTGCCGACCGTCACGCCGCGCATGGCCTCGGTGGTCCCGGCCAGCGGGCCGTACTTGGAGATGGTCGCGAACAGCGCATAGAAGATGAGCGCGAACCAGGAGCCGACGAGACCCTCGGAGGCGCGGTAGTAGGTGCCGGTGGCGCAGCCGCCGGCGAGGACGATGCCGAAGCCGAAGACGAAGCCGCCCACGATCGTGGCCAGCCACGGGAAGGCCGAGGCCTCGAGGGTGATGACGCCGAGGGCGTTCAGCACCCAGATGCCGACCGCCTGGACGGCGATGGCCACGAAGAAGGCGGACAGCCACCACGTGTTCTTCGCGATCCAGACGTCGCGGAACGCGCCGGTGACGCAGAAGCGGCCGCGCTGGAGGACGAACCCGAGGGCGGCGCCGATGAGAAGGCCTGAGATGAGCATCCCAGAACCTTATGATTTCCGGGGCAAGCACTCCAGGGTGTCGTCATGCGCCGTAGCATAGTGATGCAGCACTCACCACTGTGTGACGCCCGAAGACCGCGCCGGCCGGCGCGGACGGGCGGGCGTCCGGACGGAGCGCAGATGAGACGACCCCGGCCCGAGACCCCCGGCCCCGGCCAGGAGTCCGTGTGGGACTACCCGAGACCGCCCCGGACCGAGCCCACCCGGGAGCACGTGGAGGTGTGGCTGGGCGGTGCGCGCATCGCCTCCACCACGGCCGCGCTGCGGGTGCTCGAGACCAGCCACCCGCCCACCTACTACCTGCCCCGCGAGGCCTTCGCCGAGGGCGCCCTGGTCCCGTGCGAGGGGGGCTCGTGGTGCGAGTGGAAGGGCGCGGCGGCGTACTTCGACGTCCGGGGCGGGACCCGCACCGCGCCGCGGGCGGCCTGGACCTACCCCTCCCCCGCGCCGGGCTTCGAGTCCCTGCGCGGGCACGTGGCGCTGATGCCCGGGATGATGGACCGGTGCCTCGTCGCCGGGGAGCAGGTGCTCCCGCAGGAGGGCGGTTTCTACGGGGGCTGGATCACCTCGCGGGTGGTCGGTCCGTTCAAGGGCGCTCCGGGGACCCGGGGCTGGTGAGCCCCGGCCGCTCACCGGCCGGTCCGGCCGCGCCCGCGGCGGACGCGGCGGCGGACTCCTCGGCGGTCTCCTCAGCGGTCTCCTCAGCGGTCTCCTCAGCGGTCTCCTCGTAGGGGCGCAGCCGGACGAGGGCCAGGGCCGCGAGCGCGACGACGACCGCCACGCCGACGTAGAGCTGCGTGGGGGTCCAGCCGGTGTCCAGCAGCGCGCCGACCGCGATGGGGGCGAGGATCGCCCCGGCCCGGCCGACCCCGATGCCCCAGCCCACGCCGGTGGTCCGGATGCCGGGCTCGTAGGTCATGGGCGCCACGGTGTAGAGCCCGGCGATGCAGCCGTTGATGAGCATGCCGACCACCACGCCGGAGGAGAACGCCAGCAGGGGCACGGACGTGGTGGTGATGAACAGCACGAGGGTCACCGCGGAGAGCACCGTGAAGGCCATCAGGGTCAGCCGTTCGTCCCACCTGGTGGTCAGCGCGCCGTAGAGCAGGGACCCGAAAGTGCCGCCCATCGTGAGCATGAGCCCGCCGACGATGCCCTGCTGCTCGGTCATCCCGGTCTCCACGAGGAGCCGGGGCGTCCAGGAGTTGGCGAAGTAGAAGCCGAACATGATGACGAAGAAGGCCGCCCACAGCAGGAGGGTCGCGGTGCGGTAGCGGCCGCTGAGCAGCAGGCCCACGCTGCTCCGCCGCTCGCCGGCGCCCGCCGGGACGGGGCCGAGCTCGACCTCCCCCTCGAGGCGCAGGCGACGGGCGATGCGGTCGAGCTTCTGCACGGCGCCCGCGGGCCGCCGGGTGCGGAGGTAGTCCACGGACTCGGGCAGCACTGCCAGCACGAGCGCGATCGCCACGAGGGTGAGCAGGCCGCCGGTGAGGAACACGGAGCGCCAGCCGAAGGCGGGGATCAGCTGGGTCGCGCCCATGCCGCCGAGGGTGGCGCCCACGCCGTAGCCCGCGGTGAAGATGCTCACGGCCATGCCGCGGTGGCGGGCGCTGGCGTACTCACTGGTGATCACCGTGGCGGAGGCGAGGATGCCGCCCACGCCCAGGCCGGTGACGACGCGCCACAGCCCGAGCTCGAGCACGGACCCGGCCGTGGTGGACAGGAACAGGCCGAGGGCGTTGACGGCGAGCGCCAGCACGAGGATCCTCCGCCGGCCGTACCGGTCCGCGAAGGGCCCGAGGACGAGGGAGCCCACGGCCATGCCGATGAGCCCGGCGCTGAGCAGCCAGCCCAGCTGGGAGCCGGAGAGCCCGAACTCCTCGGTCACGGAGGTGGCCGTGAACGCCATGGCGAGCACGTCGTAGCCGTCAAGGGCGTTGAGGAACGTGGTCACCGCGATGATGAGCCACTGGTACGACGACATCCTGGATGCGTCGATCTGGTGTCGGATGTCCATGGGGAGCCTCTCAGGGGACGTCGATGGTGAGGACGGCGGCCGGGCGCTCGCCGGGATCGGCCGCCGGTGCGGCGGAGACCACCCGCGAGACGCAGCAGCACATGGACGTGCCGGTCTGCTTCTGCCGGTCCGAGTAGAACACGTCGCGGTGGTCGATCCGCCCGGCCAGGCCGAGGACCTTGACCTGGCAGAGCCCGCACTCGCCCTTGCGGCAGTCGGACATCATGTCGAGTCCCTCCCGCTCGAGGGCCTCGAGCAGGGACTCGTCGGGGCCGACGACGGTCTCGGCGCCCAGCCGGGGGACGCGGACCACGAACGGCTCGGCCTCGAACCAGCCGCTGTTGCCGAAGGTCTCGTAGCGCAGGCCGGTCGGGTCCAGCCCGCGCTCGGCCCAGGCGCGGCGCACCGCGTCCATGAGCCGGATGGGGCCGCACATGTAGAGCTCGGCGCCCGCAGGCACGCCGGCCACGAGGGCCGGGACGTCGAGCGAGCCGCCCTCGTCGTCGATGTGCGCCTCGAGCCGGTCCCCGTGCAGGGCGGCCAGGTCGTCGAGGTAGGCCATGGCGGGCCGGGAGCGGGCAACGTAGACGAGGCGGTAGTCCGCGCCGAGCCGGCGCAGCAGCGCCGCCATCCCGGCGATCGCGGTGATGCCGATGCCGCCGGCCAGCAGGACGTAGGACGGGGCCCCCACGCGCAGCGGGAAGTTCTGCAGCGGCTGGGTGATCTCGAGGACCTGCCCGGGCTCGAGACCGTGCATGAAGATCGAGCCGCCGCGGGAGGTGGGGGTGCGGAAGACGCTGACGGCGAGCTGCGCGCCGTCAGCGTCGGCGTCGACCACGGAGTAGGAGCGCACCTGCTGCTCGCCGTGGACGAGGACGCGGACGTCCACGTGCTCGCCCGGCCGCACCGGGCAGGGCCGGTCGGGACGCAGGACGACGCGCCGGATGCCGGCGGCGACGTCCTCGACGGCGACGACGGCGGCGCGCTGCCAGACCTCGTGCTGGGAATCGGCCACGACCCCTCCTCAGGCCCCGGCGGGAGCGGCCGGGGCGGCGGCGGGGCGGCCCTCGGCCTCGAGCGCGCGCTCGAGGAGCCGGCGCACCCACATCCCGCCCATGTCGATGTTGAGGTTGTAGAACTCGTGCTCGGGGTTGGCGTCGATGGCCGCCTGCTGGGCCTGCAGCATGGCCTCGTCCTCCCCGAACACCCCGTGCACGCCGTTGCGCAGCTGGGTGGTGATGAGCTGGCTCTCCAGGCGGTAGTTGCGCATGAAGGCCCAGAAGTAGTGGCAGGAGCGGTCCGTCTCCGGGGTGATCGTGTTCATCACGTAGCCGTTGACCCCGCGGGAGCGGTCCCCCTCGGGCGCCCCGGTGCCGGCCTCGGCGACGCCGACGTCGATGCAGATGGTGGAGGGAAAGGTGTAATGGATGATCTGCCAGCGGTCCACCTTGCCCTCAAAGCCCGGGAACCGGTCCCGCATGTTCTTGAGCCAGAAGGGCGGGGGGTCGATGTTGCGCATCCAGCGGGTCACGGTCACGGAGCGCTCGTCGTGGGTGGTCTCGAACTCCGACTCGGAGAGCTCCTCCTGGCCGATGCTGGAGGAGTGCACGAACTCCTCGTGCGTGAGGTCCATGAGGTTGTCGAGGACCAGCTGGTAGTTGCAGGGGGCGTGGATGGTCTCGCCGTCGCCGGCCCACTCGGGGCTGTCCATCTGGTGCATGTCGGGCAACAGGGCGGGGTCCGCCCGCGTGGGGTCGCCCAGCCACACCCACACGTAGCGGTGGCGCTCGAGCACCGGGTAGGACGGCACGGTGGCGGAGGGGTTCAGCGTCTCCTGGGCGGGCATCGAGGTGCACCGCCCCGCGGCGTTGTAGCGCAGCCCGTGGTACGGGCACTGGATCTCGTCGCGGCCCACGAGCCGGCCCTGGGAGAGCGGGGCGAGCCGGTGCCAGCAGGCGTCCGCCAGGGCCACGGGACGGCCGTCCTCGGTGCGGTACAGGGCCAGCGGGCGTCCCGCCACGGTGCGGGAGAGGATGCCCTTGGCGGTGATCTCGTGGTCCCACCCGGCCACGTACCAGGCGTCGAGCGGGTGGGACAGGAGCTTGGCGGTGGAGGTGGTCCTCGTGGCGGCGACGGTCATGGTGCGGTCCTCTGCTGGGCGGTCCGGGGCGAGCACGATCCACTCACTATCTCGATAGATAGTCGTGGCGCAGGACACACAATATCTATGTCCATAGTGAGTGACAAGGGTCACGGGGCCGGCTCCCGGCTAGGCTCAGCAGGACGACCCCTGCTGCGACGGAAGGAACCGCCCGTGAGCCTCCGCTCGGCCCTGCTGGCACTGCTCTCCTCGGGGCCGCTGACCGGCTACGACGTGGTCAAGCAGTTCAGCTCCTCCGTGGGCCACGTGTGGCACGCCCCCGACTCGCAGATCTACCCGGAGCTGCGCAAGATGCACGCGGAGGGGCTGCTCACGAGCCGGCCCGTCCCCTGGGGATCGCGCGGGGCCACCAAGACGGAGTACTCGATCACGCCCGAGGGCGAGCGCGCCCTGCGGCAGTGGCAGGACCAGCCGCTCGGCTACGTCCGGGAGCGGGACCCCGCCCACCTGCGGGCCGCCTACTTCGAGTGGGCCTCCCCCGGCGCCGCGGCCGCGCAGCTGCACGCCCACATCGAGCACTACCGGGACCAGCGCGCGCAGGCCCTCCAGCAGATCAGGGCGCTCCAGGACCGCACGAGCCCCACGCTGGCGCGCCGGCTGGCGGCCAACCCCGAGGAGCAGTGGGAGCGGATCACCCGGTTCAAGGTCTTCGCCTACGAGGGGCAGGTGGCCCGCGCCGACCAGGAGATCGCCTGGGCCGAGCGCGGCCTGCGGCTGCTCGAGGAGCTGGGCGAGCTGGGCGGGTCCGGGGAGCCCGGCACCGCCTGAGGTCCGGCGGGCCGCCGGGTCCCGGGCCGCCCCGGTCGCGGGGTCCCGGACCGCCCGGGTCGCCGCGTGACGCACCCGCGCCGCGGCCGGCACCGTTCCGGGTCCTGTTCCCGCCCGGCGCACCGGCCGGTGCGTAGGCTGGACGGACCCCCCTGCCCCTCGGCCCCAGGACAGACCATGACCCGCTCGCCGCTGCCCCGCCCCCTCGCCCTGGCCCTGTGCGCCGCGCTCCTCCTGACCGGCTGCGCCCAGGGCGCCGGCAGCGGCTCGGCGGCGACACCGGCGGCGGACGCGTCGCCGTCGTCGGCCGCCCCCTCCCCGACCCCCGTGCCCACGGAGCCCGCGGAGCTGATCGGCGGGGGCACCGAGGTGTTCCCCGACCGGCGGATGGTCGCCCTCTACGGCCGCCCCGGGACGCCGGCGCTGGGCGTGCTCGGGGAGCAGGGCCCCGAGGAGTCGGCCGTCCGGGCGAAGGAGCTCGCCGCCCAGTACGAGCCCTTCAGCGACGTGCCGGTGGTCCCCGCGTTCGAGATCATCGCGACCACGGCCTCCGCGGGCCCCGGCGAGGACGGGGACTACTCCGAGGAGCTCCCGGTCGAGGAGCTGCGCCCGTACGTGGAGGCCGCGGCGGAGCACGACGTCTACGTGGTGCTGGACCTCCAGCCCGGCCGGCAGGACTTCCTGAGCCAGGCGCAGCAGTACCAGGAGCTGCTCGAGCTCCCCAACGTGGGCCTGGCCCTGGACCCGGAGTGGCGGCTGGGGCCGGACCAGGTGCACATGGTGCAGATCGGCTCGGTGGACGCCGCGGAGATCAACGCGACCACGGCGTGGCTCGCCGGCCTGACCCGGGACCACGACCTGCCGCAGAAGGTGGTGGTCCTGCACCAGTTCGCGGAGTCGATGATCACGAACCGCCACCTCGTGGACGCCTCCCGCCCGGAGCTCGCGCTGGTCCTGCACGCCGACGGCCACGGCACCCCGGAGCTGAAGACGGGCACGTGGGAGCGGCTGCAGCAGGGCCTGCCGGAGGGGATCCGGATGGCGTGGAAGAACTTCTACGACGAGGACACGCCCACCTTCACGCCGGAGGAGACGTCCGCGATCGAGCCGCAGCCATGGTTCGTCTCCTACCAGTGAGCCCTGCCGGCCCGGGATCCTCGCGCCTACGATGAGGACGGGCGGCCCGGCAGCCCGCCGGACCGGCGACCGAGGAGGACCCCATGAAGGCACTCGTCTACCACGGACCGGGCCGCAAGGCCTGGGAGGAGGTCCCGGACCCGACCCTCCAGGACCCCACCGACGTCATCGCGAAGGTCGACACGACCACCATCTGCGGCACCGACCTGCACATCCTCAAGGGCGACGTCCCCGCCGTCGTCGACGGCCGGGTCCTCGGCCACGAGGCGGTCGGCACGATCACCGAGGTCGGGGACGCCGTGACCGGGCTGGAGCCCGGCGACCGGATCATCATCCCCGCGGTCACCAACTGCGGGAAGTGCTCCTACTGCAGGAACAACCAGCCCTCCCACTGCCAGACCCTGGGCGGCGTGGGATGGGTGTTCGGGCACCTCATCGACGGCACGCAGGCCGAGTACGTGCGCGTGCCGTTCGCGGAGACCTCCGTGCACAAGGTCCCGGAGGGTCTCGACGACGAGGACGTCCTGTTCCTGACCGACGCCCTGCCCACGGGCTTCGAGATCGGCATCCTCAACGGCAACACGAAGCCCGGCGACACGGTCGCGATCGTGGGCGCGGGGCCGGTGGGCCTGGGCGCGGTCATGACGGCGAACCTCTGCGGCGCCGGGCGCGTCATCACCGTGGACCTCGACGAGAACCGGATGGACAAGGCCCTCGAGCTCGGGGCCACGGACAAGGTCAACGCCGGGGACCCGGACGCCGTCGAGCGGATCAGGGCGCTGTCCCCGGACGGCCTCGGCGTGGACGTGGCCATCGAGGCCGTGGGCGTGCCCCAGACCTTCCGGACCTGCCTGGACGTGGTCCGGCCCTACGGCACGGTGGCCAACGCCGGCGTGCACGGCAAGCCGGTGGAGCTGCCCCTGGACCGGATGTGGATCTCCAACGTCCGCATCAACATGGGGCTCGTGGACTGCCGCACCGTGGGCAGCCTGCTCAACATGGTCCGGTCCGGCCGGCTGGACGCGAAGGCGATGGCCACCCACCGCTTCACCATGTCCCAGATGGAGGAGGCCTACGAGCTGTTCGGCAACGCCGCGCAGCACCGCGCGGTGAAGGTGGTCATCACGGCGGACTGAGCCGCCGGCCCGGCGCTTGCTAGCGTGTGCCCGTGCGGACCGACAGACTCCAGAGCCCCCGGCAGCGGAAGACCATCGACCGGCTGGCCCGGTGGCTCGTTCGCGCCCACGGCACCGAGCCGGGATGGGACGCGCTCGTGCTGGACGTCCTGAGCGTGGGCCGGGACCTGCGCCTGCAGGTGCGGGAGGTCCGTGGCGACCGCACGACCCGCCGGCCCGTGGACGCCGAGGGCCTGCGCAGCACCCCGCGCCGGCTGGCCCGGACCCTCCAGGAGGACTACGCCGACCTCGTGGACGGGTCGTGGCTGTCCGCCACCCTGATCGTCACCGTGGCCGGGCGGCGCTGGCAGCGCCCCGGCGTGGAGCTCGTGCTCAACTACGACGACGACCCCGCCCTCCCGGCGCACGCCCCGCACCCGGTCGCCGCGGAGGACTGGCGCCGGCACCTCGGGCGCTACCGGAGGATGGACCGCAGGATCCCGGCCTGGCTGCGCCAGCGCCTGACCGCGGCCGGCCTCGACGTCCCGGAGCGCTGAGCGGCCGCTGTTCGCCCTGGGGGGAATGACCCCTTCCGGGGCGCCCCGCCTGTTCCCTCAGCATGCTGAGGGGTCTACGCTGGTAGCACCTGTTCACCGACCGGAGGGAGAGCCCATGGGACTCGGAGACAAAATCAGCAACGCCGCGGAGAAGGCGGGCGGCACCGCTAAGGAAAAGGTCGGCGACGCCACCGACAACCGCGACCTCCAGGCCGAGGGCCAGGCGGACAAGCTGTCCGGCAGCGCCAAGCAGGCCGGCGAGAACGTCAAGGACGCGGGCAAGAACTTCAAGGACGGAATGTAGCAGCACGGTTCAGCCGTCGAACCACCCGGAGGGCCCCGGTGTCGCAGTCGACACCGGGGCCCTTCGCCGTGCTCCGCCTCCCCCGCCGCCGCGAGGGGTCGCGTTCCGCCTCCTCCCACCGCGAGGGGTCGCGTCCTGTCGGGATGCGCCGCTCGTACCGGCAGATGCCGACCCGCCGGCACGAGGGGGTCGCGGATCGCGCCTCGTCACGCGACGGCGCACCGCCTCCCGGTTGCGATGGCACATCCTGGGTAGCCTGGGGCCATGCCGCAGACCTTCCCGGAGTCCCCGGAGTTCCCGCCCGGCTTCGAGGCGGAGCAGTGCGTCTGGGAGGCGCTGCGGGCGCAGCTCCCCGAGGACGCGGTGCTGATCTCGGGGCAGCGCATCACCGGGGACGAGGTCGAGGCGGAGCTGGACCTTCTCGTGCTGTGGCCGGGTGTGGGCAACGCGGTGATCGAGGTGAAGGGCGGGGAGGTCTCGGTCCGGAACGGACAGTGGCACCAGTCAGGACGGGGTGGGGCGCACCGGCTGAAGCGGTCGCCGCTGGAGCAGGCCCGGTCCGGGATGCACGCCCTCCTGGACTACCTGGCGCCGCGGCTGTCCCGTGGGGGCGGGCGGACCACGTTCTTCGCCGCCCTGCCCTACACGCGCCTGCCCGGGGACTGGGACGTCCCCGACGCCCCGCGGGACCGGCTGTTCGACCGCACCGACCTGGACGGCATCGCCGGACGGCTGAACCAGGTGCTGCGCCGCAGCACGCAGGCCTACCGCCCACCGGATGCGATCACCGTGGAGCTGATCGTCAAGAACCTGCGCCGCACCCACCTGTCCCTGTGCAACGTGCAGGACCTCGCCCGGGAGCTCGAGGACTCCGGCAACCAGCTCACCCGGGAGCAGGAGCGCACCCTGTCCCTGCTGCGGTGGCAGCACCGCGCGCAGATCACCGGAGGCGCCGGTTCCGGCAAGACCCACCTGGCCATGCTCAAGGCCCGCCGGCTGACCCGCGACGGGCACCGCACGGCGCTCGTGTGCTACTCCCGGGGACTCGCACGGTACTTCGAGCTGATGTCCCGGGCGTGGCCGGAGGAGGAGCGCCCGGCGTACATCGGCCTGTTCCACCGGCTGCCCGTCGAATGGGGTGCGGAGCCCGGCGAGGACGACGACCCCGACTACTGGGAGCACCGGCTCCCCCAGCGGCTGCGGGAGCTGGCCGCCGCCCGTCCGGACGGGGACCGGTTCGACGCGATCGTCGTGGACGAGGGACAGGACTTCGGGGAGCTGTGGTGGGAGGCGCTGGTCCAGTGCCTCGAGGACCCGGACCGGGGCGTGCTGTTCGTGTTCACCGACGAGCACCAGCGCATCTTCGACCGGGACGGGCACGCCCCCATCGACCTCAACCCGTTCCCGCTGGACGACAACCTGCGCAACACCGCCACCATCGCCCGGGCCTTCGCCCCGCTGGCCCGGGAGCCGCAGCGGTGCCGGAACGGGGAGGGCCCGGCGGTGCGGTTCGTCGACGTCGAGCCGGGGGCGGTCCTGGAGCTTGCCGACGACGCCGTGGTCGCCCTCCAGGACGAGGGGTGGGACCCGGGCCGCATCGCGCTGCTGACCACCGGCAGGCGCCACCCGGTGCAGCGGGAGATCGTGGACACGGAGGGCTTCGGAGCCTACTGGGACGGGCACTTCGCGGAGGAGGACGTCTTCTACGGGCACGTCCTGGGCTTCAAGGGCCTCGAACGCTCGGCCGTGGTCCTGGCGGTCAACGGCTTCCAGGACATGGCCCGGGCCCAGCACATGGTCTACGTGGGCATGTCCCGCGCGAGGTCGCTGCTCGTCGTCGTCGGCCCCCGCGAGGTCGTGGGGGAGGCCGCCGGCCCGCGCCTGATGGCCGCGCTCGACGCGGGTGAGGCATGGCGCCCGCCCGCGGGCTGACCCGCAGCCGCCCCTGCCGGCGGGCCAGTCAGGTGAGCTCGCTGATCAGCCGCGCCAGGATGTCGTTCATCGCCAGCAGCCCGATGAGCTCGTTGCCCTGGACCACCACCAGGCGGTTGAGCCGGAAGCGGGTCATCAGCGCCGCGGCCTGGTTCACGGACAGGTCCTCGCCGACCGTGACCACCGGCTTGACCGCGGCGTCGTAGACGTTGAGGAGGTCCACGTCCCCCTCCTCCGCCACGATGGCCTGCAGCAGCTCGCTGTAGCTGAGCAGCCCGTAGCCGTCGTGGGGGTGCTGCGGCTCCACCACCAGGCTCTTGACCTGGCGGGTGCTCATGGTCGACAGCGCCTCCCGCAGGGTGCTGTAGGGGGAGATGGTGATGACGTCGCGCACCATGACGTCCTTGACGGTCAGCACGGGGTTCCTCCTGGGAATCTCGGACGGTGGGAATCTCGGACGGAGCTCGATCGGGGTTCGAACGGGCGTCGGGTCAGGCGCCCTCGCGGCGCATGTGCTCCTCGAACCGGGCGACCTGCTGCATGTCGATGCCCGTGAGGTGGTCGATGGGGATGCTGAAGGCGATGCCGCGGGAGCCGCCGCCGCCGTCGACGAGCAGGTCGTGCATCACCTTGAGGATGGGCGTGGCCAGGTGCGTGCCCACGACCATCAGGAGCACGGTCTGGGCGCCCTCGAAGGTCAGGCCGAAGAAGGTGCGCTTGGTCTCACCCCCGATGCCCTTGCCCGGGAGGATGGTCACCCCCGTGGCCCCGGCGCGCTGGGCCTGCTCGATGACGGTGTCCTCGAGCTCGTCGGGGGCGATGACCACCACGGCGGTGAACTTCATGTCGGCTCCTTCTGCAGGCGGGGGACCCTCTCCAGGATCATGGCGTACCCGAGCACCGAGATGATCGGGAAGATGGACGCGAAGGCGATCAGGCCGAACCCGTCGATCAGCACGTCCCGGCCCTCGATCGCGCCCGCGAGCCCGATGCCGAGGGCGGTCACGAGGGGCACGGTGACCTCCGAGGTGGTGACGCCGCCGAGGTCGAAGGCGAGGGCCACGATGTGCTTCGGTGCCAGCAGGACCAGGACGATGACCACGGCGTAGGCGGCCATGATCACGTAGTGCAGCGGTGCTCCCACGAGGATGCGGTACACGCCCAGGGTGATGCCGACCGCCACGCCGACGGCCACGACGAGCCGGATGGCGGAACCGCTGATCCGGCCCGGCGAGGCCGCCTCGGCCTGCTGGCCGATGGCCACCAGGGCCGGCTCGGCCATGGTCGTGGCGAAGCCGATGAGCAGGGCGAAGAGCAGGATGAGGGCGGGCGCCCCGCGCTCGATCAGCTGCTCCGCCATGATCGTCCCGATGGGGAAGAGCCCCATCTTGAGGCCGACGACGAACGCGTACAGCCCCACGAGGACCATCACGAAGCCCACGGCGACCCGCAGCGGGTGGGCCACGCCGCGCCGCAGCACCACGTACTGGAAGAACAGGACCACGAGCACCATGGGCAGCACGTCCCGGACCATCTCCGCGAGCCCCAGCACGTGCTCCAGGGCCCAGTGCACCGGGGCGCCCCCGGACCCGGCGGCGCCGACGGCCTCGGCGTCGCCGAACGTGTAGACCCAGATCCCGTACAGCTGCACGCCGATCATCGGCACCATGACGCACAGGGCCACGAGGCCGAAGCCGTCCGAGAGCGCGCTGCGGCCCCGGATCGAGTTGGCGAGACCGATCCCGATGGCGGCGATCAGCGGCACGGTGACGATGTTCGTGGTGACGCCGCCGGAGTCGTAGGCGAGGCCCACGATCTCCGGCGGGGCGACGTACGTGGCGACCAGGACGAGCACGTAGCCGGGCAGCAGCAGCCTCTGCACCGCCCAGCCCCGCAGGATGCGCAGGATGCCGAGGACGAGCACCGCGCCCACGGACACGGCGATGACGAGGCGCAGCACGAGGGCGCTGATCCGTCCCTCGCTGACGAGCTCGGCCTGCTCGGCCACGGCGATCAGCGCGGGCTCGGCGACCACGGCGGCGAAGCCGATGGCGAAGCCGAACGGGAGCAGCAGCCCCAGGGCGCCGCGGCGGGCGAACTGGTTGGCCAGGTTCTTGCCGACCGGGAACACGCTGAGGTCGAGGCCCTGCAGGAACAGGGCGATGCCGACGCCCACGACCAGCAGCCCGGCGACGAGCCGCAGGGGCTGCTCCGGGACCTCCCGGAACACGGCCAGCTGGAACACCACGACCACCACCACGATGGGCAGCAGACTCCGCAGGGCCTTCAGGAACTCCCGGGAGAAGTGCGTGAGGTGCTCCATGGGCGCTGCCGGACCTCCTCCGGGGGAGCCGCGGGCGGGGTGTCTCCCGCCAGTCTGTCGCGGCCGGCCCGGGGCCGTCTACCGGGTGCTGTCGGTGGCCTCGTCGGCGTCGTCGCCGGACTCGACGCCGGCGAGCTCCTCCTGGGAGCCGTGCCCGGTGCGCGCCCGGGTGCGGGCGTCGACGGCCAGCAGGGCGAGGACGACGACGCAGCCGGCCGCCGCCGCGAGCAGCTGGATCCACCAGTCCCCCTCGGGGGAGAGCAGCGTGCGGTCCTCGAGCTGCCAGGGCCACAGCGTGCGCAGGGCGCCGAGCATGAGCCCGGTGAGCGCCAGCATGGTGACGCGGTGGTGGTGGTCGAGGAGCCACTGCAGGCCCTTGACGATGACCACCATGCCCAGGGCCGCCCCGAGGAAGAACAGGGACAGATAGCCGAGGTCGAGCTCGTCGACGGCCCGCAGCGTCGGCTGGTAGAGCCCGATCGTCAGAAGCAGGAAGGAGCCGGAGAGCCCGGGGAGCAGCAGCGCGGACACCGCGACCATGGCCGCGAGCACGATGAGCAGCGGCGCGGGGGCCACCGTGGTGGGCGGCACGGACACGAGCACGAACGCGAGCACGGCCGCGAGCGCCACGACGGCGGCGTCCCGGGCCCGCAGGGCCCCGCCCGCCAGACGGAGGGGCACTCCGATGGAGGCCAGGACCATGCCGAAGAACAGCGCCCGCATGGTGACGGGGTACTCCTCGACGAGGTGGCTCATGGGCCCGGCCACGGTGAGCAGGGCCGCGACCATGCCGATCACCACGGGCACCACGATCCGCCAGTGGACCCGGGCCAGGTGGTGGCGCACCCCGGCGGCGCGGTCGGGCCCGAGCAGCGCCCGCCTGCCGGCGGAGACCACGTGCCCGGCGGAGTTGATGAGCTCGTCGTAGATGCCGACCACGAGGGCCACGGTGCCGCCGCTGACCCCGGGGACGGTCTCGACCACGCCGATGAGCGCGCCGCGCACCACGTTGCCCGGGATGCTGCGGCGGACCTCCCCGCCGGGGGTGGTCGTGGCGGTGGTCGTGGTGGCCGGCGGTGTCGAGGGACGGTCCGGGGGCGACGAGGGCGTCACAGGTGCTCCTGGGCAGGGGAAGAGGGGACGCCTGCCAGGGTACCGGGGCGGGCGCCCGCCCCGGCGGCCCCGGGTGTGCCGCCGGACACGCGTGCGTAGACTGGCCCGACCGCACGAGCCTTCGACCCAGGAGCCCGCCATGAGCCCCAACCACGTCGGTTTCGCCCTGATCCTGCTGGCAGCGCTGTTCCTCGTGGGGAAGTGGTTGCGGGTCCGGGTGCGGTGGATCCAGAAGATCTTCCTGCCCAGCTCCATCATCGCGGGCTTCCTCGCCCTGCTCGCCGGGCCCCAGGTCCTGGGCCGGGTCGGGGAGGCCGCCGGGGTCGGCTGGCTCGCGGACGGGGGCGTGTTCACCCCGGAGATCCTCGAGGTCTGGGCCGCCCTGCCCAGCCTGCTCATCAGCGTGGTCTTCGCGACGCTCTTCCTCGGGGCGTCCATCCCCGGTCCGCGGCGCGTCGCCCGGCTCGCCGGCCCGCAGCTGTCGGTGGGTCTCGCCTTCGGCTCCGGCCAGTACGTCGTCGGCCTGCTGCTGGTGATCGCGGTCCTCGGTCCCCTGTTCGGGATCTCCCCCATGGCCGGGGCCCTCATCGAGATCGGCTTCGAGGGCGGCCACGGCACCGCGGCCGGGATGCGCCCCGTGATGGAGGAGCTCGGCTTCGAGGAGGGCGCGGACCTGGCCCTGGGCATGGCCACGATCGGTCTGGTGGGCGGCATCGTCATCGGGATCGCCGTCATCAACTGGGGTGTGCGCACCGGCCGCACCAAGGTGCTCAAGGGCAACGTGGAGCAGTCCGTCGAGGAGCAGAAGGGCCTCTACCGCCGGGACGAGAACATCCCCGCGGCCATGATGACCTCCCGGCCGGCCTCGATCGAGCCGCTGACCCTGCACGTGGCCGTGGTGGGCATCGCGATCCTCATCGGCTACCTCATCCTCACGGCCCTGCAGTGGGTCGAGCAGGCCCTCTGGGCGGACACCGTGGAGCTGCTCGCGTTCGTGCCCCTGTTCCCGCTCGCCATGCTGGGCGGCGTGGTGGTGCAGCTGGTGATGGACTGGCGGGGCATCGGCCACCTGCTGGACCACCAGATGATGCTGCGCATCCAGGGGCTCGCCCTCGACTTCCTGATCCTCGCCGCGATCGCGACCCTGTCCCTCACCGCGATCGCCGCGAACTGGGAGGTCTTCCTGGTCCTGTCCGTCGCCGGCGTCGTCTTCTGCACCGGCTTCCTGCTCCTCTTCGTGCCCAAGGTCATCCCCGACTACTGGCTCGAGCGCGGCATCGCGGACTTCGGCCAGTCCATGGGCGTCACCGCCACCGGCCTCATCCTGATGCGCATCGCCGACCCGCACGACGAGAGCCCGGCGATGGAGGCCTTCGGCTACAAGCAGCTGTTCTTCGAGCCGTTCTTCGGCGGCGGGCTGATCACCGCCGCCTCGGTGCCGCTGATCTACCAGTTCGGCCCGTGGCCGCTGCTCGTCGTGATGTCGGTGCTGTTCGTGGTGGCGCTGGTCGGCGGCATGGCCTACCGCCGCCGGCTCGTGGCGGCCGGCTCCGCCGACGCCGTGCACGCCCGGCAGGCCTGACGGGCCATGAGCGACGTCCTCGTGGCCACCGGTCACGGGCAGATGCCCGTCCACGTGGCGGTGCCCGACGGCCCGGGGCCCTGGCCCGGGGTGGTGCTCGTGCACGACTTCACCGGGATGAGCCAGGACCTGCGCCACCAGGCGGACTGGCTGGCGGGCGAGGGGTTCCTCGCCGTGGCCCCGGATCTCTTCCACTGGGGCGGCCGGCTCCGCTGCCTGCGCACGATCATGAAGGACATCGGCGCCCGCCGGGGACGCACGTTCGACGACGTCGAGGCGGCGCGGTCCTGGCTCGCCGCGCGCCCCGACTGCACGGGCCGGATCGGGGTCGTCGGCTTCTGCATGGGCGGCGGCTACGCGCTCGCCCTCGCCGTGGAGCACGGGTTCTCGGCCGCGAGCACGAACTACGGCGGATGCCCCGAGGGCGCCGAGCAGTGGCTCCCGGACGCCTGCCCCATCGTGGGCAGCTACGGCGGGGCGGACACCACTCCCCTGGGCGCCGACGCCGGCCGCCGCCTGGAGGGCATCCTCACCGAGACCGAGGTGGCGCACGACATCAGGATCTACCCCGGGGTGGGCCACGGCTTCATGAACGACCACGACCCCGAGGACCTCTCGCCGATGCTGCGGGTGCTCGGCCGGTTCAGCCGCACGGCCTACGACGACCCGGCCACCCAGGACGCCCGGCGCCGGATCGTCGCGTTCTTCGACCGGCACCTGCGGGAGCCGGCCGGTCCGGACGGAGCGCAGGGCTCCGAGGGCTGAGCACCCGGCACGAGGGCGCGCACGACACGGATGACGGTGTGCGACGACGATTTCGTGACGTGTTGTTGTTCACGCGCCCGGCCGGGACGGCCGTCACAGAACGCCGCCCTCGGCACCCTCCGGGCAACCGTTGCAGGTTGCCGACCGGACGGGGGTGTGACGAAGCTCAAGACCCGCGGGCCGTTTGTCAAATCGGGGTCGCTGCGCAGGTCACCTCGGACAGTGCACCATGGAAGCACACACGAACGAAGACTTGATGGGAGGTGGCGGAATGACCGCTGCTGAGAAGTGGATGACCGACCTGAGCCAGATCCAGCCCGGCGACCGGCTCGAGATCTGGGACGAGTTCTACGAGAGCTGCGTCGGCACCGTGGGGCAGGTCTCGCACCCCCTGGGCGTCCTGTGGGTCCTCGAGGCCGGCACCGGCGTCCGCCGGCTGTTCTCCTTCGAGGACTGCCGCCTGCGCCCCGCGCCCCTGGCCCTCGCGGCCTGACCGGACACGGTCCACGACGCCCGATCGGGCCGGTTCGCACCGGCGCCCGGTCGGGCGTCGTCGTGCCCTGGGCCGGCCCGGCCGCGCACGGCAGGATGGACCCATGAGCATCCTCATCGGCCTGGACATCGGCGGCACCACGACCCACGGCCTGCGGGCCGAGGACGGCCGCCCGGTGCAGGAGGTCGTCGGCGGCAGCGCCAACGTGCAGAACGTCAGTCCCGCCCAGGCCTCCCGCGCCCTGGCCGGCGTCCTCGGTGAGCTGGGCGCCTCCGCCGCGGACGTGGTCGTGGCAGGGGCGGGCGGCGTCGACACGCCCGCGGACGCCGAGGCGCTGCGCGCGCTCATCGCCCCGCACACGGGGGCGGCGCGGATCGTCGTCGTGCACGACACCCGGCTGGTCCTGGCCGCCGGCGGGTGCAGCACCGGCATCGCGGTCATCGCCGGCACCGGCTCCGCCGCCTGGGGCGCCGCCCCGGACGGCCGGGAGGCGCGCGCCGGCGGCTGGGGGCACCTGCTGGGCGACGAGGGCAGCGGCTACTGGCTGGGCCGGGAGCTCGTGCGCCGCGCCCTCGCCCGGCTCGACGACGGGCTGCGGCCCGACGCCCTGGACCGGGCGGTGCTGGCGCAATGCGGGATTCCCGAGCCCGGTCAGCTCATCGAGCGCTTCCACAGCGGCGTGGACCGCGGGTTCTGGGCCGGGCTCTCCCGGGTCGCCTTCGAGGCCGCGGCGCACGACGACGACGCCCTGCAGCTGGTGGAGCGCGCGGCCGGGGCGCTGGCCGACCTCGCCGCCACCGTGTCCCGGCGGCTGGAGCTGACCGGCCCGGTGGTGGTGGGCGGTGGCCTGGCACGGCACCAGCCGCTGCTGCGGGACCGGCTGCAGCAGGCCGCCGCGGCCCGCGGTCTCGGGGAGCTGCGGGTGCTCGAGCGCGATCCCGTGCACGGCGCCCTGCGTCTCGGCGAGCGCCGGTGACGGCAGAGCCGCCGGGGAGCCCTACCCTGAACGGGTGACCACCCTCGCTCCCGCCCGCGGCCCCCGGCTGCGCCCGACCCTCTACGTGCTGGCCGCCGTCGTCTCCGTCCAGTTCGGCGGGGCCCTCGCCGCCGTCCTGGTGCCCCTGATCGGGGCGTCCGCCACGGTGACCATGCGGCTGCTCATCAGCGCCGCGATCATGCTGGCCGTCATCCGGCCGCGGCTGCGCGGCCGGAGCCGGGAGGCGTGGCGGTCCGGTCTGTTCTTCGGGGCGGCCCTGGCCGGCATGAACTTCGCGTTCTACCAGTCCCTGGCCACCCTCCCGCTGGGCGTGGCCGTGACCATCGAGTTCCTGGGCCCGCTCGCCCTGTCCGCCGTGCTCTCCCGCCGCGGCCGGGACGTCCTCGCCGTGGCGGCGGCCCTGGGCGGGATCGTGCTCATCTCCCAGGCCCTCACCGTGCCGTGGCCGGAGCTCGACCTCGCCGGCATCGCCTGGGCGGCGCTGGCCGGGGCGGGCTGGGCCGCCTACATCCTGGGCAGCCGGTCCGCGGGCCGGCACTTCGACCAGCTGGACGGTCTCGCCGTGGCCCTGGTCGTGGCGGCGGTCCTGGTCACCCCGGTGGGGGTCCTCACGGCGCACGTCCCCGCCCTGACGTGGGGCGTGCTGGGCGCGGGGGTGGGGATCGCGATGCTCTCCTCCGTGGTCCCCTACTCCCTTGAGCTGCTCGCGCTGCGGGCCATCCCGCCCAAGGTCTTCGGGATCCTGCTGAGCCTGGAGCCCGCGGTCGCGGCCCTCGCCGGGCTGCTGGTGCTCGGGCAGGCGCTCACGGGCCCGCAGCTCGTGGGCATGGGCCTGGTGGTGGCCGCGAGCGCCGTGGTCATGGTCGGCGGGAGCTCCCCCGAGCTCGCCGCGGACGCCGCGGCGGACCCGGCGGCCCGCGAAAACTGATCAGCCCCCTGTTCAATGTCGGACGGCCGTGATGGGATGGAGACCATGGAAGCCAACGAGATCATGGACCGCATCCGCTCCGCCCGGGACCACGCCCTGGAGCAGGAGCGCGAGGAGCGCAGCAACATCGAGAACGCCGACACCGCGGACAAGCAGGGCGCGGCGAGCGTGCGCCTGGCCACCCGGCAGGCCGTGCGGGAGGCCTTCGACGACATCCTCGGCGAGAGCACCGACCCCGGGCAGGACAGCTGAGCGCCCGGACGGCCGCGCGCCCGACCGGTGTGACGAGCGTCCCCGGAGTCCTCCGGTGACCCGCACGGCCGTGGTCGGCGCGGGCATCGTGGGCCTGGCCGCCGCCCACGCCCTGCGGGCGCGCGGCGCCGACGTGACCCTGTACGAGTCCGGGCCGCCCGGCAGCGGGCAGTCCGCCGGGCAGGGCCGGATCTTCCGGCACGCCCACGAGGACCCCCGGCTGGTGGCGCTGGTCGCCCGCAGCCGGGCCCTGTGGCGGGAGTGGGAGCAGGAGTTCGGCGTCGAGCTGGTCTCCCCCGACGGCGCCGTGGCGATCGGGGACGGCGTGGAGGGCAAGCTCCGCACCCTGGAGCCGTTCGAGGACGTCCCCGTGCGGCGCCTGTCGCCCGCGGAGCTGCACGAGCGGCTGCCGCTGCTCGCCGACTGGACCGGCCCGGCGATGCTCGACGTCCGCGGCGGCGCCATCCGCACCCTCGCCGCCGTCGCGGCGCTGTCGCGCCGGCTCGAGGGGTCGATGCTGCGCGAGCACGTGCTCGCGGTCCGGCGCACGGGCACGGGAGCGGTGGAGGTGCGCACCGGAACCACCTGCGAGACCTACGACCACGTGGTGCTGTGCGCCGGCCGGGGCACCGCCCCGCTGGCCCGCGGCGCCGGGCTCGACCTGCCCGTGGCGGTGGGCGCCCACGTCCGCATCACGTTCGCCCTGGCCCCGGACGGACCGGCCCGTCACGGTCCGGTCCCGGACGGAGCGTCCCCCGGTGCCGCCCGGGGCCTGCCGACCTTCCAGGACGGCAGCGGGGCCTTCGGCGAGACCGGCGTGTACGCCGCGCCGTATCCGGACGGCCGCCACTTCTCGGTGGGCCTCAGCGCCGACACGCCCGCCCACCCGGACGGCGGCCTCGCCGATCCCGCGGCGCTCGCCGCCCTGGCCGACCGGACCGTGGCCTACGTGCGGCGCGCCCTGCCCGGCCTGGACCCGCGCCCGGTGGACCACGTGCACTGCTGGGTCACCCGGCTGCCCTGGGGCGACGACGGCGTGGGGATCTGGTCCGAGGACGGGCTCACCGCCCTCGCCGGGCACAACCTGTTCAAGCAGGCCCCCGCGCTCGGCGAGGCGCTCGCCCGGACCGTGCTGACCGGCACGGTCCCCGGCCACCTCCACCACGGGGAGCAGCTGGGCCGCTCGGCCGGCTGAGCGGACCCGTTAGCGCGTCCGAGCGGGCGCCTAGCCTGGAACGTGTCGGAGGTCACACCGCACCGTGTCCGGGTCCCGGACGCCGTGGCGGACCCCCGGCAGCACCGCTGCACCCGCTTCCCGGAAGGACCCTCGCCATGACCACGCACACCGAACCCTGGTCGGCCGGCACGCCCTGCTGGGTGGACCTGATGGCTTCTGACCTGGGCCGCACCCAGGCCTTCTACCGCGACGTGCTCGGCTGGACCTACTCCGAGTCCCAGCCCGAGTACGGCGGCTACTGCAACGCGCTGCTCGGCGGTCGGGCCGTCGCCGGGCTCTCCCCCACCATGGAGGGCATGGCGGACGCCCCGCACGTCTGGTCGGTCTACCTGGCCACCGAGGACATCTCCGCCCATGCCGCCCTGGCGGTCGAGGCCGGGGCCACCCCGGTGTTCGAGCCCATGGAGGTCGGGGCCTTCGGCTCCATGGGGATGTGGGTCGACCGCACCGGGGCGGCCTTCGGCATGTGGCAGGCCCACGAGCACACCGGCTTCGAGGCGTACGGGGAGCCCGGCGCGGTGGTCTGGTGCGATCTCATGACCGGCGATCCCGCCGCCGCCCGGGGCTTCTACGCCGCGGTCTTCGGCTACGCCTACCAGGACATCGGCGACGACCGGATGCCCTACGCCCTGTTCACCGTTCCCGGCGGGCAGATGCCCGCCGGCGGCATCGGCGGTCTGGACCCCGCGGCCGGTGACGCCCGGCCCGGCTGGTCGGTCGCGTTCCAGGTCGAGGACGTCGACGCCGCCGTGCGCCGCGTGCGCGAGGCCGGGGGGTCGGTCGTCCAGGAGCCCTCCGACTTCGAGTACGGGCGGATGGCGGCCGTCGCGGGCCCCGACCAGGAACTCTTCGTGCTGATGACCCCGCAGGAGGAGATGTAGCTTCGCTGCCGGGGCGCCTCAGCCCCGGTCGAGGCGTCCCAGCGCCGCGGCGACCGGGCGGGCGCCGGCCAGACCGGGCAGCGCGGCGAGGTCCTCGTCGACCGCCAGCAGGTCGGCGCGGGCGGCCGGGTCCGCGAACAGCCGGCGGACCCACGCCCGGTGCGGACCAGGGTCGCCGTAGCGGGTGCCGGGCCACCGCCACCGGGCCGCCCCGGAGCGGGCGAGCCGGCGCGCGCTCGCGCTGCGGGCCAATCGCGCTCCGGCCTCCTCGGCGAAGAACGCCAGGTGCCGCTCCTTCAGCCGCACGATCTCCCGGGCCGTGCCGGCCAGCCGGGGCTCGACGGCCCCCAGGCGCCGGTAGACCGCGGCGATCGCGGCGGTGTCGAGTCCTCCGGTGACCATCTGGGCGCCGGTGGTCTCAGCGCCCAGCAGGTTGCTGGAGACCGCGCCGAGCGCGGGCCGGGCCCGTTCGTCCCAGGTCCGCCGGGCCCGGCCGAGGGGCGTGTCGGCGGGCTCCCGGGCGGTGCGGCCGTTGGCGGCCAGGACAGCTCCCAGGGTCTCGGCGAGCCAGTGCTGCTCGTAGGCCCACGCGGTGAGGAAGGCCGTCACCCGGGCCTCGGCGTGGGTGGGGGTGACCAGCAGGTCCCGCAGCCGGTCCAGCAGGCCGCGCTCGACGCACCACAGGTGCGCCAGCACCTCCAGGGTCCCGGGGGCGAGGTCGTTCAGGGCCTGGCGGTCGAGGTCGGCCGGGCGCAGCGCGTGCGGGTCGCGCGCGTAGGCGCGCACGTCGAACCGGGGCGGGCGCACGTCCGACCGGGGGCCGCCCACCGCGGAGGTGCTGCTCGCGCTCACGCGGCCACGCCCCGGGCGTCCAGGGCGTCGGCCACCACCGTCAGTCCCGCCATGCCGGGCAGCTTCGCGATCTGGCGGTCGATGGCGTCGACCTCCCGGCGGCCCTCGGCCCCGGCGAAGAGGTGGCCCATGACGTGGGTGACCTCCTCCTCGGGCGAGACCCCGGAGCCGACCGGCTGCCAGGCGGTGCGCAGGGCCAGGCGGGCGAGCTTCTGCGCCTTCGGGTTGTCCTGCAGCCGGGCCCGGGCCTGGGTGGTGTAGAACGCGATGTGCTTGGTCTCCTGCGCGGCGATGCGCCGCAGCAGCGGGGCCAGCACGGGGTGGTCCTCGAGCGCGGCCAGGCGCCGGTAGGCGGCGGCCGCGGAGCGTTCGTTCACCGCGCCCCAGAGCATGTGCACGGCGACGAAGTCGGTGCCCACGATGTTGGACAGCAACGACTGCTTGACCGGGCCCACCCGGTCGCGCCAGCCGAGCTTGACCCGCTTGGCCTTGAGCTCGTCGAAGGCCACGGTGATCCCGTGCAGGGACAGCACGTGGGCGAGGGCCTCCCCGTGCCAGAACTCCTCCCGGTTCCACATGGTCATGAAGGTGCTGACCTCGGGGTCCTTGCGGGAGGGGCTGACGAGCATGTCCCGCAGGTAGCAGACGGTGTGGAACTCGACGTCGCACATGTACCGCAGCGTGCGCAACGTCTCCGGGGGCAGGGGGTCCTCGCGCAGGGCCTCGAGCCCCAGGTCCTCCCAGTGCAGACTGGTGGACTCCTCGGCGAACCGGTCGATGTCGAAGGCCATGACGCCTCTTTCTCCTCCTCGATGGGGTGCTCTCGTGAGGATGTTCGGCGCCGGGGCGGCATCGGATGGGTGGGTCCCTCCACGGCGTGGACCTCGAGGTCCGGGTCGGGGAGGCGCCCTGGATGGAGCGGATCTCCCCCTTCCACTGGTACATCGGCGCCGAACCGCCGGCCACCGGCGTCGACTGGTCCGGTCTGGGGCTGCTGGCCGCGCCGGCGGTCCTGGCGGCGGCAGGGGGCGCCGCTGCCTTCGAGCGGCGCGACCTCATGGTCTGATCCACGGGCCCGTCCCGGCGCGTCACCGGGCGTCCGGACGGGCACGACGTCCCTGCGGCCCCGCGCGCAGGGACGTCCCCACCGTCAGGCCAGGGGAACCCGTGCCCGGACGTCCCCCAGCCCGCGGGCGAGCACGAGCTCCCCGCCCCCGGCCAGGGGTGCCCAGGTGCCGGCGGCGTCGTCCCAGCGGCGGAGCAGCCGGTCGTCGCAGCGCACCCTGACGGCGGCCGTGGCCCCGCTGGGGACGTCCACCCCCTGGTAGCCGATCAAGCGGATCGGCTGGTCGTCCTCGGCCGGGTCCAGGTAGACCTGCACGGTCTCCCGCGACGCCCGGGACGAGGTGTTCGTGAGCTCGACGTCCACCACCGGTCCGCCCTCGCCCGCCCGGGCCCGCACGGTCCCGTACTCCCAGGTGCCGTAGCCCAGGCCGTGCCCGAACCAGAACAGCGGGGCGGGGGCGTGCCCGGCGTTGTAGCCGCGGTGGCCGATGAACGTGCCGTCGTCGTAGCTCAGTGCCCGGTCGCCGTCCGGGACCACGTCCCACGCCGGGGCCGCCCCGTCCGCGGCGGGCCAGGAGGTGACCAGTCGCCCGGTGGGCTCGAGTGCGCCGGTCAGGGCGGCGGCCACGGCGTGTCCTCCCTCCTGACCCGGCAGCCCGGCCACCAGCACCGCGTCCACCTGGTCCAGCCAGGGCATGAGCACGGGGGTGGCGGCGTTGACGACGACCACGGTCCGCTCGGCGGCGGTGGCCACGCGTCGCACGAGCTCGTCCTGGCGCCCGGGCAGGACGAGGGTCGTCTTGTCGGCGGCCTCGGTCTCCTGCTCCTCGGTCAGGCCGACGACGACGACGGCGGTGCCGGCGGCGGCCGCCGCGGCCTCGGCGGCGGCGAGCAGGTCGTCGTCGGGGCGCGGGGCCTGGGCGGCCACCAGGGCCGTCTTGCCCGCCGTGGCCATCTGCAGCAGGTGGCTCTCCTCGGCCAGTCCCAGACCCGGATCGCCCAGGAGCACCTCCCGCCAGTCGACCGGGGCCGGCGCCACGGTGGCCGTGAGGGTGGCCGCAGCCGGCAGCTCCACGGTCTCGGCGAAGGCCGGTGGGCGCAGCATCGCCTCGCCCGGGTCCTGCCCCTCGAGGCGCAGCTCGGCCGACAGCTCCTGCCCCTCCGCCACCAGGTCCCAGCGCCCGGCGCCGACGGCGCCCAGCCGCACCGGTCCCGCGTCGTTGGCCAGGATGGTGGTGAGCACCGCGGTGGCCGGGACCTCGCCGAGGTCGTCGTGCCCGTCGAGCGAGATCGCCGGGGAGTCGGAGTGGTACCGGGTGAGCTCGGTGCCGTCGGCGCCGAGCAGCACCACCTGCATCCCCGGGGTTCCGGTGGCCGGATCCGTGAGGAAGGCGGGGTCCGCGGGGACCGGGCGGGTCCGCACGGCCGGTCCGTCGGCCACGCGCACGCGGTCCCCGAGCAGCGCGGCCAGCCCCTCGGCGATCGTGGACAGGTAGGGCGGGTTCACGACCGCCGAGCCCCCGCCCATGTCAACGGTGTCGATAGCGTGCCGTCCGATCAGCGCCACGTCCTGGCCGGCATTCCCCTCCACGGCCAGGGGCAGGACGCCGTCGTTCGCCACGACCGTCATGCCCCGGACGGCGATCCGGCGCAGCTGTTCCTTCCGCTGCGGGGAGTCCACCGCGGGCAGGTCCTGGGCCCACGGGCGGGACTGCCGCCCCGGCGGGGTGAGCCCGCCGACCCGCTCGGCCAGGTGCAGCAGCCGCAGCACGTGGTCGTCGATCGTCTCCTCGGCGACCTCACCGGCCCGGACCGCGGTCACGAGGCGCTCGCCCCAGGGCCCGCCGGGGCCGGGCATGACGAGGTCCAGGCCGCCGCTGGCGGAGGCCGCGGTGCGCTTGGTGGCGAACCAGTCGCTCATGATCAGCCCGTCCCAGGCCCACTCGCCCTTGACGATCCCGTTCTGGACGTGGTCGTGCTCCGTGGCCGCCACCCCGTTGACATCGTTGTAGGCGGCCATCATCGACCAGGCGCCCGCGTCCTGGACCGCCATCTCGAAGGGCAGCAGGTACAGCTCGCGCAGTGCGGTCTCCGGGACCCGGGAGTCCATGAAGTTGCGCAGCGTCTCGGACTCGTTGGCCACCAGGTGCTTCAGGCAGGCGGCGGTCCCGCGCTCCTGCATGCCGCGCACGTAGGCGGCCGCCGTGCGCCCGGTGAGGTACGGGTCCTCGGAGTAGGCCTCGAACAGCCGCCCGCCCAGCGGGGTCCGGTGCAGGTTGATCGTGGGACCGAGGACCACGTGGATGTGCTGGCGCTGGGCCTCCTCGGCCAGCATCCGCCCCACCTCCTCGGCGATCCCGTCGTCGAAGGCCCCGGCGATCAGGGTCGCGCTGGGGAACAGGGCCACGGCGTCCCCACCGACGAAGGTCAGCCCTCGGACGCCGGTGGGACCGTCCGAGAAGGCCAGGGCCGCCAGGCCGATCCTCTCGTTGCCGGGCAGGGTGAAGGCGGTCTCGCCGGTGAGCAGGTGGACCTTCTCCGCCAGGGAGAGCCGGTCGACGAGCTCCGTGAGGCGGGCGGCCCGGCCGGAGGTCCGGGTGGCGTCGGTCATGGCGGTGTCGCTTTCTCCCGGGGCGTGCTCCTCACCGTGCCACAGATCGCTCACGACCGGCGGGCGGGGCTGAGCACCCGCGGCTCGTAGCGGACGGGTTCGAACGTCCGGGTCACGAGCTCCCGCAGGGCCTCCAGGGTGCCGGAGAGGACGCCGGCGGCCCGCAGCTGGACCAGGACGTTGCCGATCGCGGTGGCCTCCACGGGGCCGGCGTGCACGGTGCGGCCGGTGCGGTCGGCGGTGAGCTGGCACAGCAGGGCGTTCTGCGAGCCGCCGCCCACCACGTGCACGGTGCGGATGCTCCGCCCGGACAGCCGCTCGGCCTGCTCGATCGTGGTGGCGTAGGCCGCGGCCAGGGACTCCAGGATCGAGCGCACCACCTCGGCGCGGCCGCGCGGGGGCTCGACGTCGTGCTCCCGGCACCAGGCGGTGATGCGTGCGGGCATGTCGCCGGGGGGCGTGAAGCGGTCGTCGGTGGCGTCGAAGACGGCCACGGGGCGGGTCACGGCGGCGGCCTCGGCGAGCAGGGCCGCGAGGTCGCTGCTGCGCTGGGCGTCGGTGGCGCCGGGCCCGTCCCAGGTGCGCATGGACTCGGTGAGCAGCCACAGCCCCGAGACGTTCTTCAGGTAGCGGACCCGCCCGTCCACCCCGCCCTCGTTGGTGAAGTTCGCCGCCCGGCTCTCCTCGCCGAGCACCGGGGCGTCCAGCTCGATGCCGACCAGCGACCAGGTCCCGGAGGAGATGAAGGCCGCGTCCTCGGCGGTGCTCGGCACGGCGGCCACGGCGGAGGCGGTGTCGTGGGAGCCGACGGCGGTGACCGGCAGACCCGGGCCGGCGCCGAGCTCGGCCGCCACCGCCGGCAGCAGCGCACCGATCGTGGTGCCGGGGGCGACGACGGGGGCGAGCAGCTCCCGGGCGAACCCGAGCTCGTCCAGCAGCCCGGTGTCCCACTGCCCGGTGCGGGCGTCGAGCAGACCGGTGGTGGAGGCGTTGGTGGCCTCGGCGACCTGTTCCCCTGTCAGCCAGTACCCGATCAGGTCGGGGATCAGCAGCGCCCGGTCGGCCACGGCCAGGTCCCCGGCGAGCCGGTCGGCGGCGAGCTGGAAGACCGTGTTGAACGGCAGGTGCTGCAGCCCGTTGCGCCGGTACAGCTCCTCCCGCCCCACCCGGGCGTGCACCGCCGCCACCCCGGCGGCGGTGCGCTCGTCCCGGTAGTGGTAGGGCACCCCGAGCATCCGTCCGTGGCGCAGCAGCGCGTAGTCCACCGCCCAGGAGTCGACGCCGACGGAGGCGACGTCGTCCTCCTGGCGGAGGGCCTGGGCCAGCCCGGCGGTCACGGACCGGTGGAGCTCGGTGATGTTCCAGTGCAGACCGGCCCGGTCCCCCTCGTGCAGGCGCACGGGCTGGTTGGGGAAGCGGGCCACGTGGCGCATCCGGAGCCGCCCGTCCACGAGGCCGCCGAGAATCACGCGCCCGCTGGTGGCCCCGAGGTCGACGGCGGCGACCGCCGCGGTGGTGCGCACCGGGCTCACCGGAGGAAGGCGGCGGCCACGCCGGCGTCGACGGGCACGTGCAGGCCGGTGGTGTGGGAGAAGTCGGCGGTGCACAGGGCGAACACCGCGTTGGCGACGTTCTCGGGCAGGACTTCCCGCTTGAGCAGGGTGCGCTGGGCGTAGTACGCGCCCAGCTCCTCCTCCGGCACGCCGTAGACCGCGGCGCGCTTGGCGCCCCAGCCGCCGGCGAAGATCCCGGAGCCGCGCACCACGCCGTCCGGGTTGATGCCGTTGACCTTGATCCCGTGCTCGCCCAGCTCGGCGGCGAGCAGCCGGACCTGGTGGGCCTGGTCGGCCTTGGTGGCGGAGTAGGCGATGTTGTTGGGCCCGGCGAAGATCGAGTTCTTCGAGGAGATGTAGACGATGTCCCCGCCCAGCCCCTGGGCGATGAGCACGCGGGCGGCGTTCTTGGAGACCAGGAAGGAGCCCTTGGCCATCACGTCGTGCTGCAGGTCCCAGTCGGCCTCGGTGGTCTCCAGCAGCGGCTTGGACAGCGACAGGCCGGCGTTGTTGACCACCAGGTCCAGCCCGCCGAAGGCCAGCACGGCCGCCTCGATCGCGGCCTGCACGGCGGCCTCGTCCGAGACGTCGACGGCGACGCCGACGGCCACGTCGGTCCCGCCGAGCTCCGCGGCCGCGGCGCGGGCCTTCTCGGCGTCCAGGTCGGCGATGACCACGCAGGCGCCCTCGGCGGCCAGGCGGGTGGCGATGGCCCTGCCGATGCCCGAGGCCGCCCCGGTGACCAGGGCGATCCGGGTGGCCAGCGGCTGGGGCGCGGGCATGCGCCGGAGCTTGGCCTCCTCCAGGGCCCAGTACTCGATGCGGAACTTCTCGGCCTCGTCGATCGGGGCGTAGGCGGAGATGCCCTCGGCCCCGCGCATGACGTTGATCGCGTTGAGGTAGAACTCCCCGGCCACCCGGGCGGTCTGCTTGTCCTTGCCGAAGGAGAACATGCCCACCCCGGGGACGAGCACGATCGCCGGGTCCGCCCCGCGGATCGCGGGCGAGTCCGGGCCGGCGTGACGGTCGTAGTAGTCCTGGTAGTCCGCGCGGTAGGCCTCGTGCAGCTCCTTCAGCCGTACGACGCAGTCCTCGACCGGGGCGCCGGCGGGCAGGTCCAGGACCAGGGGCTTGACCTTGGTGCGCAGGAAGTGGTCCGGACAGGAGGTGCCCAGTGCGGCCAGGCGCGGGTGCTCGGCGGCAGCGAGGAACTCCAGCACCCGGGCGTCGTCGGTGAAGTGGCCCACCTGCGGACGGTCGTGCGAGGCCAGCCCGCGGATCACCGGGGCCAGGGCCGCCGCCTTGGCCCGACGCTCCGCCTCGGGCAGCGCCCCGTAGCCGTCCAGGACCGGGCCGAAGGGCTCGGGCCGGCCGTGCTGGTCGATGTACTGCTCGGCGGTGCGGATGATCCACAGCGAGTTCTGCTCGGACTCCTCGCTGGTGGCGCCCCAGGCGGTGATGCCGTGCCCGCCGAGGATGCACCCGATCGCCTCCGGGTTCGCGTCCTTGATCGCCGCGATGTCCAGGCCCAGCTGGAAGCCGGGGCGGCGCCAGGGCACCCACACGACCTTCCCGCCGAAGATCTCGGCGGTGAGCCGCTCCCCGTCGGCGGCGGTGGCGACCGCGATGCCGGAGTCGGGGTGCAGGTGGTCCACGTGCGGGGCGTCGACCAGCCCGTGCATGGCGGTGTCGATGGACGGCGCCGCCCCGCCCGCCCCGTGCAGGCAGTAGTCGAAGGCCGCGACCATCTCGTCCTCGTGCTCGACCCCGCGGTAGACGCCGGTCAGCGCGCGGACCCGGTCCAGCCGCAGCGCGGCGAGGCCCCTCTCGGTGAGGGTGCCGAGGTCACCGCCGGAGCCCTTGACCCACAGCAGCTCGACGCCCTCGCCCGTGACGGGATCGGTCGCGGTGCCCTTGGCGGAGGTGTTCCCGCCGGCGTAGTTGGTGTTCTTCGGGTCCGCGCCGAGCCGGTTGGAGCGGACGATCAGGTCGGCGACGACGGAGTGCGTGGTGGTCTGCATGATCAGGTGTCTCTCTGCGAGGTGGTGTGCAGGGGGTGAGGTCAGGAAGCCCAGGAGGCCTGGGTGCCGCCGACGCGCTCGGCGGCCAGGCGCTGCTGGTGCCCGGAGGCGGCGTAGGCGGCCATCGGGTCCGCCGGAAGGCCGCGGGCCTCGCGCCAGTCCGCCAGGGCCGGGCGGACGTCGGTGTAGAAGGCGTCCATCAGGACCTGGTGGGCGCCGAGCACGTCGCCGGCCTCCTGGGCGGCGGTCAGGGCCACCCGGTCCAGCAGCAGGGCGCGGGCGGTCATCTCCTGGACGTTGAGCACCGAGCGGATCTGGCCGGGGATCTTCTCTTCCACGTTGTGGCACTGGTCGAGCATGAAGGCCACGCCCGAGTCCGGGTCCAGGGCCCCGCCGCGGATCACCTCGACCATGATGCGGAAGAGCTGGAACGGGTCCGCCGCGCCCACGATGAGGTCGTCGTCGGCGTAGTTGCGGGAGTTGAAGTCGAAGGAGCCGAGCTTCCCGAGCCGCAGCAGCTGCATCACGATGAACTCGATGTTGGTCCCGGGGGCGTGGTGGCCGGTGTCCAGGCAGACCAGCGCCCGCTCCCCGAGGGCGGTGACCTGGGCGCAGGCCGTCCCCCAGTCCGGGACGTCGGTGTGGTAGAACGCCGGCTCGAAGAACTTGTACTCCAGCACCAGCCGCTGCTCCGCCCCGACCTGGGCGTAGATCTCGGCCAGCGACTCCGCCAGCCGGTCCTGGCGTCCGCGCAGGTCCTGCTGGCCGGCGTAGTTCGAGCCGTCGGCCAGCCAGATCTTCAGGTCCCGCGACCCGGTCTCGGCCATGATCTCCAGGCACCGCAGGTGGTGGTCGACGGCCTTCCGGCGCACCGTGGGGTCCGAGTGGGTGAGGGAGCCGAACTTGTAGGCGTCGTCCTGGAAGGTGTTGGAGTTGATCGTGCCCAGCGCCACCCCCTGGTCGGCCGCGTACCGGGCCAGGGCCCCGTAGTCGTCCACCTGGTCCCACGGGATGTGCAGGGCGACGGTCGGGGCCAGTCCGGTGAACCGGTGCACCGTGGCGGCGTCGGCGATCTTCTCCTCGACCGTGCGCGGGGTGCCCGGGGTGGAGAAGACCTTGAACCGGGTCCCCGAGTTGCCGAACGCCCACGAGGGCAGCTCGATGGCCTGGGCGGCCAGCTGGGGCGCGATGTCGTCGAATGCAGTCATGGGCTTCACATCTTCCGTGCGGGGATCGGGGACGCGACCGGGACGGCGGCGTGGTCAGGTATTGAATCGTTTCATGACCATATGCGGTGACCCCGGTCACGTCAAGGCCCACCGGAAGTGACGGCGGCGGGGTGCCCTTTCTCCGCGCAAGGCATCCTCGGAGAAAACTGTGGCGGGGGTATTGAAACGACTCAAAGTGTGACTACGATGGCTCGGTACTGAGAGGCACCTCACATGCCGCGGTCGGCGGGACGTCCGCCCCGCGCCGCGGAGCATCGCCGTCTCTCGTCCCCGGCCGGTCGTTCCGACGGCCCCACCACGAAGGAGTCCCGCATGGGCGCCCACCCGTCCGCCGTGACGCTGCAGGAGCTGATCGAGCTGCCCGAGGAGATCACCCGCACCCGCCGGTGCTTCCTCCTCCACGTCCGCCCCGAGAAGCTCGCCGAGTACGTCGAGGTGCACCAGCAGGTCTGGCCCGCGATGCTCGCCGCCCTCCGGGAGACCGGCTGGCGCAACTACTCCCTGTTCCTGCACCCGGAGGACGGCCTGGTCGTGGGCTGCTTCGAGGCCGACGACGTCGCGTCCGCCCAGACGCTCATGGACGACCACCCGGTCAACGCGCGCTGGCAGGCCGAGATGGCCCAGTACTTCGTCGAGGGGTCGCACCCCGAACCGCTCCTCCCGTACTTCCACCTGGCCTGAGCCGGGACCACCACCCGCACGGCACCACCGTCACCGTCACCGTCACCGTCACCGTCACCGTCACCGAAGGATCACCCATGACCACCACGAAGCTCGGGGGCTGGAAGGCCACCATCGCGGTCTCCATGTCCAACTACATCGAAGCCGGGTCCATCATCGCGCTGGCCACCAGCCTGAGCCTGTGGCAGGAGTACTTCGGCTTCACGAACCTCGCCGTCGGCCTCGTGGCCGCGCTCAGCGCCAACGCCTTCGGCGCGGCCCTCGGCGCGCTGATCGGCGGGCCGCTCGGCGACCGGTACGGGCGCAAGTTCATCTACACCTACGACCTGATCCTGTACATGATCGGCACCGCCTTCGTGATCTTCGCCGTGGCGCCGTGGATGCTGGTGCTCGGCGTGGTCCTGACCGGCATCGCCGTGGGCGCCGGTGTTCCCGTGGCCTGGACCTACATCGCCGAGGAGGCGCCGTCCGAGGCCCGGGCGAAGCACGTGGGCACCGCCCAGTTCGCGTGGTCCCTGGCCCCGGCGCTGGTGTTCCTGTTCGCCACCTTCGTGGTGCCGCTGGGGCTGCTGGGCACCCGCATCGTCTTCGCCCACCTGTTCGTGGTCGCCTTCGTCACCTGGTGGGTCCGCCGGGGCCTCTCCGAGTCCCACACCTGGAAGAAGTCCGACGAGGAGCGGCGCGCCTCGGAGGCCACCGGGATCAAGCGGCGCAACTACCGCGAGCTGCTCACCAACCGCACCAACCTCAAGGCGCTGCTCTTCCTCGTGGGCGTGTACGCGCTGTGGAACCTCGTCGCGGGGCAGATGGGCATCTTCATGCCGCGGGTGTACGAGACCGCCGGCGTCGAGTCGGCCACCCAGCAGAACCTGCTCCAGGTGCTGCTGTGGAGCTTCACGGTGCTGGCCACCTGGTTCGGCTTCATGCGCTACGGCGACCGGGTCGACCGGCGCCTGCTCTACGGCATCGGGGCGCTCCTGGGGATCGCCGCCTGGGTGCTGCTGGTCTTCGCCCACGTCACCATGCCGGTGCTGATCCTCTTCGCCGTGCTCTGGGGCGTGTCCGCCGGCATCGGCGCCCAGGCGTTCTACGCCCTGTGGGCCGCGGAGATGTTCGCGACCCGCTACCGTGCCAGCGCGCAGGGCGTGCTGTTCTTCGTCGCCCGCATCGTCGTGGGCCTGCTCAGCTACTGGTTCCCCACCCTGCTCGCCGAGCACGGCGTGCCCTTCGTGGGCATGATCATGATCGGCGCCCTCCTGGTCGCACTGCTCGTCGGCGTGATCGGCGCCCCGGACACCCGCGGCAAGAGCCTGGAGCAGATCGAGGAGGACCGCTACGGGACGCCCGCCTCCCGGCCGGCCCAGCCGGTGGGCTGAGCGCGGCGGACCGCAGCGAGACCACCGGGCCGCGGCTCCTCGGCGCGCCGGCCGAGGAGCCGCGGCCCGGCGCGTCGAGGGGACCGCGGCCCGCCCGCGCGCCGGGCACGTCGGGCGGCCGGATCGTTAGAATCGAGGACCTGGACAGTTCCGAGGGAAAGTGACGACGTGACCCCTGCGCGACCGGCGGTGAGCATCAAGGAGGTGGCCCGGGAGGCCGGGGTGTCCATCGGCACCGTCTCCAATGTCCTCAACCGCCCCGAGGTGGTCTCCGAGGACCGCCGCCGCCGTGTGCTCCGGGTCATCGAGGACCTGGGCTACGTCCGCAACGACGTCGCGCGCCAGCTCAAGGCCGGCCGCTCGCGCACCGTGGGGCTCGTGGTGCAGGACTCGGCCAACCCGTTCTACAACGAGATCGCCCTGGGCGCGGAGACGGCCGCCGAGCGGCTGGGCCAGGCAGTGATCATCGGCAACGCGGGGCTCTCCCCCGAGCGGGAGAGCCTGTACCTGGACCTGTTCGAGGAGCAGCGGGTCCGGGGCGTGCTCGTCACCCCCCAGACCCCGGAGCGGGCCCGCGTCGACGTCCTGCGCTCCCGCGGCACCCCGGTGGTGCTGGTGGACGAGCACGCGGCTCCCAGCGAGTACTGCTCGCTGGCCGTGGACGACGTCGAGGGCGGCCGCGCGGCCGTGGCGCACCTCCTGGGGACGAGCCGTCGGCGGATCGCCTACGTGGGCGGCCCCGACTCCCTGCACCAGGTCCGCGACCGCCGGGCGGGGGCGCAGCGGGCGGTCGAGGCCGTGCCCGGTGCGTCCCTGGAGTCCTTCGGCACCACCGCCCTGACGGTGCTGGAGGGACGCCGGGTCGGCGAGCAGATCCTCGAACTCCCCCCGGGGCGACGCCCCGAGGCCGTGTTCGCCGCCAACGACCTGCTGGCGCTCGGGCTGCTGCAGGCCTTCGCGTTCACCCACCGCGTCCGGGTGCCCGAGGACATCGCGCTCATCGGCTACGACGACATCGACTTCGCGACCTCGGCGATCGTCCCGCTCTCCTCGATCCGCCAGCCCGCGCGGCTGATCGGGCGCACGGCCGTGGAGCTGCTGGAGGACGAGATCACCGACCCCGGCCACCACCACCGTCACGTGAGCTTCCAGCCCGAGCTCGTCGTCCGGGACTCCACCCGCCCCGCGGCCTGAGCCGCCGAGCGCCTCGCCCGGGCCCCTGGGGCTGCGTGGGCCCAGGAGTCACGCGGGCGCGAGCCGGTGCCGCAGCATCTCGGCCCCCTCTCCCGCCAGCCGGTCCAGCCCGGCGCGGCGCCCCGTGAGCAGGAGCAGCAGCGCGGCGGCCGGTCCCCGGATCTCGGGGCCCTCGCCCGCGACCCAGGAGACGTCGGTGGCGACGAACCGGAAGCCCTCCAGCGGCAGGTGCCGGAACACCCGCGCCGTGCGCGTGCCCCCGGTGGACCGCACGCGCTCCGCGGCGACGGCCGCGGCCTCCGGGGGCATCTCGAGCTCGAGGCCCAGCGGCACGGCGATGTCCTGGCCGTGCACCAGGATGTCGGTCAGCGTCTCGAGGCTCGTCACACCCACGTTGTGCCGCCGGGAGCCCACCGTGGCGCGGATTCCTGCGACCAGGCGGTCCGCCGGACGGCGGGCGCGGTCACGGGCGGACTCGAGGATGACGTGGTTGAGGCCGCCCGGGTGCCGCAGCGCGGACAGCAGCGCGGCGCCGAGGCCCAGCTGCTGCAGCGTCAGGTGGGCGGCGACGTCCCGCACCGTCCATCCCTCGCACAGCGACGGGTGGTCCCACTGCTCCCCGGAGAGCCCGGCGAGCAGGTCCGCCGTGCGCCGGCGCTGAAGGTCGATCACGGCCCAGACGTCGTCGTCGCCCATCGGGCCGGTCGTGCTGTCCTTCCGGACCGTGCTCATGGTCCTGCCTCCTCGCCCGCGGACGGGGCCGTCACCGGGCCCCTCGTGTCCTCCGGGTGACCCTATTATAGTTCGTTCATAGGACTATTTCGAGGGGCGGGCATGACAGGACAGCTCAACATCGGGGTGCTCATGTTCATCGCGCACCGCTCGGCGGAGAACCGGATCGTGGAGGCGGTGCGTCGGGCCGGCTACTCGGACCTCACCGTGCCGCAGGCGCGCATCCTGGCGCGGATCGGCCCGGACGGGACCCGCCTGTCCGAGCTGGCCGAGCAGGCGCAGGTGGCCAAGCAGACGGCCACGGTGCTGGTGGACCGGCTCGAGCGCGCGGGCTACGTGGAGCGCACGGTCGACCCCCGCGACGCCCGGGCGCGGCTGGTGCGGATCGCGGGCCGGGGAATGGAGCTCGTGCCGATCGCCCGCACGGAGGAGGCCCGGATCGAGGCGGAGTGGAGTGCGCACCTGGGCGAACGGAGGATGCGCCACCTGCGCGAGGCGCTTACAGCACTGCGCGAGATCACCGACCCGCACGCGGGGCCGGAGGAGCAGGGGTGAGGCTCAGGCCTCCTTGGGGATGATGATCCACAGGGCGATGTAGACCAGCTCCCCCACGCCCACCAGGCCGAAGACGATGAAGCCCAGCCGCAGGAGGAACTTCGGCAGTCCGAAGCGGGCCGCCAGGGCCGCGCAGACGCCGGCGATGAGCTTGCCGTTGCGGGGGCGGACCAGAGAAGTGTTCATGCCCGGATCCTACCAACGCGCCCCGGGACACGCCCGGGGGCGGGACCGTCCGGTCCGGGCGGAGCGGACGGCCCCGGCCGGCGTCAGAGGTCGACGACGCCCTTGTCGCCCTTGATCGTGTCGCCGGTGACCTTGGACTTCACGAGGTTGGCCACCTGGGTGACCTTGCCGCCGCCGGGGGTGTCCCAGTACTCGGCGGAGCGGCCGGTGACCTCGATGAGGATGTTGTTCGGGTTCTCCGGCCCGCCCTCGAGCCAGGAGCCGGTGAAGCTGTCCCACAGCTCCTTGAGCTTGGCCTCGTCATTGAGCACCAGCGCCGTCCCGGTCAGCGAGACCCAGGCGCCGTCCCCGGCGTAGGCGACGTTCACGGCCGGCCGCTGCTGCAGGTCCTGGACCTGGTCCGAGGTGCGCTCGGCGATGAAGTACACGGTGCCGTCGAATTCCACGTCCTGCGTGGCCATCGGCTTGGAGATCAGGTTCCCGTGCTCGTCCGCGTGGGTGAGCATGGCGATCCGGGTGTCCTTGATGAGCTGGCGCACCTTGGCGGTGCCGTTGTCCTGGTCGGTCATGGGGAGGTCCCTTCTTCGGTGGACTGCTGACGGTGTTCGACTGCTGAACTGCGGTCCGCGGCGCGGAGGGCCAGCCTATGAACCCCGAGCGCGTCGCACGAGGGGTGGGCCGGCGAACGGCCCCGGCCAGGCCGCGGGGAGGACCGCCGCGGCGACCCTTCCTACCGGCCCTCCGGCGCCTCGGCGGCGGCCGGGACCACCGCGTTGCGCGCGGTGGAGACCGGCAGGTTCACGGGGCACGCCATCTGCCCGGCGAGGCGGTGGACCACGGCGAACGCGCTCAGGGCGAGCGCCAGCACCCCCAGCCAGGGCTGGACGGGCGCGAACCACGTCAGGGCCCCGGTGGAGCCGAGGGCCAGCAGCGCGAGCTTGTTGCAGACCGGGCAGCCCACGGCGAACCAGGCGGCGAACGTGCCGACCGCGCCCAGCCGGGCGCTGCGGCGCTCGCCGGACTCGACGGCCCGGGCCACGGTGGCCGCGGCGACGTCGTCGTCCCCGGGAAGCGGGGTGCCGCCGGCCACGGGGGACACGTAGGAGGCCACGAGGACACCGGTGAGCGCCGAGGTGGCGATCCAGACGGGGTAGTTCCACCACACGGGCGGGATCTCGCGGCTGAAGACGCCGTTGGGGATGAGCACGGTGGCGAGCCCCAGGACCAGGGCGGTGGCGAGCCCCGCGAGCACCGCGACGCCCCACTGGCGCGGACCCCACAGTCGGAGGGCCTGGGTGGCGGGGCGGAGGCGCTGCGTCATGGGCGGGGTGCCTTTCGGTGGGACGGGGTGGTGCCCCCACTGTGTCGTGGATCGCGGTCCCGCACCAGCGCGGGGACCAGCCGCACCAGCACCACCATCCCCACCAGCTCGACCAGGGTCTGGGTGACGACGACGAACGGCGTCAGCGCGAGCCGCTCCGGCAGCGCCAGGGCCAGGGGGAGCACTACGAGGGAGTTGCGGGTGACCCCGCCGAAGACCAGGGCCCGGGAGACCGGCACGTCCAGGCGGGCCAGGCGGGCGGCCAGGATCCCGATCGGGACCATGAGCACCAGGAAGCCGGCGTAGAGCGGCACGACCGCCGCGAGGTGGGGCAGCTGCTCCCCCACCCCGCGCACCTGCGAGGCGATCACGGTGAACAGGGTCAGCGCCATCAGCGGCACCATCGCCGCGCCCGTCGCGGACTCCAGCCGCCGGGCCGCGCTGGAGCGGGACGCCGCCCGCTGCACGGCCGCCGCCGCGGCCAGGGGCAGCAGGATCAGGAGCACGAACGCCTCCGCGAAGGGGCCCAGCTCCACCAGGGCCACCGCCTCCGGGCCGGCGAGGAGCAGCAGGTAGGCGGGCAGGAGCAGCATCTGCGCGAGCATCAGCAGCGGGGCGGCCGCCAGCAGCCGGTCGGCGGCGCCCCCGGCGAGGCCGGTGAAGACGATGACGTAGTCCACGCAGGGGGCCAGCAGCACGAGCAGCACGCCCAGCAGCAGGGCCTCGTGCCCGGCGACCGGCCGGGACAGCCCGAGGACCACGACCGGGACGACCACGAAGTTCACCACCAGCAGTGCCGCGAGGAAGCGGAGGTCCGCGAAGGCCCGGCCCAGTGCGGCGAACGGGACGGCCAGGAACGTGGCGAACAGCAGCAGCCCCAGGACCGGGGTGATGGCCGGGGCGAGCGCCGGCGCGCCGGGCACCGTCCAGCCCACGAGGACCGCGGCCGCGATGGCCACCAGGTACACCGCCACCTGGTGGCGCTCGGCCCGTGCGACGGCTGTCGGTGCGTTCACCCGCCCAGCCTAGGGGCAGACCCTCCGGGGGGTGCCGGCGGCCGTCGCCGGTCCGCACCCCGATAGCCTGGTGGAATGCAAACGCACACGGCCCGCACGGAGGCCGCCCGGGTCGATGCCCTGCACGCCCTGAAGATCCTGGACACCCCCCGGGAGGAGCGCTACGACCGTGTGGTGCGCCTCGCCCAGGACGTCTTCGGGGTGAAGGCCGCGGCCGTGAACCTCATCGACGCCGACCGGCAGTTCACCAAGGCCGAGGCGGGACTGGACGGACTCGTCCACGCCACCCGCACCGACTCGCTGTGCGCGCGCACCGTCGACCGGGACGCCCCGCTGATCGTCGCCGACGCGATGACCGAGCAGCGCTTCACCGGCAGTTCGTTCGTCACCGGGGACGACCCGGTGCGCTTCTACGCCGGCCACCCGCTGCACGCCCCCGGCGGTGAGCCGGTCGGGTCCCTGTGCCTGGTCGACAGCGTCCCGCGCGAGCTGGACGAGCGGGAGCGGCGCATCCTCGCGGAGATGGCCGGGTGGGTGGAGCGCGAGCTCGCGGCCCAGATGGAGCTGGACCGGGCCGAACAGATCCAGCAGATGCTCATGCCCCGCACCGGGCTGGTCACCCCCGCGGTCGAGGCCGCCGGCCGGTGCCTGCCGGCGCGGTCCATCGGCGGGGACTTCTACGACTGGATGGTCCTGGGCGACGAGGTGCAGGCGATGGTCACCGACGTGATGGGCAAGGGCATCCCCGCGGCCCTGCTGTCCGCCTCCGCGCGCGCCGTGCTGCGCGGGACGTTCCAGTACAACCCCCCCCCCTGCGGAGGCCATGAAGCGCGCGGCCGGGGCGCTGACCCCGCTGCTGGAGGAGGCGGGGGCGTTCATCACCGCCTTCATCGCCCGGGTGCACACCGGGACCGGGGAGATGAGCTACATCGACGCCGGCCACGGCCTGGCGCTGATCCTGTCCCCGGACGGCGCCCACCGCCGGCTGATCTCCTCGGGTCCGCCCCTGGGGGTCGTGGCCGAGTGGATCTGGGACGTGCACACCACCACGCTGCTGCCAGGGCAGACCCTGCTGGTGGTCTCCGACGGCTACCTGGACTTCTTCGACGACCTCGAGGCGGCCGTCGCGACCGCCGCAGCCCTCAACACGCTGGCCGGCACCGCCGAAGAGCTCGTGATGCTGTGCAGCGACTACGCCGGCACCTCCGGCGCCGATGACGACACGACGGTCCTCGCGCTCCGGCGCACCGCCTGAGCACCCACCGGTCGCTGCGCCCGGTCCGAGGGCTCACCCCACGTGCCGGCAGGCGGGTTCGCTCGTGTAGGTGAGGACCACCTCGTCGTCCTCGGGGCGTTCCCGGGAGGAGCGGTGGCTGACGGCGGCCAGCACCGCGGTGATGACCTCCTCGTCGTCCTCGGGGCGTTCCCACTCGGAACTCCCGCGGCCGGGGGGTCGCCCGGCGCTTCCGGCCGGTGCGGCGCCGGGCCGGGTCTGCTCCCGGGGCAGGACCTGGAATCCTCGGACGCCGGTACCGATCGTCTGCGGTGCCGGCTGTGCGGGCGGTGTCGCCCCGGAGTGGATGCTGGTCGTGGTGGTCATCGCGCTTCCCTACTTCGTCGTAGTGGTGTGCTCGGTGGTGTCGTGCTGTGCCCGGTCGGTGTCCGTCCCCGCGGGGCGTGACGCTTCCGGTGGAGTGCCCCGCTTCCCGGACCCCCAGGACCGTCGCGGGGCCCGCGGATCCCGGCTGCCCGATGGAACCGGGCGCGCCGGTGGACGCCGAGGAGTCCGGGGGTCGCAGACGGCGCGCTGGTGGGGGATTCGCCTCTGCCCGCAGGTGGACCTGAGACTAGCGACCCGGACCACGGACCGGAACCGCCCGGCGAAATATGTCGACGCATCAGGGCGCGCGAAGCGCGAGAGCGCGCCGGGGAGCGGCCCTCACGCTGACGTGGAGTCGCCCTTCGTCAGCGTTCGCAGGAGGGGCTGGACGCGGTAGGGGATCTGCTCGCTGAGGGCCAGGGACGTCTCGGCGCGGAGGACTCCCCGGATCCGCAGGATCGAACGCAGGACGGCGTGCAGATCACGGGTCTCCCGCGCCGCCACCCGGCACCAGACGTCCCCGCGCCCCGAGATCTCGTGCACCTCCAGGACGTTGTCGATGCCGCGCAGGGCGGTGACGACGGCGTCGAGCTCCCGGTGGGTGACCTCGAGGGTGAGGAACGCCAGGACGTCGAAGCCCACGGAGGCCAGGTCGACGTCTCGACCGCCGGAGCGCAGCACCTCCCGGCGCTCGAGCCGGCGCATCCGCGAGACCACGGTGTTGCGGGCGACCCCGAGTGCGGCCGCCACCTCCCCGATCTGTGCCCGGGGGTACCGCAGGAGGTGCAGCAGCAGCCCGATGTCGACGGCGTCCAGTGTGGTCACGGTGGTCTCCCTGTCAGTGGTCCGCCTCGAATTTTTGATCAGCGTGATCAGTTCCGCAAGCATCTCGGTGGTGCCGGACTCAGTCTCCGGCAGACTGCGTGAGCACTCTGCGCCGGCCGCCCACGGCACAGCCCGCAATCGCCGATCCCACCGGAAGGCCCGCGATGACCGTGTTCAACGAGCTGACCATGCGCTCCGGCGCCGGCGACGCAGGCCGGGGATGGAACGCGGGATCGCGCTCCCGCCTGGTGCTGACCATGTCCACGACGGCACTGCTGCTGGTGGGCGCCAACCTGGCCACCCCGCTGTACCCCGCGCTGCAGGAGCGCCTGGGGCTCGGCCCCTTCGCGGTGACGGTGGCGTTCTCCTCCTACGTCCTGGCCCTCATCGCCGGGCTCGTCCTCTACGGGCACTGGTCGGACCACATCGGGCGGCGCACTGCCCTGGTGCTGTCGGTCCTCGTGGGACTGGCCGGTGAGATCGTCTTCGCGACCGCCGGGGGTCTCGCCGGTCTCGTGACCGGTCGGGTCCTGCAGGGCGCAGCCGTCGCGATGGTGACCGGCGCCAGCAGCGCGGCGCTCCGGGAGCTCCTGCCCCACCGCCCGGAGTGGGCCGGCCGCTTCACCCTCCTGGCGTCGGCGGGCGGAGTGGCGGCGGGCCCCCTCCTGGGCGGGGCCCTGGGGCAGCTGCCCCACCCGACGACGACTCCCTTCGCCGTCCACTGCACCATGCTGATCGCCGTCCTGGTGCCGCTGTGGACGCTGCACGCCCGGCCGGCCATCGCCCCGGCCCCGGGATCGGCGGCCTTCAAGGCCCTGCGGCCGCGCCGTCTCTGCCTGCCGCCCGGGGTCCGCACGCGGTTCCAGCAGGCGGCCGCGGTCGGTTTCCTCAGCTTTGCGCTCTTCGGCTTCAGTCTCTCGCTGGCTCCGGGCTACTTCGCGCGAACGCTCGGGGTGAGCTCCCCGGCCGGGATCGGGGCGCTGGCGGCCCTCGTGCTCATCGGGTCCGCCGCGGCGCAGCTGGTGGGACGCCCCCGCGTCCGGGCCCTGCCCGGGGCCCTGGTGGGGATGGCCCTGGGCACGGCGCTGATCGGGGTGGCGGGCGCGCTGTCCAGCCTGCCGCTGCTGCTTCTCGCCGCTCTGTTCGCCGGGGCGTGCCAGGGCGTCGCGTTCCGCACGGCGTTCAACGAGCTGTCCGTGGCCGTTCCGGCCGCCGACAACGCCCGGGTGGTCAGCGCGGTCTACGTCGTGACCTATCTGGGCAGTGCCGTGCCGGTCCTGGGCCTCGGGGTCCTGGCCGGCGCCGTGGGCGTCCCCTCGTCCGTCCACTGGTTCGCGGGCACCCTGGCCGGCGCATGCCTGCTGCTGGCGGGGACCGTCCGGTTCCGGGTCGGTCGCGGCCCGCGGCGCGGACAGCGGGCCTGACCGGTCGGGGCACGAGGGACAGCACGCGGGGACCGCCGTCAGGCGATGATTCCCGGCGGCGGCCGCAGGCGGCTCTTTCCTCGGATGCGCCGAGCAGTCATCATCGGGGGACGACGGAGTCGCCGAGTGCGAAGGAGCACCAGCCATGTCACGGGCCCGCGTCCACAACTTCTCCATCTCCCTCGACGGCTTCGGCACCGGTGAAGGTCTGAGCCAGGACGCCCCCTTCGGGCACGCCGGACAGAGGCTGCACGAATGGATGATCGCCACCCGATGGTGGGATCCCGGCGGCAGCGGTGGCGTGGACGACGCCTTCGCCCAGCTGCACGGTGTGGGGATCGGCGCCGAGATCATGGGGGCGGGGAAGTTCGGTCCTCCCGGGTGGCACGAGGACGCCGGGTGGGAGGGCTGGTGGGGCCCCAACCCGCCGTTCCACACGCCCGTCTTCGTCCTCACCCATTCCCCGCGCCCCTCGATCGAGATGGAGGGCGGCACCGTGTTCCACTTCATCGACGCCTCGCCCGCAGAGGCGCTCGAGACGGCGCGCACGGCCGCCGACGGCCAGGACGTGCGCATCGGCGGGGGCCCCACCACGGTCCGCGACTTCCTGGCTGCCGGGCTCGTCGACCACCTGCACGTGGTGGTGGTTCCGATCCTGCTGGGCCGCGGCGTGCGCCTGTGGGAGGGGCTCGAGGGCCTGGAGGCGGACTACCGGGTCGAGGCCACCTCCTCGCCCCGTGGAGTCACCCACGTGACCTTCACCCGGACGAGCGCCTGAACCGCCCCGGTCGGCCCAGCGTGTTGATGACCGGCGTGTTGACCAGGGCGGACCGATGGATCAGTGAGCGGGGAGTGCCCTGCCGATCTGCGGGTCGGGGCCGTGCCCGAGCCATCGGGCCACGGGGATGAGCACGATCAGGGCGAGGAAGCCGGCGAGCACCACCGTGGGCACGGCCAGGGAGTCCTCGAAGTTGGCGACCACCACCACGGTGGCAGCGCCCATGTTGCGCTGGGACGCCGAGATGCCCAGTACGACCCCGGTTCCTGCCCTCCACGCTCCCAGGATCCATCCGAGGCCGAAGTTCAGGGCGATGAACGCCAGGATCGCCGCGATGGTTCCGGTGCCGACCAGCCCGGCCAGCTCGCGGTGGTCGGCGAGGAACTGGTTGGCCAGCATCACGACCATGGCGACGAGGCTCAACCGCCCGACGGGTCGCTGGGCCAGGCCCGCAGCCGTCGGGGTGAACTGGCGCAGCAGCACCGCCCCGACCAGGGGCAGGAACATGGTCAGCAGCAGCACTGCGGCGATGGCTCCAGGAGCGACCTCGACTCCGGGGAGCAGCACGGGCAGCGCGACGGGCATGTACCCGATGGTGGCCAGCAGCATGACCGCCAGCAACGACGAGGACACGGCCATGTCCGCACGCGCGAGCTTCGACAGTTTGAGCACGAAGGGCGCCCCCGCGGCGCAGGCCAGGACCATCAGACCGATGCGGGCCTCCTGCGGGATGCCGAAGACCGTGATGACGGCGAAGGCCACGGCCGGAGCGATCACGAAGTTGGCCGCCAGCCCCGCCAGCACCAGACGAGCATCTCGGAGGGGTGTGAGGAACTGCCGGACCGTGTGCCCCAGACCCACGGCGACCATGCTGGTGACCGCGAAGAGCGGGACCGCCACGGCGGCCACGGCGTCGGTGACGGTCTGCAGGTCCATACCGCTCATTGTGCGGAGGAACCGCAGTGGAGTATTTTCAGATTTCCACCCAGTGGAAGAGGAGATCATGGCCGGCAACGCGACCACCCCGGGGCGTTCCGTTGCTTCCCGGGTCCTGGAGGTCATGGGGTCCTTCGATCCCACACACACCAGACAGAGCCTGTCCCAGATCTCCCGGCGCAGCGGGATTCCGGTGGCCACCTGCCACCGGCTCCTGAAGGAGCTGTCGGGGTGGGGGGCGGTGAGCCGTCAGCCGGACGGCACGTACACGGTGGGTCCCCGCCTGGCCAAGCTGGGGATGCTCGCCCCGATCCAACGAGGGCTCCGTCAGGTGGCGGCTCCCTACATGCAGGATGTCCTCTTCGCCACGCGCCAGGTGGTCAACCTCTTCGTGCTGGACGGGACGGAGGCGCTGCTGCTGGATCGGATCGCGGGCACTCATGTCGGCTCCCCGATCGCCCGCCCCGGCGACAAGCTGCCGTTGCACACCAGCGCCGGCGGGAAAGTGCTGCTGGCCTACGGGCCCGCCGAGCTGTGGGAGACCTGCACCCAGGCGCTCGTGCGGGAGACCTCGCGCAGCATCGTGGACATGCCTCGGCTGGAGCAGGAGATGGCCGCGGTGCGGGGACGCGGGTATGCCACGACCGACGGGGAGCACTCCCTCGGCGCGCACGGGCTCGCGGTGCCGATCCGGGACGTCGAAGGCGAGGTGATCGCCGCTCTGGGCATCGTCACCCTGGCGAGGATCAAGGACTCTCAGCGCATCGTTCCGGCGCTGCAGGTGGCCTCCGCGGCGATCACCCGTTCACTAGGAGTCCCCGCCTGACCTTCCCGCTCGCCGGGTCAGGCGTGACTGCCTGCGGGGGCTTCCGCGGGAACGACGGCGTAGACCTCACCGGGACGTGCCACGCTGACCGGTCCGGCGTACTCGGCTGCGACACCGGCGGTCCACTCCGCGTCGGTGGCGACACCGGCCAGATGGGACAGCACGACCCTGGCAACCCCGGCCCGGGCAGCGACTCGGCCCACCCCGGCGGGAGTGGTGTGCGAGATCTCCTGGTGGTTGAGGAACTCCGGTCCAAAATCCCGTGCCCGGTAGAAGTCGAGGTTGACGGCCTCGTGCACCAGCAGGTCCGCCCCGCCGGCCAGGGTGGACGTGTTGAGGCACTCCGTCGTGTCCCCCGAGACCACCACCGATCCGTAGGCGGTGTCGAAGCGGAAGGCGAAGGCCGGGAAGATCGGCGGGTGCTCCACGAGAATGGCGCTCACCCGCACGACCTCGTCCTCGTAGACCAGGAACGGGTCCATCCGGGGGGTGTGCTCCCCGTCGGCCCCCGCCGCGGAGGCCGGCAGCCCGATCTCCTCGACCTGCACGAGGTCGTACAGAGGCGGACGCCCCTCGTCGACGATCCGGACGTCGATGTCGTAGGAGTAGGCCCGCAGCACGTGCTCCACCAGACCCGCGACGCCGACCCCTCCGGCGCGGGGGTCGGCCGGGCCGGGACCCAGGAGCTGCACCGGTTCGGTGAAGCCCTGCACCGGCCGGCCCCAGTTCCACAGCAGGAAGGCGGGGATCTCGGCCACGTGGTCCGAGTGCAGGTGGGTCACGAAGCAGGCCTTCAGGTTCTCCCCGCGCAGACCCGCCGCATGGGCGGCCCGGGTGACTCCGAGACCGAAGTCCACGAGGTAGAACCGGCCGTCGACGACGATGGCGGTCGCGATCCCAGGACACTCGGAGCGGATCGCGGGGCCGGCGGCGGTCCCGAGCGTGACCACGTGCAGCCCGCGGGCCTGGTCGAGGGGGGCGTCGAGGGCAACGCGGTCAGTCATGGGAGGGCCTTCCGATCGGGCGCGGCCTGCACGGGCAGGCGGGTGAAGTGCTCCTACTCTGCCCGCGCCTCCCGGTCGGGAGAACGCGTGATTTTCACTGGCCGGAAAACGTCCTATGTGCTCCAGTTCACAGGCTCCTAGATTCGCTGAGACACTTCACCACGGCCCGCACTCTTTCGAGGGTGCACGACGGGAGCCCACCGCCATGACCACCACAGCCGTACCCCAATCCGCTCAGCCTGTTCCGCCGGGATCGGGCATCGACCCCAAGGACCCGCACCACTGGAGCAGCAGGAAGCGCTCCCGCTACGCCTGGATGCTGACCTTCCTGCTGCTGTTCCTCATGATGCTCAGCTGGGCCGACAAGGCCGTTCTGGGCCTGGCCGCGGTGCCGTTGATGGAGGAGCTGGACATCACCCCGGAACAGTTCGGGCTGGTCGCCAGTGCCATGTTCCTCACCTTCGGGCTGGCACAGCTGGTGGCGGCCCCGCTGGCCAACAAGTTCCGGGCGAAGACCATCCTGCTGGTGCTGTGCCTGATCTGGTCGCTGTCGGTGATGCCGGTCGTGGTCTTCGCCACCCTGCCGGCACTGTGGGTGTCCCGGCTGGCGCTGGGCGCCGGTGAGGGCCCGCTCGCCCCGGTGCTCATGCACGCGGTCTACAAGTGGTTCCCCTCGAAGAAGGGGGCGACCCCGGCCGCGGTGGCTTCCTCCGGAGTGACGCTGGGCATCGTGGCCTTCGCCCCGGTGCTCGCCTGGGTCATCGCCCAGCACGGATGGCGCACGGCGTTCGTCGTCCTGGCCGTGGTCGGGGTGCAGTGGTGCGCGGCCTGGATGGTCCTCGGCAAGGAAGGGCCTTACACCTCTCTGGCGGCCGAGCGCGAGATCGAGGGCACCGAGATCGCCGTCTCCGCCCCCGGGGCCTCTCGGGTCAACGAGGAGAAGGTCCCCTTCTTCCGCAGCATCATGAACCCGACCTGGATCTTCGCCGTCATGGCATCGTTCTTCGCCTACTGGACCTTCACGCTGGCCATGTCCTGGGGCCCGGCGTACTTCCAGAACGTCATGGGCTTCAGCGGGCAGCAGGCCGGCTCCCTCATCGCCCTGCCTGCGGCGTGGGGCGTCATCGCCACGATCGGTCTGAGCATCCTGATCCAGCGGATGGATCAGCGGGGCGTGCCCAGCCGGCGTTCGCGCGGGTGGACCCTGGGCCTGGCCGGGGCCGGTGCCGGCACCGCCCTGCTGGCCTCCACGTTCGTCTCATCGCCGGTCCTCGGGGTGGCCCTGATGAGCATCGGGTTCAGCACCGCCCCGGCCATGTTCGCCATCACCTACCTCATCGTGGGCGAGCTGACCACGATCTCCCAGCGCGGTGGGCACCTCAACGTGGCCAACGCCGTGCTCACCACCGGCGGCGTGTTCGCCCCGGCCGTCGGCGGCTTCCTGATCGGCGGAGCCGCCACACCGGCCGACGGGTACCGGCTGGCCTTCCAGGTCACCGCCATCCTGCTGGTGGCCTTCGGCGTGCTCGCCCTGGCGTTCGTCAACCAGCAGAAGCAGCGACTCCGCCTGGGCATCGAGGCCTGAGCGGCTCGTCCGGGCAGACGAAGGGGCCCCGTACCGTTCCCGGTGCGGGGCCCCTTCGCCGTCCGTGCCGCCGGCGTCAGCCGGTGTGCGGGCGGGCGTTGACGGTGCGGAGCTCCAGGTACTCCCCCAGCCCCCACCGGCCGCGCTCACGACCCAGCCCGGAGCCCTTCCACCCTCCGAACGGGGCGTCCAGCTCCACGACGGTGTGCTGGTTGATCCACGCCGTGCCGACCTCCAGCCGGGCAGCCACCTCGTGGGCCCGTTCCAGGTCCGGGGACCAGACCGAGGCGCCCAGGCCGAACTCCTGGGCGTTGAGCTCCTCCACGGTGGCGTCCAGGTCGTCATAGGCCACGACCGGCAACGCCGCACCGAACTGCTCGCACGCCACCAGATCCGTGTGGTGCGGAGCGTCGGCGACGACGGTCGGCTCCAGGAAGTGTCCCGGCAGGTCCGTGCCGTGCTCCCCGCCGTGGGCGATGCGCCCGCCCTCGGCCACGGCCCGCGCCACGTAGTCCTTCACCAGCTGCTGCTGTCCGCTGGTGTGCATCGGCCCCATGGTGGTGCCCTCGGCCACGCCGTGGCCGATCCGCAGCGCGGAGACGGCTTCCACCAGGGCCTCCGTCAGCGCCGCCGACCGGTCACGCGGGACGTAGACCCGCTTGACCGCCATGCACACCTGGCCGGCGTTGCGGAAGGCGGAGCCGGCGATCCGGGCGGCCGTGAACTCGAGGTCCGCATCCGGCAGCACGATCGCCGGATCGTTGCCGCCCAGCTCCAGCGTCACCTTCTTCACGGTCGGTGCGGCCTGGGCCATGATGGCAGCCCCGATCTCCGTGGACCCGGTGAACGAGATCTTCCGCACGTCCGGCATCTCGGACAGCGCCTTGGCGAGGACACCGCGGCCGGTGACGACCTGCAGCACGTTCTCGGGCAGGAACCGGTTGAGCACCTCGGCCAGCGCACGGGTGGACATCGGGGTGGACGGGGACGGCTTGGCGATCACGGTGCACCCGGCCACCAGCGCCGGGGCCAGCTTCACCGCCAGCAGGGAGATCGGGAAGTTCCAGGGCGTGATGGCGCCCACCAGTCCCACGGGGGCGTACTGGACCTGGACGGAGCGGTCGCCGCGGGCGGGCAGCGTCTCGACCAGGTCCCAGTCGAGGTCGGCGTAGTGGCGCAGCAGCCCGGCCGCGACCGTGAACTCCTGGGTGGCCTCGGCCCAGACCTTGCCCTGCTCCAGCGACAGGATCCGGCCGAGGCCCTCGGCCTCGGCCAGCACCGCCTCGGAGGCCTGGCGCAGCGCCGTCCGGCGGGCTTCACGGTCCGCGGCCCAGTGGCGGGCGACCGCGGCCGCGGCGGCAATCGCCCGCTCGACGTCCTCTGGTTGGTGCAACGGAACTTCTCCGACCGGGTCCAGCGTGGCCGGGTCGATGACTTCGTAGGTGGCAGGCACCGGATCTCCTTGTCGCTCATGTTCCGGAAGTGCCCACCGACCGGTGGGCGGACTTCCCCTGTTCCCAGCTTCGAGCTCCCATGTGACCGGACCCACGCCATCTTCCACCCAGTGAAAAGGAGAGATGAACCGGGAGTGCGCCAGGCCACATAGTGGAGTCGAACCAGCCGAACCGCACGCGGAGGATCCATTCGAGCGTGCAGGGGCCACTCTTCTGGAAGGACCACGTCCATGACCCTCGACGGACAGACATTCGTCGTCACCGGTGCCGCCTCCGGCATCGGTGCTGCCACCGCAGCTCTCCTGCGCGATGCCGGCGCGGAGGTGATCGGCGTGGACCGCAACACGCCCGCGGAGTTCCCGGGGGCCTTCGTCCAGGCGGACCTCTCCACGGCCGAGGGTGTGGCCGCGGCCGCCGGACGGATCCCGGAGGGAATCGACGGGCTGCTCAACATCGCCGGCGTTCCCGGCACAGCCCCCTGGCGTCTGGTGCTGTCCGTCAACGTCTTCGGCGTCCGGGATCTGACCCGGGCTCTGCTGTCCAAGCTCGTCCGGGGCGGCGTGGTCGTCAACCTGGCCTCCAACGTGGCCAGTGGCTGGACCGAGCGCCGCGAGCAGATCGTCGCGTTCACCTCCGTCGAGAACCGGGAGACGGCCCTGGACCTGGCCGGTGCGGATCCTGAGGTCACGGGGAACTCCTACCGGTTCTCGAAGGAGTGTGTCCGCTGGTTGAGCCTGGAGGCCGCCGCCTCCTCCCTGGGGAGGGCGCGCGTCGTCTCGGTCAGCCCCGGCCCCGTCCAGACCCCCATCCTCGAGGACTTCAAGACGGACCACGGCCGCGACAAGGTCGAGGGCGCCGTCGCCCTGCTGGGCCGCGCAGGGCAGCCGGACGACATCGCACAGGCCATCGGCTTCCTCGTCAGCCCGGAGGCCGCCTGGATCAACGGCACCGACGTGTGCGTCGACGGCGGCCTGAGCGCTCACCGCGCTGTGGCCGCATCCTTGTCCGTGACCGCCTGAGTGGAGGGACCATGACCACCGTGAACACCGTTCCCACCCCCGCCGTCGGGAACCAGACCACGAACGGCTACCGGCACGAGGTCGAGGAAGTCCTCGTCGACCGGCTCGAGACCGTGGCCGAGGGCGTTCGCCGGGTGACCCTGCGCATGCCCGACGGTTCCGACTTCCCGCAGTGGGAGCCGGGCTCGCACATCGATCTGATCCTGCCCCACCACATGCGCCAGTACTCCCTGTGCTCGCCCCTGGCCGACCGCAGCCGGATCCAGGTGTCGGTGCTGCGCACCCGCGATTCCCGTGGTGGTTCCGCCTACGTGCACGAGAGCCTGGCCGAGGGCGACACGGTCCACATCAACGGGCCCCGCAACAACTTCCCCTACGTCGACTCCCGGAAGTACCTGTTCGTGGCCGGCGGCATCGGCATCACTCCGATCCTGCCGATGATCGAGGCCGCGGAAGCCGCCGGCCGCGAGTGGCGCCTGGCCTACGGCGGACGCAGCCGGGCCTCGATGGCCTTCGCGGACGAGCTCGTGGCCGCCTACGGGGACCGCGTCCTCCTCTACCCGGAGGACGAGGTGGGGCGCATCGATCTCGAGGGTCTGCTGGCCCTGCCTCGGGCGAAGATGCTGGTCTACGCGTGCGGACCCGAACCGTTGCTGCGCGTGATCGAGGACTACTGCATGGGCTGGCCCCCCGGTGCGCTGCACCTGGAGCGCTTCGTCGCGGCCAACCTCGACGCCGGGGCGAGCGCCGAGCCCTTCGAGGTGGAGCTGACCGATACGGGCACCACCGTCACCGTCCCCCCGGACCGCACCATCCTGGACGTGGTGGAGGAGCACGGAGTGCGTGTGCTCTCCTCCTGCCGCGCGGGAGTGTGCGGCACGTGCGAGACCCGCGTGGTGGCAGGGGAGGTCGAGCACCGGGACGCCATCCTCAACGAGGAGGAGAAGCACTCGGGCGACGCCATGATGATCTGCGTCTCCCGCGCCGCGGCCGGGTGCCGCAAGCTCACCCTGGAACTCTGAACCACCGACCCAGCACAGGAGTCACCATGACTGTCACCGCCACGAGGCCTGAGGCCGTGTCCTTGCCCGACGATCCCTTCTCCGTCGAGAACATCTCGAATCCCTACCCGTTGCACGAGAAGCTCCGGGAAGCCGGACCCGTGGTGTGGCTGGAGAAGCACGGCTGCTACGCCGTGACCCGCTACGAGTGGGTCTACGAGATCCTCACCGACTTCGAGTCCTACTGCTCCAGCGGTGGCCTCGGCCCCAAGGACATCCGCAAGGAACCCGAGTGGCGCCCGCCCTCGATCCTGGAGTCCGACCCGCCCACGCACACCGTGATGCGCCGGGGCCTGGCCGGGGTCATCTCCCCGTCCACCATGCGCCGGCTGCGGGAGCAGTTCGCCCCCTTCGCGGAGGAACTGGCCGAGCGGGTGGTGGCCCAGGGGGACGTCGACGCCATCAAGGACATCGCCGAGCCCTACCCCCTGAAGGTGTTCCCCGACGCGGTGGGCCTGCGCCCGGGAGGCCGGGAAAACCTGCTCCCCTACGGTGCGATGGCCTTCAACGCCTTCGGCGCCGACAACGAGATCCGGGCCGAGGCCTTCACCGAGGGCGAGAAAGTCGCCGCGTGGATCATGGACAGCTGCGCCCGTGAGAACCTGTCGATCACCGGCCTGGGCGCCGACATCTGGAAGGTCGCCGAGGAGGGGCGCATCGCCCCTGAACAGGCCACCCTGCTGGTGCGCGCCCTGCTCTCCGCGGGGGTGGACACCACGATCTTCGGCATCGGGAACACGCTCTACAGCCTCGCTCGGCACCCCGAGCAGTGGGAGAAGCTCAAGGCCGACCCGAAGCTGGCCAAGTTCGCGGTCGACGAAGCGCTGCGCGTCGAGTCGCCGTTCCAGATGTTCCACCGCACCTCCACGGTCGACACCGAGATCGGAGGCGTCCGGATCCCCGCGGACTCGAAGATCCTGCTGTTCATGGGCGCGGCCAACCGGGACCCCCGCAAGTGGGGCGGGAACGCCGACGTCTTCGACCTCGACCGCAGCGCCTCCGGTCACGTGGCCTTCGGCATGGGCCTGCACCAGTGCGTGGGGCAGCCCATCGCCCGGATCGAGATCGAGCTCGTCCTGCAGGCGCTGGCCAGGCGCGTGGACCGGATCGAGCTCACCGGCGAGCCGAGCCCGTGGATCCACAACGTGCTGCGCGGCTTCGCCCGCATGCCCCTGCGCCTGACACCACTGAGCCGAACGAACTGATGCTCCGGAGCACCGCCTCGACCCCACCGGTGTGCACGTCGCGTGCGGCACGGTGCCCCGGGACCGTCAGGGAGGCGATCCATGGATGAGTCCATGCCCGCACCGGACCGCAACCGCCTCTCGGCGCGCGTGCTGGGCGGTGGGACGGAACCGGATCCGCGGTTCACCCTGGCCAACGAACGCACCTTCCTGGCCTGGATCCGCACCTCCCTGGCGTTCCTGGCCGGCGGCATCGCGGTGGAAGCCTTCACCGAGGATCTCTTCCCCGAGCCGGTGCGCACCTTCCTGGCCGTGGTCCTGCTGCTGCTCGGGGTGCTCATCAGCGGCGGCGCCGCCTGGCGCTGGGTGGGTGTGGAACGCAGCCTGCGGCGCAAGGCGCCACTGCCGCTGCCGCTGATCACCCCCCTGCTGGGCATCGGCGGAGCCATCGCCTCCGGGGCCCTGGTCGTGTTCGTCCTGCAGACCTGACCGAGGCCGCCCGATGAACCGCTCCTCCCGACGACCTCCGGGAACCCGGACACCGCCTCCGGCGCATGACGACCCTGGTCTGCAGCCCGAACGGACCGCGCTGGCCTGGGGACGCACGGTGCTGGCACTGATCACCGCCGCCGCCGTCTGCCTGCGCTGGATCTCCCACCACGGGCCGTTCGTCCTGGCGCTCCTCGCCGTCACCGTCGTCACCGGCACGGCGATCTGCCTGACCCAACGGGCCCGCTACACCCGCAGCTCCAGCGGGATCACCGCCGAACGCGTCGCCGCCGACGTCCACGGGGTGCTCGGCCTCGCTGCGGCCACCGTCGTTCTCGGTTCCCTGGGCATCCACGTCGTCGTCGTGCTCGCCTGATCCCTCTCGGGGCCGGGGCGGACCGGCCGACGACTCGGACGACTGCGCCCCCGGTCCCCCAAAGAGCGGTGCTGCGACACCCGGGGTCTGCGGCCTCCACGATGTCGCGGCATGGGATCGTTCACACCAGTGAACTGCCGCGCCGAGGGCGGTGGGACGCCAGAACTCCGAGGAGTGGAGAGCAGGAAGCCATGTTCTACATCGTCACGGCCATCGTCCTGGCCTTTGTCACCGTGATCTCGATCGTCGGCTGGATGATGTCCCCGAAGGAGACCGTCCGGAAGGACGCGAGCGGCGAGCACGTCCACGCCAGCGCCACGAGGAAGGCGGCCGGACTCACCGCCGTCAGCGCCCTGGTGCTCCTGCTGCTCGTCACGGCCGGGACGACTCTCGCCCGAGTGGGCGCACGTGAAGTGGGGATCGAGACCAGCCTCGGCAAGTACTCCCGGACGCTGCAGGCGGGATGGCAGATCAAGGCGCCCTGGGCCGAGGTGGAGACCTTCTCCACCCAGTTGCAGCGCTCGGAGATGGACGCCCCGATCGCCTTCGCCGGCGGCGGCTCCGGAACCCAGCACATGACCGTGCAGTGGACCATCACGGGAGAACAGGCCCAGGAGCTGTGGTCCCGGTACCGGCAGTTCGAGAACGTCGACGGCATGCTCGTCCAGCCGGCAGCCAGGGAGGCGGTCGCGACCGTCCTGGCGTCCTACACCCCCGCGGAGGCCCGCGCCGAGGGCAAGGTGGAAGAGGTGCGCGAGGCAGTGGAGAAGGCCCTGACCGAACGCCTGTCCCCCTACGGCGTGCAACTGGATTCCGTGGCGCTGCCGCCGGCGGCGCTCGACCAGACCGCCCAGGACGCGCTGAACCGGGTCGTGGAGGCCGAGGCGAACGTGGACCGCGCCCAGTCCCGTCTCGAGCAGGCCAGGATCGATGCCGAGGCGGACCGGGAACGCAACAAGAACGTCACGGCGGAGAACCTGGTCCTCGAGTGCCTGACCATCACGAACAACTGGAACGTCGAGGAGAACGGGCCTCTGCCGGCCACCTGGAACTGCTTCGGTGGAGACGCCGCGGACGTCCTCGTGAACACGAACCGGTAGCGCGGCCTCGGCCCGCCCGCACACCGCGACCGTCAGCCCGTTGGCATCAGCACCGACCGTGATCCAGGATGAGGGATGACCACGACTCCACCCCTTCCCCGGACACGCGTCGCCGGCGGGACCATGATGGCGGTCGTCACCACCGGTGTCGGCGGCTACGACCGTCTCGTGCTCTCCCGAGTGCCCATCCCCGAGCCGGGCGAGGGTGAGGTGCTGGTTCGCGTCCTGGCGGCCGGCATGAACAACACCGAGATCAACACCAGGCTCGGTTGGTACTCGTCGTCGGTGACGGCGGGAACGAACGATGTGTCCGAGGACGTCGTCGGAGACGCCTCGACGAGACCGGACGGGGGCTGGAACGCGGCAACCCCGTTCCCGCTGATCCAGGGCGCGGACTGCTGCGGGCAGATCGCGGCCGTCGGTCGTGGGGGCGACGAGTCCGCCCTCGGGGCACGGGTGCTGATCCGCGCCTGCATGCGCACCAAGGGTTTCTCCTCCTGGGACACGACCTGGCTGGGCTCCGACGTCGACGGAGCCTTTGCGCAGTTCGTCGCCGTCCCGGCGCACGAGGTCTTCCCGGTGGACTGCGACTGGAGCGACGCGGAGCTGGCGACCATCCCGTGCGCCTACGGGACGGCGGAGAACATGGTCCGCCGCGCCGGCATCACCACGGGGGCACGGGTCCTGGTGACCGGCGCCTCCGGCGGCGTCGGATCGGCCGTGGTGCAGCTCGCCAAGCGACGCGGAGCCCACGTCGTCGGCATGGCCGGCGACGCCAAACGGGACCAGGTCCGCGCCCTCGGCGCCGACGAGGTCATCGGACGGGACGACCCGCGGAACGTGCTGGGCGCGGACAGCGTCGACGTCGTGATCGACAACGTCGCCGGCCCCGGCTTCCCGGCCGTGCTGGACCTCCTCAGGAGGGGCGGGACGTACGTCTCCTCCGGGGCCATCGGCGGCCCCCTGGTCGCACTCGACATGCGCACCCTCTACAGGAAGGACCTCACCCTGATCGGCTGCACGGCGTGGGACGAAGAGGTGTTCCCCGACCTCGTCTCCTACATCGAGCGCGGAGAGATCCGGCCGCTGCTGGCGAGGGTCTTCCCGCTCGAGCAGATCGCGGCCGCCCAACGGGAGTTCCTCGAGAAGACGCACGTGGGCAAGTTCGCCCTGATCCCGCCCGACCCCGCACCCTGAACCACCGCTGCCGGACCCGACACCCCCTGGGAGGACCATGCCGATCCCCGACCGACACTGCACCACGCCCGTCACCGACGAGCTCCTCCACGGCGTCGTGGAGCTGGAGCACACGGACGACGGAGTGATCCCGCACCGCCTCCCCGCGTGGGCCAGGAACCAGGCCCGCGACCCGCAGCTGGCCATGGCCGAGTCCCAGCCCTCGGGCGCGCGGCTGCTCTTCGCGACCGAGGCGAGCCGCGTCGAGCTCCGCGGGCGCGCCACACGCTTCCGGTACGAGGGCGCACCACCGCGCCCGGCGGGCATCTTCGACCTGCTGGTCGACGGCCGGCGCACCCGGCAGGCCGGCCTCGAGGCCGCGACCGTGGTGAGCATCGACATGACCACCGGCGACCGGCAGATCACGCAGGCCGGGCTCGGCGGCGTCGTCTTCGACGATCTGCCCCGGGGCCCCAAGACGGTCGAGCTCTGGCTGCCGCACAACGAGACCGTGGAACTGGCCGAGCTCCGCTCCGACGCCCCCCTCCGGCCGGTCAAGGACCCGCGCCCGGTGTGGGTGCACCACGGCAGTTCGATCAGCCACGGCTCGAACGCGGTGCATCCCACCGGCACCTGGCCGGCGGTCGCCGCGAGGCGGGCCGACCTCAATCTGCTCAACCTCGGCTTCGGGGGCAGCGCGCTGCTCGACCCGTTCACCGCACGCACCATCCGGGACACCCCGGCCGAGCTGATCAGCGTCAAGCTCGGCATCAACCTGGTCAACCTCGATCTGATGCGGCTGCGGGCCTTAGGCCCCGCAGTGCACGGCTTCCTCGACACGATCCGCGACGGCCATCCCCACACCCCGCTGCTGGTGATCTCCCCCCTCCTGTGCCCGATCCACGAGAACACCCCGGGACCCGGCGCCTTCGACCCGGACGCCCTCGCCCGGGGTGAGCTGCGGTTCCGGGCGACCGGCGACCCCGGCGAGGTCGCCGCCGGCAAGCTCACCCTGACGGTCATCCGTGCCGAACTGGCACGGATCGTGACGGAGCGGGCGCACGACGATCCGCACCTGTTCCACCTCGACGGACGCGAGCTCTACGGGGAGTCCGACGCCCGGGAGCTCCCCCTGCCCGACGCCCTCCACCCCGACGCGACCACGCACCTGCGGATCGGCGAGCGCTTCGCCGAGTTCGTGCTCGGCCACGGCTCGCTGCCGGCCGGCGAAGGGGCGTGACATCTTCGGCGGTTGGGTAACGATCCGGGGCAGGTCGGCCGGCCGACCCGGAGGACCGTCCTACGCTGGGGGCACCGCCTGTCCCACGCGTTCACCGGGGCCGGTGCGTGATCCGGGGCCGTGGACCGGCCCGTCATCTCATCGATTCCACGCCCCGTACGTGCTGTCGGATGTGCCTTCGCGGTGGAGTGCGGCGCAGGGGTCGACATCGTCGCCCATGACGACCGCGCCAGAAGCACTGTTCTCCGGATGCAGGCCCTCCCCGGAAGCGGCCTGCGCCGATCGAGAAGGAAACGAAGATGTCCGCACCCGTACGCTCCACGCGCCACACGTTCGCCGCCGCCACGGCGGCGGTGCTCCTCCTCGGGACCACCGGCGGGGCAACCGCCGGGCCGCCCTCCCCGGCCGGGCCGGCGGCCACTCCGGCCGCCGCGGCGGCACCGTCGGCTCCGGCCACGGACCCCGAGGCCTGTGTCACCGATGTCGACGACGTCGTGGCCCGAGAGCCCTCCGCGCAGATGTCCGGGCCGCTGCCCGAGGAACGGGCTACGACGTTGGACGCCGCCGCCCGGGCCTCGTTCGCGCAGGCCGCCACCCCCGGTGCGGTGGTGGGGGTCTCCTCCCCGGAGGGCACCTGGACGGCCGCCTACGGGGTGGCCGACCCGGCCACCGGGGAGCCCATGGAGGTGGGGGTGCACACCCGCGTCGGATCGGTCACCAAGCCCTTCACCGCCACCCTGGTCCTGCAGCTGGCCGAGGAGGGTGAGCTCTCCCTGGAGGACCCCATCGCCGACTACGTCGACGGCATCCCCAACGGCGAGCAGATCACCCTGCGCCGGCTGGCGGACATGACCAGCGGGGTGGCCAGCTACACCCGCAGCACCCAGTTCACGGACCGCTTCTTCGCGGATCCGCAGCAGGTCTTCACCCCGGAGGAGCTGGTCGCCGTCGGCGTCTCGGAATCCCCCCTGTTCGCCCCCGGTGCGCAGTTCGACTACTCCAACACCAACTACATCCTGCTGGGCCTCGTCGTCGAACAGGTCACCGGCCAGCCGGTCGGGGAGGTCCTGGAGGAGCAGATCTTCGACCCGCTGGGACTCGACGAGACCGTCTGGCCCGGTGACTCCACCGAGATGCCGGAACCCTACGCGCGGGGCTTCACGCTCCAGGGCGACACCGCGACGCCGGAGGCGCCGGCCGACGCCACGCACTGGAACCCAAGCTGGGGAGCCACCGCCGGGGCCCTGATCTCGGACATGGACGACCTGCTGGTCTACGGCCGGGCCCTGGGCACCGGGCACGGACTGCTGGAGCCGGAGGCCCAGCGAGAGCGCCTCACCTCGTTCCAGCCCCCCGAGTCCGGCTACGGGCTGGGCTTCGGGTGCATCGACGGCTGGGTCGGGCACACCGGGACGCAGCCCGGGTACAACACCACCGTCTACTACGACACCACCACCGACACCACCGTGGTCGTGCAGGCCACCAGCGACATCCCCTCCGGGGACTGCCCGGAGTCCCCGGTGCTGGCCGACGACCCCAGGACCCTGCCGTGCGCCACCCCGGCCACACGGATCTTCGCCGAGGTCTCCACCGTCCTGGGCCACACCTTCACCCCCAACCCGGAACGCTGATCACCCGCTCCACCGAATCTGGCGGACGTCGATGATGGGCAGGTCCCCGTCCGTCTCGATGGCGTCCCCGCCTCCGTTGCGGGCGTGATAGCCGGTGGAGTACTGCTCGACGACGTGGACCGTGGCGCCGACGGCCTGCAGGGACGAGACGACGAGATCACGCTCGCGGTCGGTGTCCGCGGCGGTCCAGCCGGCCCCGACCATCGCGGCGGACAGCTGCGCGGGGGTGCCGACCACCGCCAGGTTGACCGGGTCCCCCAGCAGGCCGTCGGAGGTGCGGGCCCGCCCGATGAAGTAGCTGGGGACGTAGATGCCGGTGAGCAGACGGTTCAACCGCGGCAGGAGCACATAGGCCGACAGCACCCAGAGGGGCAGGAACAACCAGGGCAGACGCCCGTCGTCGTCGATCTCCTCGAGGACGAGGTGGTAGACGCCCCAGCCGGCCAGCACGCTGGTGACGAGGAAGCCGAACCGGTGCGCCCACAGCACCACGGTGGCCCGCCGGGCACCGCCCCTGGGCTGCGGGCTCCGCTCGTCGCTGTCGGGGTGCCCACGTCCTGCATCCATCTCGTGCTCCCCGCCCCGTCTCCCGCACCGGACGTCCGCGGCGCCGGTCGTGGTGCTCCCAGGCTAAGAGGTCATTTCATAATGAGTTCGACGTAGCCCTTGAGTGCTGACGGGGTCCTCGGTGACCCTGGTGGGCATGATGGGGGATCTCGTACCGGACTCGCTGTGGGAGCGAGTCGAGCCGTTGCTGCCACCACGCCCACCCCGGCGCCACCAGCACCCAGGGCGCAAGCCCGCCGATGACCGGACAGCTCTGGCCGGGATCGTGTTCGTGCTCAAGACCGGGCTCGGCTGGAACCAGCTGCCCCGGGACCTGCTCGGCGTCTCCGGAGTGACCTGCTGGCGGCGCATGAGGGACTGGACCGAGGCCGGAGTGTGGCCGGCGGTACACGAAGTGCTGTTGGCTGAGCTGCGCGCGGCCGGGGCACTGGACCTAGACCGGTGCGCTGTGGACGGCTCGCACGTGCGGGCCCTCAAAGGGGGGACCACATCGGGCCCAGCCCCGTCGATCGCGGCCGGCCCGGTTCCAAGCACCACCTGATCGTTGAGGCGAACGGCATCCCGCTACAGGTCACCCTCACCGGCGGCAACCGCAACGACGTCACCCAGCTGTTGCCCCTGGTCGACTCGATTCCGCCGATCCGCGGGTTGCGTGGTCGGCCCCGCCGCAAGCCCCGGGAACTGTTCGCGGACCGTGGCTATGACCACGACAAGTACCGGCGGCTGCTGCGCGCCCGCGGGATCACTCCGCGCATCGCCCGTCGAGGCGTCGCCCATGGTTCCGGGCTGGGCCGGCATCGCTGGGTGGTGGAGCGCGGCTTCGCCTGGCTGCACTCCTACAAGCGACTCCGGACTCGGTGGGAACGCCGGGCCGACCTCCATCTCGGACTGCTGCAACTGGCCTGCGCGCTGATCTGCCACAGACGCCTCACCGCATTATGAAACAAGTTCTAAGGGGTGCTCCGGACGCTCCGGAGCCTGCACCTAGCGGGATTCCCCTCCGGCCTCTCGAAGGGCGAAGCTCCGCCGGTAGGCGGACGGCGTGGTCGCGTAGGCCGAGACGAAGTTCTGCCGGAGGGTGACCGCGCTGCCGAAGCCGCAGGCCAGCGCGATGCGGTCGACACCCCAGCGCGTGGTCTCGAGCAGGCTGCGGGCCTCGTCGAGGCGTCGCGCGAGGACCCAGCGGGCGGGGGTGGTGCCGGTGGTGTCGCGGAAGCGGCGCACCAGGGTCCGGCGGCTCATCCGGGCGTGGGCGGCGAGCTCGTCGATGGACAGGGGCTCGTGCAGCCGGGCCATCGCCCAGTCCAGCGTGGCGGCCAGGGGATCCCCGCTGTCGGGCCGGGCGACCGGGCGCTGGATGTACTGCGCCTGGCCGCCTTCCCGGTGCGGGGCCACGACCAGGCTGCGGGCGACCCGGTTGGCGGCCGCGGCACCCAGGTGCTTGCGGACCAGGTGCAGGCAGGCGTCCAGGGAGGAGGCCGTGCCGGCGGAGGTCATGACGTCGTCGTGGTCGATGTAGAGCACCGAGTCCTCGACAGCCAGCTCCGGGTGACGGGACGCGAGTTCGTCCATCCCCTCCCAGTGGGTCACGGCGGGCCGCCCGCCCAGCAGACCGGCCTCGGCGACGGCGAAGGCCCCCATGCACAGACCCACCACACCGGACCCATGCGCATGGGCGCGGGTGAGCACGGCGCGCAGCGGCTCGTCGACGGCCACCGGCGGATAGGGCCAGGAGGGGATCACCACCAGGTCGGCGTCCTCGGCAGCCTCTGGCCCGGCGAGACGGCCCAGCGAGTAGCCCTCCGCCGTCGTGACCATGTCCGTGCCCGTGCTCCACAGCACCGTGTCCCAGCCCTCGGCCAGGCCCAGCCGGGTGACCTCGCCGAACACCAGCTGCGGCACGGCCAGGTGGAACATCGTCACACCGTCGAACGCATGGATCGCGATCCGCACCAGACCTCGTTCCTCCCCCCGGGGCCGCTGCGCAGCAAGAATGGCCCGATCTCATCGTCATTATGCCCGCGGGCCAGTCGCGGTGGAACCCGGTCGGATCCGAACATGGACTGCAGGCCATGCACCACCGCTGGCCCACCGCTTTCTTCAGAGGAGATCCCGTGACCATTCCCCGCCGCGCCCTGATCGTCGTCGACGCCCAGATGGAGTACTTCGACGGCCCCATGTCCATCCAGTACCCGCCCCGCGAGGAGTCGCTCGCCAACATCAGCCGCGTCCTCGAGGTCGCCGCCGAGCAGGACATGCCGGTCGTCATGGTCCAGCACGAGACGGACGAGGGCGCACCCATCTTCGCGCCCGGCTCGGCGGGATATCCGCTCCACCCTGATCTCGAGCAGCTCGACAACCGGCAGTGGAAGCAGGTCGTGAAGGGGTACGGCAGCGTCTTCGCCGGCACCGACGTGGCCGAGTGGCTGCGCGAGCGCGACGTCGACACGATCACGGTGGTCGGCTACATGACCAACAACTGCGACCTGGCGACGGCGGTCGAGGCCGAGGGGCTCGGCTTCGCCGCCGAGATCCTCTCCGACGCCACCGGCGCGATCCACCTCGCCAACGAGGCCGGTCAGGTCTCGGCCGAGGATCTGCACCGCACCCTGATGGTGCTGCTGCAGTCGAACTTCGCCGCGGTCACCACCACGGACGCCTGGATCGGGGCGGTCGCCGGCGGCGAGTCGCCGGTCCGCAGCAACCTCGTCGCCTCGGCGATGAACGGAGCGGAAGCGTTCACCAGCGGCTCCTAGACGGCATGTCGTGACCGCCCAGCCGCGCTGGGGGGCGGGCCGGGGTCCACCGAAGGACACCCACCCGGCGCGGTTCAGTCGCTCACGGAGCGCACGACCCGTGCCGGGGAGCCCACCACCACGGACCTCTCCGGGACGTCCTTGGTCACCACCGACGCCGCCGCCACGACGGCGTCGTCGCCGATCGTCACGCCCGGCAGGACCGTGGCGTTGGACCCGATCCACACGTTGCGGCCGATCATGATGGGGGCCGGGTGCATGTCCGCCCGGCGGCTGGGGGCGAGGTCGTGGTTGAGGGTGGCCAGCACCGTGTTGTGCCCGATCAGGCAGTCGTCGCCGATGACCACCCCACCCTGGTCCTGGAACGTGCACCCGGAGTTGATGAAGACCCGCTTCCCGAGGGTGATGTTCTTCCCGAAGTCGGAGTGGAAGGGCGGGAACACCGTCACCGATGCGTCCACCGGCCTGCCGGTGAGCTGGGCCAGCAGCTCCCGCACCCGGGCCGGTTCCCGGTATCCGCCGTTGAGCTCCCCGGTGATGCGCAGGGCCTCCTGGCTGACCCGGTGCATGACCTCGTGCAGGGGCGAGTCCCCCGTGATGGTGCGCCCGGCGTCGAGCGCCTCCAGAAGATCGGTCAGTTCCATGGTGTCCTTTCGGTAGTGTCCGGGCGGCGGGATCCGCAGGCCCAGCGCCTGGGCGCGGGCTCAGACCAGGGTGGCGGCGTCGATGACGAAGCGGTAGCGCACGTCCGAGGCCAGCACCCGCTCGTAGGCCTCGTTGACCCGGTCGGCGGAGATCAGCTCGGTCTCCGGGACGATGCCGTGCTCGGCGCAGAAGTCGAGCATCTCCTGGGTCTCGGCGATGCCGCCGATCATCGACCCGGCGTAGGTGCGCCGACCGCCGATGAGGGAGAAGACGTTGAGGCTCAGCGGCTCCGCCGGGGCCCCGACGTTGACCAGAGCCCCGTCGACGGTGAGCAGGGAGAGGTAGGCGTCCACGTCGATCACGGCGCTGACGGTGTTGAGGACCAGGTCGAAGGACCCGGCCAGCTGCTCGAAGGCGGCCCGGTCCGAGGTGGCGTAGTAGTGCTCGGCACCCAGCCGCAGCCCGTCCTCCTTCTTCTTCAGCGACTGCGAGAGCACGGTGACCTCCGCGCCCATCGCGGCGGCGATCTTCACGGCCAGGTGCCCCAGTCCGCCCAGGCCCACGACGGCGACCTTCCGGCCCGGGCCGGCGCCCCAGCGGCGCAGCGGGGAGTAGGTGGTGATCCCGGCGCACAGCAGCGGGGCGACCGCGGCGAAGTCCAGGGACTCGGGCACGGACAGCACGAAGCCGGCGTCGACGACCACGTGGGTGGAATAGCCGCCCTGGGTGATGGTGCCGTCCCGGTCGGCCCCGCCGTAGGTGGGCACCATGCCCTCGGCGCAGTACTGCTCGTCCCCGTTGCGGCAGTTGGTGCACTGCCCGCAGGAGTTGACCATGCACCCCACCCCGACGCGGTCCCCGACGGCGTGGCCGGTGACCTCGGGGCCGATCTCGGCGACGGTGCCCACGATCTCGTGGCCGGGCACCAGGGGGTAGTGCTGGGGCCCCCAGTCGCCGTTGACGGTGTGGATGTCGGAGTGGCAGATCCCGGCGTAGGCGATCTCGATCAGCACGTCGTTCGGGCCCACCTCGCGGCGGGTGATCGTGGTCGGCTCCAGCGGTGCGTCGGCGGAGGGGGCGGCGTAGGCGTTGACGGTCAGCAAGGGGAACTCCTGATGCGGTGGGGCAGCGGAACGGATCGGGCGGACGTGGTGGGAGACCCGTCCGCGCAGTCGCCCGAGCGTGCGGGAAGGACCCGACGGATCGGCGACTGCACCACCTCATCAGGAACGGCAGGACTCAGGGAGTCCCTGGTGAAGGGCGTACCGGGAGAGCACCCCAGGGTCGGTGCCTCCGCGTTCACACCGCGGCTGGTGGCAGCCCGGGGGTGATGCTGCGTTCGGGCTCACCGTCGCCGCGGTGATGAGGATTCTCCCGCTGCGGGTCCTCGGTGCTGGGAGGCGGCGTCGAGCTGAGCTCCACGGTGACCGTGGTGTCCGGGAACAGGTCGCGGGCCCGTTGGCTCATCCGGGTCAGTTCCTGCCGGTCGGTGGCCGTCGGCTCCCCGGTGACGATCAGGGTCACGGTGTGGCCGGTGCGGTCGGTGCGCACGAGAACGGATGCAGAACGGCTCATGGCCGGGACCTCTCATCGCAAGGCCACCCCGAGGGGCCTGCTGCTTGACCTCCCCGAGGAGGTCTCGCGACCGTAGAACATCCGGATGTGCATCCGCCCAGATCACCGACTCATACCGACAGGACGCCGTCATGAATCCAGTCGGCTGCTGCCCTGACCGCAGGAAAGCCCCGCCCGGCGGTGGACCGGTCCGCAAGGGGACACGTCGGCGGCGTCCATCCGCCCCGGTCCTCCGGTGACGCTGCCGGTCCAGCGGCACCCCGATGCCGTCACCCGCCGACGGGCGCGTCCGGGGCCGGTGGGTCCGGCCGCCGGACGCCGGGACGCGCAACCGGCCGGGACAGGACATCGGAGTTTCGGGGGTTCGGGAACCAGATCTGGATGAGAGCCCATCCCACCGCGGTCAGCGGGACGGCCAGCACTGCCCCGACGACACCGGAGAGGATCCCGCCGGCGGCCAGGGCGAGCAGCACCACCAGCGGGTGCAGGCTCAGGGCCCGGCCCAGCACCATCGGCTGGAGCACCCTCCCGTCGAGCTGGTTGATGGCCACCACCACCGCCACCACCACCAGCGCCACCACCGGGCCGTTGGCCACCAGGTCCACCAGGACTGCGACGCCGCCGATCAGGGCGGCTCCCACGATGGGGATGAAGCCGCCCAGGAAGATCAGCACCGACAGGGGCAGGGCCAGGGGCACCCGCAGCACCAGCAGGGTGACCCCGATGACCACCGCCTCCAGCAGGGCCACCACGGCGGTGCCGCGCACATAGCCGCCCAGCACGTGCAGGGTCGTGGTGCCCGAGGTCAGCAGTTTCTCCAGGGTCTCACCGTGGAAACGGCTCAGGACGAACGCCCAGATCCGGGCCCCGTCCTGGAGGAAGAAGTAGAGGATCACGGCCACCAGCACCGCTCCGGTGATCACCTGGGTGGCCGCGGAGATCCCCAGCAGCGCCCCGGCACCGAAGCTGGGGCTGGCCGTGAAGTCCACGACGGCGGTCAGAGCCTCGTCCAGGCCCTGCTGGCCGACCGGGATCGGCCCGGCCACCACGAACTGGCGCAACCGGTCCAGCCCGCCCACCGCGGAGGCCACCAGCTCCGCCCACTCGCCGCGCACGGCGAAGACCATGCCGGTGACCACCCCGCCCAGGACCACGATCGCGGCCACGAACACGATCCAGGTCGCCAGCGCCCCGGGCACACGGTGCCGGCGCAGGAAGGCGACCAGGGGGTTCAGCGCGGCGGCCAGGACCGTGGCGATCAGCAGCGGGATCACCACCAGCTTGAGCTGGATCAGCCCGTAGACCACCACCACCGTCGCGCTCAGCAGCACCAGCCCCTGCAGCGCCCGGGTGGTCGCCCGACCCAGCGGGTCCGCCCACAGATCACGAGGGTGCGAGGTCCTGCGATGCCGTGGACGCGTCACCGGAATCGCCCCTCCCCCGCTTCGCCGCTGGCCTGGGTTCAGGATGCGCCCACGGACTCATCGATGCCAAGACCCCGGACGGCACCCGACGACGCTCCCGGTCGATGCCGACCGCAGGACGGACGGCTCGACGACGCGGCACGACCGGCGGCCTCCGTGTGCTCGCGGGCGATGGTGCGCGCGGTCTGCTCGTCCTGGTCCTCGATGGCGCGCACGAGCCGCTCGTGCACGTCCAGGGCGGCGTCCCTCCGGTCCTCGGTCGACAGCGTGGACTTCGGAGCGGGAGTCAGCCTGCCACCGGCATCCAGAGCATGTTCCCGATGCCCCACAGCACCAAGCACACCAGCACGAAGGGCAGGGTCCTCGCCACCAGGGCCCCGCGGGTGAGGACGGGCCCGGGGGTGTCCTTCTGCTGGAGTGGGCCGGCGATCCGGTAGGCGAGCTCGATGCGCGCCGGGCTGGCCAGGCAGGCCAGTCCGGCCGCCACGTTCTGGGAGGCCATCATCCACAGCGGGTCCATGCCGAGGGCATGCGCGGCTGCGTCCTGGGTGCCGCCGAACATGGCGTTGGCGCCCGTGCCCGAGGCCGTGATGTATCCCCCCAGACCACCGACCATGGGCACCAGGAACAGGTAGGCCTGACCCAGCCCGGTCAGCGCCGCGGCCAGCGCCTCGGCCAGCCCGCCCCCGGAGACCGCACTGCCCAGCACCAGGTACAGGCCGGTCGGCGCCGCCACCTGGAGCCACATCCGGCGGATCTCCCGCGGCAGTCGCCGCCGGTGTTCCCTGTCCATGGAGAGCACGACGACGCCGACCAGGGCGCCGGTGATGGACCACAGGGCCGGCGAGCCCAGCACCGCGCCGAACTCACCGGGCGGCAGCAGGCCTTCGAGGAGCTACCCGATGATGGTGCCTCCGAGCAGCACCAGGTACGGCACCAGGGCGCGGGCCGGGACGGGCCCCATCCGTCCGCGGCTGATCACGCCGGCCCAGCCCGCGGACATCACCAGGGTGGCCACCGCACCGGCCACGGCCGTGCCGAACGCCAGATTGGCGGCGAGGACCAGGGCGGACAGCACCACGCCCGATGCCAGTCCCATGCCGATCCAGGCCCCGTAGTCAGCGGGCCGGGCCCGGGCCCGGGCATGGGAGGTGGGCAGTCCCCGGCCGGCGATGACCGCGGCCACGGCACCGGATCCCAGGAAGGCGATGACGTTCAGGACTCCGGAGGCCACCCCGAGGTCGTGCAGGGTGACGCCGGCGATCTGGGAGCCCAGGAGCGTGCCGGGCCCCATGGAGCCCCACGGGCCCACCATGAGCGCCACCAGCGAGAGCGAGGCCGCTCGCAACGGCGTGAACCCCAGGGACAGCAGCAGCGGCAGCCCGATGATCACGGAGACGCCGAACCCGGTGACGGTCTCCATGAACGGCACCACCCCGTGCACCATGAGCAGCGCCGAGAGCACCGTGGGGCCGCCGCCGTCCGAGAGCCACCGGGCCAGCTTCTCCTGAGCGCCGGTCCGGTCCATGACGCGGGAGAGCAGGATCCCGCCGGCAATGATCGCCAGCACCTCGACCAGGATCCAGAAGCCCTCGCCGAAGGCCGAGGACACCTCCGCCACAGGGGTGCCGAACCAGGCCAGGCCGATCACCACGGCTGAGACCAGTCCGGCCGCGGGGGCCACCCATGGCGGCGCCGGCACGAGGAGCAGACCTGAGGTCAGGACCATGGGCAGGGCCGCCATGAGCACGTCCAACGGCGGCCCACCTCCACACTTCTCCTGTCAGATCGCTGTCACCGGCCGATGCTACGCCCCGACGGCGTCCGGGTGATCACGGATGCGGAGGGCAACTCCTACTGCGCCACCGCTTCGTGAGCCCGCCCGGTAGTCCGCCATATGTAAAGCGGCGATGGGACCCTCATTGCCTGCGGAGACCATCGCCCATCCGGGTGCGGTTCAGCGTCCTGTTCGCTCAGGAGCACCGGCCCCGTGCCGGCGCCGCCGTCATGGCAGCAGTGCCGGGGCGGCCTGGGCCGGTCTTTTCTGGGTGGTTGGGCTCGTGCCGGCGGGAATGCTCTCGCCGGAAGCGCCGGCGATGGCTGGTCGGGGTCCGGTGGTGTTGGTCGGTGCCAGCGCCAGCACGATCAGGGCGGCGGCCAGGATTGACAGCCCGATCCAGCCGAGCACCGCGAGCTGTTCGCCGACCACGAGGACCGCCAGCAGTGCCGCCACGGCCAGTTCGGTCAGGGTCAGGGTGGTTGCCGTGCTCGGGCGCAACCGGGTGAGCCCGATCCCGAAGAGGTAATAGCCGAGGAACATCGGGATCAGGGCCATGTAGGCGGCCACGGCGAAGGACTGGCTCGAGGCCAGTAGGGGCGCCCCCGTGGCGGCCAGCACGGGCAGCAGCAGGACCCCGCCGGTCCCGAAGACCGCACCCATCGCCGCCGCCCGGTCCACCCCGTGGCCCATGAGCCGGTGGACCACCCAGGAGTACAGGGCGTAGGTCGCCCCGGCCACCAGGCCCAGCCCGATCCCGGTGACGGTGTCGGTGGCTGACCCGCTCGTCTGACCGGTCTTGGACAGGCACAGCAGGGCACTGCCGGTGATGCCCAGCACCGCCGCCAGCACCCACCACCGGCTCAGCGGCTTGCGCTCCAGGATCAGTTCCAGCACCCCTGAGGCCAGCGGGGCCGAGGCCAGGGAGACGACCGTGCCGATGGCCACCCCGGCCAGGTGCATCGAGGAGTAGAACGCCAACGGGTAGACCGCCACCGCACCGGCCCCGACGGCCACCAGCCTCGCGTGGGCCCGCAGCATCGGGCGGGCCCGGCGCAGGGCGGGCACGGCGATCCCTGCTTGCAGCAGTCCGCCCACTCCCAGCGCGGCGGCACCGATCGCCAAGGGGCCGGCCTCCGGGGCGAAGGTCGCCGCCGTACCGGTGGTGCCCCACAGGAACGCGGTGATCAGGACCGCGACGATCCCCCCGGCCACGCCCTTCACCGCCCCGCCCCCAGTCCGGCCAGAAGGCCTCCGGCGATCGTCCGGGCATGGATCAGGCGTGCCGGGTCGCCCTCCAGCCCGGCCCGGGCCATCGCCCCCTCCAGCAGGAAGCTGAAGTGCTCCGCCAACTGGCGGGCCGCGGCCGGATCGGTCAGCGTGCCCAGGTGCTCGACCAACAGGTCCTCGACCTGCTCCTTGTGCCGGCGCACCACCGCCCGCCCCGGATCACCGGCGGGCAGCTCGGCGGCGGCGTTGAGCAACCCGCAGCCGCGGAAACCGTGATCGTAGGCGAGACCAGCGTGATCGAGGTAGGCGTCGAACACCGCCAGCACCCGCTCCTGGGGCGTGGACGCCTCTCCCAGGCGGGCCCGGTACAGGCCCAGCCACTCCTCGTGCCGGTCCTGGAGATAGGCCTGCACCAGGGCGGCCTTGGAGGCGAAGTTGTTGTACAAGCTCATCTTCGCCACCCCGGCCTGGGCGGTGATCGCGTCGATGCCGGTGGCCGTGATGCCCTCGGCGTAGAACCGGCCCGCGGCCGCCTCCAGCAGCCGCTGTCGGGCCGACCCGCGGCGCTGCGCGGGACTGTGCTGTGGTGTCGTCATGCTCGCCTCCTTCTTAGGTAGAGCAGTCTACCTAAGAAGGAGGTGGCGACAACCTTGGTGCAGCCCGGCACGGTCTTGAGGTAACGAGTGCGCCTCGCCACGGGCTGGCTGGTCCGGCCAGGAGTTCGCGCACCCAGCCCAACAGGCTGCGCCACGCCGGCAGCCACGTGCAGGATGTGGGACGCAAGGCCGGTTCTCAGTCGCGGCGGATTCAGGAAGCCGGAGGGGATGTGGGAGTAGATGCAGTAACTGCCGCGACTCGTTGGCCGGTATCCGGGCCATATGTAAAGCGGAAGAGCTCTGAACCGGGATCAGGTGTCACCGAATGGTGCGGCAGTTCCAGCCCTTGCTGATCGTGAGCTTGGGAACCTGCCGTATCCCTGTAGGTCACATCAGATGCAGGCCAGATCAGACGACATCTGGGACTACCCCGGGTTGCTTGACTCAACGGAAGTCCGGGCAGTCCCGTTTTGCACTTGTGCTGCGATCAGGTTGTGAGGCCTCGGTGTTACGGCATTGGTCCGTGGGTGGGGCCTGTAGCACGCTGATGGGTGCTTTCTGAGACGAGATGCGAGATGGTGAAGGCCTCGGAGAGGAGGTGTTCCAATGCAGGAGAACAAGCCCTTGGTCACGAGCGTCCGCACGATCACCGCGACTCGCCCTGCAGTTGAGACGGTTCCGCTCCAGCAACTGATACAGCGTGCGGAGGCAGCCGCTCTGCGGTACGCGTTGAACGATGCCAAGGCCGACCGGTGGGGGCGTGATTCTTTCCCCGCCTCCGATCCACCGCAGAACTACTGAGGCAAGCCATGGCCAATGACCACATTGGCCATGGCTTTTGCGCGTTCGTCGGGCTCAACAGCGTGGACCGTGGAGCCGCAGGGTCGGCCCTGGTCTCTTTTCAAGCGTCGTTGCCAGGGACGCCCCCTGCACTGGCAGAAACTGCTGGCGCCCGAAGTCCTGCGCTGTACCGACCGGATGGCCCAGTCCCACGAGATCCCGGCTCCCCAGAGGTCAATCACGGGTGCCGGATGTCGTCTGTGATCGTTCGATCGGGCCCCTGAAGGCCACGGTGGGCCACACGGTGGTGTCAGTGTTCGTCGGCCCAGATCACCTGTCCGTCGCGCTCGATCATGTGTAGGTCCAGACGAGTCGCGGTGTAGTCGAAGAAGTCGATCGCCCCGTCGGCGAGAGCTTCGGCGATGTGCTGGCAGTCGTCGTCGCTGACCACGGGATCGCCCCACAAATCGTGCTGACTGCGCAGCCCGCGCCAACAATCCAGGGCCAAGTACCAGGATTCGCCGAACATGTGAGAAGTGGCCACCACCACGGGATGCTCGGCCCCCGGGGCCTGTCCCAGTTTCAGCGCGACGGCGCGCACCTCCCACACGGTGCGAGGCACCCGCCAGAAGCGCAGCCGATCCCCTACTTGCAGCAACGGGATGCGGTGCGCCGGGGCACACCTGGGCACCTGGGAAGGTCTCGCGCGGCGAGGACCGTAGAGGTCGTCCCAGTCACGGACGGCATGGAACGGGGAGTGTCTCGGTACCGGGGTGACGATGCCGTGGCTGTGCGCGGAGATCCAGATTCCGTGTCCGGGCCCCTGGGGCGCACCGGCATTCTGGGGTGCGCCGAGGGACATGGCCTGGCCGGGGGTGACAGATCCCAGCATGATTTTGTCGCCGATCTCGATCAGGGCGGCCAGTGCCGGTCCCCGAGCTCGTGTGGCGGTGTAGCTGGTCCCTACGATGCGCAGCCCTACTGGGGTGTCCTCGAGCAGTCCCCGCACCTTCCGGGCTGTCTCGCGCAGGATGGTGCTGCCCTCCGGTGCGGCGGATTCGGCGGCCAGAAAGGCCAGGCCTTCGATGAACAACACTCGGTCCCCGCAGGTCTGGGCGGCTTCCTGCAGGAGAGCGTGCAATTCGGTGAGGTCGTGGTGCCCTGCGCAGGAGCGAACGAGCCCTGACCAGCTGCTCTGTGCGCCGCTGTTGAAGTCGATGGCCCAGGCCTCGACGCCACGGGCCATCAGTGTGGCGGCCAGGTGCTGGGTGAGCACGGTTTTGCCGGCCCCGGAGGGCCCGTAGACGCCTAGGTGCCGGCCCGTGGACCACCAGGTGTCGAAATCAAAACGGGGTCCCTCTACCGGCGCCGAGGCATTGGCTAGGCCGCCGATCCTGTCCGTCTCGGCTACAAGAACCTCTTGGGCGATTTCCAGGCGGGCCGCAGGATCGGCAACCCGGGTGGCGGTCGCCCCGAGGATTCGCAGGCAGGTGGTGTGCTTGGCCCCGGTGGCGGCGGTGAGCTGTTTGGCCTGTCGGGACAGAGTGGGTGATGGGGACACGACGGCCTCCTCAGGACGTCGGTGCTCGCGTCCGCGCCCGTGGGCACCTGCGACGGGGATCCTCTTCGTCCGTGCGGCCATGGATGGCCTTGTCCGCTGTGCACCCTGGGGCCGGCGCGGCGGCACGGAGCGGGGCTTCGGAGATCGGCGGGCACGGCCAGCCGGTCCTCCCACCATAGCCCGTGTCGTAGTATTAACGAGAATAAGACATCTCTTGGGACGCAGCGGCAGGTCAGCGCATCGACCGGCCGGTGGTCATGCGTTCTTGTCCCGGCTCAACGAAGGACTCCCATGGCCTTGCCTCCTCCGGTGACCGAGGTGCCGTTGCGCGAGGCGGTGGAGCGCTACCTGGAGGCCTGTCGGGCGAAGGCGCGCGCTCAGAGCATGGCCCCGGCCACGGTGAAGAACTACACCTGGGACCTCGAACGGTTCCTGGATCTGTTGCCCGGTACTGTCCTGCACACCACGGAATCGGTCACCGGGGAGGAGATCGATCAGGCCTTACGGGCCTTTGCGCACGGCACGGATCACCACGCCCGCACTACTACTGCGCTGGGGCAGAGGAGTCGGGTGCCCGGGCCCGTCACTGACACAGAGGTCACGGTCTCCCGGTCAACCCTGCGGATGCGCCGGTCGATCGCCCGGTTCTTCACCTACGCCGTGGAACAATCGTGGGCCACTGTGACCCCCCTGCGTGGCTCCCGAACGGTGCCGGCGGAGGAGGCAGTGCTGCGGCGAGAACGGACCGCCTTGGGCGCCGAGCAAGCCCACGCCCTGCTCACGTGTGGACCCGGCACCGCAGAGACCAACAAGCAGCATGACCGTGACACGGTTGCCCTGGGCTTGCTGACGATGCTGGGCTTGCAGGCCGGAGAGGTCGCCAGGCTCGACATCGACCATTACACCGTTGCTTCCCCGGCCGCCGGTGCCCGGCTGCAGGTCATCGGTAGGGTCGGTAGCGGGCGCGTGGTGCCTGTTCCCCCGCAACTGGCCCAGCAGATCGATGTCTACCGTGCCCGGCTCGGCGAGGAAGCCCCCGCGCCGTTGCTGCTGTCCCCCGCCGGTCGGCGCCTCGCGGTGCGCGACATCGAACGCCTCGTGGAACGAGCCGTGAAGCGCACCCAGGTCACCGATCCTCAGCACGCTCGAGCGGTCGTGCCCCACGGTCTGCGGCGGACGGCGGCGACCCTGATGCTCAGCGAAGGATGGGACATGCAGGCAGTGGGGCACATGCTGGGTCACCGATCAGTGAGCACCACCCTCACCTACCTCCAAGACGTCCCTCTGCCCACCGTCGGTGCCTCCACCGGAGACCGCCGGCAAGCGGACTCCCCCTCATTGGGTGTGACATGAGCCGGGTGGGGCGACGCGGGGTTCGGTGCGTGCGGCCGAACTCTCATCTCGGAGGACGGCCAGATACGTGAACCGGCCGCTGAGGACCTCATCGGTGCTCCACTGCCCTGCCTGCGTGAGCAGTGCTGCCTCCCAGGATGGAGGGGACTTCGAGGGGGCGATCCGGGCGAGACGTGTTGCTGTGACGGACGCCCTGACAGCAGGTGCTGATGCTGGTGACCGAGGTGGTCGCGGATCGTTGGGGCCGGGGCGGTGATCTGCACCGGAGCGGTGCCCGAGGAACCGTTTCGAAGATTTCGGGCCAGCACGTCGATCGCGGTCGGTTCCCGCAGCTGGGCCCGCTGCAGGTCCACGCTCAACCTGGCTTCCGGGAACGTGGTTCGGGCGCGGGCGATCAAGGGTGGCAGGGCCTGTTGGTTGGTTTCAGTCAGGGTGCCGGCCACGTCCAGTCTCACGTGCCGGCCGTCCAGGTCGATGTGGACCAGAACGGAAAGCTTGGGGTTCATCGTGAAATGTATTCCTTGTGTCAGTTGTCAGTGGCCATTTCGCGGTCCGCCCCCGAAGATCTCGGTGTGACGACCGTCAGATGGATTCACGTTGTCCTTCTAGGGGTCCGGAACATCAATTGACGGAGCCTTGGTCAAGGTTTTGAGGGACCGTTGCGTGAGGGCGCTGGTCCTTGAGGTGATCGGAGTCAGCCCCGGAGCAGTCCGGCAAGCACCCTGGCTTCGCTGATCTCTGGGGTTCTCGTGGCCGTGAGCAGCGTGATCGGCCCTTTTTGCGCCAGTTCACGTAAATGCTGGAAAGCTTCTGCTCGCTCGGGTTCTTTCATTTCGGCGCGGTAGCGGACGCTGAACTCTTCGAAACGTTCCGGGACATGCCCATACCACTGGCGCAGCGATGTCGAAGGAGCTATCGCCTTGCACCACTCGTCGAGGGCCGCTTTCTTCCGACTCAGTCCACGGGGCCACAGGCGATCGACCAGCACACGGGTGCCATCGGCCGACGAGGCTGCTTCATAGACTCGCCGGACCCGCACGTGATAAGTGGTCATGCTTATTTCTCCTGGGTTCCGACTCGTGCGTCCAGGGCATCAATCAGCATCCGACGGCGGTCCAGGGTGACGGGATGGGGGCCTGCCGGATCGGTGAGGTATTCCCAGTCGAGTTGGCTGCAGATCCGGCTGTGCAGGACCTGCAATTGCGTCACTGTCAGATCCGCCAGGCTCTCCGGGAAGGCATCGGTGGGTTCGAGGTAGATCCACTCGGGTGCGACAGGCCCCTTGGCGCAGTCGCCAAGGGAATCGAGAGGATGGACAGGATAGGTCTGCACATTAGCCACAAGAAAAACTTTCTGGTCAGTCGCCTGTCTCGGGGATCTCCTGACTGGGCGTTCCGGTTGTCGTTCGCCATCTCGGGGCGTGTCGGCACCCGAAAGGCACTGTCCTTCCGACTATATCCCTTTCTCCAGTTTTGAATTATTCCGCCCCCAGGCGGAAGTAATCTTTCAGGGCAGGGACGCGCTGATTTCGAACAATCATGTTTCCTCATCCACGAGTGTCCTGGAAGAAAAGGTGTCCCTGCGCAATGCACAGCGTCTTACGCGCGATAAGTTCAGGTTTTTCAACCGAAGACATACGAGGAACTTCTCGTACAATAACGTCGATGGATCGTTATGAGTTGTCGTAGTCTTCTCATATCCAGAACTTCCCGTATCCGGGCTTGAGATCCGGACGACGGCAGCCAAGGGCCGCCTGAAGCATCGGGCATGCCCGCCGGCGCGTCCCCGCTCGCCCAGCGGACTGACGTGACCGGTGTCGGAGCCGTTCCGGGGATGTCGTCCCGCTTGGTGCTCGACAGACCCGGCGCTCCGATCCCTGAGCTGCTGGAATACTTTTGAGGCGAAAGGTACCCCGTGGGTGCCTCGACAGCACCGACCCCCAGGCCGTTCCGGCGATGTCAGCCGCACCTGGCCGAAGGCGAAGATCATCGCCGCGGTCAGCGGCCCTCGGCCGACGGAAGCAGAGCGGGCGAGCTTTGCTCAACGGATGAATGGGCCGTAGGTCTTCATCCAGGCGTTCAGCCACTGCTCCAATTGATCGGAGTTCCAGTCCGGGGCCTGGACTTCCAGCGCATCGGGACCACGACGGAACACCGACACGACACCGTCGAGGCCGGCGAGCTTGTGCGCCATGATGCCCACCAAGGAGGTACGACGGGCGGCGAGAACAGGATGCACGCCGACGTCAAACCCGTCGGGTTCAGCCACGACCACCACCGGGGATCCCTCCGATAGTGGATCCACCTCCGCACCGGTGCGCAGATCGGCGATCACACGCTCCGCGTACTGCTCCAGTTCGCTCTCGCGCAGCGACTGCTGACCGCGCTTGAGCCGCAGCATCCCGGCCATCGGCAGGGTCGGGACGAAGATCTGGTGCCCATTGCCGGTGAGCACCGGGTGGTGGTGCAGATGATGGCCGGGGTCCTGTGGGGAACCGATGACCCACTGGGCGTTCGGGGCTCCGGCGATGAGGACGACGGCCAGATAAGAGACCAGCCCGTCCAACAGCAAGAACATCGTCCGTGACGGCACCCGCGCACTGGTCACGGTGTGCCGAGCCCACGAGGGCCACCGCTCACGCGGTTCCACCGGGGAGGACATGAGCTCTGCCCGGCGGTCAACGATCCAGCGCCACAGCGATGTCAGGGAGCCTGGGGTGGCATCGAGGAACTCGTCCGGGTCGAGTCCCCGCCCGGCCAGTTCCGCGCCCAGACTCCGCAGCGCCGGGCCGCGCTCGTCCAGAAACTCCTCCAGTGCGGCCGCGGCCTGCTGCCGGCTCATCTGCCGGTAGTGGGTCATCGGCATGGCTTCCACCGTAACCGCGCGCGAGGAGCTCCGTTCATTGTGTCGGAGCCAACCCCGGTCGCGTGTTCGCGGGAACACATAGCCCGCACACACGGGGAGGTATGAGCACACTGCGCATGGGCGTCATGGGGCGCCTCGACCAACTGCGCGACGTCATCGCGGCACACGACCGGGCCCCCCTCGCGCCGCACCGTTTAGCAGGCAGGACCAACCAGGGCGGATAAGCCTCCACGCACCAGAACACGAAACCCTCACCGGGCATTCGGTGCACCACCAACTGGACAGCGCCACGACGATCAGGCCGCCTGGGCACCGGGGCTGCCCTCCTGTTCCTGGCCCTGTTCGGTCTGGCCGGAGTGTACGCGAGCCACTCCCTGCCCGAGGTGAGCCACGGCGCCTGAGGCCGGCCGGCTGCCCCAGCGGCCGTCGTCGTCCTTGTTGTCGTCCTTCGGTGCTTGCACCGATTCCGGGAGTATCGCCCCGCTCTCGGCCGGGCCGCGACGTTCCCGACGGCGCAGGCTTTGCCCGTGTCCGGACCTTCGGCAGGGGCCGATCAGGTCATCCGTACGGGTCCTGGGTTCCGACTCGGGCATCCAGGGCGCCGATCAGCGCGCGGCGACGGTCCAGGGTGATGGGGTGCGGTCCGGCGGGGTCGGCCAGGTATTCCCAGTCGAGCTGGCTGCAGATCTGGCTGTGCAGGACCTGCAGCTGGGTCACCGTCAGATCGTCCAAGTGCTCCGGGAACGCCTCGGTGGGCTCGAGGTAGATCCACTCGGGCTCAACACGGTGCGAGGCGGGGCCGGCCTGGGGATCGAGAGGGTGGACAGGGTAGGCATGCAGGGTCGCCAATCGGGGCTCTTTCTGGTCACTCGCCTGTCTCGGGGTGTTCCTGACTGAGCGTTTTGGTTGTCGTCTGCCACACCGGGGCAGAGACGGCACCCGGAAGGCACTGTCCTTCCGACCACAGCCCGTTTCCTCGTACCCCGCCGGGGTTTCCGCCGCGGGGCCTACGGCTGGACCGGTCGCACGGAGCCGTGGAATCCTGCTCGCGCGTCCAGGGCGAAGACCACTTTGCAGTACCGGGCCATGGTCACCGGGTGGGGAACGGCAAGATGCTGCAGATGATCACGGTTGAGCTGGCGGCAGAGCCTGCTGTGCAGCACCTGCAGCTCCGAGAGGGCCAGCCGCGACAGGTCTGCGGGGAAGCCGGCGGTGGGCTCCAGATAGATCTCCTCGGCATCATGGAGGTCGAGGGGGTCCCAAGGCTGAACAGGGTGGGCGGAACGGTGGCTCAACAGGCGCTCTTTCTGTCGGATCGCCTGTCTCGGGTGGCTCTCCTGACGGGGCGGGGTGGTGGTCTCCGCCCCATCAGCGCGCCGGTCGCGCCCGAAGGGCAGCACTGCTCCGACCATAGTGTCCCGCCGGTGGTAAGGCGAACCGCGGGGGCGGCACCGGTCGTGAGCCGGCGTCGCCGCCGACGGAACCAGGAGAACGGAGACACCATGGGTCTCCCGGGACGCGTCACGGACGTGCCGTCCAGACCCATTGACCCCGAAGTTGTCCGTACCCAGAGCGGCGGGCAGGAGGCCGGATCGTGTCCTAGTTCCCGTCCTCCGAGAGGATCGATCTCCCCGCGCGGGATCCGCTGTCACCGGGTGCGGCCTCGGCAAGCACCTCCTCCAACCGTTCGTCACCCAGATAGGTCAGGGCAGTGAGGATGCCTGTGATCCTGCGGCGCTCACCATCGTCGAAACGGGTGGAGTCGAGGATGTCGCTGACCCACAATCCGTCCATGGCCAGCCGCACGATCACCCCGATGATGCCCGCCGGGTGTCCCGGATCCAGATCCTCCCGGTCCATCCGGCGATTGAGCTGGACCAGGGACTCGGCCAGATGAGGCCTGGCCACCGCCGCGTGCAGCAGCGCCACCTGGTCGCGGTTGCTGTTGTCCCGCACATCGGAGAACGCCTGCACATAGGCCCGGTCATCGGCACCGTCCGGAACATGGTCCTGCTGGACCCAGTGGTCCAGTTCCTCGACGAGCTCCGTCATCACCGCTTCGACGTGCTGCTCGATCTCTTCACTCGGCGTCTCCGGCCTGAACATGGCTCCTCCAGCCGCTCGGGAGAGGACACTCCGTGCGAGTCCGCTCACAGAAAGAACAAGTCTACTTTGCTGTTTCCGGGGACACCTCATGGGACTCGGCCGAGCAGCAGCTAGTCCTACACTGAGGCCATGTCGGCCATGTCGTGGCCCAGGGATCTTCCCCGTCTGCTCCGGACCCGGGTGCGGTCGGGTGTACGCCGGGTCCGGAAGTCCTTTTGGCACGCCGTTCAGACGACCGCGGGTGGAATCGCGGCTTTCGCCATTGCCCAGGAGCTGTTTGGCCACGAAGGTCCGATCTTCGCGGCGACGTCAGCCATCATCGTTATGGGCTTTTCGCATGACCCGCGGCTGCGCCGAGTACTGGAAGTGGCCATCGGGTGCACCATCGGCATTCTTGTGGGGGATCTTCTGCTGAAGGTGCTCGACGCGGGCCTGTGGCAGGCCTCCGCGGTGCTGTTGACAGCCATCCTGCTGGCCCGATTCCTGGACAGCGGGTCGCTGTTCTCCACCCAGATGGCGATTCAGTCGGTCCTTGTGGTGCTGCTGCCGGTCCCAGCAGGAGGACCTTTCACCCGCAGCGTGGATGCCATCGTGGGAGGCTCCGTGGCTCTGCTGATCACAGCGCTGGTGCCCCGCGATCCCCGGCGTGAACCCCACGCGAACGTCCGGCGGGTGCTGGCCGAGCTATCCAAGGTCCTGCAGAGGGCCGCCGTCGCGCTGGAAACCAACGACGCGACACCGGCCTGGCACGCCCTGGTGAGGATCCGGAAAGCCCAACCCCTGGTCGACACGCTGCAGGAATCATTGAATTCAGCCCAGGAAGTCGCCCGGCTGGCACCAGCCTATCGACGACATCGCACCGAACTGGAAGACCTGAACCGGTCACTGGACTTCATCGAGCTCGCCGTCCGCAACAGCGACGCGCTGGTGCGACGACTCGCCTCGGCCATCAACAACGCCGCTCTGAGCGAGGAAGCCATGGACTCCCTGCACGGGCTGCTGATCGACACCGCGGACGCGGTGGAGACCTTCGGCCGCGCCCTCACCGAAGCCGACGCCGGAGGAGGCTCGGAACTGGACATGCGCCGGACCCGGGACGAGCTGATCGCGGTGGCTGCCAGGTTGCATCCGGACCCGCTGGGGGTCCGGGGTCTGCAGGGCGAAGGCGCGATCCTGCTGCTGCGGCCGCTGGTGGTGGATCTGCTGGAGGCGACCGGGATGAGGCACCGGACGGCGTCCGGCTACCTGCCGAAGCTCCACTAGCCGACACGGTGCTCGAGTGGCGTTCGGCGTTCACGGCCTTCACATCGGGGATCCGCATGCCTTCGACGCCGATCGGATCGCCGCGATCGACAACATCACCCGCAGCACGGGGGCGGGTGCAACCTCCTCCGTCGTGTGCCCTCGGGGGGTTGCTGAACGGTCGTCGTCGACCCGCGCCCCGCTGCGCCCGATCCGCGGCGTCAGCTCACGCGCCGGCAGGCGGACTCGCTCGTGTAGGTGAGGACCACCTCGTCGTCCTCGGGGCGTTCCCGCTCGGGACTCCACCGGCCGGGGGAACGCCCGGCGTTCTCGACCGGTGAGGCGTCCTGCCGGGTCTGCCCTAGATGTAAGAGGGCATGTCCTTATTGGCTCGGGCCGGAGTGCGTGAGGCCGTCTGCTGAGTGCGCGACACCGCCTGGGGTGTCGCACCGGTGGCGAAGTTTCAGCACCACCGCAGCGGGAGTGAGCGGCAAAGCAGGAAGCGCCCCCCGGCGGTGCCGGGGGGCGCTTCCTCACGGTGACGCCGCCGTTCAGGCGGACGTCGAAGATCTCAAATGGAGATCAGTGCGTCATCAGGAGATGACGGTGATATTCGCGGCCTGGGGGCCCTTGGGGCCGTCCTGGGTCTCGAACTCCACGCGCTGGTTCTCCTCCAGGGAGCGGAAGCCGCCGGAGTTGATCGCGGAGAAGTGCGCGAACACGTCCTTGGAGCCGTCCTCGGGGGTGATGAAGCCGAAGCCCTTGTCGGCGTTGAACCACTTCACGGTGCCAGTAGTCATGAGTGACCTACCTTTCTGAAAAAACGGAGCGTCCCCGGCGATCGGGGTGCTCGGGCGTTGCGATGCCTGCCATGAACGTCTTCTCAGAACAACTGCTGCACCCGGTGGTCGGGCGAACTGCTTGAAATGCGAAAAACGAAACTTCAACAACTGAGTCCTACTGTACGCGGGTCGGCCCGGATGCGCAGTGACGGCAGACACCCCCAGTCGCGACCATGATGCGGGTGCCCCACCACGACGACATGCCTGTTCATACGCCCACTGAGGAACCCTTGGCGGCACCAGGGCTGGTCCATAGGATGCGAATTGACAACGATGTCGCATCGCAAGGGGCCACCATGCTTACCGAATCCGATTTCGCCTACGTCAGCGCAGCAGAACTCGCACGCCGGGTGCGTGAACAAGAGCTCACCTCTGTCGAGCTCATCGACATTTGCATCGACCGGATCGAGAAGCGCAACCCGAGCCTGAACGCCTTCGTATACAAGGGCTTCGACGATGCCCGGAAAGCCGCGAAGGATGCCGATGAGGTGGTGCGCTCCGGCGCCGAGCTGGGTGTCCTGCACGGGGTTCCGACCGCCATCAAGGACTTGTTCGACTTCAAGCCTGGATGGCCTGCCACCTTCGGTGGGGTGCGGGCACTGAAAGATTTCTCCCTGGACAGCTACTGCGTCTTCGCCGAACGGGTGCAGAAAGCCGGAGCGGTGATCGTGGGCAAGACGAACTCACCGGTCATGGGCTACCGCGGAGCCTGCGACAACCCCTTGTTCGGTGCCACCCGTAATCCGTTCGACACCTCCAGGAACACCGGCGGCTCCTCCGGTGGTAGCGCAGCAGCCGTGGCTGACGGACTGGTGCCGTTCGCGGAAGGCACGGACGGCGGAGGCTCCATCCGCATCCCGGCCGCCTGGTGCGGTCTCTACGGGTACAAGGCATCCTTCGGCCGCGTCCCCTCCGTAGTACGCCCCAACGCCTTCGGCAGCACGATGCCGTTCCTGTTCGAGGGCCCGCTCACCCGCACCGTCGAAGACGCCGCCCTGGTACTCAACGCAATTTCCGGACACGACCCCCGTGACCTCTTCAGTCTCGACGACGGCCCACACGACTTCACCACCGACGTGGGCCGGGACATCTCAGGCATGCGGATCGCCTACACCCCCGACTTCGGCATCTTCCCGGTCGATCGCCGCATCCGGGAGGTCGTCGACCGGGCGGTGCAGGTCTTCCGAGACGCCGGCGCCATCGTCGAAGAGGTCAACATCGACATCCCCTACGACCAGCGCCAGCTCAGCGACCTGTGGTGCCGACAGATCATGCTGGTCAACGTGGGCGCCTTCGAAAACTTCAAGAGCAACGGCCTGGACCTCCTGGCTGATCACCGCGAGGACTTCCCGGAGGGATACCTACGCTGGGCCGACCACGTCTACGGCATGTCGATGGCCGAGCTCAACGAGGACTACGTGATGCGCACCGCCGTCTGCGACGCCATCCAGGCCGTCTACACGGATTTCGATCTGCTGGTCAGCCCGACCCTCAGCGCGATGCCGGTTCTCAACGCGGACGAGCCCGGGGCCACCGTCGGCCCCTCCGAGGTGGAAGGCGTGGAGGTGGATCCGTACATCGGGTGGTGCCCGACCTACCTCACCAACTTCACCGGCCACCCGGCTGCTTCAATTCCTGCTGGGCTGGTGGACGAGCTGCCGGTGGGCATGCAGATCCAGGGACGTCGGTACGCTGACGGTGACGTTCTGGCCGCCAGCGGCGCCTACGAGAAGCTGCGACCCTGGGCCGACACGTACGACCGCTGCCGGCAACGCAACCTGTAGCGCGGTAGGCCAACCCCGCAACACGGCCCGCCGCTAACGGGCCATATGTAAAGCGGACGCAGCTGCTCCAGCTCAATCGCCTGCCGTTCCTCCACGGGCCGGCCAATCGGCCATGAGTGCAGGGCCGGAGCGCGTGCTGCTGATGGGCCTCCTCGTGCCCGAAACCTGTATGGCCCGATTTTTGGACCAGAGGGAGAACGCGTTTTTGCCCGCCGTGGGCCCCATCTATGCTGGGTGGTGTCGTGATATGACAGCGAAAAATGAGAATTTTAGGGTTGCCTTGTGAAGAAATCACATCATGCGTCACACACTACGGTTGTGTTCGATCTTGGGAATGTGATGGTTGGCTGGGATCCTTTTCTTCCCTTTTCTGACCGGATGAGTCGGGAGCAATGGGATCGATTTGCCGTGGATGCAGATTTCTTTTCGCTCAACGCCAAGGCTGATAGTGGTGTGCCTTGTGAGGAGATCATTGCCCTGGCCGCGGGGAAGTGCCAGGACCATGGTGGTCTGATGAGGCAGTACTACGAGAGGTTTGATCGTTCCCTGACCGGTCCGGTGGTGGGGGTTGCGGACATCGTGGGTGAGCTGGAGCTCGGGGACCTGAGGCTGCTGGGCTTGACCAACTGGTCCACGGAGACCTTCCATCACGCCCCCACCAGCGCCCCGACGATCGACCGCTTGGAAGCCATCATGGTCTCCGGGCGGGAAGGGCTGGCCAAACCGGACCCGGCGATCTTTCACCGGCTGATCGAAAGGTTCGCGCTGACGCCGACCCAGACCGTGTTCATTGATGATTCCCCTCGCAATGTCCGCACTGCGCACGAACTCGGTTTCACAGCACTCCGATTCACGGACGCAGTCAGCCTGCGCGCAGCGTTGGAAGAACTCCACCTCTTGGATTGAGGCGAATTCTGGCCTCCTGTCTGGAGGCCGACTGACGACGGGGTGGCGGCTGCCCCCGCGTCCGGCAGGAAAAGGGGTCTCCGTCACGATCATTTCCTCGGGCTATTAGCGCCTCACTTGCAGGCGCACGGGAAAATCTCTGGCGGGTGGTGTGCCCGTTGAATTGCTGGCGACCGCGCACCCCGACAACGGATTAGTGGAAGAGATTTTTGCCGGCCTGGGAGGGTGTCGCCACCGGGGCGCTGGCGCTGGTCTTCCGCCCGGGCGGGGCCGTGGCGCAGGACGGTGAGGCGCCGCCGGGATCACTCCGGGCGGCGCCTCACGGTGTTCTTGTGGTGGGCGGTTCTCAGGCGGGGACCGGGACCAGGTCGACGGCGGGGACCGGTTCGGCTGTGCCGTCGAGGACCGCGCGCAGCGACGGGACGGCCACCGGCTCACCCCGGGTGAGGGAGAGCTGGGCGGCGTCGGCCACGAGGGAGGCGGCGACGGCGTCGAAGGGGGTGCACGGGTTCTCGCGTTCGCCCAGGACGAGTTCGACGAAGGCGACCAGCTCGGCCACGTAGGCGTCGGCGAACCGCTCGGCGAAGGTCGCGTGGGCTTTCCCGGCCGGGAAGTTCACCTCGGGTTCGGCGGAGCGCAGCGCGGAGCGGTCGTCGAGGCCGGCGACCAGGGTGTCCTTGGATCCCTGGACGTCGAGGCGGACATCGTGGCCGGCCCCGTTGTAGCGGGTGGCCGCGGCCGTGGCGAGGGTGCCGTCGGCGAGGGTGAGCACGGCCTGGGCCGTGTCGACGTCACCGACCGCGCGGATGGCGGGGTCCCCGTTGTTGGTGCCGCGGGCGTAGACCTCGACGATCTCCTGGCCGGTCAGCCAGCGGATCAGGTCGAAGTCGTGCACGCTCATGTCGCGGAAGATCCCCCCGGAGCTCGCCAGGTACTCCACCGCGGGCGGGAACGCGTCCCCGGACACGGCCCGCAGGCTGTGGAGCCAGCCGAGGTCGCCGGCCTCGAAGCGGCGCTTGGCCTCCTGGTAGCCCGCGTCGAAGCGGCGCTGGTGGCCGATCTGGACGACCCCGGAGGCGGCCTCGATCTCTTTGAGCAGGGGCAGCGCGCCGATGACGTCGGAGGAGACGGGCTTCTCGCAGAACACCGGCAGCCCGGCGGCGAGCCCGGCGCGGATCAGATCGGGGTGGGTGGCGGTGTTGGTGGCGATGATGAGCCCGTCGATGCCCTCCCCGATCATCGCCTCGAGGCTGCCGGCGGCGCGCAGGCCCAGCCGGTCACCGACCTGGCGGGCGGCCTGCGGGTCGGCGTCGGCGAGCACGATCTCCAGCTGCACGCCGCGGGCGGCGACCTGGTCCCGGACGGTCAGCAGGTTCTGGGCGTGCATCTGGCCGATCCGGCCGACGCCGACGAGCCCCAGGGTCAAAGTCTTCATGTCTTTCTCTTCTCTCACGTCGTGTCGATCAGGAAGGCGTCCGTGACACGGGCGCCTCTGAAAAAAGGGGTTCTGCCGGTTCAGCCCGCGCTGGGTGCGGCGGCCCGGGCCACGGTCACGCTCTTGCCAGTGGCCGCGGATTCGGCGGCGGCGTTGGCCAGGACCAGGGCGGTGACACCGTCGTCGAAGCTGGGTGAGCAGGGCGCGCCGGTGCGGATGGAGTGGGCGAAGGCGTCCAGTTCGGACCGGTAGGCCTGGCCGTAGCGCTCGAGGAAGAACGGCATGAACGCGCCGGCTTCCTCGGTCCCGGTGGCACCGGACTTGCGCACCGTGGTCGAGGTGACGTTGCCGGCGGTGAGCATGCCGGTGGCGCCGAAGGCTTCCAGGCGCTGGTCGTAGCCGGAGGCGCAGTGACGGGAGTTGATGATGGTGATCAGCTCACCGCCGCTGCCGCGCAGGGTGACGGTGACGGAGTCGTAGTCGTCGAGCTCCTTGATCTCCTCGCTGAAGACGTTGGCGCCCACGGCGGTGACCTCCACGATGTCCGGGACGAAGAACCGGGCCATGTCCAGGTCGTGGATGGTCATGTCCCGGAAGATGCCCCCGGAGCTGGCGATGTAGTCGCGCGGGGCCGGGGCGGGGTCGCGGCTGGTGATGATCAGCTGCTCCAGCGCCCCGACCTCTCCGGCTTCCACCCGGGCGCGGACCTCGGCGAAATTGGGGTCGAAGCGGCGGTTGAAGCCGAGCATGATGGGCACGGTGTGGCCGCTGATCTGTTCCTGGCAGGCCCGGACGGTGTCGATGTCCAGGTCGATGGGCTTCTCGCACAGCACGGCCAGCCCGTGGGCGGCCGCACGGGTGATGAGGTCGACGTGGGTGGGGGTGGGAGAGCCGATGATGACCCCGTCGAGGCCTGGCTCGGCGAAGACCTCTGCGGGGTCCTGCACGGCCCGCGCGCCGGTCTGCGCCGCCAGACGCTGGGCGGCGTCGATGAAGGGGTCGGCGATCAGGACCAGGTCGAGGTCGGGGTTGGCGGCCACGTTGCGGGCGTGGACCTGCCCGATCCGCCCGGAGCCGAACAGGGCCAGGCGCAGGCGTCGGTCGTTGGACATGGTGTGTCCTTTCGTCAAAGAGTGAGAGTCAGGCTGGGGTGTGGGCCGCGGGGCAGGCCCGGGTGCTGGGCGCAGGCGGACCTGCGCCCAGCACCCGGCGGATTCGGCGACACGGACTGCCGCGGGTCTCGTCCTGCCCGCGCCGTCTCCCTGTCGGGGTGTGGTGAGCGGGGAGCTGCCCGGGTGGGGCCGGGTCAGATCTTCTGGAGGGCGTGGGAGAAGGAGCTCAAAGCGGTCTCGTGGGCGTAGCGCAGGCCCTCGAGGAGGGGCTTGCTGCGGTGCTGGGCCGAGATGATCTCCACACCCCACGGGCCCTGGTAGCCGGCCTCGAGGGTGCGCTGGATGAAGGTGGCGGTGTCGAAGTCGCCTTCCCCGCAGTAGGCGCGGTTGTTGATCGTGTCCTCGAAGACGGTGCCGACGATCTGCTCGAGCCCGTCGTCGATCTCCACGGCGTAGACCCGTTCGATCGGCACCACGTTGTACAGGTCGTCGTGGGAGAGCCCGCCCCGGTAGGTGTGCCAGATGTCGATCAGCAGGCCCGCGGCGGGGTTGTCGGCCTGGTTGATGACCTCCACCGCCTCGTGCGTGGTGCGCAGGTGAGAGAACGGGGTGGCTTCCAGGGCCAGGCGGATCCCGGCGTCGGCGGCCTCGTCGGCCAGATCGGAGAACGCGTCGGCCAACGTCGCGAACGGCAGAGGCCCGCTTTGGCCGGTCATGCCCGCCCCGACCTTGATGTGCCGGGCCCCCAGGGCGGTGGCGGCTTCGAACAGATCGGCGCGCAAAGCATCGGCTGCTGCCCGCTCGGCCCCGGTGGTCCACCACTCGTTGAGGAACTCGACCTCCACGATGCCGATGCCCGCCTCGCGGATCAGCCGGGAGAGCTCGGGGTAGCCGATGGTGTCGCGGGCCTGCACCAGGTCGGCGTGGACCAGGCCGATGCCGGCCCACCCGATCTGGGCGATGGCGGTGATGCGCTCGGCCAGGGGGATGGGGCTGGTCTCGTCCCCGCGCATGGGGGCGGCGTCGCCGGCACTCACCCAGCAGGTGGCAATCAGGTCAGGGTTCATGGTCTCTTCTTTCTTCGTGTTCATGCCGTGGCCACCTCGATGCAGGCTCCACGGTCCTTCTCGGAGCGGTAGCAGGCCTTGACGATGCGCGCCACGGCCAGGGCGTCGGCGACCGGGGCCACCACCGGGGCTCCGGTGCGGATGCTCTGGACCCATCCGCGCATCTCGGTGTGGAAGTTGCTGATGTTCTCCAGCTCGGGCAGCTCGGAGAACTTGTTCGCCTCGGTGCGGGCGAACGGCGGTGTGAAGTAGCTCTGCGTCCATTCGGTCCAGCCGGCCGGCCAGCCGGCCCGGTCCTTCTCCACGTAGACCCGCAGCTTCTGGGGCAGGATGCCGAGCTCGATCATCCCGGCGGTGCCGTAGACGGTGATCCGGGAGCTCTCGAACCACTCGAGCGGATCGTGGCCGTCGAAGCTGAAGGTCATGGACATGTCCGGGTAGTTCAGCAGCACCGCCGCGGAGTCCTCCCGGCTGGTCTCATCCGAGAGGCGGGCGGACTTGTGCACCCGGGCGTTGACGGACTCGGGGGCACCGAACATGTGCACGAGGGAGTCGAGCATGTGACAGCCCAGGATCCACAGGACCCCGCCCATGTCCGCCGGCTGGTTCAGGTGCGCGGTGCGGTGCTCGCCCACCAGGGCCGCACCACGGGCGGCGACGGTGACGACCTCCCCGATCACCCCGGCCTCGATCAGCTCTTTGGCCCGGGTGATCGACTGGGCCAGGCGCACGTTGTAGCCGACCTGGACGACCTGCCCGGGCCCGGCCTGGGCCTCGGCCTCGGCCAGGCGCTCCAGGTCCTCCACCGTGCCACCGCCGGGCTTCTCCACCACCACGGACTTGCCGGCCTCCAGGGCGCGCAGCGCGTGGGCGACCATGTCCTTGCTCTTGGAGTGGACCATGATCGCGTTGATGCGCTCGTCCTGGAGCACGGCCTCCACACTGCGGGCCTCCATGTCGTACTTGTCGGTGAAGTAGTTCAGCCGCGAGTCGTCGTCGGCGGCGGCCACCACCTCGACCCCATCGATCTCCCGGAGGGCACGGACCCGCGCGGAGGCGTGCGGGTGGGTGATGCCCAGTAGTCCTACGACAATCGGTTCCAACGCAGTGTCTCCTGTCCTTGTGAGCCTCAGGCTCGGGGGTGATGGGGGCGTCCGGCGTGCCGCGGGGAGCTTCAGGCCGGGTGCGCGTGGCGACCCGGAGTGATTCGGGTGCCGGATAACCACCAGCTGCTAGTGCCACCTGATGGACAACATGTCCACAGCATGCCATGGAGGGTGGTGGGGGTCAATCTATGACCTGGGACACTTCCAGTGCGGCCCATTCCTGGTCCAGGAGGTCCGGGCCGGCCTGCGGGGCGCCCAGGTAGCGCGAGAGCGTCTGGGCTCCCTGGCGCACGAGCTCGGTGACGGAGGGGTGGTCACCGGCCGGGGCCAGGACGCCCTCGCGCAGCCCGCTGACCGACAGGGAGGCGACGACGTCGCCGCGGTGGTCGAAGATGGGGGCGCCGATCGCGGCGATGCCCGGGGTGACGTTGTTGTCGCTGCGCACGTAGCCCTGGGCGCGGATCTCCTCGAGGTCGGCGTAGAACTCCGATCGGGAGCGCACATCGCGCCACGGCTCGCCGCTGTGGTTCATGATGGCGGCGTATTCCTCCCAGGCGGCGCGTCCTTCGAAGGCCAGCAGGGCCCGGGGGGCGGCACCCACGTGCAGGGGCAGGGACTCCCCCAGCTGCAGCACGCGGCTGTTGACCCGGATCCCGTCGAGGCGTTCGATGCACACGGCCCGGGTGCCGCGTCGGATGCACAAGAAGGTGGTCTCCCCGGTGGCCTCGTGGATCTGCTGGAGCACGGGGCGGCAGGCCCGGCGCAGATCCAGTTGCCGGGTCAGTTCCCCGGCCAGGGACAGCATCTTGGAGCCCACCCGGTAGGCGCCCCGGTGGCCGATCTGCTCGACCCACCCGGCCTCGGCCAGGGTGGCGAGCATGCGGTAGACCGAGGTCACCGGCTCCCCGAGCAGTTCGGTCAGGCGCCCCGAGGTGGCGATCCGCTCCCGGGCCAGGGCGTCCATCAGGGCGCTGGCCTTGGTGATCGCCGCCGGCTGCCGGGCACCGCTGTGGGCCGGCGATGGCGAGGCGGGCACATGGTCAGTCCGGGGGGTTTGCGTGCGTTCGGGGCGGTCCATGGCCGCTGTGATGGCCTCAGCGGCGGTGCGCAGCACACCGGTGGCCACCGATTCCTGGTTCAGCACGCTCTCGCGCAGTCCGGCCACCGCGATCACCCCCAGCACCGATCCGTCCTGGTGCCTCACAGGCACCCCGATCGTGGCCACGCCTTCGATGATCGTGCTGTCCTCCACGCTCCACCCGCGGGCCGCGGTCTGGTCCAGCTTCTCCCGCAGTTCCGCGGCCGTGAGCGCGGTGCCCGAGGCCAGCCGGTCGAAGGGCGCGTTCTCCAGCACGGCGGCCTGTGCCTCCGGGGCGGCGAAGGCCAGCAGGGCCAGGGACGGGGCCCCGGCGTGCAAGGGCAGCAGGCCCCCGGGGGTGAGGTGGAACAGGTCCACCTCGGAGCCGTGGACCTGATCCAGGCACAGTGCCCCGTTCTCGCGCAGCACGCAGAAGAAGGCGCCGACGCCGAGCTGGCCGCGGACCCACATCAGCTTCTCGTGCAAGGCCGCGCGGTCCACGAGGGCATCGACGGCGGCGTCTCCCAGTCGCAGGATCCCCACCCCGAGTTCGAGCTTGCCCTCGCCGTTGGAGCGGATCAGCTCGGCCTGCTCCAGCCCCGCGGTGATGCGGTAGATGGTCGACCGGGGCTCGGACACCGCCTTGGCCAGCTCCGCCGGGGTCGAGGGACTCCTCCGGGCCAGCTCGTCGACCACCTGGCTGGCCTTGTGCAAGAGCTGAATGGTGTTCACTGCTGACCTCGTTCTTCGCGCGTTCCGTGGCTAACACAGGCCGGCACCCCGCAGGTGAGCAGACCCGCCTGCGCTGGTGCAGGCGACCGTCATGTCGCCCGAGCCGCCACCGCCGCAGACCAGCGCGATCCCAACGTAACCTGGATCACCCCTAGCGCCTTGCCGTGCTACTGTGCGAACATGTTGTCCATTGTACGGTACTAAGCGGTCGTAGGAAATCACTTCCCCGGCAGCGCGGCCGGTGGCGGCACCGGGGTAGCTACCGCCACCGGCTGCTCCGCGAAACGGTGTTTCCTCCGCCAGCCATCACGAGGGGTGGTGGATCCGCCGGTGCCACGGCGATCCGCGAGGACCGCGAGGACCTCGTGCTGCTGCCGGCGACGGTCTGCGGCATCGACCCCGTGGGCCGCTCGAGCTCCTGCTGACCCGCCGGCCCATCCACCCGTTCCAGTCCATCGGAAGGTCCCCACATGAACGCCCAGACCAACGAGACCACCCTGACCGACACGCCCCTGGCCTCCCGCCAGTTCGTCTACGAGGCCCTGCCCATGCGGGTCCGCTTCGGCGCCGGGACCCTGTCGACCCTGCCCGAGGAGCTGGATGCGATCGGGCTGGCGCGTGTGCTGGTCCTGTGCTCTCCGGAGCAGGAGGACACCGGCCAGCGGGTGGCCCAGGCACTGGGCACCCGCTGTGTGGGGGTGCTGCCCGAAGCGGTGATGCATGTGCCCAGCGAGGTCGCCCAGCGCGCCAGTGAGGAAGCGGCCCGGGTGGGTGCCGATGGTTGTGTGGCCGTCGGTGGAGGCTCTGCAATCGGGTTGGGCAAGGCCATCGCGCTGCAGCACGGCCTGCCGATCGTGGCGGTGCCGACCACCTACGCCGGGTCTGAGATGACCCCTGTGTGGGGTTTGACCACCGATGGGCGCAAGGAGACCGGCCGGGACCCGCGGGTGCTGCCGCGCAGCGTGGTCTATGACCCCGAGCTCTCGGCGACGCTGCCGGTGTCGATGTCGGTGACCAGTGGCATCAACGCCATCGCCCATGCCGTGGAGGCCCTCTACGCCCCCGACGCCACCCCGATCATCTCGTTGATGGCCGAGGAGGGAGTCCGGGCCCTGGCCACAGCGCTGCCGGCGATCGCCGCCGACGGCACCGACCCCGCGGCCCGCAGCGAGGCCCTCTACGGGTCGTGGCTGTGCGGGGCCTGCCTGGGGGCGACCACCATGTCCCTGCACCACAAGCTGTGCCACGCCCTGGGCGGGACTCTGAACCTGCCCCACGCCCAGACCCACACCGTGGTCCTGCCCCACGCCCTGGCCTTCAACCAGCCCGCGGCCCCCGAGGCGACCGCGGCGCTGTCGCGGGCGCTGGGCGGGGCCCCAGATCCGGCCGCGCGGCTGTGGCAGATCGCCGAGGAGCTCGACGCGCCGCGGTCCCTGGCCGAGCTGGGCATGCAGGAGGAGGACATCGAGCGCATCGCCGAGGAGGTCACGAGCCGTTCCTACGGCAACCCCCGGCCGGTCACGTATGAGGACGCCCGGGCCCTGCTGCGCGCCGCCTGGGCCGGGGAAGCCCCCAGCGCCCATCCCGGCGCCTGACCTTCGCCCCCGACACCTACCCACCCACCACGACCTGCACCGCGCACCGTTACGACACCAGGAGGACACCCTTGGCCGCCACGCAGACCATCGCCCCCGGACTCGACGTCTCCCCGCTGGCGTTGGGCACCAACGTCTTCGGGTGGACCGCCGACGCCGCCACCTCGCACCGGATCCTCGACCGCTACGTCGAGTCCGGGGGCAACGTCCTGGACACCGCCGACTCCTACTCGTTCTGGGCCGACGGCAACAGCGGCGGAGAATCCGAGACCATCATCGGTCAATGGCTCACCGGCCGCAGCGACCGCGACGAGCTGGTGATCGCCACGAAGGTCAGCCACCACCCGCAACTGGCCGGCCTGGCCCCGGAGACCATCCGCACCGCCGTCGACGGGTCCCTGTCCCGGCTGGGGGTCGAGGCCATCGACATCTACTACGCCCACTACGACGACCCCGACACCCCGCTGGTCGAGAGCATCGAGGCCATGTCCCAACTCGTGGACCAGGGCAAGGTCCGTTCCATCGGGCTGTCCAACTTCACGGCCGAGCGCATCGCGGAATGGCTGCGGATCACCGACCGGGAAGGCTTCCACACCCCCATCGTCCTGCAGCCCCAGTACAGCCTGGTCGAGCGCGGCATCGAGACCGACGTCCTCCCACTGGCCCGCACCCATGGCCTAGCCGTGATGCCGTACTACTCCCTGGCCCACGGCTTCCTCACCGGCAAGTACACCGGGGAGGGTCCGGTCGACACCCCTCGCGCCTCCGAGGCCTCCCAGTACCTCACCGTCCAGGGCCGGGCCGTGCTCCACGCCCTCAAGCAGGTCGCAGCGGAACACGACGTTGAGCCCGCCGCCATTGCCCTGGCCTGGTTGGCCGCCCAGGACGGGGTCGTCGCACCCATCGCCAGCGCCCGCAACACCGAGCAGCTAAAACCGCTGCTCCAGTCCATGGAGACCCCCTTGAGCCGGCCCGAACTGGACCTGCTCGAAGAGGCTTCCAGGCCCTCCCCCGTCTCCACACCCGTTCGTTAGACCGCCGACTCCACGACTGAAAGGCAGGCCCGCCATGGCCCAGCAGACCCCAGTCCCCACCACCGAGAGCTCTCCCGGGCACCCGCAGGTCTCCACCGCCCAGCAGGCGGTGGAAGAGCAACTGATCCGCACCGTGCTGCGCTCCTTCGAGGACTGCCAGGACCCGCGACTGAAGCAGCTGATGCAGGCCCTGGTGAAGCACCTGCACGCCTTCATCCGCGACGTGCGCCTCACCGAGGCCGAATGGAACCAGGCGATCGAGTTCCTCACCGCCGTCGGGCACATCACCGATGACCGGCGCCAGGAGTTCATCCTGCTCTCCGACGTCCTCGGCGCCTCGATGCAGACCATCAACGTCAACAACGAGGCCTACGGCGACGCCACCGAAGCCACCGTCTTCGGCCCCTTCTTCGTCGACGACGCCCCGGAGATCCCCCTCGGCGGGGACATCGCCGGGGAGGCCCCCGGTCAGCCCTGCTGGGTGGAGGGCACCGTGACCGACACCGACGGCAACCCGGTGCCCCGGGCGCGGATCGAGGTCTGGGAGGCCGACGAAGAGGGGTTCTACGACGTCCAGTACGACGACAACCGGGTCTCCGGCCGAGCCCACCTCTTCAGCGACGACCAGGGGCGGTACAACTTCTGGGGCCTCACCCCACCCCCTACCCCATCCCGCACGACGGGCCGGTGGGGAAGATGCTCGAGGCCACCGGCCGATCCCCGATGCGCGCCTCACACCTGCACTTCATGGTCACCGCCGAAGGCCTGCGGACCCTGGTCACCCACATCTTCGTGCGCGGGGACGAGCTGTTGAAGTACGACACCGTGTTCGGCGTCAAGGAATCCCTCATCAAGGACTTCACCGAACAACCCGCCGGCACCCCGACCCCCGACGGCCGCGACCTCACCGATCGGAGCTGGTCCAAGGCCCGGTTCGACATCGTCCTGGCCCCGGCCCAGTCCTAGCCCCATCACCGGATCGGCGCTCCACACGATCCATCCCTGCTTCATCAGGTCACCAACAAAGGAATTCCCATGTCACACAACACCGCAGACGGCACCCGGGTCGCCCTCCCGCCGTTGACCCAGGGGCCGCACCGGAAACGGCTCGGACTGATCTCGGTCGTCGCTTGCCTGGGCGGGCTGCTGTTCGGCTACGACACCGGCGTGACGAACGGCGCCGAGGGGCCGATGGCCCAGGACCTGGGACTGAACCTGCTCCAGCTGGGCGTGGTGATCAGCTCCCTCATCTTCGCCGCCGCCGTCGGCGCCCTGGTCTGGGGTCGGGTCTCGGACGCCTGGGGCCGGCGCCGGACGATCATCCTGCTGGCCGTGCTGTTCTTCCTCGGCACCGCCCTGGTGGTCCTCACCCCCACACCTGCTGAGGAGGGAACGTTCTCCCTGACCGGGTACACGGTCCTGGTCTGCGGCCGGATCCTGATCGGCCTCGCCGTCGGCGGAGCCTCCACGGTGGTGCCGGTGTACCTGGCCGAGCTCGCCCCCTACGAGATCCGCGGGTCGATCACCGGCCGCAACGAACTGGCGATCGTGTTCGGACAGCTCTCCGCCTTCGTGATGAACGCGGTCATCGCCGTCACCCTCGGCGACGTCGTGGAGGGCATCTGGCGGATCATGTTCGCCGTCTCCGCGCTGCCGGCGATCGGACTGTTCATCGGGATGCTGCGCATGCCCGAGTCCCCGCGCTGGCTCACCGAGAAGGGCCGGTACGACGAGGCTCTGGCGGTGCTGGAGACGGTCCGCCCGGCCGATCGCGCGAAGGCCGAGCTGCAGGAGATCGAGCGCATCGCCGCCATCGAGGTCCAGTCGCACCAGATCGGGCTGAAAGCGGTCCTGACGAACAAGTGGTTGCTGCGGATCATCCTGGTCGGTATCGGGGTGTCCATGACCCAGCAGCTGACCGGCATCAACTCCGTCATGTACTACGGCACTCGTATTCTGGAGGAGTCCGGGATGACAGCGCAGCAGGCCGTGCTGGCCAACATCGCCTTCGGTGTCGTGGCGGTGATCGGTGGCATCATCGCCCTGTACAACATGGACCGGCTCGACCGGCGCAAGACCTTCATCATCGGTTTGAGCCTCACCACGACCTGCCACCTGCTGATCGGGATCGCCGGCAATCTGCTTCCCGAGGGCCACCCGGCCCGCCCGATCGTGATCCTCGTCCTCGTGGTCGCCTTCGTGCTCTCGATGCAGACGTTCCTCAACGTCGCCGTCTGGGTGTGGCTGGCGGAGATCTTCCCGCTGCACATGCGGGGACTGGGCATCGGCATCTCGGTGTTCTTCGGCTGGACCATGAACGGTTTCCTGGCCCTGTTCTTCCCCTCCCTCGTTGCCGCGGTCGGGATCTCGGGCACGTTCTTCCTCTTCGCCGGCATCGGCGTCCTCGCCCTGATCTTTGTGGCCACCCAGGTCCCCGAGACCCGGGCCCGCTCCCTGGAAGATCTCGAGGAGGACGTCTCTACCGGAGCGATCTACCAGGTCGCCAAGCCCGCCGACGCCCATCAGTCCTGAGCCCCACGGCTCTGCTCCACGTCCCGGGCCGGCCGACCTCTCCAGGTTGGCCGGCCCGGGACCACTGGGCTGCTGTGGTGATCTCAAACAGTGCAGTTGCTGGGTTCCCCGGCTCGCATGAGACCTCGCCGGGCGTTGTCGTCCATCCAGCGATGAGCCCTTCACACTGTGCTGGGAATGAAGGAGGGACAGCCGCTGGCTGTCCCTCCTCTTCCATGGGCGCCCCTCGCCCCCGCGGATCCACTGGTCTCAGCAGGGCCCGCTCCGCCCGACCTCCGAGGAGCCGTCATGACCACCGCGCCCGAGTCCCCTCCGGGCATCACCGGACGCCGCGCCGGCGGCCGACCCGTCCAACGTCTGCTGCCCGGTCAGAAGGACTGAGATGAGCACGCTCCCCATCCCGCCGCGCGCCCTGCCGTGGGTCGTCGTCGGCATCGTGCTCGTCGCGCTGAGCCTGCGCGGGCCGATCATCGCCCCGACCCCCGTCATCACGCAGATCCAGTCCGAGCTCGGGCTCTCGGCGGCGACCGCGGGCCTGCTCACGGGTCTGCCGGTGCTGCTCTTCGCACTGGTCACCCCGCTGGCCTCGAAGCTGATCGGACGCTTCGGGCCCGAGGCGGCCGTCTTGGCGTGCCTGAGCGGCGTGCTGGCCGGGACCGTGATCCGCTCGGCGGGCCCCACCGCGGTGGTCCTGGCCGGCACCGTGGTCATCGGTACTGCGATCGCCGTGGGCAACATCGTGGTCCCGGTGATCATCCGCCGCGACGTCTCCTGGCGCCGGATCCCCACGGTGACCGCCGCCTACACCGCCGCCCTCAACGTCGGGTCGATGATCACCGCCCTGGGCACTGCGCCGCTGGCCGCGGCGGTCGGGTGGCGCTGGGCCCTGGTCGCCTGGGGCGCCCTGACCGTGGTGGCCCTCGTCTTCTGGCTGGTCGTGGCGCGCCGCCGGACCGGCACACCGCCCGCGGCCTCCACCCCGGCCGAACCCAGCACGGCCACCGGGACGCGGAGGCAGGCCCGGGGCACGGGCCAGGTCCGGCGCATCGGCTGGTGGCTGACGCTGGCGTTCTGCGGGCAGGCCTTCTCCTACTACTCCGTCACCGCGTGGCTGCCCACCCTGCTGGCCGACACCCGGGGGCTGAGTCTGGCCGCCTCCGGGGCCAGCGCTTCCCTGTTCCAGGTCGCCGCCATCGCCGGCGCCCTGGGGGTGCCCCTGCTGGCCGACCGGGCCCCGGCGTGGACGCCGGTGGTCCTCGTCGGAGGGCTGTGGATCGCCCTGCCCGTCGGGCTGCTGCTCGCCCCCGAGGGCTACCTCGTGTGGTCCGTCATTGGCGGCGTCGCCCAGGGCGGGGGCTTCACCACGATTTTTTCGATCGTCGCACGCATCGTGCGGACCGACGCCGAGGCCGCGGCGACCTCCGCCCGCATCCAGGGCGCCGGCTACCTCGCCGCCACGGTCGGCCCACCCCTGGTCGGGGCGCTAAGAGGTCATTTCATAATGAGTTCGACGTAGCCCTTGAGTGCTGACGGGGTCCTCGGTGACCCTGGTGGGCATGATGGGGGATCTCGTACCGGACTCGCTGTGGGAGCGAGTCGAGCCGTTGCTGCCACCACGCCCACCCCGGCGCCACCAGCACCCAGGGCGCAAGCCCGCCGATGACCGGACAGCTCTGGCCGGGATCGTGTTCGTGCTCAAGACCGGGCTCGGCTGGAACCAGCTGCCCCGGGACCTGCTCGGCGTCTCCGGAGTGACCTGCTGGCGGCGCATGAGGGACTGGACCGAGGCCGGAGTGTGGCCGGCGGTACACGAAGTGCTGTTGGCTGAGCTGCGCGCGGCCGGGGCACTGGACCTAGACCGGTGCGCTGTGGACGGCTCGCACGTGCGGGCCCTCAAAGGGGGGACCACATCGGGCCCAGCCCCGTCGATCGCGGCCGGCCCGGTTCCAAGCACCACCTGATCGTTGAGGCGAACGGCATCCCGCTACAGGTCACCCTCACCGGCGGCAACCGCAACGACGTCACCCAGCTGTTGCCCCTGGTCGACTCGATTCCGCCGATCCGCGGGTTGCGTGGTCGGCCCCGCCGCAAGCCCCGGGAACTGTTCGCGGACCGTGGCTATGACCACGACAAGTACCGGCGGCTGCTGCGCGCCCGCGGGATCACTCCGCGCATCGCCCGTCGAGGCGTCGCCCATGGTTCCGGGCTGGGCCGGCATCGCTGGGTGGTGGAGCGCGGCTTCGCCTGGCTGCACTCCTACAAGCGACTCCGGACTCGGTGGGAACGCCGGGCCGACCTCCATCTCGGACTGCTGCAACTGGCCTGCGCGCTGATCTGCCACAGACGCCTCACCGCATTATGAAACAAGTTCTAAACGCCGGCACCGGAGGATGGACCGTGCCGCTCTTGGTCGTCCTCGGCGCCACCCTGGTGTTCCTGGCCGGCGGCCTCCTGGCCGTCGCCGAGACCCGCCCCACCCATAAGAGTCCATCAGTGGAAGCATCCCAATGACCCCACCAGGGTCTTTAACTGGGCTGTATGCACGCAGAAGGGGCGCCCTGATCGACTCTTAAACTGGTCTTGCGACAGCCCCTTCGCCGGGCGGGGGCGGCACCGGGCTGGACGGTCCGGAAAACGAAGGCAGCGTGCATCTGCCCGCCGCCGCACCGACCTGCGTGACTTCGACAGGCTCGCGTCCGGCGGAGCGGTGTCACCTCGGACAGCAAGTCGCATACGCTGGACAGGGAGTCCACAGGAATGGGAGGACTGAGCCGCTGTCAGGGTCCACAGCCCGGCGCTTTTGTTCTGAGTTAAGTACTCAAGAACGGCATCCTTGCTGACTCTCGTCCATTCGCAGTGCATGCGGGCGAGGAGTTCGATCCGAGGAGTGCAAGCATGAAGCATACGGGCAAGCTGATCCAGCTGGTGCTCAAGGCGACGCAGGCGGTGGACGAAGTATCCGCCCTCGGCCCCTCGATTCCCGCGGATCTGGCGAAGGCCCTGGAGGAACCGCGGCCGTCGGTCTACCGCATCATCAGCGCGCTGGAGGGGTCAGGGATCCTCCGCCGCTCCCCAGGCGGGCTCGTGGAGCTGGGCACCGGCATTTTGAGGCTGGCGGAGGCGGCAACCGAAGCCCTCGTCGACCACGCGGCGCTTGAGCGGGTACTTGAGGGCGTCCAGTCGGATCTCGGCCTCACGTCCGCCTTCTGGATTCCCCGCAAGGACACCGCAGTCTGCTTGGAGCAGGTCGATTCCACCGAGGTTGATCTCCACGAACTCTCGTCCGGGCGCATTCTGCCCCTCCACGCAGGTGCCGCCTCCCATGTGCTGCTGGCTTGGCAGCCCGAGGTTCTGGACGAGCTTCTTGCACAGGAACACTATGCGCAGCTGGCGGCGAGGACACCCGTGGATGCAGACACGCTCCGCCGCCTGGTCGAGGGCACTAAACGGGATGGCTGGAGGATGGAGTCGAACGAGGTTGTCGACGGCATCGCGGCGTTGGGATTTCCCGTCTTCAACCCGGACGGCAGCATATTCGGCGCCTTGACGGCGGCGGGCTTGGTCGACCAGGTAGACAACCTGCAGGAGGAAGCCATGAGGGTCCTCAAGGCCGCCGCTCAGACGTTGACTGATCTCATGGCGGACTTCAAGCCGTCACTCGCAGCCCGTGAATTCAAAGCTCCTGATTCGAACGGATCGGTGCTGGCCAAGGCCGCCTCTCTCATGGACGCCCTGGCTGTCGAACGCGTGGCGACTTCCGCAAGACTCGCGGAGCTCATCGGCGAACCCCTTAGCTCCATCTACCGCATGCTGGCGAGCCTCATTGAAGCCGGCTGGATCGAGCAGCTTGGCCACCGCGGTTCCTATCGAATCGGCAGCAAGATGATCTCCCTCGCGGGGAGTCTCTTGAACCAGTTGGACTTGCGGCGGGCCTCGCTTCCCATACTCCAAGAGATTCACGACGCCACAGGCGAAACGGTGTTCCTGTGCATCAGGAGCGGCCCCCGTGCCGTGTGCATCGAGCGGATCGAGGGCAAGCGTGTGAACAGCCGCCGTTTGACCCTAGGCAACTCCTTGCCCCTGCACATCGGCGCAGCGCCCCGCGCCCTATTGGCTTTCGACTCCCCCAAGGCGTGGGAGGACTACGCGGTGGTCTTGGGCCATAGCCCGGACTTCAGTCTCGGGGCGCGATCCCGGGCTGAGTTCTTCGGGAAGCTCAAAGACATCCGCGATGCCGGCTTCGCGTTGAGCGACGACGAACTGACCCGGGGCATGGCCGCCGTCGGAGTTCCTGTTTTCGACCACCGCGGCCATGTGATGGCGTCCCTGTCTGTGAGCGGACTGCGTGAAGGCATCCTGCACGAACCAGATGACTCGCCCAGCATCGTCGACCTGGCCCGCGATGGGGCGCGGCGATTGTCTGCCTACTTCGGCGCCCCGAGCTCTTCCGTGTAGCGGTTTGCGCCGCCTGCCTCCGGACATGCGGAGCCAGCACGGAGGCAGGCGGCGGCGACGATTTAACGGATGGATTCCCCCGCGCCACTAACGCAGAAGGGACTGCCGCACGAATGGGACACCCTGACCTGACCTACGGTTTGATTTCCGGTGGCGGTCGCTAGTTAGCCAAAGGCCTTCATGGAACCCCCCGTGGGTTGGTCCGCCGCTAACCGGGCCATATGTAAGAAGTGGTTTCAATAGTCTTTGCGGGGCAGTCGCCGGGCGCAGATGACGGTGATGGCCAGGGTCGCTACGGCGGTGACCGTGGCCGCGCTGCGGTCGTATCGGATGGCCAGGCGGCGGAAGGCCAGCAACCAGGCGATGGTGCGTTCCACGACCCAGCGGTAGCGGCCCAGGCGTTCGCTGGAGTCCACCCCGATCCGGGCGATGCGGGCGGTAATTCCGCGTCGGCGCAGGTAGCGGCGCACCCTCTTGTTGTCGTAGGCCTTGTCCGCGTGCAACTTGACCGGTCGGCGCCGTGGCCGGCCACGGACTGGGCCTTTGACCGGGCTCAGTCCGTCCAGGATCGGCTCCACGAGCATGGAGTCGTGCCGGTTGGCCCCGGTGATCGCCACTGCCAAAGGCAGCCCGTCGGCGGTGACCAGCAGGTGGTACTTGGTGCCGAGTTTGCCGCGGTCAGTGGGGTTGGGCCCGGTCAGCTCGCCCCCTTTTTCGCCCGGACACTGACCGAGTCCAAAGACGCTCTCGACCAGTCCAGCGCCCCGTCCTGCCCAAGCTGGTCGAGGACGGCGTGGTGGAGCTTCTCCCATACTCCGGCCTCCTGCCAGGCGCGCAGTCGGCGCCAGCAGGTGATCCCGGAGCCGAAGCCCAGCTCCACGGGCAGTTTCTTCCAGGCGATGCCGTGCTCGGCCACGAACAGGATGCCGTTGAGGGCCGCTCGGTCATCCACGCGCGGTCGCCCGGTGCGCCCGTTCTTCGCCCGCGGGGGCGGTGGGATCAAGGGTTCCAGCAACTCCCACAACTGGTCGCTGACCAGCCGCCTGGAGGTCTTCTGACTCGTCATAGCAGCCATGATCACCAGCCGGGTGGACACCGCTCAATGCCTCACCCATAACTATTGAAACCATTTCTAAAGCCGTAGTTGAGAAGTTCTCAAAGGAACTTGCCATTGTGGCTCTAAATGTTGGGACGCGAACGGCCGCAGCAGCAGCTACGACCGTGCGTCCAGGAGGTGCTGTTGCTGGTGGTGTCGGCGGGCCTCGATCTGTGCCCTGGTCCGATCGACGTGCTGGCGCGACTGGGACTCGAAGTCCACGACGACACGAGCGATCAATGCCACCGCCCCGATCATGAGCAGAGCGATCGCCGCCGGCTCGAGCGCACCACTGGTGCCGATCGACAGGCTCAGCTGGATCATGGCCGCCGCAGTGGCCACACCACCTGCGCCTGTGGCGACGCTCATTAACGTTCCTGCCATGGGAGCCTCCTGGAGCCGAGCACTAGACGTTTGTCTATGCAAAACAGACTAGTAACCTTACTCACCAGTAATCAATACAGGAGCCGAGGGACATGTCCACATCGTGAGACACCATAAAGGCCGCACCTACACATGGGGGCGTCTACGGCTTGGTGCCTCGGTGTTTTCAGCCGATGCCGGTTTCTTGGAGATCCATTCTCTGGAGGATGGTGGCGGAAATTTCTTCTACGGACATGAAGGCTGAGTTGAGGTGGGGGATGTCGTTGAGGGCGTACATCTGTTGGGCGTTGCGCAGTTCCCAGGTGCATTGGGGCAGGGAGGCGTAGACGGTGCCTGGGCGTCTTTCCTGGCGGACCTGGCTCAGTCGCAGGGGTTTGGAGGTGAGTCCGAAGCACTTGGTCGCGTAGGCGGCGATGGGTGCTGGCAGGGACCGGTGGGCGAAGTCTTCGTCGACTAGGGGGAAGTTCGCGGTGCGGATGCCGTGCTGCAGGGCGAGGTACATGCTGGTGGGGGTCTTGCCGCAGCGTGAGGGGGCGATGAGGATCAGATCGGCCCGTTCCAGGGCGCGGATGGATTGCCCGTCGTCGTGTTCCATGGCGTACTCGACGGCTGTCATCCGCGACTGGTAGCGGATGGCGTCGCCGAGCCCGTGGGCCCTGCCGGGTTGGGGGTTCGCGGTGGTGTGCAGGGCGGTTTCGAGCTGGTGGATGTGGGAGCCGAAGAGGTCCACGAAGTATCCGGCGCCAGCCTCGAGGATGCCGCGCAGGTGCGGGTCCACGACGGTGGAGAACACTACGGTGGTGCGGCCGGTTCCTGCGGCGGTGGTGATCCGGGCCGCGACCTGGTGGGCGTGCTCGGCGGTGGTGAGGAAGGGCACGGTGTGGCGTTCGAAGCGCTGGGCCGGGAACTGGGTGATGAGGGTGTTGCCGAGGGTCTCGGCGGTGATGCCGGTGCTGTCGGAGACGAAGAACGCCACCGGGCAGGAATCGGTCACGGGTGCCTCCGTTGTCTTCTCGTGGGGATGTCCGGTGGTCCGGGTGGGGGTTGGTGCCCTGGTCCTGGCGCCGGCGGCGCCAGGACCAGGGTGTTCACAGGGCCGGCTCTGCTGTGGTGGCGGCCAGGGCCAGCCAGGTGTCCACGACGGCGTCGGGGTTCAGGGACACGGAGTCGATGCCCTGGCCCAGCAGCCAGGCGGCCAGCTCGGGGTGGTCGCTGGGGCCTTGGCCGCAGATCCCGACGTACTTGCCGCGCTCCTTGCAGGCGGTGATGGCCATTTCCAGCAGCTTCTTCACCGCCGGGTCGCGTTCGTCGAAGGAGGAGGCGACCAGGGCGGAGTCGCGGTCCAGGCCCAGGGTGAGCTGGGTGAGGTCGTTGGAGCCGATGGAGAACCCGTCGAAGTGCTCCAGGAACGCCCCGGCCAGCAGGGCGTTGGCGGGCAGCTCGCACATCATCACGATCTCCAGCCCGTCCACCCCGCGGTGCAGGCCGTTGGCGGCCAGCAGCTCGATCACACCTTGGGCTTCGTCGAGGGTGCGCACGAAGGGGACCATGAGCTTGATGTTGGTCAGTCCCATGGTGGTACGGGCGTGGACGACCGCTTCGCACTCGAGCTCAAAGGCGGCCCGGAAGCTCTCCGAGAGGTACCGGCAGGCGCCCCGGAATCCGAGCATCGGGTTCTCCTCGTCGGGCTCGAACTGCGGGCCGCCGAGCAGGTTGGCGTACTCGTTGGACTTGAAGTCCGAGAGCCGGATGATCACCGGCTCCGGGGCGAAGGCGGCGGCGATCGTGGCGATGCCCTCGGCCAGGCGCTGGATGTAGAACTGGCGGGGTCCGGGGTAGGCGGCGATCCGCTCCCGGATCTGCCCGGCGACCTCGGCGGGCAGATCCGGGGACCCGTTTTCCACGGCCAGCAGGGCCAGGGGGTGGATGCCGATCTGGCGGTTGATGATGAACTCCAACCGGGCCAGGCCCACCCCGTGGTGGGGCAGTTGAGCGAAGGAGAACGCCTGCTCGGGGGTGCCCACGTTCATCATCACTTTCAGCGGTGCTTCGGGCATCGCGCCCAGGGTGGTCTCCTCCACGGTGTAGTCCAGCAGGCCCGCATAGACCAGGCCCGCCTCGCCTTCGGCGCAGGAGACCGTCACCGGGTCCCCCTCGGCCAGCGCTGTCGTGGCGTCCCCGGCGCCCACGACGGCGGGGATGCCCAGTTCCCGGGCGATGATCGCCGCGTGGCAGGTGCGCCCGCCGCGGTCGGTGACGATCGCGGCGGCTTTCTTCATGATCGGCTCCCAGTCCGGGTCCGTCATCGAGGCCACCAGGACATCCCCGGCCTGGAAGGAGGCCATCTGCTCGACCGACTCCAGCACCCGTACCCGTCCGGCGCCGATCCGTTGGCCGATGGCCCGCCCCTCGACCAGGACCGTGCCGGTCTCGTGGAGCCGGTAGCGGGCCACGGCCCCGGCCCCGCGGCGGGAGACCACGGTCTCGGGGCGGGCCTGCAGGATATAAAGGTTCCCGTCGGTGCCGTCCAGGCCCCACTCGATGTCCATCGGACGGCCGTAGTGCTCCTCGATCGCCACCGCGTAGCGGGCCAGCTGCTCCACCTGCGCATCGGTGAGACTGAACCGCCCCCGCTGCTCATCCGGCACGGGCACGAATCCCACGGTCTCCCCGAGCTCCTGGGAGTCGGTGTAGGTCATCTGCAGGGCCTTGTCTCCGAGCCCGCGCTTGAGCACCGCGGGCCGCCCCGCGGCCAGGGCCGGTTTGTAGACGTAGAACTCGTCCGGGTTCACCGCCCCCTGCACCACCGCCTCCCCCAGCCCGTAGGAGGAGGTGATGAACACCGCGTCGGTGAACCCGGACTCGGTGTCCATGGTGAACATCACCCCCGAGGCGCCGACGTCGGAGCGCACCATCCGTTGTACCCCGGCCGAGAGCGCGACCTCGGCGTGGGTGAAGCCGTGGTGGACCCGGTAGGCGATCGCCCGGTCGTTGTAGAGGGAGGCGAAGACGTCCTTGACCGCCGCCAGCACGTTCCCCACCCCGCGGATGTTGAGGTACGTCTCCTGCTGTCCGGCGAAGGAGGCGTCGGGCAGGTCTTCGGCGGTCGCGCTGGAGCGCACTGCCCAGGACACCCCTGCCGGGTGGGTTCCGGCCAGCTTCTCGTAGGCATCCCGGATCCCGGCCTCCAGCCTGGCCGGCAGCGGTGCGTTGCGGATCAGCGATCGGATGTGCGCACCGGCGGCGGCCAGGGCGGTCACGTCGGCGGTGTCCAGGCCCTCCAGGGTCTGGGCGATCCGGTCGTCCAGGCCGTCGGCGGCCAGGAACTGGCGGAACGCGGTGGCTGTGGTGGCGAAGCCACCGGGGACCTGCACCCCGGCGCTGCTGAGGTTGCGGATCAGCTCACCCAAAGAGGCGTTCTTGCCGCCGACCTCCTCGAGGTCGGAGAGGTCGATGTCGGTGAAAGGAAGGACAGAGGTCAAGGAGAACTCCTTCGGTGGGCGCCGCCCAGGCGGGGTGCCAGTGGATTGAAGATCGGTTCTGCCCGCCGGGCCGGCCGCAGGAACATCAGCGGTCAGGGCCGACCAGCTCCTGCCGGGACAGGGGGCCCAGAGCAGGGGGCAGGGGACGGGGTGGTTCGGGGTTGTGAAGGGTTCAGTTGGTGGGGCGCAGGACCAGCAGCAGGTCCCCACCGGTGACCTGGGTGACCCCGGTCAGTGCGACCCGGGCGACCGTGCCGCCGGTGGGGGCGGTGATGGAGGCCTCCATCTTCATGGCCTCGATGGTGGCCACCTGGCCGCCCGCCTCCACGGTGTCGCCCTCGGCCACCGTCACGGTCACCGCCCCGGCGAACGGGGCGGCCACGTGGCCGCGGTCCGTGGGGTCGGCCTTCTCGGTCTCGGGCACCGAGGAGGTGATCGAGGTGTCGCGGACCTCGATCATCCGGGGCTGGCCGTTGAGGGTGAGCATCACGGTGCGCATGCCCTTGTCGTCCGGCTCCGAGATGGCCTGCAGGGTCACCAGCAGCCGCACCCCCTTGCCCAGGGAGATCACGTGCTCCCGGTCGGAGGTCAGCCCGTAGAGGAAGTCCCGGGTGTGCAGCAGCGCCAGCTCGCCGTACTTCGCCCGGCTGGCCTCGTAGTCCCGCGTCGGGCCGGCGAACAGCAGCCGGTTCAGCGTGGCACGGCGGGTGGCCGAGTCCCCGGCCAGGGCCTGGGAGTCCTCCGGGGCCAGCTCCGTGATCCCGACACGCACGTTGCGGCCCTCCAGGGCCTTGGAGCGGAACGGTTCGGGCCACCCGCCGGGAGGCGTGCCGAGCTCCCCGGCGAGGAAGCTGATCACCGAGTCGGGGATGTCGAACTTCTGCGGGTTCGCCTCGAACTCGGCCGGGTCCACGCCCATGCCCACCAGCTGCAGGGCGAGGTCGCCCACGACCTTGGACGAGGGAGTGACCTTGACCAGTCTGCCGAGCATGGCGTTGGCGGCGGTGTACATGTCCTCGATCGCCTCGAACCGCTCCCCCAGTCCCAGCGCGATGGCCTGCTGGCGCAGATTCGACAGCTGCCCGCCGGGGATCTCGTGCCGGTACACGCGCCCGGTCGGGGCGGTGAGCCCGGACTCGAACGGGGCGTACATCCGGCGGATGACCTCCCAGTAGGGCTCCAGGGCGGTCGCGGCCTCCAGGGGGATGCCGGTGTCCCGGTCCGTGTGGGCCAGGGCGGCGATCAGCGCCGAGGCGGGCACCTGGGAGGTCGTGCCGGCCATCGAGGCCTCGGCCACGTCCACCGCGTCCACGCCCGCGTCGATCGCGGCCATCAGCGTGGCGAGCTGCCCGCCGGCGGTGTCGTGGGTGTGCAGGTGCACGGGCAGGTCGAAGCGCTCCCGCAGGGCGGTCACCAGCTTCGCCGCCGCCGCGGGGCGCAGGAGCCCGGCCATGTCCTTGATCGCCAGCACGTGGGCCCCGGCGTCGACGCACTGCTGGGCGAGCTCCAGGTAGTAGTCCAGGGTGTAGAGGTCCTCGGCCGGGTCCAGCAGGTCCCCGGTGTAGCACAGGGCGACCTCGGCGACCGCAGTGCCCGTCCTGCGCACGGCCTCGATGGCCGGGGCCATCTGCTCCACGTCGTTGAGGGCGTCGAAGATCCGGAAGATGTCCACCCCGGTGGCCGCGGCCTCGGCCACGAACGCGTCCGTCACCTCGGTCGGGTACGGGGTGTAGCCCACGGTGTTGCGCCCGCGCAGCAGCATCTGGATCGGGATGTTCGGCATCGCCTCCCGCAGCAACCGCAGCCGCTCCCACGGGTCCTCGCCGAGGAAGCGCAGCGCGACGTCGTAGGTCGCCCCGCCCCAGGCCTCCACGGACAGCAGCTGCGGCAGCGTGTGGGCGTAGGCCGGGGCCGCGGCCAGCAGGTCCCGGGTGCGCACCCGGGTGGCCAGCAGCGACTGGTGGGCGTCCCGGAACGTCGTCGAGGTCACCGCCACCGCCTGCTGCTCCCGCAGGGCCCGGGCGAACCCCTCGGGGCCGAGCTCGACGAGCCGCTGCCGCCACCCCGGCGGCGGGGTGTGCTCGGAGGGTCCGTCGAAGGGCGAGCGGAACGGCTCGTCCTGCTTGTCGCCCGGGTAGCGGGGCAGCTTGGTGCGCGGGTCGATGCCCTCCACCCGCTCCCCGTTGGGCTGGTTCACCGTGACCTCGGCCAGCCAGGTCAGCGCCTTGGTGGCCCGGTCCCCGGAGGTGCGGGCCTCGAGCAGCTCGGGGCGGCGCTCGATGAAGTCGGTGGCCACGTTGCCGGCGAGGAACTCCGGGTCGGCCAGCACGGCCTGCAGGAACTGGATGTTGGTGGACACCCCGCGGATCCGGAACTCGGCCAGGGCACGCTGGGACCGGTGCACGGCGGTGGCGTAGTCCCGGCCCCGGCAGGTGAGCTTCACCAGCATCGAGTCGAAGTGCGGGGAGATCTCCGCCCCGGCGTAGACCGTGCCGCCGTCCAGGCGCACCCCCGCGCCGCCGGCGGAGCGGTAGGCGGAGATCTTCCCGACGTCGGGGCGGAACCCGTTGGCCGGGTCCTCGGTGGTGATCCGGCACTGCAGAGCGGCCCCGCGCACGGCCAGCTCGTCCTGGGCGATGCCCAGGTCCGCCAGGGTCTCCCCGGAGGCGATGCGCAGCTGCGACTGGACGAGGTCGACGTCGGTGATCTCCTCGGTCACCGTGTGCTCCACCTGGATGCGCGGGTTCATCTCGATGAACACGTGCTGACCCGCCCGCTCCCCGGCCGTGTCCACCAGGAACTCCACGGTGCCGGCGTTGACGTAGCCGAGCTCCTTCGCGAACTTCACCGCGTCCCGGTGCAGGGCCTGGCGGATCCCCTCGTCGAGGTTCGGCGCCGGGGCGATCTCCACGACCTTCTGGTGCCGGCGCTGCAGGGAGCAGTCGCGCTCGAACAGGTGCACCATCCCGCCCTCGTTGTCGGCGAGGATCTGCACCTCGATGTGGCGGGGCCGGAGCACGGCCTGCTCCAGGAACACGGTGGGGTCGCCGAAGGCGGTGTCGGCCTCGCGCATCGCGGCGGCCAGCGCCTCGGGCAGCGCCTCGGGGGTCTCCACCCGGCGCATGCCGCGGCCCCCGCCACCGGCCACGGCCTTCACGAAGATGGGGAACCCGATGCCCTCCGCCTGCGCCAGCAGCTCCTCGGGGTCCGCCGAGGGCTCCGTGGAGGCCAGGGTCGGGATCCCCGCCCGCTTCGCCGCCTTCAGCGCCGCGACCTTGTTGCCGGCCAGCTCCAGGATCTCGGCCCGCGGGCCGACGAAGGTGATGCCCTCGCGCGCGGCGGCACGGGCCAGGTCCGGGTTCTCCGAGAGGAACCCGTAGCCGGGGTAGATCGCGTCCGCCCCGGACTCCTTGGCCACCCGGACGATCTCCTCGACGTCGAGATAGGCCCGCACGGGGTGGCCCTCCTCCCCGATCCGGTACGCCTCGTCGGCCTTCTGCCGGTGGATCGAGTTGCGGTCCTCGTACGGGAACACCGCCACCGTCTTGGCGCCCAGCTCGTAGGCGGCACGGAAAGCACGGATCGCGATCTCGCCGCGATTGGCCACCAGGATCTTGGAGAACATTGACACCCGTTCCGCACCTGGACGCTCCACTGGAGGCCTGGGTGCTGTGTTGTGAATTTCTGACAAGGTCAACTGCGAAGGAGAAACGGCCGGGCACGGCAGGGGCCGCCGTGCCCGGGCAGGGCAGACCCGGGCCCTCGGGGCCGCGATGGGGCCGGGGTGCCGAGCGGATCCGCGACGGTGCGTCTGCGCGTGCTGCGGTTCACGCGCCATCCGGGCCTGTCAGCCGAGTAGGATCACGTCGAGCGTCCGGGGCCCGTGCACGCCCTCCACCCGCTCCAGCTCGATGTCCGAGGTCGCGGACGGCCCGGAGATCATGGTGACCGGGGCCGTGGGCTCCACCAGGGCGAGGGCCTCGGGGATCAGCTCGACCACCGAGTCCAGCGGCACCACGCAGATGTGGTGGTCGGGGACCAGGCTGATCGCCCTCCGGCCCTCCTCGGGACGGCCGGTGAGGAAGATGGTGCCGGTCTCGGCGCAGGAGACGGTCGAGGACGTCACCACCGCGTCCACGGCGTTGAGTTCACGCACCCCCAGGGCCGAGGGGTCGCGGGCGTCATTGGGATCCACCAGCATCCGGCGGGTGGCGGTGTCCTGCGGCAACCAGGCGGTGTCCAGACCGGCCGGGACCACATACCGGGCGGAGACCCCCAGCAGCTGCTCGATCCGCCCCGGCAGGGAGGCGGGGGTCTCGTGGTGCACCGCGGCCTTGTAGTCGACCAGCCGGTCCACGAGCATCTCGACGACCTCCTCAGCCGCACGCTCCGAGACGCGGCGATAGGTGCGCTGCGCCGGTGCAGGGGTAGGCGCGTCATGCAGCGCCCCGCGGATCCGGTTGAGGATCTCGGTCTTTGCCTCGCTCATCGTGCTCCCCCGTCGTCTTCGGTGTCGGTCTCGGCCCCATCCGGTGCGGTACTGCCCGCATCCGGGCCGGCGGCCGGGCCGCCGTCGGCGGCCACCCGTTCCTGGGTCTCCTCGGCGTGCTTGGCCCACCAATGGCGGAAAGACTCCTTCGGCGGGGCGGGGATGTCGCGCTCATCGGTCCAGCCCCCGGCGATCCCGGGCAACCAGGAAATCGCCCGATCCTTGCCCGCCACCGCCCTCCCCAACGGCAGACCCTTCTCGGCCAACCCCATCCGGGTGCCCGAGGACATCACCACCGAAGCACCCTTCATCATCAAATCCATCTGGGAGGGCACCCGGGGGGTGGGCTTGCTGCGCACGTCCTCGTCGCGCAGGTGCACGAGGATCTCGGGGATGTTGATCTTCACCGGGCACACGTCGTAGCAGGCCCCGCACAGTGAGGAGGCGTAGGGCAGGGAGGCGTTCTGCTCGGAGGTGATGCCGGTCAGCTGCGGGGAGAGGATCGCCCCGATGGGCCCCGGGTAGGTGGAGCCGTAGGCGTGACCGCCGGCCTGCTCGTAGACCGGGCAGACGTTCAGGCACGCCGAGCAGCGGATGCAGTGCAGCGCCGAGCGCCCGGCGGGGTCGTCGAGCACGGCGGTGCGGCCGTTGTCCAGGAGCACCACGTGCACGTTCTGGGGGCCGTCCCCCGGTGTCACGCCGGTCCACATCGAGGTGTAGGGGTTCATCCGCTCCCCGGTGGAGGAGCGCGGGAGCAGCTGCAGGAACACCTCGAGGTCCTGGAAGGTGGGCACGATCTTCTCGATGCCCATCACGGTGATCAGGGTCTCGGGCAGGGTCAGGCACATGCGGCCGTTGCCCTCGGACTCCACCACGGTCAGCGTCCCGGTCTCGGCCACGCCGAAGTTCGCCCCGGAGACCGCCACGGAGGTGGAGAGGAACTTCTCCCGCAGGTGGGTGCGGGCGGCCTCGGCGAGGTCCCGGGGCTCGGACGTGAGCGTCTCGTCGGTCTCGGCCATCTCGGCCAGGAAGATGTCGCGGATCTCGTGCCGGTTCTTGTGGATCGCCGGGACCAGGATGTGGGACGGCTTGTCGTGGCCCAATTGGACGATCAGCTCGGCCAGGTCCGTCTCCGTGGCGGTGATCCCGTGCTCCTCGAGGTGGGCCTCGAGGCCGATCTCCTGGGTGGCCATGGACTTGATCTTGATGACGTCGGTGGACCCGGTGGCCTGCACGAGCTCGGTGACGATCCGGTTGGCCTCCTCGGCGTCGCGTGCCCAGTGCACGGTGCCGCCGCGGGCCGTGAGGTTGCGCTCGAACTCTTCGAGCAGGTGCGGCAGGTTCGCCATGACCTGCTCCTTGATCGCGGAGCCGGCGGAGCGCAGCTCCTCCCAGTCGGGCAGCTCGCCCGTCACCGCGGCGCGCTTGCCGCGGATGGTGTGGGTGGCGTGGCGGATGTTGGCGCGCATCTGCGTGTTGCCCATCTCGGCCTTCGCCGCGGCGGGGAACGCGGTCTGCGCGTGCAGGTTCCCCTGGCCGTGGACGGGGCGGACGGCGGGCATGCCCAGGGCCGTGCGGCTCATCGAGCTCCTCCGGTCGTGCGGGGGGCCGAGGACGACGCCGTGCGGCGCGCCCCGGGCCCCGGGATGGACAGCTCGACCGGCCCGGAGACCTCGAGCGGGTTCTCGCGGGTGGACGCGAGGATCTCGGCGAAGTGGACGGTGCCCGCACCCGTTCCCCGGCGGGCCATGGCCCCGCCCAGGTGCATCAGGCAGGAGGCGTCTCCCCCGGTGCACAGCTCGGCGCCGGTGGAGACGATGTTGTCGATCTTCTCCTCGGCCATCGCGGCGGAGACGTCCGGGTTCTTGAACGAGAAGGTCCCGCCGAAGCCGCAGCACTCCTCGGCGTCGGGCAGCTCGACGAAGTCGATGTCCCCGACCGAGGCGACCAGGTCCTTCTGCCGGTCCCCCAGGCGCAGCAGCCGCATCCCGTGGCAGGACGGGTGGTAGGTCACCCGGTGGGGGAACCAGGAGCCGAGCTGCGCGGCCGCGTCGTGGACGCCGAGCACGTCGGTCAGCAGCTGCGAGAGCTCGTAGGTGGTGGCGGCCACGGCTGCGGCCTCCTGGGCGAGGGTCTCGTCGCCGCCGGCGCGGGCGATCATCGGCTGCTGGTGGCCCAGGGAGGCGACGCAGGAGCCCGACGGCGCCACGGCCACGTCGTAGTCCGCGGCGGAGAAGGCCTTCACGTGGTTGCGGACCACGGGCAGGGCGTCGTCGAAGTAGCCGCTGTTGACGTGCATCTGGGAGCAGCAGCCCTGACCGGGCGGGAACACCACCTCGTGGCCGAGCCGCTCGAGCACCCGCACGGTGGCCAGCGCGACCCGCGGATACATCGCGTCCACGATGCACGTGGCGAACAGGGCGATTCTCATGGGACCTCCGGGAACAGGAGAACGAGGACGGGCGAAGAAGGAAAAAGGGTCGATGCGAGGACACCGCACCGCCTGTGGTCTGACCATAGTAGGACTATGAGCCGCACCACACAATCAGGGCGGCAGGCGGCGAAAACATTGCGCCGCAGGGGTTGGAGGTGTGACCTGGCTCATGTACTCTTCGTGGTCAGACCATTGTGGTCCGACCATACGGTGGTCGCGTGTGAGGTCCTTCCCGAACTCGTATGCGGGAAGCACCGAACGACCACCCGACCGACACCAGGTCTGTACTGCTCTCCGCAACTCTCAGGGGAGCGCATCGAGATCACTGGGGCCGGGATGAGCTACGCATCGCGTCCCGGAAACCTCGACCCAGCCCGTACCACGCACCCGGCCCGACCCGGCACCCGCGATCCTCCGGGGCAGGGCCCAGAAAGGATCTGTCCGTGGACAATCTCGCTGTCCTGAGCCTTCTGGCTCTGCTGCCCCTGCTGTTGGTGGGTGTGCTGTTGGCCGGTTTCCGCTGGCCGGCGAAGTTCGCGATGCCGGTGGGCTACCTCGCGGCCGTCGTGGTGGCGCTGACCGTGTGGCAGATGAGCTTCACCGGAGTGCTGGCCGCCACCATCGAGGGCCTGATCGTGGCCATCACCATGCTCTACATCGTCTTCGGCGCCCTGCTGCTGCTCGCCACGCTCACCGTGGGCGGGGCCATGGCCACCATCCGCGCTGGCTTCAACAACATCTCGGCCGACCGGCGGATCCAGGCCATCATCATTGGCTGGCTCTTCGGCTCCTTCATCGAGGGCGTCTCTGGCTTCGGCACCACCGCCGCGGTCGTGGCCCCGCTGCTGCTGGCCATGGGCTTCCCCGCGATGGCCGCCGTCATGATCGGCCTCATCGTCCAGTCCACCCCCGTGAGCTTCGGGGCGGTCGGCACGCCCATCCTCGTCGGGGTCGCCAACGGCCTGGGCGGGGACCCCGCGGTCGCTCAGCGCGTCGAGATTCTGGGTGTGACCATGCCCGAGTTCATCAATTCGATCGGCTTCTACACCGCGGCCATCCACGCGATCGTGGGCATCCTCATCCCGCTGATCCTCGTGACCCTGCTGACCGGATTCTTCGGCCCCGACCGGCGCTTCCGCGACGGGCTGGCCGTGTGGCCCTTCGCCGTCTACGCCTCCCTGGCCATGACCGTCCCCTACGTGCTGGTGGCCCGCTTCCTCGGCCCCGAGTTCCCCTCAATGTTCGGCGGGCTCCTCGGCATGGTGCTGGTGATGTTCACCTCCAGCCGCGGCTTCCTCATGCCCAAGGACACCTTCCAGTTCGGCCCGCGCGCCGACTGGCCCACCCGCTGGATGGGCACCATCGAACCGGCCGAGGCCACCGACGTCTCCACCCACATGAGCACGGTCCGCGCCTGGGCGCCCTACGCCCTGATGGCGGGGCTGCTGGTGGCCACCCGTGTCATCGCCCCGCTGAAGGAATGGCTGACCGGCCTGGCGATCCCGTTCGAGAACATCCTGGGCACCGAGATCACCACCACTGTCCAGCCGTTCTACCTCCCCGGCTTCGTGCTGATCCTCGCCTCGGCCTTCGCCTACCTACTGCACCGGATGAACTCCCGCGAGATCGCCCAGACCCTCAAGATCTCGGCCGGCCAGCTCGCCGGCACCGCCGCCGCCCTGCTCTTCGCCGTGCCCCTGGTGCGCGTGCTCATCCAGTCCGGCCCGGCCCTCAACGACTCGGGGCTCTCCAGCATGCCGGTGACCCTCGCCGAGGGGGCCGCCGCGATCTCGGGCAGCTCCTGGCCCGTGATCGCCCCCTGGATCGGCGCGCTGGGTGCCTTCGTGGCCGGGTCCAACACCGTGTCGAACCTGACGTTCTCCCAGTTCCAGTTCTCCACCGGTGCCGCGATCGGACTCGACCGGCCCGAGCTCGTGGTCGCCGCCCAGGCTGTGGGTGGGGCCGGTGGCAACCCGATCGCGATCCACAACATCGTGGCGGCCTCCGCCACCGTGGGCCTGCTCGGGCGCGAAGGCGACCTGCTGCGCAAGACGATCATCGTGACCACCTACTACTGCTTCGCGGGCGGTGCGGTCGCGTACCTCTTCATCCACGGGGTGGGTCTCAACCTGGGCACCGTCATGCTGGTCCTGCTCGTCGCCGGACTGGCCCTCATCGCCCGCTGGTTGTGGCGCAAGGACGCGCCCGCCAGGAGCGAGCTCCGGGTCTGATCCGGCACGTGGGGCCGGTGCCGACGGCATGTCAGGTGCCGGCCCCACGCCTCCGGGGCCCCGAGGCTGCGCCCGACCCATCCGGTCAGGTGCAGCCTCGCGGTCTCTCTAGAATGGTCCGGTTCCCCATATACCCTCCAGGAGCCCCTCGTGCCCGCGGTCACACGCACCTACACCCTCGTCCTTGACTGGCTCGAGGAACGCCTGCGCTCCGGGGAGATCTCGGTGGGCGACAGACTGCCCGCAGAGCGCCACCTGGCCGAGGAGTTCGGGATCTCCCGCGCCTCGGTCCGCGAAGCATTCCGGGTCCTCGACGCCATGGGCCTGGTCCGTTCCTCCACCGGGTCCGGGCCCAACGCCGGGGCGATCGTCATCTCGGACCCCTCGGCCGCACTCGGCTGGGCGCTGCGGATGCACGTGGCCAACCGGTCCTTGCGCATCCGCGATCTGGCGCAAACCCGACTGCTGCTCGAGACCCAGTCCGCCCACGAAGCCGCCACCGCCCCGGACACTCCCCAACGCACCGCGATACTCGACCAGGCCACCGAACTGGTGGCCGCCATGGACGACCCGGACCTGCCGGACGAGCGCTTCCACGCCCACGACGCGCAGTTCCACATCCTGCTCGCCTCTCTGGCCGGCAACGTGGTGGTCGAGACGATTATGTCCTCGCTGCGCCAAGCCACCATCGGCTACGTCCAGGAGACCGTCGCCGACCTCGAGGACTGGCCGAAGGTACGCCAGACCCTTCAGGAACAGCACAAGAGCATCCTGGAGGCCTTCCAGCAGCGCCGAGGCGCAGACGCCGCCGACGCCCTGCGCCACCACATCATCTGGTTCTTCGAACTCAGCGACCACCGCTAAAAAGCGGTACCCAGAGTCCCGCATCACCCAGGATCGTTGACCGCTGCGCACTGACCGTTCCCGTCAACACGGGACCGCGTGCACGAACCACCCCAGGCACATCCCAGCGGACTGCATACTCACACCTCAAGAGCCTCCGGCTCCAGCCGGCCGCGACCGACCCCTGCCTCGTGCCGCCGCGGGGAAGCCATGCGCGTTCCAGGCCGAGAACACCGGGCGCCGATACCGCACCACGGAGCGCATCACATCGGGACGACCACGCACCATGGGCTCACCGCACTCCGGATGACCACCCCGAGGCCACAACCCAACCCAGAAGCGCCGACGAAAGGCACCGCCACCATGACCAGCCCCGACCCCGGCCCCGTCCCCGTCCCCGTGGAGGACTGCACCGTGCTGCAAGCAGGTGATCGCATCGATGTCCACCTTGCCGGTGACCTCTACTACCGCGGACTCGTCGAGGAGACCATGCCACTCCTCCACGTGGTGTGGGCCCGAGAACTCGGAACCGGCGAACGGAAAATGTTCTCCACCGACGAGAACCGCATCTTTCGGCACCCACCACCAGCCACCCCAGAAAAGCGCTGACGAAGACCTCTCCTGAAGGCACGCTCCACCGTTGTGACGGAAATCCGTGGAGCGCATGGATGCCAGACGCCCAAGGGCCGACATGGAGCCCGGCCGCTAACCGGGCCATATGTAAAGCCGGTAAGGGTGAACGGTTCCCGGTTGGATGTCTTCTAGGGTGTGGCCATGACCGAGCCCACCCGTCCTAGTGTCCTGGCCGATGCCCGTTCGATCGCTGCCGCCGCCCCCGCGGGGCAAGGCACCGTCGCGACGCTGCTGAGCTATCCGGGGCTGCACGCGGTGGCCGCCCACCGCATCGCCCACCGCCTGTGGTCCACCCGGTGGGGCAGACCCGCCGCCCAGGCCATCGCCACCGCCTCCGCGAAGGCCACCGGGATCACCATTCACCCTGGTGCGGTGATCGGGCACCGGCTGTTCATCGACCATGGCAGCGAGGTTGTTCTCGGAGAGACCAGCGTGATCGGTGACGACGTGACCATCTACCAAGGGGCGAGCTTCGTCGGGGATGGCTCCCCGGGTCGGCGCCACGCCGTTGTCGGGGACGGGGTGCTCATCGGTTCCGGGGCGAAGGTCATCGGCCCGATCACCATTGGGGCGGGGGCGAAGATCGGCGCTGGCGCCGTGGTGACCCGTGACGTCGCGGCCGACACCACGGTCGTGGGCATCGACGTGTAATGATCTCACGCCGCAGCTCAGACGTAACGTCGGATCTGCGTGACGGCGCCAGTCACGCTGCGGGGCGAGCCTGCGTCTGTTTGCGGCTCAGGCCAGTCGTGGCCACTCCATCTCCATGGCGTGCCAGGGCTGGCCGTTCACCTCGGTGCTGCGCACCTGGCCGGTCTCTTTGAACCCCAGGTCCTCGTAGACGCGTCGAGCTAGGACGTTGTGCGAGTACACGCCCAGTTTCATGGCCGGCACCTCCGTGGTCTCGAAGCCCGTGCGCACCGCCTCCCTGATCAGCTCCCGCCCCAGACCACGCCCGCGAGCTGCCGGGTCGAGGAGGACGCAGCCGAGCCGCATCATGGCCGCGTCAGCGTCGACGAGCAGGGAAGCGTGACCGACCGGATGCCCCGACTCCGGGTCCAGCCCGGTCCAATACCGGCGTTGATCATTGTGCAGGTAGCTCTCCAGCTGACCCCGATCCAGCGGCCAGGTGAACGTGCGCCCGGACCAGAGCACCATGTCCGCCTCGGACGGCACCCAGCCCAAGAGGAAGTCCAAGTCGGCTGGGACCGTCTCTCGCAGGCGCATGTCCCCATGCTAGGAATGCCACCACGTGGGCCGGTCCAGGGGCTTGACCCTTGATCTTGGACACGCGGTATCCAGCACGATGCTGGGGAAGCGAGAATCCAAGGATGGCCAGGAAGAACTACACCGACGAGTTCCGTCGCCGGGCGGTGGACTTGTACGAGTCCACGCCGGGCGCGACGCTCAAGGGGATCGCGGCGGATCTGGGCGTGTCCCGGGGCTCGTTGAAGGAGTGGGTCGACAAGCTCGGCTCTAGGACCACGACCGCGGGGGCGCCCACGGCCGCGCCGGCCGGTCGGCCGGAGTCGCAGGCTGCGCGGATCGCCCGGCTGGAGGCCGAGAACGCGGCGCTGCGGACCGAGCAGGCCAAGCTCGCCGAGGAGCGGGACATCTTGCGCCAGGCGGCGAAGTATTTCGCCGGGGAGACGAACTGGTGAACCGCTTCCAGTTCGTTGAGGACCACAAGGACGCCTGGAGCGTGAAGCGGTTGTGCGAGGTCGTGGAGATCGCGAGGTCGTCGTTCTACGCATGGCTGGCCGCCGCGCCGCAACGGGCCGCGAGGGTGGCAGCGGACGCGGCGCTGGCGGCGCGGATCCGGGCGCTGCAAGACCCGCAGCAGGGCGGGGACCGCGCATCCGGGGCGCCGCGGATCACCGCCGACCTCAACGAGGACGCGCCTGCCGACGAGCGGGTCAACCACAAGCGGGTGGCCCGCGTGATGCGTCAGCACGGCTTGGCCGGCATCCGCCTGCGCAAGCGCGTGAAGACTACGGTGCCGGACCAGTCCGACCGGAAGTTCCCCGACCTGGTCGGCCGAGACTTCACCGCTGGGGAGCCGGGCCGCCGCTACGTGGGCGACATCACTTACCTGCCCATCGCCGACGGCACGAATCTCTACCTCGCGTCCTGCATCGATCTGGGCTCGCGGAAGCTGGCAGGGTGGAGCATGGCCGGGCACATGCGCACCGAACTCGTCGAGGACGCGCTCAGGACCGCGCGGCGCGAGCGCGGCACTCTGCGCGGCGCGATCTTCCACTCGGACCACGGGTCGGTCTACACCTCGAAGTCGTACGCAACTCTCTGCGAGCGGCTCGGGGTGACCCAGTCGATGGGCGCGATCGGCTCGTCCGCGGACAACGCCTTGGCCGAATCGTTCAACGCGGCTCTCAAGCGCGAGCTGCTCGAGGGTCGCCCCGCGTTCCCCGACCAGGCCACGGCCTACCGGGCCGTGTTCCGGTGGGCGAACCGCTACAACACGCGCCGCCGCCACTCCGCGATCGGCAACATCGCCCCGAACGCCTACGAGACCGCTGCGTCCGCTACGCTCCCGGAAGCGGCATAACCGAAACGACACCGTGTCCAAGACCCGGGGTCAAGACCCCCAGATGCTGGTCGAGCCGCATGATCGACGAGGAACCCTTGATGAAACACGGCACCGGGATGTGAGGTAGTCGCACGACGCGTGGAACACGGGGTGACCGACCGACACGCACGGTGCGAGCGGGGTGCCAAGGACGGAGGCATTCCCTTATAGCGTGGACAGACCTACCCCAGGAGGTTCCTCGTGATGGACGTCGCCGGCTTCGGAGCGTTCCTTGGACTGTTCATCTGGTTGCTCATGGTCGCCTTCACCTTGTGGTTGCTCTATTGGGTGGTGCGCAAGGGCGTCACCGCCGGCGTCAAGGACTACGCGCACCAGCACGGCGACCGCAGCGGCAGCTGGCAGCCATAGCCCCCAGCACCGTCCCGGTCGGAGACCAGGACCCCATCCTCGATGCGCCAAGGAGCCCCCGCCGTGCAGCGATCCACCCGTGTCCTCAGCCTCGCCGTTGCCGCTATCACCTCCCTGGCCCTCACCGGGTGCGAGGACAACCTGCTGCTCCAAGACAGACCAGAACCCCTTTCCCAGGTCACGCCCACCGCGATCACCCCCGACCCGGGGTGCACCATCTCCGAAGGCGCCATGGGCCCGGGGCAGAGCGAGGACCTCACCACAGCACCCCCGTCCCTGAGGTTGAGCTGCGACGGCCGGTCCCTGAGCCTGGCCGGCGATTACACGAACAAGACCGCCAACAGCTTCTTCCCGGACCACACCGCCATCAAAGCGGCCATCGTCGTCGACGGCGAAGCCCGCATCTGGCACCTCCTCGGCCCCCGGGGAGAGGAGGAGGGATGCCTGACCATTCAGCGCCTCGACGAGACCAGCGCCTCCCGCGACGAGTGCGACGCCGATCGGCTCAGCCAGTGGCAGGACAGCGACCCCGCCGCAGAAACCCGCGACACCCCCGCAGCCCAGATCCCCTAGGGGCTGCCCCACGGAACAACAGCTGCCCCAAAAGGAACCCCTGCTGCAACGCAACAGGTCAAGGAGTCAAGCGATCCGGGGGCAGTCCCCCTGCTTCCAGGGCGGCGAGCAGGCCGGTCTCGGTGTGCATGTTGCGCACGAAGGGGACCATCGACTCCAGCTGCTCGGTCGTGGCGTTGATCTTTGCCTCGTAGGTCGCCACGACGTTCAGCCCGGCGTCCACTACGGCGGCGGCGACCTGCAGCGGCACGAAGCGCGGGTTCGGCTCCCCCGGGGGCGATCTGCGGCAGCCCGGTGGACTCGAAGTCCACGAACAGGTAGTCGGGGGCGTCTGCGCCCGGCGCCGGGGCGATCACAGTGGCGAGCACACCGCGCACCAGGCCTATCACGGGGCGGTACCCGGCGTCGACCAGATCCGCCTCGTCGGCCTCGCTCAGTCCGGCGGCCGTGAAGGAGACCTCCACGTAGGGCAGCTCTGGCGCCCACCCGTCGACGTCGAAAGCGGTGCTGGACTGGAACTCGCTGGACGGGGCAGTGGCGTTGAGGAACACCTTGCCGTTGGAGGTGTTCAGCTGCAAGAAACCGAGGATCGGGGCGCCGGTCGTCTCGATCTCCGTGGCGGCCGCGGAGGCGGCGGGGGTCGTGGTGCTCATGGGGTCCTTCCCGACGGTGAACTCTGTGGGGACGGCACCCATGTGTGCGGACACCCCAAGAGGCCGCGCCAGGGTGCGGACATGGGAACGGAGGGTCTGCTCTGGGGAGACAGGCCCTCCGTTGATGGCAGCGGCTGGATCAGCTGGTCTGGGCGGAGGCCTCCTGGCCGTCGACCATCCGCTCCCAGTGCTCGAGCTGGATCCACACCTCGTCCCCGACGGCCGTCTGCACCTCGGCGGCCAGGCGCCGCCCCTCCTGCCGGGAGGCCTCGTATGCCTGCGCCGAGGGCCAGCCGCGCTCCTCGTCGTAGTGGCGGGCGAAGTCGGACGTCCACGCCAGGACCTGCTCGGTGAGCTCTGCCGGCAGCGGGAACTCCTCCTGGCTCATCAGGCTCTCGGGGCCGAAGAACGGCCAGGGGCAGCCGTGCTCGTTGAACATGCGGACCGTGATCGGTGCGGGCATCAGCACGAGCCTCCTGGGATGGACGTGATTACTCGACGGTTGGTCGAGGAGATGATAATCCGAGGATAGAACGTCTTCACGACGGCGCCGCGGGAGTTCCGGATCTGGACTGGGGTGGTGTAGCAGTACTTACCGCTGCCCTGGAAGGCGGTCTTGGACGGAGAGGCCAGCGCCTGCTTGGTGGCGAAGTCCATGAAGTCGTCCCAGTTCGCCCGCAGTGGGTACATCTTGTTCTGCCAGTCCTGCTGGTGGCGGGAACGGATGTGCCGGTAGCCGTAGCCGGCGTCGGTGCCGCACTCCATCTTGATATAGCCCCCGGAGAAGCCCGATCGGGCGCGGGCGTTGTACGTGGTGACGATGTGGGATGGGCGGTTCAGGACGTTGCAGTTCAATGAGTCGATCGGGCCGAGCAGCATTGGTGTGAACATGTCGTCGTCCTTCTGGGGCGAGGACTGCTGGTCGGGCTCCTCAATCGTCAACGTCTGGCGGGTGGTGGGGGCGTAGAGCACGAGCTCGTTGTCGTCGGGCTGGGGCGGCGGAGCGGCCAGGGCTGGGCCGACTGAGCCAGTGACAGCCATGATGAGGCCGAGCAACAGAGCGTAGCGTGAAGTAGATTTCAAGCGCATCGAGACTCTCTTTTCCTGCGGAGTGGACGTGCCTGCGGTGCCCGGGTCGGCACTCAAGTGCACAATGTGCGGACAGCACACCACGACCAGTTGCAAAAGAGAACGGCCGAAAGGATGTTTCGGACATGGGAACGGAGGGTCTGCTCTGGGTCAAGCCCCGAGAAGTGGTGTAGCGATCTTTCGTAGGGGTCAGGCAGTGAGGGCGGTCAGGGGGTCGGGGATCACCTCGCTTCCGGTGCGGGCCACGGGGGTGAGCCGGCAACGGGTGAGGACCTCGAGTCCGAGGTAGCGGCGGCCCTCGGCCCACTCATCGGTCTGCTCGGCCAGCACCGCGCCCACGAGGCGAACGATGGCGGCTCGGTTGGGGAAGATCCCGACCGCGTCGGTGCGCCGGCGGATCTCCTTGTTCAGCCTCTCGGCGGGGTTGTTGGACCAGATCTGCATCCACACGTCTTTCGGGAAGCCGGTGAAGGCCAGCAGGTCCTCCCGGGCGTCGGCCAGGTGCTCAGCCACCTCGGGCAGCTTCTCGGCGACGTAGTCGATCAGCCGGTCGAACTGGGCGTTCACCGCGGCGGCATCGGGCTGGTCATAGACCGAGTGCAGCATCGCCTTCACGGCCGGCCACATGCTCTTCGGGCAGATCGACATGAGATTGGCCGCGTAGTGGGTGCGGCACCGCTGCCAGGACGCCCCGGGCAGGTGCGCGGCGATCGCGTCCTTGAGACCGGCGTGGGCGTCACTGGTGACCAGGCGGACTCCGCCCAGGCCCCGGGCCACCAGGTCGGCGAAGAACTCGTTCCACGCCGCCCCGGTCTCGGCCGTGGCCACCCGCATGCCCAGGACCTCCCGGTGGCCGTCGCCGTTGACTCCGGTGGCCAGCAGCACGACCGCGTTGACCACCCGCCCGCCCTCTCGGACTTTCATGGTCAGTGCGTCGGCGGCGACGAACGTGAACGGGCCGGCCTCGTCCAGGGGTCGGTGGCGGAAGGACTCCACGTGCTCGTCGAGGTCGGTGGCCATGCGCGAGACCTGGGACTTCGACAGGGAGTTGATGCCCAGGGTCTTCACCAGCTTGTCCATCCGACGGGTCGAGACCCCGGCGAGGTAACAGTCGGCGACCACGGTGATCAGCGCGGACTCAGCCCGTTTGCGCCGCTCCAGCAACCACTCGGGGAAGTAGGTGCCGGTGCGCAGTTTCGGCACGGCGACGTCGATCGTGCCGATGCGGGTGTCGAGGTCGCGGTGCCGGTAGCCGTTGCGCTGCGCAGACCGGGTCGGGGTGGGCTTGCCCCATTCGGCGCCGACCACCGCCTCGGCATCAGCAGACAAGAGAGCGTTGATCACCGTCTGCAACAAGCTGCGCATCAGATCCGGGGACGCGTCGGACAGGGCTTCGCCGAGCAGGCCAGCAGGGTCGACAATATGAGGAGCGGTCATCGTGATGATGTCCTTTCGAGGGTGCTGTGAGAGGTGAACTCGAAAGATCTCACGGTGGCCGCGCTCTCGTCGGCAACGACGAGCAGGGCCACCGCGCTACACCACTATCGGGGGCTCAACTGATTCCCCGAATGCCATCTGGCCGCCGTACGCCGCCCGTGACGGCAACCCTTGATGAAACACGGCACTGGGATGTGATGCAGTCGCACGACGCCTGGAACACGGGGTGACCGGCCGACACGCACGGTATGGGCGGGGTGCAAAGTACGGAGCCGTTCCTCGATAGCGTGGACAGACCTACTCCAGGAGGTTCCTCGTGATGGACGTCGCTAGCTTCGGGGCATTCCTCGGACTGTTCATCTGGTTGCTCATGGTCGTCATCACCTTGTGGCTGCTCTATTGGGTGGTGCGCAAGGGCGTCACCGCCGGCATCAAGGACTACGTCCACAAGCACGGCGACCGCAGCGGCAGCTGGCAGCCATAGCCCCCAGCACCGTCCCGGTCGGAGACCAGGACCCCATCCTCGATGCGCCAAGGAGCCCCCGCCGTGCAGCGATCCACCCGTGTCCTCAGCCTCGCCGTTGCCGCTATCACCTCCCTGGCCCTCACCGGGTGCGAGGACAACCTGCTGCTCCAAGACAGACCAGAACCCCTTTCCCAGGTCACGCCCACCGCGATCACCCCCGACCCGGGGTGCACCATCTCAGAAGCCGGCAAGGACCCAGGACAGACCGAGGACATCACCACAGCACCCGACAACTTGAAGCTGAGCTGCGGCGATCGGACCCTGATCCTCGCCGGTGACTACACCAACAAGACCGCCAACAGCTTCTTCCCGGACCACACCGCCATCAAAGCGGCCATCGTCGTCGACGGCGAAGCCCGCATCTGGCACATCCTCGGCCCCCAGGGCGAGGACGAGGGATGCCTGACCATTCAGCGCCTCGACGAGACCAGCGCCTCCCGCGACGAGTGCGACGCCGAGCGGCTCAACCAGTGGCAGGACAGCGACCCCGCCGCAGAAACCCGCGACACCGCCGCAGCCCAGATCCCCTAGAACCTGCCCCACGGAATAACAGCTGCCCCAAAAGGAACCCCAACTGCAACGGGGTTCATCGGCGGTTTCTCGATCGGTCCGCTGGGGCTGGTCGAGTGCCGCGGTCAGGAGGTGAACTGCGGCCACACCTGGTGGATGGCGGCGATGATCTTCTCGTTGGTGGCCTGCAGTGCCACCAGGTCGGTCTCCTCCTCAAGGCTGCCCCGATACCCGTCCAGATCCACTGCCACACCCTGTTTCCATACGGCGGTGATGTCCTGGGTGGCGGTGATGCCTTCATCCGGGCGCCCGGCCACGAGGACGAGATCGGCCCGTGCCCCCGGGCGGATCACCCCGCGGTCCTGAAGGCCGAAGGCGGCCGCCGGGCCGGAGGTCGCCGCGGCCAGTGCGTCCAGCGGGCTCAGCCCGGCGGCCACGAGATGCTGGAGTTCCCGGTGCAGGCTCGCCCCGTGGACCAGACCCGGGTTGGGGGCATCGGTGCCGGCCAGGATCGGCACCCCCCGGGCGTGCAGTGCCCCCACGTTGCGCCTGGCGGCGGCGAAGTCGGGCGCCCCTGGGGGCATCCACCGCTTCCCCTGGCGCTGGAGCATCCCGGTCCATCCCGGTCCCAGGCGCGAAGCCAGGCGCGACTGACCCAGTAGCGGCATGGTGCCGTCCGGGCCCGGGAAGCCGTCGGCGATGCCCAGTGTGGCGATCACCGGTACCCGGGATGCGGCCAAGACCTCCAGCTGGGCCTCGCTCAACGGCTCGAACGGCACGTGGGCGAGGACGTCGACGCCCTGGGCCACGACGTCGACGGCAGCCGCGGCACTGGTGACGTGGGCGACCACCAGCATCCCGCCCGTGTGGGCGGCCCGGACCAGGGCGGCCACCGTGGGCAGATCCAAGGAGGGCATGCGCATCGGGGCGGTCGAGCCGTCGTCGTAGAAGACCTTCAGATGGGTCGCACCCTCTCCCCTGCGGTCGGCGACGAAGGCCGCGGCGTCCTTGGGTCCGGTGACGTAGGGAAAGGGTGCGTAGGCCATCGTGGGATGCCCACCTGGGGCGGTCGCCCCGATGCTCGAGGTCCTGATCTGCGCCACCTCCGGTCGGTGGTTGCGGGCCAGGACCGGGGTGATCACCTCAGGTTTGCTGAACTGGTCGATCCCGGTGGTCACCCCGAACGTCACCGCCTGGTGGGCGGTCCCGGGCAGCAGGTGCAGGTGCGCATCGATGAGCCCGGGCAGCAGGGTGGCCCCACCTGCCTCCACCACGATGTCCCCGGCGGCCACCAGTTCGGGCCCTCCCACAGCTTCGATGCGCCCGTCCACCACGCGCACCGTGTCATGGGCGCTCAAAGTGGTGCCGTCGAAAATCCTCGCGTTATTGATCGTCAGTGCCATGGCTTTCACGGTAGAAGTTGACGCTACGAGAAGGTCAAGGCGATACGGTGGAGCGTGCGCTACTCCATCAGCCAGCTCGCCACCATGGCCGGGATCAGCGCCCGGACCCTGCGCCACTACGACGCCATCGGGCTCCTGGCACCGGCTGAGATCGGGGCCAATGGCTACCGTTGGTACGGCCGGGAGCAACTGCTGCGTCTGCAGCGCATTCTGTTGCTGCGCGAAGTGGGTGTGCCGCTGGGGCAGATCGGGCAGGTGATCGACGGGCAGGTCAACGAGATCACCGCCCTGCGCGCCCAGCGCGAACAGATCCTCGCCGAGCAACACCGTCTGGGCACCGTGATCGAAACCATCGAGGCCACGATCACCGACCTCACCGGCGCCCACACCATGGAACCTGCGGACTTCTTCCGCGGCCTCCACCACGACCGCACTCGGCTGAAGGACCGGCTCAGGGCCGCCCACGGCCCAGCAGTCGAGCACACCTTCGCCGCCGTCGAGACCGCCACCGACGGCTGGGAAATGACCGACTACGAACAAGCAGCCGCCGATAGCCGAGCCTTGCTCCACCGCATGGCCGGACTCATGCGACACCAGGTGCCGCCTGATGACCAGGACGCCCAACAGCTCGTCGAGGAACACCACGAAGCCATCGCCCAGTTCTGGAAACCGGATGCCGAGGCCTACCGCGCCCTGGCCGATCACTACCTCAACGACGACCAACAACGGACCTGGATCGCCGACGTCGACCCAGCCCTACCCGGCTGGCTGGCGACAGCAATGAAGTACTACGCCACCCACCACCTGCACGGCGCAACCACGCCTTGACCCCTAGCAGAACCGGTCACGGAGGAACCCCCATCGCAACCTCACCCTTGTGGAGATGTCCGGTAGCCGGGCCATATGTAAAGCGGTGGAGGCGCCCCGACTCCCTCACTCGACTCCGCACTTCCTGCGCGGGGCTTGGTATCGGTGTGGGGTGGCAGCGACAGGACAATCAGGGTGCTGCGCGGTCTTTTCCGACTCATGCGTGTGGTGGCCGATCGTGCGGATCGGTCATCGATGACGACGGTGATGACGTGTGGTCATCGGGTACGAGTGAGCGGGTCCATCCGGCGAACGTGGTCGTGCGCCAACTCTCGGGCCGATTGCAACCCCCTCTCCTCAGGATCGCGACTTCCTCGCGTTATGGGCAGCCGATGACGACACCTATACTTGCAAATGAAATGCAAGATTAAGAATGGATGAGTCACGTGACCAGTCGCCCACGGCTCCACGGCCGCGCGTCATGGCATCGCCGGAGTGCCGCACCGATCCGCATCTGGATGGGCGTGCTGCTGGTCGTCATCTTGGTCCATCGCTGGGTTCCTGACTTCCGCTGGGTGATGGTGCACCTGGTGACCCTGGGCTTGATCACCAATTCGATCATGGTGTGGTCCCAGCACTTCACCGAGTCGTTGCTGAAGAACCGGCTGCCCGATGGCGCCAGGAGACGGCAACTGGCCCGCATCCGCACGCTCAACGTCGGGATCGTGCTGCTGATCGCCGGGTTGCTGAGCACCTGGTACTGGCTGACCGTGCTGGCGGCGGTCCTGATCGGGGCCGCGCTGACCTGGCACGGCACTGCGCTGCTGGGGCAGCTGCGCACGGCGCTGCCGTCGCGATTCGCTGTGACCGTGAAGTATTACGTGGTGGCGGCGTTCCTGTTGCCCGTCGGGGCGGTGCTGGGGGCCGTGCTGGCCGCCGGGCTGTCCGCACCGTGGCATGCCCGGGTCCTGTTGGCGCACGAGGCGACCAATGTGCTGGGCTTCGTGGGGTTGACGGTCGCGGGCACGCTGCTGACGCTGTGGCCCACGATCTTGCGCACCCGCATGGTCGGTTTCTCCTCTCGGATCACCGCAGTCGCTCTGCCGGTGATGACCGGGGGGATCGTGACCACGGTCGGGGGATCCCTGCTCGGGACGGTGTGGGTGACGGTGGCCGGTCTGGCCGCCTACATCTGTGGGCTGGTGGCCGTGGCGGTGGTCATGGCCGGCACCGCTTGCCGTCGGCGGCCGGCCGACTATGCGGGCTTCTCCGTGGCTGCCGGGGTGATGTGGTGGTTGGCCACGACGGTGGTGATCACCTGGCTGGTGGCCGGGCACGGATTCGAGACCGCGGTGCTGCGGCAGCTGACCGTGCCGTTCGTGGCCGGTTTCCTGGCCCAAGTACTGCTGGGGGCCATGACTTATCTCCTGCCTATCACGATGGGCGGCGGCCCGGCGACCATGCGGGCCGCCAATCAGGTGATCAACCGGGCGGCCATGTTCCGTGTGGTGGTCATCAATCTGTGCGTGCTGCTGTTCAGTCTGCCCCCCGGTCTGTTGCCGTCCTGGGTACGAGCCGTGGTCTCGGTGCTGGGGGCCGCGGTGTTCTTCGCCTTTGTTCCTCTGATGGTCTCTGCGGCCAAGGTCTCGGTGGCCGGGCGGAAGGCCGCTGCGGCACCGCCGTCTCGAAACCGGGCCCGGGCGGACACGTCGGCACCGAGCCCGGCTGCCCCGGGCGGGGAGGTGCCGGCTTCCCGGCATGTCCGCGGGGCAGTGGCCGGGGTCCTCACCGTGGCCACCGCGGTGGTGGTGGGCATCGCGCTGAATCCGGCGGCGGCCGGCTTCGATCTTCGCGCTCAGGGCGCCGGCCCGGTGCAGGCCACCGGAAGGACCACCACCGTGGAGGTCAGCGCCGAGGAGGGCATGCGGTTCGAGCCGGCCTCGGTGGAGGTCCCGGTGGGTGACGAGCTGGTGATCGAGCTGACGAACAACGACCCCACGAACGTCCATGACCTCGTCCTGGCTTCCGGGGCCAGCAGCGGCCGGGTGGCCCTCGGGCAGACCGTGACCGTCGATGCCGGGGTGATCGGTGGGTCGGTGGAGGGTTGGTGCTCGATCGTCGGGCACAAGAGCATGGGCATGGGCTTCGACGTCATCGCGGTCGACGCAGACGGTACCGCCGTGGCTGCGGCACCGGCGGCAGCGCAGGAGGCGCCCGGGCACCCCGGCCTGCACGCGCCCGCCTCGGATCCAGCCGCGGATCCGGCCGCGGATCCAGACCCGGCCGTGGACTTCGGCGCCGCACCCGGGGATCAGTTCGACACCCGCTCCCCCGTGCTGGAACCGGTGGACGGTGAGCCGGAGAGCGGGCGCCGGGTGCACCGGGTGGAGCTCGAGGTCGAGGAGATACCGCAGGAGATCGCCCCGGGAATGCAGTTGCAGGGGTGGACCTACAACGGCCGGTACATGGGCCCGACCCTGCACGGGCGGGTGGGCGATGTCTTCGAGATCACCCTGGTCAATGACGGTTCGATGGGGCATTCGGTGGACTTCCACGCCGGTGCACTCGCCCCGGACGGGCCGATGCGCACCATCGCCCCGGGAGAGTCGCTGGTCTACCGGTTCGAGGCCGTTCGCTCAGGCATCTGGCTCTACCACTGCTCCACAGCTCCGATGAGCACGCATCTGGCGGCCGGGATGTTCGGGGCCGTGGTGATCGACCCGCCCGGTCTGCCGGGCGTGGACCGGGAGTTCCTGCTGGTGCAGAACGAGACCTATCTCTCCCCGGCCGGGGACACTGCCGATGGAGGGGCGAACGCGGTGGTGGCCCCGGAGCGGGTCGCGCAGGGCGTGCCGTCGCTGACGATGTTCAACGGGCACGCCACCCAGTACGTCCACGACCCGCTCACTGCGCGGACCGGTGAACGGGTGCGGATCTGGGTGTTGGCCGCCGGGCCGTCGAAGGGGATGAGTTTCCATGTGGTGGGTGGCCAGTTCGACACCGTCTACAAGGAGGGCGCCTATCTCCTGCCTCCGGGTGGCACCGGGCAGGGCGGGGCCCAGGTCCTGGACCTGGCACCGGCCCAGGGCGGGTTCGTGGAGCTGGAGTTCTCCGAGCCCGGGACCTACCCGTTCGTCAATCACTCCCTGGCCGAGGCCGAACGCGGGGCCAGAGGGCTGATCCGGGTTTCCCCGTGACACCTCCTCTGCGCGCCCGACGAAGCCCACTCGTACCTGCCTGTCAGGACGACAGTCAAAGGTTTGTGACGCTCCCGCCCGCCCGAAGGGCAGAGCGCGGTGGAGGCCGTGTGAGTGGCCGGGACCCACCGGTACGGCCACAACGAACCCGTCCATCGCTACCGAAAGGAATGATCATGGTGCAGAAGTCGTCGTTGACCGCCCTGGCCCGCCACCAGCTGGAGATCGCCCAGCAGGCCCCGAGTGGGCGCAGCGCTCACACAGTGTTCGGCGGCCATGAGCAGGTGATGCGCCAGACCGTCATCGCGCTGCGAGCCGGCTCCGGGTTGAACGAGCACAACAATCCCGGTGAGGCCACCGTGCACGTCCTCCACGGACGAGTGCTCCTGAGCGCCGGGGAGCTTCAGTGGAACGGATCCCCAGGGGATCTGCTCATCGTCCCGCAGGCCCGTCACGGGCTGGAAGCGGTGGAGGACTCCGTCGTGCTGTTGAGCGTGGCCAAACACCGCTGAATTCCCGATGCGCGGCCACGGCACCCGCTACCGCGCACAATGATCGCCCAACTTCCCGTTGAGCGACGATGCGGCACCCGCTTGGTGCTCGCACCGGGACCCGCTGGAGAACCCGATGCCAGCTCGGGCATGAACCGCCAGAATCCTGATCCTGCCGAACCCATCAGAGGAGCAAAATATGCTGTCAGACACCGCCTACCCCGTCGTGAAGTCCACCCTGCCCGTGGTCGGGGAGAACATCCAGGAGATTGCCCGGCGCTTCTACGCGCACATGTTCGGCGAGCACCCCGAGCTGCTGGACGGGCTGTTCAACCGCGGCAACCAGGCCGACGGCCGTCAGCAGCAGGCCCTGGCCGGGTCCGTGGCCGGCTACGCCGGATATCTGGTGAACCGGCCCACCGAGCTGCCCGACCATCTGCTCTCGCGCATCGCGCACAAGCACGTCTCCCTCGGGCTGCACCCGGACCAGTACCAGATCGTCCATGACCACCTCATGTGGGCCATCGTCGATGTCCTCGGCGAGGCCGTCACCGAGGAGGTCGCCGCGGCCTGGGACGAGGTGTACTGGCTGATGGCCAATGCGCTGATCACCCAGGAGCGTGGCCTCTACGAGGCCACCCGCCTGTCCCCGGACACCGTGTGGCGCACCTGGCGGGTGGCCGAGAAGATCCCGGAGACCGCCGACGTCACGACCTTCGTGGTGGAGCGCGTCGATGAGCGGGAGGTCAAGCCCTCACTGCCGGGCCAGTACGTCACGTGCAAGATGCCGATGCCCGACGGGGTGCACCAACCGCGCCAGTACAGCCTCACGAAGGCCGACGACGGGCGGCACCGGGTGTTCGCCGTCAAGCGCGTCCACGGCAATGGCACCCCGGCCGGAGAGATGTCGACCCTGTTGCACGATCAGGTGCAGGTCGGCGACGAGATCACCCTCTCGGCGCCCTTCGGGGACGTGGTCCTGGAGTACACCGACCGGCCGGTCGTGCTGGTCAGCGCCGGGATCGGCATCACCCCGATGGCCGGGATGCTCTCCCACCTGGTGGCGGCCGCAGCTCAGCGCAAGGTGGTGCTGCTGCACGCTGATGCCTCCCCTGAGGCCTTCGCGCTGCGCACCCAGGTCACCACCGACCTCGAAAAACTGATGGACGGGTCCCTGGCCGTGTGGTTCGAACACCCCTCCCCCACCCCGGGGACGAACGAACACGCCGGGCTGATGGATCTGCGGTCGGTGGAGCTGCCCGCCCAGGCCCAGTACTACCTGTGCGGGCCCCTGCCGTTCATGCAGGCGGTGCGCAGCGACCTCATCGCCCACGCAGTGCCGGCCAAGGACATCCAGTACGAGGTGTTCGGCCCCGACCTGTGGCTCGCCGATTTCGAGTAGGAACGCAAGTTCTGAGGAGGATGTCATGACCGAGGAGTACGAGGAAAGAATCGAAACGCTGTCGGCCAGTGCTTGCTGGACGCTGTTGCGGGCGACCGGCATCGGCCGTCTGGCGGTCTGGGTGGAGGACCACCCGGAGATCTTCCCGATCAACTACGTGGTGGATCACAGCAGCTTGGTGTTCCGCACCACGGAAGGCACCAAGCTCTCGGCGGCTCTCTCAGGTGTGCCCGTGGCCCTGGAGATCGACGGGTACGAAGCGTCGGTCAACCGGGCGTGGAGCGTGGTGGTCAAGGGACGGTCCGAGCAGATCCGCGGTATCGAGGAACTGACCGACACGCTGAGCCTGCCGCTGCTGCCCTGGCAGAGTGGACCGAAGGGACGGTTCGTGCGCATCGGCCCCACCACCGTGTCGGGACGCCGGTTCCAGGTGGCCGACCCGAAGGCGTGGCGCACCGGTCTGTCGGAGGCACCGCGTTCACCCGTGGACTGACCCACCGCAACGCCGACCGTCTGGGTCGGTTCTTCAGTCCAGCCCTGTGGCCTCGCCCGTGCGAGGCCACAGGGCTCGACGACGAGCACCGGTGACACTGGGCGATGCGCCGGGGCCGGCAGTGCTGCCGGTGTCAGCAGTCCGCTCTGACTCCGCCCTGGTCGGTCCTGCTGGCTCCACCCACCGTCCCCGTGGCGAGGCCATGCGAGCCCCGGAACAGGGACGGGGCCGCGGTGGTGGCGGGCGCGTTCATCCACGGCATCACCAGGCACCTCGACACCGCAGCTGGGGTTGTGCCAGGAGCCGGGGCAGGATCAGGTGTCTTGTGGATCCGCAGCAGGTACCGGTACGACCGCGATGACGTCCTGAATGGTGTGGGCGGCGCCGTGATCCGGTGCCTGCCGGGTGCGTAGTGCCGCGAGGTATCCGGCGACATAGGCCGTGACCGGCACGGCGGGGCGAGCCACCCCGGTGGAGACTACCCCGGCCAGAGCCAGCAGGTCGTCCAGAGGCACGTCCATGGCGTCCAGCTCGAACTCGGTCTTGAGCTGGGCGATCCATTCGGAGAGCAGGCGTCGTTCCTCAGACGTCATCTTCTTCGCCATGCCGCGTTCCTTTCCTCGGGGTCTTCTGTCAGCTGAGCCGGAACTTGTGCACGTCGTCCCAAGTGTCCACGTCCGCGGTGGCGTCCTCGGCCACAGTGACCTCCTGCAGGAGAAGGTCGTGGGTGAAGGAGCGTACCGAGCGGTTGGTGGGGTCCTGGTCCGCGTAGGCCGCGCGCAGCGCCTCGGTGCGGTACAGGGCGGCCAGCGGCTGGCGGCGACCGTCGGGGGTGACGCCGATGTGTCCGTCCGTTTCGGGCGCGGCCCCGGCGGACCCCAGCAGCAGGGGTACGGCGCGGGCCACTTCGGGCATGTCGCAGGCCAGGGTCATGGTCCAGTCCGCCAACGGCAGCGCCTCGAGGGCGGCCAGCCCGGCCGCGATGCCCGCAGCCGGCCCGGAGAACGGCGGATCCTCCCGGGTGCGCAGAACGCCCGCGGGGACGGCCAGCTCCGCGGGTCCGACCACAACGACCCCGGCAGCCCCTTGGACCGCTTCCACCGTGAGTTCCACGAGGGTGCGCCCGTTTCGCCGCAGGCTCGCCTTGGGTGTGCCGCCCAGCCGGGAGGATCGGCCCCCGGCCAGGACCACAACATGGAAGAGCAGAGCGCCGGCCGGAGTGTTCATCCGCCGGAAAAGGGCGGCAGGACGTCGAGCACGGCCCCGTCCGGGATCTCGGCCGCCGCATCTGGGCAGGCCACCCCGTCGAGCAGGAAGCTGGCACGGGACAGCACCTGGCCCAGCAGCGGTTGTCCAGGCACCGGTTGCTGGTGGCGTTGCGCGAGCAGTACCTCCACATCAGCGCGGGTACGGGGCGCGCCGTCTCCGGTGGGCAGCTCAAGGGTCTCGGCCTCGGTCCCGGCGGCTGCGCGTGCAGCCGCGAAGTACCGTACCCGCATGGTCGTACTGGTCGCGGAGGTCAGGGTACGGGGGTTGCTCTCTGTGGTGTTCTGGGTCATCGTTCCTGTTCCGGTCGGTGTGGTGGGGCGGCCACGGGTTCAGCCCCCGATCGCGCTCATCGGCCGCTCCGGCTGGACGTAGTCGGGTGAGTCCAGGCCCGTGTGGTCCATGCCGTGGGCGGCCGGCTTGGCCCACATCGCCGCCCGCCACCGCTCGGCGAGCTCGGCGTCGGTCGCACCGGCGCGCAGCAGCGGCAGCAGCTCGACCTCCTCGTGGGAGAACAGGCAGGACCGGACCCTGCCCTCGGCGGTGATCCGGGTCCGCTTGCAGTCGGCGCAGAAGGGCTCCGTCACCGAGGCGATGACACCCACGGTCCCCAGCGGCGCCTCCCCGGCCCCGGGAACCTCCTCGGGGGCCCCGGCGGGGGTGGTGGGGTGGACGTCCCAGAGCTCGGCCGGGGCGCCGTCGCGGGCGCCGGGGTGCGGGGTGAGCCGGAACCGGGTGCCGAGCCGGTGGCGGATCTGCGCGGCGGTGACCATCTCCGCCCGGGTCCAGCCGTGGTCGGCGTCCAGCGGCATCTGCTCGATGAACCGTAGGGCGAAACCGCGCTCCAGGGCCCAGGCGAGCAGCTCGGGGGCCTCGTGGTCGTTGACCCCGCGCATTAGCACCGCGTTGATCTTCACCGGGGCCAGCCCGGCGGCGGCCGCGGCCTCGGCCCCGGCCAGCACCTGCGCCAGGCGGTCCCGGCGGGCCAGGGCCCGGTAGGTCGCCGCGTCCAGGGTGTCCAAGGAGATGTTGATCCGGCTCAGCCCGGCCGCGGCCAGGGCCTGGGCCCGGGTAGCGAGGCCGATGCCGTTGGTGGTGAGCGAGACCGGCAGCTGCGGGTGGGCGGTGCGCACCCCGGCCACGATCTCCTCCAGGTCGGCCCGCACCAGGGGTTCCCCGCCGGTCAGGCGCAGCTCGGTGATCCCCAGCTGCCGGACCCCGACGTCGACGATGCGGGTGATCTCACCGGCGCTCATCAGCCGGGCGGCGGGCAGCCAGGGCAGGCCCTTGGCGGGCATGCAGTAGGTGCAGCGCAGATTGCACTTGTCGATGACCGACAGCCGCAGGTCGGTGGCCCGGCGGCCGTGCCGGTCGGCGAGCCCCGCCTCCCGGGGCGCGCCGCTGGGGCCCGGACCGGCACCGCGGATCTGCGGAAGTCCCAGGGAAACGCCCATGTCACCGCCTCCAACATATCGATCAGCGCAATAGCACAGACATCACTTGCGTTATTTGACCCACCTTATGGGGTCACCTTGCTGGTCCCCAAAAGTTACTGATCGTTCCTTGGGTTGCGCACAACACCGTGCGTCCCGGGCATTAGGGACACGATTAGGGCAGGCCGATATGACGAAATCCCAGTGATTCGAATCGAACGATTTTCGAAGCTTTCGGCTAGGGGAGCCAACCGCCCTAGATCCCCGACATGCCGCCTCAGGAAGCGCAATGGGCTCGCCTTCTGAAACAAAGTTCTCTTTCTGAAACATATGACACGTCAGCATTTACCACGGAATGCATTATGGCCAGAACAAGTCGTGGCGCGACGATCAGTAACGCGTAAGAATGGCATTCTTGCCGGCGCATTACTAGGTTTCTTTCCATGACGACCGAATCCGTCCCGCCGCGCACCGATGGTCCTGCCTCCGACGCCCTGCTCAAGCTCGGGAAGTTCTTCACCCGCTGGGAGGAGTCCCCGGACGGCCGCGCGGTCTTCCGCGAGGGCGGGCGGGCCGGTGACGCGTTCTACCGGAACCGGTGGAGCCACGACAAGGTGGTCCGCTCCACGCACGGGGTGAACTGCACGGGCTCGTGCTCCTGGAAGATCTATGTCAAGGATGGGATCATCACCTGGGAGGCCCAGGAGACCGACTACCCCTCGGTGGGCCCGGACCGCCCGGAGTACGAACCACGCGGCTGCCCCCGCGGGGCCGCCTTCTCCTGGTACACCTACTCCCCCACCCGCGTGCGCTATCCGTACGTGCGCGGGGTGCTGCTGGAGATGTACCGGGCCGCCAAGGCAGAGGTCGGCGGGGACCCCGTCCTGGCCTGGCAGGCCGTGGTCGGGGACCCGGAGAAGCGCCGGGCGTTCCAGCAGGCCCGGGGCAAGGGCGGGCTGGTGCGCTCCAGCTGGCAGGAGGCCCTCGAGATGACCGCGGGCGCCCACGTGCACACGATCAAGACCTACGGCCCGGACCGGGTCACCGGGTTCTCCCCGATCCCGGCGATGTCCATGGTTTCCCACGCGGCCGGCGCCCGGTTCTTCAACCTCATCGGCGGGGTGATGAACAGTTTCTACGACTGGTACGCGGACCTGCCGGTGGCCAGCCCCCAGGTCTTCGGGGACCAGACGGACGTGCCCGAGTCGGGCGACTGGTGGGATGCGACCTATCTGATGATGTGGGGCTCCAACATCCCGGTCACCCGCACCCCGGACGCGCACTGGATGGTCGAGGCCCGCTACCGCGGCACCAAGGTCGTCTCGGTGAGTCCCGACTACTCCGACAACACGAAGTTCGCCGACGAGTGGCTGCCCGCCCAGGCCGGCACCGACGCCGCCCTGGCCATGGCCATGGGGCATGTGATCCTGAAGGAGAACTTCGTGGACCGGCGGGTCCCGTTCTTCGAGGACTACGTGGTGCAGTACACCGACCTGCCCTTCCTCGTCACCCTCGAGCAGCGCCCAGACGGCACCGTGGTGCCCGGCAAGTTCCTCACTGCCCAGGACCTGGGGCAGACAGAGGCCGCGGACGCGGCGTTCAAGACCGTGCTCCTGGACCGGGACGCGGGCACTCCGGTGGTGCCCCAGGGGTCGACGGGCTTCCGCTACAACGAGGCCGACGAGGGGAAGTGGAACCTGGACCTGCAGGGGGTGCGCCCGGCCCTGTCCGTCGCCGACTCGGCGTCCTACGAGCAGGCCACTAGCGTGATCGATCTGCCCGCGTTCACCGATGCCACGGGCGAGGGCTCGGTGGTCCACCGCGGGGTGCCGGTCACCGAAGTGGCCGGACGCACGGTGACCACGGTCTTCGACCTCATGCTCGCCCAGTATGGGGTGGGCCGGGCCGGGCTACCCGGCCAGTGGGCGTCCGGGTACGACGACGTGGAGACCCCCTACACCCCCGCGTGGCAGGAGGAGATCACCTCGGTCCCGGCGGCGGCGGTGGCCCGCATCGCCCGGGAGTTCGCCACCAACGCGGAGAAGTCCGGCGGCCGGTCGATGATCATTCTCGGGGCCGGCATCTGCCAGTGGTACCACGGGGACGTCACCTACCGGGCGATCTTGGCGATGCTGATGCTGTGCGGGTGTCAGGGCCGCAACGGCGGCGGGTGGGCGCACTACGTGGGCCAGGAGAAGACCCGACCGATCACCGGCCAGGCCACGATGGCCGCGGCCACCGACTGGACCCGCCCGCCGCGGTTCATGATCGGCACCGCGTTCTGGTACATGCACACCGACCAGTTCCGCTCCGACGGGTACTCCTCCGACTCGCTGCAGTCCCCGCTGGCCCAGGGTCACCTGAAGGGCATGCACACCGCCGACGTGGTCGCCAAGTCCACCCGCATGGGGTGGATGCCGTTCTTCCCGCAGTTCGACCAGAACTCCCTGGACGTGGCCGACGCCGCTTCCGAGGGTGTGGCCCGCGGGGAAGCACCTGATGAGGCCCGGTGGGTCGCGGACCGGCTCAAGGCGCAGGACATGCGTTTCGCCGTCGAGGACGTCGACGCTCCGCAGAACTGGCCGCGCACCCTGATGCTGTGGCGCTCGAACCTGCTGGGCTCCTCCGCTAAGGGTGAGGAGTACTTCCTCAAGCACCTGCTGGGCACCCACCACAACGTCCTGGGCTCCGACCACTCCGGCTCCCGCCCCAAAGACGTGACCTGGCACGAGCAGGCCCCGGAGGGCAAGCTCGACCTGCTGGTCTCGGCCGACTTCCGGATGACCAGCTCCACCCTGCTCTCCGACGTCGTGTTCCCCGCCGCGACCTGGTACGAGAAGCACGACCTGTCCTCCACCGACATGCACCCCTACGTGCACGCCTTCACCCCGGCGATCAACCCGCCGTGGGAAGCGAAGACGGACTACGACCTGTTCCGGCTGCTGGCCGAGGAGTTCTCCCGCCAGGCGCGGACCCACCTGGGGGTGCGCAAGGACCTGGTGGCCACCGCGCTCACCCACGACACCCCGGGCGAGCTCGCCCAACCCGGGGGCCACGCCCCGGACTGGAAGGGCACCGACGTCCCGGCGGTACCGGGCAAGAACCTGCCGAACCTCCAGGTGGTGGAGCGCGACTACACCGCGGTCGGGGAGAAGTTCTCCGCGGTCGGGCCACTGGCTGAGAAGCTGGGCCTCACCACGAAGTACATCACCTACGACGTCTCCCACCAGGTGGACCAGCTGGCCCGCCTGCACGGGGTGTTCGACTCCGGGGCCGCGGCAGGCCGACCGGTGATCAACACCGACGCGCGGATGGCCGAGGCCATCCTCCTCTTCTCCGGCACCACCAACGGGGAGCTGGCCGTGCAGGGCTTCGAGACCCTCGAGAAGCGCACCGGGGTGGAGCTCGCAGACCTCGCCCGCGGCTCCGAGGAGAAGCGCATCACCTTCGCCGACACCCAGGCCGGCCCGGTCCCGGTGATCACCTCCCCGGAGTGGTCCGGCTCGGAGACCGGCGGGCGGCGCTACGCCCCGTTCACCATCAACATCGAACGCCTCAAGCCCTTCCACACCCTCACCGGACGGATGCACTTCTTCCTGGACCACGACTGGCTCAAGGACATGGGTGAGTCCCTGCCGATCTACCGCCCGCCCCTGGACATGCACCGCCTGTTCGGGGAACCCAAGCTCGGGCAGCGCGGGGAGCTGTCGATCGCCGTGCGGTATCTGACCCCGCACAACAAGTGGTCGATCCACTCGGAGTACCAGGACAACCTGTTCATGCTCTCCCTGGCCCGCGGGGGCACCACGGTGTGGATGAGCCCCCAGGACGCCGCACTGATCGAGGTCTCCGACAACGACTGGGTCGAGTGCCTCAACACCAACGGCGTCTACATCGGCCGGGCCATCGTCTCCCACCGGATGCCGGCCGGGGTGGTCTACGTCCACCACGCCCAGGAGCGCCTGATCGACGTCCCGAAGTCCGAGGCGACCGGGCGCCGCGGCGGGATCCACAACTCGGTCACGCGCATCCTCGTCAAACCCACCCACATGATCGGCGGCTACGCGCAGCTGTCCTGGGCCTTCAACTACCTCGGGCCCACCGGCAACCAGCGCGACATCGTCTCCGTGGTCCGCAAGCGCTCCCAGGAGGTCCAGTACTGATGCGAGTCATGGCCCAGGTCGCCATGGTGATGGCCCTCGACAAGTGCATCGGGTGCCACACCTGTTCGGTGACGTGCAAGCAGGCGTGGACGAACCGCGCCGGCACGGAGTACGTGTGGTTCAACAACGTGGAGACCCGTCCCGGGCAGGGCTATCCCCGCCGGTACGAGGACCAGGAGAAGTGGAAGGGCGGCTGGGAGCTCAACCGCCGCGGCAACCTCAAGCTCAAATCCGGCGGGCGCTGGGCGAAGCTGGCCGGCTTGTTCGCCAGCCCCGTCCAGCCCGAGCTCAACGACTACTACGAGCCGTGGACCTACGACTACGAGACCCTCACCAACGCCCCCGCCGGCACCGACTTCCCCGTCGCCCGACCGAAGTCCCTGATCACCGGCGAGGACATGAAGATCTCCTGGTCGGCCAACTGGGACGACAACCTCGGCGGCGCCCCGGAGATGGGCCACCTGGACCCGATCGTGGAGAAGGTCCGGAAGGAGTCGGAGGAGAAGATCAAGTTCGAGTTCGAGCAGACCTTCGCCTTCTACCTCCCCCGGATCTGCGAGCACTGCCTGAACCCGTCCTGCATGGCCTCCTGCCCCTCGGGGGCGATCTACAAGCGCACCGAGGACGGCATCGTACTGGTCGACCAGGACAAGTGCCGCGGCTGGCGCCAGTGCGTCACCGGCTGCCCGTACAAGAAGATGTACTACAACCACAAGTCCGGCAAGGCCGAGAAGTGCACCTTCTGCTACCCCCGCATCGAGGTCGGGATCCCCACGGTGTGCGCCGAGACCTGCGTGGGCCGGCTGCGCTACATCGGCATCTTCCTCTACGACGCCGACCGGGTCACCGAAGCCGCCGCGACACCGGACGAACAAGACCTCTACGAGGCGCAACTGGACCTGATGCTCGACCCGCACGACCCGACAGTGATCGCCGCCGCCCGGGCCGAGGGCATCCCCGAGGACTGGCTGGACGCGGCGCGGAAGTCCCCGGTCTACACCCTGGCCAAAGAGCTGCGGGTGGCCCTGCCCCTGCACCCCGAGTACCGCACGATGCCCATGGTCTGGTACGTCCCGCCACTGTCGCCGGTCGTGGACCTGCTCAAGGACCAGGGCCACGACGGCGAGGACGCCGCCAACCTCTTCGGGGCGATCGACTCCCTGCGCATCCCGGTCGAGTACCTGGCCGAGCTGTTCACCGCCGGGGACACCGAGAAGATCCGGGAGGTGCTCAACAAACTGGCAGCCATGCGCTCCTACATGCGCGACATCGCCCTGGGCGAGGAAGCGGACGAGGCGATCGCCGAAGCCGTCGGGATGACCGGGACCGAGATCCAGAAGATGTACCGGCTCATGGCCATCGCCAAGTACGAGGAACGCTACGTCATCCCCTCCGCGCACCTGGAGGACGCGCACAACCTCGAGGAGATCGGCTGCTCCCTCGACGTGGACGGTGGGCCCGGCATGGGCCAGACCGGGGTGTTCGGCGAAGCCTCCGGAACGCCGATGCCAGTCGCGGCCGAGAACTTCGCGGCCCTGCAGGCACGGCAGCGCGGGACCGACCCCACCGGAAACGAGGAACTGGGAGGGCGGGTCAACCTGCTCAACTGGGACGGGCGGGGCAAGCCCCAGGGCCTGTTCCCGCCCCAGGACGGGAACGGGGCGCGCTGATGGGGCTGCTGGAGAAGCTGCTCGGCAAGGCCGGGCCGGGCACCCTCGACCCGGGCGCCTACGCCGACCCGGACCCCCGGCGCAGCGCGGTGACCCGGCAGGCCGCCGCAGTGCTGCTGGGCTACCCGGACCCGGCGATGCTCGAGGTGCTCCCGCTGCTGCACGGGGCGCTCACAGAGGTAGAGGCCCCCGTGGAGGAGGTCGAGGAGCTGTTCGAGTGGTTCACGGCTCGCCCCTTGGATGAGGTGCAGGCCGACTACGTCCAGGAGTTCGACCTGTCCCGGCGGCACAGCCTGCACCTGACCTACTGGACCGACGGGGACACCCGACGCCGTGGGGAGGCACTGGCGGCCTTCAAAGAGATCTACCGCTCCCACGGGGCGCAGCTGGACGAGTCCGAGCTGCCGGACTACCTGCCACTGGTGCTGGAGTTCACCGCGAAGGTCTCCCCCGAGGACGGCTACGAACTGCTGCAGCGCTACCGCCCGTCCCTGGAGCTGCTGCGGCTGTCCCTGCGCGACGACGGCCTGCCGCACCGCGGCGCCCTCGCCCTGGTGTGCTCCACCCTGCCCGGGGTCTCCCCGGAGGACCGCGACGCGGTGATGCGGATGGCCGGCTACGGCCCGCCCACCGAATCCGTGGGCCTGGACCCCTACGACCCCCGGCTGCTGCCCGTCACCGAAAGGAACAGCCCATGATCCCCACCGCTCCGCCTCCCGAGACCGTCGAGATCGGGGTGGGGGACGTCCTGTTGTGGGGTGCCCTGCCCTACGTCGTGCTGGCGCTGATCATCGGCGGCTCGATCTGGCGCTACAAGTACGACCAGTTCGGTTGGACCACCCGCTCCTCCCAGCTCTACGAGTCCCGCATCCTGCGCATCGCCTCCCCGCTGTTCCACTTCGGCATCCTCGCAGTGCTGGCCGGGCACGTCATGGGGCTGGTGATCCCCCGCACCTGGACCGACGCCGTCGGGATCAACGAGCACCTGTACCACATCATGGCCCTGGGCATCGGCACGATCGCCGGGGTGGGCACCCTGGTCGGGATCGTGCTGCTCATCTGGCGCCGGCGCACCACCGGGCCGGTGTTCATGGCCACCACCAAGAACGACAAGCTCATGTACATCATGCTCGTCGGCGCGCTGCTCACGGGCCTGGGCACCACGGTGCTGTCCCTGTTCGACACCACCGTGGTCGACTACCGCCAGACCGTCTCCCCGTGGTTCCGCTCCATCTGGATCTTCCAACCCGACGTCGCCGCCATGGCCGCGGCCGGCCCCGGCTTCAAGGTGCACGCCCTGTGGGCGATGGCGCTCTTCGCGCTGTGGCCCTTCACCCGCCTGGTGCACGCCTTCACCGCACCGGTGCACTACCTGTTCCGCCCCTACATCGTCTACCGCTCCCGTGACCGCGCCTCCGGAACGAACCTGGCCCCGGTGCGCCGGGGTTGGGAGCCCGTGGGCACCCGGGACCGGGCCCGTGGCACCACGAAAGCACCCACGGGCCGCAACCGCGCCGGTCGCCACTGACGTCTCGCCCTGCCCACCGAACGCACGAGGACAGCCATGTCATCCACCTCCCCCGCGACCTCTTCCGGCACCACTGCCCCTCACCTCAAGGCCGGGCAGCTGCGCAACCTGCTCCTGGCCACCCTGGCGTCCGCAGTCGGCTTCTGGGCATGGACGATCGTGGGGCCGCTGGCCAAGCGCTATGCCCAGCAGATGGACCTCGACGCCACCCAGACCTCGGTGCTGGTGGCCATGCCGATCCTCGTCGGCGCCGTCTGCCGGGTGCCCGTTGGCGCGTTGACCGACCGCTACGGCGGGCGGGTGATGTTCACCGTCATCCTGGGCATCACCGCTCCCCTGGTGCTCGTCACCGGGCTCGTCGGGCAGCTGGGCAGCTTCGGACTGCTCGTGGCCGTGGCGTTCTTCCTCGGCATCGCCGGTACCGTCTTCGCCGTGGGCGTCCCGTTCTGCTCGGGGTGGTACGAATCCCACCGCAAGGGCTTCGCCACCGGGGTCTTCGGCGCCGGTATGGTCGGCACCGCCGTCTCCGCGTTCCTCACCCCCCGCCTGGTGACCGGGATCGGATACCTGGGCGCCCACGTCCTGATCGCGGTGATCGTGGGAGTCATGGCTGTGCTGTGCTGGGCGCTGCTACGGGACTCTCCCGTGCACGGGGCCAAGGCCCCCGAGCCGGTCCTACCGAAGATCAAACACGCGTTCACGCTGAAAGTCACCTGGCAACTGTGCTTCCTCTACGGGGTCGTCTTCGGGGCGTTCGTCGCGTTCTCCAACTACCTGCCGACCTACCTCGACAACGTCTACGACTTCGACGCCACCGCCGCCGGCACCCGCACCGCCGGCTTCGCCCTGGCCGCCGTCATCGCCCGACCCATCGGCGGGATCCTGGCCGACAAGATCGGGCCGAAGACGGTGACCCTGACCGCTCTGTCCGGCACCGCCGTGCTCGCCATGGTCGTAGCCTTCCAACCCGGTCAGGAACGCGTCTACGGCCCCACCTTCCTGCTCATGGCACTCTTCCTCGGCCTGGGCACCGGCGGTGTCTTCGGCTGGGTCGGCCGAGCCGCCCCGGCCAAGGACGTCGGCACCATCGGCGGCATCATCGCCGCCGCCGGCGGCCTGGGCGGATACTTCCCGCCGCTGGTCATGGGCGCCACCTACAACGCCGAGCACAACAGCTACTTCGTGGGCCTGACCCTGCTGGCCGGCTTCGCGATCCTGTCCCTGCTGCTCGCCCTCACCGTACGCAACGGCGGGAAAGTCGACGAACGAACCCACCCCTGAACACCACCACCAACTGCCCCCACCGCCGGCGCGGAGGTCCCCGCGCACCGCGCTGACGGCCACCCACGACAGGACACACATGACAGGCCATCCCTCGGCCGATGACGCCATCCCCCACGCACCCCCGCTGGCCGGACCCGCCACGGCACCGGGACCGGCCACGGATCCCGTCCGGTCCGATTGGAACCCGCGGGGCCCGCAGGTCCGTCGCGATCCTGTGGCCGCCTACGACAAGCTGCGCTCACGCTGTCCCGTGGCCCGCGATGCCAGTGGTGCTTGGACGTTGTTCACCCACGCTGACGTCACTGCCGCCGCGCTGGACCACGAGAGCTTCTCCAACGCAGTCTCCCGCTACCTCCAGGTGCCCAACGGTCTTGACGGCCCTACCCACACGGCCTTCCGCGCCCTCGTGGAGCGGTTCTTCACCCCTGAGCGGATGAGCGCCCTGGAGCCGGTGGTGCAGCGGGTCGCCACCGACCTGGTGGGCCAGCTCGAGGTCCCCGGCCCGATCGACGCCGTGGCGGTCGGCTCCCGCTTCGCCGTGCGCGCACAGACGGCCTGGCTGGGGTGGCCTGCAGGCCTGGAGGAGGATCTGCTGCAGTGGATGCAGGACAACCATGCCGCCACCCGCTCCCGGGACCGTTCCCGCACCACTGAGGTCGCCCAGCGCTTCGACGCCATCATCCGATCCTTGACCGACGTCCGCCGCGAGGCCGGCGACGGTGCGCCCGATGACGTGACCACTGAGCTTGTGCGTGCCCAGGTTGATGGGCGGGAGCTCAGCGACGATGAGATCGTCTCGATCCTGCGCAACTGGACCGGCGGTGACTTGGGGTCGATGGCGTTGTGCACCGGCGTGGTACTGACTTATCTGGCCGATCAACCCGAGTTGCAGGCCCGGCTGCGCTCGGGGGTGTCCGACCGGGAGTTCGACGCGATCCTCGATGAGATCCTGCGGATCGATGACCCGTTCGTCGCCAACCGCCGCATCACGACGGAACCCGTCACAGTCGGTGGTCGAGAGCTGGCCGCCGGCGACCGGGTGCTCCTGAACTGGACCGCCGCCAACCGCGACCCGCGGATCTTCGCTGACCCGGACGCGTTCGACCCGGTCGGCAACGCCCCGTACAACCTGGTGTACGGGATCGGCAAGCACGTGTGCCCTGGCAGGCCGCTGGCGACCCTCGAGCTGCGAGTACTGACCCGCGCCGCCCTGGCGGCGACGGCCGTGATCGAGCCCGATCCGGACCGGCCCCGGGAACGCGAGTTGCCGCCCGTGGGTGGGTTCGCCACCGCTCCGCTGCGCCTGCGGTGACACCCACCGCTCCGGCGGGAACACCGACCCCGTGTCGGGGTGGAGGAATCAGCCTCTCCCCGGCCGGGGCCGAGCACGCGTCGCTTGTCGGGACGCCCGAGCAGCCAACCCCTGGGGTTTAGTAGTTCTGGGGCGGGTCGGAGGCGGGGAAGGAATCGAGTCCCCACTGCTCGATCTTCGCTTCGTTCCGTTCGTACTGGGCGGCGGCTGTTTCCGCGTTCTTGATCAGCTGCTGGAGCTGGACGGTTTCGACGCTGGTGAGCGTCGCCGTGGCGATGCGGGGGCTCGTGGTCGGACTGGTCTTCTGGCACATGGGATGTTCCTTCTGTGGGCTGGATCCGCTCTCTCGCGCCCCGCCTCAAGATGAGTCGACAGGTGCCGGTGTGACGGCCCCCGTCAATGGGCTGGGGCCGCCACACCGGCGCCCTTGTTCTCACCGCATGAGGCTCCGGGCGTGCCCATGATCAGCACACGGGGGTGGGTTCGATGACGATCTTGCCGGTGGCGTGACCGGCCTCGACCTCGGCGATCGCCCGTCCTGCTTCTGCCAGGGGATAGCAGGCGGTGACGTGGGGATCGACGAGTCCGTATTCGATGACCTCGGTGATCTTTTCCATCGCCTCCTCGGTGCGTTCCAGTGCCGCCCCGCCCAGTTCTGTGGCGGTCGTGGCGTCGGCCGCCGAGATGATCCTGGCCGGATCGGTAACCAGGCCGGCGACCTCGCCCAGGGCCTCACCCCCGACGAGGTCGACGATAAGGTCCACCCCCTCGGGGGCGACCTCGCGGACGCGGTCAGCAGCTCCTTCCCCGGAGGGGACGAAGGTCGCCCCGGTGCATTCGACGATCTTGCGCTTGGACTGGCTGGCGACGCCGATGACGGTGAACTGGTGGACGCGCCCAATTTGGGCGGCCATCAGTCCCACCCCGCCGCCGGCGCCAAGAATCAGCAATCTCTGGCCGGGTTCGAGTTCGAACTGGTGGGTGGCGTCATAGGCGGTGGCCGCAGCCACCGGGATGGTGGTGGCGTCGGCGAAGGAGATCTCCTCGGGCTTGGCGACCGCCTCGGCCGCCCGCACGAAGGTGTGCTCGGCGAACCCGCCGTGACCCGGAGCGACGGGGCCGAGGATCTCGTCGCCGACCGCGAAACCCTTTACGCCTTCCCCGAGATCGGTCACGACGCCGGAGACCTCCCGGCCCATCGGGGCCGGCAACTCCCGGTCCCGCCCCAGTACCCCGGAGCGGATCTTCCAGTCGACAGGATTCACCCCGGCGGCCCGAACCTCCACGGCCAGCTCGCCCGGGCCAGGCTGCGGGGCGGGCCGATCGAGGAGCTGTTGGGTCTCAGGACCGCCGAAATCGGTGAACACGTAGACCGTGGACATCGTCTTCCTCGTTTCTTCTCTAGAGGGTGTGGATGAGTGCGGGCTCAACCGGTCGGGGGTTCGTCCCGGCCGGTGGCCTCGGCCGCGTCCGCCTCCTCCTTGGTGGCGTAGGCGGCCTCGGCGGCGTGCTCGGGCGGGCTGTAGACGGTGTAGAGCACCAGGGGCTCATCCCCGGTGTTGCGGAAGTTGTGCCGGGCCCCGGCCGGGACCGCGCACTGGTCACCGGCCTCGATCGGATGCGTGTGCCCGTTCAGGTCGGCTTCCCCGGTGCCGGCGACGAAGGTGAGGATCTGATCGGTGTGCTCGTGGACCTCCTCGCCGATCTCACCACCGGTAGGGATGGTCATGACAACGATCTGAGCGTGTTGGCCGGTCCACAGCACCTGGCGGAAGTCGGGGTTGCTGCCAGCGATGTCGGCGATGGTGAAGTGCTCAATGTTGCCCTCGATGATGAAGTGCTCTTGCGCGCTCATGATGCTCCTCCTGCAGTGATGGTGGTCTCTCCGCCCGGGGCCGGGCAGGACTGGTGGTGCGTTCCACCCCGTGGCGGGCGGTCCTGGTGTGGGGCCGCCCGCCACGGTGGTGTCCTAGGACCGGGATGTCACCCGGTCTGTGGCCGGGGCGGCCGGTGTGGTGCCCGTCGCGGGGGTGGTGTCCTGGGCGCGGCGCAGCAACCGCATGGCGTTGGCGATCACGACGAGCACAGAAGCCTCGTGGACGAGCATCCCGATCGACATCGTGACCCCGCCGGCGAAGACCCCGGCCAACAACAGCACCACGGTGATCAGGGCGACGGTGATGTTCTGATGCATCACGGCCACGGTGCGCTTGGCCAGCCCGATCGCTTCGGGCAGCTTCAGCAGGTTGTCGCCCATCAGCGCGATGTCGGCGGTCTCCACGGCCACAGCCGAGCCGGCCGCGCCCATGGCCGCGCCGATGTCCGCGGTGGCCAGGGCGGGGGCGTCATTGACGCCATCGCCGACCATCACCACCAAGTGGCCCTCCCGCTGCAGCGCCGCGACCGCCTCGAGCTTGTCCTCGGGCAGCAACCCGGCGCGGATCTCGTCCACCCCGGTGACCTTCCCGATGGCCTGAGCCACCAACGGGGCGTCACCGGTGAGCATGACGACCTTCTCCACCCCGGCCTCGTGGAGCCGGGACACCATCTCGGCCGCGTCGGCCCTCACCTGGTCGGCCACGGCGATGACACCGATCACGGCATTGTCGACGGCCACGATCATGGGTGTCCGCCCAGCCGCGGCGAGCTTCTGGGCCGCAGCTGCAGCCTTCGGGTCGGTGATGCCGTACTGCTCCAGCAACGCGGCGTTGCCGATCAGCACCCGCACCCCGTCAGTGGTCGACACGATGCCCTTGCCCGGCACTGGGTCGACCGCCTCGGGGACCACGGAGGCGCCCACGCCCTCGGCCGCAGCGGCGTCGAGGATCGGGCGGGCCAGGGGGTGCTCGGAGCCGGCCTCCGCGGCCGCGGCCCAGCCCAGCACGTCCGCGCGGTCCAGCGCCGGGTCCAAGACGACCACGTCGGTCAGCTGCGGGCGGCCCTCGGTGAGCGTGCCGGTCTTGTCCACGGCGACGGCGGTGATCCTCGCGGAGGTCTCCAGGAACTCCCCACCTTTGATCAGGATGCCATTGCGGGCCGCACGGCCGATGCCGGCCACGATGGCGACCGGGATGGAGATCACCAGGGCTCCGGGACAGCCGATGACCAGCAGGGTCAGGGCGAGCACCACGTCCCCGGTGATCAAGCCACCGACCAGTGCCAGGACCATGATTGCGGGGGTGTACCAGGTGGAGAAGCGGTCGATGAATGCCTGGGTGGCCGCCTTGGCGTCCTGGGCCTCCTCCACCCGGTGGATGATGCGGGCCAGCGTGGTGTCGGCGCCGATGCCGGTGGCCAGCACCTGAAGAAACCCGCCGCGGGAGACGGTCCCGGCGAAGACCTGGTCGCTCTTGGCCTTCTCCACCGGGATGGACTCCCCGGTGATGGAAGCCTCGTCCACGGCACCGGTGCCGGCCACGACCTGGCCGTCGACGGGAACCTTGGCGCCGTTCTTGACCAGCACGACCTCGCCCATCGCCACGTCCGCGGCCGGAACCTCGACCTGCTCCCCGTCACGCAGGACCACGGCGGTGTCCGGGGCGACCGCGACGAGCTCGGCCAGCGCCGAGCGGGTCTTGTTGAGGGTGGCCGACTCCAGGGCGTGGCCGACCGCGAAGAGGAAGGTCACCGCGGCGGCCTCCCAGTAGTTGCCGATGATGACCGCCCCGATGGCGGCGACCGCCACCAGCAGGTCGATCCCGACCATGCGGGCGACCATCGCCCGGACGGCCTTGACCACGATCTGATTGCCGGCGACGACGGCGGCGGCGAGCATGAGCACATCCGCCCACAGGACCGAGCCGACGACCTCGGAGGCGACGAACGAGGCGAGGATCAGCACCCCCGCAACCGCGGGGATCGCCCACCGGCCGTAAATCCACCTCTGCACCCTGTTCATGATGTCCGTCCTTCCTGGTAACCGTTCTCGCCCCTGATGGGGGCTTGTTCACGACGCTACGCACAGCCCACGGACCCGAACATGTCGGGGATCAATCAACCGCACGATCGCAGGAAGGGCCAATGAGCGCCGGCTCGGCGGGCAACGAAGAGCGCCGCTGCCGTGACCTCCTGGGGAGGTCCCGGCAGCGGCGCGGGCTGTGGGTGCGGCGGGTCAGAAGGCGGCGGGGCGGGCGGTGTAGCCGACCTTGGCAACAGCGGCGACGATGTCCTCCACACTCACGAGGGCAGGGTCGTGGTCGACCTCGATGCGGGCCGAGGCGAAGTGGACCTTCACCGCGTCGACGCCCTTCAGACGCCCGACGCGCTTCTCGATCTTGGCCACGCAGGAGGGGCAGGAGAAGCCCTCGGCGCGCAGGACCGTGTGAGTGGTGGTGGCTGTGGTGGTGGTCATGGTGGTGGTTCCTCTCCCTGTTGTGGAGTACTCACCTCATCGGGTGTGTCTCCAACCTACGAAGGACCGGGTCCTCGGACCATGACGGGCGTCAATCAACCGCGAAGCTCGGGGGTCAGGCCTCCGCTCCGGCGATCTCCGCCAGCCGGCGCGGGTCACGCACGGCAGTCCAGCGGCGGCCGGCGTCGATGACACCGTCCTTGCGCCACCGGCTCATCACCCGGGAGACGGACTCCGGGGTCGACCCGGTCATCCCCGCCAGATCCGCCCGCGACAGCGGCAGCTCGATCAAGGTCCCGCCCTCGCGGGCGGGCTCCCCGAACTTCTCCGCCAGGCGCAGCAGGACCGCCGCCAGTCGCTCGGCCACGGTGGCCGTGGACTGCCGGGTGACGTCGGTGCGGGCCTGGGCGAGCAGCGCTGTGGTGTCCTCGAGCACCCGCAGCCCCACCTCTGGGTGCTCGCCGAGGATCTGGCGGAACGCGTCGTCGCCGATCCGCAGGGCGCACACGGTGGTCAAAGCCTCGACAGTCTCGGCGTAGGCTTCCTGGCCGAGGGTGCGCAGCCCGCCGAACAGGTCTCCCGGCCCCAGTAGCTCCACCACGACCTCTTGCCCATTCGGGGCGGTCCGGTAAGCCTTGGCCCGTCCCGCGGCTACGAGGTAGAGGTGCTCAGCCGGTGCGCCCTCGACGTGGAGCGCGTCCCCCTCAGCCCAGGACAGGGAGGTCATCCTCCGGTCGATGTCCGCCAGCTGCTCCTCGACCAGCCCGGCGAACATCGGTGTCCGGGACAGCACCCGCATCCGCACCGGCGCCGGACAGACGTGGGGCTGCGCGCAGGTCGACCGCAACGGGATCCGCCGCCGAGAAGACACCGGGCTAGCATCCGGGGACATCCGCGCCGGCGACCCCTGCAGGCCCTCGGCGTGCGAGGAGGTGCTCATGCTGTTCCCTTCAGGCCAGGTAGGGGAAACGGCACCAGGTACGGGGCGCCCACCTGGTCACCGGATCGCGTCGTTCGAATTCCACCGTACTCCCACAGCATTCGGCCCCGGCCCCGCGTCCCGCTTTCACGGACCCCGGCCCGCATCAGCAACATGGCTTCTTCCCCCAGACCTTCTCCAATGGGGGTGCATCTCACAGACACCACCAGTGCGCGCAGAGCTTTCCCCGCTGACGTGTCGCTGGCGCCCGTTCGGCGTGGCGCGCGGGGAGTCCTGCAGCTTCCAGGAGGAGCGTGGACGCTGTGAACACCTCACGTCCCGAATCGACTCCTCCAGCCCATCAGCAGCGGAAGCCGCCCCGGGACTTCGCCGCCGTCCTGCCGCTGTTGGTGGGCTCGGCTGTGGGCGCGGCCGGGGGCAGCACCTTCGTGCTGGCCAACGCCTCCGCACTGGTCCCACCGCGGCCCGGACTGACCCTGGTTGCCTGGGGCGTGCTCGCGCTCGGATGGTTGGCCGCGACACTGCTGCACCGGCACGACCCCGCCGTAGCACGGCCGCGCCGGCATGCCCTGACGATTTACGTGACGAGTGTGGTGGCGACGCTGGTGCTGATCCCACTCGCCACCACGGCCTTCGGCACCCTCGAGGCAGAGCCCCTGCGTCCCGCGGCCATCGCCGCGGCGGTGGGTCTTTTCGTCACTCCCACGGCAGGGCCCGCAGCCGCAGTGCTGGCCGGGTTGACGATGCTGGCCTCGATCACGCTCTACAACCTCCGTCACTAGCCAGCACTCCACGGCCCGGAAAGCAACCCACAGTGCATCAGACCCGCCGGGTTCGGCGTGAGGTCGTTGCACGGAGGCTGGACTATGGACGAGGAGGTTCAGGAGGTGTCTCCGTCGACGGGTTCGACCTTAGGGTCCGTTGCCGGGGTGCAGCGAGTATGTGGGGGCAGTGCTGCGCTCAGGTGCGGGGCGATGTGTGCCAGGTGGGCGAGATAGCCGTGGGCGTCCAGCTCGGTCAACGCGAGGCGAACCTGGGCCTTGGCCGTGCTGGCGCGGGCGGCGAGCTCGGCCAGCGCCAGGGTGTGCTCGGGGCGGGTGCGGGCCACCGCGCGCAGCACCCGACGGGCCTCCGGGCTCAGCCGGGAGTCGGCGCTTGCCTGGTGGATCAGGGCCTCCAGGGCCGGGCGCAGGGCGGCAAAGGCCGCCGCCCGGGACAGCGGATCGGCCACGGGAGTCGCCCAGTTGGCGTGCGCTGCGGCAGGGTGGGCATCGTTCATGCGGGCCTCCTCAACCGGGGCAGCTACCTGCGATTGGACGATGTGCTGCCACAGGGACGGAGGGACGGTCATGAGTGCCGTAAGGGGCCGCCGGCCCGGCGGCAGAAGCGTCGCCCCCCGTTACCTTCTTCCCAACTCCTCGGTCCGACAGGATGGAGGGGTGCTGACCGGCCGGTCCTCGGCATGATCGTTTGCCCCCAGTCATCCATGATCCGGGGGGTGTAGTCACCGAGGACCGGTCCGGTGATCGCGGATCGCTAATAGAGGCAGGGCCCGCTGGATTAGGGCCTTCGTAACGTGGATGCCGAGCGTGATCACCATCCGGCCGGCCAGCATGCTCGTACAGCAGCGGATGAGAAGGGGCCCGGCCATGTCAGAGCAACCACAACCGGCGGTGTTCGTCGGCCTCGACGTCGGCAAGTCCGACCACCACGCCGTGGCGGTGACGGCTGCGGGGAAGACGGTCTACGACAAGGCCCTGCCTAACGACGAGACCCGGCTGCGGGCCATCCTCACCGACCTGGCCGCGGCCCATGGGCCGGTGCTGATGGTCGTGGACCAGCCGGCCACGATCGGGGCGTTGCCGGTGGCCGTCGCCGAAGGCACCGATGGCGTACAGGTGGCCTACCTGCCCGGGCTGGCGATGCGCCGGATCGCCGATCTGCACCCGGGCACGGCCAAGACCGACGCCCGCGACGCACTGATCATCGCCGAGGCCGCCCGGACCATGCCGCACACCCTGCGTGACATCCAGGTCGATGAGGCCCAGATCGCCGAACTGGCCGTGCTGGCCGGCTTCGACGACGACCTCGCCACCCAGATCACCGCCACCTCCAACCGCCTACGGGGCATGCTCACCCAGATCCACCCCGCCCTGGAACGGGTCCTGGGATCGCGGGTGACCCACCCGGCGGTCGCCGATCTGCTCAGCCGCTACCCGACCCCGGCCAAGCTCGCCGCGGCCGGCAGGGGCCACGTGCGGGCAAGGCTCAAGAAGCACGCACCCCGGCTGGCCGAGACCCTCACCGAGGAAATCTTCGACGCTCTGGGGCAGCAGACCGTGGTCGTGGCCGGCACCGAGGCCGCCGCCACCGTCGTGCCGATCCTGGCCGGGCAGCTGGCCGGCCTGATCCACCAACGGGCCACGGTGGCCGCCCAGGTCGAGGCCCTCGTGGAGGCCCACCCTCTTTGCCCGGTCCTGACCTCGATGCCCGGGATAGGGGTCAGGACCGCCGCGAGAATCCTCACCGAGGTCGTCGGCAAGGACTTCCGAGATGCCGGGCATTTGGCCTCCTACGCCGGGATCGCCCCGGTCACCCGAAGGTCGGGAACCTCGATCCGCGGCGAGCACGCCGCCAAGGGCGGCAACAAACGCCTGAAGCGGGCACTGTTCCTCTCGGCCTTCGCCTCACTCAACCACCCACCCTCGAGGGCCTACTACGACCGGAAACGCGCCCAGGGCAAACGCCACAACCAGGCGATCATCGCCCTGGCCCGCCGACGGACCGACGTCCTGTTCGCCATGCTGCGCGACGGCACCCTCTACCAAGACCCCACCGAGCCCCAGAACACGTCACCGGTGGCCCTGGCCGCTTGACGGAAACCATAGAGGCACCCCCCCCCGGCGACGGAGCCCAAGGCCCCAGCTCTTCTGCCGCCAGGACGGCGGCTATTCGACCGGTCTGGAATGGGCCAGCCCCCCGGCTGCGCCCTCTGACACGGTCCACACTAGGTGGCCCAGCCCCCCGACTGAGCACCGTGCGCGATACCCCAACCGTACCGACCGGTAAGGAAAAGATCGACTTTCATAATGTCCCCACTTCCGCCGGTGGGACGCCCCGCCGTGCTGACGAGGCGGTCCGGGGCCGGGTTGTCCGCCCAGAGGCGGTTTCCGCCGGCGCGTACGGCAGGCTGGAATTGCTGGGCCCCCCGGTCCTGCGGACACCGACTCCGACCGCATCGGCTAAGCCTTCCCCTGGGGATGCCGTCTGCGTGGTGCTGGCCCGGTGCCTGTTATGGGTTCCAGGCCATGACGCCATCGGCTGCACGTCCGGGGACGTCGACGAAGCCCTCCGCCGCATAGAGCTTCTTGGCGTAGTTGTCGGCCTCCACCGACAGGCTGAGCCGGGGCACCCCTCGAGCTCGCGCGTCGTCCTGCACCCGGCGCAGGAGCGCCCTGCCCACTCCCCGGCCACGCCAGTCGCCCCGCACCCACAGGCTCACCTCCGGGGTGTCCTCGGCGAGGAATCCGTAACCAGGATCATCCGGGGGCAGGAATTGGGCCCAGACAACGCCGATGGCGCCCTTCCCGACTTCGGCCACCCAACCGAAGTCGCCGCGCTGGGGATCAACGACCGTGTAGTGGGCGAACTCCGACCGCGTGCGCACATCGGCCGCTATGAACCGCTGCCCGCACCAGTTGAGGTTCCCGAGCGTGGCCGCGGCCAGCAACGCGTTCTCCGCTGCCATCAACGGTCGCAAGGAGAAGTCATGGAGCACGGGGTCATCGTAGGGCCGCAACCAGATGCCGAACCTCAACTGCATCATCATTCCCGCGGGCAATGTCCGGTAGCACCGCAGCCACCCTGATGCTCACCGAAGGCTGGGACGTGAAGGTCGTTGCCCAGCTGCTGGGTCACGCTTCGGTGACCACCACCTCCAAGTACCTCGACGAACGGGACTGCCGCACGAATAGGTGACAGGTTGACCTGACCTACGGTTTGGTTTCCAGTGGCGGTCGCTAGTCGAAGGCCTTCATGGAAGGCTCACCGCTATGCCCCGCCCCTACCCTCCTGAGTTCCGTGCACGAGCGATCGCTCTCGTGCGCGAGGGCCGCCAGGTCAAGCAGACCGCGGCTGATCTTGGTATCCACCCTGTCACGCTCCATTCCTGGCTGCGCCAGGACGACATCGACCAGGGCCGCCGGCCCGGGCGCAGCACCCAGGAATCGGCTGAGCTCCGCGCGGCCCGCGGCCGGATCCGCCAGCTCGAGCAGGAGATCGCGATCATCCGCCACGCGGCCACCTGGCTCGATGAGGAGGACGGACTCCCCCCAAAAGGGCGCACCCGGTGATCGACCGTCTCGTCGACGCCGGGGCTCCGGTCCACACCTGCTGCCGCCTCCTGGGCGTCTCCCGCCAGGGCTACTACCGGTACCGCAAGCGTCCGACCAGCGCCACGGAACTGCGCCGACGCTGGCTCACCGGGCTGATCCGCGAGATCCACGTGGCCTCTCGGGGCACCTACGGCTACCGCCGCATCCACGCGGAACTCACCATCGGCATGGGCATCCCCTGCTCCAGCCGGCTCATCTCCGCGCTGATGACGCGCGCCAGCATCGGCGGACTGCCCGGCCCGGCGCGCATCAAGCGGCTTCGAGGCGTGGCGACCGCAGACGACCTCGTCAACCGGAAGTTCCACCGCCTGGCGCTGAACGAACTGTGGGTCACGGACATCACCGAGCATCCCACCCGCGAGGGCAAGGTCTACTGCGCAGCGGTGCTCGACGCCTGCAGCCGCAAGATCATCGGCTGGGCCATCGACTCCAAGCAGGACTCCACCCTGGTCATCAATGCCCTGGACATGGCCATCCGCGCCCGGAAGCCCGGTGCCGGCGGAATCGTCCACGCCGACCACGGGGTCCAGTTCACCTCGTGGGTGTTCACGCAGAAGATCCGCTCGGCCGGGCTGCTGCCCTCGTTCGGCACGGTCGGCGACGGCCTCGACAATGCCATGATGGAATCGTTCTGGTCGACGATGCAGATCGAACTGCTGAACCGTCGGAAGTGGAAGACCCGGATCGAGCTGGCGAACGCGATCTTTGAGTACATCGAAGTGTTCTACAACCGACGACGACGCCACTCCGCACTCCAGTACGCCACCCCGCACGAATACGACCTCGCGCGAACACCACAGGCACTCACCACCGCTGGAAGCTAGTCACCACGAGTGGAAACCAAACCGTGGGTCAGGTCAGACTGTCACCTATCGGTGCATCAGTCCCTGGAGTGCGGTGTCAGTTGGGCGTGGACGACGTTGCGGAGGAGCACTTCGACATGTCCGATGAGCTCAAAGAACGCCCCCGTCAGTTCCGCGTTCCACATGTAGAGCGCCACCGTGTCCTCGGGAGCGGCGGCGTACTTGGACAGCCGATCGGTACTGACCCACCCCTCGAGCTGAGCCTGGCTGAGAGCGAAGGGCACTTGATGCCTCACTTCACGGTGGATAGACTGGACGGCGAAGACCCCAGAACGATCCCTGCTCTGAAAGATCGAGCACATCGCTGGGGTTTCAGCTTTTAACCCAGGCTATCGAGGTGCCGGCACATCCCTGGGATCAGGATGGCCCGACCAGCGCCTTCCTCGGTTCCCGCGGTGACGTGGAGCAGACGTGCACGATGTGCACGCCGGAACCGCAATTGCATCACCAGATCCGTGCATCGGAGCGGGTTCACGGTGCACGGCTGAGCGTCAGCTGCTGACGGTGGTGGTCGTAGTGCTGGGTGCCGTAGTGGTAGATCTCGGCCAGGCTCATCCAGCCCCGGAAGTAGGGATCCCCGTGCACCGGCATGTGCACCCCGCAGGCCAGCGCATCCTCCGACTCGGTCTTGAGTCGGGCCTGCAGAATGTCGAGTGTGCGGTCGAACCACCGGATCAGCCGCGGGCCGTGGATCACCCGGGCCGCACCCCGGTCGCTCTGATAGTTGATGACGTGGAAAGCTCCGGTGCCGGCCTCCAGTGCTCCGGCGAAGGTGCGGCTGACCGGATCGGGCAGCCGGCCCATCAGGCGCACCAGGGGTAGCAGGCGGCGCACGATGAGGTAGCCGAAGAACATGTGGAACAGCAGCTGCCCGTTGGCCCACCGGGTGCCCAACGAGAGCCGGCGCAGATCCGCAGGGGTCGCTTCAGTGACCAGGGCATGGAAGTCCGCGCGAACCCGCTCCAGCTCCTCATGGATGGCCCCGGGGGTGATGGGCGCGTTGCTCATCGGCTGCTCCTGGCAGTGATGTCGTGGCCGGGAGCGTCCTGGGCATTGCCCGGCTTGTGAGCGATAAAGCGCAGGACCCGACCGCCGAAGGACAGCCGGAGGGCGAGTGGGTCCAGGCCGGCCTGGTCGAGGACTGGTCCGAACGCTCCCGGTTCGATGAGCCGGTGCGGTGACCGGTCGGCACGGTGCACCAGGGATGCCATCGGTGAGGCCAGCAGGTCGTATCCCACGAAGGCCCCACCCGGTCGCAGGACTCGGGCCGCCGCGGTCACCGCGTGTTCCCACTCGATGACGTGGTGGAGCATCAAAAAGCTCACGACCGTGTCGAACGACTCGTCCTGAAAGGGCAACCGGGTGGCATCGGCCTGACGCGCCTGGGTCAGGGGGAACCCGGCCAGGCGGTCCTGGGCGGCCTGGACCATCACCGGATCGGCGTCGGTCGTGGTGAGCCGAACCCGGGAATGGGCTCGGGCGATGGCTTCGGCCATCGCACCGCTGCCTCCACCGATCTCCAGCACGTCCCCGGTGAGAGGGAACCCCTGGGTCGCCCACGGAACCATCCGCCGGGCCACAAGAGCCCATGGCGCGCTGCGACAGAAGGAGGCTTCCAGGGCGGACATCTTTGGCATGGTCTCCACCTTTCGGCGCACGCATCGTGTGCGCCGAGCTTAGTTCCACGATCGACGGCAGTGAACCGTCCGGGCAGGAGCGAGGCAATCTGGCCGTTCACGCCGCCCGGGGGCGGGGCCCGATGAAGCCGGGGTCCCCTCGTGGGGCTGAGCTCAGCCGGCAAGTGGGTTAGAGGCCGAAGGCGCCGCCTTCGAGGAGGATGACCACGTCCAGGCCTATCAGCACGATCGGGAACAGGATGTGCTCCCACCGTTCCAGGACCTCGGCGATGGGTTCGCGGGTGGCCAGGTACTTGGCGATGGCCACCAGCACCGCGACCATGGCCAAAAAGGCGATGCAGTAGGCCACCATCGTGGTCGGGCCCACGGTGACGAACACGGGCACGTAGACCCCGATGTTGCCCCCGCCGTTGGCGAAGGTGATCAATCCGACCGGGGCCAGATACGGGGCCTCAGACGCGGATGTCCTCGTAGAGGAGGGTGGAGATGTAGCGCTCGCCGAAGTCGCACACGATCGCCACGATCAGCTTGTCCCGGTTCTCCTCCTTGGCGGCCTCCTGGAGGGCGGCCCACACGATGGCTCCCGAGGAGATCCCGCCGAGGATGCCCTCCTTGGTGCCGAGCTCGCGGGCGACCCGCACGGAGTCCTCGACGGTGACGTCGTAGACGTCGTCGTAGATCGTACGGTCGAGGTTGTCGGGGATGAAGTTCGCCCCCAGGCCCTGGATCTTGTGGGGGCCGGCCTTGCCCTCGGTGAGCAGCGGCGAGTCGGCCGGCTCGACGACGACGAGGCGCACGTCCGGCTTCTGCTCGCGCAGGTAGCGGCCCGCGCCCGTGATGGTGCCGCCGGTGCCCACGCCCGAGACGAACACGGCGACCTCGCCGTCGGTGTCCTCCCAGATCTCCGGGCCGGTGGTCGCGTAGTGGATCGCCGGGTTGGCCTCGTTGGCGAACTGCTTGGCCAGGACGGCGTTCTCGGTGCTCTCGACGATCTCCTGGGCCTTCTCGACGGCGCCGCGCATGCCCTCCGCGCCCGGGGTGAGCACGATCTGGGCGCCGTAGGCGCGGAGCATGACCCGGCGCTCCGTGGACATGGTCTCGGGCATGGTCAGGATGACCTTGTAGCCGCGGGCGGCGCCGACCATGGCCAGGGCGATGCCGGTGTTGCCGGAGGTGCCCTCGACGATCGTGCCGCCCGGCTTCAGCTGCCCGGACTTCTCGGCGGCGTCGATGATGGCCACGCCGATGCGGTCCTTGACGGAGTGGGCCGGGTTGTAGAACTCCAGCTTCACGGCGACGTTGCCGGGCAGGCCCTCGTCGAGCCGGTTGAGGTGGACGAGCGGGGTGCGGCCCACGATCTCGGTGACGTCGTTGTAGATCTTCGGCATGTGTGCTCCTCGGGGATGGTGCGGTGGGTTCGTGGCTGCTGACTGGACAGTGAGTGGTTGTCAAAGGATCGCTGCGGGCAGAGAACCGAGAACATCTGGGGCGCATCGGTGCACTTCTTGAGAGCCCAGCCACATCCTTGCCGATCCCTGCGGTTCGTGCAGCCAGACCCAGGGATCAGACAGGCGTGAGATAGGTGCCGGAAAGGTTCTGGAGCTGATAGATCCACTGCACCCAGATCCCGGAGACCATGAGCACTCCCACGAGGATCAGCACGGAACCACCGGCGAGGTTGAAGGCGCGCATGTGCCGGCGGATGAACGCCAGGGTCTTGGAGACCCAGCCAATGCCCAGGGCGACCAGGACGAAGGGAATGCCGAGTCCGAGGCAGTAGACGAAGGCCAGCAGCGCCCCACGCCAGGCGGTGCCAGTGGTGGTGCTCAGGGCCAGCACCGCACTCAGGGTCGGTCCCATGCACGGGGTCCAGCCCAGGCCGAACACCACGCCCAGCAACGGAGAGCCGGCCAGGCCTCGGCGCGGCTGCCAGGAAGGCTTCGTCGTTCCCTGCAGGAAGGGCAGGCGCCCGATCAGGGCCAGGCCCATTCCGATGACGAACACGCCCAGGATGCGGATCATCAGGTCCTGCCACCGCAGCAACCACCCGCCGATGGCCCCGAACGCAGCCCCGTAGAAGGTGAAGACGAGCGCGAAGCCCAGGATGAACAGGCCCACACCGGTCAGGACCCTGCGCCGGTTACCGGGGGCGGTGGGATCAGTCAGCCCCGAGACGTACCCCAGGTAACCGGGCACCAGGGGCAGGATGCACGGGGAGATGAAGGAGACGATCCCCGCGATGAGCGCCAGGGGGATCGCTACGAGCAGGGCACCGGACTGGACGTTCTGGGCGAAGAACTCTCCGATGCTCAGCAGGATCACCGGCCGCTCCCCTCACGGGCGGCGCGGCCGGTGATGCAGGGATACGCCATCAAGTGCGCTTACTCCGCTACCGGAATCGTGGTGGAGAAGGTGGCCCCGCCGTCCTCGGAGAACTCGACACCTTCCTCGGTGGCGACCCAGATGTGCAGGCCCCCGTCTACCACCTCGGCGGCGACGGCCGCCGGCTGGGCGGTCTGACCTCCGGCCTCCTCCCAGGTCAACCCGGCGTCGCGGCTGACGTGCACGGCACCGTCCGGGTCGACCCCCACGGCCGTGTCCGCGTCGGCGAACCCGGTCACCAGCAGCACCGGGGCGCCCTCGGGCAGCTCCCAGGTGCGGCCGCCGTCGGTCGAGCGCTGCACGCCCGGTTCGGTCGTCGCCAGCACGACCGGGTCCTGCGGGGAGGCGGCCAGGTGTGCGGGCTGGATCTGCTCGTCCACCTCCGACCACTCCTGCCCGTCGGGAGTGAACCGCAGGGTCCCGTCGAAGCCGATGACGCCTTCGGAGGAGACGGCCATGGCGTGGAAGTCCGACTCGCCTTGGCGGGAGAGCACCTGCCAGGTCTCCCCACCGTCGGTGGACTCGATCAGGCCCGCCGGATTGGGCAGGTCTGATTCCGGGCCGGGGTGGCCGGAGGCGTAGTAGTGATCGGGGCCGGCAACGGCGAAACCCATGTAGTCGTTGGTCTCCCCGATTTTCTCTGGCTCCTCGCCACTGAGATCGAACAGACCGTTGTGGCCGGCGAGCAACAGCTCGTCGGTGCCCGGGTCCACGGCGAGACCATGGACATGGCCGAACGGGTTCTCCGATTCGCTCGCCGCCTGCTCGGAACTGGCTCCCTCGTCACCGCTCCCCTGGGCGCAGGCGGAGACGAGCAGGACGGTGACTGTGGCCAGCCCGGCGAGGCGGGCCGTGCGGCCGCCAAGTGCAGAAGTGTGTCGGATCATCGGGTCACTTTCAGAAGTTCAGGAACAAGAGACTGCGTAGACGCGCGCTTACTGCATGCCCATGTCGGAATCGCCCTCCATCATTCCCCCACCCATGCCACCCATCATCCGTTCGTGCATCTGGGCCATGTCGGGGTGGCCGGCGCTACCGTCGTGGCGGTGCTCCTGGGACGCTCCCAAACCCTGGGGCGGGTCCGTGGGCCCGGGTGCGGAGGTGCCGATGAGGGCCCCTGCGGCGAGTACGGCCGTGGCGGCCAGGGTCGACGTTGCAGCGGTGAACATGAGAGGTCTCCTTCGTCCTGTGTGGTGCCGGTCAACTTATTACTATGCCACATAGTAGTGCTTGGCGAGGGGCAGACTCAAAGCGCCCGTCAGGCCGACCTGCGCCCCGGTGGACGAGGGGTCGGCTATTGCTCTGCGGCCGATGCATCGCACCCGACCCTCGACCACGTCTCCGTGCCGAGCGACTCAGGACTTCTCGCGCGAACCGACCGGCACGGGTTCGACTGGCGCGGCGCATCAGGGCATTGATCGTGAGATGCAGTGAACGGCTGAGCTGCCAGGCAGGGGTCCCCGAGCGCTGCCGAAGTGAGGCTCTCATGATGGGAGAAACTCGGCGGGCCACCAGGAACCTCATGCTGGGCCTTCAAGGCCCGAAGGCGAGGGAGGCCCTACCCTCGCAGGTTCCGGATCTCCTGGCGCAGCTGCGCGATCTCTGCCTCATGGCTCATCGACGTGCTGGTGGGCATGCGGGACGTCATGGCGCATCGACCGCGCTTCATCGGGCGCAGGCAGAAGAAGTATGTGAAGACCACAGATGTGGCAAAAATGGCTGCGGCGATCCCGGTGCTGATCATCGGAGCATCCCGCTCCCCGTGCTCGATGCCTGCTGGGCCGCCCGCAGCTGATCGACCTCGCGGCGCAGCAACTGCAGCTCGGCCTCGGCGACAGGGTCACCGGCCGGGGCCGAGGCAGGAGCGGCCTGGTTGTTCCCCATGCCCCGCATCATGAACCACATCATCGCCCCCATGCCCAATGGGCACGCCAGCACAGCCAACCCCAACAGCAGTTCCGACATCTTCATCTCCTTGATCCACAAGCAGGCGGCCAGTGGCGGGATCCACCACCTCGTCAACGTCCTACTATGTAGAATAGTAGCAGTGGGTTTCACCGAGGACCATACCGGTCACCGGCAACCACGGACCCACCCACGGATCCCTGGTTGCGCCGCCGGCAGCAGGCGCTGGTGACGCCGGGACGTTGCCGGAATGCTCAAACGCCGTGATGCGGGGCCCAGGCCGCTGCCCTCGTTGTCACCCATGGCTGCGGTGGACCCGAAAGCTGTCACAGGGAAAGGAGACACGTCGTGACGAATGGATGGGACATGGGCGGTACGGGGTGCGCGGGCGGTATGGCCATGATGTGGCTGGCCGGGCTGCTGCTGCTCGGGGGCGTGGTGGTGCTGGCGGTCGTTGTGGTGAGGGCCTTCTCCGGCAGGTCCCAGGACAAAGGCAGGACCGGAACCGGCGCGGGCTTCGGCCGGGGGCGAGAGGTCCTCGAGGAGCGCTACGCCCGTGGGGAACTGAGCACCGAGGAGTACCGGGAGCGGTTGCGAGTCCTGGAAGACGACGGACGGTAAGCCCGTCGGTGCACCCTGCGCCCGCCCCTTTTCGAAAGGGGGCGGGCGCAGTCGTGCCGGGGTTGTCAGGCGGGGACGGTGGCGGCGGGTTCGTCGACGCCGCGGCCGGCACCCGGCCCCGGGCTGGGGTCGACGGAGACGGCGCGGAAGCCGCGCAGGCGCAGGCTGTTGCTGACGACGAACACCGAGGAGAAGGCCATGGCCGCCCCGGCGATCAGCGGGTTGAGGAAACCGGACACGGCCAGGGGGATCGCGGCGATGTTGTAGGCGAAGGCCCAGAACAGGTTGCCCTTGATCGTCGCCAGCGTCCGCCGCGACAGCCGCACCGCGTCCACGGCCGTGCGCAGGTCTCCGCGGACCAGGGTGAGGTCGGAGGCTTCGATGGCCACGTCGGTGCCGGTGCCCATGGCGATGCCCAGATCCGACTGGGCCAGGGCGGCAGCGTCGTTGACGCCGTCACCGACCATGGCCACCACCCGCCCGGATTCCTGCAGCCGGGTCACCACGTCGACCTTGTCCTCGGGCATGACCTCGGCGATGACCTCCCCGATCCCGACCTCGGCGGCGATCGCCCGTGCCACACGGGTGTTGTCACCGGTGAGCAGCACCGGGCGCAGCCCGAGGCCCTTGAGCTCGGCCACGGCCTGGGCGGAGGTGGGCTTGAGGGTGTCGGCCACGACGAGGACGCCGCGGATGCGCCCGTCCCAACCCACGGCCACCACGGTGCGCCCGGCCGCCTCGGCCTCCTCCAGCGCGGCCTCCAGGGTGGGATCGACGAGGGCCAGCGCCCACTGCTCGACCAACCAGGAGATCCGCCCGGCGGCCACGGCGTGGCCGGCGACCACACCGGTCACCCCCAGACCCTGGGTGCTGGTGAAGGACTCCACCGCCGGCAGGTCCCCAACCCTCTCGCGGGCACCGGTGGCGATGGCTTCGGCGATGGGGTGCTCGGAGGCGTCCTCCAGTGCCCCGGCCAACCGCAGCACCTGCTCGGCCTCGGTGTCCGGGGCGGGGACGACGTCGACCAGGCGCATCTTGCCTGCGGTGACGGTGCCGGTCTTGTCCAGCACGATCGTGTCGACCTGGCGGGTGGACTCCAGGACCTGCGGGCCCTTGATCAAGATCCCCAGCTGGGCCCCGCGCCCGGTGCCCACCATCAGCGCTGTGGGGGTGGCCAGTCCGAGCGCGCACGGGCAGGCGATGATGAGCACGGCCACCGCGGCGGTGAACGCCATCTCCGCCCCGGCCCCCACGAACAGCCAGAAACCCAGGGTGGCCAGGGAGATCGTGATCACGGTCGGCACGAAGACCGCCGAGACCCGGTCGGCCAGCCGCTGGACCGGGGCTTTGCCGGTCTGGGCCTGCTCCACCAGCCGCGCCATCTGCGCCAGCTGGGTGTCCGACCCCACCCGGGTGGCTCGTACCAGCAGGCGTCCGCCGACGTTGACGGTGGCCCCAGCCACCGCTTCGCCCGGGCCGACCTCCACGGGCACCGGCTCCCCGGTGAGCATGGAGGCGTCCACCGCCGAGGTGCCTTCGACCACGGTCCCGTCGGTGGCGATCTTCTCACCGGGGCGCACGAAGAACTCATCCCCCACCGTCAGTTGCTCCACCGGGATGCGCACCTGCTCACCGTCGCGGACCACGGTGACGTCCTTGGCGCCCATCTCCAGCAGAGCCCGCAGGGCCGCTCCGGAGCGCTTCTTGGCGCGGGCCTCGAAGTAGCGCCCGAGCAGCAGGAAGACCGTCAGGGCGGCGGCGACCTCGAGATAGATCTCATGGGCTCCCATGCCGCGTTGGGGGATGAGGGTGAAGTCCATGCGGAAGCCCGGCTGCCCGGCCGCACCGAAGAACAGGGCGTAGAGGGACCAGCCGAAGGCCGCGAGCACCCCGAGGCTGATCAGGGTGTCCATGGTCGCCGCACCGTGGCGGATGTTGGCCCAGGCGGCCCGGTGGAAGGGCCAGGCGCCCCAGGTCGCCACCGGAGCGGCCAATGCCAGCGACAGCCACTGCCAGTTGTCGAACTGCAAGGGAGCGATCATCGCCAGGACCACCACCGGCACCGTGAGCACAGCCGAGAGGATCAGTCGCTGCCGCAGGGGCGCGGTCTCATCTGAGCCCGCCACCTGCTCATCGGCCTGCTCGGCCCCGGGGGCGGCCGGCTGCCGCACCTGGGCGGTGTAGCCGGTGGCTTCCACGGTGGCCATCGCGTCTTCGGCCGTGGTGCCTTCCGGCAGGTCGACCTGCGCCTTCTCGGTGGCGTAGTTGACGCTGGCTTCCACCCCGGGCATCCGGTTGAGCTTCTTCTCGATGCGCGCCGCGCAGGAGGCGCAGGTCATGCCGCTGATCTCGAGCTCGAGGTGTTGCTGGTTCATCGACCCCTCTCCTTTCTGGTGTGGCCGTGGCCGGCCGAGCCGGCCGGTACTGACTCAGGCAGAGGTGTCCGTGAGTTCATATCCGGCCTCGTCCACGGCTTCCCGGACGTCCTCGCGCGCCGGTGCGGTGTCGCTGGTGATCGTCATTTCCGAGGCCCCGCCGGGGACCAGATCGACCTCGACGTTGCGCACGCCGGCGATCCTGCCCACTTCCTCGGTCACTGAGTGGACGCAGTGCGAGCAGGTCATGCCGGTGACGGTGTAGGTGGTGGTGGTGCTCATGCCAAGACTCCTTCGTTTCCGTGGTCGGTGCTGTCGGGGCCAGTTCGCCCCCACTTCCTTTATACCCCCTGGGGGTATCTATGTATACCCCGGGCGTATGTTTGTACCCACGTCCAACCGGGCATGGAGGGACTGGTCATGAGGTCACTGCTGAACGGGTGACCGGACATCGGCAGCAGCGGCATGATCTCTGCCGTTGCGGCGCCGACGGGTGCAGGTCATCAATACTATGGTTGATAGTATAGCTGGTAATGTTCACCAGCCGCAGGCGATGACGTCCGGCACAGCGAGGGGAAACGCGCATGGAAACGACCGTCGAAGACCGCAAGTGGACCTACACGCCGGGTCGCGGCCCGCGTCGGGGACCTGCGCGGTCCGGAAGTCCGCGCAGGCTGTGGAAGGCCTCTGCGTTGCTGGTGGTCTCCTCTTTTCTGCTGGCAGCATGCACGACTTCGGACCCGCTGGCCGAGCAGGCTTCGGCGGCGAACACGAACTACGTGGCGGGGGACGGCTCGGTGGCCGAGTATCCCCCCGGTGAGCGTGCTCCGATCAGCAGTTTCGAGGCGACCCTGGAGGACGGGACCGTCATCACCACGGCGGACCTTGAAGGGCAGGTCACCGTCTTGAACTTCTGGTACGCCGCCTGCGCCCCGTGCCGGGTGGAGGCTCCTGATCTGCAGGCACTGCACGAGGAGTTCAGCGCAGCCGGCGCTGCGGCCGAGAAGTCCGCGGCGAAAGAGGACCTGGACGCCCTGGACCAGGCGTTCGGCGGGCGGGAGGTGCAGTTTCTCGGCATCAACCTTCGGGACCAGCAGGCGACCTCCTCGGCGTTCGAGCGCAGTTTCGGCATCACCTACCCCAGCGCCCTGGACACGGACGGTTCGATCGCGATGGGGCTGAGCGAGTTCGTGCCCCCGCAGGCGGTTCCAACCACTGTGGTCATCGACAAGGACGGACGCATCTCGGCCAGGGTCCTGGGAATCGCCGAGAAGAGCACACTGCGCGCCCTCATCAACACGGCATTGGAGACCAGCGGCTGACCCCGGCACTGACCCCGTCCAGGTCTCCGGCCGCGTCTTGCGCCGCCCTCGGGCCCGATGAGACGGCGGCGACGGCACCGATCGGCCCGCCGAGAATGGTCGGGCGGACCCCCTCGGCCTAGGACTGAGCAGGCGGTGCCAGGGCCGTAGTCGTTGTGCTCGGCAGCCGGCTCGGGCGCTCGGGTGAGCCCAGGGTGCGCGTTGCGCCGCTGTGAGCTGGATGTGGGATACCGCGCGAACGGGACCGGGCCCGGACAATCCTCCTGCATCTTGGGATCGACAACCGTGGTGGTGCGAGCCTGATAGGTCAGGTGATCTCCGGCAGTTCCAGGGGGCACATCTGCGCCTGAGCCGTGGCCATGGCCGGTGTCGCCGCGACCCCCACGGGTAGGGCCAGCACGGTCGTGGCCGCGGCCACGGTCAGCGCCACCCGCACCCGGCGCAGCGGAGCGGCCGGTGCGGCCAGTCTGCGCACGCGCACCACCGTGGCCGTGCCGCTGGCGGCCAACGCCGAGGCCGGAGCACTTCCGGCCTCGGCCAGCCGTACGAGGGCAGTGGCCACGGCGAGCCGGTTGTTCTCTCCGGCAGCCGCTTTGTCATCGGCGATGAGTTCCACCAGCCGGCCCATCTCCGCGCGTGCGACGACGAAGAGGGGGACCTTGGGGAAGGCCCGAACCAGCGCGTCGGCACCCCCGAGAATCACGTGGTGCTGCCCTCGCAGGTGCGCCTGCTCGTGGCGCAGCACCGCGTCGCGCTGCTCCGCGTCCAGTGCGCCCAAGGCGGCGGTGGTGAAGACGATCTCGCTGCGGCGCCCCGGCAGGCAGTACGCGGCCGGCACATCATGGTCGACCACCAGCACGCCCGTGACCGGATCGCGGCGGGAGATCAACGACAACGACCCCAGCTGCTTGAGCCGGTCGCCACGTGCAGACAACAGCTCGGCGACCAGGCAGTAGAGCACGCGCCCCAGTACCAGGATCACCAGGATCGCCCCGGCCGTGCTGAGGGCGGCACCACCGGGGGTCGAGTACTGCTGACGCAGCACGAGCGCGCAGGCTTGCAGGAAGTCGGCCACCCCGGTTGTCGTGGGCATCACCGGCATCGCCAGAGACACGCCGGCCAGGATCACGCTCAACACGGCAGAAACGCTCACTGCCTGCCAGGCAAAGATCGCCAGTCGCGGCGACCGGTCAGCCCACGTCCCCTGGCGCAGCAACGGGCCTGCCACCACGGCCAAGACCGCGAAGCCGACGAGCAGCAGCGGCGCCGTCACGGGGCCGTCTCAGCCTCGGGACCGGCACCCCGGTTGAGCACCTCCCGCAGCTCGGCCAGATCCTCGGCCGGGATCTGATCCAGGAAGTGCAACAGTGTGGCCTTGCGGTCGCTACCACCGGCGAGGACCTCTCCCATGTGCGCGGCGGTGTACTGCTCACGGGTTTGGGTCGGGCGGTAGCGGAACGCGCGTCCATCCGGCTCCCTGGTCAACAGCCCCTTGCGGCGGAGGGTGTCCATGACGGTCTTCACGGTCATGTACGCGATCTCGCGCTCACGCTGCAGATCCACCAGGATGTCCCGGACCGAGGCCGACTCCGACCGCGACCACATGCGTTCCATGATGGTCGACTCCAACTGCCCCAAACGATGCACCGTGGCCCCTTTCCCGTGTCGCGCCGTTCCTCCGACACTAATCCTAGGCTCCATAGTAGAGCACGGTGGCGAACTGATATCTGGCACCGGTAACGCCAGGCAAATCACCGGACCAAGATCCGTGCTGGGGGGATGCCATCGGCGGGACGAGAGTTCACGCCCGTCGGTGCTCGCAGCCCCAAGGCCCTCAGATTCAGCGCCCCAGCAAGAGCGAGTTCCATCGGCGGTTCCGGACGGCGGGGCAGACGACGGGGTGGACGAGTCCGGCTCACAACCCGGAGTAGGAGTGCAGGCCGGTAAAGACGGTGTTGACCACGGCGAAGTTGAAGATGACGCACAGGTACCCGACGATCGACAGCCACGCCGAGCGGGTGCCGGTCCACCCGCGGGTGGCCCTAGCGTGCATGTAGGCGGCGTAGACCACCCAGATCACGAACGTCCACACTTCTTTGACGTCCCAGCCCCAGTACCGGCCCCAGGACTGCTCGGCCCAGATCGCACCGGCGGCCAGAGTGAAGGTCCAGAACGCGAAGCCGACAGCGTTGAGCCGGAAGGAGAGATTCTCCAGCGCCTGGGCGGAGGGCACCATCCGCAGAAATCCCATGCCCGGGGTCTCGCCGCCCAGGATCGCCTTCTCCCGGCGGGCCTGCAGCAGTTGCAGGATGGCCATGGCGAAGGTGATGGTGAAGATCCCGGAGGCGGCCACGGCGATGGACACGTGGATCACCAGCCACCAGGACTGCAGCGCCGGCACCAGTGGGCCCACCGGGGTGGGGAACCCGATGGTGGCCGCGGTCAGCATGATCACCACGAGCCCGGACACGAGCGTGCCCACGAAGCGCAGGTCGCGCACCACCAAGGAGACGAGGTAGACCCCGGTCACCACCAGGGCCCCGGTGGTGGAGAACTCGTACATGTTGCCCCAGGGCACCCGCCCGGCAGCAACCGCCCGGGTCACCACGGCCACGGCGTGGAGGGTGAAGGCCAGGACCATGACGGTCACGGCCGCCCGGGCCGCCGGGCGGCGGGTCCCGGTGTAGCGCATGGAGGAGTCAGCGACGTGGTCGGCCAGCACCGCCTGGGCGGAAGCCTGGTACCCGCGGCCGCGTTCACCGGTGCCCAACCCGGCCCGGGTGTCGGCGGCCTCCACCGTGTTCACGGTGGCAGTGGTCGCCGCGCCGACCAGCTGCCCTTCCTGTCCGCTGTGTTGCTCGGCTCGACGCAGGGTCTTGGAGTGGGAGGCCATGTCCCAAGCGAAGGCCACGAAGGCCACCAGGTAGGTCATGGCGGCCAGGAGCATGAACAGTGCGCTCCAGGCACCCAGGCTCTCGTTGACGGTCATCGGTGGTGTCCTCTCAGTCGTGGGCCGGACCGCTGCGGGCCCTGCTCGTCTTGTGGTGTGTAACAGCGCCGGCGGGCGGACGCGCGCTGCCCCACTGTTCGGTGAACAGCTCGCCCAGCCGCTGCGCCTCGGCCGTGAGCCGCGGGTCCTCCCCGCGGGCCAACAGACCGTACTCCAGGATTGTGGCTGGCTCCCCGTCCTTGTCGACGCCTTCCGATGCCCTCACCCACACGCGGCGGCGGGAGATGAACATCGACATCAGCAACCCCGTGAAGGCCAGCACGAAGGACACGAAGGCACCCGTCCTGCCGGGGTCGTAGACGATGTCCAGGCCCACGTAGCGCTTCACGTCGAGGAACTCCACGGTGCCCTTGCCTTCGGGCAGCTCGTAGACAGGGTCCGCGGCGTCCAAGGTGATCGGCCCGTCCGGGGCGAGCATGCCGTTGAGCTCGGTGAGACCTTCGACGTCGAGCACGTAGACGTTCTGCGGTACCCCCGAATCCAGCCCCAGGTCCCCGTAGTAGGAGGACAGAATCAGCTTCGGGTTGGCCAGGCCCGGATCCGCCGACCGCGGGAGCCCGTCTTCTCCGGTTACCGCGGTGGGCAGCAGCAGGCCGGTGAAGCCCAGCTGGTCCGGGGCGGCGTCCGGTGCCTTGAGCACGAGTGAGGAGGTATAGACCCCGTCGGAAGGAATTCCCACCACCGGCCCCTCGAAGGCGACGTCCCCGTTACCGTCGGTCACCCGGATGACCGGGGCGTAGCCGTTGCCGATCAAGAACGACTTCACCCCGTCGACGTTGACCGGGGCGTTGACCTTCAGGGTCTCCTGCCGCGGCTGTCCTCCGGGTTCCTGGACGGTGACCTCGGCGGTGAAGTCCACCGGGGTCCCGTACTGGCTGGGATCGACGGTGTCGCGGTAGAACTCGACCTCGAAGTTCTCCAGGGTGAGAGAGAACGGCTCCAGCTGGTCGGCGTCGTAGTTCGTGCCCGGGATGAACGCGTCGTAGTTGATCAACGAGTTGGCGAAAGACTCGCCCTCCACCAGAATCTTCTGCCCCTTGTAGCCGAACAGGGACCCCACCGCCACGGAGACCAGCACCCCCAGCAGCGCCAGGTGGAAGACGACGTTGCCGACCTCCTTCCACATCCCGCGCTCGGCGGCCACCGACGGCGCCGGTCCTCCTGTGTCGCGCACGACCACCCGGTAGCCGCGCTTGCGCAGCAGCCGGGCGGCCTCAGCCACGACCTTGTTCGGGGCCGGGGCATCCGCGGGCCCACCGAGGACCAGGCGGTGGTGCTCGGGCAGCCGCCCCAGCCGCTTAGGTGTGATGTCCAGGGAGGTTGTCCCGCCGCAAGGCGGTGAGTCGGGCTGACACGGGAAGGCCTCCGGTAGTGAAGTGGAGCTGTCTAGTTCACCGCTTCACCCACCGGAGGCCTTCATGTCCCACGTTAACGCCGTCCTGACCCCTCGTACACGCCTACGCCTGGCCCGGCTGATCGTCGAGGATCAGTGGACCTACGCCGCGGCGGCCAAGATGTTCATGGTCTCTGCCCGCACGGCCAAGAAATGGGCCGACCGCTACCGGGCCGAAGGCCAAGCCGGGATGGCTGATCGCAGCTCTCGCCCGCGCACCAGCCCGACCAAGACCGCCCCCGGGGTGGTCCGGAGGATCGTGGCCCTGCGGTGGCGACACCGGCTGGGCCCAGTGCAGATCGCCGGCCGACTCGGAATGCCGGCCTCGACCGTGCATGCGGTGCTGGTGCGCTGCCGGATCAACCGGCTCTCCCGCATCGACCGGGTCACCGGCGAACCCCTGCGCCGCTACGAACACGACCATCCCGGATCACTGATCCACGTCGACGTCACCAAGTTCGGCAACATCCCCGACGGAGGTGGCTGGCGCTACCTCGGTAAGCAGCAAGGCGACCGCAACCGCGCCACCACCGATACTCAACGCCGCAAAGGCCCAGTACGTGGCCCCCTGATCGGGACCGCCTTCGTGCATACCGTGATCGATGACCACTCCCGGATGGCGTACGCGGAGATCTGCACCGATGAGAAGGCTGCCACCGCGATCGGGGTGCTGCGCCGAGCCAGGGCGTGGTTCGCCGACCAGGGCGTCACCGTGGAGCGGGTGCTCTCGGACAACGGGTCCTGCTACCGCTCCCATGCCTGGGCCCAGGCCTGCGCCGAGCTGAGCATCAAGACCAAACGCACCCGCCCCTACCGGCCCCAGACCAACGGCAAGATCGAACGCTTCCACCGCACCCTGGCCGATGGCTGGGCCTACGCCCGGTTCTACCCCTCCACGGCAGAGCGCGACGATGCCCTACCGGGCTGGCTGCACTTCTACAATCATCATCGAGCCCACTCCGCACTTGGAGGCCAGCCACCGGTCACCCGCCTGACCAACCTCCCTGGACATCACACTTAGGGGTCCGCGGGGGCTGCGCCCGCCAAGCCCGCCAGTGCTTGGCGGCCCGGGGCAGCACGCACCCGACCAGAGAGACGAACAGCAGGATGTAGATGGCGGAGAACCACGCCGAAGAGAACACGTCGAAGAACTGCAGCCGATCCAGCCACGGCCCCAGGGTTGGGTTGGCATCGATGTAGTCGGCCACCGCACCCGGGTCCTGGATCCGCTGCGGGAAGATCGAGCCCGGCACCGCCGCGACCGCCAGTAGCAGCAGCAGGAACAGGGCGGTGTTCATCTTCGTCAGCTGCGTCCAGGCCCACCGGGCCATGCCCAGGGGCCCCAGCGCGGGCAGCTGGGTATCGTCTGCACGCTGCCCCGGGTCAGGGAAGGAGGGCCCCTCAACACCGTTGTCAGTGCCGTTCCGCCCGCTGCGGGTGGGAGTGCTCATATTGGCCTTTCAACTTTCGACAGGGGGTCGATGCTCGATTTCACTGAGGACACACTGGTCACTGGCCCCGCAGAGAAACCTGATCGTTCGTGAGTCCAGGCCATATTCCGGTGATAGATGAACAACCGGGTGGCCAGGCTCGCCACCTGAACGATGCCGAGAACGAGGATGTACCAGCCTCCGATCTGCTGATCCGCCAACGGATCAATGCCCCACGGCCGTTCCATTGCCGCATACCAATCCGCCGACAACAGGTGCGTGCCCGAAACCATCACGCCACCAAACAGAACGTAGAACCCAGCCACCAATAGCAGCGCGGCCCAGCAACGCCGCTGCTTCTGCGTCGAACCGTCGGGGTAGCGGAGCATCGACGTGGTGAACAAGCATCCGAGGGCCAAGAAGTAGATCACCGTCCACTGGTGGCCCAGAAGTTCCCGGGCGGACCATTCGACCAACGCTGAGAAGTAGAACGCCAGCACTGAGATCACCAGCACAGCGGTGGCCGCGGAAGGACGGACCAACAACTGGCCGAGGCGAGAGCCCCCTGCGATCTGGACCCATTCCCGCAGGCCCCGGCTGCCGTCGCGGCGGGCGTGTACCGAGCGCAGGATCAGTGTCACCGGGCGCGCTAGCGCCAGCAGCAGGCCAATGATCGCCATCAGTGCCATCTGGAGCAGTATCTGGGCGCTGAGCAGGAAGTTCTGGTACTGATTGACGCCGCCGTTGGTGACGTAGAACAGCGCCACCATTCCCGTCAGCCAAGACGTCGTCCTGGCCACGGGCCAGGTTCCGCCCTGGCGATGGATCCGCCGCACGCCGAGCCCATAGCAGAGCACGCCCGCCACAACCGCAGCCGACCACAGTGGGTCGAACGCCGTCTCGCTGAAGAACGTGGAGGCCTCGGGGGCCGGCGGCAGTGGTTCGTCGGCCATTTTCTCCGCCAGGAGACGGTAGTTCACCACCGGGTCGTCCGGGACGGGCTCATCCCGGCGCAGCAGTGTCACCGCGGACGCCGAGGCAGCACCCATCAGGACCAGGTCAAGGCCCACCAGAGCCCAGAACCACCGGACGCTGCCCGGAGCGCTACGGCCCATGCGAGTCAGAATCCACCGGCGCTGGAGGTATCCCGCCAAGCCCACGGCAGTGGCAGCGATGATCTTGATCAGCACGAGCACTCCGAAGGGGGTGAGCAGGTTCTCCGCGACCCCGACGGTGGCCTGGGCCCTGAGGTAACCCGAGAACACCAGGAGAAAGAAAGCGAACAGCGCCAGGGTCGAGTAACGTCCGGCCACCACGCGCAACCGCTCGACATCCAGGACCGGGCGCAAAACGACCAAGGCAATGAGCCCGCCCAGCCAGGCGGCGGCCGCGATGATGTGCAACGCGAAGGCGAGGATCCCGGCTTCGTGACCCTCTCCGTAGTTCGGGTGACCCATCAGCGCCAGGGGTACCCACCCCGCCAGTGCCAGCAGCGCCGCTACGGTCGTCACCGTAAGACTCCGGGCCCCGAGGCACAACAACGGGATGAGAGAGATGATCACCATGGTTGCCAGCCACAACTGACCCAGGCCCACGTGGGTGAAGAAGTAGCCCAGCTGGCGGGCGAAGGACTCGGTGAACGCCACCGGTTCGCCCCAGTTGTCCAGATAATCCATGAAGCCCGCCACGACCGCGGCAAGCATCCACACCACCGCCGATACGCCCGCAAGATTCAGCGCCCGGGCGTGCTCACGGCTGCCCGGCGCCAGCGCCAGACAGGCCAGGAGCAGGGCGCCGGTGACGGCCGCGCCCGAGGCGTTGAACACGAACTTCGCCGCAGGCAGCGCCCAGAACACGAAGTCGTTCGTTCCCCCGGACATCGATGAGTCACCGTGCGCAGGGATCAGCGCAGTGACCGCAGAAGCGGCAAGCCCAGCCCAGAGCACCGGTTGCATGAAGTGTTCGACTCTCCCCACGGTCTATCTACTATAGAAAACAGTAGTTGGATGGGTTTCACCGCACCAACTCGGGCGAGGAAGGAGCAAAGGAAGACCGGTCCTGGTGGAGGCCACCCATGGCTTATCCACGATCGACGTCCTCTTCGCCCTCTATGGCCCCGGGCGGCTGACCGAGGAGGCCGCCTCACCAGGGGGCCGCGGGCGGCCACGGGTCAATCCCAGATTCTGGTGGAAGAATGGGGAGGGCAACCAGCTACATCATCCTCCCCATCCCAGTGCGGCGGGACCGCAGGGGTGTCGCCACCGTGGCAGTGGTCTGCTCCGGTGGCCTCAGGTCGAGGGCGGTGCCGTCGCCTCCAGGCCGGTCCGGCGACGACGCATGGCGACGGCAATGAAAATGACAATGCCCAGCAGCACGAGACCCAGGGCAGTCCACACGTGCACCCGCAGACCCAGGACCATCAGGGCCGGGTCGATGCGCAGGAACAGCTCGATGAGCATCCGCCCGACCCCGTAGTGGATGAGGTAGAGGGCGAAGAGCCTCCCGCCGTCCAGACGGAACTTCCGGTCCAGCACCAGCAGCAGCACCACCCCGGCCAGGTTCCAGAGGGACTCGTAGAGGAAGGTGGGGTGGAAGAGGGTGTCGGCGGGTAACCCGGCGGGGAAGTTGGCGTTGGCGGGGTTGATCTCCAGGCCCCACGGCAGGGTCGTGGGGCGGCCGAAGAGCTCCTGGTTGAACCAGTTGCCCCACCGCCCGATCGCTTGGGCCAGCAGTAGCCCTGGAGCGGCGGCGTCGGCGAAGACCCACAGGGGGATGCCGTTGCGGCGGCACACCCACCACGCGGCCAGTGCCCCGAAGGCCACCGCCCCCATGATGCCCAGCCCACCCTCCCAGATCTTCAGGGCGTCCACGGGATTGGCGCCGGGGCCGAAGTAGCCGGCCGGGTTCGTGATGAGCACGTGGTAGACCCGGGCCCCGATGATCCCGATCGGGACCGCCCACATGACCACGTCCCACACGATCTCCGGATCCAGCCCGCGCGCTTTCCAGCGGCGCAGCGTCAGCCACATCGCCGCGGCGATCCCGGTCAGGATGGCCAAAGCGTAGGCGTGGATCGTCAACGGCCCGACCGAGAACCCCTGCCAGTCCGGGGATGGGATGCCCTGTCGGACGGGGACGGACATCAGGGCATGGATCGGGGAAGTGGCGCTCAGCAGCATGCGGGTTTCGCCTCGGCTCGTCGTGGGGTGGCAGATGGTGGAGGTCGTATGCCTCCGGACCGCCCGCGGCCGGTGCCGGCCGCGGCTGTGGGGTCGGGTCAGCGGTAGGTGTAGTAGCCGTCCAGGGGCATGTCGTTGACGGAGTGGACGAAGGTGCCCTGGGTGGGGTTCAGGGCAGAGATCATCTTGCCGCCGCCGATGTAGATGCCGATGTGGTTGCCTCCGCGCATGGAGACCAGATCCCCCGGCTGAGGGGCCGTGGTGGGAGTGGCTGCGGCGATCTGCTGGAAGCTGGTGCGGGGGATCTCGATGCCGTTCTGGGCGTAGGCCCACTTGGTGAAGCCGGAGCAGTCCCAGGCGCCGAAAGCGGTCCCACCCCAGACGTAGCCGGTGCCGGCTCCCTGCATCGCGGTGGCCACGATCCCGGAGGCGCCGGTGATCTCGGTGATGTCCGCCGACTGGGTGGACACCGTCGCGGTCGAAGCAGCCTGCTCGGGTGCCGCCGTGGCCTGGGAGGCGGTGGTGACGGTCTGCGGGGCGGCCACGGCCGGGGAGGCCGCCGAGGAATAGGTCGCCAGTGCGGAGGCGGGGGCCGCGTAGGCGGTGGCCGTGGCCGCGGGGACCTCGGCGTAGGCCTGGGCCGGAGCAATGGAGCCGATGAGTGCGGCACCGGCGGCGGCGGCGATCGTGGTGGTGCGCACCGCGTGCGAGGTGGTCTCGGCGCGGTGGCGGGCAGCGTTGTGCTTGAAAAGCGACATGGGTGAGTTCCTCCCTTTGCCTACGAGGTGAGCTGTCGGATGCGGGTGGGAGACACCCGGTCACTCCGGACGCATACGTCCTGGGCGACTTAACCCCAAGGCCCCGGATCACCGGGACCGAAAATGGTTCCCCCGCTTCTGCCAAGCGATTTCTCTTCAGGAACCTCGGGCACCGGCAGAATTCGGCGATGTGCACGAGGGCGCCGACCGGATCGATCATCGGCACAGACCGGATACTATCGGAGATAGTAGACAAGTGTTACACCCCGATAAAGACCGACATGGCGACCGTGCCGCAGGGCCGGCCACCCATTGGCGCAGGCCGCCGTAGCGCCACAACGATTGTGAGGCCAGGCGGAGGGGCAAGATCAATTTGGTCGCATGCATCGTCACTTACTTCGCGCATCCCCAGAGAGCTGCACCGACCGCACCGACGCACGCCTGTCCGCACACACCGTGCCGCATTGGCACCAGGACCGCCGCCGGCAACATATTTGCCCGGCACACCGATTCCGACGCCAGTCTTACTCGGCCGGCGCTCAAGACCTGCCAGAACGCATTCAACCCCCGCAACGAGGGGAGCGACAACCGCACGGAGAAGCATGCGCGCTGCCGGCCCCGGGCAGACCAACGAGGGATATGCGAACCCAGACGACCGTATACTATCTTCCGTAGTAAAAGCGGTCATCTGTTGAACCTCAGATCCTCGGAGAAGAAGGGTGGTGCCGGCATGGGCGGGACAGGCCTCGGGTCCTCCCCCGCCGATCCGGCTGGGACCTCTGCGTGGTTGGTCGCGGACAGGGATCTCAGCGAGGTCGATCCGCGGGGGTTACCCTCACAGATTCGTCGGATTAGGATCCTGGCCCCGGAGGCAGCGATCAGCTTTGCTTCGAGCTGCGCTATCGAGCTCGAGGCCGTCTGCGTGGGCCGGTTGAGCTGGGCCATCGACTACAACGGCAGCACCGGGTCCGGTGCGTCTTCTCGTCATAGACGAGGACTGACTGAATCCTTGAGGAGATCACACCATGGGTAGTGCCAAGAATTCCGGGCCGGCGAGGCAGGACCGTGCTGCCCTGCTCGAGGCGCACAGGGCCGCCGAAAACAAAGCGGCTCGCAAGCGGAAAATTCTTACGGGAACAGGTGCGGTTGCCGCCGTCGCCCTGGTCGGTTCCTTAGAGGTCATTTCATAATGAGTTCGACGTAGCCCTTGAGTGCTGACGGGGTCCTCGGTGACCCTGGTGGGCATGATGGGGGATCTCGTACCGGACTCGCTGTGGGAGCGAGTCGAGCCGTTGCTGCCACCACGCCCACCCCGGCGCCACCAGCACCCAGGGCGCAAGCCCGCCGATGACCGGACAGCTCTGGCCGGGATCGTGTTCGTGCTCAAGACCGGGCTCGGCTGGAACCAGCTGCCCCGGGACCTGCTCGGCGTCTCCGGAGTGACCTGCTGGCGGCGCATGAGGGACTGGACCGAGGCCGGAGTGTGGCCGGCGGTACACGAAGTGCTGTTGGCTGAGCTGCGCGCGGCCGGGGCACTGGACCTAGACCGGTGCGCTGTGGACGGCTCGCACGTGCGGGCCCTCAAAGGGGGGACCACATCGGGCCCAGCCCCGTCGATCGCGGCCGGCCCGGTTCCAAGCACCACCTGATCGTTGAGGCGAACGGCATCCCGCTACAGGTCACCCTCACCGGCGGCAACCGCAACGACGTCACCCAGCTGTTGCCCCTGGTCGACTCGATTCCGCCGATCCGCGGGTTGCGTGGTCGGCCCCGCCGCAAGCCCCGGGAACTGTTCGCGGACCGTGGCTATGACCACGACAAGTACCGGCGGCTGCTGCGCGCCCGCGGGATCACTCCGCGCATCGCCCGTCGAGGCGTCGCCCATGGTTCCGGGCTGGGCCGGCATCGCTGGGTGGTGGAGCGCGGCTTCGCCTGGCTGCACTCCTACAAGCGACTCCGGACTCGGTGGGAACGCCGGGCCGACCTCCATCTCGGACTGCTGCAACTGGCCTGCGCGCTGATCTGCCACAGACGCCTCACCGCATTATGAAACAAGTTCTTAGTGACCGTCGCGGTGATCAACGACCCGCCTCCGCCGGCGCGCCAGGACATTGAGATCGCGGGGCTGGAGACCTTCGAAAACCTCAATGCCGAGCATGTGAGCACCCCCGTTGACTATGAGCAAGAGCCTCCGGTGGGCGGTGATCACGCCAGCACCTGGCTCAACTGCGGGGTCTACACCCAAGAAGTGCCCCAGGAGAACGCTGTGCATGCCCTGGAACACGGCGCTGTCTGGGCCGCCTACGATCCCTCGGCCTTGACTGAGGACGAAGTCACCACCCTGCAAGAAATCTTGCCGGACACCCACGCTGTGGTCTCCCCCTCCGAGGGTCTGGACTCGCCTATTGCCCTCTCCGCCTGGGGCGCCCAGGTAACCGTGGAGACGCCCGATGACGAACGCATCGCAGATTTCGTCGCCAAGTACTGGCAGTCTCCCCAGGCGCCCGAACCCGGAGCAGCCTGCACCGGTGGACTCGACGGTCCCGGCCGCGTCGCATGAGTACGCAGGACGTGGCCAGCCGGCCAGCAGGACGCGGATCCCAACAGGCCCTGCTGGCTATCACCGCCGCCATACTCTTGGTGGCCGGCGGCTGGGCCGTAGGGCGACTGAGCGCCCCGATGCCTTCTGGCCTATCTGGAGGAAGCTCGGAGGCTGATTTTGCCCGGGACATACAGGCCCACCATCTGCAAGCCGTTGAGATGAGCATGATGATCCGGGACCGCACACAGGACCCGGAAATCCGTCAGCTGGCCTATGACGTCGCCCGCACCCAGCAACACCAAGCCGGGCAAATGTACGGATGGCTATCGGTATGGGACCTGCCCCAGGCCTCTCCCCAACCGGCCATGGCGCGGATGGAGGGAAGCGCCGGCCACAGCACCTCTCACGCAACCACGCAGGACGCACCCGCGATGTCGGGCATGGCCACGTCTGCCGAACTCGAAGCCCTCGAGGAGGCTGAGGGCCTTGAGGCCGAACGGCTCTACCTTGAACTGATGATCCCCCATCACAAGGCTGGCGTCACCATGGCCGAGGCCGCCTTGGCGGAGACGGATTTTCCAGCCGTCCGGTCGCTGGCACAGTCCATCGTCGCCAGCCAGCAGTCAGAAATCCGTTACCTGGAACAGTTGCTGTCGACCCGCTGAAGCCCGGCCCCACAACGCAGCGCCTGACTCCTCGGCCCATGTGGCTGCTCAACCGACATCGTTGACACGGACACTCCCGGCGTTGGATCCGCCGCCAGAGCTCTTCCTCGAACCCGTCTGGTCATGATCATCTGGTGGTGAACCGGCGTGTCGGCGGGGCCGGTGTCGCGCCGTTGGTGGGATGCCCGCGCAGCGAGGTGGCGCAGGCGACGCCCGCGGCGGCACCCTTGCCGATGGCGATCGGCACCAGCTGCAGTCCCGCGGTGATGTCCCCCGCGGCGTAAACTCCGTCCACGCTGGTGAGCTGGAACCCGTCGACGAGGATCCCTCCCTCGTGGTCGAGCTCGCACCCCAGGTCCCGGGCCAGGTGGTTGACAGGGTGGTGGGCGTAGGAGAAGAACACCTTGTCGCCCTCCACCAGCTCCCCGTTCGTCAGTTGCACCCCCACCAGGGCGCCAGGTGCCCCGACCAGCGCCTCGGCCACCCCGTCCACGACCTCGGCCCCGTGGTCGGCCAGCACCGCCCGCTGGTCCTCGTCGAAGGCCTGGCCGGTGCTGTCGGTGACGATCCGCACGGTGTCGGCCCAGTCGAGCAGTTCCGCGGCGTAGGCCGGCACCTGCTCGCCCGAGCCCAGCACGATCACCACCTGATCCCGGGCGGTGTACCCGTCGCAGGCCGGGCAGTGGTGCACGTCGGTGCCGTAGTGGTCGTGGAGTCCGGCGAGCTCCGGGAGCCGGTCCCGGACTCCGGTGGCCAGCACGACCCGTTCCGCGGACACCTCCGTGTCGTCGACGGTAGCCCGAAACGTCCCAGCCTCGTCCCGGCGCAGGGCCGTGACCGCCCCGTGATGGAGGGCCACCTCGGGGTACTGCTCCACTCCGGCGCGGGCCTCGGCCAGGAACTCCTGCGGGGTGGTCGGGTCCCGGCCCAGCAGGCCGTGGGCGCGGTCGGCGGGCAGGTTTCGCTGCTGCCCGGCGTCGACGACCAGTGTGGATCGCTGGTACCGGCCCAGCCAGGTCGCCGCCGACAGGCCGGCCGGGCCACCACCGACCACGAGGACGTCGACAGCGGTGGGAAGGTCGGTGCTCATTGGTACTCCTCGAGCTGTGGTGGGCCATTCGTCGTTTCCGGAGACCTGAGGTGAGACGCGCCGACACCCGGCGGCCCGCCCTACCCCAGGGCGCAACCCACGGGGGCGGTCCTCAGTGCGAGTGCCGGTGCGGCAGGTGCCGCACCGGTTGCTCCGGAGATCTCTGCTCAGCCGAGGGCGTCGACGAGCTCGGCGCAAGCCTGCGCGCAACGCCGGCACGCCTCGGCACAGATCCGGCAGTGCTCGTGCATGTCCGCGTGCTTCTCGCACTCGTCGGCACAGGCCTTGCAGGCGATCCAGCAGGCCTTGATCGTGTCGAGCGTGATGTTGGCGTCGTAGCCGGTGTGCCGCGACAGGGCCCGGCCGGTGGACTCGCAGATGTCCGCGCAGTCCAAGTTGGTGCGGATGCACTTGGCCAGCTACGCGACCATGTCCTCGGACAGGCACGCGTCCGCACACGCCGTACAGGTCTGGGCGCACTCGAAACAGGCGGCGATGCACGCGGCCAGCTTCTGCCGGTCCACCCCGCCCAGGTCCTTCGGGTAGGTCGCGAGCATCGAAGTCACGTTGTCGATCATGGCTTGCTCCTTCGTCGGTTAGATCCGGGAGACGAACCCGCTGGAGCCAGTCCGCCATGTGATCGACCGTAGACTGCCGATCTGGCGATTTGAAACGCTCGTCTTTGAAGATTTGGTGAAGATGCACCCCGGCCGTTCCCTCGGTGCATGCAGGGAGCACCTACCGCAACAGTTAAGGCTTGAAACGTGTGACAGACGGTATGGGTTAAGTAACGTCAATCGCGACGGTGCAGGCCCCGAAGGCGGCCGGCCGTCGCAAAGTCGTCCCGGGCGAACTTAGGAGTATCTCCTGCCGTCGGCGATCGATCCTGGTGAATGAACCAGGTGAAGGCTTCGGGCGGGGCCTGCTGCTCCGGGGAAGCTGTCTCGTGACTGTTCAGTGGGGATCGGGGCGAGTCCGGTTCCCTACCACGGTGCGGCCGGCTCCCTTGGCGGCCATACTGACGAGGCGTTCCAAGGGCCCTTGCCCGAAGGCACGCTGCCAACCCACCGCGAACAGGGCAGCCAGGAGGAGATAGGCCAGGAACCAGATCTCGGGCTGGTCGTAGTGCAGCTCGAAGGACAGCAGCACCAGCTGGGCCGAGTAGAGAGTCAGGGTCATCGCCCCCATCGCCGACAAGGGCAGCAGCCACGGCCCAATCGTGCGGGCCAGGAGAAGGAAGATCCCCAGCACGACCAGCCCGATCCCCAGGCTCCAAGCAATGGCCAGCGGCATGTTCGCGTGCGGGGTGGTGACAGCCAGCCACCAACCAGTGCTGGTCGGCAACCCCTCGTCGGTTCCCCACACGAGGATCTCGTCCACCACTTCCTCACTCTGTTCCGGGACGCTGGGCAACAACTGGTGGTAGCCCTCGGCAACGTAGAGCAGAACGTAGGAGCTCAGGTAGGCGAATGCGGCGAGCCCGGCCCCCACCAGCACGAGCAAGGTTTGGACCTGCGCATTGCGCAGGTTCAGACGCCCCAGGGCCAGGCCGGTCAGCAGATACGTCATGTACGGCAGGGCCGGGTACGTGCCGGTCAGCAACAACTGGGCCGCCGTCGCCCCAGGATCGGTGACCACGTCGTTGAAAGTGGGGTTGTAGGCGGTGAACTCCGGCAACCGACCCCGCAGGGTCTGCATCAGCACTGGTGCGATGACCCCGAACAGCACCGCGCACATGAACAGGGTCACGGGACGCAAGTGGAGGAAGGGAATGGTCAGCAGGAAGAACACCCCGTAGTAGACCAAGATATTGACGGCCGGGGGGTCTTCAGGCATCAGGTACCCGATGGACAGGCCCACTGCGGCGATCAGCAGGGCCCGGACCGCCACCCCGACCCGGGCGGCCGTCATCAAAGGCCCCTGCCGACGGGTGCGCCCACCCGAGCCGAAAGCCAGCCCCACCCCGGCCAGCAAGGCGAACAACGCCGCCGAGTCCCCGGCGAAGAGGATCCAGGACCAGGTCGGCTCGTGTGTCTCCTCATTGGAGGCGGGCAGGAAATGGATGGCAGTCAACCCGATCAGCGCCAGCCCCCGGGCAGCGTCGATCGCGACCAGCCGACCCCGCGTGGGGGGATCCTCTGGTGGAGTGGCCCGGTCGGGGGTTTCAGTTCCATGGCGGTCGCTCATCGTTTTCCTCGTCACTGTCCTCGTCGTCTCCCGAACCGCCACGTCCGTGGCGGAATCCGCTGTTGTTCCGCGGCAAGAGCGTGGGTGTTGCCCGTTACAGCAGTTGCTCGACGGTGTTTCCTCCGTCGGTGATGCGCAGGACGGTGGAGCCAGTCACTAGAAGGGTCTCCGCCGCCCCGTCGCCGGTCATGCTCGCCCCCAGGGCGGTGACCTCCCCGAAGGTTTTCCTGGTGGCTGTCCAGGTCTGCCCGGAGTCGTCGCTGATCAGCAAGCGACCGCCGGGCCCAGCACCCACCACCGTGTGGTCATCGGCCCAGGCCACCAGGGACATCAACTGCGGGGTGTTCACGCTCGTCCAGGTGGCCCCGTCGTCGGTGGACCGCAACAGGCCGTCCTCGGTGGTGGCCAGCGTCGCCCCGCCGCGCGGGGCGATGGCCAGGGCCGACGGGTCCGAGGGGATCGCGACGGTTCCCCAGGTGCGCCCGTCGGTGCTGGTGCGCAGTTGCCCGTCGAAGGCGAGAATCCGATCCGGGCCTGCGGTCAGGGCGTGGAAGTCCGACTCCCCGGCCCGCGACAGCACACTCCAGGTCTGGCCGCCGTCGGTGGACTCGACCAGTCCCAGCGGCTCGGGCAACTCCACCCCGGGTCCGGGGTGGCCCGAGGCCAGGTAGCGTCCGTCGCCGGTGGAGGTGAAGCCCATCAGGTCCACGGTCGGGCCGATCTGGGTGAGTTCCTTGTTCTCCAGCAGGAACAGGCCTTGGTGGGTGGCCAGCAGGATCACCCCGGTTGCCGTGTCCCGGGTGATGGTGTGCACGTGGGTGATGGCGGTGCCACCGTCGCTGCTGGAAGAGGACGAGGACTCTGACTGTGGTGACTGTGGTGAGCAGGCGGTGACAGCCCACCCCGTCCCGGCGACCAGGCCGACGGAGAACAGGGTGCGTCGGGTGACAACGGTCATGGGCGGTATTTCAGCTCGGTCGTCATGCCGGCCTCGGCGTGGTAGATGTTGTGGCAGTGGATCAGCCAGTTCCCGGGATTGTCCGCCTGCAGATCGATGGCCATCGACTGCATCGGGGCGATCAGGACGGTGTCCTTGCGCAGGCCGTTGGGCAACGCGAAGGTGTGCCCGTGCAGGTGCAGGGGATGGGCCATCATCGTGTGGTTGGCCACGTTGAGCCGCACCCGCTGTCCCTCTTGGATCTCCAGGGGGTCGTGCTGCCCGTAGGGGTCCCCGTTGAATCCCCACTCGTAAGGATTCATCTGTCCGGTCATGGCCAGCTCCAGGCGCACGTCGGGTTCCCGGGCCTCGAGCCGGGCGCTGTCCGCCGGTTTCAGGTCGGCGCCGATGAGCACGGATTTGTCCAGTTCCACCGGTCGCACTGACGACGGCGGTGGGCTGCCAGCCCCGGTGCGCACCAGGGCTATGGCCTGCCCAACCTTGCCCAGCGGAACGGCCACGAACGGGAAGACACCCTCGGCCAGGGTGACGGTCGCGTCGTAGCGCTCCCCCATGCCCAGATAGAGGGCATCGTTGTCCTGCGGCTGCACGGGGAACCCGTCGGTGTGAGTGACCGTCATCCGGTGCCCGCCCAGGGCGACCGTGAAGATGGTGTCCGCAGCAGCGTTGATGATCCGCAACCGCACCCGTTGGCCCGGCTTCGCAGTGAGCACCTCCGGGGCAGCCGGCACCCGCCCGTTGACTAGGTAGTGCGGGTAGGCCACGTCCCCGGCGTCATCGCCGTATGGGGAGTCACCGGAGCTCATGCTGCCGTGATCCATTCCAGCCATACCCTCCGAGGAGCCAGAAGACATGTCCATGCCGGCCATGTTCCCGTGGTCCATGCCACCTTCCCCTGAGGAGGTCAGGGTGGTCAGGATGTCGTCGGGGGTCCGGCCCGTGCCGTCGACCCAGTCGTCGAGGACCAGGATCCACTCGTGGTCGTAGTCCCCGGGTTCCTGGGGGTCATCAATGATCAGTGGGGCATAAAGGCCGCGGTCCAGCTGGACCCCGACGTGCGGGTGGTAAAAATAGGTGCCCGGATCCGGGACGGTGTAGTCGTAGGTGTAGGTGGCACCGGCTGCGATCGGGTCCTGGGTCACCCCGGGCACCCCATCCGCCGCCTGGTCCAGGGCGATCCCGTGCCAGTGCACGGTGGTCTGCGCCGGCAACTGGTTGTCGACGGTGATCCGCAGACGGTCCCCGGCGGTTGCGCGGATGAGCGGACCGGGGGCGCTGTCGCCGTAGGCCCATGTCGACACGCTCGGCCCGCCCAGGTCCAGGCGCACCGGCCGGGCGGTGAGCGTCTTGGCGACAACGCGCTGACCGGCGCCCGCAGAGGCAACCCTGGACCCCGTGCCGGCCGCGGAGGAGGTGGAAGGAGCGGAGCAGGCCGCTAGGGCACTGGAGCCGAACAGGCCCAGCCCACCGACCACCAGGCTTCTGCGGGAGAGGGTGTTCATGAATTCCTTTCCGGGTCATCAGGCAAGATGGGGATCCAGAACCATCTTCGGCGGGTCAGAAGCAGGAAAGAGTCCGATTCCCTTGAAGGTTTGACGAAGATTGTGGAGAATCCGGTCCCCGGCGGCGATCTGCCCGAGGCGACGGGGGACACTAGGGGGCATGACTTCCGGCACCGACTCCGCGGCCCCGGCCGGGCGCGTGCTCGTGGTGGACGACGAGAAGCCCCTGGCCCAGATGGTCGCCACCTACCTGACTCGGGCCGGCTTCGACGTCGCCGCCGCCCATACCGGCCCCGATGCCCTTCAAGCCGCCCGCACCCGGGAGCCCGACGTCGTCGTCCTGGACCTGGGGCTTCCCGGGCTGGACGGGATCGAGGTGTGCCGCCGACTGCGGGCCTTCTCGGAGTGCTACGTGCTGATGCTCACCGCCCGCGGGGACGAAGAGGACAAGCTGGCCGGGCTGGAGGTCGGGGCCGATGACTACATCACCAAGCCCTTCAGCGTCCGTGAGCTCGTCGCCCGGGTCCAAGCGGTGCTGCGCCGGCCCCGCACCACGATCGCACCACCGGAGCCGGAGCGAGTGATCGGGGATCTCGTCATCGACCTCGCCACCCACGAGGCCCGGGTGGCCCAGGCCCCGGTGGCATTGACCCGCACCGAGTTCGATCTGCTCGCGGCCCTGTCCGCCCGCCCGCACCAACCGCTCTCGCGCCGTCAGCTCATCGACACCGTCTGGGACCCGGCCTGGGTGGGCGATGAGCGGATCGTGGACGTCCACATCGGGCACCTGCGCCGCAAGCTCGGCGAGGACGCCAGCCGTTACATCGATACCGTCCGTGGGGTCGGTTACCGGATGGTGGCTCGATGATCCGCCGGCGACACCCCTACGGGCTGGCCTCTCGGTTCCTGATCGCCCAGCTGCTGGTGGTGGCCGCCAGTCTGGTCGCCGCCGTCGTGGTCGCTTCGTTTGCGGGCCCGCTCCTGTTTCACGAGCACCTGCTTCGTGCCGGGGTGGTGCGTGATTCCGCGCAACTACTCCACGCTGAGCAGGCCTACCGGGACACGAACCTGATCACCCTTGTGGTGGCTTTGGTTACCGCCCTGGCGTGTGCTGTGCTAGCCGCCTTCTGGTTGTCACGCCGCATCCAAGTCTCACTTGGGCGGCTGACGGAGGCAGCACAGAGCATGGCTCACGGTCACTACGACATCCGGGTCCCGGACATGGGGGCCGGCACTGAGGTAGAAGCCCTGGCTGCTTCGTTCAACACCATGGCTGGCCAGCTGGAGCGCACCGAGGACATCCGCCGACGGATGCTCTCGGATCTGGCCCATGAGATGCGCACCCCGATCTCCGTGCTCACCATCTATCTCGAGGCCCTCCAGGACGGGGTCACCTACTGGGACGAGACCACCAGCGAGCTCATGGCCGACCAGTTGGGCCGGCTGACCCGCCTGGTCGAAGACATTAACGACGTCTCCCGGGCCGAGGAGGGCCGCATCAATCTGGACCGCACCGAGCAGTCTGTAGGTGAACTCATCCGCGCTGCCGCCGAGGCCCACCGCGAAGCCTACGCCGCCAAGGGCGTTGACCTGGACATCGATGCCGACGGCCCTGCCCTGGACGAATCCGCGGTGGACGTGGACCGGCAGCGGATGGGCCAAGTGATGGGCAACCTGCTGTCCAACGCCCTGCGCCACACCCCGCCCGGCGGGCAGGTGAAAATTAGCACCGCGGCAGAGGACTCCGAGGGCATCGCCGTCCGCGTCACCGACACCGGTGACGGCATCAGGACCGAACAGTTGCCGCATATCTTCGAACGGTTCTACCGCGGCGACACCGCCCGCGACCGCGACCACGGCGGCTCCGGGATCGGCTTGACCATCTCCAAAGCCCTGATTGAGGCCCACGGCGGGACGCTGACCGCCACCTCGCCCGGCCCCGGCGCCGGAGCGGCTTTCACCGTGGAGCTACCCCGCCACCCACACAACGGCCCACGGTCGGCCGGAACCGCCACAGGTTCCCCACGCTTGCAGCATACCCCCCTTGGGTATATACCCTAGGGATGTAGCGACCCTCTGGGCCCCTCCTACCCCGCACGATCCGATCCAAGGAGCACCCCATGACGAACACCCCCCGCACCCCATTGCCGATGGCCTCCACCGGTTGCGCCTGCTGCGCCCCCGCCCCGGTCGTCGACCAGCCAGCTCCCGCCGCTAAGGCGTCCGCCTCGGCCGGCACCTCCACGACGTACCAGGTGGAGGGCATGACCTGCGGCCACTGCGCGACCAGCGTCACCGAGGAGATCACCGCCCTGGACAGTGTGACCGACGTGCACATCGACCTGGTGGCCGGTGGCGTCTCGGCCGTCACCGTCACCGCCGCCGGCCCGCTGTCGACGACGGAGGTCCGAGCCGCCGTGGAGGAAGCCGGCTACGCCCTCGTCAGCGCCTGACCAACCCTCGACTACTGGGCCCGCTCCCCACGCAGGCCCTGCCCGCCCCAGTTCCCTCACCCAGTAAGGACCCGACGTGAACCGTTCCACCACTCTTGCCGGCCTCACCCTGATCTCCGTCCTCGCTCTGGCAGGATGCGCCGGAGAGACCGAAGAGTCCGCCGGCAACACCGCCTCCGAGACCACTAGCTCCGCGCCCTCGAGCCCCGAGGCCGGCGCCGACCAGTCGGCCGCCCCGTCCGGCTCCGCCGCTGGGGCCGAGATCTCGGCCGAGCACAATGACGCGGATGTGATGTTCGCCCAGGAGATGCGCGTGCACCATGAGCAGGCTGTCGAGATGAGCCAGACGCTGCTGGCCAAGGAGGGCATCCCGGAGGAGGTCCGTCAGCTGGCCGAAGGCGTGATCGCTGCCCAAGGCCCCGAGATCGAGCAGATGGACCGGATGCTCCAGGCTTGGGATGAGCCGACCACGGCGGAGGCCGAGGAGATGGAGGGCATGGACCACGGCTCCATGGATTCCGGTTCCGAACCGGGTATGAACGGGATGATGAGTGAGGAGGACCTGGGCCAGCTCGAGGACGCCCAGGGGACCGAAGCGGCCCGGCTGTACCTGGAGCAGATGACCGTCCACCACGAAGGCGCGATCGACATGGCCCGGGAGCAGATGGAAAACGGCGCCAATCCTGAGGCGCTCGAGCTGGCCGAGGACGTCGTGGCCGCCCAGGAGGCAGAAATCGCCGAGATGAACCGGATGCTCGAGGAGCTGCCGGCTGGGTCCTGAGAAAGGGTTACGACAACCCAGGACTACCTCGACCGTGCAGTTGATCGAAGGATCGTATCGACGCAAGAAGGATCCCAGTCGTGATGGACGAGGGCAGCATGGACAGCATGACTGGCGGCGCCATGCCCAGCGCCGGCGCCGATGAGGCCATTGGATTCCTGGCCCTAGAAGCCTCCGGCGAGTCTGCCGGCACGCCGCCTCCCGTCCCGGCGGCGGCGCCCCTGAGCGATCTGCATGACGAGCCGGCCGCGGCCCGGCGTTCCCTGGGCATGGGCGTGGACGGGAGGGGCGGCGGGGTGACGGACAGTATGGGCGGGCCCGGGGCGGCGCTGTCCTTCCCCATCAACAGGGATGAGTTCGACGCTGGGCGCACCGATCAGACGGTTGCGGCCGGGTCGGTGGAGGAGTGGACGCTGACCAACTCCAGCCCCATGGACCACCCCATGCACCTGCACGTGTGGCCCCTGCAGGTCGTCCAGGACGGGGAGCGGGATCTTACCGAGCCGCTCTGGCTGGACGTGGCCAACATCCCCGCCTTCGGGTGGGTGACGGTGCGGGTGGCCTTCAACGACCACGGCGGCCCCACTGCCTGTCACTGCCACCTCCTCGACCACGGGGACCTCGGCATGGTGGGCACCGTCGAAGCCCGCAGGACCTACCCACTCCAATTTTGTCCGACAACCCCGCCGCCGGGAAGCGATCGAGGCCCGGCAGGAAGGACGTGCAGCTCCTTATGGACCACAGCACACAGACCCAGAAGAAGCTGTCCCTGACCGGATCCGTGGCCCTGGGAACCGGGGTGATGATCGGGGCCGGGATCTTCGCCCTCGTGGGGCAGGTGGCCGAGCTGGCCGGCGGCTGGGTGCCTTGGGCGTTCCTCGCCGGGGCCGTGGTCGTGGCGTTCAGCTCCTACTCCTACTACTCCTACATCCGCTACTCGGCCACCAATCCGTCCTCCGGCGGGATCGCGATGCTGCTCAAGGCCGCCTACGGCCCCGGGGTTCTCGCCGGGTCCTTCTCCCTGTTCATGTACGTGTCGATGATCCTGGCCGAGTCCCTGCTGGGCCGCACCTTCGGCACCTACCTGCTCCGTCCCTTCGGCCTGCAGGACTCCGCGGTGTGGGTGCCGGTGCTGGCGGTGGTGGCCATCGCGGCCGCCGCCCTGGTCAACCTGGTGGGCAACCGGTGGGTGGAGCGCTCGGCCACGGTGACCGCGGCGATCAAGATCGTGGGGATCGCCGTGCTGGCGATCGCGGGCATCCTCGCGGCCGGGGTGTCCTCCCTGAGCCGGCAGTTCACCGCCGCCGACCGCACCCCACCGGAGGCGGGATGGCTGGGCTTCCTGGCCGGGACCACCCTGTGCATCCTGGCGTACAAGGGCTTCACCACGATCACCAACCAGGGCGCGGACCTGGAGCAGCCGCAGCGCAACATCGGCCGTTCCATCATGATCTCCATCGCCCTGTGCACCGTGCTCTACCTACTGATCACCGTCGCGGTCACCGGCAGCCTGACCGTGCCGCAGATCGTCGAGGCCCGGGACTACGCCCTGGCCGAGGCCGCCGAACCGATGTTCGGCGCCTGGGGTGTGCGGCTGACCGTGGTGATCGCCGTCGTCGCGACGCTGTCGGGGCTGGTCGCGAGCCTGTTCTCGGTCTCGAAGCTCTACGACATGCTCCGCGACATGGGCCAGGCCCCCGGGCTGCCGGGCAAGGAGGGCCACCAGTCGCTGTACATCACCGCCGGGCTGGCGATCCTGATGGCCGCCTTCTTCGACCTGTCCCAGATCGCCTCCCTCGGCGCCATCCTGTACCTGGCCATGGACATCGCCATCCACTGGGGCATCATCCGCCATCTCAAGGACGACGTCGGGGCCAAGCCGTGGATCCCCTGGGTCGCGATCGTGCTCGACGTCGCGGTGCTCGTGCCGTTCCTGATCCTGAAGGCCCAGTCCGATCCGTTCACCCTGGTGATCACGGCCGTGGTGGCCCTGACCATCGTCGTGATCCAGTGGGTGGTGGTCCGCCGCCGGCCCGACGAAGCCTCGGAGGAAGGTGCGTCGGAGGAAGGTGCGTCGGAACGTCATTCCGCCCGCTGAGCCGGCCCCGGCTCCCGGAGGCCGGAGAATCCGCCTTCGAGCATGTCCCTCCGGGAGGCCGAAACGGTGTCCGGCCCGCCGATCGTTGATACCCGCGTTATAGGACCGGTGGGCGGGCTCAGAGAACCAGAACGAACAACGGAGGATGATAGTGGGCGTATTTCTGACAATCCTGGGGATCGTGGTCATCGTGGCCGGGCTGATGGACATGTTCCACACCCTGCTGCACCCCAGCGGCCGGGGGCGTCTGAGCCGGCTGGTGCTCTCGGCGGTGTGGAAGGTCTCGAAGGCGACCGGGCACCGGGCGGGCTCTGCCGTGGGGCCGGCGGCGATGGTCGCCGTCATCCTGCTGTGGGTGGCCTCGCAGGGGGTGGGCTGGGCCCTGGTCTACTACCCGCACGTCCCGGGCGGGTTCATGTACTCCTCGGGCGTGAACCCGGCGAACTACCCCGATGCCGTCGAAGCCCTCTACGTCTCCTTCGTGACGCTGTCGACGCTGGGATACGGGGACGTGGTGGCCACCGACCCTTGGATCCGGGCGGTCTCGCCCTTCGAGGCGCTGACCGGGTTCGCGCTGCTGACGGCCGCGCTGACCTGGTTCACCCAGATCTACCCGCCCCTGTCGCGGCGCCGGGCGCTGGCCCTGCAGCTGAAGGGTCTGGCCGATGCCGGCTGCGCCGAGGCGATCGGAGAGCTGGACGCGGCCACCGCCTCTCGGGTCCTGGACACCCTCGAGGCCGACGTGGGGAAGGTGTCCGTGGACTTCACCCAGCACACCGAGGGCTTCTACTTCCAGGAGAGCAACCCCGACCTGTCCCTGGCCCGGCAGCTGCCGTATGCGCTGCGGTTGGCCGATGCGGCCATGGCCCGGCCCGAGGCGGCGGTGCAGCTGAGCGCCCAGCGGCTGTCCTCGGCCCTGGAGCAGCTCGGGTCCGAGATCAAGGACGACTTCCTGGGCACCGGGAAGAACCCCGGTGAGGTCTTCACCGCCTATGCTGCCGAGCACGGCCAGAGCACCCGGACCTGAGCTTCACCTCCTCGAGGATCTCGCGCGGGTGGTCCAGGCCGCGGGGGTCGCCGCACCTACATGACCAGGGGACCGTCGAGGACCGCCCACAGGACCCCGGCAAGGATGCCGATCCCCAGGCTTGCCATGGCGGCGACCCCGGCAGTGGCCGCCGGCCAGGCGGCCGCCCCGCCGCGGCCGGGGAACCCCGCGGCGTCCCGGTCCGGACGGGCGAAGACGGGGGCGAACCAGCGCAGGTAGTAGAACAGGCTGAGCACGCTGTTGAGCATCACCACCAGGGCCAGCCAGCCGTGCCCGCCGTCCCAGGCCGCGGTGGCGGTGGTGAGCTTGCCGACGAACACGGCCAGCGGCGGGGTCCCCACCAGCCCCAGCAGCGCCACCAGCAGGGCCAGCCCCAGCCCGGGACGGGCGCGGGCCAGACCCCGGTAGGCGGCCAGCTCCCGGTGCTCGGGCAGCGCGGCGGTCACGGCGAACGCGGCGACGTTGGTGACGGCGTAGGCGGCGAGGTAGAACAGCAGAGAGGGCAGGGCCAGGTCGCTGCGCCCGGCCGCGGCCACGGGCACGAGCAGGAACCCGACCTGGGACACCGTCGACCAGCCCAGCAGCCTGCGTGGGTCGCTCTGCCAGTAGGCGGCGAGGTTGCCCAGGAACATCGAGGCGGTGGCCAGCAGGGCTGCGACGAGCAACCAGGAGTCGTCGCCGGCGGAGACCGTGGCCACGAGCCGGTACACGGCCACCAGCGCCCCCACCTTGGGCACGGTGGTGAGGAACGTGGCGGCGGTGGCCCCGGTGCCCTGGGCGGCGTCGGGCACCCAGAAGTGGAAGGGCACCCCGCCGGCCTTGAAGAGCAGCCCGGCGAGCACGCCCAGCACGCCCGCGCCCACGGCCGCGGCCGGGGCGGCGGGCAGGGTGTCCTGGAGCAGGGCGTAGTCGGTGCCGCCGGCCAGGGCATAGAGGACAGTGACCCCGGCCATGAGCAGGATCCCGGACAGTGCGCCCATGAGGTAGGTCTTCATGGCGGCCTCAGCTCCGGCGCGCCCGCCCGTGAGGCCGACGATTCCGTACAGGGGGATGCTGGCCAGCAGGAACCCCACGATCAGCACGAGCAGGTCGGTGGACCCGGCCAGGACCATCAACCCGGTGGTGGCGAAGAGCAGCAGCGCGTACGTGTCCGACTCCCGCGGGGACCCGGCGATCTCCCCGGAGGCCACCCCCAGGACCAGCAGGGTGGTCAGGGCGGCGATCACCCGGGCGGCCCCGGTGGCGGTGTCCACGGTGAAGGTGCCGCTGAAGGCGCTCTGCGCGGGCCCGGCCATGGCGAGGGCCGCGGCGGTCGCGGCGCCCAGCAGGGCCAGGGCCGCCGCGGCGCGGGCGATCCACTGCCGGTCGCGGGGCAGGAACGATCCGCCCAGCAGCACCACCAGCCCCCCGAGGAAGACGAGAATCTCGGGCAGCAGCAACTCCGGGCGCATCTGCATCGAGGCCTCCATCGGCTACCGTCCCACCAGGCCCACGAGGGCGGCCGAGGCCGGCTCGATCACCTCCAGCAGCACCCGGGGCAGCACCCCGATGAGCAGGGACAGTCCCAACAGCGGACCGGCGGACCACAGCTCCCGCGCCCGGAGGTCCACGAACCCGACGGTGTGCCCGGCCGCGGGGCCGGTGAAGACCCGCTGCAGGGCCCGAAGGAACAGGGCGGCGGTGACCAAGATGCCCAGCAGGGCAACCGCGGTGACCGGGGCGACCGCGATGCTGCCGGCGAAGATCTGGAACTCGGCGATGAACCCGGAGAACCCGGGCAGCCCCAGGGAGGCGAAGGCCCCGACCGCGAACAGCGCCGCGTAGCGCGGGGCGGGGGCGGCCAGCCCGCCGTAGGAGCCCATGTCGTAGGAGCCGGCCCGGTCCTGCATCACCCCGGCGAGCAGGAACAGGGCGGCGGTGATCAGCCCGTGGCTGACCATCTGCACGACTGCGCCGGTGACCGCCACGGACCGGGCCTGGGCGGCGCCCTCGGCGAGGACCCCGACCGCGCCCAGGGCCAGGACGATGTAGCCCATGTGGTTGACGGAGGTGTAGGCGATCATCCGCTTGAGGTCCGTCTGGGCCAGGGCCACGAACGCCCCGTAGAGCACCGAGACGACGCCGACGGCCACGATCACCCAGGCCCAGGCCCGCCACGCTTCGGGCAGGATCGGCATGGCGATGCGCACGAACCCGTAGGTGCCCATCTTCAGCAGCACGCCCGCCAGCACGGCCGAGCCGGTGGCCGGGGCGTCCGTGTGGGCCGGGGGGAGCCACGTGTGGAACGGCACGGTGGGGGTCTTCACGGCCAGGCCCACCAGGATCGCCGCGAGCACCAACCCCCCGGTGAGCGGATCGCCCGCCAGCGGCGTCGCGGCGACGAGCTCGGGGATGTCGAAGGTGTGCGGTGCCGCCGCCACGTAGAGCCCGATGAAGCCCAGCAGCAGGGCCAGGGAGCCCAGGAACGTGTAGAGGAAGAACTTCAGCGCCGACCGGACCGCGTTGCCGTGGCCCCACCCGGCGATCACGAAGTACATGCCCACGATGGACAGGTCGAAGAACACGAAGAACAGGATGAGGTCGGCCGCCACGAACACCCCGAGGCTCACGCCCTGCAGGAACAGGAACAGTGCGGCCTGCACGCGGGGGCGGTCCGCGTCCCGCAGGGCGTGGACGGCGCAGGCCAGGAACACGACGGCCGTCATGGCCAGCAGCGGCAGGGAGAGCCCGTCCACGCCCACGTGGTAGCTGCTGTTGACGCCGGGGATCCACGGCACCTGCTCCTCGTACGCCAGACCGTTGGGTCCCGGGTCCTCGTAGCCGGCCCACAGCACGCCCACGAGCAGCAGTTCCACGGCGCTCACCGCCACCCACGCCCAGCGGGCAGCCGCGGGCCCGATCGCGGGGACCACGGCCAGGGCGGCGGCGGCCAGCAGGGGCAGGAAGACGATCAGGCTCAGCATGTTCATCCCATCACGGCGTAGACGGACCAGGCCATGACGCCGACGGCGAGCACCGCGACGGCCTGGAGGAAGTACTGGTGGACGGCCCCGGTCTGCGGGGCCCGGGCCAGCTGCCCGAGCCGGCGGACCCGGCCGGCGAAGCCCTCGACGGCGCCGTCCACCACGTCGTCGTCGAGGCGGGCCGCGCCCCGGCCGGCCGCGGCGGCGGCGTGCGCGGTGGTGCCGACCCCGGCGTCGAGGACCCGGTCGTCGAACCGGGCCGCGGACCGGGCCAGCACCGGGACGGCACCGGCCGCGGCGGTCACGGCACGGTCCAGGACGAGGTCGTCGAACCGGGCCAGGGCGTGCGCCAGGCCCAGCGCGGGGCGCACGACGACGGCGTGCGCGGCGGCCTCCAACCCTAGCCACCCCGCGGCCCACCCCGGCTCGGGGGCGGGCAGGCGCAGCATCAGCAGCACCACGGCGGCCGCGATCGCGGCCGAGACGACCAGCTCGAGCGGGGCTACCTCACCGTGTCCGCCCAGAGCCCCGGCGAGCGTCCGGCTGACCGGGGGCAGGGCCAGAGCCCCCAGCACGGCCGCGCCGGCGGCGAGCACGACCAGCGGGGCCTGCTCCAGCGGCCCCACCCTCCCGGTGCCGCCTTCCGCGGCCTCGGTCCCCGTGGCCTCGGCGCGGCCGTCTCGACGCCAGATCGTCCAGAGGACCTTGCCCGCGTAGGCCGCCGACAGGGCCGCCGCCACGAGCCCGGCGGCGTAGAGCGGACCCGAGACCTCGAGGGCCCCGGCGAGCACCGCGTCCTTGGTGGCCCACAGGGACAGCGGGGCGATCCCGGCCAGGGCCAGCGCGCCCACGGTGGCGGTCACGCCCACGACGCGCCACCGGCGGCCGGCCCCGCGCAGTGCGGTGAGCTCCTCGGTGCCCAGCGCCGTCAGCCACGCCCCGGCGGCCAGGAACAGCAGGGCCTTGGTGGAGGCGTGGGCCACCAGGTGCGCCGCGCCGCCGCTGACCGCGCCCACCCCGGCGGCCAGCACCACGAAGCCCATCTGCGCCACCGTGGACGCCGCCAGCAGCTGCTTGAGCTCCCGCTGGGCCAGTGCCACGATCCCCATCAGCACCGCGGTGGCCACCCCGGCCCACGCGGCGGCCGGGCCCGCCCATCCGGTGGAGGCCAGCAGCGGCTCCACGCGCAGCAGCAGGTAGCCGCCCATGGCCACCATCGCCGCCGAGTGCAGCAGCGCGCTCACCGGGCTGGGGCCCTTCATCGCCCCGGAGAGCCAGAACGAGAAGGGCAGCTGCGCGGCCTTGCCCAGCGCGGCCACGAGGATCCCGGCCGCGATCACGTGGCGCCACGGGTCCTCGGCGGCCGGCAGGGCGGCCAGGGCCATCCCGGCGCCGCCGGCCAGGGCGGCGCCGGCGGCGACGTAGAGCCCCAGGTCCGCGGTGCGGGTCGTGACGAAGGCGGTCAGCCCGGCCGAGACACGATCGGTGTCTCGCCACCAGAACCCGATCAGGGCGTAGGAGGTCGCGCCCATCAGCTCCCAGGCGAACAGCAGCGCCGGCAGGCTGGCAGCCGTGGCGGTGGCCAGGGCCGCGGCGGCGAAGACCAGCATCAGCCCGTGGAAGCGAGGCTGTGCCGCCCGGATGTTGCCGGCCGCGAAGACCAGCACCAACAGGGTCACTCCCGCGACCATCGGGAGGGTGAGTGCTGCGAGGGCGTCGACCTCCAGGGCGAAGTCGGCGCCGGCCACGAACGGGTACGCCAGGGCCGGTCGCAGCAGGGCGGCGGCGGCCGCCAGCACCGTGGTCAGCGCAGCGGTCGCCATCGCGACCGGGGCCGCGGTACGCTCCGCCCGGGTGAGGGCGAGCACCGCGCCCACGGTGGCCGGGAGCACCACCACGGCCAGCAGTACGGCCTGGGACCCGGTCATCGGGAGAGCTCCTCGGCCATGTCGGTCATGTCGGTCTGGCGCCTGCGGTGCAGCAGCGTGGCCACGGCGAAGCCCATGGCCATCTCCACGGTCATGGCCGCCAGGACCACCAGCAGCAGCACCTGCCCGGAGGGGTCCGGGGCCAGGAACCACCAGAACCCGGCCGCGGCCAGCAGCACCCCGTTGATCATCAGCTCCAGGCCCATCATCACCATCACCACCACCTGCTGGGACAGGGCCCCGTAGAGCCCCACCGCGAACAGCGCGGCGGCCACCACCAGCACCGCTTCCAGGGTCACCGGCCCACACCTCCCGGCTGCGGGTCCTCGGCCGGGCGGCGGCGCAGGTCGTCACCGAGCCGGTCGTAGCGGGTGCGGTGAGCGGCCAGGACCACCCCGGCCACGATGGTGGCGACCATGACCGGGCCCACCACGGCCATGACCAGCATCTTCTCGCCCATGATCTCCAGGCCCAGCGCGTGCGTGAGGTCCTCGGGCGGGGCGCCGCGCCGTTGCGGCCACGGGACGAGCAGGGCGCCGGCGGCCAGCAGCACGAAGACCCCGGCCGAGGCGCCGATCGCGGTCTTCTTACCGTGGGTCATGTCCATGGGCATCAGCGCCGGGTTCATGCCCATGAACATCACCATGTAGACCGCCATCACCGCCATCTCCATCACCATCATGAGGATCGTGATGATCCCGAGGTAGCTCTGGCCCAGCAGCAGGATCTGCACCCCCACGGCGATGAAGGACAGGGCCAGGGCGTAGGTGGCCCGGGCCATGGAGTCCACCACGAACACGGCCACCCCGGCCGCCACCGCCACCACGGCGAGCACCCAGAACACGATTCCGACCAGCACGGCTCAGCCCTTCCAGACGACGACGAGGGACACGACCAGGTCCTGGAGCACAGTGGCCGGGAGCAGGACCACCCACCCGATCTCCATGAACCGGTCCGGGCGCAGCAGCGGAATCTTCCGCCGCAACCACACCAGCACCGCCAGCACAGCCACGGTCTTCACCAGCACCCACGCCCAGCCGGGCAGCACGGGACCGGCGCCTCCACCGAGGAACAGCGGCACCGAGAAGGCGGCCCCGGCGGACAGGAACAGGTAACGCCCCGCCTGCAGCACGAGCCGGTCGACCCCGGAGAGCTCGGCCAGCACCCCGCCGCCGATGTCTGCGGCCAGCGCCGGGGCGAACGGGCCCCACACGGAAAAGCCCGTCACACCGATGAGGAAGACGAGGAACGCCACCGGCATCCACACCACGAACCACACCCCGTCCTGCGCCGCCGCCACCTCGCCCACGGCCAGACTGCCGGCAGCGATCGCCGGGGCCACCAGGGCGAACATCAGCGGCAGCTCGTAGGCCAGGCCGTGCGCCAGGAAGCGGTAGCCGCCCACCAGGCTATGGGCGGAGTTCGCACCCCACCCCGCCAGCCAGACCAGCGCCCAGACCATCACGTCCACGGCGTTGAACCACACGACGCCGACGTCCAGGTCCGCCAGCGTCCACTCCCCCAGCGGGAGCACCGCGATCATCAAGAACGCCCCGACCAGCATGCCCGCGCCACCGATCCGCCACAGCAAGGTATCCGCGGCCACGGTGGTGCGGCGCCGTTGCCGCAACAACCTCGCCGTGCGCGCCGCAGGCGCTGACCAACCGCCGCTGCCGCCCTGGGCCCGGGCCGACAGTGCCGCGTCCAGTGCCGCCGCGAAGAAGGCCAGGCTGCACAGGATGATCCCGGCCAGCACCGCCCAGCCGGCGGCAACGGTCATCACCCCGCTCTCAACCATGCCCCACCTCTTGAAAAGCCGGGAACGGCTCCAGGTTCAGGCTCGCCACCGCCAACCGCACCGAAGCCAGCTCCAGCCCGGACACCAGGTGCGGCAACATCACCCACGGCACCCCGCCGACGTCCGCCGGCACCGGATCCGCGCCACGGACCTCGGCCCTGATCCGTTCCACCAGTGACAGCAACCGGTCGTGGGCGTCCCCCCGGCAACCTTCCGGCAGGCCGTGACGCTCCACATCGGACTGATCCAGTAGCAGCACTCCCCGCAGCGACCAGCGCAGCAGCCCAGACCTCCGGATCGTACGGTGCAACCGTTCCACCGCGCTGCGGGCCGCGTCCCGATCCCCGCGCAACAGCGCGTCGCGGGCCCGGCGGGCGCGGGACGCCGCGTCCTCGGTCCCGGCCAGGGCCAGCAGCGCCATGGTGCGGTCGCACCAGGTCACCGCAACAGGAGCAGCACCGGTCCGCGGGCCGGGTCCTCCAGCCCCCTGAAGCCCACCGTCGATGACGCAGACTTCAGCGTCGACCACGACATCCCCCTGCAGGGAGCAGCGCAGCACGAGTCCGGCCGGCCAGAACGGCAGGACGGGCCCGAGCGGAAGGTGGAGCACGTCCATCTCCAGCCCGTCACGGTCCTCCCCGCTCCCGGCCAGGGCGATTCCCCCCGGGGCCATGTCCATCCCGCCGTGGCCACTGTGGTCCATGCCGCCATGACCGCCGTGGTCCATCTCGCCGTGGTCCATCTCGCCGTGGCCCATCTCGCCGTGGCCCATCTCGCCGTGGCCCATGCCCCCGTGGTCCATCTCGCCGTGGCCCATCTCGCCGTGGCCCATCTCGCCGTGGCCCATGCCCCCGTGGTCCATCTCGCCGTGGTCCATCTCGCCGTGGTCCATGCCCCCGTGACCCCCATGCTCCATGCCGTCGGAAATCTGGGGTTTCTGCGCCCGCTTTTGGGCGTCCATCCGGTGGTGTGGGGTGTCGAGTAGACGGGTTGCGGTGTCGTCGAGGGCTGAGCTCACCGTTGTGGGCGAGGTGATGTCAGTGCGGACGCGGGGACCCGGCATTTGCTCCCAGAGGCGGTCCACCAGATCGGCGAGCTCAGGGCCGGGCACACCGCATACAGCGAGGACGTCCGCATCAGCTGGTGTCCATGCTGGGCGCCACCCGCGGCGGAGCAGCTGTTGCTCGAGTTCCATGCGAGTCGCCCACTGGCCGGGGACCTCGACGACGAGAACCTGGGTGGCCCGGAGCGCGAGGCGGGCGAGAACTTCGCTCAGGCCCATCGGAAGGCTCCTTCTCGCCATGCCCAGGCCACGGCGACCAGTAGAGCGCCGAGGAACAGGAACATTTCCACCACCGCGGAAATCCCCTTCTCAATTACCACCACAGCCCACGGGTACATGAACAGCATCTCGACGTCGAAGGCCAAGAACACGATGGAGGCGAGGTACCAGCGTGCGTGGAACCGCGACAGCGCGTGCTCCTGCGGTATCCACCCGGATTGGGCAGGCAGAACCGTCAACGGGTCAGCGGTGATGCCGACAACGCGGTGAGAGGCATAGAAGACAACGACGACAGACAGCGCCACTAGGGCCATGGCCACGATCCCGAAGTACATGACGGCCTCCCCTTTCGTGCGGTCGGATCATCGAAGTCTGTCGTTGATCGGTGGAAGGGGCCACCTTAACGGGTGGCCCCTTCCACCGATCGCGCGTTTTCAGCTCGGTGATCAGCCGCGACCGGCGAGCCAGGTGCGGAAGTCCGCGACCTGAGCCTGTTGCGTGGTGATCCCCGCGGTGGCCGCCACCCGCAATTGCGGGTGCACCGCGCGCGACTGCGGCTCCAGGAACTCGATGATCCCGGCCTGGTGATGCGGGATCATCTTCTGCACGAAGGCGACGTCAAAGTCCTTCCCGGCCTCAACGGCCGACAATTCCTCGATCATCATCTTGGTCTCCTGCTCCAGGACCTTCATCTCCTCCTGGGCTTCGGCCGGGGCCTGGGCCATGGCTTCCTCCGGTGTCAGCCCGTACCACTCATCGAGCCACCGGGTGAACTGGTCGATCTGGTGCTGCTGGTTGGCAATGATGTTCTCCGCATGGGTGCGGATGTCCGGGCTGACCCCGCGCTCGAGCTCCAGTTGGGACATCTCGATGGCGGCTCGGTGGTGGCCGATGATTTCGGCCAGGAAAGTGAGCTCCAGTTCCTCGCCCTCCAGGGTGGCCAAGGTCTCACCGAACTCATAGGCGGTCGGTGATGTCGGCTCCGGCTGCAGCATCTCCGGTTGAGTATCGGCGGAGATCGGAGTGACGGCGGTCCACTGGTGGGCGGAGGCCGGAACGGTTGCTCCGCCCAGCAAGGTTGCAGCGATGGCGAGGCTGGAAGCAGCTGCGGTGATACGACGGCCGCGGCTCAGGGTGTGATGCATGATCAGGTCTCTCTTTCGGTGCGAACAGGCCCGGAGGATAAAACCGGCTCAACCGTCAGCGGGGCGGCCTCGAACGCACCGTGGTTCGCCATGGTGAGAGGCACGAACCCGTCTGCGGTGCCGGAGACGGGGGGAGAAGAAACTAGGCAGAGCGCTTGGGCCGGGCGTCCAGCCCAGTTTCCTCTTGCACCGGTAGATGCCGCTCAGCGGCCTCCCCGGTCAGTGATGCACATCAGATACCGGCGTCCAGTAGCCCAGCCCAGGTCGGCACCCCCGTTCAACGGGTCATTCGTAGCGTTTAAGGATATTCTGCATTTGGGCGATTTCCTCCTGCTGGGGCTCCACGATGGTGGTGCACAGGTCTTGGATCTCGGGGTCGGTGATGTTGGATTCCTGGCAGACCAGGATGACCCGGAAATGGTGCGGGATCATCGACTTCAAGAACCCCTCGTTGCCTACTCCGGCCTCGACACGCCCGAGGAGCAGCGTCGCGGTGAACAGGGCGAGGAAGCCGATGAGCAAGGCGATGTTGGTCTTGGTGTTCTTGAACATCGACCACATGCCCACGACCATGAACACGGCCATCGTGGTGACCATGATCAACGCCATGTAGGTTGCTGGGATTGAAGTAAAAGGGGTCCCAGGTACGGATCGTCGACATCGTCAGGACCCATATCAACCCGAGATCGACCAACAGGATGGCCGCGAAAATCTAGTACATCCGGTTCGATGTGCCGTGGTGGTCGGCCTGATCCTCGTGGCTACGGTTGCGAGTACCCGCCTTCGTGGTTGTTGTCCTCACTCCTCTGGGAAGTTCTTCGAGCATTAGGTACACCACCCGGGCGGCAGGTGCGTCATGGCGGTGCCCTGACCTCTACAGGCCTGAGGTGGACCGTGGCGCCGATCCCTGTCGGCCACGAGCCTTTTCACCGCCCCTTCCGCCCGGGTGATGGGTCAGTGGGGGCCAAACTCAGCCCAGGGAGGCGACCAGTTCGGCGCAGGCGGCCTCGCAGCGACGGCAGGCCTCGGCACAGATCCGGCAGTGCTCGTGCATGGAGGCGTGCTGCTCGCACTCATCCGCACACGCCTTGCAGGCCATCTGGCAGGCCTTGATCGCATCCAAGGTGATGTTCGCGTCGTAACCGGTGTGCCGCGAGAGCACCCGCCCGGTGGCCTCGCACAGGTCCGCGCAGTCGAGGTTGGTGCGGATGCACTTGGTCAGCTCGGCAACCATGTCCTCGGACAGGCAGGCATCGGCGCAGGCGGTGCAGGTCTGGGCGCACTCGAAACAGGCCTCGATACAGGCGGCCAGTTTCTCCTTATCCACCCCGCCGAGGTCCTTCGGGTAGGTCTCCAGCATCGCGCTCACGTGATGAGTCATGGCTTGCTCCTTCGTCGGTTTTCTCCAGGAGACGAACCGGCCGGAAACCGCCCGCCATGCCATCGACAGTAGACTGCCTTTTCAGTGTGACGCGCCCCAGAATCTTGAAGATTTGATGAAGATTTACGCCACAGTGGCGCATAGTGGCACCCCCTCAGCTGCCCTTCACCGCGGTGGAGCCTGGCGATTATGGAGATCTCGTGAAGAAATCTCGCTGTGCGGTCCGAAAAGGCACGCCGAAATCCACCCAACCTGGAAGGAAGCTCAATACATTCTCGGAGGGTCCTCGGTGCCACCACTAGGGACGCTGAAGGTCGCGCACGGCCCCAAACCCCTTGTCCTTATTAGTTGTGTCCATGAAAAGACGTGCTAGGCTGCCGTTTTGCCTAGTCAGACGGTCTCTGACGCACCGCTAGCCGCGATGCGAGTCCAAACGAGCGACGAACCTACTGCTTCTGGGACGAGCCTTTTCAGGGTCAGCCGCCCCACGTCTCAGTCCCGACTGAAGCAAGAATCTGGGTCGTGATCTAAACGTGACACTTTCGTTATGGATGGGCTACTGTCCACTGCGTGCCGCTGATTGATCCGGTCGGCGCCCTCGTGCACATCGCCGAATTCTGCCGGTGCCCGAGGTTCCTGAAGAGAAATCGCTTGGCAGAAGCGGGGGAACCATTTTCGGTCCCGGTGATCCGGGACCTAGGGGTTAAGCCGACCAGGACGTCTGCGTCCGGGACGGCCGGGTGTCTCCCACCCGCATCCGACAGCTCACCTCGTAGGCAAAGGGAGGAACACACCCATGACTATTTTTAAGCGCAGCACTGCCCGCCACCGCGCCGAGACCACCTCGCACCTGGTGCGTACCACCACGATCACCGCCGCCGCCGGGGCGGCGCTCATCGGCTCCATCGCCCCGGCCCAGGCCTACGCCGAGGTCCCCGCGGACACCGCCAGCGTCTACTCGGCCCCCGCGTCGGCACTGACGGCCTACACGGCGACGGCCTCCCCGGCTGCGGTCGCCCCGCAGACCATCACCACCGCCTCCACCCAGGCCCCGGCCGCTCCGGAACAGAGCGCTTCGACCGCGACGGTGTCCACCCAATCGGCGGACATCACCGAGATCACCGGTGCCTCCGGGATCGTGGGCACCGCGATGCAAGGCGCCGGCACCGGCTACGTCTGGGGCGGGACCGCCTTCGGCGCCTGGGACTGCTCCGGGTTCACGAAGTGGGCCTACGCCCAGAACGGCATCGAGCTCCCCCGCACCAGCTTCCAGCAGATCGCCGCAGCCACCCCCACGACCACCCCGCAGCCCGGGGACCTCGTCTCCCAGAACGGCGGCAACCACATCGGCATCTACATCGGCGGCGGCAAGATGATCTCCGCCCTGAACCCCGCCCAGGGCACCTTCGTCCACTCCGTCAACGCCATGCCGGTGGACGGCTACTACACCTACCGCTGACCCGGCCCACCCTCCGCAACGGCCAGAAAGTCGTCGCGGAGGGCCCCGGCTGCTCCACCGACGGCATCAGTGAGCCCCACCCTCTCGAGTAAGCATCTCGTCCCTAGCGGACACAGCACTTCCCCCTCCACCCATCCGCCGCCCACGGTGTTTCCGATCCGGACCGTCGCGTCACCGTACGCCGCCGCACCTCGCATTCCCCGCGGGGTGATCCGTACTGCCACCGCACCGTTCCGGCAGATCCGCCCGACCCTCCAGAAAGCCTGCTCACCCCCTCATGAATCGTGACCTGAACTCCTCCAACGGCATTGGCTCCCTCCTCACCGGCAAGGCCCGCACCGTGGCCGCCGTCGCCGCCTTCTCCGGCCTGGCCCTGGCCACCACTGTCTCCGTGCAGGCAACCCCGGCCCAGGAGGGCGCCGCCACCGACGCCCCACTGTCGGCCGTCGCCGCAGCCACCCCCACCGCAGCGCCCACCCTGTCCCTCGAGCCGGTCGCCCACGTGACCACAGCCGAGAAGCAGACCGGCCAGAAGAAGACCGAGCAGAAGCCGGAGCAGCAAGTCGATGCCCCGGTCGTCGCGACACCCGCCGTGGCCTCTCCGGCACCGAGGGCCGTGGCCGTTGCGGCACCGAAGGCTGTGGCCGCACCCGCCCCGGCCGTCGCACCCGCCCCGGTGTCAGTTGTCCAGGAGCCAGTCGTCCAGGCGGTCCCGAAGCCTGTCGCCGCACCCGCCCCGGTGGCGGCCCCCGTCTCGAAGCCGACTGCGCAGGCGGCCCCGAGGCCCGCCGCCGCTCCCGCCCCAAAGTCGGCCGTGCAGGCCGCTCCGGCCGCCGAGCGCACGGTCACCCCGCAGAGCTCCTCTTCCGGCAAGGGCGCCACCATCGCCTCCGCGGCCATGGGACAGCTCGGCGTCGGACAGGACTGCACCGCAGCGGTGAGCAACGCCCTGCGGGCCGCCGGGATCAACTTCCGTGGTTGGCCGGCTGAATACTTCACGCTCGGCACCCAGGTCTCCGCCGGCCAGGCCCAGCCCGGCGACCTCGTCTACTACGCCGACGGCGGCATGGGCACAGCCCACATCGGCGTGTACATCGGCGGAGGCAAGGCCGTCCACGGCGGCTGGAACGGCGGCAGCACCGTCATCGACAGCGTCAACGTGGGCACCGGCCCCGTCTACATCCGCGTGCGCTGACCGCACGCGAGCACAGTTTCCGGGTGCGCGGTTCCTGGTCGGCCAGACAGGTGCCGCGCACCCGGTCTATCACTGTCTTAGCTTGCCGTTTAACCCTTGAGGCTGGTGCGCCAGGCGGATATGGGTCGGGCTCTGGCATAAGGGTGGACGCCGCATGATCCTTGGAAGTTGCGAGGTTTCAAGGAAACGGCGGTGGCCGCAATGAGCAGTATGGTCCTCAGTCATGGTGTTGGCCAGGGTCCGATGACAGTGGCCGCTGATCAGCTGCGCCAGTTCCGCGGCGGGTTGTACCAGTGAGTGCCTGACCCGGCGCGCTGATGAGCTGTTCGAACTCACCGACGCGCTGCTGTGCAGGGAGGGCCTGTCCCGTGACGGGTCTGTTGGAGGCTTTCATTCCACGGAAGGATGAGAGTCATGGGAGCACCGAGGAAGTACCCGGACGAGTTGCGTGAGCGTGCGACGCGGATGGCAGTGGAGGCCCGGCGGGACCCGGCGACGAAGTCCGGGGCGCTGGCCCGAGTCGGGCAGCAGCTGGGCATCAGTCCGGAGACGCTGCGGAACTGGGTCAGACAGGCCAATGTCGATGAGGGATACCGGCCGGGGACCACCAGTGATGATGCCCAGCGGCTGGCCGAGCTGGAGAGAGAAGTGCGGGAACTGCGCAGGGCCAACGCCATCCTGCGGTCGGCCTCGGCTTTCTTCGCGGCGTGAGCTCGTGCTACCCACACAACAGGTAGTGGCCTACATCGACGCCCACAAGGATGAGTTCGGGGTCGAGCCGATCTGTAGGGTCCTCCGGGACGCCGGTGTGCAGATCGCCCCGAGCACCTATTACGCCACCAAGTCCCGGCCGCCGTCAGCGCGGTCGGTCAGCGACGCGGCCACGACGGAAGTGATCCAGAAGGTGCACGCGGACAACTACGGGGTGTACGGGGTCATCAAGGTCCACGCGGAACTGCGTCGGAACGGTCACCGGGTGGCCCGATGCACGGTGCACCGGCTGATGCGGGCGGCCGGCCTACGTGGGGTCGCCCGGGCCAAGGGGCCGCGCACCACGGTGGCCGACACCGGACCGGAGACCCGCCCGGATCTGGTGGAGCGGACCTTCACCGCCACCGCCCCGGACCGACTGTGGGTCGCCGACATCACCTATTGCCGCACGTTCGCCGGGTGGGTCTACGCCGCCTTCGCCACCGATGTGTTCTCCCGCCGGATCGTGGGGTGGCAGCTGTCGACCTCGCTGCGCACGGACCTGGCCCTGGACGCCCTCGAGATGGGGTTGTGGACCCGCTCCCACCACGGCCATGACACCAACGGGGTCGTACATCATTCGGATAAGGATGTGCAGTACGTCGCGGTGCGGTACACCCAGCGGCTGGCCGAGGCCGGGGCGGTGGCCTCGGTGGGATCCACCGGCGATTCCTATGACTGTCAGTCTGTGAGGGTCGGACCCGGAGTAGGTTCGGAAGTCCTGACCGGTGCGGCTTGACCCTTGCTTATGACTGGCCCTTGAGGTGCCTTCGCGTTGATCTGTCAGCCGCCCGGTCGGGCAGTACCAAGCGCTGCCGCCGGACGGGCGTGACTTGATAAGGAGCCTGGAGCACACCCTGGAAAAGCGTCCCCATGACAGTCCTGTCCACCCGCCGGCGACAGCGTGAAGTCACCCTAACCGGCAGGAGGGCACGGGCCATGACCGTGACCACGCAGACCCCACCCACTACTCGCTCCGGGCACGTCGTGGTCGGTGTCGACACCCACAAGCACGTTCACGTGGCCGCGGTCCTGGACCCGGTCGGCGGGATCCTGGACACGTTGACGATCCCGACCGAGGCCGCCGGCTACCGGCGCCTGCTGGAGTGGGCGGCCTCCTTCGGGCAGATCATCGCCTTCGGCATCGAGGGCGCCGGCTCCTACGGGATCGCCCTGACCTCCTTCGTGCGCCGGGCCGGGCACAAGGTCGTGGAGGTCAACCGTCCCGACCGCCGCCTGCGGCGCATGAACGGCAAGTCCGACACCCTCGATGCCGAGAACGCCGCGAGGGCGGTGCTGGCCGGCTACGCCACAGCGATCCCGAAGACTGCCGACGGGTCGGTGGAGATGATTCGCCAGCTCAAGATCGCCCACGACACCGCGGTCAAGGCCCGGGCCGCCACCATGGTGACCCTCAAAGCGGTGCTGGTGCACGCCCCCGATAAGCTGCGCCACGCCGTGGCCCGCAAGACTCCGGTGATGCTGGCCCGGCACCTGGCCGCCCTGCGCCCGAGGGGTCTCGAGACGCCGGAGGACGCCAGTCGGCACACGCTGCGGTCCTTGGCCCGGCGGTGGCAGTACCTGCAGGAGGAAACCCACGAGCTGGCCGAGATGATCGAGGAGCTCGTGCTCGCGACCGCGCCGCAGCTGGTGGAGCCCTTCGGCATCGGGGTCGACACCGCCGCGGAGATCCTCATCGTGGCCGGGGACAATCCTGAGCGCATCCACTCCGAGGCCGCCCTGGCCAAGCTGGCCGGGATCAGCCCGATCCCGGCCTCCTCGGGGATGAGCACCGGGCGGCACCGGATCAATCACGGCGGGCACCGCCAGCTCAACGCCGCGATCTACCGCACGGTGATCGTGCGGATGCGCTTCCACGAACCGACCATCGCCTACGTCGCCCGGCGTACCGCCGAGGGTAAGTCCAAACGAGACATCATCAGGTGCCTCAAGCGCTACGTCATCCGCGAGGTCTACCACCTCATCAGACCCCGCCCAGTAACCGGTCGAATCAGGGGTTGACGACTATAGGAGCATCAACGCCCTCGCCGAGGCCTTCAACTCGCTGTTCAAGGCCGAGCTGATCCGCAACAAAGGTCCCTGTAAGTCGATCGAGGACCTGGAGATCGCGGTGGCCGAGTACGTCGACTGGTTCAATCACCGGCGCCTGCACGGCGAGATCGGGCTTGTACCCCCGGCCGAGTTCGAGGACGCCTACTATCGTCACCACACCGCCTCGGCGACCGCCGGAGCGGCACTACCGAGCCTCCACTGAACCCGACACGGGACAAAAAGGGGGCGAAATAACGGGGCCGAACCCCACTGATTGCGGCAAACTCGGCACCAAGTACCACCTGCTCGTCACCGCTGACGGGTTGTCCCTGGCGGTGGCGATTACCGGGGCTAACCGCCATGACTCCATGCTGGTCGAGTCGATCCTGGACGGGCTGAGCCCGGTGGGGGCCGAGGCCGGGGGTGTCCTCGGAGCCGAAGCCCAGTTCGGTGCGGTTCCAGCAACTCTCACAACTGATCACTGACCAACCTCTCGGGTGCTCTCTGACTCGCCATGGCAACCATGATCATCAGCCCGGCCGACCCCACTCAACGCCTCAGCCATAACTATCGAAACCAGTTCCGACAAGGGTCACTTCAGAGCATTCCGACCCGGCCACTGGTCGCGTGTTAGTTACGTCGCATTACCCGCATCAACATAGTTGTGGATTATGTAATCTCATCGAATACTGCGCGCAGCGTGGATCTGCGCTCACCCCGAATCTACGGTTCGCGCAATGCCGAGACGGAGCATTTCGACGGCCAAAACCTTGTGATCAGCATGATTCCAAAAAACTTACTAGTCAGAAACTAATTGTCGGCAGTGGAGCTGCGCTAGGCGCTGGTCGCCTCGGCAGGTGTCGTTGCTCGCGGGAAAATGTCCGACATGCAGTCGTAACAGTGTTTGCCCTTGTCAGGGCCTTGCAGATGGTGCGGCGCGCTCCTACGGTTGTCTCACCTATGACACAGGAAAGACCCACACCTGAGGCCTTGACAGATTATCTATTGCACGCATGACCATCTCAGAGTCATGCCCTTCATGGGGGACAAAAATGGAAGATTGGCGCAAGACCCTTGCTAGCGCGTTCATCGCGACGGCCCTCCTCGGCGGAACAGTGGCCGCTCCGGCCGTCGGGAATGATGACTCCAGCAAGAGCGGGTATTCCAAGGTTGAAGACAAGAAGCACGAGGACGACAAGATGAACGGGGGGAAGCACGACCACGAGAAGGACCACTACTGGAAGTGGCACAAGCACGATAAGTGGCACAAGCACGATAAGTGGCACAAGCACGATAACGGCAAGCAGCATAAGCACGAGTCGTGGCACAAGCACGAGAAGTGGCACAAGCACGACGAAGGCAAGAAGGACAATTACGGCAAGTGGCACGATCACGACGGCGACAAGAAGTTCGACCACGAGCACGATAAGAAGGAAGAGCACAAGCACTAGGCATGCTGACTCACCAGGTTGTTGATGACAGGAGAGACCTCCGGGTCGAGTGCGGAGTTGTCTAGATTCCCGCCCGATCACGGGGGTCTCCCATGTCCCACGCTAATGCCCCGCTCACTCCGGCGGGACGGCGCATCCTGATAGATCGCATCACGACCGGACCCTCGGCGGCCCACGTGGCCGCCGAGATGGGGATTTCGGCGATCACAACCTGGCGGTGGTAGCGCCGCTTCCAGGACGAGGGACCAGCCGGTTTGGCCGGCCGACCCTGCCGGCCCCATTCCTGCCCGCCCCGTACCCGCCCGTGCACCAAGACGGGGATCCGCATCGCACGGTTCCTGCTGCACCGGGGGCCGCTAGTAATCTCCCGGGATACCGGGGTGCCGACCGCCACGGTGGCCCGGGTCCTGGACCGCTACGCTACCCCTTGGCTGTCGGCGGTGGATCCGGTCCGTTTCCGGTGACGCTCGGGCAATGCCCAGCTTGTGTTCCTACGGTGTGGGTGGGCGAGGGTGCCGTTCGCCACTGCGGCATCCTCGCTCCCCGGCCCCTTGCTGCGTCGGGGGTAGGCTACGCCGTTTCAACACCCCTGCAGGGCCAGAAGAGGCGGGACTGATGCCGCGGCCCCCACGCTGCAGCGCACGACGTCGGGCGCCGGGCAGGCGCGGATCGTCGTCTGCTCGGGTCCGGACGTTGCGACTGTGACCGCGCGCATGGGCTGAGCTGCACCGTCGGGCAGGGAACGGACAGCGCTACCGCGCCGCGTTCTCGCCGGCCCAGGCCTCCGTGTAGAACTGGGGGGAGTGCGAGTCCAGCAGCTCGGCGTAGGGATCCGGCTCCATCGCCTGCGCCGAACCGGCAGGGACGTCCGAGGCGAAGGCGGACACGCCCAGCCCGGCCGCATGGTCCGCCAGGGTCAGCCCGGCGGCCTCCAGGATCGTGGGGTACATGTTCAGCTGGTCCACGCGGGGACGCAGCGTGCTGTTCTCGTCCTCGCCCGGGATCCAGATCCGGTTGAAGATCGTGCGGTTGTCGTGGTCGTCGAGCTGCTCGTGGAAAGCGTCGCCGGCGCTCATGTGCTTGAGGTGGTCGCCCATGATCACCACGGCGGTGTCGTCGAGGTAGCCCTTCTCCTCCATGTGCTCCACGAATCCGGCCACCTGGGTCATGGAGCAGGAGAACACGGAGGTGACCTCGTCCTCCGTGTCCACGGTGCAGTAGTCGTAGACGTGCACCGGCTCGTGGGTGTCCAGCGTCAGCACGGAGAGGTTGAACGGCCGGCCGGTCCTCTCCGCCTCGGCGTGCAGCTCGTCGATCTCGTCCTTGGCGTGGGCCATGAGGCGTTCGTCGCTCAGGCCCCAGTCGCTGCGGAAGCTCTTCTCCGGTTCGCCGGCGGCCCGCCAGTCGGGGAGGTCCTTGATCTCGGAGTAGCCGTGGCTGCCCAGGAAGTCGTCCTTCGCGGCGAAGGAGGCGTTGGCCCCGCCCAGGAAGACGTTGTGGTAGCCGTGCTCGTCCAGGACATCGCCCAGGCAGGTGGCTCCTCCCAAGTAGGTGTCGACGTCGCCGCTGAGCTCGTCGGAGGCGCCGCTGCCCGCGGCGGAGCCAATGCCCTTCAGCGGCACGCCGCACTGCGTCGAGGTGAGACCGGCCATGGTCCAACCTCCACCCTGGTACTGCTGGAGACCGTCCACGCTCTGCCAACCGTCCGAGGCCCTGGTGACCTCCTCCAGAGGGACGAACGCGTCCTTCTCGAAGAGCTGGTCGTCCGCGAGGGTGGCCTCGCCGGACTCGAGGTAGATCAGCACCAGGTTGCGCTTGCGCTCGGCGCTGGAGACGGTGGGCTCCACGTAGTAGTCGCCGAGGTCGTACGCGGAGTTCGTCGCCCTGAGGTAGTCCCCCACGCCCACCGTGGTGGCGAAGGCCGTGGTGCCGCCGACGACCACCGCGGCCACCAGAGCGGTGGAGACGGTGCGCACGATCCACTGCGGGCGACGCGGACGCATGTCGTCGCCGTCGCGGCGGCGCTCGCGGCGCCGGGAGGACTGCCACAGGGCGATCCCGACGGTGATGAGCAGGGGCACGACACCGATCCCCAGGACGCCCATCCAGACGATGGCTCCGCCCCCGCCGTCGATCTGCACGGAGACGAGGTTCAGAAGCATCTGCCCCACGGAGATCCTGCCCCAGAAGAAACGGATGCCGGCGGCGGCGATGAGCAGCGCGAGCCCGGCCCAGATCAGGACGTAGACCCAGGTGCGTCCCACCACGACGCCAACCCGTCGGACCACGTGCGGAATCCGGCCGGACATGGCAACACCTCGCGATCCGGATGCCCGCGTGCTCGTCGAACACCCTTGACACCCCACCCGTACTCGGGCCCGTAGAAGACTAGTACCGCCACGCTACCCGTTCACCAGTTGTTCACCCATTAGACCTGGACTCAAGACCTGATCCGTCGTTGCCGGTCCTCCCACGGCTGGTTCACAATGCCTGCATGACGACGAGAACGCAGTCGTGGATGGTCGATAACCAGCTGTGGGAGCTGGTCACCCCTCAATCTCGCACTGCCCACCGCCTCGAGGACCCGGTGGGCGGCCGCGAATCAAGGATCGGGCGACCCGGGAGGGCACCCTGTTCGTGTTCCACACCGGGTACCGGTGGCGGGGGAACTACCCGTAGAACTCGGATGCGGGTCCGGACACACCGCCTGCCGACGGCTGTGCCCTGGCAGGAAGCCCAAGTGTGAAAGCAACTCCACCGGGCCATGCTCGAGGAGAAGATCCTCGGTTGGTTGCGGGCCAGCGTCGACTCAGTGTCGGTGCGGGTCACAGGGGCGAAATGACCGACCTCAATCCCACCGACCGCGCGAAACCAGACACGAAGTATCACCTGCTCACCGACCGCAACGGCCTGCCGCTGCATGTCTTGGCCTTAGCTGTCAACACCCACGACAGCCGACTCTTCGAACCTTCGCTGGAGACGAACCCCAGTGTGTCCGGGCGCCCGGGGCGACCCCGGCGCCACCCGGAGAAGCTACACGCGGATAAGGGCTTCCGCATTCCCGAGGTGCCGGCGTTATCTGCACCGCCGGGGCATCAAGGTCCGTGTTACCCGCCGCGGAATCGAGGACTAGATGTACTGACCGGACACGTTGGTCAATCGTGAGAAGGGCGGCTGGTTGCTGCAGGCTGTGTGGGGCCGGTGATGGTTGTAGTAGTGCAGCCAGCCGTCGAGTTCGCCGCGACGCTCCGTCTCGGAGGTGTAGCAGCGGGCGTAGGCCCAGCCGTCGGCCAGGGTGCGGTGGAAGCGCTCGATCTTGCCGTTGGTCTGCGGGCGATACGGCCTGGTCCGTTTGTGCCTGATTCCCAGCTCGGCGCAGGTGTCGCGCCACAGGTGTGAGCGATAGGCGCCACCGTTGTCCGACAGGACCCGCTCGACGGTCACCCCGCGGGCGTTGAACCACTTGACGGCCCTGGCCAGGACCGCTGTGGCGGTGTGGGCTGTTTCGTCGTCGTGGATCTCGGCGTAGGCGACGCGGGAGTGGTCGTCGATGACGGTGTGGACGTAGGCCTTGCCCATCAACGGGTCGTAGTGCTTGTTCTTGGGCTTGTCGGGTGTGGCTGCGCGGTTCTTCTCGCCTTGTCGTCGGCCGACGTAGCGCCAGCCTCCGCCGTCTGGGATGTTGCCGAGCTTCTTCACGTCGACGTGCAGCATCGCCCCGGGGTGGTCGTGCTCGTAGCGACGAACAGGCTCTCCAGTGGCACGGTCGACGTGCGACAGGCGGTTCAAGTGGACGTCGACCAAGATCCGGTGGACTGTCGACGGAGCAACGCCAATCCGGTATGCCAACTGAACCGGACCTTCCCGCAGACGCAGCCGGAGCTGGATACAGCGCTTCGCAGTCGTGGGGCTGGTCTTGTTCGGGGAGCGGTGAGGCCGTGAGCTGCGGTCCTGCATGGACTGACCGGCCCGGTAGCGGTCAGCCCAGCGCTTCACGGTGGGCCAGGAGACCTGGAACCGGGCAGCGACCTCGCTGATCGGCCATCCGTGGTCAACAACCAGCTGGGCAACCTTGAGGCGGTGACGCGGAGTGAGGGCGGCATTGGCGTGGGACATGGTGGTCTTCCTGGTGACGAGCGGGTGGAGACAGTGATGGGGCTGCACCCTGTGGTGCAGCCCCATCGATTCGGTATGTCAGTTGCCGTCCGTGTCCTCGCTGTTCGGCGCTGAAGAGGCAGCCGTCTCGGTGGGTGTTCCCTGCTCGCTCTGGGGCTGGTCGTCATCGTCGGGCACGATCTGGGCCCCGCAGCAACTGCTGTCCTGCTTGCGTGCGGTGAAGAGGTCCTTGAGTCCCATGGTTGCTTGTTCTCCTCGTGTGGTTGGGAATGTGGTGGTTGGGTCAGGCGATCAGTGGGATGAGGTAGCCGGCGGCGATGGCCGTGCCGATGACAGTGACCACGAAAGTGACGACCAGTCGGGGCTTGAACAAGGTGGTGAGCATCGAGATCTCGGGGATCGAGGCTCCGGCGCCGCCGATCATCAGCGCGAACACTGCACCTAGCCCCATGCCGGTCGAGCTGAGGGCCAAGCCGATGGGCAGCATCGTCTCGATACGCACGTAAAGCGGAACGCCAAGCACGGCGGCCAACGGCACGGCCCACGGTTTGTCGTCGCCAGCGACCGCGGCGAGTTGGTCCTGAGGCACGAAACCGTAGATAAATGCACCGACCGAGACACCCAGCACCATCGGGACGAGCAGCGGTCTCAGATCGGCCCAGGCCTCGCCGAGTGCGGGCCGGATCTCGTTGCGCAGGCCTGCCCAGGGGTGGGGGGTGCTGTCGTCGCCGACGACCTTGACTCGCTTGAGCTGGCTGGCCATGCCGAGTCGTTCCCATACTAGGGGGGCGAGCAGGGACCATGCGGCGGTGACCACCGTGTAGACCAACGCGATACGCCAGTCGAACAGCAGCACCACCCCGGCCACGATGATGGGATCCAGCAGCGGTGACGAGATCAGGAAGGTCATCGACGTCCGGAACGCCACCCCCGACTTCAACATCCCAGCCAGCACCGGCAGCGTCGAACAGGAACAGAACGGCGTGATCGCCCCCAGCAGTAGCCCCTTGAGCGGGCCGGGAAGGCGCCCATCGGCCATCCAGCTCTGGATCCGATCCGGCCCGAACCGCCGGTTCACCAGCGCAACGAGCACCGAGATCAGCGAGAACAGGACGAGCAACTCGACCAGGATCAACCCGAAGGTCTGTACCGCATGAATCACCGCGCAGCACCCTCAGTCGATGCCTGACCCTCCCCTGCTGGGGCAGTGCAGCACGCCTTCTGTCCCTCTGGAGTGAGAGTCGCCAAGTGAGCGAGCCACTGCACCGGCGCCGCCAACTGCTCACAACACAGCGCGTAGATGTTGGACCGGCCCTCGGCCCGCACACTGATCAGCTGCGCTTGCCGCAAGGCTGCCACATGGTGACTCACCAGCGCCTGGCTCAACCCGGTGGCCTCCTGCAACTTCTTGTTCGAGCACGCCCCCGCCGCAAGCGTCAGCACGATCATCAGTCTGTTCTCGTCTGACAAAGGCTTCAACAACGGAGCAAGCATCCGCGCGTGATCCCGCGCCGACAGGTCCGTGCGCGGCAGGGCAACATCCAGTGAAACTGTCATACCCACACTATAGACAAGCGTGGCCTTCTGTCACAAGTGGCGACTTGTCTATCGATCAACGTGTCCGGTCAGTACAACTAGACCCACCTGGGCCGGCACCGCTGGGTTGTAGAACGCACCATTTCCTGGATGCTGCGCTTCAAGCGCCTCGGGCTGCGCGACGACCCCACCGTAGCCACCGTGATGGCACTGACCACGACCGCCTCGGTGGCGGTTGCCCTTGTCGTGGCGCTGAATGTGGCACTGCTCGCCCTGACACCCACCGGTCAGGGTTGACCCACGACAGCGCCAGGTAGCGTGAGCCCCATGGACTTGAGCAAGATCACCCCGGTCACCCAGGACTACCTCAAGGTGATCTGGTCGGCCACCGAATGGGGTGACCCACCCATCACCACCACGGGCCTGGCCGAACGCTTCGGCACCACCGCCCCTAGTGTCTCCGAAACACTTCGACGTCTGGGGGATCAGGAACTGATCTTGTACCGGCCCTACAAACCGGTCGTTTTGACCGCACTGGGTGAGCAGTACGCCATCGCCATGGTGCGTCGGCACCGATTGTTGGAGGCCTTCCTGGCCACCACCCTGGACTACCCGTGGGAGGAGATTCACGACGAGGCCGAACGCCTCGAACACGCCGCCTCCGAGGCCATGATCGAACGCATCGACACCCAACTGGGTCATCCCAGCGCCGATCCGCACGGTGACCCGATCCCCACCGCAAAAGGACAGATCCGGCGCCCAATAGGGGTTACCCGGCTCACCGAGGTGGAAGCGGGACGGTACGAGATCGTCCGCCTCTCAGATGCCGATCCTCAACGTCTGGTCCGGTTCCGTGACTGCGGTCTCACCCCGGGCAAGCCGGTTCAGGTCATCGCCCACGGGCCCCGCGGGACCACCGGCCTACTAGGAGACCAGCCCAGGTCGATCGTTTTGGCCCCGGTGGAGGCTCAGGCCATTTGGGTAGCACCACCGCGCACCCGAGCCATCAGACGAACTCTTCGATAACCCGTAAAAGTGATGCTCCTATTGATGTCAAAGGGTGAGTAGCCATTGTCGGTAGGCGATGGCCAGCTGGGCGTTGGGGCGTGTGCCGCGTTCGAGTTCGCTGATGCGTGCGGTGACGGTGCCGAGGTGGTGAGCTGCTTGGGCGAGGGTGAGTCCGCGGGCGTGGCGCATGGGCCGGAGGTCGTTGGTGCGCGGGACGGGGGCTGGGTGGACGAGCAGGTGCCAGGCTTCTCGGGCGATGGCGCGCTTGAGGCAGCGGAGCACGTCCTTGGTGTTCTTTCCGGTGGTGCGGAGCTTTTCGGCGTAGGCGCGGGTTCTCGGATCGGTGGCCAGTCGCACGAGGGCGATCTGGTGCAGGGCCCAGTTCGCCTGCCGATTGCCGCCGCGATTGAGGCGATGCCGGTTCGTTCTGCCTGAACTGGCGGGGATGGGGGCGGCGCCGCACAGTGCTGCGAAGGAGGCCTCCGAACGCAAGCGGGCCGGGTTGTCACCGGCCGCGGTGAGCAGGGTGGCGCCGGTCACCACACCGTAGCCCTTGGTCGCCAGCAGCGCGGGGGCGACGTCGGTGAGGAGCTTGCGCAGCTCGAGGTCGATGTCGGTGACCTCTGCGGTGAGTGCCTGGTGGCGGCGGGCCAGGCGGCGCAAGGCTTGACCGGTCGTGGTCGTGACGGTCTCGCAGGCGTCACCGGGCCGGGTCGCGGCCAGGGCCCTGACCAGGGCGTCGCCGTCGAGGTCGGCCCAGCGGGTGCGGACGGGATCGGGTGCGGTGATCAGCAGCGATTGGATCTGGCGCAGCGCGGCGACGCGGGCTTTCATCGCGCTGCGTCGGACGGTCAGCAGGACCCGGATCTGCTCGACCCGGCCGTCGCCGGCCTTGGCCACGGGCAGGCTCTCGGGCTCGGCGAGGGCTTGTTGGGCAGCCGCGTAGGCGTCGATCGGGTCGGACTTCCCGCGCCGCCGCTGGGCGCGTTTGGGACGGATCACCTCGCGGATCGGGACGCCGGCAGCAGTCAGGAACCGCGCGAGGCCGGCGCCGTAGGAGTTCGTGCCCTCGAGGCCGATCAAGGTGAGCGGCCCGTATGAGGTAACGAACGCGAGTAGCAGCTCGTAACCGGCCGGCGTTGCCGGGACCTTCAGATCCCCCAGGCGCGCACCGGTCGCAGCGAGCACCGCGACGTGATGGGTGTCTTTGTGCGTGTCGACACCTGCGACGACGCCGACGGGGGCGACCGTAACGATCGGGGCCGTGCGTTCCGGGGCTGTTGTTGTCATGATGATCCCGTGCCTTCCTCACCAGTGGGCACGTCGGTCAGGGGCCGGGCAGACAGGACGTTGATGGGGCTCTCCAGGCTCATATGAAGTCATGCCCGCCTCTGACCGACGCAGATCGGTCACCCCACCGTCGGGAGCGTGGACTGATCAGATCAAAGGCAGACCCGCATGAGCCGCCAGTCAAGGCCAGAGTCACACGCCCCCGACGACGAGGCACTTCCATCATCAACGTCAACGGCGAGTGAAAACTGACCCCTTTTCGGCATCTGAAGGTTGACCCCCTGATCACTCGTTTTCTTGGGTTCCGGCCGCGGGCACGCGGCCGAGGTCTCGGTTCTTCAGCCGGTAGGAGTCGCCCTTCAGGGCGATGACTTCGGCATGGTGCACGAGGCGGTCGATCATGGCCGCGGCCACGACGTCGTCGCCGAAGACCTCGCCCCACCGGCCGAAGGGCTTGTTGCTGGTCACGATCAGCGAGGCCCGCTCGTAGCGGGAGGACACCAGCTGGAAGAACAGGTTCGCGGCCTCGGGCTCGAAGGGGATGTAGCCGACCTCGTCGATGACCAGCAGCGGGATCCGGGCCAGCTTGCGCAGCTCGGCCTGCAGCACCCCTCCCTGGTGGGCCGCGGCCAGGCGGTCGACCCATTCGGCGGCGGTGGCAAAGTGCACCCGATGCCCGGCCTGGCAGGCGCGGATGGCGAGGCCGGTGGCCAGGTGCGTCTTGCCCGTGCCCGGGGGCCCGAGGAAAACCACGTTGTCCTTGGCCGCGACGAAGTCCAGGGTGCCCAGATGCGCGATCTGCTCCCGGCGCAACCCGCGGGCGTGATCGAAGTCGAAGTCCTCCAGCCCCTTGCGCGCCGGGAAGCGGGCCGCACGTATGCGGCCCTCCCCGCCGTGTGCTTCCCGGGCGGCGACCTCGCGCTGCAGGCAGGCCAGCAGGAACTCCTGGTGGCTCCACCCCTCGGTGTGGGCGCGCTCGAGCAACCTCGGCACGGCCTCGCGCAGGGTGGGGGCTTTCAGCGCCCGGGTCAGATAGGCCAGTTCCGCACCCCAGTCCCGGGCGGTGGCCGATGTCCTGCTCGTCATCTCAGGCCACCCCCTCATCGATCAGGGCATCCCCGGTCAGGGCGTCGTAGACGCTCAGATCCCGCTGCTCGACCTCGGTGGCCGCCGGCGGCACGGGCACGGCCAGCCGGCCCCGGCGCAGCGCGACCGCGGCGGCCGCGTGGGCCGGGTCGGTGAAGCTCTGATGCTTCGCCCAGGAGCGTGGGTGCTCGGCCACCACGACCCCCTCGCACCGCACCACGACCCGTTCCAGGTCCGCGGCCACCTGTATCCGCCGCCCGATCGCGGTCGGGTTCACGGAGTAGTCGTTGGAATCCAGGCGCACGTAGTGGTCCCGCGGCAACCGGGTCGACCAGGCCCACCCGGTGGCCGGGGCCACCGGGGGCAGGGGCAGCATTCCCGTCCGGTCCGCGGCGACACGCTCGGCCGGGGTGCATCCGAGCACCCGCATCGAGCGGTGGTTGCTGCCCGCCACCCACCGGCCGATCTGGGTGTTGAAGTCGGCCGGGGACGTGAAGGTCCGCCCGGGCAGGAACGAGGTCTCCAGGTGGTCGTGGAAGCGCTCGACCATGCCCTTGGCCTCGGGGTCGGCGGGCTTGCAGATGATCACCTTCGCCCCCAGCACCCCGCGGAAGGCGTGGGTGGCCGCCGTGAGTTCCGGGGCCCGGGCCCGCCACCGGCCCACCGCGCCCTCTCCGTCCCACACCAGCGTCCTGGGCACCGCCCCGAGGGTCTGCAGGTTCGCCCACCACCCGGCGAACAGATCCTGCTCGCCCCGTGAGGGCACCAGCACCGCGGCCCGAAACCGGGAGTACCCGCTGACCATCGTCAGCACCGGCAGCCGCGGAGCCGTGCGGGTCTGCCCGCACCCCACGGGCAGAGTGATGTCGGGGAACCAGAAGTCGAACTGCGCCAGCTCCCCGGGCCGGTAGACCGTGCGCGAGGCCGGATCCGGGGGCAGATACACCGGGCGCAGCTCCGCCACCCGATCGCGCAGCACCCGGATGGAGCGGTCCCACCCGATCCGCTCGGCGATCACCGTCGCCGGCATCGACGGATACGCCTGCAGCAGCTCGCGGATCTGCGGCTCCACCGCGTCCACGATCGACCCGCCCGGCACCCGCTGGTAGCGCGGCGGCTCGTGCGCTGCCAGCGCCTTCTTCACGGTGTTCTTCGAACACCCCATCATCCGCGCGATCGCCTTGATCGGGATGCCCTCACCCCGGTGCAACCGCCGGATCTCCGCCCAGTTCTCCACGCTCAACACCCGCTTCCTCCCGTCCTCGTCGTGAGAACAGGGTCCAGCAGGGGGTCAAACTTCGCCTGCCGCCACGGGGTCAGTTTTCACGTGCCGCCGACAAAAAGGTCCATCTCGTGACGGACGTCAGACTCAGCCAGCAGAAAGCATCTCGACGATGCGCTCCGGGTGGCGGGTGGAAGTCAGCCAGTATGGAGTGGGGTCCACCGGGTCAGTGATCTCAATGCGCACCACCGGGCCCACGGAAACCCGGAAGTTCATAAAGGCCCTACCGTCCAGCCCGGGCCCGCGCACTAGACGCACCTCGTCACCGCGGAACGCCTCCGCCTCCCCGACGAACCGGCGCTCGATACGAGCCCGGCCGACCTGCAGGTAATCGCCGGTGATGACGATGGAAGTTGTGGAGACCACGAGCGCCACAGCGGTGCCCACGGCGGCTACCGCTGTGGCAGCCACGGCGACCCAGAGATTGATCGGGGCCAAGGCGAGGAAGGTGGTGATACCCGTGAGCAGCACGAGCAACCACATCCACCAGGCCGCGGAGAGATTCTCCTTGTATAGGATCTCGGCCCCGGAGCCTCCGAACGAGGAGGGGCGGTGGCCACGGGAGCTGTTGAGCGGATCGCCAGCCGGGGTAGCAGATTCGGACATGCTTTAACCCTCTCATGACCGTCACCCTCACCCCGTGCGAAAGAGCCCGTCCGTGATGCTCTGAGCTGCTGGTGGCAGACCCCGCCCGCGACCGCCGCGACGTCGGAAGACGATCTAGACGCTATGAGGGTCCACGCTGAGTGCAGGCCAGGAGCCCTGCTCGCAAGTTAGCGTGGGTTGCCCGGGCCAGGGGGACTGTCCGATAAACGGTGTGTGGCCCGGCGACTCGCTGCAGCAGCGCGGCATGTTGACGCTTCGATGGCCCCGCGGTGGCCGTGCTGGACACCACCATTTGGCTCCAACTGTGAGGGGATATGTCTGGTTTGCGGGCTGGAGCGAGAGGTAAAATTGAGGGGCAAGACTGGCGTATCCCCGTGATGGATCGGGCAAGGATCCAGAGCGATATTGCTCCCGCTCAAGGGCAACGTCAGGAGTTGGGGGACAACCACCCTGCACGCACCGCAGAGCGTGCAGGGTGGAGTGCTCCTCGACTGAGAGCGCGCCGACCGTCTTTGCAAGGGGGCGCGCCCTCTTTGTCTTTCTGCCGGTCAATCCGTGCCCTCGGGTGGGGACCGGCTTACTCGGTTAGGCACCTAGCGAAGCGCTTTCCCTACGGAGCGCCCGCCGCCGGTATTGGTGTTCGGCCCATGAGCACTAAGAAATGGTTTCAATAGTTATGGGTGAGGCATTGAGCGGTGTCCACCCGGCTGGTGATCATGGCTGCTATGACGAGTCAGAAGACCTCCAGGCGGCTGGTCAGCGACCAGTTGTGGGAGTTGCTGGAACCCTTGATCCCACCGCCCCCGCGGGCGAAGAACGGGCGCACCGGGCGACCGCGCGTGGATGACCGAGCGGCCCTCAACGGCATCCTGTTCGTGGCCGAGCACGGCATCGCCTGGAAGAAACTGCCCGTGGAGCTGGGCTTCGGCTCCGGGATCACCTGCTGGCGCCGACTGCGCGCCTGGCAGGAGGCCGGAGTATGGGAGAAGCTCCACCACGCCGTCCTCGACCAGCTTGGGCAGGACGGGGCGCTGGACTGGTCGAGAGCGTCTTTGGACTCGGTCAGTGTCCGGGCGAAAAAGGGGGCGAGCTGACCGGGCCCAACCCCACTGACCGCGGCAAACTCGGCACCAAGTACCACCTGCTGGTCACCGCCGACGGGCTGCCTTTGGCAGTGGCGATCACCGGGGCCAACCGGCACGACTCCATGCTCGTGGAGCCGATCCTGGACGGACTGAGCCCGGTCAAAGGCCCAGTCCGTGGCCGGCCACGGCGCCGACCGGTCAAGTTGCACGCGGACAAGGCCTACGACAACAAGAGGGTGCGCCGCTACCTGCGCCGACGCGGAATTACCGCCCGCATCGCCCGGATCGGGGTGGACTCCAGCGAACGCCTGGGCCGCTACCGCTGGGTCGTGGAACGCACCATCGCCTGGTTGCTGGCCTTCCGCCGCCTGGCCATCCGATACGACCGCAGCGCGGCCACGGTCACCGCCGTAGCGACCCTGGCCATCACCGTCATCTGCGCCCGGCGACTGCCCCGCAAAGACTATTGAAACCACTTCTAATTGTAAGAGGGCATGACGTTCTTGACACCGGTCGTGAGCGGTGGGTCAGGACGGAAAGTCTCGGCCCGCCGCTCATGGCCGGCTCAGGAGCTGGCGTCCACCCCCGCGGCGTCCGGCCGGACGGCCTTGGCCGCCAGGAGATAGGCGAGGATCCACGGCTCGACGAGGTATCGGTGGCCCAGCCGCCGCGGCTGGGTGGCCAGCCGGTAGGCCCATTCCAGGCCCATGGGCCCGAGCCAGCGCGGGGCCGATTTCTGGATACCGGAGTACTGGTCGATCACCCCGCCGACGGCCGCGTAGATCGCCGTGGGCAGCTCCTCCCAGTGCCGGCTCAGAAACTCCTCCTGCAATGGCATGCCCAGGCCCACGATGACAAAGTCCGGTCGGAACTCCTGCAGGGTTCCGACGGTGCGGTCCTCGAGGGCGGGGCCCCACCCTTCGCCCGGCCAGCCCTCGACCGTGCGCTCCGGGTCCTCCGCACGAAGCAGGGCGACCGTGGCGGCGTTGCTCTCGGGGCTCGCGCCGATGACGGCGATGCGGCGCACCGGGGTGCTCCGGATCAGGCCGGGCAGCCAGTCCATGGTGCCGATACGGTGCCGCCTGGCGCTGAGCGGCCGCCCGGACTGCCACTTGGCCATTTTCAGGATGGGAAAGCCATCCGTCAGCACCACGTCGGCCTTGTCGTAGAAGGCGCGGAACGTCGGGTTGACCTCCCACGTGTAGAGACTGTGCAGATTGTGGCCGAGGATCACGGTCTTGCGCCGCTCCTCCCATGTGGCCGCAATCCACTGGTGCAGCTCATTGGTGTCCATCGGTGTCACCCGGATGCCGCTGACCGGGATCTCGATCTTGCCCAGCCTGTCCGTCTGAGTCTGGTACTTAAGCATGTGTTCCCCCACTGGTTCGGCAGTTGCTGCCTCATCGTTCGTCAGTCGGCACATTCGCCCACCGCCGTGGGATCCCCCAGATCCTGATTGGCACACGAGACACCGTCCCGTGGGCGCAGCATTCGGGAACACCAGCCCGTGTTCCCCCCAAATACCCGCCAATATTCACATTAGCAACACTTGACTTTCCCGAATGCCCCCACTTCCGTGCTGCACTGTCCCCCAAGATGCAGCTATTTGCATGGATGGAGGTCGGTCAAAAGGTCATTCAGACGCTGGCATGCTCCCACCAGCCGGCCAACAACGCCTGCAACGGTGCCGTGCCGTGTCCGGGCGCGGAACTACCGGTCGCATGGGTCGGCTGGGGGCCTGACCTGCCTCGACTCCACGCCGCGGCACGCCTACGGGCTCTGTGCTGCGCGGACCCGTGGCGACCTGGCCGAGCCCTCGACTCCCAGTCACGGAACCGGATTTGCTATCCAAAAGTGTTTTCCGCCCTTAGCCTGAACGAGTACGCGGGGGCGTACTCGAGGACACTGCGGGGGAATCATGGAAGGAATCATCCGAGACACCTCTTCCACGGTCAGACGACGCGGCTGGGGGCGGCGGGGGTTGCTGGGGTTGCTGAGCGCGCTGGCGCTGGTGGTCGCGCCGCTGACCGTTCCGGCGTTCGGTGCCACCCCGATCGCCGCCGAGTATCAACGCCTCGGCGGTACGGCCGGGCGGCTGGGTCCGGCCGTGTCCTCGGAGGTCTGCGGGATCCGCGACGGCGGCTGCTACCAGCGCTTCCGCGGCGGTGACATCCACTGGTCCGCGAAAACAGGGGCGCGGGCGACCTGGGGAGGAATCAAGGGCGCCTGGGCGGCACAGCGATACGAACGCGGCGAACTCGGTTACCCGACCGGCAGGGAGACCTGCGGGCTGCGCGACGGCGGGTGTTCCCAGTCCTTCCAGGGTGGGTCCGTCGTATGGTCCAAGGCGACTGGGGGCCGCCCGATCTGGGGTGGGATTCGTGCGCGGTGGATGCGCGAGGGCGCCGAGCACGGTGCGCTGGGGTACCCCACCACGGCCGAGAGGTGCTCGGGGGGAACCTGTCGGCAGGGTTTCCAGCGCGGCACCATCACCTGGAGCGCCGGCTCCGGCACCCATGCGGTCCGAGAGGTGGACCGGGCCGGATCTCTTTACGTCGTCGTCAACAAGCGGCGCCCGCTGTCCCCGAAGAGGTACGTGCCCGACAACCTCGTCGACGTCGGCAACGACCAGCGTTTGCGCGCGGAGGCAGCGGCCGCGTTCGGCCGGATGCAGGCGGCCGCGGGGGCGGCGGACGTGCCCATCATCGCCGTCAGCGGCTACCGGTCCTACGACTACCAGGTCGACTTGCACCAGTACTACCTGAACCTGCACGGGCCCGAACTTGCGGTGATGTACTCGCTGCGGCCCGGCCACAGCGAGCACCAGACCGGTCTGGCCGTTGACGTGGGCAACGCCGACGGCACGTGCGCGGTGGACTTCACCTGCTTCCAGGATACCCCGGCAGGGATCTGGGCCAAGAACAACGCCCACAAGTACGGCTTCATCATCCGCTACCCCCAGGGCCAGACCGCCACGACCGGACTCAACTACGAGGCCTGGCACCTGCGCTACGTCGGCACCGCGATCTCGACCGGGATGGTGAAGCAAAACATCCCCACCCTGGAGCACTACATGGACCTGCCCGCCGCACCCACCTACTGAGCACCCGGCACCCACACCGGAGAAGTCGGGCCCACCGACTGCGCGGTTCCCACCGACCCGACACCTACGGGAGACCACATGTTTGAGAGGACCCTCGATGCCCTGGGCGACGTCGTCTGGGGACCCTACGCCCTCATCCCGCTGCTGCTGCTGACCGGCCTGTACCTGACCATCCGGCTGGGCGGGCTGCAGTTCCACAAGCTGGTCCCCGCGCTGCGGCTGGCCCTGGTCGACCGCAAGGACGCGGACGCCCGCGGCGGTGACGTCTCCCAGTTCCAGGCTCTGACCACGGCGTTGGCTGCGACGGTGGGGACCGGCAACATCGTGGGCGTGGCCACCGCGATCTCGATCGGCGGGCCCGGCGCCCTGTTCTGGATGTGGGTCACCGGCCTGCTCGGCATGGCCTCCAAGTACTCCGAGGCGTTCCTGGCCGTGCGGTTCCGCACCACGGATGCCAAGGGTGAGATCTCCGGCGGCCCGCAGTACTACCTGGAGCGCGGCATCCGCAACGGGTTCGGCAAGTTCCTGGCGATCTTCTTCGCCATCGCCGCCGCGCTGGCCGCCTTCGGCATCGGCAACCTGGTCCAGGGCAACTCCATCGCGGGCAACCTCCAGCGCTCCTTCAGCGTCCCCGTCGGGGTGACCGGTGCGATGCTCACGGTGCTGACGCTGGCCGTGCTCGTGGGTGGCATCAAGTCCATCGGGAAGGTCACGGTGGGCTTCGTGCCCGTCATGATCGTCTTCTACGTCCTGGGCGCCCTGTTCATCCTCATCGTCAACGTCGCGGCCATCCCGCAGGCGATCGTGCTGATCTTCACCGACGCCTTCTCCGGCACCGCGGCGGTCGGCGGGTTCGCCGGATCGGCCATCATGCTCGCCGTGCAGATGGGCATCGCTCGGGGCTCCTTCTCCCACGAGTCCGGGATGGGCGCAGCCGCGATCGCCGCGGCCGCGGCCCGAACCACCCACCCGGTCCGGGCGGGCCTGGTGGCCATGACCCAGACGTTCATCGTCACCCTCGTGATCTCCTGCACCGGCCTGGTGCTCATCACCACCGGGGTCTGGGAGCAGGGGGCGGACTTCGCGGGGACCATGACCGGCGACGCGTTCAGCCAGGGCCTGCCCGGGCGGTGGGGCCACTACGTGGTCACCATCGGGCTGGTGATGTTCGCGTACTCGACGATCCTCGGGTGGGCCTACTACGGTGAGCGCTGCATGGAGCGGCTCTTCGGCGCCGCGGCCGTGATGCCCTACCGGGTGGTCTTCTCCCTGGTCGTCTACGTGGGCTGCACCGTGCCCCTGACCACGGCCTGGAGTCTCGCCAGCGCCATGAACGGCCTCATGGCCCTGCCCAACATCCTCGGACTGCTGCTGCTCTCCGGGCTGGTCGTACGGGAGACGAAGCACTATCTGGACCACGACCCCGAGCTACGGGCGGACCGCCGGCAGGTCGAGGCGTTCATGCAGGGCCACCCCGGGGCGATCGACTCCTACCAGCGCACCAGCCTCCAACGCTCCCCAGCGCCCAAGGGCCCGGCCTCCTGACGGGGTCCGGGCTCTGCGCTGGTGTGCAACTGAGGAAGCCCTCAGACAACGACTTTGGGGTCTTTTGCCGGAGGCATCTGCAAGGTCTCTCCCCGCCGAGGGCGCAGAACTGCCCCCCCCCGCTCCTGCCTTCCCTTTGCTCCTCTTCGCCGTGGAGCGCCCGCAGAACACCCCGCCCGAGGGTGTACAGCACGTTGCACTGCGGGAGAGCTGGCCTCGGTGCGGGTGGGACTGGGTTGGCAATAGGCCCGTCCCCCCACTACCTTTAAAGTGCACATTTATGCACATATGCACTAATGGGGGTGGGGTCATGCTCACGGTTTTGTGGAACCGGACCTACCGGCACCTGTTCACCGCCCAGGTGGTGGCGCTGCTGGGCACCGGGCTGCTGACGGTCGCCCTGGGATTGTTGGCCTTCGACCTGGCCGGAGCCAATGCGGGGGCGGTACTGGGCACGGCGTTGACGATCAAGATGGTCGCCTACGTCGGGCTCGCCCCGGTGGTCAACGCCCTGGTGGCCAAGCTTCCGCCGAAACCGGTGCTGATCGGCGCTGATGTGGTCCGGGCGGGCATGGCCTTGTGTCTGCCGTTCATCTCCGAGGTGTGGCAGATCTACGCCGTGGTGTTCGTGCTGCAGGCGGCCTCGGCGACTTTCACCCCGGCCTTCCAATCGGTGATTCCCGCGGTGTTGCCGGGCGAACGTGACTACACGAACGCGCTGTCGCTGTCGCGGTTGGCCTATGACCTGGAGGCTCTGGTCAGTCCGGTCGCAGCCGCGGTGGCGCTGAGCGTGCTCAGCTACCACGACCTGTTCCTGGGCACAGCGGTCGGGTTCGTGGTCTCAGCCCTGATGGTGGCCACCACCGCCCTGCCCGCCTCCCGCACGGTGACCGGGGTTCTGGGTTCGGTGTGGCACCGCACGACCCTGGGGGCCCGAATTTTCTGGTCCACCCCGCGGCTGCGGTCCCTGCTGGCCCTGGACCTGGTGGTGGCCGCCCCCACCGCTCTGGTGCTGGTAAACACGGTGGTCTACGTCCGTGACGTGCTGGGCCGGGCGGAGACGGATCTGGCGATCGCCCTGGCCGCCTACGGCATCGGCTCCATGGCCGTGGCCCTGGCCGCCCCGAGCGTGCTCGAGCGGTGCGGGACCCGGGCGGTGATGCTCACCGGGGCGGCCGTGCTCCCGGTGGTAATGGTCACTACCACCGTGTTCTCCTTCCAGCCCGGTACGGGGTGGGGGGTGCTGCTGGGCCTGTGGCTGGTGCTGGGGGCGGGGACCTCCAGCATCCTCACCCCCTCGGCGCGGGTGCTGCGCGATGTCTCCGATGAGCACACCCGCCCCTACGTGTTCACCGCCCAGTTCTCGCTGTCTCACGCCTGCTTCATCCTCACCTACCCGGTCGCCGGGTGGGTCGGGGCCCAGGCCGGGCTCGGAGCCGCGGCGACCACCCTGACCGTGATCGCAGCCGTGGCCGCCGGCACCGCCCACATCTCCTGGCCCCGCCCCGTGATTCCAACCCCGGCGGCGGAGACGGTAGGGAAGGATGGGTTCCGTGAACACCGCTCCTGAGGCCCCCACGCCGGCCCCTGCGGCACCCTCCTTGGTGCATCCGGTCAGCCCGGGCCCGGAGTTGCTGGACAGTGCCGCGGCCACGTTGCGGATGCTGGCCGAACCCACCCGGCTGCACCTGTTGTGGCAGCTCACCCACGGTGCGCGCACCGTCACCGAGCTGGTCGAGGCCACCGGGGCCGCCCGCACGGTAGTCTCCCAGCACCTGGCCAAGTTGCGCCTGTCCGGGCTGGTGGACTCCCGCAAGGAGGGACGGCACGTGATCTACTCCGTACCCGACGGCCATTTGAACCGCTTGGTGACCGAGATCGTCAACCACACCGACCACCGACTCACCGGCGAACCCGTCCACGACTAGCCCGCCATCCCGGACCCTGTGACACGGCCAACCGGGGCACCGAGGCTCACACCACAGCACGCACAGCACAGCGATCAGGACAGGGAGGACAGATGACGGATCCGCTCACCGGGCGTGTTCTGGTGGTCGACGACGAGGTCGATCTGGCGCAGTTGGTCGCGGAGTATCTGCGCAAGGCCGGGCTTCAGGTCGCGGTGCGCCACGACGGCGCGCACGCGGTGGCCGCGGTGCGAGATTTCGCCCCGGACGTGCTAGTGCTCGATCTCGGGCTGCCGGGGATCGACGGGATCGAGGTGTGCCGTCAGGTGCGGACCTTCTCCGACTGCCACGTGCTGATCCTCACCGCCCGCGACGACGAGATCGACAAGATCGTGGGCCTGTCCGTGGGAGCCGATGACTACGTGACCAAGCCGTTCAGTCCGCGCGAGCTCGTGGCCCGGGTGCAGGCCATGCTGCGCCGGGCCCGCACCCGGCCCGCACCCACCCCAGCGCCGGCGCCGGCGGATCCGGGGCGGGGGCTGGTGATCGGGGATCTGGTGGTGGACGAGGCCGCCCGGGACGTGCACCTGGCCGGGGAGCCGGTCCTGTTGACCCGGATCGAGTTCGACCTGCTGGCCGCCCTGGCGGCCCACCCGCATTTGGTGCTCTCGCGCCGGCAGCTGGTGGAGATGGTCTGGGACACCGCCTGGACCGGGGACGCGCACCTGGTGGACGTGCACATCGGGCGGATCCGCAAGAAGCTCGCCGACGAGGCCGCCAGCCCGCGGTTCATCCACACCATCCGCGGGGTCGGCTACCGGATGGGCACCGGACGATGAGCGCCACCACCTCAACAGACCAACGCTGGACCTGGAGCCCGTTGACGGTGCGGCTAATGCTGGCCCAGACCGCGGTGCTGGCCATCGGGCTGATCATCGTGGTGATCACTGCGGTGCTGGTCGGGCCGCGGATGTTCTACCACGAGCTCGTCGAGACCGGCCACGCCGATGCGGCCACCGGCTTGGTGCACCTGGAGGACGCCTTCCGCTCGGTGAGCCTCACCGCCCTAACCATCGGAGGGCTGCCGGCGCTCTACATCGCCGGGATGCTCACCTTCTACCTCTACCGCACGATCGGGCGGTCCCTGACCTCCTTCAGCGCCGCAGCCCAGGAAGTGGCCGCCGGCAACTACGACGTGCGCGTCACCTCCACCAAACTGGGCCCGGAGTTCGACTCCCTGGCCGGGTCCTTCAACGACATGGCCGCCAAGCTCGACGCCGTGGACACCACTCGGCGCCAGATGCTGGCCGATCTGGCGCACGAGATGCGCACCCCCCTGGCCAGTCTCAAAGGCCACCTGGAAGGCATCGAGGACGGAGTGGTCGAACTCGACGAGCACACCACCGGGATCCTCTCCGCCCAGATCGCCCGCCTGGAACGCCTGGCCCGCGACATCCGCCAGCTCACCGCCGCCGAAGAAGGCATGACCCGCCTACAAATCACGCCCCAGGACGCTGAGCGCCTGGCGGCCCAGGCGGTCGCGGCCATCGAGCCCGACGCCGCCGGTAAGGGCGTGTCGATCACCTCGTTGAGCACCGGCATGGACGTCACCCCGATCCCGTTGGACCCGGAGCGGATGGGTCAGGTGCTGAGCAACCTGCTGGAGAACGCGCTGCGCCACACCCCGCCCGGGGGCACCATCGTCCTGCATACTGACCACACCCCGGAGGCCGTCACCTATACGGTCACCGATTCCGGGGAAGGCATCAGTGAGGAGAACCTTCTGCACGTCTTCGAGCGCTTCTACCGCGCCCACACCGGCCGGGAGGCCCACCGGGGCGGCTCGGGGCTGGGGCTGGCGATCAGCAAGGCCCTGGTCGAGGCCCAGGGCGGGACCCTGGATGCCGCCAGTGCCGGCCCCGGGCGCGGGGCCAGCTTCCGGATCCACCTGCCCCGCCACCGGCCCACCGACTGAGCCCCCAGGGAGCACTCAAGCTCGAGGTCTGGGAACGACAACGGGCCGTGCCCGCCACCGCAGCTGTTCAGCTGCGGTGGCGGGCACGGCCCACAGGGGGTGCAGTGGCGTCTACCCGTGCGAGGACCCGGACGTTCTGTCCAGGACGAGCCGGCGGGTGCCCTTCACGCTGAGCCCGATGACCCGCTCCAGCGGGCCCTGGCCGAGGGCCCGGTGCCAGGCCACCGCGAACAGCGCCGCGACCACCAGGTGGATGATGAACCACAGGTAGGGCTGGTCGTAGTGGATCTCAAAGGACAGCGCCACCAGGTGGGCGGTGTAGAGGGTCAAGGTCATCGCGCCCATCGCCGCCAGTGGCATCAGCCAGGCCTCGGCCTTGCGGGCGATCAGCAGGAGGGCTCCGAGCACGGCCAGGCTCACGCCCAGGCTGGCCGCGATGGCCAGCGGGGTGTTGGTGTGTGGGGTGGCGATCGCCAGCCACCACACCGTGGAGGTGGGCAGCGAGTCCGGGCCCCACACCAGCACTTCCTCCAGCTCGTGTTCGTCCATCGAGGAGGCGTCCAGCAGCCGCTGGTAGCCGCCGAAGGCGTAGAGCAGGAAGTAGGAGGTGGCCTGGGCGAAGATCGCGACCCCGATGCCGACGACGAGCAGCCGGATCTGGACCTCCTGCTTGCGCAGGTTCAATCGGCCGAGCCCCATTCCGACCAGCAGGTACGTCATGTAGGGGAGAGCCGGGTAGGACCCGGTGAGTAGTAGCTGGGAGGCCGTGGCCCCCGGTTCGGCCAGCACGGTGGTGAGGGTGGGGTTGTAGGAGCTCCACTCGGGTAGCTGATCGAGCAGGCCCTGCATCAGCAGCGGGGACACGATCCCGAAGACCGCCGCACAGATGAACAGCGCCTTCGGGCCGGCGTGCAGGAAGGGGATCGCCAGCAGGAAGAACACCCCGTAGTAGATCAGGATGTTGTAGGCCGGCGGGTCCTCCGACATCAGGGTCCCGATCCACAGACCGACTGCGGCGATGAGCACCGCCCGTACCAGCAGTCCGATCCGGTCGGCGGTCATCCTCTGGCCCTCGTGCGGGTGGCGCCCACCGGAGGTCAGCGCCAGACCCACCCCGGCCAGTAGGGCGAACAGGGCTGCGGAGTCTCCGGAGAACACCCGCCAGGTGAAGCTGGCCTCTCCGGTTTCCTCGTTCCAGGAGGGCAGGATGTGGATGGCCATCAGCCCGATTAGCGCCAGTCCCCTCGCCGCGTCGATCCCCATCAGCCGGCGTGTGGGCCGGATCAGTGCATCGTCGAGTCCCCCTGGATCGGTTTTCTCCGCTCGTGACATCGCGCTCATGACTCCCCCTGATCGAGCCGGCCCTCTCCGGGCCGGCGAAGCGTGCGGCCCGTAGGACCACGTCCGTGGCCCCGGGGCGTCCGGAGCCGATCTGACTTCAGGGTCTCGTCCACATTTGGCGCTGACCTCGCGGGATCCTCAAGATTCCGTAAAGACTTCGACGGGGTCTCACCCCAGGTGAGCCCGGCCACGGGCCGGTCTGTCGACGCCCGGGGCCCACGCAGCATCGCTCAGGCTCGTCACAGTCACCGCAAAAGCATCTTCTGGACGGCGAGGGTTTGCGCCGTGCGCCTTGCGGTTCCCAGGATGGGATCACGCGGTGCCCGTTGCACCCGTGGAGCAGCCCGCTCCCGACAGGGCCGTTCGGAGTTGGGGGACCAATGAGCGATACCACCATGGGCCGGGCCACCAGTGGCGAAGCGAGCCGATGGGCCGTGGAGGCCTCCGTGAGGACCACCCACCGGGTGGACGAGCCCGTGATCGCGGCGGTGAGGGCCTCCATCGCCTCCTGTCACGGTGTGGCTCGTAGCACGGGTGCGCCCGGTGTGTTCCTGCGGATACGGCTCGAGGCCGAGACCCCAGCGGCCGCCTACAGCACCGCTCTGGCTCTGCTGGCACGGACGGTGTTGCCGGTGCTGGAAGGATCCACGCTGATGGATCTGCGCGTCACCGCCGACGAGACCCTACCGGGGCACCCCGTGGCCCCCACCCCCAGCGCGGTCCTGGGAACGGCTCCGTGATTCTCGCCTCGGACCGCAGGCACCCGGTGGAGGAGATCTTCCCGGTCTCCATGCCGACAGTGTCGCTCGACCCGGTGGCCGTCTCCGCACCCGCTCCCTGAGCACACGCCACGGTACGGGTGCGGAACCGGTTCAGGTCTGCCGTTTCCGGCCGAGCACGAGCCGGCGGACGGTGCGCACGACCCCGGCGACGACCCGCTCGAGGGGGCCCTGCCCGAAGGCCAGGTGCCAGATCAGGGCGAAGACCAGGGCGACGCCGATGTGGATGAGGAACCACAGGGGCTGGTCGTAGTGCACCTCCGCAGCTAGGCCCAGCAGGTGGGCGGAGTACACGGTCAGCGTCATCGAGCCCATCGCCGACAGCGGCAGCAACCAGCGCCCGGCCCCGCGGGCCAGCAGCAGGAACAGCCCCAGCACCGCCGTCGCCGAGCCCAGGCCCAGCAGCAGGGCCAGCGGGGTGTTGGTGTACGGGCCGGTGATCGCCAGCCACCACCAGGTGGTGGTGGGCAGGGTGGGATCCGGGCCGAAGTTGATGATGTCGTCGATCAGTTCTTCGTTCAGGGCGGGGGTCCGGGCCAGCAGCTGGGCGTAGCCCCCCGCCTGGAGGATCAGCACCCAATAGGCGAACCACGCCGTCACCGCCAGGAACGCCCCCAGCAACAGCAACGACGTCTGGATCTGGACGTCAGCCAGATCCAGCCGGCCGATCGCCAACCCGGCCAGCAGATAGGCCAGATACGGCAGGGCGGGAAAGGTCCCGGTCAGCATCAACTGGGCCGCCGTGGCCCCGGGGCTGTCCACCAGGTCGAGGACGGTCGGGTTGGACCGCTCGATCGCGGGCAGGACGTCGCGCAGCAGGTGCATCAGCACCGGACCGGCCAGGGCGAAGAACCCCGCCCAGACGAACAGGGCCCGGGCGGTCAGGGACAGGAACGGGATCGCCAGCAGGAAGAACACCCCGTAGTAGACCAGGATGTTCACCGCCGGGACCTCGGCCAGGCTCTCTCCCGGCAGTGCTTCGTTGATCGCCAGTCCCAGGCCCGCGATCAGTACCGCGCGCACCGCCACCCCTACCCGGTCAGCCGTCATCGCCCGCCCGGTGTGCCGGGTGCGCCCGCCCGTGCTGAAAGCCAGGCCCACCCCGGCCAGCAGGGCGAACAGGGCCGCGGAGCGGCCGGCGAACACAGCCCACTGCGCGGTGGGCTCGAAGGTCACCGGGTCCCAAGACGGCAGGATGTGGACGGCGATCATCCCGATCAGCGCCAGCCCGCGGGCAGCGTCGATCCCGAGCAGACGCCGCTTGCGCGGGCCTGCCTCCGCGGTGCTTGTCCCGTTCGCCGCAGGTTCGCCCGCAGCATCAGAAGTGACCGAACGTGGACCGCTTCGTGTCCATGGGGCGCTGCGCGCCGGGCGTCCGTGAAAATCTGTCATGACGAGCTCTACCCCCCCTGTGCTGCACCGGCGGGCCCCCTGCCCGCTGAACCGGAACACGACCCCGGTACAGGATTTACTAAAGCAAGGGCGGATATAGCTGAGGTATTCGCTGTCTGGCAGTTGTCTGTGAAGGTAGGCGGGTCGGTCCAGAGCGACTCCTGCGGCGGGACCACGCATGGACGAGCCTTCCGACACTTTGCCCGAACACTTCAGGACGGAAGGTGCGACAGTGCGCTTCATGAAGACTCGCAGGTACCCCTGGGCATAGAACCTCAAGCCGGACAGCGAGGAAGGGGCCTCAGGCCACTCCGGGAGGCCGAGACTGGTGCGCCGCCCAGATGGAAGGCACCGCCTCGGCGAGGCAGCCCCGAACTTCACCGGGTACGCCAATCGGTCCCTCCAGCGAATCCAGAGTGACCGGACGTCGCTCGTTTTCGGGCCCGCGCCGGCTGATCCTGCCGTCCGCGATACGGCCCGGTTGCCTCAGGAGAACCAGCGCCGAGCAACGGAGCTGGAGAGGGCGAAGGCGGTGACCGAGGTGCCGGGAAAACTCTCGACGCTGCTGGACACGCCTGCAACCGCCGTCAACGGCAACGCACAGTGACCGACGCCGGAACCACCGAGCTGGGGGGTGCCCCCACCACGCCCAGGCCGCATTCGTCCTATGGGAAAGGGTGCCCTGGCTTCAAAGGGATGCTGAGCCAGGGCACCCTCACACCGCTACCCCGAGGCATTGCCCGGGGTAGCGGCCGATGAGAACTGGGGGTTCCCAAAGGGAAAGCTACGTCGTCTTCACCCCAGAAAACAGGGCTCGGAGCCGATGGCGACCATGCTTGATGGAAACTACACACCCCCTTTACCTAAGCTCAACGAACGGCGCCGGAGCCAACCACAAGAGTCCTCGATCACCGGGTCAAGCCCCGAGAAGTGGTGTAGCGATCTTTCGTAGGGGTCAGGCAGTGAGGGCGGTCAGGGGGTCGGGGATCACCTCGCTTCCGGTGCGGGCCACGGGGGTGAGCCGGCAACGGGTGAGGACCTCGAGTCCGAGGTAGCGGCGGCCCTCGGCCCACTCATCGGTCTGCTCGGCCAGCACCGCGCCCACGAGGCGAACGATGGCGGCTCGGTTGGGGAAGATCCCGACCGCGTCGGTGCGCCGGCGGATCTCCTTGTTCAGCCTCTCGGCGGGGTTGTTGGACCAGATCTGCATCCACACGTCTTTCGGGAAGCCGGTGAAGGCCAGCAGGTCCTCCCGGGCGTCGGCCAGGTGCTCAGCCACCTCGGGCAGCTTCTCGGCGACGTAGTCGATCAGCCGGTCGAACTGGGCGTTCACCGCGGCGGCATCGGGCTGGTCATAGACCGAGTGCAGCATCGCCTTCACGGCCGGCCACATGCTCTTCGGGCAGATCGACATGAGATTGGCCGCGTAGTGGGTGCGGCACCGCTGCCAGGACGCCCCGGGCAGGTGCGCGGCGATCGCGTCCTTGAGACCGGCGTGGGCGTCACTGGTGACCAGGCGGACTCCGCCCAGGCCCCGGGCCACCAGGTCGGCGAAGAACTCGTTCCACGCCGCCCCGGTCTCGGCCGTGGCCACCCGCATGCCCAGGACCTCCCGGTGGCCGTCGCCGTTGACTCCGGTGGCCAGCAGCACGACCGCGTTGACCACGCGCCCGCCCTCTCGGACTTTCATGGTCAGTGCGTCGGCGGCGACGAACGTGAACGGGCCGGCCTCGTCCAGGGGTCGGTGGCGGAAGGACTCCACGTGCTCGTCGAGGTCGGTGGCCATGCGCGAGACCTGGGACTTCGACAGGGAGTTGATGCCCAGGGTCTTCACCAGCTTGTCCATCCGACGGGTCGAGACCCCGGCGAGGTAACAGTCGGCGACCACGGTGATCAGCGCGGACTCAGCCCGTTTGCGCCGCTCCAGCAACCACTCGGGGAAGTAGGTGCCGGTGCGCAGTTTCGGCACGGCGACGTCGATCGTGCCGATGCGGGTGTCGAGGTCGCGGTGCCGGTAGCCGTTGCGCTGCGCAGACCGGGTCGGGGTGGGCTTGCCCCATTCGGCGCCGACCACCGCCTCGGCATCAGCAGACAAGAGAGCGTTGATCACCGTCTGCAACAAGCTGCGCATCAGATCCGGGGACGCGTCGGACAGGGCTTCGCCGAGCAGGCCAGCAGGGTCGACAATATGAGGAGCGGTCATCGTGATGATGTCCTTTCGAGGGTGCTGTGAGAGGTGAACTCGAAAGATCTCACGGTGGCCGCGCTCTCGTCGGCAACGACGAGCAGGGCCACCGCGCTACACCACTATCGGGGGCTCAACTGATCACCGTTGCGCCCTCCTGCGGGTGACACCAGCATTGGGCCGGCACCGAAGAGCAACCCGGTCAGAAGCTCAGAACTAGCAGGTCTTGGTTGCGCCGAGGGAGCGTGGCCCTGAACATTCCGAGGTCGCGGGCGCCCCGGGTGACCGGCTCCCCGTCTCGATGAGCTAGGCGCGTTCCGGGGCGGGAATCCGATGACGGTCTGGCGCCGTCCGCCGACATCCGCTCCGGCGGCCCGACGCTGGGGCCCCGAGTCGGTAATGCGTTTCTACTTGATCTCCGGCTCCCCTGGGCCGCGGCGGCCATGACGGTAAAGATCGTCGCCCCCTGTGGGTACGGGGGCTCCACACCCCCGCCCAGGGTCAGCACCCGTAGACCAGCACTCTGGGTGCTGGAGGTCATGTGGGATGGCTTGTGTCGAGTGTCCTGGGATGTCGGATCAGGTGAAGACCGAGCCGCAGGGGGCGCCAGCGCCCCGATCGCGAAGGCCCGCTCGATGCGGTGTATTCGTCATCACCGTCCGGCAACCCACGACACTCTTGGCATGATCATGTGGGGTTTTTCCTTGCCAGAGGGGTCGCGGCCCGATCTACAGCTCGTTGTCCCGCCGTCATCTTAAGTAAACAGGCACTTGTCTTGTCCGCTCTTTTGCGGACGTTTGCCATTGATAATGCGGTTTGCAGAGGGCAACGTCCGGGGGGCCCTCGGGTTCGGGTCGCCGACCACATACTCTGCAAAAGATCTGTGCGAGCGGCGCCCCGGTGTCCAGGGATTGACGGTCGCACCAGGAAGGTCTGCGGGGGCAGGCCGTCACAGTGGGGGCAACATCATGAAATACATTTCTGTGTTCAAGGCTGGGTACGCTCCGGATCGGCCTCACGGGGGAACCCGTCGAGGGGTGAGGGGCGCCGCGCTGATCGGCGCGCTGTTGCTGCTGGCGGGTCCGGTGGCACAGTCGGTTCCAACATCCGCGGAGGCGGCGCAGGATGTGGCCGTCTCCAAGGCCGTCAACCCGAAAATCGATCTTAAGGTGCTCGTCGTATCCGACGGTTCGCCGATGGTCAGCGCGTACCAGGATCGACTCATCCGGGAGGGCATTCCCTACGAGGTTCTCGACCTAAACGCAGCCGGCCGGCCCGTGCTCGACAACGCCTTCCTGACCGTGCCGGACATCGAGGCTCCGCACGCCCGCTTCCAAGGCGTCATCATGCCGAACTCCGCGCCGGGTGGACTCGCCTCAGTCGAGCTCGACGCTCTGCATGACTACCAGGCGAAGTTCGGGGTGCGCCAGATCAGCGCCTACGTGTGGCCCAGCGCCCAGCACGGCATGAATACGCCGGTCTACTCCGGGGCCGTGGACGGCCAGACCGGGACGGTGACGGCCGCCGCCAAGCGCGACGGCCACGAGTACCTCAAGGGCGCGGTCAAGCTCGACAACATCGACACCGCGGTTACCGAGTCTTACGGCTACCTGGCCACGCCGGCGAACACGCCCGGCGTCACGGTCACCCCGTTTGTCACGACCCCCGTGCCCGGCACCTCGACCCAGGGTGTGCTCAGTGGCGTCTTCAACGACGGCTCGCGTGAGGAACTGTTCAACACCTACGCCTCCAACCAGTACCAGCAGCATTTCCAGGTGCTCAGCCATGGCCAGCTGGAGTGGTTAACCCGTGGTGTGCGCCTGGGCGAGTATGCCAACTGGTTCTCGGTCCACTCCGATGACGTCCTCCTGCCCGACGCCCTGTGGAATCCGGCGGGCAACTGCACCTACGGCGACGACTGCGACGAAAGGAAGTATCCCTCGACCACCCCGGGATCGACCGCGCGCATGACGGCAACCGACGTGTTGTACCAGAAGGACTGGCAGCAACAATGGAATTTCAAGATTGACGTTGTCTACAACGGTGCCGGTTCCGCCGAGTACATGCAGGAGAAGAACACCACCTCAGACCCCGTGCTTACCGCTTTCCGCAACAACGCAAGTGCGTTCCGGTCCATCAACCACACCTATTCGCATTCCTACCTCGGGTGCGAGCAGATCAGCACCGGGCTGGGGACGTGGGAATGTGCCCGGGACGCCTCGGGCGCCACCAGGTACGTCCCTCGGGCCACAATCGTCCAGGAGATCAATCAGAACAAGACCTTTGCGGCTCGCAACGGCTTTAAGCCCGAGGCGGCCGCTCTGGTCACCGGTCAACACTCCGGGCTCAAATCGTTGCCGCAGATGACACGGGACAACCCTAACCTCGCCCCTGCATTCTCCGAGACCGGGATTCGGTGGGTCGCATCCGACGCCTCCCGAGAGTCAGAGCAGCGGTCCGTCGGCTCGGCGCTCACCGTCCCGCGTTATCCGATGAACATCTTTTACAACACGGCCACCCGCACGCAGGCGGTCGACGAATACAACTGGATCTACACCTCACGGGCTAACGGGGGATCGGGCCTGTGCGAGGACAATCCCGCCACTTCGACGTGTATCAAACCGTTGTCCACCACCACCGGTTTCCAGAACTACATCGTCCCGATCGAGGCGCGCATCGCCCTGGGCCATATGGTCGGCAACGACCCGCGACCGCACTACGTGCACCAGTCGAACCAAACCCAGGACAGGATTATTTACCCGGTGCTACAGCGGATCCTGTCGTCCTACCGTGAGACCTTCGCCGTGAACACGCCGCTGGTCAACCCGACCATGACAAAGGCCGGGACCGAGCTCCAGGAACAACGCCTCTGGGCCGCAGAGAGGGACGCCACCGCCTTCTATTGGAAGGGCCAGGTACACATCTCAGCCACCGGTAACGGCGCGAGCGTCCCGGTCTCGATGCCAGACGGCTCCACGACCGGGGGGGCCGCCCTGCCGGAGACCTACGCCGGCAAGGACACCGGGCGGCTGGCCGTGGCGGCCGGCAACGTCAAGACGGTCCAGGTCGGCCAAATCGCCTGGGGCACGACGGCGCCCACCACGGTCGAAGCGCCGAGCCAGTTCAGCGATGCCTCTGTCCCGGAGGGCCCCTCCACGAAGGTGATCGTTCCGGACGAGCCCATCGTGGTCGAGGCGCCCACCACCTCGGACGCCGAGCCGGTCGCGGCGGCCCGGTAGGGGTGAAGATCACGCGGTGCCGGTCGGTGCGCTGGGGGGCGCGCCGACCGGCACCGCTCTCGGGCCATCGCCGCAGGAGCGAGTGGCCGTACTGCTATGGGGGAGTAGGAAAATGCGGATAGCAATGATCACGGAAGGCACCTACCCGGTCAATACCGGCGGCGTCAGCACGTGGTGCGACCAGCTCGTCTCGGGTATGGACGAGCACGAATTCGAGGTCACGGCGATCGTGGCCACCGGCCGGGAACCCATAACCTGGAAGCTTCCGCCGAACTTGCGCGAGGTGCGCCGGGTGCCGATGTGGGGTGATCAATCCATGCCGCTGCGGTTCCGCACCGCCGGACGACGCCGGGCCGAGGAGTTGCTGGACACCATGTGGGACGCCGCCCTCGGGGCGGACACCGCGGCCAACCACGAACGCTTCGGCGAGGCCGTCCACGGATTGGTCGAGGTCTCCCAGACCGTCTCCATCAGCCGGATGCTCGCCGCCAGGGGCTCGATTCCGGCGCTGCTGGCAGCATGGACGACCCAGCAGGTCCCCGGAGGCGCCCGCCCCCTGCACGTGGGTGAGGCCGTGATGGCCTGCGGCCTTGTGGACCGGGTGCTGTCCCTGGTCGACACTCGGCTAGGTGGCGTAGACGTCGTTCACGCCACCGGCAACGGCCCGTCCGCACTCGTAGGCCTGGCGCATATGTGGCGCACGGGCACCTCCGGGATCATGACCGAGCACGGTGTCTACCTGAGAGAACGCTACCTGGCCATGGCCAAGTCCGACTTGCCGTGGGCCGCCCGACGCGCGGTCATGGCGTTCACCTCGGCACTGTGCCGGCTCGCCTACCGGGAGTACTCCAAGATCCTGCCGGTCAACCGATTCAACGCTCGGTGGGAGAAGCTGCTCGGGGCGCCCGAGAACCGGGTCGAGACGATCGTTAACGGAGTCAACCCCACCACTTTCACCGCCGTGGAATCCGAACCGAAGGTCCCGACGATCTCCTTCGTGGGACGGATCGATCCGCTCAAGGACCTGGAAACACTGATCCGGGCCTTCGCTTTGGTCCGGGGGGACATCCCCGAGGCGCGGCTACGGATCTTCGGCCCAGTCCAGAGATCGAATATCCCGTACCAGCAACAAATGGTGGCGTTGGCTACCAAGCTCGGAGTCACCGGTGCGTTGACCTGGGAAGGCCCCTCCGCCGGCAGCCGGCCAGCAATCGAGGCCGGCAGCATCGTGGCGCTGTCGAGCATCTCCGAGGGACTGCCCTTCACCGTCGTCGAGGCGATGATGTCTGGTCGTGCGACGGTAAACACCGACGTCGGCGGGATCTCGGAGTGCCTTGACGATGAGCAGCGCACCGGCAGGGTCGTGCCCGCCAGGGACCCCAGAGCTTTCGCGGACGCCTGCGTAGAACTGCTTTCCAACGACCTGCTGCGTAAGCGCACCGGTCGACTTGCCCGCCAGCACAGCATGGCTAGATTCGACCTGCAGACCTGTCTGGACCACTACCGCGCCGAGTACCTTCGCGCCGCGCCCGTGGCGGCCGGTGACTCGCCCGTCGTCCAGACGGTGCCCACCACAGCTCACGGCGCCCCGACCGCCCCGGCCCTTGAGCGGGTGAGCTAGCAGTGGAGTCGCCGAAGGAACCAATCACCCAGCCCTTGCCCCAGCGCCAGAACGGCCAGGGGCGGATCTTGCCCCGCGAATTCGACGCCGACGAGGGCCAGGTCGTCGACCTCTTCGACGCCGCAGCACGGATCGAGTCCCGCGGTTACAGCGACCGTTCCCTGTTCACCAGGTACGGCTACGACTCCGTGTTCGCTCTCGCGGGCGAGATTGCCGACCGCGGACCCCTGCACCGGACGCCGGAGGAGGTGACGCCCGTGGCGTACTCAGTGATCAGGGCCTGGATGCGTGCAGCACTGCTCGTCAGCGGCGCCGTGCTAGCCGGACTCGTCCAGGCCCAGCTGGGGGCGGGGTCTCTGGAGATGATCGTGGCGGGCTGCGCAGGATGGGTCCTTGGCCAGGCCGTCGCGGGCGTGACCTGGTATCGATTACGCTTCGACTCGAAGGACCGTGCCGCCCGCTACGGCGGTGTCGTCGCCGTGGCCTGCGCAGTGCTCGCCCTGGCCGCAGCAGGCGCCCTGGTGCTCACGGGCCAGCTCGGAGCACCAGGGTTCTACCTTATCCTCGGCTGGGTCGCCTACGCCTTGGCGGTGTCCCTGCTCGCGGTGCTGGACCGGATCACACTGCCGTTGACGGTGATGAGTGTGGCCGTCGTCGTGCAGCTGACCGCCTGGCTAGCCATGCCGCAGGGCAATGAGGCCACGGGACTTTTCACCGTCCTGCCGGCGATCGCGGCCGTCACAGTGATTGTCCTCTACACCGTATACACCGTGCGCTCCGGTGAGGATGCCGACCAGACAGACCTCGCGGAGATCCGGGGTATCGCCGTGCCAGTGACACAGGCCGTGCTGCTGTCCGGAGCGCTGGTCATCGCGCTCTCCGTGGTGCCCGACAGCCACGGCACGGCCTTCGTGGCCACCGCCGTGCTGATGGTGGCCATCACCGATCCTGGCATCGTCGTGCTGCGGCGACGTCTCTCCTGGTTCGCCCATCGATCCTCGTCCTTGTTGTGGTCTCGCCGGTTCGCCTGGGGCCTGGCCTCGTTCGCCATTCTGAGCGTCGCCCTCCTAGCGGCAGGGCTGGTCGTGCTCATCGTGGCGGTTACGGGCGCCGAAGAGGAGCGGCTGACCAGCACCGTCCTGGGCAGTGTGCTGTTCACCGTGCTCGCCACCCTGTCCTCGGTGCTCACGGCCTTCGGAGCACAGGTAAAGGGATTGGTCCCGGCCCTCCTGGCCGTGCTCGTCATGGTGGTGGTGGCAGCGATGACCGGCGGACTGGTCCTGGCGGTCAGCGCGCTGGCCATCGCCGTTGGGTTGGCACTGCTCATTCACCAGTTCTCCGACGCACGGGTCTTCACATGAGCCCCCGTTCGCCGTTGCGACTGGGGATCCCCTGGTACCTCCATCCCGCCGAAGGCGCTGACGCGTGGGACCAGCTCGCGGAGCGCTTCGCAGGAGCCGACGGACTCGCAGACGGGTTCGCCGTGGTCAACGTGCACGACGGCCCCGGCGACGAGCACGACCCCTACTACGGTCCCGCGCTGTTCCGGCTGAGCGCCGCCGCTCCCGGTCTCCTGCTGCTCGGCTACATCGACTTCGACTACGGTATGCGTTCACTCGAAGACGTCCTGGACGACGCCGCCGCTTGGGAACAGCGCTACGGGATTCGCGGGGTGATGCTCGACCGCTTCCCGTCGGGTTCCGAGCCCGGATCCTCTCGCGCCGTCGACGATGCCCTGGAGACCGTGGCCCGGTTGCGTGAAGCCGGGGTCCAATACGTGGCTGGCAACCCGGGAACGGTTCCAGCCCCTGAACTGGCGCACATCCTAGACATCACTTGCGAGTTCGAAGGGACCGGCCACGACTACGCCGCCCTGGAGCTTTCCGGCGGACCAGGTAGCTGGCACCTGGTGCATAGCTGCACCCCGGACGAGCTGCGTGCCGCCCAGGCCATAGCCGTCACAATCGGTGTGGACCACGTGTTCTTCACGGACGTACCCATGCCCCACCCCTGGAATGGCTTCCCCGGGAACTACACGTGCTGCAGCGACGCACCATGCTTGAGGCACTCATCGCCGCCCTAATACTGCTCGTCACCGCAGTACCCCTGACCCCGCCTTTTGGGCGGGGCCAGGGGTTCACAGGACGGGAACCGCCCAGACATGCCCGCGTGCAATCGGAGTGGATGCTGGTCCCTGATGTGTAAGGCTTCAGGACTTGTTTGACCGATCGCCTCCCCGGCGGTTCTGCCCTCCAGCACGCCGGAGTCGCACAGCCACCGCCACTCGGAGATCAGCGAGGAGTACAGCTCCTCCCGGGGCAGGTACTCCCCGCCCTGCTGCTGCTCACAGGGGTGCTCGTAGGCGCCCGATGGGCCCGCTTCTGCTACGGGGTGAATGGTCGGCGCCCGGACAAGCCACCGGCACGAGGGGAAGAATTGCTGATCACCCCATCATCGGCGACCGCGGACAATGATGACGAGAACGTGGAACTGATCATGGTGATCGATCCTGATCTCGCCCTGCGTCAGGCGGACTTGCTGTGAACCAGTGGACTCAACTCACCCTGACACGCAGGGGCGCCGTTCTCAGCCGCCGGTGGAGAGCACCTCGACGATGCGCTCCGGGTGCCGCGTGGACGTCAGCCAGTACGGGGTCGGGTCGACGGGGTCGGTGATGTGAATCCGCACGACTGGACCCACGGAAACCCGGAAGTTCATGAAGGCCCTGCCGTCGAGCTCGGGCCCGCGCACTAGGCGCACCTCGTCGCCGCGGAAAGCCTCCGCCTCCCCGACGAACCGGCGCTCGATGCGGGCCCGGCCGACCTGCAGCGACTTGCCGGTGATCACAATGGAGGTCATGGAAGCCAACAGCGCCACGGCGGTGCCCCCGGCGAGCACCGCCGCGGCAGCCGAGGCGGCCCAAAGGTTGATCGGGGCCAGGGCGAGGAAAGCTGTGGTTCCCGCAAGCACCACGAGCAACCACATCCACCAGGCCGCGAAGAGCTTCTCCTTGTAAAGAATCCCGGCCCCGGAGTCTCCAGACGAGGGCGGGCGGTAGCCGCGGGGACCGTCGGGCGGGGCGCCAGCCGGGGAAGCAGAGTCGGACATGCATTAATCCTCTCATGACGGCCACCACCCCTAATCGCAATGCTGGAGGAGCGAAGCCGAAGCTTGTTGGGACCCGCTCTTCGGAGGAGGAATAGGGCCCGCGCGGGTACGGACCAGAACGATTGGACCCCACCGGGGAACATGATCCAGTACCGATGCCGATCCAAGGGCCCGTCGGTGCCGGTCATCGGGTTGCAAAATCGACGGGAAGCTCAACGAGGCGCAGAAGCTACTCTGATGCCGGCACCTCGCGTGGCCATCGATACGAGCCGCTCGAGGGGGCCTTGACCGAGGAGGCGTCGCCAGATCATCGCGAACAAGACAGCGGCGGTGAGATAGATCGTGAACCACAGTACGGGCCGGTCGTCGTGGACCCCGAAGGACAGCAGCACCAACAGGGCCGAATACAAGGTCAAGGTCATGACCCCGATCGATGAGATCGGCAACAACCAGGCGCCGGCCCGCTGGGCGAGGAGCAAAAAGAGTCCGAGAACGGTTAGACCTGCTCCCAGGCTCGAGGCGATGGCCAGAGGAGTGTTGGCGTGCCGGGTGATGACCCCCAACCACCACGAGGACACCTCGAACGTGGTGTCCGGGCCGAAGGCGAGGATGCGCTCCAACTCCTCCCGACTTCCGGACGGAACGTCTCGCCTTAGTACTACAGTCGCGCTTGTGAAGGGGTAGTGGCCGGTCTCATCATGGTGTGATAAGCGAGGACGTGGCGGTGGCCGAGGGTCTGGAGGAAGTTGCGGAGCTGATCGGTGGCCGGTTCGCGAGGGCGGAGCCCCGGGCCAACGCGATGGCCTACCTGCAGGGGTTGCTCACAGGGGCGGAGCGGAAGAACTCCTGGACGATCTCGGAACAGGCTGGCCAGAAGACCCCGAATGCGATGCAACGGCTGCTCTCGACCACGGACTGGGACCCGGACGCGCTGCGCGATGACCTTCGGGCCTACGTGGTGTCCTATCTCGGGGACCGGGGCGGAGTGTTGGTGGTGGACGAGACCGGGTTCCTCAAGAAAGGAACCCGCTCTGCCGGGGTCGCCCGGCAGTACTGAAGGCACGGCGGGGCGGACGGAGAACTGCCAGGTCGCGGTGTTCCTCACCTACGCCACCGCCTTCGGGCGCACGTTCCTGGACCGGGAGTTGTACCTGCCCAAGGCCTGGACCGAGGACCCCGACCGTTGCGCTGCCGCGGGCATCCCGGAGGAGCGGGGCTTCGCCACGAAGCCGGAACTGGCCGCGACCATGTTGGAACGGGCCGTGGCCGCCCACGTACCGGCCACATGGGTAACCGCCGATACCCTATTACGGCCAGGCCAGGCCTGGGCCTTCCGCCGGGCCGTGGAGGAGACCGGGCTGCACTACGTGCTGGGCGTGCTGGCCAGCCAGGCCGTGTGGCCGAAGGCCGGGCCCCTGGCCTGGCACCAGGTGCGGGCCAAGGAGCTGATCGCGTCCTTGCCGGGGCAGGCTTGGCGGGTGCGCGCGGCCGGGGACGGCGCCAAGGGGCAGCGCCGCTACGGGTGGGCCCGGGTGCGGGTCAACGGGATGCTCGACCCGGCCGGTGAGTACTGGCTGCTGGCCCGCCGGTCGATCAGCGACCCCACTGAGATCGCCTACTACCTGTGCTTCGCCCCGCCCCGGGTCGGCCTGACCGAACTGGCCCGGATCGCCGGGACCCGGTGGGCGATCGAGGAGACCAACGAGGCCGCCAAGGGTCAGACCGAACTCGATCAGTACCAGGTGCGCCAGTACACCGGGTGGTACCGGCACAGCACCTTGGCGATGCTCGCCCACGCCTTCCTCACCGTCACCCGGACCCGGGCGGCGGCAAAAAGGGGGGCCACCCCGGCAGCGACAGCCAGCTCATCGCCTTGAGCCTGCCCGAAATCCGGCACCTGCTCGTGCTGCTGATCTGGGCCGCACCACCAGAGCCACAGACCGTCCTGAACTGTTCCCGGTGGCGCCGCAAACACCAGCACCGCGCCAAAGAACGCCACTACAGAGCCCACGGCCATGCCTTACAAACGCGACTGTAGTACTAAGAGGTCATTTCATAATGAGTTCGACGTAGCCCTTGAGTGCTGACGGGGTCCTCGGTGACCCTGGTGGGCATGATGGGGGATCTCGTACCGGACTCGCTGTGGGAGCGAGTCGAGCCGTTGCTGCCACCACGCCCACCCCGGCGCCACCAGCACCCAGGGCGCAAGCCCGCCGATGACCGGACAGCTCTGGCCGGGATCGTGTTCGTGCTCAAGACCGGGCTCGGCTGGAACCAGCTGCCCCGGGACCTGCTCGGCGTCTCCGGAGTGACCTGCTGGCGGCGCATGAGGGACTGGACCGAGGCCGGAGTGTGGCCGGCGGTACACGAAGTGCTGTTGGCTGAGCTGCGCGCGGCCGGGGCACTGGACCTAGACCGGTGCGCTGTGGACGGCTCGCACGTGCGGGCCCTCAAAGGGGGGACCACATCGGGCCCAGCCCCGTCGATCGCGGCCGGCCCGGTTCCAAGCACCACCTGATCGTTGAGGCGAACGGCATCCCGCTACAGGTCACCCTCACCGGCGGCAACCGCAACGACGTCACCCAGCTGTTGCCCCTGGTCGACTCGATTCCGCCGATCCGCGGGTTGCGTGGTCGGCCCCGCCGCAAGCCCCGGGAACTGTTCGCGGACCGTGGCTATGACCACGACAAGTACCGGCGGCTGCTGCGCGCCCGCGGGATCACTCCGCGCATCGCCCGTCGAGGCGTCGCCCATGGTTCCGGGCTGGGCCGGCATCGCTGGGTGGTGGAGCGCGGCTTCGCCTGGCTGCACTCCTACAAGCGACTCCGGACTCGGTGGGAACGCCGGGCCGACCTCCATCTCGGACTGCTGCAACTGGCCTGCGCGCTGATCTGCCACAGACGCCTCACCGCATTATGAAACAAGTTCTAAGGCCACGCATCATGATGTGACTGGGCCCCTCGGTGCGGGGCTCGCGGACCGTTTACGGCGGCGGCGCGTGGTGAGGGCCGCAAACAGTGCCAAGCCGAGCAGCACGACCCCCAGGGCGGTCCACACGTGCACGCGCAGGCCCAGCACCATGAGGGACGGGTCGATCCTCAGGAACAGCTCGATGAGCATCCGGCCCAGGCCGTAGTGGATCAGGTAGAGCGCGAACAGGCGGCCGCCGTCCAGGCGGAACCGCCGGTCCAGGGCCAGCAGCAGCACCACGCCGAGCAGGTTCCACAGGGACTCGTAGAAGAACGTGGGGTGGAAGAGGGTGTCCGCCGGCAGCCCGACCGGGAAGTTCGCGCTGCCGGGGTCGATCTCGAGTCCCCACGGCAGGGTGGTGGGCCGTCCGAAGAGCTCCTGGTTGAACCAGTTGCCCCAGCGCCCGATCGCCTGCGCGAGCAGCAGGCCGGGCGCCGCGGCGTCGGCGAACACGGCCAGGGAGACCCCGTGCCGGCGGCACACCCACCACGCGGCCAGAGCGCCGAACGCCACGGCGCCCATGATCCCGAGACCGCCCTCCCAGATCCGCAGCGCGTCGACGGGGTCCGCGCCCGGGCCGAAGTAGCCGGCCGGGTCGGTGATGAGGACGTGGTAGACGCGGGCGCCCACGATCCCGGCGGGGACGGCCCACATCACGACGTCCCACACGATCTCCGGGTCCAGCCCCCGGGCCGCCCAGCGGCGGGTGGTCAGCCACAGGGCCGCCGCGATGCCCGCGAGGATGCACAGGGCGTAGGCGTGCACGGTCAGCGGGCCGACCGAGAAGCCGGACCAGTCCGGGGAGGGGATGCCCTGCCGGACGGGGACAGACAGTAGGGCCGGGAAAAGCAGCATGGAACGGTCGCCTCGCGGGATTGGGGTCGGGGCGGGCCCCGCGCGGGGCCCGCCGGTGAGAGTAGCAGTCGCGCCCAGACAGTTCCCCAGCGGCGCCGGAACCCTCATTCCCTGGGCCAGTTCTTGTCTTGCCAGCTACGGGGAGGCGGCCAGGATGAGCGCTCGTGTATCGACCGTTGCCGGTGCGCAAGCCACCCGTACGGGACTGTCGTGTCCAGTCAACGCAGGGGCGCGCGCACCGCCTCGCCAGCGGACGCAAGCTGGTGGGCGGGCGCTGTAGGGCGCGTAGCTTCCAACCTTTGCACATCAATATCACAAGGCACAGGCCGCCGAAGCACAGCCCCGCGGCGCACCGACATCAGGGGTCGGCTCGAGGAGGCAACCCCTCCCTCAACAGTCCCCATCCCGGGCACAGCACTGGGAACGCGCTCTCTCCGCGCTGGTTCCTCAGCATCGGAGGTAGGTATAACCAGATTCGTCTTCCGGGACGAGGTCGCGGTCCCGGACGATTGTGCTGTCCGGGGTGGAGTCGCGGCCACAGACCTCCTCGGCGCTGCCCCGGAGGTCGTCGGTGTACTCGATGTCGAGCACGTGCTCGCCGTAGATCTCGGTGAAGTCCTCGCACTCCTCCCATCGGTCGCACTCCTCCGTCACGGCGAAGTCGTAGCCGATTTCGTCCCGGCCGCGCGTCCCAAGCTCGGCGGTGTTTTTCTGGGCGGCCGCCAGGCCCTGCTCGTGGGCCTTGTCCACGAGCAGGGCCGCGTGGGGGACGGCGTCGTCGAGGTCCAGCCGTCCCTCCGAGCGGCTGTAGGAGTCCAGGTTGTCGAACTCCACGGCCTGGTATCCGGCCTCGGCGCACTGCTCGATCGTCTCGGCCTGGCGGTCGGCGATGGCCTCGCGGTTCTCCGCCGTGGAAATGTCGAGTAGGTACTCGTCGGGCCAGTTCGGGTCGACGAGCGGTTCCCCGGAGTCCTCGCGCACGAGCAGGTCTTCGGGCCAGTCGGCTCCGGGTTGGGTCTGGAAACCGTTGACATAGCACACCGAGTAGGCGCCCTCGGCCGGGGGTGCGGTGCTGTCGCGCACGACCACGGCCGCGCCCGGCGGTGGGTCGTAGGCTCCGCCGAGCTGGTAGTCGAAGCCCGCCCCGGCCGGGGGCAGGGCCACGTCCTCCGGCGCGGAGGGGGCACCGGTGGGAGTCCCCGTCGTGGCCGGCGCCGGCTCGCCCGGAGGCTCCTCCGAGCAGGCGGAGGTCACCACACCGATCAGCACGGCGGCGGCCATCCACCGCATGGACCGTCTCCCGAGTCGATGATTCATGGCGGTCACATAAGCACAGAAAGCTGGGAATGAAACTCAAAACTCACTGTGGCCACCCGGAGACGCAACCGGTGTCCTATCCCGGGGACCCGGACGGGGTACGGGTGGTGGACGAGACCGGACTCCTCAAGAAGGACACCCGCTCGGCCGGGGACGCCCGCGAGTACTTGGGCACGGCGGGGAGGATTGAGAACTACCAGATCGGGGTGTTCCTCACCTACGCCACCGGTTCCGGGCGGACGTTCCTGGACCGGGAGCGGTATCTGCCGAAGGCGTGGACCGATGACCGCTCCCGGTGTGCAGCCGCGGGCATCCTCGACAGCCGCGGCTGCACAATGAATCCAGAACTGGTCGCAACCATGATCGAGCGCGCCGTTCAGTGTCACGTGCCGGCGGCGTAGGTGTCTGCTGATGCGGTCCACAGCCAGCCCTGGGCGTTCCGCCGGACCGTAGAGAAAACCGGTTTGCACTACGTGCTGGGCGTGCCGGCCAACCAGTGCGTGGTGCCCCAGGGGGTGCCCCTATGAAGCTTCTATATCCAGTCCCTGCTTCAATGACCAGCAAAGAGCGCGCACCCGGTCCTCACTTCCCATCCCAGGCCTTGGATCTCCTCCGTCGTCGACAGTCGATAGCCGCCCGAGGATGCGCCGTTCCTGCGCTCGAGCAGGCACACCCGCCGACGTGTCCACGGGTGGGGAGTCGACAATCTCCCGAAGAAGGCCTTGTAGGAAAGGCCCAGCACAGTGCGCTACCATCCTGCCCGTTCATTAGGAGCAGAACCCTTTTTAGCCCCTTGGAGGAGACCGCATGGCGGATGGTACGGACCCGGAGCGGGCGCGGCAGGAACGTGCTGCGCTGCTGGATCAGCACTGGGCTGCCGATGCCCGGGCCACCCGCAGGCGGCGGGTCCTGGCAGGTGCGGGTGCGGTGACGGCTGTCGCGGCGGTGGCGGCTCTGGTGGCCGTCGCGGTGATCAACGATCCCCCGCCCCAGGCTCGGGAGGACATCGAGATCGCCGGGCTGCAGACCCTCGACGGCCTCGGCAACTCCCATGTGGAAACCGCGGTGGACTATGAGCAGTCCCCTCCGGTGGGCGGGGACCACGCTAGTGATTGGCTCAACTGCGGGGTCTACACCGAGCCGGTGCCCGAGGAGAACGCTGTGCATGCCCTGGAGCACGGGGCTGTGTGGGCCGCCTACGACCCCTCCGCCCTGTCCGAGGACCAGGTTGAGGCCCTGCGCCAGGCTGTCCCGGACACCTACGTGGTGCTCTCCCCCTACGAGGATCTGGGCGCCCCCATCATGGTCTCGGCGTGGGAGGCTCAGGTGGCCGTGGACTCCCCGGAGGATGAGCGACTGGAGCAGTTCGTGACCAAGTACTGGCAGTCCCCCGAGGCCCCGGAGCCCGGGGCGGCCTGCACCGGTGGCATCGATGCCCCCAGCCGGATTGCATGAGCACTGGCACCGCCTCCAGGAGCTTGGCAGGGCATCAGGGACGGTGGATCCTGCTGGTGCTGGCGGCCGTGCTACTGGCAGCTGCCGGCTGGGCGGTGGGGCAGCTGAGCGCTCCGACGTCGTCCACCCCGGCGGAGGGCAGCCCGGAAGCCGGGTTTGCCCGCGACATGCAGACCCATCATTTGCAGGCGGTGGATATGAGCTCCTTGGTCCGCGACCGCACGGAAGACCCGGACATCCGCCGGTTGGCTTACGACATCTCCCGCACCCAGCAACAACAGGCTGGGCAGATGTACGGTTGGCTATCCGTATGGGGGCTGCCTCAGGCCTCGTCCCAGCCGACCATGGCATGGATGGACGACGGCGCGCAGGACCACACGTCCATGCCTGGCATGGACTCCACGACACCGGGTCTAGACGCGCAAATGCCGGGCATGGCCACCGCCGAGCAGCTGGCCGAGCTGGAGGACGCCGAAGGCCGGGAGGCCGAACGGCTCTACCTCGAGTTGATGATCCCCCATCACCAGGCAGGTGCGATCATGGCCCAGGCCATCCTGGATCGCACCGACAATCCCGTGGTGACGTCCTTGGCGCAGCCGATCGCCACCAGCCAGACCTCCGAGATCGAGTACATGGCGGACCTGCTGGCTGAGCGACGCACCCCATCATGATCTCCATGCGCACACGTGGCCGGGCCCGTGAAAAGGCTGACGGGCTCAGACGTGAACCGGTCTCCATGGCCGGCCCAGCTGTGCGCCGCGACCGAAATCCACCAGATCGATCGGGAGCGGATGGGCCAGGTGCTGGGCAACCTGCTGGAGAACGCGCTGCGCCACACCCTGTCGGGAGGGGTCATCACCGTGCGCACCGACCACACCTCCGAAGCGGTCACGATCACGGTCTCCGACACCGGAGAAGGCATCCCCCAGCCAACCTGCCGCCCCACGTCTTCGAACGCTTCTACCGCGCCGACACCGGCCGGGAAACCCACCAGGGCGGCTGAGGTCTGGGCCTGACCATCAGTATGGCCCTGGTCGAGACCCAGGGCGGGACCTTGGAGACCCCGGATCTGGGCGCGGAGCTGGCTTCTGGATCCGCCCCCGGCACCCACTCGAGAACTGACCGGAGCCAACAGCTCCGGGCCGCGCCCGCCCCGGAGGAATTCACCTGCTGTGGCTGGCATGGCGCGTGAGAGTCTGCCTCGACTGGTGCTCACATCCGGTGGAGCCAGTGAGGGCGGTGGAGCAGGGACTGCCCCGACTTCCGTTGACTCTCTGACCTGCCCCATGCCGTTTCGCCCCAACCCTCATCGCGGGCGGCTCACAGCCGCAGCCGACCAGCCAACCTTGAGGTGATTGCAGCCTCGCGATTCAGGTTCGTGGCCGTGCAGGTGGCGCAGATAGGGCGATCCGCTCACGTCGGCGGCGCCACCCGTAGCGGGTCATCCCCCTTGGCTTGTACACCGCCAGCACCGTAGCCGCCAGCAACACCAGCAATGCGGCCCCGGCATGGAGCACCGGGGAGGGGTTGCGCACCACCTCGAGATCTACCCCTGGATCAGCAGCCATCCGGGCCATGAGCTCGAATGTCTGCATGTACGCCAGCAGGATGAGGGTGGCGACGACGGTGATCCCCAGCTTGAAGATTACCCAGTAGTGGTGGAACAGCCCCCATGTGGTGCCCAATGACTGCACGATGCCCGTGACCAGGGAGGCCGCGGCCAGCGGCACCAGGGCGAACCACGCGGCCTGCTCCATCACCAGATACGCCCCTCGCACCGTGAGTGCGTTTGAGCTGAACAAGCCGATGAGGGCCAAGGCCAGGAAAACCAGCACCGCCCCGAACCAACCGACCGAGGACAGCACGTGCGCGAGCAGGGCGGCCTTGCGCACCCGCGGTCCCATCGTCATGTCGACGGGACGTGGCCGTGGGCCAGCACGAGGACGCTGGAGCCGGCGGCCAGGCCATGACGGCCGGGGCCATGATCGCCCGGCCCCCCCAGTAGCAGGAGGATCACGGCCAGCACGGCCACCAGCAGCACGACGAGCCCGGAGACTTTCACCCAGCGTGGCATCCCTTCCCCAGGACGATGGTCGGGGGCCATGCCGGGATCACCCGGACCTGAAGCGCGGGACTGGTGGGCCATCGGGGTCTCCTCGATTGCGGGCGGATGTCAGGCCCCACCGGAGCCGACACGATTTATCAATACAGTATGTCTTCCTCAAATCATTCTGTCTTCATGGTGGCGATACGTAGACTGAAGTGATGCCGAAGCTGTGGAGCGAGACGATCCAGACGCATCGTCGGGCAGTTCGCGATGCCGCCCTGGATGCCGTGGCATCGCTGGTGGCCCAGCACGGGCTGACCTCGGTGACGATGTCGCGCGTAGCCGAGCAGAGCGGTATCGGACGGGCCACCCTGTACAAGTACTTCCCCGACGCGCAGGCCCTCCTGGCCGCCTGGCATGAGCGCCAGATCGCCGACCACCTCCAACGGCTCACTGCGATCCGCAGCCGATCGGGGACTCCTGCGGAGCGGCTCGAGGCCGTCCTGGAGGCCTACGCCGTGATTACTCACGACCACCCCGGCACTGAACCGGCGGTACTGCTCCACCAGGGCGACCACGTCCACCGAGCACAGCGACATCTTCTGGAATTCCTCCAGGACCTGCTCACCGAAGGCGCCCACGCCGGGGAGATCCGCGACGACGTCCCGCCCGAGGAGCTGGCCACCTACTGCCTACACGCTCTCACTGCCGGCGGCAGGCTGCCCTCCAAGGCGGCCGTGCACCGCCTCGTGACGGTCACGCTGGCCGGACTGCGCCCCCTGCACTGATGGGGCCCCGGGCGAGCCCCTCGCTCCACGTCCTCTCGATCTGGTGGGGCCGTCAAGGGCCACCACATAATGGTCTCGCCGAGTCGACCGGCCGGTGATGTGAGGGAAGTGAAGGCGTGAGCGCACGGGCTCTCGGGTGGACCGGAGCCGCGATTGCCACCGCCTTTGCCGCCGCGTCCCACGTGGCCGCCGGCGGCCAGTTTCCTCCGGTGCTGTTGATGTTGCTGTCCCTGGCGCTGTCCGGGCCGGTGTGGATGGCTCTGGCCGGCTGGGTGCTTTCTCGCTCTTTGTTGCTCGCTGGCGTGCTGGTCAGCCATGACGGTGAAGACCGTCGACCCCCGGGTACGAGGGCTCCACACCCCCACCCAGGGTCAGTACCCGCAGACCACCACCCCTGCCCCGCATCACCTCCGAGAGGACCGGCATGTTCGGGCTCAGCTGCCCTGGGCGGTACCGCGCAGGGATCCTCGAGGTGCCGTCCTCTTCGCTGGAGGCCCGGTTCAGGGCTTCCGGTTCCTCACCGGCCAGTGAGTCCGGTGAGCCGGGCGAGAACGGCCTCGGGCGCCCCGGTGGCGTCCACGACGACCCAGCCGCAGGCATCGGCGAACTCCAGATAGGCCGCCCGGGCCGCGCGCAGATACTCCAGCGGTTCGTGGTCCTGCCCGCGGGCGAGGATCCGTGCGTGGGCGGTCTCGGCCGGGACGTCGAGGACGACCACGACGGCCCCGCGCAGCACGGCGGCCGCCCACCACGGCAGGATCCTTCCCGGCGGCAGACCCCGGGCCCGTCGCAGCACCAGCTGGCACACCAGGTGGCGGTCGATCACCACCAGCCCGTGCCGGCGTGCAGCCCGCACCTGGCAGACCAGGACGTTGGCGGCGCGGACCATGGTCTCGAACCGGTCCGCCCACCGCACCGGCACCTGAACCCCGAGGCGAGCGGAGGTGCGGGCCAGCCAGCGGCGACCGGACCGGTTGCGCAGCACGACCGCCTCCCGCCCCGCCGCCTGCTCCACCGCCACCAGCGCCGAGGCCGCCGTCGTCTTCCCGGCCCCGTCGATGCCCAGCAGCACCACGGTCCGGGCCTGGCGTGCCGGCAGCTCCCGGGGCTGCCGCCCTCGAGGCGCCCCAGCGGCAGGGCGCCTACGGCGCCCCTTCATCGAGATATTCCTGATGCTGTTGAACGGGACACTGCTCCGCCTTTCCGGCTGTTAGGGGCGTCGCGTACCTCGTGCCGATCGGGCCCACGAGAGCGCCAACACCGGCCGAGAAGCCCACCAGGACGGCTCGGGTCTGGGCCTGACCATCAGTAAGGCCGTGGTCGAGGCCCAGGGCGGGACCCTGGAGACCCCGGACCGGGGCGCGGAGCCGGCTTCTGGATCCGCCTCCCCCGGCACCCACTCGAGAACTGACCGGAGCCAACAGCTTCGGGCCGCGCCCGCCACCGAGGAATCCACCTGCTGTGGCTGGCACGGCGCGTGAGAGTCTGCCCCGACTGGTGCTCACATCCGGTGGAGCCGGTGGGGGCAGTGGAGCACGGTGCGGCGGGTCGTTTCCACGCTGGTGCTCAGCACCCGCTCCAGCGGTCCCTGGCCCAGTCCTCGTTGCCAGGCCACCGCGAGCAGTGCCGCGACCACCAAGTGGATGACGTACCACAGGTGGGGCTGGGCGTAGGGGACCTGAAAGGACAGGGCCACCAGGTGGGCGGTGTACAGGGTCAGGGCCATCGCGCCCATCGCCGACAGCGGCAGCAACCATGCCTCAAACTGTTGAGAGACCAGCAGGAAGCTACCCAGCACCAGCAGCCCCACGCCCAGGCTGGCGGCGATCTCCCACAAAGGGTTGGTGTGCGGGGTAGTGATCGCCAGCCACCAAGTCGTGTCGGTGGGCAAGGAATCCGGGCGCCTCACCAGCACCTCCGCCAGCTCGTCCTGGCCCATCCCACCGGTGGTCAGCGACCGGTCATACCCGCCGAAGGCGTATGACACGAAGGCGGAGGTGGTCTGGGCAAAGAGTACCAGCCCCGCTCCCACCGTCAGCAGCCGACCCTGGATCCCCGTGTCGCGCAGTTGCACCCGCCCCAAGCCCAGCCCAACCAGCAGATAGGTCAGGTACGGCAGGGCCGAGTAGGTGCCGGTCACCAACAGCTGGAAGACCGTCTTCGCAGGCTCGCCCACCCCCTCGGTGAACGTGGGGTCGGAGGAGGTATATGCGGGAAGAACATCCATCAGGCCCTGCATCAGCAGCGGACCCACGATCCAGGAAATCGCTGCGCAGACGAACAACGCCGTCGCGGACAGGTGCAGGAACGGGATCGCCAGCAGGAGGAACACCCCGTAGTAGATCAAGAGGTTGTCCGCCGGGGCGTCTGCGGGCATCAGCGCCCCGCTCCCCAGGCCCACCACGGCGATCAGCACCGCCCGCACGGCCACCCCCACCCGATCTGCGGCCAACCACCTGCCGGTGTGCGGGAACCGCCCCCCGGAACCGAGTGCCAGTCCCACCCCGGCCAGCAGGGCGAACAGTGCCACCACATCCCCCAAGGAGATGAAGTGCGACCAGGTCGAGTCCTGGGTCGCATCGTCATACTCGGGCAAGATCTGCATCGAGATCAGCCCGATCAAAGCCAGCCCGCGGGCCGCGTCAATGCCGACCAACCACCTCGCGGGCCTGCAGGCACCGCCCGTGGCACCCACCCGGGCAGGTTCTTCCGTTCTGGACGTCCAACTCATGACTCCCCCGACCTCCCAGGCCCGCCCCGGCACCCCAGAGTCCAAAGTCGAGCCGTATCTAAGGTCCCAGCACCCCCGGGACCATCCCGGACCTAGGATCTCTGCTGCACCTGTCGCTCCAGTTGAGCAATCCTCAAGATTCCATGAAGTCCCGCAAGCCCCACCGTGCCCGTCAGGGGACATCCACCGTGCCCGTCCAGCACGCTACGGTCGTCGAACGGATCCGCCAGTCGATGCACATGTGTCCTGGACGATGTCAGGCCCACTGACGACGAAACTGACGCATCACTCAATGCGTCGACGACCGTTCGCTCACATGATTGTCGGTATCGGAAGCTCCCGGATCCGCCGATAAAGGGTGGCCGATTCCCCGCCGTCGATCAGCCGGAGGGCATTTCGGATCTGGGAGTCGGTGAAGGTCTGGCGGCGCCCGCCGAGGTCCTTGCCGGCGGCCCGGTGCTTAGCCACCGAGTCGGTGATGCGTTCTCGCCTGATTTCCCGTTCCATCTGCGCCAAGACGGACATGACGGTGAACACCATCGAGCCCATCGGAGTGTGAGTGTCCAGGTCTCCGCCCCTCAGGTTCAGCACCCACAAGCCCGCCTCTCTCCTCTGCAGCGCTTCGGCGAAGGCCAGCATGTTCTGTGTCGACCGGTCCAGACGATCCAGCGTAGTGATGACCAAAGTGTCACCCTTTTCGAGCGCAGCCACCGCCATATCGAACGCCGGACGCGAGGCACGCCCCAATGAGCGACACCACCATCATCACTGTCAACCGAATTTTTTGCGGAATCCCTGTCCAAGGCACGGTCCGCACGCGGACGCCCCCGGCTCTTACTCCTACAGGGAACGGCGGATTCTGGCGGTCATTGCAACAGCAGGTCGCCGATCAGTTCGATCGGTTTCTGGAACTCTAGGCGTTTGCGGGGACGGTCGTTGAGCTCCTCGGCGACCGCGTCGAGCTCTGCGGCAGTGAACGCTGAGAGGTCGGCGCCTTTCGGGAAGTATTGGCGCAAAAGGCCGTTGGTGTTCTCGTTGATGCCGCGTTGCCAGGGCGAGTGTGGGTCGCAGAAGAAGATCTCGATCCCGGTGTCCACCCGCACCTGCTTCCAGTCGCGCATTTCCGTGCCTTGATCCCACGTCAGCGATCGTCGCAGGGCATCCGGGAGTGTCTTGATCTTCGCGGCCAGCCCGTCACGGACCTGTTCGGGTTTGTAGCCCTCCGGCAGGTGAACAAGCATCGTGTAGTTGGTGGTGCGTTCCACCAGGGTTCCGATGGCGCTCTGGTTGTTCTTGCCAATGATCAAATCGCCCTCCCAATGGCCTGGCACCGCCCGGTCCTTGGCCTCGGCGGGCCGGTCGCTGATGTTGATCATGTCCGGGACCCGGTTCTTGCGTTGCCCGGCCTTGCGGCAGGGCCGGCGCACGGCTCGTCCGGTGCGCAAATATCGGGTCAGCTCCTGTTTCAGGGCCCCACGGGACTGCACGTAGAGGGACTGGTAGATCGTCTCGGTCGACACCCACATCTCCGGCTTGTCGGGGAATTCTCGTCGCAGGCGCCCAGCGATCTGCTCCGGCGAATACTTCTTGGCGAGGTCTCTCACGACGATCGCACGCACCTCGGGATGGGTGTGCAGCTTCGCTGGCTTCGGGCGCGCTGCTCTTTCATAGGCCAGCACGTGCGCTGTCGTGGCCCGATAGCCGCCTTGGGCGGTGGCGTTACGTCGCAGCTCTCGAGAGATCGTCGACGGTGATCGGCCGATCGCCGCCCCGATCTGCCGCAAAGACTGTCCCTGAACGCGCAACAGGGCGATCTCCTCCCGCTCGGCGAAGCTCAGGCACCGGCCCTTGAGGTTGCGTCCGCGGCGTGGCCGCACCCCACCGGCCTCCTCCAGGACCCGGGCCCCGGTGCGCCGGCTTGTACGGATAGCTGCCACCGCCCCGGTGATGAACTCCCCGGCCTGCATCCGCTCCCAAAACACCTGGAGCAGATCCGGCCTGATCAAGATCGAGTACCCACCCACAACACCACCCCCACCGCTCAGTGTTGCAACCACCGCAAGAACCCGGGGAACCCGTATCGCGCACCGTGGTCCCAGCAACCAATCAGCGCTTCAGCAGTCCACGCAGTCATGGGGATACCCAGGGCTCAATGCGCTGCTCGCCACACTTTGGGACATGACTCTCAGCGGATCTGGTCGCGGTCTTGCCGTTTCTGTTCGTTTTTCACTTGCCACCAACCGATCAAGCCGACAACTAGGCTGCAGGAAGCACTCAGAGCCGCCCACCACGCGCGCGTAGAGCCTGTTTTGATGGCGTTCGTCAAAGTGAGCACCACAATCACAGCAATCACGGCCGAGAGGATCTGGATAAAGGGACTGTAAGAACAACGGTGTGTGAGGGTCCGGCCTGATCCGAAAGGAGACGGCCGTGTCAGAGTCCACGACCGAGATGACAGGCACGATGATCGATCCCGTGACCGGAGAGATCATCGATCAGAAGGACCTCGCTGAACGGCTGCTCGCCCAGGCCAAAGAGCAAGGCGTGAGCCTGGTCGGGCCAGGCGGTCTGCTGAACCAGCTCACGAAGAACGTCCTCGAGACCGCCCTAGAAGCCGAACTGACCGAGCACCTCGGTCACGACCACGGGCAGACCCCGATCGCGGCCAACATGCGCAACGGCACTAGGTCGAAGACCGTGCTGACCGAGATCGGCCCGGTCGAGATCGAGGTGCCCCGGGACCGGGACGGGTCCTTCGAGCCGGTGATCGTGCCCAAGCGGAAGCGGCGCCTGGATGGGATCGACCAGATCGTCCTCTCCCTGTCGGCCCGCGGGCTGACCACCGGGGAGATCGCCGTGCACTTCGAGGAGGTCTACGGGGCGAAGGTCTCCAAGGACACCATCAGCCGGATCACCGAGAAGGTCGCCGGTGAGCTGGCCGAGTGGTCCTCCCGTCCGCTGGACCCGCTCTATCCGGTGCTCTTCGTCGACGCGATTGTGGTGAAGGTCCGCGACGGGCAGGTGCGCAACACCCCGTTCTACGTCGTCATGGGCGTGACCGTGCACGGGGAACGCGAGATCCTCGGGATCTGGGCTGGCGACGGCGCCGAGGGCGCCCGGTTCTGGCTGCAGGTCTTCTCCGAGCTGAAGAACCGGGGCGTCGAGGACGTGCTCATCGCCGTTTGCGACGGGCTCAAGGGCCTCCCGGAGGCGATCAGCACCACCTGGACGCAGACGGTGGTTCAGCAGTGCATCGTGCACCTGATCCGCAACTCCTTCCGCTACGCCGGCCGCCAGCACCGCGACGGGATCGTCAAGGCGCTCAAGCCCGTCTACACCGCCCCGAGCGAGAACGCGGCGAAGGACCGGTTCGCCGAGTTCAAGGCCGAGTGGGGCCAGCGGTATCCGGCGATCGTGCAGCTGTGGGAGTCCTCGTGGGCGGAGTTTGTGCCCTTCCTGGAGTACGACGTGGAGATCCGCCGGGTGATCTGCACGACGAACGCGATCGAGTCGATCAACGCCCGCTACCGCAGGGCGGTGCGGGCGCGCGGACACTTCCCGCACGAGCAGGCCGCGCTGAAGTGCCTGTACCTGGTCACTCGGTCCCTTGACCCCACCGGCGGAGGCAGAGCACGGTGGGTGATGAGGTGGAAGCCGGCGCTGAACGCGTTCGCGATCACCTTTGCCGGACGGTTCGAGAGAACCGCTCACTGATGAAAACCGCCGGGCCCCACACACCGTTTATCGGACAGTCCCGACCCCGGGTCACCCTGTGAGCACGAGAAGGCGATGCCCAGCTTCCAGCGGATGTCCGGGGCTGTGCAAGCCTTTTCGGGACGGGGCCGGGTCTTGACCCCGGGTCTTGGACACGGTGTCGTTTCGGTTATGCCGCTTCCGGGAGCGTAGCGGACGCAGCGGTCTCGTAGGCGTTCGGGGCGATGTTGCCGATCGCGGAGTGGCGGCGGCGGGTGTTGTAGCGGTTCGCCCACCGGAACACGGCCCGGTAGGCCGTGGCCTGGTCGGGGAACGCGGGGCGACCCTCGAGCAGCTCGCGCTTGAGAGCCGCGTTGAACGATTCGGCCAAGGCGTTGTCCGCGGACGAGCCGATCGCGCCCATCGACTGGGTCACCCCGAGCCGCTCGCAGAGAGTTGCGTACGACTTCGAGGTGTAGACCGACCCGTGGTCCGAGTGGAAGATCGCGCCGCGCAGAGTGCCGCGCTCGCGCCGCGCGGTCCTGAGCGCGTCCTCGACGAGTTCGGTGCGCATGTGCCCGGCCATGCTCCACCCTGCCAGCTTCCGCGAGCCCAGATCGATGCAGGACGCGAGGTAGAGATTCGTGCCGTCGGCGATGGGCAGGTAAGTGATGTCGCCCACGTAGCGGCGGCCCGGCTCCCCAGCGGTGAAGTCTCGGCCGACCAGGTCGGGGAACTTCCGGTCGGACTGGTCCGGCACCGTAGTCTTCACGCGCTTGCGCAGGCGGATGCCGGCCAAGCCGTGCTGACGCATCACGCGGGCCACCCGCTTGTGGTTGACCCGCTCGTCGGCAGGCGCGTCCTCGTTGAGGTCGGCGGTGATCCGCGGCGCCCCGGATGCGCGGTCCCCGCCCTGCTGCGGGTCTTGCAGCGCCCGGATCCGCGCCGCCAGCGCCGCGTCCGCTGCCACCCTCGCGGCCCGTTGCGGCGCGGCGGCCAGCCATGCGTAGAACGACGACCTCGCGATCTCCACGACCTCGCACAACCGCTTCACGCTCCAGGCGTCCTTGTGGTCCTCAACGAACTGGAAGCGGTTCACCAGTTCGTCTCCCCGGCGAAATACTTCGCCGCCTGGCGCAAGATGTCCCGCTCCTCGGCGAGCTTGGCCTGCTCGGTCCGCAGCGCCGCGTTCTCGGCCTCCAGCCGGGCGATCCGCGCAGCCTGCGACTCCGGCCGACCGGCCGGCGCGGCCGTGGGCGCCCCCGCGGTCGTGGTCCTAGAGCCGAGCTTGTCGACCCACTCCTTCAACGAGCCCCGGGACACGCCCAGATCCGCCGCGATCCCCTTGAGCGTCGCGCCCGGCGTGGACTCGTACAAGTCCACCGCCCGGCGACGGAACTCGTCGGTGTAGTTCTTCCTGGCCATCCTTGGATTCTCGCTTCCCCAGCATCGTGCTGGATACCGCGTGTCCAAGATCAAGGGTCAAGCCCCGCCCGTGGCTGTCTCCTGCGCCCATGATTGGCTGTTCCTGTCTTTGTCGCTGTGTGCTTGATGCGGTCGGGATGGAAAGGGAAGCCGGTTCTGATGGGGTTTCAGCCCGGCCACAAGGTCGAAGTCGCCGGTGAGACTGCGAAGTCAGACCATTCCGCCGACATCAACGAGGTCGCGGCCACGGCAGCCGTCCGCTCGGGTCAGCTCCCGGGGGATCAGCCTGTCGTGGCCATGGTGATCAGGCAGCGACAGCGAGAACCCGGAGGCCCTGCCCTCCACGCGTACCCGCACCAATCCGCAGTCGCGCAGACAGGCCAGATGCTTGCTCACCGTGGACTGCGCCAGGTGCATGTGATCCACCAGATCCCGCACCCGATGCTCCCCGCTGCCCAGATGCCCCACCCGCGCCAACCGAGTCAGCTTTTCCAGCGCATGGAACAGCGCGGCACAGGCGATGCAGTTTTCGAGCCGAGGCGACTCTGCACTTATCATCTTCATCGTCGTACAGCGATGAGAGCGTCCAGTAGCGATCCCATCAAAGCGGCGGGCACTGTCTGTTCAGTTCAGCGGTGACTGTATAGTTCATCATATGCTGACCAATGCCGCCCGACTCGACGTCATGAATCGGTTGGGTCGAGCCATGGCCGACCCCACCCGGTCCCGAATCCTGATGACTCTGCTGGAGGGCCCGGCCTACCCGGCGGATCTGGCCCGGGACCTGGGACTGACGCGGTCGAACGTGTCGAACCATCTGGCATGCCTGCGGGACTGCGGGATCGCCACCGCCACGTCCGAGGGCCGCCAGACCCGGTATGAGATCGCCGATGCGCACCTGGCGCGGGCGCTGAACGCGCTGGTTGAGGTCACCCTCGCGGCCGACGAGAGCGCCCCCTGCCTGGACCCGGCCTGCTCGGTGCCCGGCTGCTGCGACACGGGGGCGGGCGCGTGATCCTGTCCTCGGTCCTGCAGGCCATCGGCTTGTTCATCGCCACCAACATCGACGACATCATCGTGCTCTCGCTGTTCTTCGCCCGCGGGGCGGGACAACGCGGAACCACGACCCGGATCGCCCTCGGCCAGTACCTGGGGTTCGCCGGCATCCTGGGCGCTGCCGTGCTCGTGTCTCTGGGCGCCGGGGCGTTCCTGCCCCCGGATGTCATCCCGTACTTCGGGCTCATTCCCCTGGGTCTGGGGCTGTGGGCTGCTTGGGAAGCCTGGCGTGGGGACGATGACGATGACGACGATGAGGCCAAGGTTGAGGGAAAGAACGTGGCCGTGTGGACCGTGGCCGGGGTGACCTTCGCCAACGGCGGGGACAACATCGGGGTCTACGTCCCGGTCTTCCTCAGCGTCGGCCCGGCCGCGGTGGTGGCCTACTGCATCGTGTTCCTGGTCCTGGTCGCAGTGCTGGTGGTCCTTGCCAGGTTCGTAGCCACCCGCCGGCCGATCGCTGAGGTCCTGGAACGCTGGGAACACATCTTGTTCTCGATCGTGCTTATCGGCCTCGGCATCGTCATCCTCGTCAGCGGCGGAGCCTTCGGTCTCTAACAACTCCAGGGCAGGACGCGTAGCGGACCACTCTGGCCCGATGCCCAACCCCAACTGCAAGGCCGCCCTCGGGGCGGGTGTCCGGTAGCCGGCCATATGTAAAGCCGCAGTTCGAATGCCTGGGTCGAGGTGGGCTGCTCAGTAGGGCCGTGGCACGAGGATGCCGCCTCGAAAGGCCTGGTCCTGCTTCAGCAACGCATCCACTTGACCCAGGAAGCGCGAGTGAGCATCGATGCCTTGGACGAACTGATCCAGTGCGACGAAGACATGGTAATAGCTCTGGTGATGGAAATTGCCGGAGTTCTTTTTCGCGCGACGGAGGATGTTGTTGGGAACGCTTGGTGGGTTTTTGGACACGTCGTTCCACAGCCGCGACAGGTGAGCGCAGGCATTGCGCAGGGACACGAAGGAGCGCACCTGGGACGAGAAACCTTGGTGGTTGATGCTGAAATCTGTGGCCATGGTTTTGGCCACGTTTGCGTTCACCGTGTACTCGATGCATTTTGAGAGGGTTCCAAAGGACAACACTTCCGTTGCGACCCACACTGGAAGGTCAGCGTAGGCCTCAGCGTTGCCGTCGCCGCGGTGACGAATGATGTATGGCGCTCTTGAACGCTCCAGATCACTACGCACCAAGTCGTGCACCGGTATTCCACTGGAACCTGTCGGGTGGTAGGTCCCTGCGGCCAGAAGGGCGTCATAGGGTCCCATGTGCTGGCCGAACCTCAAGGCGAAGCCTGCACGGAGGGCCGACTCAACCGTGCTGAGGTTTTGCAAGCAGAGATGCCGCAGCTGTTCGTCCAAATCTTGGAGTACGACGATCTGCTCCAGTGTTGTGCCTGGGCGGAAGTCGTTATCTCCGTAGGTGGGAGCTTTCTGGAAGAAGCGTGCGTACCCGGAGAGATGGTAGTAGCTGACCCGGCGCAAGATCTGGCGGCAGTGGTCGGGATCTCTCATCACGAGACCGCGCCGATCAAGGAGAGCGACTTGCTCGTCCAGGTTCAGCCATGGTTTGCGTTGCATCGTGCTCCGGACATGAAAGGCCCCCGCGCATTTGAGCATCGTGGAGAGGCTTGGCGGGGGCGCTGTTAGGACCAACTCTAGGCACGGCGACGGTTGCCCGCAACCGGCCCTGCTCCTTGGAGCTCCCCGAGGTGCTCTCAGGCGCCGGTCTTGCTGAGGATGATCTCATCGGTCAGCGGCTGGTGGCGGGCGTCGACGAACTGGCGGAAGTTGTCCAGGAGGTCGTCGCCCTTGGTGAGTGCGTCGTGGGTGACCCGCAGAATGGTTCCGCGTCCCCGGGGCAGTTCGGGGCGTTCCTTCAGGCGGTCCTTGGGGGTGGTGAGGAGCTTGCCGCGGGAGTCGTGGACGGCTTCTTCCATCTGGATGAAGTCCAGCATCGCCGTGTCGTAGTAGCGGCCGGCGGACATCAGGAGGTTACGGCTCACCCACTCGCGAGGAACCAGCAGCAAGGGCTTACCCGCAGCCACTGGGAGCTCCACCGCACGCTCGGTCCATTCCAGGTTCGCAGGGTCCCAGACCTGTCGGTGGACACGGGTGGTGCGGTGCCCGCCGGCGGTGAGCTCCGGGTAGGCGGCGAGCATCTGGGCGGTGAAGTCGGCCAGGGGTTGGAACACGAGCCGGGTGGTGAGGTCGGAGGTGATGTCGTTGCCCACCCCTTCGACGAAGATCGGCAGGTCCTCGAGGAGCTTAAGCACCCCGACCCGCAGCAGGGCCTCGGCGTCGTTGTTGAGGGTCCCCCAGATCCATTGCCCCACCAGTCGAGCACCGCCGTGCCCCTCGATGCCGTTCTTAGCCAACCCGAGGCGGGTCTCCTTGGGCTCGGGGAACCGCTGCAGCAGCTCCAGCCCGCGCCGGTGATCTGCTGCCCGTTCGGAGCGGATGCACCGGGTGATCTCGTCGAAGAAGGTCTCGGTGCACCGGTTGGCCTGAGCCGCGAAGGGCTGCGGGGTCTTCTGCAGCCGGATCACTCGGGGGTCCACGAACAGCGGGGAGTCGCGCCGGACGTTGACGTCGAGGAAGGGCACCGGACCGGTGATCCCGTAGTGGACGGTGATGCTTTTGCTGCGGTGGGGCATGGCTGCCTCCTTGAGGTATAGGGCGGAGACGGCGCGGAGTGCGCCGGCTCAAGGCCCATCACAGGAGCAGAGCCTTAACACCCCCGACACTAGCCGCATAGTCATCTTCACGCAAGGGGTGATAGCACGTGCACTAGTAATTCACCTTAAGGGTGATTCGCCCATGCGCGTGTCCTGTCGTACGGGGATGACGGCGTCCCCCTATGGTGAAACGGGCACGGTCCGGTTTCGATATCCTTCCGCCGCCCCCAAGAAGAGTCGATATGTCATCATCACCCCTGAGGTGATGGATTGGAGATAGCTTGCGTGTAGACTATGCGTGCGAGGAGCTCCATCGGCTTGCCCACGAAGTGGATTTTCGGCCTGAGGGATGGAGTCCCGATGACTTGCGGGCCTACCGCAAGAAGGTCCAGGTCCTGGCAAGCGCTGGCCGCGAGCAGGACTTGGAGCAGATGCGCCTGCTGGGTCTCACGCCCCTGGCAGGCGATCAGCACGGCAGCTACTCGACCCGCCTCAACGATCAGTTCTGGTTGGTCGTCACCCTCGTCAAGGACGAGGGTTGCCCCGCGGTTCTTCTCGACATAGTTGATCACCACCATAGGGAGGCGCCCAGATGAGTGCGATGTTGGCAGAGGCATTCCCGGCCGGCGAGATGCTTGCCGACGAGCTAGAGGCGCGCGGCTGGACCCAGACGGAGTTCGCTGAGATTCTGGGCCGTCCGCCGCAGTTCGTCTCCGAGATCATCTCGGGCAAGAAGGAAATCACGCGTGAATCGGCGGCACAGATTGGTGCCGCCCTGGGCACCACCGCTGAGCAGTGGCTCAACATGCAAGACATGTATTTCCTGTGGAAGCAGCGACAGAACAGTGTCGTTCAGCAAGAGCTCGAAGAAGTGCGCCTTCGCGCGCGCCTCAAAGACCTTGCTCCGGTGGCCGTCTTGCGTAAACGCGGCATCGTGACCGCCTCCTCCACACAGGGTCAAGTTGAGCAGGTGAGCGCGCTGTTCAAAATGTCCTCAATTTTTGACTCCCCTCAGCTACCCATGGCAGCCCGACGGACCAACCAGGCCGAGGCGGTGACGCCGACACAAATGACATGGCTTGCCTGCGCCTATCAAAAAGCGGAAAACAAAGCGGTACCTGCTTATGACCGGGACAAGTTACACTTTCTCGCCGAGAAACTAAGTCAACAGGTGAGGAATCCTGCGGCGTTCAGAGGTCTTCCACAGCTATTTGCCGAGGCCGGTGTTGTTCTGGTTTATGTAGAAGCATTTCCGGCTAGCAAGATTGATGGCGCATCCTTCCTCATGGGGTCCACTCCAGTGATCGCTCTGTCCGGAAGAGGTCAACGGCTCGACAAGGTGTTATTCACACTTTTGCACGAGGTCGCTCACGTGGTACTGGGTCATATCGACACAGGGCTGGTCATGGACGACGCTGGCACTGGCCTATCCGCTGCGGAAGAGGCACATGCTGACGAGCTGGCCGCTCAATGGATCATGCCCAAAAATCTAGGCAATATCCCCATACGCATTAATCAAAGCTGGGTCATTAAAGCCGCTGAAAGCCGTGACGTGCATCCAATCGTTATTATCGGTTATCTACAGAAAACAGGTGCCCTAGCTTGGCGCACCGCCTTGGTCAAAGGCGCCCCCAATGTCACGCAACATCTAGCCACGTGGTAATGCGATCCATTCGCCACCACTAGCCGATATCCCTTGAGATCTCACTGAGCGAAACCTATCCATGGTCGGCCCCCTGTCCCGCCTGCGCCACAAGCTGTGAACCTGATCGCGCTCCGCACGGGAATGGCGCCAGCGGCAGTAGGGGCTGACTGGGGTTGAATAGTTTGCATGCGCATTAGGTGGAAGGGGCTCCGGGCCACGACCGGCCCGGCCCTCAAGGGCTTGAGACTGTGGGCCGGGCCTGTTGTCCTGTTGGTCGCCCTGGCCGTGGTGTGGGACGACTCCTGGCTTGTTTCACTTCAAGGTCTAGCGGCGAGGGCAGTGGAAGCGCCTGAGCCTGTCCTGGTGCTCTGCCTCGTAGCCCTTGGGGTGGTTCTTCTAGTAGGGCCAGTCAGACTGGTTGTTCACCGTTGGCGCCGAGACAATCCGTGGGCTTTGACGACAGCCTCCACGTGGGCTTTGGCCGTTCTAGGTATCGGGGCCGTTGCCCTATGGATACTGCTGGGGCAGATTCTGGGTGGTGTGTGGCCGTGGGAACTCGGCACGGAGGGCACCACTCGCTACACCCTGACCCGGATGGTGCTCTACATCGTTGCCGGAGCCATCGGGGCGATTGGCGTCGTGGTGGCCTACCGCCGGCAGCAAGGAATCGAAGAAGGCCACTTTCTGGAGCGCCTTGCCGAGTCGGCTCGCCAGTTGGGAGACCAGAACCCTACCGTGCAGGCTGCCGGCATTTATGCCCTCGCCGGGCTGGCGGATGCTTCCCCTCGTGCCCGCCGTCAACAGTGCATCGATGTGCTGTGCGCCTACCTCCGCCTGCCCTATACCGCACAGCCCTCTGGACCGGAGGGTGCCGAGTCGTCCATGGTCGAGAAGATCGTGCGGACCCGCACGATGCGCACCACGACGGGTGAAACGACAGAGGAGCAGACGCTAGGTGTAGGAGGGCATGACGTTATTGGCGCGGGCCGGGACGCGTGAGGCCGGGGGCTGATCGCCGCAGGCGGTATGGGGTCGATGGTAGTTGAAGTGGTTCACCCACACCCCGATCGCGTCCCGGCGGGCCTGCTCGCTGGCGTAGGGGCGGACGTAGAGCACCTCGTCGGCCAGCAGCCGGTTGTACCGCTCGACCTTGCCGTTGTGCCGTGGCGTGTAGGGCTTGATGCGCTGGTGCCGGCCGGCCAAGGCTTCCACGCAACGGGTGAAGTCCCGGGCCCGGTAGTTGGCGCCGTTGTCCGTGACCACCCGGTGCAGACGGGTGATGCCGTGGGCGGCGAAAAAGGCTCGCGCCCGGCAGAAGAACCCGATCGTGGTCGTGGCCTTCTCGTCGGCGAGGGCCTCGGTGTAAGCCAGCCGGGAGAACCCGTCCACGGCCGAGTGCAGGTAGGTGTAGCCGACCTTCGCCCCGGGCCCGCGCTTGGACTGCTTCGCGGCGCTGGACCCGCGGCCATGGGCCCGCCAGCCGCCGCCGTCAGGGATCTTGCCGACCTTCTTCACATCCAGATGGACCATGTGTCCGGGCCAGGCGGCGCGGATCCGTCCCGGGGTCCTGCGGGAGTTCTCACCTGCGGGGGTAAGGTCGCGCAGCCGGGAGATCCCGAGTCGATGCAGCCAACGGCCGACGGTGCGCAGACTGATCTGGACGGCGCGGTCGACCAGGTGACGGTGGATGCGCCGCGCCGACCACTTGCGGCCCCGACGGAGCGCCTCGATAAGGTCGACGACCGCCGCCGGGGTGAGCGTACGGCTCTCGTGCGGAGCAGAGGAACGGTCGATCAGCCCTGCTTCCCCGGCCTCGAGGTAGCGGGCCACCCAAGTGGCCACGGTCGGCCGGGAGACCCGGAACTCCGCGGCCACGTGGGCCTTGGGGATCCCGTCGTCGAGGTGGCGCAACACCATGCGCAGCCGGCCGGTCGGGGTCAGAGGTGCATTAACGTGGGTCATGAACGGGCTCTCTCGCGCGGACGGACGGTGTAGGAACTTCCATCCTGTGACGAGGAGCCCGTTCCTCAACTCATCGACGCACCCGCGCCAAGAACCTCATGCCCCACAACAGCTAGGTCTGCGTCCGCACGATCGACAGACCCGCCAGAGCATCATTCGGGTGATCGCTGAGCACCTACAGCCGGCGGCTGCAGTGAGCTGGTCTGGATTGAGGTTCGACTTTACCGAGGTGGTGTTCGACGGCGGGGACTTCAGCGGCTGCCGGTTTAGCGGGGAAGTTTCCTTTCAAGGCGCCCAGTTCCGCGAGGGCATCACCACGTTCAAGGACGCCCACTTCGCCGGGGAAACCCTCCAATTCGCCAACGCCAGCTTCCTCGGCGGGATCGTGAGCTTTGCCGATGCCCGGTTCGATGTCGCGAAGCTCGACTTCACCGCGGCCGTCTTTGCGGCCGGGACTGTCTCTTTTACCGGTGCGATCCTCACCACGGACAGCGTCGACTTCTCCGACAGCTCATTCCAAGGCGTGGTGGTCGAGTTCGTGAACACACGATTCGAAGGCGAAAGCCTGAGCTTCGCCGGGAGTCGCTTCGTGGCAGGAGTTACCTCCTTCCGCAATGCTGAGTTCGCGGGCAGCACCCTTTCGTTCTACACCGCCCAGTTCACTGCCGGGATCATGGATTTCAGCTTGACCCGCTTCCGGTGCCGAAACGTCACCTTCTCCGCGGCGCATTTTTCCGGCAGCACCGTCTACTTCGATGACGCCCGGTTCCTGGCGGGCGAGATCTACTTTCGGAATGCTCGACTCTCTGCCGGCTCCCTGAGCTTCCATGGCGCGCACTTCAGCGGGGCCTACGTGGACTTCACAGCGGTGGCGTTCACTGGGGCTACGGTCGACTTCCAACGCCCAGCTATCTGGGCATCCCCTCCCGCATTCAGCCAGATAAACCCGATGCCACCTGGAGTGCTCCCGCGCACGTGGCCACCCGGGATTGGCCGACCCCCACCCATGGACCCCTGAGCACGACAAACTATCGACACCAGCACCATGTTCCTTGCGGAACAGATGGCCTCACCACTCAGAACTGCACCGGTTTTCCCACCGAGGCCACCTGGAATCGGATGAACGCGTACTGGGCCAGTGGGCACACCGAAGAGAGCATGCTGCCCGCATGATCAACGTTGAGTTCTTTCGTGACACCGCGCCACACGGGCGAGCCGTATGCTCAAGGGCAACATCCGTTCGCTTAAGCGCATTTTTGGGTTCACCGCTCGGATCTGCTGCTTGCTTTTCTCGTCGCTGCCCGCGACTTCCTGGGGGAAACACCGTCATGCCCCGCGACTCCTCTCGCCGTCCCGCTCGCCCCGGTCTGCGCCACCGCGCGTCCTCCCCGGTGACCGCGCTCACCGCGTTCTCGGCGCTGGTGGCCGTCAGCGTGGCGGTCAGCTCCGGCATCAGCCCGGACACGGGGCAGGGCCGGGGCGCGGCCTTCGGCGCCCCGGCGGCCTCCGCGGAACGGACGGAGCAGCGGGACAGCGGATGGAGCCTGCTCGCGGCCGGGCAGGAGCGGGCCGCTCCGCCGGCCGGGCCGCTGCGGGACGACCGCACGACCTCGCCCGTGCGGGACGGCGGCGCGGGCCAGGGCTCCTGGCGGGCCGGGACGGGCCGCGGTGACGGAGGCCGCGAGGCGGCCTCGACGGTGCGCCCGGGCCGGCAGGCGCCGAAGCTGTACCAGGGCGAGCTGCCCGTCAACACGATCATCGCACCGGCCCGCCCCGGCGCCGTCCTGCCCGGCGGGCAGTTCGGCTGGCGGATCGCCCCCGACCGCGGCGGGCGCGAGTTCCACAACGGCACCGACGTCTCCGCCGCGGCGGGCCTGCCCGTCGTCGCCGCCCTCGACGGCGTGGTGACGGACGTGTTCTGGGACGTCTGGGGCGGCAACCGCGTGGAGGTCACCCACGCGGACGGGATCAGGACCACCTACAACCACCTCGAGGACGTCCGGGTCCGGACCGGCGACCGGCTCGCCGCCTCCGAGCAGCTCGGCACGGTCGGGGCCACCGGCGTGCGGGTCACGGGCCCGCACCTGCACTTCGAGACCTGGGTGGACGGGCAGGCCGTCGACCCGCAGTCCTTCGACTGGGTCGACGGCATGCGCGTCATCCCCGCCTCCCGCAGCAAGTACTCCCTCGAGGTTCCCGTCCCGGACACGGTCGAGGACCCGGCGGCGCAGCAGGCCGAGGCCGCCAAGAAGGCAGAGGCTGCCCAAAAGAAGGCAGCCCAGCAGAAGGCCGCGGCACAGAAGAAGCCTTTGAAGAAACCCCAGCCCATGACCGAGCCTTCCGCTCCGGTGAAGCCCGACCCCACAACGGCTCCTGCGCCACCACCGGCGAAGAAGCCCACGACCGCTCCAACCAAGCCCGTGAAGCCGGCGAAACCGGCCCCGACGCCCACCACCTCTGCCCCCTCGCCCTCACCGTCCAAGCCGACGCCAGCTAAGTGTACTGACCGGACACGTTGATCGATAGACAAGTCGCCACTTGTGACAGAAGGCCACGCTTGTCTATAGTGTGGGTATGACAGTTTCACTGGATGTTGCCCTGCCGCGCACGGACCTGTCGGCGCGGGATCACGCGCGGATGCTTGCTCCGTTGTTGAAGCCTTTGTCAGACGAGAACAGACTGATGATCGTGCTGACGCTTGCGGCGGGGGCGTGCTCGAACAAGAAGTTGCAGGAGGCCACCGGGTTGAGCCAGGCGCTGGTGAGTCACCATGTGGCAGCCTTGCGGCAAGCGCAGCTGATCAGTGTGCGGGCCGAGGGCCGGTCCAACATCTACGCGCTGTGTTGTGAGCAGTTGGCGGCGCCGGTGCAGTGGCTCGCTCACTTGGCGACTCTCACTCCAGAGGGACAGAAGGCGTGCTGCACTGCCCCAGCAGGGGAGGGTCAGGCATCGACTGAGGGTGCTGCGCGGTGATTCATGCGGTACAGACCTTCGGGTTGATCCTGGTCGAGTTGCTCGTCCTGTTCTCGCTGATCTCGGTGCTCGTTGCGCTGGTGAACCGGCGGTTCGGGCCGGATCGGATCCAGAGCTGGATGGCCGATGGGCGCCTTCCCGGCCCGCTCAAGGGGCTACTGCTGGGGGCGATCACGCCGTTCTGTTCCTGTTCGACGCTGCCGGTGCTGGCTGGGATGTTGAAGTCGGGGGTGGCGTTCCGGACGTCGATGACCTTCCTGATCTCGTCACCGCTGCTGGATCCCATCATCGTGGCCGGGGTGGTGCTGCTGTTCGACTGGCGTATCGCGTTGGTCTACACGGTGGTCACCGCCGCATGGTCCCTGCTCGCCCCCCTAGTATGGGAACGACTCGGCATGGCCAGCCAGCTCAAGCGAGTCAAGGTCGTCGGCGACGACAGCACCCCCCACCCCTGGGCAGGCCTGCGCAACGAGATCCGGCCCGCACTCGGCGAGGCCTGGGCCGATCTGAGACCGCTGCTCGTCCCGATGGTGCTGGGTGTCTCGGTCGGTGCATTTATCTACGGTTTCGTGCCTCAGGACCAACTCGCCGCGGTCGCTGGCGACGACAAACCGTGGGCCGTGCCGTTGGCCGCCGTGCTTGGCGTTCCGCTTTACGTGCGTATCGAGACGATGCTGCCCATCGGCTTGGCCCTCAGCTCGACCGGCATGGGGCTAGGTGCAGTGTTCGCGCTGATGATCGGCGGCGCCGGAGCCTCGATCCCCGAGATCTCGATGCTCACCACCTTGTTCAAGCCCCGACTGGTCGTCACTTTCGTGGTCACTGTCATCGGCACGGCCATCGCCGCCGGCTACCTCATCCCACTGATCGCCTGACCCAACCACCACATTCCCAACCACACGAGGAGAACAAGCAACCATGGGACTCAAGGACCTCTTCACCGCACGCAAGCAGGACAGCAGTTGCTGCGGGGCCCAGATCGTGCCCGACGATGACGACCAGCCCCAGAGCGAGCAGGGAACACCCACCGAGACGGCTGCCTCTTCAGCGCCGAACAGCGAGGACACGGACGGCAACTGACATACCGAATCGATGGGGCTGCACCACAGGGTGCAGCCCCATCACTGTCTCCACCCGCTCGTCACCAGGAAGACCACCATGTCCCACGCCAATGCCGCCCTCACTCCGCGTCACCGCCTCAAGGTTGCCCAGCTGGTTGTTGACCACGGATGGCCGATCAGCGAGGTCGCTGCCCGGTTCCAGGTCTCCTGGCCCACCGTGAAGCGCTGGGCTGACCGCTACCGGGCCGGTCAGTCCATGCAGGACCGCAGCTCACGGCCTCACCGCTCCCCGAACAAGACCAGCCCCACGACTGCGAAGCGCTGTATCCAGCTCCGGCTGCGTCTGCGGGAAGGTCCGGTTCAGTTGGCATACCGGATTGGCGTTGCTCCGTCGACAGTCCACCGGATCTTGGTCGACGTCCACTTGAACCGCCTGTCGCACGTCGACCGTGCCACTGGAGAGCCTGTTCGTCGCTACGAGCACGACCACCCCGGGGCGATGCTGCACGTCGACGTGAAGAAGCTCGGCAACATCCCAGACGGCGGAGGCTGGCGCTACGTCGGCCGACGACAAGGCGAGAAGAACCGCGCAGCCACACCCGACAAGCCCAAGAACAAGCACTACGACCCGTTGATGGGCAAGGCCTACGTCCACACCGTCATCGACGACCACTCCCGCGTCGCCTACGCCGAGATCCACGACGACGAAACAGCCCACACCGCCACAGCGGTCCTGGCCAGGGCCGTCAAGTGGTTCAACGCCCGCGGGGTGACCGTCGAGCGGGTCCTGTCGGACAACGGTGGCGCCTATCGCTCACACCTGTGGCGCGACACCTGCGCCGAGCTGGGAATCAGGCACAAACGGACCAGGCCGTATCGCCCGCAGACCAACGGCAAGATCGAGCGCTTCCACCGCACCCTGGCCGACGGCTGGGCCTACGCCCGCTGCTACACCTCCGAGACGGAGCGTCGCGGCGAACTCGACGGCTGGCTGCACTACTACAACCATCACCGGCCCCACACAGCCTGCAGCAACCAGCCGCCCTTCTCACGATTGACCAACGTGTCCGGTCAGTACAGCTAAGCCGTCCCCGTCCGACGATGCTGGGGAGGACCAGGAGCTCCTGCCCGAGGTCGCGCCCCGGGTTCCGGACGCCACGCGGGACACCGACCGTGACAGCAGCCTCGATATCGAGGACACCGACCTCGACGGGGACGGCATCGACAACGAGGACGACGACAACCTCGACGGCGACAAGTTCCTCAACGAGGTGGATCCGGACATGGATGGGGACGGGTTGGTCAACGAGGACGACCCGGACATCGACGGGGACGGCATCCCCAACGACCAGGACGAGGAACCCCGGCGCCCGGCGCGGATGGTCGTGTCCAAGCCGAAGCCTGAGGCGGGTGTGCCGGCCGATCCCGCGGACACCGCAGATCCTGCAGGGAAGCCCGGGGTTGCCGGGACCTCGCCGGTCACCGGCGCAGTCCCGGCCCCCTGAGTCAGGTACCGGCGCAGCCAGGTGCCCGCAGCCGGTTCAGGAACACCGCTGCACGGATGTCCTGGGCAGGCTTCGACCCACCGGGGGTCGTGCCCTGCTGCTCCGCGACCTCGGCCACCCACAGCTGAGCTGTGGGGGGCCGAGAGTGGCGGGTGTGGTGCGGGTTAGCGCTGGGTGAACCAGGCGCGGACCGGGGCCTTGAACGCGGTGATCAACCAGAGGATGTCCACGATGAGCACGGCCACGGTGAGAGCGATCAGCACCACCGCCCAGCCCCCGAAGAGCAGGGACCCGAAGACGCCGAAGATGGTGCCGATGGCGCTGAGGATGGCCAGGATGATGCCGAGGATCCGCGCCCAGTTCCGGCCCTTCTTCAACCCGCTGTAGACCAGGGCGTAGAGGCCGAGGGCGATCACCGCGGTGATGATCGTGCTCACCGTTGAACCGGTGGCCTGGGTTGCTGCGAGCTGGGCTTGTTCGGTGGTGAAGCCGAGGCGTTCGTAGGCTGCGGTCAAATCCACCGTGGAGGTCACCACCAAAGTGACCAGCAGGTTGAGCAGGTACAGCCCGGCCGAGGCCAGGGTGAGCTTCAGCAGCCGGGCGTGCTGGGGCGGGGGCGCACCACGGTTGGTGCGGCCGTACTGGTCCTGGGTGGGCTGGTAGGACGGCACTGCCCCCGGGGCGGAGCCGTTCGGGGCCTGCTGGGCGCGGGCGAACTCGTCAGGGTGGGGTGATGAGGGTGTAGTCATGGAAGTAACTCCTGAATCATGGCCCGAAACTCCTGCCGGCAAAGGCGAAGTGCCTGCCGGCGTGGGCTTGCGGTGCCCCGGGATGGGATGAAGCCCTCTCAGTATGTGCATTAGTGAAGATCAGGAGTTGTATTGGGTGTGTCCCTACTTCAGCTCAAAGCCACGGCGCACCGTGTGAGCCATGGATGCAACAGGAGCGTCCCTCGTTGACGGGACACTGACCTCCAAATGAGGTACACGGGAGGGCTGCCGCGGCGGGTGGTGATGCTCAGTAGCCTGCCCGTATGGATCTCTTTGCCCAGGTCACCGTGCAGGCATCGTCGCAGGGGCGCTTTTGTTACGCCCTCGTAGAGAAGTGGGTCGCCTGGCAACAACCCTTCCTTTGCCTTAGTAAGGCCTGGTCGTACTGTCGGCCTCACCTCTATTGGGCTGACAGAAAGACACCCCCATGTCTTACTCCCTTCGTGGTGCCACCCCCGTGGTACCATGTACTTCTTCTGCCGGCGGGCATCGTGGCTCGTCGGCATTTTTCATGCGTGGTCTCATGGCCGCCTCTCTGGCCGTGACCTTGGGCTTCAGCGCCGCGGCACCGGCTGCGGCGACCATGGTGCCGCTGGCCGTGCCGGCGGCCTCCACCGCGCTGCAGGACACCCTCGGGGACCTCGGTGCCCGGCCCGGGGCGACCCGGGTGCCGGTGTCGATCACCGATCAGGTCTCGGCCTCGGTGGACGTGGGCACGGGCAACTTCCTGCTCCAGGTCGCCGGGCTCTCGGTCCCGGGGATCACCGGGGACACCACGATCGGACTGACGGGCAACTCCCTGTCCCAGGAACGCTCCACCACCAGTGCGGAACCGCAGCGCTTCGAGCTCACCGCCGGCGCCGCCGGATCCCTGTCCACGGTCTCGGGTGGGGTGATCTATGAGGGCCCGGACGGCTACACCGCCAAGTTCACCGCCGTCGCCGGCTCCACCACCGCCTTCACCGCCCCGGCCGGAGTCAAAGCGGATCTGGTGAAGACCTCCACCGGCTACACCCTCACCTGGCGCCAGTCAGCTGCGGTGGTGGAGTTCAACAACGACGGCAAGACCACCGCGGTGGCCGACCGCAACGGCAACAAGACCACCTACACCTACACCAACGGGGTCCTCTCCAAGGTGGTCGGCACCCGCGGCACGACGGAGGCTCGCACGGCGACGATCAACGTCACCAGCTCGGCGATCACGGTCACCCAGCCCACCTCCTCGGAGAACCGCACGGTGAAGTTCGAGAAGGACTCCACCAACGACCTCGCTGCCTTCGTGGATGCTGAGGGTAACCGGACGTTGTTCGAGACCTGGTCTGGGCAGGTCCGTAAGATCACCTCTCCCACCGGAAAGGTCACCAACATCGCCTACGACGACCAGGATCGGGTCACTCGGGTGGGGAAGGTGAACTCCGACGGGGCGAACTCCCGCACCCGCTTCGACTACCCCTCCGCCACCCAGACCCTGGTGGCGGATCCCAACACGGATCAGGCCGCAGCGGTCTCGGCGGTCCCGCGCACCACCTACACTCTCAACGCCGATCAGCGGGTCACCGCGGCCACCGATGCGATGGGCCGGGCGGCGGCGAAGACCTACACCCCGGACTTCGACACCGCCACCGCCACCTCCGGCAGCGGGACCAGCGCCGGCACGACCACCAACACCTTCGGGGCCAACAACGGCCAGTCGATCACCAAGTCCGCCTCCGCCGGCGGGGCGGCCGAGCAGGCGACCTACGAGAACACCGCGGCGAACACCAAGTACCTGGCGAACTCCTCCACCGATGACGCGGGCAACAAGTCGCTGTACACCTACAACGGCGCCGGCAATCCGCTCACGAGCACGGATGCGATGGCCTCCCAGGCGAAGCTGACCTACAACACCGACGGGACCGTGGCCACCGCCCTGGCCCCGGGCAATGGCACCAACACCACCAAGTACACCTACGACACCAGCAAGCAGCTGACCAAGGTCACCCCGGTCACCGGCTCCTCGCTGGGGGTGAAAGATTTCACCTACGACACCTGGGGCCGGCTGGCCACCGCCACGGACGGGCGTGGGAACACGCTGACCTACTCCTACGACAAGGTCGATCGGATGACCAAGATCGACTACTCCGACGCCACCGCCGATGTGTCCTACACCTATGACGCCGATGGGATGCTCACCCAACGTGTGGATGGGTCCGGGACCACCACCTACGGTTACGACAACCTCGGCCGGCTCACCACCCGGGAGAACACCGCCGGGGGTGGGGCAATCACCTACGGCTACGACCTGGCCTCGAACCTGACCTCCACCACCGACTCCCGGGGTACCACCGGCTACGAGTTTGATGCTTCCGGCACCCCGACGGCGGTGAAGTACCTGTTGAACGGAACCGAGAAGACCCTGAAGATCGCCACCGATGACCGGGGTCGGCGCACCGATGTGTGGATGGACTACCAGCCCAACGGGTCCTCGTGGGCCGCCCATACCCACACCGACTACGACACCACCGGGCGGGTCAAGCGGGTGAAGACCACCCAGGGCTTCGGCACCTCCGCCACGACAGTGGCGGATCTGACCTACTGCTACGCCATCAACACCACCCCCGCAGGCGGGTGCGAGACCACCGCTGCCAAAACCGCAGCCAATGACCGTGCGAAGATCCAGTGGGTCAAGGACGCCTCCGACGGATCGGCCACCGTCTACACCTATGACAAGCGCGGCTGGCTCTCCAGCGCGGTGCGCACCGGCGGGTCCAACCCGCAGACCTACAACTACACCTATGACGAACGAGGCAACCGCAAGACCGCCAACGCCTCGGAGCAGTACAAGGCGCAGAACTACACCTTCAACGCCGCCAACCAGCTCACTAACACCGGATTCGAGTACGACGGCAACGGCAACCTGACCAAGGACCTGTCGGCGACCTTCACCTACAACGCGGCCCAGCAGATGGTGAAGACCGAACGCTGGACCGGCAGCAGCTACAACTACGCTTACGCCGGCAACACACAGCAAGAGCTCATCTCCCACGACACCGCCCGCGGTACTAAAAGCTACGTCTACGGCCGCGAGGACCAGAACGGCAACCCCGTGGTGGAACAGGTCACCCTGGACGGGGAAACCGGCTATGTGGAGCGTGACCCGGTGACCGGGGAGCCGCTGCTGTTGCGCACCCCCACCGGGATGCAATCCCTTTACGTCTACGACGGGACGGGGAACCCCCTGGCGCTAGTCACCAACGGTTCTTACACCGCCACCGCCTACGAGTACGACCCCTACGGCGTTCCCACCCTCACCAAGGATTCCGGCGGATATGGCACCGTGATGAACCCGTACCAGTTCAAGGGCGGTCTGCACGACCGGAACACCAACTGGGTGAAGTTCGGACACCGCTGGTACTCCGTGGAATGGGGTCGCTTCTCCCAGCAAGACACCATTGACGCCCCGCTGGACCCGGCCAATGCCAACCGCTACGCCTTCGCCGCCAACGATCCCGTCAATAATTCTGATCCCACGGGCCTCCTTTCAAAGGACAAGGTTTGCTCTGCCTTGAAGGCCGCTACATTAGGAGCAGCAGCGGCTGGTGCTGTAATTGGCCTTTTTGCGGCAGTCCTGGCCGCTAGTGGAGTCGGTGCACCTGGAGCAGGGGTAGCCGGAGCACTTGCAGCAGCCGTGGGCGTCGGAGTTGTAGCTTTCGGCGTTTCCGAATTCTTACTTGATTGCTAATAGTAAGGCTGTTGAGATGGAACTTAACTTGGCATTCTGGATGGCTATCATTTTTACTATTGCTGGAGCGTTGCTACTATGGGGAGTAGCCCCTAGATACAAAAATAATTATAGATCCTGGGCATGGGTGGCGGCCCTTATGTTTGCTGGGGCAATTATCATACTAGTTTATTTAATTTGGGTTGAATTTATGTGATTCGCCGCCCCCAATCGGAAAACAACACTGCCTTCGCATTCCATTAAGCGGAGGCAGTGTTGTTTGTTTTTATACTTAAGCACTAGTTATTCATCTTTGAATTTGTTAGATAGTTAAGTTTATTGGTGATTCCGGTGCTGGACATGGTCCACACGAAAAGGTAACACCAGTCATTCCAGTCGGTGACGAAGGCGCAAATCTTGTTAAGCTCCGCGACAGAGGAAAACTCTCAGAGGATCGTCACCTGCCGCAACTCCCGGATCCACCGGTAGAGCGCGGCCCTGGACATGCCGAGGTCCCGGGCCACCTGGGTGGCCGGCTCCCCACCCTCGATCAGCCAGACGGCATTGCAGTTCTAGGAGTCAGTGAAGGTCTGGCAGCGCCAGCCGAGGTCCTTACCGGCGGCACGGCGCTTGGCCACCGAGTCGGCGATCCGCCCTCGCTTTATTTCCAGCTCCCTCTGCGCCAAAGCAGCCATGACAGTGAACACCATTGAACCCATCGGGGTCGCGGTGTTTACGCCCCCCTCGCCTAGGTTGAGCACCCGCCACCCAGCACCTCTCCCCCGCAGGGCTTCGGCAAAGCCCAGCATGTTCTGCGTCGACCGCGCCAGACGGTCCAGCGTGGTGATAACCAGGGTGTCGCCCTCCTCAAGGGCGGCCACCGCTTTGTCGAACTGTGGACGCGAAGCACGCCCGCCAGACACTCCACTGTCCACATAAACATCATCGCGCCGCAGACCTGCAGCCAAGAGATCAGCCAATTGACGGTCCGCGTCCTGCTGCCGCGTCGACACTCGGGCGTACCCGATCAGCTTCCCCATGTCCACCTCATCTGTCTCACAACTGACGTTGAGTATCCGATTCTAGGGGCACGGATAAAGCACAAGGATGCGAGACACTCCGATCTGCGGAATCATGGGGGTGTGGCTGTTGGAGGTTAATGGCGGCCTTCTGACGGAAATAAATGGCGGCTTCGGCACTACCGAGCCTCCACGAAACAGTCACGGGACAATGATCGAGGGCCCGTCCCGGCGCCGTCCCGAGAGTCTTCGGATGGCCTCGGTGACTTCCGGTGCTTGGCAATCGCTGTCCTCGGGCGCATCCTGAAGCCAGGTCGTCGAAGGATCTCTGGGAGGCGGATTCCCATGACGAGCCCTCGCCACCGCAGCGTCTCGCACGCCCGTGATCTGTGGGCCGATGCGTTGGGGCGGGCGACCATACGTGCGCTGCAGGGACTGGTGCTGCTGACTGCGACCGTCGTGGTGGTCTACGGGTTGATCCAGCTCAAGTTGGTCGTCATCCCACTGTTGATTGCCTTGATCCTCGCCGCGGCGCTGCACCCTGTTGTGGGGTTCCTGCGCCGGCGGGGCGTGCCCGGGGCGCTGGCCACCTGGATCACCTTCCTGGCCGCGATCGTGGTGCTGGGCGGAGTGGTCACCGGCATCGTCTTCGCCGTGCGCAGCGAATGGGACGAACTGGTGCTCTCCGCGGTGGGTGGGCTGGAACGGTTGCGTCAGTTCATCGTCGCGGGCCCGATCCCGATCGGCCAGAAGGCCCTGGACGAGGCCATCACCGCCGTCGTGGACTTCACGTCCAGCCCCCAGTTCGGCGCCGGGGCGCTGCTGGGCATCTTCGCGGCCACCCAGGTGATCACCGGAGCGGTGCTGGTGGCCGTCATCCTCTACTTCTTCCTCCAGGACGGGGCCAAGATCTGGGCGTTCTTCCTGTGCCGCTTCCACGGTGAGAACCTGGAGAAGCTACTGACCTCGGGTACCACGACCCTGCACGTGCTGGGCGGCTATGTGCGCGGCACCGCCCTGGTGGCCCTGCTTGAGGCGGTAGTCATCGGAGTGACCCTCGTGGTGCTGCGGGTGCCGCTGGCGTTGCCCTTGGCCGTGCTGATCTTCTTGGGCGGATTCATCCCGATCGTCGGAGCGGCTCTGATCGGTGCCGTCGCGGTCCTGGTGGCCCTGGTCGCCAACGGCCCCGTGGTCGCACTGGTCGTCGTGGCGGTGGTGGTGGCCATCAACCAGCTCGACGGAAGGGTGCTCCAACCCATGGTGCTGGGTCGAGCACTGAGCCTGCACCCACTGGTAGTGCTGCTCGCCCTGGCTGGCGGAGCGATTCTCTCCGGCGTCGTGGGCGCTGTGCTGGCCGTGCCGTTGACCGCCGTGGGGTGGGCCTTGATCCAGATCTGGTTCCCGGCATCCAGAGCCCCGGACGCTCTATCCGGAAAAAATGCGCGCCCAGGTGCTGTGCTGCCGGATCCACCCGGCCCGGAGGCACCCACCACCACCTGAGCGCCATCAGCTCGGCTACGCACAACATGGCCGCCTCGGCGTCCCCATGAGGAGACAGACATCCACGGGTCCGGATCAAGGTGAGCACTGGTTTGACCGGCCCCCGTTGGCCGTCCCACTTCCAGGTACTGGGACACTCGGCGACGAGATCCCTCCTTGTGGACTATGGATAGCGATTGAAGTCCCAAAAGCTAGACCCATAATGTTGTCTCGTTTAAGCCGTACGGAGTCGACTTCCGGTACGCTGGCTGCATGGAATTGGGCTATGCGCGGGTCTCGACGGCCAAACAGGACCTCGATCGACAGATCGATGCCCTCCGGCAGGTCGGGATCGCGCCGGAGCGGATTTATGTGGACAAGAAGTCCGGGGCCACCACGGAGCGTCCCGGGCTGACCGCGGCCCTGGCCTACGCCCGGGAGGGCGACGTGATCGTGGTGCACACCCTGGACCGGCTCGGGCGCACCGTGCGCGACACCCTGAACCTGATCCATGACCTCGCCGAGCGGGGAGTGGGGGTGCGCAACCTGGCGGATCCGATCAAGGTGGACTCCACCAACCCGAATGATCCGATGGCGCAGCTGGCGGTGGTGCTGCTGGCGTTGTTCGGGCAGATGGAACGCACGTACACGCTCGAGCGCGCTGCTCATGCCCGGTCGGTGGCCGCGGCGAAGGGCCGGCGGATCGGGCGGCCGTCGGTGGTGGACCCGGACAAGCTGGCCTACGCGGCGCATCTGCGCGAGAGCGGGCACACGATGGCGGAGATCGTGGCCAAGACCGGGATCACCCGCACCAGTCTCTACCGTCATCTCCCGCCGCGTCCGTCGGAGCCGGTGACGGCCGGGTCGGTCACCGCCGCCGAGCTCGAGCCCGGTCCGGCGGACTGACCCCCGTGGGGTGATGGTGGTGGTGCAGCTGAGTCCGCAGGAGAAGGCGGCACTGCTGTGCCAGCACCTCGATGAGGGGGTGCCGCTGACCCGGCTCGCCGCCCACGCCCAGGTCTCGGTCCGCACCCTGCAGCGCTGGGCCGCCGAGTACCGGACGGACTCGTCCGCAGCCGGTCTGCAGCGCAAGGCCCGCAGCGACCGCGGTCACCGCCGGCTGCCTCAGGAGCTGATCGCGGTGATCGAGGCCCTGGCACTGCGCAGGCCGGCACCGACGACCACGTTCATCCACCGCCGGGTGTGCGATCTGGCCCCGGAGCGCGGCTGGGCGCCCCCGAGCTACTCGAGCGTGCGCAGTGTGATCGCCGCCATCGACCCCGGGCTGCGCACCCTGGCCCTGGAAGGAGACACCGCCTACCGGGACCGGTTCGAGCTGGTGCACCGGCGGTCGGCGGTGAGGCCCAATGAGCAGTGGCAGGCCGACCACACTCTGCTCGACGTCGAGATCCTCGAGCACCGGGGACGCCCGGTGCGGCCGTGGCTGACCGTGATCCTCGATGACTACTCCCGCGCGGTCGCGGGCTACACCGTTTTCCTCGGCGCCCCGAATGCCGAGCAGACCGCCCTGGCCTTGCACCAGGCGGTGCGGGCCAAGCCTGACCCGCGGTGGCCGGTGCAGGGGCTGCCCGAGGTGCTCTACAGCGACCACGGGGCCGACTTCACCAGCACCCGGCTGGAGCGGGTCTGCCTGGACACCCACATCCGGCTGATCCACTCCCGTGTCGGGGTCCCGCAGGGTCGGGGGAAGATCGAACGCTTCTACGGTACGATCACCACCGAGGTGCTCCCGCACCTGCCCGGGTACATCCCGCACGGCACCGGCGGCAGGCCCACCTCACCACCCGCCCTGAGCCTGGAGCAGCTCGACGCGGTGCTGGGGCGCTACCTCATCGAGGACTACCACTGTCGGGTGCACTCCGAGACCGGCCAGGCCCCGGCCGCCCGCTGGATCGGGGCCGGGTGGATTCCCCGGGCCCCGGCCCGGGGCGAGGACCTCGACCTGTTGTTGCTCACCGCCGCGACCACCCGCATCGTCCAGCGCGACGGCATCCGCTTCCAGGGCACCCGCTACATCTCCCCGGTGCTGGCCGCCTATGTCTCTGAGACCGTGACCATCCGCTACGACCCCCGCGACGCCGGCGAGGTGCGCGTCTACCACCAGGACACCTACCTGTGTCGGGCGATCGCCCCCGAACTGGCCGCCGAGACGGTCACCCTCCAGCAGCTGCAGCAGGCCCGGGGCGCCCGGCGCGCCGCGCTCAAGCAGCAGCTGCGCGCCCGGCGCAGTCTCGCCGACGCCCTGCCCACCGACGACCGCTGGGCACCACCACCCGCCCCGGCGCTGGACCCAGCGGAGCACATGCCGGCGGATCGGGCGCCCCGACACCGGTTGCGGACCTATGCCACCGACTGAGCCCGACTCCACGCGGAGCTTGCTGGGCAAGGACGACGACGGCCGGCGGTTCCTCTCCGGCACGTTCGGAGAGATCAACGGGCTCACCTCACCCCCGTATCCGGGCGCACCGGCGTTCTTGCCCACGCGGGAGCACCGCCGCTTCACCGAGTTCGCCGACACCGTCCGCGCCCACCGCTACATCGGCGTTTGCTGGGGCCCACCCGGGGTCGGCAAGACGCTCTCGGCCCGGCACTACGCCGGGGCCCCGGAATGGGAGCAGTGGCAACGAGACCTGGGCGAGGACCGCGGGCCCGGCCCCATTCCCGAGCGGGTCCTGCAGGCCCGCACCGCGCTGTGGACCCCGACCGTCAACGCCAGCCCCCGCCAGGTCGACCAAGCCCTGCCGCGGTCCTGCCAGCAGATCTCCTACGCCATCGACTACCACCGCCACGGCCGGGTCGACCCGTTCGTGCACCCCGAATCGCGGTCCTCCGGGCTCACCGAGCTGCTCATCATCGACGAGGCCGACCGGCTCAAGACGACCGGACTGGAACAGGTTCGCGACTACTACGACCGCCACACCATCGGGATGATCCTCATCGGGATGCCCGGCATCGACAAGCGCCTGGGGCGCTACCCCCAGCTCTACAGCCGGGTCGGTTTCGCCCACGAATACCGCCAGCTCACCCCTGAAGAGCTCACCGCCGTCCTGGTCCGCCGCTGGCACACCGACGGACTGGCCGGTGACGACGAGTTCACCCAGACGGTCGCAGTCGCCACCATCGCCCGGATCACCGGCGGCAACTTCCGCCTCGTCGACCGCCTCCTCACCCAGATCAGACGCATCCTGGAGATCAATCACCTGGCCACCGTCACCCCCGAAGTCGTCGAAGCCGCCCGCGACGCACTCCTCATCGGTCACTGACCACACAGGCCGGCCACCGGCTCCTGAGATCCACCAGCCAGACAGTGGCCTTTGGCAGCGACTCCTCGAGAAGGCCGCCGGGTCTGCGGCGAATACGGTCGTGCACACGACGTTGCCGCGACGACGTCTTGACCTTCCTCTCTAGGGGAAGGTGCAGGCTGGGCGCAGAGCGCAGCACACAGAAGGCCACTCGGGGCCTTCATCACGGATTTACGGAGGCCGGCCATGCCTGAGACTGGAACGCACGAAGTGGACCTGGCGATCATCGGTTCCGGCGGTGGTGCTTTCGCCGCCGCGATCCGGGCCACCAATCTCGGCAAATCAGTGGTGATGGTCGAGCGTGCCATGGTCGGGGGTACCTGTGTGAACACCGGGTGCGTGCCGTCGAAGGCGCTGCTGGCCGCCGCCGAGGCCCGCCACATGGCGCTGGACGCCACAGGACGGTTCCCCGGCCTGAGCACGTCGGCCGCCGGAGTGGACATGCCCGGGCTGATCACCGGTAAGGACGCGCTGGTGGAGGGGATGCGCTCGGACAAGTACCTCGATCTGATCGCCGACTACGGCTGGGAACTGGCCACCGGCGAAGCCGTGTTCACCGGAACCGCCGAGGACCCGGCGCTGGAGGTCACCGGAGCCGACGGTACCCGTCAGCAGGTGCGGGCGGCCCATTATCTGGTGGCCACCGGCTCCACCCCGATCGTCCCGGACGTCGAGGGCTTGGCGGAGGTGGACTACCTGACGTCCACCACGGCCATGGACCTGGACGAGGTGCCGGAGTCGTTGCTGATCATCGGCGGCGGGTACGTGGGCATGGAGCAGGCTCAGCTCTTCGCCCGCCTGGGCTCGAAGGTCACCATGGTCGTGCGGTCCCGGCTGGCCTCCCATGAGGAACCGGAGGTCTCCCGCACCTTGATGGGCGTGTTCGCCGAGGAGGGCATCCGGGTGCTCCGCCGGGCCACCGTCTCCTCCGTGGCTCCCGACCGGGATACCGGGGAGGTGGTGGCCACCGTCACGGGCCCGGGCGGGCAGGAAACCCTGCGGGCGACCCGGCTCATGGTCGCGGTCGGGCGCCGTCCGGTCACCGAGAACCTGGACCTCGGCTCGGTCGGGGTGGACACCGGTGAGCACGGCGAGATCGTGGTCGACGCCCGGATGGCCACCTCCCACCCCAGGGTGTGGGCGGCCGGGGACGTGACCGGGCACCCCCAGTACGTCTACGTGGCCTCGGCCCACGGGGTCACCGCAGTGGAGAACGCCTTTCACCACACCGGCCAGGAGATCGACTACACCCACCTGCCGCGGGTCACTTTCACCACCCCGGCCATCGCGGCGGTGGGCATGACCGACCAGCAGGCCCGGCAGGCCGGTCTGGCCTGCGAATGCCGGGTGCTGCCCCTGGAGTACGTGCCGAGGGCGCTGGTCAACCGTGACACCCGCGGGTTCGTCAAGATCGTCGCCGAGGCAGAGACCGGACGCGTCGTGGGCATCACCGCGGTGGCCAAGGACGCCGGGGAGCTTGCCGCGGCGGGCGTCTACATGCTCTCCGCCTCGATGACGGTGGATCAGGTCGCCACCCTGTGGTGCCCGTATCTGACGATGGCCGAAGGACTCAAGATCGCCGCCCAGTCCTTCCGCACCGACGTCTCCAAACTCTCCTGCTGCGCCGCCTGAGGACCGGCCTCGAGCGGGCCGGCCCTCCACCCACGGGTGGAGCCAGAGGCCTTGAACATCGAGCACGGCCTCAGGCCCACGCTTCACGAGCCACTGCACGAAAGGGGTAGTCATGGTCCAGCGATTGGTCGTCATCGGCGGGGATGCCGCGGGGATGAGCGCGGCCTCCGCCGCCCGCCGCCAGCTACCCCGGGAGCAGTTGGAGATCGTGGCCTTCGAACGCGGTCACTACACCTCGTATTCGGCCTGCGGCATTCCCTACTTCATCGGCAAGGACGTCGCCGACACCACGGAGCTGATCGCCCGCACCCCGCAGCAGTTCCGCGACCACCACGCCATCGACGCCCGCACCGGCCATGAGGTCCTGGAGATCGACCTCCACCGCCGCGCCGTACTGGTCCGCGACCTGGCCGCCGGCCGGGAGAGGTGGGAGGGCTTCGACCAGCTCATGGTCGCCACCGGCGCCACCCCGGCACGCCCGCCCCTGCCCGGGATCGGGGCACACGGCATCCACGGGGTCCAGACCCTCGACGACGGCCTCGCCCTGCGCGCAGTGCTGGAGCAGGACCGGCCGGGCCGGGCGGTGGTCGTCGGGGCCGGCTACATCGGCCTGGAGCTGGCCGAGGCCCTGTGCGCCTGGGGCGTGGACATCACCGTGATCGGACGCCCCCCGGCCCCGCTGCCGGGCCTGGACCCCGACATGGGCGCGCTCATCGCCTCCGCGATGGAAGGCTTCGGGATGGAGGTGCGGATGGAGGAGACCGTCACCGGCTTCGACACCCACAACGGGCAGGTCACCGCCGTGGTCACCGACCAGGCCACCATCCCCACCGATCTGGTGATCCTGGGCCTGGGTGTGACCCCGAACACCGCCCTGGCCGCCCGCGCCGGGATCCCCCTGGGGGCGACGGGTGCGATCACGGTGGACCGCCGGCTGCGCACCGGCATCGAGGGGGTGTGGGCAGCCGGGGACTGCGTGGAGAAGTTCCACCGCGTCTCCCGCCGCCACGTGGCCCTCCCGCTGGGCACCCACGCCAACAAGGAAGGCCGCACCGCCGGAATCAACATCGGCGGCGGCTACGCCACCTTCCCCGGAGTGCTCGGCACCGCCGTGACCAAGATCTGCGACGTCGAAGTCGGACGCACCGGCCTCGGGGAACTCGAAGCGCAGGCAGCCGGGTTCGACCCCATCACCGCGGTGGTCGACTCCACCACCCGGGCCGGCTACTACCCCGGGGCCAAACCCATCCGCACCAAGCTCATCGCCGAACGCGGCACCGGACGACTGCTCGGCGCCCAGATCGTCGGGGAAGAAGGCGCGGCCAAACGCATCGACGTGCTCTCCGTGGCGCTGTGGCACGAGACCCCGGTGGAGGAGCTGCTCAACATCGACCTCTCCTACGCCCCACCCTTCTCCCCGGCGTGGGACCCGGTGCTCATCGCCGCCCGCAAGACCTGGCAGGCCGTCGAAACCGACCGCTCCCGCACCGAACCCGGATGACCACCGACCCCCTCCGGGTCAGGCAGAACTCTGCGCCGGAACCTTCCTCTACCGTGGAAGGCCACAAGACAGTCCAGGATCGAGGTACACCGTGCGGATCGGTGAAGCCGCCGCAGCGGCCGAGATGACCACCAAAGCCCTACGGTTCTACGAACAGCAAGGACTTCTCGCCCCGGTGCACCGCGGTCCCAACGGGTACCGCGACTACCCACCAGAGACCGTCGCCCGCCTGCAGTTCATCCGCCGCAGCAAACTCGCCGGACTCACCCTGACCGAGATCCGGAAGATCCTGCAGGTACGCGACGCCGGGCAGGCCCCCTGCGCCCACGTAGCCGCCCAGCTGGACCAGCAACTCACCGACCTCGACCAGCAAATCGCTGAACTCACCGCTCTAAGAGGTCATTTCATAATGAGTTCGACGTAGCCCTTGAGTGCTGACGGGGTCCTCGGTGACCCTGGTGGGCATGATGGGGGATCTCGTACCGGACTCGCTGTGGGAGCGAGTCGAGCCGTTGCTGCCACCACGCCCACCCCGGCGCCACCAGCACCCAGGGCGCAAGCCCGCCGATGACCGGACAGCTCTGGCCGGGATCGTGTTCGTGCTCAAGACCGGGCTCGGCTGGAACCAGCTGCCCCGGGACCTGCTCGGCGTCTCCGGAGTGACCTGCTGGCGGCGCATGAGGGACTGGACCGAGGCCGGAGTGTGGCCGGCGGTACACGAAGTGCTGTTGGCTGAGCTGCGCGCGGCCGGGGCACTGGACCTAGACCGGTGCGCTGTGGACGGCTCGCACGTGCGGGCCCTCAAAGGGGGGACCACATCGGGCCCAGCCCCGTCGATCGCGGCCGGCCCGGTTCCAAGCACCACCTGATCGTTGAGGCGAACGGCATCCCGCTACAGGTCACCCTCACCGGCGGCAACCGCAACGACGTCACCCAGCTGTTGCCCCTGGTCGACTCGATTCCGCCGATCCGCGGGTTGCGTGGTCGGCCCCGCCGCAAGCCCCGGGAACTGTTCGCGGACCGTGGCTATGACCACGACAAGTACCGGCGGCTGCTGCGCGCCCGCGGGATCACTCCGCGCATCGCCCGTCGAGGCGTCGCCCATGGTTCCGGGCTGGGCCGGCATCGCTGGGTGGTGGAGCGCGGCTTCGCCTGGCTGCACTCCTACAAGCGACTCCGGACTCGGTGGGAACGCCGGGCCGACCTCCATCTCGGACTGCTGCAACTGGCCTGCGCGCTGATCTGCCACAGACGCCTCACCGCATTATGAAACAAGTTCTAAGGGCCTCCGTGGCCGAGCACTACCAGGCCGCCTCCCAAGGCGACCCCACCCAGTGCGATGCCACCCAGATCTGCAGCTACATCTGAGGCCACAGGAGTACCACAGCCGCCAATTACCTCTGCCAGAACACCGCCATTTACCGTCGACAGTCACAACATGCGGCACCAAATTTTCCGCACGAGACGTCTCGCATCCTTTGGCTTCCAAGACGCCCCGCCCGTCCATGCCGACGGCCGCCTCATCATTGTGAGCAATGGTTACGATGGACATCTATGTGATCAAGCGCGAGCTATAGGAGGCACCGTGCCGTTCGAGGTGTTCGATAAAAGGATGACTCCACTGGCGAAGGCGCCCAGCGTGACGATTCAAAGGCGCGGGGTCATCTCGCTGAACAGGGCCGCACACGACCTTATCGACAATGCCGAGACGGTGGAGCTGCTGTACGACCGCGACCGCAACGTCATTGCACTGCGCGCGGCGGATGACTCCTCCCCGCATGCTTACGCTGTGCGCAACGGCTCCAAACGCGTAGCCGGGCAGGCCATGGTGTCCGCCACCGCGTTCACCGCGCACTACGGCATTGACACCACCGAAACGCGGCGATGGAAGCCTTTCGTCGAAGACGGCATGCTCTGCGTGGATCTGTCTCAGGAAGGCACCATCATCACCGGCAACCGCACCAAGACCACCGCACCATCTGACCGGGCGGCAGCAGCATCCGGGGATGATCCGGAGGAGGATGGTTCCGCGTTGCCGGCTGAGGCCACATCCGGTCACCCCTGACTCGCTCGCCCCGCCTACACAACTAACGCCCTCACCTGAGGGGATTGACAGGAACACTACCCATGGCCTGGAAAGTCGAAGTCCATCTCGAGGACCACCTCGACGATGGAACCGTTGACGAGGCGTCACTTTCGCCCTCGACGGCAATGAGTACGCGATCAATCTCTCCCCTGGCAACGCCAAAAAGTTACGCGAGGCGCTGTGCCCCTCCTCCGCCGCAGCCCAAGGCCATCCGCGGCGTCGCCCGCACCATTGGCGCCCGCAGCAAAAGAACCCGCACTTCGGGAAGCGACCCGGACACCGCGAAGATCCGCGCCTCGGCCAAGCACAACGGCCTCCCAGCCTCCGACCGCGGCCGCATCCACCAGCGCATCCGCAACGCCTACTACACCGCCCACTGACCCAGCACCCAGACGGGACGCCATTCGCCGCATCCTGTAAAAGCATACTTAGACGCCGATAAGCCCCGCGACCTTGGGGATCAAAGCCATACCACCTAAACGGCAGGGATCACGGAGCGAACATCATAGGACCGTTACGATTAGTAGCACCCCGCCACCAATATATGTGATGGCGAAAAGTATAGGAATCATCAATTCGACCGCCGTGAAGGACACATAGCGAGTTTTTCCGTGACGCTGAAGTATTTGCCACTCCTCAACGAACACCTTCGCGGGCAAAAGTTCTTCCAAGGCGTGAATAATAATAAACTTAGCTCTATTGAGTCGCCGATAAGAAACTACCAGCAACAACCAAAAAAAGCATGTAAGCAGTAGGACTATCAGCGGCAAAAGGATCCACCACACCGTAACGCTCACTATTGCACTTTGCCAGAAAATGCCTAGTATTGTGATTGCCACCGAGTTAATGGCAAGAAAAAACATGTTAGACAAAGATCGTCTGGTGCTTACTCGTTCACTCGTCTCGACAAGCATTTTCCATTGATCTAGCACGGCCGTCTGGTATGCAGCCTCTCCGGGCCTAAAGTTCATGGAAAATATAGATTCATTCCAAAGATGATTGGTGGAACTCATAAATTTAGTCATAGGGAAATGCCTAACAGACGCGCGACGTACTCGGCAAGTACATCGATCAATAAGTGGGTTTGTCCAGGCCGGTAGAAAATAGTGTCACGGTTGCGCACCATAAAAGGAAGGTTTTCGGGAGCGGTACTACATAGTTGTACTACAGGTTTCCCTAGAGCATGCGCGTAACCCACTTCATACAGCACATCGGGTTCCGCTGTCGACAAATCAGCAATCACCGCTTGACATTTCTGTATTTGACGATAAGTTTCTGATACAGCATCTTGGCCGTGCATTAGGTGATCCACGCGAATCGATGTGCATCCAACCTTTTCAGCTGCCGCCTTGATAGCAACGTAATAGACGTCGTCGAATGCTGGATCGAAAGGCATAGCGGCGAACACAGTTTTCGAGTGCTGAGTCAACTTACCTATTGTCGACTCACCAAATTTAGGAGGAAATTTCCAGTGACCACCTCTAGATCGCGGTTCATCGGCTTGATGCCAACTAGTGTTTGTAGGACCACTAAACCTACTGGCGTCACCCGGCACTGGCACTTGGACGCAACTGTGTCAGCAGGTCATCTAACCATGGGAGCGAACGGTCGCGTGCAAGAGCTTCCTGTAGCAATCCCAAATTTTCAGCAATGGTAGCGCGGACCCAGTCGGGCGGTTTAAGGTACAGCAACCTATTGAGTGCCCCTTGCGCATCTCGTTCATCTGCACGCCCAACGGCCAGCTCGAGTACTGTCGCGACATCCCAGTAATCGCGTGACGCGAGTCCTTGACGTGCCGCCACAGCGAAGGCAACAACGGGCGAAAGTTCTCGCGCTCGTTGCAGGTGTTTTTCACTACCTTCTACAATCATCAAAGTCAGTGCGTTAACCCCGGGGTAGTAATCTCGAAAATCTACTCGAAACCCCCTTTCATATTCCTTGATTGCTTCAAGAAGTGCGAAATGCGCCTGCTCCGGATTTTCTTTACGGAGTCGGCGAAATTCATCTTTATGGATGCGGCCAAGTATGCCCTGCGTCTCTGGGTTCTCCCCCTGATCTGCTCTGAGCGTTTTCAGAATGGATATGGCACGCGGCACGTCACCGTGCGCGTTCCTGCGATTTAGGGCAAAAGCCAACTGCTGCCTGATTGTAGGATGCTGGCGCAGTGATAACGGAAGGGTTGCTTCCAATTTCACCATTTCTTCATAGGCAGACACGTCACGGTAGGCTAAAAACAGGTCGACAAGCAGATCGGTCGGCGCCTCCTGACCGAGTGTGGCCACTTTATCGGCAAGCCGATGCAGTTCCTGCAGCGCTTCAGCGGTAGGGAATCGAGACGGAACGGTACGAATCTCACCGCTCAACTCTAGCAACGACTGAGCGCGGCGTTGAAAAGTTTCCGTCGCCTCATGGGAAAGAGTCACGCCCGGATAGTCACGAATGAGTTGAAATAAAGGACTGTCGGATGCAGGGTCTTCTTGACATTCGCGGAATCGCTGCACCAAAGCCTTAACTAGAGATTTTCGGGACTTTTTGGTAAGTCTTCCGTGCTTATCTAGTTTGTACGGGACCGCACGAATGGGTGATACGTCAAATGGAAGCTGACTGACCGTGGCATATGTTGAAATCGTCGCGCGTGGGCGAGTGGCGTGACGAATACCAAGTTCGTACATGACGTTGGGGCTGGCAAGAGTAAGGTCCGCAAGAACAATTTCTGCCAAAACTAGTCTTTCAAACATTGCCAAATGAACGAAACCGCCAATGCGTTCTTCATCAGCACGCACGGGTTCTATGCCTGCAATTTCAGCTGCAGGACGAAAAGCGGTGTTCCATATATTGTCAAAGTCGATTGCGAGTCCGGTAGTGTGGTCTCTTTTGTTTCCATACGGCATTACAATGAAAGCCGTGGGTGCGAGATTATCGATCACCTGTGGACCTCCTCGCATGTGCATTTGTTAGCATATTTCAAAACAGTTTTCGGGAGCTTATCATGCTTTACGTTTTTTACACCAGAAAACTCATAAGCAGAACGGTTCCGAGGTCTGCAATCGCGACCGGATCCACCAGCCAGCTAAGGACGCTTACTACGCCGCCCGCTGATCCCTAGCTAGGCCCATGGAGACTTATTAGATCAGGTGGCTGACCACAGGGAGGTCCCAGCACGTCCCTCAGCCATAGGACTGTCGATCGTGGGGGCAGTGGCCTCGGTATCGATTGGGCCATCACATAGTTACCCCACCAGCAATCGCTGCCCAAAACAAGGCTGCTTTTTTGGGTTCTGTCCCTGGTGACAAAGTGCGTCTGGGGTTGCCCCGGGTTCGATTGACTTGACGTAGAAACCATTGGTCAGGATGCATGAGTGGGTTCCGTGCCCAAGGTCTTTTCGTCCTCGGGTTCCGATACGAGCAAGACCAGGTCGGCTGCGAACAAGCGTTGGTCGGCGTTGGCGCGTCCCAGACTGTCGAAGATTACGCCTTCTCGCTGGAGTAATTCTGCCGGCTCGTCCGTCTGGCTGTCGGTGGACCACTTGAAGTTCGTCGCGGGGCGAGCGTCCGAGGTCAGCACGCGGTGAGGGTGGGGGGTCGGGAAGTCGCGCAATCTGTTGCCGATGGGCTGTGCTGCGGTTCCCAGCGCCTTCGCGAGATCTCCGTACGTGGTCCACCGCCCGGCTGGAATTTCAGCCAACATCCGGTCGAGCCGCGACCATAGATCATCCGGCCCCTCGTTCCGAACACTGGGGTTTGGACCAGGCCACGCCATACAGATCATTTCCGCCAGTTCATCGGCACGAGCGTGGATCTGCTCCGGTCCCCACTCCTGCTTGGCGGAGATGAACTGGTTCATGCGTAGTCCGCTCCGGCCCAGTTCGGCTCGCTTATCCTCGAACAGCCGATTACTCATGTTTGAGTTGTATCCGCTGAGTGTCAGATTGCCGAGGGTGTGCACGAGGCTTTGGTGAAGCTCATCGACGGCTGCATCATCGGCAGCGGCCTCCAGGACCTGCCGCCACCCTGCCGACAGGGTCTGGGGGAGCACATGTTCGATGGTCAGCTTCGCAGGATCCACCGGTTCACGGCTGCCGTAGAGCTCCTCGAGCCAGAGGAGGATGAGCTTTCGCTGGTTGGCGCGGCCCTGCCGGTAGAACGGCATGTCATGCACGGCTCGAGCGATCTCTTTGTCGGCGGCGAAGTACCGCTGGCCCCGGGAGAAGTAGTCCCGCACCTCGTCGACCACTTCGGCGGTGCCGGGGATCTCGGCCACGGCCTGAGCGAACAACCGGTTCAGACCCGCCGAGGGCCGGCCAATCAGGACCCGACGGACCAGCATCGACTCGATCACCAGCAGGGCCTCGGCCAAAGTGTCATCATCGAAATGGCCGTCGGCGCGTCTCGTCAGCAGGTGCAACAGCAACGGCGCCGCGGTGGCCGAGCCCCAGTCCATGAGCCGCTGGAGACGCACTCTGACCGCTGCGGACTTTTCCTCATCGGGGTGGCTGATCAACCGGTACAAACGCGCCAGGCCGAGCAGGCGGGTCACCTCCCGCGCAATCTCCTCCTCCGAGATGAACTGCTCGAAGCGCTTCTTCTGCTCCTGGTAGGTGTCACCGATGGTGATCTTCGGATTGCGCTGCACGATGTCCAGCCAGAACAGGGCATCCATTTCCTCACGAGTCAAAAGGTCCTGGAGGGGTTTCCACGTGGAGCGATAGACCTCCTCCCCCAGAGTGGGAAGCCGCATGAAGATGTGGTTGCGCAGCAGGTCACCCTGCGACAGCTTCAGACCCGTGTTGTTGAGGGACTCGAAGATGCGGTGCACGTTGTCGGCCTCCGAGGTGCTGATCGAGACGAGCGACAAGCCACTCGTCACGGCGTTCTCCACCGCGGGGATGTCGACGTCCTCGCCCAACAGCGCGGCGCGGAAGAAACGATAGGCCTCACCGACAGCGTCCTCCCCATCGGCGCCGGGCACTCCGTCGATGACGTCGATGTAGGACTGCCGGTCGGCCTGAGTGGGAACCAGCTTGATGCGGTGCGGGTCGTCGGCGTACTGGTTGACGAGGAACTGGTGCATGATCCGGTTGGCCCCGCGTCGGTCGTCGGGGTCCACCAACACGATGTGGTCGTGGATGGCAGCCAACAGAATCGTCAGCGTGGTCAGTCGTTGCTGACCGTCGACGACCAAGTGCTTCGTCACACCCCCGGCCACATTGCCGGGATACGGGGCCAACACGAGAGATCCAATGAAGTGCGTGGTTCCCAGCTGATCCTTTCGATCCTCGGCCAGCTGAGCGATGTCCTGCCACAGCACGGACCACTGCTTCCTACTCCACTGGTAGGGCCGCTGGTAGAGCGGAACCATGTACTGCTTCTCGCCTTCGAGAATGCGCTGAAGGGACGTTTCCTGAGCGGCAACCATGGTCTATCTATACCTTGCCGACCTGGCCAGTCCCCACCACACAGCGTGGTGCCGGGCCGGCCGTTCCACAGACTTGGGGTACATGGCGAAGTGCATGCTGTCATAGTCCGCGACCCACTGTGCCGGGCACCTTTCCCATGGAGCACCAGGAGAGCACCGGACTCCGGTGTCCTGCCGAGGCTCAAGACCAGACCAGCGGCGACTGGCGCGGGAGGCGTCGTGGTATCGAATTCTCACGAATAGAGACCTGCATGCCGCAGGAACAGGATTGCTGTTGATACTCTGTGCAAATGCACACCTCTGGCTCGATCGACCCCCATCTTCAATCGGTTGTTAAAGCCGCAGAATCTGGTGAAAGCCTCCAACGTATCGTCGTGGTCTGCGGCTCCACCGTGTATGTGGGCGTGCCTGTCTCGACAAGTAAGTTCCTTTTCAAGACGCGCGATGCCTTCGCAGAAGAGGTCAAGAAGGAAATGGCGCCCACTTGGAAGACATCACGCCAGGAGAAGGATCGACTTGCCGCCGAAAGGGCTAATGATTTGATTGCGGCGATCTCCCCGGGCGACCAAGCGGCGACACCCGATCTACTTTCGTTGTCTCCAGCGACCGTGGAACCGCCTGGGCTGACAAGTTACGAAGTCCCAGCGCTACGCATTCACCTGCGTCAGGTGGATGCCTGGTGGATTGCCCCGTTCCGGGATCACCAAGCTAAGTTCCGAGGCGGCGGCGTAGGGGTGGGAATGGAGTTCTAGATGTGATGTCCAGGGAGGTTGGTCAGGCGGGTGACCGGTGGCTGGCCTCCAAGTGCGGAGTGGGCTCGATGATGATTGTAGAAGTGCAGCCAGCCCGGTAGGGCATCGTCGCGCTCTGCCGTGGAGGGGTAGAACCGGGCGTAGGCCCAGCCATCGGCCAGGGTGCGGTGGAAGCGTTCGATCTTGCCGTTGGTCTGGGGCCGGTAGGGGCGGGTGCGTTTGGTCTTGATGCTCAGCTCGGCGCAGGCCTGGGCCCAGGCATGGGAGCGGTAGCAGGACCCGTTGTCCGAGAGCACCCGCTCCACGGTGACGCCCTGGTCGGCGAACCACGCCCTGGCTCGGCGCAGCACCCCGATCGCGGTGGCAGCCTTCTCATCGGTGCAGATCTCCGCGTACGCCATCCGGGAGTGGTCATCGATCACGGTATGCACGAAGGCGGTCCCGATCAGGGGGCCACGTACTGGGCCTTTGCGGCGTTGAGTATCGGTGGTGGCGCGGTTGCGGTCGCCTTGCTGCTTACCGAGGTAGCGCCAGCCACCTCCGTCGGGGATGTTGCCGAACTTGGTGACGTCGACGTGGATCAGTGATCCGGGATGGTCGTGTTCGTAGCGGCGCAGGGGTTCGCCGGTGACCCGGTCGATGCGGGAGAGCCGGTTGATCCGGCAGCGCACCAGCACCGCATGCACGGTCGAGGCCGGCATTCCGAGTCGGCCGGCGATCTGCACTGGGCCCAGCCGGTGTCGCCACCGCAGGGCCACGATCCTCCGGACCACCCCGGGGGCGGTCTTGGTCGGGCTGGTGCGCGGGCGAGAGCTGCGATCAGCCATCCCGGCTTGGCCTTCGGCCCGGTAGCGGTCGGCCCATTTCTTGGCCGTGCGGGCAGAGACCATGAACATCTTGGCCGCCGCGGCGTAGGTCCACTGATCCTCGACGATCAGCCGGGCCAGGCGTAGGCGTGTACGAGGGGTCAGGACGGCGTTAACGTGGGACATGAAGGCCTCCGGTGGGTGAAGCGGTGAACTAGACAGCTCCACTTCACTACCGGAGGCCTTCCCGTGTCAGCCCGACTCACCGCCTTGCGGCGGGACAACCTCCCTGGACATCACATCTAGACGACCCTTCTATGGTCCAGCGCTCCCCCACCTCAGCAGCCAACGACGCTGCAGCGAGACTGTGTTTCACAACTGCGATGCCTCATAACCCATGCCTTGAGAGACGTTGCCTCGTTGCATCAGGACTAGACCCGAACGCACTCCCGGTGCAGAAGTGTCGCTGGGACCCTACTGCAGCGCACTGTCGCTGGTAGCCGAGACGTCGCTTTGGGGTATACCCCAAAGCAACACCGGGATCGATCTTCAGCGACTGGGACTGATGCACCGATAGGTGACAGGTTGACCTGACCCACGGTTTGGTTTCCAGTGTGACCTGACCTACGGTTTGGTTTCCAGTGGCGGTCGCTAGTCGAAGGCCTTCATGGAAGGCTCACCGCTATGCCCCGCCCCTACCCTCCTGAGTTCCGTGCACGAGCGATCGCTCTCGTGCGCGAGGGCCGCCAGGTCAAGCAGACCGCGGCTGATCTTGGTATCCACCCTGTCACGCTCCATTCCTGGCTGCGCCAGGACGACATCGACCAGGGCCGCCGGCCCGGGCGCAGCACCCAGGAATCGGCTGAGCTCCGCGCGGCCCGCGGCCGGATCCGCCAGCTCGAGCAGGAGATCGCGATCATCCGCCACGCGGCCACCTGGCTCGATGAGGAGGACGGACTCCCCCCAAAAGGGCGCACCCGGTGATCGACCGTCTCGTCGACGCCGGGGCTCCGGTCCACACCTGCTGCCGCCTCCTGGGCGTCTCCCGCCAGGGCTACTACCGGTACCGCAAGCGTCCGACCAGCGCCACGGAACTGCGCCGACGCTGGCTCACCGGGCTGATCCGCGAGATCCACGTGGCCTCTCGGGGCACCTACGGCTACCGCCGCATCCACGCGGAACTCACCATCGGCATGGGCATCCCCTGCTCCAGCCGGCTCATCTCCGCGCTGATGACGCGCGCCAGCATCGGCGGACTGCCCGGCCCGGCGCGCATCAAGCGGCTTCGAGGCGTGGCGACCGCAGACGACCTCGTCAACCGGAAGTTCCACCGCCTGGCGCTGAACGAACTGTGGGTCACGGACATCACCGAGCATCCCACCCGCGAGGGCAAGGTCTACTGCGCAGCGGTGCTCGACGCCTGCAGCCGCAAGATCATCGGCTGGGCCATCGACTCCAAGCAGGACTCCACCCTGGTCATCAATGCCCTGGACATGGCCATCCGCGCCCGGAAGCCCGGTGCCGGCGGAATCGTCCACGCCGACCACGGGGTCCAGTTCACCTCGTGGGTGTTCACGCAGAAGATCCGCTCGGCCGGGCTGCTGCCCTCGTTCGGCACGGTCGGCGACGGCCTCGACAATGCCATGATGGAATCGTTCTGGTCGACGATGCAGATCGAACTGCTGAACCGTCGGAAGTGGAAGACCCGGATCGAGCTGGCGAACGCGATCTTTGAGTACATCGAAGTGTTCTACAACCGACGACGACGCCACTCCGCACTCCAGTACGCCACCCCGCACGAATACGACCTCGCGCGAACACCACAGGCACTCACCACCGCTGGAAGCTAGTCACCACGAGTGGAAACCAAACCGTGGGTCAGGTCAAGGTGTCACCGAACCGTGCATCAGTCCCGCTCTAGAGTGCAAAGCATGAAACTGAGTGACCTCACCGATCCCGGAGCCGTCGTGGCGGCCATGCACGAGTTCGACGAGCTCGGGCGAGATCGGTTCCTGGAGAAGTACGGCTTTGGCCGATCCAGCACCTATTTCGTGGAGTATCAGGGCAGACGCTACGACTCCAAAGCGCTCATCGGGGCCGCTTGCGGTTATCAGCACGGCAGACCTCTGCGTCATGAGATGTTCAACGGGGGCCTGAACACGACAGCGCGCAAACTGATGGATCTGGGGTTCAACGTGGTCGGAGGAGACCCGAGTGCGGGCTCCACACGTCCTCCGGCGACCTTCGTGCTCCTGTGGAACCCCGGCAGCTGGGAATGGTCAGAGGGAGACAGCGATCGTATGCTGCGGCTCATCGCCGACCAGGGGCAAGCCCCGGACAGGTGGTCGACGGGAAGCCGCACCTCCGGCATGCACCCTGGGGACCGGATCTTCCTTCTCGAGGTGGGGACGAAGCCTCTCGGCATGATCGCCTCGGGAACCGCCCTCAGCGAGATCGAGTACTGGGATCATTGGGACACGGAGCGGCAGGAGCGGGCCCCGTTCGTCGACGTCGCCTGGGACACCCTGCTCGACCCGAACGACGTGCTGCCGCGGGAGTCGCTCCAGACGCGGATTCCGGGCAGTGGCTGGACCTTCCAGGGCGGCGGAGTTCTCTTGCCTCCCGAAATCGCGGACGATTTGGAACTTCTTTGGGCGTCCCACCGACCGGTTGAGCGGGCTGCCGAGGCGATCGAAGCGCGCTACACCGTCGGTTTCAGCAGGCGTCGGTTGCACCAGCAGGCCTTCCGGAGGCTGCTTTTGCGGCACTATCCAGCAGAGTGCGCTGTCTGCGGATTGGAGGAAACGTTCATTCTGGAGGCCGCTCACGTCGTTCCGGACAGCGAGGGTGGTCCGTCCGACGTCGCCAATGGGCGGCTTCTGTGCCCCAATCACCACCGAGCGCTGGACGCGGGCCTGTACGAACTCACCGGCGACGGGGCCGTGTGGAAGAACCCGACTCGAGCCTTCTGACATGACGGCGGCTGTCGAAACGGGGGCGGTGACCTGCACCCCAACGTTTTTGCCTCAATCACCCGCACCCAGAAGACATGTTTGCTGCCACCAATCGAATAGCCGCGCACTTGGTGCCGCGAGCACTTGGCGGCTCGCACAAGGTGCCCGCCGGCGTAGAGTCCGCCGAAGAACTGTTGTGGAGGGCAACCGACAGGTTCCCTGAGAAGGAGCTGCGCACCGGGATGAGCCGATGACCCGCCCCGACCCAGCCGTCCTGCTGGCCGACCTGTGCCAGGAGGGGGACCTGCTCGAGGAGATGCTGCGGCCGCTGTCCGCCGAGGACTGGGACCGCCCCACGCCGGCGGAGGGGTGGACGATCCGCCACCAGGTCGCCCACCTCAGCTGGACGGAGCGGACCGTGCTGACCGCCCTCGAGGAGCCGGAGGTCTTCGCGCAGCTGAGGGAGCGGTTCGGGGCGGAGGTCGACGTCGTCGACCGCGCCGCCGCAGAAGGCGCCACACGTGCCCCGGCCGAGATCGTGGCGTCCTGGCAGGACAGCCGACGCCGCGTGCTCGAGCGGCTCGCCGCCGTGCCGGGGGGCAAGCGCATCCCGTGGATCGGTCCGCCCATGGGGGCGCCCATGATGGCCAGCGCCCGGATCATGGAGACCTTCGCGCATGGCCAGGACGTCCGCGACGCTCTCGGAGTGCCCCCGGTCGCCTCGCACCGGTTGCGGCACGTCGCCCACCTGGGCGTGGCCACCCGTGACTACGCTTTCTGGCAGCGCCGGCTGGAACCGCCGGCCGAGCCGTTCCGCGTCGAGCTCATGCACGAGGACGAGACCTGGACCTGGGGACCGGCCGAGGCCGTGCAACGCGTCCACGGTCCGGCCCTCGACTTTGCCCTGCTCGCCACCCGGCGGCGGCACCGACAGGACGGGAGCCTCGTCGCCGAGGGCGCCGATGCCGACGCGTGGCTCGACATCGTCCAGGCCTTCGCCGGCCGACCGGGTCCGGGGCGAGCCCCGCTGTTGTAGAACGGACGAGGAGTGGGCGCAGGTTCGGGCAGGAACACCCCTGGGGTGCAGCTCCGGTGCAGCAGTGGTCAGGCTGCAGGGCACCCGTTCCCTACCGGACAAGAGTTCTCGTGGTGGTCACCACTGAGCGGCTGCCTGCTCTTCCACGTCATGCCCCTCCGACCCGGCGCCCCGCCGGGCGCACTCAGCGGCGCCGGCCCGTTCCCTGCGGCGCGCACGGCCGCGCCACGACACTGACCGATCCGGTGTTCAGCTCCTGCCACTCGCGGTACCGGGCATCATTGGCCTCCTCGGTGTCCGAGGAGTAGTAGCGACGTTCCGCTTCGAGGCGGGACATCTTCCGGCTGGTTCCGGTCGAGGCCGTTCGACCCTTCGGGGACTGATCGGTCTTGAACCCGGGAGTCTTGTCCTCCACCGACGCCGCTGATCTCGGCGCTCGCGGCGTCGGCGGCGCCTCGGGCCGGCCGGTGGCCTCCGGGGCGACGACCCTCTGCACCACCCGCCACGTCACCCGCCGCTTCTCCCCGGCCAGGAACTCGGCACCGCTGCGCACACAGACGGACCGGCCGTTCACGGGGGAGCAGTGACGCGGGAACCGCCCCTCCAGTGAGAACGTCGGCTCCTTCGCCCCGCATTTGGTGCAAGTGACGGTGTAGAGCAACTGGTATCCATCCGGCGGCACCGGGAAGCGCGGCGGCGGTCCCGTCGTCGTCCGTTGTCCCCGTGAAGCCACCATGGCACTCCTTCCGAAGCACTGCACTAGATGCCTGGATCGTATGCGCCTGCATTCACTACTGTGAATGGACAGATGTGGGGACGCCGGAAGTCTTGCGGCGGCCCCGATTCCGTGGACGACAGGAGCAGTCATGGAAACAGCAGCAGTGACCCAGTGGATGTTCGTGGCCGAGTGCCCCATCCCGAGCGACGTCGCCGAACTCATGGTCCCGGGAGAACAGCCCGTGGCCGCCTACAAGACCTTCCGCGACAGCGCCGTCTTCACCACCAAACGGCTGATCGTCCGCGACGCCCAGGGCATGACTGGGCGGAAGGTCGAGGTCTACTCCCTGCCGTACTCAGGGATCACCATGTGGTCGTCCGAGAACGCCGGCACCTTCGACCTCGACGGAGAGCTCGAGCTCTGGACCCGCGCCGGGCGCATCAAGATCAGGGTCGGCAAGAAGGTCGACGTCCGGCGCCTCGACATGCTCATCGCGCACTCGGTTCTGGGCGTTGAGCACTGAGGCATAGGCCCACGCAGGCGGTCCCCCGCACGAGTGACCAGCAGACCGGTCGCCTGCGCCTCCGCGCCACATCCGAACGTCGGCGCTGGCCTGATCCCCTCGGTGATCGACCTCCGAAGCGTCCTGTGACGTGACAACTTTCCTCGACGTCCGAGCCCCAGGATACGTTTGCGCAGGTAATCATCCCCGTCCGTGAATGGCGCCATGAAGTTCAACACACCCCCCAGCTGGCCCCAGCCGCCCTCCGGCTGGACACCTCCGCCGAACTGGTTCCCCGACCCGGCGTGGGGTCCCGCACCCGACGACTGGCAGTTCTGGGTCGAGGACGCGCAACCCGCTGCCTCCCCGACCGCCACGAAGGTTAAGAAGAAGACAGCGTCTTTCCTGATGCGACTGAGGAAACTCTGGTCGTCCGCGGTCTCCTCCGACAGCCGGCACTGGATCTTCGGCGGCACGGGTTTAATCGCCGGACTGCTTCTGGGAGTGATGGTGGGCGCCGGCGCCTCGTCCCCGGCAACGCCTGCCGCCTCGGGCTCCGACATCGCCGCGGACGCCGGGAGTGCCGACGTGGGCTTCGGGTCCACCGCCATCGAATCCGCCGTCGAGGACTGTGGCCTGACGGACGCGGCCGGCATCTCGATCGGCGACGAGGGGCACAGCGTGACGATCCAGACAACGGGCGAAGACAACACCTACGGTGCCGACATCTACGAGACGGTGTGTGTCCTCCAGGGACTGGACGCCTCGGACAGCGTCATTGCCCGCATGGACAGCACCCGCGCCCTCGACGGGCGACAGATGGGCACCTGGGACGACTTCGAGGCGTCCTGGGGCTACCACCCCGACGACGGACTCAATCTCGTCATCGAGGAGGTGGAGTAGCCGTGCCGGATCTGGATTTCGTGGCCGTGGACTTCGAGACGGCCAACGGCAAGAGGGAATCGGCGTGCGCCGTGGGCGTCGCTGTCGTCCGTAACGGCCGGGTGCAGTCCTCGGACTCCTGGCTCGTCAAACCTCCACCGCCGGCGGATCACTTCGAGCGGAGGAACACCGCCATTCACGGCATCACCCGGGAGCAGTGCATGGCCGATGGACTCTCCTGGCGGGAGACCGCGCAGCGCTTGCACCGGCTCTGCGCCGATCTGCCCGTCGTCGCGCACAACGCGTCCTTCGACGAGTCCGTGTGGCGGGCCGCCAACCGGGCCTCGGGCGTGGAGTCTCCCCTGCCGCGGTTCCACTGCACGCTCCAGCTCTCGCGAGGCCATCTCGACCTGGTGGACCACAAGCTCCCCACCGTGGTGCGCCATCTCGGCCTGGACGACTTCCCGCACCACCAGGCCGAGGCCGATGCCCTGGCCGCGGCGCAGGTGACCGTCGAGCTGGCCCGCCGCACCGGCGCCTCTACCGTGGACGAACTCTGGCAACGAGCGCCGCGCCGCTCCACCACTGGCTCGTCGCCCGCACGTTCGGCGGGTTCCCGGCGGGCCCCGGAGTCGGTGTTCCGCACGCCCGGGGAGCGGCCGGCCACCGGCCCGTCCCTCGCCGATCCCACCGTTCCCTCACCGACCACCCTTGAGAACGAGGTCGTGCTGATCACCGGGGATCTCTCCTTCGGAACTCGTGAAGAGATTCAGGAGCGTATGCGCGGGGCCGGTGCCGTCGTCGCGCAGAACCTCACGAAGAAGGTCACGTGCCTGGTGATCGGCGCCGGGGCCCAGGTCAGCAATCCACCGCTGACCGGCGCCACCGGTAAGGAGAAGAAGGCTGCCGAGCGCATTCAGGAAGGTCAGCGCATCGCCGTGATCGGGGAACCGGAGCTCCGGGAGCTGCTGGAACGGGCAGAGGCCGGAGCACCGGTCGAGGACGACGTCGACCCACCCGCGGTGCTCGACGACACGACTCCTGTCAGCTCCATCCCTCCGGAACCGGTCACGGCCCCGCCGGAACCGCAGGTCGCCCCGAAGCAGTCCGGCATGTCCGTGCCGGCCTCGGCGGGCCCAGCGCCTGCTGAGACCTGGACCGTCGAACCCCACGCGGCGCCGAGGGTGGAGGCTCCGCTCCGGCCGGGTTCCGCGGAGTCCTCCTCGGCGCCGTACGCCGCACCACCCCGACAGCCCTGGGACCCCCCGCTGTCCGTCCGCCCGCGGCAGCCGTGGGACCCTCCGTTGCCTGCCGAGGCGTCACCCCGGGTGAAGCCGCAACGTCGCTGGGTGTTCCACGTCGTGATGTGGTCGATCATCCTGTTCCTGATCGTGGGCATGACAATCGTCGGCGCATTGCTGAGCATCGTCGGGGTGCCGGAGTCCGTCTGGGCTGCCGTCGTCGGATTCTCCTGGCTGATCGCTCCGCTCGTGTTCGTCGCCTGGCTGATCGTGACCGTCATCCGGTGGGTGAAAGGACGTCGATGACGGGTCCATCGCAGCCGGGACGAGGACGACCTTCCACGGCAACTACCCGGAGATGGCCGGTCCTCCCGGGCTCGGTGTCCAATGCTTCAGGACCGCACATTTCTGCATTGTGACCGCTCGGCAAGGAAGCGCGCCCACTCCCCGTTACGTTTGTGCTTGCAACCTCCGCTCGACCCCCTGGATGTCCCCATGCGCTTCAACGCTCCCCCCACCTGGCCGCAGCCCCCGGAAGGCTGGACTCCCCACCCCGGATGGTCCCCCGACCCTGCGTGGGGTCCGGCGCCGGACGGATGGCAGTTCTGGTTCGACGACGCGGAAACCAATGCTGGTGCGGGAGAGAACGAGCCCCTGACCCAGCCCCTGCCTGCCAGTGATCCGGAAGCGGCACATGAGGTGGGCAGCACGGATCGTCCCGCCTCCCGTCGCTCCGGCGCGGCTCTCGCCGGCGCCTGGACGCGCGCCACGACGTCGTTCCGGCGTGACCGGTCCGACATCGGGGCCGACTCGTCTGCCCCGGATCGGCAGAAGAGCAGGACCAAGCCGATCGTCATGGCAGTGGCCGGGGTCGCGCTGTTCGCGGGCGGCCTCGGCATCGGAGGTGCCGTGGCGTCGGACCCCACCTCGAGCGACGAGTACGCCGCCCTGGCCTCCGCCAAGGCGGACGTCGAGGAGGACTACGAGTCCCTCCAGACGGACTACGACACGATGTCGTCCGGCCTCCAGGACCGACACACAGAGCTCCAGAAGCGCGAGGACGAGGTCGTCGCTGCCGAGAAGGCCCTCGAGGAGCGCGAGGGCGACGTCGAGGAAGCGGAGAGTGCTGTCGAGGCGCGGGAGGAAGCCGTCTCCGGAACCGAGCAGAAGAAGGCTGAGAACACCATCCGCGAAGGCACGTGGACCGTCGGCGTGGACATCGCTCCTGGCACGTACCGTTCGACCGCCGACGTGGGCTCCCGGTGCTACTGGGCCATCCTCGCCTCTGGCGCCAACGGGGACGACATCATCGCCAACGACATCCCCGGCGGCGGCCGGCCGACCGTGACACTGGCCGAGGGACAGGACTTCGAGACCAAGCGCTGCGGCACCTGGGAACCGCAGTGAGCGGCTGACACCGCTTGCCCGTCGCCGTCCGGCGGTTCTCCGCCCAGTACGCCCAGGTTTCCGGGCGGGGGCCGCTCCGAATACTGCGCACTCGAGGTCGATGTGAGAGTCAATCGTTCGCCGCGGCACCGACTGCGGCACGTCGCCCACATGGGCGTGGCCACCCGCGACTACCTCTTCCAGCAGCGCCGGCTGGAACCGCCGGCCGAGCCGTTCCGCGTCGAGCTCACCCACGAGGACGAGACCTGGACCTGGGGGCCGGCCGAGGCGGCGCAGCGCGTCCAGGGCCCGGCCCTGGCATTTGCCCTGCTCGCTACCCGGCGGCACCGTCAGGACGGGACCTCGTGGCGGAGGGCCTGACGCCGAGGCCTGGCTCGACATCGTCCAGGCCTTGGCCGGCCGACCGGGCCGGGGGCGGGCCCCACTGCAGCAGACGGGATAGGGCACCGGCAACGGGCCGGGGAGCACAGCGGTCCAGTTCACCCACCGCGAGACGCCGCGCTTCACGCCGCCCACCCCGTGTGCGGCACAGGCCTCGGGGACTGATCTGCACGAAGTCCTAATCCGAGTCAACTGAGTCTGATCAGAATCCCCCATATCCCGGCTCACCTGGGCAGACGTCCTTCATACTGGAGGTTCGTCCATGTTCTGAATCACACCTGGGGGATCACCATGTCCGACTCTGATCGCATGTCGCGCTCCTCGTCGGGGATCTCCCGCCGCCGCGCCCTGGGCCTCGCATCCGCACTCGGGTTGACGCCGTTGGCCGCCACCGCCTGCGCCTCGGGAAGCGCAGCGTCATCAGGCACGCTGAGCGCCTCCGGCACCGCCTCCGCTGCGGCGTCCGCCCCCGGCCGCGCCCCGGGACGGCCCCCGCTGACCACCGACGCGACGAGCCGGGTCGTGCTGCTGGGCACCAGCGGCGGCCCGCCGTGGTGGAACGACTCCCACCGCGAGGGCGTGGCCTCCGCGGTCGTGGTCGGCGACAAGTACTACCTCGTCGACGCCGGGGACGGGGTCGGCAAGCAGATCAAGAAGGCCAAGCTGGGCACCTGGGACAAGGACATGCGCGGTCCCCTGGACGCCCTCGTGGCGGTGTTCCTCACCCACCTGCACTCGGACCACATCTCCGACCTCTACAACATCCTCGGCACCGGGCTGCAGAACGGGGTAGCGATCCCCGACCGCGTCTTGGAGATCTACGGTCCCGGCAACCGCGGCGCCCTGCCGATCAGCTACCAGGGCGCGCAGATCCCGTCCGACCAGGTGGTCAACCCGGGCAACCCGACCCCGGGCACCCGGGAGACGATCGAGGCGATGATCAAGACCTTCGCCACCGACTTCAACGACCGCATCATCGACTCGGGCTACCCGCCGCCCAAGGATTTCTTCGCCGGTCGCGACATCGAGCTGCCGGCCGAGCTGATCGACGACCCCAACGGGGATCCGCACCCGCGCATGCGCCCGGTGGAGGTCTTCGAGGACGACCGGGTGAAGGTGACGGCCACCCTGGTCCAGCACGCCCCCGTGTTCCCGGCCTTCGCGTTCCGCTTCGACACCGACACCGGTTCCGTGACCTTCTCCGGGGACACCGGGCCGAGCGAGAACCTCGTGGAACTGGCGAAGGGCTCGGACATCCTCGTCCACGAGGCCATCGCCGCCGAGTGGGTGGCCCAGCGCCATCCCGAGCCCCGCGACGCTGCGGCCGAGGCCGAGTACCAGCACCTGATCGGGGCGCACACCACGATCGAGGACGTCGGGGGCATTGCCGAGCGCGCCGGGGTGAAGAAGCTCGTGCTCAACCACCTAGTGCCGGGCAACTGGCCGGTCGAGAAGTGGGAGAAGGCCGCCGAGAACTTCTCCGGCGAACTGGTCATCAGCGAGGACTTCGACGCCATCGCCATCGGCTGATCCGGCCGGCACCGCAGCACCGGCCGTCGGCTCAGCCCCGCGACGCCGACGAGCTGGCCCGAGCGGCGACCGCACGGGCCAGCTCCGCCATATCCCGCATCTCGGGTCCGCCGGCAGCGGCATCGCCGACTGTCGTCGCGTCAGCGGGCTCCGAAGCACTATCGGCGACGAACGCAGCGGTCCCCTGGCATGCGGGGTCCGGCACGCATTGCGGCAGTGTCCGCAAAGAAGTCCGGCTGTGCCTGAGAATCACCACAGCACCAATCATTTTCCTTTTGTGAATTCTTGATCGAACCTTGAAACACCCGAAGAAGACGCCCTTGCCCTCCTGAAGTAAAAGGACTGAGCGCGGACAGCCAAAGGCTTTGTGGAGCTTTACTCCTCATTTGTCGCGCCCAGACACGGGCCCTACCACTGAACGTCCTGATGCAGGCCAGAGCGTGCTTACCCATCGCCTTCACCTCGATAGGCCTCCAGGTCAAGAGCACTTTCGTCTCGAGCTGAGCCTCCCCGGAGGTCCCGATCGGCGCCCTCGACAGGCAACTTCGTCTGGATGCGGAGGTCCACGACTGGGTCGACAACAAACGTCGAGACACGCCCGTGATCAAAGCGAGACTTTTCCGTTATCTTTCGATTAGTGTTCTCTTCGTGCCGGTCGCCTCACCGATCGGTATCCCTGTGCACATCGCCGAATTCTGCCGGTGCCCGGGGCCCCCAGACATATCGCTCGGCAGAAGCGGGGGAACCATGAACGGTCCCTCCCCCGGGACCTAGGGGTTAAGAACTTGTTTCATAATGCGGTGAGGCGTCTGTGGCAGATCAGCGCGCAGGCCAGTTGCAGCAGTCCGAGATGGAGGTCGGCCCGGCGTTCCCACCGAGTCCGGAGTCGCTTGTAGGAGTGCAACCAGGCGAAGCCGCGCTCCACCACCCAGCGATGCCGGCCCAGCCCGGAACCATGGGCGACGCCTCGACGGGCGATGCGCGGAGTGATCCCGCGGGCGCGCAGCAGCCGCCGGTACTTGTCGTGGTCATAGCCACGGTCCGCGAACAGTTCCCGGGGCTTGCGGCGGGGCCGACCACGCAACCCGCGGATCGGCGGAATCGAGTCGACCAGGGGCAACAGCTGGGTGACGTCGTTGCGGTTGCCGCCGGTGAGGGTGACCTGTAGCGGGATGCCGTTCGCCTCAACGATCAGGTGGTGCTTGGAACCGGGCCGGCCGCGATCGACGGGGCTGGGCCCGATGTGGTCCCCCCTTTGAGGGCCCGCACGTGCGAGCCGTCCACAGCGCACCGGTCTAGGTCCAGTGCCCCGGCCGCGCGCAGCTCAGCCAACAGCACTTCGTGTACCGCCGGCCACACTCCGGCCTCGGTCCAGTCCCTCATGCGCCGCCAGCAGGTCACTCCGGAGACGCCGAGCAGGTCCCGGGGCAGCTGGTTCCAGCCGAGCCCGGTCTTGAGCACGAACACGATCCCGGCCAGAGCTGTCCGGTCATCGGCGGGCTTGCGCCCTGGGTGCTGGTGGCGCCGGGGTGGGCGTGGTGGCAGCAACGGCTCGACTCGCTCCCACAGCGAGTCCGGTACGAGATCCCCCATCATGCCCACCAGGGTCACCGAGGACCCCGTCAGCACTCAAGGGCTACGTCGAACTCATTATGAAATGACCTCTAAGTCGTCAGGGCCCCCGCCCTGACGACCGGGTGTCTCCCACCCGCATCCGACAGCTCACCTCGCAGGCAAGAGGGAGGACATCACTCATGCCCGTTTTCCAGTCCCGCATGCCCCGCCACCGCGCCCAGAGCTCGTTCCGCCTCGGACGCACCGCGATCCTGGCGGTCGCCGGCGGCGCCCTGGCGCTCAGCAGCGTGGCCCCGGCCCAGGCCGCCCCCGCCGCAGCCCCCCAGCAGCTCGTCAGCATCCAGTCCCAGTCCGGCAAGGCCGCGACCATCGCCGCCGCCGCCAAGAACCAGCTCGGCGTGGGCCAGGACTGCACCGCCCTGGTCACCAAGTCCCTGCGCGCGGCCGGGATCAACCACCACGGGTGGCCGGCCTCCTACCTGAAGCTCGGCACCCGGGTCTCCGCCGCCCAGGCCCAGCCCGGTGACCTGGTCTACTACGCCAACGGCGGCATGGGTTTCGCCCACATCGCCGTGTACATCGGCGGCGGCAAGGCCGTCCACGGCGGCTGGAACGGCAACCAGACGGTCATCCAGACCGTCAACGTCGGCTCCGGCCCCGTCTACCTCCGCGTGCGCTGACCCCACGCACCTGAGCGGGGAGTGCGGTTCCCGGCCGTCCCGATGGGAACCGCACTCCCGAGTCCCACGGGGACGACCTCTGGACGCGGGAGTCCTCGCGGCGATGTCCACGGTGCGAATCCATCTGAGGATCACCCTTCCCAGCCAGATGCATGGCTCGTAGGCTCGACCCGGATCCGCCGGAGGATCGATCGCCAACTCGACGAGGAGTGGGACAGCATGCGCCAACTCGCGCACCGGCTCGAACGGCTGGGCACCGAAACCGCCTTCAGCGTCGCCCAGGCCGCGGCCGCCTGGACGGCGAAGGGGAACCGCGTGTACCCCTTCCACCTCGGCGACATCAACATCCCGACGGCCCCGCACATCATCGAGGCGATGGACCGGGCCATCGCCGACGGCCACACGGGCTACTGCCCCGGCCCCGGCATTCCGCAGCTGCGCGAGGCCCTCGCCGAGGACCTCGGATCGCGTCGCGGCATCGACCTCAGTCCCGAGAACATCGTGGTGATGACGGGCGGCAAGCCCGTCATCACGAAGTTCCTGCAGGCGGTCATGAACCCCGGCGACGAGGTGCTCTACCCGAACCCCGGCTTCCCGATCTACGAGTCCCAGATCGAGTACCTCGGGGGCACGTCGGTGCCGTACCGCTATCTCCCCACGGAGGACGGCTTCGCGATCGACCTCGACCAGGTGCGCGCGTCGATCACCCCGAGCACGGTCGCCATCATCTACAACGACCTGCAGAACCCCATCTCGGCCGAGTCGACGGCGGCCGAGCGCGAGGCCGTCGCGCAAATCGCCCAGGAGCACGATCTCTGGGTGCTCTCCGACGAGGCCTACTTCGAGACGCGCTACGAAGGGGTCTCGAACTCGATCGCGTCGCTCCCCGGCATGGCCCAGCGCACCGTCATCCTCTACACGTTCAGCAAGAAGTTCGCGATGACCGGCTCCCGCCTCGGCTGCGCCGTCGCGCCGCCAGAGATCGCCACGGTGCTCGGCACCCTCAACACCAACGACGAGTCGTGCACCACGCACTACGTGCAGTGGGCCGGCATCGAAGCACTCCGCGGCCCCCAGGAACCCGTGCAGCAGACGCTCGACATCCTGCGCGAGCGCCGGGACGCCGCATGCGAGTTGGTGAACGCCATCCCCGGCATGCACGTGGCCGTACCGCAGTCGACGTTCTACCTGTTCCCCGACGTCACCCAGACCATGGAGAGCATGGGCTACACGGCAGTCGGTGACTTCGCCACGGCAGCGCTGCACCAGACCGGCGTCTCCTTCTGCACGCGTGAGCACTTCGGCCGGCGCCAGCCCGACGAGGACCGGCAGTACATTCGGCTCGCCTACTCGGGCATCGACGTCGCCGACATCCGCGAGGGCCTCGGCCGCCTGCGCGAGTGGATCGAGACGGCATGAGCCGGGTCGTCGTCACGGGACGGGTGCCCGACGCCGCGGTCGAAAAGCTCCGCGCCGCCCACGAGGTCGAGATGTGGCCGGATCCGGAGCCGATCGGCCGCGAGGAGCTCCTGCGCCGGGTGGCCGGGGCGGATGCCGTCGTGAGTCTGCTCACTGAGCGCATCGACGCCGAGCTGCTCGACGCCGCCGGCCCGCAGCTCAAGGTGGTCGCGAACGTCGCCGTCGGCTACGACAACATCGACGTGCCCGCCTGCAGCGAACGCGACGTCGTGGCGACCAACACCCCCGGCGTGCTCACGGACGCCACCGCCGACATCGCCTTCGGTCTGATCCTCATGGCGACCCGTCGGCTCGGCGAGGGGGAACGGCTCATCCGCTCCGGCCAGGACTGGAAGTGGGGCATGTTCTTCCTGCTCGGCAGCAGCCTGCAGGGCAAGACCCTCGGCGTCGTCGGCATGGGCGCCATCGGTCAGGCGACCGCGCGGCGGGCCAAGGCCTTCGGCATGGAGATCGTCTACCAGTCGCGCAGCGAGATCGATCCCGGGATCGCCGCCGAGCTGGGCGCCCGGCGGGTCGATCTCGACGAGCTGCTGAGCGTCTCCGACGTCGTGTCGCTGCACTGTCCTTATGGGCCCGCCACGCACCATCTGATTGGCGCCGAGCAGCTGGCGGCGATGAAGAACTCGGCGTACCTCGTCAACACCGCGCGCGGACCGATCGTCGACGAAGCGGCGCTCGCGGCCGCCCTCCGCGAGGGCCGGATCGCGGGCGCCGGACTGGATGTCTACGAGCACGAGCCCCAGGTGCATCCCGAGCTGCTGGAGCTCGACAACGTGGTGCTGGTACCGCATCTGGGCTCCGCCACGGTGGAGACACGCACCGCCATGGCGGTGCTCGCCGCCGACAACGTGCTCGCCGTGCTCGGCGGGCAACGGCCGCCGACACCGATCGGGTAGCAGCAGGGCGGCCGGTTCCACCTCGAGCGGCGTGGGATTCCGGTGCCACGTCCCCGGCAGGACGGCTACGGCGGTGACGCAGGCGGCCGTCCCTCACAAGGCGTTGCTGAGCCAGTCCTCGAACCGGGCCGGGGCGGTCGTGAAGTCCCCCTGGGGCAGGAGGCCGCCGTTGCCCAGGGCGGTGAACGGCATCGGCACCCGGAGGATCTTCCGGCGTCCTCCTCGGTGCTGGTCGATCGCACGGGCCAGCTCCGCCATGTCGCGGACCTCGGGGCCGGCGATGACGGCGTCGTCGGAGGTCGCGGTGCCGCCAGGCTCCAGGGCACGGTCGGCGACGAACGCGGCGGCCTCGTCGGCGGCCAGCGGTCGGGAGCGCATCCCGGGTACCGCGGAGAGCGGGCCGATGCGCAGCTGCGACAGCAGGGTCTCGGCCAGTTCGTACCACTGCGCCGAGGCCACGAACACGACCGGGACGGGTCCGGCACGGTAGGTCTGCTCCTGGGCGGCCTTGCCCGCGTAGTAGCCCATCCACCGGTGCACCTCGGGTTCCCTCGCGTTGAGGATGGTGACGCACACGATTCGGGACACCCCTGCTCGCTGTGCCGCCGCCTGCACGTTGCGTGCGGTGGTGGTGAAGAAATCGACGGCGCGCTTGCGGGACAGTGTCGCCAAGTGGAGGCAGTCCACCACGGTGGAGACCCCCTCGAACGCGGCGTCCAGGCCTTCGCCGGAACAGACGTCGATGCCTTGCCCGCGGGAGACCTCGACGACGTCGACCCCGCGCTCGCGCAGCTGTGCCACCACCCGTGCGCCCAGTTGCCCGGTCGCTCCCAGGACCGCCACCTTCCGGCGCTCGCCCTCGCCCGTGCTCTCCATGGCCCACCGTCCTCTTCCCGCCGTCCGTGCCTCAGTGCTGCTGGCCTCGATTCTCCTCGCGTGCCCTCCCCGCCGCGACTGTCAGTTTTCGGACTTCCGTCGACTTCCTGCCGGTCCACTGGAAGCATGAACCCATGATCAGCAACGTGGCCGTCATCGTGTTCGACGAGGTCTCCCCCTTCGAGCTCGGGGTGGCCTGCGAGGCCTGGGCGATCGACCGCTCGGGCGACGGCCTGCCCGTCATGGACTTCGCTGTATGCAGCCCCGATGGGCGGCCGGTCCGCACGATCGCCGGCTTCGACCTGGCGGTCCAGCACGGCCTCGACCGGGTGGCTGCGGCGGATCTCGTGGTCCTCCCGGCCATGTCCCGGGACATCCCGGTCCCGGCCGAGGTGATCCACGCGCTGCGCGCGGCCCACGACCGTGGCGCCCGGCTCCTGTCCATCTGCTCGGGCGCCTTCGTGCTGGGGGCCGCCGGACTGCTCGACGGCCGCCGCTGCACCACCCACTGGATGCACACCGCGGAGCTGGCCGAGCGCTTCCCCGCCGCGCAGGTGGTGCCCGAGGTCCTCTACGTGGAGGACGGCAGCATCCTCACCAGCGCCGGCACCGCGGCGGGCCTCGACGCTTGTCTCCACCTGTGGCGCCAGGAGTTCGGCTCGGCGGCGGCCAACACCGTGGCACGGCGCATGGTGGTGCCGCCGCAGCGCCAGGGCGGGCAGGCCCAGTTCATCAAGGACCCGGTCCCCGAGCGCCGGGCCGAGACGCTGGACCCGCTGCTCACCTGGATCGTGGGACACCTCGACGAGCCGCTCGACGTCGACGCCCTGGCCCGGCGCGCCGCCATGTCACCGCGCACCTTCGCCCGCCGCTTCCGCGACGAGACGGGCACCACCCCGCACGCCTGGATCACCGCGCGGCGCCTGCACCGGGCCGAGCAGCTCCTCGAGGAGACCGATCTGCCCGTCGAGCGCATCGCCGCGGACGTGGGCTTCGGCAACGCGGCCACCCTGCGCCACCACTTCACCCGGATCCGCCGGCTCAGCCCGCAGCAGTACCGCCGCCGCTTCGCGACCACCTCCTGAGCACCGCTTTTTGAGCACCTCGGCCGCGAGAGCGCGGCCGACGAGCTCCGTCATGGCCGCGATCTCGAACAAGCGTTCCGCTCATCCGGGACTCCGCGGCAGAGCGCCTACAAAGTTGGCAGAAAATGACCGGAGGTAGTCATTTCTGCCACTCGTGCGAGAGACTCCGGCCGACGAGGCTTGTCAGCGTGAGGGTGAGCCGGATCGACCGGCACACCGCAGGCAAGGAGCTCATCATGATCTCGTTCGTGTTCCTGGTGCTGGCCGCAGCCGCTGTGCTGTCGGTGTACACAGTGATCGGCCGCCTGGCCGTTCCCCCGGAGGAGCGGGCGCCGTGGCGCGACCTCGGGTGGGACGGCTGGATTCACACGCTGCGGCGCAGCCTGGCCTTCCTGGGCGACCCGGTCGCCACGCAGGATGATCCGCACTCGGCGACGCCGTCGGGCATCGGAGCCCGATGAGCGGTCAGCCCGGCCGCGCCGCTCATCAACCCGCCGTGCTTTTGGTCTGAACCAATCCATTGACGGACAAATTGGTCTAGTCCAAGATGAACGAGTGGCATAGATCACTTGTCCGGAGCCCGAAAAGGACCCTCGTGATGCTCGCACCGGGAAGCCCCGGCATGCCGCCGCCCTGTCCATCGCTCCCTGAGATGGCGCCGCCCCACCACGAGGAGAACTCACCATGTTGAAGAAACTGCTGACCACGGGTTCCGTTGCAGCCCTGATCACCGGCAGCACCCTGCTCGGCGCCGGACCGGCCCTCGCCGCCCCCTCGAAGGCCGGCGAGAAGAGCACCGAGGTGACCGTGATGTCCTTCAACATCCACTACGGCGCGGACGGTGACAACCAGTTCGACCTCGAGCGCACAGCGTCGGTGATCGAGGATTCCGGCGCCGAGATCATCGGCCTGCAGGAGGTGGACAACCACTGGGGCTCACGCAGTGAGTTCCTGGACGAGGCGGAGTGGCTCGCCGAGCGGCTCGACATGCACGTCGTATACGGCGCCAATCTGGACGAACCACCGCTGCCCGGCGATGTGGACAACCGCCAGTACGGCAACGCCATCCTCAGCGAATACCCGATCATCTCCTCGGAGAACCACCTCCTGACGAACATCGACTACGAGGAGCGGCCCACCGAGCAGCGAGGTCTGCTCGAAGCCGTGGTGAACGTCCGCGGCAATCACGTCGCCTTCTACAGCACGCACCTGGACTTCCAGCGCGAGGAACAGCGCGCACTGCAGGTCGAGGAGATTCTCGACATCACCGGTGCCAGCGAGCGACCGGCGGTCATCGTGGGAGACCTCAATGCCGAACCGGACGCCCCGGAACTGCAGCCCCTGTTCTCGGTGTTCACCGACACCTTCGCCGCCCTCGGACAGGGCGACGACTACACCTTCGGCCCCGACCTCGAAGGCCTCCCCGGCAGCGGCTCCGTGGAGAACCCCAGCCTGCGCATCGACTACATCCTGACCGCGCGGGGAGCCACCGCCACCTCGGCGGAGGTCATCCGGACCACGGCGTCCGACCACCTGCCCATCGTGGCCGAACTGTCGATCACGAAGACTTCCAACGGCAAGGTCAAGTAGCGGCCATGGGTCATCTGCCTGGTTCGCGCCTCGGTGCTGGTCGGAGTCCTGACAGCCGATAGCGCCGAGGCAACAATCACGGGTGCCGGGGTCCTGAGGAGATCAGGACCCCGGCATCAGCTCGAAAGAGAAGAGTCCGGTGCCTCAGGGGGTCCAGCCGAGGACCGCTTCCCCGAACGTCATGACGCCGAACCACGTCGCGACGGCCACCAGGGGAACCAGGAGCACCAGGTAGGACCGGCGCTGCACCAGCCGCACCCCGATGTAGGTGAGCAGCACCCACCAGACGCCCAGGAGCACGATGGCCCACAGCGGAGCCATCAGACCGCTGGCCATGTAGAAGAACCCCACCACCAGCTGGGCCAGGGCCGCGATCACCACAGCCACCACGAACAACGGCGTCGTCGTTCTCATAGGAGAACTGTGCGCCTCGGGACAGCCACCGGCAAGAGGGCACCCGACTCTTCGCCAAGTCGCCGAGGCATGACGGCGGTGGGACCCGGTCGAGAGGATGGCCCACGGCCCTGCCGCCCGTACGAAGGTCGGAAGGACGCTCCTTCGACCGCGCTGTGCTGCTCCCCTGACCGCAGTCCTTCCGCCCCTCAGGAGAGTCCTACGTTGAGCAGTGCCGCCAAGAGGTCCGAGCCGTAGCTGACGGCGGCTGCACCACCCCCGACGATCAACCCGAGGCCCCACAGCCCGCGGCGGCGTCGCGCGCTCCGCACGGTGTGCCGCAGCTCCGCGAAGCGCTCCTGCAGCGCGACCGGGTCCTCGGGCGGCGCGGGATGGTGGTGCCAGGTCCCCGGAACCACGGCTGCGGCAGCGATCCGGGCAATCCGCTCGGGAGCCAGGACGGGACGACGACGCTTCAGCCAGCGCAGCAGCTCACGATCGGTGACAACTCTGACGTCGGCGGGACGCTGTTTGATCGTCAGCTTTCCCGGCTCGATCAGCACCAGCACCGGGGTGACCGACACCGACTCCCCCACCGCCGCGCTCAGCCGCCTCGCCACTCGGGCCGCCTCGTGCCGGGCGTGGGGCAGGTAGTGCTGCTTGTGCCCGTCGACCAGGATCGCGCGCTCGCCGATCCAGACATTTCTGCCCGCGTGGTTCTTCGTGTTGAGCGTGAACACGCCTGCCGGGCCGATCAGCACGTGGTCGATGTCCGAGACCCCGGCGCCGACCGGAACGGCGTGGAGCACCGTCCATTCCGGGCCCAGGCGGCCGAGGATCTGCCCGACCGCGATCTCTCCGAGCGCCCCTTGGAACCAGGGCCGGCTGTCGGCGCTGAGCGGGCTGGCTCCGGCCAGACGTCGCCACCACGACCGGGGCGGATCTCCGTCATGGATCCGCAGCGTCTCGGCCATCACCGCCTGGCCTGCTCGTCGGTTCGCCAGACTCGACTCCGGCATCGGGGCTCGGGCCTCCGCCGGCGGCCCGAGCAGCCGGAAGGTGGCGAACCCCGTGGTCCGGATGGGCGCAGGAGGTGGCAGCGCAGGGTCGACGGAGGGCGTCATGATGGTCAGCTTTCGAACGGGACGAGAAGGTCTCCCTGCATCTCATGTCTTTGCTTTAGTACACGGCAAGTGGCAGCGCCTTCGTTCCGTTGTGTGACGCCATCAGCACCCGCAGCGCGACCCCCTGCTCCGCAGCACCTCGGCGCAGGCCAGCATGTTACGACCGACGAGATACTTCCGCGTCGTGGTGCCTCCCTCCTTTCGGATGATGTCGATTGCAAACACAGTGGATAGCGTCAGCGTCATCCACGACGGTCACAGGGTCGTCCCGGCGCAAGGAGTGGTCCATGAGGCTCAGAAGCATCACCACAGGAACGATCGCCACCGTCCTGGCGGTGGGTCTGCTGGGCACTCCAGCAGCCGCCACCAGGATCGAGACCCCGATTCCTGCACCGGAGATCGGCCAGGAGTTCGCCGAGGTGTCCTTCGCCGTGGTCGGCGACATGGACGTGGCGGTCGGCGAGACCGTGGAGGCCACCGACCTGGAAAAGGTCGGCGTAGAGGATGGGGTCGCCGAGGCGGTGCTCGAGGAGCCGGAGACGGTGCCCGAACTGCTGCTGCCGGAGGAGGCCGCTCTGCCATCGGATCAGCCCGTTCTGCAGTCTCAGCAGCACTTCGTGGCCTCGACAGTCGCGGCTCCCCGGGTGATGGTGGCCGCCGCCAACGCGCCCGTGCTCTACAGCTGGCTGGATCGTGACAGCAGGACCGTGACGTTGCGCAGCAACATCAACACCAAGATCGTGAACACCCACAACGTCAACTACCGGGTCGCGCGAGCTACGACGAAGTATCCCCAGTACAAGTGGTTCGTCTCCGGCTCCAAGTACAACTACAGCACCCCGGTGAACGAAGTCAGGTGCTCCGGCATCCTGTGGTGGCGCACGTGCAAGGTGGTGCGAACGGTCACGGTGATGGCGGGGGTGGATTTCCGCACCAACACCAGTGACGGCCGCCCCTTCGGAGTGACGACGACGTACTGTCAGGGATACGCAGGAGCGTGCCCTGACTTCGTGAAGAACGCTCTGAACATCTGAGGGGTTGATGGACGTGACCGTGACCGGTGGAACCTTCCTGCACGAGCTGTCCATGGTCGAACGCGCCCAACACCACAGCCTCATCACCGGCGTCACGCTGGCCCAGGAGACCGCCGACGTGCAGTGCGTGACGGGACCGTCGGTGACCGTGCCGCTGACGGCCGGGCGGATTCGCATCGCACAGCTGCTGAGCGAGGTTGCCGGACCCATCACCCCGCCGGCCGCGCAGGATCCCGACACCTACCCGGACACCCCCGCCCCCCAGCAACTGTGGAGCGAACTCCTGGACGACCTAGGTGCTTACCTCCCCGACCTTTCCCACGCCGATCCCGATCTGCAGCTGGTTTCCGTGCACCGGGACGGGGCGACCGCGCGGATCCAGGTCGCCAACAACACTCGGCAGTTCACCCATGGAGTGCCCCTGGACAGCGGGGAGACACCGGCCGCGGTGACGGTCGACATCGCCGCCGCGTTCGCCGCGGCACCGTAGCCGCTGCGCTGAGACCTGGCCTCATTGCCGGTGGCGGTCCTCGCAGCACTCGCGCCGGAGCACGCCACCGGCCAGATCGTGCCGGGGACCATCCGAGATGCAGGAGGCCGCGCGGCGGGAATGACGACATTCCCCAACATCCGCCGGGATCACTGACTCCCCGGGCACCGTCGAGGACCGCGCCGACGACGGCAGCCCCGTCCCCACGGCCCCTCCTGCTACCGCGCCTGAGCCTGCGGCCGCAGAACTGGGGACACCAGCCTCCCCGGTGATTGCAGATGCATCCATAGGCTGGAGGGGAACTGACGCTTTCCTGACAGGACTCCCGTGGCCCCCTCCTCTCCCACCTTGCTCCGCCTGAGCGCCTCCGCGCTCGTCCTCCTGCTCCTGACCGGCTGCGGCGGGTCGGCGGTCTCCAGCGACACGACGTCGTCGTCGGACGCCGCCTCCACCGAGACCCCCGCCGCCCCGGAACTGCGCGGCGAGCGCGCCGTGGTGGAGCGGGTGATCGACGGCGACACCGTCGACGTCCAGCGGGACGGTGAGGTGGTGCGGGTGCGGCTGCTCAACATCGACACCCCGGAGACCAAGGACCCGAACGAGGTCGTCGAGTGCCTCGGCCCGGAGGCCACCGCGCTGCTGGAGGAGCTCCTGCCGCCGGGCACCGTGGTGGGCCTGGAGTACGACCAGGAGCGCACCGACCGCTACGACCGCACCCTGGCCGGGGTCTTCCTGGAGGACGGCACGCTGGTCAACGCCGAGATCGCCCGCCAGGGCCTGGGCACACCGCTCTACATCGCGCCCAACGGACGGTTCCTGCCGCCCGTCGAGGAGGCCTTCGCCGAGGCCGAGCAGCAGCAGACCGGCCTGCTCGACCCCGCCCACGGCTGCACCATCCCGGCGCAGGTGCAGCAGGCGACGAGCGCGCTCGCCGACGCCGCGCCGGCGGATCTCGCCGATGCGGCCGGCGAGGTCGCGGCCGCCGTCGCGTTCCTGGCGGCCCTCGAGGCGGTCGACGGCGACGCGCACCCGCACATTCGTCACCTGGTCGGGCTGCCGTCGCTCACGAGCGGGATCTCGAGCGTCCGCCAGGACGTCGCGTCTCTCCAGGAGCGTGACGCGGAGCAGCGCCGCGCGGCGGAGGCCAAGGCTGCGGAGCGCAGGGCGGCCGAGGACCAGCGCCGGCAGGCGGAGACCGACGCGGCACGTCAGGCGGAGTCCGCCCGGCAGGCCGAGCTGGACCGCCAGACGGAAGCGGCGCGACAGGCAGCGGCCGACGCCGCGCGCCGGGCGGTCGCACCCGCACCGGCGCCCGCACCGAACCCGGCGCCTGCTCCCGCCCCCGCCCCACGACCCGCCCCTGCGCCGGCACCGAAGCCCGCCCCGAACCCGGGCGCCAACATCGTCAACCAGGCCCCGCCCGGCTACTACGCGGACATCCCCGGTTACACCGGGCCGCGCTGCTACGCGCCGGGCGGGAAGTTCTTCAAGCCCTGCTGATCCCCTGGCTGCAGGTCGCAGGACACCCCAATCGCCAGCCGGTCTCCGCCCGCACCGCATCCATGGTTCAGCGGAACCTTGCCGTGTTGTCGTCAGCTTCGACCTGGCAGTCGAGAATGGCCGCTTTGCCGTGGATAGGGCCGAAGGCCCAGTGATTGCGTCACCTCCCGAGGTGAGCAGTCCAGAACGGGTCCTCCGACCAACCGTCGAACATGCCCATCGCGGGGAGCGGTACCCGTGTGTGCTGCTCGAGCAACTGAACAAGCCGCTGCGCCCAGGTGCTGCGCGGCGACACCGTCGAGAGGACGGTCTGGAGTGACACGAGCACCGGGTAGAGGCGGTGGCGCCGCGCGTCGACTTCGTCCAGGACTGTGCGATCGACCAGCCAGGTGATCGAGGCATCGGCAGGTATCGCGGGGTAGACACCGAGGCCCACGTTCCACAGCCGTCCATGGTGAGCGCACACGTTGCGGACGCGCACATAGGTCTTCCACCACGAGGTCAGGACCGCCTCGTTCAGACCGAGCGAACGGGCGATGGCCGTCCTGGCGCTGCGGGGGGAGATGTTCGAGTACAGGTGGCTCAGCTGCCCGATCGTCAGCATCTCGACCATCACCCAGGACGGCGGCAGCTCAGGGAATCCGTAGGTGATGAGATAGTGCTCCAGCGCCGAAGGATAGGTCATGGCGTCCCAGGCCGGCACGCACTGCCACCTCCACCCGTTCCAGGGCGTCGAGTACCAAGAGGCGCAGTTGTCGGTCGAACACGTACAGGTCGAGGATGTCGTCAAAGGTCGTTCCGGGCCGAAAACGGTGCGATCCGTCGCGGAACTGAAACGGGATCGTGTACGGCGAGAGCCTGTAGTAGCCGATGTGCCGCAGATAGCGCAGGGCACGATCTGGGTCGGGTACTGCCATGCCCCTGTCCGACCACTGTTTCGCCAGTTCGGCGTGCGGCAGCGCCGGCTTGGCGTAGTGGGCGTCTCCCCGCGAGCGGGGCCTGGGCGGAATGCGGCCTCTGGACACGGAACTGATCCTAGTTCCGAACAGAAAAAATCCCCCAGGTGCGCATCGTGGAGAGGCGAGGGGGATCTAGTGCTTCCATCCTAGCTCGGGAGGACGCGACCTGGAAGGCGCAGCCTCGGATTGTCCGGAGGTGGGGGCCGGTGGCGGAAATCAGGATCATCTCTCTGTCGGTCCCGTCGTCAGCGCCCCGATGGCGGTGACCAGGCGTGACCGCACTGTGAAGCGGGGACTTTCCCGCCTCTTGTACAACGTTATTCAGACAGAGTTGGCTAAGACGACGTGGTGACCAACGTTCCGACCACACCTCGTCCGCCCTGGACGACTTCGCCGCACGCCTCGGACGCCGCGCCTGAGCCGTCGGTGACCGGCCGGCGTCGTCGTCGCCCGGGATCCGAGCGGAGTCCGCACCGCGGTGGCCCAGGGCGTGGACCGATACGCACGCAGGCCCCGCGCTGCCGTGTCGGACGGGCCGAGGACCCTGGGGCCTGAGACGATCGACGTCCCAGCGACCCCGAGGAGCCCACCGTGGAGAAGACAGGTCAGCCGGTCGAGGAGTACCTCACCGGGGTCACGCCGGCGAAGCGGCGGGCGGACGCCGAGCGCCTCCTCCCCCTGTTCACCCGGGCCACCGGGCAGCCGGCGGAGATGTGGGGCACCATCGTGGGCTTCGGCCAGTACCACTACAAGTACGCGAGCGGGCACGAGGGCGACGCCCCCGCGGCGGGCTTCGCCGCCCGGAAGGCCGCGACGACGGTCTACGTGTACGACGGCGTCGACGCCCACCGGGAGAACCTGGCGCGCCTGGGCCCGCACACCACCGGAGTGGGCTGCATCTACCTCAGGGATCTCGGCGCGGTGGACCTGGACGTCCTCGAGCAGATCGTCGCCGCCTCGTACGCCAAGCTCGGCGACGGCTTGTGGACGGACCGCGCTCGGGACGGCGCCCCGGACTGAGCGGACGCCGCCTCCACCGACACGGAGGCGACATGAGTCACGGGCCGGCGACGATCCGGGTGATCCCCTGGAGTGCGCCCGTGTGGGGGCCTACGGTCAGCACACGCCTGATCGGAACCGGCCGGACGGACACCACCACACGAGGGGACGAGACGATGCCGCTCTACCTGTCCAAGTTCAGCTACACACCCGAGACCTGGGCGCGGTTGATCGCCCACCCGGAGGACCGTCGCCAGGCCGCCCAGGACTATATCGAATCCGTCGGCGGCAAGCTGCACGGCTTCTGGTACGCGTTCGGCGAGCACGACGGCTACAACCTGTGGGAGGCGCCCGACAACGTGTCCATGGCCGCGGTCGTCCTGGCCATCAGCGGTGGTGGCGCCCTGAGCTCCCGGGAGACCACGGTGCTCATGAGCGTCGAGGACACACTGGAGGCCCTGCGCCGGGCCGAGCAGATCAAGTACCGGTCTCCCGGGACCTGATCCCGTCTGCCAGGGGATCCCCAGAAGCAGACCGACCGCTGGATCGCTCAGCGAGACGGGGGCGGTCCGCCCGACCCTCCCGCCATGCCTCCGCCGGTGGGCGTGGTGGTCGTGTCCACCCCGGCGGTCAGGGTGACGGTGTAGCCCTGGGCGACGCCGCCGGTGACGGCACCCAGCTGGCTGGCCCCGCCGTCATCGCCGAAGACGTTGTCGCTCGCCAGGGTGAGCTGGGCCAGGTTGCTGACGGAGGACTCGTAGCCGGTGGTGGCGTAGACGGCGTCGCACGCGTTCTTCGGCAGGGCGACCTGCGAGGTGGCGATCGCGGTGGTGGAGTCGGTGATGGACGCCTGGTCGGGGTAGACCTCGAAGTGGATGTGCGGCCACCGGCCCGTGTAGCAGGCCGGGAAGATGCTGGTGAAGCGGACCTTCCCGTCGTCGTCGGCGATCTGCACCCCGCGCAGGTAGTTCTCCTCCGTGACGCCCTCGCTGTACATGGAGTAGCGGCCCTCCCGGTCGCAGTGCCAGACGTAGACGGCCACTCCCGCGAACGGCACCCCGCCGTTGGCGAGATCGGCGATGGTCAGCTCCAGCGTCATCGGCACGCCCTCGGCGGTCCCGCCGGCGTCCCCGAAACTGGAGCGCAGGTCGCTGCGCACGATCCCGCTCTGCTCGAGCACGTCGGGACCGTTGGAGCCGTCCCCAGGGTAGGGCCCGGCGGTCTCGTCCGGGATCTCGTCCACCGCCAGGGCCGTGGCCGAGGGCGAAGGAGACGTGGAGGCCGACGACGACGCGCTCGCGCCGCTGCCGCCCGCTCCGGCCACGCAGGCCGCGAGTCCGAAGGCCGAGGCGCCGAGACCGAAGACCGTCAGCACCTTCCGCCGGTTCATCAGGGTGCCGATGTCGAAGCCCAGCCCCTGGTCCACCACCTCCTCCTCGGGGCGCGGCAGCCGGCGGCCCTCGTAGCTGAGCGCCGTCTCGTGCGGGGTGCTGCGGTCCATGGGTCCTCCATCGGTACGGGTCGTCGTCGGCCTCCACGCTAGGAACGGGTGCTGTGCCGGGGCTGAGCCGGGACACAGCACCGCTTTTGCGAATTCATGGACCGGTGCCGGCGCCCGGTCAGCGGGACGCGCGCCGGCCGCGCTCCGCCGGCGACACGCAGCCGCGGCGAGCAACGATCCGGTCTCACCCGGACGGACCCGGCGCCCCGGGGTCCTACCGTGGGAGCACCCGGCCCGTCGCTCCCCCCGGGGTGCCCAGGCCCCGTCACTCGGACACCGCACGGAGGACCACCATGCAGACACTGGGCCGCGCCGAGGACTCCATCCACGTCGAGGCGCCGCCGCGGACGGTCTACGACCTCGTCGCCGACGTCACCCGCACCCCCGAGTACAGTCCCGAGGTCGACGAGGTCGTCTGGCTCGACGACGGCGGACCCCGCGTCGGCGCACGCTTCCGGGCCCGCAACCGGGTGCCGCCCGACTCCCGGTTCCCGTGGCACAACACGCCGATCGTCATGGCCGCCGAGCCCGGCCGGGAGTTCGCCTTCGCCCGCACCGAGCGCTTCGCCGGCACCCTCGTGTGGCGCTACCGGTTCGAGCCGGAGGGCACCGGCACCCGGGTGACGGAGTCCTACGAGATCGCCCGCCCGGTCGGCCGCATCGGCTGGTTCATCATCGGCACCCTGGGCCGGGACCGGGACCGGATGACCACGATGCGCCAGGGTCTGCGGGAGAGCCTGCAGCGGCTCAAGCGCGTGGCCGAGGCCGACGCCGCGTCGTCGTCCTCCGCACCGTGACGGACGGGGTCGGGACCAGCGCCTGACCCGGTCAGCTCAGGCGGGCCGCCGCGGCGACCACGGCGTTGCGCACGGCCAGCCCGTGCCGCGCCGTGCCCACGCGGTTCGCCAGACGGGCCAGACGCACCGTGCGGACGGTAGGCCGGCGGCGTACGGCGTCGTACCGGTGCAGGGCGCCGGGCACGTCGGAGGCCGCGCTCAGCGCCTCGACGAGCGCCGTCGCGTCGAGGAGGGCCTCGCAGGCGCCCCGGCCGAGATTGGGGGCCATGCCGTGGGCGGCGTCGCCGAGGAGCACGGTGTGCCCCCGGACATAGGACGGCAGCGGGGGCACGTCGAGCAGCGTGCGCCGGTCGATCGGGGTGTTCCCGAGGGCGGCCAGGACGCGCCGCACGTCCGGGTGCCAGTCGCCGTAGAGGCGTTGGAGGGCCTGGGCGTCGTCGCGCCCGGACGCGGCGGCGGCGAGCACGTCGGCGCGGACGCTCGCGAACCAGTTGGTGCGCTCGGCGTCGTGCGGGGTGATCCCGAAGAGCCGCGCCGGCCCCCAGGTCTCCGTGGCGCCGTCCGCCGGCCCCGGGACGGTGCCCCGAAGGGCGACCGTCCCCAGCGGCCGCGGGGCGACGCCGAAGAGCGCGGCGCGGACGGGGCTGTGCACGCCGTCCGCGGCGACGACGACGTCGGCCGCGGGCAGGGCACCGCGATCCGTCACTGGGGCGTTCCACGCGATGACGTCCGGGGGCAGGCCCTGGGCCAGCGCCGCCAGGAGCGCCGGCCGGGGGACCAGCCGGGCCGTGCGCCCGGGGCCGAGATGGGCGATCTCGGTGCCGTCCGGCCGGAGGAGCCGCGCACCCCGCTGCTCCACGGACGCGGCCCGGACCTGCTCGCCCACCCCCAGCCGGTCCAGGGCCCGCATCGCCTCGGGCCACATGCCCAGCGCCGTGCCGGTGCCCGGCAGGCCCGAAGACCGCTCGAGCACCCGGACGGACCAGCCCGCGCCGAGCAGGCCGCGGGCCGTGGCCAGGCCGGCGATGCCCGCACCGATGACGACGGCCGATCCGCGCACGGCTCCTCCTGTGGTCGGCGGTCCCGGTCCCGGGACGCGCCCCGGTCGGTCGGGCTGCAGGCGGCCGGGCTACAGGCGGTCCAGGAAGTTCCCGATGTTCTCCCACGTCCAGGACTCGCAGCGCGCCGGGCCCATCTCGGCCGGCTTCTTCCGCGCCTCCGGCTCCACCCACAGGCCCAGCAGCGGCTTGTCCTCAGCCACCGCGCACCGGATCTGCCACCGCGCCGCGTCCGAGTCCGGTGTGCCGCCGCCGATCAGCGCGATCACGCCGTCGCTGCGGCGGATCCGGTCCCGCACGTCCTGCTTCCACGCGTCCGCGCTCGCCCCGTTCCCGGGCGGCTCCACGAACCGCGCCTGGTCCCCGGCCCGGTCCCACTGCGCGGTGAAAAGGTTCCGGAACAGCTCGTCCTGCTCCGCGAACGCCAGAAATACAGTCTTCGGCGCCATTGCCGTCAACTCCCTGCCACATCGAAAGTTTGTCCTAGTGCAAGGCACCATATGCGGTCGGCGCCGTCCGGCGGGCGGGGCCGAGCAACATCCCTTCATGAAGACCTTTGATGTCCCGGTGTGCAGTGCGCGGCCCGAACGCCCTCCGTGCGCTCTGGCCTGCCCGCGGGCGGGGTGGGAAAATGGTGCTGCGCCTGCCCCGCACCCGGGCTGAGCCCGTCGAGCACCGCGGTCCCGAGAACACCCCCGCGCACCGGGGCACGAGAGGTCGACGGGACCGGCCGGTGGGCGACGAACCGGAATCCGCCCGCCGGCCCAGCACTGCGGCCCGACGTGACCCGCGCGCTCGGCACCGGCACCACCGCGCGCAAGGAGCCCGCGCCGGACGGATCCGGAGGACGACGAAGGAGCGGCATGGACGAGCTGGAGCGCATCGACGCGGCGTTCCCCGGACTGACGTGGTCGAGGGCGCGGCGGATCACCGAGGGCTGGGACCACGTCATCGTCGTCCTGGACGAGGCCCTGGTGTTCCGCTTCCCGCAGGAGGCGCCGTACACGGAGGCGCTCGGCCGGGAGGTCGCGGTCCTGGCCCACCTCGCCCCGCGGCTGCCGGTGCGGATCCCGCGCTACGACCGCGTGGCGCCGGACGGCTCGTTCGCCGGGTACCCGCTCCTGCCCGGCCGCACGCTCCAGCCGGAGGTGCTGGCCTCCCTGAACGGAACGGCGCGCGACGCGCTCGTGGACCAGCTGGCCGGCTTCCTCTCTGCCCTGCACACCGCACCCGTCCCCGGCACCCCGCTGGAGCAGGTGCCGGCGTCCTTCCTGGCCGAGGACCAGGACGACGTCCGCAGCGCGGCCGCCGCGCACCTGCCCGCTGTGCTGACTCCGGCCGAACTGGACGAGGTGGAGCGGATCCTGACCGACGTCGACGCGCTCCTCGCCGCCGACCTCCCCGAGGTGGTCGTCCACAACGACGTCTACAGCCGGCACCTGCTCTGGGACGACGACGACGCCCGGCTCGGCGTGATCGACTTCAGCGACATGTGTGTCCGTGACCCGGCCGTGGACTTCGCGGAGCTGCACGAGTACGGCGAGGACTTCGTCCGCGCGGTGCACGAGCGCTACACCGGGCCGAGGGACCCCGGGCTCCTCGACCGCGCCTGGACGTACCAGCGCTGGATCGGGGTGTACATGCTCACCGACCACTTCGACGTCGGCAAGACCACGTGGGAGGTCGCCCGGGAGACCTTCGACCGCGTCCGGCGCGGTCGGTGAACCGGGCCCCGGCGCCGCGCCGCACCCGTCGTGGTCCGGGACTGCCGTGACGTCGCCCGGTGCACCGGCCGAGAATGGGAGCATGCGACGACTGACCTACTTCATCGGCGTCTCGATCGACGGCCGGATCGCCGGCCCGCACGACGAGACCGACTTCTTCCCGCTCTCCGACGACTACGGCGCCTGGCTGGGCGAGGAGTTCCCCGAGACCCTCCCGACCCACGTCCGCACCCACCTCGGCATCGACGACGCGCCCCACCGGCACTTCGACACCGTGGTCATGGGCCGGCGCACCTACGAACCGGCCCTGGCGATCGATGTGGTCAGTCCCTACGCGCACCTGCGCCAGTACGTCGTGTCGACCACGCAGCAGGAGCTCACCCCGGAGGTGACGGTCGTGCGCGAGGACCCGGTCGGGCTCGTGCGCTCGCTCAAGGCCGAGGACTCGCCGTTCGACGTCTGTCTCGTCGGCGGTGCGTCGCTGGCCGCGGCGGTGCTCCCGGAGATCGACCGGGTGGTCGTCAAGCTCTACCCGGTGCTCGCCGGGGCCGGGCGGCCGGCCTTCGACGCCGGGGAGTTCTCGCCCGCCCGGTTCGACCTGACGGACGTCAGCACGTTCGAGGGCGGCCACGTGGTCCTGACCTGGGACCGCCGCCCGGTCGCCTCGTCCTGACCCGTCGGGCACCGCTCCGGGGTCGGCGGGCCGGCTCAGGCCGCGAGCGCGGGGCGGAGGACGGCGTGGGCCCAGGCGCCCAGTGCAGTGGGCGTCGTGGTGAGCGGCTCCCGCGGGTTCTCCGGGGTGAATCCCCGCTGCCCCCGGGACATCCCCAGCACCCCCTCGACCTGCGCGTCGGTGAGGCCGGCCGAGCGCAGGATCCCGGCGACCTCGGCCTCGGCCACCTGGACGGCGGTCAGCGGGCGCCCGAGCGCCTCCCCCACGATCCGGGCGGCCTCGGCGAAGGAGAGGTCCTCGGGCCCGTGCACGCCCTGCGTGTGCCGGCCGGTCCAGTCGGTGGCCAGCAGCCGGACGGCGGCGACGTCCCCGATGTCCCGCGGGTCCACCCAGGGCATCCGGTGGTCGACCGGCAGGGTGGTGCTCAGCACTCCGGACCGTACCGACTCGAGATCCATCAGCAGGTTGGTGAAGAAGTATCCGCAGCGCAGATGGGTGACGTGCGCGCCCGTGGCGTCGAGCAGCTCCTCGGTGCGGGCCAGCCCGTCGATCTCCCCGAACCCCTGCCGGGCCTCGGCGCCGACGCTGCTCTGGAAGACCACCCGCGGCACGGCGTTCCCGGCCACCGCAGCGGCGGCGACCTCGCCCATCCGGACGTAGCCGGCGACGGGGTCGTCGTCGTCCGTCGGCGGGTTCACCCAGTACAGGGCGTCGGCCCCGGCGGTGGCCCGGGTCACGGCGGCGAGATCGCCCTGGTCGCCCTCGACCACCTCGCACCGGGCCCGCAGGTCCGGGTCCAGGCGGGACGCGCGGCGCACGAGCACGGTGGGCCGCAGCCCGGCCTGCACGAGCAGCCGCACGACGCGGGAGCCCACGTGTCCTGTGGGCGTGGTGACGACGATCCTCATGACGGGTCCCCTCTGTCTCGAGCAGTCCGGTGCTCCCACCACGCTACGACTCCGGCTGCCCCGGCGCACCGGGTTCCGCCGCCGTCCGCACCCGCCGGAGGGTGGCCCGCCCGTAGGGTGGTCCGGACGGCGGGCTCCCCCGAGGATGAGGAGCACGGCCGGCGCCACTCCGCCCAGCAGCGAGGAACGACCATGACTTCCACCGCGTTCACGATCCGACCGGCGACCAGCGAGAGGTTCGACGACGTCGCCACCGTCCTGGGCCCCCGCAACCCCGACTCGGCGGTCTGCTGGTGCCTCACCTACCGGCTCCCCTCCAAGGAGAACCGCGCGCTGACCGGGCGGGAACGGGCGCAGAGGGTCCAGGAGCTGTGCGCCCGGCCGATCCCGCCGGGCGTCCTCGCCTACGACGGCGGGACGGTGGTCGGCTGGTGCGGCGTGGCCCCGCGGGCCGAGCTGCACTCCTTCGCCCACAGCAGGCGCATCCCGCACGTCGACGACCTCCCGGTCTGGGCCGTGTGGTGCTTCCGGGTGCGCGGCGGCCAGCGGGGCCGGGGTGTGGCCCAGGCGCTGCTCGAGGGCGCCGTGGAGCACGCCCGCGGCCACGGCGCGCCGGCCGTCGAGGGCTACCCGGTGGACAACGAGGACCGGAAGGTCGACACCACGATGGCCTATGTCGGCACCCGCGCCATGTTCGAGCGCGCCGGCTTCACCCAGGCCGCCGACACCACCTCGGTCCTCAACGGGTTCCCCCGCATCCTCATGCGGCTGCCGCTGCGGTGAGCGGTGCCTGAGCTTGGCCCGCACCGGGCACGCGGTCAGGACGCGGGCGCGGCCCGGGGCGGGCGGCTGAAGCGGGCCCGGTAGTCGGTGGGCGAGATCGCGTACCGGCCCACGAAGCTCTGCCGCAGGGCCTCGGCGGAGCCGAACCCGCACCGCTGGGCGATCGCGGCCGCCGGCAACGAGCTGGACTCCAGCAGCCGGGCGGCGGCGTCGGTCCTGGCCTCCCGCACGAACCGGGCCGGCGGCAGGCCCAGGTGCGCGTCGAAGAGGCGGGTGAGGTGGCGGGGGCTGACCCCGACGTGGTCGGCGACGGCCGCGGTGGACAGGTCCGCGTCCAGGTGGGTGGTGATGAACCCGATCGCCTGCTGCACCACGTCGTTGCCTCCTCCGGAGACGCCGGTGAACAGGCTCATCTGGGCCTGGTTGCCCGGCCGCTGCAGGTAGGTCACGAGGTTGCGGGCCACCTGGCGGGCCAGCGGCACGCCGTGGTCGTCCTCGATGAAGGACAGGGTCAGGTCCAGGGCGCTGGTGACCCCGGCGGCGGTGGCGATCCGCCCGTCGCGGATGTAGATCGGGTCGGGGTCGACCTCGACCTGCGGATAGCGGCGGGCGAGGTCGGCGGCGAAGCGCCAGTGCGTGGTGGCGCGCCGCCCGTCGAGCAGCCCGGCGGCGGCCAGGACGCTGGCGCCGGTGCACACGGAGGCCACCCGCCGGCTCGTGGCCGCGAGGCGCCGCACGTGCCGCAGGAGGGGCTCGGCGTCGGCGGCGCGGTGGTGGCCGAGGCCGCCGGTCACGATCATCGTGTCGACCGGTCCGAGCACGTGCTCGAGGGCGCCGTCCGCCTGCAGGGTCAGACCGGTCTCGCAGCGGATCGGGACCCCGCGCAGGCTCAGCATCTGCACCCGGTAGGGGTCGCGCGGCCGGCCGATCATGTTGGCCAGGGCCAGGGGCGTGGTGATGCAGGCGATGTCGAGCAGCTCCGCCCCGTCGTAGGCGATCACCGCCGTGGCACGATCAGCCATCAGGTTCCCCTGTCACCCGGTGTGGGACGAGTATCCCAGGATTCCGGACGCAGCGGAGGACGGGTCCGAAGAGTGACGTCCGGCCGCTCCTACCCTCGTGGCATGAACCACCGGTCTCCGTCCGCAACCCTCTCCGCTCCGGCACCGACATCGTCGGCGCCCCGACCCGTCCTGGCGATCGCACGGCGGTGGCCCGCGATCCTCGGCCTGGCGTTCGCCGCGTTCAACCTCGCCACCGACGACCCGCGCAGCGTCACAGCCGTGCTCCTGGTGCTGGTGCTGGCGACGACGGGGTACGTGGTGATCGCCGTGCTCGACCGTCCCCGCTGGTCCTGGCCGGTGCTCGCCGTCCTGGTCGTCCTCGTGGTCACGGCCCGGCTCGCCGGGGCGGGGCCGGTCGTCGAACTGGCCGCCATGACCGCGGTCGTGCTGGGCGCCGTCGTCGTCGGCGCGGTCCGGGGCACCTTCTCGCGGCCCGGGGCCTATCGCTGGCAGCCGTTCGCCGCCGTCGGGTTCATGGCGCTCGGACTCGGTGCGCTCTGGCTCTCCCCGGAGGCCGGGCGCGTGCTGGTCGCTGCTGGCCTGATCGGCCACGCCGCGTGGGACCTGGTGCACTGGCACCGCCACGAGGTGGTCTCGCGGTCGCTGGCCGAGTGGTGCGGTGCCCTCGACCTCGCCCTCGGGGTCGGCGTCCTCGCTCTCGCCCTCGCCGGATGATCCCCGGCCGACCGGGAGGGAGTGCACGGCGGTCGTCAGCGGCCCGGACGCTCGTGGAACTGCAGCCGGTGTCCGTCCGGCGCCTCGACGGTGGCGTAGGTCCCCCACGGCTCGCTGACCGGATCGGACACCGTGGCACCCCTGGAGCGCAGCTCCGCCACGGTCGCCGCGACGTCGTCGGCGGTGAAGGTCAGGTGGGCGCCCTCGCCGGGATCCTTGCCGGAGGCCGAGGCCGCCGACAGGACGATGGACGTCTGCGCGCCGGGGGGCCTGACCTCGATCCAGCGAGCGCCCCCGCCCATGTCGGCGTCCGTGACGACGTCGAATCCCAGGGTGTCCCGGTAGAACGCCAGGGCCTCGTCCTGGTCGCCGACGTACAGCACCGCCGCCGCGACGTTCGTGATCATGAGTTCCTCCTGTGTGAGCTCTTTCCCATGGACAGGTGAGGTCGATCGGCCTCAGGTCCCCATCATGACGGGCCGCTCACGCCCGTGTGCCGTAGACGAGCGCGACGGTCCCGAGGTCCGTCCTGGCGACCGATCTCAGCGCGAGCCGGCGTGGGACCGGCAGCTCGCCGAACAGCCGCTTGCCGGATCCGAGCAGCAAGGGGTGGACGAACAGCCGGATCTCGTCGACCAGGTCCTCCGCGAGCAGCTCCCGGCAGAGCACGCCGCTGCCCAGCACGGCGATGTCCCCGTCCTCGCCCGCCCTCAGCCCGCGCACGGCGTCGACGACGTCCGTCGAGAGGATCCGTGTCCCCGGCCACGCGGCCTCGGTCAGGGTCCGGGAGGCCACGTACTTGGGGGTGGCGTTCAGATGCGCGGCCACGGGGTTGTCGGCCGGCTGGTGGGGCCAGAACGCGGCCATCTTCTCGTAGGTCCGGCGCCCGAAGAGGTAGCTCGAGGTCCTCGCGAACCCCGCGGATGCGGTGACCTGATGGACGCTCCCGGCATAGGGGGCACCCCAGCCGCCGTGCACGAACCCGCCCTCCGGGTCCTCCCCGGGTGACCCCAGCCCTTGCATGACTCCGTCGACCGTCAGAAACTCGATCATGACCAGCGCGCCCATCGTGGGGTCCTCTCCTCGTCCTCCTCCGACGGTAGAACTCCGGGGCCGAGGGGGTCTTGAAGAAAGCGGCACGGCACAGAGGGCAGACGTGAGCAGGTCCGCACCGACGGTCCTCCGGCAGGCCGTTCCGCCTCCGCTGCGGGGGCTGGTGGCGGGGATCGTGGGCTTCGACGAACTCGCTCCGCCGGGAGGACGGTCCCGGGTGCAGCCGGTCGGCAGCTTCCTGGTGCTGGAGATCTCCTTCACCTCACCGCTGCACGTCCGGGCGCTTCCCGCGGGAGCGGAGACGGCCCACGGTGCTTTCCTCGCCGGGCTGATGCCCGGTCCGGTGCGCACGGTCTTCTTCGACCGGCACGCCTCCGTGCAGGTCTATCTGACCCCACCGGGCGCCTGCCGGCTGCTGGGCGTGCCGGGCCGGGAGACCGCCGGGCACGTCCTGCCACTGGCGGACCTGGTGCCGCGATGGGGCCACGACCTGCCCGACCGGCTCGCCGAGGCGCCGGGCTGGTCCCAGCGTTTCGCGATCGTGGTCGACGAACTGGTGCGGCTCGCCGGGTCCGGGGCACCGGCCGATGCCCTGGTGGAGTGGACGTGGTCGGAGCTCCAGCAGACGGGCGGACAGGCGCGGATCGCGGATCTGGCACGGCGCTCGGGCTGGAGCGTGCGGCACGTGCGCGCGCGCTTCGACGAGGTGACCGGGGTCCCGCCCAAGGTCGCAGCACAGATCATCCGGTTCGAGCGCCTGCACGCGGAGCTGGGGAGCCGGAGTCTCGGGGCGCTCGCCGCTCGGCACGGCCTCTCGGACCAGAGCCACCTCACCCGGGAGGTGCGGCGCTTCGCGGGCGAGACGCCCCTCGCCCTCGCGCGGGCACGGCGGCCCACTGCGTTCACCCTGCTCGGGACACGCCCTCTTCCCTCTCCGACCTCTCAGACGGTGTGACGAGTCCTGTCCCGACCGCGGGGCGTCACACTCGGCCCTCCCCTTTCCCGGGTTGACCGCGCGGCCTATATTTTGACCATGCGGTCAAACGAGGCCTCGGGTGACTCCCCGACCTTCACGGAGACGGCCCGCCGGGCCCAGATCCTGGCGTGTGCGATCGAGGCCATCTCCGAGTCCGGGTACGGGCGGGCCTCCCTGGCCGAGATCGCCCGCCGCGCCGGCGTGAGCAAGGGCGTGGTCTCCTACTACTTCACGTCCAAGGACGAGCTGCTGGCCCAGGTGGTGATCGACGTCTACCGCCGCGCCGGGGCCGCCATCGCGGCCCGCACCGACGCCGAGACCGACCCCTCGGCGGTGCTGACCGCCTACGTGGAGGCGAACCTCGCCTTCCTGGGCCGGCATCCGGCGGACCTCCGGGCGGTCACCGAGATCGTGATGAACCTGCGCGCCCCGGACGGCGCCCCCCGGTTCACCCCGTCCGGGGCCGACCCGGTGCTGGCCCACCTGGAGCGCCTGCTGCGCGACGGGCAGGAGACCGGGGCCTTCCGGGACTTCGACGCCCATGCCCTGGCGATCCTCGTCCGCGGGGCGATCGACACCGCCTCCGGGCGGCTGGTCACCGACCCGGACTTCGACCTGGGCACCTACACCCGCGAGCTCGTCTCCGTGATCGGGCTCGCGACCCGGAAGAGACCCTGAGGAGAGCGCTGTGAGCGTCCCGGACCCCATCCCGCGGCCGACCGTTCCCCCTGCCGGGACACCACCGGACCGGAACCCTGCGCCGTCGCCGGCCCCGGACGGCGGTGCGGTCCCGAGCGGCGGTGCGGTCCCGGGCGGAACGCCGGTGAGCTGCCGGCGTCACCCGCTGGTGGGACTGCTGGGCGCAGGCCTGGTCCTGCCCTTCGCCCTGTACTACGGACTGCGACTGGCCGGGGCGGAGCCCTGGGTGGCGCTGGTGCTCGGCGGGCTCGCCCCGCTGCTGCGCGTGCTGGGCGCCGCGGCCCGCACCCGCCGGCTGGACCGGCTCGGGGCCTTCACCCTGTCCGTGCTGGCCCTCAACACCGCCGTGGGGCTGATCACGGCCGACGCCCGGCTGCTGATGGCCCTGGGCGGCTGGCTCACCGCACTGCTGGGCGCGTGGCTGCTGACGAGTCTCGCCGGCGGCCGGTCCGCGCTCTTCGACGCCACCGTGGCTCTGATGCCCGCCGAGGCCGCCACCCGCTGGAGGCACGGCTGGGAGCAGGACCCGGTGTTCCGCCGGATCTTCCGGGCGATGACCGCGGGCTGGGGAGCCGCCTTCCTGATCGGGACCGGCGCCCGAGCGGTCATGGCCTACACCCTGCCCGTCGACGCGGTCCCGGTCGCCGCCGCGGCGCTGCTGCTGGTGCTGCTGGTCGCCGTCGTCCAGGCCGGCAAGGCGTACGGGCGGCGGCACCTGGGCCCGCCCGCCGCGCCGGCCACGGCGGCCGGGCCGCCCCCGGCGCCCGGCGGTCCGGGCGCCCGGAGCGGACCGGACGGTGACCTGGGCCTTTGACGCCACGTTGCGCCCACAGGGGACCGCAAGGTGTGAGAGTTCCCACTCGGCCTGTGCTTTCCCAGGTCAGTCCGGATAATGGGGAAGGCTGGCCCGAGCATCGTCGCGGGGATCAGCACCCCCTTCCCCGCAACCGAAGCAGGACAGCATGACTCTGGAAAAACCACGCACCGAGGCCCCCGCGGCCGAGGACCATCCGCAGGCACCGGCCGAGGAGCAGTCCGAGAAGAAGAGCCCGGCCCTGAACATCCCGGGCCTGCTCGCCGGCGCCGCCACCGCCGCGACCATGTCCGTGATCGGCGGCCACCTCAGCGTCGCCGGCACCGTCCTCGGCGCCGCACTGACCAGCATCGTCTCCGGCATCGCCATCGTCATCTACTCGACCTCGCTCGAGAAGAGCCGCCGCGGCCTGAAGAAGGTGAAGACCACCGTGGCCCAGCGCGTGCTCGCCCGCCCCGGCCTGGACTCCTCCGAGTCGGACGGCAGCACCGCCGTGGCCGCCGGCAGCCGCTGGACCGCCCTGCGCCCGCGCCTGAAGCCCGTCCTGGTCTCCACCGGCGCCGTCCTCGGCCTCGCGGTCGCGGCGATCTTCGGCATCCAGGCGCTCACCGGCACCGAGCTCTCCGGGGGCACGGGCACGATCCAGCGCACCGTGACCGGCAGCGAGTCGGTCTCCGTGCGCAGCGACGTTGCCCCCGCCCCGGTCGAGGACCCGGCCGCCGGCACCGGCGAGGTGGCCCCTGCCGAGGGGACCGTCCCCGACGCGGAGGTCACCGTGGCCCCGGGTGGAGTCGTTCCGGGCGAGGTCGCCCCCACGGACGGAGCGGTGACCGAGGACGACACCACGACCGGCGGCACCCTCCCGGACACGAGCGGCCAGGAGTCGGAGAGCGGGCAGACCGACACCGTCCAGCCGGGCGCCGGCGCGGCCGCCGAGCAGGCCGTGCCGGGCGCCGACGCCGGTGCGGTGCCCGCGGCGCCGTAGACGGCAGCACACCGGAAGGACCGGGGCGGGGACGTGGATACCACGTCCCCGCCCCTTCCCGTGCCGGCCCCTGTTCCTGGACGCAGGCCGCGCCATCTTTCGTCATGTTCGCCTGTTGCCCCTGACCAGGCCCGATGTTGGCGCGGCTCCCACGAGGTCTGGACTTAAGTCGACTGACATATGTCCCGAAAGGCACCTAACTTGGCCTCATCCCGGCTGCGGTCGCAGGCGGGAGGCGATCGACGAAGGGGAAGACAGTGGCAGGGGTTCGAGAGGTTCGCGGAAATCAGGTGGCGCAGTGGCTGACGGTCGCGGCCGTCATGCTGTTCGTCGCCAACGGCGCCGTCCTGGCCCTGGGGTCCCAGGCCTACGGGTGGGCCACGCTGCTGTTCGCGGCGGCCGCGTACTTCGCGGTGTCCACCGGGATCGTGGGACGCCCCCTGCGACAGCACTGACCCGCCGGCACCGAGGTGCCGGTCCTGACCCACCGACGCTCCGTCGTCGTCCCGGCGGCGGTTCCGGGGCGCGGGTGCCGCTGCCCGGGAGTGACGCCGCCCGAGGCCCGGAGGGACGCGGTCCGGCTGGTATCGTCCCTGAGGTCCACCCCATGTGCACCCAGCGAGGACCACCATGTCGCGCTCCCCTGCCCCGCGGACGATCTCCGCCGACGCAGAATTTGTTCCCTCCCCCACGACCACGCCGACGACCACGAACCCCGCCCCGGACCGCTCGGCCACGGCACCCGGTGCCCGGAGCCGGCCCTCCGCGGTCGACACCGGCTGGATGCTCGGCCTGTTCGGCACCGCCATCGGCGCGGGCATCCTCTTCCTCCCGATCAACGCGGGGGCCGGCGGCCTGTGGCCGTTGCTCGTGGTGACGGTCCTCATCGGGCCGATGACCTACCTGTCCCACCGGGCCCTCGCACGCTTCGTCTGCGCCTCGCCGCGGAAGGGCGAGGACATCACGGTCGTGGCCCGCGACTACTTCGGGGAGGGCGCCGGGCGGGTGATCACCGTCCTGTACTTCCTCGCGATCTACCCCATCGTCCTGATCTACGGGGTGGGCATCACCAACACGGTCGAGAGCCTGCTGGTCAACCAGCTGGGCCTGCCGCAGGTGCCCCGCGTGCTGCTCTCCGGGGTGCTGATCGCCCTGATGATGCTGGTCATGGTCGCCGGTCAGCGCCTCATGCTCGCGGTGACCCGGTGGCTGGTCTACCCGCTGATCCTCGCCCTGCTGGGGGTGACGATCTACCTCGTCCCCACCTGGCAGGTGGGCGACCTCGCCGTGGTGCCGTCCGCCGGCGAGCTCACGCTGTCGGTGTGGCTGATCATCCCGGTGCTGGTGTTCGCGTTCAACCACTCCCCCGCGATCTCCCAGTTCTCCCTGGCGATGCAGCGCGAGCACGGGACGGACGCGCCCGCGGCGGCGTCCCGCGTGCTGCGCCGCACCACGGTCCTGCTGGTGCTGTTCACCATGGGCTTCGTCTGGTCCTGCGTCCTGTCCCTGGGCACCACCGGGCTGCAGGAGGCCCGCGAGGCCAACCTCCCGGTGCTCTCCCACCTGGCCAACGTGCAGGACAACCCCTGGATCGGCTACCTCGGCCCCGCCGTGGCGGTCGTGGCGATCGTCTCCTCGTTCTTCGGCCACTACCTGGGCGCCAGCGAGGGCGCGGCGGTGATCGTGCGCAGCATGCTCCCCGCCCGGATCCGGCAGCCGCAGGACCGGACGCTGCGCCGGGGGATCGCGGTCTTCATCTTCCTCACCACGTGGGCGGCCGCGGTGCTCAATCCGAGCATCCTGTCCCTCATCGAGTCCCTGGCCGGGCCCGTCATCGCCGTGATCCTGTACCTGATGCCGATGTACGCCGTGCGCCGGATCCCGGCGCTGGCGCCCTACCGGGGGCAGCTCTCCAACGTGTTCGTGACCGTCGCCGGGCTCGTGGCCATCAGCGGCATCCTCTTCACCCTCGTCCGCTGAGCCCCCGGCCCCGGGCGGGGCGTCCCCGATAGACTGGGGGCCGCACACCGACCCGGTTCGAGACCGGTGCTACCGCCGGAGGAACATGGCCCGCAACCCCACTGCCGCCGATGTCGCGCGCGAGGCCGGGGTCTCCCGGAGCGCGGTCTCGATGGTCCTCAACAACAACGCCGACGGCAACGTCTCGCCCACCGCCCAGCAGCGGATCCGGGAGGCCGTGCAGCGGCTGGGCTACGTGCCGAACGCGGTGGCGGTCGCCCTGCAGAGCCAGCGCACCAACACCATCGGCGTGATCACCGACGAGATCGTGACCAGTCCCTTCGCCGGCCGGATCATCAGCGGCGCCGGTTCCGTCGCCCGCCCGGCGGGCTACGTGCTCACCGTGGCCGACACGGAAGGGGTGCCGGGGCGCGACCTCGAGCTCGCCGAGGCCCTGATCCACCGGCACGTCGACGGGCTGGTCTACGCCACGGGCGGCCTCGTGGAGCTGGACCCGCCCGTGGCGCTGCTGCACCGCCCCGCGGTGCTCGCCAACTGCTACGACCCGCAGGAACGGCTCGCCGCGGTGATCCCGGACGAGGTGACCGGGATGCGCCGTGCCACCGAGCACGTGCTCGGCCTGGGGCACCGCCGGATCGCCCTGCTGACCGGCACGTCCGACTCGCCGGCCACGCCGCTGCGCCGGCAGGGCTTCGAGGCGGCCTGCGCGGAGTTCGGCCGCGAGGGCCTGCGGCTCACGGTCGAGCCGACCGGCTGGGAGATCCAGGACGGCTACCGGGCGGCGCAGCGGCTGCTCGCCCTGCCCGAGCCGCCGACGGCGGTCCTCGCGTCCAACGACCGCACCGCCACGGGCGTGCTGCTCTGCGCGGCGGCGTCCGGCCTGCGGGTCCCGGAGGACCTCTCCCTCGTGGGGGTCGACGACCAGCAGAGCGTGGCCGACCAGCTCGTCCCCGCGCTGACGACCGTAGCCCTGCCGCACCTGCGGATCGGGGCGCGCGCCGTGGAGCTGCTCCTGGAGCAGCTCCACGGCGTCGAGGTCCCGCCCGCGGTGGAGCGCATCGACTGCCCGCTGATCGTCAGGGCGTCGACGGGCCCAGCGCCCACCCGGTGACCGCGCCCGGCTCGACCGCCGCGCACCAGGTCTCGCCGTCCTGCGGATAGGCCCGGAGGGTGTGGGAGGGCCCGTCCTGCGCGTAGACCTCCACCAGGGAGCCGTCGACCACGACCGTCGCCGCGCGCCCCGACCAGACCTCGCGCTCGCCGGCGGGACCGCGCAGCAGCAGGCGCACGGCGGCGTCCGGGCCCGTGGCGCGGAGCTCGGCGGCGTCCGGCAGCTCGACCGTCCCGTCCGCGGACGCCGGCTCGAGGGGCTCGCGCCGGTGCCCCGCGCACTCGGCTGCGGGGGCCGCGACGAGGACGTCGCCGTCCAGGCGGAGCTCGCGCGGCCAGGTGAGCAGACCGGCCCACCCCTCCTCGTCGCTGACCTCCTCCGGCCGCGTCTCCCACGACCAGCCCCACAGGAGGGTGCGGTCCTCCAGGGCCAGCACCTGGGGCGCGTAGAAGGCCGGCCCCGTGTCCACGGCGCCACAGGCCTCGGGGGTGAAGCGGGGGGCGGCTCCCCGGGCCCGGGCCCCGTCGTCGTCGTTGTCGTTGTCGTTATCGGGGTCCGCGTCCATGTGCCCGACGATGTAGCGCACGTCCTGCAGCCGGCCCGACCCGTCCTCCTGGCGCATCCACCGGGAGACGATCAGCACCCAGCGGGACACCTCGCCCTCGACCACCTCGAAGATCTGGGGGCACTCCCAGATCGAGGCGTCGAGGTCAGCGCTGAGCACGGGGTGGTCCGAGGTCAGCCACACGCCCAGGTAGGTCCAGTGCGCCAGGTCGGCGGCGTCGTAGAGCAGGATCGCCGCCCGGCCGTCGGCCAGCCCCGCGCCCTGGAGGGCGTACCGCCGCCCCGCCCAGCGGAAGAGGAACGGATCGCGCACCGCGACGACGTCGGGGTCCTCGGGCATCCCCGCCGCCGTGACGCCCTCCTGCCGCCAGGACCGCAGGTCCTCCGAGCCGGTGGCCAGCGTCACGCGGGACCGGTTGTCGCCGGCCTCGACACCGCTGTAGACCGCCACCGGGCGCCCGTCGTCGACGGTGAGCACCCCGGACCAGCAGCCGAACGCGTCGGGGCCGTGCTGCTGCGGGCGCAGGGCCACCGGCTCCTCCTGCCACGTCACCAGGTCCGGTGAGGACAGGTGCCCCCACTGGATGGCGTCGTGGCGTGCGGAGCCGGGGTTGTACTGGAAGAACACGTGCCAGGTGCCGTCGACCCGGCACAGCCCGTTGGGGTCGTTGAGCCAGCCCCGGGCCGGCCGGGGGTGGGTGCGGGGGAAGGCCCGGCTCATGGGCAGGACGGCGGAGGCGGTGCTGGGAGAGAGGGTCATTTGCTGCTTCCTGCGGTGAGGCCTTCGCGCAGGTAGCGCTGCCCGAAGACGAAGACGATGAGTGCGGGGATCATGGAGATCACGACGCCCGCCAGGACCACGGAGATGGAGCCCGTGCCCAGGTTCCCCTGCAGGGACACGAGGCCCAGGGGGAGGGTGAAGTTCTGCTCCGAGATGGTCAGGATGAGGGGCCGGAAGAACTCGTTCCAGTGGTAGTTGAACGCCAGGATGCCCACGATGGCCATGCCCGGCAGGGACAGCGGGGCGTAGATGGAGAAGAAGGTCCGCCAGGGGCTCGCCCCGTCCAGGGCGGCGGCCTCCGCGAAGTCGTTCGGCAGCCCCATGAAGTACTGGCGCATCAGGAACGTGCCGAACGCGGTGGGGATGGCCGGGATGATCAGCGCCAGGAGGGTGTCGGCCAGGCCCATGCCGCGGACCAGCATGAACACGGGCACGATCGTCACCTGGACCGGGACCATCATGGTGGCCAGGACCACGCCGAACATCAGCCCGGAGCCCCGGAAGCGCATGCGGGCGAAGACGTACCCGGCCATGGCCGCCGTCAGCATCTGCCCGGCGGCGATGAGGGCGGTGACCAGCGCGCTGTTGAGGACGAGCCGCACCAGGTCGATCTGCCGGGCGACCTCGGCGTAGGCCGTGGTGTCCGGGTCGGTCGGGAAGAACTTGGGCGGGAGGTCGAACGCCTCGCTGGGGCTTCGCAGCGACGTCGACAGGGTCCACATGACGGGTCCCAGGACCGCGACGGCGGCGACGATCAGGAAGAGGAAGCCGGCGACGCGTCCCGGGGTGGGCAGCCCCCGGCGCCGACGACGGCGGGGCGCGGAGCCGGCCGCCCGGGACGGGGTGTGAGCAGGTGCAGACATGAGGTGGTCCTTCGTCGGTCGGGAGAGCTCACTGGTAGTGGACGTAGCGCCGGGAGAGGCGGAACTGCGCCAGGGTGACGAGCATGATGAGCACCATGAGCACCAGGCCGATGGCGGACGCCTTGCCGAACTCCAGCTGCTGGAACGCCGTCTGGTAGACGACCATCACGGCGGAGCGGGTCGAGTCCCCGGGGCCGCCGCGGGTGAGCACGTAGGGCTGGTCGAAGACCTGCAGCGCCGTGATGATCGCCGTCACGGACGCCACCAGGAGGGTCGGGCTGACGAGGGGCAGGGTCACGTTGCGGAACTTGGACCAACCCTTGGCGCCGTCGAGGTCGGCCGCCTCGTAGAGCTCCTTGGGGATGGACGCGATCCCGCCCAGCAGGATCAGGAACGTGAAGCCGAAGTTCTGCCACACGTAGACGAGCACCACCACGAGCGAGGCCCCGGTCGTGGTGGTCAGCCAGGGCACCGCGGGCAGGCCGACATTGGTGAGGAGCCAGTTCACGACGCCGAACTGCTCGTTGAACATGTAGCGCATGAAGATCGAGACGCTGGCCGCGGAGAGGATGAGCGGGAAGAAGAACGTGGAGCGGAAGAACAGCCGCAACCAGCTCGGCATCTTCCCCTGCACCAGCACCGCGAGGGTCATCGCGAGGGACAGCTGCAGAGCCACCGCGACCACCACGAACACGATCGTGTTGAGGAAGGAGACCCGCACGGTCCGGTCCGTGACGAGCTCGGTGAAGTTGCGCAGCCCCACGAACTCGGGCGCGGAGATGATGTCCCACTGGAAGAAGGCCAGCACCACGGAGGCCAGGATGGGCAGCACCGTGAAGACGCCCATCCCGATGACGGTGGGGGCCAGGAAGACGACGGTCATCCACCCCTCGGCCCGGGAGCGGGTCCGCCGCGGCGGCGGCGCCGGTGCGGGGACCGTGGTCCGGGCGACGTCCGGTGCCGGTGCGATGGTGGTCATGAGTCCTCCCCGAGGATGAGAGCGAGTTCGGTGTCGAGCCGGTCGAGGGCCGAGGTCATCTGGCCGGCGCCGCCGCCCATGGCGACCGCCACGTTCTTCGTGAGCGCGGACTCGACGGCGGCCTGCTGCGGCGGGGCGGGAATGGGACCGGTGCTGGGGAAGCGGTCCAGCGTGTCGTAGAAGACCTGCCAGTGCTCGGGACCGGCCCCGCGGTAGAAGTCCGCGGTGACCATGGAGCGCCGGCTCGGCGTGGTGTTCGGGTGGGGGGTGGCCAGCTGCATCGACTCCTTGCGGGCCGTGAACTTGATCCACTCCCACGCCTGGTCCTTGCGCTCCGAGGTCTTCATCAGCGCGTAGCCGGCACCGCCGAACTGGTGCCGCTGCGTGCGCCAGCGCGGGAAGAACTGCACGTCGAAGGCCTCCGGCCCCATCCCGGCCTCGTTCAGCCCCTGCGCCCAGTACCCGCCGGCCGGGGTGGCGCCCACGCGGTTGGAGGCGAACAGGCCGATCAGGGCGTTGCCGCCGCCCTCCTCGGGGCGCACGCCGAGGCCCTCCTGCACGAGCTCCCGCAGGTAGTCGAACGTCTCCGTGACCCGCTCGTCCCGGACGTTGGAGCCCGTCCACAGGTAGCCGCCGCTGCGGTCGGCACCCGCCGGGTGGTCCCCGTAGAAGCCGTTCCACAGCCATCCGCCGCCCGGCGCCTTCTCCTCGGTGAGGAAGCTGGTGCCGTTGGCGTAGAGCCAGGGGACCACACCGCCGAACAGGCGGTTCGTCCAGTAGTAGGGGCGGAAGGAGCCCTCGTTGGAGCGCTGCAGGGCGCGCATGAGCCCCGTGAAGTCGTCCTTCGTCCAGTCGTCGGCGGGCCGCTCCGCCCCGGCACGGCGCAGCGCCGCCGTGTTGAGGTACATGTTGGCCGCGTTGAACTCCAGCGGCAGCTGGTACAGGTTGCCCTTGTACATGAAGGCCTCGACGAGGCTGGGGTGCACGTCGCCGAAGTACTCCCCCATCGTGGCGGCGTCCCGCTGGACGTAGCTGTCGAGGGGCACCGCGAGCCGGTCGGCGAACAGCTGGGTGCCCTCCGTGGCCACGTAGACGATGTCCGGGGCCTGGCCCGCCGCGACCATGGTGAGGATCTTGGAGAAGAAGTCCCCCCAGTCGGCGCTCTGGATCGCCTGGATCCGCACCGGGATGTCCGGGTGCTCGGCCTGGAACTCGTCCACCAGCTGCTGCCGGTTCGCGGCGTCCTGGGCCGTGCCCTGGATCGCGACCGTCAGGACGTCCTCACCACGGCCGGGGATGTCGGAGCCGGTCAGTCGCGGCCACGCCCCGACGGTGGCCCCGGCCAGGGCGATGCCGCCGACCCCCAGTAGCGCGCGACGGGTCAAGCTGCTCGCTGCAGTCATCCGCGTGTCCTCACTCTGCTGAACTAACACGTGTCAGGTTCCTGACACGTGTTAGGAGAGTAGGGACATCCGGGCCGGGGTGTCAAGGATCACACTGCGGGGCCGTCACACCATCGCATCGAGGGCCGTGCGGGACGGCGAACGCTCAGCGCGCGAGTCCGGCGGCTCCGGGGCCGGTGAGCTCCTCGGGGCCGACCGCGCGCCCGGACACCGCCAGCAGCAGCGCGAGGACGCCGCCGCGCACCTCCGGGCCGGTCCCGGCGTCGAGGTCGGCGTCGGTGGCCACGAGCCGCAGGCCCGCCGCCCGCTCCTTCCCGCCGCCGAGCTTCGTGCTGGTCCGCAGCTGGTGGCGCAGGGCCTCGGCGACCGGTCCGGCCGGGCGGTCCCGGGTGAGCGAGAGCGGGCGCCGGATGTCCTCCCCGTGCACGAACGCCTCCACCAGCCGGGTGGCCGGCGCCGCCGGCGCACTCGTGGTGCGGCCGCTCACCGCGCGGAACGCGGCCAGCGTGTCCCGCGGATCCGCTCGGCGCTCCCGCGCGACGCCGCTGGCGTTGCAGCGGTCGAAGTCGAAGCGGGCGGCCGCGAGGCGGCGGAGGAAGCCCAGGCGCGTGGTCCGCGCGTCGTCGACGAGGTGGGCCAGGACGTCGTGGACGTCCCAGCCGGGGCACAGCGAGGGGGTCGCCCACTGCCGCGCCGGGAGGTCCTCCAGGTCCCGGATCAGCGCCCGGCGCTCGGCGTGGACCACGGGCCACATCTCGGTCATGGGGACTCCTCGGTGCTCGGGCGCCCGGCGTGCTCGGGGCGGTGGGGTCAGGGGCGGACCCGCACCCGGGCCAGTTCCCGGGTCAGGCGCAGGTCCCACCCGGTGCCGAGGACGACGACGAGCAGTGCCGCGGTGAGGGGCTCCGGCTGCTGCAGCACCACCGCCAGGGCGACCAGTGCCGCGGTGAGCACGGCGGTCGCGGTGCGCGTCATGGTCCGGGTGGTCGTCTGCGTCATCGGTTCTCCCTGGGTGGTCTGGGGCGTGCTCCGGGGCCGAGCCTGGCACGGCAGGCTGTGCCGGAGCTGTCACCGCGACCGGCAGTGGCTGGGCGTCGGCTCAGGTCGACGGTGCCGCCGGCAGCCGCAGCAGGAACGTGGTGGTCGGGACGGACTCGAGGGTGAGGCTGCCGCCGAGGGACTCGGCGAGCTCGGCGGCGACCGTCAGCCCGATGCCCTCGCCCCCTTCCCCGGTGCTGACGTGGCGGTCGAAGATGCCCGGGCCCGCGGGTCGGTCCCCCTCGTCCTGGACCGTGATCGCCCAGTGCGTGCGGGCATCCCTGGCCCGTACGCGCACGACTCCGCGGCCGTGCCGCAGGGCGTTGTGGATGAGCACGTCCAGGATCTGCTGCAGCAGCCCGGGATGCGTGCGGACGCGGGCGGGACGCGGTGCCATCGCCGTGACGGTGCGGCCCGCCGCACCGGCCTGCCGGTCCCAGCGCGCGGCGGTCTCGGCGGTGAGCAGCGCCAAGTCCACGGGCACCGGGCGCTCCAGACGGCGGCCGCGGGAGTGCTCCAGCAGCTCGGTCACCGTCCCGCTGAGCCGGTCCAGCTCCCCCAGCGCCCGGTGGAGCTGCTCGGACACCGCGGGGGCGGTCTCGGGCCAGTAGGTGAGGTCCTCGAGCTCCAGGCGCAGGGCGGTGAGCGGGGTCCGCAGCTGGTGGGAGGCATTGGCGGCGAACTGGCGCTCGCGGTGCAGGAGGGCCTCGAGCTGCCGGGAGCTGGTCTGCAGCGCCACCCCGATGGCCCGGGCCTCGGGCAGCGTGGAGTCCATCGGCGGCAGGCTGAAGGTCCCGTCCCCCAGCCGGCGGGCGGCGTCGGCCAGCCGCTGGAAGGGCCGCGCCAGCCCGCGGGCCAGCACCACCGCGGCGAGGACGGCCAGGACCACGACCCCCAGGCCGATGAGCACGATCGGCATCACGGCATCGGTGATCCGCTCGCTCACCGCCGCACCGGAGCGGGTCAGCTCCAGGGCGCTGCCGTCCGGCAGCCGCCGGGTCGCCACCACGTCCGCGGCGTGGCCCTCGGCCTCGCCCGCCGACGCCACTATCCGGCCGTCCGCACCTCGGTGGACCAGGACCTCCCCGTCGTGCACGAGGGCGTCCAGGTCCTCGTCGACGGGTCCACCGCCGCGCGAGCGCTCCGTGAGCACGGCTGCGATCAGGTCCGCGGAGCGCTCGGTCTGCTGGACCACGGTGGTCCGTGCCTGCTCGGCCACCATGTAGGCCCGCGGGCCGCCGTACAGGACGATCACGGCGATCGCCAGACCGACGAGCGCCGTGATCAGCCGGTCACGCATCCGGCGGGCCGTCCTCGAGCCGGAAGCCGATCCCGCGCACGGTGACGATCTGGGCCGGCGCCCCGGAGTCGGCCAGCTTGTGCCGCAGCCGGGCCACGGTGACGTCGAGGGTCTTGGTGGAGCCGAACCAGTTCTCGTCCCACACCCGGTCCATGAGGTGCTCCCGCGTGACCACGTCCCCGCGGACACCGTCCAGTTCGGCCAGCACGTCGAACTCCTTGGCGGTGACCGGCAGGACCGTGTCGGCCACGAAGGCCTGCCGGGACCGCGGGTCCACCCGCAGCCCCGGGGCGGTCTGCGGCTGCGGCACGGGAGCGGTGGACGGGCCGTTCTGCCGGCGCAGCAGCGCCCGGACGCGGGCCAGCAGCTCGGCCAGGCTGAAGGGTTTGGCCATGTAGTCGTCGGCGCCCACGTCGAGGCCGACCACCCGGTCGATCTCCGAGCCGCGGGCGGTGAGGATGAGCACGGCCCCGGTGTAGCCGTCCTCGCGGGCCTGCCGGCACACGTCCAGTCCGTCCCCGTCCGGCAGCCCGAGGTCGAGGACCACCAGGGAGAACCGTCCGGTGGCGGCGCTCACGAGGGCGGCCTGGCCGGTGCTCACCCGCTCCACGGCGTACTGCTCCCGGTCGAGGGCGCGGGTCAGGGGGAGGGCGATGCCGTCGTCGTCCTCCACCAGGAGGATGCTGGGGACCATTGCAAAAGCATATCCATTCTCATGGGACTGTCCGGTGTCCCGCGTCATGTTTCGGCCGCAGGCCCACCAGGACGACGACGGCGCCCGCCATCGCCGCTGTTCCCGTCACCGTGAGGCCGGTCCGTGCGCCCGCGTGACCGAGCCCGGGCAGACCGAGCGCCGCCAGCAGGCCCTCCCCGAAGAGCACGAGCGCCGCCACGAGCACCAGGGTGAAGCGGGCCGCGAAGCAGCCGCGGAGCCGGAAGCGCACGGCGCCCACGACGCCCAGTGCGGCACCGGCGAAGAGCAGCACGCTCAGGTAGGCGGCCTCGTCCCGGATGAGCACGGCCTGGACGGCGAGGACTGCGGCGAGCAGCACCGCGGCCACGGCGGTGGCCCGGCGGGCGCGCGGACGGCGCATCAGAAGTCCCCGTCCGCGGCGCCGGTCTCGTTGACCGCTGCCGACGACACGGCCTTGCCGGCGAGGTCCTTGACGGCGGTGCTGGGCGTCCAGGCCATCGTCGGCGTGCTGTTCGTACTCGGCGTGCCGCCGCCCGTCCTCTGGCCCAGTGTCACGGTGATCACCGTGCGCGGACGGCCGTCGACGACGACCGCCTCCGCCGTCATGGTGGCGTCGAACCGGGCGCTCGTCGAGACCGAGAGGTAGTCGGCGCCCAGGTTCACGGAGCCCACGGAATCGGCCCGGGCGGAGCCGGCCACGGTGATGCTGCTGTCGGCGAACCAGCCGCTCTGCATGTTCAGCGCGGTCGCCAGTGCGCTGCCGTCCCACCCGGTGCTGATCGTGTTCAGGTCCACGAGGTGGCTGTAGGTGTAGGTGATCGTGTCCCCGGCGTCCATCGTGCCGGCCCTGCCCCCGTTAGCTGCCTGGACGTCCACGCCGCGGACCACGGTGTTGAGCACGTGCCGTTCGGGAACGGACGCCGAGGCGGTCTCCCGCCCCTTGCCGTCCACCAGGACCGTGCGGAGGTCGTAGGCGCCGTCTGCCACACCGGTCGTGGTCCAGGCGCAGCTGTACGGCGCGGTGGTGTCGGTGCACACCGTGCTCCAGGTGGTCGTACCGGCGGGGGCGTACTGGAAGCGGACCGCCTGCACCCCCGCGGTGGAGGCAGCGGTGGCGCTCAGCGTGGTGCCGCCGGACAGGTAGGTCCTCGGGGCGGCCAGGGTGACGGTGCTGACCGGGTTCTCGACCTCCCGGTTCGCGACCACCGCGGAGGTGGTGGCGTTGCCGGCGCGGTCGGTCGCGACCGCCCGGAGGTCGTAGCGGCCGTCGGGCAGCTGCCGGGTGTCGTAGCGGCAGGAGTAGGGGGCGGCGGTCGCGGTGCACAGGTCCCGGTAGGTGCTCGAGCCGCTCGGGGCGTACTGGAGGACCACCGCCTGCACACCGGTGCCGGGGTCGGCCGCGGTGGCCTCGAAGGTCCGGGTGCCGCCGAGGAGCGCGCCAGGATCGATCATCGTCACGACGGGCCCGGTGTTGTCCACCACGGTGGTCGCCACGGCGGAGACCGCCGAGTACCCGGCCCGGTCGGTCGTCACGGAGCGCAGCGCGTAGGAGCCGTCCACGACACCGGGGGTGCTCCACGTGCAGCGATAGGGGGCCGAGGCGGTGGTGCACACTGTGCGCCACTCGCCTCCGGAGGCCGAGCGGTACTGGACCGCGACGGTGTCGATCCCGGTCTCGGCGTCTGCGGCGGACGCGGTGAGGACGACCGAGCCCGCCAGGATTGCGCCCGGAGGGGTGAGGGACGTGGTGGGCGGGGTCCAGTCCGCGGCGGCCCGGACGGTGCCCTGCGGGTTGTCCGAGCGGCTCGTGAAGGACGCGGAGGAGAACTCGGCGGTGCTGCTGAGGCCCAGGAGCAGACCGAGCACGACGACGAGAACGGCGGTCGCAGCGGTTCGTGCGGTCATGGCGATCAGTGGCTCCCGGGGCGTGGGTCGAGGTCGGTGTGGGCGAGGACCGGGTGGTCGGTTCCCACGCTAGAGAGCCGGTGGCAACAGCCGGGGAACAGAGGCCGCTCGCAGTTCCACAGTTCGGCAACACCTCCGCGGCACGGCGTGCGGCATGCCGTGCCGCCGCGGGTCAGACCGCGGCGGCGGTCCTCCGGCCCGGGACAGGGCGTCTCGGCGGGCCGTCGAGGCGCTTCCGCGCCGTGGCGGCAGACGGCTGGGGGGTCGCGGTTCGGGGCCGGGGACGGCGCAGGACCTGCACGACCTCGATCGCGCAGCGGAGGGCGATGAGCCCGGCCGGCACGCCGATGACGAACTGCCGGACCTGCGGGTCGGACAGGGCGATGAACGCCCAGCCGAGGTGGGGGACGGCGTGGTCCAGACGGGCCTGGGTGGGCCCGGGCAGCTGGAAGGTCCACGGGTCGGCGTCGGCGTTGGCGTCGCCCTGGGTCCGGAACACGGGCCCGCTCTCGGACTCCTCGACGGTGAGGATGCGGTGGGTGACCAGTTCGGTGAGCCCGGAGTCCGGCGGGGGCAGGTAGGTGATGACGTCGCCGACGGCCAGGTCCGCCACCGGCACCGCGCTCTCGATGGCCAGGGTGCCCTTCTCGAAGGTCCCGGACATCGACGCGCCGGTGATGACGTAGCGCTCGTAGCCCAGCGCACCGGGCACGAGCATGGCCAGGGCCAGGGCCAGCACCACGAGCGCCGCCAGGTTCAGCAGCACCCGGGAGGCGGTCCGGGCCGCGATCCGCACAGCACGCACGGTGTCCTCCTGCTGCGGGCGCACGCCCGCGGTCGTGTCGAGCAGGGACGGCGGGGCCCGCCCGTCAGGGCCGGCCCCGCCGGACGGGTCACTGGTCGGTGGTGGTGCCCGCGGACTGCACCGCGTCCCAGCTGTAGGTAGCCGTGGCGGTCTTGCCCTGCTCGGTGTTGTCGGCCTTCGAGTCGAGGGTGACGCTGAAGACGAACGTCTTGGCCTGGCCCGGGGCCCAATCGCCCAGCACCAGCGGGCCGGCGGCGGTGAGCTCGCCGAAGGTACCGGTCCACACCGGCGCGGTGGAGCCGGACTCGGTGATCGTGAGCCGGAGGTTGGACTTCGTGGTGAACCCGTTGGTCGCGGTCTCCGTGAGCTTGAAGCCGGCGCCGAGGGAGCCGGAGTTGGTGATGGTGACCGAGCCGTTGAGGGTGTCGCCGGGCTTCATGTTGTCGAGGTTGAACACCGCACTGTTGGCCTTGGAGTTCGTCTGGGTCAGCGAGCCGGTGCTGAAGGCGTTGGCGGAGTTCACCGAGTTGGAGGTGAAGTCCGCCCCGGAGCCCACGGCGAGCGCGGCGGCGGCGGCGAGGCCGGCGAGGGGGACGAGGACGCGGTAGCGGCGGGGGCGGGAGACGGTGGCGACGGCGGTGGCGGTCATGGGAGGAGCCCTTCGTTCGGTGGTGCGCTGCGGTGGGTTGTTGACTCCAAAACTACGGAGCGCCGTTCCACCGCTCGGCCACGCATTTGCCTCCGCAAAGCCCCAGTTCCACCACACCCGACGCCGGGCGCCACCGTTTCCTACATCCTGGTAACAACCCGCGCAGCAGGACGTTTCCCCCTGTGGGCGGGTCGGGGGACAGCCCTCGCCATCGACTACCGGACGTGCTCGCGCAGGAAGGCGACCGCGCGCTCCCAGGCCGCGGCCGCGGCGTCGGGGCGGTGGTTCGCCCGGTTCCGGTCGTTGTGGAAGGCGTGCGGGGCGTCGTAGTAGTGGAACTCGACCACGGGGGCGGAGGACTCGCGGCGGAGCTGCTCCTCGAGCGCCTGCGCCTTCTCGACCGGGTAGGACGAGTCCTCGCGGCCGTAGTGGCCCTGCACCGCCGCGCGCACCCCGTGGCAGGCGTCCGGCACGCCCTGGCCGACGCCGTAGAACGGCACCGCGGCGCCGATCCGCTCGCCCTGGTCCGTGGCGAGTGCCAGGACGAACCCGCCGCCCATGCAGAAGCCGATCGCCCCCGCCGTGGAGCTGGTGACGACCTCGTGGCCGAGCAGGAAGTCGACGGAGCCGGCGAGCAGCCGCACGCCCTCCTCCTCGGGCAGCCGGGACATCATCTCGGCGGCCTCCTCGCCCTCGTGGGTGATGGACCCGCCGTAGAGGTCGGGGGCCAGGGCCACGAAGCCCTCGGCGGCGAGCCGGTCCGCGACGTCCCGGATGTGGTCGGTGAGCCCCCACCACTCCTGGATCACGAGCACGCCGGGACCGCGGCCGGCGTCCGGCAGCGCCAGGTAGCCGTGGGCCCGGCCCCCGGCCGAGGGGAAGGTGACGTTCTGGTGCGGGGTGGTCTCCACTGCGGTGCTCCTTCGGGTCGGGGCTGCGTCGGGCCAGTGTAGGCAGGAGTGTGGACAGGCGATTGCCCGTCACGGGCCGGTGCGGGATCCCCCGCCGTGTTTGCTTTCGTACACTTCAGTGTGGGCCGCGTGACGGCCTGATCCAGCACAGAAGCCAGGAACCATGCACCAGCCCGGTGGCGCCACGCCGCAGCGGGGAGCGTCGCCCCGGACCCGCGACGAGCACGCCGCCGCCGCGCGCCTCCCGCGGTCCCCGAGCGGACGGACGCCGCAGTGGGTGCTCGAGGAGGCGCTGGAGCAGCAGCGCGAGGCCTTGCTGGGCCCGGGCGCGCGCCGGCGGCGGGACCGGCGCGCCGCCCGGGCGGCCAGGGCATCCGCCCGCCGCTGGGCGAGGGCGCCGCGCAGGCGCAGCCCGGCGTGGCGGGGGACCCCGGCCGTGGGCGTCGTGGTGCTGCTGATGCTCTGGTTCACGCCCGGGCTCTTCCAGGACTACGCGCTGCCGGTCATCCGCCCCTACCTGCCGAACGCGTCGGCGCCCCCGCCCGGGGTCGGGGCCGCACCGGCGCCGCGGGGGGCGCCCCCGGCGGTCGAGGACGTCGGCGGCCACCGCTTCATGGACTCCCCGGACCCCGCCCAGCCGATGGTCGCCTACGACCCGTGCCGTCCGGTGCACTACGTCGTGCGCCCGGACGGCGCCCCGCCGGGCGGCCGGCAGCTCGTCGAGGAGGCGGTCGCCGAGATCTCCGCGGCCACCGGTCTGCGGTTCGTCCCCGTGGGGACGACGACGGAGGCGCCCGCCGAGCAGCGCACGCCCTATCAGCCGGACCGGTACGGCCGGCAGTGGGCGCCCGTGCTCATCGCGTGGTCCGACGAGACCGAGGTGCCCGGGCTGGCCGGCAACGTGGTGGGCCTCGGCGGCAGCACGGCCCGGCAGGCGCCCGGGGGGCCGTTCGCCTACGTCACCGGTCAGGTCGCCCTCGACGCCCCGGGCCTGGCGCCGGTGCTGGAGCACCCGGACGGGGCGGCCCACGTCCGCGCGACCATCATCCACGAGCTGGCGCACGTGGTGGGGCTCGCCCACGTCGACGACCCCACCCAGATGATGCACCCGGCGGGCGGGGCCACGGTGCTCTCGGCCGGGGACCGGGCCGGCCTGGCCAAGCTGGGCGCCGGGCCGTGCGTGCCGCGGCTCTGACCCGGACAGCGCCCGGGCGGTCCCTGCGCGGCCCGGCCCGTCACCGGCGGCGCTCGGCCCCGTCGTCGTCGGCGGGAGCCCTGGTGCGGAGCCGGGAGAACCCGACGAGGACCGAGGCCGTCGCCGTGATCGCCACCGCGAGCACCGCGATCCAGACCGCCACGGACCCGTAGCCGCCGGCGGACCCGTGCGGGTCCAGGAACGGATAGGGGTACCACCAGGGGTTGCCGGTGCCCTCGGCCAGCACGAACGGCGCCCGCACCAGGGTGTAGACGGCCCACAGCACCGGATACACCACGATCCCGCCGACCGTCCGCCACCGGACCGGGCTCCGCCCCGGCGCGAGCAGCCAGTCCAGCAGCGCGTAGACCGGGACGATCGTGTGCAGCACCTCGTTGGCCCACGGCTGCTCCAGGGCCGCCTCCTGCGGCAGAGCGCGCAGCAGCGCGTTGTAGACCACTCCGGTGGTGACGGTGTACGTCGTGGCCGCGGCGCGCAGGGCCCCGAACCACGGCGGGTCGGCGCCCCGCCGTGCGAGCAGGTACCACGCGCCGAACCCGAACACCACGGCGTGGAACAGCGACGTCTGGATGGTGAAGTAGCTGAAGAAGTTGGCGACGTCGACCGCGATGGCCCGGTCCCCGCGCTCGATCCAGAACCCCAGGTACGCCTGCAGCCGCCCGGCCACGGCCACGACCAGGGCCAGGCCCATCAGCACGCGGGCCGCGGCGAAGCACCGTCTCATGTCTGCCTTCCTCCGGTGCCGCAATCTACCCCGAACGGCTGACCTGCGAGAATAGGGGTCCCGACACCACCGGCCGGAGCGGAGGGAACACCGTGCGCAGATTCGAGCCACCGCAGACCCGTGCCCGGCGGACGGTGCTCGTCCCGCTCGCGGTCGCCCTGGGCGTCCTGACCGGCTGCACGCCGCAGGCCGTGGAGACCACCTCCCCCGCCGCGCGGGCGCTCGCGGCCCTGCCCGTCGGGAACGCCGGCAGCGGGGAGGACTACGACCGGCTCGCCCAGTTCGGGGACTGGGCCGATCCCGACGGCAACGGCTGCGACGCCCGCAACGACATCCTGGCCCGGGACCTCACCGGTGACGTCCTCCACGACGACGGGTGCAGGGTCCTCTCCGGGACCCTCGAGGACCCCTACACCGGGCGGACGATCGAGTTCGTCCGCGGACCGCTGACCTCCGCCGACGTGCAGATCGACCACGTGGTGGCGCTGAAGAACGCGTGGATCTCCGGGGCCGACCGGCTCACCCAGGACGAGCGCACGGCCCTCGCCAACGACCCGCTCAACCTGCGGGCCGTGGACGGGCCGACCAACGGGGCGAAGTCCGCCTCCGACGCCGCCGGGTGGCTGCCGCCGAACGAGTCCTTCCGGTGCGAGTACGTGGCCACCCAGATCGCGGTCAAAGCCCGCTACGAGCTGTTCGTGACGGCTCCCGAGCGGGACGCCATGGCGGACGTGCTGGCCGGGTGCCCGGACCAGGACGTGCCCACCGATGTCCCGCCGGCCGGGAACACCGCCGCGGGGCCGTCACCGGCGGAGGAGGTCCACTACGCCGACTGCGCCGCGGTCCGCGCCGCGGGTGCGGCGCCCCTACGCTCGGACCAGCCCGGCTACCGCCCGGAGCTGGACCGGGGCGGGGCCGAGGGCCTGGCCTGCGAGTGACGGTGGACGCCGCGGCACCAGGGCATCCCGGAGCACATTCGCGGCCGGGACGAGGTGGCGACGAGGCCCACAGGGCCTGACACCTGCTGGCTCAGCCACGACTGACGGTCCGCTCTCGTGGCCTTCCCCACCGCCTTCGTGGTCGTCGGGGCTCACTGTACAAGTGCACAATGACACCGGCTGAACTGGTTGTTGGGAACTAGTGCCTGCACCCCGCTGTCCTGCGACGATTGTGGAAACCATCAATCCAGCGCAAGGACGGACAGTCATGCTCAACGGTGCCGTGCCCGAACCCGATCCCACCCAGTTCACCGGACCCGACGCCGCCTTCCTGGAGGACTTCGCCACCCTGTGCACCTTCGGTGCTACACCCGGCGGCGGAGTGGACCGGCAGGCCGGGTCCCCCGCAGACGGCGAGCAGCGTGCCTGGCTGACTCGGACACTGCAGGACAAGGGCTTCGACGTCCAGTTCGACCAGGTCGGGAACCAGTTCGGCATGCTGGAACTGCACCCTGGTGCGCCTTATGTGCTGGTGGGCTCCCACCTCGATTCCCAACCGACAGCTGGACGATATGACGGCGCGTACGGCGTCCTCGCCGCCGCCCACGCTGCATTCCGCCTCGCAGCGGAGTGGCGGGCCGATGGGACGGCTCCCCGCTACAACCTGGCGGTCGTGAACTGGTTCAACGAGGAAGGCGCTCGCTTCAAGCCGTCGATGATGGGCAGCTCCGTCTACACCGGAAAGATGCGGCCCGAGGACGTTCTGGCCACCACAGATCCGGCGGGCATCACCGTCCGAGAGTCGTTGGAGGCCACCAATGCTCTGGGGCAGGGCGACGGACCGACCGCCGTCTACGCCGCGGAGATCCACATCGAGCAGGGCCGCAGCCTGGAACGCGACGGCATCGCCATCGGAGTCATCGACTCCAACTGGGCGGCCAACAAGTACGAGTTCGAGGTCCGCGGTGAGCAGTCGCACACGGGGTCGACAGTCATCGCTGACCGGCGCGATGCGCTGCTCGGCGCGTCGATGCTCGTCGTCGCCGCCCGGGAGATCGCGGATCACTTCCCTGACGGAGCCGTTCACACTTCGGTCGGCCAGCTCGACGTCTATCCCAACTCGCCCGTGGTCGTGCCCTCGCTGGTCACTCTGCTCCTGGACCTGAGGTCCGCCGACGAGCAGCTCCTCGCCGAGGCAGATCAGCTGTTGCATGAGCGCATCGAACGGATCGAGCACGCGGCCCGGGTCGGGATCAGCAGGACGGGGTCCCACTGCTGGCCGGTCACTCCCTACCAGTCCGAAGGTGTGGAGCTGGCAGAGAAGACCGCCGCCAACCGAGGCCTCACGTACACGCGGGTCAAGACGTTGGCCGGACACGACTCCACCAATCTGAAGGACATCGTTCCCACAGTGATGCTGTTCGTTCCGTCGGTGGAGGGCATCTCGCACAACGAGCACGAGTACACCACCGACCGGGACGCCGTCACCGGGCTGCACGTGCTCACCGACGTTGTCCGAAACCTCTGCCTCGGGGAACTCGACCCCCGATAGTCGCGACAACGCGGAAGGCGCCCGGCCAACGGCAGAGCGCCTTCCGCGTTTCCGGCGTTGCTACGCCGGCTCGGTCACGCCGCACCAGTCGGCGATGAACAGAGCGATAGTCTTCGTCACCTTGCGCACGGACTCGAGGTGCACGCGCTCATCGAAACCGTGGATCGACTCGGACACTGGCCCGTAGACCAGCGCCGGTATCCCGGCGTACAAGGCGAAGACCCGGCCGTCCAGGTATCCCGGGGTGGTGAAGCTCTGCAGCGCCGACCCGAAGGTTTTCTCATGCGCAGCCGCCAGAACCGCCTCGGCGTCCGAGCCCTCTTCCAGGACATAGCCCTCGGAGAAGAACCCCGTCCGCTCCGCGGATACTGCAGCCCCGGAATCCGTGGTCCGGAGGCACTCCTGGATCTCTTCCCATGCGTCAGCGGCTGAGATGCCGGGATAAAGTGCCACGCGCACGTCGAACTCGCACCAGGAGGGCACGCTCGAGGGCCAGTCGCCGCCGGAGATCATGCCGATGTTGAGGTTGATCGGACGATCAACGTCTTCGAAGTACCGGTGGTTGCCTCGGTCGGAGTTCCACTTCGTCTCCAATTCCCGCAGTGCGCCCATGACCGTGTAGGCCGCGTCGATGGCGTTGAACCCCGAGGCCATCTCCCGCACGTGGGTGGGTTTGCCGGACACACGGACCCGGAACCAGATCACTCCGACGTTCGCCCGCACCAGCATGTTCTCCTCAGGTTCGGGGATGACGACGGCATCTGCGGTGTAGCCGCGCTGCAGCGCGGCCAGTGATCCGTTGCCAGTGCACTCCTCCTCCACGACCGACTGGAGGTGGATGGTCGCCGCCGGCGTGAATCCGGCAGCCAGGACAGCGTCGAAGGCGAAGAGATTCGCGGCCAGGCCGGCCTTCATGTCGCCAACCCCTCGCCCGTACATCCACCCGTCCTCGACCACGGCATCCCAGGGGTGGTGCTCCCAGGTCTCCTCAGGTCCGGTGGGGACGACATCGATGTGCCCATTGAGGATGAGTGAACGTCCCCGCTGCTCCGAGGCGGTGTAGGTGCCCACAACGTTGGTGAGGTCCTCGAAGGCAACAGTGGTGGGGCCGTATCCCACATGCGCACTCAGGGCTTCGCCGTCGAGCGTCCACCGATCCACGGCGAGGCCGCGTTCCCGGAACTGGGCGGCCATGAGGTCCTGGGCGCTGGCCTCAGCGGCCCTCAACGAGGGGTGGCGAACCAGCTCCGCTGTGAACTGGAGCTGCCGGTCGAAAGCAGCGTCTACCGCGTCGGTGATCCGGCGCGCTGTATCGGGATCCAGCATGGTTCCTCCTTATCGAACGATCGACTTGTCCTTGACGCGAAGACGTTCGCCGAAGAATCCACCGGCAGCAGTGATCAGGGACACGGCAATCAGCAGCAGGGCTGGGGCCCAGGAGGCACCTCCGGAGAATCCCAGCAGGGCCACGGCGATCAGAGGCAGGAATCCGCTCAGCGCACCGGCCAGGTTGTAGCCGAGCGCGACACCGCTGTACCGCAGATGCGGTGGGAACAGTTCGGTCAACAGACCGCCCGTGACCGCGTAGGCCAAGGAGAGCAGGGCGATACCGACAGTTACCGCCAGGATGATGGCCGCCGGACTGCGGGAGTCGATCAGCCAGAAAAGCGGGAACGCGGCCACCGCGGTGGCGATGCCGCCGAACACGGTCATGCGCCCGGGCCCCATCCGTTCGCTGACACGGCCCACGAGCACGATGACGCCGATCTGGACGACAGCGGCGATCAGGGTGGCGTTGACCATGAGTCCACGGTCCATGCCGAGCGTTTCAGTACCGTAGCTGATGACGAAGGTGGTCATGATGTAAAAGCCACCGACGCCCAGAAAGGCGGCCATGATGGCAACGATCAACCGGCCCCAGGCTTGGCGGAAAACGTCGACTGCCGGGATCTTGGCGCGCTCCTCCAGCTTGACCAGTTCACGGAAGATCGGTGATTCCTCGACCTGCAACCGGATGTACAGCGCGATGAGCAGCAGCGGGAAGGCCGCCAGGAACGGCAGGCGCCAACCCCACGAATCAAAAGCGTCAGAGGGCAGGAGCAGCACCAGGGCGAAGGCGCCGGAGGACATCAGGGTGCCGACCGGCGAACCGACCTGCACCAGCGCCGCATACCGACCGCGCTTCTCGAGCGGGGCGTGCTCCACCGCGATGGTCATGGCACCGCCCCATTCACCGCCCACCGCAAGACCCTGCACCAGACGCAGGACTGCCAGCATGATGGGTGCGGCGAGGCCGATGCTGCCGAAGTCGGGCAACAGGCCGATCAGTCCGGTAGCCACGCCGATCGACACGATGGTAATCAGCAGCGCTGGTCGACGGCCTACTCGGTCACCGATGTACCCGAACAGGACGGCGCCGAGCGGTCGGGCAGCGAAGCCGACACCGAACGTGGCGAACGCTGCCAGCGTCGCGGCCGTCGGATCGAGTGTTGTGAAGAACAGTCGGTTGAACACGATGGCGGCAGCAGTGCCGAAAAGGAAATAGTCGTACCACTCAAGAGCCGTGCCGACGAAGGCCGCGCGGGCGATCTTCCCGGCATCGGCTCCGCTGACAACGGGCACCGCCGTGTCCACTTCCGGCGTTGTCTCATGTGATTCCATGTTCAGTCTCTCGATCCTTCGATGTGGGACGGGGTTTGGGCGGTGTGGTCAGTCGTCTGCAGTTCATCGACATAGTCCTGCCCAAAAATGCAGACGCCGTCGAGCAAGGTGGCCAGCACAGTGATTCGGCTGATGTCTTCGGGTGGCACTTCTGCCGGATGCGCCGAGAGGAAGACCAGATCGGCGAGCTTTCCGCGTTCCAGGGTTCCCCGCTGGTCTTCTTCTCCTGCGGCCCACGCCGCGTCGACCGTATAGGCACGCAGGGCCGTTTCGGCGTCAACGCGTTCCTGGGGACTCATCGTTGCTCCACAGGAGGTGCGGCGCAGCACCATGGACTGCATGCCCAGCAACGGCGCCCCGGCTGCCACCGGCCGGTCCGAGCTGCCAGGTACTCGCACCCCGAGATCGAGGAAGGACCGGTGACGGTACACCCACGGTTCCCGCTCCGCGCCGACAGCGTCGGCCATCGTGTCACCCACCTCGTACAGGAAGTGCGGTTGCGGAACCGGGGTGACCCCCAAGGAGGCGAACCGGTGCAGCTGGTCCGGCCGCACCATGCCGGCGTGCTCGATGCGGTGTCGTGCCTCAGATCTTGGCAGCTCCTGTTGGGCAGCCGCGAAGGCGTCCAGGGCGACATCGACGGCGGAGTCCCCGATCGCGTGTGCTGCGATGTTCCAGCCCGAGCAGTGCGCGTCCACGATTCGTTGGGTCAGTTCCTCGATGGAGAGCTGAAAACTGCCGGTGCCGTGGTCGTGGTCGCAGAACGGCTCCGTCACGGCAGCCGTGCGACCGATCAGGGAACCGTCGATGAAGATCTTCATGGCGCCGAGCCGGACACGATCGTCACCGAATCCTGATGCGATACCGAGGTCCAAGCCGAAGGTCCTCCGGTCCGCGGCATGGCAATGCAGCGGGTGCAGGGCATCACTGGAGGCCATCAGCTGGACCCGAGTTCTCAGCAGACCCTGGCGCCGGGCTTCCACGTAGGCGGCAAGTTCCACGGCGCTGCGTCCGATCCACCCCGCACCGATGCCCGCCTCCACCACATGCGTCAAACCCTCCGAGGCATAGACCGAGCTGGCCGCTCCGATCGCCTCGACCAGGTCCGCCACCGGGTAGGGCACCATCAGCGCGGTGACCAGCTTCTGGGCCTGTTCCTCGAGCAGACCCGTTGGCCCTTCGGAATCTCGGACCACGGTGCCGCCTTCGGGGGTGGGCGCCGAACCGTCCAGCACGCCCGTGCGTTCGAGCGCCTCGGTGTTGACGGTGCACATGTGTCCCGACCGATGCTTGAGCCAGACCGGACGGCCATTCGAGCACCGGTCGAGATCGCTCCGGTGCGGATGTCCACCCATGACCGTGTCGTCATAGCCAGACCCCACCACCCACGCGTCTTCAGCGAGGCCGGACGCGAATCCGGTGACAGCGTCGTACAGCTCGTCCAACGTCCGGCAGCCGGACAGGTCCAGCTCGGCGAGAGATTGTCCGAACCAGGCCATGTGATTGTGTGAATCGCCAAAACCGGGGACCACGACGGCGCCCTCGCAATCGAATGTGCGCCGTGCGGGGAGCTGGAGGACGTCCTCATCAAGACCGATGATTCGTCCGTGCAGCACGCCCAGGGCGTGCGCCACGGGAGCCCCGTCGATCATCGTGAAGATACGGGCATTGACAAGTTTTAGATCCAGCATGATCCTCCAGGGATCTCTTCCACAGTTTGATGACCAGATAGGCGTATCCCTTCCCATCGTGGCCCGGATCACGACTCCAGACAATGGATGAAGACAGCGCACTATGGCCCTAGAATGGGCAAATGCCCAATGAGGAAGCGGTGTACGCGGGAGACCCTGCCGAGGGGCCGGACTCCCGGTCGGTCGTGGCGGATGTAGTGGCCGGCTGCCTGGCCGACATCGACCAGATCGCGCAGGACTTCCTGCTGGAAGTCGAGCAGATCGAGGGTTACTCGAGCTCCGCCGTAGTAGCCCAGGACCTGCAGGAGACCGCGGTGGCCTCGATGGAGTTGCTGCTGCGGCTAGTGGGGGATCTCCCGATACCCGACCGGCTGGCAGGGATGTCTGAGGCTCTGGGCCACCGCCGCGCACAACAGGGAATTCCGCTCGAGTCCCTGCTGCGCGCGGTGCGCATGGACTTCCGCATCCTGTGGACCGCGATGCTGAAGAAGGTCCCCGTTGCGTCCCTGCCGAAATTCACCGAGGACGCGGTCCGGGTGTGGGAAGCAGTGGAGTTCCACACCATCCGAGTGCACGCGGGCTATCTCGATGAGCTGGCCACCATGGCCCAGGAGAAGGAAGCGCAGCGCGCATTCCTCCTGTCACGGCTTCTGAACTCGGATGGCAAGGACTCGCAGTTGCTGGGCCAGGCCGCCCGTGCGCTGGGCGTGAATCCGGAGAGCAGCTTCGTCGTCGCCGTCGCGGCTGAACACGCGCAGAAATCCTTCAGGACCGGGGTTCATCGCGCCGGCGCCGACCAATTTCTGCACGAGCGCGACGGCGCGCTGATTCTCATTCTCGAGGACACTCCGGCCCGGCCCGGACAGGAGCCAGCAGAGGGGCGCCCCTGGCTCGCCCCACTCGACTGTTTCGTGGCACCCCGCGCGCAGTCCTTGGCCGAGGTGCCTCTCATGCTCCGGATCGCGTTGGAGTCGCTGCCGGCAATCACGCCCGAGACACCAGGCCAGCGGACCGTGGGGCACACATGGGGACATGTGGCGGCCACCCGGCTGGGAGAGTACGGAACGGTTCTGGCGAACTCGGTACTCGGGCCCCTCACCACCATCTCGGCGCATGAAAAGGAGCGGCTGATCGAAACGGTCCAGGCGTATCTCCGTTCGGGGTCGGTGTCCGACGTTGCTGGAGAGCTGTATTGCCACCGGAACACGGTGCTGAACCGGCTTGCCCGCTTCGCGAAGCTCACCGGATACGATCCGGCCAGTCCGCAGGACGCCGCGACGGTCATCGCCGCACTTCACACCAAGCGGCTACTGGACAACTGATCGGAGCAGTTGAGAAACCAGGCGCGAGAACTCCCGTGGGTCAGTGTCCCGAAACCGGCCATGTATGAAGCGGAAGGGCGTTGGGGCAGGATCAGTTGGCACCGGGTGGCGCGGCGATCCCCCGGATCTTCCCATCGCACGGCAGGACGGAGAAGAATCTGGTGATGGACCTCCCCCGCATCTTCACCATCCGCGAGAGCACCCACCGGATCCACAACCCGCTGACCGCGGGCAAGCTCGCGGCCCTGGGCGAGGCGCTCCACCTCGCCCCCGGGACACGGATGCTCGACCTGGCCAGCGGTTCGGGCGAGATGCTGTGCACCTGGGCGCGTGACCTGGGTTTCACGGGCACCGGGGTGGACATCAGCACGGTCTTCACCGAGCAGGCCCGGGCCCGCGCCGTCGAACTCGGCGTCGCGGACCGGGTCGAGTTCGTCCACGGTGACGCCGCCGGCCATGTCGCGGACCAGCCGGTCGACCTCGCCGCCTGTATCGGCGCCACGTGGATCGGCAACGGCGTCGCCGGAACCGCCGAGCTGCTCGACCGCAGCCTCCGCCCCGGAGGACTGATGCTGATCGGCGAGCCCTACTGGCGGCGGCTCCCTCCGGACGAGGAGACCGCCCAGGCATGCCACGCCACCGGCATCGCCGACTTCCTGCTCCTCCCGGAACTGATCGAGCAGTTCCAGGCGCTCGGATACGACGTCGTGGAGATGGTGCTGGCCGACCAGGACAGCTGGGACCGCTACGCCGCCGCCCAGTGGCTCAACCTGCGCCGCTGGCTCGACCAGAACCCGGACGACGATCTGGCCACCGAGGTACGCGAAGAACTCACCACGGAGCCCGCCCGCTACGCGCGCTCCACGCGTGAGCACCTCGGCTGGGGAGTCTTCGCCCTCATGGAACGCTGATCTCCCGGAGCAGGTTCCCGGGTCAACGGGCGTACGACCCGGCGGGACCGAGGAGGTCGAGGCCGGGGCGCAGCACGAAAAGACCGGTCCGGGAGTACCAGGAGCGCCTTCAGGAATGCGTGGGAGGCGGCTGGAGACCGATCTCGTCCAGGTCGGCCCCGACGATCAGCCGACCGCTGTACCCCTGCTGCGCCGCCTGCCACTTCTCGAGCGGCCAGCTGCCCGGCACGAAGTGGTTGAGCACGAGCGTCGGAACGCCGGCCTTCTCCGCGATGGCGCCCACCTCTTCGACAGGGGTGTGGGACTTGATGAGGTGCTGGAAAGCCGCCTCGTCCTCGGGGCTGCGAGGTTCCGGATAGCGCTGGGCCGCCCATTCGGTGGCGATCACCTCGTGCACCAGCACATCGGCGCCCCGTGCCATCCGGACGAGGTTCTCGCTGGGTCCGGTGTCGCCGGAGAAGACGACGCTGCCGTCCTCGGTGTCGAAGCGGAAGGCGAAGGAGGGGAAGACCGGAGCATGCTGGACCAGGGTCGCGGAGACCTTCACCCGGTCGTCCTCGTAGAAGACCACCGGCTTCATCCGCGGGTGCGGATCGCCGTTCGGGTCGTCGACGAGACGCTCCGGCAGCGGGATGTCGTGACCGGCGAACATGTCCTGCGGAGCGGGCATGCCGCCGTCGATGGCGCGATCGTTGAAGTCCGTGGCGAAGGCACGCACGAGCAGCCCGACCATCTCCGCGGTGCCCGGGGTGGGGTTGTCGGGGGCGGTGATGGGCGGCATCGGATGGGTGCCGGTCTTCGGCGGCAGGATCCCGCGGTTGCCGGGGCCCCACACCGGGACAGGGCGGTCCGCGGCCACCAGACCGTTGTAGGCGCCCAGGCTGAGGATGTTCGACAGGTCGTTGATGTGGTCCGAGTGCAGGTGGGTGAGGAAGATCGCGCGCAGATCGCTCAGCGCGGCCCTGGCCTGCCAGTTCCCGAGCTCGGCGTCCATGAGCCGGAATCCGACGCCCTCGCCGGTGTCGACGAGGTAGTAGCGGTCACCGACGACCAGCGCGCTGGCGATGCCCGTGCGCGGGGGCTCGGTGGTGCCCCAGCCCGGGCCACCACTGGTGCCCAGGAGGACGATCTTGGTCCGTGCATCGGAACGCAACGGCGTGCCGGCCGCCGCCGCAGCCACGGGGGCCGGGGCGAGCAGCGGAACAGCACCGGCGGCGGCGAGACCGCCGAGCACCGTACGACGCGACACGGGAAGTTCTCGAGAGGACATCAGGACTCCTGGGCAGGCTGCAACGAGACGCACCTCACACTAGTCCGCGGGCCGTCTGCTCAACAGGCGGTCGAGCACCGACCCCCTCCCCCGCACCACGAGCGCACTGACCGACTGTGGCCCCTACGCCGGCGGGCCGGCCCCAGGCCCGTCCTGCTCCGTGGCACGCAGGTGCTCCCGGGCGACCCGGCGGACGCACTCGGTGATGCGGTGCAGCCGCTCGGAGTCCAGGGCCCAGCTCTGCCAGTAGAGGGCGACGTCGTGGTGCGCGTGGTCCTCGAGCAGCTCCAGGGACCCGTCGGAGAGGTCCGTGCCCAGCTGCAGCTCCGGGAGCATGCCCCAGCCCAGACCCGCCCGGACGGCGGCGAGGAAGCCCTCGGCGGACGGGACGGTGTGGGTGGGCGGGGACCGGTCGACGCCGCGGGCGCGCAGTGCGCGCAGCTGCAGGTCGTCCTTGGCGTTGAACCGGAGCACCGGCATGTCCGCCCAGTCGACGCCGGCCTCGGTGGTGAACCGCCGGCGCAGGGCGGGGGTGGCGACCGGGACGTAGCGCATGAAGCCCAGCCGCTCGAGCCGGCACCCGCTCACGGGGGCGGGGTCGCCGGTGACGGCGCCGATGACGTCCCCCTGGCGCAGGAGTCGGCTGCTGTGGTCCTGGTCCTCCACGTGCAGGTCCAGGGTGGTGTCCGACCAGCCGGCGGCCTCCTGCAGGACGGGCACGAACCAGGTGGCCAGGGAGTCGGCGTTGACGGCCACCGGGGTCACCGTCCGGGAGGAGACCCCGTGGCCGAGGGAGTGCAGGGCCTCCGCCTCGAGCACCTGCACCTGGCGGGCGGTGCGCAGCAGCACGGCCCCGGCCTCGGTGGGAGTGCAGGGCGCGCCGCGGCGCACCACGACCTGGCCCACGGAGGCCTCCAGGGCCTTGATCCGCTGGCTGACGGCCGACGGGGTGATCCCCAGGGCGTCCGCGGCGGCCTCGAAGGTGCCCTCGTCGACGATCGCGGTCAGGGCGCGCAGATGCTCGAAGTTCATGAAGCAAAACTAACGCACCCATCAATTCTTTCGTTTGTCTGTATCTCAGGAGCTGGCTACCGTCGAGGCCATGTGGAGCATCTGGGGTACCGGGCTGATGAGCGGACTGGCGCTGATCGTCGCCCTCGGCGCGCAGAACGCGTTCGTGCTGCGGCAGGGCATCCGCCGCGAGCACGTGGGCGTGGTGGTGGCGCTGTGCGCGGTCAGCGACGCGGTGCTGATCCTCGGCGGCACGGCCGGGATCGGGGCGCTGGTCTCCCGGTTCCCGGAGGCCCTGGACGTGCTGCGGTGGGGCGGGGCCGCCTACCTGACGTGGTGGGCCGTGCGGTCCTTCGCCTCGGCCCTGAAGCCGTCCTCCTTGACCGCCGAGGCCCCGCGCTCCCGCGGATCGGTCATCGCCACCACCCTGGCCCTGACCTACCTGAACCCCCACGTCTACCTCGACACCGTGGTGCTGCTGGGCAGCCTCGCCAACCAGCACGGACCCGACGCCCGGTGGATCTTCGCCGGAGGCGCCGTGGTGGGCAGCGTGGTGTGGTTCTCCGCCCTGGGCTACGGCGCCCGGGCGCTGTCCGGGGTGCTCAGCAGCCCGCGCACCTGGCGGGTGGTGGACCTGGTGATCGGCGTGGTGATGCTCGCCCTGGCCGTCAACCTGGTGCGGGGCTGATCCCGCGGCCTCAGCCCGCGGCCGGCTCCTCGGCGGCAGGCCCCCCGGTAAGCGGCGGCTCCTGGGTCAACGGCTCCTCGGTCGTGGGCTCCTCGGCGGCCGGCTCCTCGGTCATCGGCTCCGCCGACGCCGCCTCGGTCCAGGAGGCGCCGGGCTCCCGGGGCGTCCCGGCGGCGAAGGCCTGCCGGACGGCCTCGGCCTGCTCCTCGGGACCGGCGTGCTCGGCGGCGGCGATCACCGTGGCGAACGCCTTCGTGTCGTGGACGAGCTCGGTGATCGTCTCGGGCGAGTCGACGCACCAGGCGTAGGCCGTCGCGTAGTCCACGGGGCGCCCGTCGGCGGTCACGGTCCCGCGCTCGTCGATCTCCACGCTCATGCGTCCTCCTCGGTCGGGGCTCCGGCCTCCGGAGCGGGCCGGCCGTACGGCGAGAGTACCCCCGGGCGGCACGGCAGGACCGGAGGAGACCCTCTGCCGGCCGGATCCGCGCCACCCGGGCGGGCACACCCCGTCGCGGAGTGACACCCTGTCGTCAGCGGTTGTCAGGCCCGCTCCCTAGACTGAACGGGTGCAGGCCTGGCTGGAGTCCCTCCCCCTCGGGGCCGCGATTCTGTTCTTCTGGGCCGGGGCCGTCGTGCGGACCACCACCATCTTCGCCCTGGGCCGTGCCGCCGCCACCGGCGGGAGCCGGCGCTCCGACCGCGTCCGCGAGCTCATGGACACCGCCGTGTACCGGCGGGCCCAGCGGTTCGTGCACCGCTGGGGCGTCCTGGCCGTCCCGGCCTGCTTCCTCACCGTGGGTCTGCAGACCGCCGTCATCCTCACCACGGCCGTCACGGGCATGCCCCTGCGCCGCTGGATCCCCGCGATGCTCGTGGGCACCCTCATCTGGGGCGTCATCTACGGCACCGTGGGCATGGCGGTCGTCTGGGCGTGGCTGGAGCAGCCGTGGGTGGTCGCGCCGGTCGTCGTCGCCGTGCTCCTCCTGCTGCTCGGCCACAGGATCCGCGCGCGACGCCGGGCCCGCCGCGAGCGCCGCGACGAGGACCTGCGGATCTCCCGATGATCCCCGGCCCGCCGTCCGGTCTCAGAGAATTCTTATGAACCGGGGGTAGTGTTCCGGCAGTGATGTCACCGATGCAGTCCCCCGTTCCCCACATGTTCGCCGCGCCCGTCTACGCCGCCGAGCGGCTGCTCGTCGAGGCCATCCACGACGAGCACGTCAGTGTCGACGCCGTCGTCGTCCTCGACGCCCTGGCCGAGCACGTCACGGCCGCGGAGGCCCCCGCCCTCGAGGTCGTCGCCGAGGACGCCCAGCTGACCTGCGCGGAACTCACGGCCGCCCTGGGCGACCTGGATGACCTGGGCTACCTCCAGGAGCTGGCCGAGCACGCCCCGCCCCTGTCCGCTCTTCGCGCCTCGCTCTTCGGAACGGCCGCCTGAGCCCAGCGGAACGGGCTCAGTCCCGCTGCTCGGACTCCTCGTTCTTGGCGTCCCCGTGCTCGTGCGGGATCGGGGTCATCTCGGTGGTCATGTCGGCGTCGTCGTTGGAGGCGGCGTCCTCGATGGGGTCCGGGCTGGAGGTGGGCTGCTCGCTCACGGGGTGCTCCTTCGTCGGGATGGCGTGCGCCGCATCGGCGCGGTGTCCCCAGACTACGACGGCGCCCTGCTCAGCCGGCGTCCTCCGCCGGGGCGCGCAGCGGCGCGAGGGCGGTGGACCAGGCCACGACCTGGTCCAGCATCGTGGCCAGCGAGCGCCGGTGGTGCTCGGCCGGGGCGAAGGTGCGGTAGTGCTCGAAGTCGGTGCGCAGGGACAGCGACACCTGCTGGCGCACGTCGGCCAGCTGCAGCTCCCCGGCCACCTGCCGCAGCTGCTCCACGGCGCGCACGCCGCCGGCGGTGCCGTAGGAGACGAAGCCCACGGCCTTGTTGTTCCACTCGGCGTAGAGGTAGTCGAAGGCGTTCTTCAGCACCCCGGGCGCGCCGTGGTTGTACTCGGGGGTGACCACCACGAAGCCGTCGAAGCGATCGATCGTGGCCGCCCACCGCCTGGTGTGCTCGTTCTGGTACTTCCCGGCCGAGGGCGGCACCGGCTCGTCGAAGTGCGGCAGGGGGTGCTCCCGCAGGTCGAGGAGCTCGAACTGGGCGTCGCCGCGCCCGGAGGCGTGGGCGAGGACCCAGCGGGCCACGTCCCCGCCGTTGCGGTTCGGCCGGGTGCTGCCGAGGATGATGCCGATGCGGACCATGGCGGTCCCTCCCGAGGGTCTCGGATCAGGTGCTGACAGTGCCAACACGTGCTGCGGGCCGCTGCTTCCCGTCCGGAGCCGCGGACAGCAGCCGCACGGCCTCGCGGGCGGCCGCCCGCCCCGCGCGGGTGGCGCCGAGGGTCGAGGCCGAGGCGCCGTAGCCGACCAGCAGCACCCGCGGATCCTGGAGCACGCGCACCCCGTCCATCAGGATGCCGCCGCCGGGTTCGCGCAGCCCCAGGGGTGCCAGGTGGTCCAGGGCGGGCCGGAAGCCGGTGGCCCACAGGATCGCGTCCGCCCGAACCTCCCGGCCGTCGGCGAGCCGGACGCCCTCGGGCGTCACCGCCCCCAGCGGCCCGGCCGAGACGAGGATCCCGGCCTCGATCCCGGCCCGGTACTGGGCGGTCAGGGGCAGCCCGGTGGCCGAGACCACGCTGGCCGTCGGCAGGCCCGCGCGGGTCCGCTCGTCGACCCGGCGCTCGACGTCCCGCCCCCAGTCCGGGTCGAACTCCCGGTCCGTGAAGCGCGGGGGCCGGCGGGTGACCCACGTGGTGGTGGCGCCCGCCGCGGCGAGCTGGAGCAGGAACTGCACGGCCGAGGTGCCGCCGCCCACGACCACCACGTGCCGGCCGCGGAAGTCCTCCGCCGAGCGGAAGTCGTGGGTGTGCAGCTGCCGCCCGCGGAAGGACTCACGCCCGGGGTAGTACGGCCAGTGGGGGCGGTCCCAGGTGCCGGTGCCGTTGATCACCAGCTCCGTCCGCCAGGTGCCGGTGTCCGTGACCACCTCGAGCAGCCCGTCGTCGGACGCCGCCTCGACCCGCCGCACCGCGACGGGACGGTGGACCGGCAGCGCGAAGCGGCGCTCGTACTCGCCGTAGTAGCGCGCGACGACGGCGGAGGCCGGCTCGGCCGGGTCCGGCACCCCGAGGGGCAGCCCGGGCAGGTCGTGGATCCCGTGGGCGCCGCCGAAGGTGAGCGAGGGCCAGCGGTGCCGCCACGCTCCCCCGGGGCCGGGATTGGCGTCGAGGACCACGAAGTCCTCCTCGGGGACCAGTCCCCGGCGCCGCAGGTGGTGGGCCGCCGACAGCCCGGCCTGTCCCGCCCCGATGACCACGACCTTCATGCCCGCTCCCCTTTTTGGTTGATGTATCACCAATCAGGGAACGGCCGGGGGTGCCGAGCTATTCCTGGGCCCGCCCCGCCGCCGGGGCGTGCTCCCCGAGCAGGGAGCGCACGTGCCGGACCGCCCGCCGGGCCTCCGGCGTCCACCAGGCGCCCACGTAGACGTGGAAGGCGCCGGGCTCGTAGATCAGCTTCCCCGGGTTGCCTGCCCGCGCCAGGTCCCGCGCGAAGGCCAGGACGTCGGCGGCCAGGATGTCCTTGCCGCCCTGGACCACGTGCACCGGCGGCAGCCCGGCCACGTCCCCGTAGAGCGGGCTGACCAGCGGGTCGGTGAGCTCGCGGTCCCGCGCCCAGGCCGCGGCCATGGGCACCACCCGGTCGGTGCTCAGCATGGGGTCGTGCGGATCGATCTCCCGCACGGCCGGGTGCGTGGCGGAGACGTCCACCGCCGGGGAGAAGCCCACCACGTGGTCGGGCATCCGCTGCCCGGCGTCCCGCAGGCGCATGGCCAGCCCGATCGCCAGGCACCCACCGGCCGAGTCCCCCGCCACCACGATCCGGTCCGCGGCGGGCCGGGCCACGAGGTCCGCCCAGGCCGCGGCGAGGAAGTCGTAGCCCTCGTCCATGTGGCCCTCCGGGGCCAGCCGGTACAGCGGGACCGTGACCGTGGTCCCGGTGTCCTTCACGAGCTCGCGGACGATCCACCAGTGCGCCGGCAGCAGCGGGTTCACGAACGCCCCGCCGTGCAGGTAGATCAGGTGGGACCCGTCCGCCCCGGCGCGCGGGGTCAGGCGCAGCAGCGGGCGCCCGGCCACCTCGGTGCGCTCCACGGCGTGCGAGCGCCGCAGGTCGGCGGGGATCCTGGCCGGCTCCGGGTACCGGCGCCCGTGCAGCTGCTCCACCGGGGTCCACGGCTGCAGGCGCGCCCGCAGCCGGACCGCCTGGGAGGTCAGGGCCATGCTGATGCTCATCCGGTCACCCTTCCTTCGCGCCGGGCTCAGGCCAGCTGGAGGGTGGTGAGGCAGGTCGGGCTGTCCGGGGAGGTCTCGAACTCCTGGACCGCCCGGCCCCGCTCCGAGCTGATCTCGAGCGTGCCGGTGATGTCCTTGGGCAGCCAGAAGCCCACGAACCCGTTCTCGTAGCTGGTCACGCTCTCGTCCACGAGCACGGCCCCGGAGCCGTCGGTGATCCGCACGTCGAAGTCCTCGCCCACGAGCTCGCCCTGGCACCCGGAGAGGCTGTGGAAGAAGCACTCGTGGGTCGTGGTGGCATACGGGGCGACCGCCAGGTAGAAGCGGTCCTCCGGCATGGGCAGGGCCGTCTCGGCGGTGCCGTCGTCGAGGACCACCTCGTCGTAGGTCACGGAGCCGGCGAGCCCGGCGTCGCGGTCCTCGTGCGTGCGGTCCAGCTGCTCGACGACCTCCTGCGTGCTCGCGCCCTCGAGCCCGTGCGCCCGGAGCAGGTCGTCCTGCTCGGAGCCCCCGCCGGCGCAGCCGGAGACGAGGAGGAGGACGGCGGCGGACACGGACAGCACGGCGGATCGCATGGGTCCAGGATATCGGGGCGGCCCCTGTCGCCGGCCCCTCCGCGGCCGCCCCGGGATGCCGGGAGTTTCCTGTGGGACCGGTCACAGATCCCGCCCCGGCGGCTAGAGTGGATGTCCAGTGGTGTGAGGGGTTCGGGAGGATCCGCCGTGCAGAACACCGAGAACAACGAGGTCTCCGGGATCGTGCTCCTGATTGCCGGGGCGGTGGTCCTGTCGGTGGTCTCGTTCGTCCTCGTCAACCTGGGCACGATCCTTCTCCTCCTGCTGGCCGGAGCAGCCCTGTGGCTGCTCGGCGTGCTCCTGCGGACGCTCGTCCGCTCCCTGGTGGTGCGCGCGCGGGAGCGGCTGCACGGCACGCCGCGGAGCAGCTCCGGGACCGGCGCCGGGTCCGGTGCGCGGACGGACGGAAGGGCCGCCGCGAGGAACCCGGACAAGAGCCCCCGGAAGAACAGCGGGAAGTCGATCGCCAGGACCGCCGAGCAGGCCCGGCTGGCCGCCGCGGAGGACATGCGCACCGCGTGGATCCGGTGGCAGCTCGGCGTCCTGCCGCCGCAGCAGCGGCACGGGGACGCGAGCTTCATCGCCGTCCGGCTGGCCGAGGTCCCGCACGCGGACTGGGACGCGACCCGGCTGCGGCGGCACGGCCAGGCCCTGTGGTCCGTCCGGGACGCCGCCGCCAGGACGCCCCTGCACGGGGAGGTCGAGGCCCGCCTGGACCGGGTGGCCGCCATGCTCTCGGAGCTGACCGACGAGGAGTTCGACACCCACCGCGGCCAGGTCGACGACCGCTACCTGTACCACCCGGACCGGGAGGTCCGGGCCGCCTACCTGGCGGGCGGTTCGCAGGGCGTCGAGGCCATCATGGGCACCATCACCGCCGTCCGCGCCCAGGTCCGCGAGGACGCGGCCGCCCGGGCCGCCGCGGACTCCCTGGCGCGCGAGCGCAACGCCGCGCTCCGGGCGCTGCGGGAGACCCGCCGGCCGGCCCGGCCCCGGGACGCCCACGCCGCGTGGGAGGCGCAGGCCGAGCAGATCGGCAGGTGAGCCGCCGGGACCGGGGCGGGCCCTACGCCAGGTGCTCCTCCGGCTCGCCCTGGAACTCGCGCACCTCCACCGGGAGCGTGGTCGCCTGCGCCAGCTTGCGGCCCCACTCGATGGCGGCGTCGTAGTCCGGGGCGGCCACGATGCAGATGCCCCCGGCGTGCTCGTCCTCGCGCTCGTACGGACCGTCCGTGGTCACCACGTCCTCGCCGTGGAAGCGCACGACGACGGACGCCTCCGCCCGGTCCAGGCCCCCGGCGAAGACCCACGCCCCGGCCGCCCTGAGCTCCTCGTTGAACGCGGCGACGTCCCGCATCACGGGCTCGAGGACCTCCGGGGCCGCCGGTCCGCCGTCGGGCTGTTCGATGCTGAGCAGGTAGTGCTTCATGGCGAGCCTCCTGGGCGTCGGATGGTCCTCGGAGTCTACGGTCGCGGCGGCCCGCCGAAATAGACCTGGGCGTCCACCACCTGCCCGTCGCGCACGGTGATCGCCTCCATGTTCCGGAAGGTCCCCCCGGTCCGGAGCTCGTACTCGTACCGGACGAGCACCAGGCCGGGTTCCGCCTCGACCACCTGGAGCAGGTCCTGCCGGGAGACCCGCTGCGCCGTGGGGAAGCACCGCTCGAAGTACGCGGCCCGGTCGATGTGGTCGTCCTGCGGGGACGTGAACCGGAACCCGTCCCCGACGAGCCCGCGGGCCGCCGCCTCGTCCTGCGCGAGGTAGGCGGCGAAGAGCCGCCGGACGACGTCCGTGCTGCTGCTGGTCATGCCCGCAAGCTACTCCCGGGCGGGGTGCGGGACAAGCACCGGGCCCGGTCCGCCGGCCGGGGCTCAGCCGTTCTGCGGGACCTGGGCCACCAGCTCGTCGTCGCCGGGCTCCGTCACGGGCGGCAGGGTCCGGGCCTGCTCCGCGACGGGGCGCACCGCGCGGTCCGCGGGCTCCAGGCGCACGGTCCGGCCCGTCTCGAGGGAGGTGAGCACCGCCTCGTGCACCCGGATGTCCATCAGCCCCTCCTCCCCGCCGGCCTCGGGATCGGTGCCGGTGAGGATGCAGTCCGAGAAGTACTCGGTCTGGCCCGCGAACTGCTCCACCGGGTCGTGGGCGCGGGTCTCGCTGCGCCCGTCACGGGTCACGGTCCAGCTGATGCCCACCTCGGGGCCGAAGCCGAAGCACGGCTGCGCCGCGACCACGCCCCCGGTGCCCACCACCGTGAACTGCTCGGTGGCCTCGCCCGCGTAGCTGATGGTGAACTGCGCCACCCGCTGCCCGGGGAAGCGCAGCGTCACCGCCACGGTGTCGTCGAAGTCGAAGCCGCGCCCCGGGGTCCGCACCCCCATCGCGTGGACCTCGAGGGGCTCGGCCGCGAACAGGTGGCGCACCGCGTTGAGGGGGTAGCTGCCCATGTCCGGGATGGGCCCGCCCCAGTACCCGGAGTGCCCGCGGTGGTTGGCCTCGTCGATGTCCTGGGTGAAGACGGCGGTGAACAGCCGGGGGTCGCCCACCAGCCCCTCGTCCCGGACCCGGGTGATCAGCTCGAGCGTGCCGGGCTCGTGGTGCAGCCGGTACGCGACCATCAGCCGGGCCCCGCCGCGCGCGGCGGCGTCGATCATCGCCCGGCAGTCCGCCACGGACGTCTCCATCGGCTTCTCCACCAGCACGTGGACGCCCGCCTCGAGCGCCGGCTCGGCGAACTCGCGGTGCCGGAACACGGGCGTGGCCACGTAGACCGCGTCCACGTCCCCGGAGGCCAGCAGCGCGGGGTAGTCCTCGTAGGAGTACGCGGGCACGCCGTACTCGGCCGCGAGCTCCCGGGCCTTGTCCGGGGTGCCGGTGACCAGCGCCGCCAGCACGGAGCTGCCGGCCCGGGCCATGGCGGGCAGGAACGCCTGCTGGGAGATCTGGCCGAGCCCGACCACCGCGTAGCGCACGGGGCCGTTCGTCGAGGGGGCGGTCCGGGGAGAGGTCATGGGGGCATCCTTCGCGGTCGGGACGGACGGTCCCGGCCAGACTAGCCCCGCGGGGTCCCGGCCGGGCGGAGCGGGCCCGGCGTCCCCGGATCCCGCCGGATGCGCGATCATGGGAGGTCCGAGGGACCGCGCACGCGTCCGTCCCCGCCCGTCAGGAGGATCCGTGCCCAAGAGCAAGCCCCGCAAGAAGGCCGCCGCCAAGAAGAAGCAGCAGCGGCGGGAGTTCCACGCCGCGGCCGGCGCCCGCACCGTCGACATCGAGGGCGCCGCCCAGGGCACCTGGGACGACGACGCCCACGAGCTGCTCGTCGCCCGCGGCTGGGTGGCCTACCGGGACCTGGAGATGGACCAGCTCGGCGACGGGTGGGAGTGGCTGCCGTCCCAGCTGCCCCTCGACGCCGGCGTGGGCGGGGAGCCCGGGCCCACCACCGTTTTCGCCGCGGCCGAGGGCGGCTACGACGTCGAGCTGGCCAACCCGAACGGCTCCGTGGACCCGGACCGCGCGGGCCACTACGACACCCTCGAGGACCTCGCGGCGGACCTGGACAGCCTCGAGGCCTGGCGCGTGCCGGCCGACGAGTACGTCCTGCCGGACGTCCCCGCCTTCTCCGCGGACACCCCGTGGGCGATCTGCCAGCTCTGGGCCGGCGGGATGATCGACCACTGGGAGCTCGCGGCGGACCTCATCCACTTCCCGTACGAGGAGACCGAGGAGGGCTTCGCCGCGGTCGAGCGCGCCCACCGGACCGGGCTGATCCCCGCCCAGCTCTACGCCGCGATCCGCGCCGGCCGCGCCGCGTAGCCGGATCCTCTTGTCGGGGCCCCGGGCCCGGCGTAGCGTGAGCCGGGACCATCACCCTGCTGAGCGCACGAGGAGCGGCATGAGCGAGACGACCCCGGACCCGGCCCGGAACAAGCCCTCTCAGGCCGAGGGGGACGTGCCGGAGGACCAGAGCGTGCAGTCGGCCGTCGACCCGGACGGCAACAAGCCCTCCCAGGCCGAGGGGGACGCCCCCGAGGACGCGCCGGGCGACGACTGATCCCCGGCACTGGTCCCGGGCGCCCCGCCGAGAGCGGCACGCGCCCGGGATCAGTGCCGGGTCAGCCCCCGGTCGTCCCGGGCGGAGGCGTTCTTCGGCGCCCACGCGGACAGGCCGAGGAGGTCGGCCACCTCGCGGTAGTGGCTGGTGGAGAGGATCCCGAAGCCGGCCTCGACCGCGCGGCGGTAGTAGTGCACGTCCAGGGCGTCGGCCGACAGGTTCTCGTCGTAGCGGTGCAGCTCCAGGCGCATGGGCACGTTCCAGCTCCGCATCCGCAGGCTCTCCTCCATGTCCGGGACGTAGTGGCCGGCGAAGCCGATCACCCGGCGGAGGTCGGGCACCTCCCGTCGGACGTCGTCGACCGTGGGCAGGCCGTCCGGGTGGGTCGGGACGAAGTAGACGAGGTCGGGGGCGATCCTGCGGTAGACGGCCAGCTCCGTCAGCCCGTGCACGCTCACCACCACCTGGCCCTCGGCCCGGTGCGTGCGGACGAGCTCGACGACGGCCTCCGGGGTCACGTTCTTGACGTCGAGCCACAGCACCGCCCCGGCCAGCACCGCCCAGGTGAGGAACTCGCCGGCCTCCCGGATGGGGAACCGGGTGACCTCGCCGTAGTTGTCCACCAGGTGCTGGCTGAGCACGTAGTCGGCCGACTGCTCGCTCACCGGGCCGGCGCCGGTGCTCCCGTGCCCCATGACGGCCTCGTGCAGGACCACGCACCGGCCGTCGACCGTGGTGCGCAGCTCGATCTCGATCATGGTGCGCGCCCGGGTGGCCAGGACGTTCTGGGCGGACTCGAGCGCCGAGCAGGGCCAGGACCCGTCGGGGTGGAACCCGGCGCGGCGGGCGAGCAGGAGGGGCCCGTCGGCGGACAGGCGGTCGTGGCGGGTGTAGGCGGCCAGTTCGGCCGGCGAGTCGAAGACGATCGAGTGCCCTGCTGCGCGCGCCGGCACGTCGGCTGCGACGTGGTCCGGCGAGTCCGGGCGGCGGTAGTTCTTCGGCATGGGAACTCCTGGGGGGATGGGAGCGCGGACAGCGGCCGTGGGGGGACGGCCGGCGGACGGGAAGCGGGGGAACTGCCCGTCCACGTGCTCAGGGGCCCTCGGCCACCCGTGCACGCTCCAACTCTTCCACGTCCGAGGCCGAATACGTGGCTGCGATCTGCATGTCGTTGCCCCCGCGCAGGACATTGCGGGTGCTGAGGCCCCGGAAGAGCGTCCTGGGGATGGGCCGGTAGGCGGTGCGGCCGTCTCCGACGGGCCGGACGCCGGTCCCGTGGCGCAGGGCGACGGCGTGCAGCCACACGTCGTCGGCCATCGGCGCGCACGCGGTGAACGCGGTGCCGAGCTCGCGCAGGGCGTCGAGCAGGTGCGGCGGGTAGAGCACGCCGGAGGTGCCCGTGGCGAAGGTGCGGACGGACGCTCCCGCCGGGGCGCCGGGGCTCCACGTCGCGTAGGGCAGGATCCGTCCTCCGCCGAGGCGGATCCGGTGGGTGCGGTGGGCGACCACGTCGTGCGGGTGCCGCGCGTGGACCGCGAGCAGCTCCTCGAGCCACGCCGGGCCGTAGAGCACGTCGTCGTCCGCGATGACCAGCGGCAGCTCGTGCCGCGCCCGGGACCGGACGTAGGGGTAGTACTTCTGGTGGGGTCCCCAGTCCTCGGTGCACCTCAGCTCGAGGCCCCGGCGCACCAGCCGCGCCAGCGGCGCGGGCGGGTCCGCCACGACGTCGGCCTCGCGCAGCCACAGGATCAGCCGCTGCGGGCGCACGGTGCCGTGCACCATCGACTCGACGGCCAGGTGCACCGCCCGGATCCGGCTCCCGTAGGACGTGAGGCTCACGACCACGGGCGCGTCCCCCCGCACGGGCGCGTCCGAGAAGCGGTTCCGGACCCGGAAGTACAGGGCGCTGCGGCTGGTGCGGAACGAGCGCAGCCAGTCGAGGACCAGCTCCCGGGACAGCACCCACCGCAGGGGGTGCCGGCGCCTCCCGCCCGGCCGGGGCCTCACGACGGGCGTGCCGGGGCCGCCCGGGCCGCGCCGCCGCCGGAAGGTTCTGCCTCGGTCATGAACTCATTCTGGCAGGAGCCGCGCTCAGATCTCCGCGGCGGCCAGCACCGGCAGGGTGGGCGTCTCGGAGCCGCCGGCGGGCTCCACGGTCATGGCCACCGCCCCGGCCCGGTCGATGTCGCCGTCCAGCCAGACCTGCACCTGTCCGCCGCCGAAGCGCACGTCCGGCACCGGGGTCTCGTCCTGCACGAGCCACAGCTGGTACTCCCGGCCCTCCCCCGGTCCAGCGAGGTCGGAGGCGACAAACAGCGCCGCGTCCGCCTGCGCCGAGACCACCAGGGTGGCCGGCCGGCCGTCCACGTCGAGCTGTCGGGTGGTGACGTCCGGGGCGCTCAGCAGCCGGTTCTGCCGGTCCTGCTCCTGGGCCACGAGCTGCTGCTCCCGCTGCTCGGTCTGCGTGCCGACGGCCCAGCCGCCCAGGGCCGCACCGGGCAGGAGCACGGCGGCCGCGGCGGCGGCCAGCCAGCGGCGCCGGGGCGGGCGCCGCTGGGCCAGGGACACGGGCGCGTCCCCGGCCCGGTCCTCGGCCCGTTCCTCCGGCCGCCGCTCCTGGGGCGTCCCGCGCACGGCCGCGAGGACGTCCCCGCGCAGCGCCGCCGGCGGCGGCTCGGCCACGGCGGCGGCGAGGTGCGCCCCGACCTCCCCGAACGCGGCCACCTCCTCCCGGCAGGCGGCGCAGCCGCGCAGGTGGAGCTCGAACGCGGCGCGCTCGCCGGGCTCGAGGGCGTCCACGGCGTAGAGCGCCGCGTCGGCGTGGACGTCGCCGGCCCGGTCGTCCCCCTGGATGTCCTTCACTGCCGCACCCCCAGTGCCGATCTCAGATTGGTGAGTCCGTCGCGGATCCTGGCCTTCGCCGTGCCCAGCGGGACGTCCAGGTGCTCCGCGACCTGCCGGTGACTGTACCCCCGGTAGTAGACCAGGCAGACGGCCTCCCGCTGGAGCGGGCTGAGCCCGCCGAGCTCGGCCCGCACCTCCTCGGAGTCCAGGGACTGCTCCACCTCGCTCCAGGTGGAGTCGGAGGGCGTCTCGGCCCGCCGGACCTCGTACTGCTGGTCCCGGTCCCGCTCCCGCTGGCTCTGCCGGATCCGGTCCACCGCGCGGCGGTGGGCCATGGTGCACAACCACGCCAGGACCGTGCCGCGGCCGGCGTCGAAGCGCTCCGCCTGCTGCCATGCCATCAGGTAGACCTCCTGGACCACCTCGGCGGCGAGCTCCGGGGAGCGGAGCAGCCGCAGCACGAGTCCGTGGACCGTGGACGACGTCGCGTCGTACAGCTGGGCGAAGGCGTCCTCGTCACCGCCCGCCACGCGGCGCAGCAGCTCGACCTGTTGTTCGGTCCGCCCGGGCACGGGGACCGGGGCCCCGGCTCTCCCGCTCCGGCCGGTCGGTCCTGGGCTCACGCGGTCTCGCTGTTCCCTCGGAGAGCGGCGCCCCGCCCGGGGTCCGGGCGGGAGCAGTGTCGCACTGCACCTTGCCACACCGGGTCGATGTGATGCCATCGACACACTCGTCGTCTCCATGACCGTTGTTCGTCGCGGGGCCGGCACCGGACGGGTCGGCGGTCCGTTCCGGCGCGCCGGAAACTTTTCTGCCCCCGCACCCGTCCGGGCCCGTTCCGGCGCCGAACTCACCGTGCGCACACCGAAAGTGCGCACCCGGCACGACCCCCCGGTACGACACAGGAGAGAATCTGATGCGCAAGTCCATGCTCCTCACAGTCCCCGCCCTGGCCCTCGGCGCGCTCACCATGGCCGCCGCGCCCGCCGCCGCCCACGACTCCGACATGTGGCCCGCCCAGGCGGCGCTGAGCACCCTGAACAACTCCGGCACCACCGGCGAGGTCATGGTCGACGTCCACGGCACCGAGGCCACCGTCACGATGAACGTGAGCGGCGCGGCCGAGACGTTCATGGACGGCCCGTTCCCGCACGCCCAGCACATCCACATCCACGGCCAGGGCACCTGCCCGGGCCCGGAGGCGGACGCGGACGGCGACGGCGTGGTCAACACCACCGAGGGCCACCCCTTCTACGGCATGATCGGCACCTCGCTGACCACCGAGGGCGACACCAGCCCCGACTCCGGCCTGGCCGTGGAGCGCTTCCCGGGCGGCTCCGCGTACACCTACGAGCGGACCCTGCAGCTGGACGAGGCCACCGCCGAGTCCCTGCAGAACGGCACCGCGGTCGTCGTGGTCCACGGCGTGGACCCGGCGAAGATGCCCGCCGCGGCCGCCGAGAAGATGAGCGACCTCGACCCGGCGCTGCCCGCGGCCGCGACCCTCCCGGCCGCGTGCGGCACGCTGACCGCCTCGCAGATGGGCGCCATGCCGGAGGGCGGCGCCGACACCGGCGTGGCCCAGGAGACGGGGTCCACCGCCCAGACCGCGGCCCTCGGCGGCGGCGTCCTGGCCGCCGCGGCCGGCGCCGCGTGGGCCCTGCGCCGTCGCGCAGCGCGCGGCTGATCCGACGGGACGGTTCCTGCTGTGACGGGATCGACCTCCGGTCGTCGCGGAGGCCTGCTGGCCTCCGCGACGACCGCCGTCCTGCTCGCCACCGGCTGCGCCGCGTCCGACGACGGCGCCGCGCCGGCTGCCGGCAGCACCCCGCCGACGGCCTCGAGCACCGCCTCGCCGTCGAGCACCTCGGCGCCCTCGGTCGCGGCGTCCGCCCCGTCCGCGAGGGGGAGGCAGACCGCCGCCGCAACGGACAATCCAGCGGACGGCCCCGCGGTCCTGGGCGCGTCGGAGCCGGTCTCCCTGTCCGTCCCGGCCACCGGCACCGAGTCCGAGCTGCTGCGCCTGGGCCTGCGCGAGGACGGCTCGCTCGAGGTCCCGCCCGAGGGGCCCGGCTCCCCGGCGAGCTGGTACACCGGGTCCCCCACCCCCGGCGAGCGCGGCCCGGCCGTGCTGCTGGGCCACGTCAACGCCACGGGCGGCGGCCCCGGGGTCTTCGCCGGGCTGCGGGCCCTGGAACCCGGCGACGCGATCGAGGTGGCCCGGGAGGACGGGTCCACGGCGGTCTTCGCCGTCGACCGCGGGGAGCAGTACGGCAAGGACGACTTCCCCACCCTCGAGGTCTACGGCAACACGGAGGGGTCCGAGCTGCGGCTGATCACCTGCGACGGCTTCGACCCGGCCACCGGGGAGTTCGACGACAACTACGTGGTCTACGCGTCCCTGGTGCCCTGAGCGGCGCAGCCCTGGGAACGAGCGCTGGTGCCCACCGCCCCGGCCTCGCGCGGAGAACGACCCTTCCCTAGGCTTCTGCGCAGGGAACGGCCGTTCTCTGCATCTGTCGCACCAGCGAGAGGAAGAGCCTCCATGGGTCACATCACCGTCGGCACCGAGAACAGCACCGACATCGAGCTGTACTACGAGGACCACGGCAGCGGTCAGCCCGTCGTCCTCATCCACGGGTACCCCCTGGACGGCTCGTCCTGGGAGAAGCAGACCGCCGCCCTGCTCGGGGCCGGCTACCGCGTGATCACCTACGACCGCCGCGGCTTCGGCCGCTCGAGCCGGCCGACGACGGGCTACGACTACGACACCTTCGCCGCCGACCTCGACACCGTCCTGAGCACCCTCGACCTGAACGACGTGGTCCTGGTGGGCTTCTCCATGGGGACCGGGGAGGTGGGGCGCTACCTCGGGACCTACGGATCCTCGCGGGTGGCGAAGGCGGCCTTCCTGGGCTCGCTCGAGCCGTACCTGCTGCAGACCGAGGACAACCCCACGGGCGTGCCCCAGGACGTCTTCGACGGCCTGGCCGCCGCCGTGACCGCCGACCGCTACGCGTTCTTCGCCGAGTTCTTCGGCAACTTCTTCAACACGGACACGTTCCTGGGCACGGACCGGCTGAGCCAGGAGGTCGTGGACGCCTGCCGGAACATCGCCGCCCGCTCCGGGGCCGTGGCGTCGGTGGCCGCCCAGCCCGCGTGGCTGACCGACTTCCGGGCCGACATCCCCAAGATCGACGTGCCGGCCCTGATCGTGCACGGCACCGCGGACAACATCCTGCCCATCGACGCCACCGGCCGGCAGTTCCACCAGGCCCTCCCGCAGGCGGAGTACGTGGAGATCGAGGGCGCCCCGCACGGGCTGCTCTGGACCCACGGCGCGGAGGTCAACGAGGCGCTGCTGGACTTCCTCGCCCGGTAGCCGCCCCCCACCCCCGGCGGGACGGCCCTCCGCCGGACGACGACGGACCCCGCCTGCCGTGCGCTCGAGGCGCGGCGGGCGGGGTCCGCTCCGTTCCCGGGGCCCGGGAACCGTCAGTGGCGGGGGCCCTCGTGGCCGGGCACGTCACCGGGGCGATCGGTCCCGGCCGGTCCTCCCGGCTGCCCGTCCGGGCGCTCGCCGGCGGCGGGGCCGCCCGTGGTCGGGCCGCCGGTCGCCGGGCCGCCCGTGCTGGGGCCGCCCGTGGCCGGGCCGCCGGAGGTCCGGTCGCCGGGGGCGCGGCCCCCGCCGAGGAACTGGCGGGCCTTCTGCTGGACCGTGTCCACGTGGCGCTCGTACTTGCGCCCGGTGCGCTTGTCCACGAAGCTGCCGGCCTGGTCGAGGACCTTGTCGACCTTGTCCGGGTTGCGCTGGGCGAGCTGCTTGGCCTTGGCCGTGAGCCCCTTGAAGTTCACCATCACGTCTCCTTCCGAGAGTGGTCACCGCGCGCGGGAGCGCCGCGGTGCTGCCGCCAGTCCATCACGCGGAGCTGTCCGCCGGCTGGCCGAGGCCGGGAGGCCGGCGCTCCTGGCCGACCACGTGCTGGAAGCGCAGCAGGTTGTCCGGGTCGTAGAGCGCCTTGGCCCGGACCAGACGGGCGTAGACCTCCTCGGACCACGCCCGGGCGTGCTCGGTCTCCCCGCCCGGGACCCCGTGCATGTTCACGAAGGCCCGGCCCGTGGACCACGGGGCCATGGCCTGCAGGATCTCGGCCAGCGCCCGGGGCGTCGCCGCGGCCACGTGGGGCGCGAGCCAGCCGATGAGCTCCAGGAAGAACGCCGCGTCCCGCCCCGAGACCGCGTCCTCGACGCCGTCGGTCCGGGCGAAGGCTCCACCCATCAGCCGGATCCCCACCTCCGGCAGCGGGCACCGGCTGCCGGGCCCGGCACTCTGCAGCAGCGTCATGACCGCGGCGGCGTCGAACTCCCGCAGGAACTCCCCGGTGAGCACGTAGAGACCCGGCTCGGTGGCGTCCATGTGCACCTGGTCGATGTCCCGGTAGTCCATGGGCCCCACCAGGTCCAGGACCGGCCGGGAGACCGCCCGCATCGGCTCGAGGACCCGGGCGCCCTCCTCCTCCGGACCGACCCAGCAGAAGCGCAGGTGCACGAGCATCCGCTTGTGCAGCTGCTCGGGGACGGTCGGGTCGTGCGGCATCCAGCGCAGGGCCACGGACGTCGAGGCGCGCTCCGGCAGGGTGGGCGCCCACCGGCTGAACGCGCTCAGCACCTCCTGGGCGTCGGTGCCGGGGTAGAAGATCCCGCCGCCGTAGAGCTCCTCCAGGGGGACGAGGCCCATGGTCATCGCGGTGACGAGGCCCAGGTTGCCCTTGCCCCCGCGCAGCAGGGCGAACAGCTCCGGCTCGTGCCGGGCGTCCACGTGGCGAAGCCGCCCGTCGGGGGTCACCACCTCGAGGCCCAGCAGGTGGTCGGCGGCGAAGCCGAAGATCCGCCCGAGCACCGGCAGCCCGCCGCCCAGGGTGTAGCCGACCGCCCCGGCGTCGCTGGCCGAACCGGTGAGGACCGCGAGGCCGTGGGGCGCGACCGCGTCGATCACGCGGCGCCACCGCACGCCGGCGCCGATCCGAGCGGTCCGGCGGCGGGGGTCGACCTCGATCTCCTGCATCCGGTGGGTCGTGACGAGCACGCCGCCCTCCATGGGCTGGTCCGCGCCGTGGCCCGTGGACTGCACCCCCACGGGCTCGTGGTGGGCGGCGGCCCACCGCATCACGGCCACCACGTCGGCGGCGTCGGTCACGCCCGCCACCGCGTCCGGGTGGTGGACGGCGGCCAGGTTGAAGCCGGCGACCTCCTGCGCGAAGCCGGCCTCGTCCGGCAGCAGGACCGGACCGCGGACCTGCCGGTGGAGTTCTTCCACGTCCGTTCTTGAGATCATCGCGGGCCCCCTCGGCACCGGCGATCCGCGGTGCGGGGCCGCTCGGGCCCGCAGGCGCCGCAGAACAGGTCCATTCTCCCACGCGGGCCCGCCGGTGCGCCCTCCGGAGCGTGCACGGAATCGTCACGGGGCGCCGGCCGGCACGGCCCGGACGGCACGGCCGGAACGGGGCGGGGCCGCGGGGAGGGTCAGTCGCGCTCGAGCGGCAGGGCGGGCGCCAGCCGGCGCAGGGACGTGAACGTGGGCACGAGGGCCTCGTAGAGCTGCTCGAACACCGGCTGCAGGGACGCGTGGACCGCGGCGTCGGCGGCGTCCGGGCGCACCACGGACTCGACCTCCACCAGGTCCGCGGCCACGTCGACGGACTCGATCAGCCCGAGCGCCTGCATCCCGAGCAGCGCGGCGCCGAACCCGGAGCCCTCGTGGCCCGAGGCGAAGGAGATGTCCGTGCCGAGGACGTCGGCGAGCAGCTGCCGCCACAGCGGGCTGCGGGCGAAGCCGCCGGTGGCGCGGATCTGCTCCACGGCCAGACCGGCCGAGCGCATCGACTGCAGGACCAGGCCGAGCTGCTGGCACACCCCCTCCAGGGCCGCGCGCACCAGGTGTGCGCGGCGGTGGGCGCGGGTCAGCCCCACGTAGGCGCCCTTGGGCAGGGAGCTCCAGTGCGGGGCGCGCTCGCTCAGCAGGTAGGGCAGCATGAGCAGCCCCCCGGACCCGGCCGGGACGCTCCCCGCGAGCGCGAGCAGCTCCTCCTCCGGCTCCTCCCCCAGGTCGGGGGCGAGGGCGTCCCCGGCCCAGCCCAGGACCACGCCGCCGTTGTTGATCGCCCCGCCGACCACCCAGCGCCCCGGGGTGAGGGCGTAGCAGAAGACCCGTCCCAGCGGGTCCACCACGGGACGGTCGACGACGACGCGCAGCGCGCCGCTCGTGCCGATCGAGCAGGCCGCCACCCCGGGCCGGACCGCGCCCAGGCCGAGGTTGGCCAGCGGGCCGTCGCTGGCCCCCACCACCACGGGCACGGTGGCGGGCAACCCGGTGGCCCGGGCGCCCTCGTGGGTGAGCCCGGGCAGGACGTGGGTGGTGGGCACGAGCTCGGGCAGCTGCTCGGGCAGGATCCCGGCGAGGGCGAGGGCCTCGCCGTCCCAGGCCAGCTCGTGGATGTTCATCAGACCGGTGGCCGAGGCCACCGAGTGGTCCACCACGAGCGCGTCGCACAGCCGCAGCAGCACGAACTCCTTGATGCCGGCCCAGAAGGCGACGCGCTCGCACAGCTTGGGCTCCTGGTCGTGGAACCAGACGAGCTTGGGCAGCGGCGACATGGGGTGCACCGGGGTGCCCGTGCGCCGGTGCAGGGCGAGGCCGCCCGCGCTCGCGCGCAGCCGTTCCGCCTGGACGCTGGCCCGGGTGTCGGCCCAGGTGACGAGCGGGGTGAGAGGCTCGCCCTCGGGCGAGAGGCCGAGCAGGCTGTGCATCGCGGCGCTGAAGGACAGCCCGGCCACGCGCTCCGCCCCGACCTTCCCGACCACCGCGCGGACGGTGTCCAGCACCGCCTGCAGGATCAGCTCTGGGTCCTGCACGGCGTGGCCGGGGTGCGGCTCCTCCAGGGGGTAGCCGGCCGAGGCGGCGGCGAGCTGCTCACCGCCCACGGCGAAGGCCACGGCCTTGGTGCTCGTGGTGCCGATGTCGACGCCCACCACCACGGGATCCGGGTGCCCGGTGCCGGCCGGCCCCGGCATCAGCGCGGCTCCCCGGCGGCCAGGGACACGAGGACCTTGCCGGAGACCGCGGAGTCGCGGGCCGTGGCGAAGGCCTCCACGGCCCGGTCGGCGGGGAACTCGTGCGTGACCACGTCCTCGATCCCGGGACGGTCGGCGAGCAGCCCGATCGCCTCGTCGATCTCGTCGTCGAACCGGAAGGACCCGCGCAGCTGGAGCTCCTTGGAGACCAGCGGGGCCAGGTTCACGGGCCGCGCCTCGTCCGGCACCATCCCCACCTGGACGACGACGCCGCCGCGGCGGGCGCCCACCAGCGCGGGGCTCACGGCCGCGGGCACGCCGGAGCACTCGAGCACCACGTCGAACGCCCCGGACGGGATCTGTTCGGCCCCCACCCGGACGGTGCCGTGCACGCCGAGCGCCCGGGCCCGCTCGAGCGGGCCCTCGAGGACGTCGGTGGCCACGACCTCGGCTGCGCCCCGTGCCAGGGCCGCCGCGGCGGTGAGCAGGCCGATCGGCCCGGACCCGGAGACGAGCACGCGCCGGCCGGTCACGTCCCCGGCCACGGTGAGCCCGTGCAGGGCCACGGCCAGCGGCTCGGCGAGCGCGGCCCGGCGCAGCGGCAGGCCGGCCGGGAGCACCCGGACCATGTCCCGGCGGACCAGCAGGTACTCGCTCATCCCGCCCTGGGTGTGCGGCCGGGTGGAGGCGCTGCCCAGGTAGGCCCCGCCGGGCCAGAGGTGGCGCCGGTCCTCGATCCCGGGCTGGGGCGTGCCGAACGTGGCCGGGTGGACCGTCACCGGGGTGCCGGGGGCGAGCTCGCCGGCGGGGTCCAGGTCCACCGTCCCGGAGACCTCGTGCCCGGGCACGAGGGGCTCCCGGACCACGTACTCGCCGTTGGCGCCCTCGGCCCAGTAGTGCAGGTCCGACCCGCACACCCCGCCGTAGGCGATCCGGAGCCGGACCTGCCCCTCGGCGGGCTCCGGGGTGGGCACCTCCTCGACGCGCAGGTCGTCCTTGCCGTGGATCACGATGGCCTTCATGAGCTCTCTTCCTGGTGCGTCCCCGGGCGCCGCGGTGCGGCGCGTGCCGGGTGGGACTGCGGGTGGTGCGGCGGACCCGGGTCAGAGGACGGAGGTCATGCCGCCGTCGACCAGGACGTTGTGCCCCGAGACGAAGCTGGAGGCGTCCGAGCACAGGTAGACCAGCGTGCCCACGAGCTCCTCGACCTGCCCCCAGCGCCGGGCCGGGGTGCGCTCGACCACCCAGTGGTTGAACGCCTCGTCCTCGATCAGCGCCTGGTTCATCTCGGTGGCGAAGTACCCGGGCGAGATCGCGTTGACCTGGATGTTGTGCCGGGCGAGGTCCGCGGCCATGCCCTTGGTGAGCATGACCACCCCGCCCTTGGTGGCCGAGTACGGGGCGATGGTCTGCCGGGCGAGCACCGACTGCACGGAGCCGATGTTGACGATCTTGCCCGAGCCGCGCTCCTGCATGCCGGGGACCACGGCCCGGGACACGTGGAACACGCTCGAGAGGTTCGCCGCGACGATGTCCTCCCAGTCGTGGGCCGCGAACTCGGCGAACGGGGCGCGGCGCTGGATCCCGGCGTTGTTCACCAGGATGTCCGGGACGCCGTGCTCGGCGAGGACCGCGTCGATCCCCGTCCGGACGGCCTCGGCGTCGGTGAGGTCGAAGGCCGCCGTGACCGGGGCGGTGCCCGTGCCGGCGGCGATCTCGTCGCGCACCCGGGCGAGGGCGTCGGCGTCGCGCCCGTGCAGGACCACGCGGGCCCCCGCCTCGGCGAGGCCCGTGGCCAGGGCCCGCCCCAGCCCCCGGGAGGAGCCGGTGACGAGGGCGAGCCGGCCGGTGATGTCGAAGACGTTTCGCATCCGGGGCCTCAGGCGATGTAGAAGATGACGAGGACGACGGCGAAGCCGAGGACGGACTCGAGGGCCTGCTGGACCGTCCAGGTCTTCAGCGTGGTCTTGACGTCCATGCCCATGAGCCGGCCCACGAGCCAGAAGCCGGAGTCGTTGACGTGCCCGGCGAAGACCGAGCCGGCGGCGGTGGCCAGGACCACGGCCGCGACCTCCACGGAGTTGAAGTTGCCCGCGGCCACGGCCGGTGCCATGAGCCCGGCGGCGGTGACGAGGGCCACGGTGGCCGAGCCCTGCGCCAGGCGCAGGACCACGGCGATGATGTAGGCCGCGAAGATGACGGGCAGCCCGATGCCGTCCAGCGAGGACGCCAGCGCGTCGCCGATGCCGGAGGCGCGCAGGATGCCGCCGAACATGCCGCCGGCGCCGGTGATGAGGATGACGGAGGCGACCGGGCCCAGGGAGGAGTCGATGACCTTCTCCAGGGCGGTGCCGTGCTCGCCGCGGCGGGTGCCGAGGACGAACAGGGCCACGAGGACCGAGATCAGCAGGGCGACCGGGGACTCGCCGAGGGCGGAGAGCACCTGGAACCACTCGGCGTCCTCGGAGACGGCGCCGGCGGCGCGCAGGAAGTCCAGGCCGGTGTTCATGAAGATGAGCACCAGGGGCAGCAGCAGCAGGGCGATGATGGTGCCGACCCGCGGCGGGTTGGCGGGCTGGTCGTCGTCGACGTCGCCGAAGAAGCCCGGGACGGGGAGGACGTACTTGGTGCCCACGCGCTTGCCCCAGAGGTACGCGGAGACGTACCAGAGCGGGAACGCCAGCAGCAGGCCGATGAGCAGGACCATGCCGAGGTCGGCGCCGTAGAGCTCCGTGGCGGCCACGGGACCGGGGTGCGGCGGCACGAAGACGTGCATGACCGAGAACGCACCGGCGGCGGGGATGCCGTACAGGAGCACGTTGTTGCCGCTCACCCGGCGGGCGACGGCGAAGATGATCGGCAGCATGACCACGAGGCCGGCGTCGAAGAAGATCGGGAAGCCCATGATCAGGGAGGCGATGCCGAGACCGAAGGGCGCGCGCTTCTCGCCGAAGATGTCCACGAGCTTGTCCGCGAGCACCCGGGCGCCGCCGCTGTGCTCCACGAGCTTGCCGAGCATGGCGCCGAGGCCGATGAGCAGGGCCACCGAGCCGAGCGTGCCGCCGAAGGCGGTGACCGCGGTGTTCACGATCATCCCCGTGGGGATGCCCGTGGCGAATGCCGTCAGCAGCGCCACCAGGATCAAGGTGAGGAAGGCGTGCAGCTTGAACTTGATCACCAGGACCAGGATCAGTGCGATGGCGGCTGCCGCGATCGTCAGCAGCGGCGCGGTGCCGAGGGTCTGTGTCCAGTCTTCCACTGAGTTTCTCCGTTGATCTCGTGCCTGCGGGCAGGCCCTGGGGTCTCGTCGTGAGCCACGACACACGCTAGGCTGACAGAAAGATCATACTTTTGGCAACAGGGTGGGCGCGACCGCGCCGCACATGACGGACGGAGCGTCCATGCACGGGGTGGAGCAGCACAGCGGGGTGCTGGACCGGCTCGGCGAGAGCATCGCCTCCGGGGCGCGGGCGCCGGGAACGGTCCTGACGCTCGCGGCCCTCGAGGAGGAGTTCGGGGTCTCCCGCACGCTCGTGCGGGAGGTGGTGCGCGTGCTCGAGTCCATGGGGATGGTGGAGTCCCGGCGGCGGGTGGGCGTCACCGTCCGCCCGCCGCGGGACTGGAACCCGTTCGACCCCCGGCTGATCCGGTGGCGGCTCGGCGGCCCGGGGCGCGACGAGCAGCTGCGGAGCCTGACCGAGCTGCGGACCGCCATCGAGCCCGTGGCCGCCCGGCTGGCCGCGGTCCGGGCCGACGGGCCCACCCGGCGGCGCCTGGTGGAGCTCGCCGCCCGGCTGCGGGAGCTCGGCGAGGCACGCCGCGGCACCGACCCCGAGTACCTGGAGGTGGACACCGCCTACCACGCGCTGCTGCTGGAGGCGAGCGGCAACCCGATGCTCGCCGCCCTGCAGGACGTGGTGGCCGAGGTGCTCTCCGGCCGCACGGCGCTCGGGCTCATGCCCCGCTCCCCGGACCCCGGCGCGCTCGAGGACCACGAGGCCACGGCCGCCGCCGTCGCCTCCGGAAACGCGGCCGAGGCCGAGGCGCGGGCGCGCGCCGTGGTGGTGGAGGTGCTCGAGGGGGTCGTCGACGTGACGGAGAACACCGCCTGATCTGGCCGATGGTCTGCTGGGCCCGGGCCGCGCCGTTCCTAGGCTGAGCGCATGGCCACACCCGTCACCGGCTACCTGTCCCGGGTCTCGGGGCCCCGCCGGAGCCCCCGTTACGACCTCCACCTGGCCTGCCTGCTGATCCTCGTGGCCGGCATGCTCAACTCTGCGGGCTTCGTGGCCGTGGCGCTCTACACCTCCCACATGACCGGCCTGACCGCGACCATGGCCGACCACCTCGTGGACGGGGACGTGGAGCTGCTGTCCCTCGGCGCGGTGGGACTGGGCGCGTTCGTGCTCGGCGGCATCTGGTGCTCGCTGCTCTTCACCTGGGGCCGGCGGCGCGGGCTCGGGTGCCGGTTCGCGAACGTGCTCGCCTTCGAGGGCGCGCTGATCCTGGTGTTCAGCCTGACCGCCGAGGCCGTCGAGGACGACCACCGCGGCCTCGTGCCCGTCGCCGTCCTGTGCTTCACCATGGGGATGCAGAACGCGCTCCTCAGCAAGGTCGCCGACATCCCCGTGCGCACCACCCACGTCACCGGGATGGTCACCGACATCGCGATCGAGCTCGGCAGGATGCTCTACCCCCACCGCACACCGGGTCCGGAACCGGTCCGGGCGGACCGCAGGAAGCTGCGGGTCCTGACCACCCTCGTGGGCCTGTTCTTCCTGGGCGGCGTGACCGGGACGGTCGGCTACCTGGCCGCGGGGTTCTCCTTCCTGGTGCCGGTCGCCCTGCTGCTGCTGGTCCTGGCCTACCGTCCGGTGGCCCGGGACCTCTCCCGCAGGCGCCCGCCCGCCCGCGCGTTCCTGTGAGCCGGCGCCCCCGCCCGTAGGCTGGGCCCATGGGCATCTCGGAGACCGACCGCGGACACCTGCGACGCTGCGTGGAGCTGGCCCGCGAGGCCCTCGACGCCGGGGACGAGCCGTTCGGCTCGGTGCTGGTCTCGGCGCGGGGGGAGGTCCTGTTCGAGGACCGCAACCGGGTGGCCGGCGGTGACGCGACCCGCCACCCCGAGTTCGAGATCGCCCGGTGGGCGGCCGCCCACCTGACCCCGGAGCAGCGCTCCGCGGCCACGGTCTACACCTCGGGCGAGCACTGCCCCATGTGCTCGGCGGCCCACGCCTGGGTGGGGCTGGGTCGCATCGTCCACGCCTCCTCCTCGGCGCAGCTCGGCCGGTGGCTGGACGAGCTCGGCGCCCCGCCCGCCCCCGTCGCGGCGCTGCCGATCACCCAGGTGGCCCCGGGGGTGCCCGTGGACGGCCCCTGCCTCGAGCTGGCGCCGGCGGTGCGCGACCTGCACCGCCGGCTGCACCTGATCCGGACCGACCCGCGAGGTGGCAGCTGACGGGCACCGCGCCCGGCCGCGTCGCCGTCAGCCGCAACCTCGGCGCGGGGTGGCCAGGGGCCCCGTCCAGGGACCAGGATGGAGGGGTACCCCCGGTGGGCCGCGCCCGCCGGAACCGTTCGACGAGAGGAACGATCATGGTGGACATGGGAGGATTCGCGGACAAGGCGAAGGACCTTGCGGACCAGCACCCGGACAAGGTGCAGCAGGGCATCGACCGGGGCGGCGACGCCGTCGACGAGCGCACCGGCAACAAGTACGAGGGCCAGGTGGACCAGGCCCAGGAGAAGGCCGGCGGCTTCCTCGGCGCCGACGAGAAGGACCAGCAGCAGAACTGATCCGCGCCCGCTGACCTCGGCCCCGCCCGCCTCCCGGCGCGCGGGGCCGCGGCCTGTCAGGCCAGCGCTGCGGCCAGGTAGGGCGCCGTGCGACTGGCCGGGCACGCGGCGACCTCGGCCGGGGTGCCGGCGCACACGATCCGCCCGCCGGCCTCGCCGCCGGACGGGCCCATGTCGATCACCCAGTCCGAGGACGCCACCACGTCCATGGCGTGCTCCACCACCACCACGGTGTTGCCGGCGTCCACCAGGCGGTTCAGCTGGCGCAGCAGCAGCTGCACGTCCTGCGGGTGCAAGCCGGTGGTGGGCTCGTCCAGGAGGTACAGGGTGTGGCCGCGGCGGGCCCGCTGCAGCTCGGTGGCCAGCTTGATCCGCTGCGCCTCACCCCCGGAGAGCTCGGTGGCCGGCTGGCCGAGCCGCAGGTAGCCGAGCCCCACGTCGAGCAGGGTGCGCAGGCTGCGCGCGGCGGCCGGGACGTCCGCGAGGAACTCCGCGGCGGTCTCCACGCGCATGCCCAGGACGTCGGCGATGCTCCGCCCCCGGTGGGTCACCTCCAGGGTCTCCGGGTTGTAGCGGGCGCCCTGGCAGTCGGGGCAGGGCCCGTAGGTGCCGGGCAGGAACAGCAGCTCGACGGCCAGGAAGCCCTCGCCCTGGCACGTCTCGCACCGGCCGCCGGTCACGTTGAAGGAGAACCGTCCGGCCCCGTAGCCGCGGGCCCGCGCCTCGTCGGTGGCGGCGTAGAGCTTGCGGACCGCGTCGAACAGTCCCGTGTAGGTCGCCAGGTTGGAGCGCGGGGTGCGGCCGATGGGCCGCTGGTCCACCCGGATCAGCCGGTCCAGGTGCTCCAGGCCCTCGACGGCAGCCACCCGTGCCCCGGCGGCGGGCGCGGCGTCGTCCTCGGCGTCGGCGGGCGCCGCCCCGCCGTGCACGTGCCGGCCGACCGTCTCGGCCAGGACCTGGCTGACCAGCGTGGACTTGCCCGAGCCGGAGACCCCGGTGACGGCGGTGAGCACGCCCAGGGGGATCTCCGCGTCGAGGTCCACCAGGTTGTGGCGCGTGACGCCGCGCAGCCGCAGCCGCCGCTCGACCGGGCGCGGCGTGCGCTCCGCCGTCGTGCCGCCCGGAGGGTCGTCGGGCGAGCCGTCGGAAGAGCCGTGCGGGGGGCCGTCCGGGAACAGGAAGGGGCGCGTGGCGGACTCCGCCACGTCGGCCAGGCCGGGCACGGGGCCGCTGTACAGCACCGCGCCGCCGCGGTCCCCGGCCTGGGGCCCCACGTCCACGACCCAGTCGGAGCGCCGCACCACGGCCATGTCGTGCTCCACCACGAACACCGAGTTCCCGGAGACCTTCAGCTCCTCGAGCACGGCCAGCAGCGGCTCGGCGTCGGCCGGGTGCAGGCCCGCCGAGGGCTCGTCGAGCACGTAGACCACGCCGAAGAGCCCGGAGCGCAGCTGGGTGGCGATCCGCAGCCGCTGCATCTCCCCCGGGGAGAGCGTGGGCGTGGACCGGTCCAGGCTCAGGTAGCCGAGTCCCAGGTCCAGGAGCACCTGCAGCCGGGCGAGCAGGTCCTTGGCAATGGTCACCGCGGCCTCGCTGCGCTCCCCCGAGGACACCGCCCGGGAGGCGGTCCCGGCGTGCTCCAGGGCGGCGGTGGGCCGGACCACCTCGGCCAGCTCGCCGAGGGACGCCCCGTTGAGCTCGGCGATGCTCCGGCCCGCGAAGGTCACGGCGAGCGCCTCGGGGCGCAGGCCGCTGCCGGCGCACGCGGGGCAGGGTCCCGTGACCACGTACTGCAGCACGCGCTCGCGCATCTGCTGGCTCGCGGAGTCCGCCAGGGTGTGCAGGACGTAGCTCTTCGCGCTCCAGAACCGGCCCTTGTACGGCTTCGCCACCCGGTCCCGCTGCGGGGTGATCTCCACGACGGGCTGCTCCTCGGTGAACAGGATCCAGTCGCGCTCCTCCCGCGGCAGCTCGCGCCAGGGGACGTCGACGTCGTGGCCCAGGTGGCTCAGGATGTCGCGCAGGTTCTTGCCCTGCCACGCGCCGGGCCACGCCGCGACGGCCCCGTCCCGGATGCTGAGCCCCGGGTCCGGGACCAGGGAGGGCTCGGTGACGTCGTGCACGGTGCCCAGGCCCGAGCACCGGGGGCACGCGCCGGCGGCGGTGTTGGGCGAGAAGGCGTCCGAGTCCAGGCTGCCCGCGGCGGAGTCCGGGTAGGTGCCCGCCCGGGAGAAGAGCATGCGCATCGAGTTGGACAGCGTGGTGAGGGTGCCCACGGTGGAGCGCGAGCTGGGCGCGCCGCGCCGCTGCTGCAGGGCGACGGCGGGCGGCAGCCCGGTGATTCCCTCGACCGCGGGGTTGTGCCCCTGCTGGATCAGGCGCCGTGCGTAGGGGGCCACGGACTCGAGGTAGCGCCGCTGCGCCTCGGCGTAGATGGTGCCGAAGGCCAGGGAGGACTTCCCGGACCCTGAGACGCCGGTGAAGGCGACGATCGCGTCGCGGGGGACGTCCACGTCCACGTGGCGCAGGTTGTTCTCGGAGGCTCCCCGGACCCGGACCATGCCGGTGCGGGTGGTGCCGGGGACGGTGTCGGGGGCCGGGTCGGTGTCGGGGTGGGTGCTCACCGCCTCCACCCTAGCCACCGGCGGGGCCGTGGGCGGACTCAGCGGGCCAGGTGGTGCTCCCGGCCGATCGACCAGGCCGTGTCCGCGGGGGCGGGGTCCACGCCCCAGGCGGACCACTCGTCCAGGCCGGCGAACCAGCGGGCCCCGTCCCGGCCGGCGACCACGAGGGCCGTGGCCAGCACTCCGGCGAGCCGTGCGTCCGGGCCGACGACCGTCGCGGACCGGGCGCCCGCGGCGGGCCGTCCCGTGCGCGGGTCCACGACGTGCGCCGGGCGCTCGGCGGTGCTCGAGGTCGACACCGCGCCGTTGCCGGGCAGCACGGTCCAGGTCACCGCGCCGGCGTCGTCGGGGTGGCGGATGCCCACGGTCCAGGGCCTCCCGGGTCCGGCGGACCCGCGGGTCACGACGTCCCCGCCGGCCTCCACGCAGACGTTCGCGCACCCGGCGCGGACGAGGTCGTCGGCGATCCGCTCCACGGCCCACGCCGTGACGTAGCCGGAGGGGTCGAAGCCGCCGCGCACGGCCCACGGATCGAAGCAGCCGTCGGTCAGCTCCCGGGCCTCGCGGCAGCGCCGGAGCACGTCCAGGAGGGCGCCCTGGGCGGCGTCCCACCGGCTGAGCCGGCGCTCGTCGAGCAGGCCGGAGCGGAGCGCCGTCACGAGCGAGTCGGGGCGGTAGGTGGAGAAGACGGCGTCGACCCACCGCATGTTGGCCACGGCCGTGTCCAGCGCGTGCTGCACGGCGGGCTCGGGGGGCAGCCCCTCCTCGCCGGCGCGGACGTCGACGGTCACGGAGGTGCCCCAGACGGGCTCCCGGTGGCGGTGCCACCGGCCCTCGGGGCGGCGCAGCTCGACGGCGGGGGCGCTCACAGCCCGGCCCGCTCGAGGAGCTCCCGGCAGACCGTGCGGTAGCCCTTCACGGCGGGGGCGGCGCCGCTCACGACGTCGACGCGCGCCGGCCGCCTCGTGAGGACCTCCTCCTGGAGGACGGGGACGGCGCGGTCGTGGAGCCGCTGCGGGGGGCGTGGGGGGAGAGATGTGCGGTCGATGACTTCGACTATAGGACCGGGGGTGGTGCCGGTCACTGGACTTTCGGGCAGAGTTCCGCAGCCGGGGACGCGGGACGGGCCCGCTCCTGCGCCGGCGCAGGAACGGGCCCGTCCACCGGTCCCGCTAGTCGGCGATCTCGATGACCTGCAGCGGCAGGTTCGTGCCGGTCCCGCAGAACTCCGCCTGGCACTCCTGGATGAACCCGGAGAGCACGGCCGGTCCCTCGTCGAAGGCCATGTTGAAGGCCACGGCCTGGTAGTCCAGCTCGACCTCGCCGCCCTCGCAGACCCACTGCTGGAAGTAGCTGCCGTTGGCGATCCGCCCCTCGGAGACCCGCTGGGTCACGCTGAGGGAGACGAAGATGTTGCTCCCCGCCGTGCACGAGACCTTGTAGGTGCCCTCGACGGCCGCCCCCTCGGCGATCCGCGTGGCGTCGCTGATCTCGTAGATCTCCATCGCCTGCGCCGGTGCGGCGGCGACGAGACCGATTCCTGCCGCGAAGGCGGCGGCCGTGACTGCCCTGGTGGTTCTTCTCATGGTTCTGTCCCATCCGGTGGAGAAGCGAGAAGCGCTTCGCGACTGGTGCCGGCCCGCAGCGCATTCCCCCGAACGCCCCCGGGCCCCGTGTCTGGTGCGACGTCACCAACGTAGGCGCAGGTCAGGGTGCATCGGCCACCGTGCGTGAAGATGACGGACACGATTCGGACACGGTGCCGGTGCCACCGCGGCCGCCGGGCACCGGCCCGGACCGGGAGGCGCCGGACGGGGCGCCGCTCAGAACGCGTCGTCGATGGGGACGGGGCGGCCGTGCCGGTCGTAGTAGTAGACGCCCTGCGTCTCCGGTGTCCCGTCGGCGGGGTCCTCCGGCGGCTCCGCCGGGAGGGCGCCGCCACCGCCCCGGGCGCCGAGCGCGAGCGCACCGACGGACACGAGCAGCAGGAGCACCACCGTGAGCAGCGGCCCCAGGGGCACGGCGCGGACGAGGACGGCCAGGACCACGGTCAGCGCGAGGAGCAGGAGCAGGGCGCCCGTGGCCGCGGGCTCGAACGCGCGACCGGGGCGGGCGGCCCCCGGCTCGGCCGAGGACCGGCCGGAGAAGTCGGGCAGCTGGGGCAGCTCGGGAACGAGCGGAGTGGTCACGGCGGGCCTTTCGCGTGCGGCTCCCCCGGTGGAACGGTCCCGGCGGTGAGCGGCTCCGGGAGCGACCTCGACCGGAGTCCCCCCGGTCGCTCCTGCGGGAGTTGGTTCCATCCTGGACCTCCCGCGCGCTCCGGGCCTGCCCACTCTTGTGGGGCTGTCGGGCGCCGGGCGGCACGATCCGGGGGACGGAGTCCCCGGACGGCCGCGGACGGTGCGCGGGCAGGTGCGGTCCGGCGGACGGTGCCGGGCCGGCGGATCAGGGGCCGTGCACCGTCCGGGGCCGCCCGATCCGGGTCCGGACGCCTGGTGAGAACAGCACGGACTCGGGCGGCCCGTCGACGTCGAGACCGGCCGCGGCCAGCAGGCCGTCCTCGAGGTGCGCGACCGCCGCGGGGTGCAGCGGCCACGGCTCGTGCGAGACGGGGACGTGCACCGTGCGGCCGGCGAACCGGCTGTGCAGACCGAACCGCGCGGTGAGCTCCAGCGACAGCTCGTCGTCGGCGCGGGCAGTGCGGTCCGGGTGCACGGCGAAGGAGGACGTCGTCCGTCCGCGGCGCCGGACGACGTCGTACCCGTAAGCGGGATCCGCCCCGTCGGGGGCGACGGCCCGGCACTGCGACCACACGTAGGGCAGACCGGCCGTGCGGGCGCCGAGGACGACCGCGAGCCGTGGCGCGTCGAGGGACAGGAACACCACGGCGCGCGTGCCGTCCGGCTCGCGGGAGTAGAGGCGCACGTTGATCTCGGGGAAGCTTCCCCAGTAGGGCAGGGGCACCGCGGCGCCGAGCCGGATCCGCTGCATCCGGAAGCCGACGAGGCCCGCCCAGGCGGAGCCGTCGACCACGTCAGCCCGGACGCCCGGCGGCATCCGCGCGGCCGCGGCGGACACGGGGATCCGCCAGTGCAGGAAGACGGCGTCCTCCCAGCGCTGGTCCATCAGGTGGGGGCGCGGCAGCCCCGGCGCCGCCGGCCAGGGAGCCGCCGGATCAGCCGTTCTCCTGCTCGTCATCCTGTTCCATGGGACCCTCGCCCTCCGTGGGACTGATGGGCCCGGTCGTGTTCTCCTCCTCGGTGGCGTCCGTGGCCTCGTCCTCGGCGGTCTCCTCGCCTCCGGCGGGGGCCTCCTGCTCCGTGCCCTCCTCGCCGCCGGACCCGGGGTCGTCGCACCCCGCGAGCCCCAGGGCGGCAAAGGACAGGAACCCGATCGCCAGCGTCCTGCGCCACCAGCTCTCGCCCGCAGCTGCTGTCATGACCCCTCCTCCGTGGTTCTGCATGAGCATCAAAGGTAAGCACGCTTTCCAAACCGGTGCAACAGAGGGGACAGGATTGACGGAAGATGCTCAGCGGAAATCCAGGACGGCGCCGGTACGGTCGGGAACGGGGCCGGCGCCTGCCGCCGGGGCGAACCGCCCGCGTCCCCGTCCGGGAACGAAAGGCGCACCGTGCGCACGAGCTGTCGAGGGGCCCGATCCGGCCGCGCCGCGGCGCTGGGCCTCGCCCTCGCCCTCCTCCTCGGCGCCTGCGGCGGGGACGGGGCCGTGCCGGCCGCCGCCCCGACGGCCGAGGCCGCCGCCGCGGGCCTGGCGGCGGACCTGGAGGAGCTCGCCGCCGAGGTGCCCGGGGAGCTCGGGGTCGTGCTGCTCGGCCCGGAGGGCGGGGAGGTCGTGGCCCGCAACGCGGACCGCCCGTTCACGAGCGCGAGCCTCTACAAGCTCTTCCTGGCCCATGCGGTCCTCGACCGGGCCGACCGGGGCGCCCTCGCCCTCTCGGACGTCGTGCCGGGACTGGGCCTCACGGTCGAGCAGGCCCTCGACGTGATGATCAGCTGGTCGGACAACGCCTCCGGTGCGGCACTGGGCCAGTGGCTCGGGTGGGAGCAGGTCGAGGCCTTCGCGCACGGGCAGGGCTTCACGGCCACGACCTTCGACCCCGACACCGGTTCGCAGGACGTCGTCGCGATGACCACCACTCCCGCGGACGTCGCCGCCCTCCTTAAGCGGCTGCGCCGCGGTGAGCTGCTCTCCGGCTCCTCCACCGCCCTGCTCATGGGATTCCTCGAGGAGCAGCACTTCGACTACGCCCTCTCCTCGGGCTTCTCCCCGGACGTCGGCTTCGCGCACAAGACCGGCCTGCTGGTGGACGTCTCGCACGACGCCGGGATCGTCGAGCTCGGCGGGCACGACTACGTCGTCGCCGTCCTGACCGACGGGTGGTCCGACTACGAGGAGTCGGCGCCCTGGTTCGGGGACGCCGGGCGGGAGATCGAGGCGTACGTGCGGGAGGACACCGGCACCTCCCCCAGCCCGGCCGCGGCACCGTAGGCGGGTGCTCCGGGCGGTCAGTCCGTCCCGGACCGCACCCGGAGCACCCGGCCCCGCCAGCGCCGCCGGACCCACCGGTCGTGCGTGGCCAGCACCACCGTGCCCGGGAAGTCCTCCAGGGCCCGCTCGAGCTCCTCGGCCAGGGCCAGCGACAGGTGGTTGGTGGGCTCGTCCAGGAGCAGCAGCGGGGCGGGCTCCGCGACCAGGGCCGCGAGCGCCACCCTCCGGCGCTGCCCGGGGGAGAGCTCCCCGAGGGGGCGGCGGGCGTCGCCGGCGCGCAGGAGGCCGAGCTCCTCCAGCGTCGGGGCGCCGCTGCCGTCCCGCAGCCGGGAGCGGAAGGCCGCCTCGGCCGGGCACGCCGGGTCCGGCCAGGAGTCGTCCTGGGCCAGGCGGCCGACGACGACGGGACCCTGCCGCTCCACGGTCCCGCCGTCGGCGCGCAGCTCCCCCGCCAGCACGGCGAGCAGCGTCGACTTCCCGGTGCCGTTCGGGCCCTCGACCAGCAACCGGTCCCCGGCGCGCAGCTCGAGGTCGGTCGGCGCCAGTCGCCCGTCCACATGTGCCCCGGTGAGCCGGACCAGCGGGACGTCGGCGTCGGCCCCGGTGTCCGCGCCCCGGTGGAAGCCCGCGAAGCGCAGGGGCGCCGGCGGGGGGCCGACCGCGGTGCGCTCGAGCTCGGCCAGCCGGTGGCGGGCCGAGCGCACCCGGCCGCCGATGGTCTTGGCGGCGCGGTCGCTGTAGAACTTCCGGGTGATCCGGCCCTCGGACTTCGGGGCCGTGGTGTGGAAGATCTCCCGGCCGGAGACCTCGGCGATCTCCCGCAGCCGCTCCCGCTCCTGCCCCTGGGCGGCGAAGCGCTCGGCCCAGCGGCGGCGGGCGAGCTCCCGCTGCCGGAGGTAGGAGCTGTAGCCGCCCGTGGACGCCGTGCCCTGCCGGGGCGGGCCGCCCGCGGACTCGTCGGGCCCCAGGGCGGGGTCGAGGTCGACCACCCCGGTGGCCACCTCGTCCAGGAACCACCGGTCGTGGCTGGCCAGGAGCACCGGGCCACGCCAGCCGGCCAGCTCGGCCGCGAGGAAGTCGACGGCGTCGTCGTCGAGGTGGTTCGTCGGCTCGTCGAGCAGCAGCGCCGTGGGCCGGGCGAGCAGCAGCGCCGCGAGCGCGAGGCGGCGCCGCTGCCCGCCGGACAGCTCCCCGACCGCCCGGCTCCTCGGCAGCCGGGCCAGTCCGAGTCCGCTCAGGACCGTCTCGATGCGGGCGTCGAGGGCCCACAGCCCGTGGCGCTCGGCGTCCCGGAGCACGGTGTCGTAGGCGTCCGCCGTCGCGGGGTCGTCGGGCGCCGCGGCGATGCCGGCGGCGAGCGCTGCCAGCCGGTGCTCCAGGGCGCGGACCTCTCGGACGGCTCGCTCGACGACCTGCTCCAGGGTGGTGGCGGCGGGGAGGTCGAGCTCCTGGTGGAGGAGTCCGGTGCGCTCGGGCCGGTGCACGGTGCCGGTGCCCGGCACCAGGAGCCCGGCCGCCACGTGCAGCAGGGTGGTCTTGCCGGCGCCGTTCTCCCCGATCAGGCCGGTGCGCTCACCGGCGGCGACGGTCAGGGACACGTCGGTGAGGACCCGGCGGCCGGGGTGGCTGACACCGATGCCGTCCAGGCGCAGGTGGGCGGGGCGGTGCGGGGCGGCGGTCGCCGCCGAGGGGGCGGTGGTGGTCACGGTGCGGTCCTGTCGATGCTGGGGGTCGGGCCCGCCGGGCGAGTGCGGCACCGGATGCGCGGAGCCCTCTGGGCTCGGATCGACGGTGCCGGCCGCGGACGCGGGCCGGGGCATCAGGACAGGAACATGGCCACCAAGGTACGCCCGGGCGGGCGCCGCGGGCAAGGGTCCCGGCGGACCGCCGGCGGTCCGCGGTCGACTCCCTCGGCGGTCGGGCGTAGCCTGCGGACCATGGACTCCCAGGTGCAGCGGGCCGTGTTCAGCACCCGCGACCCGGCCGAGGGCATCGCGGTGCTCGACGAGGTCTTCGCCATCCGGGGCGTGCGCCGCTCCCCGGACGGCAGTTTCGACATGACCCTGGCCTCGACCGGGATCGACTTCGTCGCCTACGAGCGCGTCCGGCTGAAGGGCTCCTCGTGCACCGGCCGCACGGACGGCGCCGGCGTGCTGCGGGTGTGCCACGTGACGGCGGGCGTGCTGAGCGCCACCAGCGCCGGCGACCGCTTCCCCCGCACCGGGCCCTTCCTGTTCCCGCAGCGCACCTTCAGCAGCTGGTGGGACGACCTCGAGGCGACCACCGTGTCCCTGGACCCCGCCGCGGTGGAGGACCACGCCCGGCGGCTGCTGAGGAACGAGGGCTTCCGGCTGGAGTTCACGGGGACCCGCCCGGTGTCGCCGGCCATGACCCAGTACTGGCGCGGGACGGTCTCCCACTTCGCCCGCGACCTCCTGCCCGACTCCCGGGCGATGAGCAGCCCCCTGATCCGCTCCGAGGCCGCCCGCTCCCTCGCCACCGTCCTGCTGCACACCTTTCCCGGGAGCTTCCTGGACCGCAGCGGGACGGCCACCGGGCAGACCCGCCCGGCTCCGGCCGGAGTGCGGCGGGCGGTGGCCTTCATCGAGGAGCACGTGGCCGCGGACGTCGGACCGGCCGACATCGCCGCCGCCGCCCGGATGAGCGTGCGCGGTCTCCAGGCGGCTTTCCGCCGGGAGCTGGACACCACCCCGATGGCCTACCTGCGCGACGCCCGGCTCGACGCCGTCCACCGGGAGCTGCTGGCCGCCGACCCCACGACCGGCTCGACCGTGGAGGCGGTGGCCGCCCGCTGGGGCTTCGGCCACCGCGGCCGCTTCGCCGCCGCCTACCGGGACCGGCACGGCCAGGCCCCCGCCACCACCCTGCGGAGCTGACCGGGATGCCCCAGGAGACGGAGCGGGCGCCGGGGACGCCGATCCGCCTGCACACGGCGACCACCGACCCGGAGGTGGCGAACGAGGCGCTGCAGCAGATCTACACCAGTGCGCGCATGGGCACGATCACCGACGAGTCGTCCTTCCTGTACCGCCAGGACGTGCTGGGCGACGCCGACCTCCAACTGGGCCGGCTCACCTTCCGCGGCAGCATCGCCGGCCGGATGGTGCTCGACGACATGTTCTCGGTCGTCGTGCCCCGCGCCGGGGGCGTCAACTGGAGCATCGACGGCCGGAGGGGCAGCGGGCTCGGGGTGTTCCTGCTGCAGCCGGGCCAGGAGTACTGCGGCGAGGTGGACCAGCTGCTGGTCGACTCGGTCACCATCGACCGGTCCACGCTGCGGGAGACCGCCCGGACGGTCCACGGGGACGAGACCCTCGAGGTCGCCTTCCACGGACCGCGCCCGCACTCCCCCGCCCGGGAGAGGCACTGGAGGAGCACCTTCGCGTTCGCGCAGCAGGTCCTGGCCGACCCCGAGGTCGCTTCCCTCCCCCTGCTGCGCGCGGATCTGCGGCGGCGGATGTCGGTGGCGACCCTGGAGGCGTTCGCCCTCGCCGGGGAGCCCGTGGCCCGGCGCGCGTCGGCCGCCGGGCAGCAGGCGGCCTACCGGGACGCGGTCGAGTTCCTGCACGCCGCCGCGTCCTCGCCGATCACGGTCGAGGACGTCGCCCGCCACGCGGGGGTGAGCACCGTGGAGCTCGTCCGGGCCTTCCGCTCCCACGCCGGGACCACGCCGGGGGCCTATCTGCGCGAGCTGCGGCTGGTGGCCGCCCACGACGACCTGGTGCAGGGCGACCCGGCCCGGGGTGACACCGTGCGCGGCATCGCCCGGCGCTGGGGCATGAACCACCCCGGCGACTTCGCGCGCCGCCACCGGCAGGCCTACGGCGAGAACCCGGCCGCCACCCTGCGCCGTTAGAGCAGCGGCCAGGGGATCCGGCGGCCGGTGACGTCGACCGGCAGGACCGCCTCGTCGAGGAGCCGGCGCACCCGCCGCCGCAGCGCGGCCACCTCCTCGGCGTCGAGGAGCTCGGCGAGCTCGGCGGGGACGTCGTCGGCCAGCGGGGCGATGTCCCGCAGCAGGTCCTCGGGCACGGGCTCGCCGGAGAAGTCCCAGACGACCGTCCGCAGCTTGAACGCCGCCGCGAAGCACAGACCGTGGTCGATCCCCCAGATCCGGCCGTCGGCGCCCCGCAGCACGTGGCCGCCCTTGCGGTCGGCGTTGTTGGCCACGAGGTCGAACAGCGCGATCCGGCGCAGGGCGTCGTGGGTGTCGGGGGCGGTGTCGTAGAGGGTGAAGTAGTGCTGCCGCGGGTCGTGCTCCACGAACCGCTGCAGGGACCCCGAGCCGAACGGGCCGTCCTGGCGCAGGACGGTGGGCGGGACGATGCCCCAGCCGAGGAACTCGCTCAGCACGTACGCGGCGCGCTCCCGCCGGTGCAGGCCGGGGCGGAAGTCGAGCAGCGGCCGCTCGCCCTCGAGCGGCTTGTAGATCCCCCAGGCCGTCTCCTCCTCGAGCGTGACCTCGACGAGCAGCGCCGAGTTGCTGCTCTCCCGGATCAGTCCGAGGAGCTCCAACCGGCCCTCCGTCAGGAGCACGAGCTCGCCCATCAGCGTCCGCTCACGACACCCTCAGGCCGGCCAGCGGCTGGTCCGTGGAGTTCACGGTGAGCACGGCCGGCGCCTGCCCCGGCGCGTACGAGATCGCCGAGACGGAGCACGGGCTGACCACGATCCGCTGGAACAGGTCCAGGTGCGTGCCCAGGGCGTGGGCGAGGGCCGCCTTGATGGGGTCGGCGTGCGAGAAGCAGACCACCACCCCGCCCTCGTGGGCGGCGCGCACCCGGTCCACGGCGCCCACGGTGCGCGCCTGCATCTCCGGGAAGCTCTCGCCGCCGGGGAAGCGGAAGGTCGAGGGCGCCCGCTGGACGGTCGACCACGCCTTGAGCCGGGAGAGGCGGGAGAGCTCCTCGCCCGTCCACTCCCCGAAGTCGCACTCGAGCAGTCCCGGCTCCACGACGGCCTCCCGGCCGGTCCGGGCCGCGGTCGGCGCCGCGGTCTCGCGCGTGCGCTCGAGCGGTGAGGTGTACACGGCGTCGACGCGCACGCCCGCGAGCCGCTCCGCCACCCGGTCCGCCTGGGCCCGGCCGCGCTCGGAGAGGTGCAGGCCGGGGGCCCGCCCCGGCAGGACCTTGCCCGTGGTGGGGGTCTCCCCGTGCCGCACGAGCAGGACGAGGGTGCTCCGTGGTGCCTTGCGAGTGACCATGATGCACCAGCGTACTGGCGGGGGCCCCGGGGCCACAGGGGCCCCGCGCCCGTCGTCGTCGGGCGCCGCCTGCGACGACGCCGGCCCCGGCCCGGGGGCGCCCTCTTGACGCCGGGGTTAGGTTGGCGCTGTGACTGATCGCACCGATCACCCTGACATTCGCACGCTCGGCGAGCTCCGCGCCGCCGGCGTGACCCACCGGACGCTGCGCGAGGAGATCCGCGAGAACCTCCTGCGCACGCTGGCCGAGGGCGGTGACCCCTGGCCGGGCCTGCACGGGCTCGGGCGCACGGTCCTGCCGCAGCTCGAGCGGGCCCTGCTCGCCGGCCACGACGTGGTGCTGCTGGGCGAGCGCGGCCAGGGCAAGACCCGCCTGCTGCGCACCCTCGCCGGCCTGCTCGACGAGTGGTCCCCCGCCATCGAGGGGTCGGAGCTCAACGAGCACCCCCTGGAGCCGCTGACCGAGGCGTCGCGGCGCCGGATCCTGCTCGAGGGCGACGAGCTGCCCGTGGTCTGGCGGCACCGGTCGGAGCGCTACGTCGAGAAGCTCGCCACCCCGGACACGTCCGTGGCGGACCTCATCGGGGACGTGGACCCGATGCGCGTGGCCGAGGGCCGGCGGCTCGGGGACCCGGAGACCATCCACTACGGGCTCGTGCCCCGCTCGCACCGCGGGATCGTGGCGATCAACGAGCTGCCCGACCTCGCCGAGCGCATCCAGGTGGCCATGCTCAACGTGATGGAGGAGCGGGACATCCAGATCCGCGGCTACGTCCTGCGGCTGCCGCTGGACGTCCTCGTGGTGGCCACGGCCAACCCCGAGGACTACACGAACCGAGGCCGGATCATCACGCCGCTCAAGGACCGGTTCGGCGCCGAGATCCGCACCCACTACCCGCTCGAGCTGGAGGACGAGATCGCCGTGATCCGCCAGGAGGCCGAGCTGATCGCCGAGGTCCCGGACACGATCCTGGAGACCCTGGCCCGGTTCACCCGCCTCCTGCGGGAGTCCTCCGCGGTGGACCAGCGCTCGGGGGTGTCGGCGCGCTTCGCCATCGCCGGCGCGGAGACGGTCGCGGCCGCGGCGCTGCGCCGCGCCACGATCCGCGGCGAGGCGGAGGCGGTCGCGCGGATGGTGGACATGGAGACGGCCACCGACGTCCTGGCCGGCAAGATCGAGTTCGAGTCCGGCGAGGAGGGCCGCGAGCGCGCGATCCTCGACCACCTGCTCCGCCGGGCCACCGCCGAGACCGTCCGCGGCCGCTTCCGCGGTCTCGACCTCGGCCCGGTCGTGGAGGCCTTCGACGGCCGCACGACCGTGTCCACCGGCGACGACGTCTCCGCCCAGGACTTCCTCGCCGGGCTGCCCGAGCTGACGGCCTCCGACGACGACGGGGCCGCGACCGCCTACGACGAGATCGCCGCACGCCTCGGCGCGAGCACGCCGGGCCAGCGCGCCAGCGCGATCGAGCTGGCGCTGGAGGGGCTCTACCTCGCCCAGAAGATCTCCAAGGACGCCGACGAGGCCGGCACCGTCTACGGCTGACCGCACGGCCGGCACCAGGACCCGCACCGGGTTCCGCACCGGGACACAGAGAAGACACAGAGGGGGCGTCATGCCCGCACACCACCGGTCCTCGAGGTACGGCCGGTACACCGGAGGACCCGATCCGCTGGCCCCGCCGGTGGACCTCTCCGAGGCGCTCGAGGCCGTCTCCGAGGACGTCATGGCCGGGTACTCGCCGGAGCACGCGCTGCGCGAGTTCCTCCGGCGGGGCGGCCGCGGCCGCGACGGCCTGGACGACCTGTCCCGGCGCCTGCAGCAGCGCCGGCGCGAGCTGCTGAAGCGCCACGGCCTGGGCGGCACGCTCGAGGAGGCGAAGAAGCTGCTGGACAAGGCGCTGCGCCTGGAGCGCGAGCAGTTCCTGCGGGACGCCCGGATGGACCCGATGGACCGCTCCTTCCGGGAGATGCAGCTCGACGGCCTGCCGAGCTCCACGGCCGCCGCCGTCAGCGAGCTCGCGTCCTACGACTGGCAGTCCGAGTCCGCCCGGGAGGCCTACGAGCAGATCAAGGACCTCCTCGGCCGCGAGCTGCTGGACCAGCGCTTCGCCGGGATGAAGCAGGCCCTGGAGAACGCCACGGACGCCGACCGGGAGGCCGTGGCCGAGATGCTCCGGGACCTCAACGAACTGCTCGAGAAGCACGGGCGGGGCGAGGACACCGAGGAGGACTTCCAGGACTTCATGGCGAAGCACGGGGAGCACTTCCCCGAGAACCCGCAGTCGGTCGACGAGCTGATCGACGCCCTGGCCCAGCGCGCGGCGGCGGCCCAGCGGATGCTCAACTCCATGTCCCCCGAGCAGCGCCAGGAGCTGATGCAGCTCTCCGCCCAGGCGTTCGGCTCCCCCGAGCTGATGGACCAGCTCGGCCGGCTCGACGCGAACCTGCAGGGACTGCGCCCCGGCGAGGACTGGGGCGGGTCGGAGGGCTTCGAGGGCCAGGACGGCCTGGGCCTCGGCGACGGGACGGGCGTGCTCCAGGACATCGCCGAGCTCGACTCCCTCGCCGAGCAGCTGGCGCAGCACCACCGGGGCGCCAACCTGGACGACATGGACCTCGACGCGCTCGCACGGCAGCTGGGCGAGGACGCCGCGGTCTCGGCCCGGACCCTGGCCGAGCTGGAGCGGGCGATGCGGGACAGCGGCTACCTGCAGCGCGGCGCCGACGGGGACCTGCGGCTCTCGCCCCGCGCCGTGCGCCGGATCGGGAAGGCGCTGATGCGGGACGCCGCGCAGAACCTGTCCTCCCGGACCGGTCAGCGCGACACCCGCCTCGCCGGTGCGGCCGGCGAGCCCTCCGGCGCCACCCGGGAGTGGCAGTTCGGGGACGCCGAGCCGTGGGACACCACCCGCACCATCACCAACGCGATCCGGCGCACCGCCGCCGAGGGCGGCGACGTCCGGCGCGGGCTGCGCCTCGACGTCCGCGACATCGAGGTCGCCGAGACCGAGGCGCGCACGCAGGCCGCCGTCGTCCTCCTCGTGGACACCTCGTTCTCCATGGCCGCCGAGGGGCGCTGGGTGCCTATGAAGCGCACGGCGCTCGCGCTCCACCACCTCGTCTCCACCCGGTTCCGGGGGGACCAGCTGCAGATCGTCGCGTTCGGCCGCTACGCCCGCGCCCTGCCGGTCGACGAGCTCACGGGGCTGCCGCCGGTGCGGGAGCAGGGCACCAACCTGCACCACGCCCTGCTGCTCGCCACGCGGTTCTTCCGCAAGCACCCCTCGATGCAGCCCGTCCTGCTCGTGGTCACCGACGGGGAGCCCACGGCGCACCTGCTGCCCGACGGCGAGAGCTGGTTCTCCTGGCCCACGGAGCCGGAGACCCTGCGCGCCACGGTCGAGGAGCTCGACCGGCTGGGACGCATGGGGGCCCAGGCGACGTTCTTCCGGCTCGGCGACGACCCGGGGCTGGAGCGGTTCCTGCGGCGGATGGCCGAGCGGATCGACGGGCGCGTGGTGGCGCCGGACCCGGGGGACCTGGGCTCCGCCGTCCTGGACGAGTACCTCAACGCCCGCGCCGGGGACCCCGACGATCTCTGAGCGGACTCCCGGCGAGCCCGGTCAGCGGGCCGCGGTGGAGCCCCCGTCGGCCGGCGGGGTGGGGTCGGACGGGCCGGACGGTCCCGCGCCCTCCTCCCCCGAGGACGCCGCCGCGGAGGACGCCGCTGAGGAGTGCTTCCCGTGGTGCTCGTCCTGCGCCTCGTGGGCGCCGTGGGCGGCGTGCTCGGCCTCGTGCTCGCCCTTGCCGAAGGGCAGCAGCTCCCAGACCAGCACCAGGATGGCACCCCAGGCCAGGCCCAGGACGGCGGAGAAGAAGGTGTTCGTGAGCCAGGCGAGCGCCGCGCCGAGACCGCCGGGGACGGCGTCGTGCACGAGCACCTCGACGTGGTGGACGGCCTCGTACGGGGCGTGCCAGCCCAGGTCGTCGAGGCCGACGAGGACGATGTGCCCGCCCACCCAGATCATGGCGGCGGTGCCCACGACCGAGATGACCGTGAGCAGCCCGGGCATGCCCTTCACCAGGCCGTGGCCGATCTTCTGCGTGGTCGGGGAGGACCGTCCGGCCAGGTGCAGGCCGAAGTCGTCCATCCGGATGATCAGCGCCACCACCCCGTAGACCAGGACGGTGATGCCGATGGCCACGACCACCAGGATGGCCGCCCGCGAGAGCAGCGGCTCGCCGGCCACCTCGTTGAGGGAGATGACCATGATCTCGGCCGAGAGGATCAGGTCGGTGCGCACCGCGCCCCCGACCATCGTGTCCTCCGCGTCCTTGCCCTTCTCGACCACGGGGGTCTTGGTCTTGGCCCCGTGGCCCGAGATCTTCGACCAGATCTTCTCGGCCCCCTCGAAGCACAGGTAGCTGCCGCCGAGCATGAGGATCGGGGTGAGCAGCCACGGCGCGAACTGGCTCAGCAGCAGGATGACCGGGAGGATGAAGATGAGCTTGTTGCGCAGCGAGCCCTTGGTGATGCGCCAGATGATGGGCAGCTCGCGGGCCGGGGAGACGTCCTGGACGTACTGCGGGGTCACGGCGGTGTCGTCGACGACGACGCCGGCGGCCTTCATGCTCGCCCGGCCCGCCGCCGCGCCGATGTCGTCCACGGAGGCGGCGGTGACGCGGGCCAGGGCGGCGACGTCGTCCAGCAGGGCCATCAGACCGCCGCTCATCGGAGGGCCTCCGGCGCGGTCTCAACAGGGGCGGGCGGAGCCGCGGTGGTGATCAGCATGATGACAGAGTAGGGCCTCGGACGCCCGGATGCTCCCGCGCGGGACGAACGGGCACCGATGTCCTGCCGTTCCGCGGAGCCGGTGCTGTGCGCCCGGCGCCGGGGGCGCTCCGGCACCGGACCGTCCAGCACCGACCAGGAAGCACCGACCAGGAGGCACCCCGCATGGACCCCGTTCACCCTGCCGCCGGACCGGCGGGGGCGCGACCGCCCGCGCCGTCGCCCGCTCCGCACGTCGTCGTCCTCCCCGGCGGCGGGTACGCCCGGCACGCGGACCACGAGGGCGAGCCCGTGGCCGAGTGGCTCCGCGGCCTCGGCCTCTCCGCCGGCGTCCTCCGCTATCCCGTGCACGCCAGGCACCCCGTCCCCGTGGACGCGGTGCACGCCGAGGTGCGCCGGGTCAGGGCGGCCGGGGCCGGGCGGGTCGTCCTGCTGGGCTTCTCCGCCGGCGGGCACCTGGCCGGGCACGCCGCACTCACCGCACCGGACTCGGGGCCCGAGCGGGTCGACGCCGTGGTCCTGGGCTACCCGGTGGTGTCCATGCAGCTCGACACGCACCGGGGGTCGCAGGAGGAGCTCCTGGGCCCGGGGCCCGCCGCCGAGGTGCGGGCGGCCACGTCCCTCGACCGGCTGGTGACCCGGGCCGCGCCGCCCTTCTTCGTGTGGCACACCGCCGACGACGCGTCCGTGCCCGTGCAGCACTCCTACCTGCTGGCCCAGGCGCTGGCGCGCCGGGGCGTGCCCCACGCCCTCCACGTCTTTCCCCGCGGACCGCACGGTCTCGGACTGGCCGGCGGCACCGGTGCGCCCGCGGCCTGGCCGGCGCTGTGCGCCGCGTGGCTGGCCGGCCTGGCGGAGGACGTCACGCCGCCCGCCGCCCGGTGAGGCCTGTCGGCCGCCGACGCACCCTCGAGCAGGCCCACCCGCCCGGGCTCCGGCCGCCGCCCCTCCGGTCCGCGCCGCGGCGCGGCGCTCCGCGGCGCGGACCGGAAGACGGACCGGCTCACGCGGCCAGCACGCGCGACCTGGGGACGCGGCGCCGCCCGGACCCGGCCTGCTCCACGAACGCGGAGAACAGCCGCCCCCGGTCCGCGGCCGAGCCGTGGGAGTCCTCCGGGTGCCACTGCACCCCGACGGCCCAGGTGCGGCCCAGGTGCTCCGTCGCCTCGACCACGCCGTCCTCGGCCACGGCGGTGACGCGCAGCTCGGGGGCCACGACCCCCATGGCCTGGTGGTGGTCCGACCGGACGGTGAGCCGCCGGGCGCCGAAGACGGCGGCCAGCCTGCTCCCGGGCTCCAGGGCGACCTCCTCCTCGGGGCACACCGGGTCCCCCGGCGCACCGCGGTGTCCGTGGCCGGTGCCGGGATCGGGGACGAGAGTTCCCCCGCAGGCCAGGTTGAGCAGCTGGGCCCCCCGTCCGATCGCCAGCAGCGGGGCGTCGCGGTCGAGGCTCTGCACGAGGAGGTCCACGGTGTAGAGATCGGCGCGCCGGTCGACCCCGTACCCGTTCGGCACGGGCCCGCCCGCCCCGTAGAGGGCAGGGTCGACGTCCCCTCCTCCGAGCACCAGCACCGCGTCCGCGGAGGCGGTGACGGCGGGGTCGGGCAGCTCCCGGGCACTGGAGTCGACCAGGATCGGCCGGGCCCCGGTGTTGACCAGGCACTGCAGCGCGGTGCGGGTGCGGCGGCGCATCAGGTCCCGGGTCTGCGGGGTGAGGCCCGGGAAGTTCAGCGACACCACGGTCGCCACGGTGGGCGCACTGGCACGGAGGCTCCACAGTCCTACGGGAGTCACCTCGTGCGCATTCAGATGAACGGCCTGTCGGTTCATGCTGTCATCTCCTGTTCGATCATGAGGTCCTCGCTCCGTGCCGGGTGGCGGGCGCACGCGGCGCCGCCGGGGCGGTCGGAGGGAGGAGGAGTTCAGGCCCGAAGCGTTTTCGGGGGCACCTGGTGAGTTGTTGCGGAGCTGAACGGTGGCGGTGGAGCCGACCGGGATGGGAGCGGCGGACACCGGGGTGAACGGCGGTCGCCCTTCACGCGATGCACCGGGGAAGTTCGCGTCCCCCGAGTGGTGCAGATCACTCTGCCCGAGGCGGAAGGGGGTGCGCCCCTCTTTTCCGGAAGAACATTGCCGATTCTTCACGATCCACGAAAATCGGCTGTCGGAATGCGGGGACGGGGCCCGGGCAGCGGCGGGCGGTCCCCGGCGCCGGGGTCGGTCCGCTCGCCGCCTCCGAGCGGGTCTACAGCCCGGGATCGATCATCGTCATGCCGGCGACCGTCGCGGTGTCGAACACCGGCAGCAGCGCCGCCGCCTCGTCGAGCCCGATGGTGCGCTCGATGAGCTTCTGGGGCTGCAGTGCGCCCTGCTCGATGAGCGCCATCATGGCCGGATAGTCGGCCGCGGCCATGCCGTGGCTGCCGAGCAGGTCCAGCTCCCAGCCGATGACCCGCGCCATCGGCACGCGCGGATGGCCCTCGACCGGCGGCAGCAGGCCGATCTGGACGTGCCGGCCCCGCCGGCGCAGGCTGAGGACCGCGTCGGCGCAGGTCTGCTCGCTGCCCACGGCGTCGACGGCGACGTGGCCGCCCCCGCCGGTGAGGGCGGCGACCGCCGCGGGGACGTCGCGCCCGTCCGCGCGCAGCGTGTGCTCCGCGCCGAGCTCACGGGCGAGGGCGAGCGCCTCCGGGTTGCGGTCGACCGCGATCACGCGTCCGCCCAGTGCCCGGGCGATCATCACCGCGCTGAGCCCCACCCCGCCGGCTCCGACCACGGTGACCCACTCCCCCTCGGCGAGGCGCGCCCGGTCGGCCAGGGCCCGGTACGCCGTGGCGAACCGGCACCCCAGCGCGGCCGCGGTGGCGAGGTCGACGTGCTCGGGGACGGCCACGAGGTTCGTGTCGGCCCCGTGCAGGGCGACGTACTCGGCGAAGGATCCCCAGTGGGTGAACCCCGGCTGCTGCTGATCGGGGCAGACCTGCGCGTTGCCGGAACGGCACCACTCGCACCGGCCGCAGCCGCAGACGAAGGGGACGGTCACCCGGTCCCCGGTGCTCCAGCGGCGCACGCCCGCCCCCACCGCGACGACCACCCCGGCCAGCTCGTGCCCGGGGACGTGGGGCAGCGCGATCTCGTCGTGCCCGGCCCAGGCGTGCCAGTCGCTGCGGCACAGGCCCGTGGCCTCGACCCGGACGACCACCCCGTCGGGCGGTGCCGTGGGCTCGGCGACGTCACGGATCTCCGGCCGGCCCCGGACAGCATCGATCACCACTGCGCGCATGCCCCCACTCTCCCACGCCCGTGCGGCACCGGTCAGCGGTCAGCGGTCCAGGGTGCGGCTCGGCGTCGTCCCGTAGACCTGCCGGTAGTACTGCGCGAAGCGTCCCGCATGGGTGAAGCCCCATCGGGCGGCGATCCCCTTCACGGTGTCCCCGCGAGCCGGGTCGCCGTCCTGCAGGTCCCGGTGGGCGGCGTCCATCCGCGTCCGGCGCAGGTACTGGGCCGGGGTCAGGCCCAGGGGATGGTTGGCCTGGAACGCCCGCACCAGGGCCTTCGTGGTCGTCCGGGCGGCGCGGGCGGCGTCCTCCACGGTGATCGGGTCCGAGGCGTGGTCGTCGAAGAACTGCGCCGCGATCCGGTAGCGGCGGGACTGGGCCTCCATGGACAGGTACCGCTCCTCCCGGTCCCCGAGCAGCGGGAAGCACTCCAGCAGACCCACGGCCAGGTGGCGGGTCAGGTCGGCGCGCACCATGGGCTCCTCGAAGACCGTCGACCCCAGCATGTCGGCACCACGGCGCACCAGGTCCGACCAGTACTCGCCGAGCCGGGCGCTGACCGGGGCGGACGAGCTGAAATCCACCGGGGTCTCGTGGCCGTAGACAGTGTCGGCCGTGGCCTGCACCAGCTCCACCGGCAGGTGCGCCATGGTCACGTCGACGTCCTGCGCCACCACCAGGGACGGGTGCTCGGGGCGGAACAGCACCGATGAGCCCGCAGCCGCGTCGCCGATCTCCGCGCGGATCTGCCAGTCGTACCGGACCCCTCGCACGTGGGCCACAGTGAAGACCTCGGTGTCCCCCCACAGGGACATCGTTCCGCCCACGTGCACCGCCGACATGGCAACCTGGCCGTCCCCGGCCCTCGACAACCGGTAGGAAAACGCCGGATCGGTGGAGCTGTAGCCGAAGCGCATGCCGGTCCGCTCGCCGAGCGCGGGCAGCACCTCGGGATCCAGGATCGTGAGCTCGTGGCGGAACACCTCACCCATGAGTCAGCACCGCCTCCCGCCCAGGGCCCACCCCACGGGGGCTCTGCTCCGAAGAACCATTCTCCAGATCCGCCGGAGGGCCCGCACCATTGTGACCCGATACTTCGGCGATCCGCTCGCCCATGCCGCCCAGTTCGCCCCGGACGGTGCCGAGGCGCCGGCCTCCGGGATGCCTGCTTTTCGCGTCAGCGCGCTGCGGCCAGGAAGCGGTGGAGCACCTCGTTGTAGGGCTCCCCGGTGCGCTGAATGCTGTGGCCAGCACCGGGCACGACCGCCCGCTCGGCCTCGAGCTCACGCTCGAGGACATCGCAGACGGCGTCGAAGACCGGGCTGTGACCGCCGGAGACGACCAGCTTCGGAAAGGGCGCCTCCCGGAGGGCGCCCAGCGGAATCCGGGCCTCGTCGGTGAGGCGTTCGTGCCGGAGGATCTGCGCGTTCTGCAGCAGCGCGGGCGGCAGCGGGTTCGGCGGGGTGACGGCGCTGCCGACGTAGCCGATGAACGCATGCAGGAACGCAGTGGGGTCGGCCGGGCCCTGGTCCCACAGCTCCCGCAGCCCCCGGGCGTAGTCGCGCACGATCGGGTCGTCGGGCAGCAGGCCGAAGGCCGGCGGTTCGTTGACGGTCAGGGACCGGACCATCCCGGGGCGCTGAGCCGCCGCCAGCAGGGCCACGACGCCGCCGTAGGAGTGCCCGACCAGGTGCATGGGCTCGGTGAGCAGCTCGGCGACGTCCCCGGCGTCGACCTCGAAGTCCTCGACCTCGGCCGGCGGGTTGGGGAAGTAGCCGCGCCGGTCCACCACGATCAAATGCCAGTGCTGGGCCAGGGGGCGCTGGGTGTCCCAGGTCATCGCCCCGCCGGTGACACTGCCGTGGACCAGCAGCACGGGCGGACCGGCGCCCCAGTGCTCGACGTGGATGCTCGGCATGGGCACCTCCCGTGTCCGCGTGGTCAGCTCAGGCCGAGCTGTTCCTGCTGGGTCGCGAGATCGTAGTAGCGCCGCTCCTCCACGATCAGGCCCTCCTCGTCCAGCCGATCGAAGAAGGCCATGGGGAATCGCAGCCGGCGCCCGGTCGCGGGGACGTCCCCGGTGGGCAGCGCCAGCGGTCCGTCGTGCGTGCCGGTCGTGGTCGCCTCGACCGCGGTCACCGGGCCGTCGACGACCGTGCTCGTGACCTCCATGCCCAGGTCCGGGAAGGCCCGGAGGAAGTCAGCGATGTCCCGCTCGATCGCGGCCCGACCCCGCAGGGGCTCGGGGTACTGCGGGTCGACGACCACGGCGTCCTCGGCGTAGAAGGAGACGAAGCGGGCAACGTTGTGAGCGTTGATCGCGGCGACCTGCTCGTCGAGCACCCGCCTGCTGAGCCCCCCGGGATCCTTCCCCGGGTCCGTCGCGTCTGCGGTCGGTGCGGTCATGGCAGGCTCCTCGTCTCCGAGATCCGACACCACTATGGTCCCCCCGGCCGGCAGCCCCGACAACGTCCGTTGGGCGATCGTTGGGGACCGATCCCGCGGAGCAGCACGGCCGCGCCGCTCCGCGGGCACCCCGAGGCGAGCAGCCGGGAGCACTCCTCGGCCTGTGTGCGGGTCAGAGCCCCTCGTGCGCCATGTTCGCGAACCGGGAGTAGTGGCCCTGGAACGCCACCACGATCGTCTTGGTGGGACCGTTGCGGTGCTTGGCCACGATCACGTCGGCCTCACCGGCACGCGGCGACTCCTTGTCGTAGACGTCGTCGCGGTGCAGCAGGATCACCATGTCCGCGTCCTGCTCGATGGATCCACTTTCACGAAGATCGGACACCATCGGCTTCTTGTCCTGGCGCTGCTCGGAGCCACGGTTCAGCTGCGACAGCGCGATGACCGGGACCTCGAGCTCCTTGGCCAGCAGCTTCAGGGCACGGGAGAACTCCGAGACCTCCTGCTGGCGGGACTCGACCTTCTTGCCGGAGCTCATGAGCTGGAGGTAGTCGAGCACCACGAGCTTGAGATCGTGCTTCTGCTTGAGCCGGCGGCACTTCGCCCGGATCTCCATGAGGGACATGTTCGGGGAGTCGTCGATGAACAGCGGAGCGGAGTCCATCTTGCCCATCGTGGTGGCGATCTTGGCCCACTGCTCGTCCTGCAGCCGGCCCTTGCGCAGGTCCTGCATGTTCAGCGTGGCCTCGGCGGAGAGCAGGCGCATGGCGATCTCGTTGCGGCTCATCTCGAGGGAGAAGATCACCGTGGTCTGGTTGTGCTTGATCGCCGCGGACCGCGCGACGTCGAGGGCCAGCGTCGAGTTGTGCGTGGGGATGAACGTCCGGCCGGCCAGATACAGGTGCGAGGGATGGTCGATCTCGATGCACCGCACCGGCACGGAGTCGATCGGCTCGACCGAGGTGATGAAGCGCTGAGAGCGTTTCGGCGTAGCCCGCGCGTCTCGCTCCTTGTGCATGATTTGTTTACGACTCAGGCCGAACACCTGATCGGACGTCGAGAACGTCAGAAGATAGGCGGTGGATGAGGCCTCGCTTCGCCCATTGACTCTCTTCTCGGCCCAACCTGATCGGTACCCCAGTGAATGGACCAGTTCACGCACGTCCTGTGCCAGCCGTCGGTTTGTCACCGCGAACTGTACGCATCCTGCATTGGTCACGGTCCCGTCGGTGTCCAACAATCCAGCAAGCAGTTCTCGGCGCTGAGTTTCACTGGCTCGCAGGTACGACATGGGGATGTGCTTGTCGCCGAGCACGCCCAGAGCACGCAGGCGGCCTTGGAAAGATGCCTTTTCCTGGTGACAGACCATGCACCGCAGACCTCCGGTACAGGTACCACCGCAGTCAATGCACGTGGCTCGCACCTTGGTCGCCAGCTCGCCCTTGAGCTTGCCGCCGCAAGTCTTGGAGCACGTTCGGACGTTCCTGTCCGTGTGAGTGAAGGGCTGATCGCAGATTTCGCACCGACCATGCAGAACCCGCTCTTCCGGAGGAAGGCCGATGGCATGAGTTATCCCTGCAACAGGATGAAGCTCGTACCCCTCCGCAGAGACACGCATGAGGATCTCCTCATCGGCGCTGGTGATACGTGCCGCCCTCGAGTGACCGTCACCGAGCCACGCGCCGAGCGTGTACGGCCCAACAGCCAACTCCTGTGGAGCCAACTGCAATGCCGTGACGTTCCTTACGCTGTGGTTGAGCCTGGCTTCCTTGGTGGTGCATCGCAATGTCGAACGAATGTCAGCCGTCGTCCGGATCGCGGCAAAGGTCTGCTGGTTCTTCGCCCGGCCGTAATTGGCGATTGCGGCCTGGGCCGATCTCCGGGACGAGCGTGTATCGGTCAGCCACTGGTGCTGCTCGTCGGCGACGATCTCGGAGCCGTCGTCGAAGCTCACGCGGTAGCAGGGACGTTCGGTCATGACCTCGGTGGCCGCGACCACACGGGACGGCGTGCCGTCCGCGGCGATAACTTCGTCCCCCACCTGGACCTCGCCCATGGTGGTCCACCCCGTGGGAGTGGGAATCGCAGTGTCCAGCGCGAGCGCCTTGCCCATGGCCGGCCTCGCCGCGATGACGATCATCTGGCCGCCCTGGAAGCCCTGGGTCAGCTCGTCGAGCTCGATGAAGCCGGTGGGCACGCCGCGCATGCCCTCGCCGCGGGAGCCGGCGGCCTCGATCTCGTCGACCGTGGACTCGATGACCTCCTTGAGCACCGTGTAGTCCTCGGAGGAGCGGCGCTCGGCCACCTGGTAGATCTCGGCCTGGGCGGCGTTGACGATGTCGTCGACCTCGCCGTCGGAGCTGTAGCCGAGCTGCACGATCTTGGTGCCGGCCTCCACGAGCCGGCGCAGCACGCCGCGCTCGCGCACGATCTCGGCGTAGAAGCCCGCGTTGGCCGCGGTGGGCACGGAGGAGATGAGGGTGTGCAGGTACGCGGGACCGCCGACGCGCTCGATCTCGCCGCGCTTGGTCAGCTCGTCCGCCACCGTGATGGCGTCCGCGGGCTCGCCGCGCCCGTACAGGGAGATCACGGCCTCGTAGATGGACTCGTGGGCGGGCTTGTAGAAGTCGACGCCGCGCAGGACCTCCACCACGTCCGCGATCGCGTCCTTGGACAGCATCATCCCGCCGAGCACGGACTGCTCCGCGACGTTGTCCTGCGGCGGGGTCCGGCCGTACTCCCGGTCGCTCCCGGACGAGCGCTCCGACACCATCGACACCTGGTCCACCTCTCCCCGCGCACTCCGCGGACAGCGGAGCGCGCACACGACGACGCCGCCCCGATCTTCCGGGCAGCCCCTCCATTCTCGCACCGACCGCGGACACCGCTTGCCGCCCGGGCCCGTCCGTGGACACCATGGATCATGACGCTCACCACAGACCTCAGCGGCCCCTGTTCGTGGGACATCAGGACCACCCGGGCGGAGCTGGCCGCGGGCCGGATCAGCCACGTGGAGCACCTCGACGCCCTGCTGGAGCGCCTGCCCACGGCGCAGCGGCTGGGCGCGGTGATCAGCGCGGACCCGGAGCTGGCCCGGGCCTTCGCCCACGCGCTGGACCGCCGGGAGACGCGGGGCCCGCTGACGGGGATCCCGCTGGCGGTCAAGGACATCGTGGACGTCGCGGGGTTCCCCACCACCGGCGGGACCCGGTCGCTGGAGCACGACGTGGTGGCGCGGGACGCCCCCGCGGTGGCCCGCCTGCGCGAGGCCGGGGCGCTTTTCGCCCTGAAGACCAACCTGCACGAGCTGTCTTTCGGCATCACCTCCAACAACGGCGCGTACGGGCCGGTGCGCCATCCGGCCGACCCGGCGCTGAGCCCCGGTGGCAGCAGCGGTGGCTCGGCGGTGGCCGTGGCGGTGGGCCTGGTCCCGGCCGCGGTCGCCGCGGACACCGGGGGCTCGGCCCGCATCCCCGCCGCCCTGTGCGGGATCGTGGGCTTCCGGCCCACCCTGGGCCGCTACCCGTCGTCGGGCGTCCTGCCGATCGCCCACTCGCGGGACACGATCGGCCCCATGGCCCGGACCGTGGACGACATCGTGCTGCTGGACGCCCTGCTCGCGGGCGAGCACCCGCTGGGCGCGCCCGGCGCGCGGCACCTGGAGTTCGACGACGAGGGCCCCGGCCCGCTCCACGGCGTCCGGCTCGGCGTGCCCGAGCTGTTCCTCGAGGACCTGGAGCCGGGCGTGGACACGGTCTTCGGCGCGGGCCTGCGAGCGCTGGAGGCGGCCGGCACGGAGCTCGTGCCGGTCGACGTCCGCCCCGCCCGCGAGCTGGCCGCCGCGGCCGGCATGACGATCGCCCTCCACGAGTTCCTGCCCGACCTCCAGTCCTATCTGGAGGCGCGCGGCACGGGACGCTCCCTCGACGAGGTGCGGGACGGGATCGGCAGCCCGGACGTGCGGCGGATCTGGGAGCTGGCGCAGGTGTTCCGCGCCGCCGACGACGACTACCGCGCGGCCCAGGAGGAGCGCCGGCTCGCCCTGCGGCTGTACACCGGGGCGATGCAGGCTCAGGGGGTGACGGCCCTGGTGCAGCCGACGTGCCCGCTGACGGCCCGGCCGATCGGCGACGACGAGACCGTGGAGCTCAACGGCCGGCGCGTGCCCACCTTCGACACCTTCACCCGCCACTCCGACCTCGCCGGCATCATCGGCACCCCCGGGATCAGCCTCCCCGCCGGGCGCACCGCGGAGGGCCTGCCGGTGGGCCTGGAGCTCGCGGCGGGGCCGGGGGCGGACGCCGTGCTGCTGGACCTCGCCCGCACCGTGGAGGCGCTGCTGCGCGACCAGTGAGCCGCCGAGGTGCTTTTCGGGGGACACCGCAACAATTCAGAGCTACAACCGTTGACGAGTCCAACGGTCGCCCTCTACGGTGAGGTCACCGATGTGCGTGATGCATCTCACAGCGGATTCGCCGGTGCCGGGCGCCGGCAGGACCGACCCGAGGAAGAGGACCCCCATGAAGCACCCGTTCGCCAGAGCAGCCGCCGTCGGAACCGTCCTGACGTTCGCCCTGACCGCCTGCGGCGGCGGGGGGACCACCGGCGGCGGCGGGGGCGGCGAGGAGCTGCAGCCGCTCACCATCGGCGTCATCCCCATCGCACCCTCCGCGCCCGTGCAGCTCGCCCTCGACGAGGGCATCTTCGAGAAGCACGGCCTGGACGTCACGATCGAGACCGCCCAGGGCGGCGCCGCCATGCTCCCGGCAGTCTCGGGCGGCTCCATGGACATCGGCGTGGGCAACCCGCTCTCGGTCATCCTCGCCAAGGACCAGGGCCTCGACATGAAGATCCTCAGCGGCTACAGCAGCTCCATGGCCGAGGGCGAGGACATCACCGGCGTGGCCGCCAACCAGGACGCCGGCATCGCGTCCTGGGCCGACCTGGCCGGCAAGCGGGTCGCGGTGAACACGATCAACGGCCAGGGGGACCTCACCATCAAGGAGGCCGTGAGCAAGGCCGGCGGCGATCCCGACGCCGTGAACTTCGTGGAGATGCCCTTCCAGGACATGCCGGCTCAGCTGGAGCGCGGGGAGATCGACGCCGCCTGGGTCCCGGAGCCGTTCCTGACCCAGCTGATCAACGGCGAGCAGACCGCCCTGGTCGGCTACAACTACCAGGACACCGTCCCGGGCCTGGACACCATGGTCACCTTCAGCAGCACGGCGTTCACCGAGGAGAACCCGGAGGTCCTCGAGGACTACAACGCCGCGATCGACGAGGCGCTCCAGTTCGCCCAGGAGAACCCCGACCGGGTGCGCGAGACCATCGTGAGCTTCCTCAACATGCCGGAGGAGGTCGCCACCGACCTGCGGCTGGAGGAGTTCGACGCGGAGGTGGACCGCGACGAGCTCGAGACGCTCGCCGAGCTGATGCTCAAGTACGACGTGATCGAGACCGAGGCGAACCTGAACGAGATCGTCCAGGCCGACTAGGACCGCGGCCGCGCCGGCGGGAACTCGTCGGCGCGGTCGATGGCCTCCTCGGTCATCCGCCGGCCGAGCTCGATGAGCTCCCCGGCGCGGTGGAAGTCCAGCAGCCGCCCGGCGCTCTTCGGCACGGTGATGAGCAGGTCGGGCGGGTAGCCGGCCAGCCGGTAGCGCAGCACCATGGACTGCAGCACCTCGAGGGAGAGCTGCATGACGTCGAGCGTGCGCAGCCCCGCCGGCAGGGCGCCGAAGCCGTCCTGGGCGAGTTCCTCCGCGGTCTCCTCGGCGGCGTCCACGAGCGCGTCCTGACCGACGTCCTGGACGGCGTCCCGGACGGCGTCCTGGACGAGGGCCTCGGCGGCGTCCACCGGGGCCGACCCGGCGGGGCGCAGGAACCGGGACGGGGTGCTGCGGCCGCGCGTCTCCGCGAAGCGCTCCAGGACGCTGCGCGTCAGCTCGCGGTCCAGGACGTGGGAGGCGCTGCGCCGGAACCGCTCCGCCCACTCCTCGGACGGCCGCACGGCGGACGTCTCGTGGGCCGGGACCCTGCCCTCCCCGGACTGCTGCCCCCCGGACAGGGAGACCGCCACCGTCACGTCCGCGCGGGTGGCGACGGTCGCGGCGATGGGCACGGGGTTCATGATCCCCCCGTCGGCGAGCAGCCGGCCGTTGAGCATGACGGGGGTGATGATGCTCGGCAGAGCGATCGACGCGCGGACGGCCACGTCCACCGGGCCCTCCTGGAACCAGACCTCCTTGCGGGCGAGCAGGTCCGTGGCCACCGCCGTGAAGGGGATGGGCAGGTCCTCGATGAGCCGGCCGGCGAGCAGCTCGCGCACCTTCGCCATGATCTTCTCCGCGCGGATCACCCCGGGCGCCGAGGGGGACGGGTCCAGCAGCCGCAGCACGTCCCGCTGGCTCAGACCCAGCACCCACTGCGCGTACGCCTCCAGCTGCCCGGCGGCGTGGAGGCCGCCCACGAGCGCCCCCATCGAGCTCCCTGCCACGGTCACGATGTCGTAGCCGCGCTCCTCGAGCACCTCGATCACGCCGATGTGGGCGTAGCCGCGGGCACCGCCGCTGCCCAGCGCCAGGGCCACGCGCGTGCGTGGGGACATCCGCCGCTCCTCTCCCGCCGGGGACCGGCCACTGCACTGGACCGGCCGGGTGCCCCGAGCCTAGCCCGCCGGCCGCGGAGGGCGACTCCCCGACCGGGTGCCGGACCCGTGGCCGGACCAGCTCGGGAAGGATGGAAGACCCTATCAGCCGACGGGGTTTTCCACCCTGTGGACAACCGGTGGAAAACGCCGTGGACGGCTGTGCACAGGTTGGGGAGAACCCTGTGGAAAGTTATGCACAGGGTTCCACAAATCCCGCTCTGACCAGGAGCGACGGTGATGCACACCCTGTGCAGGGCGGACCCGGACAGCACCGGTGCCGTCCACAGCACCGTGTTCTCCGACTCGTGTTCCGGCCCACGTCGGAGGCCGGTCCGTCACGAGCACCGCGCACCCCGGACCGCCCCGAGCACCACGTGGGCGCAACGGCCCGGCACGCCCTGTTCCTGGAGCCGGAGAAGGCCTCCGCCCGCCCTCAGGACACCGAGGCGAGCAGCGCCAGCCACAGCAGCGGGTGGCAGAGCACCGACAGCCCCAGCAGCACCAGGAACCGGACCCGGTCGGACGCGAACCCGATGGCCCCCGCGAGAGCCACCACCGCCGTCACAGTGGCCCCCACCGCCGCCGCGACGAAGCCGATCACGAAGAACGCCATGGAGGTCTCGGGCCCTGCGGAGTTCCCGCCCAGGAACGCCACGACAAAAGCCAGTACGGTGAAGAGCAGGCATCCCACGCCGAACCAGTACAGGGCGGACGGCGAGACACGGGAGATCAGGGACGGCATGCACCCATTGTCTCCCGGGGAACCCGACGGCACCGCCGCACCGGCCCGCGGGTGCCCGAACGCCCGACCGACGCACCCGACCCCTCCAGGAGATCCCCGTGGACGACAACCAGCGCATGTGGGAGGACCGGTACGCCTCCGGGGGGTCCTCCCCCGACGGCGCCCAGCCGCACCCCGAGGTGGCCGCCCTCCTGGACCGGCCGGCCCGGGAGCGCACGGGCGGCCCGCCGACCGCCCTCGACCTGGGCGCGGGCACCGGCCGCCACACCCTGGCCCTGGCCGCGGCCGGCTACGACCCCACCGCCGTGGACTTCTCCCCCAGTGCCGTGCGGACGATCACCGGGGCGCTGGCGGAGCGCGGCCTGCCGGGCCGCGCCCTGGTCGCCGACCTGCGGACCTGGACGCCCGAGCAGGAGCAGCGCTCCGGGCCCGACGCCGTGCCCCCGCAGTTCGATCTGATCGTCGCCGCGTACTTCCAGCACGACCTGGCGCTGCTGCGCCGCGCCGCCGAGTGGCTCGTCCCCGGCGGCCGGCTGCTGTGGATCACCCACGCCCCCGGCAGCGTCGAGGGCCCGCCCCCGACCGTGCCCCGGCCGACCCTCCAGGAGACCGTCGCCGTGCTCGAGGGCAAGGGACTGGACCTGCTGCGCGCCGAGCAGGTGCGCACCACCGACACCGCGCTCGACGTCGTCGTCGAGGCCCTCCGGCCCCGCTGAGCGATCCCGCCGGCCGATTCCGCTGGAGACGCCGGACATGCGGAAAGGGCCCCCGCGGCGCACCGCGGGGGCCCTTTCCGTGCTTGCACGGACCGGAGGAACCGATCAGGCGGGGACGACCTCGAACTCGACGTTCGCGTTGACGTCCTCGTGCAGACGCACGGAGGCCTGGTACACACCGGTGGTCTTGATGTGCTGGTTGAGCTCGACCTTGCGCTTGTCCACGGAGCCGAGGCCGGCGGCCTCGACGGCCTTGGCCACGTCCTCGGCCTTGACGGTGCCGAAGAGGCGACCCTCGGAGCCGGCCTTGACCGGGATGGTCACGGTGGCCGAGGTCAGCTTCTGCGCCAGGACCTGGGCGTCCTCGAGCGAGGCGACCTCGCGCGCGGCGCGGGCGGCCTTGATGCTCTCGATCTGCTTCTCGCCGCCGCGCGACCACGGGGTCGCGAAGCCGCGCGGGAAGAGATAGTTGCGGGCGTACCCGTTCTTGACCTCGACCACGTCACCGGCAGCGCCGAGACCCGTGACCTCGGTCGTCAGGATGATCTTTGCCATGAGTGTCTGTCCTCTCTGATCAGCGGCCGGCGCCGGAGTAGGGCAGCAGCGCGACCTCGCGGGCGTTCTTGATCGCCAGGGCGATCTTGCGCTGCTCCTGCACGGTCACACCGGTGACGCGGCGGGCGCGGATCTTGCCGCGATCGGAGATGAACTTGCGCAGCAGCGCAACGTCCTTGTAGTCGATCTCAGTGACTTTGGCAGCCTTGAGCGGGTTCTGCTTTGGTTTGGGCTTACGGAGTTCAGCCTTGGCCATCGTGGTGCTCCTTGTTCTTCGAGTGGAGCCCGCGGCTTGTCACCGCGGGATGGGGTGGATGGGAAAAGTGCGGAAGGTCTAGAACGGCGGTTCGTCGTCCTGGCCGCTGCCCCAGTCGTAGTTCCCGCCGGAGGACTGGCTCCAGGGGTCGCTCTGGGGTGCGGCCTGCGGAGCGGGCTGGCGTCCGCCGCCGGAGCGGCCGCCCTGGCCGAAGCCGGAGCCGCCGCCCTGCTGGCCGCCGCCACCGCCGCCGAACCCGGAGTCGCCCCCGAATCCGCCGCCGGCCGGGGCGCCGGCGCCGAAGCCGCCGCCCTGCTGACCGCCGCCCTGCTGGCCGCCGAAGCCGCCGCCCTGCCCGCCGGAGCGGGCGTTGCGGTTGACCTTCGCGGAGGCGTAGCGCAGGGAAGGACCGACCTCGTCGACGTCGAGCTCGGTGACGGTGCGCCGCTCGCCTTCCTTGGTGTCGTAGGACCGCGACTTGAGCCGACCCTGGACGATGACGCGCATGCCCTTCTGCAGCGACTCCGCCACGTTCTCGGCCGCCTCGCGCCACACGGAGCAGCGGAGGAACAGGGTCTCCCCGTCCTTCCACTCGTTGGACTGGCGGTCGAAGGTGCGGGGCGTGGACGCAACGGTGAAGTTGGCCACCGCCGCACCCGACGGGGTGAAGCGCAGCTCGGGGTCAGCGGTCAGGTTGCCGATTACGGTGATGACGGTGTCACCAGCCATGTGGACCTCCCGGGTCGAGGATGTTCGCGGTCGTGCGGGACGTGCTGGGATCTCTCAAGCATCTCACCGGGGGCCCGGTCGGGGCGCCCTCGGTGATCAGTTGTGAAGTCCTTACTCGGCGGAGATCTTCTGCTCTTCCGGGCGGATGATCTTGGTGCGCATGATGGCCTCGTTGAGGTTCAGGACGCGGTCGAGCTCCTGGGTGGTCTGCGGGGTCGCGGTGAAGCGGACGACCGCGTAGATGCCCTCGGTCTTCTTCTGGATCTCGTAGGCGAGGCGACGACGGCCCCAGATGTCGACGGTGTCGACGGTCCCGTTGTCCTTGGTGACGACCTCGAGGAACTTCTTGAGAGTCGGCTCCACGGCACGATCCTCGACCTCGGGGTTGATGATCACCATCAGTTCGTACTCACGCATGTTCGAACCCACCTCCTTCGGGCTGAGCGGCTGCGGTCCTTCCGCAGCAGGAGGTTCTGTAGCGTCGTCCGCGCGCCGGCACCGCACGTCGGGCGGCGGGCACACAGACCTCACAACACTACTACACCCGCGGCTCCGCGCCCAACGGGGCGGGCGCGGTCACCGCGGTGGTCAGGGAACGGGGGCTCAGTACCGGTAGGCGCTGCGGGCGATCGAGGCGTTCACGAGGGCCGTGCGGAACGGCATGGTGAAGACGTCCACGAACATCAGCAGCATCCACGGGATCAGGAACAGGATTCCGACGCCGACCCCCGCGAGGGTCCAGCCCAGGCCGCCGAGGAACAGGTAGATCAGGCCCCAGACCGGCTGGCGCAGATAGAACTTGTGGATGCCCAGCCAGCCCAGGAAGAGCCACAGGACGTAGGCCAGGACCACGGACTTCCCGCCCACCACGTTGACCACGGGCGGCCCGGGGTACGGGGCGCCGCGCCCGCCCCCGCCGAAGGGCTGCCCGCCGAACGGCTGCCCGTGGGGCGCCCGGGAGTACCCGGCGCGGCCGGGGTCGTTGTTCAGCGGGACGGGGCGGTAGTACTCGGGCTCGGGAGCCACGCGGGTCCTTTCGGGGCGGAGGGGTCTCGACGGGTGCCGTCCACGGTCAACGGCCTGACCAGTGCAACGGCCCGTTCGGGGCGGCTATTCCGGTGCGGGCCGCCACGGCGGGGAGCTGCACAGGGTGCCGCGGTGGCGGTGCCCCGTCCACCGGGAGCGACCCGAGGGGTCCGATTAGGATACGCTTTCGTTGCCAAATGATCGTCGCGCGGTCCCCGAGCGCCGCGCCCTCCGGAAGAGGCCCCGATGCGTCGTCGTTCCCTGTACGTCACCACCGGCATCCTGACCGCGCTGACGACCCTGGTCACGGGGTGCGGCACGCTCGGTCTGGGTGAGCAGCCGGCCGACCTGCAGATCTACTCGGCACGCCACTACGACCTCGAGGGCGCCTTCGGCGAGTTCACCGACGAGACCGGCATCAGCGTCGAGTTCATCACCGGTGACGACGCCGAGCTCCTCGAACGCCTCAAGGCCGAGGGGGACGACAGTCCCGCGGACGTGTTCATGACCGTGGACGCGGGCAACCTCTGGAACGCCGCCCGGCAGGACGAGCTGGCCGCACTGGACTCCGCGACCCTCGACGAGGCGGTCCCGGAGGACCTGCGCGATCCCCAGGGCAGGTGGTACGGCCTGGCGATGCGCGCGCGCACCGTGACCTACAACCCGGACAACGTCGACACCGCGGAGTTCGACCCCGAGGAGACCTACGCGGGACTGGCCGACCCGAAGTGGCAGGACCGGCTGTGCATGCGGGACGCCACCTCGGCCTACACCCAGTCCCTCGTGGCGAGTCTGATCGACCTGCACGGCCGGGAGCGGGCGCTCGAGATCGTCGAGGGCTGGGTCGACAACGGCGTGCAGATCATGAGCAACGACATCCTCCTGCTCGAGGCGATCGACGCCGGGACCTGCGACGTGGGCATCAACAACCACTACTACCTGGCGCGCACCCTCGAGGAGAACCCGGACCTGAAGGTCGACCTCTTCTGGGCCAGCCAGGAGGGTGCCGGGACGCACGTGAACATCTCCGGGGCCGGCGTGGTCGAGGGCTCCGACAACGCCGAGGACGCCCAGCGGCTGATCGAGTGGCTCGCGACCGACGGCCAGAATGCGTTCGTGGACGCGAACCACGAGTTCCCGGTCAACCCCTCCGTGGAGCCCGCGCCCAGCATCGCGGCCTTCGGCGAGTTCGAGCGGATGCCCCTGAACGCCGAGGCCTACGGGGACCTCAACGCCGAGGCCGTCGACCTGCTGGCCGAAGCCGGGTATCAGTGACCGAACCCGCCGTCCTCGCACCGACGAGGACATCGGCCCGCCGACCACGCCGGGCGCCCGGTTCAGGGCGCCCGGCGTGGTCGGCGCTCGTGGTCCTCGTCGCCGTGGTGGTGGCCACCCCGGTCCTGGCGTTGGTCGTGGACGGCCTGGGAAGCCTGGGCTCCGCCGCCCCGCCCCGCGACCTGGGCCGGATGGTGCTCACCACGCTCCTGCTGATGCTGGGCGTGGGCGCGGGCACCCTCGTGGTGGGCGGCGGGCTCGCCTGGCTCGTGACGGCCTTCCGCTTCCCCCTGCGGGACGTCCTGGTCTGGCTGCTGGTCCTGCCCCTGGCCATGCCGGCCTACATCCTCGGCTTCGTGTTCCTCTCCGTCTTCGACGTGGCCGGACCGGTGCAGGGGGCCCTGCGCTCCGTCCTGGGGCCGGACGTGTGGGTGCCTGAGGTCCGCTCGCTGCCCGCAGCCGTGCTCGTGATGTCCCTGACCCTCTACCCGTACGTCTACCTCCTGGCGCGCTCCGCACTGGTCGAGCAGACGACCGGGACCTACGACGCCGCACGGACCCTGGGTGCGGGCCGGGGGCGCGCGCTCCGGCGGGTCCTGGTCCCCCTGGCACGGCCCTCGCTCGCGGCCGGGCTGGCGCTCGTGATGATGGAGACGCTCACCGACTTCGCCACGGTGCAGTACTTCAACGTGCAGACGGTCTCCGTGGGGGTCTACCTGGTCTGGAAGGGCACCTTCGACTTCCACTCCGCCACCCAGCTCGCCGTGCTCGTGCTGCTGTTCGCCGTGGCCGTGCTGACCGGCGAGCGACTGCTCCGGGGAAGGGCCCGGTTCCACCAGCGGGGCGGCCGCGGCCAGGGCCTGCAGCCGCAGCGGCTCACCGGGTGGCGCGCGTGGGGCGCCACCCTGCTCGCCCTCGCCGCGCTCTCCGCCGGATTCCTCGTACCCGTGCTGCAGCTGCTGGTGTGGGCCGTCGGGGAGGCCGTCGGCAACCCCGCCTCCCTCTCGGACCCGCGCTTCGCGCAGTACCTCGGCAACAGCCTCGTGGTCGCCGGGATCGCCGCCGTGGCCTGCGTGGCGCTCTCGCTCGCCGTCGCCCACGGGGTGCGGATGGGCGGCGGCCGGGCGGTGGCCTTCGCGGCGCAGCTCACGACCTTCGGCTACGCCGTTCCCGGGGCCGTGGTGGGCATCGGCGTCCTCATCGCCTTCGCCGGGCTGGACACGGCGCTGGAACGGGCGGGCGTGCCCGGGGGCACGGGTCTGCTGGTGACGGGTTCGGTGCTCGGCATCCTCTACGCCTACGTGATCCGCTTCCTCGCCCCGGCCTACCAGGCCGTGGACGCGAGCCTCGCCAAGATCTCCCCCACCGTCACCTTCTCCGCGCAGAGCCTCGGCGCGTCCCCGCTCCGCGTCCTCACCCGCGTGCACCTGCCCATCGCCCGCCCGGGGGTCGCCACGGCCCTCGTCCTCGTGATGATCGACGCCGTCAAGGAGCTGCCCATCGTGCTGCTGCTGCGCCCGTTCGGCTTCACGACGGCCTCCGTGTGGGTCTACGAGCTGGCGCGCGAGAACTTCTGGGAGAAGGCCGCCCTGCCGGCGCTCGTGATCGTGGCGGCGGCGGTGGTGCCCGTGTTCTTCCTCGTCCGGCAGGCCCACCGGGCGGACCGCCGTGGAAAGGTGTCCTCATGACCGTGCAGACCACGAGCCCTCGGACCGCGTCCGGCAGCGACGGCGCGGTGCCCGCCCTGGTCCTGGAGGCGCTGAGCAAGCACTACGGGTCCTCCGTGGGCGTCAGCGGACTGGAGCTGACGGTCCCGCCCGGCGAGCTGGTGACGCTCATCGGCCCCTCCGGCTGCGGCAAGTCCACCACGCTGCGCCTCGTGGCGGGCCTCGAACGGCCGGACGAGGGCACGATCCGGATCGCCGGGGACGTGGTGGCGGGCCGGCACCGCTTCCAGGAGCCCGAGCGGCGGAGGGTGGGTCTCGTCTTCCAGGACCACGCCCTGTTCCCGCACCTGACGGTCGCCAAGAACGTGGCCTTCGGCCTGGACCGGCTCCCGCGCGCCGAACGGAGGACCCGCGTGGGCGAGGTCCTCGAGCTCGTGCGGCTGGGACACCTCGCCCACCGCTATCCCCACGAGCTCTCCGGGGGCGAGCAGCAGCGCGTGGCCCTGGCCCGGGCGCTGGCCCCCCGCCCCGCCGTCGTGCTCCTCGACGAGCCGTTCTCCAGCCTGGACGAGTCGCTGCGCGCGCAGGTGCGCCGGGACACCGTGGCCACGCTGCGCGAGACCGGGACCACCGCCGTGCTGGTCACCCACGACCAGACGGAGGCCCTCTCGGTCGGCCACCGCGTGGTGGTCATGCACGACGGGGTGATCGAGCAGTCCGACACCCCGGAGCAGGTCTTCGAGCAGCCCGCCACCCGGTTCGTGGCGTCCTTCATGGGGGACGCCGACTTCCTGCCCGCCCGCGTCCACCGTGCGCTGCTCACGTGCGAGATCGGCATCGTCTCCACCGTGCCGGGATGGGCCAACAGCGACGTCGACGTCGACGTCGTGCTGCGCCCCCACGAGGTGGCGCTGGAGCCGGACCCCGAGTCCCCGGCGCGGGTCAGTGCGGTCGAGTACCACGGCGCGTTCGTGCTGCACCACGTCCGGCTGGCCTCCGGCCGCACGCTGCGCTCCTGGCAGCCCCACAACGTGCGCCACCCCGTGGGGACCCCCGTCGCCGTGACGGTCACGCCCGGGACCACCCCCACGCTGCTCGTCGACGACCGGGCCGTCACCGCCCCGCCCCCGCGGTCCGCCGACGGGACGTCGAACCGGCGATCCCGCATGTCGGACGAATTAGGCAATACTTTCCTTCGCTAAAGATCTTCTCTACCGTAGTGCGGGTGAGCCTTCAACCTGACCTCGCCCGGGTCGCCTTCGCCGCCGATCTCGCCCGCCACGGGGACCGCCCCGCCGTCCTCACGGGCGAGCACGTCCTGAGCTACCGGGAACTGGCGGCCCGGGTCGAGGACCTGGCCGCGCGTCTCGGCACGGAGCGCCGGCTGGCCGTGCTCGCCGCGTCCAACGACGTCGACTCCCTCGTGGCCTACCTCGCGGCCCTCACGGCCGGTCACCCGCTCCTGCTGGTCCCGGCGGACAAGCCGGCAGCCGTCGAGGCGCTGGTGGCGGCCTACGACCCCGACGTCCTGCTGCGGAGCGCCGGGAACGGGACCCCGGTCGTCGAGGAACGGCGCCCGGGCACCCGGCACGAGCTGCACCCCGACCTCGCCCTGCTGCTGAGCACCTCCGGCTCGACGGGCTCTCCGAAGCTCGTGCGGCTCTCGCACGAGAACCTGGCGGCCAACGCCGAGGCGATCGCCGAGTACCTCGGCATCGGCCCCGACGACCGCGCCGCGACCACGCTGCCGATGTCCTACTGCTACGGGCTGTCGGTGCTCAACAGCCACCTCTGCCGTGGCGCCGCGGTGGTGCTGACGGACCTCTCCGTGGTCGATCCCTGCTTCTGGGACCTCGTCCGCGCCCACCGGGCCACGTCCTTCGCGGCCGTGCCCTACACCTTCGAGCTGCTGGAGCGCGTCGGCTTCGCGGAGATGGACCTGCCGCACCTGCGCTGCGTCACGCAGGCGGGTGGACGGCTCGCCCCGGAGAAGGTCCGTCACTGGGCCGGAGCCGGCGAGCGGGCCGGCTGGGACCTGGTCGTGATGTACGGGGCCACGGAGGCCACCGCCCGGATGGCCTACCTGCCCCCCGGGCTGGCGGCCGAGCGGGCCGGGACGATCGGGGTGCCGATCCCGGGCGGGGAGTTCCGCATCGAGCCCGTGGACGGGCTGCCGGACGGCGAGCTCGTGTACAGCGGGCCCAACGTCATGCTCGGCTACGCGGAGCGCCCGGAGGATCTCGCTACCGGGCGCACGGTCGAGGACCTGCGCACCGGGGACCTCGCCCGCCGCCACCCCGACGGGCTCTACGAGGTGGTGGGGCGGCGCAGCCGGTTCGTCAAGATCGTGGGCCTGCGCGTGGACCTCGGGCAGGTCGAACGGATCCTCGCCGAGTTCGGCGTGAGCGCGGCCGCCGCGGGCTCCGACGAGCGTGTGGTCGTGGCCGCCGAGGGCGAGCAGGACACGGCCCTGCTCGCCAAGGTCGTGGCCGAGAGCATCGGCCTGCCCCGCCCTGCCGTCGAGGTGCACCCCGTGGAGGAGCTGCCCCGGCTGGGCACGGGCAAGGTGGACTACCCGGCGGTCCTGGCGCTCGGCACACCGCCCCCCGTCGCCGAGGCGGTGCCGCGCCGGGCGGAGGGACCCGAGGACGTCCGGCGGATCTTCGCCGACGTGCTCGACCGCCCCGACGTCGGCGACGACGACACGTTCGTCTCCCTCGACGGGGACTCGCTGTCCTACGTGGCGGCCTCCGTCCGTCTCGAGCAGGCCCTGGGGCACCTCCCCACGGACTGGCACCTCACCTCCGTCCGCGACCTGGCGGCCCGGGCCGCCCCCCGGCGGCGGCGGCTCGTGTCGTTCCTGGAGACCGGCATCGTGCTGCGGGCCGTGGCCATCGTGCTGATCGTGATGACGCACGTGGAGCTGTTCACGCTCCAGACCGCCCATGTGCTCTTCGCCGTGGCCGGCTACAACTTCGCCCGGTTCCAGCTCCACGGCGAACGGCTCCCGCGCCTGCGGCGCCAGCTGCGCAGCCTCGGACGGATCGTGCTGCCCTCCGCGGCGTTCATCGCCCTGGCGCACCTGCTCACCGACGACTACACCTGGGCGAACGTCCTCCTGCTCAACGGCATCGTGGGGCCGCAGCACTTGACGACGCAGTGGCACTTCTGGTTCGTGGAGATGCTCGTCTACGTGCTCGTGGCCGTCACGGCGCTCATGGCGCTGCCGTGGGCGGACCGCGCCGAACGGCGCTTCCCGCTGGCGTTCCCGCTCGCGCTGCTCGCGATCGGGCTGCTCAGCCGGTACGACATCGTGGACCCGGGGCTGCCGAAGCCCGCCCCGGTCTTCTGGCTCTTCGCGCTCGGCTGGGCCGCCGCCCGGACACGGACGGTCCTGGAACGGTCTCTCGTCACTCTCCTCACGCTCCTGACGGTGCCGGGGTACTTCGACAGCACCGTGCGGGAGGTCACGGTGATCACCGGTGTCCTCCTGCTGCTGTGGGTGACCGCGCTGCCCGTTCCGGCCGGCCTGCGGCGCGTCACGGGATGGCTGGCCGCGGCCTCCCTGTACGTCTACCTCACCCACTGGCTGGTCTATCCCGCCCTGCTGCCGGTCTCGCCCGTCCTGGCCGTGGTCGCCTCCCTCGTGGCAGGGGTGGCCTACTGGGTGCTGGCCGACCGGGTGCTGGGAGGTCTCCGGCGCGCGCCCGCGCGCACGGCGGCACCCGTCGAGGCGACGCCCGCCGAGGCGGCGCCGCCCGCGACTACTCCAGGCCCACGCTGATCTCGGCGCTCTGGCCCGTGGAGCGCACGGCGGCGCGGACGGGGAACTCGATCCGCTCCGTGACGGTCTCCCCGTCCTCCTCGTAGCTCAGCCGCGCCTCCGCGGGCCGGTGCGCGTCCGCCGTCCAGCGCAGCGGGTCCGCCGGGTCCGGGACCAGGACCAGGGCGGGCCGGGAGACCAGCCGCCACCGGACGCCGGTGATCTCCGGGTCCGGCGTCCCGGTCGCCGCCGCGGACGGCTCGAGCGGCTCCTGCGGGGCCGCCCAGCGCCGGGACGAGGGGCAGTCCTCGGGGGACAGCTCGTCGGAGTCGGTGCAGCTCTCCAGCCATTCCTCGATCCGGTCGTCGACCTCCTGCCACATCCTCGGGGAGGGCTCGATCCGCAGCGCCACCGAGGCCGGTGCCGGATCCCGGAACGCCACGGTGTGCGGCTCCAGGGGCGGGTCCGCCGTGTAGTAGGAGTTCCCGGGCAGCCCGATCGCGTAGTTCCCGGGCAGGGCCTCGAAGCGCCAGGTGCCGCCGGGGCCCTCGGGGTCGGGCACCCGGTCGTCCGGGTCCGGGCGGACGGTCTCCCCGTTGACGGAGAGCTCGTCGAGGGGGGCGGGCAGGTGGATCGAGAAGGGGGCCGCGTCCGGGGAGTCGAGCTGCCACTGGTCGTTGAAGGGACCGCTGCGCCGCACCTGGTGCACCCCGTAGACGTGGACCTCCTCCCGGTCCCGGGCGCCGTCGGGTCCGTCCCACCACACGCGCGCCCGGATCTCGGCGCGGCTCCCGCGGCGGTCCACGCCCAGGATCTCGTAGCCGCCGATCCGCCCCGCGGCGTTGCGGTACACGCGGTTCGAGAAGATGTTCAGGGTGGGGTCCGCCACGACGGCCTCGGTGCGGGACAGCAGCTGCCGCGAGCGCCCGTTCTCGAGCCCGCCGAGCCACGTGGCCACCGGGTCCTGCGGCTCCCGGTCCACGAAGACCCAGTTGACCACGGAGCTGAACACGGTCACGAGGACCACCACGACCGTCAGCCAGTGCAGCAGGGTCCGCCGCAGGCCCCGGGCGTCGACCGCGGAGAGGGCCTCGCCGGCCTCCCGCTCCCGTGACACCGACACCGCAGCTCCCGTTCCCCAGGGGTCCGTCCGGCACTCGGCCCGGACGGTGCGGGCCGCGTCCCGGCCCACCAGCTCACATCGTAGGGCCGGCGTCGCCGCCGGGACGGAAGAACCGCTAGAGCGCGCGCCTCCGGGTGGCCAGGATCCCGGCCGCGACGAGCACCAGGCCCCAGGCGCCGTAGACGAGGCCGGACTCCACGTGGGTGAGCACCGGGTCGGCGGACTGGTACATCGTGGTCAGCTGGGTGCCGGCCGCCCCCGGGGAGTACGGCTTGACGTCCTCGAGCCACTCGAAGGACAGCGCGAACAGCACGATCTCCAGGACCATCACCAGCACCACGAGCACCACGATCCCCCACGTCGTGGACTTCAGCAGGGCCCCGAGCCCGAAGCCCAGCCACGCGGTGACCATGTAGAAGACGCCCACCGCCAGGACGTTGAGCAGGACGGGCTCCTGCCACACGTCGTAGCCGAGGTCCCCGCCCGCCAGGACCGGCTGGACGACGAGGTGGCACAGGAGCCCGCTGAGCACCCCGAAGAGGAACGCGACCACGGAGAGCACCACGGTCTTGGCGAGCATCACCGGGGTGCGCCGCGGCACCGCCGTCATGGTGGTGCGGATGGCGCCGGTGGCGTACTCGGAGCCGATGAACAGCACGGCCAGCGCTCCCAGGAGCAGCATGACGAGCTGCAGGCCGCTGTTGGCGCTGGTCATGGCCAGGTACTCGCTGAAGCCCATTCCGTCCGGCAGGGCAATGTCGGACTGCGCGGCGATCTGCCGGTCCGACTCGGCGGCGAACGAGTCCTGTTGCTGCTGGACCTCCTCCTCGGTGAGCCCGAGCTCCTCCGGGGACCGTCCGTCCAGCGACTCGTCGACCTGCTCCTGCGCGGCCTGCTCGTTGAAGCTCTGCAGCGACGTGGTGCTCCAGGCGCCCAGCGCTGCGAATCCGAGGGAGAGCAGCAGGGCGACGCCGAGCAGGATCCAGTGCGAGCGCAGGGAGCGGAACTTGATCCACTCCGAGTGCAGGACCCGGCCGAAGCCCAGCCGCACCCGGGACGCGGGGTCGGACGGCCCGGTGCGCTCCGGTGCGCCGGTCTGCGGGCGGGGGGCGGTCGAGGTGCTGGTGCTCATGCTCGGTCTCCGGTTCGTGCGTCGGCGCCCGCCCAGGGCGCCGGGTCGGTCGGTGCGGGAGCGCCGCCGGAGCGGTACTCGACCTCGTTCTGGGTCATGGCCATGTACACGTCCTCGAGGGTCTCCGTGAGGGGGGTGAGCTCGTGGACCAGCACCCCGTGGGAGAGGGCGGCCTCGGCGATGCGCCGCGGCTCCGGCCCCGTGACCAGGAGCCCGTCGTCGTCGAACTCCGTGATGCCGGCGTCCGTGCCCTGCAGGGCGCGGCGCATCGCCTCCCGGTCGGTGGCGCGCAGCCGGGTGCGCGTGCGGCCCCCGGCGAGGATCTGCTGGATCGGCGCGTCCGCGAGGATCCGGCCCCGGCCGATCACCACGAGGTGGTCGGCGGTCTGCGCCATCTCGGACATGAGGTGGGAGGACAGGAAGACCGTGCGGCCCTCCGAGGCGAGGAACTTGGCGAGGTGGCGCACCCACACCACGCCCTCGGGGTCCAGTCCGTTGACGGGCTCGTCGAGGATCACGGTGTGCGGGTCGCCGATCAGCGCCGCGGCGATCCCGAGGCGCTGGCCCATGCCGAGGGAGAAGCCTCCCACCCGCTTGTCGGCCGCGGCCCCGAGCCCGGTGAGGTCCACGACCTCCTGGACGCGGGACTTCGCGATGCCGTGGGTCGCGGCGAGCGCCGAGAGGTGTGCGCGCGCGGTGCGCCGGGGGTGGACCGCCTTCGCGTCCAGCAGCACCCCGACCTCCGCGAGCGGCGCCCGGTGCTGGGCGTACGGCCTGCCGTTGACGCGGGTGTGGCCCCGGGTCGCGGACTCCAGCCCGACGACGAGGCGCATCGTGGTCGACTTGCCGGCCCCGTTGGGCCCCAGGAACCCGGTCACCTTGCCGGGGCGGACGGTGAAGCTGACGTCGTCCACCGCCGTCTTGCCGCCGTAGGTCTTCGTCAGGTTCTCGATCTCGATCACCGGCGCTCCTCCCGAGCACTCGTCTGTTCTTCTCCGCCACCAACCTACGGGAGAGCCGGCGCGGGACGGCACCGCCGTCAGGATGAACCCGTGCGGGCGTGGCGGCCGCCGGTCTCCCCCTCCCGGCGGAGCCGGGACGCTCAACCGGCCTCGGAGAGCCCGATCCGCCGCGCCTGACCGCCCCGCAGGACGTCGACCGCGACCGCGACCACCAGGAGGACGAGGAGCAGCACGCGCACCGCCGCGAGCAGGTCCTGCGCGTCCCAGCCGATCAGGCCGAGCCCGGGCAGCACCGGCCAGGTCGGCTCGGGCAGGACCAGGGTGGTCCACCACAGGACCTCGACGAGCTGCCAGGCGGCGAACTCGAGCCAGTTGCGCCGGCTGAGCACCACGAGGGGCGCCAGCCAGAGCACGTGGACGAGGGAGTAGGCGGGGCCGGAGAGCACGAGCACGGCCAGCAGGAGGAACGCGATCTGGACGACGCTGGGCTCCTGCCGGGTGAGCAGGGTCAGCACGAGCACCGCCACGAGACCCAGCACGAGGGCCAGGAGCACCCACTGCCCCGCCCCCGCCGGGTCCGGGGCCGCACCCGTGCGCGCCTGCTCCACCCGGGCCCAGACGCCCCAGGAGGAGGAGCCCTCCACGGGCCCGTCCCAGGGCAGGCGGAGCTGCCGGACCCACCGGTCCGGGGCGGAGAGCAGGAACGGCCCGTTGACCAGCGCCCAGGTGAGCAGCGTCCCGGCCAGGACCACCGCGAAGTCCCGGAACTGCCGGTACCGCACGGCCAGGAGCAGCACGGCCAGGAGGACCACCAGGGGGAACAGCGCCACGGACGCCGCGAGACCCAGCAGGATCCCCGCCGGCACGGGGCTGCCCCGGACGTGGAAGAGCAGCGCCAGCATCATCAGCAGCACGGCCCACAGGTCCCACGTGCCGAAGCCCACCAGGACCGCCACCGGTGCGAGCGCCAGCACGAACGCGTCCGCGCCGCGCCTGCCGGAGAGCGCGGAGACCGCGGCCACCGTGCCGATCCACACCAGGGCCAGCAGCAGCACGGAGAGGTCGGCGAACACGCCCCGGTCCACGTCCGTCCCGAACAGCGCGGAGAGGCGGGCCGCGAACCAGCCGACCACCGTGGTGATCATCCCGACCAGGGCGGGCTGGTCCCCCGCGGGCCCGCCCGTGAAGAACCCGCCCGCCCCGGACGCCTCGCCGGGCGCGATCTCGGAGGCGCACAGCGCGGGCAGGCTCTCCGCGGCGCCCCAGCCGGGCACCCGGCAGGGCAGCCGCAGCAGCCAGGCCGTCATGACCGCGTAGAGGCTCAGGCCGACGAGCAGCGCCCGGTGGCCGCCCCGGGACCCGCCCAGGGGGCTCACGGCCCCTCCCGCCGTCCGCGCAGCACGCCCGCCCCGACCCCGACCCCGGCCCGAAGGACCGCAGTGAGGTCGGAAGATATGTCTTCACCGATATATGCACTCCGGGGGCAGCAGAGGACGTTCCCGGCGGCGCCGGCGCCGGACCGGGGGCTCACAGGGTGTCCGCGGCCCAGGCCCGCAGCCGCCGCTCGGCCTCCTCCGGCCCCAGCTCCCCCTCGTCCAGGCGCAGGTCCAGCAGGAACTTGTAGGCCCGGCCCACCGCCGGCCCCGGCGGGATGCCGAGCACCGCCATGATCCGCTCGCCGTCCAGCTCCGGCCGCACGGCGTCGAGCTCCTCGCGCGCGGAGAGCTCCTCGATCCGCGCCTCGAGGTCGTCGTAGGCGGCGGCGAGCCGTGCCACCTTCCGCCGGTTCCGGGAGGTCACGTCCGCCCGCGTGAGCCGGTGCAGCCGCTCCAGGCACTCCCCGGCGTCCCGGACGTAGCGGCGCACGGCGGAGTCGGTCCACTCGGCGTCCCCGTAGCCGTAGAAGCGCATGTGCAGCTCGACCAGCCGGCCCACCGTCCTGATCGTGTCGTTGTCGAAGCGCAGGGCCCGCATCCGCTTGGCCGTGAGCTTCGCGCCCACCACCTCGTGGTGGCGGAAGCTCACGGCACCGGACTCCTCGAAGCGCCGGGTCGCGGGCTTGCCGACGTCGTGCATGAGCGCGGCGAAGCGCAGCGCGAAGTCGGGCCCGGGCACGGGGCCGTCCGGACCGGACTCCAGGGCCGCGGCCTGCTCCATGACGGTCAGGGAGTGCTGGTAGACGTCCTTGTGCCGGTGGTGCTCGTCCGTCTCGAGCTGGAGCGCGGGCACCTCGGGCAGCACGACCTCGGCGAGCCCCGTGCTCACCAGGAGGTCGATGCCGCGGCGGGGCCGGCGCCCGCAGACCAGCTTGACGAGCTCCTCCCGCACGCGCTCGGCCGAGACGATCGCGATGCGCTCCGCCATGCCGGTCATGGCCGCGCGCACCTCGGGCGCCACCTCGACGTCGAGCTGGGACGCGAAGCGGGCGGCGCGCATCATGCGCAGGGGGTCGTCCGAGAAGGAGTCCTCCGGGGCGCCCGGGGTGCGCAGCGCCCGGGCGTGCAGGTCCTTGATCCCGCCGTGCGGGTCCACGAGCTCCAGGCCGGGCAGCCGCAGCGCCATGGCGTTGATGGTGAAGTCGCGGCGGAACAGGTCGTCCTCGAGGGAGTCGCCGAAGGCCACCTGCGGCTTGCGGGAGTCCGCGTCGTAGGCCTCGGCCCGGTAGGTGGTCACCTCCAGCTGGACGTCGCCGCGGCGCATCCCGATGGTCCCGAAGGCGCGGCCGATCTCCCACACCGCATCCGCCCACCCCGTGACCACGGCGAGCGTCTCCTCGGGAGTCGCGTCGGTGGTGAAGTCCAGGTCCAGGGAGGGCCGGCCGAGGAAGAGGTCCCGCACGGGCCCGCCCACGAGGGAGAGCTCGTGGCCGGCGGCGGAGAACCGCCGCCCCAGGTCGAGGGCGGCGGGGTGGATCGCGTGGGCGTCGGGGAGCTGCGTCATGGTGCCGCCCATTGTTCCAGACCCCGGGGCGCGGACCCGGCCGCCGCGGCCCCGCCGGAACCGACCGCCGGAGCCCCTCCCCCGCTCCGGCGGGAGCCCGGGCGATTGTGGCAAGGTAGGAGACATGGCTTTCCCCGTACCCAGCGCACCGAAGAAGCGGCCGACCGCGCCGGCCGCTGCGCTGCCCACGGTCGAGGAAGTCTCCGCCGGCGGGATCGTCGTCGACCTCGGCGCGCCCTCCCACCCGGTGGCCATCATCGCCCGGATCAACCGCGGCGGGCGCCTCGAGTGGTGCCTGCCCAAGGGCCACCCCGAGGGCGAGGAGTCCAACGAGGAAGCCGCGATCCGCGAGATCGAGGAGGAGACCGGCATCGCCGGTGAGGTGCTGAGCCCGCTGGGCAGCATCGACTACTGGTTCACGGTCTCCGGGCACCGCGTGCACAAGACGGTGCACCACTTCCTGCTGCGCGCCACGGGCGGTCACCTCACCACGGACAACGACCCCGACCACGAGGCCGTGGACGTCGCCTGGGTGAACATCGACGACCTCGGCCGGAAGCTCTCCTTCCCCAACGAACGGCGCATCGCCGACATCGCCCGTGAATACATCATCCACCAGCTCTGAGACCGCGGAGCCCTCCGGGAAGGGCCCCCCGGCGGCCCCGGCCCGCCGCTCGGGCGCGGCCTCCAGCGCCATCATGGCCTCGGGCACGCTCGTCTCCCGCGCGCTGGGGTTCGTCAAGACGGTCCTCATCACGGTGGCGATCGGCTCCATCACGACCGTCTCCGACGTCTTCGAGCTCGCGAACACGCTGCCGAACCTGATCTACGTCCTCGTGGCGGGCGGCATCTTCAACGCCGTCCTGGTGCCGCAGATCATCAAGGCCTCCAGGACCGCCGACGACGGCGGAGCCGACTACATCGCCCGCCTGCTCACCCTCGCCGTGCTCGCCCTGCTGGGCGTCACGGTGGTCGTGGTGCTGCTGGCGGGACCCATCATCCGGACCATGGGCACCGACTGGACCGAGGAGCAGCTCTCGCTCGGGCTGACGTTCGCGCTGTTCACGTTCCCGCAGATCTTCTTCTACGGCCTCTACACCGTGGTGGGACAGGTCCTGAACGCCCGCGGCGCCTTCGGCTGGTACATGTGGGCGCCGGTGGTCAACAACGTGGTGGCCATCGCCGCGCTGCTCGTGTTCGTCCAGCAGTTCGGAGCGTACGCCGAGACGGTGCACACCCTCGAGAACTGGTCCCCGACCAAGACCTTCTGGCTGGCGGCCATGGCCACGGTGGGCGTCGCGGCCCAGGCCCTCGTGCTGTTCTGGCCGCTGCGCCGGCTCGGGCTGGGACTGCGCCCGAAGTTCGGCTGGCGCGGCATCGGCCTCTCCACCGCGGCGCGGCTCGCGGGCTGGACCCTCGCCACCGGGGTCCTCGCCAACCTCGCGTTCCTGACCCTGACCAAGGTCGCGGCGATCCCCACCGGCTACCGCCCGGAGTACCTCGCGATGGACCCGCCGCAGCAGATCGCGGGCGTGGCGGCCCTCAACCAGGCCTCGATGCTGTACTCCCTCCCGCACGGGGTGATCGGGCTGTCCATCGCCACGGTGCTGTTCAACCGGATGGCCGCCGCCTCGACGGACGGGGACCGGGCCGGGATGGTCGCGTCCCTGTCCTCGAGCCTGCGCATCACCGGGGTGGCGACGGTCTTCGCCACCGTCGCCCTGGTGGTCTTCGCCGGCCCCCTCGGCATGCTCTTCAGCGGCGGCGTCCCCTCCGCGGGGGCCGTGGTCGGCCAGGTGATCACGGTGATCGCGATCGGCGCGCCCTTCATGTCGGTGTCCTTCATGCTCGGCCGGGCGTTCTACGCGCAGGAGGACGCCCTCACCCCGTTCCTCGTGCAGGTCGGCGTCGCCCTCTTCACCGTGGTCTCGGCGCTGCTGATCTGGTCGTTCGTCCCGCCGGACCTCATCGTCTTCGCGGTCGCCGCGTGCTACGCGGCCCAGAACGTCCTGAGCGCGCTGATCTACCACGTGGTCCTGGTCCGCCGGATCGGGGACTACGACGTGGCCCGGATCGTGGACTCCCACGCCCGGATCCTCGTGGCGTCCCTGCTCGCCGGCGCGGTGGGCGCCGTGGCGCTGTTCCTGCTCGGCGGATACGACCCCGCCGGCTTCCCCTGGACCAACCAACTGACGGCGATCGCGACCGTCGCCGCGGGCGGGACCGTCATGGGGATCGCCTACCTGGGCGCCCTCAAGCTCTGCCGCGTCCGGGAGCTCGACAGCCTCGTGCGCCCGCTCCTCGCGCGCCTCGGCCGCTGACCGCCCCGACCGGGCGGACCGGACGGAGCGAGCGCCCGAACCGGCCGTGTGACGAGGCTCTCGGCCGCGGAAGGCCGGGACCGGTAAAGTGCTGAGTGGTCGGTGACGTGGGTCAGGAACACCCCTTCCGCCCCGCCGGCCACCCCCGCCCGCGAATTCCGGCCCCCCGCCGCGGATTCCCGACCCCCAGGGAGCCAACGTGCCCGCACCGATGAAGCTCGGTTCCGTCCTCGGCGGCCGCTACAAGGTCGTCACCGACGTGCTGGCCACCGCCGAGGGCGACCGCGTGCTCGAGGGACAGGACCAGATCCTCGGCCGCCGCGTGTCGATCCTGCTGCCCGCGGAGCGGCACACCTCCCTGCTCGTGGAGAACGCCCGCTCCATGGCCAACGGCAGCATCGGCGCCCCCTTCCAAATCCTGGACCTGGGCCAGGCGGAGGCGCACACCTACCTCGTGACCTCGCACACCCCGGCCGCGGACATGCTGGACTCCCTGCTCGTGGAGCCGGACGACGTCGAGGACGAGTCCCTCAGCGACGACATCTTCGGCGCCCCGCGCGGCAGCGGCCCCGGGTCCTACGTGTACGACGAGCCGGACCCCACCAGCCCGACCCCCGTGGTCGCGACCGAGGCCTCCGACGACCTCGGCGGCGCGGCCCCCCAGCCCAAGGTCACCCGGTGGCGGGACGACGACTCGTACGACGACGCCGCGCCCGCCCCCTCGGTGCGCACCCGTCTCGGCCGGCCGGTGCGGGTCAGCGCCACCTCGACCCGCTCGACCCTCTTCGACCGCGCGGCGGCGAGCGGCACGGCGGCCTCGGCCGTCCGCACGGCCGGGACGGACATCGACCCGGGCTACGACGGCGACAACCGCTACGACAGCTACGACGACTACGACGACGGGCACCCGGACACGCCCCACGGGCCGGAGGAGGCGGCCGCGGCCGCGCCGCCGCGCCGGGAGGCGACCGCGGACCGGCCGCAGAAGGGCGGCCGGGGCCTGCTGCTGCTCCTGCTCCTGCTCCTGGCCCTGCTGATCGGTGCCGTGGTGTTCAGCTTCGACCGGCTGGGCGGACTCTTCGCCGGGTCGGAGAGCCCTGAGCCCGCCGTGAGCGCGCCGGCCGAGGAGCAGGCCGGGGCGGAGCAGGTGCAGCCCAGCCCCGAGCCGGAGGCCCCGGCCGCCGAGCCGGAGCCCCGCGCCGTCACCCGGGTGGTGCCCACCGACCCGGGCTTCATGGCCGACCAGGACGCGCAGCTGGGCCAGATCGTCGACGGCAACCCGTCCACCTACTGGATCAGCTACGGGTTCTCCGACCCGAACTTCGGCAACCGGACGCCGAGCGTCGGCCTCGCCGTGCAGCTCGAGGAGCCCGCGCCCGTGGAGACGCTCAGGCTCAGCCAGTCGGCCGGCTCGGGCGGGATGTTCGACGTGTACGTCAACGACACCCCGAGCCTGGACGGCGCCGACCAGGTGGCCTCCGGCTCCTTCACGGGCCCGGAGATCACGGTTCCGCTCGCCGCGGCCGCCCAGGACGAGGACCAGCAGTACGTGATCGTGAACTGGACGCAGCTGCCGCAGCTGACGAACCCCATCGCCGGGTTCAACCACGGCCTGCGGATCGGCGAGATCCAGCTCGACTGAGGGCCCCGCTCCCCCCGCCGGACCCGCCGGGGCGGGTCCGGCACCGGAATATCCGCCGCGCGCGCCCCGTTGTGCCAGTGGTCCCTGCGGTCGGCGTGCCCGGCCGCTCCCTGTACGGAAGGTCTGCAGAACAGTGAGCCCCGACTTCGGTCCCGTGATCAACGCCCTCAACCTCGTCCCCTCGACCGGCGAGCCGAAGGCCGGCGCGGACGACGAGACCGTCCACGAGGTGATCATCGTGGGATCCGGCCCCGCCGGGTACACCGCGGCCGTCTACGCGGCGCGCGCCAACCTCCACCCCATCGTCTTCGCCGGGTCCGTGACCGCGGGCGGTGAGCTGATGAACACGACCGAGGTGGAGAACTACCCCGGGTTCATCGACGGGATCCAGGGCCCGGAGCTGATGTCCAACATGCAGCAGCAGGCGGAGCGCTTCGGCGCCGACATCCGCTACGAGGACGTCGTCGCCCTCGAGCTCGAGGGCGAGGTGAAGACCGTGACCCTCGAGGACGGCTCCGTGCACCGCGCCCACGCCGTGATCCTCGCGACCGGCTCCGCGTACCGGGAGCTCGGCCTGCCGGACGAGAAGCGGCTCTCCGGCCACGGGGTGAGCTGGTGCGCCACCTGCGACGGCTTCTTCTTCAAGGAGCAGCACATCGCGGTGGTCGGCGGCGGCGACTCCGCCCTCGAGGAGGCCACGTTCCTCTCCCGCTTCGCCTCCAAGGTCACGATCATCCACCGGCGGGACAGCTTCCGCGCCTCCGAGATCATGCAGCAGCGCGCCTTCGACGACCCCAAGATCGAGGTCCTGTGGAACGCCGAGGTCGTGGGCATCAACGGCGAGGACAAGGTCCGCTCCGTCACCGTCCGTGACACGGAGTCCCACCAGACCTCGGAGCTGCCCGTGACGGGGCTGTTCGTCGCCATCGGCTCCGATCCCCGCACCGCCCTGGTCAAGGACCAGCTCGAGCTCACCGTGGACGGCACCATCGCCGTGGACGGCCGCAGCTCCACCACGAGCCTCGCCGGGGTCTTCGCGGCGGGCGACGTCGTGGACGCCACCTACCGCCAGGCCATCACGGCGGCGGGCTCCGGATGCGTCGCCGCCGTCGACACCGAGCACTACCTCGCCGCCCTGCACGACCGCTCGGTCCTGCACAGCTGAGCCGTCCCGGTCCGGGCGCCGCCGGCGCCCGGACCGGCATGGGCCATAATCGAACCAGATCCGCCTTCACCACGTCACCCAGAGCGGTCCGGGCACGCCGACCGCGTGCCCGGCACCCCGACAAGGAGAAACATGAGCGCCGCCAAGAACGTCACCGACGCCGACTTCCGCACCGAGGTCCTCGAATCGGACAAGCCCGTCATCGTGGACTTCTGGGCCGAGTGGTGCGGCCCCTGCCGCATGGTCGGCCCGGTCCTCGACGCGATCGCCGCCGAGCACGCCGACGCCGTCGAGGTCGTGAAGCTGAACGTGGACGAGAACCCCGCCGTGGCGTCCCAGTACGGCATCACGTCCATCCCGGCCATCTACCTCTTCTCCGGCGGCGAGGTGGTCAAGAAGGCCATCGGCGCGAAGCCGAAGAGCGCCCTCGAGAAGGAGTTCGCCGACTACCTCGTCCCCGGGAACTGAGCGGACCCCCGACATCCGCGACACCCCGGGCTCGTCCGCCCCTCCCCCGCCGGGGAGGGGCGGACGAGCCGCTGTCCTGGCACCACGCCGACCCCTCCGACCCGTGGGACACCCGTGAACAACGACGACACCGAACCGATGCTGCGCCGGACCATGACGAGCCGGCGGGTGGTCAGCCTGCGGGAGCGGCTGCTCCGGGCCGGCGTCACCGTGGCCTACCTCGCCCCGCAGGACGTCAACAACCCCTCCTACTTCGACGACCACGTCGACGCCGCCGTGCGCGCCTTCCAGCAGGAGCGCGGGCTCATCGTGGACGGCCTGGTGGGCCCGGAGACGGACCGGTGCCTCAACGAGGCGCAGTACGCCCTCGGTGACCGCCCGCTCTACGCCGACGACGACCACCCGCTCCGGGGCGACGACGTCAGCATGCTGCAGCACAACCTCTCGCGGTTGGGTTTCTACTACGGACACCTGAACGGGGTGTTCGGCAGCAGCACGCACCACGCGGTCATGGAGCTCCAGCAGAGTCTGGGTCTCGGGGCCACCGGAGTGGTGGACCGCGAGACCATCGCCGCGCTCGCCCGGATCAACAAGAACATCACGTCCTCCAAGGCCTTCTCGCTGCGCGAGTACCACCGCCTGGAGCGGGCCACCTCGGCCCTGCGCGGCCGCTCCGTGGTGCTGGTCCCGTCCGGGGCAGCGGGTCAGCAGCCGCCGGCCTCGGCGGCGCCGGACTTCCGCGACCGCGCCGACGAGGTGACCCGGGACGTCGCCGTCCGCGCCTCCGAGCTGCTGCACGAGATCGGTGCCGACCCCTCGGTGGTCTCGCCCGGGCGGGAGCTCCACGACCGCCGCGGCGTGCCCGTGCGGACCGCAGACTCCACCCGGGAGGCCGTCGCCGGGAGCCGGACGGACTCCGTGGTGGTCACCCTGCACTGCGACTGGAACGCCTCCCCCGCCGCCGGCGGTGTCGCCTCCTACTACTGGGGCGAGCAGGACCGCTCCGAGATCTACTCCCCCATCGGCGAACGGGCCGCGGTGCTCGTGCTCAAGGAGATGGTCGCCCGGACCGGGGCGCTCGACCTCGGCACCCACGCCCGGCAGTGGGACCTGCTGCGCTCCCAGGACGCGCCGACCATCTGGCTCGACCTCGGCTACCTGTCCAGCCCTGCCGACCGGGCCGCCCTCGCCGATCCCGAGCACCGGAACCACCTGGCCGAAGCCGTCGTCTTCGGTCTGCAGCGCATGTTCCTGCTCGCGGAGGACGACGTGCCCACGGGCACCATGAGCGTCGACGACGTCGCCGAGTACAACGGACGCTGAACCGCCCCGCCGGGCGGACCCGGCGCACGGAAGAGCCCCGGTGTTCCACGTGAAACACCGGGGCTCTTCCGTGCGATCGGTGGTCTAGGTGCGGTCCATCCCGGGGTCCAGCACCTCGATGATGCGGTTCAGGTCCTCCACCGAGGCGAACTCGATGGTCATCTTGCCCTTGCGGGCGCCCAGGGCGATCCGCACGCTCGTGTCCAGGCGGTCGGAGAACGCCTCCGCGATGTAGTCGAGCCGCTCCTTGTTGCGCCCGGCCGGGGCGGCCGCCCGCTGCGGCTTGCGCTCCCCCGTCTCCGTCAGCTGCACGGCCTCCTCCGTGGCCCGGACCGAGAGCCCCTCCGCCACGATCCGCTGCGCGAGTCGTTCCATCTGCGCGGGGTCGGCCAGGGACAGCAGGGCGCGGGCGTGCCCCGAGGACAGGACGCCGGCGGCCACACGGCGCTGGACGAGCGGCGGCAGGCGGAGCAGACGGATCGTGTTGCTGATCTGGGGGCGGGATCGGCCGATGCGCCGGGACAGCTCCTCCTGCGTGGCGCCGAACTCTTCCAGCAGCTGCTGGTAGGCCGCGGCCTCCTCGAGCGGGTTCAGCTGGCTGCGGTGCAGGTTCTCGAGCAGGGCGTCCCGGAGCAGGTCGTCGTCCGCCGTCTCGCGGACGATCGCCGGGATGGTCGGCAGCCCGGCGCGCTGGGTGGCGCGCCACCGTCGCTCGCCCATGACCAGTTCGTACGACTGCTCCCCACCCTCGCGGGTGGGCCGCACCACGATGGGCTGCAGCACACCGAGCTCGCCGATCGAGTACGCGAGCTCTGCGAGCTCCTCCTCGTCGAACACCTGACGGGGCTGCTTGCGGTTGGGGTGGATGGCCGCGACCGGGATCTCGGCGAACGTAGCACCGGGCACCGCCGCCAGCTCCTCGACCGCCGCGTCCGTTTCACGTGAAACATCGCCCGCGGACGTATCGGAAGCGGGACGGTCCGTCACGGAGGTCGCCTCGGTCGCCTCTCCCGCGCCGGAATCATCTGTCGCCTCCGGCGCATCGCCCGCGGCGGCGGGGCCGGCCGGGGAGACATCGAGTCGCTGATGCTCCGGCTCCGCCGCGGTCCAGCTGCGCCCCCCGGACGGAGCCACGACGTCCTCCGCGGACGGGCGAGTCTCCTTCGGACTCGATGTTTCACGTGAAACGCCGGCCCGGTTCCCCGGACCGGGTTCTGTCGTCGACGACGACGTCTCCCCGGAGTCATCCGCCGGCGCGGCGTCAGGGGCACCGGCCGATGGCAGGAAGAACATGTCCGAGGGTCGGCTGACAAGTGTGGTGTTGCGCAGGGCCTCGCCCATGTCCATCCGCGCTTTCATGGCCTTCTGCCGAGCGGCAGGGCTGGCAGTCCTGCTCCGTCCCCCGGCAGCCGACCGCTTCGCCGGCTCGGCGGACCCGGGCTGCTCGGGGACGTCATCTGCGTCTGCGGTCCCGCCAGCGGGACGCGCGGCGGCCTTCGACGTGCTCGGGGTCCTAGTGGCTGGCTCTCCGCCGGCTGAGGGCCGGTGCGTCGGGGTCCCGGTTGCTGCGTCCGGCTGGTCGGTCGAATTCTCAGCACGTGCGGGTGCGGCTTCGGCGGACGTCGTTTCACGTGAAACATCCGTGCGGGCAGCGTCCTTCCGGGACGTGTCCTCCGCGCTCGTCGACGGCACCGGAGCCGGGCCGACGTCCGCGCCCTGTTCCTCCTTCACCGGGGCCTCGGCAGCGGGTGCACTCGGAATGAGTGCCCCCAGTCCTCGGCCCAGTCCACGTCGTCGTTCGCTCACGATGTTCCTCTCCCTCGCCCGGCAATCCGGACAATTCTAGCCGAGCCGCGCGTTCCGACGTGCCGTTTCACGTGGAACGGTGGGTCACTTGCGCGCGGCGCGGAACGGGAACAGCAGGACGCCCGCCTCCAGAAGGAGACGGGCGTCGGGCGGGGGAGTGGCCGGGAAATGGCCAGGGGCCGCTCCGTCAGCGCTGGGCGCGCTGGGCGATCTCGGCCGCCGCCTCCAGGTAGGACAGCGCCCCCGTGGAACTGGGGTCGTAGCTGATGACGCTCTGCTGGTAGCTCGGCGCCTCCGAGATGCGCACCGAGCGGGGGATCATGGTCTCCAGGACCTCGGCGGGGAAGTGGTTGCGCACCTCTTCGGCCACCTGCGACGCGAGGTTGGTGCGACCGTCGTACATGGTGAGCAGGATCGTCGACACCGACAGCTCGGGGTTCAGGTGCTTCTGGATCATCTCGATGTTCTTGAGCAGCTGGCTGAGCCCCTCGAGCGCGTAGTACTCGCACTGGATGGGGATCAGCACCTCGGTGGCCGCGACGAACGCGTTGAGGGTCAGCAGCCCGAGACTCGGCGGGCAGTCGATGAAGACGTAGTCGAGCCGCTCCAGACCGTCGGCCTCGCGCTGCTTCGCGTACGCCTCGAGCGCCCGGCGGAGCCGGTGCTCCCGCGCCACCATGGACACGAGCTCGATCTCCGCGCCGGCCAGATCGATGGTGGCCGGGACGACCCACAGGTTGTCCGCCTCGGCGGACGGCTTCACCGCGTCGGCGATGGGCATCTCGTCGATGAGCACGTCGTAGGTGCTGTCGACCTCCGAGTGGTGCTCCACGCCGAGGGCCGTCGACGCGTTGCCCTGGGGATCGTTGTCGATGACGAGGACGTTCTGCCCCTGTCGGGCGAGGGCCACCGCGATGTTCACCGACGTGCTCGTCTTGCCCACGCCGCCCTTCTGGTTGCTGATCGTGAAGATCCGCGTTGCGGCGGGCTTCTCCAGCTGGACCTTCTTCAGCCTGGCGCGTCGCCTGGTCTCCTCCACGAGCTTCCTCCCCAGCGGCGTGTCCTCCGCCATCGTTGTGGTCATCTTGGGCAGCTGTCCGTCCGTTTCACGTGAAACACGAGTACCCCGATCAGGAACAACCTTGATCGATTGATCAAGCGGATCGGGGGGAAACTCGGCGTCGAAGCCTCGCGGACTTCCCGCGCCGTCGTCGATCGGCATCTGACTGCGCACCTTCCCGGTTCGTCTCGAACTCGTTCCGTCGGAGCACGCCTCCCGCGGGGGAGGGGTGCCTGGGACCGCGCCGCAGGTCAGGTTGCCGTCGACCCGTGGCCGAGCTCGGCGCACCGCCCGTGGCACACTCCTCCCAGCCTACCGCCGACACCGCGCGGAGCAGGCGGCGGTGCTCAGAGCCGGACCCGCACCACCGTGGTGGGCTCCTCGAGCAGGTCCGCCCCGGCCGGGACGATCTCGGTGGACCGGGCGCCGAGCCGGTCCAGCTTCTTCTGCGCCTTGCGCACCTCGTCCGCCGCGGAACGGCCCTTGAGGGCGAGCAGCTCTCCGGTGCCGCGCAGCAGCGGCAGGGTGATGTCCACGAGACCCACCAGGGCCGAGACCGCGCGGGCGGTGACCACGTCCACCTCTCCGACCTCGTCCCGGGCCTGCTCCGCCCGGGCCCGCAGCACACGCACGTTCGTGAGCCCGAGGTCGGCCACGACCTCGTCCAGCCACTGCACGCGCCGCTCCAGCGGCTCGATGAGCGTGATCCGCAGGTCGGGCCGGGCGAGGGCGAGGCACAGCCCGGGCAGACCCGCGCCCGATCCGACGTCGGCCACGCGGGCGCCGGTCGCGATGAGCTCCTCGACCACGGCGCAGTTGAGCACGTGCCGGCTCCACAGCCGGGGCACCTCCCGCGGGCCGATGAGCCCCCGGACGATGCCGGACGACGCCAGGTGCGCCACGTAGCGCTCCGCCAGCGGCAGCCGCTCGCCGAACAGCCGCTCGGCGGCGCGCCGCTCCTGCTCGTCCGGGACCGGCGGGACCTGCGGAGCGGGGGAGGGGCGCGGCTCCTCGGCCATCAGCCCTGCGGAACGGACACGACGATGTGCCGTGCCGCCCCTTCGCCCTCGGACTCGCTGACGAGACCCTGCTCGGCGACCACGTCGTGCACGATCTTGCGCTCGTAGGCGGACAGGGGGTCGAGGTGCACGCGCTCCCCGGTCTCCTGTGCCTCTCGCACGGCCGCCAGGGCCAGGTCCTGGAGCTGACCGGCCCGGCGGAGCCGGTAGCCGCCGATGTCGAGCACCAGGCGGGAGCGCCGGTCGGTGGCGGCCAGCACGGAGAGGCGCAGGAGCTCCTGGAGGGCCTCCAGGACCTCGCCGTCCTCGCCGACCAGCGCCGACAGGCCTTCGACGTCGTCCCCGTCGGCGACGACCGACAGGTAGGTGCGACCGTCGCGGACCTCGATGTCGATGTCGCCGTCGAGGTCCGCCGTGTCCAGCAGCTCCTCGAGGTAGTCGGCCGCGATCTCGCCCTCCTCCTCGAGCGGATCGACGGCGTCGGTCTCTGCGGCGGCGGTCTCCGCGGCCGGGGTCTTCGCGGCCGGGGTCTCCGCGGCGGGGGCTCCCGCCCCGGCGCCGCGGTCGGCGTCGGCGCGCGGCGCGGGGGGCTGCACGTCGTCGGCGTCCTGGGTGGTCTGCCGGATGTCGGTCATGTCGTCTCCTGGGGCCGTGGAAGCACGGGGCCGGGCGCGCCGGCCCCGTGCGGGGAGGGGGTCGAGCCGGGTCGGCCGGCCGCGGTCATCGCGCCTGTTTCCGCTTCGCCTGCTGCCTCTGGCGCTTCTTGCCGACCGGCTGCTGACGCTGCCCGGCGGCGGCGCGGGCACGCTGCTCCTCGATGTCGGCCTCGTGCTCCTCCACGGTCTTGCCGAGCGGGGGGAGCCCCTTGGCGGCGCGGCGCTCGTTGAGCTCCTGCTCGGCCTGCGAGCCCGGGGTCGGGTTGTTGCGGATGACCCACCACTGCTGGCCCATGGACCAGACGTTGGAGACGGTCCAGTAGATGAGGACGCCGATGGGGAAGTTGATGCCGCCGATCGCGAAGACCAGGGGGAACAGGTACAGCATCATCTGCTGCTGGCGGTACATCGGGGAGGCCTTCGCGGCCTCGCTCATGTTCTTGGCCGTCAGCTGCTTCTGGGTGAAGAACTGCGAGGCGGACATCGCGACGATCATCACGATCGCCAGGAGGATCGTGGCCACGTGGTTGCCGTCGCCGGGGTTGAGCAGCGTGGAGAACAGCGGGGCGCCGAAGAACGTGGCCTCGTTGAAGGACTGCACGGTGGCCGCGTTCAGGACGTGCACGCCCTCGCCGGCGGCCGCGGACCCGGGCACGCCGTTGAGGACCTGGAACAGCCCGAAGAAGATGGGCATCTGCACCAGGATGGGCAGGCAGGCGGAGAACGGGTTGGAGCCGTGGCTCTTGTACAGCTCCATCTGCTCCTGGGCCATGGCCTGCCGAGACAGCTGGTCCTTCTTGCCCTTGTACTTGGCCTGGAGCTTGGCCATCTCCGGCTGCAGCTCCTGCATGCCGCGCATGGACTTGATCTGCTTGAGGAACAGCGGGATGGTCAGCGTGCGCATGACCAGGGTCAGGCCCACGATGCACAGCACCCAGGTGATGCCCGCGGCGGGGTCCATCCCGAGGGCCGTGAGCATCTCGTGGAACACCCACAGCACGGCGGAGACGACCCACCTGAAGGGGAAGAGGATCATTTCGAACAGGTTCATGGGGAAGGCTCTCCTTGGGCCGCGGGACCGGTGGCCCCGGCGGGGTGGTGCTGGTGGCGCTCAGCAAGGGTGGGATGGTTCAGCAGGACGATCCGGGGAAGGGACGCGAAGTCGGGGAAGACCCGGCCCCCGTCCGGGACCCTGTCGATCCCACCCGCCGCCCAGGGGTGGCAGCGGAGGAGCCTGCGGACGCTGAGGCCCAGGCCGCGCACGACGCCGTGCACCGTGACGGACTCGAGGGCGTAGGCCGAGCAGGAGGGGAAGTACCGGCAGACGTCCCCGTACAGGGGGGAGACGATGGTCCGGTAGAGCTTGAGACCCGCGATGAGCGCGTTCTGGGGCAGGAACCACAGGACCTGCCACGCGGACGCCGGGCGGACGAACTCGTGGGGAGCCGCCGCGAGGAGGTCCTCGGGCGCGTGAGCGTGCTCGCTCATGACTCCGGCTCCTCCCGTGCGGGTCGTCGGTCTGCTGCGGTGGTCGTCGTCCCGGCGGTCCCGGGAGCCCCGGCCCGCGCGGACGCCGTCCGCCACGCCTTCGCGTAGTCGGCGGCCAGCTCCGCCCAGTCCGCGCGGGAGGCGGGCGGCAGCGCGCGCACCACGACGTCGTAACCGTACGGGGCCTGCCTGACCGTGGTCTGGGCGAGCTCCCGGAGGCGTCGCTTCACCTTGTTGCGGCGCACGGCGTTGCCCACGGCCTTCGAGACGACGAAGCCGAACCGGGCCGGGTGCTCCTCGCCGGTGGGACGCACATAGACGACGACGTTCCGGCGCCCGTTTCGGGCGCCGGAACGCGTGGTGGCCGAGAACTGGGCCGAGGTCCGGATCCGGTGCTGTTCAGGCAGCACGGTCCCGCTCCTGCACGGTCGGCGGCTCGGGCGGCTCCGGCACGACGACGAGCGCCCGTCGCGGGGCGGTCGTCGGAAGCGCCGGCGCCGACACGGACCGGCTCAGGCGGAGAGCTCGGTGCGGCCCTTGCTGCGGCGGGCGGCGAGGATGGCGCGGCCGGCGCGGGTGCGCATCCGGGCACGGAAGCCGTGCTTCTTGGCGCGACGGCGGTTATTCGGCTGAAAAGTCCGCTTGCTCACTGGTTACTCCAAAGGCGTCAGGGTGTGCGCCCGTCCTCGGTCTCACCGCACCGGGTTCGGCGCGGAGGAGAGGGACGGTCACAGCGGTGCTGGTGGATGCGTCCGAGCATGCGGATGGGCATGACAGTGGACACAAAAGACTACTTCACCCTAGACAACGGGCAGGGGGCGGTCAAATCAGCGACGGGTGGCCGCGGGCCCCGGTGCCGCCGGCGCAGGAGCGGGGCGGCCGGGGCGGAACCGGGTCGAACGGTGGTCGAGTGCTGGACCGGGCACCGGGAGACCCGGCGCCGCTGTGCAGTTCACATCCTACCCACAGCTGTGCACGGATCTTCATCACATCCTGTGGAAAACCGGCCCGACCGGAGCCGCGGAACCACGCGGATCGGGCGTCGAACTACACGTCTGTAGTTCCTGGAGCCCCCGGAAAACGGCTATGAACAGGTTCGGCGCATGTTCTAGGCTGGCACTCGCGGCTGGCCCCCGACAGCTTTTCCACCGTTGTGAACAACGATGTGGACAAGATCCCCGGCGAGGGGCCGGGACGACCCGTCCACCGCCTCGTCATCCCGACGACAGCTCGATGACATCTCGACGACAGCAGGAGTACGCGTGGGCACGCAGGACAATCAGGCGCTCAGCGCGCAATGGGCCGAATGCGTGCAGTACATGTACGAGGACCCCATGACCACGGGGCGCTACCGGGGGTTCATCTCCCTGGCCCAGCCCCAGGGCCTCATCGGCACCACGCTGCTCGTCGCGGTCCCGAACGAGCTCACCCGCGAGTTCTTCCAGAACCAGATGGCGTCCGTGCTCCGGTCCTCCGTGGGCCGGGCCTTCAGCCCCGAGACGCTCGTGGCGTTCGTGGTGGACGCCGACCTCGAGACCGCTCCCGCACCGGAGGCGGGCGCCTCGACGCCCACCGCGGCCCTGCCCCCGATCAGCGAGCTCGAGGCGGAGCGCAACCGCACCGACCTGCCCGCACGGGTCGACCACGCCGACACCGCCGACGCGGTGGAGGTCGACCGGCGGACGGCCGGCCTCGACCGGCAGCCCGCCGGGCTCATGGCGCCGCCCCCGGAGCCGGCACACCGCTCCGAGATGGGCGGGGCCGACCGGACCCTGCCGCCGCCGCGGGACCCGCAGGCCGCCCCGCCCCGCCGCCCCGTCCAGGACACCGGCACCGCTCCCGCCGTGGTGGGGGAGTGGGACAGCTCCGCGCGGCTGAACCCCAAGTACGTCTTCGACTCCTTCGTGATCGGCCAGTCCAACCGGTTCGCCCACGCCGCGGCCTTCGCGGTGGCCGAGACCCCGGCCAAGGCCTACAACCCCCTGTTCATCTACGGGGAGTCCGGGCTGGGCAAGACGCACCTGCTGCACGCGATCGGCCACTACGCCAAGCGTCTCTACCCCCAGGTGCGGGTGCGCTACGTGAACTCGGAGGAGTTCACCAACGACTTCATCAACTCGATCCGCGACGACGAGGGCTCCTCCTTCAAGGAGATCTACCGCAACGTGGACATGCTGCTGATCGACGACATCCAGTTCCTGGCGGGCAAGGAGCACACGCAGGAGGAGTTCTTCCACACCTTCAACGCGCTGCACAACCACGAGAAGCAGATCGTGATCACCTCCGACATGCCGCCCAAGCAGCTCACCGGCTTCGCCGAGCGGATGCGGTCCCGCTTCGAGTGGGGCCTGATCACCGACGTGCAGCCGCCGGAGCTGGAGACGCGCATCGCGATCCTGCGCAAGAAGGCCACGAGCGAGGGCATGGACGCCCCCGACGACGTCCTGGAGTACATCGCCTCCCACATCTCCACCAACATCCGCGAGCTCGAGGGCGCCCTGATCCGGGTCACCGCGTTCGCCTCCCTGAACAAGCAGTCGGTGGACCTGCCCCTGGCCGAGCTGGTGCTCAAGGACCTCATCACCGACGACGGCGCGCAGGAGATCACCGCGGCTTCGATCCTGGCCCAGACCGCGGTGTACTTCGACATCAGCCTCGAGGAGCTCAAGAGCAAGTCCCGCACGCGCACCCTGGTCACCGCCCGGCAGATCGCGATGTACCTGCTGCGCGAGCTCACCGACATGTCCCTGCCGAAGATCGGCCAGGAGCTCGGCGGCCGCGACCACACCACGGTGATGCACGCCGACCGCAAGATCCGCACGCTGATGGCCGAGCGCCGGCAGATCTTCAACCAGGTCACGGAGCTCACCAACCGGATCAAGCAGCAGCAGCGCGAGGGCTGAACCCGGCCCCACCCCTCCTCGAAGGCCCCGGCGGAGCACCGCCGGGGCCTTTTCGTGTAGTTCGTCCACAGGCTCCGCCCGCGGGATCCCGGGCCCGGGGGCACCCTCCTGCACAGGATGTCGGCGCTTGTGGAGCGCCTGTGCACAGGACAGAACCCACACCTGTGGATAAAATTGTGGAATTCTCCGTCCGACCGGTGGAGAACCTCGGTACAACTCGGTGGAGGGCTGTGGAACCCGCGGAACCACGCGGATCTCGTCCACCGGCAGCACGCGTTCCGGTGGACCCCGAACCACAGGAACTCAACAGGCCGCCACCGCCCGGGTGCTGGCCGAGGGGCAGTTATCCACAGATTCCACAGCGGTTATTAACACTCCCATCCTTAAAGAGACATCTGGCCAAACAACAAGAATCCTGGAGTGCCGACCCCGTCCGGGACCTCCCGGGCCCCGGATCACCCGGACGCCGCCACGGAGCGGCCGAATGGCCGTCCTGTGAAACGGACCGATACGATGCAGAGGGCGAAGACCCTGTTCGCACCGCTGCACCCCGCGGCGCGGCCCGCACCGGTCCCTGTCCGGGACCGTGGCTCCGCCGTCCTTGCTCAGACTGAAAGGCAGCAACCTCTCGTGAAGTTCTCCGTCGAACGCGATGTTCTCGCCGAGGCCGTCACCTGGACCGCTCGGTCCCTCTCTCCTCGGCCCCCGGTCCCCGTGCTGTCCGGTCTGCTCATCCGTGCGGAGGGCGGTCAGCTGTCCATCGCGAGCTTCGACTACGAGATCTCCGCGCGGCTGTCGATCAGCGCCGACGTCCAGGAGGAGGGCACCACCCTCGTCTCCGGCCGTCTGCTCGCGGACATCTGCCGCTCCCTGCCCTCCGCCCCGGTCGAGGTGCACGCCGACGAGGGGAAGGTCACCCTGACCTGCCGCTCCTCGCGCTTCAACCTCGCGGCCATGCCGGTCGGCGACTACCCGGAGCTGCCCGCGCTGCCGGACGTCTCCGGCGTGGTGGCCGGCGACGAGTTCGCCCACGCCGTGGCGCAGGTGAACATCGCCGCGAGCAAGGACGACACCCTGCCCATCCTCACCGGCGTCCGCGTGGAGATCGAGGGCGAGAAGATGACGCTGCTCGCCACGGACCGCTACCGGCTCGCGATGCGCGAGCTCACCTGGCGGCCCAGCACCCAGGACATCTCCACGGCCGCGCTGATCAAGGCGCGCACCCTCAACGACATCGCCAAGACCCTCGGCCCGGCCGGTGACATCAACATCGCCCTGTCCGACTCCGCGGAGCTCGTCGGCTTCGAGTCCGGCGGCCGCCGCACCACGAGCCTGCTCATCGACGGCGAGTACCCCAAGATCCGGTCGCTGTTCCCGGAGCACACGCCGATCACCGCGGCGGTGCGGACCACCGAGCTCGTCGAGGCCGTCCGGCGCGTCTCGCTCGTGGCCGAGCGCAACACCCCCGTGCGCCTGGCCTTCACCCAGGGGCAGGTGGCCCTGGACGCCGGGACCGGCGAGGACGCCCAGGCCTCCGAGGTCCTCGACGCGCACCTCACCGGCGACGACATCACGGTGGCCTTCAACCCGACGTACCTCTCCGAGGGCCTGCACGCCTTCGCCTCCGACTACGTCCGGTTCTCCTTCACCGCCCCGCCCAAGCCGGCCGTGCTCTCCGCCCAGGCCGAGCCCGAGGGCGAGGACAAGGACGACTACAAGTACCTGCTGATGCCGGTGCGGCTCCCCAGCCAGTGACCGGCCGGCCCGGAACCGGAAGCTGCTGATCCCGGCGTGTTCGTCGACCACCTCTCCCTGCTCGACTACCGGACGTATGCCCATCTGGACATACGTCTCGCTCCCGGGACCACCGTGTTCCTCGGGCCGAACGGCGTGGGCAAGACGAACATCGTCGAGGCCCTCGACTACACGGCGGGTCTGTCCTCGCACCGGGTGTCCTCCGACGGCCCGCTGATCCGCTTCGGCGCCGACCGCGCGATCGTCCGCGTCCGGGTGCGGCGGGGCGGGCAGCAGACCGTCCTGGAGCTCGAGCTCAACGACGGCCGCGCCAACCGGGTGCGCATCAACCGGGCCTCCCCGGTGCGGGCCCGGGACGCGCTCGGCATCGTGCGGACCGTCCTGTTCTCGCCGGAGGACCTGGCGCTGGTGAAGGGGGACCCCTCCCACCGCCGGCGCTTCCTCGACGACCTCGCGAAGTCCATGCGCCCGGTCCTCGCGGGCACCCTGGCCGACTACGAGAAGGTGCTCCGGCAGCGCAACGCGCTGCTGAAGTCGGCCCGCCGGAGCGGCCGGTTCACGGACACCCACCGGTCGACCCTGGCGGCGTGGAACGACCAGTTCGCCCGCGCCGGGGCCGGCATCCTGCACGCGCGCCTGCAGCTCATCGACGCCCTGGCGCCCCAGGTGGCGACCGCCTACGGCCAGCTCACGGACGGGACCAAGGAGACGACCCTGCGCTACGTGTCCTCGGTGCTGCCCGAGAGCGCGGCCGGGGACGCCGAGCGGCTGCGCGGGTTCACGCCCGCGGACCTGCACCAGCTGATCCTCGACGCGTGCGAGGCCTCGGAGCAGCGGGAGCTCGAGCGGGGACTGACCCTCGTGGGCCCGCACCGCGACGAGCTCGAGCTGCTGCTCGGGACGGCGCCGGCCCGGGGCTACGCCTCCCACGGCGAGACCTGGTCCTACGCCCTCGCGCTCCGCCTCGGCTCCTGGTACGTCCACCTGGCGGACGACCCCACGGAGGGCGCCGCGCCGATCCTCGTCCTGGACGACGTGTTCGCGGAGCTCGACGCCCGCCGCCGCAGCCGTCTCGCCGCGATCGTGGCCTCCGCCGAGCAGGTGCTCGTGACCGCCGCGGTCGAGGAGGACCTCCCGGCCGAGCTCGTGGCCGGTCCGCACGATGTGGTGCGGGTGGGTCCCGGCACCGCCGTCCGGGACGACGAGCAGGCGCCCGCCGGGACCGGTCCGGAGCCGGAGGAGGCGTCGTCGTCGTGACCGGGCCGCGGCGCGAGGACGACCCGCTCCCCGCCGGGGAGCCCCAGGAGCCCCCTGTCCCCGAGGCGAACGTCGTGCGGATCGAGGACGAGATCGACGCACCGGCGGCGCTGCTCACCCGGATGCGCCACGCGGCGGAGGCGCGCGGGGACGGGCGGCTCTACGGCGCGGCCGCCCGGCGCAACCTCAAGGGCTTCGGCGCCGCCATGGAGGCGGCCACCGCGTCGGCCGCCGAGCGCCTGGGCCGCCGCGGCAACGACGTCGACCCGCGGGCGCTCGGCGGGTACTCCGGGGCGGGCCGCTCCGCCCGCGACCCCCGGGGGGTCGGCACGGTGCTGGACGGGCTCGTGTCCGGGCGCGGCTGGAAGGCGCCGGTCGCCGTGGGCTCGGTGCTGGCCCGCTGGGACGACCTCGTGGGCCCGGGCATCGCCGGGCACTGCCGGCCGGAGAGCTTCGACGAGACCGTGGTGCGGGTCCGGTGCGACTCCACCGCCTACGCCGCGAACCTGCGCCTCATGGTCCCGCAGCTGCTGCGCATGTTCGACGAGCACCTGGGGGAGGGCATCGTCACCCGGATCGAGATCCTCGGTCCCACGGCCCCGAGCTGGAAGCGCGGCCGCCGCTCCGTGCAGGGCCGGGGGCCCCGCGACACCTACGGCTGAGGCCGGTGGTCCGGACCGCTGAGCGGCCTCGTGGCGCGCTGCGGCCCCCCGGTGGCGTCCTGGGGGTGGCGGAGCGGAGGAAAAGTGGTCCTGAGGCCCTTTCCCGGCCGCTCAGAGGGACCTGTGAGCACCCCGAGCCCACGGTTTTCCGATAGAATCGGTTCCAGACAGCAATCGACGGACCGGGCCCCCACGGCCGATCGCGACCACATCGCCCGCGGCGCGGGCACCCGGAGTCGTCGACCCGTTCCGACCCCGCACGAGCCGATGAGCCGCCCGAACGTCTCATCGGCGTTCTCTTGTGCCGTCCGGAGCGGGACCGGTGTGCCCAACAGGAGGAGCCAGGAACCCGTGGCAACAGAGGATCCGCAGAAGCGCGAGTACGGTGCCGGTGACATCACCGTCCTGGAAGGTCTCGAGGCCGTCCGGAAGCGACCCGGCATGTACATCGGCTCGACCGGCCCGCGGGGGCTGCACCACCTCGTGTACGAGGTGGTCGACAACTCGGTCGACGAGGCCCTGGCGGGCTACTGCGACCACATCGAGATCACCCTGCAGGCCGACGGCGGCGTCAAGGTCGTGGACAACGGCCGCGGCATCCCCGTGGACATCCACCCGACCGAGGGCCGGCCCACGGTCGAGGTCGTCATGACGATCCTGCACGCGGGCGGCAAGTTCGGCGGCGGCGGCTACGCCGTCTCGGGCGGGCTGCACGGCGTTGGCATCTCCGTGGTCAACGCGCTGTCCCGGCGCGTCGAGACCGAGGTGCGGCGCCAGGGCCACGTCTGGCGGATGGTCTTCGCCGACGGCGGCATGCCCCAGGGCGAGCTGGTCCGGGGGGAGGAGACCTCGGAGACCGGCACCACCCAGGTCTTCTACCCGGACCCCGACATCTTCGAGACCGTCGACTTCGACTTCGAGACGCTGCGGGCCCGCTTCCAGCAGATGGCGTTCCTCAACAAGAGCCTGCGGATCACCCTCACGGACGAGCGGGCGCCGGAGGAGTCCGGCGAGGAGATCGCCGGCTCCGCCTCGGACCGCACCGCCGTCCACGCGGACGCCGAGCCGGTCGAGGGCCGCGACGGCGGCACCGACGTCGCCCGGCTCAACCACGAGGACGAGGACGGCGCCGGCCACCGCCGGGTCGTCTACAAGTACGACCACGGCCTGCTGGACTACGTGACGTTCCTGAACACGTCCAAGAAGGCCGACCTCGTCCACGACGACGTCATCGCGCTCGAGTCCGAGGACACGGAGCGCAAGATGTCCCTCGAGCTCGCCATGCAGTGGACCACGGCCTACACCGAGTCCGTGCACACGTACGCGAACACGATCAACACCCACGAGGGCGGCACCCACGAGGAGGGCTTCCGCTCGGCGATGACGTCCCTCGTGAACCGCTACGCCCGGGAGAACAAGCTGCTCCGGGACAAGGACGAGAACCTCACCGGCGACGACGTCCGCGAGGGCCTCACGGCCGTCATCTCGATCAAGCTCGCCGAGCCCCAGTTCGAGGGCCAGACCAAGACGAAGCTCGGCAACTCCGAGGCGAAGACCTTCGTCCAGCGCGAGGTGAACAACCGGTTCGGCGACTGGCTCGAGCGCAACCCGGCCGCGGCACGGGAGATCATCCGCAAGGCGATCAACGCCTCGCAGGCGCGGCTCGCGGCCCGCAAGGCGCGCGAGACCACCCGGCGCAAGGGCCTGCTCGAGTCGGGCGGGATGCCCGGCAAGCTCAAGGACTGCTCCTCCAAGGACCCCTCCCTGTCCGAGATCTACATCGTGGAGGGTGACTCCGCGGGCGGCTCGGCGGTGCAGGGCCGGGACCCCGCGCACCAGGCGATCCTGCCGCTGCGCGGCAAGATCCTCAACGTGGAGCGCGCGCGGCTGGACCGGGCGCTGTCCAACACCGAGGTGCAGTCGATGATCACCGCGTTCGGCGCGGGCATCGGCGACGACTTCGACATCGAGAAGGCGCGGTACCACAAGATCGTGCTGATGGCCGACGCCGACGTGGACGGCCAGCACATCACCACGCTGCTGCTGACGCTGCTGTTCCGGTTCATGCGCCCGCTGATCGAGCACGGCTTCGTCTACCTGGCCCAGCCGCCGCTGTACCGGATCAAGTGGTCCAACGCCCCGCACGACTACGTCTACACGGACGCCGAGCGGGACGAGGCGCTGGCGCGCGGGCTCGCCAACAACCAGCGCATCCCCAAGGACAACGGCATCCAGCGCTACAAGGGCCTCGGCGAGATGGACTACACCGAGCTGTGGGACACCACGATGGACCCCGACCACCGCACCCTGCTGCAGGTGACCATGGAGGACGCGGCCGCCGCCGACCAGATCTTCTCCGTGCTCATGGGCGAGGACGTCGAGTCCCGCCGCGAGTTCATCCAGCAGAACGCCAAGGACATCCGGTTCCTCGACATCTGACCCGCGACATATGTCCCACTCGGCATGCAATGACCGGGGGCGGGACCTGCGCAGGACCACGAGGACGAGCAGACAGAACGGAAAGACCGCATGAGTGACGAGACCCAGGACGGACCGACCCCGGAGGACGCCGGCCTCGCCGGCGACCTCGAGCACACCCCCGTGCTGACCGACCGCGTGGAGCAGGTGGACCTGCAGACCGAGATGCAGCGGTCCTACCTCGACTACGCGATGGCTGTCATCGTGGGCCGCGCCCTGCCGGACGTCCGGGACGGGCTCAAGCCGGTGCACCGGCGCGTGCTGTACGCGATGTACGACGGCGGCTACCGCCCCGACCGCTCCTTCAACAAGTGCGCCCGCGTGGTGGGCGAGGTCATGGGCCAGTACCACCCGCACGGCGACTCCGCGATCTACGACGCCCTCGTGCGGCTGATCCAGGGCTGGGTGATGCGCTATCCGCTCGCCCTGGGGCAGGGCAACTTCGGCTCCCCGGGCAACGACGGCGCGGCCGCCCCGCGGTACACCGAGACCAAGATGGCGCCCATCGCCATGGAGATGGTCCGGGACATCCACGAGGAGACCGTCGACTTCCAGGACAACTACGACGGCAAGAACCAGGAGCCGTCGGTGCTGCCGTCCCGGTTCCCCAACCTGCTGGTCAACGGCTCGTCCGGCATCGCCGTGGGCATGGCCACCAACATCCCGCCGCACAACCTGCGCGAGGTCGCGGACGGCGTGCAGTGGTACCTCCAGCACCCGGACGTCTCCAACGAGACGCTGCTCGAGGAGCTGCTGCAGCGGATCAAGGGCCCGGACTTCCCGACCGGCGCGCAGATCCTCGGGCACAAGGGCATCGAGGACGCCTACCGCACCGGCCGCGGCTCGATCTCCATGCGCGCCGTGGTCAGCGTCGAGGAGATCCACAACCGCACCTGCCTGGTGGTCACCGAGCTGCCCTACCAGGCGAACCCGGACAACCTCGCGATGAAGATCGCGGACCTCGTCAAGGACGGCCGCATCACCGGCATCGCCGACATCCGGGACGAGACCTCCGGGCGCACCGGGCAGCGGCTGGTGATCGTGCTCAAGCGCGACGCCGTGGCCAAGGTGGTGCTCAACAACCTCTACAAGCACACGCAGCTGCAGGACAACTTCTCCGCCAACATGCTCGCGCTCGTGGACGGGGTGCCCCGCACGCTGAGCCTCGACGCGTTCATCCGGCACTGGGTCACCCACCAGATGGACGTCATCGTCCGCCGCACCGAGTACCGCCTGCGGCAGGCCGAGGCGGAGGCCCACATCCTGCGGGGTCTGCTCAAGGCGCTCGACGCCCTCGACGAGGTCATCGCGCTCATCCGCCGCTCCCCGACGGCCGACGACGCCCGCAGCGGGCTCATGGAGCTGCTGCAGATCGACGAGGACCAGGCGCAGGCCATCCTCAACATGCAGCTGCGCCGGCTCGCGGCCCTCGAGCGGCAGAAGATCCAGGACCGGCACGCGGAGCTCGAGCGGCTCATCGCCGAGTACACCGAGATCATCGCCTCGGAGGAGCGCCAGCGCGGCATCATCTCCTCGGAGCTCGACGAGATCGTGGGCCGCTACGGCGACGACCGCCGCTCCGAGATCATGTACGGCTACGACGGCGACATGTCGATGGAGGACCTGATCCCCGAGGAGGAGATGGTCGTGACCATCACCCGCGGCGGATACGTCAAGCGCACGCGCTCCGACCAGTACCGCTCCCAGCGGCGCGGCGGCAAGGGCGTGAAGGGCGCGCAGCTGCGCGGGGACGACGTCGTGGAGCACTTCTTCGTCACCACCACCCACAACTGGATCCTGTTCTTCACGAACCTGGGCCGGGTCTACCGCACCAAGGCGTACGAGCTGCTGGAGGCGGGCCGGGACTCCAAGGGCCAGCACGTGGCGAACCTGATGGCCTTCCAGCCGGGGGAGCGGATCGCCCAGGTCATGGAGCTGCGCTCGTACAGCGACGCCCCGTACCTGGTGCTCGCCACCCGCAGGGGCCTGATCAAGAAGTCCCGGCTGATGGACTACGACACCAACCGCACGGCCGGGGTGATCGCGATCAACCTGCGCGACGACGACGAGCTCGTCTCGGCCCAGCTGGCGTCCGCGCAGGACGACCTGCTCCTGGTCTCCCGCAACGGGATGTCCCTGCGCTTCACCGCGAGCGACGAGGTGCTGCGTCCCATGGGGCGGGCGACCTCCGGGGTCACCGGCATGAAGTTCCGGGACGGCGACGAGCTGCTCTCCGCCAACGTGGTCACCGACGACGCCTACGTCTTCGTGGTCACCGAGGGCGGCTACGCCAAGCGCACCAAGGTGGAGGAGTACCGGGTGCAGGGCCGCGGCGGCATCGGCATCAAGGTGGCCAAGCTCGCGGAGCAGCGCGGCCGGCTGGTCGGCGGGATCATCGTGGGCGAGGAGGACGAGGTCCTCGTGGTCATGGAGTCCGGCAAGGTCGTGCGCACCGGCGCCTCCGAGGTCCCGGCCAAGGGCCGCGACACGATGGGCGTGATCTTCGCGAAGCCCGCCCAGGGCGACACGATCACCGGGGTGGCCCGCAACGCCGACCGGGAGATCGCCGAGGAGGTCGACGCCGAGGCCGTGGCCGAGGTCGACGTCCAGCTCGACGAGACGATGGAGACGGCCGACGTCCTGGACACGGGCGAGGTCGACGGAGAGGCCGACGAGCTCGGTCCGGTCCCCGGTTCCGGGGACACGACGGAGGATGAAGTAGCGTTGGACCCGAACAACAACGGAGGTAACGCATGAGCTCGAGTTCCGGCTCCAACACCGCCGGCCGGTCCGGACGCTCCCCGCTGGCGTCCGCACCCCGCCCCGGGAACGGGTCGCCGTCCGGGACGGCGAGGCCCTCGACGAGCGCCCGGACCGCGCCGAAGCCGGCGAAGTCGGGCTCGGGTCCCGCGAAGCCGAGCGCTGCCCGGTCCGGCTCCGGCCCGGCGAAGAGCGCCCGGCCCGCGAGCTCGACGAAGGGCCTGGTCCGCCCGGCCCCGCGGCCGCGGGTGCGCCGGGCGCGGCTCGTGGTCTCGAAGGTGGACACCTGGTCGGTGCTCAAGCTCGCGTTCCTGCTGTCGGTCGCGCTGGGGATCATCACCGTGGTCGCCGCGGTCGTGCTGTGGATCGTCCTGGACCTCACGGGCCTGTTCGACGGGATCAACGAGCTGCTCGGGATGCTGGGCGGCGCGGGCGGGGCCCTGAACATCAAGGACTTCCTGTCCCTGGGGCAGATCGCGATCTTCGCGACCATCGTGTCCGTGGTCAACGTCATCCTGCTGACCGCCCTGTCGGTGCTCGCCGCCCTGCTGTACAACATCGCGGCGGCCCTCGTGGGCGGGATCGGGCTCACCCTCACGGACGACTGATCCGGCGCGGTTCCGGGGAGTCCGGCCGGGCCGGGGCGATTTGGCACGGGTCGGCAACTCCGGTATCGTTTCTTCTCGGTCCGCAAGGGCCGTGAGAGGGCGTATAGCTCAGACGGTTAGAGCGCTTCGCTGATAACGAAGAGGTCCCAGGTTCAATTCCTGGTACGCCCACGGTTTCCCTTTTCCGCAGGTCAGGAGGCAGGCGTGAACAGGAAGATGGCTGCGGCTCTCGCCCTGGTCGGCGCGTCGGTCGCGGTGCTCACCAAGCTGCGGGAGGCCGACGCCGACAGGAATGCCTGGGCGGACGCCACCGACGAGGTGGAGTAGCCCGGTACACCGCGGGGACGTGGCGCAATTGGTAGCGCATCTGCTTTGCAAGCAGAGGGTTAGGGGTTCGAGTCCCCTCGTCTCCACCACATCGGATCCCGATCGAGCAGACGCTCGGTCGGGATCTTCTCGTTCCCGGCCGCATCCCCGGGCGCATCACCGCGCGCCGCCGCAACGGCAGAGGCCCCCGCTCCCTGCCGGGAGCGGGGGCCTCTGCCCGAACGGGCGGGGGTCAGGCCTCGTTCTCGTCCTTCTTGCCCTGGATCTGCTCCTTGACCTCGTGGATCGTGGTCTTGGCGTCCTCGCCGACGGTCTTGGCGCTGTCCTTGACCTCGGCGGCGGCCTCCGAGACACCACCGGACTGACCGGCCGGGGTGGTCGCGTCCTTGACGTCGTCGACCTGCACACCGGTGCCGGCGGCCACGGTGGACTGCTGGGCCACCGGGGAGGCGGTCACGCGCGGGGACGTGGCCGCCGGGGTCTTCCAGGGGTCCTCGACCGGGCGCGAGGCCTTCCAGGCGGCCACGCCGGCCGCACCGCCGGCCACGAGCAGGCCCAGCAGCAGGAGACCCTTGTGGGACTTCTCGGCCTTCTTCTGCTGCCTGGCGTAGTCCTTGGCGACCTTCGAGGCGGCCTTCTTCGCGTTGGCCACGGCCTTCTTGTCACCGGTCAGCTTCGCGACGATCGCCTCGAGCTGCTCGGGGGTGTCCGCGTCGGCGAACTTGCCCGCAAGCAGGGCGGCGGCACCGGCGTACTTCGCCTGCATCGCGGCGCGGCTCTCGGAGGCCCGGTCCGCGGCCTTCGCGGCCACGGGGCCGGCGGTCTTCGCGGCCTTGGCCGCGACCGGGGCGGTCACCGCGGCGGCCTTCAGCTTGGCGGAGCCGGAGAGGTCGTGGGCGCGGCCCAGACCCTCCTGGACCTTGGGGCCGGCGGTCGCGACGCCACCGGCGAGGGCCGCGGCGCCCGCCTCGACGCTGTGCTGGAGCCGGGGCGCGAGGTCGCCGATCTCCTTGGACGCCCACTTGCCGGCGTCCAGGACCTTGCTCTCCGCGGCCTTCTGCGCCGCGACGGCCTTCTTCTCGCTCTTGGTCTTCTTGAAGCTCATGAATCCATCCCTCCTCGGGTCGTGACAATCCACTGTCAGCATACGGGCAGAGCCGTCGGGGCAGGAGGGTGCGCCGCGCAATCCCGGGCCTTTTCACTGTGCGCTGAACCCCGCTGCCCCACCGGGAAGGGCCTCCGGGGACCGTGCAAGAATGGGCGCATGACTTCTGCCATCCCCACCGCCAAGGCGACCATCCACACGAACCACGGCGACATCGTCGTGAACCTGTTCGGCAACCACGCCCCGAAGACCGTCAAGAACTTCATCGGCCTCTCGGACGGCACCCAGGAGTGGAGCGACCCGCGCACCGGTGAGAAGCAGACCGGTCCCCTCTACAAGGACGTGGTCTTCCACCGCATCATCAAGGACTTCATGATCCAGGGCGGGGACCCCCTGGGCCAGGGCATCGGCGGACCGGGCTACGAGTTCGACGACGAGATCCACCCCGAGCTCGACTTCAACGAGCCCTACATCCTGGCGATGGCCAACGCCGGCAAGCGCAACGGCAAGGGCACCAACGGGTCCCAGTTCTTCATCACCACCGCCCCGACCACCTGGCTGCAGGGCAAGCACACCATCTTCGGCGAGGTGGCCGACGACGCGTCGCGGAAGGTCGTGGACGAGCTGAACAGCGTCCGCACCGGCGGCATGGACCGTCCGGTCGAGGACTGCGTGGTCACCTCGATCGACATCGAGCAGCTCTAGATCCGAGCAGTCTCCCCGTCCCGGCACCGCCGGGACGGGGACCAGCGGCGCAGGCCCGTCCGGAGCGATCCGGACGGGCCTGCGCCGTTGCCGTCCCGTCCGCCCCAGTCCATCCCGTCCAGCGAACCGGGCCCGCGGAGAAGCGGCCCAGGAGGAGTCCCAGTGAGCGGCGAGCGACCGCAGTACGGCGCGTCCACCGGGGGAGACGTCCCGGTGTGCCCGCGCCACCCCGACCGTCCGGCGTACGTGCGGTGCCAGCGGTGCGGCCGGCCGACGTGCCCGGAGTGCCAGCGCACGGCCGCGGTGGGCGTCCACTGCGTCGACTGCGTGCAGGAGGCGACGCGCTCGCGCCCCGCCGTCCGCACGAGCCTCGGCGGCCGCGCGGCCCAGGGCTCCCCGATGCTCGTCACCTGGTGGCTCGTCGGCGTCAACGCGGTGGTCTACGCGCTGCAGTGGCTCGGGCAGGCGGCGGGCGTGAGCCTGCTGCAGATGTTCGCCTACGCCCCCGTGACCACGACCTCCGAGCCGTGGCGGATGCTCACGAGCGGTTTCCTGCACTCGATGTCCAGTCCGCTGCACCTGATCCTGAACATGTACATGCTCTACCTGTTCGGGCGGATGCTCGAGCCGGCGCTGGGTCGCGGCCGGTTCCTGCTGCTGTTCCTGCTCTCCGTCCTGGGCGGATCCGTGGGCGTCCTGCTCCTGTCGCACCCGCTCAGCCTCGTGGTCGGCGCGTCCGGGGGCGTCTTCGGCCTGTTCGGCGCCCTGTTCGTGCTGCAGCGCCACCTGGGGCAGTCCATCACGCCCATCGCGGTGCTGATCGGCGTGAACGTCGTCTTCGGCTTCCTCTTCCCCGGCATCGCCTGGCAGGCGCACCTCGGCGGACTCGTCACGGGAGCCATCGTCGCCTTCGGCTACACGGCCGCCAGCCGCCGGCGCCGGGGTGCCGGCGGCCGCCGGTGACGCCGGCCGCAGCCCGTCCCCGAGCACTCGCGCGCCGGCGGACGACCGTGTTCTCCACAGGGGTTGTCCCCATCTGTCGACAAGTTACACCGGTGGAATTCCACACCTGTGAGCAACGGTGTGGACAGGGCCGGGGCGGCTTCCACAGCTGTTAATAACGCTGTGGAGAGCGAGCTGTGCACACAGTTCTCCACACCTGTGGACAACGTTGTGCACCGGTTGGGGAGAAGGGGCACGACCGTGCCGGTCGGGATGCCGTCCTCATCGGATCCTCAGGCGGCGTGCGGAAGACTGGAGGGGTGCGGATCCCGCCGCGCCCACGGAGGAGAACGGGAGGACACGTGCGCGTGCTGCTGGTGGAGGACGAGGTGGACCTCGCGGAGTCGCTGCGCCGCGGGCTCACGAACGAGGGCTTCGTCGTCGACGTCGCCCACGACGGCATCACCGGGGGGTGGCTGGCCGGCGAGAACCCCTACGACGTCGTGGTCCTGGACCTGATGCTGCCCGGCAGGAACGGCTACGCGGTGCTCGAGGGGCTGCGCGCCGCCGAGAACTGGGTCCCCGTCCTGATGCTCACCGCCAAGGACGGCGAGTACGACCAGACCGACGCCTTCGACCTCGGCGCCGACGACTACCTCACCAAGCCCTTCAGCTTCCTCGTGCTCGTGGCGCGGCTGCGCGCCCTCATCCGCCGGGGGGCGCCCGAGCGGCCCGTGGTGCTCACGGTCGGGTCCCTGCAGCTCGACCCCGTCCGCCGGACCGTGACCCGCCGGGGGACGGCGCTCGAGCTCACCGCGAAGGAGTACGTCATCCTCCAGTACCTGATGCAGAACGCGGAGAAGGTCGTCTCGAAGCTGGAGATCATGGACAACGCGTGGGACGCCGGCTTCGAGGGCTCCGAGAACATCGTCGAGGTCTACGTGGGCTATCTCCGGAAGAAGATCGACGCGCCCTTCGGCCTCTCCACCCTGCAGACGGTCCGCGGCATGGGCTACCGGCTGGTCCCGGACGAGCCCGGGGCGCCGGCGTCGTGACCTCCGCCAGGAGGGGGCTCCTCGACCGGTGGGGGGTGCGGGAGCGCAGCACCGCCGCCGCGGCGCTGCTCATCCTCCTGGTGATGGCCGTGGCCGGAGCCGTGCTGCTCGAGGTCCTCAGCCGCGCGGCCGTGGGGGCCGCCCACGACCAGGCCGTGGCCCGGCAGACGGAGATCCTCCAGGACCTGGGGCTCCCGTGGGGCCCGCGCAGCGCCGGGGGCGCGGCGGGGGAGACGGCCGTGTTCACGCAGGCCGGGCTCGGCGAGCTGATGCTGCGGCTCGGCCGCCCGGGGGTCATCGTGCAAATCCAGGACGCCGACGGACAGGTGGTGGCCGCGTCCCCCGCCAGCGCGCTGGGCACGGACCTGTCCGTGCCGGTCCTGGAGCCGGGGCGGTCCTTCGACTCCGCGGCGACCGGGGACGGGCTCGCGCTCAGGACCGACGACCACGTGTATGTCGCTCACGGCATGTACATCAACGGGGTGCCCCTGACCCTCACCGTGGCCGTGCCCATGGCGCTGCAGCAGGGCACCCTCCAGACCGTGTCCCTGTTCCTGCTGGTCGGCGGGCCGGTGCTGGCGCTGCTCGGCGCCGCGCTCATGTGGTTCCTGGTCGGCCGCTCCCTGGCCCCGGTGCGCCGCATCACCGGACAGGTCCGGCGCATCGGCACGGCCCGCCTGGGGGAACGGGTCGACGTGCCCCCCACCCGGGACGAGATCGCGGCGCTCGCCGAGACCATGAACGGGATGCTGGACCGGCTGCAGACCTCCGACCGGGCGCAGCGGCGGTTCGTGGCGGACGCTTCCCACGAGCTCCGCAGCCCGCTCGCCACTCTCACCACCACGATCGAGGTGGCCGCCTCCGACCCGTCCGGGGCGACGTGGTCCGAGGTCGCCCCCGTCCTGAGGTCCCAGTCCCGCCGGATGGGCCAGCTCGTGGAGGACCTCCTGACCCTCGCCAAGGTCGACGACGCCGGGCTGCGGCTGCGCACCGCGGACACCGACCTGGACGAGGTGGTCCGGGAGGAGATCGCCCGGATGCGGCCGGCCTCGCGGCACGAGGTGCGCGTGCACGTGGACCCCGTGCGGGTCCGCGGGGACGCCAGCCGGCTCCAGCAGGTGGTCCGCAACCTGCTCTCCAACGCGGAGCGGCACGCGGACACCTGGATCGCCGTCTCCCTGGTGGCCGAGGGGGACGAGGCGGTCGTGACCGTGGTCAACGACGGCGACCGCATCGCGCCGGAGGACCGGGAACGGGTCTTCGAGCGGTTCGTGCGGCTCGACGACTCCCGGACCCGGGACACGGGCGGATCCGGGCTGGGCCTGGCCATCAGTCGGGAGATCGTCGCGGCCCACGGGGGGACGATCGGCGCGGGCGAGGACCCGGAGGGCCGGTGCCGCTTCCAGGTGCGTCTCCCGCGGGAGGGCGGGGACGGCGAGGGCTGAGCACCTCGCGTTCACCTCCCGTTGGCGGCACCGTCACGCGGGCCGCCTAGCGTCTCCCTGGTCGGCGGGAGCCCCCCGACCTCGCTCCGACGAGCACGGATGCACCCCCGGGCAGCCGTGCGGAATGCCCCGGTCCGTCGGCGGACCGGGGCATTCGACTGCTCCGCGACCGGGGGCCCCGGGCCGCCGGCCGGGATCCCCGGCCTCCGGCGGCTCACCCGCCGGGCTCTCAGTACCCGGCGGCGGCGGCGCCCCAGACCTGCGCGGTGAGTTCCTCGAGGCGCTCCTCGGGTGTGCGCTGGGCGCGCAGGGCCTGGGCGACGAGCCGCTGCGCGGTGGAGGCGAGGTGCTCGCGCATGGCGCGTGCCGCCTCCGCCTCGTCCCGGGCGAGCACGGCCCGGACCAGCGCGTCGTGCTCGCGCGCGAGCTCCCCGACGGGCCGCCGCGACGTGGCGGCGACGACGCCCAGGAAGGACGTGGTGGTGCGCAGCCGCTCCACGAGCTGGACGGCCTGGGCGTTGCCGGCGACGAGCAGCAGCGCACGGTGCAGTCCCTCGTCCGCCTCGGCGGTGGCCTCGAGGTCCCCGGTCCCGGCCGCCTCGTGCAGCGCCTCCCACCGGGCCCGGATCCGGTCCAGCTCCTCGGGCGCCGCGAGACGTGCGGCCCGGCGGGCGGCCGGGACCTCCAGGGCGGTGCGCACCGCGAAGATCTCGGCGACGTCGTCGGGACTGACCTCGACGATCTCGAAGCCGCGGTTGCGGTGGAACCGGATCAGCCCGGCCTCGCCCAGCCGCAGCAGGCCCTCCCGCACCGGGCTGCGGGAGACGTCCATGGCGGAGGCCAGCTGCTGCACCGAGTAGAGGCGCCCGGGCTCCATCTCGCCCGCCGTGATCGCCCGGCGCACCGCGGCCATCACCTGCACGGCGAGCGAGCTCCCGGTCGTGGCGGTGACGGACGGCAGCGCGGGGGCCGCCGGCCCGGGACGGTCGCCGGCCGGGGACCCGGTGACGGAGCGGGGTGGGGTGGTCACGGGGTGATCGTCAGCTTGATGTCCCCGGGCCGGTGCTCCTCGGCCCGCTGCATGGCCTCCGCGATCCGCTCGAGGGGGAACTCGGGCCCGAGACAGTGCTCCACGTCGATCTCGCCCTCGGAGATCCGCCGCAGGGCCTCGCGGAAGGACGTCAGCCCCGGCTCGGCCTGCGCCGCCACGGAGCACTGCAGCCGCAGGTTCTTGCGGAACGCCGTCCACAGCGGGACCTCGGTGTGCCCGTGCCGCTCCGGCAGGCCGAAGAAGCCGACGATGCCCCGGTCGGCCGCGAGCTCGACGGCCTGGTCGCGCAGCACGTCGTGCCCCACGGCCTCGATGACGAGGTCGGCGCCGCGGCCCCCGGTGACCTCGGCCACGACCGCGGCGAGGTCCTCCTCCGGCACCCGCACGGGGACGGCGCCCAGCCGGCGGGCGACCTCGAGCCTGCCCGTGTCCAGGTCGGAGGCGACGACGTGCGCGAAGCCCAGTCGGCGGGCCTCCTCCACGAAGAACAGCCCGGCGGAGCCCGCGCCCATCACCACGCACGTGTGCGCCCGGCGGGCAGGCGTCTCCACGGGCCAGAACTGGCGCATGGCGTAGAGGCACGTGCCGTACTGCTGGGCCATCATGAGCCGCCGCAGCTGCAGGGAGTCGCCCGGGTCCGTGCCGGCGGGCAGCTCCACGACGTGCAGGTCGTCCAGCAGCTGGAGCTCCGCGAAGCACCCGCCCATCTCGCCCTGGGGGACCGTCAGCACCAGGGTGCCCTCCGGGACGCGCTCCGAGCGGGACTCGACCACCACGCCGACCCCTTCGTGGCCGGGGTAGCCGGGGCGGCGCGGGCCCTCCGCGTGGAGCAGCCCGTGGAAGGCCGCGTGCAGGTCGGATCCGCAGATCGAGGCGTGCAGCATGCGCACCACCAGCTGACCGGGTTCCCGGGCGTGCGGATCGGGCCAGTCGGTGACCGTGACGGTGCCCGTGGTGGGGACGTGGGATGCTCGCATGCGCGCCTCCTGGGGTCGGGCGCGCCGGGCGCCGGTGGGTGACATGCTACCCACGGTTTGGTGCCGCGGACGGGCGTGACGCCGGATTAAACCCGCGGCGCGCCCGGATCGGCGCCGACGGCCTCGACGGGGACCGCGAAGACGGGGCGGGGGGACTGCAGCCGGGCGGGTGCGGGCAGGTCGCGGCGCAGCACCCGGTCCCCGCGCTCGAGCTCGAGGGAGAACCCGCCGACGGCGTGGTGCACGTTCTCGCCCAGCACCGTCCGCTCCACGACCTGCTCCGGGCCGGGCGGCCCGTGCAGCAGCAGCACCGGCTCACCCTCCCGCAGCTCCTCCTCGACGCGGGCCACCGCCTGCACCCAGTGGCTCTCCCGCACGCCGTCCGGGACGCGGAAGGGCACGACGACGGCGCCGCCCGCCGCCTCGTGCGCGCCCGGCGCCAGGACCCACGCCCGCCGGCCGTGCGGCGGCTCGGCGGGTGGCGTGCGGCCCTCCGCGGGCACGGGCCACACGTAGTCCAGGCCGGCGGGGTCGCCGGGGAAGACCGCGCGGTAGAGCTCCTCGTCCTTGCGCAGCAGGTTCGACCGGTGCGAGCGGTGGAACGCCTCGTCGCCCAGCCAGGGCGGCGGCGGCGCCACGTCGTCGTCGGGGGCGCGGTCCCAGGCCTCGGGGGCGAACTCGCGGATCTGCCACCCCGTGCTGTCGGCCCCGCCGCGGGCCGTCCACTCGTCGACCATCGCGCGGCCGTAGGCGACCAGGGCGGGCACGTGCCCGGCCCACATCGCCGTGGCCGGGTGGCGGTACCACCCGTAGCCCGGCACGGTGGCCGCGCGCAGCACCTGCAGGGTCTCCACCCGCTGCTTGCCGAGCCGCTTGCGGTCGAGGACGCGGGCCGAGCGGGCGAAGTCCGGGTACGGGAGGAAGGTCTGCACCGCCCCAGTGTCCTACGGATCCGCGGCCTCCACCACCGCACCGGCCCGTGCGCCGGGGCCCGCGCGGGGGGACACTGGGGGCATGCCCCTGCCCCGCGCGCTGGAGCCGTTCCGGCTCGGCCGGTACCGTGTGCTCGCCTTCGCGATGTTCAGCAGCGTCTTCGGCGCCGGGATGTGGGCGGTGGCCCTCGTGCACCAGGTCCTGCAGCTGGACGGCACGGCCGTGGACCTCTCGGCCGTGACTGCGGTGGGCGCGCTCGGCATGCTCGTCTTCGTGCTCGTGGGCGGGATCGCGGCCGACCGCTTCCTCCTGGCCCGGGTGCTGCGCCTCGTCGAGACCGCCAACCTCCTGACGGCGGGGACGCTCGCCGTCCTGGCCCTGGCGGACGGGCTGCGCATGGGGCACCTTGCCGCGGCGGCGTTCGTGTTCGGCGCGGGTCTCGGCTTCTTCTATCCGGCCTACTCGGCCTCGCTGCCCCGGATCCTGCCCGCCCGGCAGCTGCTCGCGGCCAACGGGGTGGAGGGCACGGCGCGCCCGCTGCTGCAGCAGGCGGCGGGACCGGCCGTGGCGGGTCTGCTCATCGGGCTGGTCGCCCCGGGCGGCGCGCTCGCCCTGATCGCGCTCTGCCACGCCGCCGCGCTCGTGCTGCTGCTGCGCCTGCACGTGCCCGGCCACGACGCCGATTCGGACGCCGGCGCGGACGCCGGCGCGGACACGGATCCAGGCGCGGGGGAGCCGTCCCCGCCGCGGGAGGCGGTGGGCGCCCTCCGGTCCGTGCGGCAGGACCTCATGGAGGGCGTGAGCTACACGGTGCGGACCCCGTGGCTGCTGTGGACCCTGCTGTGGGCGGTGCTCGCGGTCTTCCTGCTGCTGGGTCCCCTGGAGGTCCTCGTCCCGTTCCTGGTCCGGGACCGGCTGGGCGGGGACGCCTCCACGTTCGGCTACCTGCTGGCGTGCTACGGCGGGGCCAGCGCGGTGGCCTCCCTGGTGGTCGCGTCGCTGCCCCTGCCGCGGCGCTACCTCAGCTGGATGATCGTGCTGTGGGGGTTCGGGACGCTGCCCTTCGGTCTCGTCGCGACCACCGACTCGTTCTGGGTCATGGCGCTGTGCCTGGCCTTCGTGGGCGCCGGGGACGGCGCGGGCATGGTGCTGTGGGGCACTCTCCTGCAGCGCCGGGTCCCGCGCCACATGCTGGGGCGGGTCTCGAGCCTCGACTTCTTCGTCTCGATCGCCCTCATGCCGGTGTCGATGGCGGTCGCGGGACCCGTGGCCCAGGTGGTGCCCCTGCCGGTGATCTTCTGGATCGTGGCCCTGCTGACCCCGGCGCTGGGGCTGGTGGCCCTGTGGGCCGGGCGGATGCGCGAGGACGAGCTGGCGCACCCGCTGGCCGGCTGAGCGCCGCCGTTGCACCCCACAGGGCGCAGGGACGGGGACGTGCGGACCGGGGGCGGTGCCGCGTCCCGACCGGACGCGGCACCGCTCCGCTCACCGCACGAGCGGTGGACGGCCCGCGGGTCAGTAGGCCTTGACGCGCTGCTCCACGATCAGGTGGATCAGGGCGAACTGCCCTTCCTCGTCGATCGCCCTCAGGGCGGCCTCGAGCGCGCCGGGGATCTCGGCGTCGGTCTCCACGCGCACCCCGAACCCGCCGAAGGCCTGGGCCATGAGAGCGAAGTCGGGGTTCTTGAGCTGGGTGCCCGAGACGCGGTCCGGGTAGTCCCGCTCCTGGTGGGTGCGGATCGTGCCGTACTCCTGGTTGTCCATCACGACCACCAGCGGCGTGGCCCCGTACTGGGCGGCGGTGGCCAGCTCCTGGCCGTTCATCAGGAACTCGCCGTCACCGGCGATGGTCACCACCCGCCGGCCGGGGTAGCGCAAAGAGGCCGCGACGGCGGAGGGCACCGAGTAGCCCATGGAGCCGTTGCGGGCGGAGATCATCGCCGCGTACCCCTTGGCGGGGAAGTAGCGGTGCGCCCAGTTGGTGTGCTCCCCGGCGCCGAAGGTGCACATGGCGTCGTCGGGCAGACCCGCCACGAGGTGGGCCATCATGGTGTCCATCCGGGCCCGGCCTCCGGACGGCTCCGTGGCCGGCTCCGTGGACACGGGGGTGGAGAACTCGACCTGCTGCGCCCGCAGCCGGGCGGTCCACTCCTTCCACGCCGGCTTGGCCGGCAGGTCGATGCGCACGAGGTCGCGCACGAACACGTCGGGCTTGGCCACGATCTGGTAGGACACCGGCCCGGAGCGCCCGCGCAGGGACGGGTCGATGGTGACCAGGAAGTTCTTCTTCTCCCAGTCCTGGCGGACCAGGAACCCGTTGGTGATGACGTCGCCGGGGACGGTGCCCACGAAGACCAGCAGGTCGGTCTCCTCGAGCATCTCGAAGGTCGCCTTCGGGCGGCCGTAGCCGATCGGGCCCACGTAGGAGTCCGAGTCGAACGGGACGGTGCCCTCGGTGCGCCACTCGGCCGCGGCCGGGAGGTGGTGCTCCTCGAGCCAGTCCGTGAGGCCGGCCGCACCCTCGACGGTCCAGTCGTTGCCGCCGGTCACGAACAGGGGCTTCTCCGCGGTCGAGAGCGCGTCGCGCAGCGCCTTCCAGTCGTTGACCGTCATCCCGCCGTGGGCCACGGGGATCGGCGGGTGCAGGGTCGCGTCGATCTCGGCCCGGATGATGTCCTCGGGCAGACCCACGACCACGGGGCCGGGGCGGCCGGAGTTGGCGGCGAACATCGCCTCGGCCACGATCTCGGAGGCCCGCTCGGCGTGGTCGAGGACCATCACGCGCTTGGCCCCGGAGTCGAACCACGCGTGCGGGTCGAACTCCTGGAACGCCTCCTTGTCGCGGTGCTCGAACGGGATCAGGCCCACGAACAGCACCATCGGGGTGGAGTCCTGCCACGAGGTGTGCAGGCCCACGTGGGCGTTGGCCGCGCCGGGGCCGCGGGTCACCATGGCCACGCCCGGGACGGGGCCCATCTTGCCGTCGGCCTCGGCCATGTAGGCCGCACCGCCCTCGTGGCGGCAGACGACCGTCTCGATCGACGAGTGGTGCAGACCGTCGAGCACGTCCAGGTAGGACTCGCCGGGCACCACGTAGGTGCGCTGCACGCCGTGCGCCACGAGCGTGTCCACGATGACGTGGCCCGCCGACTTGCGGGCAGTGGTCTGTGCGGGGGATGCGGGGTCCGCAGTGGTCTGGGTCAACGTGGGTCCTTTTCGCCGTTGAAAATGGAGCGGTGGGGCTGGGCAGGCCGGAACCGGCTCGGGGGTCCGGGCCTGGCGCAGTTCATCCGAAAATACCCGATACGGGCGGCGATCCGTGTCCTGGCGGTCACGGAGGAGTAAAGAAGGACGCACAGCGCCCGCGGTGCCCTGTGCGCTCCCGGGCCCGGGCACGACGACGACGGCGGCGGTGGTCTCCCCCGGAGGGGACGATCACCGCCGCCGTCGTGGATCCTGCGCGGTGCTCAGTCCTGCATGTCCTCGAGCTCGATGCCGGTGGTCTCGCGGACCATCTTGATCGTGAAGATCAGGGAGACGAGCCCGAAGAACGCGTAGAGCCCGTACGCGACGCCCAGGGAGAAGGCCGCCAGGGCCGGGAAGGTCACGGTGACCAGCCAGTTGGCGATCCACTGCACGAATCCGGCCACGGCCAGGGCGGCGCCGCGGATCCGGTTCGGGAACATCTCGCCCAGCAGGACCCACATCATGGGACCCCACGAGACGCCGAAGAAGACCACGAACAGGTTGGCGGCCACGAGGGCGAGGGGACCGGCGGTGGGGCCGAGCACCGGTGCGCCGTCGACCACGTCGGCCGTGGCGAACAGGACGGCGAGGGTGGCGAGGGACAGGGTCATGCCCGCCGAGCCGATGAGCAGGAGCCGGCGCCGGCCGACCTTCTCGACGAGCGCGATCGCCACGATGGTCACGGCGACGTTGACCACGGACGTGATCACCGTGATGGTGAACGAGTCGGCCTCGGTGAACCCCACGGACTGCCAGAGCACGTTCGAGTAGTAGAAGATCACGTTGATGCCCACGAACTGCTGCAGCGCGGCCAAGCCGATGCCCACCCACACGATCGGCTTGAGACCGGCCGTCCGTCCCTTCAGATCGGACAGCCGGGGCTTGTGCTCGATCCGGAGGGTCTCCTTGATGAGGCGCACCCGCTCGGCCGCCGACGCGGAGCCCTGCAGATTGGCCAGCACGGCCTCGGCCTCGTCGGAGCGACCGTCCTCCACCAGGTAGCGGGGGGACTCGGGGATCGTGAACGCGCCGATCAGATAGGCGATGGCCGGGATGGCCTCGGCCATGAACATCCACCGCCAGGCCTCCAGGCCGAGCCACAGCTCCTGGGTGGAGCCGCCGGCCATGGCGGCGAGCCAGGCGTCCACCGCCAGCGAGATGAAGATGCCGAGCACGATGCCCATCTGCTGCAGCGAGCCGAGCCGGCCGCGGATGGAAGCCGGGGCGACCTCGGCGATGTAGGCGGGAGCGATGACGGAGGCGACACCCACGCCGATGCCTCCGACGACGCGCCAGAAGATCAGCCAGCCGAAGCTGTCCACCACACCGCAGCCGATCGCGCTGACGAGGAAGAGGACCGCGGCGATCTTCATCACCGGGACGCGGCCCAGGGCGTCGGCGACCCGGCCGCCGAAGAACGCACCTGCGGCGGCGCCGAGCAGGGCCGAGGCCACGGCGAAGCCGAGCGGTCCGGGAGCGACCCCGAACTCCTCCTGGATGGCCGAGACCGCGCCGTTGATGACCGCGGAGTCGTAGCCGAAGAGGAAGCCGCCGAAGGCGGCGACGATGGTGATCCGGAGGACCGCCGAGGTGTTCGGGTGCTCCGCGACCCTGGGGGTCGTGGCGTCTTGGCTCATCGGACAGCTCCCTTGCTGGTGGAGATCGGCTGCTGGTGGAGGAAGCGGCGTGGGCTCGGGACGTGCCGTCCGCCGCACCCCGGGGCGGACGCACCCGCCGACGCCGTGGGGTTCGTGTGACGCGGTCCACACTAAAACTCAGTGCGCTGAATGTCCATTAGTCGAAGACAGGTGTCGTCCGGCGCGTCATCCTGCCGGAAGGGCCCCGACGGGCAGCTCCGCGTGCTGCAGGGCGAGGATCACCGCGCCCGCCACGTGCGCCTCGATCCCCAGCAGGGCGGTCTCGATCCGCAGGCCCCGGACGCTGCCGCGGACGCCCTGGCGGGAGACGACCTCGCGCAGCGGGCCGAGCAGCAGCTCGCCGGCCCGGGCGATCTCGCCGCCGACGACCACGAGCTCCGGGTTGATGGTGTTGCACAGGTTGGCCACCGCCGTGCCGAGCAGGCGGCCGGTGTCGCCGATGACCCGCCCGCAGCCGACGTCGCCGGCGAGCGCCGCCGCCACGAGTTCGGGGACGGTCAAGTCGGTCCCGTGCGTGGCGCTCAGCAGGCCGGTGACGTCCGCGGAGGACACGTAGGTCTCGAGGCACCCGCGGTTTCCGCACCGGCACACCCGGCCGTGCTCGTCCACGGTCGTGTGGCCGAGCTCCCCGGCGGACCCGGTGGCGCCGCGGAAGAGGGACCCGTTGAGGATCAGACCGGCGCCCACGCCGTGGCCGATCTTGAGGTAGGCCATGTGCTGCGCTCCGCGCCCGGCGCCCCAGGCGTGCTCGCCCAGGGCACCCGCGTTGGCGTCGTTCTCGACGACGACGGGCAGTCCGAGTCGGCGGCCGGCCTCCTCGCGCACGTCGATCCCGCTCCACGCCGGGAGGATCGCGCTCGCACTGACCAGCCGGCCCTCGAGGTCCACAGGGGCCGGGAGGGTGAGGCCCGCGGCGAGCAGCCCGGACCGTGCCGTGCCGTGCTCCCGGAGGAGGGCGTCGAGGGTCCGGTCGACCAGCTCGAGGTCCTCGGCGAAGCGGTGCTCGGCGGGCAGCTCGTGACGCCGCTGGGCGAGGATCCTCTGGTTCAGGTCCGCGACGGCCACCGTGACGTGGCGGTGTCCCACGTCGATGCCGACCACGTGGCCGGCGGAGCCCCGGAAGCCGATGCGCTGACCCCGGCGGCCGGCGCCGTCCGTCTCCATGACGAGCAGGCCGGCACCGATCAGCTGGTGGACGATGCTGGACACCGTCGAGGGCGCCAGTGCGGTGCGACGGGAGATCTGCGCCTGGGTCAGGTGCCCGTCACGGCGCACCGCGTCGAGCACCCGGCGCTGGTTGGCGTTGCGCAGGGACGTCTGCGAACCGGGTGGAACGGGGGACCCCGCGGGCTCGGACATCATCGTCCTCTTTCACCGGTGAACGTGAACAGGACTGTCATCCTAATCAGCGTTCACAGGTCGAAGACAGGGGTGGGCGGGCCGGCGGCTCCGCCCGCCTGTTCTCAGAGGACCTTGCCGGCCTCGGCGATCAGCCCTCTGGCGGCGGCGACCTGGGCGGGGGAGGCCGCGACGAAGTGCTCGTCGCGGGTCACCACCGTGGGCACCGTGGCGTTGCCGTCGTTGAGGGACTCCACGAAGGCCAGGGCGTCCCGGTCCTCCCAGATGTTGGTCCACATGGCGCGCTCGGCGTCCGGTCCGAGTCCGCGCTCGAGCATGCCGCAGAACGGGCACCCGGGCCGCCAGTAGATGGCGACCCCGCCCTCCGCCACGTGCTGGACGGCCTCGGCGTGGGAGGCGGCCGGGCGGCGGCTGCGGGACTTGTCCTTCTTGAACACGGGGGCTCCTCGCGGGTCGGGCGGCGGGGTGGGAGTGGCGGCCCAGTCTAGCCGGACCGTTCCACGTCAAGAGCTGTCCCCCGATGAGGGGACAGGGGCTGAAAGTGGCAAGAGCCTGCCGAGAGGGTGGCGGAGGACCGCCGTGGCGGTGTCCGTCATGGAGAACATCCGATAACAATTGATTTTTCCGCAAATGTCCGCTGTTCCACGTGAAACTCCGTGTCTTTGCTCGAACATCAACCTTTTCCGACCGATGGCGCTGCTGACGTCACACCGAGGACGCGGAGCGTCACACAGCAGCCCTGCCGGCGCCGTTCCTGCGGTCAAGCTTCATGATTTGTCATTCTCTGTACCGATTCGGGGAATTGTTCCCGAACTCTCTTGCGGGCCGGGCGTTCGGGGACTCCCGGAACGTGGCGTGTGTCATGGTGGTGGGCATGGCAATTCCGGCGCAGCACTCTTCCCCCCGGCCGGCCCGCTCCACCTGGTCCCTCCCCCAGCTGCACCAGTGGGTGGTCGTCCCCTTCATCGTCGTGCTCGTCACGGCGACCGTGGGGCGGCTGCTGGTGTACTCCCCGGGAGTCGCGGCACAGGAGATCGAGGTCCTGCACCGGCTCGACGCGGCGCGCCTCGGCGTCCTGGACGCGCTGGCGCTCGTCCTGCACCACGCGTTCTCCACCCCGGGGGCGTTCGCGATCATCGCCGCCCTCACCGCCTGGCTCGCCCTGGCGCGCCGGCGGCCCTGGGACGCCGCCGGCTTCGCCGTCACGGCGCTCTCCGGCTGGGCCGCGGTCGGGATGGTGAAGGTCGCCGTCGGCCGCCCCCGGCCGGACAGCACGGCGTTCCCGGAACCCCTCGTCCTCGTGGACGGCATCACGTCCTTCCCCTCCGGGCACGCGGGTGCCGCGCTGGCCATCGCGGCGGCGTTCTGCCTCGCGATGCGCCGGTCGAGGTCCGCCTCCGCCGTCCTCGTCGCGGGCCTGGGCACGGCCGTGCTCGTCGGGCTGTCCCGGCTCTACCTGGGCGTGCACTACCCCCTCGACGTCCTCGCCTCGTTCCCCGTCGCCTGGGCGGGCCTGGCCGTGGGGTGCGGTCTCGCCAACCACCTGGTGCCCGCGCTCGCCTACGGCTTCGGCTGGCAGCAGGAGGACGCGGCGTGGCACGACGTCGAGCAGGGGCCCGCCGCCGAGGAGAGCCCCGCCGAGGACGCTCGTCCGGACACGGCACGGGTGCCGGTCGTGGCCCGGCGGACGGACCACCACGCCGCCTGACACGCCGCCCGCGGCCGTGGCACCGGGCGCCCCGCCGGGTCTCAGGGCTCGATCCGCCGGTGGAAGGGCCACCAGATGGCCCGGCCGATGTCGTAGGTCAGGGCCGGCACCAGCAGCGACCGGACGATCAGCGCGTCCAGGAGCACGCCGAACGCCACGATGAACGCCAGCTGCACCAGGAACATGATCGGGATGACGGCCAGCGCCGCGAACGTGGCCGCGAGCACGATGCCGGCCGAGGTGATCACCCCGCCGGTGAGGGTGAGACCCCGGAGGATGCCAGCCCGGGTGCCGTGCACCAGCGACTCCTCCCGCACCCGGGACATCAGGAAGATGTTGTAGTCGATGCCCAGCGCCACGAGGAAGACGAAGCCGAAGAGCGGGACCGAGGGGTCCGCACCGGGCAGGTCCAGGACGTTGTTGAACACGAGGGCGGAGACGCCCAGGGCCGTGAAGAACGAGACCACGGTGGTGAGGATCAGCAGCACCGGGGCCAGGACGGAGCGCAGCAGCAGCATGAGGATCAGGGTGATGACCACGAGGATCACCGGGATGATCAGCGTGCGGTCGGCGATCGAGGTCTCGTTGGTGTCGATGTTCGTCGCTGTGGTGCCGCCCACGAGGATCTCCGCGTCCGCCGCGCGCAGGTTCTCGCGCAGCTCCCGGACGGTCTGCTCCGCCTCGGGGGAGTCGGCGGCGTCGGACAGCGTGGCCTGGAGCTGATAGAGGCCCTCGGCCTCCGTCGGCTCGGCCCCGGCGAAGGGCCCGGCCGGGGGCGGGGCGTCCTCCCCGAGGGGCAGGGTGCCGGACGGGGAGTCGTTGGCGACGGCGACGACGCCGGCCACGCCCTCCGTGCCCTCGACCGCCTCGACCGCGGCGTCCAGGGAACGGGTCGGGACCAGCAGGACCGCTGGGCTGCCGGAGCCGCCGGGGAAGTGCTGGGCCAGGGCCTCCTGGCCGTCCCGCGCCTGGGACTCGCCGAGCACGAGCTCGCTCTGCTCCACGCCCGAGGCCTCGAACTGGGTGCTGAACCCGGCGAGGGCGAGGAGCACCACAGTGGTCACCACCCAGATCGCCCGCGGGGCGCGGGCCACGAACCGGGCCACCGAGGCCCACACGCCTCGCCCCTCGACGGTCGGGCGGGTGCCGGCCCCGTGCTCGACCACGCGCACGCGCTCCGCGCCCGAGGCGTCGTATCGGGGCCGGAACGGCCAGAAGGCCCCCCGTCCCGTGGCGTAGAGGACCGCGGGCAGGAAGGTCAGGGCCGCCAGGACGGACATCACGATGCCGACGGAGGCCACCGGGCCCAGCGCCTTGTTCGAGGCGAGGTCCGAGAGCAACAGGCACAGCAGGCCCGCGATGACGGTGGCGCCGGAGGCGACGATCGGCTCGACCGAGCCCTTGAGGGCCGCCCGGGTCGCGTCCGCCCGTCCCCGGTGGTGCAGGAGGGCGTCCCGGTACCGGGCCGTGTAGAGCAGCGAGTAGTCGGTGGCGGCGCCGACCACGAGGATGAACAGGATGCCCTGCACCTGGCCGCTGATGGTCACGAGCTCGTTGGCCGCCAGCCAGTACACGACCAGGATGGCGGCGCTGAGGGCGAAGACCGAGGTCAGCAGCACCAGGACGGGCAGCACGGGGGAGCGGTAGACCACGAGGAGGATCACGAACACCACGGCCAGCGCCACGCCCAGCAGGATCCCGTCGATGCCCTCGAAACCGGCCACGAGATCGGCCGTGAACCCGGCGGGGCCCGTCACGTAGCTCTGCAGGCCCTCCGGCCGGTCCGTCTCGAACCGTTCCGCGAGCGCCTCGACGTCGTCGACGACCTCGCCGTCGGGCAGGGGGACGACGAGCTGGAAGGCCTCCCCGTCCTCGGACGGGATCAGCGGCGAGGTCTGCCCCTCGGCAAGGCCGCTCTCCTGCACCGCCGCGGCGGCGTCCTCCGCCCACGCCCGGTCGGCGGCGGTCAGCCCGCCCTCCCGGGCGAGGAGGACGATCGCGGGGATCGCCTCCGAGTCCCGGAACTCGCCCAGCAGCCGGGTGACCTGCGTGGACTCGGTGGACTCGGGCAGGAAGCTGGACTGGTCGTTGGTCGAGACCTCGGAGATCTTCCCGAAGTACGGCCCGCCCACGCCGGCCACCGCGAGCCACCCGACGATCAGCAGCGCCGGCAGCAGGATCCGCAGCAGCGTGGTCCAGCGGGAGCGCCGCGGGGGTGCGGGGGACCCGGGGGCCTCGGCCCACGGGGCGGGACGGGACGCGGTGGGGGCCGGGGTGGTCATGGCGTGCCTTTCACGAGCGGCAGGAGCAGGTCGGAGCCGCGGCGACCGACGGACCCCACCGCGGAACCGGAGGCGCCGGGGTCTGGGACCAGACTAATATTTCGAAAACAGAAATAAAATCCCGGGCTCAGTCGTAGACGGCCTTGACGCACAGCACCGGGCAGGGGCTCTCGAGCAGGACGCGCTGGGCGGTGCTCGCCATGATGATCTTGCCCACGGGGGAGCGGCGCCGGATGCCCAGCACGATGAGCTCGGCCCCGTGCTCGCGGGCGGTGTCGAGGATGACGTCGGCGGGGTCGCTGTCGTGGTCGGGCTCCCGCAGCTCGTAGCGCACTCCGGCACGGGCGAGCCTCTCCCGCTCCACGTCGATGTCTGCCTCGATCTCCGGCGGCTGGTGGCGCCTCGGCCGCGGCTGCACCACCACCAGGTCGGTGCCGCGGCGCTCTGCCTCGAGGATGGCGGCGTCCAGCGCCGCGTGTCCGGGGGCGGTGGGCATGTATCCGACGACGACGGTCACGGGTTCTCCTGGGGTAGCGGCACGGTGGGGCGGAACGGGTCAGGGACCGCGGTGGGGGTCCTGGTCCGCGGGCTCGTCCTCCATGCGGGCGAGGGCCTCCGGGTGCTCGAACCGCACCTTGCGGCCGAGGAACAGGCGGTCGTAGACGAAGTTGACGATCCACAGGCCCAGCCCGATCAGCAGCAGGACCACGGCGATCTGGTACTCGACGAGGTCCTGTGCCCAGGGCCCCACGAGGTAGGCGCAGGTGATCGCGCCCAGGTAGGGCAGGACCCGGGGGGCGTGGAAGTAGTCGTGGGTGGGGCTGTGGTCCTTGCGCAGGATGATCGCCGCGACGTTGACGATGGTGAACACGCCCAGGAGGAGAAGGGCCGTGGTGCCGCCGAGGGCGCTCGCCGTGCCGCTGCCGAGGATGTTGTTGATGACGACGATCAGCGCCATGGCGAGAAGGCTCGTGAACACGATGGCCGACCAGGGGGTGCGCCGGCCCTGCAGGACGTGGCCCAGGAAGTCCGGCAGCACGCCCTGGCGGGCCATGCCGTAGAGCAGCCGGGAGGCCATGAGCATGTTGATCAGGGCGGTGTTGGCCACGGCGAAGATCGTCAGGAACGGGTAGATCGTGTCGATGGGGATGTTGGGGGCGCCGATCCGGACCATGTCCAGCAGCGGCGTGGTCGACTCCCCGAGCACGCCGATGGGGACGACCGCCACGGTGAAGATCGAGACCAGGATGTAGACCACGCCCGTCAGGCCGAGGCCGAAGAGCATCACGCGCGGGAAGTCGCGGCTGGGGTTCTTGGTCTCCTCGACCATGTTGACGGAGTCCTCGAAGCCCACGAAGGAGAAGAACGCGAGCGAGGTCACCGCGGTGAGGGCCAGGAAGATGCCCTTGTCCTCCGAGGTCTCGAACACCATAGTCTGGCTGAAGTCGGCCTGGCCCTGGAACGCCGCCCAGAACCCCACGAGGATGACGATGAGCAGGCCGGTGAGCTCGATCGACGTCAGCACCACGTTGAACGCGAGGCCCTCGGTGACGCCGCGGATGTTGATGGCGGCGAGGATCGCGATGAAGATCACGGCGATCACGGTGATGGTCGTGGTGTCCACCTCCAGCCCGAAGCCGCGGGCGAAGTTCGAGGCCACGGCCGAGGCCGCCGTCGAGGCGGAGGTCAGGCCCGAGCTGAGCACCGCGAACGTCACGAGGAAGGTGATGAAGTGGATGCCGAAGGCCTTGTGCGTGTACAGCGCTGCGCCCGAGGCGCCGGGGTACTTGGTCACGAGCTCGAGGTAGGAGAAGGCCGTGATGGTCGCCACGAGGAACGCCACGAGGATCGGGGCCCACGCGGCGCCGCCGATCTCTCCGGCGATGTTCCCGGTGAGGGCGTACACCCCGGTGCCGAGGATGTCGCCCACGATGAACAGCAGGAGCAGGCCGGGGCCCATGACGCGCTTGAGCTCCGGCTGGGGGCGGGACCGGGTCCCGGATTCGGCTGACTGGGCCATCGGATGCCTCGAATCGGTGGTGACGGGCTGGCGGGCCCCGGCGTGCGGTGACCGTGGCCACAGCCTATGCCACGCCCCGCGCCCGGCCCAGGTGGTGACGACGAGCCGCCGTGTTCCTAGCCTGGGACCATGACGAGCACAGCGCCCCGCTTCCGGCTGACCGAACTCCGCCTCCCCTTCCTGGGCGCCCCGATGGCCGGCGGGCCCTCGACCCCGGCGCTGGCCGCGGCGGTCACGGCCGCCGGCGGCCTGGGCTTCCTGGCCGCCGGCAACCGTCCCGCGGCGGGCGTCCGCGCGGACGTCGAGGAGGTCCGGGCGCGCACGGACGGCCCGTTCGGGGTGAACCTGTTCGTCCCGCAGGCGGCGAACACCGCGGCCCCCGGGACGGCGGTCGACCCCGCCGTGCACCGGTCGGTCGCGGCCTACCGGGAGGCGCTGGAAGACACGGCCCGCCGGTACGGGGTGGAGCTGCCGGACACGGACCCCGCCGACGACGACGGGTGGGCCGCCAAGCTCGAGCTCGTCGAGGTGCTGCGGGTCCCGGTCGTCTCGTTCACCTTCGGGCTCCCCGCGGTCTCCGTGCTGGCGCGGCTCGCGGCGGTGGGCACCACGACGTCCGTCACGGTGACCTCCGTCCCGGAGGCCCAGGCCGCCGTGCGGGCCGGTGCCCACCTGCTGACGGTCCAGGGCCCGGCGGCCGGCGGGCACCGGGGCACCCACCGCGCGGAGGACGTCCCGGGCGAGGAGCCCCTGGTGGAGCTCGTCGCCGCGGTCCGCGCCGCCGTGGACGTCCCGCTCGTGGCCGCGGGCGGCATCGCCTCCGCGGCGGACGCGGACGCGGCCCTGACCGCCGGGGCGGACGCCGTGCAGGTCGGCACGCTGCTGCTGCGCACACACGAGGCGGGGACGTCCGCCGCGTACCGGGAGGCCCTCGGCTCGGGCCGCTACACGGAGACCGCCGTGACCCGCGCGTTCTCGGGACGGCTGGCGCGCGGGGTGCGCAACGGTTTCCTCGACCGCTTCACGAATATGGCCCCAGCGGCATATCCACAGGTCAACCAGATGACCAAGCCCATCCGGGCTGCCGCGGCGCAGGCCGGGGACCCCGAGGCCATCGCCCTGTGGGCCGGTCCGCAGTTCGCGGCCGCACAGGAGGTCCCCGCCGCCGAGGTGGTGCGCGGCATCCTCCGCGCACCGACCGGTCCCTGACGGCGGGTGCCCGGCACGGCCGTCAGCGCACCCCGCGCATCATCCGCCGGATCCAGGGGGACAGCACGAGCAGGGCGGCGCCGACGACGATGGTCACGGCGCCCAGGGTCCCGAAGTAGGCGGCCTCGGTCTGCTCGCTGTAGTAGCCGGCCAGCGCGCCGGACAGGGCCGTGCCCAGGGCCACCGACAGGTAGAAGAGGGCGACCATCAGCACGGGATAGGCCCGCGGGGCCAGCCGGGTGGACAGGGACAGGCCCACCGGGGAGACCATCAGCTCGCCCAGGGTGGCGACCAGCAGGATCAGCGCGGCCCACAGGACCGGCACCGAGGACACCCCGACCATGGGCAGGAAGATCAGGAACGCCGATCCCATCAGCACGATGCCGAGGCCGAACTTGGTGGGCGTGCCGGGCTGGCGGTCGCCCAGCTTCGTCCACAGCACCGCGAACACCGGCGCGAGCAGGATGATGAAGAAGGGGTTGAAGGACTGGACCCAGGAGATCGGCATGGTCCAGTCGCCGAGCGCGCGGTCCAGCCGGGTGTCCGAGTAGATCGTGATGACCGTGAACTGCTGCTGGAACAGCGCCCAGAACGCGGCCGAGCCGATGAACAGCGGGATGAATGCCCGCACGCGGGAGCGCTCGTCGTCGTCGACCTTCTTGCTGGTGAGCAGGAGGACGAACAGCGCCACGGCCGCCACCACGATCACCCCCACCACGACGTCGGCGAGGTTGGCCGCGTTGAGCACCCCCGTGAGGGCGGCGACCACGACGACGGCGATCGCCGCCGCGGCGATCCCCGCCCACTTCCCGTACTGCTCGCGCGGCAGGGGGTTGGGCACGTGGTGGACCTCTGCGGGAAGCCTCCTGCGCCCGAGGGCGTACTGGGCCAGGCCGAAGGCCATGCCCACCGCGGCCAGGCCGAAGCCGAGGTGGAAGCCCCAGGTCTTCTGCGCGAAGCCGGTCAGGAGCGGCCCGAGGAGTCCGCCGATGTTCACGCCCATGTAGAAGATCGAGAAGCCGGCGTCGCGGCGCGGGTCCTGGCGGTCGTAGAGGGCACCCACGAGATTGGTGATCGTGGCCTTGAGCCCCCCGGACCCGATCGCGATGAGGACGAGGCCGATCGTGAGACCCGCGACGGCGGGGATCAGCGCCAGCGAGACGTGGCCGGCCATGATGAGGACGCCGCTGAGGAACATCGTCCGCTCGGAGCCGAGGAGCCGGTCGGCGACCCACCCGCCCAGGATGGCGAACAGGTAGACGGCGCCGCCGTAGGCGCCCACGATGCCCGCGGCCGTGGCGCGGTCGATGCCGAGCCCGCCCTCGGTGGTGGCGAAGTACATGTACAGCAGGACGATGCCCTGCATGCCGTAGAAGGAGAAGCGCTCCCACAGCTCGACGCTGAACAGGTTCGCCAGCATGCGCGGCTGGCCGAAGAAGGACCGGGCACCGGGGCGGGGGAGCTCCGCGCCGGGGCGGTTGTCGTGGTGGTCGCGCGGGTCGGGGGCGCCGGTGGCGCCGTCCGCCGCGCGGGGGGTGTGGGAAGTCATGCGCACCATGATCGGCCTGCCGGGCGGTCGAGCACCAATCGGTGCGCGCCCGCGGCCGGCGGCCCCGTCGCGCTCACCCCCCGGTGGGCGGTGCCGGCGGCGGGACGGGCGACGCCCGGGACCGCGGTGCACCCACCGCGGTCCCGGGCCTCGCCGGGGAAGGAGCCAGGACTCAGTTGAAGTCCTTCGGGTCGGAGCCGATCCGCCCGCCGTTGTCGAGGCCGCTGATCGCCCGGACGTCCTCGTCGTCGAGCCGGACGTCGAGGGCCGCGTAGTTCTCGCGGATCCGCTCCGGCGTGACGGTCTTGGGAAAGACCACGTTGCCGATCGCCAGGTGCCACGCGATGATGACCTGTCCCGGGGTGGCGCCGTGCTTGCGGGCGATCGAGTCGATCACCGGGTCCTTCAGCAGGTCGCCGCCCTGGCCCAGGGGGGACCAGGCCTCGGTCAGGATGCCGTGCGAGGCGGTGAAGTCCCGCAGCGCGGACTGGTTGAGGTAGGGGTGCAGCTCCACCTGGTTCACCACGGGGACCACGCCCGTCGCGTCGATGATCTCCTGGAGCTCCTCCTGCGGGAAGTTCGAGACGCCGATGGACCGGGCCTTGCCGCTCTCCCGGATCTCCTGGAACGCCTTCCAGGTCTCCAGGTACTTCCCGCGCTTCGGGGTGGGCCAGTGGATGAGGTACAGGTCGACGTACTCCAGGCCGAGACGCTCCAGGGAGGCGTCGATGGCCTTCAGCGCGGAGTCGTGGCCGTGGTCGTCGTTCCACAGCTTGGTGGTCACGAAGATCTCGTCGCGCGGGATGCCGCTGTTCGCGATCGCCCGGCCGACGCCCTCCTCGTTGCCGTAGATCATGGCGGTGTCGATGTGGCGGTAGCCGGCCTCGAGGGCCTGGCCCACCACGTCCTCGGCGATGTCGGCGTCGACCTGCCACACGCCGTAGCCGAGCTGGGGGATGGTCCTGCCGTCGTGCAGGGTGAGGGTCGGGGACTGCGTCGTGGACTGCGTCATGGACCGTGCCTTTCGTGGGGAGACAGCCAGGGGCTGACAGGGAGGGCCGGGAGGAGCTCGTCCGGGCCCGGTGTCCGTCGAACAGTCTCCTGCTGTCGCCGCGCGCTGACAAGAAGGACAGCGTGCTTTCTGCTCTCAGCAATCGGCCTCCGCTGCCCAGCCGCAGCGGGAGGCCCCGGGAAGGCGGGGAACGGTGGTCGCAGCCGCAGCCGCAGCCGCAGCCGCAGCCGGCGGCGGGCGCTCAGCCGTCGGCGCGTGGCCGCCGGGCGGCCGGGCGCCGGTCGCCCCACGGGGGCAGGAGGCGGGGCAGGGCCTCGGCGGCGCCGGCCCGGACGGTCCGGTCGGCGTGCGGGGTGAGCGCGGTGTCCTCGGGGTTGATCTCGACCACGGGCGTCCCGCGGCCGGCCGCGATCAGCGGCAGGGAGGCGGCGGGCTGCACGAGCCCGGACGTGCCCACCACGAGCACGAGCTCCGCCTCGGCCACGGCCGCGGCGGCGCGCTCCACGGCGCCCTCGGGCAGCTGCTCCCCGAACCACACGACCGCGGGCCGCACCGCTCCGCCGCAGGAGGGGCACACCGGGGGGCGCTCGCGGCCCGGCTCCTCGTGGTCGGGCTCCTGGGGAGCGGGTGGTGCCTCCGGACGGGCCTCCGCTGCCAGGCCCGGGAGGAGACGCTCCGGGAACGGGGCGCCGCAGTCCGAGCAGCGGAACGCGAACAGACTGCCGTGCAGGTGGGCGAGGACCGCGGAGCCCGCCCGCTCGTGGAGGTCGTCGACGTTCTGGGTGACCACGTGGACGCGGGCGCGGTCCGCCCACCGGGCGATCGCCCGGTGTCCGGCGTTGGGGCGGAGCCGGCGCACCTGGCGGGCCCGCCAGAGGTACCAGGACCAGACGAGCCCGGGGTCGGCGTCCCACGCCTCGGGGGTGGCCAGCTCCTCGGGGGACCAGCGGGCCCACAGTCCGGTGCCGGCGTCCCGGAAGGTGGGCACCCCGCTCTCGGCCGACATCCCGGCGCCGGAGAGCACGGTCACGGTGCGCGCGGAGCGCGCCAGCTCGAGCAGCTCGGGGTCGAGGTCGTCCATGCCGCCGACGGTATACGCACGGAGGCTCCCGGACCAGGGTGCCCGGGCCGGTGCGGGGAAACGCCCGGGCCCGTTGGTCGATCAGCACGCGCGCGTGGTGGAATGGAAACCATGAAGTTCAACGTCCAGCGCGTGCTGACCCCCGCCTACCTGACCTCCGTCGCCCTCGTCGTGGTCGGAGTGGTCCTCGGTCTGGCGTGGTACCCCGTCGCGGCGTGGCTGTTCGTGCTCGCCGGTCTCGCGCTCAACGCGATGGCCGTGTCCGTCACCGAGATCAACGACGCCCCGCGCCGTCGTCCGGCCCTCGACCCCCGCGACGGCGACCGCGGTGGCGACGGCGAGCTCGTCGAGGACCGGGACGAGGACCTCGGGGACGCGCTCCCGCCGGAGGAGCCGGCACGCCGCGCGCCCGTCGAGCCGGACGCCGAGACCGCCGCCACCCCGACCGTCCCGCACTCCGGTTCGAGTCCCCTGCGGGAGCGGCGCTGACCCCGTCACCGGCCGGAAGGGCGGCCGGACCGCGCGCGGAGGAGTCACGGGCACCGCAGCACCTCGCCGGGGGCTGTGGTGGCCGTCATGGTAAATTCGGGGCGATGACCAGCCCCAGGAACCACGTCCACGGCCGCGGCCCCGCTGTGCCGCCGGGCCGCGTGCTGTCCTCGGCGGTCCGGTGCGTGTCCAACGGGACGAACGGCTACCTGAACTCCTGGGGGCCGCTGCTCTCCGGATGCCCCCGGGACGCCTGAGCACTCCGGCCGGGACACCGGCCGGTGCGGCCGGTCAGTCGACGGCCGAGTCCACCTCGTTCCCATCCCACCGACCGGACGGTTGCCAGGCGTGTCCCTCCTGATCATTCTTGCTCTCACCACCCTGCTGTGCCCTGCGGCGGCCGTCCTGGGCCGCCGGGCGGGCCGTGACGCCGGCTGGCCGCTCGCCGCGGGCCTCCTCGTGCTCGCCGGTGCGCTGGTCGCGGTGTGGAACGGCCGGGGGGACGCCGACGCGGTCTCCCAGCAGATCCCGTGGATGCCGACCCTGGGCGTGACCTTCCACCTGCGGCTCGACGGGCTCGGGCTGTTCTTCGGCCTCATCGTGCTGGTCATCGGCGCGGTGGTCATCGGCTACTCGGCCCGCTACCTCGCCAAGGGCTCGCACAGCGCCTTCTACACCCTGATGACGTTCTTCGCCGCGGCGATGCTCGGGCTGGTCCTGGCCGACGACGTGGTCCTGCTGTTCGTGATGTGGGAGTTCACCACGCTGTGCTCCTTCCTGCTCATCGCCCGCTCCGGCCCGCACGCCAAGGACCCGGCGATCCGGACCTTCCTGGTGACCATGGCCGGCGGGCTGTGCCTGCTCGCCGCGGTGGTCGCGATGTGGGTGGCCACCGGCACCACGCGCCTCAGCGACATCCTCGTCGACGACGTGTGGTCCACGTCCCCCGGGCTCGCCGCGTTCGTCGCGGTGCTGATCGCCCTCGCCGCCTTCACCAAGTCCGCGCAGTTCCCCTTCCACGCCTGGCTGCCCGACGCCATGGTCGCGATCACCCCCGTGAGCGCCTACCTGCACGCGGCGGCCATGGTGAAGGCCGGCATCTACCTCATGCTGCGCTTCTCCACAGCCCTCAGCGAGGTGCCGGTGTGGAACGTCCTGCTGATCTCCGTGGGCCTGTTCACCGCCCTGATGGGGGCGGTGTTCGCGCTGCAGCGCAACGACCTCAAGGAGCTGCTCGCCTACTCCACCGTGAGCCAGCTGGGCTTCCTGACGGCGACCATCGGCATCGGCACCTCCTACGCGGTGGTGGGGGCCGTGGTGCACGTGGCGGCCCACGCGCTGTTCAAGTCGGCGCTGTTCATGTCCCTGGGGGTCGTCGACCACCAGGCCGGCAGCCGGGACATCCGCAAGCTCTCCGGGCTGGCGCGGACGATGCCCGTCACGGCCGTCGTGATGACGCTGGCGGCGGTCTCCATGGCCGGGGTCGTCCCGCTGTTCGGGTTCGTCTCCAAGGAGGCCATGTTCAAGGCCATGGCGGAGAGCCCGGCGCCCACCGCGGCGGTGTGGCTCGTGGGCGCCGTGGCGGTCCTGGCCGCGTCCTTCACCTTCGCCTACTCGGCACGGATGATCATCACGATCTTCCCCGGCCGCCCCGCCCAGGACCCGCCGAAGGAGGCCTCCGCGGCCTTCCTGGCGCCCGTGGCCCTGGTCTCCGTGGCCGGTCTGGTGCTGGGACTGGGGGGCGTGCTGGCCGAGCCGCTGCTCGGTGCCGCCTCCGCCGCCGTGGCCGGGCCCGACGCCGAGCCCCACCTGGGGCTGTGGCACGGCCTCGCCCCCGAGCTGTACATGTCCGTGGCGGTCTTCACCCTGGGCACGATCCTGGTGCTCGCCCGGAGGAGCGTGGACCGGCTCCTGGACCGGGAGCTGTCGCCCATCACCGGGGTGGGCACGGTCGAGGCGCTGCGCGGCGGCTCCGTCGCCCTGGGCGCGTGGATCGGCGGCCTCACCCGCGCCGACGCCCCCTACCGGCACCTGGTCCCGCCCGTGGTCGTGCTGGTGGCGCTGACGGTCGTCGGCGTGTTCACGGTCGACGTCCCGCCGCTGCACGGGGACGTGACGCGCCCCCTGGACTGGGTCCTGCTCGGCGTGGTCCTGGTCGGGGTGCTCCTGGCCCTGGGCGTGCGCAGCCGGATCGCCCTCGTGACGATCATCGGCGTGGTGGGCTTCGCGGTCGCGCTGTGGTTCTACGAGCTCGGCGCCGCGGACGTGGCGCTGACCCAGCTGCTGGTCGAGATCCTCACCGTGGTGGTGATCGTCCTGCTGCTCAACCGCCTGCCCTCCACCTTCCACCGGACCGGGAAGCGGCGGTCGACCACGGCGGCCGTCGTCGCGGTCCTCGCGGGCACCTCCGCCGCCGTGGCCACGTGGGCGCTCACCGGCCGGCGCGGGCTCTCGGACGCGGGCCAGTACTTCCTCGCGGAGGCCAAGACGGAGACCGGCGGGTCGAACGTGGTGAACACGATCCTCGTGGACTTCCGCGCCCTGGACACCCTCGGTGAGCTCACCGTCCTGGGCGTGGCCGGCATCGCGATCGTCGTGGCCCTGGAGTCGCGGGGGCTGCTGCCCAAGCTGCACAGCCCCATCACGGAGCCGCCCGGGTCGCCGATCAGCGACGCCGGGGACAACACCATGGTCCTGCGGGTCACCGAGCGCCTGCTCGGGCCGGTCATCGTGGTCCTGTCCCTCTTCTTCCTGCTCCGTGGGCACTACCAGCCCGGCGGCGGGTTCATCGCGGCCCTCATCGGTGCCGCGGGCATCTCCCTGGTCTATCTCTCGGCGCAGGACGACCGGGTCAGCCGGCTCGGCGTGCCCTACGTGAAGCTCATCGGCGCCGGGGTCGCCGTGGCGGTGGTCGTGGGCCTCCTGGGCCTGGCCGAGGGCTCGTTCCTGCGCGCCCTGCACTTCGACGTGTTCGGGGTCGCGATCACCACGGCGTTGTTCTTCGACGTCGGCGTGTACCTGGCGGTGGTCGGCGTGATCCTGGCCGCGGTCAGCCGTCTCGGCGTGGAGGAGAAGGAACCACCGCCCCTGCGGCGGGTGGGCTCCACCGCGGTGGACGGTCCCGCCCCCCGCCCGACCCCCACCACGGACGAGCCGCACCACCCCAGCACGGCGCCCATGGACCTCAGCAGCATCCGGGTCCTCGACCGGAGTTCCGGACGGCCTTCCGGGGCGTCCGCCGAGCACCCCGACCGACCCCGAGGAGACGATTCCTGATGGCACTCGCACTGACCGTGGGCGTGCTCATCGGAGGCGGCGTGTTCATGATGCTGCGACGTGGCATGGTCCGCCTGATCATCGGCTTCGCCCTCCTCAGCCACGGGGTGAACCTGCTGATCATGTCCACCGGCGGCATCGACCGCCGCGGTGAGCCCCTCGGTTACTCCCCGGATCCGGCGACCACGGCGGACGCCCTGCCGCAGGCCTTCGTGCTGACGGCGATCGTCATCGCGTTCGCCATCACCATGTACATGCTCGTGCTCGCCGTGACCGGCGACGAGGACGACGACACCGATCTCGAGCTCACCGGCCGGGAGATGGAGACCCCTGACCTGATGGACGACCCCGCAGACAGCGCCGCGACGCACGGTGACGCCCCCACGGACCCGGATCCGGTGGGCACCCGCCCCGAGCGGCGCCCGGGGCGGGGTGGTCGCGCATGAGCGCGGACCTGATCCCGTTCTTCGTCATCGTCCCGCTGCTGGCCGCCGGTCTGCTGGTGCTCGCCGGCGGCTCCGGGCGGATCGGCAAGGCGGGGCTGCTCGCCGTCCTCGGGGCGGACGTGGTGTGGGCCGTGTGGCTCGTGGCCACCCTCCTGGACGGCGGCACCGTGCTGGCCCACCGGATCAGCGGCTGGCCCGCCGGCATCGCCATCCCCTTCGCGGCCGATCTGTTCACCGCCCTCATGCTCACCGCGACCGGCTTCGTGACCCTGGTCAGCTCCTGGTTCGGGGTGGTCTCGGGGCAGGCGGAGAAGCGCTACTTCGGCCCCCTGGTGCTCGTGCTCACGGCCGGCTTCAACGGAGCCCTGCTCACGGCGGACCTGTTCAACCTGTTCGTGTTCATCGAGGTCATGCTCGTGCCGTCCTACGCGCTGATCATCCTGGCCCACCGCGGCCGGGGACGGCTGATGCAGGTCACGTCCTCGCGGATCTACGTGAGCGTCAACCTGCTGGCCTCCACGATCTTCCTCGCGGGGGTGGGGCTCGTCTACGGCACGGCCGGCACCGTGAACCTCGCCGAGCTGGCGGGCCGGGCCGCGGAGTCCACCGCCGTGGCCGTGTCGGTCGCCGTTGCTCTCACCGCCCTGGCCGTGAAGGCGGCGGTGGTCCCCGTGCACGGGTGGCTGGCGCGCACCTACCCCTTCATGTCGCCCACCGTCACCGCCCTGTTCTCGGGGCTGCACACGAAGATCGCGGTCTACGCGATCTACCGGATCTACGCCGTGATCTTCGACGGCGCGGAGCAGTACCTGTGGATCGGGCTGGTGGTCTTCACCGTCTCGATGGTGGTCGGTGTGCTCGGCGCCGTGGGGGAGCGGGACGCGCGGGCGATCCTCGCCTACTCCACCGTGAGCCAGATCGGCTACATCCTGCTGGGCGTCGCCCTGTTCGGGGCCGCCGGACTCACCGCGGGCATCTTCTTCCTGCTGCACCACACGGTGGTGAAGGTGTCCCTGTTCCTGTCCACCGGTGCGGTGGAGATCGCCTACGGGCGGCAGCCGCTGGGCGAGGTCACGGGACTGCTGCGGCGGGAGCCGCTCACCGCCGTGGTGTTCTTCGCCGCCGCCATGTCCCTGACCGGCATCCCGCCGTTCTCGGGGTTCGTGGCCAAGCTGGCGCTGATCCTGGCCGCGTTCGAGGAGCAGCAGGTCGTGGTGGCCCTCGTGGCGGTCGGCGTCAGCCTGTTCACGCTCCTGTACCTGCTCAAGATCTGGGGGAAGATGTTCCTGGGGAATCCGGAGGACTCGTCGAGCGAGGTCGTCGCCGCGGTCGGCACGAAGGAGCGCCGCATCCCGGTGGGCCTCATCGCACCGGCCCTCGTCCTGGCGGTCGTCACCCTCGTCCTCGGTGTGGGCGGTGAGCTGCTGCTGGGCGTCGCCGCCACGGCGGCGGACGGGCTCGTGGACACCAGCGCGTTCGTGGAGGCGGTGGTGAACTCGTGAAGTGGTTGACCTGGCCGCTGCGCCTGATCGGCTTCCTGCTCTGGTACGCCTGGGAGCTGGTCCTCTCCAACGCCGCGGTGACCCGCGACGTGCTCACCCCGGGCCAGGGGTCCTCGCCCATCGTGGTCCGCTACCGGACCCGGTGCCGCAGCGAGTTCGAGACGGTCCTGCTCAGCGTGCTCATCACCCTGACCCCGGGGACGCTGACCCTGGCCACCGTGGCCCGGCCCCGGGAGGATGCGGACCAGCTCGCGTCCGACGGGGGCGCGGGGGACGACGGGGCCGCCGGCACGGAGGAGTACGACATCTTCGTGCACGCCATGTACTCGGACGGACCGCAGGACGCCCGGTCGGGCCTGCGAGAGATGGAGACCCACATGCTGAACGGCATCCGACCGGGAGGGGGACCCCGATGATCGGCATCCTCTTCGGCGTGCTGGTGCTCGCCGCCTCCGTCCTCGTCGCGGGGGTGCGGATGTTCCGCGGCCCCAACGACGCCAACCGGGCCATCGCCGCGGACCTGCTGTTCTCCTCCGTGGTGGGGCTCATCGCCCTGTTCGGCGTGCTGGCGATGAGCCCTCCGGTCTTCGACCTGGTCCTCATCGCGACTCTCGTGGGCTTCCTGGCGACCCTGTCCCTGGCACGCGCACTGACCAAGGGAAGGCGGTGACCGTGGACTTCGACCCGATCATGCACGACACCCTGTGGATGAGCGTGGTGGGACAGGCGTTCATCGTCCTGGGCTCGCTGATCTTCCTCAGCGCCACGGTGGGGATCACCCGGTTCCCCGACCTCTACACCCGGTCCTCGGCGGTCGCCACGGCCACGGGCCTCGGCGTCTCGTTCGTCCTCACCGGGGCGTTCTTCTTCCTGCCCGGCGTGGAGAACGCGGTGAAGCTGATCGTCGCGGTGGTCCTGCAACTGGTGACCTCGGCCGTGGGCAGCATGGCGCTGGCCCGCTCCGGGTACCTCATCGGCTCCGCGGTCTACTCCCCGACCCACCACAACGAGCTGGAGGAGCGCACCGAGGACGAGGCCGGCCGCCCCGGCGAGGACGTCCGGCCGTGACCGGACGCGTGCACAGCGTCAACGTGGGACGCTCCGGGGTCAATCCCGCCCGGCCGAACCGCGCCACCGGCATCCGCAAGCGCCCCGTGGACGGACCGGTGGAGGTCCGCGACCCGGGCCCCCGCAGGGGTGGTGTCGGCTCTGGCCTGGCCGGGGACTTCATCGGGGACGGCAAGTACCACGGCGGCACGGACCAGGCGGTGTACGCGTTCGCGCGCGAGGAGCTGGACTTCTGGGCGCAGGAGCTGGGGCGGGAGATCCCCGACGGCTCCTTCGGGGAGAACCTCACGCTCTCGGGCGTCGACGTCGACGACGCGCGGCTGGGCGACGTCTGGCGCATCGGCGGGGTGCTGCTGCAGGTCACGGACGCCCGCATCCCCTGCGGCACGTTCCGCGCGAGCATGGAGGTGCGCGGCTGGCTGCGCCGCTTCACGGAGCGGGGCCGCTCCGGGGCCTATCTCAAGGTCCTGGAGCCGGGCACGCTGCGGGCCGGTCTGCCGGTCGAGCTCGTCCGCCGCGCCGGGCACGGGGTGGGCGTGGCGGACGCCTTCCGGGCCCAGACCACGGAGCGGCACCGGATGCCGGAGCTGCTCCGGGCGGGGGAGGACCTGTGCGAGCAGCTCCGGCTGCGGGTCGAGAAGGAGCAGCGGGCGGCCGGCCGGCGCGACGGCCGAGCCGCCACCGCCCTCAGTTGAGGGCTGCGCCCCGGTAGACCTGCGCGACCTGCTCCTCGGAGAGCCGGGTGTCGATCACGGTGGTGCCCTCCGGGTCGTCGCGCAGGAAACGGACGGGCCCGTGCGAGCCGGTCTCCAGGAGGAGCGCGGCGTCGGCGTCGTAGAGGGCCTCCACGGAGGTGCTGAAGCGCTCCCCCCGCACCGGGGTCACGGACAGCTCGAGCCGGGCGCGGACGCGGCCGCCGCCGGTCGCCGCGTCCGCCGCCGTGCTCCCGTCCGTGCGCCCGGCGGCGGACGCGTCCTGGGCGACCGGCTCGAGGGCGATCTCCCGGACGACGCCCACGCCGTGCTCCACGACGTTCGCCAGGCGGGCGCCCAGCCGGCCCTGCGCGGTGCTGAAGGCGCGCTTGAGCCGGGCCGTCCACCACAGGGCCGTGGCCACCAGCACCACGGCGACGAGGGCGAGGTAGAGCACCGAGCCGGACCGGGACCACTGCTGCCACAGCAGGACCACGGCGAGCGCGGTCAGCACCGGGACCACCAGCAGCAGCGACGTGCCCAGGCGCTCGCCCAGGGAGGGGCGGTCGGGCGCCCCGTCCTCGCCGGGGGCGGTGCGCAGCCGCCGCATGACCTGGACGTCGAAGTCGCGGTCGTCCGCGGGTACGGGCCGGGGCCAGGTGCCGAGGGAGTCCATGGGTTCCATTATGGGGCGCGCTCGGCGGACGCGTTCCCATGAGGCGTCAAGGACCGGCTCGTAGAATCGGGCCATGACCGAGACCCGATGGCTGTCCCCCGAGGAGCGCGAGGCCTGGCTGGCGCTCGTCTCCATCATGTTCACGCTGCCCGGCAGCATCGAGTCCCAGCTGCAGGCGGAGGCGGACCTCAGCCTGGCCGAGTACCTGGTGCTCGCGATGCTCTCGGAGGCCCCCGACCGGCGCCGGCGCATGTCGGACCTCGCGGCGGCCACCAACACCTCCCAGTCCCGGTTGTCCCGGATCGTCGCGCGTCTCGAGCGGGACGGCCTGGTGGTGCGCGCCGGCGGGGAGCAGGACAAGCGGGTGGTGCTCGCGGAGATCACCGACCGCGGCCTGGAGCGGGTCCAGCAGGTGGCCCCGGGGCACGTGGAGCACGTCCGGCGGACGGTGATCGACCGGCTGACGCCGGTGCAGGTCCAGCAGCTCGCGCTGATCGGCCGCATGGTCGACGACGCCGCGGCCGGCCCCACGGCCCGGGGACTGGCCTCGGACCAGCCGTGACACCGGGCCCCCTCTGCCCAAAAGCTTGACACGGAAAGTATCTGCCCCCTATTGTGGTGACATGTCCACAACACAGGTGCCGCAGCGCACGTCCTCCGTCCGTTCCTCCGCCCCCACCGTCCCCACCGCCGACTCCTCGGCCGCGACCCTCGGACTCACCGTCCTGCGCGTCGTCCTCGGCACCACGTTCCTCCTGCACGGCTGGCAGAAGGTCACCGAGTGGACCGTCGCCGGCACCCAGGCCTCCTTCGCCCAGATGGGCGTCCCGGCGGCCGAGCTCGCCGCGCCCCTCGCGGCCGTCCTCGAGCTCGTGGGCGGGCTGATGCTCCTCCTGGGTCTCGGCACCCGCGTGGTCGCCGCCCTGCTCGCCCTGACCATGCTGGGCGCCCTCGTGCTGGTGCACCTTCCCGCGGGCTTCTTCGCCGCCGACGGCGGGGTCGAGCTCGTCCTGCTCCTCGCCGCCGCGTCCGTCCTCTTCGTCCTGGCCGGTGCCGGCCGCTGGTCGCTGGACCACCTGGTCGCGGCGCGGCGCCGCGGGTCCGCCCGGGCCTGACCCCTTCCCTCCGACGTCCCGGCTGCTCCGCCGCGCCGGAGCGACCCGCCCCCGACCGCAGCACCCTGCGGCGCGGGGGCCCGTCGTCGTCCGGCGTTCCGTCGGCGGGCCGCGGCGGGCGGGCGCGGACGTGTCGGCGCGGCCGCGTAAAATCAGTGGCGGCGCGGCGCGCATGACCACCACGGTGCCGCGTCTGGTGCAGCGCGGGCGATCCCCGCAGATCGGGGTTGGCCGCATGAGCATGCAGAACTCGCCGTACATGGTGCTGTGGCGCACCGTCCAGGGTCAGGACGTCAAGGACCGGAAGATCGACCGGGGCACGCTCCGGCGCATCGTCGTCTTCGCGCGCCCGCACAAGACCAGGCTCACGGTGTTCCTGGTGATCTCGGTGCTCACGGCGCTGCTGGGCGTGGTCACCCCGATCCTGGCCGGCGACGTGGTCCGTGCGATCAACGCCGGGGACGCGGTCTCCGTGGTCGTCTGGCTCGCGGTGGCCATCGCCGCCGTGGCGGTCGTGGACGCGGGGCTGAGCATCCTCAACCGGTGGCTCTCCTCCCTGATCGGCGAGGGGCTCATCCTGGACCTGCGCACCGCCGTCTACGACCACGTGCAGCGGATGCCGATCGCCTTCTTCACCCGCACGCGCACCGGGGCCCTGGTCTCCCGGCTCAACAACGACGTCATCGGCGCCCAGCGGGCGTTCTCCAACACGCTCTCCGGCGTGGTGAGCAACATCGTCTCCCTGATCCTGACCGTCGTCGTCATGGTCTCGATCTCGTGGCAGGTCACCGCGCTGTCCGTGCTTCTGCTGCCGATCTTCCTGGTCCCGGCCCGGGCCATGGGCGGGCGCCTGGCGAACCTCCAGCGGGAGGCGGCCCAGCACAACGCGTCCATGTCCACGCAGATGACCGAACGGTTCTCCGCCGGCGGCGCCACCCTGGTCAAGCTCTTCGGCCGGCCCGACGCCGAGGCCGCCGAGTTCGCCCGCCGTGCCGGCCGCGTCCGGGACATCGGCGTGCGGGTGGCGATGCTGCAGACCGTGTTCGTCACGGCCCTGACGCTGGTCTCGGCGCTCGCCCTGGCGCTCGTCTACGGGCTCGGCGGCGCGCAGGCGATCCTCGGCAACCTGGACGCCGGCGCGGTCGTGACCCTCGCCCTGCTCCTCACCCGGCTGTACACCCCGCTGACCATGCTCGCGAACGCCCGGATGGACGTCATGAGCGCCGTGGTGAGCTTCGAGCGGGTCTTCGAGATCCTCGACCTCGTCCCCCTGATCCAGGAGCGGCCCGGGGCCCGGTCGCTGCCCGCCGGGCCCGCGTCGGTGGAGTTCGACGACGTCCGGTTCGCCTACCCCTCCGCCGAGGAGGTCTCGCTCGCCTCGCTCGAGGACGTCGCGGTGCTCGACACCCGGGGCGGCGAGGAGGTGCTGCACGGCGTGGGCTTCACCGTCCTGCCGGGGCAGACGGTGGCCCTCGTGGGGTCCTCCGGCGCGGGCAAGTCGACGATCGCCCAGCTCGTGGCCCGGCTCTACGACGTCACCTCGGGGGCCGTCCGGATCGGGGGCACGGACGTGCGGGACGCCACCTTCGCCTCGCTGCGGGAGACCATCGGGATGGTGACCCAGGACGGGCACCTGTTCCACGAGTCGATCCGGGACAACCTCGCCCTGGTGAAGCCGGAGGCCACGGACGAGCAGCTGTGGGACGCCCTGGCCCGGGCCCGCATGGAACACGTGATCCGTGCCCTCCCGGACGGGCTGGACACCGTGGTGGGCGAGCGCGGCTACCGGCTCTCCGGCGGCGAGCGGCAGCGGCTGACCATCGCCCGCCTGCTGCTCGCGGCCCCGCGCGTGGTGATCCTCGACGAGGCCACCTCGGCGCTGGACTCCACCAACGAGGCCTACGTCCAGGCGGCACTGGGCGAGGCGATGGATGGGCGCACCGCCCTGGTCATCGCCCACCGGCTCTCGACCATCCGCTCCGCCGACCAGATCCTGGTGGTCGAGGACGGCCGGATCGTGGAGCGGGGCCGGCACGCCGAGCTCCTCGCCGTGAGCGGGCGCTACGCGGAGCTCTACGAGACGCAGTTCGCGGACCAGGAGGTCTGACCGGTGCTCGACGACGCCGTGGCGCGCCTCGGCGTGGACGCCCCGGGGGCGCTGGCGGTGGTGGCCTCGGCCGTGGGGATCTACCTGGCGTTCCTGCTCATGGTGCGGGTCCTCGGGCAGCGCGTGCTGTCCCGGCTGTCGACCTTCGACGCGGTCGTGGTGGTCATGCTCGGTGCCGTGGCCGGGCGCGCGGTCCTGGGGGACACGCCCACGCTCGCCGCGGGCGTGCTGGGGCTCGGCACGCTGTTCGCGCTCGAGGCGGGCTTCGGCCGGCTCCGCGCGGGGATCCGCGTGTCGGCGCTGATGAACAACCGGGCCGTGCTGCTGATGGCCGGCGAACGGGTGCTGGAGGCCAACCTCCGCCGGGTCCACGTGGTGGAGTCCGAGCTCTTCGGCGCGCTGCGGGGCGCCGGGGTGCGCAGCCCCGACGAGGTCGCGTGCGTGGTCTTCGAGGCCGCCGGCACGATCAGCGTCCTCCGGCGCGGCACGCCGGTCGACCCCCGGCTGCTCGAGGGCGTCCGGGACGCCCACCTGGTCCCGGCGGACCTCCTGCGGGAGCCGGGCCGGGGCTGAGGACCGCGCACGGCGTCACGGGGTGGCCCGACCGAGCTCGGTCACCACCTCGCCGGTCGCGGTCGAGTCGTCGCGCAGCATCCAGCCCATGCGCTTGTGGGTCCGCACCCCCACGTCGGACTCGACCACCTGGACCCCCGGCGCGGCGGCCTGCAGCTCCGCCTCCACGTCGAAGATGTCCCCGGGGGTGCGCAGCCAGAGCAGGAAGGTGAGGTTGGTGTCGCCCGTGGTCGAGGCGCACAGGCGCAGCGTCCGGTGGGAGCGCAGGCAGCGCACGGCCGCCTCGAGCTGCGCCGGCGGCACCCGGACGTACCACTGGCAGGACACCGGGTAGCCGGAGTGCTGCTGGGCCAGTTCGCAGCGGAGAGCCACGAGGCCGGTCTCGAGCGCCTGGCGCAGGTGCCGGGCCGCCGTCGTCGGGTGGGTCCCGGTCGCGGCGGCGATCTGCGCGGCGGTGGCCCGCCCGTCGGCCTGGAGCACGGCCGTCATCTCCTCGAGGTGGGCGGGGGCGGCGCCGTGCGGGCGGTGCGCCTCCGAGCGCAGGGCGCTCACGCGGCGCTGCTGCTCCGGGGACAGCACGTCCAGGCGCCAGTTGCTGCCGATGGCGTGGAGTCGGGTGGCCACCGTGAGCTGGGCCCGCAGGATCGCCGGATCGGCGCGCACCAGCGGCAGCACGTCCCGGGTCATCTGCTCCCAGCTGCGGGTGAGGACGGTGAGCCGGACGTCCCAGGCGCGCGCGGACTCCTCCACGGTGCCGACCTCCGGGACGGCGCACAGCCGCTCCAGCACCTCCGCCCGGCGGCCCGGGCGGCACTCGAGGCCGATGAAGGTGGCGCAGCCCTGCGTGCCGGAGGTGCCCAGGTGGGCGGTGACCCAGCTGCGGCCGTCGGCCCGGAGCCGGTCCCAGCGGGCGGCCAGCGTGGTGGGGTGGCGGCCGAGCGCGGCCCCCAGCTGGGTCCAGGACGCCCGCGGCGCGATCTGCAGGGCGTGCACGAGCTCGAGGTCCTCCGGGGGCAGCTCCATGCTCATTCCTTCGGTCGACAGTGCGTTTGGTGCAGTTTATCGAAGATGTCCGGTGACAGTGATTGGCGTCACGTCACGCTCGGAGCAGAGATCCGCCGGCGACGGACTCCTCGTGGCCCCGCCTCTCGTTCCCCGCCGATCCGACCACCTCCGGGAGTTCCCATGAACCTGCGCACCGCTGTTGACGGCGCCTCCACCGACATCCTGTCCGTGGCCAACCTGCCCGTGCTGTGGATCTGCGCCCTCGGCGTCTTCGCCGTCATCGTCGTGCAGACCGTCATCTACGTCCGGGCTGCCCGTGTGGCGGCCCCCGCCGCCGGGGTGAGCCCGGCGGAGCTGAGGACCTCCTTCCGCGCCGGGGCGGTCTCGGCGATCGGGCCGTCCCTGGCCGTGGCCCTGGTGGCCGTCGCGCTGCTGACCGTCTTCGGCGCTCCCGCCGTGCTGGTGCGGATCGGGCTGATCGGGTCGGTGTCCTTCGAGACCGGTGCGGCCAGCATCGCCGCGGGAACCATGGGGGCCGACCTGGGCGGCCCGACGTACACGCAGGGCGTCTTCGCCGTGGCGTTCATGGCGATGAGCCTGGGCGGGGCGATGTGGATGCTCGCCACGCTGGTCCTCACCCCGCTGCTCAAGCGCGGCGACGTCAGCCTGCGCAAGGTCAACCCCGCCGTGATGACCGTGGTCCCCGGGGCGGCCCTGCTCGGGGCGTTCTTCGCCCTCGGGCTCGGGGAGCTGCCGAAGTCGGGCAACCACGTGGTGGCCTTCCTCGCCTCCGCGGCCGTGATGGCGGTGTGCCTGGGCATCGCCAAGGCCCTCCGGGCGCAGTGGATCCGCGAGTGGGCGCTGGGCATCGCCATCCTGACCGCGCTGGTCGTCACCTACGCCACCGTCGGCGCCGGTGTCTTCCCGACCGCCTGAGACCGTCCCCGAGCCCGTGCCCGAGACCGTGCGTCAGACCCACCGAAGGACTTCTGCCATGACCACCGTGAACCCCGCCGCCGTCCCCGCCCTGGAGCAGTTCGACGCGACCACCGCCCGCTGGGGCCGGCTGACGATGATTGCCGGGCTGCTCTTCGCCCTGGCCGGCCCCGCCTACCTCGTGCTCTTCTCCGGCCTGGACGTGGACCAGGCCCGGATCTGGACCGCCCTGCTGGCCATCGCCGGCACCTTCGGGGTGCTCTGGATCGTGGAGCCGCTGACCTACTACCCGATCCTGGGCCAGGCCTCGATGTACCAGGCCTTCATGATCGGCAACATCTCCAACAAGCTGCTGCCCTCGGCGCTGATCGCCCAGTCCGCCATCGGCGCGAAGCCCGGCACCCGCCGCGGGGAGCTGGCGGCGGTGATGGCCATCAGCGGAGCGGCCATGGTGCACCTGGTCTCGCTGCTCGTCCTGGTCGGTCTCCTGGGCTCCTGGCTGGTGAGCGTCGTGCCCGCCGACGTCGTCGCCGTGGTCCAGACCTACATCCTGCCCTCGGTGCTGGGCGCGGTGCTCGTGCAGGCCGTCGTCTCGACCCGCAACCTGCGGATGACGGTGACCGCCGGCGTCGTCGCCGCGGCCGTCGTGTTCCTGCTGGTGCCGACCGTGCCCACCCTGGCGTTCTTCGGCACCGCCATCGCGGTGATCGCCACCGCTGTGCTGGCATGGTTCCTGCGCGACAGGTCGGCCGAGGCCGATCCCGTCGCGCCCCAGCCGGAGGCCTCCTCCGACGACCTCCGCATCGGCTAGCACCGTTCTCCCGAAAGGACCCCGCACCATGAGCACCACCACGGACCTCCAGCTGACCGACGACCTGCGCCGGCGGATGCACCTGCTGTACCGCGAGCTGCACGCCCACCCGGAGCTGTCCATGCAGGAGCACGCCACCGCAGCCCTGCTCGAGCAGCGGCTCACCGCCCTGGGCATCGAGAACTTCCGCTGCGGCGGCACCGGGGTGGTCGGGGTGCTGCGCAACGGGGACGGGCCCACGGTGGCCTTCCGCGCCGACACCGACGGCCTGCCCCTGGCCGAGGACACCGGTCTAGACTACGCCAGCACCGCCACCGGGCGGTTGGAGGACGGCACCGAGGTCCCCGTGATGCACGGGTGCGGCCACGACACGCACATGACCGCCCTGCTGACGGCCGCCGAGCTGCTGGCCGGCGCGCGGGAGGCCTGGGCCGGGACCGTGGTGCTGATCTTCCAGCCCGGGGAGGAGACCGCCGCCGGCGCCCGGGCGATGCTCGAGGACGGGCTGTGGGCGCGGGCGCCGCTGCCGGAGGTCGTCCTCGGCCAGCACGTGATGCCCTCCCGGGCCGGCACGGTCAGCTGGGCTGCGGGGGACGTCATGGCGATGGCCGACTCCTGGCGGGTCACCGTCCACGGCAAGGGGGCCCACGCGTCCCAGCCGCAGGACGCCACCGACCCGATCGTGCTCGGGGCGCACATGATCACCCGGATCCAGACCATCGTCTCCCGAGAGATCGACGCGCGCCGGGCCGCGGTGGTCACCGTGGCGACCTTCCACGGCGGGCTCAAGGAGAACATCATCCCGGCCTCGGCCGAGTTCACGCTCAACGTGCGCACCTTCGACCCCGCCGTCCGGGACCACGTCCTGGGCGCGCTGCGGCGCATCATCGCCGCGGAGGCGGCGGCCTCGGGGGCCCCGGAGCCCACCATCGAGGAGCTCTCGACCTTCCCCCGCAACTACAACGACCCGGCGGCCACCGCTGCTCTCGTCGAGCGCTTCCGCGAGGTGCTGGGGGAGGACAACGTGGTGGAGGTCGAACCGATGATGGGCTCGGAGGACTTCGGGGCCCTCGGCGCGGCGATCGGGGTGCCCTCGGTGTTCTGGATGTTCGGCGGCCACGACGGAGCCGTCCTCGAGGGGGAGGGACCCGTGCCGGTGAACCACTCGCCGTTCTTCGCCCCGGCGATCGAGCCGACGCTCTCCACCGGGGTGCGGACCGCCCTCACCGCGATCCTCTCCCGCGTGGGCGGCTGACCCCTCCCGGGTCCCTGTCTGGGGGTCAGGGGATGATGTGCTCGGCCCGGTAGCGGTCGAAGAGGCCGGTGAAGCAGTCCCGGGTGCGGCGGTAGCCGGTGAACCCGGCCAGCCGGCTCTTGCTCATGTCGGCGACCACCTCGATGGGCCGGCCGAGGTCGGCGTCGGTGTGCCACCAGGAGGCCACGCGGGCGAGGTCGGGCTCCGCGAGCCCGTGCTCGGCGACGATCCGGGCCCAGACGTCCTCGGCGCCGCGCATCTGCTGCTCCAGCGGCCGCGGTGCGTCCTGGTAGCCCTCCCACTCGAGTCCGAACCAGTCGGCCAGCGCCGGCCACATCCGGCGCCAGCGGAAGACGTCGCCGTTGACCACGTTGTAGGCCTCGTTGCCGGCGGCCTCCTCGGTGGCGGCCCAGACCATGTGCTCGGCCAGCAGGGACCCGTCGGTCATGTCGGTCAGGCTGTTCCACTGGACCTCGGAGCCGGGGAACACGAACGGGCGGCCCGTCTCCCGGCAGATCGCCGCCTGCGCGGCCAGGGTCAGCCCCATGTTCATGGCGTTGCCCACCGCGTGGCCGATGACCGTGTGCGCCCGGTGCACGGACCAGCGGAAGCCCTGGCGGCCGGCGGCCGCCCAGAGCTCGTCCTCCTGGGCGTAGTAGAAGTTCTCCACCGGCAGGCGCGGCTCCTCCTCGAGAAAGGGGGTGTCGGGCATGTCCCCCTTGCCGTAGGCCTCGAAGGGGCCCAGGTAGTGCTTGAGCCCGGTCATCAGCGCCACGTGCTCCACCGGGGCGTGGGCCAGGGCGGCCAGGAGGTTGCGGACCATCCCGGCGTTGACCTCGATGTTCTCCTTCTCGGTGTTCTGGCGGGACCAGGCGGTGAAGAACACGTGCGTGGGCCGCTCCCCGGCCAGGGCCGCGGCCAGGCTCTCCGGGGAGCGGAGGTCGGCGCCGAGGTGCCGGGCCGAGCTGCCGGGGACGGGGTTGCGGGAGAGGGCGAGCACGTCCCAGTCCTCGGTGCGGGTCAGCTGCTCGACGATCGCCGAACCGGCGATGCCGCTGGCCCCCACCACCAGGGCGGTGGGACGCTGCGGGGAACGGGTGTCCTGGGCGGGGGCTGTCACGGTGCGGTCTCGTCTCCTCGGTGGGTGCCAACGCTGCTCGCCGGTCCGCACGGACAGGACCGTCCGGGCCGACGGGTTCAGCGTCTCACGGTCAGCACTCCACGACGTTCACGGCGAGTCCGCCCAGGGCGGTCTCCTTGTACTTGTGGCTCATGTCCCTGCCGGTCTCGCGCATGGTCACGATGACCTCGTCGAGGCTGACCCGGTGGGTGCCGTCGCCCCACATCGCCATCTTGGCGGCGTTGATCGCCTTGGCCGCGGCGATCGCGTTGCGCTCGATGCAGGGGATCTGCACCAGTCCGCCGATGGGGTCGCAGGTCAGCCCGAGGTTGTGCTCCATGGCGATCTCCGCGGCGTTCTCCACCTGGGCCGGGGTCCCGTCCAGGACCTCGGCGAGGCCGGCGGCGGCCATCGAGGAGGCGGAGCCGACCTCGCCCTGGCACCCCACCTCGGCCCCGGAGATCGAGGCCTGCTCCTTGTAGAGCACCCCGACCGCCCCGGCCGTGAGCAGGAAGCGGACCACGATGTCCCGCCGGGCGGCCGCGAGCGCCTCGGGGCCCTCCGCGGCGGCGGCGCGGGCGGCGGGGGAGTAGTGGGTGGCGTAGAACAGCACCGCCGGGATGATGCCGGCCGCCCCGTTGGTGGGGGCGGTGACCACGCGTCCGCCGGAGGCGTTCTCCTCGTTGACCGCCAGGGCCACGAGGTTCACCCACTCCGGCCAGAAGCCCGGGTCCCGGTCCGGGTCCTCGGTGCGCAGGCGCCGGTGCCACTCGGGGGCGCGGCGGGCCACGTTCAGCCCGCCCGGCAGCGGGCCGGTGCGCCGGAGGCTGGAGTCCTTGCACTCCTCCATCACGGTCCAGATGTGCAGCAGCTGCTGCCGGATCTCGTCCTCGTCGCGCCAGGTCCGCTCGTTGGCCAGCATCACCCCGCTGATCGGCAGGCCGGTGCGCTCGCAGTGGGCCAGCAGCTGTGCGGCGGTGCGGAAGTGGTGGGGCACCTGGGCGCTGGCGGCGTCCAGCTCGGCCGCGGCGGCGCCCTCCTGGCCCTCGCGGACGATGAAGCCGCCGCCCACGGAGAACCAGGTCTCGTCGGCCAGCACGGCGCCGGAGGCGTCCAGGGCCTGGAAGCGCATGCCGTTGGTGTGCCGCTCCAGGACGGTCAGCGGGTGCTGCACCATGTCCTCGACCCGGTAGGGGAGGTCCTTGCGCTGCCCGAGGGCCGCGCACAGCCGCAGCGTCCCGGTCTCGGCGAGGTCGGCGAGCCGCTCGTCCACCTCGGCGGGCAGCACGGTCTCGGGGTCGTAGCCCTCCAGGCCGAGCAGGATCGCGGTGAAGGTGCCGTGGCCCCGGCCGGTCGCGGCCAGCGACCCGTAGACGTCCACGCGCAGGTCCGCGGTGAGCTCCAGCAGCCCGTCCCCGGTCAGGGTCTCGGCGAAGCGCCGTGCGGCGCGCATGGGGCCGACGGTGTGGGAGCTCGAGGGGCCGATGCCCACGGTGAACAGTTCGAAGACGCTGATGGCCATGACGGTGATGCTCCAAAGGAGGTGGTGCCCCGGTGCGGGGCGGTGGTGGGTGGAACGGTCGTGGTGCGGGCCGGGACCCGGCCCGCACCACGGTCCTCGACGGTACCCGGGCGCGGCCGGTGCTCAGCCCTCGCCCAGGGTCCCGACGTCCTGCTGCGCTCGTGGGGGCGTGCTCAGGCCTGGTCCTCCTGGGCCTGCTCGTACTGCTCCGCGGTGAGCAGCTCGCCCTCGTCGGTGACCTCCACGGTGAACAGCCAGCCGTCCCCGTACGGGTCGGAGTTCACCAGCCCGGGCTCGTCGACGACGGCCGCGTTGACGTCCACCACCGTGCCGGAGACCGGGGCGAAGAGCTCGGAGACGGACTTGGTGGACTCCACCTCGCCGCAGACCTCGCCGGCGGTCACGGTGGAACCGGCCTCGGGCAGGTCGAGGTAGACGACGTCGCCGAGGGCGTCGACGGCGACCGCGGACAGGCCGACCTTCACGGGGGAGGACTCGTCCACCCACTCGTGCTCGGCGGAGTAGCGCAGGTGGGACGGGATGTTGCTCATGATCGAGAACCTTTCAGCAGGAGGGGAGGACGACTGGTGGTGGAAGGGGCTGCCGGAGCCGGCCGGGTCACTGCCCGCGCTGGTAGAACGGCAGGGACACGACCTCGAACGGGACCGGCTTGCCGCGCAGGTCGACCTGCACCTCGGTGCCGGGCTCGGCGTGCGCGTTGTCGACGTAGGCCATGGCGATGGGGTAGCCCAGGGTCGGGCTGAGCGCCCCCGAGGTGACCTCGCCGACGACCTCGCCGTCCACGCTGATCGGGTAGTGGCCGCGGGCCGCGCGCCGGCCCTCGCCCCGCAGACCGACCAGCTTGCGGTCCGTCCCGGCGCCCCTGCGGGCCTCCAGGGCCGTGCGGCCCACGAAGTCCTCCTCCTTCTTGAAGGAGACGACCGGGCCGAGACCGGCCTCGTAGGGGGTGAGGTCCAGGGTGAGCTCCTGGCCGTAGAGCGGCATCCCGGCCTCCAGGCGCAGGGAGTCGCGGCAGGCGAGGCCGCAGGGGACGAGCCCGTGGCCCTGCCCGGCCTCCAGGAGCTTCCGCCACAGGGACACCGCCTGGGCGTCGGGCACGTAGAGCTCGAACCCGTCCTCCCCGGTGTAGCCGGTGCGGGCGAGCAGCACGTCGGTCCCGGCGACGGTGACCGGCGCGGCCGAGTAGTACTTCAGCTCGGCGACCAGCTCCTGCTGCTCGGCGGGGACGAGCTCCTGCAGGATCGCCTGCGCGGCGGGGCCCTGGACGGCGACCAGCGAGGTGTCGGCGGACTCGTCGGCCACGGTGACGTCGAAGCCGGCGGCCCGCTCCTGGAGGGCGGCGAGCACGGTCGGCGCGTTGCCGGCGTTGGGCACCACCAGGTACTCCTGCTCGGCCAGCCGATAGCTGATCAGGTCGTCGATGATCCCGCCCTCGGGGGTGCAGATGAGGGAGTACTTGGCCCGGCCCACGGCGATGGCGGCGAGGTTGCCCACCAGGGCCGTGTTCAGGAAGGCCGCCGCGTCCGGGCCGGTCACCCGGATCTCCCCCATGTGGGAGAGGTCGAACAGACCGGCGGCGGTGCGCACGGCGCGGTGCTCGGCCAGCTCTGAGCCGTACTTCAGGGGCATGTCCCAGCCGCCGAAGTCGGTGAAGGACGCCCCCAGCGCGGCGTGCTCGTCGTGCAGGGCGGTGTGGCGGGAGGTGGTGCTGACGCTCATGTCGTGCCTTTCGTGGCGGTGCGGTGCCGGATCAGTTCTCGAAGGCCTCGGGGGCCGGGCAGGAGCAGATCAGGTTGCGGTCCCCGGCGGCGCCGTCGATGCGGCCCACCGGCGGGAAGTACTTGTCCTGGCGCAGCTCCGGGACGGGGAAGGCGCCCTGCTCGCGGGGATAGCGGCGGTCCCAGTCGCTCGCGGCCACGACCTCGGCGGTGTGCGGGGCGTGGCGCAGGGGGCTGTCCTCGGCGCTGAGCTCACCGCGGGCGACCTGCTCGATCTCCTCGCGGATGGTGGTCATCGCGGTGATGAACCGGTCGATCTCGGCGAGGTCCTCGGACTCGGTCGGCTCGACCATCAGCGTCCCGGCCACCGGGAAGGAGAGGGTCGGGGCGTGGAACCCGAAGTCGATCAGCCGCTTGGCCACGTCCTCGGCGGTCACCTTGGTGCGGGCCGTGAGCGGTCGCAGGTCCAGGATGCACTCGTGGGCGACCAGCCCGTTGTTGCCGGTGTAGAGCACCGGGTAGTGCTCGTCGAGCGCGGCGGCGACGTAGTTCGCCGTCAGGAGCGCGGTCTGCGTGGCCCGGGTGAGGCCGTCGCCGCCCATCATCGCGATGTAGGCCCAGGAGATCGGCAGCACGCCGGCCGAGCCGAACATCGTGGCGGAGATCGGCGCGCCGGACTCCCCGTCCGCCTCGGCGCGGGTGGCGTCGCCGGGCAGGAAGGGGGCCAGGTGCGCGGCCACCGCCACGGGGCCCACGCCGGGCCCGCCGCCGCCGTGCGGGATGCAGAAGGTCTTGTGCAGGTTCAGGTGGGAGACGTCCCCGCCGAACTTCCCCGGCTGGGCCAGCCCGACCAGGGCGTTGAGGTTGGCCCCGTCGAGGTACACCTGCCCGCCGGCGGCGTGGACGGCGTCGCAGACCTGGCGCACGTCGGCGTCGTAGACCCCGTGGGTGGAGGGGTACGTGATCATGATGGCGGCCAGCTGGTCGCGGTGGGCCTCGATCTTCGCCTCGAGGTCGGCGTGGTCGATCGTGCCGTCGGTGGCCGTCTTCACCACGACGACCTTCATGCCGGCCAGGACCGCGGAGGCGGCGTTGGTGCCGTGGGCCGAGGCGGGGATGAGGCACACGGTGCGCTGCTCCTCGCCGCGGGACCGGTGGTAGCCGCGGATGGCCAGCAGGCCCGCCAGCTCGCCCTGGGAACCGGCGTTGGGCTGGAGGGACACGGCCGCGTAGCCGGTGATCTCCTCCAGGCGGCCCTCCAGGTCGGCGATCAGCTCGCGCCAGCCGGTGGTCTGGTGGGCCGGGGCCAGCGGGTGGATCGAGGCGAACTCGGGCCAGCTCATGGCCGCCATCTCGGCGGTGGCGTTGAGCTTCATGGTGCAGGAGCCCAGCGGGATCATCGTCCGGTCCAGGGCCAGGTCCCGGTTCTCCAGGCGCCGCAGGTAGCGCAGCATCTGCGTCTCGGAGCGGTGGGTGGAGAACACCGGGTGGGTGAGGAACTCCGTGGTGCGCCGCAGCCCGGCGTCCAGCTCCGGGCCGCGCGGCCCGGCGGCGACCGCCGCGGCGGCGTCCGCCACGCCGAAGGCCTCGGCGACGAGCACGAGGTGCTGCTCCGTGGTCGCCTCGTCGCAGGAGATCCCCACGTGGTCGGCGTCGACGAGCCGCAGGTTCACGCCGCGGCCCTCGGCCGCGCGGACCACCTGCTCCGCCCGGCCGGGGACCCGCACGGTGAGGGTGTCGAAGAACTGCTCCGCGACGAGCTCGTGGCCGGCGCCCTGCAGCACGGTGGCCAGGGTGCGGGCGAGGCCGTGCACGCGCCGGGCGATGGCCTTCAGCCCCTCCGGGCCGTGGTAGACGGCGTACATGCCGGCCACGACGGCCAGCAGCGCCTGAGCGGTGCAGATGTTGGAGGTGGCCTTCTCCCGGCGGATGTGCTGCTCGCGCGTCTGCAGCGCCAGGCGGTAGGCGGCCCGTCCCGTGGCGTCCTTGGAGACGCCCACCAGGCGGCCGGGCAGGTTGCGCTCCAGGCCGGAGCGCACCGCCATGTAGGCGGCGTGCGGGCCGCCGAAGAACAGCGGGACCCCGAAGCGCTGGGAGGAGCCCACCGCGATGTCCGCGCCCTGCTCGCCGGGCGGGGTGATCAGGGTCAGGGCCAGCAGGTCGGCCGCGACCGTGACCATCGCCCCGCGCTCCTTGGCCTCGGCGATCACCGCGGCGTGGTCGACGACCCGCCCGGAGACCCCGGGCTGCTGCAGGACCACGCCGGTGATCTCGCCCTCGGGCAGGCCCGCCGTCAGATCGGCGACCTGCACGGCGAAGCCCAGCGCCTCGGCGCGGGCCAGCACCACGGCCAGGGTCTGCGGCAGGATGTCGGCGTCGACCACGATCGCGCCGTTGCCGCGGGCCTTGTTGGCCCGGCGCATCAGGAGCACGGCCTCGACCACCGCCGTGGCCTCGTCCAGCAGCGAGGCGTTGGCCACCGGCAGCCCCGTGAGGTCGGAGACCATGGTCTGGAAGTTCAGCAGCGCCTCGAGGCGGCCCTGGGAGATCTCGGGCTGGTAGGGGGTGTAGGCGGTGTACCAGCCCGGGGACTCCAGCACGTTGCGCAGGATCACCGGGGGCGTGTGGGTGTCGTAGTAGCCCTGCCCGATCATCTGCACGGCCGTGGTGTTGCGGTCCGCGAAGGCGCGCAGCTGCTCGAGCACCTCCTGCTCGCTGAGCGCCGCGGGCAGGTCCAGAGGGGTGTTCTGCCGGATGTCGGCGGGCACGGCGGCGTCCGCCAGGTCGTCGAGGCTGGTGCGGCCCACGCGGGCGAGCATGGTCCGGACGGCGTCGGAGCCGGCACCGATGTGCCGGTCGGCGAAGACGGTGGTCGGGGACGTGGTGGCGAGCTGGATCGTCATGAGGAACTCCCGGGTGCTGCACGCCAGGGCGGCGTGGATCGGTTCGAGTTCCTCCCCGCTCTGTCTGGGACCTGAGAGATTCCGCGGCCGTGGAGCCGCTTGCACCGTCGGTGAGTCCGGCGACGCGCGCCGGGCTGCTTTCCAGAGTTGCCGATCCGTGGTGGTACGGGGGCCTGAGAGTTTCCTGGGGAGGAATTGCTCCTACGGCGCCCGCCGGTCCGAGTGCACCGGCGGGACTCTCCCACCACAGCTCATGGGCGTCTTCTGCTCCTAGGATAGCCGGAGCCGGAAAGAGGTGTCCACCGTCACGCGGGGAACCCCGGCCGTGCCGGGGGAGCCGCCCGGCGGATCAGCCCGGCGGCTCAGCTCTTGAGGGACCAGAAGCGGCGGTCGCGGTCCCACTGCACCGTGCCGCCGTGGGCCTTGCGGAACTCCGCGAGGACCTCCTTGCTGATCCCGGTGTGCCCGTTCTCCAGGGTCCGGACCCACTCGGGGCCGAAGGTCCCGGGGATGTCCTGGACGGCCTGGTCCTGGGACAGTCGTCCCTCGGTCCGGATGCGGTCGATCATCCAGGTGGCGATGTCCTGTGCGCTCGTCATGATCCGAGCCTACGCGGCTCCGCACCCGTCGCCGGCACGGGGCCGGACCTCAGGCCAGCTGCACCACGGTGCGGGCGTCCGCGTCCCAGCGCCGCAGCGCCACGGCGCGCAGCGGCTCGGGGTGCGGGGCCAGGACGTCGAGCGCGGCGGCCACCTGCTCCGGGCGCATCCGGCGCGCCAGGGTGATGTGCGGCGTCCAGGCCCCGGGGAAGGAGGTGCGCGCCTGCCCGGGGACCGAGCCCACGGCGTCGCAGACCCGCCGGTGCAGCTCGAGCAGCTCGGGGGTGGTCACGACCTGGCGGACCACCACGTAGCCGCCCCGGCCCGGACCGAACAGCAGCACGCCCGCGCTGGTCAGCGGCAGGTCCACGAACCCGGCGGCCGCGGCGACCCGCTCGTCGACCCCCGGCACGGTCTCCGGGGCCAGGGACGGGGCGGCCACCAGGGTGATGTGGGGGCGGTTGGACTCGGAGCGGTGCCGGCCGGAGCTGGGCAGTCCCGCCTCGGCCAGCCGGTCCCAGTCCGCGCGCACGGCCGCCTCGGCGTCCTCGCCGAGCAGCAGCTCCAGGCTGTGCACCGTCCACCTCCTCGCGCGTCGGCCGGCGGTCCCGCGGGATCCGCCTCCGGTGGACGCGAGTCTAGCGGGGCGTCCGCCGTGCTTGCCTATACTGGCCGGACGGCAACGGGAGGATCTCCATGACCGACATCGCGATCCGTTTCGAGGGCGCCGGCAAGACGTACCCGGACGGGACCACGGCCGTCGAGGCCCTCGACCTCGAGATCCCCCGCGGGTCCCTCACCGTGTTCGTGGGACCCTCCGGCTGCGGCAAGACCACCTCCCTGCGGATGATCAACCGCATGGTGGAGCCCACCTCCGGCTCCGTCACGGTCGAGGGCCGTGACGTCACGTCCGTGCCCGCCCACGAGCTGCGCCGCTCCATGGGCTACGTCATGCAGCAGTCGGGCCTCCTGCCGCACCGGACCGTGGTGGACAACATCGCGACCGTCCCGCGGCTCAACGGCGTGCCGAGGAAGCAGGCGCGGGAGCGGGCCCGCGAGCTGCTGAGCACCGTGGGGCTCGCCGAGGCCCTGGGCTCCCGCTACCCCTCCCAGCTCTCGGGCGGTCAGCAGCAGCGCGTGGGCGTGGCCCGGGCGCTCGCCGCCGACCCGCCGGTCCTGCTCATGGACGAGCCGTTCTCCGCCGTGGACCCCGTGGTGCGCCAGGACCTGCAGCGCGAGCTGCTGGACCTCCAGCGCCGGCTGCACCGCACCATCGTGTTCGTCACCCACGACATCGACGAGGCGATCCTGCTCGGCAACCGGGTGGCCGTCTTCGCCACGGGCGGGCGGCTGGCGCAGTACGCCACCCCGGAGGAGCTGCTGCGCGCGCCCGCCGACGACTTCGTGGCGGACTTCGTGGGCCGGGACCGCGGCTTCCGCTCCCTGACCTTCGACTCGGCCCACGACATCCCCGTGCACCCGGTGGCCACCGTGCGCCCGGACGGCACCCAGGGCGTGGCCGGGACCGGGGACGGGCCCGTCCCCGACGGGTGGATGCTGCGGGTCGACGACGACGGCGCCCCCCGCGGCTGGGTGCGGCCCGGCGCGGAGGACGACCCCGTGGTCGGCGGCACCCTGCACCGGCCCGGCAGCTCCCTGCGCAGCGCCCTGGACGCGGCCCTGTCCTCGCCGTCGGGCCTCGCCGTGGTCGTCGACGACGACGGCCGGGCGGTCGGGATCATGCAGCCGGGGGAGATCATCGCGGCCATCGAGGACGCGCGGCTCGGCGGGCGGACGCCCCGATGAGCTGGACGAGCCGGAACTGGCCCTACGTCCTGGAGCTCACGGGCACGCACCTCGTCCAGTCGGTGCTGCCCCTGCTGCTCGGCGCCCTCGTCGCCGTCCCGGTGGCCCGGCTCGCCGCCCGCAACCGCACGCTGCGCCCGGTGCTCGTCACGGGCTCCTCCCTGCTCTACACCATCCCGTCCCTGACCCTGTTCGTGGTGCTGCCCCTGCTCCTCGGCACGCAGATCACCTCGGTGGTGAACGTGGTCGTGGCGCTGACCGTCTACGTCGTGGCCATCCTGGTGCGTTCCTCCGTGGACGCCTTCGAGTCCGTGGACCGCGACATCCTGCAGGCCTCCACCGCGATGGGCTACCGCCCGCTGCGGCGCTTCTTCGCGGTCGAGCTGCCGCTCGCGGTGCCCGTGCTGGTCGCCGGGCTGCGGGTGGCCTCCGTCAGCAACATCTCCATGGTCAGCGTGGGCGCCGTGATCGGCGTGCAGTCCCTCGGCACCCTGTTCACCGACGGGCTGCGCCGGTCCATCCTCGAGGAGATCGCGGTGGGCATCGTCCTGACCGTGGTCCTGGCGGTGCTCATGGACCTCGTGCTGCGGGGGGCCGGCCGCGCCCTGACGCGCTGGCAGCGGGCGGGCACGGCCCCGGTCCCGCGCGTGCGCAGAGGAGCGGTCGCGTGAGCCTCGCCGGCGGCGCCCTGGAGTGGCTGACCGATCCCGAGAACTGGTCCGGGCCCGGCGGCATCCCCGCCCGGCTGCTGGAGCACCTGACGTACAGCGGCGTGACGATGGCCGTGGCCCTGGCCGTGGCAGTCCCCCTGGGCCTGTGGGTGGGGCACACGGGGCGCGGCTCCGGCGTCGTCGTCGGCCTGGCCGGGGCGCTGCGCGCCCTGCCCACGCTGGGCCTGCTCACCCTCTTCACCCTGCTGCTCGGGCTCGGACTGGTGCCGCCGATCATCGCGCTCGTCCTGCTCGCGATCCCCCCGATCCTGTCGGGGGCCTACGCCGGGGTCGCGAACGTGTCCCCGGCCCTCAAGGACGCCGGGGCGGCGATGGGGATGACCGGGAGCCAGGTGCTGACCCGCGTGGAGGTGCCCAACGCCCTGCCCGTGATCCTGGGCGGGATCCGCAACGCCGCCCTGCAGGTCGTGGCGACCGTGACCGTGGTCGCCTACATCAACCTCGGCGGCCTCGGCCGCTACCTCATCGACGGCCTCGCGGTGCGCGACTACGACCGGATGCTCGGCTCCGTGGTGCTCGTGGCGGTCCTCGCGCTCGTCGTGGACGCCGTCCTGGCCGTGGCCCAGCGGCTGTCCACGTCGCCGGGACTGCGCCTCGCCGCTCCCTGACCCACCGCCGCCCCCTGACCCACAGCCCTCCCGAGACCCGCCGTCCTCCCGAGCCCACCGTCTTCCCGTGCCACCGACCGACAGGAGAACCACCATGACCACCGCTCCCGCGCTCCGCCGCTCCGCCGCACCCGCCCTGGGCGCCGCCCTGCTGCTGGGCCTGACCGCCTGCGGCGGCGACCCCCTCGCCGAGGAGGACGGGTCCGCGACCACGTCCTCGGAGACCGTGACCGTGGGCTCCGCCGACTTCCCGGAGAGCCAGATCGTGGCCGAGCTCTACGCCGGGGCGCTCGAGTCCGCCGGCGTCGAGACGGAGACGTCCCTGGGCATCGGAGCCCGCGAGGCCTACGTGGGGGCCGTGCAGGACGGGTCCGTGGACGTGGTCCCCGACTACTCCGGCAACCTGCTGCTCTTCGCGGACCCCGAGGCCACGGCGAGCTCGGCCGAGGAGATCATGGCCGCCCTGCCGGACGCGCTGCCCGAGGGCCTGACCGTGCTCGAGGCCTCCGAGGCGGAGAACAAGGACGCCATGGTGGTCACCTCCGGGACCGCGGAGCAGTACGGGCTCACGAGCATCACGGACCTGGCGGAGGTGTGCGGGGAGCTGGTGATCGCGGGGCCGCCCGAGTTCGCCGAGCGCGCCTACGGCCTCGACGGCCTGGAGCAGAAGTACGGCTGCGTGCCGGAGTCCTTCGAGCCGATCAACGACGGCGGCGGCCCGCTCACCGTCCAGGCCCTCCTCGACGGGGACGTGGACGTCGCCGACATCTTCACGACCACCCCGGCGATCGCCGACAACGACCTCGTGGTGCTGGAGGACCCGGAGAACAACTTCATCGCGCAACAGGTCCTGCCGCTCGCCGCCGCGGACCGGCTGCCCCAGGAGGCGGTGGACGCCCTGAACGAGCTGTCCGGCAAGCTCACCACGGAGGCCCTCATCGACCTGAACCGCCAGGTCAGCGGCGAGGACCAGGTCAGCCCGGCCGATGCCGCGCAGGAGTGGCTGTCCGCCAACGGGTACTGAGCCCGCTCCCGCCGCCGCGTCCCGGGGTCTGCGATCCCGGGACGCGGCACCCGCCCTGCACAGGGTTCTCCACACGCGCGGCGGCGTCTCCCCGGCCCCTCGGGGCCCGCCGGGACGCTCCTGGAGGGCGCCGGCGGGCCTTTCCCCACGGTGTCCCCAGGACTCGTCCACACCTGTGGACAACTCTGTGCACAGGCATGTGGAGGAAGCCCCGGGTCATCCGCTGAAAAGCCGGGGGCGCATCAGTATGCTGAGGGGCGGACCGCTCCCGCCGACCGGTGGCAGCAGGTCCGTGACCATCCGAGGGCTCGTCGTCAAGGAGGATCTCGAGTTCGGAGACCGCCCGCCTCGGGGCGGACGACCGAAGGAGCAGTGTGCCGAACACCAGTACGCCCGGTATCCCGGGCCTGTCGCCGGAGAACCAGGCACGCGTGATCACCGCGTGCGTCCGCCAGAGGGTGCAGGAGGGCCGCCCGGCGGACCTGCCGGGCACGGGGTGGACGGACTTCGACCGCCGGTTCGACGAGCACTTCCCCCGGCTGACGCTGCTCTTCGCCGAGATCTACGGCCACCGCGAGGACTTCCTCGAACAGCTCAGCGAGCTCGGGCTGCAGCTGGCGCGCTCCTGGGCCGAGCGCCCCGAAGACCTCAAGGACCTGGACGCCCGGCGCGAGCAGGACCCCGCGTGGTTCGGCGCGCGGCAGATGCTCGGCGGGGTCTGCTACGTGGACCGGTACGCGGGGAACCTGCAGGGCATCCGGGAGCAGATCCCCTACTTCCGGGAGCTGGGCCTGACCTACCTCCACCTCATGCCCCTGTTCGAGGCGCCGGAGGGGAACTCGGACGGCGGCTACGCGGTGTCCTCGTACCGCCGCGTGGAGCCGAGGCTGGGGACCATGGAGGAGCTCGCCGAGCTGAGCCGCGAGCTGCGCCGGAACGGGATCAGCCTGGTCCTCGACTTCGTCTTCAACCACACCTCCAACGAGCACGAGTGGGCGCGCCGGGCCGCCGCGGGGGAGCAGGAGTACGAGGACTACTACTGGATCTTCCCGGACCGCACGGTCCCGGAGCAGTTCGAGCGCACCACGCGGGAGATCTTCCCGGACGACCACCCCGGCTCCTTCACGCGGGTCCGCGCCACCGAGGAGGACCCCCGGTGGGTGTGGAGCACCTTCTACTCCTTCCAGTGGGACCTCAACTACACCAATCCCGCCGTCTTCCGGGCGATGGCCGCGGAGATGCTGTTCCTCGCCGCCCAGGGCGTCGAGGTGCTGCGCATGGACGCCGTCGCGTTCATCTGGAAGCAGCTGGGCACCGCGTGCGAGTCGCTGCCCCAGGCCCACGTGCTGCTGCGCGCGTACAACGCGCTGTGCCGGATCGCCGCGCCGGCCGTGCTGTTCAAGTCCGAGGCGATCGTCCACCCGGACGAGGTCGCCCGGTACATCGAGCCCGGACAGTGCCAGCTGTCCTACAACCCGCTCCAGATGGCCCTGACGTGGGAGGCGATGGCCACCCGCGAGCCGAAGCTGCTCGCGCAGGCCCTCGAGGAGCGCCACGCCCTCCCGCCCGGCACGGCGTGGGTGGACTACGTGCGCGGCCACGACGACATCGGCTGGACGTTCTCGGACGAGGACGCCGCCCGGCTGGGCGTGCACGGCCACGACCACCGCCGCTTCCTCAACGCCTTCTACACCGGGCGCCACCCCGGCAGCTTCGCGGACGGCGTCCCGTTCCAGGAGAACCCCCGCACGGGGGACTGCCGCGTGTGCGGGACCACGGCGTCCCTGCTGGGCCTCGCCGAGGACCCGGCGTCCGCGGTGGACCGGGTCCTGCTCGCGCACTCCGTGGCGATGAGCACCGGCGGCATCCCCCTGCTGTACCTGGGTGACGAGGTCGGCCAGCTCAACGACCCCGCCTGGAACGAGGACCCCGCGCACGCCGGCGACGCCCGGTGGGTGCACCGGCCGCCGCGGCCCGTCCAGGACTACGAGCGCCGTCACGAGTTGTTCTCCGTGCAGGGCCGGATCTTCGGGGGCATCCGGAGGATGGTCGAGCTGCGCCGGAACTCCCCGGAGTTCGACGGCAACACGCTCCTCCCGTTCGACGCGCGCAACCCCCACGTGCTGGGCTACCAGCGCCCGGGCGGCAACACGGTGGTGCTGTGCCTGGCGAACTTCTCCGACTGGTCCCAGTTCGTCACGGGGGAGACCCTCTCGGGGTTCCTGCCCCAGGCCGTCGAGCTGCACGGCAACACCGAGCTCGACCTGCGCCACGGTCTGCTGCTCGACGCCCACGGGTTCCTCTGGATCCGCGTGCTCCCGAAGCGCTGACCCGTGGGTGCGTGGACGGTGCTGGTGCTCTCGGGCGTCCTCGAGGCGGTGTGGGCGTCCGCGCTCGCGGCCTCGGACGGTCTCCGCCGTCCCGTGCCGGCCGTGGTGTTCGCGGTGACGGCCGCCGTGAGCCTGGCCGGACTGTCCTACGCCATGGCCACCCTCCCCACGGGCACGGCGTACGCCGTCTGGGTGGGCATCGGCGCGGCCCTGACCGTGGCCTGGTCCATGCTGACGGGCCGCGAGTCCGCCACGCCCCTCAGGATCCTGCTGGTGCTCGGACTCGTCGGCTGTGTGATCGGGCTCAAGGTTGTCGGCTGAGGCCGGCGCGGCGCGGGCCGAGCGGGACCGGCGCGCCCGTGCCTGGGCGCTGCTGGTGCTCAGCGGGATCCTGGAGGCGGTCTGGGCCACCGCCCTGGGCGCGTCCGAGGGCTTCTCGCGGCCGGGCCCCGGTCTGCTCTTCGCCGTGACCCTGGTGCTGAGCATGCTCACCCTGGCACGCGCCGCCCGGGTGGTGCCGATGGGCACCGCCTACGCCGTGTGGACGGGCATCGGCGCCGTGCTCACGGTCGCGTGGGCGGCCGGCACGGGGCAGGAGCAGATCTCGTGGGCGAAGGCCCTCTTCCTGGCGGGGATCGTGGCGTGCGTCGTGGGCCTGCACGCCGCCGACCGGCCGACCCCGGGGAAGGACCGGTGACCCGGGACCGCAGGCCGGGCGCGCACCTCATGCTGGTGCTCACCGCCACGATGGCCGTGGGCCCGCTGCTGACCCACAGCCTCTCGGCGATGAGCCCCCTGGTGATCGCGGACCTGGAGCTCACGGAGGCGCAGTTCGGGCTGCTCGCCACCACCACGTTCTTCGTCGCGGCCGTCACCGCGGTGCGCACCGGCCGCTGGGCGGACCGGCTGGCCGCCCGCACCCTGCTGGTCGTGATGTTCGGCGGGGCCGCGCTCGCGATGCTCCTGACCGCCGCGGCGCCGGGGTACACGGTCCTGCTCGTGGCCATGGTGCTCTCGGGGCTCGGACAGGTCATGGCCAACCCCGCGACCAACCGGCTCATCCGCCTGCACGTGCCCGCCGGGCGGCGCGCGAGCTGGCTCGGGATCAAGCAGGCCGGCGTGCAGGCCTCGCAGCTCGTGGCGGGCCTGACGTTCCCCGCGCTCGGCCTGCTGCTCGGCTGGCGCACCGCGGTCCTGGTGGCCGTGGGCGCGGTGCTGCTCCTGCTCGTGCACGGCTGGTGGACGGTCCCGGACAACCACCCCGGCACCCCGGCGGCACGCCCGTCCCGGACGACGTCCCCGTCCGGGACGACGACGCCGTTCCGGTCCCGGGCGGCGGGCGCCGCCGCGCGGCCGCCGATGCCCGGTGCCGTCCGGGCGTACGCCGCGGCCGCGGCACTGACCGGGCTGGGGGCGCAGGCCGCCAACGTCTACCTGCCGCTCTACGCCCACCGGGAGCTGGGCCTCGACGTCGTCGCCGCCGGGGCCACCGTGTCCGTCTCCGCGCTCGTGGGCATCGCCTCCCGGGTGCTGTGGGCGCGCGTGATGGACCGGCCGGGCGCGGACGGCTTCGTGCTGCTGGCCGGCATGGCCCTGGGGGCGGCCGCGAGCGCCGTGCTGCTGATCCTGGCGCCGCTGCACCCCGGCCTCGCGTGGGCGGTGTGGCCGGCGGCCGTCCTGCACGGGGGCGCGGCACTCGCGGTGAGCGTGGTGGTGATGTCCGCGGCGATGCGCGCCGTGCCCGCCGACCGGGTGGGGGCGTCCACCGGCGTGGTGACCATGGGCCTGTACGCGGGGTTCTGCGCCGGTCCGCTCGCCCTCGGCGGACTGCTCCAGCTCACGGGGTCCTTCGCGGTGGGCTGGGGCGTGGTGCTCGTCTGCTACCTGGCCTGCGCGGCGCTCGCCGTCCTCGTGCGCTCCCGTGCACACCGCTAGGACGCCGCCGTCCGGAGTGCTCCCGGCCGCTGCCGCCTCCCGTTCGGCGGGGTCCCCGCCCGCCCGCCGACCGGTGCTGTCCCCCGTTCAGGGGGACCGGCCGGCCTCTGTGCGACGCTCCGTGACGTCCTGGCACGGTCTTCTCAACAGCTTCTCCACAGGTGTTGTCCACAGCGTGGATAACTTCCACCGGTGGAATTACGGGACTCCCTGTCCCGCCCACCCCGCGCTGACCTGCAACGGCGCCGCCGGCCGGGGATTGGGTGCACCGGTGCTCGCTCTGTGCACGCGTTCCTCCACACCTGTGGACAACTTTCTCCACCCCCTGTGCACCCGGACGGGCGGGCCCCGCGAGGGCCGATCACTAGAGTAGTTGTGTGCACATGCGAATTGCTCCCGTCCGTGCGCTGCGCGTGCCTGCCCGGGGCGCGGATCCGACCGGGGACCGGAGGACACGATGCTGAAGGGCGCCACGACGTTCCGGCTGGTGGACACGGCCGTGGTCGGGGCCGACCCGGCCCTGGTGGAGCGCTTCCTGCTCGACCCCGGCTGCCTGCGCCGCTGGAACCCCATCCCGGAGCGGAACTACCAGGTCAGCACGGCCGTGCTGCAGCTCGGCACGTCGATCGAGTCCACGGTCCGCGTGGGCCCCCTCCGCTTCTCCTTCGTGAACATCGTCTCCGACCACGTCCCGGGCCGGCGCCTGGGGATGCGCACCACCAAGGGCGTGGTGGATCTGCTGGTGACCATCACCTGGGAACCGGTGGAGGGGGGCACCCGGATCGAGAAGGCCGTGGACGGGCGGTTCACGGAGTCCAAGGCCTGGCTGTGGCGCCTGCTCGAACCGGCCGCCCGCCGGAGCGCCCGGAACGCCCTCGAGACGCTCGGGCGGATGATCGAGACGGGGGACTACGAGTTCACGGTCCCGTCCCAGCTGACCCCCCACCCGCCCCGCTGCCCGCTCGAGAGCCCGCCCGACTTCTTCTGAGCCCCCGGCGGAGGCTGCCCGGGGGCGCGCCGTACGCTGGTGGCGGAACCTCCTTGACCCCTGCTCGCGCGCGGGACGAGGGTGGAACCACACGACAGCACTCGAAAGGACTCTCCTATGGCCGAGAAGTACACCCTTCCCGATCTCCCCTACGACTACGCGGCGCTCGAGCCCCACATCTCCGCGAAGATCATGGAGCTGCACCACGACAAGCACCACGCCACCTACGTGGCCGGTGCCAACACCGCCCTGGAGAAGATGGCGGAGGCCCGCGCGAACGGTGACGGCGCCGCCGCGGCCAAGCTGTCCAAGGACCTGCAGTTCAACCTCGGTGGCCACGTGAACCACTCGGTGTTCTGGCAGAACCTCTCCCCCGAGGGCGGCGACAAGCCGACCGGTGAGCTCGCCGCGGCGATCGAGGACCACTTCGGGTCCTTCGACGCCTTCCGCGACCACTTCACCGCCGCGGCCACCACGATCCAGGGCTCCGGCTGGGCGATCCTCGCCCTTGAGCCCGTCGGCGGCAACCTGGTCATCGAGCAGATGTACGACCAGCAGAACGGCGTGCCCGTCGCCACGATCCCGCTGCTCCAGCTGGACATGTGGGAGCACGCGTTCTACCTCGACTACCAGAACGTCAAGGCGGACTACGTCAAGGCCTTCTGGAACATCGTGAACTGGGCGGACGTCCAGGAGCGCTTCGAGAAGGCGCGCACCGGGGGCCGGTCCATCATCTGATCCCCGGTCCGCACCGTCGGGCGCCGCGCGCGCCCGACCCCGCGAGCAGAGCCCCCGGACCACGCGGTCCGGGGGCTCTGTGCCGCCCGGGGCGGAAGCACCGCGGAGGTCCCGGAGCGTCACACGGGCGGGGGAGGGGTCCCGGCGGTGGGGCACAATGGCGGGGACCCTGTTCGCACTCAACGACGAGAGCACGAGGACCCCGCATGAGCGACGAGAACCAGCAGCCCGGCCCCATCACGCACGAGGAGATCTTCCGCTCCCACGAGGGCGGCAAGCTCTCCGTGGTCTCGAAGTCCCCCCTGGCCACCCGCCGGGACCTGTCCATCGCCTACACCCCCGGGGTCGCCGAGGTGAGCCGGGCGGTGGCCGCGGATCCCGACATGGCGGCCACGCACACCTGGGCGGGCCGGCTCGTGGCGGTGATCTCCGACGGCTCCGCCGTGCTGGGCCTGGGTGACATCGGCCCGGCCGCGTCCCTGCCGGTGATGGAGGGCAAGGCCGCCCTGTTCAAGACCTTCGCGGACCTGGACTCGATCCCGATCGTGCTCGACACCCAGGACGTCGACGAGATCGTGGCCACCGTCAAGCTGCTGCGCCCGTCCTTCGGCGCGGTGAACCTCGAGGACATCTCCGCCCCGCGCTGCTTCGAGATCGAGAAGCGTCTGATCGAGGAGCTGGACATCCCGGTGATGCACGACGACCAGCACGGCACCGCCGTCGTCGTCCTGGCCGCCCTGCTCAACGCCGCGACCCTGGTGGGCAAGGACCTGGCCGGGCTCAAGGTCGTGATCGCCGGAGCCGGCGCGGCCGGCATCGCGATCACCGAAATCCTGCTGGCCCAGGGCATCGACGATGTGGTGCTGATGGACTCCCGGGGCATCGTCTCGAGGGAGCGCGACGACCTCAACGCGATCAAGGCCGGCTGTGCGGCGCGCACCAATCCGCGCGGGCTGATCGGCGGACCCAAGGACGCCCTCGAAGGCGCCGACGTGTTCGTGGGCGTCTCGGGCGGGACGGTCCCCGAGGAGTACCTCACCGAACTCGCCGAGGACGCGATCGTGTTCGCCCTGGCCAACCCGGACCCGGAGATCATGCCCGAGGTCGCCGCGAAGTACGCCTCCGTGGTGGCCACGGGCCGGTCGGACTTCCCGAACCAGATCAACAACGTGCTGGCCTTCCCCGGCATCTTCCGCGGGGCCCTGGACGCCGGTGCGCGGCGGATCACCCCGGTCATGAAGCTCGAGGCCGCCCGGGCGATCGCGGCGATCGCCGCCGCGGACGGCCTGGCCGCGGAGCACATCGTGCCCTCCGCCCTGGATCCCCGGGTCGCCCCGGCCGTGGCCGAGGCCGTGGCGGCCTGCGCGCGGGCCGAGGCGGCCGTCTGACCCGCTCCGCACCCGCTGACCCGCGGCGGCCCGGGTGACCACGGAATGTCGTGGTCACCCGGGCCGTCGCGGGTCAGGGGGCAGCGCGTTCAGGCGTAGAAGCGGTTGAGGAAGGTGGCGACCACGGCGGGCCGCTCCTCGCCCTCGATCTCGATCGTGCCGTCGGCCACCAGGTGCAGGCCGTTGCCCTTGACCTCCTGGACGTCGGTGATGGTCACGGTCATGCGGATCCGCGAGCCCACCTTGACGGGAGAGGTGAAGCGGACCTTGTCCAGGCCGTAGTTGACCTTGGTCTTCACGCCGGTGACGTCGAAGAGCTCGGACCACATCGGGATGAGCAGGGACAGGGTCAGGAAGCCGTGGGCGATCGGGGCGCCGAAGGGCCCTTCGGCGGCGCGCTCGGGATCGGTGTGGATCCACTGGTGGTCGTCGGTGGCGTCGGCGAACGTGTTCACCTGGTCCTGGGTGATCTCCCGCCAGGCGGAGTGCCCGAGGCTCTTGCCGACGAGGTTCTTCACCTCGTCGAAGGCGACGACGGTCTGGGGCTGGGTCTGTGCTTCGGTCATGGCGTGTCCTTACGTGGTGGCGTCGGTGGTGGATCGGGTGGTGTCGGGCGGGCGGCTCAGACGAACGCGCTCCGGCCGGTGATCGACCGGCCGACCACGAGCGCGTTGATCTCGTGGGTGCCCTCGTAGGAGTAGACGGCCTCGGCGTCGGCGTGGAAGCGGGCGACGTCGTGGGCCAGGGTGATGCCGTTGCCGCCGACCAGTTCGCGGGCCAGCGCCACGGTCTCGCGCATGTGCAGGCTGATCCACATCTTCGCCAGGGCGGAGTCCTCGTCCCGGTAGACGCCGCCCTCCTGCCGCTCGGCGAGGCCGGCGACCATGGTCAAGGACGCGGTGACGTTGCCGAGCATCCGCGCCAGCTTCTCCTGGACGAGCTGGAAGCCGCCGATCGGGCGGCCGAACTGCTCGCGCTCCCGCACGTAGCGCAGCGCGGCCTCGTAGGCGCCGGCCTGGATGCCGGTGGCGATCCAGGCGACGTCGGAGCGCATGGCGCGCAGCATCGCGGCGACGTCCTTGAACGAGTTCACGTTCCCCAGCCGTTGTGCCTCCGGCGCCCGTGCCCCGTCGAGGTGGATGTCGGCGTTCTGCATCATCCGCAGGGACGTCTTGCCGTGGATCTTCTCCAGCCGCACGCCCGGGGCCTGCCGGTCCACGAGGAAGCCCTTGACCTGCCCGTCGGCCTCGTCGCGGGCGAAGACGGCGAGGAGGTCGGCGGTGAAGGCGCCGCCGATCCAGCGCTTGGTGCCGGTCAGCACCCACTCGTCGCCCTCGCGCCGGGCCGTGGTGGCCAGACCGCCGGCGATGTCGGAGCCGTGCTCGGGCTCGGTCAGGCAGAACACTCCCGTCATCTCGAAGGACGTGATCTTCGGGTCCCACGCGGCGAACTGCTCCGGCGTGCCGCCCACGCGGCAGGCCGTGCGGAACAGCCCGGCCTGGGCGGTGTAGAACGTGGCGACCGAGGCGTCGGTGCGGGCCAGCTCGAAGATCCGGAACCCGTGGTACAGGGACCGGGGCTGCCCGCCGTCGGCCGTGAGCTCGGGCGGGGTCATGAGGTCGAGGGCGTGCAGGGAGGGGGCGACCTGGTAGGGGAACTCCCCGGCCTCCCAGTACTCGGCCAGCAGCGGCCGCACCTCGTCCTCGAGCACCCGGCGCAGCCTGCGCAGGGGGGCCTTCTCGGCCTCGGTCAGTCTCTCCGCGATCCCGTACGGGTCGCAGTCGGGGTAGAGGCGCCCGGCGTCCGTGCTCATGCCCGTGCCCCGTCGAGGCCGAGCAGGCGCACGGCGTTGTCCTTGAGGATCTTGGGGCGGACCTCGTCCGTGAAGGACTGCTGCTCGAAGGCCCCGAGCCACTTCTGCGGGGTGATCAGCGGGTAGTCGGTGCCGAAGAGGACCTTGTCCTGGAGCATCCGGTTGGAGGCCTTCACCAGCGACTCGGGGAAGTACTTGGGCGACCAGCCGGAGAGGTCGATCCACACGTTGGCCTTGTGGGTGGCGATGGAGTTGGCCTCCTCCTGCCAGGGCACCGAGGGGTGGGCCATGATGACCTGGAGCTCGGGGAAGTCCGCGGCCACCGCGTCCAGCAGCAGCGGGTTGGAGTAGCCCAGCTTGATCCCGCCCCCGCCGGGCAGCCCGGCGCCCATGCCGTTCTGCCCGGTGTGGAACAGGGCGGGGACGCGCAGGTCCTGGATCGCCGCGTAGAGCGGGTAGAACCGCTCGTCCGAGGGGTCGAAGCCCTGCAGGGAGGGGTGGAACTTGAAGCCCTTGACGCCGTGCTCCTCGACGAGCATCTTCGCCCGCTCCACCGCGGTGGAGCCCTGGAGCGGGTCCACGGAGCCGAAGGGGATCAGCACGTCGTTGTTGCGGGCCGCGCCCTCGGCGATCTCCTCGATGGAGTTCGGCTCGTGGCCCAGGGCGGTGGTCGCGTCGACGGTGAAGACGACGGCGGCCATCCGCCACTCGCGGTAGCGCTCGGCGATGGTGTCCAGGGACGGGGACCGGTCCTCGGCCTTGAAGTACTTGGCCGAGGCCTCGGTCAGGGCCGCGGGCAGGGACGGGTGTCCGTGGTCGGAGCACTCGATGTGCACGTGCATGTCGATCGCGTTCAGCGACGCGAGGTCGAGACCGTACTCGTAGCGCATGCCGGCTCCTCCTAGGACTGCTGGGTCGCGGACTCGGGCTTCAGTTCCTCCGGCAGCGGGGGCAGGGTCTCGCCGACCGGCTGCAGGCTGCCCTCGAGGATGGCGGGGAGCTGCTCGCGCAGCGCCTCGAAGGTCCAGCCGCCGTTGCGGTACTCGGTGGCCACGGGGCGGGGGTGGCTGAAGACCTGGAGCCGGTCGCCGCCGGCGCCGATGGCCTGGCCGGTGACGCCCGCGGCGTCGTCGGAGGCGAGCCAGGCGATCAGCCCGGCGACGTCGGCGGCGTTGCCGAAGCCGAGGTCCTTGCGGAAGAAGTCCGGCATCGGCTCGCCGCGGCGGTCGGCCTCGACGGCGGAGCGGAAGAAGGGGATGGTCTCGGTCATGGCGGTGGCGGCCACGGGGATGACGGCGTTGGCGGTGACGCCGGCCTTCTTCATCTCCAGGGCCCAGGTGCGGACCATGCCCACGATCCCGGCCTTCGCCGCCGCGTAGTTGGTCTGGCCGAAGTTGCCGTACTGGCCGGTGGGGGAGCCGATGGTGATGATCCGCCCGGGGACCCCGTTCTCCTTGAAGTACCGGTAGGCCTCGCGGGCGCAGGTGAAGGTGCCGCGCAGGTGCACCTGGATGACGAGGTCGAAGTCCTCGTCGGTCATCTTCAGCAGGGACTTGTCGCGCAGCACCCCGGCGTTGGTGACGAGGACGTCGAGGCGGCCGAAGGCCTCCACCGCACCCTGCACCAGGGCGGTGGCGGTCTCGGTGGAGCCCACGGGGGCGACGACGGCGACGGCCCGCCCGCCGGTCTCGGTGATGGAGGCGACGGCGTTCTCGGCGGTGGCCTGGTCGACGTCGTTGATGACCACGGCCGCGCCCTGGCGGGCGAGCTCCTGGGCGTAGGCCAGGCCCAGACCCTGGCCGGAGCCGGTGACGACGGCGACCTTGCCGGCGAGAGGGGTGGTGCTCGGGGATGCGGTGCTGTCCTGTGCCATGGGGTGGCTCCTTCGCTGACGGATCGGCGCTGACGGATCGGCGCTCGTGGATCGGCGGACGGGGTGACGCCCGTCACTGCTGCGGGTTCGTCCCTATTCCACCGCTATTCGTTGAGAATGTCAATGGTTAAGAACCTCCATCTATGCTGGGGGCACGGATTCCGTAGACTGGGGTCCCCGGCCCCAGGAGAGACGCTATGACCACGCCCACCGACCCGTCCGCCGGTCTCGAGCGCCTCCTCGAGGCGGAGCTGACGGCGGAGCCGGTCTTCCTGATGGCCCGCGCCGCCTCGACGGGCTCCTCGGCGGCCAATCGGAGGCTGGCGGAGCTGGAGCTGAAGGTGCGCCACTACTCGGTCCTGGCGCTGGCCTGCGGCGAGGAGCAGCTGACGCAGCGCGAGCTCAGCCAGTTCCTGGTGCTGGACCCCAGTCAGATCGTGGCCATCCTCGACGACCTCGAGCGGCGCGGCGCGGTGGAGCGCCGGACCGACCCGCGGGACCGCCGCTCGAAGATCATCGCCCCCACCGCCGCCGGCCGGGAGCTGTACGCCCGGGCCAGGGTCCTGGTGGAGAACTCCACCGCGGAGTCGCTCTCCCCGCTCTCCCCGGCGGAGCGGGAGGAGCTGTCCCGGCTGCTGAAGAAGGTGGCCTTCTGACGGACGGGTCCCCCGGCCCTCGACGACGCCGAGCCCCCGCCCCGCCCCCTCTCCCCGGTCGATCGGGGAGGGCGGTGACGAGGCGGGGGCTCGGTGCCGCAGGTGCTCCGCAGCGGGCGGCGTCAGTGCTCGTGGGTCTCCAGGTCGAAGTCCTTGGACTCACGGGTGAGCAGGATGAACACCGCGCTGACCACCGCCATCCCGGCCAGGTACCAGACCACGGGGGCGATGGCCTGCCCGGAGGAGGCGTAGATCGAGGCGAGGATCGTGGGGGTGAAGCCCGCCCCGATCAGGGTGGCGAACTGGTAGCCCAGTGACGCGCCGGTGTAGCGGGACGACGTGCCGAACTGCTCCGAGATGAAGGCCGCCAGCGGTCCGTAGATCGCGGCGTGGCAGGCCAGCCCGATGGTGAAGGTCGCGAAGATCAGCAGCACGTTGCCGGTGGCCAGCCAGGAGAACATGGGGAGGATGAGGGCGATGAACAGCACCAGCCCCACGACCATGACGGGGCGCCGGCCCAGCTGGTCGGACAGGCGGCCCATGCCGACCACGAAGAACACGCTGAGCACGGACGCGAGGGCGAAGGCGTAGAGGACCGGCTGCCGGTCGGCGCCGCGCTCGACCGCGTAGGCGACCGCGAAGGTGGCCAGGAAGACCTGGAGGGCGAACCCGGAGGCCCCCGCCAGCATCGTGTAGACCAGGGCGCGGGGGCGGCGCAGCACCTCGACGATGGGCACCTTGCGCTTGGCGGTGGGGCCCTCCGCGGCCTCCTTGGCCAGCGCGGCCTGGAAGATCGGGCTCTCGGACACCTGGGAGCGCACGAAGACGCCCACGGCCAGCAGCAGGACGGACAGCAGGAACGGGACGCGCCAGCCCCACGAGAGGAACTGCTCCTCCGGCATGGCGGCGAACAGGCCCAGGACGAAGGTGCCCAGCGCGGCACCGGTCGGGGCGCCGGCGTTGGTGAAGGACGCGGCGAACCCCCGCCTGCCCTTCGCGGAGTGCTCCAGGGCCATCAGTGCGGCCCCGCCCCACTCGCCGCCCACGGCGATGCCCTGGCACACCCGCAGGAGGATCAGGATGACCGCCCCCCAGGAGCCGATGACGGCGGCGCTGGGGATGAGGCCGATGAGCGTCGAGGCGATGCCCATGATCAGCATCGAGATGATGAGCATCTTCTTGCGGCCCAGGCGGTCGCCGAAGTGGCCGAAGACCGCCCCGCCCAGCGGGCGGGCCAGGTAGCCGGCGGCGAAGGTGCCGTACGCGGCGATGGTGCCGGCCAGCGGGTCGAGGTCGGTGAAGAACACGTAGGGGAAGACCAGGGCGGAGGCCGAGGCGTAGAGCAGGAAGTCGTAGAACTCGATGGTGGAGCCGAGGTAGCTGGAGAAGATGACCTTGCGCGCCTCTGTGTTCCTGGCGCGGGCGTCCAGGGACGCCAGGGTGCCGGGTGCTGCTGACATGGCGGTTCCTTGCTCTGGGGCGGAGAGAGTGGGTGTGCCGCCGGGACGGGGCTCCGGTGCGGCGGACGGGTCGGCCCCGGTCCTCGGGTGCGTCCGGGCGGTGGTGTGGGCCGACTCACAGTGCGACCATTGGAACAGCAATCAATTGAAGATGTCAACCATTGAGAAGATGACATAAGTGGGAAAGTCGCGCGGGGTCGGGTTCGCCCGGGGGCCTGGACAATGTGATCCAGCTCTCTCTACGCTGGGGGCTAATAGTGGAATTTTTCAACTATTGGCTTTGACGACTGTTTGAGGAGACGATCGCATGCGCAATCAGGGACTGGGATCCTGGCTCGTCCGGAGGCTCGAGAAGTCCGGGCCCAGGGCGGCCGTGATCCACGGCGAGCGCACGCTGACCTACCGGGAGCTGCACGACCGGTCCCGGCGCCTGGCCACAGCCCTGTCCGGCCGGGGCGTGGGCCCCGGGGACCGGGTGGCGTTCCTCGGGGAGAACAGCCCGGCCTTCCTGGAGTCGATGTTCGCCGCGGGAGCGCTCGGCGCGGTGCTCGTCCCCCTCAACACGCGCCTGGCCGTCCCCGAGATCCGCTACCAGCTCGAGGACGCGGACGTCTCGGTGCTGATCCACGACGCCGCCCTGACGGGCCTGGCCGCACCGGCCGCCCGGGACCTGCCGGACGTGGTCCGCTGGGTCGTGGCCGGGGAGGACGCGGCCGGGGAGGGCGCGGACGAGGTCCCCGCCCTCGGGGCGGTGATCGCGGCGGCCGAGCCCTGGACGGAGGACGTCCCGGTGGGCCTGGACGACCTCGCCGTGATCCTCTACACCTCCGGGACCACCGGCCGGCCCAAGGGCGCCTGTCTGACCCACGGGAACTTCACCTGGAACTGCTTCAACGTCCTGGTCGACTACGACGTGGCGGCCGACGACGTCGCGCTCATGATCTCCCCGATGTTCCACGTGGCCTCGCTCGGGATGGGGGTGCTGCCGACGCTGCTGAAGGGCGCCACGCTGGTGCTCGAGTCCAAGTTCGTGCCCGGCCGGGTGCTGGAGCTCATCGAGCGCCACCGCGTCACCTGGCTCTCCGGGGTGCCGACCACCTACCAGATGCTGTGCGAGCACCCGGACTGGGACACCACGGACCTCTCCTCCCTGCGCAAGCTCACCTGCGGCGGCTCCGCGGTGCCCATGCGGGTCCTGGACGCCTACGAGAACCGGGGACTGGCCTTCACCGCCAGCTACGGCATGACGGAGACCTCCCCGGGCGCCACCAACCTCCCCGCCGCGAAGTCCCGCGAGAAGGCGGGCTCCTCCGGGCTGCCGCACTTCTTCTCCGACGTGCGGATCGTGGACGCGGCGGGGGAGCCCGCGGCTCCCGGCGAGGCGGGGGAGATCCTGCTCTCGGGGCCCAACGTCATCCGGGAGTACTGGAACCGCCCCGACGCGGCGGGGTCCTTCGAGGGGGAGTGGTTCCACTCCGGGGACCTGGGCTACCTGGACGAGGACGGCTACCTGTTCGTCGCGGACCGGATCAAGGACATGATCATCTCCGGCGGGGAGAACATCTACCCGGCGGAGGTCGAGGCGGCCATCCTCGAGCTGCCGGAGGTGGCCGCTGTGGCGGTCATCGGCGTGCCCGACGAGAAGTGGGGCGAGGTGCCGCACGCCGTCGTCGTCCCCCGGGAGGGGCGGGAGCTCACCGCGGGGACGATCCAGGAGCACCTGGCCGGCCGGCTGGCCCGCTACAAGGTCCCCAAGACGCTGAGCCTCGTGGACGAGATGCCCCGCACCGCGTCCGGCAAGATCCGCAAGAACGTCCTGCGCGAGCAGGCCGCCGGCTGAGGCGCGGGACCGGTCGCGCGCCGTCCGGGCGTGGCCCGGCCGACCCGGTCCCGGGCCGGCCGTGGCGCTGCGCCCCGGCGGCACGGGCTCCGTGGGCCGGGAGGAAGCGGCCTGAGGGGCGCGCTGCGCGGCACCGCATGTGTCGCCGCAGGTCGGACGGGGGGTCACAGATGGGTCACGCCGCTGGATCGGCCCCCCGTGCCTGCATTAGCGTTCGGAAAAACGATCCGGGAGCGCGTCCCCGGTGTCGGGGGACAGGGGATTGGGGAAGCACATGCACAAGGTCATCGTGGTACTGGCGGCTCTCGCGGCGGCGGGGGTGTCGATCGGGCTGGCGGCGCCGGCCTGGGCGGCCACGCAGCTCCACGAGGACGGCACCGGCTTCGTGACCGCCGCCGACGCCCGGGCCGCGCTCGGCTGGGACGACGAGACGCTGCAGGCCAACGCGGCCTCGCTCGAGTTCGTGGCGGAGACCGAGTCGGTGACCGAGATCTCGTGGGAGTGCGTGAAGCCCGGGACCGCCGAGGTCCTGACGCGGCGGACGGATCTGGTGATCACCGAGACCCGGGGGATCGCGAGCACGCCGAGCACCCTGTGGTGGCGGACGGTCGTCGGCTTCCGGCTGGAGGGCTTCGACGGCCGGGGCGCCTCGAGCGCGGTTCCCGAGGGCCCCGCGCCCCACTCCTGCCCGGACCCCTCCTGGGTCCTGGTGTCGGAGAGCTCGCGGAGCGCAGAGCAGAAGGGCGAGCCGGTCCTGGCTGTCGTGCACGCCGGGGTGCAGCACCCGGTGCCGGTCGCGCTCCCGGTCCCGGTCGGCTGAGCGCGTTCAGCCGCGCGCCGCGACCAGCCGCTCGACGACGTCCCGGGCCGCCGCCACGATCCCGTCCACCTGTTCCGGGGTGACCTCGGCGGACAGCGTGAACCGGACCGCGGTGGTGGCGACCTCGGCGGGGAAGCCCATGGCGGTCAGCACGTGGGAGGGCTCGGTGTCCCCGGCCGCGCAGGCCGAGCCCGAGGAGACGAGCAGCCCGCGGGCCTCCAGATCCACCAGGACCGTCTCGCCGTTGACGCCGGGGAAGCAGAACGAGGCGTTGCCGGGCAGCCGCGCCGCCGGCCGCTCCCGGGGGTCCGGACCGGTCAGCACGGCCGACGGGACCGCGGACAGGATCCCGGTGATCAGCCGGTTCCGCAGCTCGGCCAGGCGCACCGACTTCGCCGCCCGCTCCTCGGCGGACAGCCGCAGGGCCGTGGCGAGGCCGACGGCGCCGGCCACGTTCGAGGTCCCGGAGCGCCGGCCGCGCTCGTGCCCGCCGCCGCTCAGCAGCGGGCGCAGGGGGGTCCCGCGGCGCAGGAACAGCACCCCCACGCCCTTGGGCCCCCCGATCTTGTGCCCGGCGAGGCTCAGCGCCGCCACGTCGAGCGCCTGTACGTCCAGTTCCAGCGACCCGGCCGTCTGGACCGCATCCGTATGGAACGGGACGTCCCGCGCCCGAGCCACCGCAGCCAGGTCGGCGATCGCCTGGACCGTACCCGTCTCGTTGTTCGCATGCATCACGGATACCACTGCGGTGCCCGGACGAACAGCCCTCTCCAGGGCGGCGGGGTCCACGAACCCCTCGGCGGACACGCCCAGCTCGGTGACGTCGAAGCCGTCCCAGCGGGCCAGGTCCCGGGCGGAGTCGAGCACGGCGTGGTGCTCGACGGCGCTCGTCACCACGTGCGTGCACGCGGGGTCCCGGTCCCGGCGGCCCAGGGCGATGCCCTTGACGGCCAGGTTGTCGGCCTCGGTCCCGCCGGACGTGAACACGACCTCGGCGGGCCGGCAGTTCAGCACCTGCGCGACCGTCGCCCGGGCCCGGTCCAGTCCGGCCAGCGCCCGCCGGCCCGCGTCGTGGTGGCTCGAGGCGTTGCCGAACTCCTGCGTGAGATAGGGCCACATGGCCTCCAGGACCTCCCGCCGGACGGGGGTGGTGGCGGCCGAGTCGAGGTACAGCACCGTCATCCCGTCCCGGTGCCGGTGCCGTGGCCGCTGCCGCTCCCGTTGCCGAGCCCGATGTCGAGGCCCAGGTCCAGGTTGCGGGCGGAGTGGGTGAGTGCGCCCACCGAGATGACGTCCACCCCGGTGGCCGCGATGTCCCCGACGGTCTCCAGGCTCACGCCGCCGGAGGCCTCGACGGTCGCCCGGCCGTCGATGATCGCCACGCCGCTCACGAGGTCGTCCAGCGAGAAGTTGTCGAGCAGGATCGTGTCCGCGCCGCCGGCCAGGACCGCCTCGATCTGGTCGAGCCGGTCCACCTCCACCTCGAGGTGCACCGTGTGGGGGAGACGACGGCGCAGCTGCCGCAGGGCGCCGGTCAGGTCGGTGCCGTCGGCCGTGAGCAGGGCCAGGTGGTTGTCCTTGGCCATCACGGCGTCCGAGAGGGAGTGCCGGTGGTTGTGCCCGCCCCCGCTGAGCACGGCGTGCTTCTCGAGCGCCCGCAGCCCGGGGGTGGTCTTGCGGGTGTCGGCCACTCGGGTGCGGGTGATCGTGCCGGACGGGAGGTTCGCGGCCTGCTCCACGCGGGCGACCGTCTCCTCGACGGCGGCGACGTAGCGGGCGGTCAGGGTGGCGATCCCGCACATCCGCTGGGTCAGGTTCAGGGCCACGCGCTCGCCGGTCAGCACGGCCCGGGCGGGACCGGTCACCACGGCCAGGGTGTCCCCGGCCTCGAAGCGGTCGCCCTCGGCGGAGACCAGCTCGACGGCCACCGCGGGGTCCGCGGCGGCGAACGTCGCGGCGAAGACCTGCCCGCCGGAGAAGACGCCGGCCTCGCGCGCCACGAGCTCGGCCCGGGCGGTGGTGCCGGCGGGGATGAGGTGCTCGGAGGTGATGTCGCCCCAGGGCGCGTCCTCGGCGAGCCCCCGCTCCACGACCTCGGTGATGGCGGCTCGGGTCAGCATGCGGGGATCCTCTCCGGTAGGTCGAACATGTCGATGGAAGTATGTGCCCTGGTCGGCGCCGGTTCGACGACCCCATCCGGGGCCGGCTCCAGCCGCCAGAACGTGCGCCGCGCGTGGGCAGGATCGAGCGCCGGGAAGTCCTCCCGGAAGTGGGCGCCCCGGGACTCGGTGCGGTGCAGGGCAGCGGCGGTCACGGCGCGTCCCACGGTCAGCAGGTTCTGGTCCTCCACTGCACGGCGGGAGAGACCGGCGGACGGGCGGAAGCCGGCCAGCCGCCGGGCCAGCGTCTCGAGCCGCGAACGGTCGCGCAGGACACCGGCGCCCGCCCACATGGCGTCCTGGAACTGCCCGCGGTCGAACGGCACGGCGTCCCTGTCGACCGGCACAGCCTCTTCGTCGACCGGGGCAGTGCTCCGGGACCGGGCGGCCGCGATCCTGGAACGACCGGCCGCCGGCAGGATCTCGGCGCGGTCGGGCAGGACGAGGCGCGCCGGGGCGTCGTCGGCCGCTCGGCCGGTTCCCGGCGCGTCCGTGCGCAGCGAGTCCGCCTGCAGTGCGTCGGCCACGCGGGCCCCGAAGACGGCGCCCTCCAGCAGCGAGTTGGAGGCCAGCCGGTTGGCGCCGTGCACGCCCGTGGCCGCGCACTCGCCCACGGCGTAGAGCCCCGGGACGGTGGTGCGGCCGAGGCCGTCGGTGGCCACGCCGCCCATCAGGTAGTGGGCCGCCGGGGTGACCGGGACCGGCTCGCGGGACCAGTCGAGGCCGTGGGCCCGCAGGGCGGCGTCGATCGTGGGGAAGCGCCGGGCGAGGAACTCGGCGGTCGTGCCGCCCCCGTGCGGGCCGGACGGCCTCAGCGCGGTGCAGTCGAGCAGGACCGGCCGGCCGCCCTGGGCCAGGGACCGGCGGACGTTCTCGCGGGCCACCACGTCGCGGGGGGCGAGCTCCGCGCGCGGGTGCACGTCTTCGAGGTAGCGCCGGCCCGTGCTGTCCCGCAGCACCGCGCCCTCCCCGCGGACGGCCTCGGAGACCAAGAAGCAGCCCGGAGCGGCGAGGGCGGTCGGGTGGAACTGCACGAACTCCAGGTCCGCCACGGCGGCGCCCGCCCGCAGGGCCGCGGCGATGCCGTCACCGGTGGCCACGGCCGGATTGGTGGTGTGGGGGTAGAGCTGTCCGGCGCCGCCGGTCGCGAGCACCACGGCGTCCGCAGGCAGCTCGTGCAGCCGGTCCCCGGGACCCGCCAGGACGAGGGCCCCGGCCGCGCGGCCGCCGGGGGCGAGCACGAGGTCGACCAGCATGGTGTGCCGCAGGACCGTCAGGCGCCCGGCGGTCTCGGCCGCCAGCGCGGCGGCGAGGAGGGCGCGCTGGATCTCGCGGCCGGTCGCGTCGCCGCCGGCGTGCAGGATCCGGGGCACGGAGTGGGCGCCCTCGAGACCCTCGAGCCAGGGGGAGTCCGGTCCGGCCGCGCGGTCGAGGGCCACACCGCGCGCCACGAGCTCGTCGATCGCGGCCGCCGAGTCGCGCACGAGGACGCGCACGGCGTCGTCGTCGCACGTCCCCGCCCCCGCGGCGAGGGTGTCCTGGACGTGCAGCTCCTCGGAGTCGCGGGGCTGGCCGGCCGGGAGCGCGGCCGTCATGGCCGCGATCCCGCCCTGCGCGCGGGCCGTGCCGGTCTCGTCCAGGGCGTCCTTGCCCAGCAGCGTCACGTCGAGACCGTGGCCCGCGGCGCGCAGGGCCGCGGTGAGGCCGGCGATGCCGCTGCCCACCACGAGCACGCGCGGTGCCGGGTGCGTGCTCACCGCGGCAGCGCCGCCAGCATCCGCTCGAGCGCCACCTCGGCGTCCCGGGCGGTCGCGGCGTCCACGGAGATCCGGTTGATCACGCGCCCGGCCACGAGCTCCTCGAGCACCCACGCGAGGTAGCCGGGGTGGATCCGGTACATCGTGGAGCACGGGCAGATCACCGGGTCCAGGCAGAAGATCGTGTGCTCGGGGTGCTGGTCGGCGAGCCGGTTGACCATGTTGATCTCGGTGCCGATCGCGAAGGTGCTGCCGGGCCCGGCGGCGTCGATTGCCTTGCGGATGTGGTCGGTGGAGCCGTTCTCGTCGGCGGCGTCGACCACGGGCATGGGGCACTCGGGGTGCACGATCACCCGCACGCCGGGGTGCTCGGCGCGGGCCTTGTCGATCTGGGCCACGGTGAAGCGGCGGTGCACGGAGCAGAAGCCGTGCCAGAGGATCACCTCGGCATCCTGCAGGTCCTGCGCGGTGTTCCCGCCGAGGTCCTTGTGGGGGTTCCACATCGGCATCCGCTCGAGCGGGATCCCCATGGCCTTGGCGGTGTTGCGGCCCAGGTGCTGGTCCGGGAAGAACAGCACCCGCCGACCGCGCTCGAAGGCCCACTCCAGGACGGTCGCGGCGTTGGAGGAGGTGCACACGATGCCGCCGTGCCGGCCGCAGAACGCCTTGAGCGCCGCGGAGGAGTTCATGTACGTCACGGGGACCACGGTCTGCCGGCCGTCGTCGTCGGTCTCCCCGAGGACGTCCATGAGCTGCTCCCAGGCCTCCTCGACGGAGTCCTCGTCGGCCATGTCCGCCATGGAGCAGCCGGCGGCGAGGTTGGGCAGGATCACGGACTGGTGCTCGCCGGAGAGGATGTCGGCGGTCTCGGCCATGAAGTGCACGCCGCAGAACACGATCGCCTCGGCCTCCGGCCTGCTCCTGGCGGCGCGGGCCAGCTGGAACGAGTCGCCGAGGAAGTCGGCGTGCTTGACGATCTCGTCCCGCTGGTAGAAGTGCCCGAGCACCACCACGCGCTCGCCGAGGGTCTGCTTGGCGGCGGTGATCCGCCGGTCGAGCTCCTCGGCGGAGGCGTGCTGGTACTCCTCGGGGATCACGGGCTGGGCGGGGGCGCCGGCGGGCACCACGTCGTCCTCGGAGGCCCCGGGGCCGTAGCCGGCGGAGACGGCGGGTGCGAAGTCCCAGGGGTTCGCGGAGAGGTCGGTGCTGCAGGTGCTCGGGGCCGGGGCGGTTCCCGGCAGGCCGGCCGGCTTCCCGGTCAGCAGGTCGATGCGGGTGGCGACGGAGGTCATGTCTGCTCCTGGGTGCTGCGGCCGGCCGGGGTGCGGTCGGCGAGGTCGAGGTCGTGGTTGTAGCGGTAGAGCCGGGGCGGGCGATGACGCGTGCCCTCCAGGCGGGTGCCGGTGTCGAGGACGGCGCCGGACGCGAGCACCTGGCGCCGGAAGTTGGCCGGGTCCAGGGGGGTGCCGAGGATCGCCTCGTGCACCTCACGCAGGGCGGCGAGGGTGAAGGTCTCGCCGAGGAAGGAGTGGGCCACGCGGCTGTAGGTGATCTTGTTGCGCAGCCGGTAGAGGGCGTAGTCCACGATGTCGCTGTGGTCGAACGCCAGCGGCGGCAGCTCGGTGGTGCGCATCCACGTGACGTTGAGGTCGGCGTGGAGGTCGGAGGTCTGGTCGGTGCGGATCGAGGCCCAGTAGACGATCGAGACGACGCGCTCCTCGGCGTTCGCCGAGCGGGTCAGGCCGCCGAAGGCGTAGAGCTGCTCGAGGTAGCCGGGCTGCAGACCGGTGGTGAGCTGCAGGGACCGGGCGGCGGAGGCCTCGAGGTCCTCGTGCGGCTGGAGCGGCCCGCCGGGCAGGGCCCACATCCCCCGGAAGGGGTCGCGGATGCGGCGGACGAGGGGCAGCCAGAGTTCCTTGCCGCCGTCGGGGCCGGTGTCGCGGGCGGCGAAGATGACGGTCGACACCGCCAGTTCCACGTTCTGCGCGGTCATCGTCACCTCCCTTACGTCCAGTGGCTTCTGGTTGCAGCGACTATAACACTGTTCGAGTCGGAGTGACATTAACGAAGTCGTGACCATGGTGCCGCTGACCAGGCCCCATGAAAACGCGGGTTTCAGCGTGTCCACAGGGGTTGCTCCCGCACAGTGGGGGGCGCTTACCATCTGACCCATCCAGCCGGCCCGTCCGGCCGTGGCAGAGCGAAGCGGGGAACTTCATGGTGCGGTCCAGCCCAGTCGGCACGGTGGTCGGGGGCGTCGCCCTGGCGGCACTGCTCCTCACGGGATGCGGTCCCGACGACGACGACGGCGCCGCGGCGTCCTCTTCCAGCACTGCCTCATCGGCTGCGGCGAGCTCATCGGAGCCTGGTCCGGACGCCACTCCCGCCGACTACGTGCCGGCCTCGCTCGACGGGCCCGCGCAGAACGTGCCGAAGCCCGTCATGCCGGACCTGGCGAAGGAGGAGTCCCGGGACGGGGCGCAGGCCTTCCTCGACTACTGGTCCGACGCGAAGTGGTACGCCTATCAAACGGGAGATACATCCTATGCACGCGACATCATCAATGATAATTGCGAAGTCTGCTTAGACGAATTGGATGAAATCGAAAAACTTTACGAGTCCAACGCTTGGGCGGTTGATGGGCGCGAAACCATCAAAATGCGCGAAGATGGATTCGTGCGAGCATCAGATGGAATTTATAAGCCGGTAGTTGCGTCAGTATATGACGGGATTAAAATAGTTGACTCCGGAGAAATCGTCCATGAAGAGCCTTCAAAAAATGACTCGGAAGACGTTTTCTTGATCTATATGGACTATGCAGAAGGAGCCTGGACTTATATTACTGCTGCGCCGTTGCCCGGTTCGGAGTCAAAGTGAAACTTTGGCCGATATTTACGATTTCGATAGTGGTGCATTCGCTAGTTCTAACCGTCTCAAGTCCAGTGTTGGCAGATTCCCAAGTCGATGACTTTGACCCATCAAAGCTGGGTGGAGGGCTCGAAATGGAGAGGAGGATGAGTGGTCGAGATGGCTCATCGGCATATGCGAAAGGAAATGAAATACGCTTGAGAGCTGAGCGTGAGGGTGTGGCCATTTCTGTGCCTGGGTCTTTAGATACGCAACCAGAGTTGAAAGCAACCGCCCCGGTTGACTACGACCCGGACGAGGACCCCGCTTTTCAGAAGGCCCTCCGCCAGTACCTGAGCGACCAGGGCGTCGACCGGCCGTTCAACCCGGACACGATCGCGCAGTCGAAGCAGCAGACGTTCGGTCTGCAGAACCCGTGCACCAACCGGACCGGCGACATCCTCGAGGACTGCCTGGCCGAGCGGGACTGCACCACGGCCGACGGTGGGGAGGGCGTCTACATGAACGTCGTCGTCCGGCAGGGGGAGGGGCCCAGCACGCCGTGGGGCGAGCCGATGTGCGTGGCGGTCGCCGAGGCGGAGGGCGGCGAGGAGGTCGTGGAGCTGCCGACCTTCACCCTGCAGGACTTCAGGACGCTCGCCGTCGCGCCCGCGGCCAGTGCCGTCCAGCCCGCGCCCGACACGCTGCGGGGCATGCACACCAACGTCTGGGCGGAGGCCCGGCCCCAGCAGTTCAGCACCGAGCTGGGTGGTTTCCCGGTCGAGGTGCGCGCCGTGCCGGTCCACTACGCATGGGACTACGGCGACGGGACCGTGCTCGGGCCGACCGAGCTCAGCGGCGCCCCGCTCGCGGAGGGGGCGTGGGACGTGGAGACCGACACCAGTCACGTCTACACGGAGACGGGTGACTACGCCGTCTCGCTCACCACCTGGTTCTCCGGCGAGTACTCCGTGGCGGGTGGACCATGGCTGCCCGTGGCGGGGCTCAACGACGTCGCGAGCGCGCCCGTGCCGATCAGCGTCTGGCGCTCCACGGTGCGCAACTACGCGGACGACTGCCTCGAGAACCCGCAGGGCACCGGCTGCTGATTTCCGCGCCGGCCGGTACGCCGTCGGATCCTGGTGGGATGATCGCTGCACATGGTTCTCCGGCTCCCGGAGCACCCGGTCAGCGGTCCCGCCGGTGCTCGTGCGCCGGGCGAGGAAAGGGGCGGAACAGTGACGATCTCCGGTCCGTGGGTGCTCCACTTCAGCTGGGGCTGCACCGACGACTACGGCAGGGTGGGCCTCGTGTTCGACCCGGACGGCACCTTCTCGGGCGGGGGGTTCTCCGGCGCCTGGCGGCAGCAGGACGGCACCCTGCTGCTCCGCTTCGCCGACGGTCCCGCGCAGTACGGCGGCACGGTCACCGGCACCGCGGGAGCAGGAGCGATGTCCTCCTTCGACGGCTCGCCGGGCGGCTGCTGGTACCTGGCCAGGCAGGGATCCGCCGGCGGGCCGGGATCCGCGGACAGCAGCGCCGGGCAGCCGGCGGACGTCGCCGGGCGGAGGCTGGACTCCGCGGGGACGGCGCCCGGTGCGCCGGACGGCCCGGGGACGGCGCCCGGTGAGCTGGACGCCGCGGGCAACCGGATCTGATGCGGAGAGGTGGGGAAGCGATGACCACGGACCACGGACACGGGCACCGGCACGGAGCGTTCTGCGGGGTCATCCCGCCGTACGTGCACGAGCAGATGGCGGTGCACGGGGACGAGCAGACCCGCAGGAACGCCCTGGCCGCACTGGCCGTGGACACCACGGTCCGGGCGGAACGGCTGATCGCGGACCTCACTGCGCGGTCCGTCGCGGCGCAGGCGACCGCCCACAGGGAGCGGAAGATCCACTCGGCCGGCAACACCGCGGAGCTCCCGGGGACGCTCGTGCGCTCGGAGGGAGCCCCCGCCAGCGGGGACCCCGCCGTGGACGAGGCGTACGACGGGCTGGGCTCCACGTTCGACCTCCTGCAGGAGGTCTTCGGGCGCAACTCCCTCGACGACGCCGGCATGCCCCTGCTCGGCACGGTGCACTACCAGGAGAAGTACAACAACGCGGCGTGGGACGGCCGGCAGATGATCTTCGGGGACGGCGACGGCCAGTACTTCAACCGCTTCACCGCCGCCGTGGACGTCATCGGGCACGAGCTCGCGCACGGCATCACCACGCACGAGTCCGACCTGCTGTACATGTACCAGTCCGGGGCGCTCAACGAGCACTTCTCCGACGTCATCGGGGCCATGGTCAAGCAGTACGTGGCCGTTCCCCGCCAGACGGCGGCGGACGCCGACTGGATCATCGGTGCAGGCCTGTTCACGAGCGCCGTCAACGGGGTGGGCCTCCGCTCGATGAAGGCACCCGGCACCGCGTTCGACGACGACGTGCTCGGCAAGGACCCGCAGCCGGACCACATGTCCCGCTTCGTGCACACCCTGGACGACAACGGCGGGGTGCACATCAACTCCGGCATCCCGAACCGGGCGTTCTGCATCGCGGCGACCGGACTGGGCGGCCACAGCTGGGACAGGGCCGGCCGGATCTGGTACGCCGCGATGCGTGATCCCGAGCTGCGGCGCCTGCGGTGGGTCGCGCAGTTCAAGGACTTCGCGGGCCTCACGATCGAGCACGCCGCCGCCCTGTTCGGACCCGCGGAGCAGGCCGTGGTGGCGGACGCCTGGCAGCAGGTGGGGGTCGCGCCCGAGGCGGCCCGGTCCGTGGGCGCCCTCGCGGACGAGTGGGTGCTCCAGTACAGCTGGGGCTGCACGGACTCCTCCGCGCGGGTGCATCTGACCTTCCACGACAACGGCTCGTTCACCGGAGAGCTGTCCGGCCAGTGGCACCAGCAGGACGGCACCCTGCTCCTGTCCTTCGACGCCGGTGCGGCCCGGTACGCCGGCACCCTGGTGGGCGACGTCGCCACGGGCGCCATGACCACGTTCGACGGAGCGGACGGGTGCTGGCGCCTGACCCGGAAGGGCGCCGCGGGTATAGTCGGGAACTGATTCCTCACCGGCCCCGCCGGTCCCCGCGCGGGCCCGGTCTTGGCCACCCGCGTCCGACGGAGGGACGGTGCCGTCCATGGCGAGAGTCAGCTACCGCCTCGAGGGAGGCCTCGCGTACTTCCCCGGCCTGGCCGTGGAGCGGAGCTTCGAGACCGAGTCCCTGCCCCGGGCGCAGCAGGACGCGCTCCTCGACCTCTTCGAGACCGTCCTGGCGCACCGGCTGGGATCGACCGCCCCGACGACCCGTCAGGGAGCGGCCGACCAGCAGTCCTACGTGATCGAGGTCCAGGAGAGCTCCGGCGTCCGGCGCCTCGTGGTGAGCGAGTTCGACCAGGACCCGGCGGCGCAGGAGCTCGTGGCGCGGCTGCGCGACTGCGCCGACCGGTGCGAGCCCGGCGGGGGTCAGTGAGGCGGACCCGGAGCGGCACCCGCAGGGCGGCACGGCACGGATCGCCGGACCGCCCGGAGGTCATCCGGGGTCATTCCCGTCACTGAAGATGCTCCTGGGGTGCGGCGTTAGCCCCCGCAAAGACATCGGCCCTTATCAGAGGGCTCTTGCGTGGCTACACTCGGCCGGACGTCACCGCCGCGCCCACCGCCAGGAGCCCCAGATGTCCCACCGATCGCGCGCTCGTTCCGTCACCCTGCTCACGGCGGCCGCTCTGGTCGTGTCGGGGGGCCCGGCCCTCGCGGTCGGGCCTCCGCGGGTGCTGCAGCAGCCCGGTGCTCCTCCCGTGGTGCCTGCCGCCGAGCAGGTGGCGGCCACGGCCGAGACCTACCCGGAGGCGGACACGAACGTCTACACCGTCTCGGTCACCCGCAACGGAGTTCCCGAGGAGCGCGACAGCTTCGCCCCGGACGTGCAGGAGGTGGTCGACGCCGCGCTGGACGACCTGAAGTCCCTGGGCTCCTCTCCCGGTGCCCCGCTGCTCGTCCTCAACCCCTTCGGCACCAACACCACCGGCGTGCACGCCCAGTTCGAGACCGAGGGCAGCGGCACCCTGACGTACACCGTCAGCTCTCCCGGCACCGAGGACTTCACGCGCGTCGCCAAGGACCACGACCCGAGCGCCGCGTCGTTCGAGGGGCAGCTCATCGGGGTGGTCCCGGGCGCCGAGAACACCGTGACCACCACCTGGCAGCCCGACGACGGCGGACCCACGGAGTTCTCGTTCACCATGACCGCTCCACCGAGCGCCTCGGGCGACCGCACGACCCTCGACCGCACCGTGGAGGGCAACGCCGAGGAGCTCACCGAGGGCCTGTTCGCCGTCATGGGCCTGAAGCGCCACCTCGACTACACCCTGCTCTACGACAACGCGGGGGTGCTGCGCGCCGAGTTCGACCTCGACGGCTACCGCACGGACCGGCTGGAGTTCTACGGCGACACCATGGTGACCACCGTCGGCAGGAACGAGGTCGCCCGGATCGACGGCCTCGGCCGGGTCGTGGCCACCCACGTCCTGGCGGGCTTCGAGATGCACCACGACTTCGACGTCACCGACGACGGCAAGCTCGTGATCCTGGCGACGGAGACCGCCAAGGGCAGTGTGGAGGACGTCCTGGTGTCCCTGGACCTCGAGACCGGGACCTACGAGAAGACGGTCGACTTCACGGAGCTCCTCGCCGATTACAAGTCCCGCACCCAGCCCTACGGCCCGGGGTTCTACGGTCCGGGCGAGGTGGACGACTGGCTGCACCTGAACTCGGTCGACTGGTCCCCGGACGGCGACTCCGTGATCGTCAGCGCGCGCGAGAACTCCGCGATCCTGAAGGTCGACGACGTCCACGGGAACCCCGCGGTCGACTACATCATCGGTCAGCGGGAGGTCTGGGCCGGCACCGAGGCCGAGGACCTGCTCCTCGAGAAGGCGGGGGACTTCCCCGACACCGGCGGACAGCACTCGGTGGTGCGCCACGACGACGCGGCGCTGGCGGACGGCCAGTACTACCTCACGATGTTCGACAACTCGTTCTGGAGCATGGGCAGCCGTCCGGACTACACCGGTCCCGTGCCCGCGGGGACCTCCCCGGTGGCCACGGCGGACCCCTCACTCCGCTCGGAGTACCGGAAGTACCTCGTCGACGAGAACGCGGGGACCTACACCGAGGTCGAGACCGTCGCCGTGCCCTACTCCGCGATCGTCAGCAACGTGCAGGACCTCGGCGGTCCGCTCGTGGTCAACAGCGGCCAGGCCCTGACGTTCGCCGAGCACGACGCCCAGCGCCAGGTCATCGCCCGCTTCGACTACGCCCTCGAGGGGCCGACCGAGGACGACTTCGCCTACCGGGTGCTGAAGTACGGGTTCGACGACTTCTGGTTCGCCGCGCCCTGAGCCGGCGCACTCGCGCCGGCGGACACGGGCGGCACCACCGGGCCACCGGGGCCACCGCCCAGGAAACCTGCTTCAGCTCGGGTTCAGCAGGAGGTGGTTGGCTGAGTGGTGCGAGGGGGAATCCCCGGGACACAGGGAGAAGCTGACGGTCCCGGTCGAGGGTTGGAGAGCCGCGACCGGGACCCGTCCCGGAGGCCGGACCCCGTGCGCGTCCGAGGAGTTCGCGCGCGGGGCCCGGACCCTCGCCCGCAGGGTCGGGGTTCCGTAGAGTGCGAGACCTGGCACCGGAAGCAGGCCCTGCCTCCCGGTGCGCAGTGCAGGACGTCCCGCTCGAAGCGCCACCCCGACGACACCGGAGAACACCGTGCCCATCAGCGCCACCGACTACGCCCACGTCCGGCTCACGGTCACCGACATCGAGCGCTCCCGCGCCTTCTACGACGCCGTATTCGGCTTCCCGGTCGCCTTCGAGGCTCCCCCGGCGGACGCCGACCAGGAGACGAAGGACCAGTTGTCCTTCCTCTTCGGAGGCGTGATCTACCGGTTCGGCGGTGGACTCCTGGGCCTCCGGCCGGTGGCGCCGGACGGGGACCGGCACGACGAGGACCGGGTGGGCCTGGACCACCTGTGCTTCACCGTGGCGTCGCTGGCCGACCTCCGGGACGCCGTCGTCGTCCTGGACGACCTGGGGATCGCCCACGGGGGGATCAAGGACATCGGCGTGGGCCAGATCCTGGAGTTCCGCGACCCGGACGACATCGCCCTGGAGCTCCTCGCCCCGGCCGACGGCCCCCGGGACGCCTGAGCCGCGGGCTCCTCACGCCTGCCCCATGGACTCCGCCCACTCGGCGACCCGTGCGCTGCTCTGCTCCTCGGAGAGGTCCTCGACCCGGGTCATGACCGACCAGCGGACGCCGAACGGGTCGCGGATGCTGCCGTAGCGGTCGCCCGAGACGAACGTGCTGACGGGTTCGCGCACGGTGGCGCCGGCGGCGACGGCACGCGCCACCACGTCGTCGACGTCCGGGACGTAGAGGCCCAGCGAATAGCAGTCGTCGTCGCCCGCGGGCGGGACCACGAGGTGGAAGTCGGGGTTCACCTCGCCCAGCTGGAGCCGTCCGTCGCCGAGATCGATGGTCGCGTGCACGACGACGGGAGTCCCGTCCGGCCCGGGCATGTCGGTGCGGTCGACGAGGGCGGCCCCGAAGGTGCGGGTGTAGAAGTCGAGCGCCGCGGCCGCGTCGACCACCGCGATGAACGGGGTCAGGGACGTGAACCCCCGGGGCGTCCCGTCGGTGGTATGTGCTCCGGTGACCCCACGGAGGTTCTGCTCTGTGCTCATGCTCCGAGCCTAGGCAGCCGGTGCCGGCCGGTCTTGAAGATTCCCGCCACCCTCGGGTGATTACGCTCGTGCCATGAGCGAGCCGCCCACCACGCGGGGCCACCTCACCCCGGGACCGCACGCCACGGTCGTGCGCCTGCCCGCGCCCGACGACGTCGCCCACCTCGTCCGGCAGCTGTGGATCCCCGAGTGGGACCTGCCGGCGGGGGAGCGGGCCGAGCAGCTGGTGCTGGGCTATCCGGCGAGCAACGTGGTGGTCGAACCGGACGGGGTGGCGCTGCACGGGCCCACGAGCCGTGCGTCCACCCGGGTGCTCACGGGCCGGGGCTGGGCGGTCGGCGCGCTGCTGCGCCCGGCGGGGGTCCTGCTGTTCACGGAGCACCCGGCGGACCTGCTCGACGGGTCCGCGCCCGTCAGTGCGCCCGGGCTGCGCTCCGCCGTCGCGGAGGCCATGACGGGGCCCGATGCGGCCGGGCGGTGGGCACGTCCGGCGGATCCGTCCGGCGGAGCGGAGCCCGTCAGCGCGCCCGGGCTGCGCTCTGCCGCCGCGGGGGCTGTGGCGGGTGCCGAGCCGGCCGGACGGCATCTGCGGGCGGCGTCCCTGCTCGCGGACCACGTCCGGGCGCTGGCGGCGGAGGTGCCCCCGTCCGCGGCGCGGGACGGTGCCCTGGCCAATCGCATGGTCGACCTCCTCGAGGCGGGGACCGTCGCGCGGAGCCCGGCCGGCCTGGCTCGGCAGCTGCACGTGTCCGAGCGCTCGCTGCAGCGGCTCGCGGCCCGTTTCGTGGGGATGCCGCCCCAGCTGCTGCTCCGTCGTCGTCGGCTCCAGGAGGCGGCCGAGCGGATGCGCGCGGACCCGGCCGCGGACCTCGGGGCGCTCGCCGTGGAGCTGGGCTTCGCGGACCAGTCCCACCTCACCCGGGAGTTCCGGTCGGTGCTGGGCGCCACTCCGCGCGGCTACGGCCGCGCCCGGTCCGGCCGGGAGGGCGGATGAGGAGTCCGGGGACCCGGGGCGTGGGTCAGGCGACCGTGCCGGGGTGGCCGTTCTTCGCCACCACGCGCTCGCCGGCGCGCTGCCAGGCCGTCATGCCGCCGCGGAGGCTGGCCACCTCGTAGCCGGCCGCGGCCAGCCGGCGGGCGGCGTTCGCCGAGCGGGCGCCGGATCGGCAGACCGTCACGACCGGCCGGTCCTTGGACAGCTCGCGCTGCCGGGTGCCGAGGGCGTCCAGGGGGATGTGCCGGGCGGCCGGGGCGTGACCCGCGCGGTACTCCTGGGCGGTGCGGACGTCGACGAGCACGGCCCCGCCGTCCAGGAGCTCCCGGGCGCGTGCCACGTCCACGGTCTCGTAGGTGCTGCCGAAGAGTCGGCCGAGAAAGCCCATGGCTCAGTTCTCCTTCGCGGTGGTCGAGAGGTTCGTGCCGCACCGGGCGGGACACGTAGGCCCACTATACCCCAGGGGGTATAGCTCCCACCAGCTGTGAGGAACGAGACAGCCGGAGCGCAAATAACTCCGGGGGATCTCCCGTTGACACGGAAAGAACCAGTTCCCTGATGAAAGGCCTCCCCGTGCCGCACTCCACCCTGTCCACCCCCGTCACCCTCGGCTCCCTCGAGCTGCCGAACCGCCTGGTCATGGCGCCGCTCACCCGGATGCGCTCCGGTCGGGACGGCGTCCCCGGCGAGCTCAACGTGGAGCACTACACTCAGCGCGCCTCGATGGGCCTCATCGTCACCGAGGGCACGTACCCCGACGTGGTGGGGCAGGGCTTCGCCTACCAGCCCGGCATCGAGACGCCCGAGCAGGTCGAGGGCTGGCGCCGGGTGGCCGAGAGCGTGCACGCCGCCGACGGCCGCCTGTTCATGCAGGTCATGCACGCCGGGCGCGTCACGCACCCGGACATCAACGGCGGCTCGCAGCCGGTGGCCCCGAGTGCTCTCGCGATCGAGGGGAAGACGCACACCTACCAGGGCAAGGCCGACTACCCCGTGCCGCACGCGCTGACCGCCGAGGAACTGCCGGGCGTGGTGGAGTCCTTCGTCCGGGCCTCTCGCAACGCGATCGAGGCGGGCCTGGACGGTGTGGAGATCCACGGCGCGAACGGCTACCTGCTGCACGAGTTCCTCGCGCCGGGCGCCAACCAGCGCTCCGACGAGTACGGCGGCTCCCCCGAGAACCGCGCCCGCTTCGTGGTCGAGCTGGTCCGGGCCGTGGCCGAGGCCGTCGGTGCGGAGAAGGTCGGTCTGCGGATCTCGCCCGAGCACAACATCCAGGACGCCTGGGAGACGGACCACGAGGACGTCCGGGCCACGTACGCCGCTCTCGTCGACGGCATCGGGGACCTCGGCCTCGCCTACCTCTCCGTGCTGCACAAGGAGCCGGCGGGGGAGTTCGTCCAGGGGCTGCGCACCCGCTTCGGCGGCGCCTTCCTGGCCAACAGCGGCTTCAGCGACGTCCCGACCACCCGCGAGGAGAGCGTGCAGCTGATCGAGGAGGGCGTGGCGGACGGCGTCGTCGTCGGGCGCCCGGCGATCGCGAACCCGGACCTGGCGCGGCGCTGGGCGGAGGGTCTGCCGGAGAACGTGCCGGACCCGCGGACCTTCTACACGCAGAGCGCCGAGGGCTACACGGACTACCCGTTCGCGCAGGCCTGAGCCACTCCCCGCGTCCCGCCCGGCCCTGCCGGGCGGGACGCGGGGACCCTCGAAAGGTGCTCCGGGTCACGGCTTAGTGTGTCGGATCCGGCTGGGACCATGAACCATGGCCGCGACCGCCGTTCCGCCGCGAAGCCTGGAGGACGTCCTCCGGGAGGAGACGGACCTGGCCGAGATCGGCGAGGAGTTCTCCGCCGGCGTGCGGGCCCTGGTCGAGGAGTCCCGCGCGGAGGCCCGGGCCGCGGGGCGCCAGTACCGGCTGCTCCACCGGCTCTGGCAGCTGCAGGAGGAGGCCCGGGAGCAGCGCTGGATGGTGGAGGCGCTCTGGATGCGCCCCGAGGCGGACCGGCTGGGCCCGCACTCCCTCGAGCCCGCTGAGCAGACGGTGCGGGACGTGGCCGATGAGATCGGTCCGGCCCTCCGGCTCCCCGTGGGCGCCGCGCTGCGCCGTGTCGAGGACGCCGTGCTGCTCGCGGAGTCCCTGCCCGAGGTCCTCGAGGCGCTCGAGCAGGGCCAGGTGGGCTTCCGGCAGGCAGGAGTGCTCGTCGAGCTGTGGCGCGAGCTGGTGTGGGACGCCGCCGGTCTCCCGCCGGAGCAGCGGGCGCCGGTCCAGGCCGTCCAGCGGATCGTCGACGAGCTGCTCCTCCGGGCCCCTGGCAGCACCGTAGCCCAGCTGCGCGCCCTCGCCCGCCGACGCCGCGCAGGTCTGCTGCGGGAGACCGAGGAGCAACGCCACCGGCTGGCGCTGCGGGACCGGCGCGTGTGGGTCGAACCCCGGGAGGACGGCATGGCGCAGCTGTGCGCCCTCCTGGACGCGGCCACCGCGCACGCCATCCAGGACCGCCTCGACACGCTGGTCGACCGGGCGGTCACCGCGGTCCCGCCCGAGGTCCTCCCCGCGCAGGTCCTGGCCACGGCATTGCCCCCGTCGTCCGCCGCGGGCGCCCCGGACAGCGGACCGTCGGATCCCACCGTCGGGGCTCCGGAGCGCCGCACGGTGCCCCAGCTGCGCGCCGACGTGCTGGTGGACCTCCTGCTCGACGGCGAGCCCGCCGACCTGCCCGACCGTCTTCGCGGCATCCGCGGGCACATCACGGTCACCGTGCCCGCTCTCGCGCTCCTCGAGAACGCCGGGACGCTGCCCCCCGGTTCCATCGAGGGCCTGCCGCGCACTCCCCGCTGTGCGGAGCTGGAGGGCTACGGGCCCATCCCGGTCGGTCTCGCGGAGCGGATCGCGGCACGCGCGCCCTCCTGGTCACGGATCCTCACCCATCCCGTCACGGGGACCGTCCTGGACCGGGACCGCAGCACCTATGCCGTGCCCGCCGATCTCAAGCACCGGCTGCGAGCCAGGGACGGCACGTGCCGCTTCCCGGGCTGTCGACGCCGGGCGTCGCGGTGCGACCTCGACCACACCGTCGCCTGGGCGGACGGCGGCCGGACCTCGGCGGACAACCTCGCACACCTGTGCCGGCACCACCACCTGCTCAAGCACCGGGACGGTCCGCTGGGCCGGTGGCGGGTGGAGCACGTGGCCCCCGAGCGCCCGGCCCCTGAACTGCACGACCACGGGGTGCTGGAGTGGACCTCGCCTGCAGGGCAGGTCCACCGGACCTATCCGCAGGAGCACCACCATCCGGTCCCGGAGCGCGCACCGTACTTCCTCGCGGTCCCCGCTCCGCCCTGTGCCCCGCGCGCCGCTCCTCGGCCTGGTCCGGCCGACGACCCGCCGCCGTTCTGACATCCTGGAGGCGGGGCCCGGCCCCTGGACCCTAGAACTCGGTGAGACGGAGGAGCTGCCCGTGACCACCCCGTCGCCCAGCGAGGTGCGCTCGGTGCTGCTCGACCTGGTCCGCCGCCGCGGGTCCGGGAAGACCGTGTGTCCTTCCGAGGCCGCCCGCGCTCTGGCCGCCGAGGGCTGGCGGGACCTGATGGAGGACGTGCGTCAGGAGGCGTACCGGATGGCCGACGCCGGGCTCGTGGACATCACCCAGCAGGGCCGCGTGGTCGACGGCCGGACAGCCCGCGGGCCGATCCGCGTCCGACTCCGCTGAGCAGGGCGCGCGCCCGGGTAGCGTGGGGGTCATGACGTTCCCACCCATCAGCGCCCTCCTCGGGTCCGCCGCCCGGGCGCCGTTCGTCCTGCTCAAGCAGTTCCGGCCCCAGCGGCCCATCCACTCGGAGGGCGTCGGGCTCGAGGGCGTCCTGATCCGTACGGGCGGCGGTACCAGTGGCATCCACTGGATCGACGAAGCCGGGGAGGATCCCGTGCGGGCCCGTTTCTCCCGCTCGATCGGCTTCCCACAGGGGTGGCCGGACATCCTGGGCCTCGCCCTGCGCTGCCCCGTCCCGCCCTCCGGGCAGATGGAGGGCCGCAGCGACGGCCGGGCCGACATCCTCCTCGCGACCGCCGGCGAGGGGCGGTTCTCCCGCTTCGTCCCGACCTTCCACCGGCACGTGCCGGACAGCGCATTCGCCTCCTTCATGTCCTACCGGGCTCTCGGCGGCCCGGTGCTGGTCGCCGCCCACCCCGAGCCGCGCACAGAGCGCCTGCCGGCTCGCCCCGACCTCTTCCGGGCGTCGGTCGCCGCCGAGCCCTGGGTCCTCGGACTGTACTGGGCCACACCGCTCGGGCCGTGGCAGCGCTTCGGGACGGTCGAGCTCGGTCCCGGCGCGCCGTTCGGGGACGACGAACGGTTCGACCCCCTGCTCAACGTCCCCACGGGCGCCGAGAACTACGGGTGGACCTACCGGCTGCGGGAACCGTCCTACACCCTGGCCCGCGCCCCGCGGAGGCCGCTGGGCCGGGCGTAGAATCGGCCCATGGCACTGAGACTGAGCCCGGCGCCCACCACCGCGACCGTCCGGCGTCACGCCGTGGTGGAGTCGCCCATCGGCCCGCTGGCTCTCGTGGAGGAGGCGGGGGCGCTCGTGGCTCTCTCCGTCGAGGGTGCACGCCAGGGACCGGTCCCCACCTCCTTCGGGGCGCGCGACGACAGCCTCCTCCCGCACATCCGCGAGCAGCTCGGCGAGTACTTCGCGGGACGGCTGCAGGAGTTCGACGCCGACGTCGTCCTCCACGGGACGCCGTTCCAGGTGCGCGTGTGGAACGCCCTCGCGCAGATCCCGTACGGCACGACCGGCACCTACGGGCAGGTGGCCCGCGCCGTCGGGGCACCCCGGGCCGCTCAGGCGGTCGGGGCGGCCAACGGCCGCAACCCCGTCAGCCTGCTGGTCCCGTGCCACCGGATCATCGGCGCCAACGGGCGGCTGACCGGCTACGCCGGCGGCATGGAACGCAAGGAGTACCTGCTGCGCCTCGAGGGCGCGCTGCTCTGAACCCGCACCGCTGACGCGCCACCAGGAGGACCCATGACCCGCCTCGACGACCTCGCCACCGCTAATCTCACCAGGGCGCGTGCCTCCGGCGCCGGGCGCAGCGCGGAGCTCGTGGTCCACGACGGCGTGCTGCGGCAGACGATGATGGCGCTGTGCGCCGGCAAGGAGCTCGCCGAGCACGTCTCCCCGCCCGCCGCCACCCTCCAGCTACTGCGCGGCCGGGTCCGGGTGCTCAAGCGCGGCCAGCTCGCCGAGGAGCTCACGGCAGGGGAGCTGCTGTCCCTCACCGACTCCCGCCACTCGGTGGAGGCGCTGGAGGACTCGGTGTTCCTGCTGACCACCGTCTCCCGGCCGTCGGACGGCTACGACCCCCGGGTGGCGTGACCCGCGGGCTCCGGCTCAGAACGCGTAGCGGACGTCGCAGTACGGCAGCTTCTCGTGGAGCAGGTCCAGGAACTGCTCCAGGTACCGCTGCTTGTCCCGGAACCGGTACCGCACGTTGAGGGCCCCGTTCTGGGAGCGCTTGGTCTCCTGGAGATCCGGGCGCCACAGCACCTCCTCGGCCTTGGGGTGCCACTGCGTGTTGACCTCGTGGAGCTGGGCGTTGTGGGTCAGGAAGATGACCTCCGAGGCCAGCTGGTCCTTGGCCGCCGCGCTGAGACCGTCGTCGAGCTGCTCGAAGAGCTCGGCCCAGTCCTCCAGCCACGTGTCCGTGACGATCACCGGCGAGAAGTTCACGTGCACCTCGTAGCCGGCCGCCACGAAGTCGTCGATGGCGGCGATCCGCTCCGGCACCGGCGTGGTCCGGATGTCCGTGAGCTTGGCCAGGTGCGCCGGCATCAGCGAGAACCGCACCCGGGTCCGTCCCTGCGGGTCCCAGTCCAGCAGCTCCCGGTTGACGTACTTCGTGGCGAAGGACGCCTTGGCCGTGGGGTGGCGGCGGAACAGGTCCACGAGGTCCTGCACGTTGTCGCTGAGCAGGGCGTCCACCGAGCAGTCGCTGTTCTCCCCGAGGTCGTAGACCCACGCGTCGGGGTCGCACTGGTTGGGCTCCGGCTTGGTGCCCTGCCGGCCGATGTGCCGGTCCAGGTAGCCGGTGATCTGCTCGATGTTGGCGAAGACCGTCACCGGGTTGCTGTAGCCCTTCCGGCGCGGGACGTAGCAGTAGGCGCACGCCATGGCGCACCCGTTGGCCGTGGACGGCGCGATGAAGTCCGCCGACCGGCCGTTGGGCCGCGCCGCCAGCGACTTCTTGACCCCCAGCACCAGGGCCTCGCGCTTGATCCGCACCCACCGCCGCGCGTTGGTCTCGTCCCCGTGCAGCTCCGGGATCTGCCAGTGGCTCGGGACCTCCACCAGGGTGGCGTCCGGCCACCGTTCGAGGACCTGCCGCCCCCGGGGCAGCTCGGCGGCGGCCGGTTCGTAGTAGATGCGGGTGATGTCGACCATGGACGGTTCCGGGGGCATGCGGACGAGTCTAGGAACCGCCACCGACAGCGGGCTCGCGGAGTCCTCCCCGGGAATGGACAGTGGACTTCACACCTGATGGCCGACAGGATGGCACCAAAGTGCGACCGCAACGACCACTCCGGCAGCAGCGACCACGAGGGAGTTCCTCCATGAGATCCGTATGGCTCGACACGTACGAGGTGCCGTCCACCGCGACGGACCGGTTCGTCCCCGGCGCGCACTACGACACGGTGGTCGCAGGTGCCGGGCTGACCGGGCTGACCACCGCGGTGCTGCTGGCGCGTGCGGGCCAGCGGGTCGCCGTGCTCGAGGCGCGTTCCGTCGGGGCCGTCACCACGGGCAACACCACGGCGAAGCTGTCCCTGCTGCAGGGCACCACGCTTTCCCAGATCCACCGGCACCAGTCGGACGAGGTGCTGCGTGCCTACGCGGACGGGAACCGCGAGGGGATGGACTGGCTGGTCCGGTTCCTCGAGGAGCGCGGGGTCCCGTTCCAGCGCCGCGACGCCTACACCTACGCCACGACCTCGAAGGGCGCCTCCGCGCTGCGCAAGGAGCTCGAGGCCGCCCGCATCGCCGGGCTGCACATGAACTGGACCCGGGACACCGGCCTCCCCTACAAGGTCTCCGGGGCCATCACGATGCCGGACCAGGTCCAGTTCCACCCGATGGAGGTGCTCGGCGCCCTCGTCGCCGAGCTGAAGGAGCACGGCGGCACGCTCGTGGAGGGGGTCCGGATCACCGGGGCCGGTGTCCGCTCACCCCTCTCGGTGCAGACCTCGCACGGCCCGGTGCGGGCCGACCGGCTCGTGCTCGCCACGGGCACCCCGGTCCTGGACCGCGGCGGGTACTTCGCGAAGCTCTCCCCGAACCGCTCCTACGCCCTGACCTACCGGGTCCCCGGGGCGCCGGGGTCCGTCCCGGAGGGCATGTACATCACCGCGGACAGCCCCACCCGCACGCTGCGCACCGTGCCGGTCGGCGGGGAGGAGCTGCTCCTGGTGGGCGGCAACGACCACGTGGTGGGACGGTCCGCCTCCCCGCAGGCGGCCGTGGACGACCTCGAGTCCTGGACGCAGCGCTGGTTCCCGGGGGCCGAGCGCACGCACGTGTGGGCGGCCCAGGACTACGAGTCGGTCAACCTCATCCCCTTCATCGGCACCCTGCCCCGCGGCGGCGGCAACATCTATCTCGCCACCGGCTACAACAAGTGGGGGATGAGCAACGCCGTCGCCGCCGCGATCGCGCTGAACGCCGAGATCCTCGGCGGCAGCGTGCCGTGGGCCGAGACGCTGGGCCGGCGCATGACCTCGCCGTCGGACATCCTCACCGCCCTGCGCGTCAACGCGGGGGTGGGCCTCAACGCGCCCAAGGACTGGCTCAGGGCCGAGCTCAAGGAGCTGCCGGCCGGGACGCCCGCGGAGGGGCAGGGTGTCGTCGGACGCGAGCACGGCCGCCCCGTGGGCGTGTCCACCGTCGACGGCACCACCTGCAAGGTCTCCGGCGTCTGCACGCACCTCGGCGGCGTGCTGCGCTGGAACGACGCCGAGCGCTCGTGGGACTGCCCCCTGCACGGCTCCCGCTTCGCCGCCGACGGCTCCCTGCTCGAGGGCCCTGCCGTGAAGGACCTGCCTCGGGCCAGGCGCTGAGCCCGGTCCCGGACACGGCGGCGGCCCCCACCCGCAGAAGGGTGGGGGCCGCCGCGGCGTCCGGGGACGCGCTGTCCCGGGGACCTACTTCTTGGAGGAGGTCTCCTCGAGCTTCAGCGCGACGCCGATCGCGAAGAAGGTCGGCGTCCACTCGCCCACGAACAGGCCCCAGCGGTCGGCCTGGGGCTTGGACTTGCTCTTGCCGAGGCTGGCCGCCCAGGAGAGGACGGACAGGCCGATGGAGGCGAAGCCCGCCGCGTAGGCGTGCTCGCTGCGGACACCAAGGTTCTGGATCGTGCTGATCATGGACGTACCTCTTTCCTGTGGTGGTCACCGTGAACGGTGAACTCCTCGAGCGGTGTCCGCCCAGTCTCACACGAAACGGAGCAATACGAAAGCAGGCTGACTATAAAGTTCGCCAGGTGCGTCGCCGGCCGATGTGGGCGGATGTGGGGTCGTCCGAACGGCCATTAACGGATGCAAAAAACTGTTTCCTCATGCAAACTGATCCATACCCGACCCGGTGGTGACCACCGCGGCGGGGTGGACGTCGAACCGGTCGGGGGGCCGGTGGCGTCATCGACCCGGAGCGAAGGAGCTTCCGGGCCGGGCCGATCATTCCTGGGGGGAAACATGTTGCCATCCGTCGTGGGTGCTCTGCTGAGCACCGTCGTCCTCGTCTACGTCCTGTCGAACGCCGCCTACACGCGGCACAAGCGGTTCATCGCCGGGGCCAGGTCGCTGCGCCAGGCCATCGTCGCCGTGTACGCGGTGCTGCTGGTGCTCAACCTGTGGTGCGCCACGATCATGCCCGTGACCCTGGTCTGCGACGCGATCGCGGTGGCCACCCTGGTCGCCACCGGGGTCTTCGGCTTCGTCATCGCCGAGCGGCGGATCCCCGCCACCACCGTGGTCGAGCGCCGGAAGGTGCTGGCCGTGGGGGCGCACCCGGACGACCTCGAGCTCGCCTGCGGGGCAACCCTGGCCAAGCTGGTCGACACCGGCCACGAGGTCCGCGGCCTGGTGATGAGCTCCGGCGAGGTCGGAGGCAACGCCGGGCTGCGACCGGCCGAGGCCCAGCGCGGCGCCTCGTTCCTGGGGCTGACGGGTCTGCGGGTGCACGAGTTCCCGGACACGAAGCTCGAGACGGTCACCAACGACATGGTCCGGGCCATCGAGGCCGCGATCCGGGAGTTCGAGCCGGACGTGATCTTCACCCACTCGGCCCACGACCAGCACCAGGACCACTACGCGGTGCACCAGGCCACTCTGCGCGCCGCCCGGGCCCACCACTCGATCCTGTGCTTCGAGTCCCCGTCGGTGACCCGCGACTTCGACCCGTCCGTGTTCGTGGACATCGACGGCTACGTCGACGTCAAGGTCGAGGCCGTGCTCTCCCACCGGGACCAGGCCGGCAAGCCCTACATGACCCCCGGGCGGGTGCGCGGGATGGCCGCCTTCCGCGGGGCGCAGGCGAAGAACACCAACGCGGAGGCCTTCGAGCCGGTCCGCCTGCTCGGCTCCGCGATCGGCGACCTCTAGCCCCCGGGGCGCCGGGCGGCCGGGCGCCCCGGGGCGTTCCCGCGGACGCCCGGCGCCCGGCCGCGGTCCGGCCGGTGCCGCCGCTCAGACGGGCCCGGAGCTGCCGGCCGGGTACTCGAGCAGCGGGACCCGGCCGTCCTCGAAGGCGGCCAGCACCTCGTCGACGATGCGCCACCCCTGCTCCGCCGCGTCCCCGCGGACGCCGAAGGTGTGGTCGCCCTCGAGGACGCCCCGCAGCACGCTGCCGTAGGCGGTCAGGCCCGGCCTGGCCATCCCGGACGAGAGCGTCACCCGGGTCATGCCCCGGGAGTCGAAGGGCCCGCCCACGTTCAGCTCCAGGGTCAGCTGCTCCTCCTCGAGGCCCATGCGCAGGACGTCCGGCGCGACGTCCCCCGAGCGGGGCAGCTGCTCGTAGTCGTGCGGCGGGCGGCGGAACGTGATGGCGATCTCCTGGCGGGGGTTGCCGATCGCCTTGCCCGAGCGCAGGGTGACGGGCACGCCGTTCCAGCGCCACGTGTCGACCTCGAGGACCACCTGCGCGAACGTCTCCGTCCCGCGCTCCGGGTCCACTCCGTCCTCGGCCGCATAGTCGGGCAGCTCACGGCCGTCCACGCTGCCGGCGGTGTAGCGGCCCCGGGTCGCGGCGCCCGCCGCGTCGCCCTGCCAGAGCTTCGTGGCCCGCAGCACGTGGCTGGTCAGCGTGGGGATCTCCACCTGGTCGAAGGAGGAGGGCGGTTCCATCATGACGAGGGCCATGACCTGCAGCAGGTGGGACTGGATCATGTCCCGCAGCGCCCCCGTGGCCTCGTAGAAGCCCGCGCGGCCCTCCAGGCCCAGGGTCTCGTCGAAGACGATCTCCACGGACTCCACGTGCTCCCGGCTCATGAGCGGCTCCAGCAGCCGGTTGGCGAAGCGCAGCCCCACGAAGTTGAGCACCGCCGGCATGCCCAGGAAGTGGTCCACCCGGAAGGTCCGCTCCTCGGGGACGAGCCGGCCCACGAGCCGGTTCAGCTCCCGCGCGGTCCGCGTGTCGGAGCCGATCGGCTTCTCGAGGGCCAGCACCAGGTCCTCCGGCAGGTCCAGCCCGGCCATGACCTCGCACGCCTGCGCGGTCACCGCGGGAGGCAGGGCGAAGTACAGGCAGACGGGGCCCTCGACGTCGTCGAGCAGCCGTTCGAGGTCCCCGGCGTCGGTGACGTCGCCCGCCACGTAGCGGGCGGTCTCCCGGGTGTGCGCGGCGGCGGGCCCGCTCGCGCCGACGGAGTCGAAGGCCTCGGCCACGACCTGTGCCCAGTCCTCCGCGGGTTCCCGCGAGGAGCCGACCACGTCGATGCGCAGCTCCGGGGCCGAGCTCAGGAGCGTGCCCAGGCCCGGCAGGAGCAGGCGGGACGTGAGGTCGCCGGTGGCGCCGAAGATGATCAGGGTCCTGATGCTTGTCATGCCAGCACGGTACCCCGGGGTCCCAGGCGGACGCCTCGCGTGCCCCTGGCCTGCGCCGACCGGACGCCCGGCCGCGGCTGGTTGAATGGGCGGATGAACGACGACGCGAACCGGCCCCGGTCCACCCCTCTGGAGGACTACGCGCTCCTGTCCGACCTGCACACGGGGCCGCTCGTGTCCCGGGACGGCAGCGTCGACTGGCTGTGCTTCCCCCGCTTCGACTCCCCGTCGGTCTTCGCGGCCCTGCTGGGCACGCCCGAGGACGGACGCTGGAAGCTCTCCGCCGTCGACGGCGTGGTCACGTCGCGCCGCTACCTGCCCCGCACCTTCGTGCTGGAGACGACGTGGCGCACCCCCACCGGGACCGTCGTGGTGACCGACTTCCTGCCCCCGGCGGCCGCCGGCGACGACCACCCCGACCACGCCGACCTCGTGCGGCGGGTCGAGTGCGTCTCGGGGACGGTCGAGGTGGAGCACGACCTGAGGATCCGCTTCGACTACGGGCGCGCCGTGCCCTGGACGCGGCGGGTCGACATCGACGGCAACGGCACCTGCGGGCAGCTCTCCATCGCCGGCCCCGACGCCCTGCTCCTGACCGGGCCGATGCTGCACCCCGAGGACTTCCCCCGCGTCGAGCCGCTCGAGGACGCCGCCCCGGACGCGGCCCCAGCCGCCGCCCCGGAGCAGCCCGGGGACCTCGACGAGGACGAGGGCGCCGTGGCCGACCGGCTCGGCGGGCGCTTCGGGCTCTCGGCCGGGGAGTCCCTCGACTGGGTGCTGACCTGGCACGAGTCCCACCACGGACTGCCCACCCCCGTGGACCCCGCCGACGCCCTCGACCGCGCGGTGTCCTTCTGGACCGAGTGGTCCTCCCACGTGGGAACCCACAAGCGCCACGAGCAGGCCGTCCTGCGCTCGCTGCTCGTGCTGCGGGCCCTCACCCACCGCGGGACCGGCGGGATCGTCGCGGCCCCCACCACCTCCCTGCCCGAGGAGTTCGGGGGCAGCCGCAACTGGGACTACCGCTACACGTGGCTCCGGGACGCGGCACTGACCATCGAGGTGCTCGTCGCCCACGACTTCACCGACGGCGCGCTGCTCTGGCGCAACTGGCTGCTGCGGGCCGTGGCCGGGGATCCCGACCAGGTCCAGATCATGTACGGCCTGGCGGGGGAGCGCCGGCTGCCCGAGAGCGAGCTGGGCCACCTCGGCGGGTACGAGGGCTCGGCTCCGGTGCGGATCGGCAACGGCGCCGTGGGCCAGTTCCAGTCGGACGTCGTCGGGGAGGTCATGCTCGCGCTCGCCGCCCTCCGGGACGCCGGCGTGGAGGAGGACCGGTGGTCCTGGGGGCTGCAGAAGAACCTGCTGCGCTTCTGCGAGCGCAACTTCGACCGGGCCGGCCACGGGATCTGGGAGATGCGCGGGTCCGCCGCGTTCTTCGTGCACGGGCGCGCCATGATGTGGGCGGCCTTCGACCAGGGCGTGCGCGCCGTCGAGGAGCACGGGTTCTCCGGGCCGGTGGAGCGGTGGCGTGAGCTGCGGGACCGGCTGTGCGCCGAGATCCTGGAGCACGGCTTCGACACGGAGCTGAACACGTTCACGCAGACCTACGACAACACCGAGGTGGACGCCTCGCTGCTGCAGCTGCCGCACACGGGCTTCGTGGCCTACGACGACCCGCGGATGCTCGGCACCGTGGCCCGGATCGAGCGGGACCTGCGGGGGGCGCACGGGCTGGTGCACCGCTACCGGACCGCCTCCGGCCTGGACGGTCTGGAGGGCGACGAGTACCCCTTCCTCATCTGCACGTTCTGGCTCGTGGAGCAGTACGCGCGCAGCGGCCGGGTGGAGGACGCCGGTGAGCTCCTGGAGCAGCTCGCGGGCTACGCCAACGACCTCGGCCTCTACGCCGAGGAGTTCGACCCCGTCAGCGGGCGGCTCGCCGGGAACTTCCCCCAGGCGTTCAGCCACCTCGGGTTCATCCGCGCCGTCGACGCCGTGGTGCGGGCACGGGCCGGCGTGGACCTCACGGATCGGCTCCAGACGTAGGCGGGACGCGGCGAGGCACCGGCCGGACGCCGGCATGACGCCGGCAGGGTCTCCCCGCGGAGCACGGGCACGGAGCAGGACGCATCGACCAGGACGGACAGCATGAGCACCTTCGACCGGGCGGCCGATCTGCCGCACGACCTCACCGACGAGCTCCTCGACGGCCTCGGGGTGGAACGGGCCACCCCGCTGGGCGGCGGCGACACCGCGGCGGCCTTCCGCCTGGAGACGGCGCGGGGGCCCCTGTTCGCGAAGACCATGGCGGACCCGCCCGCCGGGATGATGGCGGCGGAGGTCGCGGGACTGCACGCCCTGCGGGAGCACGTGCCGGAGTTCCTCGGGGTGCCGGAGGTCGTGCGGTGGACGGACGACGGCATCGTCCTCGAGTGGATCGACGAGGCCCCGGGCCGGCGCCCGTCCGGGACCGAGGTGGAGTGCGGGCGCGGGCTCGCGGCGCTGCACCGGGTGCGGGGGAAGGCCTTCGGCGGGCTCGACCCGGAGCTGCCCGGGCGGATCGGGTCCTTCGCGGTGGACCTGTCCCCGACCCAGGACTGGGCGGCGTTCCTGCTCGACCGGCGGATCCGCCCGCTCCTGCGGGACGCGCTCGGGGCCGGCCGGATCGCCCCGCACGCCGCGGACCTGCTCGAGGAGCTCGCCCCGCGGGCCGAGGAGCTCGCGGGGCCGCCGGAGCCCCCCACCCTGGTGCACGGCGACCTGTGGGCCGGGAACCGGCTCGTGGACGTCCGGGGCCGGAACTGGCTGATCGACCCGTCGGCGCACTGGGGCCACCGCGAGGTCGACATCGCGATGATGCTGCTGTTCGGCGGCTTCGGCGAGGAGTGCCTGGCCGCCTACGACGCCGAGCACCCGCTCGCGCCCGGCTGGCAGGAGCGGGTGCCGTGGTACCAGCTGCCGCCGCTGCTGGTGCACGCCGTCCGGTTCGGCGGCGGCTACGGGGACGCGGCCGTGCGGGCGCTCCGGCAGCTGCGCGGCTGACCGGCCGCGCCGGGAAGCGGCGGCGGGAGCAGGGTCCTCAGCGCTGCTCGCCCACCGCCCGGTCGTCCACGGCCCGACCGGTCCGGCGCCGCTCGGCCCGGCGCCGCTCTGCCTCGTGCTGGTCGGCATCCTGTGCGCCGGTGCCGGCACCGGCACGGCGGCGGAGGTACGCCGTGGCCAGCACCACCAGGACCGCCGCCGCGGCCGCGCCCCAGGCCAGGAGCACGGACCGCGGCTCGTCCGTGGCCCGGCCGACCGCGATCCAGGACAGCCCCCACACGGAGGCGGCGGCCACGGCCCAGCGCCCGCCGACCCGCCGCTGGATGGCGGCGACCACCGCCGCGAGCACGAGCACGACGACGACGCCGATCCACTCGGCGCCCCGGCCCTCCTGCGACACGCCCGAGGACACGAGGGCGGCCGCCACGTTGGCCGCCGTCGCGACGGACACCCAGCCCAGGTACAGCCCGAAGGTGCCGTCGACCACGATCAGGTCGAGCGGGCCGCGCCGGCCGGGGACCTCGGTCAGGCGCACCACCAGCAGGCCCAGGACGAGGACCAGGGCGACGATGACCCCGACGCTGGCCCAGATCCAGCCCTGCTGGGTGACCAGCAGCCAGCCGGCGTTGAGGAGCATGGACGCCGCCGCGAGCCGGCCGGTGGCGCGGGCCCGGGGGTCCGTCGTCCGCGAGGGCAGCCACTGCCAGACGGTGTAGGCGAACAGCCCCAGGTAGATGACCGACCAGATCGAGAACGCCGTGCCGGCGGGGGCGAGCAGGGTGGCGTCCGCGGAGAGGCTGCCGCCGGACGACTCCTCGACCCGGGTGCCGAAGACGCCGATGCCGACGAGCGTGCCCAGCAGGCACGCGATCTCGCTGACGGTGACCAGGACCTGGCGGACGCGGTCCGCGCGGGTCGGCCGGAGGTCGGTGCGGCCGGTGCTGACAGGGGAGGCGGTCACGGCGGGGCCTTTCTCGAGTGGCGCGGTTCGGGAGTCGCGGGTCGGGACTCCCGGGGTGGCATGCAGGGGTCGGAGTGCACGGGTCGGAGTGCACGGGTCCTCGACCGCCACGGTAGGCCCTGGACCTGACCGCCACCAGGGGCGGGACGGGGCCCGGGGCATCCGCTCCCGGCCGGCGCCCGGGCCGTTCCCCTAGAGTGGCCGGATGGAACCCGAGCAGACGTCCCGGCCCGTCGTGGGCCTTCTCGGCGCCACCGGCATCACCGGGCGCGTGGCGCTGGCCCATCTCCTGGCGCGGGCGCCCGAGGCGGGGGTGGACGTCGTCGTCGGCGCCCGGGACCCCGAGCGCGTGCGAGCGCTGTGCGCCGACCGGGGCCTCCCCGTCCCCGAGGTCCTGCACGCCGACGTCGCCGAGCCCGGCTCGCTGCGCGCGTTCGTCCGGCGGGTCGACGTGCTGGTGAACCTCGCCGGGCCCTACACGCGGCTGGCGCCCCCGGTGCTCGCCGCGTGCGTGGCGGAGGGCACCCACTACCTGGACCTGACGGGCGAGTCGCAGCTCGCCCACCGCACCGACCGGGACCTGCACGAGGCCGCACGGGCCGCCGGGATCGCGATCGTGCACACCGCGGGCTTCGAGGCCCTGCCCGCCGACGTCCTCGTCGACGCCGCCCGCCGGCACGCCGCCGCGCGGGGCGAGACGCTGCGCTCCGCGGACCTCGTCACCTCCGTGCGCACGCCGCCGGGGACCGGGTTCTCGGACTCGGTCTCGGGCGGGACCGTGCAGAGCCTCGTCGAGGTGCTGCGGGACCCGGACCCCGCCCGCACCGGGGACGTCGCCGCCCGACTCCCGGACCCCGCGCCGGGCAGCGGGACCGCCGCGGACCCCGACGCCGTCCGCGCCTCCAGCCCGCTCCGGCTGCGCGCCCGGACCGCCCGCGGCCGGGTGCTCGCGGCCATGAGCCCGCTCGCGGCGATCAATCCCCCGGTGGTGCACCGCACCCAGGCCCTCAGCCCCGTCCCGGGGGCCGCCGCGCACCCCCTGGCCTTCCGCGAGGCCATGGACGTCGGCCGCGCGGGCGGGCTCCGCGGGGCCGGGCGCTGCGCCGCGGCCGCGGCGGTGGCCGTCTTCCAGGCGCTCGCCGGCCTCGCCGCCGGCCTGCCGCACCCGGTGCGCGCGCGGCTCGCCGACGTCCTGGCGGGGGTCCTGCCCCAGGTCGGGACGGGCCCGGCCGGCGACGTGCTCACCGGCTGGTCCTGGACCACCCGCGGCGTGTTCACCACCCACGAGGGCAGCAGCTTCCCCGCGGTGCTGGAGGCGCAGGGCAACCCCGGCTACGGCACCACCCCGTGGCTGACCACGGAGCTCGCCCTGCGCATGGCGGTGCGCGGCGTCCCCGCCGCCGCCCTCGGCTCGAGCACGCCCGCCCTGGCCCTGGACGGCGACCTCGACGCCCTGCTGCCGGCCCGGGTGCGCATCACGGTCGGCTGAGCACCGCGAACCGGACACCGCGGACGGCATGCACCGGCCCCCGTCCCTCGCGAGGGACGGGGGCCGGTGGCACGACCGCCGCGGGCGGGACTACGGCTTGAGCACCACCTTGATGCAGCCGTCCTCCTTCTTCTGGAACTTCTCGTACATCTCCGGCGCCTGCGACAGCGGCACCTGGTGGGTCGCCAGGTCGAGGACGCCCAGCGGGTCCGAGGGGTCGTCCACGAGCGGCAGGAGCTCGTCGATCCAGAACTTCACGTTGCACTGGCCCATGCGCATCTGGACCTGCTTGTCGAACAGCGTGAGCATCGGCATGGGGTCCTTCATGCCGCCGTACACGCCGCTGATCGAGATCGTGCCGCCGCGCCGGACGGCGTCGATGGCGGTGTACAGCGCGTCGAGCTTGTCCACCCCGACGGTCTCCATCGCCTTGCGGCCCAGCGGGGACGGCAGCAGTCCCACCGCCGCGTGGGCCACTCCGGCCACGTGGGAGCCGTGCGCCTCCATCCCGACCGCGTCCACCACGGAGTCCGGGCCGCGGCCGTCCGTGAGGTCCTTCAGCCGCTCCGCCACGTCGCCCGCGGAGTCCAGCGTCTCGATGCCGTGGCGCTCGGCCATGGCCCGGCGCTCGGCGACCGGGTCCACCGCGAGCACCCGGTAGCCCAGGTGCCGGCCGATCCGGGCGGACATCTGGCCGATCGGGCCCAGCCCGAGCACGGCCAGGGAGCCGCCCTCCGGGGGAGCGGCGTACTTCACGGCCTGCCACGCGGTGGGCACCACGTCGGACAGGTAGAGGTAGCGCTCGTCCTCACCGGTGTCGGGGACCTTGATGGGCCCGTAGTCGGCGTGCGGCACCCGCAGGTACTCGGCCTGACCGCCCGGCACGGAGCCGTAGAGCCGCGAGTAGCCGAGGAACGCCGCGCCGCTGTTGTACTCCCGGACCTGGGTGGTCTCGCACTGCGACTGCAGCCCCTGGTTGCACATGAAGCAGTGCCCGCAGGAGACGTTGAACGGGATGACCACGCGGTCCCCGGCCTTGATGTGGGTGACGGCCGGCCCGACCTCCTCGACGATGCCCATCGGCTCGTGGCCGATGATGTCGCCCTTGTCCATGAACGGGCCCAGCACCTCGTACAGGTGCAGGTCGGACCCGCAGATCCCGCTCGAGGTGATCCGCACGATCGCGTCCGTGGGCTCCTGGATCCGCGGATCCGGGACCTCCTCGACGCTCACCGAGCGCTTTCCCTGCCATGTCAGAGCCTTCATCGGTCCTCCTTCTCAGAACCGCCCCTCCGGTGCGGAAGGACAGCATGCTGATCTGTTCGGTCCGCCCCAGCCTACTCGGTGGTGTCCGGACCCGCATAGTGCGGGGTGTCCGCCGCGGTCCCGGCAGCGGTCTCGCCCCGGAGGAAGTACGCCCCCACCGAACCGGCCAGGGTCGCGAAGACGGCCACCGAGTACAGCGCCAGCACCACCTCCAGCACGCGGGGGAAGCCGCCCTGCGCCCCGAGCTCCCGGCCCGTGACGGTGGACATCGCCGCGTCGGACAGCGCCGGTCCGTATCCCGCGTAGTGGCCGAGGACGTACAGCAGCTGGCTCGAGACCAGCACGACGACGCCGGTGACCGCCGCGAGCCACCCGATCCTGCTGGACAGCAGCCTCCCCGCGGAGCGGGAGCCGCGCACCCCGGCCGAGAGCACGCTCCCCGCCCGCGTCAGCCGGGTGAGCCGGAGCAGCCGGGCGGCCTGCAGCGCGCGGACGAAGCGCAGGAAGGGCAGGAGCAGGAACAGCACCTGCCACCAGTTGCGCTTCCAGAACCGCACGGAGAACCCGGCGACGTAGGCCCGGAGCAGGAACTCGCCGACGAACACGGCCCAGAAGAGCCAGCCGACCACGTTGAGGAGGGCCACGAGCCCCGGGTCCTCGGCGAGCAGCTGCCCGAGCACCACGAACAGGAACAGGACGCCCAGCACGCCCATCGGCCGGTCGAGCCGGCGCGCGAGCCCCTCCGCGAGGCCGAGCTGCTCGGCCTCGTCGACCGGCCGCCGGTGCTCGTGCCGGGCGCCGCCGTTCCTCGCCACTGCTGTCCTCTCGGTCGCGCCGGTCTGCTCCTGGGCCCACGGTAGGGCACGGGCGCGGCGGACCCTGCCCGGGGCGCGGGCCCTCGCCCGTCCGAGCAGGAGGGTGCGGAGGGTCAGCCGGTTCGCGTCACGGTCGCGTCGACGAGGATGAGCTCCTCGCCGCGGCCGACGTAGAGCTGCGCCGTCTCCTCGTCGGCGACCGCCTGCAGCGCCTCGTAGTCGTCGACCGTGAAGACGTCCCGCTCCTCGACCGTGCCGGTGGCCTCGATCTCGTCGCCCACGGACAGCCCCTCCGGCAGCTGGTCGGCGAGCACGAGAGTGTCCTCCGCGCCGATGGCGATCACCTGGTGGGCCAGGACCTCCTGCACCTCGCCGGTGAGCGTCATGGCCTCGCCCACGAGCTCCTCGGTGGGCACGCCCGACTGGTCGGCGCGGGTCAGCTCGGTCTCTTCGGCGCAGCCGGCGGCGGTGCCGGCCAGGAGGAGCGCGGCCGCCGCGGAGGCTGCGGTCCGGGGGAAGCGGTGCATGGTGGTCTCCTCGTCGTCGTCTTCGTGCTGTGCTCGGTGCCGTTCTCGCAGGCCGGGGACGACCGTACGCGGGAGGGTCGCCCCGCGGCCACCCCCGGGGGCCCTCCCGCAGGGTTCTCGCCGCGGATCGTGACCCGGCCGTGACCTGAGGATCCCCTCCCGGTCCCGGGAAGCCGGGCGGTGGCACCCGGTGCGGCACGTTGCACTTGGTGCAATGTTGCACGGAGTGCATGGTTGCACGTAGTGTCAGCACTCGTGACGAACCTGCCCGCAGAGCCCGCCCGGCACCGCCCCCCGGAGGACCGGCGGGAGGCCGTGAAGTACCACAACCGCCGCGCCATCATCGACGCCGCCGCGGCCCTGGCCGCGGAGCGCGGCCTGGGGCGCTTCACCGTCAACGACCTCGCCGATCGGGCCGGGGTCTCGCGGCGCACCATCTTCAACCACTTCGCCTCCGCGGACGACGCCGTCTACGCGCGCTTCACCGAGCTGCTCGGCGTGTTCGTCGACAACTTCGCGCGCGTCGTGGAGGCCACCCCGCCGCCCGCGAACCCCAGCCCCGGCGCCGTCCTCGAGCAGCTGGCGGACGTCATCGAGCGGACCGAGCTCGTCCCCGCCATGTGCCACATCGCCCACCTGATGGGCGCGAGCGAGGACAGCCCCATCACCGCGATGTGGGCGCACGAGGTGTTCCAGACCCTCACCGCCCGGCTGGCCTCCGAGATCACCGACCGGGTCCCCGGCGCGCCCTCCTTCACCGTGGACCTGCTCGCGAGCCTGCTGCTCCACGCCCTGGCGGTGTCCTTCGAGCGGTGGGCCGAGGAGACCGGCGCGGTGGACACCCCGGACAGCCGCGAGACCTGGCGCCGGCTGCTGCGCACCGCCGTGGACCGCCTGCGCCACGGCTTCGCGGACTGACCCGACCGGCAGAGCACGACCCCAGAGCACGATCCACTGAACACGACCGACAGAGAAGAGACATGGCACATCTGCTGTACCGACTCGGGCGCTTCGCCGCCCGCCGCGCCTGGGCCGTGGTGGCGGCCTGGGCGGTGGTCCTGCTCCTCGCCGGCGGCGCCTTCGCCGCCTTCGGCGGGCAGCTGACCAACGCGATCACCGTTCCCGGCACCGAGACCCAGCGGCTGGCCGACCGCCTGCAGAGCGAGCTGCCCGACGCCGGCCACGGCACTGGCCGGATCGTGTTCCAGACCGAGGACGGGGACCCGTTCGACGCCGGCCAGCGCGAGCAGATCGGTGCGGCGCTCGCCGCCGCGGAGGCGTCCCCGGGCGTCGACGGCGTCCTGGACCCGTTCGCCGCCCAGGAGGAGCGCGAGGCGCAGGAGCAGCAGCTCGCGGACGGGCGCGAACAGGCCGCCGACGGCCGCGCGCAGCTCGACGCCGCCGAGGACACGCTCGACGAGAACCAGGAGAGGCTCGACGCCGCGCGGGAGCAGGCCGAGCGGGCCGATGCACCCGGCCGGGTCCTCGACGAGCTCGACGACCGCCAGGAGGCCCTCGACGACGGCCGCGCGGAGCTCGAGCGCAACCGGGAGCAGCTCGCGGACGGTCTGCCCGAGCTCGACCGCGGCGAGCGGATGATGGCCCTGGCCGCGGAGACCCGCACGGTCTCCGCGGACGGGACCACCGCGATGGCCGTGGTGACCTTCACCGCCGAGCAGCAGGCGGTCACCGCCGAGGAGAAGGAGTCACTCCAGGCCGCCGTGGACGGCACGGAGATCGAGGGCGTGCAGGTCGACTACTCCCTGGAGATCGCCCAGGACATCTCCCAGCTCGTCGGCCCCGCCGAGGTGATCGGCGTGGTCATCGCCGGGATCGTGCTGCTCGTCATGCTCGGCACCCTCGTGGCCGCCGGCCTGCCCATCCTGATGGCGCTCACCGGCGTGTCCGTCGGCGCCCTCGGCGTACTGTCCTTCTCCGGGGTGCTGGACATGATGTCGGTGACCCCGATGCTGGGCGTCATGCTCGGACTGGCCGTGGGCATCGACTACTCGCTGTTCATCCTCAACCGGCACCGCCAGCAGCTGCTGGCCGGCACGGAGCTGCACGAGTCCATCGGCCTGGCCACCGGGACCTCCGGCAACGCGGTGGTCTTCGCCGGTCTGACGGTCATCATCGCCCTGGCCGCGCTCAACGTCACCGGCATCCCGTTCCTGGGCGTCATGGGCACCGCGGCGGCGGTCTGCGTGGCCGTGGCCGTGGTGATCGCCGTGACCCTCACCCCGGCGCTGCTGTCCCTGGTGGGGGAGCGGCTGCTCTCCGCCCGCGCCCGGACCCGCGCGGCCCGGAGGCCCGCCCACCTCGGGGAGCCCCGCCCCGGGGTGGCCACCCGCCACCCGGTGCTGACCCTGGTGGCCGGCGTGCTCGCGCTCGTCGTCGTCGCACTCCCCGCGGCCTCGATGCGCCTGGGCCTGCCGGACGCCTCCTCCGAGCCCGAGGACTCCACCCAGTACCGCACCTACCAGGTCCTCGACGAGAAGTTCGGCGCCGGCGCCAACGGCCCGCTGCTCGTGGTCGCCGACCTGCCGGAGGGCACGGACGAGTCCGGGGCCGCCGATCTGCAGCTCGCCGTGGGCGAGGAGCTCATGGCGGAGGACGACGTCGTCTCGGTGGTCCCGGCGGGGCTGTCGGAGGACCGCCGGACCGCCGCGTTCCAGGTCGTGCCCGTGGACGGCCCGGCCGCCGAGTCCACCGAGCGGCTCGTCAACGACCTGCGCGCCCTGTCCCCCGCCCTGGAGGACGAGCTCGGGGTGAGCATCGGCGTCACCGGCCAGACCGGCGGCAACATCGACGTCTCCCAGCTGCTGGCCGACGCGCTGCCGCTGTACCTCACCGTGGTGATCGGGCTGTCCCTGGTGCTGCTGGTGCTCGTCTTCCGCTCGATCCTCGTGCCGGTCGTGGCGACCGCCGGGTTCATGCTCTCCCTCTTCGCCGCGTTCGGCGCGGTGGTGGCGATCTACCAGTGGGGCTGGCTGGGCGGTCTGCTCGGCGTGCACGCGCCGGGCCCGGTCCTGAGCTTCCTGCCCACCATCCTCGTGGGCGTGCTGTTCGGCCTGGCCATGGACTACCAGCTGTTCCTCGTCTCCGGGATGCGGGAGGCGTTCGTGCACGGCCGCTCGGCGCGGGCCGCCGTGCAGGAGGGGCTCCAGGCCGGCCGGGCCGTGGTCACCGCCGCGGCGATCATCATGATCTCGGTGTTCGCCGGCTTCATGTTCTCCCACATGGCGATGATCCGGCCCCTGGGCTTCGGCCTCGCCTTCGGCGTGCTCGTCGACGCCTTCGTGGTGCGCATGACGCTGATCCCCGCGGTCATGCACCTGCTCGGCGACCGGGCCTGGTGGCTGCCCCGCTGGCTCGACCGGATCCTGCCGAACGTGGACGTGGAGGGCGACTCCCTGCGCCGCGACCGCACCCCCGCCCCCGAGGACCCGGCCGCCGCGGCCGGCCCGAGCGGCTGGGGCGACGCGGCGCCGGGCCCGGACGCCGAGCGCGAGCTGGTCGGCGCCGGCCGGCGCGACTGACGCGGATCCGGGACCGCCCGGCGGCAGCGGCGCGCCCCTCCCCCCGCAGCGGGGGGAGGGGCGCGCCGTCGTCGGGAGTCCGGTCCCGTGCCGTCAGGAGATGCCGTTCTCCTGCAGCCACATCTCCAGCAGGCCCAGCTGCCACAGCACGTTCGAGCGCAGCGGCGTGTGGTGCTGGTTCGGGTCGGCCAGCAGTGTCTCCACGACCTCCGAGTTGTAGAGCCCGCGCCGCACCGCCGCCGGGTCGGTCAGGGCGGCCTCGACCCGGTCCAGGGTCCCGCCCTCGAGGGTGCGGATCGCCGGGACCGGGAAGTAGCCCTTCTTCCGGTCGATCACCTCGTCCGGGACGATGCCGCGCGCCGCGCGCTTGAGCACGCCCTTGCCGCCGTCGGCGAGCTTGAGCTCCGGGGGGATGCGCCCGGCGAACTCCACGAGCTCGTGGTCCAGGAACGGCACCCGCGCCTCGAGGCCCCAGGCCATGGTCATGTTGTCCACGCGCTTCACGGGGTCGTCCACGAGCATCACCGTGGAGTCGGTGCGCAGGGCGGCGTCCACGGCCGTCTCCGCGCCGGGGCGGCCGAAGTGGCGCTCGATGAACGCGGTCGGCGCGTCGTGGGTCGCCATCCACTCGGGGGAGAGGACCTTCGCGAGCCGGGACCACGGCCGGTCGAAGAACGACTGGGAGTAGGTCTTCCGGGCGTCGTCGCGCGCGACGTCGGCCAGCGGCGGGTACCAGTGGTAGCCGCCGAGCACCTCGTCGGCGCCCTGCCCCGACTGCACCACCTTGACGTGCTTCGAGACCTCCTCGCTGAGCAGGTAGAAGGCCACGCAGTCGTGGCTGATCATGGGCTCGCTCATCGCGGCGACGGTCCGGTCGATCGCCGGGACCAGGCGGGCGTCGTCGATCGCGATCTGGTGGTGGTCGGTGCCGAAGCGGCGGGCCACGAGGGACGAGAACTCGAACTCGTCCCCGGACTCCTCGCACCGGGACTCGAAGCCGATGCTGAACGTCTGCAGGTCCTCCTGCCCGCTCTCCGCGAGCAGGGCGACGACGAGGCTCGAGTCGATGCCGCCGGAGAGCAGCACGCCCACGGGCACGTCCGCCACCATGCGCCGCTTCACCGCGGTGCGCAGCTTCTCGACGAGCCCGTCCTGCCAGTCCTGCTCGGACCAGCCCGAGCGGTCCTCGTCGCGGGTGAACTGGGGGTTCCAGTACTCGTGGTCCGAGGCCGAGCCGTCGGGCTCGACCGTGCGCACGGTGGCCGGCGGCATCTTCCGCACGCCCTTGAGGATCGTGCGCGGGGCCGGGACCACCGAGTGGAAGGTGAGGTAGTAGGACAGGGCCGTGCGGTCGATCGAGGTGTCGACGTCCCCGGCCGCCAGCAGCGCCTGCACCGTGGACGCGAACCGCAGCCGCGCCCCCGTGTGGTCGACGTAGAGCGGCTTGATGCCCAGCCGGTCGCGGGCCAGGACCGTGCGCCCGCTCGTGTGCTCGGTGATCGCGAAGGCGAACATGCCGTGGAAGTGGTAGACGCACTCCCGGCCCCAGCGGTGGTAGGCCTTCAGGGCCACCTCGGTGTCCGAGGTGGAGAAGAACTCGTAGCCCATCCCGCGCAGCTCCTCGCGCAGCTGCCGGTAGTTGTAGATCATCCCGTTGAACACGATCGACAGCCCCAGCCGGGAGTCGACCATCGGCTGCCCGCCCGAGGGGCTCAGGTCGACGATCTTCAGCCGGCAGTGGCCCATGGCCACCGGCCCCTGGGCCCAGGCGCCCTGCCCGTCCGGGCCGCGGCCGGCCTGGGCGCACGTCATGCGGTGGATCGTGCCCGGGTCCGCGGCGGCGCCGTCGAACCGGACCTCACCGGCGATGCCGCACATCAGCCCTCACCTCCGCTCCGGGGCCGGGACGGGATCGGAAGGAAAGGTCCGTGGAGGGAGAGCATCCTCCAATGCTACGGGGGCACGCCGCCGAGCGCCCTTCCGGGGACCGGAGCCCGGCGTACGGTGCCTGTATGACCACCGACACCACCGACCCCTGCCGGCTCTCCGCGCGGGAGCTCGCCGCGGCCGTCCGGGCCCGCACGGTCTCCGCGCGGGAGGTGCTCGACGCCCACTTCGCCCGGATCGACGCCGTGAATCCCGCCGTGAACGCCGTGGTCACGCAGGTCCGCGAGCAGGCGTACGCGGCCGCCGCCCGCGCCGACGAGCTCACCGCCGCCACGCCCGCCGCCGAGCTGCCGCCCCTGCACGGGGTGCCGATGACGCACAAGGACACCCACGCCACCGCCGGGATCCGCACCACGTCCGGCTCCCCGGTGTTCGCCGAGCACGTCCCGGAGCACGACGACCTGATCGTCGCCCGGTTCACGGCGGCCGGGGTGATCAGCACCGGGAAGAACAACGTGCCCGAGTTCGCCGCGGGCTCCCACAGCTTCAACGAGGTCTTCGGGACCACGCACAACCCCTGGGCGCTCGACCGCAGCGCGGGCGGGTCCAGCGGCGGGGCGGCCGCGGCGATCGCGTCCCGGATCCAACCCCTGGGCGACGGCTCCGACATGGGCGGGTCCCTGCGCAACCCGGCCGCGTTCTGCAACATCGCCGGTTTCCGGCCCTCCGCCGGGGTCGTGCCCTCGGCCCCCACCGGCAACGCCTGGGCGTGGCTGGGCCGCTCCGGCCCGCTGGCCCGCAGCGTGGACGACCTCGCCCTGGCCATGTCCGTGCTGGCCGGCCCCGACCCGCGGATCCCCCTGGACTGCCCGGCCCCGCGGACCGGGTTCCGGGCGCTCGCGGCGGAGGACCCGCCCGAGCCGGGGGCCCGCCCCCTGGCCGGCGTGCGGATCGGGCTGAGCACGGACCTCGGTCTCGGCGTCCCGGTGGAGCCGGAGATCGTCGAGGTGCTGGTCGCCCAGGCGCGGGTGTTCGAGGAGCTCGGTGCCGTGGTCGAGGAGGCCGTCCCCGACCTGCGCGACGCCGACGAGGTGTTCGACGTGACCCGGGCCTTCGACATGGCCGTCGCCCTGCGCACCGTGGTCGCGGAGCACCGCGCGCTCGTGAAGCCGGAGATCGTGTGGAACGTCGAGAAGGGCCTGGCGCTGACCGCCGAGCAGCTCATGGACGCCGCCCTGGCGCGCACGCGCCTGCACGAGGCGGTGCGCACGTTCTTCGACCGCTGGGACGTGCTGCTGACACCCACCTCCCAGGTGCTCCCGTTCCCGTCGGAGGAGCGCTGGCCCCGCACGGTCGCGGGTGTGCCGATGCAGACATATGTCGAGTGGATGCGCTCGGCGAGCCTGATCTCGGCCACCGGGTGCCCGGCCGTCTCGGTGCCGGGCGGCTTCAGCCCCGGCGGGCTGCCCGTGGGGCTGCAGCTCGTCGCCGCGCACGGGCACGACGTCGAGCTGCTCCGGACCGCCCGCTCCTACGACCACGCCACCCGGCACGCGGATGTCGCGCCGCGCCTCTGAGGTGCGGCGCGACGCCGGCACGCCGGACTGTGACCTCGGGGCGTGACGCCGGGCCGCGGCGTCGGAGCACGATGCTCCGGACGGGATGTCAGGCGGCGGCGCTCCGGGCGGGGGAGCCGGGTCGTGCCGAACGGCCGCACGTGCTCAGGCCGCCGCCTCCAGTTCGAGCAGCGCCGCCTTGACCTCCAGGCCGCCGACGTACCCGCCCAGGCCGCCGTCGCCGCGCAGCACGCGGTGGCACGGGACGACCACCGGCAGGGGGTTCGTGGCGCAGGCCGTGCCCACCGCCCGCACGGCCTGCGGGCGCCCGACCGACCGGGCGACCGCGCCGTAGCTCTCCGTGCGGCCGTAGCCGATGTCGGGCAGGTGCTCCTGGACGAGGCGCCGGAACCCGTGCGAGAGCGACCGGTCCAGCGGGAGGTCGAAGCCGGTGCGCGTCCCGGCGAAGTACTCCTCGAGCTGCCGGACGGCCGGTGCCAGGCGGACCGGGGCGTGCAGCACCCGGGGGCTGATCCGGCGGGCCAGGTCCTGCAGGACCGCATCGTGGTCCTCCCGCGCGTAGGCCACCCGCACCAGCCCTTTCTCCGTGGCGGCCAGCAGCAGCACGCCCACCGGGGTGCTGACGGTCGTGAACGCGACGTCGAGCAACCCCGCCCGGGCGGCCCCCTCCTCCAGGCGCCGGTGCAGACCGCGCAGCACGGTCTCCGGCACGGGGTCGGCGCGGAGGCTCCGCAGGGGGGAGCGCGGGGTCGAGCCGAGGGTGTTCGTGGTCATCGGTCCTCTCCTGTCCGGTCGAGCTGGGTGTGGTGCCCCGTGCGGTTCCCGGCGCGGTTTCCCGGGAGAGCCTCGGTGTGGTTCCCGGCGCGGGTTCCCGTGCCGTTCGCGGGGGCGGTCGTGATGAGGGCCTTGCGGAGGGCGGCCACGCCGTCCGAGGCGGCCCGGCGGGCGGCCTCCGGGGTGCCGCCGAGCAGCTCGGCGATCTGCCGGTAGGGCAGTCCGCCCAGATAGCGGTAGGCCACGGCGTGCCGCTGCTTGGGCGGCAGGGCGGCCACCGCCGCCCACAGCGGGGAGTCGTGCTCGTGCGGGGCGTCCCGGTGGGCCGGTGGCTCCGGGAGGGTGGCCACGGGCACCGCCGCCCGGGACCGGGCCCGGAGGACGTCGACCGCCTTGCGGTGGGCGATCGTCACCAGCCACGCCTGCACGTTCGCCGTGGCCGGCAGGTCCGGGTACGCCCGCAGCGCGGCCAGGAACGTCTCCGACCACGCGTCCTCGGCGTCCGCGAACGTGCTCAGCACTGCCCGGCAGACCCGCCACACCACGGGGCCGTGCCGGGTCACCTGCGTCTCGAAAGGCTCTTTCGTGTCCATCACCTCGTAGACGTCCGCACCGGACGGAACGTGAGATCGGCGCCGGACGGCCACTCCGCTGCGGGGACCGGCACCGTCCGGCGGCCGATCACAGGCCCGCGGGCACGTTGTACGGCGTGATGACGTCGATCATCGAGTGGTGGCGGCGTTCCTCCGGAGGGATCGCGCCGTGGGCCTCCATGACGATCCTGCAGCACCGCTGCAGGTCCTGCTCGAGGTCGTGGTGCAGCACGGCGTGGATCCGCCCGGCCCGCAGCAGCTCCACGTTCTCCGGAGCCAGGTCGTGGCCGACGACGACCCGCGGGGCGCGCCCGGCGTCGTCGAAGGCGGCCATGATCCCGCGGTTGCCGCCGCCCACGGAGTAGACGGCGTCGAGCTCCGGGTGCTCGGTCAGGGCCCTGCGGAACAAGTCCCGGGTGGTGCGGTCGAGGCCGTCGCCGCCGGGCAGGTCCAGCACCGCCCGCTCCGGGTCCAGCGCGCGCAGGGTGCTCCGGAAGCCGTTGCCCCGCTCCTCCTCGCCGTGGAACCAGTCGTTGCTCACGACCACGGCCACGGAACCGGGGCGGTCGCGCATCCACTGCTCCACCAGGTAGGCCGCGGTCGCCCCGGCCGCTCGGTTGTCGAAGCCCACGTAGGCCCGGCGGGGGCTGTCCGGCAGATCGGTCACCAGCGTGACCACCGGGATGCCGGCCGCCTCGAGCTCGGCCACCGCGGTGCTGACCACGGGTACGTCCGGGGCCTTGAGGATCACGCCCTGGGTGCCTCGGTCGGCGATGCGCCGCAGCACTTCCGCGCAGCCGTCGGGGTCCCACCGCTCCTGGAAGGAGAACCGTGCCCGGAAGACGGCCGGGCGCAGACCGGGCAGGGCTGCTTCGAGTCCCTGCCGGACGGCTGCGGTGAACCGCGTGGGGGCGTCGACGACGACGTCGACCATGAACCGCCGCCCTGTCAGCTCCAGCTGCGTGCGCTGGGCGTCCAGGTCCCGGATCGCCTGGTGCACGAGCCCGGCGGTTCCTGCCCGCACACCGGCTCGGCCGTGCAGCACGCGGTCGACCGTGGCGTCGCTGACCCCCGCCTGGCGGGCGATCTCCCGGATCGGGTAGCGGTGGGGCACTTCGGGTCTCCTGATCTCGTGCGGGAGCATTCGGGAACCGACCGGCCCGGAGCAGTCCCGAGCCGGGCCGTTCCGGAGCCTATCCCTGCCGGGCTCGCGGAGTACAGGACTGAGGGATTCCTGAGGGAAATGGGCATTGCCCGGCACCGCGGCAAGCGGAAGGCTGGCCCTGCACGAGGCCCTGCACCGAGGGCTGCCGGAGAGAGGAACTGCCATGACCCTGGACCCCGCCACCGCCCGCCGCGCGGCCCGCTGGTTCACCCCCGCCGACTGCCGGCTCGAGGACTTCCGCGAGGACGTGGAGGTCGTCACCGATCCCGCCGAGTATCCCCACGCCACCGCCGTCGAGCAGAACGTGCTGCTGTACGGGCCCGGGCTGCAGGCGGTGGTCCAGGACCCCGCGCGGCGGCGGGAGGTCCAGGCCGAGCTTGCGCACGCCCTGGAGTGCGGGCCCGGCGTGGTGGTGCTGCAGGGCGCCTTCCCGGACGGTGCCGTCGTGGACCGGGCGACCGCCGCGTTCGAGGGGCTGATCCGGGCCCAGAAGGAGGCTGGGACCGCCGCCGGGGACCACTTCGCCGCTCCCGGCGCCAACGACCGGGTGTGGGGCGCGGCCGACAAGTTCGCGCTGGCCGACCCAGAGGCCTTCGCCGACTACTACGCGAACGATCTCATCGCCCTGGTCTCCGAGGCGTGGCTGGGGGCCGGCTACCAGGTGACCTCCCAGATCAACGTGGTCAATCCGGGCGGGGCCGCCCAGACGGCGCACCGGGACTACCACCTGGGCTTCATGTCCGCAGAGCAGGCCGCCCGGTACCCCGCGCACGTGCACCTGCTCTCCCCGGCGCTGACCCTGCAGGGCGCGGTCGCCCACGGGGACATGCCGGTGGAGTCCGGACCGACCATGTTCCTCCCGCACTCGCAGAAGTACGCTCCCGGCTACCTCGCCGTCCACCAGGAGGAGTTCGTCGAGTACTTCGACCGGCACCACGTGCAGCTGCCGCTGTCCACCGGCGACGCCGTGTTCTTCAATCCCGCGCTCTTCCACGGTGCCGGGCACAACCGGTCCCGCAACATCCGCCGGATGGCCAACCTGCTCCAGATCTCCTCCGGCTTCGGGCGCGCCATGGAGACCGTGGACCGCACGGCGATGTCCACGGCCCTGTACCCCGTGCTGCTCCGGCGGCGTGCCGAGGGCGCGCCGGAGCGCTGGCTGCGCAACGTCGTCGCCGCCTCGGCCGAGGGCTACGCGTTCCCCGCGGACCTCGACCTCGACCAGCCGGTCGGCGGGCTCGCCCCCCGGACCCAGGCCGAGTTCGTGCTGCACCACCTCGAGGCCGGCACGGAGCCGGCCGAGGTCGGGGACGGCCTGCGCGCCATGGCGCGACGGCGCTCCGGCGTGCGGCAATGAGCGCGGCCGGCACCCGGCCCCTGGCTGTGCTCCTCGTCGGCGCCGGACGCATCGGCCAGGTCCACGCCGCCGCTCTCGCCGTCCATCCGGACACGGTCCTCACGCGGGTCGTCGACGTCGTGGAGGCCGCAGCCGCCGCGGTGGCCGGCCGGTACGGCGCCGCGCACGGCACGGATGCGCTCGAGGCACTGGCATCCGGGGAGATCGACGCGTGCGTGGTCTGCTCCCCGACCCCCACCCACACCGAACTCGTCGACGCGGCCCTGCGCCTGGGAATCCCGGTGCTGTGCGAGAAGCCCCTCGACCTGGACGTGCGCCGCGCGGCGGACCTTCTGCGGGAGCACCCGCCGGCCGACAGGCCTCCGGCGATGATCGGGTTCAACCGACGCTTCGACCCCCACTTCGCGGCCTGCTGGACCCGCGTGCGGGCCGGGGAGATCGGCCCGGTGGAGCAGCTGGGGATCACCAGCAGGGACCCGGCCCCGCCTCCGGCGGGCTACCTCGCCGGGTCCGGCGGGATCTTCCGCGACATGATGATCCACGACCTCGACATGGCGCGGTTCTTCGTGCCCGATATCGTGCGCGTGACGGCCTCCGGCTCCACGGTGTTCAGCCGGGAGATCGCCGAGCCGGGCGACGCCGATACCGCCGTGGCCGTCCTCGAGGGCGCCCGCGGGGAGCAGGTGGTCATCACGAACTCGCGGCACTGCTCCTACGGCTACGACCAGCGGCTGGAGGTCTCCGGGCCGCTCGGGACGCTCACCGTGGGCAATCCGCTGCCGACGACGGTGCAAGCGTCAGGGCCGGCGGGCTGCGGCCGGGCGGACCCCTGCGAGCCGTTCTTCCTGGAGCGCTACCGGGACGCCTATGCCGCGGAGCTGCACCGGTTCGTCCGGGCCGTCCGCGGGGAGGAGACCGGCTCCCCGGGCCTGGAGGACGGGCTGGCCGCGAGCGTGCTCGCCGAGGCCGCGACGCGGTCGGCGGCGGAGGGGCGGCGGGTCGAGGTGGCGGAGATCAGGACGAGGATCGGGGCGGAACCGACGGCCGCGAAAACGAGCCGGGAGGGACGACAGGCATGAGCGGACAGCTCGAGAACGCCGTGGCGCTCGTGACGGGAGGAACACGCGGTCTGGGTGCCGCCGCCCGCCGGGCGGCCCTCGAGGGAGCCGCCGGGATCGCGGTCACCGGCCGGGACGCGGACGCCGGGCGCCACACCGTGGCGCGGCTGAGGGACCTGGGCGCGGACGCCGAGTTCGTGGGCGCGGACCTGGCAGACACCGGGCAGGCCGCGTCCGTGGTGCCGCGCACGGTGGAGCGGTTCGGCAGGCTCGACGCCGTGGTCAACGCGGCCGGGCTCACCACGCGCGGGACCATGCTGGACACCACCGCGGAGCTCTTCGACCAGCACGTGGCGGTCAACCTGCGGGCGCCGTTCCTCATCATGTCCGAGGCGATCCGGCACTTCCGGAGCCGTGGTGCCCCCGGCGCGATCGTCAATGTCATCAGTCTCTCCGCCCACGGCGGCCAGCCTTACCTGGCGCCGTACGTCGCGGCGAAGGCAGGGCTGGCCGGACTCACCCGCAACGCCGCCCACGCCCACCGGTGGGACCGGATCCGGATCAACGGCGTGAACATCGGCTGGACGGCCACCGAGGGCGAGGCCTGGATCCAGCGCGAAGCCCACGGCGCCGGGGACGACTGGCAGGAGCGGGCCGCTGCGGGGCTGCCCATGGGCCGGCTCGGGGACCCGGACGAGATCGCGGAGTTCCTCGTCTACCTGCTTTCCCCGCGCAGCGGCGTGGTCACCGGGTCGGTGATCGACTGGGACCAGACCGTGGTGGGCGGCTACGACTGAGCACCATGGTGCGGCGTCACGGGTGCTCTCCGCACCGGCCGAGCCCGATCGAGCCGATCCGCGCCGCACGGCCCGGTGACCACGATGCCCGCCCCTGACCACACGGAGGCGTGGTGAGGGGCGGGCATCGTGGGCACCCGCACGCCGGGGTCCGGCGTGCGGGCAGGGCGGGGGACTACACGTCCTGGCGGGCGCGGTTGACGATCTTGGACCGGACGGTCAGCGCCAGCACGATGAACAGCAGGCCGTAGAGCACCAGCGGGATGGGCCCGGTGACGAAGACCGAGTAGTCGCCGTTGGAGGACAGCAGGCCGTCGCGCAGGTTGGTCTCGGCCAGCGGGCCCAGCACCATGCCGATCAGCAGCGGGGCCACCGGCACGCCGTGGCGGCGCATGATGAAGCCCAGCACGCCCAGCCCGAGCAGCAGCAGCAGGTCGAAGATCGCCCCGGAGGTCGCGTAGATGCCCAGGCCGCAGAAGACCGTGATCCCGGCGTAGAGGTACTGGCTGGGGATCAGCAGGAGCTTCGCCCACAGCTGGGCGAAGGGCAGGTTGATGACCAGCAGCACGACCATCGCGATGAAGAAGCTGGCCAGCAGCGCCCACACGAGCTCGGGGGCCCGGTCGAACAGCAGCGGGCCCGGCTGCAGGCCGTACTGCTGGAAGGCCGCGAGCATGATCGCCGCGGTCGCCGAGACCGGCAGGCCCAGGGCCAGCAGCGCACCCATCGCGGTGCCGGTGGTGGCGTTGCCGGCGGCCTCGGGGGCGGCCAGGCCGCGGATCGCGCCCTTGCCGAACACCGGGTTCGGGCGGCGGCGGTCGAGCCGGCGCTCGAGGTCGTAGGACATGAACGTCGGCACCTCGGCGCCACCGACCGGGATGACCCCGAAGGGCAGGCCGATCGCGGTGCCGCGCGCCCACGCCGGGGCGGCCTCCTTGAGCTCGGCGCGGGAGAGGAAGGGGCGCCCGGTGACCTTCATCTGGTGGGCGGCCGGGTCGCGGCGGATCCGGGAGGCCACGTGGAAGACCTCGCCCAGGGCCAGGATCGCCACCGAGACGGTGACCAGCGAGATGCCGTCGAACAGGTTGGCGGAGCCGTAGGTGAAGCGCTCCGAACCGGAGATCGCGTCGATGCCCACGGTGGCGATGCCCAGGCCGAGGACCAGGGAGGCCAGGCCCTTGACCGCGGAGTCGGAGACCACCGAGGACGTGGCCACGAAGGCGAACAGGGCCAGGGCGAAGTACTCGGCTGGGCCGAAGTTCGCGGAGAAGTCGGCGAGCTTGGGCGCCAGGAAGACCACGACCACGGAGGCGACCATGCCGCCGATGAACGCGCCGATGGCCGCGGTGGCCAGGGCCTGCGGGGCCCGGCCGTCCTTGGCCATCTTGTGGCCCTCGAAGGTCGAGGCGATCGCGGAGCCCTGTCCCGGGGTGTTCATCAGGATGGCCATCGTCGAGTCGCCGAACAGGCCGCCGAAGTACACGCCGGCGAACAGGATGAACGCCGCGGTGGGGTCCAGGGCGAAGGTCATGGGGAGCAGGAGGGCCACGGCCATGGAGGAGCCCAGGCCCGGCAGCACGCCCACGGCGGTGCCGAGCAGACAGCCCACCACCACCCACAGCAGGTTCATGGGGGTCAGCGCGCCGGCGAACCCGTCCATCAACAGATTGAGTGCGTCCATGTCAGAAACCGCCTCCCAGGATGCCGGACGGGAGGGTGAGCCCCAGGCCGACGGTGAATGCCAGGTAGATCGCGCTGCTCACGAGCAGGGCGAGCGAGATGTCGAACAGGGGCCGGCGGCTGCCGAAGCCCCGGGCCACGGCCCAGAACAGCAGGGCGGCGGCCAGGATCCAGCCCAGCACCTCGAGGCTCAGCGCGAACGCCAGGAACCCGCCCGCGGACCAGAGCACCGCGGACCAGTCCGAGTGGCTCCGCCAGGTGCGCGCCGAGAGCTCCTCGGGGTGCTCGGGGGTGCGCAGGTAGTGGAGGGTGAGCAGGGCGGCCAGGACGTAGCCGGCCACGGTGAGGATCAGCGGGTAGAACGTGGGGCCGGGGAAGTCGGTGCCCTCCGGGATGTCCATGGTCAGGGCGCCGATCAGCAGGTAGGTGCTGAAGGCGGCCATCACCGCGGGCACCACGAGGCCGCTGCGCCCGCTCCACCAGGAGCTCTCGGTGTCCGGCCGCTGCTCCTCCGGGGGCCGGACGTCGGTCAGGTGCTCTCCGGCGGCGCCGGTGTGCGAGGACGTGGGGGTGCTCATCAGGAGATCTCCTCTACCAGCATGGCGATGCGCTCCTGCTCCGAGGCCATGAACTCGTCGAACTCGTCGCCCGCGAGGTACACCTCGGTCCACTTGTTGCGCTCGATGGCTTCCTGCCACTCCGGGGTGGCGATGGACTCCTCGACCAGGGCCCGCAGCTCGGCGAACTCCTCGTCGGTGATCCCGGGCGGGGCCAGGATGGCCCGCCAGTTGGCCAGGTCCACGGCGTAGCCCTGCTCGGTGAGGGTCGGGATGTCGACGCCCTCGAGCCGCTCCGGGGCGGCCATGCCCAGGGCCTTCAGGCGCCCGGCCTCGATCTGGTCGGCCACGTCCATGTACCCGGAGGTGGCCGCGTCCGCGGTGCCCGTGATCAGGGCCTGGGTGGCCTCGCCGCCGCCGGACTTCGGGATGTAGGTGGTCTCGGACGGGTCGATGCCGGTCTCGAGGGCGAGCTCGGTCATGACGAGCTGGTCGAAGGTGCCGCCACCGGTCCAGGCGACCTCGGCGGGGTTCGCCCGCCAGTCCTCGACGAGCTCGTCGATCGTCTCGTAGGGGGAGTCGGCGGGGACCACGACGACGTCGTACTCCTCGACCACCCGGGCGATCGGGCGCACGTCGTCGTGCGTGACGGCCGAGTCCAGCTGCGCGACACCGGCGACCAGCCCCGCACCCGTGACCATCAGGGTGTTGGCCTGGCCCTCCATGGTGGAGAGCTGGCCGAGCCCGATGGTGCCGGCCGCACCGGGGATGTTCACCACCTGGGTGTTGTTGACCAGGCTGTTGACCCGCATGGCCTGCTGCTGCTCCCGCATGAACGTGTCCCAGCCGCCGCCGGCACCGGCCGGGGCGATCAGGGTCATGTTGGCCCGGATGTCCGAGCCGGCCGTGGCGGACTGGAACGAGAAGAAGGCGGCCAGGCCGATCACGGCGGCGGCGACGACGCCGTAGACCGTCATGGCGACCGGGTGCCGGCGTCGCGTGCCCTGCTGGGCCTGATCTGGTGGTGAACTCACGGGGATCCACTTTCCTGGGTCGGAGGGTGCGGGTGCATGGCTCGGTCCGAGCCTCTCCCGACGACGATAAGTGACCCGGGTCACGCGTCGGCCGTTGATCCACCTTTCGTGCGTACTGATCGTTGTGCTGGTTCTGCGCATTCTGCTCACACCGGAAGAGACGTCCCTCACACGTTCGGCCGTAGGGTGGACCTCGTTTTGTACGCCCCTTTCCCACCACCCGATTTCCCCACCCCACCGCGGAGGCTCCCATGACCGTCGTCGTTGCCCGAACCAGCACCCCCGAGGGCGAGGCCGCGCTCGCGGCCGCGGTCGAGGAGGCCGGACGCCGCCAGGAGGACCTGCTGGTCTTCAACCTCGAGGGCGCCCAGCTCGACCCCGAGGGGAGCGAGCTGAACGGCGTGCCCGTCACCTTCCGCACCCCCGACACCCGCAACCGGGACGCCGTGGGCGAGCTCCTCGACGCCGCGGAGCAGGTCAACGCCTCCGCCGTGGTGATCGGCGTGAAGCACCGCAGCCCCGTGGGCAAGCTGCTGCTCGGCAGCGCCGCCCAGCAGGTGCTCCTCGAGGCCAACGCCCCGGTGATCGCGGTCAAGCCCCGGCGCTCCTGAGGCATGGCCTCGACCGCTCCGGGGGCCCGGTCCGGAGCATGGCTGTGGTTCCTCGTGGCCGGGGCCCTGCTCACGCAGACCGCCCTGAACCTGGTGCGCCCGGTCACCACCTACAAACTGCTGTCCCTGGACGCCGACTCCGTGACGGTCGGCCTGGTCACGGCCGCCTACGCCGTGGTCCCGCTCGTCACGGCCATGTGGCTGGGCCGGATGACCGACCGGGTGCGGGACCTGCGGACCATGGTGGTCGTCGGCGCCCTGGTCCTGGCCCTCGGCGCGGGGGCGCTGGCCCTGGCGCCCAGCGTGGCGCTCGTCGCCGTGGCGAGCGCCCTGCTGGGCATGGGGCACCTGGTGTTCACCATCGCCGGGCAGTCGGCGGTCGCCCGCTTCTCCCCACCGGACCAGCTGGACAAGGGCTTCGGCTGGTTCACCGCCGCCTTCTCCGCCGGGCAGCTGGTGGGCCCGCTGCTGGTCGGGGTGCTCCTGGGCACGGGCAGCGACGTCGCCTCGCCCGAGCGGGTCGCCGACATCACCCTGTCCCTGTGGATCGGGGCCGGGCTCTCGGTCCTCGTGGTGCCCGTCATGCTCCTGCGCCGGCCGGCGTCCGGGGCCGCCGGGGCCCCCGCTCGGAACGACGACGGCGCTGCCGCGGCGCAGGCGGCTCCCGCCACCGGTGAGCTCGAGGTGGTCCCGGGCACGGCGCCGCGGGCATCGATGCTGCGGATCCTCGAGGTCCCCGGCATCCCGTCCCACATGCTGGCGTCCCTGGCCCTGCTCGCGATGCTCGACATCCTCACGGCCTTCCTGCCGCTGGTGGGGGAGCGGGCCGGGGTCTCCCCGGCGTGGATCGGCGTCCTGCTGGCCGTGCGCGGCGGCGCCTCGATCGTCTCGCGCGTCCTGCTGCCGTGGCTCGCGCACCGGATGTCCCGCCGGGCGCTGCTGCTGGTCAGCCTCTACGGCGCCGGCATCACCCTGGCCGTCCCGCCGGCCGTCATCACGGTGCCGTGGCTCGCCGCGGTGCTCCTGTTCGTGGGCGGCTTCTGCCTGGGCCTGGGCCAGCCGATCACCATGACCCTGGTCTCCACCGCCGTGCCCACCTCGTGGCGGGGCTCGGCGCTCGCCGTGCGGCTGGTCGGCAACCGGGCGGGGCAGGTCGCCATGCCCCTGCTGGCCGGCCTGGTGGCCGCGCCGCTCGGCCCGGCCGGGGCGATCTGGTCCACGTGCGCGGTGCTGCTGGTCAGCGGGCTGGAGAAGACCGTGCGGCGGTAGCCGGGACCGGGGGACCACTTCGACAGCCCCGGCACAGGGACGCCACAACGGCGGCACAATCCCGGCTGGTCAGCTGGAGGACGAGAAGGACCGAGAGGTCCGGGCCGGCGGGCGGGAGCTCGTCGGCACGTCCGACAGAAGGAACCCGCCGCCATGGTCAACGTCCACCACCCTGCACCCGGTGCACTGTCAGCAGAGGAGGACCCGGTCCTGCCGCTGGTCCGCAGGCGCCGGCTCGTGGGGGTCGACGCCGCCCGGGGCCTCGCCCTGGTCGGGATGATGTCGATCCACATCCTGCCCGCCTGGAACCCCGAGACCTACGGGCCCACGCTGCAGTGGGAGCTGTTCGCGGGCCGCGCCGCGGCCCTGTTCGCGCTGCTGGCCGGGGTGGGCCTGGCCTTCTCCTCCGGCGGGCGCACCCCGCACCGGGGCCGGACGATGACCGCGGACCGCGTGGGGCTGCTCGTCCGGGCCGTGCTGATCACCGGGCTGGGGCTGCTGATCAACCAGGTCATGCCGGCGGACCCGCCCGCCTACGACATCCTCGTCTACTACGGCATGTTCTTCCTGCTGGCGATCCCCTTCCTGCACCTGCCGGCGCGGACGCTGTTCGGTCTCGCCGCCGCGGCCGCCGTGGTGGGACCGGTGCTGATGCAGGCGCTCCGGGGAGCGCTGCCCGCGCTGGAGGTGTACAACCCGACCTTCGCCGACGTGCTCGCCGAGCCGGGGACCGTCCTGGCCCAGGTGCTGTTCACCGGCACCTATCCCGCGGTCCCGTACCTGGCCTACCTGCTCGCCGGGATGGCCATCGGCCGGCTGAACCTGCGGGCCGTGCGCGTCCAGGGCCGGCTGCTGGTGGCGGGGCTCGCGCTGGCCGTGGGGGCGTGGCTGGTGTACTGGGTGCTGGTCCTCCAGGCCGGGGGCTACGACCAGCTCATGAGCTCCACCCCGTGGCTGAGCGAGGACCTGATCGACGAGATCATCGTCTGGGGGCCGGACCCGGTCCTGCCCGACACCTCCTGGTGGTGGCTGCTGATCCCCGGCCCGCACACCAACACCCCGGTGGCGATCCTCCAGGACCTCGGCTCCGGCGCCGCCGTGCTGGGTCTTCTCCTCCTCGTGGCCCGGCGGGCCGGTGGCTGGCTGCTGCCGCTGAGCGCGATGGGGTCGATGACCCTGACGCTCTACTCGGCGCACCTGCTGGCCCTGGCCGCCATGCTCCACTACGAGGTTCCGCTCCTGTGGTTCCTCATCCACGTGGCGGTCGCGGCGCTGTTCGCGGCGGCCTGGCAGCGCGCCTTCGGCCGGGGCCCGCTGGAGCGGCTCCTGGCCCGGGCCGCCGGCGCCGCCCGCGGTCTGGCCCTGGGCGCCGGTCCCCGCGCGGCGGCGGGCCGGTGACGTCGTCGTCCCGCCGCGGAGACGGGCCGCGGGCTCAGGTGGTGGCCAGCTCCGCGGGCCGGGCGGGGACCTGCTGCAGCCGGGCCACGCGCTGCACGGACCAGCACAGCAGGACGACGAGCAGCACGTTGCGGGTGGTCAGCACGGCCGCCATCGCCGGGTGCGCGTGGATGAGCGGGGTGTAGAACAGCGGATAGATCACGAACGTGGTGACCGCGATGCCCATCAGCAGCGCCGCCGGCGTCCGCCACCGCTGCCAGTCGTGCACCAGCCCGGCCACGACGACGGGGGCGAGCCAGATCATGAACTGCGGGGACCCCACCTTGTTGAACACGATGAAGACCGCGGTCATCATCAGCGCCCCCTCGTAGAAGAGCTCCTCCCGCTCGGCCCCGCGCTTCAGTGCACGGACCAGCAGGACGGCTCCTGCGAGGACGGCGAGCACGAGCAGCGGCTGCATCAGGAACGCGACGATCTCGGTGCCGGGCCCGTAGACCTCGGTGGAGTTGATGGCCACGTTGTCGGCCATCCGCGATCCGGCCACGTCGAAGACGCTCGCCCACACCCACGGGGTGGAGAAGGTGGCCTCCAGCTGCATGCCGCGCTCTCCCTGGTTGACCAGGAAGTCCGCGATGTGCGGCAGGCCGCCCGTCAGGTACGTGCCCAGCACCACCACGGCGGTGACCCCCACCCCGGCGGCCACCACCTGGACGCGCTGCCGGCAGGCGATGAACAGGGCGAGCAGGACGGCGGCCGGCCACACCTTGATCCACGTGGCGACGCTCAGGAGCACGGAGCCGAGCACGGGCCGCTCGGACGCGTACAGGAGTCCGATCAGCACGATCGGGGCCGCGATGCCCTCCACCCGGGCGAAGCTCAGGTAGCCCAGGAACACGGTGAAGAACAGCCACCACCAGGCCGGGGCGATGCCCTGCCGGGCCCGCCGGCCCCGCGTGAGGCAGACCAGGGCGACGGCGTTGAGCACGGTGACGATCAGCGTCCAGACCAGCAGGTAGGGGCCGGGGCCGGCGATCCCCGCCAGGAGGATCGGGATCTGCGCCAGCACCGGGTACACCCACGGGCTGATCCCGTCCCCGGCATCGGCCGGGTCGTACCCGGCCATGGCCCACTGGCGGTACTGCTCGGTGTCGCTGAAGGCCTCGCCGTGGATGACGAAGGACATCATCCAGCCCAGGAAGTACAGGTGGACGACGGCGAAGCCCCACCACACGCCGGCCGGGCGGGCGAACCAGGCCACGGCGCGGGCGGGCAGGACGGCGTCGCGGACGCGGGTCAGCCGGTCGAAGAGGGCGGCGGAGATCTCAGGCCTCCTTCGCAGCGGACGCCGGCGCGGCGGGGGCGGGCGCCGTGGCGGGCTCCGTGGCGGGCGCGGTGGCGGGGCGCCGGGTGCCCAGCTGGTACAGGCGGCGTGCCGACCACCACAGGAGCACCACCAGCAGGGCGTTGCGCAGGGTCAGCACGAGAGCCATGGCCGGGTCGTTGTGGCTCAGCTCCCAGTAGAACATCGGGTAGACGAGGAACGTGGCCAGGGCGATGGCGATGAGCATGGCCGCCGGCACCCGCCACGCCCTCCAGTGGTGGGTCAGCCCCACGGCCACGGCCGGCGCCAGCCACACCATGAACTGCGGGGAGCCGACCTTGTTGAACACGATGAAGGCGGTGACCATGGTCAGCGACCCGGCCAGCAGCAGCTCGGTCCGGTCGGTGTCGCCGGACCGCTCGCCGTTGCGCAGGCCCCGGGCGATCAGGAGGGTCACCGCGGCGGCGGCCACCAGCAGCAGCGGCTGCATGAGCACGGCCATCGTCGCCGTGCCGGGGCCGTCGACCTGCATGGAGTTGATCTCCGTGTTCATGTACATCCGGGACCCGCCCACCCCCAGCACGGACGACCACAGCCACGGGGTGGTGAACGTGGCCTCCAGCTGCATGCCCCGGTCCCCCTGCTGGGTGAGGAAGTCGAAGAGCCTCGGCAGCGCACCCATGGCGGCGGCGACCCCGGCCGCGGCCGCGCTGACCAGCAGGCCCGCGACGACGACCGCCACCCGCCGGCGCACCACGGTGACGAGGGCGAGCACGACCGCCGCCGGCCAGACCTTCATCCAGGTGGCGACACTGAGCAGGACCGAGGCGGCCACCGGGTGCGCCACGCCGTAGACCAGGGCGACGAGCACCAGGGGGGCCGTGAGCCCGTCGACGCGGGCGAAGCCCAGCCACCCCATGAGGAAGACGAAGCCCAGCCACCACCACGCGGCGGGGACGGCGTGCCGGGCGCGTCCCCAGTCCGTCAGCTTCCCCACGGCCCAGCCGTTGAGCACGGTGATCATCAGGACCCACAGGAAGAAGAACGGCCCCGGGCCGGCCGCGCCGGCCAGCGCGACGGGCACCAGCGCCAGCACCGGATAGACCCAGGGGGTGGGCTCCCCGTTCAGGTTCTGCTCGTCGAAGCCGGCCTCGGCCCACGCACGGTAGATGTAGGTGTCGCTGAAGGCGGCGCCGGACAGGGACAGGGACAGGGCGAATCCCAGGAACACGAGGTGCACCAGGACGAAGCCGGCGAGCAGTCCCCGCGGGGATCTCGACCAGGCGTGCCACCGCGGGGTCGCGAGGCGGTTCCGGAACCGGGTGAGCATGCTGAAGGTCGTGTCCGTGGACATGGGTCAATCCTCGTCAAGGGGGTGGGGTCGCAGGACCACAGGGCCGCTGCCCCACCATGCTACGTGGCCGGGCGCGGACCGACCGGAACCGGGCGTCATGATCCGTGCGCAGCGACCCCGGGCCGGAGGGCGCGGCGGCGTCCCGGGACGCCGGGGCGATGAGGTGGCATCATGGCTGGAACACGCTCCTGGAGAGCGCTCAGCACACCTGTCCGCCCGGCAGCGACACACATAGGGGATCAGCGCACGTCATGACGGCAGGGGGTTCGCATCCGGAGGGGCCGCGGAGCCGCGGGGGCCGGGCCGTCAGCACCGTCCCCTTCCGCCAGGACACGCCCGGCGCCCACCCGGACCCGCGAGCGCACGTCGCCGTCCTGCAGGGGTTCGTCGGCTCCCTGATGATGCTCGTCGGCTCGGTCGGCACCGGGTGGATCGCCAACGGCTCGCCCATGGTCCGCCACCCCCTGGTCATCGCGCTGCGGGTCGATGGGTGGGGCGTCTACGCCTGCACCGTGCTGCTGACCGTCGGCGCCATGCTGCTGGTGCGCTCCTGGCTCCGGCTCGGGCAGCGGCTCCAGGGCGGGCCGGCGGGCGCCCAGCGCTCCGTGGTGCTGGCCGTGTGCGCCTGGTCGCTGCCGCTGTTCTTCGCCGTGCCCATCTTCTCCCGGGACGTGTACGCCTACGTCGGCCAGGGCCGTCTGATGCTGGCCGGGCAGAACCCGTACACGACCGGCATCTCCGCCCTGGAGAACTGGTTCATGCTGGGCACGGACCCGACCTGGGCCGAGGCCCGGACGCCCTACGGGCCGTACTTCCTGTGGCTGGCGCGCGCGGTCGTGGCCCTCACGGGCGCGCAGCCGGATCTCTCCGTCCTGCTCTTCCGGATCCTGGCCTGCGCCGGTGTCCTCCTCTGCGTCGTGTACGTGCCCAGGCTCGCGCGACTGCACGGGGTCGACCCGGCCCGTGCGCTGTGGATCGCGGTGGCCAACCCGCTGTTCCTCATCAGCTTCGTGGCCAGCGCGCACAACGACGCGCTGATGCTCGGACTGGCCGTGGCGGGAACGTACTTCGCGGCCACGGGCCGCCCGGTGACCGGGGTCCTCCTGGTGACCGCCTCGATCGGGATCAAGCCGATCACCATCCTCCTGTTGCCGTTCATCGGCCTCCTGTGGGCGGGGCCGAGAGCGTCCTGGCGGCGGAAGTTCGCCCTGTGGGCGGCCACGGCGGCGATCAGCTTCGGGGTGCTGCTGCTGAGCGGGCTCCCCTACCAGCTGGGCACCGGGTGGGTCTGGGCGCTGGTCGACCCCACGCCGGGGTACACCGGGTACTCGCCCTCCGGCTTCCTGGGCCAGCAGGTCCGCGACCTCGCGAACGCGGTGGGCCTGCCGGGCACGGCCATGGCCTCCGTGCTGCGCGACGTCCTGCAGTACGCCGCCATCGGCCTGGTCCTGCTCCTGATGTTCCGCGGCGACGACCACCAGGTGGTCCGCCGGCTCGGCCTGGCGTTCGCCGCCGTGGTGCTGCTCTCCCCGATCATCCAGCCCTGGTACATCCTGTGGTTCCTCCCCTTCCTCGCCGCGACCGGCATCAGGGACAACTGGCAGATCCGCTCCCTGTACATCGTGATCACCTTCTTCGTGATCTTCGGCGCCCAGGACCAGCTCTCCGTGTGGCCCTTCATCGAGCTGACGGTCGACGCCTCGACGATCGCGTTCGTCACCGCCCTGCTGTTCACCGCCTACCTGATGCTCCTGGACCCCCACACCCGGCACCTGCTCGTCCACGGCGGCCCGGCGGGCTGGCTCGGCCGCCGACGACGCCGTCGTCGTCGGAGCTGAGGCGCCCGCGGCCGTCGGTCACCGGGGCGCGGCGGGCACCGCTGCGCCGGTGCCCAGCGGGAGCCGGACGGTGAAGAGCGTGCGGCCCGGGCGGGACTCCACGTCCACCGTGCCGCCGTGCGCCTGCACCACCGAGCGGACGATGGACAGGCCCAGCCCGGTGCTGCCCTCCCGGGTCTGCCGGGAGGTGTCCAGGCGGCTGAAGCGCTCGAAGAGCCTGGCCTGGAACTCCCGCGGGATGCCCGGGCCGGCGTCGAGCACGGAGGCCTCCGCCCAGCCGTCCCGGGTGGCCCGCACGGCGGCGGTCACCGCGGTGCCGGGCGGGGTGTGCTTGCGGGCGTTGGAGAGCAGGTTGGCCAGCACCTGGTGGAGCTGGGCGACGTCCGCCCGCACGGGCACCGGCTCCGCCGGCACGTCCAGGGCCCAGTCGTGGTCGGGGCCCGCGGCCGAGGCGTCGGTGAGGGCCTCGAGCACGAGCTCGCCGAGGTCGGCGTCCCGCAGCTCCGGGGGGCGGCCCTCGTCCAGGCGGGCGAGCAGCAGCAGGTCCTCGACCAGGGCGGTCATCCGCAGCGTCTGCTGCTCCACCCGGGCCAGCGAGGCGCGGCCGGTGCCGGTCAGCGGCTCGGTGAGCTGCAGCATGTCCGTGTAGCCGCGCACGGCCGCCAGGGGGGTGCGCAGCTCGTGGGAGGCGTCGGCCACGAACTCGCGCAGCCGGGTCTCGGAGTGCTGGCGCGCGGCCAGGGCCGAGTCCACGTTCTCGAGCAGGGAGTTCAGGGCGTGGCCCACCTCCCCGACCTCCGTGCCGGGACGAGCCAGCCCGGCGGGGACGTGCTGGTCGGCCAGGGAGACCTCGCCCGAGGCCAGCGGCAGGCGGGCGACGCGGGACGCCGCCGCCGAGACCTGTTCCAGCGGCCGCAGGGCACGGCGCACGACGACGGTCCCGGCCACCGCCGTGGTCACCAGCGCGAGCAGGCTGCCCGCGGTCATGGTGGTGACGAGCTCCGCCACGGTGTCGTCGACCGACGCGGTGGGCAGCCCGGTCACCAGCACCTGGCTGCCGCTGCGCCCGTCCCGGGCGACCGACTCGACCCGGTACTCGCCCACGGACAGGTCCACGTCGGAGAGCCGCCCCTGCTCCGTGCCCGTGGAGCGCCGAGGGTCCCCGAAGCCGCGCTCGTCCGGGCTCTCGGCCGCGAAGGCGCCCGCCTCCCGCAGGGCCGCGACGTCCTCCTCGGGCAGCGGCGCGGGCTCCCCGGACTCGGTGCGGTAGGACGCCGTGACCACCTCGTCCTCCCGCAGCACGGCCACCAGGACGCCCACCGGCTGGCCGGGGGCGTCGAGGGGGTCCCGCTCCGGGGCGGGGTCCCCCCGGGTGAAGGTCAGCGCCCGCCCGGTGGCCTGGCGCAGCGATCCGTCGAGCCGCTCGACGAGGTCCTGGCGGGTGAGCTCCACGATCGTGGCGCCCAGCACGAGGAGGACCACCGCCAGGAGGACGAGCACGCCGGCGATGAGCCGGGTGGCCAGGCGCAGGCGGCGCGCGGGGAGCGGGCCGTGCGGCATCAGGACGCGGGCTTGATGACGTACCCGGCGCCGCGCACGGTGTGGATCATGGGGGCGCGGCCGGCGTCGATCCGCTTGCGGAGGTAGGAGATGTAGAGCTCCACGATGTTGGCCTGGCCCGAGAAGTCGTAGTGCCACACGTTGTCCAGGATCTGGGCCTTGGACAGGACCCGGCGCGGGTTCTCCATCAGGTAGCGCAGCAGCTCGAACTGCGTGGTGGTCAGCTCGACCGGCTCCCCGGCGCGGGTGACCTCGCGGCTGTCGATGTTGAGCACCAGGTCCCCGACCACCAGGGTGGCGCTGTCCTGCGCGGCGACCCCGGAGCGCTGCACGAGCCGGTGCAGCCGGATGAGCACCTCCTCGATCGAGAACGGCTTGGTCACGTAGTCGTCCCCGCCGGAGGCGAGCCCCTCGATCCGGTCCTGGACCGTGTCCTTGGCCGTGAGGAACAGCACCGGCACCTCGGGATAGGACTGGCGGATCCGGGCCAGGACCTCCAGCCCGTCCAGGCCGGGCAGCATCCGGTCCAGGACCAGCACGTCGGGGGCGAAGTCCCGCGCCTGCTGGACGGCGTCGAACCCCTCGTGGGAGATCCGGGCGTCCCACCCGCACATGCCCGTGCCCATGGCCACGAGATCGGCCAGCGCCGGCTCGTCGTCCACCACCAGCACCCGGATCGGCGAGCCGTCAGGGTGGGTCAGGCGAGGCAGGACCTCGGTGAGGACGGAGAAGCTGGAGGAGTAGGACATGGGAGCTCCCGGTGCCGGGCGGACGTGACACTGCCACTGTTGCGCACCAGATTAGGCGCACGTCCTGTGGAAGCTGTGCGCAGCCTGTGCCGTGCCGCCGGGATTCTCAGACAGGCCGGGGCGGTCGGCACAGCTCCGGCACAGACTCCGGATGGACAGTGGAACCACTCGAGCCAGCCACCCACCGGACACCCAGGAGCGGACATGCGCACCATCACCATCACCGACGCCGTCGAGGCCGCCGCCCGCGCCCAGTACGAGCGGGCCGCCCACCCCGGAGCACCCCGGTGGGAGGACTGCGCCGAGTCCGACCGCGCCGTCTACCGCCACGCGGTGCGGCCCCACGTCGAAGCGGCCGCCCCGTTCATCGCCGCGCGGTCTCTGCAGGACGCGGCCACCGCCTTCGCCACCACCCGCCCCAGCGAGTCCGCCCGGCGCAGCCTCGAGTACCCGGTGGTGGAGCTGCGGGCCATGGCCTACCGGCACACGGCGGCCCAGCGCCCCGTCGGGGTGCCGTCGTCGTCGGCCCCGGTCGCGGCCCCGGTCACCGCTCCCGCTGCGGCGCCGCGCCGGGTGCGCGCCGTCCTCGGCGCACTCCGGTCGTCGAGGCGCCCCGAGGCCGTGTAGACCTCGGGAGGTCCTGCGGCCCGTCGCCCGCCGGACCGGTCGCGTGGCCCGCGTCACAGCAGAAGCACAGCATTCCGAAAAGCCCACCACATGTGCGCCAGCAAAGGTGGGGTGTGCACCGGTCCTCCGACCGGTCCGGCGGGCAGGGGGTCCGCCGTCCTGCCGCGCCGAGGGGGCCGCTGCCATGACCGATTCCCGGGGCCGCCCGCCGAGGACCGTGCCGTGGGCGCCGGTCCCCGCGCGGCCGGCGAGCACTCCGCCCGCGGACGAGCCCTCCACCGGCCGCGCGACGGCCGACCCGGCCACGGGCTCGGCCACGAGCTCCACCGCGAGCTCGGCCGCCCCACCCGCCAAGCGCCGCCTCGTCGGGGTGGACGCCGCCCGCGGCCTGGCCCTGATCGGGATGATCGCGATCCACATCCTGCCCTCGTGGGACCCGGAGACCTTCGAGCCCACCGCGCAGTGGACCGTCTTCGCCGGCCGCTCCGCGGCGCTGTTCGCCCTCCTGGCGGGCGTGGGCCTGGCCTTCAGCACCGGTGGCCGGACACCGCACACCGGCCGGGCGATGACCGCCGACCGGGCGGGGGTGGCCGTCCGCGCGCTGCTGATCGCGGGCCTGGGGCTGGCGATCAACCACGTGCTGCCGGGGAGCACGATCGACGAGGTCCCGGCCGTCAACATCCTCGTCTACTACGGGGCCTTCTTCCTGCTGGCGATCCCGTTCCTGCGCCTGCCCGCCCGCGCCCTGTTCGTCTGGGCGGGGGTCTTCGCCCTGGCCGGTCCCGCGCTGGTGCACCTGCTGCGGGACGTCCTGCCGGTCGTGGAGCGCTACAACCCGGACTACCTCGATCTCGTCGGGGACCCCGGGGCCACCGCGGCCCGGCTGCTGCTGACCGGAACCTTCCCCGCCCTGCCGTACCTGGCCTATCTGCTGACCGGCCTGGCCATCGGCCGGCTCGACCTCGCCGGGATCCGGGTCCAGACCGGGCTGGTGCTGGGCGGGGCACTGCTGGCCGCCGGGGCCTCGCTGGCCTCCTGGGTGCTCGTCGACCGGGCCGGCGGCCTCGACCAGCTCGTGACCCGCACCCCCGGCGTCGACGAGGAGCTCGTCACCGAGGTCATCGTGTTCGGGCCCGACCCGACGCTGCCGACGACCACGTGGTGGTGGCTGGCGGTCGGCGGCCCGTACACCAACACCCCGCCGGCCCTGCTGCTGGGCCTGGGCTCCGCGGTGGCCGCCCTGGGCGTGTTCCTCCTGCTGGCCCGCCGCTGGGCCTCCTGGCTGCTGCCGCTGAGCGCGATGGGCGCGATGACCCTCACCGTGTACTCGGCGCACCTGCTCGCGCTGGCCGCCGAGGTGCACTACGACCAGCCGCTGTGGTTCTGGATCCACGTGGCCGTGGCGATGGCCTTCGCCCTCCTCTGGCGCCAGGCCATGGGGCAGGGCCCCCTCGAGCGGCTGGTGGCCGCCCTGGTGCGCGCCACCCGCCGGCGCGTGCTCGCCCGCGAGCAGCGCCCGGGCTGAGCACGCGGGCCGGGCAGCCCACGGCTGGGCGGTGCGGCTCGGGCAGCGCACGGCTGGGCAGCGCGGCTCGGGCAGCGCCCGAGCCGAGCACTGCGAATCGAGCCGCGCGGACCGAGCCCAGCGCTCCGCCCTGCGGGCGGGTGCTACCGGGTCTCGGCCGGCGCGTTGCGGCGCCGCAGCGCCGCGTAGCCCAGGATGAGCAGGCCGGCCGCTGCCAGGCCGACACCCACCCAGGCGGGGGAGCGGTACCCCCAGCCGGCGGAGATGACCACACCGCCGAGGAACGCGCCCACGGCGTTGGCCAGGTTGAACGCCGCGTGGTTCATCGCGGCGGTCAGGGACGGGGCGTCCTTGGCCTCGCGCAGCAGGCGCACCTGGAGCGAGGTCGTAAAGATCGAGCCCATGATGCCGATCCACAGCGCGCCGAGCACCGCCGCCACGGGGACGTGGACGAACAGCGCGAAGAACGCCAGGGCCACACCGGACACCGCGCCGGCGCCGAGGGCGGTGCGCTCGATCGAGCGGTCGATGAGCGGACCGGCCAGCAGCGAGCCCACGGTCATGCCCACGCCGAACACGGCCAGCACCCACGGCACGGTGCCGATGTCGAGGCCGGTGAGCTCGGTGAGGGTCGGGGAGATGTAGGTGTAGACCGCGAACATGCCGCCGAAGCCGATCGCCCCGGCGAGCAGCGTCAGGGCCACCTGGGGCCGGGCCAGGGCGCGGATCTCCTGGGCGGCCGAGGCCATGCCCTCGTTGCGGGTGCGCGGCACCCACAGGGCCAGGGCGGCGATGGTCAGGGCGCCCAGGAGCACCACCAGGAGATAGGCGGAGCGCCAGCCGAGGGCCCCGCCCAGGGCCGCGGCGAAGGGCACGCCCACGATGTTCGCGATGGTGAGCCCCAGCATCACCCGGGCCACGGCCGTGCCGCGCCGCTCGCGGGCCACCAGGGAGGAGGCCACCACCGCGGCGACCCCGAAGTAGGCGCCGTGGGGCAGGCCGGCGAGGAACCGGGCCACGTAGAGCCACTCGAGGGAGGGCGCGGCGGCCGAGAGCCCGTTGCCCACCACGAACGTGAGCATCAGCGCCAGCAGCAGGGTCTTGCGCTCCACCCGGGCGGCGAGGGACGTGATGAGCGGCGCCCCGACCACCACGCCCAGGGCGTAGAGGGAGATGGACTGGCCGACGGCGGGGATCGAGGCGCCGAAGTCCTCGGCGATGAACGGCAGGAGGCCCATCGAGGCGAACTCGGTGGTGCCGACCCCGAAGCCGCCCATCGCCAGGGCGAAGATGGCGAGGCGGGTGCCGGCGGGACCGGGGGCGTTGACCACCTGGAGCAGGGCGGTGCGGGGTGCGGACACGGCGGGTCCTTCCGGGGAGGGCGCAGGGACGGGGAACGAGCACGTCGTCGAGCCCGAAGGAAAGGGGAGGGACAGCCTTCGATGCTACGCGCGTTCGCCCCGGTCTCCCATGCCTCCCGGTGTGATCTTCATCAGCCCGCCCGGCAGGCGCGTGGTCAGCGGAAGGCGGAGTGCCCGGTCAGCTGCTGGCCCAGGATGAGGGTGTGCACCTCGTCGGTGCCCTCGTAGGTGCGCACGGACTCCAGGTTGTTGGCGTGGCGCAGCGGCGAGTGCTCGAGGGTGACCCCGTTGCCGCCGAGCATCGTGCGCGCCTCCCGGCACACCTCGATCGCGATCCGGCAGTTGTTGAGCTTGCCCACCGAGATCATGTGGTTCTCCAGGCGGCCCTCGTCCTTGAGCCGCCCGATGCGCAGCGCCAGCAGCTGCCCCTTCTGGATCTCCAGGGCCATGTTCACCAGCTTCGCCTGCGAGAGCTGGTAGGCGGCGAGCGGCTTGTCGAACTGGATGCGCTGCTGCGAGTAGGCCAGTGCGGCGTCGAAGCTGTCGCGGGCCGCGCCCAGGGCGCCCCAGACGATCCCGTAGCGGGCCTCGTTGAGGCACGAGAACGGTCCCCGCAGACCGGGGTGGTGGGGCAGGATCGCGTCGGCGGGCAGCCGGACGTCCTCGAGGGCGATGTCGCACTGGATGGAGGCGCGCATCGACAGCTTCGGCTCGATCGGCGTGGCGGTGAACCCGGGGGTGTCCGTGGGCACGAGGAAGCCGCGGACGCGCTCCTGCCCGCTCTCGTCGACGGCCTTGGCCCAGATCACGGCCACGTGGGCGATCGAGGCGAGCCCGATCCAGCGCTTGGCGCCGTTGAGGACCCACGCGTCGCCCTCGCGCACCGCGGTGGTCGCCATGGTCGAGGGGTCCGAGCCGGCGGTGGGCTCGGTGAGGCCGAAGCACCCGATGATCTCGCCGGCGGCCATGCCGGGCAGCCAGCGCTGCTTCTGCTCCTCGGAGCCGTGCTTGGCGATCGCGGACATCGCCAGCGAGCCCTGCACGGAGACGAACGTGCGCAGGCCGGAGTCCCCGGCCTCGAGCTCCTGCATCGCGATGCCGTACTGCACCGCGGACTTCCCGGCGCACCCGTAGCCCTGGATGTGCATGCCGAGCAGGCCGAGCTGCGCCATCTCCGGGATGATCTCCTGCGGGAAGACGGCGTCGGCGAACCACCCGGCGATGTTCGGCCGGATCCGCCGGTCCACGAACTCGCGGACGGCGTCCCGGGTCTCGAGCTCCTCGGCGCTGAGGTCTGCTTCGACGTCGAGCAGGTCGGTCGCGGCGGCGTTCATGGGTCCTCCTGGGGATCGGGGTGCGGTGATGCCTCTGACGAGGATGACGCATGCGTGACCTGGGCAACACACCCCGCTCAATATTTGAGCTTTAGGTATCACTGAACTGCACATTAGGTATTTGAGGTTTCACAGTGGGTCGTGGGAATGTGATCTGCACGACATCCATCCACCCCTCGGAGGACTCCTGTGACCCGATCGTCCCCCCGCGTCGTCGACGTCCCGCCCCGGGTGCGCATCGAGCGCACCGGTGCCGTGGCCGTGCTGACGCTCGACGACGAACGCCGCCGCAACGTGCTCGGTCCCGAGCTGCGCACCCGGCTGCGGGCCGCCCTGGCGGAGCTCGCCGCGGACCCCGGGGTCGGCGCCCTGGTGCTCACCGGCGCGGGAGGCTGCTTCAGCGGCGGCGGCGACCTCGCCTCCATGCCGCCCGCCGGTCCGGTCGAGTCCGCCGCCCGGATGGCCGAGGTGGCCGGGCTCGTGCAGGAGCTCGCGCAGCTGGAGAAGCCGGTCGTGGCCGCGGTGACCGGGCCCGCCGCCGGCGTGGCCGTCGGCCTGGTGTGCTGCTGCGACGTGGTGGTGGCCGGCGAGAGCGCCCGGTTCCTGTTTCCGTTCACCCGCCTGGGCCTGGCCCCGGACGGCGGGCTGGTGCACTCCCTGGTCCAGCGCACGGGTGCGGCCCGCGCCCGGCGGATCCTGCTGGAGGCCGCCCCGGTGGACGCCGCCACCGCCCTGGACGCGGGGCTGGCCGACCACGTGCTGCCGGACCCGGACGTGCTCGGCGCCGCGGTCGCCCGCGCCGCGGAGCTCGCCGGCCGGGCCCCGCTCGCCGTCGCCGCCGTGAAGCGGGGGATCCGCGAGGCCTCCGGCTCTCTCGGCGAGGCCCTGGACTTCGAGCGGGACCACCAGCCCGCGCTCTTCGGCACCGCCGACTTCCTGGAGGGCAAGCAGTCGTTCTTCGAGAAGCGGGTCCCCTCCTTCTCCGGGCGCTGAGCGCCCCCACCGCACGTCGAAAGGTCATCATGAGGACAACGAAGTCACGGCTCGCCGCTCTGGGCGCCGTCGCGGTGCTGGGGCTGACCGGCTGCGCGAGCGCCGAGGGGGACGAGCCGGTGGGCCCCAACGGCCTGCCGCAGCAGCTGGTGTGGTCCACCTACAACGTGGGCACCGGCACCTACAACGATCTCGCCGCCATCGCGAACACCCTCACCAACGAGGAGGGGGTGCAGGTGCGGCTGATGACGGCCGACACCGGCATCGGCCGGCTGGCGCCCCTCGTGAACGGCACCGTGGACTACTCGCGGGCCGGGGACGAGTACTACTACGCCTTCGAGGGCGACTACGAGTACGCCAGCGAGGAGTGGGGCCCCCAGGACATCCGCATGGTGTGGGCGCCGCTGGGCAACTACGGCCTGCTGGTGCGCGAGGACAGCGGCATCGACTCCTTCGCGGACCTCGAGGGCAAGCGGTTCCCCGAGCTGACCGCCAACACGTCCATCAACAACAAGATGGAGGGCTTCCTCAACTACGGCGGCCTGACCGGGGAGGACGTCCAGAAGGTCCCCATCTCCTACGGCGAGCAGATCGCCGGTCTCGAGGCGGGCCAGATCGACGCCCTGTACCAGAACGTGGTCGGCTCCAACATCGACGAGCTCGCGTCCTCCACGGACGTCAAGTGGCTGGGCTTCGACGACCCGGACCCGGCCCGCTACGAGACCTGGGAGGAGCTCATGCCCATGGTGTCGGTCGGCGAGGTCACGAACGCCGCCGGGATGGACGAGGGCGAGAGCGCCCGCGTCCTCGAGTACACGATCCCGCTGACCACGATGGGTTCCCGCGACGCGGACGAGGTCTACCACCTCGTGAAGTCGATGGTCGAGAACTACGAGCACTACGAGGGCACCACCCCGGACACGAAGCAGTTCGCCTTCGACGCCGTGCTCAAGGAGCCGCTGGTGGTCCCCTTCCACGAGGGGACCGTCCGCTACTTCGAGGAGCGCGGCGTGTGGACCGAGGAGCTGGAGCGGAAGAACGACGAGCTGATCGAGCGCGGCGAGCGGATGCGCGAGGCCTGGCCCGGCGTCGTCGAGTCCTCCTCCTCCGCGGAGGAGCTCGAGCAGAACTGGACGGACTGGAAGACCGACGAGCTGGACGGCGAGGAGACCGACGATGCGAACTGAGACCCGGGTGACACCGTTCTGGCGGACGGTGGTGATCGTGCTGACCGTCCTGGGCGTGCTGCTGGCCATGAACCAGGTCTTCTTCTGGAACGTGGGCGGGCTGTCCCTGCTGACCAACTCCTACCTGTACCTCATCCTGGCGGTGTTCCTGCCGGTCGTGTTCATCGTCAACCCCCTGCGCAGGATCCCGCTCGCCCAGCAGGTGGAGGCCCAGCAGGAGCACGGATCCGGCGGCAGCACCGCCCCGGTCCGCGAGCGCCGGGTCCAGTGGTTCGACGTCCTGCTCATGGTCGTCGCGGCGGCCGTGTGCGGCTACTTCGCGGTCAACGGGACGCGGATCAAGGACTTCGGCTGGGAGTACATGGCGCCCACCACCGCCACGGTCGCCGCGTTCGTGCTGTGGCTCGTGGTGCTCGAGGCCCTGCGCCGCACCGGCGGGCTGACGGTGACGGTCATCGCGCTGCTCTTCTCCCTGTACCCGCTGGTCGCCGAGAACCTGCCGATCGGCGTCCTGCAGGGCGTCACCTACGACCTGCCGACCCTGGCGCAGGTGCACATCATGGGCGCCGAGGGCGTGCTGGGCCTGCCCATCCAGACCGCGGCGACCATCCTGATCGGCTTCCTGGTCTTCGGGGTGGCCCTGCAGCACACCGGCGGCGCGGACTTCTTCCACAACCTCTCCATGTCGATCTTCGGCCGGTACCGCGGCGGCGCGGCGAAGGTGTCCGTGGCCAGCAGCGCCGCGATGGGCATGATGAGCGGCAGCGCCGTCTCCAACGTCCTGACCACCGGGCCCATGACCATCCCGGCCATGAAGCGCTCCGGGTTCAGCCCCACCTACGCGGGCGGCATCGAGGCCACGGCGTCCTCCGGCGGGTCCATCACCCCGCCGATCATGGGCACCGCGGCGTTCCTCATGGTCTCCTTCGTGGGCGTGCCCTACACGGAGATCCTGGTGGCCGCGACCATCCCCGCGGTCCTCTACTTCCTCGGCATCTACCTGCAGGTGGACGGCTACGCCGCCCGCAAGGGGCTCAAGGGCGTGCCCGTGGCCCAGCTGCCCCGGGCCCTCGCCACGCTCGTCCGGGGCTGGCCCTACGTCCTGGCCCTGGCCCTGCTGACCGGGCTGCTGTTCCTCACGAACTCCGAGACCCAGGTGCCGTACTGGGTGATCCTGGTGCTGCTGGTCGTGGCCGTGCTGCGCCCGGGCCAGAAGTTCGGGCTGCGGGAGTTCGCCGACTTCCTCGTGGAGTCCGGCCGGACGCTGGGCAACATCATCGGCATCATCGCCGGCGTGGGCCTGATCGTCGGCGGTCTCACCGCCACGGGCGTGAGCCTGTCCCTGGCCCGCGAGCTGGTCTCGCTGGTCGGTGACAACGTGGTCCTCATCCTCATCGCCGGCGCCGTCACCTGCTTCATCCTCGGCATGGGCATGACGATCTCCGCGGCCTACGTGTTCCTGGCGATCGTCATGGTCCCGGCGGTCATCGACCTCGGGGTCAACCCGCTCGCGGCGCACCTGTTCGTCATCTACTGGGCGTCCGTCTCCTACATCACCCCGCCGGTGGGTCTCGCCGCCTTCGCCGCGGCGGGCCTGGCCAAGGCTCCCGCCATGGCCACCAGCGTGGCGGCCATGAAGCTCGGCGCGGTGAAGTACATCGTCCCGTTCGGCTTCGCCCTCAACCCCGCGCTGGTCGCCCAGGACTCGCCCGGCCGGATCCTGCTGGCCTTCGCCCTGAGCATCGTGGGCGTCTACGCCCTGGCCTCCGCCATCGAGGGCTGGACGGTCGGCTTCGACCGCCGGATGCCCGTCCTGTTCCGGGTCGCGGCCGCGGTCGGCGGGTTCCTGCTGTTCCTGCCCACGCCGCTCAGCGCCGTCGCCGGCCTGGTCCTCGTGGCCGGGAGCGTGCTGCTGACCTTCCTCACCGTGCGGACCGGACCCACGGACGACGACGACGCCGCTCCCGCCCCGGCCCCCGCGCCCGCCACCGCCACCGTCTGACCGGAAGGACCCGCCATGACCGACACCACCACGGACACCACCACCGCCGCCACGAGCGGCAGCACCACCGGCGCTCCGGCCGGCACCACCACCGCCCCTCCGGCCGACACCGGCGCGGGCACCCGCCTCGACACCGGGACCGGCACCGTCACGGCCGAGCTGCGGGGCAGGGTCGCCGTCGTCACCGTGAACCGCCCCGAGGTGCGCAACGCCCTGAACGTCGGGGTGCTGGACGGGATCGAGGCGGCGCTCGACGCGCTGGAGCGGCACGAGGACGCCGGCGCCGTCGTCTTCACCGGCGCGGGGGAGAAGGCCTTCGTGGCCGGGGCGGACATCTCCCAGCTGGTCGGCTACACGCTGCGGGACGGCCTGCGGGCCCGGATGCAGCGCCTCTGGGACCGGATCCAGGACCTCGAGCTGCCCACGATCGCCGCGGTCAACGGCTTCGCGCTGGGCGGGGGCAACGAGCTGGCGATGTCCTGCGACATCCGCGTGGCGGCCGCCGGCGCCCGGTTCGGACTGCCCGAGACCAACCTCGGCATCCTGCCCGGCGCCGGCGGCACCCAGCGGCTGTCCCGGCTCGTCGGGCTCGGCCGGGCCCAGGAGATGATCCTCACCGGCCGGATCATCGACGCGGAGGAGGCCCTGCGCATCGGCCTGGTGACCAGCGTGGTCCCGGCGGACGAGCTGATGGACGCGGCGCTCGCCACCGCGGACTCGATCCTCGCCAAGGGCCCCCTGGCGGTGCGGCTGGCCAAGCTCGTGGTGCGCAACGGCGCCGAGACGGACCAGCGCACCGGGCTGCTGCTCGAGCGGCTGGCCCAGTCCCTGCTCTACGCCTCCGACGAGAAGGCCGAGGGCGCGAGCGCCTTCCTGGAGAAGCGCCCAGCCCGCTTCCGCGACGACGACTGACCACCGGCCCCAGCCCCGAACTCCGCGGCCCCGCCGACGGGCCCCACCACAACCTCCGAGGAGCAGACATGAACCCCCAGCCGAGCATCGACGCCGTCCGAGACGTCCTGGTCGTGGGATCCGGTGCCATGGGCACCCAGATCGGGGCGGTCTTCGCCCTCGCCGGCTACACCGTCACCACCAGCGACCTCGACCCCGCCGCCCTCGAGCGGTCCCGGGGCGAGGTGCGCCGCCGCCTCGGCCGGCTCGCCGAGAAGGGCAGCCGGAGCCGGGCGGAGGTCGACGCCGCCCTCGCCCGGATGGCGTACACGACCGACTCCCTCGAGGCGGCCCGCACCACCGACTTCGTGCTCGAGGCCGCCGTGGAGCGCCTCGACATCAAGCGGCAGCTGTTCGCGGACCTGGACGAGGCCGCCCCCGAGCACGCGATCCTCGCGACCAACTCCTCGACCATCCCCTCGTCCCTGCTCACGGACGCGACCGGCCGCCCGGACCGGGTGTGCAACATGCACTTCTTCAACCCGGCGCTGGTCATGGCCTGCGTCGAGGTGGTGCGCAACCCGCAGACCTCCGACGCCACCGCGGAGACCACCACGGAGCTCGCCCGCCGGCTCGGCAAGCAGCCCGTCCGGCTCCACCACGAGGTCCCCGGCTTCGTGGCCAACCGCCTCCTCGGGGCCCTGCGGGACGAGGCGCTGCGCCTCGAGGCCGACGGCGTGGCGAGCTTCGAGGACATCGACGTGGCCGCGCGGACGGCCCTGGGCCATCCCATGGGGCCGTTCGAGCTCATGGACCTGGTCGGCATCGACGTGGCCTACCTGATCCGGCTGGCCCAGCACGAGCAGAGCGGGGACCCCGACGACCTCCCGCACCCCTCCGTGGAGAAGCTCTACGAGCAGGGCCGGTACGGCCGCAAGACCGGCCGCGGCTGGTACGAGTACGCCGGCTGAGCCCGGACGAGACGCGACGACGAAAAGAGAGAACATGAGCCAGTTCGAGGACGCCCACGACCTGCAGGAGATCTTCGGCCGCCCCGGCACGGGCCCGCTCGCCGGGGTGGTGGTGGCTGATCTCAGCCGCGTGCTCGCCGGCCCCTACTGCACCATGCTGCTGGCGGACATGGGCGCGACCGTCATCAAGATCGAGAGCACCGCCGGGGACGACGCCCGCGCGTGGGTCCCGCCCCACCGGGACGGCGAGAGCACGTTCTTCCTCTCGGTCAACCGCAACAAGCACTCCATCGCCCTGGACTTCTCGGACCCCGAGCAGCTCGCGGTCGTGGAGCGGATCATCGCCCGGGCGGACATCCTGGTGGAGAACTTCAAGCCCGGCGGCCTGGTGCGCTACGGCCTCGACTACGAGAGCGTCAGCGCCTGGCGCCCGGACCTCGTCTACGCCTCGATCACCGGCTTCGGCACCGCCGGCGGCGCCGACCTGCCCGGCTACGACCTCCTGGCCCAGGCCCTCTCCGGGATGATGAGCCTCACCGGCAGCCAGCACGGCGAGCCGTACCGGGCCGGCGTGGCCCTCTTCGACGTCATCACGGGCCTGCACGCCTCCACCGGCATCCTGGGCGCGTTCCACGAGCGGCAGTCCTCCGGGACGGGCCAGCACGTGGAGCTGAACCTGCTGACCTCGGCGCTGTCCGGGCTGGTCAACCAGTCCGCCGCCTACGTGGCCGGCGGCAGCGTCCCCACCCGGATGGGCAACGAGCACCCGAGCCTCTACCCCTACGAGCCCTTCCCCACCCGGGACAAGGACATGGTCATCGCGGTGGGCAACAACGGGCAGTTCGCGCGGCTGTGCCGGTGCCTCGGCGCGCCCGAGCTCGCCGAGGACGAGCGGTTCGCCACGGTGTCCGCGCGCAACGCCAACCGGGTGGAGCTGCGCCGGCTGATGATCGAGCGGCTCGCCGCCCGGGACGCCGAGGACTGGTTCGAGCTGCTCAAGGCGGTCAAGGTGCCCTGTGCCCCGATCCTGGGGGTGGACGAGGGCGTCCGGTTCGCGGAGGACCTCGGCCTGGACCCGGTGGTGCTGGCCGGGGCGGGGGGCCGGGAGGTCCCCACGGTCCGCCACCCGGTCGACTTCAGCCGCACCCCGGTCGACTACACGCAGGCCCCGCCGCTGCTCGACGCGGACCGGGACCGAGTCCTGGCGTGGCTCGAGCGCGGCGAGCCCGCGGTCCGGCAGGCGTCGTGAGCGCCGTGCACACCACCGTGCTGCCCGTGCGCTGGTCCGACCAGGACCTGAACCGGCACGTCAACAACGCCCGCGTGGTCACCCTGATCGAGGAGGCGCGGCTCTCGGCGGTCGCCTCCTGGCTGGGGGAGGACGGCGTCCCGGACCCCGCCCGGCCGCGCGTGGTGGTCTCCCTGACGCTCGACTACCTGCGCTCCATCGACCACGGCCCCGAGCTCACGGCCCGCGTCTGGGTCTGCCGCCTCGGCCGGTCGTCCTACACGGTGGCCTACGAGCTGGTCCAGCACGGGCAGGTCGCGGTCCGCGCCCGGACGGTGCTCGTGCAGAAGGACCCGGCCACGGGCCGCTCCACCCCGCTGCCGGCGTCGGTGCGGGCCGCCCTGGAGGGCGTCGTCGTCCCGGAGCCGGAGCCGGACTCCGTGACCGTGCGTGCATGACCGCGTTCCGGAGGGGCCGGCCCGCCCTGCGGGCGCGGCGGATCGCCTATCCGGCGCTGCTGGCCACCACGGCGATGGGCACGATGTCCTCGAACGTGATCAACGCGCCGCTGTACGTCATCCAGACGGACCTCGGCATGACGGCCCAGCAGTCGGTGCTGGCCGTGAGCGCCTTCACGGTGGCCATGGCCACCGCCGTCCCGCTCGCCGGCTGGCTCGGCGACCGGCTCGGGGTCAAGACCTTCCTGATCTCGGCGCTGGGCGTCATGGTCCTCGCGGAGCTCACGGCGGCCGCGGCGGCGGGCATGGAGTCGCTCGTGCTCGCCCGGATGGTGCAGGGCGCGGCGTGCAGCGCGATCCCGCCCTGCGTGCAGGCGGCCCTGGTCACCACCTGGCCGGAGCGGACCGCGCAGACCATGGGCGCGTGGGCCTCCGCCATCGGCGTGGGCCAGGCTGTGGGCCCGCCCTTCGGCGGTGTCCTCACCGAGGCGCTGAGCTGGCGCTGGGTCTTCGTGGTGCACGCCGGGCTGGTGCTCGTGCTGATGGTCCTCCTGGTGGCGTTCATGCCCCGGATCGGGCGGCGGCGCCCGCCGATGCACGTGGCCGCGATGGTCTGGCTCGTCCTCGGCGGCGGCTCGACGGCCGCGGCCGTGGTGCTGGCCGGGCAGTCCGGCCCCTGGTCCTGGGCGGCGGCGAGCGCGGTCTGCGCGGTGCTCGGCTGGTGGCTGTTCGCCCACCTCTGCCGGCGCCGGGCCCGGCGGGCCGCGTCCGGGGCGACGTCCCCGCGGCCCCTGCTGGACCCGGCCCTGCTGCGGGACCCGGCCTACCTCACGGCAGCGGCCGGAGCGGGGCTGGCGATGGGGTCCATGGCGGTGGCCATCGTGGCCGTGCCCCTGTTCCTCGCCTCGGACCTGGACCTGGGCCCGGCCCGGATCGGCGCCGTGGTCTTCACCCTGGCGCTCGCCATGACGGCGGCGGGACCCGTCGCGGCGCGGGTGGGCCGCCGGCACGGCAGCGGCGTCCAGCTCGGCCGTGGGGTCCTGATCCTCGTGGTCGCCGCCCCGGTGGTCACGCTGGCCATGGTCTCGTCCGGTCTGGGAGTGGCCCACTGGGTGATCGTGTCCCTGGTGGTCCTGGGGCTCGTGCTCGCAGGGACCGGCATCGCCTTCGCCCAGAGCGCGGCGGCCACGGAGCTCCTGCTCTCGCCCGCCGGGGGCTCCGGGACCGCGATCGGCATCCACAACATGGTCCGCTTCCTCGCGATGGCCGTGGGCTACTCCGGGGTCTCCCTGGCGTGGGCCACCGGCGCCTCGCTCCTCGTCTTCCCCGCGGTCGCCCTGACCGCGCTGGGACTGCTCGCGATCCTGCGGGCCACCCGCCGGGAACGCCCGGCACCACCGACCACTCCGACCACCGCGGGTCCTGGGACCCGCCGACGAAAGGACCGACCATGACCACCATCTCCAGCGCCCCCTCGACCGAGGCCCCGGCCGCCGTCCGCGCGGGCGCCGCGACCTCCGACTACTTCCGGCTGGACGACGACCTGACGCCCGAGGAGATCGCGATCCGGGACCGGGTCCGCGAGTTCGCCCAGCAGCGCGTGCTGCCCGTGATCAACGACTACTGGGAGCGCGCCGAGTTCCCCTGGGAGCTGGTGCCCGGGCTGGCGGAGCTGGGCATCATCGGCACCACGATCCAGGGCTACGGCTGCCCTGGGATGTCCCGCAAGGCCGCGGGCATGGTGGCCCGGGAGATGGCGAGGGCCGACGGCAGCATCAACACGTTCCTGGGCGTGCACGGCAACCTGTGCATGGGGGCGCTGAACATGCTGGGGTCCGAGGAACAGAAGCGGCGCTGGCTGCCGGCGATGGCGCGGCTGGAGAAGACCGGGGCGTTCGCGCTCACCGAGCCGGAGCACGGCTCGGACTCCGTGGCCCTGGAGACCTCCGCCCGCCGCGAGGGCGAGGAGTGGGTGATCGACGGGCACAAGCGGTGGATCGGCAACGGGGACGCGGCCGACGTCGTCGTCCTGTTCGCCCGCAACACCGAGGACGGGAAGGTCAACGCGTTCGTCGTGGAGAAGGACGCCGACGGCAACCACCCGGCCGGGTACCGGCCTGAGGTGATCACCGGCAAGGTCGGCAAGCGGGCCATCCAGCAGGCCGACATCGTGCTCGAGGGCCTGCGGGTCCCGGCGGGCAATCGCCTCGAGAACTGCCGGTCCTTCAAGGACGTCTCCCGGGTGCTGCAGGCCACCCGCGGCGGCGCCGCGTGGGAGGCGGTCGGCCACGGCATGGCGGCCTTCGAGATCGCCGCCGACTACGCCGCGACACGGCAGCAGTTCGGCCGGGCCATCGGCGGCTACCAGCTGGTCCAGTCCCGGCTGGCCAACATGCTCAGCGAGCTCACCACCATGCAGCTGCTCTGCGACCGCATGGCCGAGCTCGCCGACCGCGGTCAGCTGTCCAACGCGCAGGCCTCGATGGTGAAGATGGCCACGGCGCAGAAGGGCAAGTGGATCTGCAACGAGGCCCGGGACCTCCTGGCCGGCAACGGGCTGCTGCTCGAGAACCACGTCGTCCGGCACATGACGGACATGGAGGTCGTCTCCACCTACGAGGGCACCGACTCCATCCAGGCGCTGCTCGTGGGCCGGGACATCACCGGGATCTCGGCCTTCAGCTGAGCACCCCCTTCGGCGAGAGGGCGGGGGTCACGGAGTGCCGGGCGCCGGGGCGGGCAGCGGGCCCTCGGGTGCGGGGAACACCGTCTCGGAGATCTCGATGACGGACTGCAGCGCCGGGTTGGCGTCCCCGCGGCGCCAGAGGAGGCGGACCTCGACCGGCTTCTGCTCCTGCGTCAGCGGCTTGTAGACCACGCCGCGGGACGGCACGTTGTCCCGGACGCTGGAGAGGATGAGGGAGATGCCCATCCCGGCGCCCACGAGGACCACGAGCGTCCACGAGTCCGGGGCCACCTGGACGATGCGCGGGACGAACCCCGCGTTCATCGCCAGGGTGTTGAGCCGGTTGGGCAGCGTGGCCCCCGCCCCGCCGGGCAGCACGATCCACGCCTCCCCGGCGAGGTCCTCGACGTCGACCGTCTCGCGGTCGGCCAGCGGGTGGCTCTCCGGGAGGGCGATGAGCAGCTCCTCGAGCGCGACCAGCCGGGAGCTGATCTCCGCGGGCAGGAAGTCCCACCGGCCGATCACGAGGTCGAGGGAGTCGTCCAGGACCTTCTCCAGACCCAGGTAGGAGAACTGCGAGCTGTAGAGCTCCAGGCTGATCCCGGGGCGGCGGCGCCGGACCTGGCGCGCCAGCTCGCCCACCGCCTGGTTCACCGAGGCCCCGGCGAAGCCGAGCCGCACCCGCCCGGTCTCGCCCGCCTGGGACTTGCGGACCACGTCCTTCATGCGCTGCGCGAGCATCACCAGCTCCCGGGCCGGCTCGAGCAGGGCCTCGCCCTGCGGCGTCAGGGTCACGTGGCGGGTGTTGCGCTCGAACAGGGTGGCGCCCAGCTCGGACTCCAGCTGCCGGATCAGGCGGCTGAGGGGCGGCTGCGCCATGTGCAGGCGCTTTGCCGCGCGGCCGAAGTGCAGCTCCTCCGCGACGGCGAGGAACGCCTGGGCCTTGTGGACTTCCATCCGGCCAGACTAGGTCGTGCGCGAGGGGCAGCACGGGAGCGCCGGCGTCGCAATTGTCATTTGTGGGGCTTGCCCGCCCGTCCGTGGCATGCTTCCTCTCGTTATGAGGATCGTCATGCTCCGGAAACACGACGTGCCCGATGCAGCAACAAGCACTTCCTACCGTCGGAGCTGAACCACTCGCCCCGCCCCCAAGGAGCAGCCCATGACCGAGCACGCCGGACCAGGACCCGCGCCCGTGGTGCCGCACGCCCGGCGGCCGGTCCTCCGGGTGGTCGGCGGCACCGCTGCCGCCCCCGCCCGCCCCGAGCCCCTCCGCGCCGAGCCGGACCCCGAGGACGCCGCCCGGGCCCGCGCCGCGGCCGCGCGGGCCGCCCACCCCTCGTCCGGCCTGGGCGTCCCAGGCTTCCAGCGCCCGCAGCCGGGGGGTCCCGCGCAGGACGGACGCCCGGCGGCCGAGACCCCCGCGGCACCCCCGGCGGAGGAGGGGCACGACGTCCCCGCCCACGACGTCCCCGCCCTCGACGGGCTCGGCCCGCACGTGGTCACGGGCCCGGTGCTCCTGCCGGCGGCCCGCTCCGGAGACGCGCTCAAGGTCGAGGTGCTCCAGGTCGCGGACCCCGGCGCGTCCGGCGCTCCGCTCGGAACCGGGTGCACCGCCTACCTGCCGGTCCGTGCGGACGGGACCGCCTTCTGCCCCCGGGAGCTCCACCGGGCCCTCGGCGCGGCCGGGCAGCCCCTGCGCGGCACCTTCCGGGTGACCGTGTGCCGGACCGGCGCCCAGGACGTGCCCGCCGTGGCGCACCGGCAGCCGTTCGCCGAGACCGACGAGCACTGGATCGTCGTCGGGCGCTCCGGGACGGAGGACGCCGACGAGCAGACGTTCTGCCTGACCGCGGCCATGCAGCAGGCCGTGCGGGCCGGGGTGGACTTCCTGGCCCGGGACCGCGGCATGGACCGGCCCATCGCCCACGCCTATCTCTCCAGCGCCGCGGAGTTCGCCGTCACCCGGCTGGAGGACAGCTCCGCGGGCGCCCACGGCCGGATCCGCAAGGCCGACTTCCGCTGAATCAGCACCTCGCCACGGGTTCCGCCGACCCGCCCCGATCGATGTGCATTCGTAACCGTCATATTTCGCATGGGACATGCCGGACCCCCCGGTGACCCCTACTGTGGGTGACGCAGGTCACGCGGGCGTCCGTGCGCGGTCCCGACAACGAGGTCGGGCTGTCGCCGCCGGTAGCACCACGGCCGGGGCGCCCGGTGACCTGTCCAACCCCCGCTCCCGCCCTCGGCGCTCGCCGTCACGGCCCGGAAACACGGGGACCCCGAACCGGAAACACGCTCTCCCTATGGTCGTAGGCGTTCGAGAAAGCCGCCCCTGACCGCAGGAGACACCCATGAGTGAGCACTTCGCCCGCCGCGCCGCCGACGAACTCCAGCGGGGTCTGGGGCGGCGCACCTTCTTCCGGGCGGCCACCGCCGTGGCCGCCGCCGGAGCGGTCACCGGCACCGGGGTCGGCGCGGCCTCCGCGGCCGTCCCGATGGGCGCCCAGCACCCGAAGGGCGGCCGCCCCGGCTTCCGGGGCTCCGTCCTGCAGCCCGGGAAGGGCAGGATCCCCGGGGACCACTACCTGCCCTCGGACGTGGACAGCGTGCTGTGGGGCTACGTCCCGTCCGTGGACGCCGAGCCCTCGCTGCGCATGCGCTCGGGGCGCACGGTCACCATCGACGCCGTCTCCCACGAGGGGATCCTCGAGGACCAGGGCCGGGACCCGGTGGAGTTCTTCGGCGCGCAGGGGGTCTCCCGCGCCCGGGTCCTGGACGACGCGGTGGAGATCGCCCGCGACTACGACCGCACCGAGCGGGACTTCGACCGGGACGGCCCGCACGTGGTGACCGGCCCGGTGTTCGTCGAGGAGGCGCGGCCTGGGGACGTCCTGAAGATCGAGACCCTGCACGCCGACCTGCGCGTGCCGTACGGGGTGGTCTCGAGCCGCCACGGCAAGGGCGCGCTGCCCCGGGCCGCGGGCGGCGGCGCCCCCGCGGGGATCGAGCTCGACGAGGTCATGCCCCCGGTCGCCGCGGACGGCCGCGCCACGGGTGAGCCGGAGGACTACGGCAACGTCTCGGTGTTCACCCCGGTCGAGAAGGGCCAGGGTGTGATGGGCGGCGGCCGGGTCCGCTTCCCGCTGCGCCCGTTCATGGGCATGATGGGCGTCGCATACCAGCAGGGCTCCGGGCCCACCGACGACCTGCTCAACTCGATCCCGCCGACGCTGGGCGGCGGCAACATCGACATCCGCCACCTCGGCGTGGGCTCCACCTTCTACCTGCCCGTGCAGACGGACGGCGCCCTGTTCTACGTGGGGGACCCGCACATGGCCATGGGCGACGGCGAGGTGGCGCTCACCGCGATGGAGGGCTCGCTGCGCGGCACGTTCCGGCTCACGGTCTGCAAGGCCGGGGAGGGGGACGCGCCCTCCGTGGCCCACTCCTACCCCTTCGCGGAGACGGACGAGCACTGGATCCCGATCGGGCTCTCCGACCCGGACGGCGCGGCCGGCGGGGAGCAGAACTCCGATCTGGACGTGGCGATGCGCCGGGCCGTGCTCAACGCCCTCGACTTCCTCGAGCAGGACAAGGGCATGGAGCGCGCCGTGGCCTACGCCTACCTCTCGGCCGCCGCGGACTTCGCCATCTCCCAGGTGGTGGACCGCACCGTGGGGGTGCACGGGCTGATCCGCAAGGCGGACTTCGACCGCTCCTGAGCCCGCGCTGTCGATTCGCGGGCATGACCTCTAGTCTGCGGGCATGACCTCGTCCGCCCGGCCGGCAGCACCGGCCGCCTCCCTGCCGCGCACGATCGCCCGGGTGCTCCTCGGGCTCGTCCTGCTCGGCGCCGGGATCAGCCACCTCACGGTGGCCCGCCAGGAGTTCACGGCCCAGGTGCCCGAGTGGCTGCCCGTCCCCGACGACGCCGTGGTGCTGGGCTCCGGGGTGGTGGAGATCGTCGTCGGCGCCGCGCTGGTGGTCCTGCCCCGGCGGCGGGTGCTGCTCGGGTGGCTCGCCGCGGCGTTCTTCGTGGCCGTGTTCCCGGGCAACGTCTCGCAGTACCTCACGCGCACGGACGCCTTCGGTCTGGACACCGACCGCGCCCGGGCCGTGCGGCTGCTGTTCCAGCCGCTGCTCGTGCTGTGGGCCCTGTGGTCCACCGGGGCGTGGCGGTCGTGGCGCCGCTCCCGCCGGGATTAGTCCCGGCGCTCGGTGTAGCGGTCCCGCACGCGCCGGTACAGGGTGAAGGTCCCGAGGTAGGCGAGGGCCGCGAGCACCACGACGGGCAGCCACTCCTGGGCGTCCACGGTGGTCAGCAGCGCCCCGGCCGAGGTCAGCACCAGGGCCAGGACGAGCAGGGTCGCGACGATCGACTTCACGGGCGTCCTTCCGGGGCGCGGCGGCGTTGCGGGGCCCTTCCAGGGTAGCGGCCCGGCACGCGCGGCCCGGCGGTTCAGCAGGCCTCGGCGAGCGCGCGGCCGGTCCCGTCCGCGGGAGAGGTCGCCGGAGAGTGCGCGGAGGAGTGCGCGGGGGACGTCGCGGGGATGTCGCCCAGGTGCAGCAGGTCCACCACGTCCGCCTCGTCGAGGGCCGCCTCGCGGGCCAGGAGGGTGATCGGCACGCCGTGGCGCACGGCCAGGCGGAGCTCGTCGCGCAGGGACTCGAGGGCCTGGTCCAGCCGCCAGCGCTCGGCCTCGAGGCCGGCCTCGTAGGCGCACAGGCGCCGGGCCTGCTCCTGGGTGTCCGGGGCGGCAAGAGGCCCGGCGTCCGCCAGGGCCTGGTCGAAGGACCACTCGGCGTTCTCGACCCGTCCGGCCGCGGCGAGGACGCGCCGGGTGAAGAACGGGCGGAACAGCATCGCCTCGCCGTCGGGGACGATCGAGGGCACCGTGCCTCCGGGGACCGGCGTCTCCTGCAGGAAGCCGCAGGCGCAGGCGTGCACCCGCCGGCCGTCGATCGCTGCCTGGGCCACGGCGTGGTTGACGTGGTCCTGCACCTCGGCGAAGTCGAGGGTGCGCACCGGCATGGGCTCGCCGCAGTGCACGGGGGCGGCGGCAACCGCCCCGGGGTCGTTCCGGACCGCCCGGAGGGGGGAGGGGGCGGCCTTCTCGGCGGTGGTCCCGGGGTGCTGCTGCTGGCTCATGTCTCGACCTCTTCCTCACGTATCCTGCGGTGTTCCTCTGCGACTGCGTGCGCTCCCTCACAGGACCACACGATCCCATCGAACAGCAGTATTACTAGATTGTCTAGTTATCAGTTCATCTGATTTGTAGATCACCTACACTGGACGCATGACCGCACATCCCCGCACCTCGTCCGGCTACTGGTACGCCGCCGAGGGTGACCGTCCTCCGGCCGTGCAGGTGCTCGAGGCCCTGCGGGCCTACCGGGCGGCCGAGTCCGCCATGAGGCTGCGCACCCGCGACTCCATGGGCATGGGGGAGAAGGACGTGCTGGCCCTGCGCTACCTGCTGGAGGCGGACCGCGCCGGGACCCCCATGAGCCCCCGGGACCTGGCGAGCAAGCTGGGCATCTCCTCGGCCTCCACCACCACGCTGCTGGACCGGCTCTCCCGCAGCGGCCACGTGGCCCGCCGCCCCCACCCCACGGACCGGCGGGCGCTGGTGATCGTGGCCACCCAGGAGGCCGACTGCGAGGTCCGCTCCACCCTCGGTGCCATGCACGAGCGGATGCTCCGTGCCGCCCGGGATCTGTCCGCGGAGGAGGCCGCCACCGTGACCGCCTTCCTGCACGCGATGGCCGAGGCGGTCGAGGCCGTCGACGAGCGGCAGCTCCACGAGCACGTCGAGGACTGCCGGCACCCCGGACCCGGGGCCGCCTGAGCCGGCGCCCGCAACATCGGCGACGGCCTCAAGAGCTGACCGGGGCGCGCACGCCGGTCCCCGCCCTCCGTCCGGAGGGCGGGGACCGGCGTCGTCATGGCCGGGACCCCGGCGGACCCGTCAGTGGGTCGGGAAGCCCAGGTTGATCTGGGACTCCGAGGGCTCGGGCCAGCGCGTGGTCACGAGCTTGCGGCGGGTGTAGAAGTTGAACGCCTCCGGCCCGTACATGTGGGTGTCGCCGAAGAGGGAGTTCTTCCAGCCGCCGAACGAGAACGCGCCGATCGGCACCGGGATGGGGACGTTGACCCCGACCATGCCGACCTCGATCTCGAACTCGAACTGCCGGGCCGTCTTGCCGTCGCGGGTGAACACCGCCACCCCGTTGGCGAACTGGTTGGTGTTGATCAGCCGCACGGCCTCCTCGTAGGTGTCCACCCGCACCACGGACAGGACCGGGCCGAAGATCTCCTCGTCGTAGGCCTTCATCCCGGGCCTCACGTGGTCCAGCAGCGAGACGCCGGTGAAGAACCCCTCGCCGTCGAACTCCTGCTGCGTGCCGTCGACGACGACGGTCGCCCCCTCGGCCTCCGCCCCGGTCACGTAGCCGTTGACCCGGTCCAGGGCCGCCCTCGTGATGAGCGGGCCCATCTCGGAGGCCGGGTCGGTGCCGTCCCCGATGGTCAGCTTCGCGATCCGCTCCTTCAGCCGCTCGATCAGCAGGTCGGCCACGTCCCCCACGGTGACGAGCACCGAGACCGCCATGCAGCGCTCCCCGGCGGAGCCGTAGGCGGCCGAGATCGCGGCGTCGGCGGCCCCGTCCAGGTCCGCGTCCGGCATGACCACCATGTGGTTCTTCGCCCCGCCCAGCGCCTGGACGCGCTTGCCGTGCTGCGCCGAGGTCTCGTAGATGTACCTGGCGATGGGGGTGGAGCCCACGAAGGACACGGCCTTGACCAGCGGGTTGGTCAGCAGCTCGTCCACGGCCTCCTTGTCCCCGTGCACCACGTTGAGCACCCCCGGCGGCAGCCCGGCCTCGGCGAAGGCCTCGGCGATCCACACCGCCGCCGAGGGGTCCCGCTCGGAGGGCTTGAGGATCACGGTGTTCCCGGCGGCGATCGCGGTGGTGATCATCCACAGCGGGACCATGGCGGGGAAGTTGAACGGGGTGATGCAGGCGACCACGCCCACCGGCTGGCGGGTCTGGTGCACGTCCACCCCGGTGGCGGCCTGCTCGAGGAACTCGCCCTTCATGTGGTGCATCAGCCCCGCGCAGAACTGCACGTTCTCCAGCCCGCGGGCGACCTCGCCGGCCGCGTCCGAGAGGACCTTGCCGTGCTCGGCGGTGATGATGGCGGCCAGCTCCGGGGTGCGCTCCCGGATGATGTTCTCGACCTTGAACATGATCGCCGAGCGCTTCGACAGTCCGGTGGCCCGCCATCCGGGCAGGGCGAGCTCGGCGGCCTCCACCGCGGTGGCGACGTCCTCGGCGGAGGCCAGCAGCACCTGCTTGGCCACCTGCCCGGTCGCGGGGTTGTAGACGTCCGCGGTGCGCCCGGGCCCGCCGTGGCGCTTCCCGTCGATGAAGTGCTCGATGACCGCGCCGGTGGTCCGGGGGTCCTGGGCGCCCCGCTCGGCGTCCTGCTGCGCGCGGGCCTCGGCGTCCTGCTTGGTGTTCTGCATGGTGTCCTCCTCGGTCGTGGTGGTCTCGGCGCCGTTCAGGCCTTGTCCGGGTCCCAGCCCGGGATCTTCCCGTCCGGCGCGGCGTACTTGGTGATGAGGGAGCAGTCCTTGTCCCCGAGCCCCTCGTCGATGAGCTGCTGCAGCCTCTCGGCCACGAGCTTGGCGGCGGGCAGCTCCACGCCGGTCTGCTCGCCCGCCATGAGTGCCAGGCCGGCGTCCTTGGCGGCGAGGGCGGCGCTGAAGGTGGCCTCGAAGTTCTTGTTCGCCGCGGCGGAGTCCACGATGCCGGGCACGGGGTACCAGGTCTGCAGCGCCCAGGAGTTGCCCGAGGACACCGAGGCGATGTCCCAGAACACCTGCGGGTCCAGGCCCAGCCGGTCGGCGAGCACGGAGCCCTCGGCGCAGGCCTCGAGGCAGATGAACAGCATCATGTTGTTGACGATCTTGGCGGCCTGGCCCGTGCCGGCGTGGCCCGTGGCCACGATCTTGCGGGCCATGGGCTCGATGAACGTCCGGGCCTGCTCCACGACGTCGGGCTTCCCGCCGACCATGAAGGTCAGGGTGGCCGCGGCCGCGCCGCTGATCCCGCCGGAGACCGGCGCGTCCACGAAGCGGAAGCCGGCGTCCTCGGCGGCCCGGTGGAGCTCCTCCGCGGTCTCCACGTCGATGGTGGAGCTGTCGATGAGCAGCGCGTCCTTCGGGGCGAGCGCGATGACGCCGCTGTCGCCGAGGTAGACGGCGCGGGCGTGCTCGCCCTTGGGCAGCATCGTGAACACGACGTCGGCGCCCTGGAGGGCCTCCTCCAGCGTGTCGAAGGTCTGCACGCCGCGGTCGCGGGCGGCCGCCATGGCGTCGGCGCTGACGTCGTGGCCGCGGACGTCGTGGCCCGCCCTGGCGAGGTTGGCGGACATCGGGTTGCCCATGTGGCCGAGGCCGATCCAGGTGATGGTGGTCATCGGGGAGTCCCTTCTGCAAGGTGTCGAGGGTGTCGGGAGCTGGGGGTCGTGCACAGCGCGCCCAGCGGCGGACCGGGGGACCGGTCCGCCGCTGGGCGCGGGTGGGTGCGGAGGTCGGGGATCAGGAGGTCCGGTCCTCGGCGGACTTCTCCTCGGAGAGCCGGCGCCGGTCCTCGGCGTCGATGTCCTGCAGGGAGATGCCCTTGGTCTCGCGCAGCGTCCACACCGCGAAGAGGGTGATGAGGCAGGCGATGGCGATGTAGATCGCGATCGGCACCCAGGAGTTGAACTCGCGCAGCAGGGCGGTGGCGATGATCGGGGCCAGCGAGCCGGCCACGATCGAGGTCACCTGGTAGCCCAGGGAGACGCCCGAGTAGCGCATCCGGGTGGGGAACATCTCGGCCATGATGGCCGGCTGCCCGGCGTACATGAGCGCGTGGATCATCAGGCCGATGGTGATGGCCGCCAGGATGATGAAGCTGTTGTCCGTGTTGAACATCGGGAAGGCGATGAACGCCCAGAAGATGCCGAGGAAGGCGCCCGCGGCGTACATCGGGCGGCGGCCCACCCTGTCGGTGGCCCGGCCGACGAGCGGCACGCAGATCGCGTGGATCACGTGGGCGATCAGCAGCAGGAGCAGGATCCGGCTGGTGTCCACGTCACGCTGGGTGGACAGGTAGGTGATCGAGAAGGTGACCACCACGTAGTAGAGGATGTTCTCGGCGAAGCGCAGGCCCATGGCGCCGAAGACGCCGCGGGGGTAGCGGCGGAAGACCTCGCCCACGCCGTAGGCGGCGGACTTCTCCTCGCGGACCTCCTGCTGGGCCTCCTTGAAGATCGCGGCGTCCGTCACGTGGGTGCGGATGTAGTAGCCGATGGCCACGATGACGATCGAGAGCCAGAAGCCCACGCGCCAGCCCCAGGAGAGGAAGGCCTCCTCGGAGAGGGTGAAGGACAGGGTGAGCAGCACGACGGTGGCCAGCAGGTTGCCCAGCGGCACGGCGGCCTGCGGCCAGCTGGACCAGAAGCCGCGCTCCTTGTTGGGGGAGTGCTCGGCCACGAGCAGGACCGCGCCGCCCCACTCGCCGCCCACCGCGAAGCCCTGCACGAAGCGCAGGACCACCAGCATGGCGGGGGCCCAGTAGCCGACCTGCTCGAAGCCGGGCAGGCAGCCCATGAGGAAGGTGGCGGCGCCGACCATGACGATCGAGATCTGCAGCAGGTGCTTGCGCCCGTACTTGTCGCCGAAGTGGCCGAAGACGATGCCGCCCAGCGGGCGGGCGATGAAGCCGACCGCGTAGATCAGGAACGCCTTGAGGATGCCGTCCAGCGGGTTGCCGGTGTCCACGAAGAAGAGCTGGCCGAAGACCAGGGTGGACGCGGTGGCGAAGAGGAAGAACTCGTACCACTCCACGACCGTGCCGGCCATCGAGGCCGCCACGACCTTCTTCAGCCCGCCCCGGTTCTCGGGGGAGTCGTTCGGGTCCGCCGAAGCGGCGACCCTGTCCTCGGTGCTCATGTGGTTCTCCTCCTGCTGGGGAAACGGTGACGGTGGTCACAATGTTTGCCTACAGTGTGCGGATATGTGGTGCGCTTCACAATGACCATGCGCTCGCGGCGCCTGTGCAAAAATGCACATGCCGCCCGGACGTGTGCGTTCCCCCGGGCCGGTCCAGCCCCCGGGAGGAGAAGCCCCTTGTCGCACGGTGCCGACGACCTCCTGCTGCTGCTCGCGGTGGTCCGCCACGGCTCCTACGCCGGCGCCGCCGCGGACCTCGGGCTCAGTCACACGACCGTGTCGCGGCGGATGGCGGCGCTCGAGAAGACCGTGGGCGCCCGGCTGCTCGTGCGCACCGGGGAGATGTGGGAGCCCAGCGAGCTGGGCCGGAAGTTCGTGGCCGCCGGCGAGGAGATCGAGGCGGCGCTGGGCTCCCTCCCGCTCGGCGCGGGCGGGCGCGGCAGCACCGTCAACGGCGTGGTGCGGGCGCTGGCCCCGGACGGCTTCGGCGGCGTGGTGATGGGCGCGGCCATGCGGCGGCTCATCGAGGAGCACCCCGGGGTGCGGCTGGAGATGATCAACGCGGCACGGCGGGCGCAGACGAATCCGGTGGGCATCGACCTGGAGGTGGTCGTCGGGCGCCCGGAGGTCTCCCGCAAGGAGGCCTTCCACCTGGCGGACTACTCCCTGGGCGTCTACGCCTCCCGGGACTACCTGGCCGCCCACCCGGCCATCCGCACGCCCGACCAGGTGCAGGAGCACCCGCTCATCTACTTCGTGGACTCCATGCAGGACGTCGCGGAGCTGGACATCCCGCGCCGGCGGTTCCCGCGGATGCGCCAGGGCGTGGGCGCGACGTCCTCGGTGGTGCACGTGGAGCTCACCCGGGCGGGCGCCGGGGTCGGGCTGCTGCCCTGCTATCTCGCCGAGCGGGCCGGGGACCTGGTCCGGCTCTTCCCCCAGGAGCTGTGGTTCCCCGTGGAGTACTGGGTGGTCTCCCGTGCCGACCTGCTGCGCCGGCCCGCCGTGCGGGCGGTCATGACCGCGATCCGCGCGGCCGTGGCCGACATGAAGGACGAGCTCATCGCCGCCCCGGCGGCGGACACGGACTGAACCGCGCCGTCCGCCGTCCCCGCGGAGCGCGCCCTACCGGGAGCGGAGGATGTCGAAGACCGAGGAGTCGTCGTGCCGGCCGTGGCCCTCGCGGCGGCCGCGCACGTAGAGCTGCTCGGCCGCCGAGGCCAGCGGCACCGGCTGGGCGACCGCCCGGGCGGCGTCGGTGACCAGACCCATGTCCTTGACGAAGATGTCCAGGGCGGAGCGGACCTCGGCCTGCTCGCCCTGCAGCATCCGCGGCCCGCGGTCCTCGAACATGAAGGACGTGGCGGCCCCGGTCGAGAGGACCTCCAGGCACTGCGCCGGGTCCAGGCCCATGGAGTCCGCCAGGGCCAGCGCCTCGCCCGCCACGGCGATGTGCACCCCGCACAGCAGCTGGTTGACCACCTTGAACCGCTGCCCGTCGCCGACCCGGGGGCCGACGAGCGGGGCGTTGGCGGCCATCGCGTCCAGCAGCGGCCGGACCGCGGCGACGTCCTGGTCCGCGCCGCCGACCATCACGAGCAGGTCCCCGGTGGCGGCGCGCGCCGTGCCGCCGGACACCGGGGCGTCGACGACCCGCCGGACACCGCGGCTCTCGAGGCCCTGCGCGGCGGACTCCACGGCCTGGGGGCCGACGGTCGCCATCACGAGCAGGACCGTGTCCGGGTCCAGGGCGTCGGTGATGCCGCGCTCGCCGAACAGGACGTCGTGCAGCTGCGCCCCGGTCGCGACCATGACGACGACGACGTCGGCCCCCGCCGCCGCCTGCCGGGGATCGGCCAGCAGCTCCAGGGCGTCGCCCACGACCTCCCCGGCGCGGGGGGAGACGTCGAAGCCGCGGACGGGGAAGCCGGTGCGGGCCAGGGCGAGGGCCATGGGGGCGCCCATGGCGCCCAGTCCCAGGAAGCCGACGGACAGGGGTGTGCTCATGACGGGTTCTCCTGGGAGTCAGAGGTGCGGGTGTGTGCGGCCGCCTGGTCGAGGACCTCCACGACGTCGGCGAGGGCGCTCTCGGTGCCCACGTTGCCGGGGAAGACCACATAGGGCCCGCCCCGGGTGGTGTCCGGGGCGTCGGTGGGCTGGAACATGGAGATCTGGCCGGGGAAGAACTGGCCGGCCACGGTGGCCCGGCGGATGCCGAGACCGCGGTGGGCCACCTCGTGGGAGGTGATCCCGCCCTTGGCCACGACCCACGCCGGGCGGGCCTGCGCCACCCCATGCACAACCTCCACGAGCGCGTCGGAGACCGACCGGGCGATGGCCAGCGACTCGTCGGGGTCGTCCGTGCGCACGAGCTCGCGGCTGGTCCACACGACCGCGTCGCTGGTCCGCAGCGCCTCGGTGATCCGCTCGACGGCGTCGGCCACGTAGCCGGGGCGGGCGTCGTCGTCGAGCAGGGTGGGCACGTGGAGCTCGACCTCGAAGAGGTCGCGGCGGGTCCGCAGCTCGGCGAGCTGGCGGTTGGTGAGCCCCACGTGGGAGCCGACCGCCACGAGTCCGTGCGGCAGCCGCCCGGGGCCCACCACGATGTCCTCCGGGCCGAGCTCGCGCGAGCCGGTCAGCCCGGCCAGGGGGCGCACGAAGGACGGGCCGCACCGGGTGACGAACGTGCGGCCCTCGGCCTCGAGGACGGCGAGGGCCTGCGCCACGGTGTCGAGGTCCGCGTACTCCGTGGCGTTGACGACCACCCAGGTCCGGTCCCGGGCCCGGCGCAGGATGCCGGCGACCGCGTCCACGCCCCCGGAGCGGATGTCCGTCAGGCCGATGGAGAGGATCGCGTCCCGGTCCAGCGTCCCGCCGGAGCGCTCCACGAGGAAGTCCTTGAGGTCGGAGGAGGAGTAGCCGAAGGTGGCGTCCGCGGCGAAGTCGGTCTCCCCGACGGGCATCGGGCGGCCCTGCAGGACCGCGTAGTGGACGTCGTCCTCGGTGTAGCGGCCGGCCTCGAGCATGGCCGGGGCGAGGAGGAACCCGTCGACCGCCACCCCGTGCCGCGCGAGGACGTCGGCGAGGGCCGTCGGCTCGGCGATGACGTGCCCGCGCAGCGTGGAGTCGCTGCGGGAGACGAGGTGGGGCAGGGGCAGGTGCTCGGCGGCGAGGGCCTCCAGCACCGCGGAGACGAGCTCGGTGTTGATCGCCACGGCCTCGGCCTCGGGCCGGGCCCGGCTGTTGGTGAGCACGAAGCAGGTGCGCCCGGGGTGCCGGACGACGTCCAGCACGGGGGCGGGGTCGAGCTCCAGGACGACGTCGACGTCGTGGACGCACTGGGAGCCGGTCGGGTCGTCGTCGAGCACGAGCAGGGTCCGGGGGACGGTCATGCGGGGACTTCCTCTCGGGGAGCGGTCAGGACGGTCCTCAGGTCCCGGTCGGTTCCAAACCGACACTCCACCTGTAAGATGTCAGACATGCTATGTGTCGTGGGACACGTGGTCAACGGCAGGAATGCCGCGCGCGGCCGGGGGAGTCGTCCCTCGACAGCTCGGACATCTGACATTCCCTGGTTGATAGGATCCCCTGTCACGGGCGGAGCACGCAGGAGCTGCCCTCCGCCGTCCACCTCACCGCAGAGGAGCACCATGGCCCGCCCGTCCCTGGTCGACCAGGTCGCCGACGCCCTCCTCGACCGGATCGTCGCCGGGGACCTCCCCCCGGGCTCGGTGGTGCCCGGCGAGATCGACCTCAGCGCGGAGCACCAGGTCAGCCGCATGACGGTGCGGGAGGCGGTCAGGACCCTGGGCGCCCAGCACATCCTCCGCGTGGAGCGCGGACGCGGGACCTTCGTGAACCCCGTGTCCCAGTGGGCGTCCCTGGACGCCGTCATCCGGGCGGTCTCCGAGGGGCAGGACGACGCGGCGGCTGCCGTGCAGCTGATCGAGCTGCGCCGCTTCCTGGAGGCCGGCGCCTGCGAGCTGGCGGCCGGACGGCTGTCCGCCGCGGAGCTGGCCGCGCTGGCCCGGGACGCCGACGCCATGGAGGACGCCCACCGCGCCCAGGACGTGGCGGCCTTCGTGCGCGCCGACCTGCGCTTCCACGAGCGGATCCTGCAGGCCTCCGGCAACGTGTTCATCGCCGTCCTGTTCGCACCGCTGCACCGGGTGCTGGAGGAGCGGCGGGCCCAGACCTCCCGGGTGCCCGAGATCCAGGCCCACGCCATCGCCGAGCACCGCAGGATCGTCGCCGCCCTGGGCTCCGCCGACCCCGTGCGGGCCCGGCAGGCCATGGACGAGCACATGCAGCAGACGCTCGCCGACCTGAGGACCTACGTGCTCGGGGACCTCTCCCCGGCCGACCGCTGAACGACACCTGACGAAGGACTGTGCCCGTGCGCGCCAACCTGCTCGACGTCGTCACCTCCGCCCTCGACGCCCGCACCGCCGTGCCGGCGCTGAGCACCTACGACTTCACCACGGCCCAGGCCGTGGTGGCCGCCAGCGAGCGCGCGAACCGCCCCGTGATCCTCCTGGTCCCGCAGAAGGCGGCCGCCAGGACCGGCGGCCGGCGCCTCGTCACCGCCCTGCGCCACCTGGCCGACGACGCCGCCACCCCCGTGTGCGTGCAGCTGGACCACGCCGTCGACCTGGGGCTCGTCGAGCAGGCCGTGGCGGCCGGTGCCGACGCCGTCCTGGCCGACGGCTCCGCCCTGCCCCACGCCGAGAACGCCGCGTTCGTCGCCCGCGCCCGCGAGCTGGTGGGCCCCGGCGTGGTGGTCGAGGCGGAGCTCGGCAGCCTCCCCGGCGACGAGGACACGGCCCGGACCTCCGCGGCCGGCGCCATGACCGACCCCGGTGCGGTCCCCGGCTTCCTGGCCGCGTCCGGGGCGGACCTGCTGGCCGTGAACGTGGGCAACGTGCACGGGCACTACCAGGGGACCCCGCGCCTGCACTGGAGCCTCCTCGAGCAGATCTGCGAGGCCGCCGACCGGACCCCCCTCGTGCTGCACGGCGCCTCCGGGATCCCCGAGACCATGCTGGTCCGCGCGCCCCTGGCGGGCATCGGCAAGATCAACATCAACACCGAGCTGCGCTCGGCGGTCCTCGCCGCCCTGGCGGACCGGCTCGAGGAGCGCCGGCACGAGGGCCTGGACCACTGGGCGCTGCTGGGCGACTGGACCGGGGCGGTGCGCGAGTTCACCGCGCTGGCCCACGCGCTCACCACCGCCGAGGCCCGCTCCAGGAATTCCTGAGCACCGGTCCGTCGTTGTCGCCTACCGTGCCCCGTGCCCCGGGGCCCGGTCCGCCGGCCGCCTCCGGAGCACCGGCAGGCACCACCAGCACCGATCACGACCAGAGGAGTTCCCCATGGAGTACACCCGACTCGGCAGTTCCGGCCTCTACGTCTCCCGGCTGGCCCTGGGCACCATCCCCTTCGGCTCCGGCGGAGGGTTCGAGAAGATCGCGGGCCTCGGCCCGGACGAGGCCCGCCGCCAGGTCGACGAGGCCCTGGACCGCGGCGTGAACTTCATCGACACCGCCAACCTGTACTCCGCCGGGGACTCGGAGCGCGTCCTGGGCGAGATCCTCGGGAACAAGCGGGACGACGTGGTCCTCACCTCCAAGGCGCGGACCCCCACCGGGGACGGCCCGAACGACGGCGGCGCCAGTCGCCTCCACCTCACCCGCGCGGTCGAGGACAGCCTCGAGCGGCTGCGGACCGACCACCTCGACCTGCTCTACATCCACCAGTGGGACGGGCAGACCCCGATCACCGAGACCATCGCCACCGCCGACGAGCTGATCCGGGCCGGGAAGATCCGGTACTGGGGCGTGTCCAACTACAACGGGTGGCAGCTGGCCAAGACGGTCTACGAGGCCCGGGCCGCGGGGCTGCAGGGCCCGATCGCGCACCAGGCGTACTACACGCCGGAGGCCCGGGAGATCGAGTACGAGATCGTACCGGCCGCCCGGGACCTCGGGATCGCGACCTTCGGGTGGAGCCCGCTGGGCGAGGGGCTGCTCAACGGCAGGGTCCGCCGCGGCGCCGAGACCCCGGCCGACACCCGCCAGGGCACCGGCTGGCCGGAGCCCCACGTGGTGGACCGGGACCGCGCCTACGACCTGATCGAGCTCTTCGACGAGATCGCCGGGGAGCTCGGCTGGACGATCCCCCAGGTGGTGATCTCCTGGATCCTGGGCCGCCCGGGCATCGACGGCACCGTGATCGCCGCGCGGAGGTTCGAGCACCTCACGGAGGACCTCGACGCCGCCGAGCTGACGCTGCCCCAGGAGGCCCGGGACCGCATCACCACGGCGTCGCAGCTGCCCGCCTACTACCCGCTCTGGCACCGGCTGCTCAACGGCCAGGACCGGCCTGAGCCCGCGGAGGCGGAGTTCTACGCCGAGCAGCGGGGCCACGTCCTCGGGGAGGAGCAGGCCTGAGCCCGGGGCGGTCCCCAGGTCCACGGTGATGGGCCCCCCGGCGTCCACCTCCGGGTGGATTCCCCGGGACGACCCGAGAACTACCCTGTGGACATGACCTCGTACCCTCCGCCCCGTCCGGCGCCTTGGCAGACCGGTGCCCCGTCCGCCCGCCCGGGCGGTGGGTCTCCGGTTCCGCGGTCCGGCGGTCCGACGACGGCGCCGCTCACCCACTCGGAGTTCTACCGCACGCCCCGCAACCGCTGGTGGAAGGGCCTGATCAGCATCCTGGCCGTGAGCGCGGCGATCCTGCTGATCTCGGTCGTGGTGTCCTTCGGCGCCGTGGCGATCGAGCTCCTGCGGGGCACCATGAGCACGGAGGAGCTCGCGAGCGGACAGATCGGGATGACCCCGGTCCTGCTGCTGGCCACCAACCTGGCGCTGATCGCCTCGGCCGCCGTCGCGGTGGTCCTGCACCGGTACCTGCACCGGCAGCCGGTCGGCACGCTGCACGCGGTGGAGGGTCGCTTCCGGTGGGGCTGGCTGGGGCGGGCGGCCGTCGTCGTCGTCCCCCTGTTCGTGGGCTACGCGGCGGTGGTGGCGCTCCTCGAGGCCCCGGGGCCGCTGGCCCTGGACGCGACCGCGTGGGCCTTCCTCGCGATCGTCCTGCTGACCACGCCCCTCCAGGCGGCGGCCGAGGAGTACATGTTCCGCGGGGTGATCCAGCGCGCGGCGGGCTCGTGGGTCTCCGGGGCGGTCCCGTCCCTCCTGCTCGGCACTCTCGTGAGCGCGGCGGCCTTCTCGATCGCGCACTTCGCCTCGGACGGCTGGCTCATCGCGTACTACTTCGTCTTCGGGGTCGCGATGTCGCTGCTGACCCACTTCACGGGCGGGCTCGAGGCGGCCTCGCTCGTGCACGCGGCGAACAACGTGGTGCTGTTCCTCGTGTCCACGCTCACGGGGCAGATGGGCGAGGCGGTCGACCGCTCCGCCGGCGTGGGCGGTCCGTTCATGCTGGCGCCGATGCTCGTCATCGCCGCCGTCGCGGCCGTGCTGATCCTGCTCGGCCGGCGGCGGGGACTGCAGCGCCGGGCCGTGCCGCCGGCGACCGCCTGAGGCCGCGCCGCGGCCGCACCTTGATGGGACCCCGCGGCCGACACGACGTGCACCGGCCACAGGACCCTGTCGCGTTCCACTATGCACTGGGTGTATAGATGGGGGCATGAACAATGCGCTGACCCTCCTGGGGCTGCTGCGGCGGGAGCCCAGCTACGGGTACGACCTCAAGCACGCCTACGACCGCTACTTCGGCTCGCAGAAGCCGCTGGCCTTCGGGCAGGTGTACTCGACCCTGGCCCGGATGATCCGGGACGAGCTGATCCGGGCCCTGGGCGAGGAGCCCGGGGCGGGCCCGGACCGGAAGAAGTACGAGATCACCCCGGCCGGGCAGCAGCGCGTGGAGCAGTGGCTGCACACCCCTGATGTGCCGTCCCCGACCCTGCAGAGCGAGCTGTTCGCCAAGACCGTGATCGCCCTGCTGGTCGACGACGACGCCCAGCGGCTGCTGGACGTCCAGCGCGCCGAGCACATGGCCCGGATGCGGGAGCTGACCCGGCTCAAGCGCGAGGGCGACCTGCTGCAGGTCCTGATGTGCGACCACGGGCTCTTCCACATCGAGGCCGACCTGCGCTGGATCGAGCTGACCGGCGCCCGCCTCACCCACCTCAAGAAGGAGCTGACGAACGCATGACCCCCACCCCTGTTCCCCTGCTGTCGGTGCGCGGAGTGCACAAGGACTTCGGCGCCACCCCCGCGCTGCGCGGCGTCGACCTCGAGGTGCTCCCCGGCGAGGTGCTGGCCGTGATGGGCCCCTCCGGCTCCGGCAAGTCCACCCTGCTGCACTGCATGGCCGGGGTCATGGTCCCGGACCGCGGCACGGTCAGCTACGCCCGGCCCCTCGACCGATCCGCCGCCCGATCCGCCGACCGATCCGCCGACCGGCCCGCCGCCCGGCACGAGCCGGCGGTGGTGCTCAGCGAGCTGGGCGAGGCGGCGCGCTCGGCCCTGCGGCTGCGCGAGTTCGGCTTCGTCTTCCAGTACGGGCAGCTGCTGCCCGAGCTGAGCGCGGTGGACAACGTCACCGTCCCGCTGCTGCTGGCCGGCACCGGGCGCCGGGCGGCGCTGCGCTCGGCCGCCGAGCTGCTGGGACGGCTGGGACTGTCCGGGCAGGAGGACAGGCTGCCCGGGGAGCTCTCCGGCGGCCAGGCCCAGCGGGTGGCCATCGCCCGGGCGATGGTCGGCGAACCGGCGCTGCTGTTCGCCGACGAGCCGACCGGGTCCCTGGACTCCCTGGCCTCCGAGACCGTCCTGGAGCTGATGCTCGAGCTGGTCCGGGAGGCCGGCACCACCGTGGTGATGATCACCCACGACCCCCGCACGGCGGCCTACGCCGACCGCGAGGTCGTCGTGCGCGACGGCATGATCGGCGCCGACCAGTGGGTCGCGGCGTGAACCCGGCGGTGCTGCGGCTCGCGCTGGTGGGCAGCCGCTCCTCGCTGGGCCGGCTGGCCGGGATCGTGGGCGGGGTGGCGGTGGGGGTGTGCCTGCTGCTGCTGGTGTGGGGAGCGGGCCAGGGCATGATCCAGCGCGATGCGCGCGCCCTGTGGCTGGACGCGGACCGCGTGCCCGCAGTGGTCGCCGCCGCCGGTGCCGAGGGCTCCGCCGCGGCCGAGGAGGCCCGGCCGGTGCCGCTCACCGCGGACACGGCCCTGGTGGACCGCGCCGACGAGGTGTTCCGGGACCAGCTCGTCCAGCGCCGCGACGTCGCCGTCACCGAGGACTCCGCCGTGCGGATCCCCGGGATCGGCGCGCCCCCGGAGCCGGGGACGTACTACGCCTCCCCGGCCCTGCAGGACCTGATCGAGTCCGTCCCGGCCGATCAGCTCGGGGACCGCTTCGGGACCCTCACCGGCACGATCGAGGACACGGACCTGGCCGGACCGGACTCCCTGGTGGCGGTCACGGGGGCCGAGGAGGCCGAGCTGCGGCAGCGGCCGGCCGCCGCGATCGTCCCCGACTTCTCGGTCAACTCCTTCGCGGACAACACCGGCAACTACCGCACCCTGATGGTGGTGGGCGGCATCGCCGTGATCTTCCCCGTGCTGCTGCTGATCAGCATCAGCACGCGCCTGGGCGCGGCCCAGCGCGCGGAGCGCTTCGCGACCCTGCGCCTCATCGGGGCGAGCCCGCGCACGGTGGCCGGCATCGCGGCGGTCGAGATCGCCGCCAGCAGTCTCCTCGGGTCCGTGCTGGGGGTCGTGGCCGCCGCCGCGGCACGCCCCCTGGCCGCCCAGCTGCCCGTCAACGGCACGAGACTCCACCCGGCCGACCTGGCCGTCGGGCCGGTCACGACCGCGGCGGTGGTCGCCGTGGTCGTCCTCGCCTCCGCCGCCGTGGCGGGCCTGCGCACCCTCCGCGCCGGGATCGGCCCCCTGGGTGCCGCCCGCGCCCAGGCCGAACCGGCGCCCACCGCACGGCGGACGGTGCCCCTGGCGGCCGGGCTCGCGGCGATGGGCACCGGCGTCCTGCTCGCGGACACCGGGCGCCTCGACCCCGGCGCGCTCGAGGTGCTGCTGATCGGAGGGTTCGGTCTCACCGCGGTGGGCATCGTCGTCGTCGGACCCTGGCTGACGCTGCTGGCCGCCCGGATCGGGCTGGCCCGCGCCTCCGGCGCGGCCGCCGTGATCGCCGCCGGACGCATCCGGCTCACGCCCCGGGCCACCTTCCGCTCCGTCTCGGGACTGGTGATCGGGGTGTTCATGGTCTCCGTCTTCGCCGGCGCCTCCAGCAGCGTGGGCCCGGACGAGACGCCCTCGGCCGGCCCCGGGATGCTCCCGCCCGCGAGCGTGCACACCTGGCTGGAGCCGGACCGGGCGCTCGCGGACGTGACCGGGCTCGCCGGGAGGGCCGAAGGCCTCGACGGGGTCCGGGACACCGTGGTGGGCTGGACCCGTCCCGCGGCGGACCCCGGCGGCAGCGCCGAGATCCTGCTCACCGCTGCCGACGCCACCGTCCTGGGGTTCGAGGACGTTTCGGCCGCCCCGGTGGTCGCCGTGGACGCCGCCTTCTTCGAGGCCCACACCGAGGAGCCCCGTTCGCTGACCGCCGCCCCCGTGACGGACCTGCAGGGGCTGGTGCCGGCACTGCTGGTGGTGGACACCGACGGGAGCCCCGGGGCCCTCGACTGTGCCCGCACTGTGCTCACCGCGTCGGGGCTCAGCACCACCGCGGCGGTCTCCCGGGCCGACGCCGCCGCCACCGGCGGCGCCGAGCTGGTCCGGAGTCTGTCCGTGCTGGCCTACGCCGCGGCGTTCGTGGTGGTGGTCATCGCCGGGATCTCCCTGGCCGTGGCCACCGCCGCGGCCGTCATCGACCGCCGGCGGGTGCTGGGGCTGATGCGCCTCATCGGCATGCCGCTGTCCGCCCTGCGCGGTGTGGTGGTGCGCGAGGCCGCCGTGCCCCTGGCCGCGGTGCTGCTGCTCTCGGCCGGGCTGGGGTTCTTCGTGGCGTGGCTGCTCGTCACCGGTCTCGACGACAGCCGCACCGTCAGCTGGCCCGGTCCGGCCTATCTCGCCGCCCTCGGCGCGAGCCTCCTGCTCGCGCTGGTGGCGATCGCCGCCGCCTGCGGGATGCTCCGCACGAACACCGCCATCACCACCACCCGCTTCGAGTAGGGGCCGCGGGGCCCTGCAATCGCATGGGCGGGGCAAGGGGACGGGCCGCTCCGCCGGCGAGGGGCGGGTGCGACCGGTGGGCGGTGCCCACGGGTCGCGGTCCGGGGCACTAGAGTTCGCGGTCCTCCACGACGTCGAGGTCGCGGAACGTCGGCTCCCCGTCCATGAGCTCGCGCATCTTCCCTGCGTACTCCTGGGTCTGCGGGAGCTCGGAGTTCTCCATGGCGGACTCGTAGGAGTCGAAGGAGACGATCTCGTAGTAGCGGCTCGGGTCCTTGCGGTCTCGCGTCAGCAGGACGCGGCGGGCCGTGCGCGTCCCCTGCGAGGCCTGCTCCCACTCCGCGACGACCCCGGCCACCTCCTCCGGCTTCGAGGTGGTGTATTCGATCAGCTGGATGAAGGCCATCATGCACGCTCCTTGGAATGCGACCCCCCCCGGGGCCACCAGTCTAGGCCGGGGCGGGCGGGCCACCCAGGGCGGCGGACAGATGACGGAGCGGGTCTCCGCCGCCGGGCAGGGGGCGGGACAGCGCTACTCGGCGCCGGGCTCGCCGGCCCAGGCCTCCGCGTAGAACGGTGCGGAGCGGGAGTCCAGCAGCTCGGCGTAGAGCTCCGGCTCCATGGCCTGCGCCGAGTCCGCCGGGACCGTTGGGGCGAACGCGGACACGCCCAGCCCGGCCGCACGGTCCTGCAGGGTCAGACCGGCGGCCTCCAGGAGCGTGGGGTACATGCTCAGCTGGTCCACCCCGGGGCGCGGCGTGCTGCCTCCTTCCGCACCCGGGACCCAGATCCGGTTGAAGATGGTGCGGTTGTCGTGGTGGTCCAGCTGCTCGTGGAAGGCGTCGCCGGCGCTCATGTGCTTGAGGTGGTCGCCCATGATCACCACGGCGGTGTCCTCGAGGTAGCCCTGCTCCTCCATGTGCTCGACGAATCCGGCCACCTGGGTCATGGAGCAGAAGAACGCGGAGGTGACCTCGTTCTCCGTGTCCACGGTGCAGTAGTCGTAGATGTGCACCGGCTCGTGGGTGTCCAGCGTCAGCACGGAGAGGTTGAACGGCCGGCCGGTCTGCTCCGCCTCGGCGTGCAGCTCGTCGATCTCGTCCGCGGCGTGGGCCATGAGGCGTCCGTCGCTCAGGCCCCAGTCGCCGCGGAAGCTCTCCTCCGGTTCGCCGGCGGCGCGCCAGTCGGAGAGGTCCTTGACCTCGTCGTAGCCGTGGCTGCTCAGGAAGGTGTCCTTCGCGGCGAAGGAGGCGTTGGCGCCGCCCAGGAACACGCTCCGGTAGCCGTGCTCGGCCAGGACGTCGCCCAGGCAGGTGGTCCCGCCCAGGTAGGTCTCCACGTCCCCGCCGAGCTCGTTGAGGGCGCCGCTGTCCGCGGCGGAGCCCATGCCCTTCAGCGGGATGCCGCACTGCGTGGCGGTGAGACCGGCCATGGTCCAGCCCCCGCCCCGGTACTGCTGGAGGTCCTCCACGCTCTGCCAGCCGTCCGAGGCCTCGGTGACCTCCTTGAGCGGGGCGAACGCGTCCTTCTCGAAGTGCTCGTCGTTGGCGAGGGTCTGCTCGCCGGACTCGAGGTAGATCAGCACCAGGTTGCGCCGGTCCTGGTCGCCGGTGACGGCCGGCTGCACGTAGTGGTCGCCGAGGTCGAACTCGGAGTTCCCCGCCCTGATGTAGTCCCGCACGCCCACCGTGGTGGCGAAGGCCGTGGTGCCGCCGACGACGAGGGTGCCCACCAGGGCGGTGGTGAGGGTGCGCATGATCCACCGTGTGCGGGGAGGGCGCGGGTCGTGGCCGTGGTGGCGGCGCCTGCGGCGCCGGACGTGCTGCCACAGGGCGATCCCGGCGGTGAGGAGCAGGGGCACCACGCCGATCCCCAGGATGCCCATCCAGACGATGGATCCGCCCCCGCCGTCCATCTCCACGGAGACGAGGTTCAGGAGCATCTGGCCCACGGAGATCTCGCCCCAGTAGTACCGGATGCCGGCGGCGGCGATGAGCAGCGCGAGCCCCGCCCAGATGAGGACGTAGACCAGGAGGTGTCCCAGGACAGCGCCGACCCGGCGGATCACGTGAAGATTCCGATCGGACATGGCACCACCTCGCGTTCCAGGTGCGCGCGTGGTCGCCGAACGCCCTTGACATCAAACCGTTCTCGGGTCCATAGAACCCTAGTACCGATTCGTAACCTGTTCAACAGCGATTCACCTGGGAATGCGGAACAGTTCACCTCCGCATGCACCGCACGGCCCTCGACGCGGTGCCGAGCCTCTGATGAAGTCCCGGGGTCAGAACACGGCAGGCTCGACGGCGGCGACTGAAGCGCCGAGCCGCTTCGCCGGTGACCGCTTGAGACTGCGGCGGTCGACTCGGAAGTACAGTCGCGTGATCAGCCTCCCGGTGTGTCCGGCGAAGTCGTCGATCACAGCCGGCCGCTGTTGATCCGCCGGAGGCGCCGGGTCAGGAAGAAGCCGTCCAGCAGCGACCAGAGGCCGAACCCGCCGAGCGTGAGGGTCATCGCAAGGCCCTTCTTCCAGTCCCCGATGTAATAGCGGTGCAGTCCCAGCCAGCCGAAGAAGATCCAGAGCAACCAGGCGTCGGTCGGATTCCGGTAAACACGCTGCTGGCGGGACGTTCTCTTCCCCGCAGATGGCGCACCGATGATCGGGGCGTCGTCGATCAATTCGGGTCCTCGTTCCAGTGGTCGGTGGGCAGCTCCTGGTCCGGGCAGGCCGACAGGACGTCTGCCATGGCCGTCTTCTCCGCAGAAGTCACCTGCAGCTGGTACTTCGCCTTCACCGCGATCTGGGTGGCCACGTACTCGCAGTGGAAGGACTCCTGCGGAGGCAGCCACGCGTCGGCCGAGGAGTCGGACTTCGCAGCGTTGACGGAGCCGTCCACGGCCAGCAGGTTCAGCGGGTCGTTGTAGAAAGCAGCCCGCTCGGTCTGGGAGAGGCTGCCCGCTCCGGAGACCCAGGCGTTGCCGGCGGCCACTACGTGGTCGATCTGCACGTCCGAGGAGGTAGTGACCCCACGGGTGAAGGAGATCGAAATGCCGGTGTAGGGATCGTCCAGCATCCCCGCCGTCACCCGACACCCGTCATCGGACTCCACATCGCTCAGGTCCCGCGCGAGGATCTCGTCGCGCGTGACCGCGCAGTTCCCGTCTGCGTCGGTCCAGTCGCCGAACCGGGCGGAGCGGTCGTAGCCGGACATGGAGCCACGGGCGGCCACCTCCAGTCCGTACAGGGCGGCCAGCGCTTCCGACGACGACGCCCAACTCTCGGTGGGCTCCGGCGAGGCGGTGACCAGCCTGTCCTCGGTCGCGGTGGGAGACGGAGACGGGGTCGGCGTCGTGGTGCCGGCTGCGGCCACCGGCGGCAGCGGGGCCGACTCTGCGACCAGTGCGGAGGGCGCCACCGTGAAGGCAAGGGCCAGGACGCTGCCCACCATGGTCAGGTGCGCGGGCACGGCGAGGAGCCAGCTGCCGGTCCGGAAGCCGGGATGGGAGGTAAAAGCGGTGCGCCCGGGATCAGAGGGCGAGCGGGGAGCGGGGGTCACCGCCCGAGGTCCTCGGCCGCGGCGTCCCAGGCGGCGTGCGCGTCCCGGGTCTTGGTGGGTCGGTAGGTGTTCCGCAGCTGGTCGAACGCGGCGTTGCGCTGCTGTGCGAGGAAAGCCGCAGAGCCCTTGGTCGCGGCGTCCTGACGGACCCGGTCCCGAGCAGATGTGATGGTCTCCATGATCCGCTCGGCGGCCTCGGTGCCACCCTGGAGATAGGCTTCGCGAACTTCTCGATCCTCGTGGAAGAGATATTGCTCGCTCGTTTGACCCCGGGCGGCGTCGAACGGGCTGTCGGCCAGGTCGGAGACCATGGCGGCCATCCAGTCCAGGCGGGCATCAACTTTCTGGCGCCAGCCGGGCGCTACAGCCAGTGGTCGGACGGCCCAGACATCTGCCCCGTGTGCGCGGAACTGGTCGACGCTCCACTCGGCCCTCGGCACCACGCTCAACGTCTTGTGCAGGGACGAGAGCTCGCTGATGGCCTTCTGGGTGTTCTTGGGGCGGAGATGCCACTGGAGCCACGCCGTGCGCATGTCCTCCACCCCGGCCCGCCGGGCCGCCGCAACGGCCTTGTGCTCGGGGCGTCGCGACTGAGCCGATCCTGACCCGTGGAACATTGTCTGCACGGAAGTGGTCACGGCGCTGCCTAGCACGTAGATAAGACGCAGGACCAGTACGAGAAGCCCCACGGCGGCGAAGAACAGGCCCACGGGTTGGATGAGCTGCAGAAGCTCCGGAAGCATCTCGGGCAGCGAGACGGTGGTGGTCATAGTGGATCTCCCGAAAGCGAGTAATTGCTTAAGCATTTACATTACTCACGCTGCTTCTCGCGACGAGCTCCGTACGGGGCTCGGAAGGACGGTGCGTCGACTGTCGGACCGGCGATTCCTGCCGGCCGGGAACGGCCTCGATTCAAAGGCCCAGGTCACCGACGAGTTCTTCGGACGCGGAAGGCGCCGTCCCGCCCGGACGTGTCATGTCCCCTCTTCGGGGTGCGATGCCGTGTGTGACGGAATAGGGCGCAGCAGAGCCATCTCGGTGTACTGCTTCGAGAGGATTCAGCATCAGCAGCTTCGGGAATCCGGGACTCTTCGGCGGAACCACCGGGCGGACGTCGCCTCGATAACCGGTGGACCGGGCGGTACCGTGAACGGCGTCACACCCGTGCACCGATACCGGAGGTCGTCGTGAAGATTCGTGGAGCCGTCCTGGAGACCATGGAGGCCTCCGCCCCGTATGCCGAGTCGCAGCCGCTGCGCGTCGAGGAGCTCGAGCTCGGCGAGCCCGGGCCCACCGAGCTGCGCGTGCGGATCACCGCCGCCGGGGTGTGCCACTCCGACCTCTCCGTGGTCAACGGCAACCGGCCGCGGCCCCTGCCGATGCTGCTGGGACACGAGGCCGCCGGCGTCGTCGAGCACGTGGGCGCCGAGGTCACCGACCTGGCCGTGGGTCAGCACGTGGTCATGGCGTTCCTGCCGCGCTGCGGCGAGTGCGCCGCGTGCAAGACCGAGGGGCTGCTGCCGTGCACGGTCGGCTCGAAGGCCAACGCCTCCGGCACCCTCATCGAGGGCTCGATGCACCTGCGCTCCGAGACCCGCGGGAACGTCTACCACCACCTGGGGGTCTCCGGTTTCGCCACCCATGCCGTGGTGGACCGGCGCTCCGTGGTGCCCGTGGGCGAGGACGTTCCGGCCGCGATCGCGGCCGTGATGGGCTGCGCGGTGCTCACCGGGGGAGGGGCCGTCATCAACGCGGCGCAGGCCACCCCCGACGACGTCGTGGCCGTGGTCGGCCTCGGCGGCGTGGGGCTCGCCGCGGTGCTGGTCGCCAAGGCCGTGGGCTGCCGCCGGGTGATCGCCGTGGACGCGCTGGCCGAGAAGCTGGAGCTCGCCAAGGAGTTCGGCGCGGACGAGGCGCTCACTCCGGACGAGCTCGTGGTGCTCGAGGACAAGCCGCGCGTGGTGATCGAGGCCGCCGGGCACCCCCGGGCGTTCGAGACCGCCTTCAACGCCACCGCCGTGGGCGGGGTGACCGTCACCGTGGGCCTGCCCGCGCCGGGGGCGATGTCCCAGATCGAGCCGCTGAAGATCACCGCCGAGGCCCGCCAGATCATCGGCAGCTACCTCGGCTCCGCCGTGCCGGCGGTGGACATCCCCAAGTACGAGCAGATGTGGCGGGACGGCCGGTTGCCGCTGGAGAAGCTGATCACCTCCCACATCACGCTGGACCAGATCAACGAGGCGATGGACGAGCTGGACGCAGGGCGAGCGGTGCGGCAGGTGATCGAGTTCTAACTGCTCGATTGCAGATCCCTCGTAAAGGGGACGCCAGCTGCCGTTTGCATCCACAAGACGTCGCCTGGACGTGGTGCCGCGCCGCTCTTCAGCCGTAGTCGCCCACAGCGAGGGCAGGTTGAGGATACTGCGGCGTAACTTTCATCTATGGATTTTCATGTGCAACGGGTCACACCGATACTCTCAGTTCAGAAGTGACAAACACATGGAAGTTGGTGACAGTTGCAGGGAGCTGCCATACCCATTCCTCCGAGCACGCGACTCATGGAGTCGATGCGAGCGCTTGGATATGACCCTGAGGTCGCTGTAGCGGACGTCATCGACAACAGCATCACGGCAGAAGCTCGAACCATCGAGGTGAGGGCGGACATCAGTGAGTCCCCCGCGTACTTCTGGATCCTCGATGACGGACGCGGCATGACGCTCGAGCAAATGGTGGATGCGCTCACGCTCGGCGAGGTGTCCAGTGTCGACGCCAGGGATGCTGAAGATCTGGGGCGATTCGGTCTGGGTCTGAAGACAGCGAGCTTCTCGCAAGCGCGTTCGCTGACAGTTGTGAGCAGGACCTCAGAAGGCACCGCATCTCTGCTGTGGGATTTGGACGATGCTCTGCAGTCAGGTGAATGGGAAGTTTCTCGGCTGGATGATGCAACAACCCGGGCCCTGCCGGGCTTTGACGAGCTTGACCAATTGACGACGGGAACGCTGGTCCTGTGGCGCAAGCTCGACCGTCTCCTTCAGGACGCACGAGTTCCGGCCCAGCGTATGGCGCAGCTTTCGCAGGAGATTCGGCGGCACCTTTCACTCACATTTCACCGTTTTCTTGACGGCCCGAAGTCATCCCGCCTGACTCTCGTCATCAACGGGACCCCGGTCGACGCAATGGATCCATTTATGCGATCCAATCCGGCAACGCAGTCGACAACACCCGAAAGGGTGCCTGTGCATGACTCCTCCGTCGAAATAGTCGGTTATGTGCTTCCACACGCATCAAAGTACAGTGCGCAGGAGGCCGTCCGAGAAGACCTCAATGCGGGCCTCTTCGAGAACCAAGGGTTCTACTTCTACCGCAACCGCCGACTCATCAGTCACGGAGGCTGGGCTCAACTGGCAAGAAGATCCGACTCCCTGAAGTTCAGCAGGGTGCAAGTGGACCTTCCGAACTCCCTCGACGACCTGTGGCACCTCGACATCAAGAAAGAACACCTGAAGCCACCGCAGGAGCTCAGGCCCGCTCTTGAACGGTTCCTGAGAAACGGACAGACGAAAAGTGCCCGGATCATCGCTTACAGGGGCCGCAAGAAGGCCAGCGACGACATTCAATACGTCTGGAACTATGTCGAGGACCGGGGGAATTTTCGGTACGAGCCAAACTTGGATCACCCATTGCTCGAAGACGCACTGCTCAAACTGGATCCGCAGGGTCAAAAGGTGTTCCGCAAAGCAGTCGACGACCTGGCGGCATTCCTTCCCTTCGCCGACATCCACAAGCGCATGTCCGTGGAAAGCAAGCGTCCGCAACCGGAGGAGGACCTCCACAAAATGGCAGCTCGAGCTTGTCGACTGGTCGACGTCATGGACCTCTCATTCGATGACAAACAGCGCATCCATGACGTCCTCGGCAGCGTGGAGCCATTTCTCGGCCGGCGTGACCTCGACTCGATCATCGACATGGCACAGCGGCATTACAAGGAGACGGAATGACTGTTCAAGAGACCGAAAAACTGGAGTTGAACCAGGACCAGTCATACCGTCACCATCCCGGATACACACCCTTGTACAACCAGCTCATCGCATGGGCGGACAACACCTCTGACGTCACCGAGGAGATGGTCGACAAGAAGGCTCCCAAGATTGCCGGAGTAGTGGATCAGCTCGAGGACCTGGAAGCTTCAGCATTGTTGGAATTTGCCGACAAGGTTGCGCAGGACGTCAAATTGGCCATCGTGACAAAGGTTCCGATCGGCAATGAGGTCGGCACCTACACCCCATGGGTGGAGGATCGGTGGAGGAACGCCGAATGGGCATATTGGGACGCCTACCGGCGATTCTTGTTGCGCAATAAACGCCCCTTTGGTGTGGTGAACACTCTTGAAGCCGACGTCAAACGCATTCTCGACATGGTGGGGGACCCCACTGCTGAAGGATGGTGGGACCGCAGGGGCTTGGTGATCGGCGATGTGCAGTCGGGCAAAACCTCCAACTACATCGGTCTGCTGAACATGGCGGCCGACGCTGGATATCGCCTCTTCATCATCATCGGCGGCCACACTGAGGACCTGCGGCAACAGACCCAGGAACGGATCGACGAAGGATTCCTCGGGAAGAGCACGGCGGATGCGGATCTAAAACGCAGCGCGGCCATAGGAAAGCTGATCGGCGTAGGGGAGATCGCACCGAAGCTGGACCGGCCCATTGCACTCACCGGCGTGTCACAAGACTTCAGCTCATCCAGCGCTTCTGTGGTCAAGGGCCACATCGACAACAGCTTCAGGGTGCCTCTCATCCTCGTGGTCAAGAAAAACGCCCGAATTCTGCGCAACCTTGCAGGATGGCTGGGAGACCAGACCAAGAACGAAAAGCTGTCCTTGCCCATGCTCGTCATCGATGACGAATCCGACTACGCGTCCGTGGACACCAGCAAGGAAGAGGACGACCCGACCGCGGTCAACAAGGCCATCACCGATCTGCTTGATACGAGCGCGAGGAACAGCTACATCGGCTTCACAGCGACACCCTTCGCCAATGTGCTGATGGACCCGGCGAACGCCGCAGGACTTTTTCCCAAGGACTATGTCTATTCTCTCTACGCGCCCGACAACTATCTGGGGGCTTTGCAGTACTTCGACGTGGAGGACCCCAGCGCCAACGGAGTCCGCAACGATGTAGAGGATGCCGGCAAGCATTTTCCTTTCAGGCACCGGTCAAGTCTTGCAGTCAAGGCTCTTCCTGACAGCCTGCACCGCGCTCTTGACACGTTCCTGGTGGCGAATGCCATCCGAGACCTGGACGGTGCGTCTCCCACGCCTCGGTCGATGCTGATCAACGTCAGTCGTTTCAAGGCTGTGCAGAAGCAGGTTCATGACCTGGTGCGCGAGTACGTCGACGGGACGCGTGCGGTCGTGCAGGAGTCCGTTCCGGCACTGAAAGGGTCGTCCGGCAACGGCAATGAGGTGGTGGAGCGTCTGCATGCCACGTGGAAGGCTGAGTACTCCCACTTGAAGCACAGCTGGCTCGACGTCAGAGCTGCCTTGCCGGAGGCAGTCCGCGACATCGAGATCGAACTCGTCAACGGTGACACGGACAAGCAACGGAAAGAGATCGAACGGCGGCACCAACAGTACGGAACTGCAAAGAGGAGACGCCGCATCGCGGTGGGCGGAGCGATCCTGTCCCGAGGTCTGACCTTGGACGGTCTGATGGTCAGCTACTTCCATCAGCGGACACAGCTTTCCGACACCCTGCTGCAGATGGGGCGCTGGTTCGGTTATCGCGACGGTTATCGCCATTTGGTTCGCTTGTGGTTGCCGGAGGACGTCATGGACTGGTTCGTGTTCACTGGCAGGGCATTGCAGGACATCCGTGACGAAGTCGTCACGATGAAGCAGGCAAACCTGACGCCGAAGGACTTTGGGCTGAAGGTGAGAAGGCATCCTGAAGCACTCAAGGTCACGGCCGCCAACAAGATGCGGCACGCAGAGAGCGCCACGGTGGATGTCTCCTTCTACCGACAGACGGTCGAGTCGATCAGTGCCACGGATGCCACCGAAGAAGTGGCAAAGAACTTCGGTGCTTATCAAGAACTTCTTAGCAGCTCTGTGGCGCTTGCGACGGAGTCCAACAGCGTGACAAGAATGTTCGGACCGAGAGCAGGCGCGGACGAAGGCAAGTCGGAAAGTCCTCATCTCGTCTTCACCGGCGTGGAGAGAGCTGTTGTCGAGCGGTTTCTGGAGTCTTTCGTGCCCGGCGCCGGGGACGCCAATTTTGCACATGGCGATGGATCCGAGTCCGGATCGTGGGTATCGAAGTTCGCCAAGGGCATCGAAACCGATCAGATGTCGTCTTGGGACGTGGCGTTCATGTCGGGTCAGGGAGATGTGTTCGATGCGTGGGATGACTTGCCAGAAAAGTACAGGGAGGAGCTTTCCCCTGTCCTTCTCAGGGCATCCGTTCGCAATGCCATGCGTTGGCACGAGACACCGACGCCTCATTTCGAGTTCGCCAATCGTCGAGTGGCTACCGCGGGGAACCTGGAGCAGGTGGTGTCCGTGGCCAAAAACGTGGACCCGGGACGCCGTCAGCAGTGGCAGACGGCGCATGCCCGGCTTCCGGAGGGAAACAGCAAGCGGCGTTCTGAAAAAGAGATCATGACGTCGATGAAGCGGCCCGTGCTGATGGTCTACCGAGTGGTCACCGATCGGACGATCAATGACAGTCGAAATGCGGTGAAGAAGGACGGTTCGTTAAACATTATTGATAAAGATGTGGCCGTCGACCAGCACATACTCGGTGTGAAAGTAGCTTTTCCTGCGCACAGAGACGGCATCACGGGTGAATTCTCGACGGGTCGCTCTGTCGAGTACGTGGTGAACAAGGTTTGGATGGAAAAGAGTGGACTCGCGGAAGAAGTGCGCGCGTCTGAGTATGAAGGCGAGGACGTCGATGCTTGACTCTCCGTCCCCATGGGAGGAAGTGACCTACGAATCACTCCAGCATCGGTTGTCACGTCTGCGACCCCAGGGAGCAGGCAAGGGGTTCGTCGTGCCTCGGCAGCGTCTCCGCGTCCGGTTGCAGATGCTCGATGATCGACGAGCCAGCCTGTCCATCAAGTGCGACACCAAGCCTCTGGGAGTGCCATCCCTCCAGCTTGTCGAGTGTGCAGTCAGCCAGGAGGGCAACGGCTGGTGGTTGCACGTGGCAGAACGGCAACCGAGTCAGGAACGATTGGTGCCGTTCTATGTGGATCTCTGTCGCAAGCTGGAATCGGCTGGCAGTTCCGATCAGGCAGTGAGCACGGTGAAGTCCGTCCTGAAGGAGTGGAGCAAGGCTTTTGCGATGGATCGAGGTGATCTGACGCGCGACCAGATGCTCGGGCTAGCCGGAGAACTCGAGGTCCTGGCACGCCTCCTGGGAAACGCTCGTGTCCACACCGCTGAGCACGTCCTGGGCTGGTGGCAGGGACCGGACTCCGCAGACCATGACTTCGATCTGCCGGGGCTGTTCCAGATCGAAGTGAAAGCCTCAGGGCCGGCAACTGAAAAGTTGCACATTTCCAACGAGCACCAGCTTGAGTCCAAGGACAAGCTCTTGTACCTGGCTCGTGTCGGCGTGGAAATGGTGCCCAAGCCTTCGTCCGCGACTCGAACTCTGCCTGACATGGTCGCGGAGATTTCAGAACGGCTTGCCGGAGATGGCGTCAAAGGCTTGTTTGCCGATCTCGTGATTCGGGCGGGACTCAATGTCCTCGACCAGCGATACGAGGACCAGCATTTCCGGGTGTACTCCGTCGAGTACTACGAGATCGACCAACGCGCCCCCCGTATCGTGCCGAACGACCTGCGACCTGGGGTTTCACACGTCACATACCGGATCAACCTTGCCGACCTCAAGAGCCTGCAGATGCAGGAGGCCGAGCTGATGAAAGGCCTATGACAGATGGACGCTGCAGTTTTCGAGTTCAATTCTCAACTGGTCCAGGAAGCGCATGTCGCAGCCGAAAGCGAAGCCCTCTCCTTCCCTGAAGCATTCGGCCACGTGATGGTGCGGCAGGTGGGTGACCTGGAGATCGCTACGGATCTTCAGGAGTTTCATGCTGAATGCCGTGGCCCTCGCAACAAGGTGCTCTCCGTCATGGCAGTGGGTGAGGACGCCGCTGATGACAGCATCAGCATCATCGTGGGCAAGTTTTTCGAGTCGCCCGATCAGACTTTGACGATGAGCGACATCAATCGTGCCCTTGAGGGCGCACGAGTGTATGTGGAGGCGGGCGTCGAGGGCTGGTTGCAAGAGCGTCTAGAGGAAAGTTCACCAGAGTACGACCTGGCGGAGTACTTCCGTCACCGCATGCAAAGCGTCTCGAAGATGAAGATCGTCCTTGTGTCTAATGGAAGTACGACTTCGAGGCTGGCCAGGCTGGAGGACGACGAGCTGCTGGGAACTCCGGTGTCGTTTGCGGTCTGGGATCTTGAGCGCCTTTACCGGGCGGTTCAGTCACCAACTGGTCACGAACCCATCCGCGTAGAGCTCATTGGGCCCGACGGCCAGGGTGTTCCTTGTGTGGCCGGCGGCGGCACAGTCGCGGGAGCGACCAGCTACCTATTCACTCTCACCGGTCGGCAACTCGCTGACATCTATGATCTGCACGGATCACGCGTCCTGGAGTCAAACGTCCGTGGCTTCTTGAGCATTCGCGGAAAAGTAAACAAAGGGATTCAGTGGACCCTGGACCAAAGCCCGGAAATGTTTCTAGCCTACAACAACGGACTCACGACCACAGCCACCCATGCCGAAATAGACCACAGTGAAGGTGTTTCTCAGATTAAAGCACTGACAGATTGGCAGATCGTCAACGGAGGTCAGACAACGGCCTCGATGTGGTACTTCCTCAACAAGAACAAGGCTCGACGCAAGGACAAACTGGAGCATCTTGACACTGCCCATGTGCAGGTCAAGCTTGTCGTTGTTGATCCTGAGCGCGCGTCTGAGATCGTTCCCGACATAGCCCGCTTTGCGAACAGCCAGAATAAGGTCAGCGGTTCTGATTTCTTCTCCAACAGCCCGTACCACAAGCGGTTGGAGACCCTCAGCCGCAAGGTGCTGGCTCCGGCGCAGGAAGGGTTGCAGTACGAGACCCATTGGTTCTACGAGCGAACGCGGGGCGCCTTCGACAATGAAAAAGCGAAGTTGGCCCCCACTGCGGCTAAGAAGTTCATGCTCGCAAACCCGAAAACACAGAAGTTCGACAAAATTGATGTGGCCCGGGTGGAGAACGTTTGGGGGCGACGTCCCGATGTCGTCAGCCGAGGTGCCCAGAGCAGCTTCGTCGAGTTCTCAAAGACCGCAGGCGAACTATGGGAATCCAACCCGGAGTTTGTGAACGACAAATACTTCAAGGACCTCGTCGCAAAGATTCTTGTCACCCAGGCCGCCAGAAAAATGGTCATGGGCTCGGCATGGTGGGGAAAGGGGTACCTCGCAAACATCGTGGCATATGGTGTGTCCAAGTTGCTGGACGACCTTGAGGACATCGCTCCGGGGCAGGAGCTTAATCTTCGGAGGATTTGGGCGCAGCAGGAGTGTGACGAGTTGGTGCTGGAGAACTTGGAACTGGCCTGTCGCGCGGCGATGGAGCATCTCCAGGACCCAAATCGGCCGGTGGCCAACGTGACGCAGTGGGCCAAGCAGACACGGTGCTGGGAGATACTGCGGGACGCCCCTCTTGAGTACTACACGTCGGCCTACGACATCGTCATCCCGAAGAGCGAAGTGATGAAGGAAAAGTCCGAGGCTGTCTCTGAGCAGGTGCTGGAGACAAAGGCCCGAACCTACATTGACATTGTCACCATGGACAAGCAGGTGTGGATGGAACTGGCGGATTTTTCGAACGAGATCGGTCTTCTCACAGAGAAGGAGTCGAGCATCCTCAGGACCCTCCTGCACAAGGGACTTGTCTCAGAGGCTCAAGCTGACGTGCTCTCGAGGGCGCTCAATCGAGCTGAGAAGAACGGTCTGGTTGTTGGATGAGAACCAGTCGTCTAGGAGATCGGACTCTTGTGGCATCACGATGTTGGCTGGGACGCTATCGTAGGAGGTTCTTGCAAAGGTTTTCATGATCGCCAAGAAAATCGGGGCGACGCCCTCGGGCGGAACCGCCATTCCAACCTGGCGTCGCACGCTCTCCCTTTTGCCTTCAAAGACATGGTCGTCGGGGAAGGTCTGCAACCTTGCTCTTTCTCTATTCGTCAAGGATCGATTTTCTGACCAGTGATAGACGTGGGTGCCTCCACCCCCGGAGCCAGTGATGGTGTATGCAGGGCGCTCCGGATCTAGTTTTTTGTAGATTTGACTTAACGTTGCACCTTTGACATTCAGGCGAATCTCTTCTGGGATCTTGTCTCCCAGCCGAGCTTGCATTTGGAACACGTTCTCCCCGGGGCGTGTGTGCTCTAGGCGGCGGACCACTTTTGGGGACATTTTGGTTTTTTCTCTGTTGGCAGTTTCTGGTTCATAGGACTTTTCCAAGGCGCTCTTGCAAGTTACAAAGTTTTCCCGGGAGTGGGTTGGCGCAGGCACCTTAAACCTCAGGCCCTCATCGCGACGAATGCCGATGATGATAATCCGGTGGCGAGCTTGCGGGACGCCGTACTCTTCAAACTTGTAGAGGTGAGGGGTCACGTTGTAGCCGGCCTGCGCCATTCTGCGCAAAATTTCACGTAGCTCATCTCCGCCCTGTGTGCCACGCAGGCCACCGACGTTCTCAGCCAAGAACCATCTAGGTTTGTGCTTTTTTAGGGCCTGGATTCCATATGTGAAAAGGGGCCCGTATTCGCCTTGAAATCCTTGCCGTAAGCCCACCGTGGAGAAGTCGTTGCAGGGAAAGCCAAATGTGAGCGCGTCATACTCGGGAACCTGGTTGAGATCCAGGCCTCGCACATCTGCGCAGAACACAGTGTCGTCGGACGCGCCAAGCACATTGCGCTTGTAGGTGTTGCAGGTGTCACGGTCGTAGTCATTGGCCCACGCGTGGTTGATTCTCGCTTCCAGCCCGATGCCGGCGGCCAACTGGTTGCTCCGCTCAGCGCCTCGTGCGAGACCGCCCGGGCCGCAGAACAGCTCTCCCATTTTGAAAGTTTCCAACTGGCCTCCGGTGTTGGGTATGTCATAAACGCATGACATGCAGTTCGTGGTGACGTGTCCTTCGAACATTCATTCTAAGGCCTCGAGGTGTCAGAAGCAGCTTAGCAGCTGTCCGGTGCGCTGTTGGACGGTGTGGAGTTGCACAGGGCTTGTCGGGGTAGCGGTGGAGGCCTGGGATTGCGAGGCTGTCAACCATGGTGGACTTGGCGGCGGAAGGGGGCGGGGTGCCTCCGTTCCCAGCCGGAGGAGCCTCATCGGAGGCGGTGGCGGCGAGGATGAAGAGACAGATGGCGAGGGACACTAATCCTGAGCTACTGCTGCGCCGGCATCTTCACAGGTCCGGCCTTCGTTATCGGGTGGACGCCCCATTGCCGGGACTGCCGCGTCGGCGCGCGGACGTGCTCTTCACGCGCTGGAAAGTTGCAGTCTTCGTCGATGGATGTTTCTGGCACTGCTGTCCTGTGCATGGTGTGGCTCCCAAGGCCAACGCCGAGTGGTGGTCTACCAAGCTGGGGCGCAACGTGGAGCGGGACCGCGAAACAGACGCATCATTGAGAGCTCAGGGCTGGCAGGTGCTCCGGTTTTGGGAGCATGAGGACATGCTCGTAGCCGCTCAGTCAGTGCGGGCCGTCATCTGTGAGAGGCGCGCGCAAGCCCGGCCTCAAAATTGAGAGTCAGGATTTCGGCGAAGTGCGAGAGCTTGCGCATGCATTTTGAAGGAATCTCGTACGAAATCCTGGACTACTTCATATGTGAGTTGTCCACCCTTGGTGGACTCGCGTGGGTAGCTGGGGTGGGCTGTCATGATGTCAGCTGATTTTCGACTCACGCTGTTGACGTTGCGAAAGTCCGTGCTCCTGAGGCTTTGTGGGTGTTCTCGCCGGTTCCGCAGTATGGCGGACAACGCGATTAGGTTTTCATCGTTCGGCCGAAGTTCCCTCCAGCCGTTCCTTGCGACCAAATCGCAGACCAGGATGATCTCTGCACGACTCCAATTGATTCGCATTGAACTATGTTCTCAACAAGATGGCTTTTGATCGTCAACGACGCGGTGATTGAGCAGAGCAATTGGTGCTTGGATCACGAGGGGTGTACGCGCGGGTCGCGCTTGCGGGTTCGGGTGGATGGATTTGCCTGGGTGAGGGTAATGGCTCCTCTATGGGGCGGGTGTCCATCAGTTTCGTTCCTCTGCCCTAAGATGGGCATGCACAAAAGTACCAGTTCACCCCGGATTAATCGGCTAGTGGCCCGCGTCACACCTCCGTAGCGTTGAGGACATCGCGCACCGGCCGACCGCTCTTCTGCTCGCCAGGTGCCTTCCGCTTGGTGTCCACGAAGGAGTACCCGCATGTTCGGCATGCCCCGCCGCCTGCTCTTCGGCTATCTCGCCCTCGCCATTTTCATGACCGGTGATGGTTTTGAGCTCACGTTCCTGTCCCGCTTCCTCGTCGAGAACGGCTTCACGCCCACTCAGGCCGGCCTCGTCTTCACCGTCTACGGCCTGGTGGTCGCCATCTCGGCGTGGACCACCGGGGTGCTCGCCGAGGTCGTCGGCGCCAAGCGCCTGATGGTCCTCGGCGGCGTGCTCTGGATGGTGCTGCACGTCCTGTTCCTCACCGTGGGGCTGGAGAGCGTGCTCGGCACGATCCTGATCTACGCCCTGCGCGGGGTCGCCTACCCGCTGTTCATGTACTCGTTCGTGGTGCTCATCGCGCAGTCGGTGCACCCCAGCCGCCTGGCCTCGGCCATGGGCTGGTTCTGGGCCTCCTTCTCGCTGGGCATCGGGGTGATGGGCGCCTACGTGCCCAGCCTTCTGGTCCCCGTCATCGGCGAGTACGCCACCCTCTGGATGTCCCTGCCCTTCGTGGCCGCCGGCACCCTGATGTGCGCCTTCCTGGTCCCCGGCGCCCCGCCCGAGACGGATCTCTCCCAGAAGCTGCACGGTGCGGAGCGCACCCGGGAGCTGCTGCGCGGCGTGACGATCCTGGTGGAGAACCGGCAGATCGCGCTTTCCGTGGTCATCCGGGTGCTGTGCAACCTCACCCTCTACGCCTTCCCCATGATGATGCCGCTGTACCTGACCACCGGCGAGATCGGGGGCCAGTCCTGGTTCACCCTGCCCGAGTGGATGATGCTGTGGGCGATCATGAACACCATCACCATCGGCGCCAACATCGTCTGGGGCCGGCTCGGCGACCGCTACGGCTGGATGCGCCAGATGCGCTGGTTCGGCTTCGGCGGCATGGCCCTCGCGGTCCTCGCCTTCGCCTACGTCCCGGTGTGGTTCGGCCCCAGCTTCCCGGCCATGGTCGGTGCCGCCGTGCTCTTCGCCCTGTCCGTCACCGCGTTCGTCCCGATGGGCGCCATCTTCCCGGCCCTGGCCCCCGAGCACCGCGGCGCGGCGATCTCCGCCCACAACCTCGCCTCCGGACTGACCACGTTCCTCGGCCCGGGCATCGCCACCCTGCTGCTGCCCGTCCTCGGCCCGATCGGGGTGTGCTGGGTCTTCGCGGCCCTGATGCTCCTCGGCACCCTCACCACCTTCTTCATCCACCCGCCCCAGCCCGGCCTCACCACCGAGGACGGCCGGATGCTCCCGCGCCGCGACCGCCTCGCCATGGCCGCCTGAAAGGACCTGAGATCATGAACCCCACCACGCTCACCACCCCGCACCCCACGACCACCGCCGCGAAGAACCCGAGCACCCAGGAGAGCACCATGGACGCCGTCGTCCTCGAACGCCAGCACGAGATCCAGGTCCGGCCCGTCCCGGGGCTGCGCCCGGTGGGCCCCGGCGAGGTGCGCATCGGCGTGCACACCGTGGGCATCTGCGGCAGCGACGTCCACTACTTCACGCACGGCCGGATCGGCCCCTACGTCGTCGAAAATCCGATGGTTCTCGGCCACGAGGCCTCCGGCACGGTGCTGGAAGTGGGGGAGGGCGTGGACCACCTGGCCGTGGGGGACCGGGTCTGCATGGAGCCGGGCATCCCCAACCCGCGCTCCCGGGCCGCGCGCCTGGGCATGTACAACGTGGACCCGGACGTGCAGTTCTGGGCCACGCCCCCGGTGGACGGCTGCCTGCAGCCCGAGATCATCCACCCCGCCGACTTCACCTACAAGCTGCCCGAGCAGCTCTCGCTGGAGGAGGGCGCCCTGATCGAGCCCTTCGCCGTGGCGGTGCACGCGGTGACCAAGGCAGGCCTGGCGCCGGGCGACGTCGCGGTGGTGGTGGGCGCCGGCACCATCGGGGTGCTCACCGCCATCGCGGCCGCCGCGAGCGGGGCGTCCCGCGTGTACATCTCGGACGTGGCACCCGAGAAGTTCGCCAAGATCGAGGCCTATCCGACCATCCACCCCGTGGACGTCTCCCGCCAGGACCTCGGCGAGGCCGTGCGGGAGGCCACCGACGGCTGGGGCGCGGACGTGGTCTTCGAGGCCAGCGGCAGCCCGCACGTCTTCGGGAACCTGTGGGAGATCCCCGCGCCCGGCGGGACTGTGGTCCTGGTCGGCATCCCCGTGGACCCGGTGCCGCTGGACGTCGCCGCCGCCCAGGCCCGGGAGCTGCGGATCGAGACCGTGTTCCGCTACGCCAACTCCTACCAGCGGGCCATCGAGCTCGCCGCGTCCCCGGCCGTGGACCTGGGCGCCCTGATCAGCGCCACCTATCCGTTCGAGGACGCCGTGGCCGCGTTCGAGCGCGGCGCCGAGGGCCGGCCCACCGACACGAAGATCCAGATCCGCGTGGCCGGAGCCTGACCGTGGCTGCCGCCGCACGGAGCACGACGCCGGAGGACGCCACCTCCCCGGTCCGGGAGCTGGTGATACCGGACCCGTCGAGCTCCGTGCGGTGGCACGAGCACGACTGGCCCCACCCGCTGGCCCGCTGGCACTACCACCCCGAGGTGGAGGTGCACCTGATCCGGGAGTCCTCCGGGACGGTGATGGCCGGCGACTGGGCCGGGCCCTTCGGCCCCGGCCACCTCAGCCTCATGGGTTCCTTCCTGCCGCACAACTGGATCTCCCACCGGGACGACGACGAGGTGGTCCGCAACCGGGACGCCGTGCTCCAGTTCGACCAGGAGCGTTTCTTCGCCGCCGCCGGGACGCTGCCCGAGCTCGAGGCTCTGCGCCCGCTCCTGGAGGCCGCGGCCCGGGGCATCGAGTTCACCGGCCGCACCGCCGTCCAGGGCGCGGCGGCGATGGAGGCGGTGAACGGCACGTTCGGTCTCCGGCGGCTGGCCACCGTGGCCGAGCTGCTGGCCGTCCTCGCCGAGTCCCCGGAGAGCGAGCGCCGCTACCTGGACAGCCGCGGCGGCACCTACCGCCTGGACGCGTCCGAGGCCGAGGTCTTCAACCGGGCGCTGGGCTACATCACCGAGCACCTGGAGGGCCGGATGCTCGTGCCCGAGGTGGCCGAGGCCGTGGGCCTGAGCCGGGACGCGTTCTCCCGGCTGTTCGCCAAGGCCACCGGCGTGGGCTTCAACCGCACGGTCACCCGGATGCGGCTCACCGAGGCCTGCCGGCTGCTGCGCGGCACCGACCTGCCCGTCTCGGACATTTGCTACCGGGTGGGCTTCACCAACCTCTCCAACTTCAACCGGCACTTCCGGGCCACCACCGGCACCACGCCGTCCCGGTACCGGCGGATCGACCAGCTCTGAGGCCGGCCGGAGGGGCCCGGCAGGACGTGCTTCAGAGCGCCTGCAGCAGGACCAGCACGGCGCCCAGCGCCGAGGCGCCGAGGCCCACCCGCCGGACGATGCGCCGATTGATCCGCGCGTTGACCGCTCCGGACACCGCGAAGCCCAGGACCATGGCGGGCAGGAGCGCGGCCGCGAAGAGCACGGTCCGGCGGTCGATCGAGCCCACCACGGTCAGCGCCACGAGGGCCATCACGGCGCCGACCAGGAAGAAGGCGCTCATCGTGCCGCGCATCCGGGCCCGCGAGGACCCGTGCCACACGAGCGCCATGGGCGGACCGCCGATGGACGTGGCCGTCCCCAGGAGCCCGGAGGCCGCCCCCGCGACGACGACGGCCGCGGGCCGGGGCCGCGGCCGCCAGCCGCACACGCTGAGCAGCACGGCCAGCATCACGGTGCTCGCCAGGACGAGGGCCAGCGTCCGGGCGGACAGGACGGCCACCAGCAGTGCTCCCGCCACGGTGCCGGGGACCTGCCCCGCCACGGCCCAGCCCGCGTCCTTGACGTCCACGGCGGCGCGGTCCCGCAGCACGCCGAGCGCGGTGAGCCCGGTGACCACCAGGAGGAGGGAACCGGGCAGCAGGGTGGGGTCGAACAGGGCGATCACGGGAGCGGAGAGCAGGGCCACGCCGAAGCCGATCGCGCCCTGCAGACAGGACGCGATGCTCACCACGAGCGCGACGACGGCGAGCTCCAGGCCGGTCATCCAGCACCTCCCGGTCGCGAGCAGGGGATGGGTGAATTGTTCCACCTCCGGAGGCCGCCCGGAGATCGTGCCCCCGGCGAGGACGGCGCCCGTCGCGCCGCTCCTCGTCCGGCTTCCCTGACGGCGGCGGACGTGAGGGCTGTTCCCTCGCCCGCGCTGCCCGGATAGCCTCGACATGGGCGGTGCTGCTCACGCATCGCCTGTCCTGGTGACCCGGTGCCGTTGACGGCCCGGTCACTCGAAACTGGGAGGTCAACATGACTGATGCACAGCAGGATCCGAACCAGACGGAAGGGCCCGCCGACGGCGGAGCCTTCGGTGCTCCGGGTGTTCAGGACGGCGGTGCCGATGGCGGCGCCGACGGCGGCGCTGACAACGGCGCCGAGGGCCCGGCCGACGGAGGAGCGGCCGGCACCCCGGGCGTGCACGACGGTGGCGCGGACGGCGGTGCCGACGGCGGTGCTGACAACGGCGCCGAGGGCCCGGCCGACGGTGGAGCCGCCGGCACCCCGGGCGTCCAGGACGGTGGCGCCGACGGTGGGGCCGAGGGCCCCGCTGACGGTGGAGCGGCCGGCACCCCGGGTGTCCAGGACGGCGGCGCGGACGGCGGTGCCGATGGCGGCGCCGACGGAGGAGCCGGAGCGCGAGGCCTCTGAGCGTGGACGTCGTCCGGACTGACGGGCAGGACCCCGGCGCCTCTGGCGGCGCCGGGGTCCTGGAGACCCGCCTGATCGACATCGGCCGGGAGCGGTTCGCCCGTGACGTCTGGGGCCGGGCGCCGCTGCTCACACGCCGGGCGGGCGGCTTCGCCGACCTGTTCTCCGCCGATGCCGTCGACGAGCTGATCTCGCGCCGCGGGCTGCGCACGCCCTTCCTGCGCGTCGCCAAGGACGGGTCGACGTTCCCCGACTCCACCTTCACCTCGCCCGCCGGCGTCGGCGCCACCATTGCGGATCAGCTCGACGACACCGCGCTGTGGCGGAAGTTCGCCGACGGCGCCACGCTGGTGCTGCAGGCCCTGCACCGCACCTGGGAGCCGGTCGCCGACTTCAGCGCGGCCCTCAGCGGCGAGCTCGGGCACCCGGTGCAGGCCAACGCCTACATCACCCCGCCGCAGAACCGCGGGTTCGACGACCACTACGACGTCCACGACGTCTTCGTCCTGCAGATCGAGGGAACCAAGCGCTGGGTCCTGCACGAGCCGGTGCACCCGGACCCGCTGCGGGACCAGCCCTGGACCGACCGCCGCTCCGCCGTGGCCGAGGCCGCGCAGGGCGAGGCCCATCTCGACGTGGTGCTCGAACCCGGCGACGCCCTCTACCTGCCGCGCGGCTGGCTGCACGCGGCCCAGGCGCAGGGGGCGGTCTCCATCCACCTCACGCTCGGGATCCACACCTGGACCCGCCACGGCCTGGCCGAGCAGCTCGTCCAGGAGGCGCTGGCGCTGCTGGCCGAGGACCCGCAGATGCGCGGGTCCCTGCCCCTGGGCGTCGACGGACCGGGCGGGGAGCTCGACACCGTCCGGGAGCGCCTGGTCGCCGCACTGGCCGCGGCCGATCCCATACCGCGGTTCCAGCGCACCCGGCGAGGGCAGGGGCGCCCGGCCCCGCTGGGGCCGCTGGCCCAGCTCTCGGCCGTCCAGGACCTGGGCCCCGGGTCCCCCGTGCGGCTGCGCGGTGCCCTGGAGGCACGGCTGGAGGGCCCGCGGCTGAGCACACGTGTGGGGTGGCTCGACTTCCCGGAGACCGATCTGCCGTCCGTCTCGTGCCTGCTCGACGGCGAGGTCCACACCGCCGGCGAGCTCGGGATCGAGCTCGCCGAACGACTGCTGCGGGCGGGGGTTCTTGTTCCCTGTGACCAGTGACCCCGCCGCCGTGAATGCCTCGTGCCGCTTCTGGTGCGCCGACGGAGCCCGGGGGCGCGGCGACCCGATGGCGGGCACCGCGCCGCGCGGGCTCGTCTGGGTCCTCATCGAGCACCGCGGCGGATGGCCGGTCAACGGGTTCGACGGTCTCGAGCTCGAGCCGGAGACCAAGGCCCTCGTGTTCTCCGCCGCGCAGGCAGCGCGGGCTCGCATCCTCCTGATCAGGCGCCACGGCCGCCGCCGGCACGAGGAAAGCCCCAGCCGGTGGGCCGTGCTGCGCCACGACGACTCCGGCGACGGCCGTCAGCACTGGGGCACGTGGAGCCGCGACGAGGACCTCGCGGGAATCGCCACGGCCCTCGGCGTGCCGGGTGAGACCGGCCACCCACCGGTCCTCCTGGTCTGCGCCCACGGTCAGCACGATCCCTGCTGCGCGGTGCGCGGACGGCCCGTGGGACGTGCCCTGAGCGAGCGCTGGCCGGATTCGGTCTGGGAGTGCTCGCATGTCGGCGGTGACCGGTTCGCCGCCAATGTCGTCGTCGTCCCCGACGGCGTCTACTACGGAGGGCTCGACGCGGAGTCCTCCGTCACCACGGTCGAGGAGCACCTCGCCGGCCGGGTGCACGCGGAGCACCTGCGCGGGTACACCGATCTCTTCCCACCGCAGCAGGCCGCTGTCGCGGCCGCGCTCGAACGCTTCGGCCCGGCCGGCCGCCACGACTGGACGGTCACCGAGTCGGCTCGCGACGGCGACCGCTGGCGGATCCGTCTCACCGGCCGCCCGCCCCGGCCGGGCCTCGTCGACGTCGAACTGCGGTCCCACACCGCCCCGCCGCATCAGCTGACCTGCCACGGACCGGCCACGAGCACGGCCAGGGTCTACGAGCTCACCGCGGTGCGCGTCGTCTGAAGGACGGGACGACCCGGAGCATCGTGTCGGGGGGAAGTTTCCGGTGACCGGCCTACACCCGGCCGTCCCACCGCGCTACGCTCGAACTCCAGACCCGAGCGACGATTCCTGCCGGCCCCGCCCCGGGCTCGCACCGGTGGAGCGGCCGGGGCGTCGTCCGCCCTGGGGACCCACTGATGTCAGGAGATCCTGATGGCCCCCGAGACCTTCGACGAGCTGCTCACCCGCCAGGTGGGCCACGAGTTCGCCGCCTCCCACCAGTACATCGCCGTGGCGGTCTGGTTCGACAGCCAGGACCTCCCGCAGCTGGCCCGGCACTTCTACCGGCAGTCGCTGGAGGAGCGCAACCACGCCATGATGATCGTCCAGTACATCCTGGACCGGGACCTGCCGCTGACCATTCCCGGGGTGGGGGAGGTGCGCAACGACTTCACCGACGTCCGTGAACCCCTGGCCCTGGCGCTGTCCCAGGAGCAGGAGGTCACCGAGCAGATCAAGGCGCTGTTCGCCGCCGCCCGGGCCGAGGGGGACGCGCTGGGGGAGCAGTTCATGCTCTGGTTCCTGAAGGAGCAGGTCGAGGAGGTCGCCTCGATGACCACCCTGGTGAACGTGGCCCGCCGGGCCGAGAACCTCTTCGACCTGGAGAACTTCGTGGCCCGGGAGCACGTGGGCGACGGCGGGCACGGCCACGACTCCGGGGCCCCGGCGGCCGCCGGCGGAGCCGCCTGACCCGGCAGCAGTCCCCGTCACCCGCCCCGGGCGGCGGGTGACGAGGACCCTGGAGCGGTGCGGTCAGTCGGTGGCCCGGGTGAGGTCGGCGTCCTCGTAGCGGACCATCCTGGAACCCGTCACCAGGCGGTGGCCCAGCCACAGGGCCAGGAACAGCGGCAGGCCGATGTAGGCCGACAGGGCGGCGAGCAGGTCGATGTCCCCCACGAAGGCCTGGTAGTTCTGCCCGAGGATCACCACCGCGCACAGGGCCAGGGCGACCATGGGGCCCAGCGGGAAGAACCGCGCCCGGTAGGGCAGGTCCGCGAGGTCCTTGCCCTGGGCGGTGTACGCCTTGCGGAAGCGGTAGTGGCTCCAGGCGATGCCCATCCACACGATGAACCCGGCCAGCCCCGAGGCGCTGACCAGCCACACGTACGCGGCGCCGTCGCCGATCAGGGTGGTGAGGAAGCAGGCGGCTCCCACGGCGGTCGTGGCGAGCAGGGCGTTCATGGGCACGCCGCGGCGGTTGACCTTCGCGAGGAACCTGGGGGCCTTGCCGCTGTCGGCCAGCGCCCAGAGCATGCGGGTGGAGGCGTAGAGCCCGGAGTTGCCGGCGGAGAGGATCGCGGTGAGGATCACCGCGTTCATCACCGAGGCCGCCGCGAGCACCCCGGCGTTCTCGAACACCAGGGTGAACGGGGAGATGGAGATGTCCTCGACCCCGCTGCCCAGCAGGAAGGGGCTGGTGTAGGGGATGAGGAAGCCCACGATGGCGATGGCCCCGACGTAGAACAGCAGGATCCGCACGAAGACAGTGCGGATGGCCCTGGGCACGTTCTTCTCCGGGTTCTCGGCCTCGCCGGCGGCGACGCCGACGAGCTCGGTGCCCTGGAAGGAGAAGCCGGCCACCATGAAGATCGCCAGGATCCCGGCCCCGCCGCCGACGAAGGGGGCGTCCCCGGTGGTCCAGTTGTCGAACCCGGGGGAGGTGCCGCCGATGATCCCCACGATCATGAGCACGCCCAGGACGAGGAAGACCACGATGGTGACCACCTTGATGAGGGAGAACCAGAACTCGCTCTCGCCGTAGGCGCGGGTGGACAGGGCGTTGAGGCCGAAGAGGATCGCGAGGAACAGGGCCGACCAGATCCACGAGGGCACGTCGGGGAGCCAGTAGCGCATGATCAGCGCGGCGGCCACGAGCTCGGCGGCCACGGTGATCGCCCAGTTGTACCAGTAGTTCCAGCCGATGGCGAAGCCGAAGGAGGGACTGACGAAGCGGGTCGAGTACTCCTCGAAGGCGCCGGAGACGGGCAGGTAGGTGGCCATCTCGCCCAGGGACTGCATGAGCAGGAAGACCATGAACCCGATGGCCACGTAGGCCAGCAGGGCCCCACCGGGACCGGCGGTGGCGATGGTGTTGCCCGAGGCCACGAACAGGCCGGTGCCGATGGCGCCGCCCATCGCGATCATGGTCAGGTGGCGGGGTTTGAGGCTGCGGCGCAGCCGTGCGTGCGCCTCGGCGGGAGCCGGTGCTCCCCGTCCGGTCGGGGCGGTCGTCTGGGGCGGTGCGATGGTGTCCACGGGAACCTTTCCTCGGAGGTGGCGGGTCTGCACGCCGGGGGAGGCCGGGGCGGTGTCCGACCGCCCCGGCCCGGGTCAGTCGTTGATGTAGAGCAGGCGCTTGTTGACGAACTCGTCCATGCCCAGCGGGCCCAGCTCCCGGCCGTAGCCGGAGCGTTTGACCCCGCCGAAGGGCATGCCGGCGCCCTCGGCCTCGGCGGCGTTGACATTGGCCATGCCGCACTCGAGCTGCTCGGCGAGCCGCCGGGCCCGCTCGGGGTCGGTGCTGAAGACCGCCCCGCCGAGCCCGTAGGGGGTGTCGTTGGCCAGGGCGAGCGCTTCGTCGTCGTCGTGCACGCTGTAGACCACGGCCACGGGGCCGAAGAGCTCCTGGTGGTGGGCGGCCATTCCCGGGGTGACGCCGGTGAGCACGGCAGGGGCCAGATACGCCCCGGGACCCTCGGCGAGGGCCCCGCCGGTGTGCAGTGTGGCCCCGGCCTCCACGGCCTCGCGGATCTGGGCGGCCAGGGTCTCGGCGGCGGCGCGGGAGGCCATCGGGGCGTAGGTGCCGTCGGCCTCCACGGACGGATCGCCGGGCACCAGCGCGGCGGCCAGGCGGGTGAGCTCGGCCACGAACTCGTCGTAGAGGTCCGCCATGACGATCATCCGCTTGTTGGAGTTGCACGCCTGGCCCGTGTTGCCCATCCGGGTGGCGAAGGCCGCGCGGGCGGACTCGCGCACGTCGTCGGTGTCCAGCACCACGTAGGGGTCGGAGCCGCCGAGCTCGAGGACGACCTTCTTCAGGTTCCGCCCGGCGATCGCGGCCACGGCCGCCCCGGCGCGTTCGGACCCGGTCAGGGACACCCCCTGGACCCGCGGGTCGGCGATGACGTCCTCGATCTGGGCATGGGAGGCGAAGAGGTTCGTGTACACCCCGGCGGGCACCCCGGCGTCGTCCATGAGCTGCTGGAGGGCCAGGGCCGCCCGTGGGCAGGACTCGGCGTGCTTGAGCAGGATCGTGTTGCCCAGCACCAGGTTGGGGGCGGCGAAGCGGGCCACCTGGTAGTAGGGGTAGTTCCACGGCATGATCCCCAGCAGCACCCCGACCGGGCGCCGCTGGAGCACGGCCCGTCCGGTCCCGTGCGGGGTGGGCAGGGCCTGGTCGGCGGCCAGGGCCGGGCCCTGGGCGGCGAAGTAGCCGAAGATCTCGGCGCAGAACTGCGCCTCCTCCCGGGCCTCGGAGACCGGCTTGCCCATCTCCTGGGTGGCGATGACGGCCAGCTCGTCGGCGCGCTCGGCGAACAGCTCGCCGACCCGGGCGGCCACGGCGGCCCGCTCGTCGATCGGACGGGAGCGCCAGTCGCGGAAGGCGGTCCCGGCAGCGGTGAGCGCCTCCTCGACCTCGGTGTCGGTGGCGACGGGGACCTCGGTCATGAGCTGACCGGTGGCGGGGTCGATGCTGCGGTAGGCGGTCCGGTCGGTGCCGGCGCGGGCGCGCAGGGTGGAGGTGGCAGTCACGGTGGATCTCCTTCGGGCAGGGGTGGGCGCGGGCACGGGTGGGAGGCTCCTGCTGCAGAGCAGAGCAGAGCAGGGCAGGGCAGAGCGCGGGCTGCGGGCGCGCGGGCTCGCCGGGTGCAGGAGGGTGTGCTCGGCCGACGGGGGCAGGAACCTGCCCCCGCGGGCACGGTGTCGAGGAGCGGGCGGGCGCCCGCCGGGGTCAGCCGACCGGGACGAGCTCCGAGCGGAGGGCGGCCAGGAAGGCGTCGACGTCCTCCGGCGTGGTGTCGAAGCTGCACACCCAGCGGACCTCGCCCGTCGCGGCGTCCCAGTCGTAGAACCGGAACCGCCGGCGCAGGCGGTCCGCGAGGCCGGCGGGCAGGGTGGCGAAGACGGCATTCACCTGGGTCTCCTGCGTGAAGGCGACGCCGGGCATCGACCCGTCGGCGATGCCCGCCTCGATGCCGTCGCGGAGCCGCCGGGCCATCGCGTTCGCGCGGCCCGCGTTGCGCAGGTACAGGTCGCCCTCCAGGAGCGCGAGCAGCTGGGCCGAGACGAACCGCATCTTCGAGGCCAGCTGCATCTGGTTCTTCCGCAGGTAGACCAGGCCCTGGGACGCGGCCTCGTTCAGGACCACCAGCGCCTCGGCGCCGAGGGCCCCGTTCTTGGTGCCGCCGAGGGCGAGCACGTCGACGCCGACGTCGGTGGTGAAGGCGCGCAGGGGCAGTCCCAGGGCGGCCGCCGCGTTCGCGAGCCGGGCCCCGTCCAGGTAGACGGACATGCCGTGGGCGTGCGCGTAGTCCGCGACAGCCCGGATCTCGTCCGGTGTGTACAGGGTGCCGAGCTCGGTGGACTGGGTGAGGTAGACGACGAGCGGCTGGGCGCGGTGCTCGTCCCCCCAGCCCCAGGCCTCCGCGGCGATCAGCTCGGGCGTGAGCTTCCCGTCTCCTGTGGGGACGGGAAGGAGCTTGATGCCGGCGGACTTCTCGGGCGCGCCGCCCTCGTCGACGTGGATGTGCGCGGTGTCCGCGCAGATCACCGCGCCCCAGCGCGGGAGCATCGACTGGAGTCCGACGACGTTGGCGCCGGTGCCGTTGAACATCGGCCACACCGAGGCGCCCTCGCCGAAGTGCTGCACGATCACGTCCTGCAGCCGTGCCGTGTACTCGTCCTCGCCGTAGGCGATCTGGTGACCGCCGTTGGCCTCGACCAGGGCGTCCAGCACCTCCGGGTGGACCCCGGAGTAGTTGTCCGAGGCGAAACCCCTCAGTTCGGCGTCGTGGGACCTCTTCATGTGGTGCCTCATCCTTTCTCCTGGAGTTCGATGGTCGAGTCGTTCAGTTCCGGGGCCTCGGCGTCCCAGAGCCCGGCGTAGGCGTTCGCGAGCCGGTCCTCCAGACCGGCCAGGGCCTTCACCCGGAAGATCACGGCGGCGACGCGCAGCGGCTCGCCGGCCTCGCGGGCGCCCTTCGCATAGCCCTGCGCCACAGCCCGGGTCCACGCCTCGCTCGCGGCCTTCACCGCGGCGTAGTTGGCGCCGCCCGCCAGCGGACGGTTCACCGCGGTCGAGGACACGATCGCCAGCCGGCCCGCCGGCGAGGCCCGGAGGTCGTCGTCGAAGGCGCGGCTCAGGTGGCGCAGCGCGGAGAAGGAGGTCTCCAGCACGCGATAGTCCTCCTCCGTCTGCCCGGCGAGCCCACCGCCGCCGCGCCATCCTCCGACGAGGTGGAGGAGCCCGTCGATCGACCAGCCGCGGTCGTGCAGCCGGCGGGAGAGGTCGAGCACGGCGCGCTCGTCGGCGAGGTCCACCGTCTCCGTGTGCGCCCCCAGTGCTGCGAGGGGGACGAGCTTCTCCGCGTGGCGCCCCGTGGTGACGACGAGGGCCCCGGCTGAGGTCAGGGTCCGCGCCGCCGCCAGACCGGACGCACTGGTGGCGCCGGCGATCAGGACGGTGCGCCCGGTCAGGTCGGTCATCGCTCAGGCGTCCGTGGCGCGGATGCCGGCCGTCGACGCGATGACGCCCTTCATCTTCTTCTCGAGCGCCTCGAAGAACATCGACAGCGGGAACTCGTCGTCCAGCACCAGATCCGTGTAGCCTCGCGGCGGCCCGGCCAGCACCTCACGGGGGAGCCCCTCCGCCCACACCGATGCGGGGTTCGGAGGGACCACGGAGGCGATGAGCTCGTACGCCTTCATCCAGTGCACCGTCTTCGGCCGGTCGATCGACTCCCAGTACAGCTGGTCGATGGCTTCGCCGAGCTCGACGACGGCGTCCGCGACCCGGTCCCAGTCGAAGCTGAGCTCGACGTCGCGCCACTGCAGGACGTGCTTCCGGTGGAGCCAGGCGAACAGCAGCTGCCCGCCCAGCCCGTCGTAGTTGCGCACCCGAGAACCGGTGATCGCGAAACGGAAGATCCGGTCGAAGATCACCGCATACTGCACGAGCTTCCCGTGCCGGCGGGTCTGCTCCTCGATCCCGGTCAGTTCTTCACCGGCGGCACTGCGCGCCGTGAGCGCACGCTCGATCGTCACCGACTCCCGGAACGCCGTCAGGTCGCAGCGCAGCTCCTCCAGGGAGTACAGGAAGAACGGCATCCGCTGCTTGATCATGAACGGGTCGAACGGCAGGTCGCCGCGCATGTGCGTGCGGTCGTGGATGATGTCCCACATCACGAAGGTCTTCTCGGCGAGATCCTGATCGGCGAGCAGGGCCGCGGCGTCCTCGGGCAGGTCCAGCTTGGTGATGCCGGCGGCCGCGGTGACCACGCGGCGGTAGCGTGCCGCCTCACGGTCCTGGAAGATGGCGCCCCAGGTGAACGTCGGGATCTCCCGCACGGCGACCGTCTCGGGGAACAGGACCGCGGAGTTCGAGTCGTAGCCCGGGGTGAAGTCGATCAGCCGCAGGGACACGAACAGCTTGTTGCCGTAGTGCCCGGCCTCGAGCTCGGCGATGAACTCCGGCCAGATCGCCTCGACGATCAGGGCCTCGACGTGCCGGTTCGCCGAGCCGTTCTGGGTGTGCATGGGGAACACGACGAGATGCCGGATGCCGTCCACGCGGTGCTGCTGCGGCTGGAACTCGACGAGCGAGTCGAGGAAGTCCGGCTCCCCGAAGCCGCCGTCCGCCCAGCGTGCGAAGTCGCGGGGCAGGGCCGCCAGGTACGCCGCGTCGTGCGGGAACAGCGGGGCGAGCTCGGCGATCGACGCCGTGATCACCTCGACGTGCTCGCGCGCCGTCGGGTGGTCGGCGAGCTCGGGGATCGACCCGTCCTTGACCTGCAGGGCCTGCAGGGCGGTGGCCGCCGACCGGAGCCGGAGCCAGGCCGGGCTCGACTCCACGGTGCGGGCATCCTCCACGACCTCAGGTTCGCCGATGATGGCCTGCACCGCCTGCAGAGACGTGGACATTGAAACCCTCCTGTCGTAGATCAGCGGAAATTTTCCGGTGATGGTGATCACATACAGGAACATTCACATGTGCTCACGGGGCTGTCAACCCCTTCGGCGCGATCAACTGGTAGCGTTCGGCCCATGGACGACCCCATGGACGTGCGACTGGCAACCGAGGTGTCCCACGACCCGCGCGCCACCCTCGCCCAGTTGTCCGAGCGGGTCGGCCTCTCGGTCTCGGCCGTGCAGGCCCGCCTGCGCAAGCTCGAGAGCAGCGGGGTGATCGCCGGGTACCAGGCGATCCTCGACCCCGAGGCCATCGGCAAGCCGCTCGCGGCCTTCATCGAGATCACACCCCTCGATCCCCGCCAGCCCGACAACGCCCCCGAGCTCCTGCAGTCGATCACGGCGATCGAGGCCTGCCACTCGGTGGCCGGGGACTCCGCCTACATGCTGTTCGTCCGGGTGGCCTCGCCGAAGGCGCTCGAGGCCCTCGTCAACGAGGTGCGCCACGTGGCCTCCGTGAACACCCGCACGACCGTGGTGCTGCAGACCTTCTACGAGCACCGCCCGATGCTCTCCCCTGTCGAGGCCTGAGGCGGATTCCGGCGGGAGGTCACGGGGCGGCCGCAGTGGCCGCGGGGCCACCGACATCAAGAGGGTTGTCCCCACAAATGGGACCCCAACACGGTGCATGTATTTGCAATGGCAATGCCAGGATGGGGGAACGCCCGCGCCGGCGCCTCACCCCCATCCTGGAGGCCCCCGATGTTCCTCAGCATGTTCTCCCGTGCCCGCCCTGCCGGCGGCGGCTCTCCCACTCACGGTGGCCCGCTCCGGACCGCCGCGGCCTCGGTGGTCGTGGCCGGTCTGGTCCTCGTCGGTGGCGCGATGCCCGCCGACGCGGCGACGACCTACAGCGCCTCGTTGCGCACCGCCGTGAAGTCCCTGCCCGTGGCCGGGGAGAACAACGCCGGCTACGACCGGGCCAGGCAGTTCGGCGACTGGAACGACGCCAACGGCGACTGCCAGAACACCCGCGCCGAGGTGCTGCAGAACGAGTCCAGGGCGAGCATCAGCTTCACCACCAGCAAGCGCTGCACCGTCAAGGGCGGGCGCTGGATCACCACCTGGGACGGGAGGGTGCACACCTCGGCCACCACGGTGCAGATCGACCACACGGTGCCCGTCCACGAGGCCTGGGGCTCCGGGGCGCGGTACTGGACGAAGGCCAAGCGCGTGGCGTTCTACAACGACCTCGGCGACCACCGCACGCTCAGCGCCCAGACCTCCGCGCTGAACTCGGCCAAGCAGGCCCGGGGCCCCGAGGCCTGGATGCCGCCGCGGAACCGCTGCGGCTACGTCGGGGAGTGGGTGGCGGTGAAGATCCGCTGGGGTCTCAAGGTCGACAGCACGGAGAAGGCCGCCCTGACCCGGATCGCCGCCTCCTGCCCCAACGTCACCCTCACCGTCAGGAAGGCCTGAGCCGGGCGGACGGATCCCGGGCGGGCGCGGCGCGGAGGAGCGGCCAGGTCGTGCAGAGGGGCTGCTTCGATCCCGCCCGGGTGCAGCGGGCGCCACAGCGCCACGATGACGTCGTCGGGAACGGTGCCCTGCCCACCTCTGCCCGAGCCGGTTGTGGCCATCCGGGCTCGGCCCGGCGAGCATGGGGTCATGACATTACTGGGACGAACCCGCACCGCTCTGGTCACCGGCTCCACCAGCGGCATCGGTGCTGCCACCGCACGGACACTGGCCGCTCGAGGGTGGCACGTCGGCGTCACGGGCCGTGACCGCGCCCGCGGGGACGGCGTGGTGGCCGAGATCCGCGACCGCGGAGGGCGGGCGGACTTCATCGCCTCCGAGCTCACCGCCCCCGCGGACGACCTGCGGACCTTCGCCCGCGCCGCCACGCAGACCCTGGGCGGTCACGTCGACACCCTGGTCCACAACGCCGCCGTGTGCCCCGCCGTGGACACCCTCTCCCTCACCGATGCGGATCTCGACGCCGCGCTCGCCGTCAACGTGCGTGCCCCGCACGTGCTCACGGCCGCCCTGGCGCCGGGGATGATCGAGAACGGCGGCGGGGCGATCGTCGTCATCGGCTCGTGGATGGCCCACGTCGGCAGCCCCGTCGTGGGGCTGTACTCGGCGACGAAGGCGGCGCAGATCCAGCTCGCGCGCAGCTGGGCGGCGGAGTTCGGGTCGCACGGTGTGCGGGTCAACACCGTCTCTCCCGGAGCGACACGGTCCCCGGTCAACGCCCCGGCCGACGACGTCATCGCCCGGATCACGGCCGCCACTCCCGCCGGGCGTCCCGGGACCCCGGAGGAGATCGCCGCCGCCGTCGCCTGGATCGTCTCCGACGAAGCCGCCTACCTCCACGGCGCCGAGATCCACGTGGACGGCGGCATCACCAGCACCAGACGGATCTGAAGCCGGGCGGGCCGCGGCCTCGCCGGCGAGGCCGACCCGTGCGTCAGGAGGGCCCCGCCGGTGCGAAGATGATCCGCATGAACTGGAGTCCGCGCGCCCTGGCCCGCTCGATCGACGGCCCGGGGTCGCGCCGGCTGCCCCGGCGGCTCGTGCAGCTCTTCGCCGGGCTGGTGCTCTACGGCATCACCATGGGGATGCTCGTGCGGGCGGAACTCGGTGTCATCCCGTGGGACGTGCTGCACCAGGGGCTGTCCCGGCAGTTCGGGCTGAGCATGGGCACGGTGGTCATCGTGGTCAGCGTGCTGCTGCTGCTTCTCTGGATCCCGCTGCGCGAGCGGCCCGGGCTGGGCACCCTCAGCAACGCCGTGGTGGTCGGGCTGGTGCTCGACGCGACCCTGGCGGTGCTGCCTCCGGTCGAGTCCTTGCCGCTGCGGGTGCTGCTCGTGCTCGCCGGCGTGCTCCTCAACGCCGTGGCGACCGCCGCCTACATCGGGGTGCACCTGGGCGCCGGCCCGCGGGACGGGCTGATGACCGGCCTGGTCAGACGCACCGGGGGATCGGTGCGCGTGGTCCGCACCTCGATCGAGGTGGTCGTGGTGCTCGCCGGGTGGGTGCTCGGCGGCACCGTGGGACTGGGCACGGTGCTCTACGCCCTGGCCATCGGCCCGCTGGTCCAGGTCCTGCTGCCCCGGCTGAGCGTCCGCCTCCACCGCTGACGCCGGGCCCCGACCTGCACGCCCGCACCGAGGTGAACCCGGCGTCGGTGTTCTGAGTCGCCGGCCCCGGGCGGAGGGTCAGGTGCGGCGGTGGGCTCGGACCGCGGCGGAGGCCAGGCGGCGGCCGACCTCGATCGGTGACCGGGGGGTGCCGCGAAGGAAGGCGGCCAGGGTCCCGCCGTAGGCCAGGAGGACCTCGTCGGCCAGGTCCTGGGCGAGATCCCCGGCGAGGGGCCGGGAGAAGTGCAGGAGGCGCTCGGCGAGGAGGGCGGTGTCCGCGGCCAGGACGGCGCCGATCTCGTCCGCGGCCTCGGGGAGCTCGGTGGCCGCGGCCAGGAAGGCGCACCAGCGCGCCGGGTGGGGCTGGTCCCGCCGGTAGGAGGCCAGGGCGTCGAACACCGCGAGCAACCGCGCCGTGTCGTCGGCGGCCGCGACCACGTGCTGGTCCCAGACCGCTCGCCAGTCCGCCAGCCGGACCCGCAGCGCCTCGGCCACCAGGGCGTCCTTGCTGCCGAAGTGCGTGTACAGGGTGGCTGCCGAGACCTCCGCCTCGCGCAGCAGCTCGTCGACGGGCGTGGCCCGGATGCCGCGGTCGAACAGCACCCGGTCGGCCGCCTGCAGCAGCCGGGTGCGCGCGGGGACTCGCGGGACGGTGGTCACCCCACCACTGTATCGACCCCTCATTCCAGAACGAGCGTTTTGGTGTAGCGTTACGATCGTTCTGGTCAGCGACGTGCGAGAGGGAGTCCGATGCGAGCTCTGGTGATCAGCGGGATGGCACTGATCGCGGCGACCTACGGGCTGGCGCGCTTCGGCTACGGGCTCTTCCTGCCCCGGTTCACCGAGACCTTCCAGATGGGCTCGGCCGTCTCCGGGCTCATCCAGGCCGGGAGCTTCCTCTCCTTCTGCTTCGCCGCGGTGCTCGCCTCGCGCCTCGCCGCCCGCCCGCGACTGGTCGTGCTGTGCGCGGGGGCGACCGCCACGCTGGGCACGGCGGGCGTGGCGGCCTCGCCCACCGCGGTCGTCCTCGCGGTGAGCGTCGTGCTGGCCGGCGCCGGCGCCGGGTTTGCCACCCCGGGCCTGGTCACGCTCATCGAGCGCAATCTCGCACCGGAGCGCCAGGAGAGCGCCCAGACGGTCGTCAACGCCGGCACCGGGGCGGGCATCGTCGTCGCGGGCATCCTCATGCTCCTCACGATCGACCAGTGGCGCCTGGGGTGGGCGGCCATCGCCGTCCTGGTGGCAACGGCCACCGTGGCCACCCTCCGGGCGGACCGCTCCGCGCACCGGTCTCCGGCCGCGGAGGGGCCCGCACGGGTGCGGGTCCGTGACCTGGTGCCGCTGGCCCTGCCCATCGCCGCGGCGGCGCTCGCCGGTGCCTCGAGTGCTGCGATCTGGACCTTCGGGCGCACGGCCATGGCCGAGTCCGGCACGGGCGAGGAGTCCTATTCCATCGCGGCCTGGATGGTCCTGGGGGCGTTCGGCGTGCTGGGCGCCGCCGCCGGGAAGATCGTCCAGGTCTGGAGCCTGCGAGCGGCGTGGGTCTCGACCGCGGCGGCCATGGCCGGCGCGACCGTGGTCCTGGGCGCGGCACCGGGGACGCCGCTCGCCGCGTTCGTCTCCGCGGCCGTCTTCGGGGCCGGCTACACCGCCCTGTCCGGCGTCCTCATCGTCTGGGCCGCGCGGGTGGTTCCCGATCGCGTGTCCGAGGGCACCGCCGTGCTGTTCATCGCCCTCGCCGTCGGTCAGGCGGCCGGATCGGTCCTGCTGGGCGTCCTGTTCGACCCCGCGGCCCCGGTCCTGGCCTTCGTCGTGGCCGGTGCGCTCGGGATCCTCGCGGTGCTGCCCGCCCTGAGCGGCCGGTCCGGGGCGCGGTCCTCCCGCACCACCCCGGCACCGCACCCCGCGGGGGCCGGCAGCCCGCGGGCCTGATCCGGCGCACGCAGGCCACGAGGACGAGCACCGGGCAGCTCGATCCGGGTTCGTCCGTCGCAGCCCACGAGCCGGCCGTCCGGCGGAACCGTCACGGTGCGGGGAGCGGGACGACGGTGCGGTACTTGCCGCCGGTGCTCTGCTGCGGTGCCTCCGGGGCCCGTTCGACGGCGACGTGGCCCAGGCCCAGGTCGCCGAGCAGGCCGGTGACGCCGCTCAGCACGGCGGCCCACACCTGCTCGGGGTCCTCGCCGGCCGCGGGGAGCAGCCGGACCCGGAGGGCTGTGGGGGCGGTCTGGACGACCTGGAACAGCTCCACGCCCGGGGTCCGGTCGATGACGGTCCCCAGCGCGAGCGGGGGGACGGCGACCAGACTGCGCCCGTCGTCGTCGGGGAAGGCGAGGACGTCCGAGACCCGGCCCTGCACGCGCAGGGCCGGGGCCGGGTTCCCGCAGCCGCACGGATCCGGCTTCATCAGGACCCGGTCGCCGACGTCGTAGCGGATGATCGGCTGGACCCGGTTGGCCAGGTTCGTCATCAGCACCGTGTGCGAGACGGTCCCGGGCGGGACGGGACGGTGCTCGGCGTCGACGGGTTCGAGAACGACCCAGTCCTCGACCAGGTGCAGCCAGCCCCGGGCGCAGCTCGAGGCCGCGTAGCCGATCTCGGTGCACCCGTAGACCTCCCGCACGGGCGCCCCGAAGGCCCGCTCGATCCGGGTGCGCTCGTCCGGCGGCAGACCCTCGGCGGTGCTGAGCACCAGCACCGGGCGCAGGCGCAGCCGCCCGGCCTCCTGCTCGGAGGCCAGCAGGCGCAGCACACTGGCGTAGGCGCCGAGCATGAGCGGGCCGAAGGCGTTGAGCTCGGCCACCAGCTCGGGCAGCGGCCGGTGGATCGAGAGGATCCTGAGCCGGCGGTGGCGCCGCGGTCGCTCCCGCATCTCCCGGGTGCTGGTGGCCACGGCCAGGAAGTGCCCGCCGGTGGCCACGACCGCGGCGAACCGGCCCCCGCGCACCGTGAGCCGCACCAGGTCCCGCCCGGACAGCCACCCCGCGGACAGCCGGGCCATCATCCCCGAGGTCACCGCCCGGTACCGGTCGTCGAGCACGAAGAGACCCCGGGTGCCGGTGGTGCCGGCGGTGGTGGCCACCAGGTACCTCCCGGCGAACCGCTCCCCGATCCTGGCCGGGTCCGCCACGAACTCCTGGACCGCCGCCAGGGTCACGGCCGGGTCCGTGGCGACCTCGTCGAAGTGGGCCATCAGCTGCCGCTTGTCCGTCACCGGCAGGGCGGTGACGTCCTCGATCCGCTCCGGAAGCCCCTGGTAGAGCCGCCGGTAGTAGGCGGAGTGCTCCCGGGCGAAGGCCACGAGCTCGGCCAGCCGCTCCCGCTGCCGCCGGCGCAGCGCCTCCGGACCCTTCCGGTGGACTCGGCGGGCGTCCCACCACACCCGTGCAGCGCTGGTCCCCCGGGCGTCCGCCGCCGCGCTCCGTCGTGTCCCCATGGCACGACTCTAGGAATCCGGGGCCGGGGGAGACAGGGACCCCGCGCAGGTGACGGAATCAGTCCTCGGTCCCTCGGGCGGGTTGACCGTCCGAGGCCTTGCCCCGGCCGGGGGCGGGCCGCAGCCGGACGGGGCCGGTGAGCACCGTCCCGCGGACGGCCCGCACCGGCAGGTACGGGTCCTGCCAGGTGCGGCTGTCGCTGGAGCGGGCGCGGTTGTCCCCGAGCAGCAGCACGCGTCCCGGCGGGACGTGGAAGACACCGCACGGGCCCCCGGCGTGCACCACGTAGGGCTCGGCCACCGGCCGGCCGTCGACACTGATCCGGCCGCCGGGCTCGATCACCACCCGCTCCCCGGGCAGGCCGACGACGCGCTTGACGACTGTCCGGCCCAGTTCCTGCGAGTCGACGACGAGGATGTCGCCGCGCCGTATCCGCCCGGGGCACCACCGGCGCCGGGTCATCCGGCGCCGGCCCGGCAGCAGGGCGGGAACCATGGACACGGAGTCGACCTGCGTCACGAAGATCAGCCAGCGGCGGACGGCCAGACCGACCAGGACGGCGGTCAGGGCCACCGCCGCCACTGTGACCAGTTCTTGTCCCACGCGCCCGCCCGCCGATGCGGCGTCAGTGCCGGTGCGCGGTGTGCGCGTGATGACCCTCGTGCTCCTCGCCCTCGGCGAGCTTGAAGAAGCTGACGTAGGCCTCGACGTAGTCTCGTCCGGCACTGAGGTCGTCCACGTCGTAGTGCTTGCGCTCCAGCACCGCCGCCAGGCGCCGCTCCAGCTCCGGGACCAGCTCGGTGGGCACCAGACCCGCCAGTGGCTCCAGGGTGCCGGTGTCGACGCAGCGGTCCGCCGCGACCACCTTCTCGTCGACGGGCGCCCCCGAGGGCTTGAGGCCGGTGTACGGGGCGCCCTCGCCGGCACGGTGGGTGCGCACGAGGTTCTCCAGGAACCAGCGGTCGGCCACCTCCCGTGCCTCCTCGCCCTGATCCCGCGCCTTCCGCGCCAGAGCGAAGATCTCCCGCAGCTCGTTCTCCTGCTCCGCGCCCACCCATTTCAGGGCGTGGCTGGGGCTGCCCGTCTCCAGGGCACGCCTGCCGTCCTGGACGGCGGGTCCGTCCATGGTGTCGCAGTGGGCACCGGCCCGCACCGGGCGCAGGACCACCACCGACAGGGCCAACAGGCAGGCGCCGAGAACCAGCAGCACGGTTGTCACGGTTCGTCTCCTTCGTGGGTGGCCTCCGCACGGGCGGGACCGCAGGTGTGCATCACGGCGCCGATCGCCGGTCCTGTGCCGCGGACCTGTCCGCTCGTCCGGGTCGGCACTGCCAGTGTGCGCCGGTGCGTCCCGTGCTGCCCACCACCACCGGCAATGTGACTCCGGCACCGCGCCCGGCGCGGGGGCATCGTCTCCACCGCCGGCCGGCTGGCCGGGGCGGCGGTGAGCACCAACGCCTTGTTGGTTGCCCCGGGGTCGCGGCCGTCGTCGCCGGAGCTCTGTCCATGGCGGTGGGAGAGTACGTGTCGGTCTCCAGCCAGCGGGACTCCCAGAAGGCGGAGCTGGCCCACGAGCAGCTGCAGCTCCACACCGACGCCGCCTACGAGCTCGACCACCTCGCCGGGCTGTTCCCCGCCCAGGGCGTCGACGGCGGCCTTCGTCCTGGGTGCGCTCATCCCGCTGGTCGCCATCCTGACCTCCCCGCGGCCGATCGCCGTACCGGTCACGATGGTGTCCGTGGTCGTCGCCCTGATCGTCACCGGATCGGTCGCAGCCCACTTGGGCGGCGCTCCGCGGACACGGGCCGCGCTGCGCACGGTGGCCGGCGGCCTGTGGGGGTGCCCGAGGAGACCTCGTACCCGGGAGCCTCACAGCAGCGGCTCGGGCAGGTCGGTCCCGGTCCCGGGGTGGCCCGAGGCCGGATGGCGGCCCTCGGGGGTGACGGTGAAGCCCATCAGGTCCACGACCGGGCCCACCTGGGTCAGTTCCCGGTCCTGCTACCTGAACAGGCCCTCGCGGGTGGCCAGCATGATCGTGTCCGTGCCGGCGCGCTCACGACGGCGTGGTCCGTGAAGGTTTGGCGAAGATTCCCGCGCTGACCGCCCCCGGGCGCCGCAGCCCCGCGGCGGGGGAGGACACTGAAGTCATGAATCCTGGCACTGACGCGGCGGCCGGGCGGGTGCTGGTGGTGGACGACGAGAAGCCCCTGGCGCAGATGGTCGCCACCTACCTGACCCGCGGCGGCTACGAGGTCGCCACCGTCCACACCGGCCCCGACGCCGTGGAGGCCGCCCGCGACCGGAGCCCGGACGTGGTGGTGCTGGACCTGGGGCTGCCGGGGATGGACGGCATCGAGGTGTGCCGCAGGATCCGGGGCTTCTCCGAGTGCTACGTGCTGATGCTCACGGCCCGTGGGGACGAGGAGGACAAGCTGGCCGGACTGGCGGCCGGGGCCGACGACTACATCACGAAGCCCTTCAGCGTCCGCGAGCTCGTCGCCCGGGTGGCCGCGGTGCTGCGCCGGCCCCGCACCACGGTGGCCCCGGTCGAGCCCGCCCGGGAGTTCGGCGAGCTGACCGTCGACCTCGCGGCCCACGAGGCACGCGTGGGCGGGGAGGCGGTGGCGCTGACCCGCACCGAGTTCGAGCTGCTGGCCGCCCTGACGGCCCGGCCGCACGAGGCGCTGACCCGCCGCCGGCTCATCGACACCGTGTGGGGGCCCTCATGGGTGGGTGACGAGCGGATCGTGGACGTGCACATCGGGCACCTGCGCCGGAAGCTCGGGGAGGACCAGGCCGCCTTCGTCGACACCGTGCGCGGGGTCGGCTACCGGATGGTGGCGCGATGACCCGGCAACGACACCCCCGCGGCCTGGCCTCCCGGTTCTTCCTGGCCCAGGCCATCGTGGTGGCCGCCGGCATCCTCGCCGCCGTGGCGGTCGCCTCCCTGGCCGGACCCGCGATCTTCCACGAGCACCTGATCATGGCCGGGCACGCCGAGAACTCCCCCGAGCTGCTCCACGTGGAGCGGGCCTACCGGGACGCCGGTCTCATCGTCCTGGGCGTGGCCCTGGGCACCGCCGTGATCTGCGCCGCGGCGGTGACCTGGCTGTTCACCCGCCGCCTCCGGCGGCCCCTCGCCGCGCTCACCGAGGCGGCGCGGGGCGTGTCCCGCGGCCGCTACGACACCCGGGTCCCGGCCCTCGGCGCCGGCGTCGAGGTGGACGCCGTGGCGGCCTCGTTCAACACCATGGCCGAGCGGCTGGAGCGCACCGAGGAGCTCCGGCGGCGGATGCTCTCGGACCTCGCCCACGAGATGCGCACCCCGATCTCGGTGCTCACCGTATACTGCGAGGCGCTGCAGGACGGGGTGGCGCAGTGGGACGAGGCCACCGGCGAGCTCGTGACCGACCAGCTCGGACGCCTCACCCGGCTGGTCGAGGACATCCACGACGTCTCCCGGGCCGAGGAGGGCCGGATCGACCTGGACCGCGCCTCGCAGCCGGCCGGCGACCTGGCCCGCTCCGCTGCGGAGGCCCACCGGGAGGCGTACGCCGCCAAGGGCGTGCGGCTCGTCCTGGACGTCGACGACGACGCCGGGGTGGTGGACGTGGACCGGCAGCGGATGGGGCAGGTGCTGGGCAACCTGCTCACCAACGCCCTGCGCCACACACCGCCCGGCGGGCAGGTCTCCCTCGGCGTCGTCCGGCGGGGTCCGGAGCAGGTGGCCGTCACCGTTGCCGACACCGGCGACGGCATCGCCGCCGAGCACCTGTCCCGGGTGTTCGAGCGCTTCTGGCGCGGGGACAGCGCCCGGGACCGCGACCACGGCGGCTCCGGGATCGGCCTGACCATCTCCCGGGCCCTGGTCGAGGCCCACGGCGGGACGCTGACCGTCACGTCCCCCGGGCCCGGGGCCGGGACGGCCTTCACCGTGGAGCTGCCCTCCCGTCAGCGGGCGGGGCCGGAGCCGGCCGGGATCACCCGATGACACACCTTGCCTTATACCCCCTAGGGGTATATACCTAGGAGGAGCAGGCCCACCTCGGTCCCCACCGAGCGGACACCAGTTCTCGCAGGAGGAAGATCATGCGCTCCCCGCACCAGGACCACGGCCGCCCCGCCGCCCCGGAGCAGCCCGCGGACGCCCACGGCCACGAGCAGCACGCCGATGCCGGCACCCACGGACAGGCCATGCCGCACGAGCACGCCCACTCGGCGGTGGACGAGGACCACCAGGTCCACACCCACGGCGAGCACGCCGGGCACTCCACGGCGATGTTCCGGAACAAGTTCTGGCTCAGTCTCGTGCTGGCGGTCCCCGTGGTGGTCTTCAGCCCGATGGTCGGGCACCTGCTGGGCTACTCCGTCCCCGGGTTCCCGGGCTCCACCTGGGTCCCTCCCGTGCTGGGCACCGTCATCTTCGTCTACGGCGGGGCGCCGTTCCTGAAGGGCGGACTCACCGAGCTGAGGAGCCGGCAGCCGGGGATGATGCTGCTGATCGCCATGGCCATCACCGTCGCCTTCGTCGCCTCCTGGGTCACCACCCTGGGGATCGGCGGGTTCGACCTCGACTTCTGGTGGGAGCTGGCCCTGCTGGTGGTCATCATGCTGCTGGGCCACTGGATGGAGATGCGCGCCCTCGGCGCGGCGTCCTCCGCCCTGGACGCCCTGGCCGCGCTGCTGCCCGACGAGGCCGAGAAGGTCGTCGACGGCGACACCGTCACCGTGCCCGTCGCCGAGCTGGCCGTGGGCGACGTCGTGCTCATCCGTCCCGGGGCCCGGGTCCCGGCCGACGGGGAGATCGTCGCGGGGACGGCCGAGTTCGACGAGTCCATGATCACCGGCGAGTCCAAGGCCGTCAGCCGGGCACCCGGCGACACGGTGGTCGCCGGGACCGTGGCCACCGACACCACCGTGCGCGTGCGGGTGGAGGCCGTCGGCGCCGACACCGCCCTGGCCGGGATCCAGCGGATGGTCGCGGCCGCCCAGGAGTCCTCCTCCCGGGCCCAGGCCCTGGCCGACCGTGCCGCCGCGCTGCTGTTCTGGTTCGCCCTGGCCGCCGGCATCCTCACCGCCGTCGCCTGGACGCTGCTGGGCAGCCCGGACGACGCGGTGATCCGCACCGTGACCGTGCTGGTCATCGCCTGCCCGCACGCCCTGGGCCTGGCGATCCCGCTGGTCATCGCGATCTCCACCGAGCGCGCGGCGAAGGCCGGGGTGCTGATCAAGGACCGGCTGGCCCTGGAGCGGATGCGCACCATCGACGTGGTGCTCTTCGACAAGACCGGCACCCTCACCGAGGGCGCGCACGCGGTCACCGGCGCGGTCCCGGTCCCCGGCACCTCGAAGGGAGAGCTCCTGGCGCTCGCGGCGGCGGCCGAGGCCGACAGCGAGCACCCCGTGGCCCGCGCCATCGTCACGGCGGCCGCCCAGGACCCCGAGGCGCAGCGGCTGGGCCTGCGCGGCACCGACCTCCGGTCGGCCACCGGCCGCGGCGTCCGCGCCACGGTCGACGGCGCCGAGATCACGGTCGGCGGACCCAACATGCTGCGCGAGCTCGGCCTGTCCACGCCCGCGACGATCACCGGGACCACCCGTGAGTGGGTGGCGCGCGGCGCCGGGGTGCTCCACGTCCTCCGGGACGGAGCGGTCATCGGCGCCCTGGCGCTGGAGGACAAGGTCCGTCCCGAGTCCCGCGCCGCCGTGGCCGCCCTGCAGGACAGGGGGGTGCGCGTGGCGATGATCACCGGCGACGCCCGCCAGGTCGCCGAGGCCGTGGGCGCCGAGCTGGGCATCGACGAGGTCTTCGCGGAGGTCCTCCCGCAGGACAAGGACACCAAGGTCGTCGAGCTCCAGTCCCGGGGGATGACCGTGGCGATGGTCGGCGACGGCGTCAACGACGCCCCCGCCCTGGCCCGGGCCGAGGTCGGCATCGCCATCGGCGCCGGCACCGACGTGGCCATGGAGTCGGCCGGGGTGGTCCTGGCCGGCAACGACCCCCGGTCCGTGCTGTCGATGATCGAGCTGTCGCGGGCCAGCTACCGGAAGATGATCCAGAACCTGGTCTGGGCCGCCGGCTACAACGTCGTCGCCGTGCCACTGGCCGCCGGGGTGCTCGCCCCGATCGGGATCGTGCTGTCCCCGGCCGTGGGCGCGGTGCTGATGTCGGCGTCCACCATCGTGGTGGCGCTCAACGCCCAGCTGCTGCGCCGCCTCGACCTCGCCCCGGCCCATCTGGCCGCCGTCGGCACCGAGGACCGCCGGGCCCCCGAGCAGGCCGGCACCGTCCCCGCCCGCTGAACCACCCCGACCCCCGACCCCCGACCCCCGACCCCCGAACCGAAGAGAAGGACACCCACCGTGAAGCGTTCCACCACCCTCACCACCCTCGCCCTGGCCTCGGCCCTCGCCCTGGCCGGCTGCGGCACCAGCGGCGCCCAGGAGGGCGCCGGCACGGACGCGGAGACCGCTGCCCCCGCGGCCTCCGCGTCTGCGGCCACCAGCACCGGTGCGGCCTCCGGCGAGCCGATCGCCGCCGAGCACAACGACGCGGACGTGATGTTCGCCCAGATGATGCTCCCGCACCACGAGCAGGCCGTGGAGATGAGCGAGATGCTGCTGGCCAAGGACGACGTCCCGGCCGAGGTCGCCGAGTTCGCCCAGAGAGTCATCGACGCCCAGGGCCCGGAGATCGAGCGCATGAACGACATGCTCACCGCCTGGGAGGCCGAGCCCCTGGCCGACGCCGAGGACATGGACGGCATGGACCACGGCTCCGGGGCGGGCATGAGCGGGATGATGAGCGAGGAGGACATGTCCGCCCTCGAGGACGCCCAGGGCACCGGGGCCGCCCAGCTGTACCTGGAGCAGATGACCGTCCACCACGAGGGCGCGGTCGAGATGGCCCAGGAGCAGATCGAGCAGGGGCAGAACCCGCAGGCCGTCGAGCTCGCCCGCCAGGTGGTCGCAGACCAGGAGGCGGAGATCGCCGAGATGGAGCAGATGCTCCAGGAGCTGCCGGACGGTTCCTGACCGCCCCGGTGACCGGCGTCGTCGCCCACGGGCGGCCGCCGGCAAAAGCCGACCGACCGATCGAAGGAGGACCGCGATGATGTGGGGCGACGGCATGGGAGGGGGCATGGGCTGGATGTGGATCTTCTGGCTCCTGCTCGTCGTGGGCACGGTCGTACTGGTCGTCGTGCTCGTGAAGCTGCTCACCGGGAACTCGGGCGGCGGGACCCGGCAGGGCGGTTCCGCGCCGCCGACGGGTGCCGGCCCGCGCCGGTCCCGGGAGATCCTCGAGGAGCGCTACGCGCGCGGGGAGATCAGCACCGAGGAGTTCCGGGAGCGGCTGCGGACCCTGGAGGAGGGCGAGCGGTGAGCCCGCTGACCCGCCGGCAGCTGCTGGCCCTGGGTGCGGCCGGCGCCGGCGCCGCGGCCGTGGGCGGGGCCGGGCTGTGGTGGACCGGCGGCGGGGGTGAGGCCATCGGCGGCGGCCGGGAGCTGCTGCAGCCCGAGGTGCTGTCCAGCCGGGACGGGGCCCTGGACCTGGCCCTGGCGGCGGCCCCCGCCCGGGTGCGGATCGGGGCGCGGACCGCGCACGTGCAGGCGTTCAACGGCTCCCTGCCCGGGCCCACCCTGCGGGTCCGCCCCGGGGACACGCTCCGGGTGGCGATGACCAACGGCCTGGACGACCCGACGAACCTGCACGTGCACGGCCTGCACGTCTCCCCGGCGGGCAACGGGGACAACCCCTTCGTGAGCATCGCCCCCGGAGACTCCTTCGACTACGAGTTCGCCCTTCCGGACGACCACCCGCCGGGCACCTACTGGTACCACCCGCACCACCACGGGCACGTGGCCGACCAGCTCGCCGCCGGGCTCTACGGGGCCATCGTGGTCGAGGACCCCGACCCCGTCCCGGTGGCCCGGGAGCGGGTGCTGGTGATCTCCGACCTCACCCTGGACGCCTCCGGCAACCTCGCCGAGGTCTCCCCGCCCGAGCGGATGATGGGCCGGGAGGGGCAGACCGTGCTGGTCAACGGCCAGGTCCGTCCCGGGGCCAGCGCGGCACCGGGGGAGCGGGAGCTGTGGCGGGTCGTCAACGCCTGCCCGGCCCGGTTCCTGCGCCTGAGCCTGGAGGGGCAAGACCTGCGGCTCTCCGGCCGTGACGTCGGCCGGCTGCCCGAGGCGCTCGAGGTCACCGACGTGACGCTGGCGCCGGGCAACCGGGTGGAGCTGCTGGTGGACGCCCGGGCTGGCACCTCCGTCCTGGTGGCCACCCCGGTGGACCGCGGCAGCATGGACGGGATGATGAACGGCATGACGGGCCCGGGCGGGGACCGTCCCGGCTCCGGCGGTCCGGTCGAGCTGCTCACCCTGGAGGTCGCCGGGGACCCGGTCGAGCAGGCCGGGCCCGTGCCCGCGGGGCCGGCGCTGCGGGACCTGCGCGAGGAGCCGGTCGAGGCCCGCCGCACCCTGGACTTCGCCATGGGCATGGGCATGGGCATGGGGATGGGGATGGGCGGGATGATGGGCGGCATGCGCGGTCCCGGGCAGATGATGTCCTTCACGATCGACGGCCGGCAGTTCGACGCCGGGCGCACCGACCAGCGGGTCCGGGTGGGCACCGTGGAGGAGTGGACCCTGGCCAACTCCAGCCCCATGGACCACCCGGTGCACCTGCACGTGTGGCCGATGCAGGTCGTGGCGGAGGCGGGCCGCGAGGTCTCCGGGCCGCGGTGGCAGGACGTGGTCAACGTCCCGGCCTTCGGGGAGGTGACGGTCCGGGTGGCCTTCGACGACTTCGCCGGCCGCAGCGTCTACCACTGCCACATCCTCGACCACGAGGACCTCGGCATGATGGGCACCCTCGAGGTCCGCTGAGGCCCGCTGCGGTCCCTCGGCCCGCCCCCCCCGTGCAGGGCGCGGCGCCGGAGCGCGGGCCGGGGGTCCGGTGGCCCGCGGCGCTCTTCCGGGGAGGGGTCAGGTCATTCCGCGGGGCACTGGCGCTCGGCCGGCTCCTCGTGGTCGGGGACCGGCCGGGACTCCGCCTCCTGGGCCGTGGCGGCCACGCCGTTGCGCTCGATGTCCTCGATCAGCCAGTCCATCTCGAAGATCTCCCGCCGCTGGGCCTCGCTGATCTCGACCGCCAGTTCGCACACCCGCACGTCGGACAGCTCGGCGCGCTCGGACCGGGTGATGGCCAAGGAGTGGTGCGGGATCATCCCGCTCATGAACGACGTGTCCTGCACCGTGGTCTGGCTGCGGTCCAGGAACGCCCCGGTGCCGAACAGCAGGAGGCTGACCACCACGATGGCCACGTTCGCCTTGGTGTTCTTGTACATGTTCAGCATCCAGGCCAGCATGATCAGGCCCATCGTCCCGCCCATGGTCAGGGTCATGAACAGGCGGCTCTCGCTCCAGCGCACGTGGCCCCACTCCCAGGAGCCGATGAACATGGTGGCGTACATCACCACCATGGCCGTCAGGATCATCGCGCCGAAGCGCAGGTACATCGTCATGTCCCCGTGGGACCGGTGCTCCCCGGGGGAGTCCCCGTCCGGCCGGCTCCCACCGTGCTGACGTCCGCCGCTCCTGCCGTCTCCTGTGTTCGACACGGAACTCCTCCGATCTCCGTGGTCCGGTCCGAGGACCCCCGCCGCGGCGGAGCAGCCGCTGCCGCGGGGGTCGGGTCGGTGCTCCGCCGGGCTCAGCCCATCGAGGCGAGGAGGTCGGCGCAGGCCTGCTCGCAGCGGCGGCAGGCCTCGGCGCAGACCTTGCAGTGCTCGTGCATCCCGGCGTGCTCGGCGCATTCGTCCCCGCAGGCCTTGCACGCGGTGCGGCACGCCTCGAGCAGGGCCCGGCCGACCTCGGCGTTGTTGCCGGTCTGACGGGAGAGCGCCTTGCCGGTGGCGGCGCAGACGTCGGCGCAGTCCAGGTTCTTGCGGATGCACTCGGTCAGCTCCGCGACCATGTCCTCGGCCAGACAGGCGTCGGCGCAGGCGGTGCAGGTCTGGGCGCACTCGAAGCACGCCGCGATGCACTCGGCCAGCTTCTGCCGGTCGATGTCCCCCAGGTCCTTCGGGTAGGTCTCGAGCATCGAGGTCACGTGGGTCATGGTCTCGCTCCTTCGTCCGTCCTGCCGTGGTGCGGACCGGTCGGAACCGGACCGCCGTGCAACCGACAGTAAACTGCCGATCCGGCGGAGTGAAGCCCTGGGCGTTGAAGATTCCGTGAAGAAACCCCGGCCGCGGAGGGTGGGCGGACGAGCCGGTCGGCGCCGGCCGCCACCGCCGGTCACGCCGCGGACGCCTTCTGGGCGCGGTGCCGCCGGTTTTGTTTTTGAGAATGAAACTCATTACCATGAAAGCTCGTGGAGACCGGTCCTGGCAAGGAGGGAAGCATGCGCAGTGCGACCGGAGTGGACGTGCGGGGGCTCGAGGTGACCCTGGCCGGACGGCCGCTGCTGCAGGGCGTGGGCTTCCAGGTGCCCCCGGGTCGGCGGGTGGCCCTGCTCGGCGCCTCGGGCTCGGGGAAGTCCCTGACGGTCCTGGCCCTGCTGGGTTTGCTCGGACACCACGTCGACGTGCAGGGCTCCCTGCGGGTCGCCGGCCGTGAGCTGCCGTGGCGGCAGGCTCCCGGGCGGCGTCCGGGAATGGCCGCGGTCTTCCAGGACTCCCAGGCCGCACTGAACCCCGTGGTGTGCCTGGATCGGCAGCTGCTGCCCGCCGTGGCCCGCCGGCGCCGGCTCGGTGCGGCGGCCGCCGGCCGGGTCGTGGCGGATCTGCTCCGCGAGGTCGGCTTCGAGGACCCGGCGCGGATCCTGCGGGCCCACCCCTCCCAGCTGTCGGGCGGGCAGCGGCAGCGGGTGTGCCTGGCGCTCGCCATGGCCGCCGCCCCGGACCTGCTGGTGGCCGACGAGCCGACCACGGCGCTGGACATGATCAGCCAGCGCCACGTGGTCGAGGCCCTGCGCCGGTGCACCGGCGCAGGGCGCGGCGGGCTGCTGTTCGTCACCCACGACCTGGCGGTCGCCGCCGACCTGTGCGACGACGTCGTCGTCCTGGACCGGGGACGGGTGGTCGAGTCCGGCCCGATCCAGCAGGTGGTCCGATCGCCGCAGGCGCCCTTCACCGCGGCCCTGGTCGAGGCGGCCCGCACCGGCCTCCGGTCCGCCGCGGCTCCGCCGGCTGCCGCCCCGCTGGGCGTGGCCCCGTGAGCCGGGCGGCGGAACCCGCCGCACTGCACGGTGTCGGACTCAGCAGAAGCTACGGCACGCGCTCCGGCGCCGTGGCCGCGGTGCGCGATGTCGACCTCGCGGTGCGCGAGGGGGAGTCGCTGGGCCTGGTCGGCCCCTCCGGATCGGGCAAGTCCACGCTGCTGTCCCTGCTGCTGGGCGTCGAGCGCCCGGACCGGGGCGAGATCCTCTTCGACGGCGTTCCCCTGACCGGCCGGCAGCGGATCCGGCGGGCCAGGCAGGCCGTGCAGTACGTCCCGCAGGACCCCGCGTCCAGCCTGGACCCGCGGCGCAGCGTCGAACGCCAGCTGCGGGAACCGCTGCGCCGCTTCGGCATCGCGGGCGACCACGCCCCAATGGTCCGGGACGCCCTGGAGCGGGTCGGCCTGGGCGCCGAGCACCTGGACCGGCGCGCCCACGAGCTCTCCGGCGGTCAGGCCCAGCGCGTGGCGATCGCCCGGGCCCTGGTGACCCGGCCGCGGATCCTCCTGGCCGACGAGGCGGTCAGCGGCCTCGACCTGCCGCTGCGCCACCAGGTGCTGGACCTGCTCCAGGAGCAGCACGTCCAAGAGGGACTGGGGCTGCTGTTCGTCTCCCACGACCTCACCGCGGTCCGCTTCCTGTGCCGCCGCGCGCTGGTGCTCGACCACGGGCAGGTGGTGGAGGAGGGCCCCGTCGACCGGCTCCTCGAGACGCCGCGCCACCCGACCACGCAGGAGCTGGTGGATGCGGTTCCGCACCTGGCCCCCTGAGCCGGCGGCCGCACCATCCCTGTCACCCACCACCGATCACCACACCGAAAGGGCCTCCTGATGCCACCCCGCCCCTCCGCTCCCGGTCCCGCCGCTCGCCGCACCGGCCTCGGCCTCGCCGCGGTCAGCCTGCTGCTGCTCACCGGTTGCTTCGCCGAGGGCTCCGGCACCTCCTCCGCCGGGGGAGCCGGCGGCTCGACCGACGGCCGGATCGAGCTCGCCATGCTGCAGCCGCCGCGCTCGGGGCTGTCCCCGCTGAGCGACGACGCCTTCAAGCTCTCCCGCTGGTCCACCGCCGAGACGCTGGTCCGGCTGGACGAGGCCGGGGACGCCCAGCCGATGCTGGCCACCGCGTGGGAGCAGCTCGACGACACCACCTGGTCCTTCACGATCCGGGACGGCGTCACCTTCCACGACGGCACCGAGCTCACCGCGGAGAACGCCGCCGCCTCCCTGGCCCGGGCGGTGGAGGCGGAGCCGGCCCCGCGCATCCTCGACGGGGTGGAGATGAGCGTGGCGGCCGAGGGCGACACCGTGCGGGTCACCACCGCCGGGACAGACCCGCTGGTCCCGCAGCGGCTGTCCAGCCCGCAGCTGTCGGTCCTGGCCCCGGCCGCCTACGAGGGCACCGCCGTGACCCCGGTGGGCCACGGCACGGGTCCGTTCGAGCTCACCGCCGTGGACGGCACCTCCGGGGCCACCCTGGAGCGCTACGACGACCACTGGGCCGGCGCCGCGGCGGCGGCCGGCATCGACGTGTCCTTTGTGCCCGACGGCACCGCCCGGGCCGCCGCGCTGCGCACCGGCGAGGCCGACGTCGTCGAGGCCGTGCCCGTGGGCCAGGCCGCCGAGGTCGAGGAGGACCTCCTCGAGGAGGTGCCGATGCCGCGCACCAACACGCTCTACCTCAACACCGAGGACGGGCCGTTCGCCGACCCCGCCCTGCGCGCCGCCGCCCGGGAGGCCCTGGACCCGCAGCGCATCGTGGACGGGGTCTACGAGGGCCGGGCCGACGCGGCCGCGGGACTGCTGGGCCCGGCGATCCCCTACGCCGCGGAGGGCCGGGACACCGACGCCTACCGCGAGGCGCTGGCCGACCGCGCCGAGGCCGGGGACCCGGCCGGGCGGAAGATCACCATCGGCACCTTCACCGACCGGGCCGAGCTGCCCGAGGTCGCCGTCCAGCTCCAGCAGCAGCTCGAGGCCGCCGGCTTCGAGGTCGAGCTCGAGGTGCGCGAGTACCAGTACATCGAGGCCGACGCCCTGGACGGCGACTTCGACGCCTTCGTCCTCTCCCGCGCCACGGTGCTCGACTCGGGCGACCCAGTGGCCTACATGGTGAGCGACTTCGGCTGCGAGGGCTCGTTCAACCTCTCCCGGTTCTGCTCCGGGGCCGTCGACGACGCCCTGACCGCCGCGGAGCAGGCCGCTCCCGGCGAGGAGCGCCAGGAGGCGATCATGGCCGCCGAAGCGGCGATCCTGGCCGAGGACGCGGCGATCCCGATGCTCCACGAGCGCGTCATCCAGGGTGAGCAGGACGGCGTGGAGGGCGCGGTCCGCGATCCGCGCGAGCGCGAGCTGATCACGGCCGAGACCGCCGTCTCCGAGTGACGGGCCGAGTGAGGGGACGGGGAGGGGCTGAGGCCCTGATCTCCCGCGCCGCGGCCTTCGCCGCCGTCGTCGTGCTGATCGGGGCCCTGCCGTGGCTCTCGGGCAGCAGCCCGGAGTACACGGTGCTGCGCGCCCGCTACGCGGACCGGCCGGCCACCCCGGAGGTGCTGGCCCAGATCCGGACCGAGCTGGGCCTGGACGGCGGCCCGGTGGCCGTCTTCGCCGACTGGGCGTCCGGCGTCCTCACCGGGGACCTCGGCACCTCCTGGATCAGCGGGCGCCCGGTCCTGCCCGGCGTCCTGGAGTCCATGGGGGTGTCCCTGACGCTGATGGGCGCGGCCCTGCTCGTCGCCCTGCTCGTGGCCGCCGTGACCTGTGTGCCCACCGTCCGCAGCGGGCTCGCCGGGCGCCCCGTCCGCGGGGCCGGGGCGGCGGCCGCCGCGCTGACCGCGCTGCCGGAGTTCCTGCTGGCGGCGGTGCTGCTGATCGTCGTGGCCGTCTGGGCGGGCTGGCTCCCGCCCTACGGATGGCAGGGGCCCGAGCACGTGGTGCTCCCGGCCCTGGCGCTCGGCCTGCCCGGGGGCGGGCTGATCGGCCGGCTGCTCTCGACCGCCCTGGCCGGCGCCTTCACCGAGCGCTGGGTGCACACCTGGGCCGTGGCCGGGCACTCCCGGCCGCGGATCGCGCTCGCGGCGCTGCACCGGGCCCTGCCCGGGGTGATCGGGCAGATCGCTCTCGTCGTCGTCGGGCTCACCGGCGGGGCGGTGCCGGTCGAGGAGGTCTTCGCGATCCCCGGCCTGGGCCGGACCCTGCTCGGGGCCGCGGCGGCCCAGGACATCCCCGCCCTGCAGGCGGGGATCCTGCTCCTGCTCGTGCTCGCCGCGCTGTGCGGTGCCCTGGCCGCCCTGGCCCGCCGGGCGCTGCTGGGGCCGGCCGCCCGCTCCGGGGACCTGCCCGTCCCCGGGCCGCCCCCGGGGCGGCGCCGGGCGTGGTGGACGGTGCCGGTCGTCTCGGGGGCCCTGCTGCTGTGGCTCGTCGTCGCCGGACTGCTCCGGGACCCCTACGCCTCCGCCCACGGGCGGCTCGAAGCGCCCTCCTGGGCGCTCCCGCTGGGGGCCGACGCGTCCGGCCGCGACGTGCTGGCGCGCGTGGGCCACGGCGCCCTGGACACCCTGGGCCTGGCCCTGGTCGTGGTCGCCGCCTGCCTGGTCATCGGTCTGGCCGTCGGGATGACCGGGACGTGGTCCACCGGGCCGGTCGAGGTCACCAACGCGGCACCGCCGATCATCGCCGGCATCCTCGTCGTGGCGGTGGCCGGCCCCTCCGCGGCCGGAGCCGCCCTGGCCGTCACCCTGGTGAGCTGGGCACCGCTGGCCGCCCACACCGCCGCCCTCGTGGCCGAGATCTCGGCCCGGCCCTACGTCCGGGTGCTGCCCCTGCTCGGGGTGGGCCGGACCCGCATCCTGGCCGGGACCGTCCTGCCCACCCTGCTGCCGGAGGTGACCCGGCACGCGGTCCTGCGCCTGCCCGGCACCGCCCTGGCCATTGCCGGCCTCGGCTTCCTGGGCCTGGGGCAGCAGCCGCCGGCCCCGGAGTGGGGGCTGCTGCTGGCCGAGGGCATCGGCTACGTCGAGCGCGCCCCCTGGACCGTGCTCGGGCCCGCGGGTGCCCTGGTGCTCGCCTCCGTCCTGGCAGTCTCACTCTCCAGCGCCGACGTCGCGAGGCGGACGGCCCGTCCTGGGCGGGGGCCTGCCGAGGCGGGACCTGCCGAGACGGGACCTGCCGCCACGGCGTCTCCTGCCGCGCGGTCCGTTCCGCGCCGCGTGGAGGACGCCGTGCGGTCCGCCGTGCAGCCGGCGCGGCGCTGATCCCGGCGGCACCGGTCCGCCGCGGAACCGGTGCCGAATTGACCATCGTTCTCATTTTCTTGAGAATGGCTCTCATGAAACTTCGATCCACGCCGGAGGCACCGGCCCCCGCGGACCGCTCGGCGATCCGCACGGAGGACCTCACCGTGGTCCTCGGCGCCACTCCGGTGCTGCGCGGGGTCGACCTCGCTGTGGCCGAGGGCGAGGCCGTGGCCCTGATGGGCGGCAACGGCTCCGGGAAGTCGACCCTCATCAAGTCCCTGCTCGGGATCGTGCCCGTCGACTCCGGCGAGGCCCGGCTGTTCGGCGCCGACGTCACCGGCGCGCGCCGGGCCGTGCCGTGGTCGCGCATCGGCTACGTCCCCCAGCGCGTCGGCGTCGGCGCCGGGGTGCCGGCCACCGCGCTCGAGGTCGTGGCCTCGGGGCTGACGGGACGCCGGCGCCTCCGCCCCGGCCCCGGGGCCCGGCGCGCGTGCCTCGACGCCCTGGAGCAGGTGGGACTGGCCGACCGGGCGGGCGAGAGCGTGGCGATCTTCTCCGGCGGCCAGCAGCAGCGGGTGCTGATCGCCCGGGCGCTGGTGCGGCGGCCCCGGCTGCTGCTGCTGGACGAGCCCCTGTCCGGGGTGGACCAGGTCTCCAAGGAGGCCATGGCCCGCATCCTGGCGCAGCTGCAGGCCGACGGCACCACGCTCCTGGTGGTGCTCCACGAGCTGGGCGAGCTGGCCCCCCTGCTGGACCGCGCCGTGGTGCTGCGCCACGGGCGCATCGTCCACGACGGCAGCCCTCCGCTGCCGGCCCCCGGGCACGACGCCCCCGATCACGAGCACCTGCACCCCCACGGGGACGAGCACTCCGCCGTCCCGACCGCCCCCGATCTCCACGGAAAGCCCCAGTGACCATGATCGAGACCCTCGCCGCCATGCTGGCCAGTCCGCTGATGCAGCGCGGCCTGCTGATCGCCGCCCTCGTGGGCGTCTCCGCGCCGGTGATCGGCACCTACCTGGTCCAGCGGCGCCTGGCGCTGCTCGGCGACGGCATCGGCCACGTCGCCCTGACCGGGGTTGCTATGGGCTGGCTGGCCGGCTCGGCGGCCGGACTCACCCCGCACGACGCCCTCGCCGTGCCCGGGGCGGTGGTCGCCGCGGTCATCGGCGCGGTGCTCATCGAGGTGATGCGCACCAAGGGGCGCACCAGCGGCGACGTGGCGCTGGCCCTGCTGTTCTACGGCGGCATCGCCGGTGGCGTGCTGCTGATCGGGCTGGCCGGCGGCACGTCGGCGAACCTCACCGGCTACCTCTTCGGGTCCATCGCCACCGTCACCCCCCTGGACGTCTGGCTCACCGCCGGGCTGGCCGCGGTGGTCCTCGGCCTCGGGCTCGGACTGCGCCCGGCGCTGTTCTCCCTGTGCCACGACGAGGAGTTCGCCCTCGCCACCGGTCTGCCGGTGCGGGCGCTGAACATCATGGTGGCCGTCATGGCCGCCCTGACCGTCTCCGTGTCGATGCGCGTGGTCGGCGTCCTCCTGGTCTCCGCCGTGATGATCGTCCCGGTGGCCGTGGCCCAGCTGGTCACCCGCTCCTTCGCCGGGACCATGGGGACGGCCATGGCCGTCGGGGTCGGGGTCTGCGTCACCGGCCTGTCCATCACCTACTTCCACCCGCTGTCCCCCGGGGCCACGATCGTGGTGCTGGCCATCGCCTGCTACGTGCTGGCGCTGCTCCTCCGCCCCCTCCTGGGGCGCGCCCGGCGCCACGGCGCGCCGGATCGCCTCCACGACGTCGAGGACGACCTCCAGCTGCGAGGGGCGTGACCGTGTCCCGGACCACCCGGCAGCGCTCCGCCCTGGCCGAGCTGCTCGAACGGACCCCGGAGTTCCGCTCCGCCCAGCAGCTCCACGCCCTGCTGGGGGAGCAGGGGGAGTCGGTCTCCCTCGCCACCGTCTACCGCAACCTCGGCGCCCTGGCCGAGGCCGGGGAGGTCGACGCCCTCGCCGCCCCCGGCGGGGAGACCCGGTACCGCCGGTGCCGGCGCACCGAGCACCACCACCACCTGGTGTGCCGCCGCTGCGGCCGCACCGTGGAGGTGGCCGAGACCGCCGTCGAGCGGTGGGCCGCCCAGACCGCGCGCCGGCACGGGTTCACGGAGGTCTCCCACGCCATCGAGCTGCACGGGACCTGCGAGACCTGCCGGCAGGACGCCTGAGGATCGGCCCGCCGCGGCTGTTTTGACAATGATTCTCAGATTGACTGAGAATTGTTCTCATGACCCTGTCGCGTGCTCTCGCCGTCCCGCTGTCCCTGACCGCCGCTCTCGCCCTGTCCTCCTGCGCCGCCGGCTCGGGTGATCCCTCGGCCGCCACCGCCGGTGACGCCGCGGAGACGCTGAGCGTGCAGGCCTCCTTCTACCCGCTGCAGTACGTCACCGAACGCGTCGGCGGGGACCTCGTGCAGGTGGAGTCGCTCACCCCCGCCGGGGCCGAGCCGCACGACCTGGAGCTCTCCCCGGCCGCCGTCGACGGACTGCGCACCGCGGACGCCGTGGTGTACCTCTCCGGGTTCCAGCCGGCGGTCGACGACGCCGTGGCCCAGGCCGCCCCCGAGCACGCCCTCGACGCGGTGCACGCCGGGGTGGAGGGCGAGGAGGCCCACTCCGCCGAGGAGCACGGGGCCGCGGAGGAGTCCCACGGCGGAGAGGCGCACAGCGAGGAGGCGCCCGCCGGTGACGACGGCCACGGCCACGGCGGGGAGGACCCGCACTTCTGGCTGGAGCCCGACCGGCTCGCCGCGGTGGCCACGGAGGTCGCCCACGAGCTGGCCGAGGTCGACCCGGACAACGCCGAGACCTACGAGTCCAACGCCGAGGAGCTGGCCACGGAGCTGGCCGCCCTGGACGAGGAGTTCGCCGCGGGGCTGGCCACCTGTGAGCGGGACACCATCGTGGTGTCCCACGACGCCTACGGATACCTGGCGGACAAGTACGACCTCGAGCAGGTGGCCATCGCCGGGCTCGACCCCGACACCGAGCCCTCCCCGGCCCGGCTGGCCGAGATCGGCAAGGTGGTCGAGGCCGAGGGCGTCACCACGGTGTTCTCGGAGTCCCTGGTCAACCCGAAGGTCGCCGAGACCCTGGCGGCCGAGCACGGGATCGAGACGGCGGTCCTGGACCCGGTGGAGAACCAGTCCGACGAGAGCGCCGACTACCAGCAGGTCATGCGCAACAACCTCGAGGCGCTGCGCACCGCGCTGGACTGTGCCTAGGGCTGCACAGCCGCCTTCACGGGGCCCGGGGACGCCCGCGAGGTGACGGACCGTCCCGAGACGGATCCGGCGGTCCCCCACCGCGCACGGGCGCGGTGGGGGAGAATGGGAACCGTGAACAGGACGACGGGGACCACCGTGGGCGCAGCCTCTCCGCACCATGACGCGGTGGACCCGGGCCCCGCCCGCTCCTGAGCGGGCGCCGCCGACGAAGGAGCCACGATGTCCTCACCTCCCGCGGGTCGTGTGCTGGTGGTCGACGACGAGGCCGACCTCGCGCAGCTGGTCGCGGGCTATCTGCGCAAGGCCGGACTCGACGTCGCAGTACGGCACGACGGCACCGACGCGGTGGCCGCGGTGCGGGACTTCGCGCCACAGGTCCTCGTGCTGGATCTGGGGCTGCCGGGAATCGACGGGGTCGAGGTATGCCGTCAGGTGCGGACCTTCTCCGACTGCCACGTGCTGATGCTCACCGCCCGCGACGACGAGATCGACAAGATCGTGGGCCTGTCGGTGGGAGCCGACGACTACGTGACCAAGCCGTTCAGCCCGCGCGAGCTCGTGGCCCGGGTCCAGGCCATGCTGCGCCGGGCCCGCACCGGCCCCGCACCCGCCCCGGCGCGGCCGGACCGGGAGCTCGTGGTCGGGGACCTGGTGGTGGACGAGGCCGCCCGGGAGGTCCGCGTGGGCGGGGAGCCGGTGGCGCTGACCCGGATCGAGTTCGACCTGCTGGCCGCCCTGGCGGCCCACCCGCAGGTGGTGCTCTCGCGCCGGCAGCTGGTGGAGATGGTCTGGGACGCCGCCTGGACCGGTGACGCACACCTGGTGGACGTGCACATCGGGCGGATCCGCAAGAAGCTCGGCGACGAGGCCGCCGGCCCGAAGTTCATTCAGACCATCCGCGGCGTCGGTTACCGGATGGGGGCCGGACGGTGAGCACCAGTGCCCCGTCCCGGACCCGGTCATGGAGATCGCTGACCGTGCGGTTGATGCTGGCACAGACCTCGGTGCTGCTCAGCGGGCTGGTGATCGTGATGATCACCGCGGTCCTGGTCGGGCCGGACATGTTCCACGAAGAGCTCATCGACGCCGGTCACTACGACGAGGCCGACGGACTGGATCACCTGGAGGACGCCTTCCGCTCGGTGAGTCTGATGGCCCTGGCCATCGGCGGGCTCACTGCCCTCTGCATCGCCGGGCTGCTCAGCTTCTACCTCTACCGCATCATCGGGCGGTCCCTGGCGTCCTTCAGCACCGCGGCCGAAGAGGTGGCCGCGGGCAACTACGACGTGCGCGTGACCTCCGCCGCGCTGGGGCCGGAGTTCGACGCCCTGGCCGGCTCCTTCAACGGAATGGCCGCCAAGCTCAGTGCGGTGGACACCACGCGGCGCCAGATGCTCGCCGACCTGGCCCACGAGATGCGCACCCCGCTGGCCAGCCTCAAGGGCCATCTGGAAGGCGTCGAGGACGGGGTGGTCGCCCTGGACGAGCACACCACCGGGATCCTCAACGCCCAGATCACCCGCCTGGAGCGCCTGGCCCACGACATCCGCCAGCTCACGGCTGCCGAAGAGGGCATGACCCGGCCGCAGCTCACGCTCCAGGACCCTCAGCACCTGGCGGGCCAGGCGGTCGCGGCCATCGAGCCCGACGCCGCCGGCAAGGGCGTGTCCATCACCGCGCTGAGCACCGGCCCGGAGACCGCCCCGGTGCCGCTGGACCCGGAGCGGATGGGCCAGGTGCTGAGCAACCTGCTGGAGAACGCCCTGCGCCACACCCCGGCCGGGGGCGCCATCGCCCTGCGCACCGACCACACCGCCGAGGCGGTCACCTACACCGTCACCGACACCGGGGAGGGCATCAGCGCGGAGAGCCTCCCGCACGTCTTCGAGCGCTTCTACCGCGCGAACACCGGCCGGGAGGCCCACCGCGGAGGCTCGGGGCTGGGCCTGGCGATCAGCAGGGCCCTGGTCGAGGCCCAGGGCGGAACGCTGGAGGCCACCAGTGACGGTCCCGGCCGCGGCGCCAGCTTCCGGATCCACCTGCCCCGCCGTCGCCCCGCCGGCTGAGCCCGCCGGACGCCGGCGACCTCCGGGTCCGCCGCCGGCCTCTCGGGGACCGCGCGTGGGGCTGGTGCCTCCGTCCGCAGCCTCAGACGGTCCTGAGCGTGCGGCTGTCGTCGCGGATCTGCCCGACGAGCTCCTCCAGCATGTCCTCCAGGGTGACGATGCCCTCGGTCCTGCCGCGCTCGTCGAGCACGAGGCCGAGGTGGGCCCCGGAGTTCTGCATCAGGGCCAGGGCCCGGCGCAGGGGCATGTCCCGGTCGATCGTGGGCAGCGCGCGGATCAGGGACGGGTCGATCGGGGTGTCCCGGGCGGCCTCGTCGATCTCGATCAGGTCCTTGATGTGCACGTACCCGGCGAGTTCCCCGAAGACGTCGAAGATGGGGAACCGGGAGAACCCTCCGGCGGCCACCGTCTCGGCCTGGGCGGGGGTGACCCCGGCGGGCAGGGTGGTGACCCCGTCCAGCGGGATCACGATCCCGGTCACGCTGCGCTGCTCGAAGGTCAGGGCCCCCAGCAGCAGCCGCTCGTCGTTGGCCTCCAGCAGACCGCCGTGGCGGGACTCCTCGACTAGGGCCGCGACCTCGTCACGGGTGAACACCGAGGTGACCTCGTCCTTGGGCTCCACCTTCAGCAGCCGCAGGATCACGTTGGCGACGCCGTTGAGCAGCCACAGCAGCGGGCGCAGGGCGGTGACGATGCCCACCAGGACGGGGGCCAGGACCACGGCCATGCGCTCCGGGCCGGCCAGGGCGATGTTCTTGGGCACTATCTCCCCGAACACCACGTGCAGGTAGGTCACCAGCGACAGCGCGATCGCGAAGGCGATCGGGTGCACGAAGGCCTCCGGGACGCCGATCGCGGCGAAGGGCACCTCCAGCAGGTGGGCGATGGCCGGTTCGCTGATGTAGCCCAGGGCCAGGGAGCAGATGGTGATGCCCAGCTGCGCGCCGGCCATCATCAGCGAGACGTTCTCCATGGCCCCCAGGGTCACCCTCGCGGCCCAGGACCCGGACAGCGCCCTGGGCTCGATGATGGTGCGGCGGGCGGAGATCAGGGCGAACTCCGCGCCGACGAAGAACGCGTTGGCGCCCAGGAGCACCACGGTCAGGATCAGGCCGGTGATCTCGCTCATCGGGCGGACTCCTTCTGGTGGGCGGGCACTTCCACGGCGCGGTCCTCCGCGCCGTCCTCGGGTGCCGTCCCGTCACCGGGGCGGTGGACGCGGGCGTGCACCGCGGTGATGCGGTGGACGTCCAGCGCGGTGACCTCGAAGGTGATCGTGGCCTCCGGTGCACCGGGCGCGGGGGCGGCCGCCACCGTGACCCGGTCCCCGACCTCGGCCAGCCGGCCCAGGTGCAGGGTCACGAGCCCGGCGAGCGTCTCGTAGTCCTCGTGCTCGGGGACCGCCGCGCCGAGGTGCTCGGCGGCCTCGTCCGGGCGCAGCGCCGCGGAGAGGTCCCAGGACCCGTCCGGCTCCACCGTGACCGGCGCAGGCTCGGGGTCGTGCTCGTCGCGCACCTCTCCGACGAGCTCCTCGACCAGGTCCTCCAGGGTGACCAGCCCGGCGGTGTCGCCGAACTCGTCGATCAGCACCGCCATCTGCAGGCCCCCGGCGCGCAGGGTGTCCATCAGCTCGTCCAGCTCCACCGTGTCCGGGACGAAGGTCACCTCGTCCATGACCGCTCCCACGGTGACGGCGTTCCGCTCGCGGTAGGGCACGGCCAGGCCTTGGCGCACGTGCACCTGGCCCAGGACCGCGCCCTCGTCCGCGTCGAGGACGGGGAAGCGGGAGTGCCCCGAGGCCTTGGCCGCGGCCAGCAGCTCGTGCACGGACACGTCCGGGGCCAGGGTGGTCATCTGACCCCGGGGGGTCATCACGTCGTGGGCGCGGCGGTCGCCGAAGGCGAAGGAGCGCTCGACCAGCTCGGCGGTGGCCGCGGCCAGCGCCCCCCGCTCGGCGGAGTGGCGCACCAGCCCGGCGAGCTCCTCGGGGGAGCGGGTCGAGGCCAGCTCCTCCTGCGGCTCCACCCCGAGGGCGCGCACGATGCGGTTGGCGTTGCCGTTGAACAGCCGGATCGGCCAGGCCAGGGCTCTGGTGAAACCGCGCTGGAACCCGCTCACCGCACGCGCGGTGGCCAGCGGCTTGGAGATGGCCAGGTTCTTGGGCACCAGCTCCCCGAAGATCATGGTCAGGCCGGTCGCCAGCACCAGCGCCAGCACGACGGAGGCGGAGCGGGCCGCCACCGGGGACAGCCCGGCGTCGGTGAGCGGGCCCACGATCAGGGCGGCGATGGCCGGCTCGGCCAGGAAGCCGATGCCCAGGTTCGTCACGGTGATGCCCAGCTGCGCCCCGGAGAGCTGCGTGGACAGGGTCTTCATCGCCCGCAGCACCCCGCCCGAACGGCGGTCACCCGTGGCCGCGGCGGCCTCGACGTCGTTGCGGTTGACGGTGATCAACGAGAACTCGGCGGCCACGAAGGCCCCGCAGGCGGCGATCAGGGCCACCCCGAGGAGGATCGACAGGACTTCCATCAGCCCCACCACCTCGTCACATCTGCACGGCCCGAAGGCCGGGGTCTGTCACAGGGCGCGTCGCAGTGGGCGCTCATGATCTCCGTATCTCACTCGTGCACAGGGCGGCCCAGCATCAGGCCGCAGGAACCAGGAAATCTAGCAATCCCAGCCGGGAGAAGGCTGAGAAAGATGAAAGGCGGATGAGAACCGGCGCAGCCCGCCAGTAGGCTCGGGCCGTGACCGGACTCAGTGGAGCGGCCCTGCTCGAGGTGCTCAGCGCCGCCGCGACCAACGCCGGTCTGGCCCTGGTGGCGGCGGCCGTGATCATCCGCTGCCTGCACGTCCGGTGGCACCGGACCGAGGCGATCCACGTCCTCCGGGACGGGGCGCACTGCCTGCGCTGGCACACCACGCGCTACGAGATCCACGAGGAGCCCTGGCACCACCCGCCGGTGCCCGCTCCCGACTCCGGGGCCGAGGTCGTCGTCTGGTTCCACTCCCGGCACCCCGAGCAGTGGAGACTGAGCACCCCGCACCGCCCGGTCTGGGCGCTGGCGGTCTGCGGGGCGGGCCTGGTGCTCCTGGGACTGCTGATGCCGGTGTTCCAGTAGGCCCCGGCCCGATGCCCCGGTGCACCGCCGAACCTGTGCGTCAGCCCGGAATGTGGGGCGTCGTCACGTGGGGGCGTCCGACGGCAAATAGACTGTGAGGCGTTCCAGACCCCCGATCATGGAGAGCGTGAACCAGCCCGATGGGCCCATCGCCTGCGAGACCCGGGTCGTCCGACGACCCGGGCGACAGTTGTCCTTTTCCCGCAACAGCTGACCCCCGCCGCAGGCTCCGGCCCGGCTCTCCCGATCCAGGAGTGAGCCCCCGATGATCGGAGCGATTCTCACCCTGCTCCTCGGCATCGTCGTGATCCTGGCGATCATCGCCGCCAACGGGTACTTCGTGGCCCAGGAGTTCGCCTACATGTCGGTCGACCGCGTCAAGCTCGGCGCGCGCGCCGAGGCCGGCGACAAGGCCGCCCAGCGCGCCCTGAAGGTCACGCGCCGCACCTCCTTCATGCTCTCGGGCGCCCAGCTGGGCATCACCGTCACCGGTCTGCTCATCGGCTACGTGGCCGAGCCCATGGTGGGGGAGTCCGTGGGCGTGCTGCTCGGCGCCGCCGGGGTGCCGGCCGCGCTGAGCATCTCGGTGGGGACGGTGGGCGCGCTGGTCGTGGCCGCCGTCGTGCAGATGATCTTCGGGGAGCTGTACCCGAAGAACCTGGCGATCGCCAACGCCGAACCGCTCGCCCGCGGACTGGCCCGCTCCACCACGATCTACCTCGGCCTCTTCGGGTGGCTGATCACCGTGTTCGACCACGCCGCCAACGCGCTGCTCCGGCTGTTCCGGATCGAGCCGGTGCACGACGTCGACACGACCGCGACCGTGGAGGACCTCGAGCGCATCGTCGCCGACTCCCGCGAGAGCGGGGACCTGCCCGAGGAGCTGTCGGTGCTCATCGACCGCATCATCGACTTCCCCGACCAGGACGTGGAGCACGCCATGATCCCGCGGTCGCAGGTCGGCACGGTCTCCCCGGACACCACCGTGGGCGAGCTGCGCGTCCTCATGGCGCAGGAGCACACCCGCTACCCGGTGATCTCCGCGACCGAGGAGCCCCTCGGCGTCGTCCAGCTCGCCGATCTGCTGCGCGGCGGCGTGCCCGATGACGCCGCGGTCTCGACCATGATGGCGCCCCCGCTGGTGCTGCCCACGCTCATGTCGCTGCCGGACGCACTGGCGCAGCTGACGGAGTCGCGCAACGAGCTCGCCTGCGTGATCGACGAGTACGGCGGCTTCGCCGGCATCCTGACCGTCGAGGACCTGGCCGAGGAGCTGGTCGGGGAGATCACCGACGAGCACGACGACGAGCCGCCCGCCACCATCACGCCCGAGCACGGGGACACCTGGCGGATGACCGGCGACATCCACGTCGACGAGGTCGAGCGCGCGGTCGGCCACGAGCTGCCCGAGGGCGACTACGAGACCATCTCGGGCCTGCTCATCGCCCAGCGCGGTGAGCTCCCGGTCTCCGGGGAGGTGGTGCGGGTCGAGCTGCCCGACGACCCCCGCGATCTCGTCCTCGACCGGCCCGTCCACCGGGTGCTCGACGTCGAGGTGCTCGAGCTCTCCCGGCACGTGCCCAGCGAGCTGCTCGTGCGGCTCGTCGAGACCACCGCCGAGGGCGCCGACCCCGCGGAGAACACCACCGCCCGGACCGGCGCCGAGAAGGAGGAGGACCGATGAGCGATCCCCTGGTCGTCACCGCCGTGACCGTGCTGCTCATCGTGCTCAGCGCGTTCTTCGTCATCGTCGAGTTCGCCCTGCTGGGCGCGCGCCGCCACCGGCTCGAGGCCGAGGCGGCGACCAACCGCGCCGCCCGCGCCGCCCTGCGCGGCATCAACGAGCTGACCATCATGCTCGCCGGCGCCCAGCTGGGCATCACCGCGTGCACGTTCGCCCTCGGCGCCGTCACCAAGCCGGCGGTCGACGCGTGGCTCAGCCCCGTGTTCGTTTCCTGGGGCGCGCCCGAGGGGCTGGCCGACGGCGCCGCCTTCGGTCTCTCCCTGCTGTTCGTGACGTTCCTCCACCTCGTGGTGGGGGAGATGGCGCCCAAGTCGTGGGCGATCGCGTACCCGGAGACCTCGGCCAAGCTCATCGGCGTGCCCTCGCGCGGCTTCATCTGGGTCGTGCGGCCGCTGCTGGTGTGGGTCAACGCGATCGCCAACCGGCTGGTCGCGGCCAGCGGCGTCACCCCGGTGGACCGGGCGGCCGTCGGCGGCCAGGACGTCGACACGATCCGGCACCTCGTCGAGCACTCGGCCTCCGTGGGCGCGCTCGACCCGTCCTTCCGCACCCAGCTCTCCGGCGTGCTCGAGCTCGAGCAGCTCACCGTCGAAGCGCTGGTCGCACCGGGCGCGACGCCGACCACCGTGCCGGTCCGGGCCACCGCGGCCGACGTGCAGGCGGCCGCCGCCCGCTCGGGGCACCTGCGGATCCTCGTGGAGGACCCCGGCGCCGGCACGCCCGGAGTGGTCCACGTGCGCGACACGCTGCTCGAGCCCCCGGACCGGCCCGTCCGGGACCTGGCCCGCCCCGCGTTCGTGCTCGACGCCGACACCCCGGTCTACGAGGCCCTGGCCCGGATCCGCGCGGCCGGGGAGCAGTTCGCGGCTGTCGTGCACGAGGGCCGCTTCGTGGGAGTGATCACCCTCTCCGACGTCCTGCGGCGGGTCCTGCCCCGGGAACTCGCCGCCGACAGGCCCACGGGCCGGTGAGGAGGACGGGACCGTCCCACGACCGGGCGGCGGCGGCGTAGCGTAGAGCGTCCGGGCGCGACCGCCCCGTCGTCGTCCCACCGCCCCGCCGCCCCGCTAGGAGACATCACCCGTGGAACCCCTGATGCTGGAGCCCCTCACCCGCTTCCTGACCGTGGAGCACGCCGCGGACCTCACCGGGCTGGCCGCGCGCATCCCGGGCTCGGGGTTCCTCTGCTTCTACCCCAACGACGAGGAGTACACGGGCTTCGTCGACGGCACGGGCCGGCTGTGGCTGCGCGGCGACGACGCCACGCCCGCCCGGGAGCTGCTGGAGGTCCTCGAGCCGCCGTTCCGCATCGCCTATCCGGTGGCCCCGGCCGTCACCGGCGACGAGGAGGCGGTCGTCTCCGCCGGGGTGCTCCAGACCCCCGAGGAGCTGGAGGCCTACCGGGCCCGCTTCGCCGACGTCGAGGGCGAGGCGGACCTCGACCACCAGGCCCACGCCGTGGACGCGGTCGGCCAGCACTGGACCCTCATGGCCGGCACCGAGCCGGGGGAGGTGCTCGCCCTGTGCTTCGGCCGGGACGAGGCGGGGGTCCCCTTCTCCGAACAGACCACCTTCACCGCCGAGTCCCTGCCCCTGCCGGTCACCGTGGTGGAGCTCGACTGACTCTCCCCTCGACCGGCCCTCTACCGGCCTCCTCGGAGGCGCCCTCGGACCCCGCGTGCCGGGCTCCGGGGAGGTCGCCCCTAGCGGAGGCGGCGGGTCTCCGCGACGGCCAGAAGCCCTCCGACCAGGAACACCACGGTGGCGGCGAGGACGACCAGCAGCGGGACGGTCCACCCCCCGGTGCCGGCGTTGAGGGCCCCGATCAGCGGCGGGCCGGCCGTCGCGGCGAGGTAGCCGCTGCCCTGGATGCGGGCGGAGGTCGCCGCGGCCTCGGCGTCCGTGCGCACGATGCGCGCGACGATCGAGAAGATCGTGGTGAAGCCCCCGCCCTGGGCGACGCCGCCGACGGCGGACCACACGAGGTAGCCCTCGGGGGCGATCAGCAGCCCGACCGGGAGGGTGATCCACAGTGCCCCGATGACGGCCACCGGCACCCACGCCGGGGCGCGGGCGGCCAGCAGCGGCACCCCGAGGGCGCCGGCGATGGCGGCGACCTGGAACAGGGAGGCCCCGGCCCCGGAGGCCGCCAGGCTCAGTCCGCGGGTGTCGGCCAGCAGGGTGGGCAGCCATGCGGTGACGGAGTAGTAGGAGATGGCCTGCCCGCAGAAGGCCAGCGTCAGCCACCAGCCGATGCGCCGGATCTGGGTGGTGCCCCGGGCCTGGCGCAGCGCCCCGGTGGCGGTGTCTGGCTCGGCGGGGGCGGGGGGCGTGTGCGGTGTGCCGGCCCGGCGGCGGGCCACGACCAGCCAGAACACCAGGGCCACCAGTGTCAGCGCGCCCCAGGAGGTCAGTGCTGCCCGCCAGCCGATCAGCGCGGCGAGCGGGGCGGTGCCCAGGGCGGTGATCATCGACCCGAGGTTGAGGGCGGCGGTGTAGGCGGCGGTCACCACGGGGATCCGGCGCCAGGGGACGTCGCGGCGGATGATCACCGGGACCACGATGTTGCCGACGGCGATCGCGGCGCCGATGACCACGGTGCCGGCCAGGACCACCGGGGCGGGACCGGCCGAACGGACCACGGTCCCGGCCAGCACGCCGCTCAGGCACACCAGGACCGCGGCCTCCGGGCCGAAGCGTCCGATGAGCTTCGAGGCCAGCGGGGTGGCCAGGGCGAACAGCAGCACCGGCAGCCCCGTGAGCAGGCCCGCGGTCGCCGCCGAGAGCCCGAGGTCGGACTGGAGCTGGGTGATCACGGGGGTCGGGGCGATGATCGGCCCGCGCAGGCTCAGGGCGACGAGCACGATGCCGACGACGACCCACGGCAGGGCGTGCGCGGGCACGGAGCGCTGGCTCATCTCGGTCCTCCCCGACAGTGCGGTGATCTGGTGCAGTGATCTCCTGCCGGCGGGGCAGGTGCTCCTGTCAGCCTGCCAGATCCGGCCCCGGCCTCGGGACGGGTTCCCCTGTTCCCGCATGCATCGGCCAAAATGAATGTGATGTGGATCACATAAATGGACGGGAATGGGATACCATGTCAGGTATGTCTCACCTCAGCCGGCTGCTGGACCTCGGATCGATCTGCCTGGACGAACCGGCGGAGGACTGGCGGGCCGCCATCGCGCTGGCCGGTGGGCTCCTCGAGCGCCAGGGCGCCATCAGTGCCGAGTACACGCAGGCCATGATCACCAGCGTCGAGGAGAACGGCCCGTACATCGTGGTGGCGCCGGGCTTCGCCTTCGCCCACGCCCGGCCCTCGGAGGCGGTCCACCGCACCGCGATGTCCTGGGTCCGGCTGGCCCGGCCGGTGGAGTTCGGGCACGCGGCGAACGACCCCGTGACCCTCGTCGTCGCCCTCTCCGCGAAGGACCAGAAGGAGCACCTCCAGGCCATGCGGACGCTGGCCACGCTGCTGGGCTCGCCGAGGACCCGGACCGCCCTGGACGAGGCGAGGACCCCGGAGGAGGTGCTCGCCGTGCTGACGGAGGAGGCCCCGGCGCCGTCCGGGAGACCGTCGACGACGGACGAGGCGCCGGCCGCGGAGCCGGCGGCGACGACAGCGGCGGAGGCGGGCCCGGACAGTCGCAACAAGATCCTCACCGTCTGCGGCAACGGTCTCGGCACCAGCCTGTTCCTCAAGAACACCCTGGAGCAGGTGCTCGACCACTGGGGGTGGGGCAAGTACCTCACGGTCGAGGCGACCGACACCATCTCGGCCCGCGGCAAGGCCAAGGAGGCCGACCTGATCCTCACCTCCGGGGAGATCGCCCGCACCCTCGGGGACGTCGGCGTCCCCGTGAAGGTGATCGAGAACTTCACCAGCACCACCGAGCTCGACGCCGCCCTGCGTGAGCTCTACGACGTCTAGAAGCAGGTGTTCCCGTGAACTGGCTCGTCAGCATCCCCGAGTTCCTGGTCAGCGAGATCCTCGCCGTCCCGGCGTTCCTCATCGGCATCATCACCGCCGTGGGCCTGGCCGCCCTGCGCAAGAGCACCGGCCAGATCATCGGCGGCGCCATCAAGGCGACCCTCGGCTTCCTGCTGATCGGCGCCGGGGCCACCCTCGTCGTCGCCTCCCTGGAACCCCTGGGCGCCATGATCCTGGGCGCCACCGGCGCTCAGGGCGTGATCCCCACCAACGAGGCCATCGCCGGGATCGCCCAGGCCGAGTACGGGGCCCAGGTCGCGTGGCTGATGATCCTCGGCTTCGCCGTGAGCCTGCTGCTCGCCCGCTTCACCCCGCTGCGCTACGTCTTCCTCACCGGCCACCACGTGCTGTTCATGGCCACGATGCTGACCATCATCCTCGCCACCGCCGGGTACGGCAGCTGGGTGACCGTGGTGCTGGGCGCCGTGCTCCTCGGCATCCTCATGGTCTCCCTCCCGGCGCTCGCCCACCCGTGGACCCGCAGGATCACCGGCGACGACAGCGTCGCCATCGGGCACTTCGGCACCGCCGGCTACATCGCCGCCGGCGCCGTGGGCCAGGTCGTGGGGAAGAAGAGCCGGTCCACCGAGGACACGAAGCTGCCGGAGGGACTGCGCTTCCTCCGCGACTCCATGGTGGCCACCGCCCTGTCCATGGCCCTGATGTACGTGGTCCTCGCCGTGCTCTTCCTCGCCCGGGCCGGGACCGAGGAGGCCTTCACCGCGTTCGAGGGCGGCGCCACCGGGGTCGGCAACTACATCATGATGTCGATCACCCAGGGCCTGCAGTTCGGCGTGGCCGTGGCGGTCATCCTCTTCGGCGTGCGCACCATCCTGGGCGAGCTCGTCCCGGCCTTCCAGGGCATCGCCGCCAAGGTCGTCCCCGGCGCCATCCCGGCCCTCGACGCCCCGATCGTCTTCCCCTACGCGCAGAACGCCGTGCTGCTGGGCTTCATCTCCAGCTTCGTGGGAGGCCTGATCGGGCTGCTCGTCCTCTCCGTCTGGCTCAACCCCGCCATCGGCCTCGCCCTGATCCTGCCGGGGCTGGTGCCCCACTTCTTCACCGGCGGCGCGGCCGGCGTCTACGGCAACGCGACCGGAGGGCGTCGCGGGGCCCTCGCCGGCGGCTTCGTCAACGGCCTGATCATCACGTTCCTGCCCGCGTTCCTGCTCTCCGTCCTGGGCGCCTTCGGGGAGGAGAACACCACCTTCGGCGACGCCGACTTCGGCTGGTTCGGGATCGCCGTGGGCTCCGCCGCCAAGATCGGGTCCGTCGGCGGCATCGTGGTCATCTCCCTGATCGGGCTCGGGGTGCTGGTGCTGGCGATCGTGGTGCAGCGCAAGGTGGTCGACACCCACTGGGATCCGGCCGCCGGCCGCGCCTGGCCCGGGACCGCGGGCGCCCCGGAGACCGAGGACGCGGCGACCCCGGGGGCCGCCCGCTCGTTCCCCAAGATCGCGCCGCCGAAGGGCGCGCCCGCTCCGCCGCCGCCCCCGCGCTGAGCCGCCGGGCCGGCTCCGCCGCAGCCTCGCGCCGATCCGCCGTGCCCGGGATCGTTCGGCGGGCGCCCGGCGGGCTGCGGGGTCAGGAGTTGCGGCCCCGCGCGGCCACGGTCCAGCGCTCCAGCAGGGCGCCCTCGCGCACCACGGCCACGTCGTCGACGAGGTTCATGGTCAGGCACACGTGGTTGGGGATGACGCGCAGGCGCTCGCCGAGGGCGGGCAGCGGGGCGTCCTCGGGCCAGACGACGGTGGCGTGGTGCTCGGACAGGGCCGTGATCCGGGCGTCCGGGTGGTCCATCAGCCGCCCGCAGCCGGTGGCCCAGGCGGGCCGGTCGCTGCCGAGGACCTTGCTGCCGGCGTCCAGGACGGTCCGCCGCGGCACCCCGTTGCCGCCCTCGTGCCGGCTGACCACGGTCGCAGCCACGGTGAGGGCGATGTCCTCGAGGGCGCACCGGCCGAGCTCCAGCTGCTGGGCGTCGCCGAAGACGTAGACCCCCGGCCGCACCTCCGTGGCCGTGGCGCTGTCGGTCAGCAGCGCGCTGGGCGTGGAGCCGCCGCTGCGGCGCCGCACCTCGAAGCCCGCGGCCGCCAGCTGCCCGGCCGCCCGGTCCAGGGCCTGCTGCTCCTGCGCGGCCGCCTCGACCGGCATGCCCGGGGCGTAGCTGTGGCCCGGGAAGGTGAAGACGCCCTCCACGCGCAGCCCCGCCCGGGCCGCCGCCCGGGCGACGTCCGCGGCGTCCTCCGGGCGGACCCCGCTGCGGTGGTGGCCGCTGTCGATCTCCACGACCACGGCCACGTCCCCCGCCGCGTCCCCCAGCTGCTCGCCCATGACGGCGGCGGCCTCGGCGGAGTCCACCCCCACGCTGATCCGGGCCGCGGCGCTCAGCCGGCGCAGGCGCTCCGCCTGGCGCGGGCCGACCCACAGCGGGTACGCGACGAAGAGGTCCTCTGCCCCGTGCACGGCGAAGACCTCGGCCTCCCCGAGCGTGGCCACGGTCAGCCCGGCCGCGCCGGCGGCGAGCTGCAGCGCCGCGATCTCCGGGACCTTGTGCGTCTTGGCGTGCGGGCGCAGCAGCAGGCCCCGCTCGCGCACGGCCGCGGCCATCCGCGCGATGTTGCGCTCGAGCACGTCCCGGTCGATCAGGACGTCCGGGGTGTCGACCTCGTCGGGGATGCGGTGCATGGGGCTCCTCGTGCCGGGATGCTGATCTGCTGCGCTCTGCCCATGCTAGGACCTGCGGGCCCACGCTCCCGGCGCGGGCGTGCGGCTCAGGCGGCGGGCAGCAGCTCCGACCGGTCGACGACCTCCAGGCCGTGGGCCTCGCCGACCGAGCGGTGCGTCACGTGCCCGGCCATCGTGTTGAGCCCGGCGGCCAGGGCGGGGTCGGCCGCCAGCGCCGCGGTGACACCCTGGTCGGCCAGGGCCACGGCGTAGCGCAGCGTGACGTTGGTCAGCGCGTAGGTCGAGGTGTTCGGCACCGCGCCGGGCATGTTCGCCACGCAGTAGAAGACGGTGTCGTGCACCGTGAAGACCGGGTCCTGGTGGGTGGTGGGGCGGCTGTCCTCGAAGCACCCGCCCTGGTCCACGGCGATGTCCACCAGGACGCTGCCCGGCTTCATCCGGGCGACCATCTCGTTGGTGACCAGCTTCGGGGCCTTGGCGCCGGGGATCAGCACGGAGCCCACGACGAGGTCCGCCTCGGTCACCGAGCGCTCGATCTCGAACCTGTTCGAGGCGACCGTGCGCAACCGGCCGGCGTACCGGTCGTCGAGCTCGCGCAGGCGGTCCACGTTCACGTCCAGGACGGTGACCTCCGCGCCCAGGCCGACAGCCATCGCCGCGGCGTTGGTGCCGGCCACCCCGGCGCCGATCACGGTGACCTTGGCCGGGCGCACCCCCGGCACCCCGCCCAACAGCACGCCCTTGCCCCCGGCGGGGGCGGTCAGGGCGGCGGCCCCGGCCTGGACGGACAGCCGGCCGGCGACCTCGCTCATGGGGGCCAGCAGGGGCAGCCGCCGGTCGGCGGTCTGGACGGTCTCGTAGGCGATGGCGGTCACCCCGGACTCCAGCAGCGCCGCGGTGAGCTCGGGCTCGGCGGCCAGGTGCAGGTAGGTGAACAGCACCAGGCCCCGCCGGAACCGGTGGTACTCGGAGGCCACGGGCTCCTTGACCTTCAGCACCAGGTCGGCGCGGGCCCACAGCTCGTCGGCGTCGGCCACGAGCTCGGCCCCGGCGGCGGTGTAGTCCTCGTCGGGGATGCCCGAGCCGGTGCCGGCGCCGGCCTCCACGAGAACGCGGTGGCCGTGGGCGACCAGTTCGTGGACCCCGGAGGCGGTGATGGCCACGCGGTGCTCGTTGTTCTTCACTTCACGGGGGACGGAGACGATCATCGGGGTCCTTCTTCCGCAGGAAACGTAGACTGGGTGGAATCAAGCTACGGTTTGCGGCCGTGTCCGTGGGCTTTTTCGCCGATCCTTCGGCAATCGACCGAGAAGTGGCGGAATGATGGACAATGTGAGCCACGACACGCGGCGCCCGTCGCAGGATCTGCGCCCGGCCCCCGAGCTGGACGATCTCGACCGGCGGCTGCTCGCGCTGCTGCGGGAGAACTCCCGGGCGACCAACCAGGCGCTCAGCGAGGCCCTCGGGGTGGCGCCGTCCACCTGTCTGGCCCGGATGAAGGGTCTGCAGCGCTCGGGCGTGATCCGCCGGTTCACGGTCGAGGTGGACCCCCGGGCGCTCGGGAGCACCATCGAGGCTCTCATCAGCGTGCGCCTGCGGCCCGGCGCCCGGCACCTGATGTCCGCGTTCGGTGAGGGGCTGAAGTCGGTGCCCGAGGTGTCCCAGTTCTTCTTCCTGGCGGGCTCGGACGACTTCCTGATTCACGTCACGGCGCGGGACACCGACCACATCCGCCAGTTCGTCCTCGAGCACCTGTCCTCCAACTAGGCGGTGGCGGCCACGCAGACCAACCTGGTGTTCGAGCACGTCCAGGGGTCCGTGGAGCCCTGACCGCCCCCGAAACCCTCAGCCGCGGCGGGGCGTCCCGGTTGCGGCGCCCTGCGCACGGGCCCGCACGGCGGCGGCCGCCTCCTCGGCCACGAGGTCCGCGTTGATCGCGGCGGCCGCGCCGACCCCCGCTCCCGCCGCGGAGGAGACCATGGCCGAGAGGTCGCCGGCGTTGCCGGCCGCCCACACCCCGGGGACGTCGGTGCTGCCCATCGGGCCCGTGGCGATGAGCGCCCCCGCGGGGTGGTCGGTCAGGGTGCCGCCGAGCTGTTCGTACAGCTCGGCCCGGGCCGCGAACCGGGGCGCCACGACCAGGGCGTCCACCGGGACCTCCTGCCCGTCGGCGAGGACCACGGCGCGCAGCGCGTCCCCCTCGGCGCGCAGCCGCTGCACGGGCCCCTCGACCACCCGGATCCCGAGGGCGGAGAGCTGCTCCCAGGCCTCGGGGCCGGGGTCCGGCATCCGGTGCGGGAAGAAGGCGACGTCCTCGCTGAGCTGCCGGAAGAGCAGCGTCTGGTGGATGCTCATGGGTCCCGCGCCGAGCACGCCGATGCGCCGGCCGCGGACCTCCCACCCGTGGCAGTAGGGGCAGTGCAGCACGCTCCGCCCCCACAGCTCGGCCACGCCGGGCACGTCGGGCAGCTCGTCGACCAGTCCGGTGGCGAGCAGCAGCCGCCGCGCGCGCAGCACGCCGCCGCCGGCGAGACCGACCGTGAACCCCTCCTCCTCCGCCCGGGCGGTGACGGCGCGGTCCCGGAGGATCTCCGCCCCGTACTGCTCCGCCTCCCGCCGGCCGGCGGCCAGCAGCTCGAGCGGCGGGATCCCCTCCCGGCCGAGGAGGTTGTGCGCGCCGTCGGCCGGGGCGTTGCGGGGTTCGCCCGCGTCCACCACGACCACCGAGCGCAGGGAGCGCGCCAGGGCGACGGCGGCGCTCAGGCCGGCCGCGCCGCCTCCGACGACGACGACGTCGTACGCGGAAATGCTGTTCATGGTCCGTGTCCTCTCGTGCTGGTGGTTCATGCCCGGTGCGCCGCCCAGACGATGCGTCCGGCGCGCAGCACCAGGTCCTCCCGGTGCAGGGCCGCGCCGGGGGAGTCCTCGGTGAGCAGGTGCTCGAGGGCGAGCAGGTCGTCGGCGGCCAACCGGCCGGCGAGGACCGGGAGGGCGCGGCGCAGCCAGAGGTCCGCCCAGCGCCCCGTGCCGGGCGGGGCCGGCAGCGCCTCGACGCCGAACCGGCGCCGACCCGCCGGCCGGAAGCCGGCCTTCTCCAGACGGGGTCCCCAGTCGGGCACGGCGTTCCAGTGGGCCCGGGAGAGGACCTCGTGGCAGCGGCGCTCCAGGCCCGGGCGGCCGATCCCGATGTCCTCGGGCAGGAACCGCGGCAGCGCGTCCATCTCCACGACCGCCAGGAGACCGCCGGGGCGCATCCCGGCATGGAGCTCGCGCAGCAGCCGGTCCGGCGCGGCGAGCTCGTGCAGCGAGGAGGCCGCCCAGGCGAGGTCGACCGCCCCGACCTCGGGCCAGGCGGTGTCCAGATCGGCCTGCACCGTGCGGATCCGGTCGGACAGGCCCGGCGCCCCGGCCGTGGCGCGGAGCCGTTCGAGCCGCGGTGCCGACCGGTCGATCGCGACGATCTGCGCCGACGGGAAGCGGCGGGCCAGGAGCCGGCTGCCGGGCCCGGTGCCCGCGCCGATGTCCGCGACCGTGCCCGGCGCGCTGCGGACCTGCTGGGCGACCCAGTCGAGGACCTCCTCCAGCAGCGGGCCCAGGATCTCGGCGTCCAGCTCGAGCAGCTCGGCCAGTCCGTCGTCGTCGTGCTGTGCGAGGTGGGTGTGGTGCCCCGCCGTCGGGTGCGGGGAGTCGTGCGGTGTCATGCCTCCACGGTAGGCGCAAAATGCTTTTGAGGCATACACTCTTGCCCATGACGCAAGAACTCGACCTGGACGCCGTGATTCGCCGCCGTATCCGCGGTCTCCGGCTGGCGCGCGGCTGGTCCCTGGACGCGCTCGCGGCCCGGTGCCACCTCAGCCCGTCCACGCTGAGCCGGCTCGAGACCGGGCACCGCAGGATCGCTCTCGACCAGTTGGTGCCCATCGCCCGGGCGCTCGACACCTCGCTCGACCAGCTCGTCGAGTCCCCCGAGGACGAGGACGTGGTGATCCGCCCGCAGCCCAGCAGCACGCCGGGGCTGACCATGTGGTTGCTGTCCTCCGAGCGGGCCCTGCACGGGATGACCGTGGCCAAGATGCGCATCCTGCCGGGCCCGCCCCCCGCACCGGACCGGCTGGCGGTGCACCCGGGCCGGGACTGGTTCACCGTGCTCTCCGGGACCGCCCGTCTGTATCTGGGCGAGCGGGTCGTGGTGGTCGAGGCCGGTCAGGCGGCGCAGTTCTCCACGATGGTCCCGCACGCCATCGTGGCGCAGGGCGGGCCGGTGGAGATCCTCACCGTGCTCGACCACGACGGCGAGCGCGCCCACCTGCACGCGGACGAGCCTGCCGAGGACCGGAGGGCGCCGGCGCCGGCCGACCGCCCGGCACCCGGCCGGGACGGACCCGACCCGGCCGGGTGAGGTGCGGCCGGGGCCGGGGCCGGGGTGCCCGGGCGGCGGGCCGCTCGGCTCAGGCGCCCGGTGCCGCCGGCGCCGTCTCGGCGCGCCCCGACCGCCCGCGCCGCGCGGCCGGACCGGCCGGGCCCGGGAACTGCGGGATCAGCGCCACGGACCCGGCGGCGACCAGGGCCACGGCGGCGAAGACGATGAAGTTCCACTGGAACGGCAGGGCCATCGAGCCGATCCAGCCGCCGATGAGCGGGCCCGAGATCGCGCCGATGCGGGCGAAGGACAGGGCCCATCCGGTGGCGGTGGCGCGGGAGTGGGCGGGGTAGTACTCGGCCACCCAGCCGGTGAGCACCAGCGAGGTGGAGATCGAGCCGATGCCGGCCAGGGCCACGAACACGTAGTTGACCACGATGCTGTTGGGGAACATCAGCAGCAGGATCCCCGCCCCGCCCAGCAGGTAGAAGACCACCAGGATCAGCTTCTTGCCGTAGGCGTCCGCGGCGCGGCCCAGGGCGATGCCGCCGGCGGCGGAGGCGAGGCTGAAGACCACCAGGAACGTCAGGGCCGGGCCGAGCTCGTAGCCGGCCGAGCGCATGATCGAGGGCAGCCACGTGTTGAGGCCGTAGACCAGGACCATGCCGCAGAACAGGGAGACCCAGAAGAACACCGTGGCGGTCAGGTAGCCGCCGGAGAACATCGCCGCCAAGGACTGCTTCCAGCCCACGGACCGCGCCTTCGCCTCCTCGGAGCGCACCGGCGTCCAGTCGCCCTCGACGAACGGGGCCACGTGCAGCCGCTCCGCCAGGCGGGCGGCCTCCTCGCGGCGGCCCTTGCCCATGAGGTACTCGAGGGACTCGGGCAGCAGCCTGGCCACCAGCGGCAGCAGGACCACGGGCAGGAACCCGACGCCGACCACCCAGCGCCAGCCCAGCGTGGGCAGCAGGACGATCGCCACGAGCGCCGCGGCCAGGATGCCGAGGGAGTAGCCGGAGTACATCACGCCGTAGTTGAAGGACCGGCGCCGCGGCGCCGAGTACTCGATGGTCAGGGCCGCGGCCACCGGGATGATCCCGCCCATGCCCAGGCCGCCGAGCAGCCGGAAGAGCCCGAAGACCTCCGGGGTCGGGGCCAGTGCGGCGCCCAGCTGCATGGTGGTGAAGATGGCCATCGAGACCAGCAGCATCCTCCGCCGGCCGATCCGGTCCGAGAGCGTGCCGATGACCATGGCCCCGATGAGCATGCCGACGAGGGCGTAGGAACCGAGGCCGCCGAGCTCCAGCGGGGTGAGGTTCCACTCCCGGTGCTCCGCGAGGGCGGGCAGCACGGCGCCGAGCACGCCGACGTCGTACCCCTCGGCCAGGATCGCGAGCCAGCAGGCGAGCAGCACCCGGTTGGTGGTCTTCGGCGGGACGGGCCACGCGGCGGTGGTGGGACTGGTCATGCGGGGAAGCCCTTCGAAAGGCGGCGGGACGCCGGGGCGCCGGGCGGGGCGCGGGCGCTCGCCGGAGTGACCGGGACCCCTCGATTCTAGGGAACGCCCGGGGCGGGGCGGTGGCGCCGGACGGGTGGCGGGGCCGGCGCGAATAATTGCCGTCCCCGCCCGGTTGTACAGTCGAACAGGCGCCGCCCGCCCGAGGGCGCGCCGTCCCCGCCTCGATCCAGGACCGTGAGATGACCTGTGCCCTGCCGTCCGTCCGGACGCCCCCGACCGTCCCGCCCGTCTCCGCCGGGGGCGACGACGACGCCCGCTGCCTCGGGGTGGACATCGGCGGAACGACCATCAAGTACGCGGTGGTGGACCCGGTCCGCGGCACCACCGTGGGCCCGGTGCGCCGGGTGCCCACGCCCGCGCCGGCCACCCCGGCCGCGGTGGTGGCCGTCCTGCGCGGGGTCCTGGAGAAGCTGGAGCGCGAGCCCGGGCCGGGCGGGCCCCTGGCCGGGGTCGGTGTGGGCGTCCCAGCCATCATCGACCACGGCATCGCCCGCTCCGCCGCCCACCTCGACGACTCCTGGATCGGCACGGACGCACGGGAGCTGCTCGCCGCCGGACTGGGGCGCGAGGTCGCGGTGCTCAACGACGCCGACGCCGCCGGGCTGGCCGAGGTGCGCTTCGGCGCCGCCCGGGGCGCGACCGGGACGGTGCTGGTGATCACCCTGGGCACCGGGATCGGCTCGGCGCTGTTCCTGGACGGGGAGCTGATCCCCAACAGCGAGTTCGGCCACGTGTGGCTGGACGGCCGGGACGTGGACGGCTGGGCCGGCGCCTCCGCCCGGATGGAGGAGGCCCTGGACTGGCCGACCTACACGGACCGGCTCCAGCGCTACCTGTCCCACCTCGAGCGCCTGATCTCCCCGGATCTCATCGTCCTCGGCGGAGGCATCAGCGAACGGCACCAGGAGTTCCTGCCGCACCTGCGGCTGCGCGCCCGCGTGGCCCCCGCGCAGCTGCGCAACGCCGCCGGCATCGTCGGCGCCGGCCGCCAGGCCCACCTCGGCGCCCTGCGGGCGTCCGGCCTCGTCGGCAGCCACTGAGCCGGACCGGGGGCATCAGCCCCTGGTGTGCTCCGGCATCGGAGGCGCCGCCTCGGGCCGCAGGGTGGTCTCCCGGACGGTTTTCCGGGCGTCCAGCGGGCCGGTGCCCGCGGCGGTGGACCGCCGGTCCGGCAGCGCGCCGGGCCGCCCCCGGTCCTGCTGCTCCAGCCGGCAGAGCGCGGCGTTGTTCATGTTGATCGTGATCACGGCATCGACCCCTCGTAGCTCATGTCAGTGAATGTAGGCGCGCGGCAGGGCCGCGGCGCAGACCTCGGGGCGTTCCGTGCGTCACACTCGGCTGTGCCGTCTGTCCGCCCAGGTCAGAAGGGGGTCACGCGCTCGGGAACTGTGACTCTGTGACGCCCGGCGACGCCCGGGGCGCCGGAGTCTGCAAGTTCGTGCACCGCGGCCGGCGGGCCGTGGACCGATGCGAAGGACTCTTCCCCTGTGTGACGTGGCTCTCTATCATGGGAAGGGACAGCGTGGTCGAGCACACCCGCCCGGCACCGGGACCTTCTGCAGCTCCCGATGCGCTCGCACGACTGGAGATCCCCGCCATGAGCCTTTCCGAACTGACCCCTGTTCCCGACGACACGGGACCCCTCGACGTCCTCCCCGGCATCGGCGTGGGTCCGGTGGTCGACCCGATCTCGTCCATCACCGTCTCCCACGTGGCGCGCTACCGGATGCGCACCGACCGCGCGGGGCTGAACCTGCGGGCGGGCGAGATGGTGCTGTGCGCGCCCTACGACCCGGTCGAGCTGGGCATGGTCGTCCTGGTGCGCTGCGAGGCTGACGGGTACAGCCCGGGCGCCCTGGTCCCGGCGTCCGACGTCGAGTACCTCGAACCGGCCGGCCCGTCCTTCGGCCCGTTCGTCTGGGGCACTCCCGGCGTCCGCGGTTGAACGCCGCGTCCCGCCCGACTGCCGCCGCGCCCGTCCTCGGGCCCGCGGCGGGGCAGGTCTCCGGCTAGGCCTCGGTGAGGGCGTCCGCCTTGTGGGTCGCGCGGGCCCCGGAGCTGTCGGACTCCACGATGTAGTGCGGATCGTCCGTGCTCGCGCGGTACGTGCGTCCGTCGAGCTCGAAGTCCTCGGTCTTCTTCTCGACGATCTTCCCCTCGGTCCTGCCCTGCGGGGTGTTCCACGTGACCCTGGTGCCCTTGTTCAGGCTCATCCGCTGCTCCTCTGCTCGTCGGTTCCGGAGCTCGTCCGGTCCGGTGCGCGTGCGCCCCGGGGCCGCCGGCCGTGCGCCGTCCTCAGCCTACGGAGCGCTCCGCGTCCCGGCCAGCGCGCCGCGGGCGTCCCGCGCGTCGTCGTCGGCATCCCGGTCCTCGTCGTCGACGCGCGGCGCGGCGGGCTCGTCGGCGGTGACCACGAGGCGGCCCTCGGCGAGGGCCTCCGGCTCGACGTCCTGGTCGATCGTGGTGGCCAGCGGCTCCTCGGCGACGAAGCACAGCACGGCGGCCGCCAGCAGGCCCAGGGGCATGATCCACAGGTAGATGGGCGTCAGGGCGTCGTTGTAGGAGGTCACGATCGGGTCCTGCAGCGCCTGCGGCAGGGACGCGACCACGGCGGGGGTGAGCGAGTTGGCACCCCCGGCGCCGCCCTCGAGCGCGGCCGCCGGGACGCGCTCGGCCATCAGCTCGGCCAGCCGGCTCGCGAAGACGCTGCCGACCACTCCCGAGCCGAGGGTGGCGCCGATCTGGCGGAAGAAGTTGTTCGCCGCGGTGGCCGTGCCGACCTGGCGCAGGGGGAAGGTGTTCTGCACGATCAGCACGAGCACCTGCATGGACAGGCCGAGACCCAGGCCGAGGACTGCGATGTAGAGGCAGACGTGCCACACCCCCTGCTCGGAGGTCAGGGTGGCGAGCAGCCCCATGGCCGCGGCCACGATCACGCTGCCGGCCACCGGCAGCCACTTGTAGCGCCCGGTCCGGCTCACGGCCTGACCGGCGAGCACCGAGGTCACGAGCATCGTGCCCATCATCGGCACCATCAGCAGCCCGGACCGGGTGGCGTCGACGCCGAAGACCATCTGCAGGTAGGTGGGCAGGTAGCCGAGGGCCCCGAACATCGCCACGCCGGTGAGCAGCCCGGCGAGGGTGGTGAGGACGAAGTTGCGCTCGCGGAACAGGTGCATCGGGATGATGGGCTCGGCGGTGCGCCGCTCCACGGCCACGAACGCCGCGGCGGTCACGAGCGTCCCGGCGATCAGGCCGAGGAGCACGGGGTCGGTCCAGGCGTACTTGCCGCCGCCCCAGGTGGCGAACAGGACCAGGCAGGTCGTGGTCACGGCCAGCAGCACCATGCCGCCGATGTCCAGGCGCGGCCGGCCGCTGTGCCGGGGCAGCTTGAGGAACAGGACGGCCCCGGCCAGCGCGAGCAGCCCGAGCGGGATGTTGATCCAGAAGACCCAGCGCCAGCCGGGCCCCTCGGTGAAGAAGCCGCCGAGCAGCGGGCCGGCCACCGAGGACACCGCGAACACCCCGCCCATGACGCCCATGTACTTGCCGCGCTCCCGGGCCGGGACCACGTCGGCGATGGCGGCCTGGGAGAGGATGATCAGCCCGCCGCCGCCGAGACCCTGGATCGCGCGGGCCGCGATGAGGACCTCGATGGTGCCGGCGAGCGCGCCGACCACGGAGCCGGCCATGAACACCAGGATCGCGCCCAGGAGCAGGGGCTTGCGGCCCATCAGGTCCCCGAGCTTGCCGTACACGGGCATCATGATCGTCGAGGCCAGGATGTAGGCCGTGATCACCCACAGCATCTCGTCGACCCCGTTGAGCTCGCCCACGATCGTGGGCAGCGCTGTGCTGAGGACGGTCTGGTTCAGCGCGGCCAGCAGCATGGAGAGCATCAGGCCGACGAAGAGCAGCGCGAGGTGCCGGGAGCCGGAGCCCGGTGCGGCGCGGTGGGCGGGGGCGCGGGTCATGCGAGCTTCTCCTGGAGACGGTGGAGGAGGGTGAGCGCCGACTCGTGGTCCTCGGTCGGCAGGCCGTGCGCCGGGGAGTAGCCCTCGGCGGTGATGGCGAAGCGCAGCGGGACGCCGCCGAGCAGGACCAGCATCCGGGCGACCTCGTCCACGCGGTGCTCACCGATCCCGGCCGACCACGCGGGGTCCCGGGCCAGCAGCTCCGCGAGGGTGTGGCGCACCAGGGCCTCGGCCTCGAGCATCAGCTCGTGCCGGCGGCGGCCCAGGCTCGGGTGGTCCTGCAGCAGCCTGCGGCGCCGCTCGGCGTCCCGTCCCGCGTAGGCGCTGCGGGAGACGGCCAGCAGCAGGCGCGAGACCTGACCCAGCAGGTCGTGCTCGAGGGCGAAGCCATCCAGCAGCTCCGGGTCCAGCGAAGGGGCCCGCATGCCCAGGACCGCGTCCTCCTTGGCGGGGAAGTAGTTGAAGAAGGTCCGCGGGGAGACGCCGGCCGCCGCGGCCACGGCCTCCACCGTGGTGCCCTCGACCCCGTGCTGCACCGCGAGGGCGGCGGCCGCCTCGTGGATCGCGGACCAGGTCTCGGCCTTCTTGCGGGCGCGCAGGGTGGGAGGGAGGTCGGCATTCATGCCCAAATTTTTGCACTTCTGCAAGTTTTGCACAACTGCAATATCTGCCCGGCCCGCCCGGCGGCGCCGGGCGGGCCCTCCGGCTCAGTCCTTCAGCGGGTCGTGGCCCCAGTTCATCAGGGAGTAGCGCCACCGGGTCTCGCGCACGTCCCCGTCGGGGCGCTGGGCCAGGTGGCGGTGGACGTAGCCGACCACCTTGCGCATGTGCTCGTGGTCGGCCTCGGTGCGCTCGCCCTTCGGCTTCTGCAGGATCTCCACGATCCGCCGCCCGGAGCGGTGGCCCACCGACTCCCCGCCGTCGCCCTGGCCCACCGAGGTGGACTCGTCGGTGTCCAGCCACGTCGACAGCTGCTTTGCGGTCATGTTGACGGCCTCGTCGAAGTCCTTGCCGGTGGTGTCGTCCTGCTCGCCCATGCCCTGCTCCTCGCTCTCGGACCGGGCGGCCGCCGTGTCGCCGCGCGCCCTCGGCGCCCGGGCACCCCGGGCACGAGGCCCAACCTACCGGCGGACCGGGGTGCCGGCGAGCAGTCGCCGGTGTCGAGCGCGGTGCCGCCGGCGGGCGGGTGCGGACGCCGCACCGGGCCGGGGCTACGCCGCGACGCCCACCTGGATCAGGGTGTTCCAGGGGTCCTCGAAGCGCAGCACGGCGCCGTCGTGCCGGGTGGGGATCCGGTGGTCCGCGAGCCGGGACGCCAGGGCCGCGACGTCGTCGGCGTCCGGCAGGTCGATGTTGACCTGGCCGAGCCCCAGCGACGCCGCACGCGGGCCGGCCCCGGCGCTCTGCCAGGTGTTGAGCGCGATGTGGTGGTGGTAGCCGCCGGCGGCGATGAACAGGGCGGAGCCGATGTCGCTCATCACCTCGAAGCCCAGGACGTCCACGTAGAACTGCCGGCCCAGCGGGATGTCACCCACCTGCAGGTGCACGTGTCCCAGGGTGGCCGGCGGCGCCGGGGGCCGCCCGCCCTGCTCGGCCAGGTGCTCCTGCAGGAACCCGTTCGGGTCCAGTGGGTTGGAGGCCAGCGTCAGCAGGCCGGTGGGCTCCCGCCGCCACGTCTCGCGGGGACGGTCCGTGTAGAGCTCCACCCCGTTGCCCTCGGGGTCGTCGAAGTAGAAGGCCTGGCTGTAGAGGTGGTCGGCGCTGCCGGTGAAGGAGCGGGGCGCCACGGTCGCCACGGACGCGAGCGCTGCGGCCAGGGCCGGCTCGTCGTCGAAGACCACTGCGGTGTGGAACAAACCGGCCTGCCCGCGGCGGGCCGGCGGGAGCTCCTTGACCTGGCGCAGCCGCACGACCGTCCGGCCGTCCCGGCCCAGGACCGCGGTGTCCCCGGCGTGGGCGAGCACGTCGAGGGTGACGGCGTCCGAGTAGTAGGCGACCATCGTGTCCAGGTCGGAGACCAGCAGCTCCACCGCGCCCATCCGGGTGTCCGCGGACAGCAGGTCCTCAGCGGGGCGCTTCGTCAGGCTCTGGGGAGCGGGGTTCTGGGGAAAGATCGGCATCGCGGGGTTCTCCGTCGGCAGGGGCGGCGCACTGGTTGATATGTCCCCAAGAATAGCCCCAGAAGCTTTCCTGTGCAAGTAAATGATGGTGCGGTGGGCTCAGAGGATGAAGATCAGAGCGGCGATCACCGCCAGGATGCCCAGGAAGACGAACCCCCACGCCTTGAGGTTGTCGGAGTCGTCCTCCACGGGTTCGGCCGGGCGCGGCGGCCACCCGCCGGGGCCGGGCCCGAACACCGGCCCGGAGGCGCCATGGGTGCTGGCGCCCGGTGCTCCGGGCTGCTGGTCCCCGGGGCCGTACCCGGGGGTGCCGTATCCCGGACCGCCCGGGCCGGGTGCCCCGGGTCCGGGGTACTGGCCCGGAAGCGGCCCTGGCGGCGGCGGGGCCGGGCTCGCGGGGCTCACCCCCCACTGGGGGTTCTCGGGCGAGCCCGCCGGAGGGGCGCCGGGCGGGGGCGTGGCCGGGCGGATGCCACCGTCGGCGGCCGGGCCGGCTGCGGAGGAGGACCCCGCGGTCGGACCCGGCGCCGGTGGAGCCGCCGGCGGCAGGGTCTCGCCCGAGAGCACGGGCCCGTCCTCGCGGTGGCCCCGCTCCGCCTCGTTCAGCAGGGTCACGAACTGCTCGAGCGGCTCGGACCCGTCGTGCTCCCGCGCCAGGAAGCGCTCGGCGCGGCGGCGCACCACCTTGTAGACGCGCCCGTCGTCGGGGATGCCCAGGTCCCGGGCGGCCCGCGCCACGGCCAGCGGGGGCTGCTCCGGCAGGGGGTTGGTGCCCCACTCCAGGAGCCCGGTCAGCAGCGGGCGCTCGAGCACGGCGGCCAGGGCCGCCCGGGCGCCCGGCACCCGGGTCAGCTCCAGCAGCCCGCTCGGCGGCGCGGACGGGCACCCCGGCACGTCGCTGGGCAGCCGGGCGGCGCGCTCCAGCCAGAAGGTGTCGCCGAAGAGGGTGGCGAGCAGCACGGCGGCGGCGAGCCGGTCGTCGCTCGGGGCGGCGTCCTCCGGGAGGCCCTGCTCCCAGTGCGTTCCGAGGGCGCGGCGGGCGGGCTCACCGGCCAGCCGGACGCGCAGCTGCGCGTCCTCCGGACCGCGGGCGGTCTCCGCGGGGCGCTCCACCGCGTGCCGCACCTGGGGGTCGAGCTCGGGGTCCATGGGCCACCTCTCCGTCGTCGTCCTGCGTCCATGCTCTCAGAACGTGCTGGACGGCGGCGGGGAGCCGACGGTGAGGCGGGCGGGGGACCGCCCCGGGCTCAGGCGGGGAGCAGACCGCGCAGCTGCCCGGCGGCGGTGCGGGGATCGGAGGCCTCGGTGACGGCGCGGACGACGACGACGCCGCGCGCCCCGGCCTCCAGCACCTGCGGGAGCCGCGGCTCGTCGATGCCGCCGATGGCGAACCACGGCACGGGCAGGACCTCCGGGTCCGCGTCCAGCCGGGCCTCCGTCAGCTCGGCGACCGCGCGGACGAACTCCAGCCCGGTGGCCGGGCGCCCCGGCTTGGTGGGCGTGGCCCAGACGGGCCCGGTGCAGAAGTAGTCGACGTCCGGGTCCTCGAGCGCCGCCGTGGCCTGTCCGAGGTCGTGGGTGGAGCGCCCGATCAGCACGTCGGGGCCCAGGAGCCGCCGGGCCTGGACAGGGCTGAGGTCGTGCTGGCCCACATGGAAGACGTCGGCGCCCACGAGCGCGGCGATGTCGGCGCGATCGTTGACCGCGAACAGGGCGTCGTACTCGGCGGCGACCCGGCCCAGCAGCTCCAGCGCGGCGATCTCCTCGTCCGCGTCGATGCTCTTGTCCCGCAGCTGGATGACGTCCGCGCCACCGGCACAGACCGCGTGCAGGAAGCCCTCGAGGTCGCCCCGGTCCCGGCGGGCGTCCGTGCACACGTACAGCCGGGCGGCGAGGAGGCGGGCCGTCCGGGTCTCTCGCAGGGAGGACTCGGCGGGGGCGGAGGCGTCACGGGTAGGCTGGGTCACACGCTGATGATAGGTCAGCGGTTCTGCGGGAGCCCCACCGGGGGCTGAGAGGGCGTCCAGCGCCGACCGCCACACCTGATGCGGGTCATGCCGCCGGAGGAAAGGACGTTCCCTGTGACTGCCGCGCACCCTGCCCCCACGACCGCGCCCCACCCGCTGGTCGACCGGCCCGAGCACGTCCGCGCCGACGTCGCCGTCGTCGGCGCCGGGGTGATCGGCCTGGCCACCGCCTGGGAGCTGCGCCGCCGCGGCCGCTCGGTGGTCGTGGTGGACCCCGAGCCGGGCTCCGGCGCCAGCCGCGCCGCGGCCGGGATGCTCGCCCCGGTGAGCGAGGTCCAGTACCAGCAGGAGCCCCTGTACCCCCTCATGACCGCCTCGGCCGCCGAGTACCCGGGGTTCGTGGCCGCCGTCGAGCAGGCCGCCGGCGGGACGGTGGGCCACCGGGCCACCGAGACCCTCGTCTGCGGCGTGGACGCCGCCGACCGGCAGGCCCTGGCGGATCTCCGCGCGCTGCAGGGGCGCCACGGCATGACGGTGGAGCCGCTGACCCTGCGCGCCGCCCGCACCCTCGAGCCGGCCCTGAGCCCGCGGCTGTCCGCGGCGTTCCGGATCCCCGACGACCACCAGGTGGACCCGCGCCGCCTCGTGGCCGGGCTGCTCGCGGCCCTCGTCGCCCCGGAACTCCCGGAGCCCGCCGGGCTCCCGGCCGCGCGCGACGGCGGACCGACCCGCCTCGTCCACGACCTCGCCACGGGGCTGCGCCGCAACGCCGAGGGCGCGGCGACCGGCGTCCGCCTGGCCGGCGGCGGGATGGTCTCCGCGACCTGGACGGTCCTCGCCCCCGGCGCCGGGCTCGGCGAGCTCGAAGGGCTGCCGGAGGACTGGCACCCGCCGCTGCGGCCGGTGCACGGGGACATCCTGCGCGCCCGCGTCCCCGCCGGGGCACCGGAGCTGCTCGGGCGCACCGTCCGCGGACTGGTGCACGGGGTGCCCGTCTACCTGGTGCCCCGCGCCGACGGGACCGTGGTGATCGGGGCGACCTCCCGCGAGGACGACCTGACCGGTCCCAGCGCCGGCGGCGTGTTCCGGCTGCTGCGCGACGCCCAGGCGCTCGTGCCCGGCGTCGCCGACCTCGAGCTGGTCGAGGTGCTGGCCCGAGCCCGGCCCGGCACCCCGGACGACATCCCCTACCTCGGCCGGGTCCGCGACCCGGACGGATCGCCGGTGCCGGGGCTCGTGGTCTCCACCGGCTACTTCCGCCACGGCGTCCTGCTCGCCCCGCTGGCCGCCCGGCTCGCCGCGCAGCTGGTGGCCGGCGGGACCGGAGCCGATCCGGCCGCCGACGCCGAGCACCTCGCCGCCACCGACCCGCACCGCTTCGACCGCCCCGTCGAGGCCCGTCGAGGGGATCCCGCGCCGGCCGCCGCCGGGCCCGGGCCCCGGAGCAGGAGCACCCGATGACCGCCATCACCCTCAACGGCCGCCCGCACCGCGTGGCGGCGGAGGCGACCGTCGTCGACCTCGTCGCCGAGACCGTCGGCCGCCCCCTGGGCCCCGACGGCGCCCCGCTGGACGGCGGGCGCCTCGGCGTGGCCGTGGCCGTGGACGCCGCGGTCGTGCCCCGCAGCCGCTGGCGGCGGACCCCCGTGGCGGAGGGCCAGTCCATCGAGATCATCACCGCCGTCCAGGGAGGCTGACGTGACCGCCCCGCACCCCGACCCGCTCGTGCTCGACGGCATCGAGCTGAGCTCCCGGCTGATCATGGGCACCGGCGGCCTGAGCTCGCTGCACACCCTGGAGCAGGCGCTGCTGGCCTCCGGCACCGAGCTGACCACCGTGGCCCTGCGCCGCTACGCCCCCGGCCAGGGCGACTCCCTCTTCGCGCTGCTGGAGCGCAATGACATCCGGATCCTGCCCAACACCGCCGGGTGCTACACCGCCCGGGACGCGCTGCTGACCGCCGAGCTCGGCCGGGAGGCCCTCGAGACCGACTGGGTCAAGCTCGAGGTCATCGCGGACGAGGACACGCTGCTGCCCGACGTCGTGGAGCTCCTCGACGCCACCGAGCAGCTCGTGGCCCGCGGCTTCAAGGTCTTCGCCTACACCTCCGACGACCCGGCCGTCGCACGCCGGCTCGAGGATCTGGGCGCGGCCGCGGTGATGCCCCTGGGCGCTCCCATCGGCACCGGGCTGGGCATCCTCAATCCGCACAACATCGAGCTCATCGCCTCCCGGGCGTCCGTGCCCGTGGTGCTCGACGCCGGGATCGGCACCGCCTCCGAGGCCGCCCTGGCCATGGAGCTGGGCTGCGACGCCGTGCTGCTGGCCAGCGCCGTCACCCGCGCCCAGGACCCGGTGGCGATGGCCACCGCGATGCGCCACGCCGTGCTCGCCGGCCGGCTCGCCGCCGGTGCCGGGCGCATCCCGGCCCGCCGCCACGCCCAGGCGTCCTCGTCGATGGCCGGGCGGATCGACACGGACGCCGCCGGTGCCGGGCGGGCCGACGGGTCGTCCGCCGGCTCCTCAGTCGGCCCGGCGGACGTGCCGCGCGGGGACTGGGCGCCCGTGGGGGAGCGGCCGTGAGCCCGCTGCCCCCGCTCGTGGAGCCCGGCCCCGAACTGACCCGCGAGGAGCTCGAGCGCTACGCCCGGCACCTGACCCTGCCCGGGATCGGGACCCTCGGCCAGCGGCGGCTGCGGAACGCCCGCGTGCTCGTCGTCGGCGCCGGGGGGCTCGGGTCCCCGGCCCTGCAGTACCTCGCCGCGGCGGGGGTCGGGACCCTCGGGATCGTCGACGACGACGTGGTGGCGGTCTCCAACCTGCAGCGCCAGGTGGTGCACACGACCGCCGACGTCGGCCGTCCCAAGGCCGTCTCCGCCGCCGAGGCCGTCACCGCGCTCAACCCGCTGGTGGAGGTCCGCACCCACCCCGTCCGGCTGGACGCGGACAACGCCGTGGACATCATCGGCGGGTACGACCTGGTCCTGGACGGCGCCGACAACTTCGCGACCCGCTACGTGGTCAGCGACGCCGCCGCCCTGACCAGAACACCCTGCGTGTGGGGCTCCATCCTGCGCTTCGAGGGGCAGGTCAGCGTGTTCTGGGCCGGGCACGGGCCCACCTACCGGGACCTCTACCCCGAGGCCCCGCCGGACGGCGAGGTGCCCAGCTGCGCCGAGGGCGGGGTCTTCGGCATGCTCCCCGCCACCGTCGGCGCGGTCATGGTCACCGAGGCCGTCAAGCTCGTCACCGGCACCGGGGAGCCCCTGCTCGGACGGGTGCTGCTGCACGACGCGCTCGCGATGACCTGGCGCGAGATGCGGCTCACCCCGGATCCCGACGCCGCCCCGGTCACCGCGGTGGCCCAGCCCGCCGCGGTCTGCGCGCTGCCCGGCGCGGACGCCTCCGAGACCGTCGGGTCGGCCGAGCTGGCCCGGCTGCTCGAGCGCCGGGAGCGCGGGGAGGCGTCCTTCGCCCTGGTGGACGTGCGCGAGGACTGGGAGCGGGAGCTCGTGGCCATCGACGGCGCCGTGCCCGTCCCGCTGCAGGAGATCCTCGACCGCGGCGCGGACGCCCTGCCCCCGGAGGCCCGTGGCACGGACCTCGTGCTGCACTGCAAGGCCGGGGCCCGCTCCGCGACCGCGCTCGCCGCGCTGCGCTCCTTCTACGCCGGGCGGGAGGAGCGGGTCCGCCACCTCGAGGGCGGGGTGCTCGCCTGGGCGGCACAGGTGGACCCGGACCAGCCGGTCTACTGATCCGGTCTCCTGCGGCACACCGCTACACCACCGCGGAGGACGTGACCTTCTGTGACGCCGTCGTGACATTCCATGACGTGCGCCCGTCATCCGGTTGGTCCCGGACCGGGCGGTCTGATGCCATGGCAAGCGCCCCATTCAGAGCGGCTGAGAGATCTGGCTCGACGACGCCGCAGCAACCCGCCCTCCACCGGGGTCAGGGTGCTAATGCCAGAACCGATGGAGATCCCGGATCTGCAGTCGGTCCGTGACGTCAGCCTCCGGCGCTGCCGCCACCGGGCCCGCCCCCGGCGCGACCGGCCGACCGGCAATCCTCGGTGCGACCGAGAGGACCCCCGCATGACCCCGAGCACGGTCGAGGAGACCACCGCCCATCCCCGCGCCGGCACGGACCTCGCCGCCGGCCTGCCCGGGGACTACGCCGGGCTGCGGGAGCACTTCCGGCCGCTGTTCGCGGAGATCGCCGCCGGCGCCCTGGACCGGGACCTCCGGCGCGCGCTGCCCTACGCGGAGGTCGGCCGGCTGGACCGGGCCGGGTTCGGTGCCCTGCGCGTCCCGGCGGCCCACGGCGGCCCCGGGGTCAGCCTCGAGGACTTCACCCGGCTGCTGGTCGACCTGGCCGAGGCCGACTCCAACATCGCCCACCTCTACCGCTCCCACCACGGCTTCGTGGAGTCCCTGCGCTTCCTGCCCCGGGAGCTCCAGGAGGTCTGGTACCCGCGGGTGCTGGCCGGAGCCACCGTCGGCAACGCCTCCACGGAGAAGGGCGGCAACGCGCTGGGCACCCTGAACACCGTGCTGAGCCGGACCGCCGAGGGCTGGGAGCTCACCGGCCGGAAGTTCTACGCCACCGGCTCCGTCTTCTGCGACTACACCCGCGTCTCGGCCGCCCTGGACGGCCGCGACGGGCGGCGCTTCGCCGTCGTCGCCACGGACGCCGAGGGCGTGACGCTCGAGGACGACTGGGACGGCTTCGGGCAGAAGCTCACCGGCACCGGCACCGCGGTCTTCGAGCGGGTGCGCGTCCCGGAGGACGCCGTGCTGGACCGCACCGCCGGCAGCGCGGAGGCCGTCCACGAGGCCGCCTTCTTCCAGCTCGTGCTGCTGGCCGTGCTGGCCGGCATCGCCCGGGCGGCCCGGCGGGACGCGGTGGAGACCATCGCCGGACGCCGGCGGACCTTCAACACCGGGCTCGGCCTGCCGTTCCGCGACGACCCGCTGATCCAGGAGGCCACCGGGCGGATCTCCGCCAAGGCCTTCGCCGCCGAGGCCACCGTCCTGCACGCCGCCCGCGCCCTGGACGCCGGGATCGCCGCCGCCGCAGCGGCCGGCGCCGACCGGCCGGACTTCACCGGGGCCCTCCCGGCGGCGCTGCACGAGTCCGAGATCGCCGTGGAGCACGCCCAGGTCACCGTGCCGGAGCTGGCGCTCGGCGCGGCCCAGGACCTGTTCCTCACCGTGGGCGCCTCCGCCACGTCCACGGCCAAGGGCCTGGACCGGCACTGGCGCAACGCCCAGACCGTGGCCACCCACAACCCGATCGCCTTCCGCGCCCGAGCCCTCGGCGACTACCTCATCAACGGCACCCTGCCGGAGGGCCTGAACGCCATCGGCGACGCGAGGACCGGCGCCACGACCGATGTCACGGCCGACGCCGACCGAACCCCAGGAGCCTGACGCATGAGCACCACGACCACGGCCGCCCCGGGCCGCAGCAGCATCGTCCACGGCAAGAAGCGCGTCCTGGCCTCGGCCTTCGCCGGGACCACCATCGAGTGGTACGACTTCTACCTCTACGGCACCGCCGCCGCACTCGTCTTCAACGTCCAGTTCTTCCCCATGGCCACCGAGCTCGGCGGCATCGTGGCGTCCTTCGCCACGCTCGCGGTCGGGGTGATCGCCCGACCCTTGGGCGGGATCATCGCCGGGCACCTGGGGGACCGGATCGGCCGCAAGGCCCTGCTGGTGGCCTCGCTGCTGCTCATGGGCGTGGCCTCCACCCTGATCGGCCTGCTGCCCACCTATGAGGTGATCGGCTGGTGGGCCGTCGTCGGCCTCGTGGTCCTGCGCATCCTCCAGGGCCTGTCCGCCGGTGCCGAGTGGGGCGGCTCCGCGCTGCTGAGCGTGGAGCACTCACCGGCCCGCCACCGCGGGTTCTTCGGGTCCTTCACCCAGATCGGCTCCTCCGCCGGCATGCTGCTGGCCACCGGCGCGTTCTTCATCGTGCAGAACGTCATGAGCGAGGAGCAGTTCGCCGCCTACGGCTGGCGCATCCCCTTCCTGCTCTCGGCCCTGCTCGTGGCGGTGGGCCTGTGGATCCGCCTCGGGGTGGCCGACGCCCCGGAGTTCCTGGAGCACCGGGCCTCGGGGAACGTGGCCAAGGCCCCCCTGCGGGAGCTGCTGGTCCACCACCGCCGCCCGGTGCTGGTGACGATCGGCCTGCGCCTGGCCCAGAACGCCGTCTACTACCTGGTGACGGTCTACATGCTGACCTACCTGCGGGACGTGCGCGGGGACAGCGCCGCGGGCGTGACCGCGGTGATGATCGCCTCGGCCATCGGCCTGTTCTCCACCCCGTTCTGGGCCTGGCTGTCCGACCGGGTGGGCCGGAAGGTCGTCTCGGTGACCGCCTACGCGGCGATCGGCGTCTTCGGCTGGGTGCTGTTCGCCTTCCTCGAGGCCGGCCCGCTCGCCCTGCTGCCGCTCGTGGTCATCCTCGGCATCAACCTCGTCCACGACGCGGTCTACGGACCGCAGGCGGCCTGGTTCGCCGAGCAGTTCCCCGTGCACGTGCGGTACTCGGGCGTGAGCTTCGGCTACCAGGTCGGCACCGTCCTGGGCGGCGGGCTCATGCCGCTGATCGCCGCCCTGCTCTTCGCCGCCGGCGGGGACACCCCGTGGCTGATCGCCGGCTACCTCTCCGTGCTGGCCGTGCTCTCCGTCGTCGCCGCCCTGGCCGCGAAGGATCCCGCCCGGGACCGGCGCGGCACCGAACTCACCGATCTGCACGCCGGCCGGACCGCGGCCGACCCGGCCCTCGCGACTACCGCCGCCGCGAGCGCCACCCAGCCCACCCCCGAGAGGACCACCGTATGAGCCGCCCCCTGCTGCTGAACGCCTTCGACATGATGGTGCCCGTGCACCAGTCACCGGGACTGTGGCGCCACCCGGAGGCCGGGGTCGCCGGCTTCGACACGCTCGAGTACTGGACGTCGCTGGCCCGCACCCTCGAGGAGGGCGGCTTCACCGCGCTGTTCCTGGCGGACGTCCCCGGCGTCTACGACGTGTACGGCGGCGGGGCAGAGGCCACGGCCCGCGGGGGAGTGCAGTACCCGGTGCTCGACCCGCTCGTCGCGGTGCCGGCGATGGCCGCGGCCACCGAGCAGCTCGGCTTCGGGGTGACCGCCTCGGTCACCTACGAAGCCCCCTACCTGCTGGCCCGCACCTTCGCGACCCTCGACCACTTCACCCGCGGCCGGGTGGCGTGGAACGTGGTGACCTCCTACCAGGACTCCGCCGCCCGCAACCTGGGCATGGACCGGCAGATCCCGCACGACGAGCGCTACGACCGCGCCGACGAGTACATGGAGGTCATGTACAAGCTCCTTGAGGGCTCCTTCGAGCCGGGGGCGGTGAAGGCGGACGCCGGCACCGGGGTCTTCGTGGACCCGGAGCTCGTGCACCCCATCGGCCACGAGGGCACCTGGTTCTCCGTGCCCGGCCAGGCGCTGACCCACCCCGGACCCCAGGGCACCCCGTTCCTGTTCCAGGCCGGCGCCTCGACGCGCGGACAGCAGTTCGCCGTGGACCACGCCGAGGCCATCTTCTTCATCGGCAACACCCCGCAGCTCGTGCGCCGGTGGACCGACGGCGTCCGGGCCGAACTGGCCGCGCAGGGACGGGCCGAGGACGCCGTGAAGACCTTCGCCATGGCCACCGTGGTGGTCGCCGAGACCGACGACGAGGCCCACGCCAGGCTCGACGGATACCGCCGGCACGTGGACATCGAGGGAGCGCTGTCCCTGTTCGGCGGCTGGACCGGCGTCGATCTGGCCGGGGCGGACCCCGACGCGCCGCTCGAGTACGTGGCCACCGACGCCAACCAGTCCGCGCTCGCGGCGTTCACGTCGCTGTCCCCGGACCGGACCTGGACGGTGCGGGACCTGGCCGAGTTCGTGGCCATCGGCGGCCGCGGGCCCGTCATCGCCGGGGCGCCCGGCACCGTGGCGGACGAGCTCGAGCGCTGGCGCGAGGAGGCCGGCGTGGACGGTTTCAACATCTCGGCGGCCGTGCGGCCGGCGGACCTGGAGCGGTTCACCACGATGGTTTCGCCGGAGCTGCGGCGCCGCGGCCTGCTGCCGGAGCCCGGGGCCCTCCCCGCCGGCAGAACGCTGCGCGAGGCGCTGGCCGGCGCCGGGCCGAGGCTGGCCGACGACCACCGCGGGGCCTCCTACCGCCGGTGACCGCCGGGCCGTCGGGGCACCCCGCTCGACGGATCCGGTGGTCGGCCGCCGTCCCGAGTCCCCGGCACGAAGCGCCCCTGCCCGGGAGAGGGCAGGGGCGCTTCGCCGCGCCGAGGCGCAGAAGGCGACCCCCGACCGCCGGGGAACGGATCATGGGGGTCACTGCACCGGCGTGGGAGCCGGTGCTACCCGAAAAGTACCAGACGGTAATATCGCGGTGCACAATCCTGTGCAGATGCATGAATCTTGTTCCTCGGGGCGCCTCCCGACGTCCGACCCTCATTTCTCCCGGCTCATGCTGCGACGACTGGAGGCGCGGGCCATCAGGTGCCATCGGAGCGGGGAACGAGGCGCCACGGATGTGTGCACACATGGTCCACTAGAAGCCCCGGAGGATCACGTTCCAGTAGTGCCGGGGGAGGACCTCGAGGTCGAAGAACCAGGAGGCGCGTTTCGGGGCCAGCAGCGGCACGCCGGGGATGCTGGGCGCCAGTTCGTTGTCCCGGTCGAACTCGGCCAGCACGGCCCGGCCCCGCTGCACCGTCACGGGGGTCACGGTGTACCCGTCGTAGGAGGCCGTGGGATCCCGGCCGTCACGGGCGGCCAGGAGGTTCTCGGTGAGGATCTTCGTCTGGTGGCGCAGTGCCCCGCCGGACGAGGCGGTCCCCAGCGCGGCAGCGTCCCCGCAGGCCCACACGGTGGGCACACGGCGGTGGCGCAGGGTCTGCGCATCCACGTCCGCGTAGCCGGCCCAAGCGGCGCCCGGGCCCGGCGCGACGCCCAGTCCCGCGTCGGCGATCCAGGCCGGGGCCCGGTGGGCGGGGCTGTGGTGCAGCAGGTCGTAGGACAGATCCCGCGGCGTCCCGTCGACCGTGGCCCGCAGTCGGCGGGAGCCGGCCTCGATCGACTGCACGTGGGCGCTCGTCAGGACCGTGATGCCGTAGCGCCGGACCCAGGGCATCAGCACCCGGTCCACGTCCGGCTGGCCGAACACGGTGGCGGTGGGCGTCAGCAGGGTCACCTCGATGTCCTGCAGGACACCCTGGCGCTGCCAGTAGTCGCAGGCCAGGTAGAGGATCTTCTGTCCGATCTGCGGCGTGGGCGCCGGGCCGTCCGGGATCGTGAACAGTGCCCGGCCGCGGCGCAGCCCGCGGATCAGCTCCCAGGTCCTGGGGGCCAGCTCCACGGTGTAGTTGGTCGAGGCGTGCGGGCCGGCCATCGCCTCGGCACTGCCGGGGACACGGTCCCAGTCCGGGGTGGAGCCCGCGCAGATCACGACGTCCCGGTAGCCGATGTGCTCGCCGGAGGACAGCGTGGCCGTCCGTGCCGCCGGATCCAGTGCCTGGACACGGTCCTGGATCCATCGCACGCCGCGAGGCATGACGCGGTGCTGGGCGCGGGACATCTGGGGCACGGTCTTCAGTCCGGCGCCCACGTAGGAGAGCAGCGGCCGGTAGTGGTGCGTGGACTTCGGCTCTGCGATCACGATGTCCGTGATGCCCTTGCGGCGCAGTCGTGCGGCCAGGGAGATCCCGGCATTGCCGCCGCCGATCACGAGGACGTCAGTGGCGTGATCCAAGGGTGCAGTGGTCATCATGACTCCGTGGGACGAGGATGGCTCCACGGCACCGATCGGGGCCGTCCGACCATTCGACCACGAGCCGCGGCGCCCACGCCCGGGCGGTAAGCATCCAGGGGGTGAGGGGGCTCTCAGGACGTCCAACTCGAGGAACTTGTCGGTCGGGACAGCTGATCGCCGGAGCGATGCCGGTGCCTGTTCCGCCAAGGGTCCGGATGAAGTGGCGGCCTTCTGCCGAATATGAATGGCGGCGCACCCTGTCCGGTCGGGTGGCATTCTGCGCATAGATTCTCGGACCATCACTCACTGACAAAGTTGGGCGGCACCCGAGCCGTCACATCGTCACTGAGCTACTCCGGACGGTGCCCCGCGGGTTCGTGATTCCGGTTGGGGTGGCCGAGGAACTCACCGCACCGCCACGCAGCGGTCTCAGTGTGCCCCTTCAACTGAAAACACCCTCCCTGAAGGTTGTGCGGTCCCTCGCCGTACACGGCCACCGGCCACCGGAGACTCCCGGCTTCACCGAGCAGCGTGGCCGGCATCCCAGGGCTGGCGACTGCTGAACCTGTACCACAGTTGAGCTCGCCTCGGGAGTCCTATTCGTAGTACTTGAAGCGCGGCTCACCCTGGACACCTGCGCGTTGCATCGCCTCCTGCAATTCCGGCAGTGCCGTGAAGGCGCGGGCCTCGTCGACCGAATCGAAGTAGTGGAGCACGAGCACGTTGTCCGGATCATCGACCATGCGGTGCACTGACTCGCCGGTGATGTTGCTGAATGCCGGTACGTCCGAGACGGAGTCGTAGACCTTTCGCCAGGCGTCGTAGTCGGCCACGCGGTGCCGGATCAGGAGCAGTGCCATAGTGGTCTCCCCGAGGACTGGATTGACGGGCGCGCCCGACCCAATGGTGGGAGGGCGCTGGTGACTACGTGCCACGCTACGCCCCGCTCGGTCGCCCCGGAAGGGGCGACCGAGCCGGGTCCGGGGCAGGACGCGGATGACGCGTCGACACCTGCCGATTCATCAGTCTCTTATGAGCGATTCTCGGTCAGTGGTGCCGCTCGACGCCGCCAAGTGTCGCTTTCAGGAGCCGACCGCACTCTCGGGCCAGTTATCACGTGGATAGTGCGGTCGACCTGTGCTACTGAGACGAAGGATTTTGCTACAAACTCGCCGACCGGCCCAAACCGTCCATTCGGGTGTGAGCCGCGGCGACAAGTGGTGGTGTTGTGACAGAGCTATACGGCGGCATCGAGGTCTTGCCTCTCGATCGGAGTCGTCGGACCGGCCGAGCTCGAGGTAATCAACGGGTTGACCGGCCGCGGGCGACCGTCCCACTTCCTGGTAGTGGGACGGTCGGCGGCGAGGTCCATCCTCGAGCATTATGGATAGCCAGTGAGGTCCCAAAAGCTAGGCCCATAAAAAAGTTCCGTTTCAGACGTACGGTAACGACTTCCGGTACGCTAACGGCATGGAATTGGGCTACGCGCGGGTCTCGACGGCCAAACAGGACCTCGATCGGCAGATCGATGCCCTCCGGCAGGTCGGGATCGCGGCGGAGCGGATCTATGTGGACAAGAAATCCGGGGCCACCACCGACCGCCCCGGACTGACCGCGGCCCTGGCCTACGCCCGGAAGGGCGACGTGATCGTGGTGCACACCCTGGACCGGCTCGGGCGCACCGTGCGCGACACCCTGAACCTGATCCACGATCTCGCCGAGCGAGGGGTGGGGGTGCGCAACCTGGCGGACCCGATCAAGGTGGACTCCACCAACCCCAATGACCCGATGGCGCAGCTGGCGGTGGTGCTGCTGGCGCTGTTCGGGCAGATGGAACGCACCTACACCCTGGAGCGCGCCGCCCATGCTCGGTCGGTGGCCACGGCCAAGGGGCGGCGGATCGGGCGGCCTTCGGTGGTGGATCCGGACAAGCTGGCCTACGCAGCCCATCTGCGCGCCAGCGGGCACACCGTGGCGGAGATCGTGGCCAAGACCGGGATCACCCGCACCACCCTTTACCGTCACCTGCCACCGAGGCCTCCGGAGTCGGTGACGGCCGGGCCAGTCACCGCCGCCGAAGCCGACCCTGGTCCGGCGGACTGACTTCTCACCACACCCCTCGACCGCCAGAGCGCAGGGGCCAGAAAGGCATCCTTAGGGACTGGGCGTCCACGGCTGCGGCCCCCACCTGGTGTGGTGGGGGCCGCAGGGCCTGCCGCGGGATGCAGCGCGAAGACGGATACTTCTTCTTGCCCGTGATCTCCTTCTGTTCTACGGCGACGACAATCGGTGGGACGAGTCCTGAGCCCTTACGGATCAGGCACGAGGTAGTGGCAGCAACTGGCCGGTGGTTCCCCCGAGTCCGGAGTGCCGAGCTCCTGGTGGAGGATCACCGACGTAGACCGGTTTCCCATGGTTGGGACTGGATGCACGGCGTCAGCGGAGCGTCGTGACGCTCTCGAGATTGGCCTCCACCTGCGCGGGGAAGAGGTTTTCCTGTTTGCACTCGAAGTTTGTGTAGAGCTCGAGCTGGTCGCTGTAGTGCGGTGATTTCGTGCCGTCGGGGGCGATGAACCCGCTCTGTCCGGGAGGGGCGGCCATGCAGGCTTCGGCGTGGTGGCCGTTGAGGGAGATGATGTTGTTCTCGGTCCCGCGGTTCATGTAGATCGGGGTGGAGAGGGCCTCGTCGTCGCCGGCTTGGTCGATACCCATGAAGTTCTTCGTGCTGTAGACGTGCGGGACGGTCTCGGTGCGCCAGTTCGCCGGGTCTTCCCCGTGCTCGGCCCGCAGCTGGTCCAGGGCTTCGGCGAAGGACTCCAGGACCACCTCGGACCCGTCCCGGCCATTGAGGAGGTCCACGGTCTGCGGCACCCCGGCGTCCTCGCCCTGGAGAGCGTTGTCGATCAATTTGACGGAGTCAGCGGGCCGGGCGGAACCTCCGGGCTTCGCGTAGACGCCCTCGGCGTACTTGGCGTACACCTCCGCGGGCAGGTCGTCCTGCAGGACGTCCTCGGTCAGGGCCGCCACCCAGGCGCGCATGATGGCCGGTTCCGGGCCGTCGTAGTGTCCGTCCGCGTCCTCGTCGCGGGTCTGACCGTCCCAGTCCAGGAGCAGCCGGGCGTCCTGGGCCACGGGGTTGTGGGCCGGCAGGGTGCGCACGGCCTCTTCCAGGTAGGGGCGCAGGTAGCGGATGTTGAGGTCGGCGAAGGAGGTCTCCTCGTTGATCGCCCACATGTCTTCGGTGCTCAGCTTGCGCTGGGCCTGGAGCCGGGAGGTGATCTCGTTGACCCGGTCCACATCCGACCAGTTCCCGGAGTCGCCCACCGCGCCGGGGCCGGGCTGGTTGTTCCAGTTGGCGATGTAACCCTGCTTCGGGTTGAAAGCCCGCGGGTTCTCCTCGAACGGGCGGATGCCCTCCCACTCCATGGTCCCGTCCCCGACCACGGGCAGGCGCGGGTCCTGGCCCTCGGGACGGTCGGGCATGTGCCCGGGGGAGACGTAGCCGATGTTGCCGTCGTTGTCGGCGTAGTACCAGTTGATGGAGATGCCCACGTCCTGGGCCTGGTCCAGGTACTCCTCCCAGTCGGTGGCCTTGGTCTTCTTCGTCCAGGCCAACAGGGACTCGATCTCCGCACCCGCCCAGGAGCGCCTCTTCGTGTAGGCGGTGTTGTTCTGCTCATCCACGCTGGTCACGAACCCGTGGACCGTGGAACGGACCTCGACCACGACGTCCTCACCGTCCTTGACCTGCACGGTCTCCTGGCGGACCTCCATGTCCCGCCACGCACCGTCGAACCAGTACTGGTCCGGGTTCTCCGGGTTCAGCTGCTCCTGGTAGACGTCGTTGACGTCCAGGGGGCCGGCGGTCGCGCCCCAGGAGATGTGCTTGTTGGTGCCGAACAGCACCATCGGGTAGGCGAAGGGGGTGTTGCCCGTGACGTCGAAGCCGGCCCCGTGGAGTCCGACCCCGTAGACGTAGGAAGGGTTGAACCACCCGAACTGGGGCCCGTTGAGCAGCACCGAGCCGCCGTCGGCGGACTTCTTGGACCCCACCGCCCACAGGTTCGAGGCCGTGGGCTGCTGGTGCGGCCAGTCCTCCCCGCCGTTGCGGGCCATGGTCGCCAGCCCGTCGTCGGACAGGGACGGGTCCACCGGGAGCAGCGACGAGGACGCCGCGGCGCCGGTTGCGGCCCCGGGCGCCGCGGAGGTGGACTGCGGGCCGAGCGCGCGTCCGGGGCGGTCGTAGGGCATCTCCCCGGGGACCTCGGGCCGCGGGTGGTCCGTGCGCGGGTCCGTGGTCGGGGCCGTGGGGTCCTCGGTCCAGAGGATCTGGTCGAAGAGCTCCTGGCCCTTGTCCTGCCCGTGCTCGGACACGAGCCGGTCGCGGACCTGTAGATTGGCGACCTCCGAGGTGCTGTCCGAGAACCGGTTGGCCATGGTCCCGATCCAGATCATCGCCACGTCGTAGCCCGTCCACCGGGAGGGCTCGAAGCCGTAGTCGGTGAACTGCTGGGGCAGCAGGTTCTCCCGGTCGGCCAGCACGTCGTCGATGCGCTGGTTGAATCCTTCCGCGTAGCCCTCGAGGATGTCGCGGTCCTCCTGGGGAAGCGCCTGGATCTGGCGGTGGATGCTCTCGGGGTCGAAGCCGGAGCGGGTCAGCCGGTCGTGCTCCAGACTCGCCTCCCCGAGCACCTCGGCGGTGGTCCCCAGCACGGAACGCTTGGCCATCTCCATCTGGAACAGCCGGTCCTCGGCCACGGCGTACCCGTAGCCGTAGAACAGGTCCTGGGTCGTGTCCGCGTAGATGTGGGGCACACCGTAGGTGTCGCGCTTGATCGTCGCCCGCGTATCGGCGGACGAGTCCTCGGCCTCGCCCACCGCCCGATCCTCGGAGACCGAGGCGAGAACTGCTGGGGCCGGGGCGAGCAGGGAACAGGAAACGGCGGCAACGGCGGCGACACGCCACGGGGCAGGGCGGGCTCTTTTCACAGGGACTCCTCAGCTGGGGATGAAATCCGAGCATATGAGCGTCACGCGGATGAGGCGTGCGCGAAAAGTTAACAGTTCTACTTTTTCGGCCGGTGAGGTGGTTCCGATAAAACACTGTCGTTTCCGGATCTATCAGGAAACCGATATGAGACGTTTCGCCTGGGAGACATAAACCTCCCCCGAAGTGGCGTTCTTTAGCCTTTCAGCACGCCGTTCGCGGTCGGGTGCGCAGCGTGGGAGCGTCGGGACCTTCACCTGATGAGTGGTGGGTGATGGCGGGGGCGAGGGGTCACCATGGTGCTCATGCCGGCGGGTCGGGACAATAGGCGCTGACAGCTGGGCGCCGCGGGGTGCGTCCTGCGCAGGGGGTGGGGGACTCTCATGGGGGAGATGTTCCGGCAGGAACTCACGATCACGGATCCTGAGGTCCTGGCCGGTCTGGGGCAGCGGACCGGGATGCGTTTCGGGTACGGCTCCACGGACCCGGAGTTCTCCTACCGGCTCTCGAGGGCCGGGGACGACCGGTTCGCGGTCTCAACCGTCCATGTGGGCGGGACGATGTCGCTGTGGGGCGACACCGAGACGTTCACGGTGGCCCAGGTACGCGGGGTCCGCTACGACTGGCAGATCTGCCGACAGACCGGCAGCGCCGCTGCGGGGTCGTCGGTGCTGTTCCGCCCGGAGCATCCGTCCCTGACGGTGATCCAGGACGCGGACGTGACCCTGGCGCACCTGCCGGTGGAACTGGTGCAGGAGACCGCCGAGACCGTCTACGGCACCGGCACCCCGATAGCGTTCGACTCCTGCACCCCGGCGGGGCCCCGGTGGGGGCGGTACTGGTCGGGTCTGGCCCGCTACGGGGCCGGGGTGGTGGCCTCGGAGGCCTTCGACGAGCCGCTGGTGCGCGCCGAACTCACCCGCTATCTCGCGGTGGGGCTGCTGGAGTGCTTCCCGCTGGCCGGGGACCGGCAGGGGCGGTACCTGTCCATGGAGGCCCAGGCCCGCCGGTACCGGGTGGCAGCCCAGTTCTTCGACGACCACGCCGCAGAACCGGTCACCGTCGAGGACGCCGCACGGGCGGCCGGCACCACCACGGCTGCACTCGTGCGGGCGTTCCGCGCCAACCACCCGCTGGGGCTCACACCGGCCCAGTACCTGCGCCGGGCCCGCCTGGAGGGCGCCCACCGCGACCTGGAAGCCGCCGATCCCACGGCCGGGGCCACCGTCAACGCGATCGCCGCCCGTTGGGGGTTCACCCACCGGGGCCGGTTCGCCCAGTACTACCGGCAGGTCTACGGGGTGAATCCCTGCCACACCCTCGACCACTGGGCACCGCGGTAGGGCTGAGGCCGGCGGGAGCAACCGACGGGGTGGACCGTGCGGCGCGGACACGGTCCTGGGCCAGACATCGCGTATTTCGCCGGGCCCGAGGGCTGAGGGTTGTTTCTCAAGGCATGGGTTACGAGCCGTCCTGGTTGCGAGACATTGACTGGGTTTCCGACAATGGGCGAATTGGTTCGGCCGTACCGGGCCCTGCGCGTCCCCACCAGGGATGCTCTGATCCCTGACGCCGTGCGGGGCCGGGTGGCAGGGTTTATCGCCCGATCCCGAGGAAGGATTGTCGGGCCGTTGTGCTGTACCAGTCCACAGTGCGGGCGATGCCCTGGGCGTAGGGCGTGACCTGGCCGGGGCCGAAGGTCGTGGTGTAAGCGCTGGCATCGACGGCGTGCGGTTGACTGAACTGGTAGAGCATCTCCGCGCCCTCCCGGGCCACCGGCCACACGAGGCCGAGGACGCGTGCCTATCGCTGCCCGAGGCGCAGGGCCTTGATCGGTCGGTGCACCTGGGCCGAAAGCAGGTCCAGGAACGCTTGTGCGGTGATGGGTTCCGGGGTGGGCAGGTGCCATGCCCGGCCCAGGGCCGCCTCGTGTTCTCCAAGTTCGGCCAGACCGTGGGCGAAGTCCTCGATGAACATCGGGGCCAGCGGCTGGTCCAGGTCCCCGACCCACAGCGCCGGGCCGTGGGTGAGGGCGGGGCCGAACAAGTTGCGGCCCAGCAGGGACTCCACGGCCGGTCCGTACAGTTCCGGGGCGCGGCCGATGACGGTGGCGACCTGTCCGCTGCTGTGAGCGGCGAGCACCCGCTCGGCCAGCCAAGCGCGCAGGACCCCTTTGTCGCTCACGGGCCGGTGGGGCAGGTCCTCGGTCATGGGCCCGGTGACCCGGCCGTACATCCAGGTGTCGTCGGCGAATACCATCGTCGCCCCGGCGGCCCGTGCGCCGGCGAGCACCCCATCCACCGCTGCCGGGAAGCTCTCCCGCCACTGGGTGAACGGAACGTTCACGGTGTTGTAGACCACCCCGGCGCCCCGGCACACTTCCCGCATCCGCTCGGCGTCCCTGGCGTCACCGGCCACCACCTCCACACCGGGCGGGGCATTGAGGCGTCCGCTGCGGTTGATCGCCCGCACCCGGCGTCCCCGGCGGAGAAGTTCACCCACCAGAGCGCTGCCGGTTCCGCCACTGGCACCGACCACCACGTGGATCCTGTCCGTACTGCTCATCGTCGTCACCTCTCGCTCCTCGACTTACCCGGCCACCGGCCGGGAACTGCTGGCAACGGGTGGCTGGGGTGCCGCTGCTCGAGCTCGCCCCTACCGTGCCCCTTGGCGGGTGGTCACCGCATCCATGGCCTCGCCAAATGTCAGCGACATGACGTCGCCGGTGCGATCCAGGAGGAGTCCATCGACGCGAATCCCCCTGCGCAGCACGGCTTCTTGCCCTGGGCTTTCGGACCATGCCTGGTGCCCGTGGGTCGTCTTTCAAGCCGGGGGATGTGAGGCGTTCCGTCGAAAATCTTGAGCGCGTGGATGGTGACGGTGTTGTGATTCGGGGTGACCAGGGGAGGGCTGGAGTCTCCGTTGGGCGCATCCCCGGGTGTCCCCACTAAGAACTTGTTTCATAATGCGGTGAGGCGTCTGTGGCAGATCAGCGCGCAGGCCAGTTGCAGCAGTCCGAGATGGAGGTCGGCCCGGCGTTCCCACCGAGTCCGGAGTCGCTTGTAGGAGTGCAGCCAGGCGAAGCCGCGCTCCACCACCCAGCGATGCCGGCCCAGCCCGGAACCATGGGCGACGCCTCGACGGGCGATGCGCGGAGTGATCCCGCGGGCGCGCAGCAGCCGCCGGTACTTGTCGTGGTCATAGCCACGGTCCGCGAACAGTTCCCGGGGCTTGCGGCGGGGCCGACCACGCAACCCGCGGATCGGCGGAATCGAGTCGACCAGGGGCAACAGCTGGGTGACGTCGTTGCGGTTGCCGCCGGTGAGGGTGACCTGTAGCGGGATGCCGTTCGCCTCAACGATCAGGTGGTGCTTGGAACCGGGCCGGCCGCGATCGACGGGGCTGGGCCCGATGTGGTCCCCCCTTTGAGGGCCCGCACGTGCGAGCCGTCCACAGCGCACCGGTCTAGGTCCAGTGCCCCGGCCGCGCGCAGCTCAGCCAACAGCACTTCGTGTACCGCCGGCCACACTCCGGCCTCGGTCCAGTCCCTCATGCGCCGCCAGCAGGTCACTCCGGAGACGCCGAGCAGGTCCCGGGGCAGCTGGTTCCAGCCGAGCCCGGTCTTGAGCACGAACACGATCCCGGCCAGAGCTGTCCGGTCATCGGCGGGCTTGCGCCCTGGGTGCTGGTGGCGCCGGGGTGGGCGTGGTGGCAGCAACGGCTCGACTCGCTCCCACAGCGAGTCCGGTACGAGATCCCCCATCATGCCCACCAGGGTCACCGAGGACCCCGTCAGCACTCAAGGGCTACGTCGAACTCATTATGAAATGACCTCTAATAGCGACGTATTCCAGGTGCTTGTCTTCCAACGTGTCAGTAGCTTCGGAGATGCGGTGGCCGAAGCGGCACAGGGGTCGATGTGAATCATCCCTGGGGGGACACCGACCCTGCTGCTATCAGAGCCGACCTCCGTAGAGAGCGCCCCCGTTCATCCCCGGACAGTGGGCGCTCTCGCCTGACCCCCAGGATGAAAGCGCCCCTGTCCGGGAGAGGGCAGGGGCGCTTCCCGATCCGGTACGGGGGTACCGAACCACCCAGCAGGGGGAGCTGGGGCGGATGCCGTCGGGGCCCGCATCCGTTCCTGGGCCCATCGGCGAAAACATGTCTATGACTACGCATTTTATGCCTCCCCGTGGGCACGGGGGTGTTGCGGGCATAACAAAGTTGCTCCATCGCCCTTGTTGGACAGCGCGCTCACCCTTTCCCGCGGCTCCCATCCCTGCGTCTCGTCGACGCTGTTCCGGCGGACGCAGGGTGCTGGCGCCTCAGTAGGAGATGAACAGCTGATGACAGTATTGACAGCCTGCTTCTCTGATCAGGTGGGAGTTTCTAGCCTGGAAGTGGACAGCGTCGTCGAGTACCCACGCCGGCATCTGGGCTCGTTGTAGCTCCTGGTGCGCTCGACCACCTGAAGGACCACGTCCATGAGTGCCTCTGACTTGTTGCCCGCACTGCCTGACACCGACCCCATGCTGATCTCACCGGGCATCGGCGTCGGACTCGTCTTCGATCCCTTGCCCTGGGTCGATGTCTCCCAGTCGTGCCGCTACCGGATGCGCGTTGACCGGCCGGGGCTGAACCTGCGTGCCGAGGAGACCGTGTTGTGCGCCCCCTACGAACCGGCTGAGCTGGGCATGGTCGTGCTGGTGCGTTGTGAGGCCGACGGGCACACCCCCGGCGCTCTCATCTCGGCCGACGAAGTGGACTACCTCGAACCCGCACTCGAGCCGGTGGTGCTGGGCGGATGGGACAAGCCCGGCACACGCTCCTGATCCCTTCGCCGGGTGCTCCCCGTGCGTTGGCCTGGCGCTGCCGCGGTTCTCGGGGACGGGTGGGCCTGCAGGGGTCTCGTGTTGCCGGCCGGGTGTCACCTCGCGAAGGTCATCACCAGCCAGGGCCACCCGAGGGGTCGATGAGTGATGTGCTGGGCATGCAGAAAGCCGGACAAGGGATGGTTGTCCGGCTTTCTGTGTGGGAGACGGCTTCCACCACAGCACCAGCGTGAAGCACCGTGAGGGCGGCTGACTAGAGGTTTCGTACCGTGAGTACGGCACAGCACCGGGCGAGTCCATAGGAGGGGCTCAAGAACGCTGGTTCACCGGAGGTCAGCTTTGCGCCCACATTCCGTGGCCTCATCGGGGGTAGGGGAACGACTCGTCAGTCGAGGGCTGGGCTGTAAGGGGTCTTTTCGAGGGCGGAGTCGCCTGCCGTGGCCGCGGTGTCGTAGCCGGGGGTGGCAGGGGCGGGGTCGCCCCCCGGCCACCCCGCCCCGTGCTGCTTCGTCGCGGACTCATCATCTGGCTCGCACCCTCGGATCCCCCCGGAGCCACAGTGCGGCCGGTCGACGCGCCCGAAGCTGGAGGATGGTCTGATGCAGATCACCTGTCCCCCTGATAAGCCACGATGCTCGCTCCCGCCCCGTCCGGCAAGGTCGCGGGTGTGCCGGGGTTCACAACATGACACATCAATGTGCGGTTGCGAATAGACGTGGACGGGGGAAGGTAACCGGTGCGAGAAGGGGGATCTGTGCGCAGGATCAGCCGCAGACGTCCGAGGTTTCGCCCTCGAGATCGTCGAGCACCCACTCCGAGAGCTGTCCGGCGGGAACGACGAACGTGCCCTCTCGCAGCAGCTGCGCCTCCTGGACCGAGAGGGGCTCCTCAGTGGCCTCGGTGTCATGGACGGCCTGTGCAACTGCGTAACCGGCGGCTAGCTGGGTGGCCCAGACCTGGTGGCCGGCGTAGCAGGGATGATCGGGGTTGGGGCTGCACGCCTCCAGCCACCGTGCCGGTTCCCGTGGAACGGAGGTGGCGGGCATCAGGTGCTGGTGCAGGTCCCAGGTGACTTCGGCCCAGCGACCCGCCGGAGTGGCCACCATGGGGTAGTAGGTGGCGACCCACTGGGTGGGAGTGACGGGGTGCAGCTCAACGGCCAGAGCCCCAGAGGCAGAGATGGTCATGCCTTCTTCCTGTTCGCAGATGACGGATCGTCTGGCAGTGGCGGCCTGAGGTGCGGTCGCATCGCCGGGTCTGGGGGGCCCGATGGTGATGGACCAGAGTACGCACTGGCTCGGTAACTATGGAAGCAAGCTGAGTAATGTGACAGCGGGCCGTCTTCCAAGCCATGGGATGCGAGACGTCTCGTCGGTGAATTTTTGTGGTCCCAGATTTGTGCGGGTTTCCGCGGACCGGCAAGTCTTGCAACTATGTGCTTTATCTGTGCGCCTAGAATCGTGTACTGGACGTTGGTTGCGAGACACATTGGGGTTGACGTGGATAAGTTGATTGGGTATGGGCGCGTATCGACGTCGCTGCAGGATGCGGATCGTCAAGTGTCCGATCTGGTTGCTGCTGGAGTGCGTCGCGATGACCTCTATGTCGATCATGGAGTGTCTGGAGCTCATGCTTCGCGTCCGCAGTTCGACAGGGCCGTGGCTGCTCTCGTCGAGGGCGACACGTTAGTCGTCACGACCCTGGACCGTCTGGGGCGCTCGACCCAGAACATGCTGGCCTTCGCCGAAGCGCTGCGGAGCAGGGGCGCCGGTCTGCGGGTGCTGAACTTGGGTGGGGGAGACGTGGACACCCACACCCCAATGGGCTCGATGGTCTTCACCGTGATGGCCGCCCTGGCCCAGATGGAGTTGGAGATCAAGCGGGAGCGGATCACCGACTCGGTGGCCAAGCGTCGGGCCGCCGGCAAGGACCTGGGCGGGCGCCGTCCAACCTTCACAGACAGCCAGATCCGCAGTGCCCTCCGGTTGATCCAGGGCGGAGAGCCTGCGACCCAAGTAGCCCGGGATATGGGGATGTCGCGAGCCACCCTGTATCGGCGAATCCGAGAGCTCCCGCCCTCCATGAATTAAGACTCTTTCGGCACTTGAAGGAGCTGTTCGTGGGTCGCTCATCGACGCGGATCCTGTGGCAGCTCAAGGGTGACGACGGGATGTGAAGTCAATTGTGGAGCTTCCCTCAAGACGACATGAAGATTCCCTGAAGCTTGCTCTCCTGGGTGCTCTACGTCCTGTTTTTCTGGGTCAATGAGGGCATAGTTTGCCAGTGAGAACACCCCGTTCTCATCCGTTCGTGCACGGACATTCGGGTGCCCCAGTATTCCTCCCCAGGGCTGGGGCACCCGTCTTTAACGTGAAGGGGTGGCCTGGCTCGGATCGAGGGGCCCAGCGGACCCTGGGCTACCTCGCGGGTTCTGCGCTGGGTTTCCCTTTCCTCGTTTCGTGCTTCGGTCGCACGGAGGAGCTCCTGCGTCGTCCATGGACTCTGGAGTCTTCATGGAACCTTGAGAATCCCGCGACGGGGACTCCAAGTGAGACGTCCACCCTGGGAACAGACGGTCCTGGATGCACCGGGACCTTGTAGTCAACAGGGGGAATGATGAGTACTGGATCAAGGATGGGAGGGCACTTGTCAGCGGGTCTTGGAGACGCGGTGGTAAGGCCCACGCGCCGGTTGGTGGGGATCGATGCGGCTCGCGGGCTGGCGCTGATCGGGCTGATGGCCATTCATCTGCTGCCGGCTTGGAACGAGGAGACCGGGGAAGCGAGCTGGTCGTGGCGGCTGTTCTCGGGGGACTCAGCGGCCCTGTTCGCCCTGCTGGCAGGGGTGGGGCTGGCACTGACCTCCGGGGGGCGGCACCCGCACGAGGGTAGGACGATGACCGCTGACCGGATCGGCCTGGTGGTGCGCGCGGTGCTGATCGCGATCGTGGGGTTGTGGATCGGGACGCTGATGTCGGAGGACCCGCCCGCCTACAACATCCTGATCTACTACGGGGTGTTCTTCCTGCTGGCGATTCCGTTCCTGCACGCAGGCCCGAAGGCCCTGTTCATCTCCGCAGTGCTTTTCGGAGTGGTGTCTCCGATGCTGATGCAGGGACTCCAGGATGGGTTGCCCGAATTTGTCTCCTACAACCCCACTTTCACGGATCTGCTCACGCAGCCCGGTGCCATGGCCTCCCAGCTGCTGCTGACCGGGACCTATCCGGCCCTGCCGTACATGACCTATCTGCTGGTCGGGTTGGGGTTGGGGCGGTTGAATCTGCGCAAGACGGAGGTTCAGGCTCGACTGGTGGTGGTGGGCGTGGGGCTGGCGATCTTCGCCCAGACCACTTCCTATGTCCTGCTCTATGCCTTGGGTGGCTACCAGCGGCTGCTGGATGCCTCCTCGATGGGCGAGCACGAGCTGGAGGATGTGCTGGTCTGGGGGCCGGACTCGTTGCCCACGGAGACCGTGTGGTGGTTGGCGATCGCCACCCCGCACACCAACACCCCGCTGGCGATCGCGGCCAGCCTTGGGGTGAGCCTGGCGGTGCTGGGTGTCTTCCTGCTGATCGGCCCGAAGATCGGGGCATGGTTGTTGCCGCTGTCGGCGATGGGCGTGATGACCTTGACCCTCTACACCGTCCACTTGGTGGCACTGTCCTTCGAGGCCCACTACGAGCTGCCCTACCTGTGGTTCATGGTCCACCTGGCGGTGGCGGCGCTGTTCGCGGTGGCTTGGCACCGGAGCCTGGGACAGGGACCGCTGGAGAAGGTGGTCAGCACCAGTGTGAAAGGCACCCGCCGGCTGGTACTGGGCAGGCCGGCCAAGGACAGCCACGGATAGGCTGTGCCGGCAGCCACTACATGACGGGCCGTGCCCGCCGCAGCAGATGTGCTCTCTGCGGCGGGCACGGCCCGCCGTCGTCACAGCACGGTCTGGTGGTGACGCTGGAGTCAGTCCGGGGGCGTGTGGCGGGGCAGGCGGATCCGGAAGCTGGTCCCGCGTCCGGGGCCGCCGCTGGTGGCCTCCAGGGTCCCGCCCTGGGCTTCGACGAGGGATTTGCTGATGGCCAGTCCCAGGCCGGAGCCGCCGCGGTGGGCTTCCCGGCCGGGGTGGGCGCGGTAGAAGCGTGCGAAGACGTGCGGAAGGTGCTGGGGGTCGATACCTTCCCCTGTATCGGCGACGGTGAGGGTGACCGCTTCCGGGGTGTGATCGGTGCGCACGGTGACGGCGCCGCCGGATGGGGTGTGGCGCAATGCGTTCTCCAGCAAGTTGCCCAACACTTGTCCCATCCGTTCCCGGTCAACCAGCACCGGTGTGACCTCCATGCCGGTGTTGATGGCGGTCACTGAGATGTTCTGAGCGGCGGCGTCTTGTTGGACGGCCGCGGCCGCCTGGGCTGCCAGCTGGCCCGGGTCCTGGAGGGTCAGCTGCAGGTGGGTCATGCCTTCCTCGGCGGCGGTGAGGTGGCGGATGTCGCGGGCCAGTCGTTCCAGCCGGGCGATCTGGGCGTACAAGATGCCCGTGGTTCGTTCATCCCACTCGACCACTCCGTCCTCGATGCCCTCCAGATGTCCTTTGAGACTGGCCAGGGGGGTGCGCATCTCGTGCGCCAGATCGGCCAGCATCTGGCGCCGGGTGGTGTCCACGGCGTCGAGCCTGGCGGCCATGTCGTTGAAAGACCCGGCCAGGGAGTCGAATTCCGGGCCCAGGCTGGTGGAGGTGACGCGCACGTCGTAGTTGCCGGCAGCCACCTCCTGGGCTGCGGCGCTGAAGGAGGTCAGGGACCGCCCGATCGTGCGGTAGAGGTAGAAGGTGAGCATCCCGGCGATGTAGAGCGCCGGCAGCCCGCCGATGGTCAGGGCGGTGAGGCTCACCGAGCGGAAGGCGTCCTCCAGGTGCACCAAGCCGGTGGCCGCATCGGCGTGGCCGGTCTCGACGAGCTCGTGATAGAACATGCTCGGCCCGACCAGCACCGCGGTGATCACCACGATGATCAGCCCGATGGCCAGCACCGCGGTCTGGGCCAGCATCAATCGCACCGTCAACGGGCTCCAGGACCAAGACCAGGCCCGGGTCCGGTCGGAGACGGCGGCGCTCATCGCCCGGTGCCCATCCGGTAGCCGATCCCGCGGATCGTGTGGATGAACGTCGGCCTGGTGGCGACGTCGCCGAGTTTCTTGCGGATCCGCCCGATGTGCACGTCCACCAGGTGTTCGTCCCCGGTCCAGGCGGTGTCCCAGACCAGCTCCACCAGCTGCCGGCGGGAGAGCACCAGGTGGGGGCGGGCAGCCAGGCACAGGAGCAGATCGAACTCGATCCGGGTCAATGCCACCGGTTCCCCAGCCAGGTGCACTTGGCGGGAGTCCCCGTCCACCACCAGTTCCCCGATCACCAGTGCCTGCTGCCCGTGCGGTAAGGCCGTAGTGGATTCAACACTTCCCGTGCGGGCCCGGCGCAGCATGGCCTGGACCCGCGCCACGAGTTCGCGCGGGCTGAACGGCTTGGTCACGTAGTCGTCGGCACCGACCGACAGGCCCACGATCTTGTCGACCTCATCATCCCGGGCGGTGAGCATCAGCACGTGGCAGTCCGAGAAGGTCCGCACCTGACGGCACACCTCGATCCCCCCGATCCCCGGCAGCCCCAGATCCAGCACGAGCACGTCCGGGGCGTACTCCCGCACCGCGGCCACCGCCTCCGTGCCGTCGTGGCGCACCACGACCTCCAGCTCGGCCTTGCGCAGATAGCCCGCGACCAGCTGCGCGAGGTCGACCTCGTCGTCGACCACCAGAACACGTCCGGTGAGCGGATCCGTCATCTGTCCTCCCGGTACTGATCGCTGTGACATGAACACTGTGTTGCGAGCCCCAGCGTCCCAGGGCGACCGTGTCTGAGGCCTCGGAAACGAAACAGGGGGGGCGGACTCGTCGTGGCCGGGCTCACCGGTGAACCGGTGGTCGCTGTGGCTAACGATCCCCTGCCCCGGGCGGAGGAGAGGGTTATCGGGCACGGAGAAGATCGCGTGTCGCCCCTCCACGAGCCCGGACAGACGCAACACGGCCGGGACCCGGCCACCACCACCGAGCGAGGGGACTCCGGTGGTCTCGGCCATCTCGGCCATCTCGGTGACGGTGCGCGCGGGAGGAACAGGACCCCAGGCGAAGGGGAGGGGGGGCCGTGTCCTGAGGCAAGAGGGCGCGGCGCTGGCGAACCTACGGTTGGTCGGTGACCGTTCGGGGTGCTGCTGACTGCGCGAAGGGTGCGCGCCCATCGGGTGCCGCGTCGGGGATCACCGCACTGGACCGGCTGGAACGGATCGACGGGGACCATGACATCCCGGTGTCGGCCCGTTCCAGTAGGTGACGGCTCAGCTCGTGGTCCTGGATCAGGCCGCGAACCACTCCTCCAACCAGCCCTGCATGAGCTCGATCTCGGCCTGCTGGTCCTCGATCATCTTCTCCGCCATGGCTCGCAGCTCGGGGTCGGTGCCCATCTGCAGCTCCATCTCGGCCATCTCGAGGGCCATCTGGTGGTGGGCGATCATCTCTTCGAGGAAGGCCTGGTCGAAATCATCCCCGGACAGTTTCGCCAGCTCCTCCAGGCTCATGCCGTCCATGCCGTCCATGCCGTCCATCTCGCCCATCATGGCGCCCTGCATGTCGGCATTCATGCTCTGACCATGGCCGCCATGGCCATGGCCATGGCCGTGGTGCCCGTGTCCGTGGTGGTGGCCGTGTCCGTGGTGGTGGTGCCCCGGAGTGTTCTCGGCGGCCAGCCGTTGGGCCGCTGCTTCCAGTTGCTGGATCTCCTCGGTCTGGGCCTCGATGATCTTCTCCGCCAAGTCACGGATCTCGGGACGCTCGGACTTCTGCAGGGCCAGCTCGGCCATGTCGGTGGCACCCTGGTGGTGGGGGACCATCATCACGGCGAAATGGCGGTCGTGGTTCATGTGCCGCTCAGCGCCCGTCTGTGCGGAGGCGGAGGCAGGCTGGTGCGTCGGGGAGGCGACCGCCGCGGTCGCCCCGGCACCGCTGAGGGCCAGCGCCAGGACCGTCCCAGCGGCCAGGTGCTTGAACGTCGACGTCATGACGAACCTCTCCTTCGCAGCAGCCCGTGCTGGGCCTGCACATCGTGGTGTTTGCTCTGCTCAGCCCCGGGTCGAGGCGGACCGATCCGTCCACGGTAGCCCCGCCGTGGTCGCTTTCTGCGGGCTAGGAGGGCTGGGCGGTAGATCTTCACTGAACCTTCAAGAGCGGGCCCATCCGTCGGTCAGCTCGGGGCGTTCCCCGGCGGTGGCCTGATGCAGGCATCTCAGGTTCTGACCGACCGATCCTGGATGCTGATCAGGTGGGAGGCACACCCGCCGCCCGCCACGAGCGGCATTCGTGGCGGGCGGCGTCCCGGCTCAGCGGAAAGTGACGTAGCCGACCGTCGGCATGGCATTCACGCTGTGCACGAAGGTGCCCTGGGTGGGGTTCAGCGCGGAGATCATCTTGCCGCCACCGAGGTAGATCCCGATGTGGGCCCCGCCGTTCTGGACGACGAGGTCGCCGGGCTGCGGGTCAGTGGTCGGGGTACCGGCCGCCCACTGCTGCTGGCTGGTGCGGGGGAGGTCGATGCCCTGCTGGGCGTAGACCCACTGGGTGAAACCGGAGCAGTCCCAGGCGCCGAAGTCCGTGCCGCCCCAGACGTAGCCGGTGCCCACACCCTGCATCGCGGTGCCGACAATGCCGCCGGCCGCAGCGGAGGTGGCGGAGATCTCGGAAATGTCCGAGGACTGGGGGGACAGACTCGAAGTGGCCGCCCCAGCGGCCGGCAGGCTCGCCGTCTGCACGGTGACGGGGGCCTGGGAAGCGGCCGGAGCCGGGGAGGTCGCGGGGGTCGAGTATGCGGTGCCGGACGTGGCGGGGGCTTCGGCATAGGCCTGAGCCGGGGCGACGGAGCCGATCACCGCCGCGCCGACAGCGGCGGCCAGGGTCGTGGTGCGCACCAGGTGCGAGGGGGTCTGGGCGCGGTGGCGGGCAGAGCTACGCGTGAAGAAAGCCATGAATGAGGGTCCTCCTTTTGCCTACGAGGTGAGCTGTCGGGTTCGGGTGGGAGGCACCCGGCCGCCGAGCCTGCAGCTCCGGCGGCTTCACCCCAAGGTCCGGGTGCGGACCGGGTATGGTTCCCCCGCTTCTGCCAAGTCATTTCTGTGATGGGGACCCCGGCTGCCGGCAGAATTCGGCGAAGCACCCGGGGAAGCCGATGAGATCAGCCAACGGCACGCAGAGGACACTAGCGCCTAGATAACGAAAAGGTCACATTCCCTGTGGTACCGGGAAAAGGCTTGCCCCGGCCTCGCACGATCGCCGGCGAACCGGTGGGTAGCCCACCACGCCTGGGGCACATTCGTTCCGGCGGGGGGCGCCGCCAGCTACCTTCCTCCCGGTGCCACCACTCATCGGGACCGCCCCGGGGAGGCTCTGACCTGCGGCATCGCGCCGATGAGCGCGGTGGCAGCTCGGATCCGCTGCCCCTCACTACCCGTGGAATCCTTCGGCCTGCGCCCGGTGCGGGGGAAGGTGAACCCCCGGGGGAGCTTCAGCGTCCCTCAAGGGTGTTCTCGGATTTTTTTACGGAACCGCCCAGCATTGCTTGGGGGAGTGAGCTGTTTTCTTCATGAAATCTTCATATCCAAGGGTGTCGAACAGGTGAGAAGAGCTGTTTTCTTCACGAGATCTTGAAATTCATCCGGGTCCATGTATCGGACCGGTAGATCAATGGCCCGGTGCGAGGGGAATAATTAGGCGGGTCCTTCGCTGTCGTTGGTGAGGCCAGGGTGGTCAGCGGCGGAGCCACTGGGCTGCCGGCTGCCACGTGGCTGGGCCGATCAGTATTCCGGGGCCGATTGTGGACGCCGGGCGGTGCCGTCACCGCTGCCTCGATCGTGGTCACGGGCGGTTGATCCGCGATCCCCTCGCCCCGCAGGCGTTCCTCGACAAGGCCGGCACCGGGCGGGAGCAGTGCCGACCGTGGTGACCGTGCGGATCGGCATGGCGCAGGCCTTGCAGAGGGGTGAGGGTGGCCGCTTCCGGGCCGTTGGCGGCGGGGACGGTCGGACCTACTGCTCGGCGGGGTGGGCCGGCTCCTCGCCGGGTGCGGCCTCGACGTGCTCTGGGCCCGCGGCCACGTCGCGGACCGTGTGGCCTCCGAACTGGTTGCGCATCGCCGTGATCATCTTCATCGCCGGGGCCTGGTCCTGCCGGGAGGCGAACCGGGCGAAGAGGGCGCTGGAGATGGTCGGCACCGGGACCGCGAGGTCCAGGGCGGCCTCCACCGTCCAGCGGCCTTCGCCGGAGTCCTCGGCGTAGCCGGCGAGCCGGTCCAGGTGCTCGTCCTCGTTGAGCGCGTTCACCGCCAGGTCCAGCAGCCAGGACTTGATCACCGATCCCTCGCGCCAGGAGTTGAAGGTCTCCCGTACCGAGCGGACGTGACCGGCGGCCTCGAGCAGTTCCCAGCCCTCGGCGTAGGCCTGCATGATCGCGTATTCGATGCCGTTGTGGACCATCTTCGCGAAGTGACCCGCACCGTGCTCGCCGGCGTGGACGAAGCCGAACTCGCCGGCGGGTTTGAGCGAGTCGAAGATCGGCTGCGCCTTGGCCACGGTGCCCTCGTCCCCGCCGACCATCAGGGCGTAGCCCTGGGTGATCCCCCACACGCCGCCGGAGACCCCGCAGTCCAGGTACTCGATGCCCCGTTCGGCCAGTCTCCGGGCGCGGGGGACGTCGTGGATCCACCGGGAGTTGCCGCCGTCGATGATCACGTCGCCCTCGCCCAGCACCGCGGCCAGCTCGTCGATCACGGTGTCCACGACCGTGTCCGGCACCATGATCCACACGACCCGGGGCGGGGTGCCGATCTGCTCGACCATGGCGGTGAGGCTCTCGACGTCGGAAAGCTCGGCATTCATGTCGTACCCGATGACGGTGTGGCCGGCCTCGCGCAGGCGTTCGCGCATGTTGCCGCCCATCTTGCCCAGCCCTACCAGTCCTATCTGCATGGTGCGCTCCCTTCTCGGTCGTCCGCCGTTTAGACGGACATCAGCTGGCTGGGTCACCCCACGGAGGAAAACAGCACAGACACAGCCTTCTGGCCAGCTGGGACAGTTTCCGCTCCTCCATCCCCGGGTGTCCGCCACGTTCTCACGGTCCCGGCTGGGGCTGCCACCCGAAGTGCAGAACCGGTGCCGCATTGGTCCAACCGCATGGATGCGTCCATGCGCGTGGTACTGCTCCATGCCGACAGGCTCAAGAGCCAACCCGCCAGGGAAGAGCCCGTTGTTCCAAGGGTCTCGTTCTTGAAGGTTCCGTGAAGATTCACATTTACCGCCCTGACATGGAGCTGATCACCGTTCAGATACAGCCCTGATAAGGCTACTGTCGGAAACATGGTGGATCGCAGGATCCGTCGGCACCAGATCGATATACCGCACGAACCGCAGTATGAGAGAAGGAGCAGAACCATGACTCATCACGTGAGCTCGATGCTGGAGACCTACCCGAAGGACCTGGGGGACATCGACCAGCAAAAGTTGGCGGAGTGCATCGAGGCCTGTTTCGAGTGCGCCCAGACCTGTACCGCCTGCGCGGATGCCTGCCTGGCCGAGGACATGGTCGCGGAGCTGACCACGTGCATCCGTAAGAACCTGGACTGCGCCGACATCTGCGCGAGCACCGGCCGTGTGCTCTCCCGTCAGACCGGCAACAACGCCGAGGTCACCCGGGCCGTCCTGGAGGCATGCCGGGCCGCCTGCAAGGCCTGCGGCGACGAGTGCGCCCAGCACGCGGGTGAGCACGAGCACTGCCGCGTGTGCGCCGAGGCCTGCCGCCGCTGCGAGGCCGCCTGCGCGGACCTGATCTCCTCCCTGAACTGAGACGGGCCGAACACTGACCTGACGCAGGAAAGGTAAAGGACGAGCATGGAAGAACAGAGCGTGATCTCGGGCAAACGGCGCCTTCGGCGGCGTGTTCCTGCCGCGGCCGCGTCGGCCGTTCTGGCTCTCGGGGCGGTGACCGGCACAGGGGTGGCGACGGCGGCCCCGGCCTTCGCCGATGCCCCGGCCGGCAACGAGCAAGCCGCCAGCTTCGAGGTGGAGTTCCTGAAGAGCATGATCGACCACCACTACATGGCGGTCGTGATGGCTCAGGAGTGCGTGGACAAGGCCGTGCACCCGGAGCTGGCCGCGATGTGCGAGGACATCATCACGGTCCAGAACCAGGAGATCGAGCAGATGCAGACCTGGCTGCAGGAGTGGTACGGAATCACCTATGAGCCCCAGCTGTCCACCGGTGACATGGCTTCGATGCAACGGCTGGACCAGTTCACCGGGGCCGAGTATGAGATCCGGTTCATGCAGTCGATGATCCGCCACCACTGGGCGGCGGTCCGGGAGGCCGAGACCTGCCTGGACCGCGCCGAGCACCAGGACCTGCTGCAGCTGTGCCAGAACATCAAAACGGTCCAGCTGAGCGAGATCGCACAGATGCAGACCTGGCTCGAGGAGTGGTACGACCGCCAAGGCGGCCGCCCCGCCGCCACCGCCTGATCGACCCGCTGACCGGCCGATGGCCATCTACACCATCTGCCGGTAAAAGACGGGGCCTGCCCCTGCACGCACGAGCTGCACGGGGGAGGTTCCGTCTTCCCCCCATACCGCCCACTACTGCCTGGCGTTTGCTTCACCGCGGTGCACGAATGGTCCCGGTGTCGAACCGCCCGGCATCCGCCGAGCCGGTATCGAGGGACCGGCTCATCGCCCGAGAGGGAATCTGCCATGCACTACATTTCATTAGGCCGCCGTACCGCGGCCGCCGCCTCCGCGGCCGCGGTGGCCACTGCGTTGCTGGGCGGAGCCGCTGCGCCGGCATCCGCCCACTGGGAGGCCGCCCCGGTGTCCTCCCACAGTCAGACGGAGATGCTCCAGCCGGACCCGACTTCCCCGACCGCCTACGAGTTCGGTGAGACCCTGGCCGGGCTGGAGGGCGAGGAACTGGAGATCACGTTCCTGGCCGAGATCATTCCGCACCACCGGGCCGCGATCGAGATGGCCCAGCTGGAGCTCGAGCGCGGGACCAGCCCGGACATCCGCACCCACGCGGAGAACATCATCGCCAATCAGCAGCACCAGATTGACCAGTTCACCACCTGGTTGGAGGAGTGGTACGGGCTGACCCCTGAAGAGGCCATGGCCCAGGCCCCGGCAGAAGCCCAGGAGGAGATGAAGATCCTGGAGGAGGAGACCCAGATGATGATCGAGGAGCTGTCGGCCGTTGAGGCCGGTGAGGACTTCGATGTCGCTTTCGTGCAGAAGATGATTCCACACCACAACAGCGGGATCATCGAGTTCCTCGAGCCGCAGTCCCGCGCCGTGCACCCGCAACTGCGCGTGGCGGCCACCTCGGGGATCACCACCCAGCAGGCCCAGGTCGCGGACTTCCGCACCTGGCTCGCCGGCCGCGCCTGATCACCGAGCTGAAACGGCGCGATCGGTGGGGCCGCCCGTTAGGGTGGCCCCACCGATCAACGACAGACTTCCATGTTCCGACCGCGCGAAAGGGGAGACCGTCGTGTACTCCGGAATCGTGACCATGGCCCTGGTGGCGATGTCGGTCGTCGTTCTCCTCTACGCGCTGCACCGCACAGCCGTGATCACGGCCGACCCGCTGACGGTGCTGCCCGCTCAGTCCGGGTGGATGCCCCAGGAGCACGCGCTGTCCCGGTTCCACGCCCGCTGGTACCTCGCCTCGATCGTGTTCCTGGCCTTCGACGTCGAGATGCTCTTCATGTATCCGTGGGCGGTGGTCGTGATCGAGAAGGGGATCTCCGCGGTCGTGGAGATGTTCCTGTTCCTGGGGGCCCTGCTCGTCGCCGTGGCCTGGGCCTGGCGAGAAGGAGCCTTCCGATGGGCCTAAGCGATGCTCTCGCCCGTCTCGCGGTCCGGGCCGCCCAGGTCCTCGTCGTCGAGGTCCCCGGGCACTGGGCTACCCGCATGGAGCTCGAGCACCAGGCGCTCCGCCGCGGGTGGCGGCCGGCCTGGACACCAGCGGACGCGGACGTCCTGGCGGTGTGCGGTGCCCCTGGCCCCGAGCTCTCGGAGCTCGTGGACCGGATCTGGGAGCAGATGCCCGGCCCCCGAGTCCGCGCCGACATCACCTCGCCCGCAGCCGTGGGACCCGCCCTCGACGACGCCGCAGCCCTCCTTCTCGATACCACCCACCAACGGAAGGACGCCCAGGAGCGCGCGCAGGAACCCGAGATCCCCGAGGACGCGGATCATGGGGGCCACGGCGAGATGGGCCACGGCGAGATGGGCCACGGCGAGATGGGCCACGGCGAGATGGGCCACGGCGAGATGGGCCACGGCGAGATGGGCCACGGCGAGATGGGCCACGGCGAGATGGGCCACGGCGAGATGGGCCACGGCGAGATGGGCCACGGCGAGATGGGCCACGGCGAGATGGGCCACGGCGAGATGGGCCACGGCGAGATGGGCCACGGCGAGATGGGCCACGGCGAGATGGGCCACGGCGAGATGGACCACGGGGGCATGGGCCACGGCGAGATGGGCCACGGCGAGATGGGCCACGGCGAGATGGGCCACGGCGAGATGGGCCACGGCGAGATGGGCCACGGCGAGATGGGCCACGGCGAGATGGACCACGGCGAGATGGACCACGGCGGTCATGGCGGCATGGACCACAGTGGCCACGGCGGGATGGACATGGCCCCGGGGGGAATCGCCCTGGCCGGGAGCGGGGAGGACCGTGACGGGCTGGAGATGGACGTGCTCCACCTTCCGCTCGGGCCCGTCCTGCCGTTCTGGCCGGCCGGACTCGTGCTGCGCTGCTCCCTGCAGGGGGATGTCGTGGTCGACGCCGAAGCCTCCGTGGTCGACGGCGCCGGAGCAGGCGGACCGGGTCCCGGTCCCGCGCCGGCGGCGGTGGTGTGGTGCGACCAGGTCGTGGCGCTGCTGGCCCTGGCCGGGGCGGAGGACGCGGCAGCCGGTGCCCGCCGCACCCGGGACGTCCTCCTGCACGGCGATCGGGGCGCCGCCCGGGCCGCCGCCGAGCGGCTGCACCGGACGGTCCGGAGGTCTGGGCTGCTGCGCTGGTCGCTGCGGGGAGTGCTGCTACTGGATCAGTCCGATGTGGAGCGTCACGGCCTGCCGGAAGGTTGCCGGGGGGACGCCCACGACCGGTTGCTGTCACTGGTGGAACGGATCAGGGCCGAGGTCCGTGGCGCGGATCCGGTGCCGGCGGACGTCGGCGGGGTGCCGTGGGTGATGTTGCCGCACCTGGTGTCCGGGCTGGAGCTGGCTTCGGTGCGGTTGGCGGTGGCGAGCCTGAACCTGGAGCCGTTCCCGGCTTTTCAAGAGGTGGGGCATGGTTGAGAGCGGGGTGATGACCGTTGCCGCCGGCTGGGCGGTGCTGGCCGGGATCATCCTGTGCAGCCTGGCCTTCTTCGCGGCGGCACTGGACGCGGCACTGTCGGCCCGGGCCCAGGGCGGCAGCGGCGGTTGGTCAGCGCCTGCGGCGCGCACGGCGAGGTTGTTGCGGCAACGGCGCCGCACCACCGTGGCCGCGGATACCTTGCTGTGGCGGATCGGTGGCGCGGGCATGCTGGTCGGGGCGTTCTTGATGATCGCGGTGCTCCCGCTGGGGGAGTGGACGCTGGCGGACCTGGACGTCGGCGTCGTGTGGTTCAACGCCGTGGACGTGATGGTCTGGGCGCTGGTCTGGCTGGCGGGGTGGGGTGCGAACTCCGCCCATAGCCTGGTGGGCGGCTACCGGTTTCTGGCCCACGGGCTGGCCTACGAGCTGCCGCTGATGTTCGCCCTGGTGGCCCCGGCGATCGCTGCCGGCAGTCTGGCCGTGGGCGAGGTGGCGGCGGCGCAGGACGGGGTGTGGTTCGTGGTGTGGATGCCGGTGGCGTTCCTCGTCTTCCTCATCGGTGTGACGGGCTTTTCCGTGTGGGGCCCGTTCGCCCCGGCGCTGGCCGCAGACATCGGCGGCGGGGTGCTGGCCGAGCTCTCCGGGGTCGACCGGCTCGTGCTGCAGGCGGGGCGTTACCTGTTCCTGTCCGCCGGGGCCGCCTTCTCGGTGCCGCTGTTCCTCGGTGGAGGCGCCGGTCCCGTGCTGCCCGGCTGGGCGTGGGTGCTGGTGAAGACCGTGGCTGTGCTGGCGGTGCTGGTGTGGTTGCGGCGGAAGATTCCGCTGCTGCGCCCGGACCGGTTCATGGAGATCGGGTGGGTGGTCCTGCTCCCGGCCACTGTGCTCCAGGACCTGGTCGTGTCCCTCGTCGTCGTCTGGAAGGGCTGAGCCGTGCTGGTCGGAATCGTGTTCTGGGTGCTCGCCGTGGTGGCGGTGGCGGCCGGGGTGGCCGTGTTCGTGGTGGACTCCATGGCCCGGGCCACCTACGCCCTGGCCCTGTCCTTCATCGCCGTGGGGGTGCAGATCCTGCTGCTGGGCCAGAGCTACCTCGGGATCATCACGATCCTCATGATGGTGATGGAGATGGCGGTGATGGCGGTCTACATGGTGATGTTCATGGGCATGAACCCGGCGCTGATGCCCATGGACATGACCCACGGTAAGAAGACCGCGATCGGCGCCTCGGCCGGGGTCTTCGTGCTGCTGGCCGCCGGCGCCCTGCTCGTCCCGTGGCCGCAACGGCGCGGCGCCCCGCCCGAGGACCTCACGCACGCGCTGGGCCTGGAGATCATGGGCGAGAAGATGCTGGTCATGGCCGTGGTGGGCCCGGTCATGGTCGCCACCATCGTGGCCGGGGTGGTCCTGGCCGCTCACCGCACCCGCTACGACCGGCTCGGTGACGACCTGCGCCGCCGCCCGGCCGAGGACCCGCAGCCGGGAGGTGTGGGCCGGTGACCCTGGAAGCGGTGCTGGTGGTGGCCGCCGCGCTGTTCGCGGTGGGGCTCTACGGGGCCCTGTCCCAGCAGGTGGTGGTGATGGTGATGATGGGCCTGGAGCTGATGATCAACGGGGTGCTGCTGGCCGCGGCCGGGTTCTGGTGGTTCCTGGCCCCGGACCCCTCCGGGCAGGTGCTGCTGCTGGTGGTCCTGGCGGCCATGACCGTGGAGATGGCCATGGGCTTCGCCGTGGCCACGCTGCTGCACCGCAGGCGCCAGACCGACATGACCGACATGGCCGAGGAGCTCTCCCGATGACCGGGTCCCAGGCCGTACTGCTGGCCGTGGTGGTGCTCCCGGCCACCGTGGGCGCGGTGCTCGCCCTCACCCGGGCGGAGCGTACCGCGGCCCCGGTCGCGATGGCGACCGCTGCGCTGACCACGGTGCTGGCGGCCGCCGCCGCCCTGCTGCGACCGGCCCTGGCGTACCCGTTCGTGGCCGGCGCCGACTTCGCCCTGGAGGTCGACGCCCTCGCAGCACTCACCCTCCCGATGGTCGCGGGAGTGACCCTGTTGGTGCTGGTCTTCGCGGCCGGCAACATCCGGGCGGCACAGCCTCGCTTCCACGGGCTGATGCTGGTCTTCGCCGCCGCGGCCCTGGCCACCGCCACGGCTGCCAGCCTGCCGGCGCTGCTGTTCGCCTGGGAGCTGATGGGCGCGACCTCCTACGCCCTGATCGGGTTCTGGTGGCGAGACACCGATCGTGTCTCGGCCGGGCTGACCGCCTTCGTCACGACCCGCACCGCGGACCTGGGGCTCTACGTCGCCGCCGGCGCCGCCCTGGCCGGCGGCGCCGGGATGGCCCTGGCCGCCCTGCCGGCCGCCGAGGACCCGTGGCGCCACGTGATCGCGGCCGGGATCCTCGTGGCCGCGCTGGGCAAGGCCGCGCAGCTGCCCTTCTCGTTCTGGCTCTCCGGGGCGATGAAGGGCCCCAGCCCGGTGAGCGCGCTGCTGCACTCGGCGGCGATGGTGGCCATGGGCGGCTACCTGCTGCTGCGCGTGGAGCCGCTGCTGGCCTCCACCGGATGGGCGGGCCCGGCCGCCGCGTGGGCCGGGGTGGCCACCGCGGTGCTGATGGGGATCGTGGCACTGGCCCAGCGGGAGCTCAAGCAGCTGCTGGCGGCGTCCACGGTGGCGCAGATGGGCTTCGTGGTGCTGGCCGCCGGGGTGGGCGCGGTCAGCGGCGGCGCGGCGCACCTGGTGGCCCACGCCTCCACCAAGGCCCTGCTGTTCCTGGCCGCCGGGGCGTGGCTGACGGCGCTGGGCACCGAGGAGCTCACCGCACTGCGCGGGGCCGGCCGCCGGTGGCGCGTCGTGGGCGTGACCGCCACCGTGGGCGCGCTGGCCCTGGCCGGGATCGCCCCGCTGTCCCTGTGGGCCACCAAGGACGCGGTGCTCGCCGGGGCCCTCGAGGTCTCGGGTCCGCTCTACGCCGCCGGGCTCGTGGCGGCGGCCCTGTCGGCGGCCTACGCGGGCAAGGTCCTCTGGACGATCTGGCGTCGAGACGGCCGCGCCGAGGCCACGGGGACCGAGGCCGCGGAAGGCGGCACCGGGAGGGTGGGGCCGCTGGAGCAGGCCCCGCTGGTCGTGCTCGCCGCCGGCGCGGCCGTGCTGGGGGCTCTGGCCCTGCCCCCGGTCAGCCGGACGCTCGCCGGGGCTCTGGGCGGACACGGTGAGGTAGCCCCGCTCGAGCTGGTCGTCTCGGCCGCGATCGCGGCCGCCGTGGTGCTGCTGATGCTGCGCCTGCCCGCCCCCGAGCCGGGGTGGGCCGCGGGGTGGCTAGGGTTGGAGGCCGCCGCGCACGCCGTCGTCGTGCGCCCCGCGCTGGGCCTGGCGCACGCCCTGGCCCGGTTCGACGACCTCGTCCTGGACCGTGCCGTGACCGCCGCGGCCGGTGCCGTCCCGGTGCTGGCCCGGTCCGCGGCCCGGTTCGACGACCGGGTCCTCGACGCCGGGGTCGGCACCACCGCGCACGCCGCCGCCGCGGCCGGCCGGGGCGCGGCCCGCCTCGACGACGACGTGGTGGACGGCGCCGTCGAGGGCTTCGCCGGCCGGGTCCGCCGGCTCGGGCAGCTGGCCCGGGCCCCGCAGACCGGGGCCGTCCACCAGTACTTCCTCCAGGCCGTCGCGGTGCTCGCCGTCGGCGTCATGGCCTGGTCCGTCTACGCCGTGATGGGATGAACATGCTGAGCCTGATCGTCTTCCTGCCCCTGCTGGCCGCCGCCGCCCTGGCCGTGGTCCCCGCGATCGGGCCCGCGGCTGCCCGCTGGGCGTGGGTGGCGGTGAGCGCCGTGGAACTGCTGCTCGTGGGCGTGCTGTGGGCCGGCTACGAGGACCCGGGACCCAACGGTCTGGCGTACGAGGAGCAGGTGCCGTGGATCCCCGGCGTCAACAGCAGCTACCACGTGGGCGTGGACGGGCTCTCCCTGCCGCTGCTGGCCATGACGGCCGTCGTGTTCCTGGCCTGCGCCGTCCACGCCCTGCGGGACGCGGACCGCCCCCGCGTGCAGGCCGCACTGTTCCTGTTCCTGCAGGGCGTGAGCCTCGGGGTGTTCGTGGCGGCCGACCTCATCCTGTTCTTCGTGTTCTTCGACCTGTCCATCGTGGGCATGTACTTCGTGATCGCCGGGTGGGGCCACGGCAACGCGGTCCGGTCGGCGCTGAAGTTCTTCCTCTACACGTTCCTGGGCTCCCTGGCCCTGCTGCTGGGCTTCATCGGGCTCTACGTGGCGGCGGCACCGCACACCTTCGACATCCCCGAGCTCGTCGCCGCGACGCCGCTGGCGGGCGATCCGCTCACCGGGGGGTTGGTGCTCGCGGCGATCCTGGTGGGCCTGGCCGTGAAGACCCCCACCGTGCCGTTCCACACGTGGCTCCCCCCGGCCCACACGGACGCCCCGGCCACCGGCTCGGCCGTGCTGGCGGGCGTGCTGCTGAAGATGGGCACCTACGGGTTCGTGCGCATCGCCATGCCGATCCTGCCCGAAGCGTGGCGGGCCTGGGCCTGGGTGATCGTGGCCGTCGGCGTCGTCTCGGTGCTCTACGGGGCGTTCGTGGCCCTGGCCCAGACGGACCTCAAGCGGATGATCGCCTACACCTCCGTCAACCACATGGGCTACATCGTCCTGGCCCTGGGCGCGGTCGGGGTCCTCGCCGAGGGCGCCGCCCAGGCCCGGTCCGTGGCGGTCACCGGCGCAGTCGTGCAGATGGTCAGCCACGGGCTGATCACCGCCGCCCTGTTCCTGCTCGCCGGGGTGATGCAGGACCGGGCCGGCTCCTACGACATGGGCTCCTACGGCGGGCTGGCCGCCCCCGCCCCGCGCTACGCGGCGCTGTTCGCGGTCGGGGCCTTCGCCTCCCTGGGGCTGCCCGGGTTCTCCGGGTTCATCGCCGAGTTCCAGATCTTCGCCGGCAGCATCGCGGTCGCCCCGGTCACCGCGGTTGCCCTGCTGGGCATCTTGGTCACCGCCGCCCTGTTCCTTCGGGCCCTGCAGCGGGTCTTCACCGGCCCCGCGGCCGGGCACACCGTCGGGTTCGTGGACCTCCGGGCGCGGGAGCTGTGGTCCGCCGGTCCGCTGTTGGGACTGTCCCTGCTCATCGGGGTGCTGCCCCGGGTGCTGCTGGAGGTGATCGAGCCGGCCTCGGCCGCCCTCGTGGGCCTGGTGGGACGGTAGCCGATGGAGGCCTCGATGCAGATGCGCCCGGAGTTGCTGCTGCCCGAGATTCTCGTCTTCCTCGGGGGGCTGGTGGTGCTGCTGGGCGGATCGTTCCTGCCCCGCGACCGGCAGTGGATCGCCCGCGCCGCGGCGGCCCTGGCCCTGCTGGGCGCCGCGACCGCCGCGGCCCTCGCCATGGCCGGGCCCGCGCAGAGCGCCTTCAGCGGCACCTTCACCGTGGACACCGCCACCGGGGCCGCCCGGGTGATCGCCGCCCTGACCACCCTGCTGGTCCTGGGGGTGGCCTCCGGGGAGATCGCCGGGTCCCCGCGGGAGTCGGACACGTACGCGCTGCTGCTCTTCGCCACCACCGGGTTGATGGTCCTGGCCGGGTCCACCGACCTGCTCGTGCTGATCGTGGGGTTCCTGCTGGCCAGCATCCCCCTGTACGGAATCGTCGGCCTCACGGGCGGGCGCGCCGGAGCTGAGGCCGCCATGAAGACCTACCTCATGGGCGCACTGTCCGGGATCCTGCTCATGGCCGGGGTCACTGTCCTCTATGCCCTGGCCGGCGGCACCGACTACGCCCTGCTCCAGGACACCCTGCCCGCCGCCCCGGCCGCGGCCGTGGGCGCGGGCGTGCTGGGCGTGCTCGCCGGGCTGCTCTTCAAGGCCGGCGGGGTGCCCTTCCACTTCTGGGTGCCCGACGCCGCCCAGGGCACCGGGGCCACCGCCGCCACGTTCCTCACCACCGTGCCCAAGGTGGGGGCGCTGGTGGCCGTGTACCGGCTCGTGGCCACGGTCTCCGCCGACGACGGCTCCTGGTTGCTCGTCGCAGCCCTGCTGGCCACCGCCTCGATGTTCCTGGGCAACCTCGCGGCCTACTGGCAGACCGACCCCCGCCGGCTGCTGGGCTGGTCGACGGTGGCCCAGGTCGGGTTCCTGCTCGTGCCCGTGGCCGCGGCCGGGCGCAGCGACCTGGCCCTGCCCTCTCTGCTGTTCTACCTCGCCGCCTACGCCGTCACCAACGTCGCCGCGTTCGCCGTGACCGCCGCACTGCCCGAGCACCGGGAGCTGGCCGCCTACCGGGGCCTTGCACGGGCCCGTCCGGGCCTGGGACTGGCGCTGCTCGTGGCGCTGCTGGGACTGGTGGGCACCCCGCCGCTGGGCGTGTTCGTCGGCAAGCTCACCACCGCCACCGCGGCCTGGGACGGCGGGCACGGCTGGCTGGCCCTGGTGGTGATGCTCAACAGCGTGCTCAGCCTGTTCTACTACCTGCGCTGGTTCGCCCCCGTCTTCGCCCGCCCGGAGGAGCACACCGAGGGGTTCCCCGGACGCGGCGGGGCGGCCGCCTGGCCGGCCGTCACCGCCGGGGTCGCCGCGGTCGCGAGCCTGGTGCTGGGTGTCCTGGCCGGTGCCCTGTGGGCGGCCCTCGAGGGCCCCCTGCTCATGTAGGTGCGGCGACCTTCGCGCCCCGGTCCGCCCGTGCGCAACGCCGAGAGGGGCGAACTCAGGCCCGGGTGCTCTGGCCGTGCTCGGCAGCATAGGCGGCGAAGACCTCACCGGGGTGCTCCCCGGTGCCCACGAAGTCGTCCTTGATCTCGGACCCGAGCTGGTCCAGGGCCGAGGACAGCCGCTGGGCGCTGGACCGCACCGCCGGCTCGGACCGGGCCATGGCCGCATCACGGAGCCGCAGCGCATACGGCAACTGCCGTGCCAAGGACAGATCGGGGTCGCTCTCCTGAAAATAGAAACCCTCGGTGTGCTGGGTGAAGTCCACGGAGATCTTCGTGAGATCCGCCTGCAGGGAATCCAGGACCCGGGAGGCGATGACCGGCTCGACCTCCTCGATCGTCTCGGCATAGTCGGCGTCGGCCAGCCCCTTGAGTTCCAGGGCCAGCGCCCGGCGCCGCATCAGGGGAGGATAGATCTGCGTGAACCACGTCAGCGCCGCGGTCAACAGCGCGAACCCGGTCAAGGCCTCGAACGGGGCAGCGACCCGGATCCACGAGTCGGTGGCCACCACGTCCCCGTAGCCCAGCGTCGACAGCGTCACCACGGAGACGTAGACGGCCTCGACCGCGTCCGGGTAGGCGGCCGCGTCGATGCCGGAGGAGTACATGAACCCGCCCGGGACGTGCGGGTAGTAGATCAGCGCCCACCCCGCTGCTTGCAGCACCACCCAGAGGAGCACCACGGCCACCATCGCCGCCGGCCCCACGGCGGAGCCGGCCCGGTGACCGGTGGCCTTCGAGACCTTCCACACCGTGGAGAGCACCAGTCGGCTCAGACGTCCCTGGCCGCTGGGGTGCAACAGGGTGTGGAACATGTCCATCAGCCCGGCCACGATGACCACGATCCCCAGAGCTGTCAGCAGTACGTCCATGATCGACCTCCGTCGTTGGTTCTTGTTCTTCCGGTCCCCGGGTTACGGGGCGGCTCACCGGTCCTCAGTGCTGTTCGTGCTCGCCCTGCCGCGCGTCCTCGTCGGAGCGGTGTCGCACGGTGAACCACTGCGCCACGACGATGACCAGGGCCACCACGGCGGTGATTACCAGGGTGAACGGGTCCGACTGGGATTTCAGCAGCACGAACGGCACGAGCACCGTGACGTCGAGGGCGATCGCGACCCAGGGGATCCACGGTTTGGCCCCGACGTCGTCCTTGAGGTGGCGGAGGATGCCGAGGTGGATGGCGATGTCCATCGCCAGGTAGAGGATGGCGCCGAGGGAGGCGATCTGGCCCAGGTCGAAGAAGGCCGCCATGACGATGGCCAGTCCCGCCGTGATGTAGAGGGACTGGTGGCCCTCCTGACCCGGCAGCCCGGGGGCCTGGCCCATGTCGCGGAGCATGTCGTAGAGCTTCGAGACCGAGAACAGGCTCGCGATCAGCCCCGACAGGGTCGCGACGACGGCGATCGCCACGGTCAGCGTCACGCCCCAGGCGCCGAACATCGGCTCGGCCGCCTCGGCCAGGGCGTAGTCCCGGGCCTCGACGATCTGCGGCACGGTCAGGCTGCCGGTCACCGCGACGGTGATCAGCAGGTAGAGCACGGTGCACAGGGCGAGGGAGATCATGATGGAGCGGCCGATGTTGCGCTCCGGCTGCTGCAGGTCGGCGCCCTGGTTGGTGATCGTGGTGAAGCCCTTGTACGCCAGGATGCACAGGGTGGTCCCGGCCAGGAAGCCCAGCCATCCCGCCTCCGGCGGGGTGCGGTCGGCGGCGCTGAACAGCCGGCCCAGGGAGGACACCCCGGCGGCGAGGATGCCGGCGATCGCCAGCACGGCGATCCCGACGATCTTGAGCGCCGCGGTCACCGTGGCGGAGCGCTCCACCCACCGGTTGCCCACCAGGTTGACCAGGGCGGCGGCCACGATCGCCACCACCGCCAGCACCGGCACCCACACCGCGGAGCCCTGCAGGCCGAAGGGGCGCAGCAGGTAGGAGGCGAAGGTGCGGCCCAGCAGGGACTCGGCCAGGATCATCGACACGTACATGAACAGGGAGAAGGACCCGGCGAGAACCCCGGGGCCGTAGGCGGCCTTGAGCAGCATCGCGATCCCGCCGGAGGACGGGTTGGTGGCCGAGTAGCGGATGTAGGAGTAGGAGCTGAACGCCACGACCACGGCTCCGGCGAGGAACGCCCAGGGCACCCAGCCGCCGGCCAGTTCGGCGACCTGCCCCACGAGGGCGAAGATGCCTGCGCCGATCATCACCCCCGTCCCGAGGGCGACGGAACCGGTCAGGGAGAGCTTCTGCTGCGTCTGCGTGTCATGGTCCATGAGGAGGTGCACGTCCTTCCTGCCGGGCGGTGAGTGCCCCCGGCGGTGGGGTGGTTCGGACAGGGTCGGTGGGCCGGCCCACGGTGCTCAGCGGGCCTCGAGGGTGCCCATCATGCCGAGGTCCTCGTGGTCGAGGATGTGGCAGTGGTAGACGGTGCGGCCGGCGAAGTCGTCGAAGGCCACCCGGACCGTCACCTCTCCGAAGGCCGGGACGTTGACCACGTCCAGCCACCGCGGTGCGGCGACCTCGCGGCCCGCCTCGGTCACGACCTGCATGGGCCACACGTGCAGGTGCATCGGGTGGTCCATGGGGCTGGAGTTGGTGAGGGTCCACTCCTCCACGGTGCCCACCCGGACCCGCTGGTCGGTGCGCTCGGCGTCGAACGGCCGCCCGTCGATCGTGAAGGACATCATCTGCCCGGGGCCGCGCATGCCGCCCATCATCCCGCCCATGCCCATGCCCATGGCGAAGTCCAGGGTGCGCCGGGCCGCGACCGGCTCCTCGCGCAGGTCCCGCAGCACCGGACCCGGGGGGACGGGGCCGGCGTCCGCGGCCCGGTCCCCGGTGACCTCGAGGGTGAGCAGCTCGATCGGCTCGTCGGTGCCGGGGCCGTCGCCCGGCATCGCCCCGCCCATCATGCCGTCCATGCTGCCGCGGTCCACGGGGGCGGCGGTCAGGGTGGAGGCGCCCTCGCGGGTGTCCACGAGCAGCTCCACCCGGTTGCCCGGGGCCAGGGTCACCTCGGTGAGCTCGACGGGCTCGGGGAGGCGGCCGACGTCGCGGCCGAGCAGCCGCAGCGTCTGGCCGTCGAGGGTCAGGCGCAGGTACCGGGCCGGGCAGGCGTTGACGACCCGCCACAGCTCCCGCTCCCCGGGCGCGGCGCCGGCCCGGGGCCGGACCTGGCCGTTGACCAGCACGGTCTCGCCCTCCCGGCCCATCATCCGCTGCGGCGGGGAGACCTCGGCCAGGTTCCCGGAGTCGTCGAGGGTGAGGTCCGAGACCACCAGCACCCGTTCCCGGGCCACGGGCACGGGGTCGGGGTCCTCGACGACGATGGCCCCGTAGAGACCCGCCGCGAGCTGGTCGGCCACGTGCCCGTGCCGGTGCGGGTGGTACCAGTAGGTGCCGGGCGGGTGGTCGTCCGGGAGGACGAACTCGTAGTCGAAGGACCCCCCGGGGGCGATGCTGACGAAGGGGTTGTCCCCGTTGTCCTCCGGGGAGACGTGCAGCCCGTGCACGTGCAGGTTCGTGGGGACCTCCAGGCCGTTGGTCATCGCCACCCGGATCGTGTCCCGGGGGCGGACCCGCAGGGTGGGCCCCGGCAGGGAGCCGTTGAACGCCTGCACGTGCGCGGTGCGCGCCCCGATCCGCACCCGGGCGGGGGCGGCCTCCAGGGCCACGTCCAGGACACCGTCCCGGCCGGTCAGCACCTCGGGCTGGACCAGGTCCCGGCCGCCGCCGAGGGCCTCGCCACCGCCGCCGGTCCACCACAGCCCGGCCCCGCCCACGGCCGCGGCGCCGGCCCCGGCCGCACCCAGGGCCAGCAGCTGCCGGCGGGTCAGCGGGCTCACCGCTCGCCCTCCTCCAGGGTCCGCAGCCGCTCCCGGTACTCCTCGGTGCTGATCTCCCCGCGGGCGTAGCGCTCCTCGAGGATCTCCCGGGACCGGCGCGGACCCGCGCCCGTCGGCGGCGGGGCGCTCCCGCCCTGCCGGGTCCCGCCGCCCGAGTTCCCGGTGAACGCCTTCACGAGCACGAAGATCAGCACCACCGTGCCCAGGATCAGCAGGAGCCAGAAGATCCACATCCAGCCCGTGCCTCCTCCCATGCCGTCGCCCCACATCATCGCGGTCCTCCTTCATCGATCGGTTCGCTGCTTCCTGCAGAGCGCCGCCCGTGGGCGGCGACGCCGGTCACCGGGGCAGTCAGGAACCGTCCGGCAGCTCCTGGAGCATCTGCTCCATCTCGGTGATCTCCGCCTCCTGGTCCTCGACCACCTGGCGGGCGAGCTCGACGGCCTGGGGGTTCTGTCCCTGCTCGATCTGCTCCTGGGCCATCTCGACCGCGCCTTCGTGGTGGACGGTCATCTGCTCCAGGTACAGCCGGGCCGCGTCCGTCCCCTGCGCGTCGGTGAGCATGCCCATGTCCTCCTCGCTCATCATCCCGCCGGCCCCGTGGTCCATGGACGTGGAGTCCTCGCCGGACATCGGCGCTTCCCAGGTCTGCAGCATCTGGTTCATGCGCTCGATCTCCGGGCCCTGGGCATCGATGACCTTCTGGGCGAAGTCCTGGACATCGGCGGGGATGTCGTCCTTGGCCAGCAGTGTCTCGCTCATGTCCACGGCCTGCTGGTGGTGGGGGATCATCATCTGGGCGAACATCACGTCGTCGTCGTTGTGCTCTTCAGCGATCGGCTCCCCTGAGGTAGCGCCCGACGGGGTGCTCGAGGGGCTACCGGCCCCGGTGGCGGCAGCTGTGGAGCTGGTGGTCTCGGAGGCCGCGTCAGTGTTCTGTTCGCCTCCGGTGCCGCAGCCGGCCAGGGCCAGGGCAGAGGCGAGGGCCACGGCGGTGAGGGAAGAGGCTCGGTTCATGGGGATGTCCTTACGTGGGGTGGTTGGGTGGTGGTGGCCCCAGGCAGGGCCTGGAGACCGGGAGCCGGGTCGGGCCGTGGGGGATCCGGTCCCGGCACGCTCAGGAAGAGGTGACCGCATATCCGGCACGCGCCACTGCGGCGCGCACGGATTCCTCTGCGACAGGGGTGGTGCTGGTCACGGTAACGGCCGAAGCCTCGCCGGCTACGAGGTCGATCTGCACGTCAAGGACCCCCTCCAACGCCGTGAGGGCCTCGGTGACCCGGCCGGCGCAGTGGCCGCAGGTCATGCCCTCCACCTGGTAGGTCGTGGCGGTGCCGTCCGAGGACGGCGACTGCGCCTCGACGGCAGTCCCCGCTTCCTCAGGGACAGAGGAGGGAGCGCAGCAGGCGCAACCGGTGGCGGCCATCGGCAGGGGGCGGCGGGGCGAGCTGGTCATGGTGGGCTCCTTCGGATCGTGAGGGAACGGGGAACGCCCCTCGCCTCTCAGGTATATACCCTGGGGGGGTATAGTGCAAGGATGTCAGTGAGCCTCCCGAGCGGGAGGCAGATCGGCCAGTTGGGGGGGCGGCAACTGGATGGTGAACACCGCGCCGTGTCCGGGGCCGGGGGAGGCGGCGGTCAGGGTGCCGCCGTGGGCTTCGACCAGTGCTTTGGAGATGGCCAGCCCGATCCCCGAGCCGCCGTGGTCTCGGTCCCGGGCGGTGTCCCCGCGCCAGAAGCGCTCGAACACCTGGGGCAGTTGCTCGGCACTGATGCCCTCACCGGTGTCGCTGATGCAGAGGACCACTTGGCCGGACATCTGGCGGGTGGCACTGACGGTGACCGTCCCACCCGCTGGGGTGTGGCGCAGGGCGTTGGTGAGTAGATTGCCCAGCACCTGCCCCATCCGCTGCCGGTCCACCTCCAGGACCCCGGTCTCATCGTCGACGTCCACGTCGAGGGCCACGCCCTTGGCCGCGTAGGACTCCCGGTGGGCCTCGGCGGCGGTGTGCAGGAGTTCGAGCACGGGCTGTTCTGCGCGGTCCAGGTCGATGCGCCCCTCCTCGGCGCGGGAGACATCGGTGATGTCCTCGACCAGCCGGGTGAGGCGTCCCAGCTGGTCGGTCATGATCTCGCTGGTGGTTTCGTCCCAAGTGGTGACCCCGTCCTGGAGACCTTCGCAGTACACGGTGAGCACCGAGATCGGGGTGCGCATCTCATGGGCCAGGTCCGAGAGCATCCGCCGGCGGGTGCCTTCGGTACTTTGCAGACGAGCCGCCATGATGTTGAACGCGGTGGCCACCCCGTCCACCTCCGCTCCGGCACCCATGGCCGGTACCCGGGTGTCGTAGCGGCCGCGGGACATGCCTTTGGCGGCTTCGGTCAGCTTCCCGAGAGAGCCCTGGATGCGACGGGATAACCAGAGGCTGGCGACCAGGGCGCAGATCAGGGCTGTGGCCAGGGCCACGGCCACGGTGATGAGGTTGGTGTCGCGGTAGGCCTGCTCCACGTGCAGCAACTCCGGGGAGTTCTCCGAATGCCCGGCCATGATCAAATGATTGTGGAAGATCGCCGGGCCCATCAGGGAGGCCACCACGACTGCCGCCGCCAGGGAGGCTGCGACCACCAGCACCTGGACGGTGAAGAACCGGGTAGCCAGGCTCCGCTCGCGCCGGGGACTCACGGTGTCACCATCCGGTAGCCGACCCCACGGACCGTGTCGATGAAGCCGATCGGGTCCTCTCCGAGCTTCCGGCGCAGGTGTCCAATGTGCACGTCCACGATGCGCTCGTCCCCGACCCAGGATGGATCCCAGACGGTGTCGATGAGCTGGCGGCGGGTGAGCGCCTGGTGCGGGCGGGCCGACAGGGCCGCCAGCAGGTCGAACTCGGTGCGGGTCAGGCCCACCGGCCGCCCGTCCACCCGTGCCTGGTGGGCGGGCAGATCCACCACCAGATCCCCGAACTCCCGGGCCGGCTCGACCGGGGCGACCGTGGTGCGGGGCCGGCGCAGCACCGCGGCCACCCGGGCGACGACCTCTCGGACGCTGAAGGGCTTCGTGATGTAGTCGTCGGCCCCGGCCGCCAACCCGGCCAGCTTGTCCTCCTCGTCCCCGCGGGCCGTGAGCATCAATACGTAGCACTCGGAGAAGCCCCGGATCCTGCGGCACACCTCGATGCCGTCCATCCCCGGCAGCCCCAGGTCTAGCACCACCACGTCCGGGCTCCGGTCACGGGCGGCTTCCAGGGCGTCGGGGCCGGTGTGCGCCAGGTCCACCGCATAGCCGGCGCGGGCCAGGTAGGTGGCGACCATCTGCGCCAGGGGTTTCTCGTCGTCGACCACCAGCACGCGCTCCGGGCGGGTGCCGGCATCGGAGCCAGAATTCATGCCTCCAGTGTGTCCCTGACCTGTATGCCGATCCGGCTCAGAGGCCCTTCCTGCGGCAATCTTCGCCAAACCTTCAAGGAAAACGGCGCAGAGCCTCTCTCCAGCCGGTCGAGAATGGTGGGTGGTCCTCGTGATGTGGTTGCGAGGCGGAAAGGACCCATGAACTCCTTGACCCGCAGATCCCTTCTCCTGGGCGGGTTCAGCCTGCTGGGCTCCGGGGCCCTGGTGGCGTGCTCGCCGCAGGCGAACTCCACGGCTCCGACTGCTTCCTCCAGCACCAACAGCGCTGGAACGGCGATCACCCACGTCCACGCCATCACCCGCGACGCAGCCACCGGGGTGATTCTGTTGGCCACCCATGAGGGCCTGTTCCGGTTGGAGAGCCGGCAGTTGACCCAGGTGGGTCCGGTCGTGGACCTGATGGGTTTCACCCTCACCGAGGGCCGCTACCTGGCCTCGGGCCACCCCGGGATGGGGACCGACCTGCCCGAGCCGGTCGGGCTGATCGAATCCACCGACGGCGGTGAGACCTGGGAGGTGCTCTCCCGAGGCGGGGAGTCGGACTTCCACGCCCTGACCGCCAGCCCGAACGCGGTCATCGGCTTCGACGGACAGCTGCGCGCCAGCACCGACGGCCGCACCTGGGACACCCTTGAGATCCCCTCCGCCCCGGCGTCCCTGGCGATCGCCCCGGGCACGGGCACGGTCCTGGCCACCACCGAGAACGGCGTGCTGCGCTCCAGCGACGACGGGACCACCTGGGACACCCTGGACACCCCGCAACTGATGTCGATTGTGGCTTGGGCCGATGAGAAGACCATCGTCGGCGCCGGCATCGACGGGCGCCTGCTTACCAGCGCTGACGCCGGGGACACCTGGGACACCAGCGAGAAGGCGATCGGGGAGATCACCGCCCTGGGAGCGAGCATCAGCGAGGAGGGGACGGTGGAGGCACTGCTGGTGGCCGATTCGGCCGTCCTGCGCACCACCGACGGAGGCAAGACCACCGAAGCGCTGTTGTAACGACACAGGTGAGCCAGCCGGCCCCGTGGGTTCCTCAGTACTCACTGCACCGGTGGTGGACCGGCAGGCTCTTGAGATTGCGACCAGGCAGGAAGTCCAATGAGCGACAGTCCGCACCCATCACCCACCCGTGGCCGTTCCCGCCCGGGCTCCCCGGTTCGTCTCGGCATCCTGGTGGTGGTCCTTGCCATCGTGATTTATTTGCTCACCGCTCACTGGCTGCACGTGGCCGATGCCCTGCCGTATGTGTTCGTGGCCGCCATGTTGGTGATGCACCTGTTCGGTCACGGCGGTCACGGCGGCCATGGTGGCCACGGAGGTGACCTCCAGGAGAGAGGAGCCGGCGATGTCCGGTGAGTACGGGTACGGTCTGTGGTGGCTGGTGATCCTGAATTCCTTGGTGTTCATCGCCTTCGCATTCAGTTTCATCCAGCCCAAGACCAGGCTGGACTGGCGCGCCCTGGGCGGGTTTTCGGCGTTTATCGTCGCGCTGTTCACCGAGATGTACGGCATTCCGCTGACGATCTTCTTGCTCTCGGGCTGGCTGGGCGAGAAGGTGCCCGGTCTGCAGTCCCTGGATCATGGATCGGGGCACCTGTGGCAGGAGCTGTTCGGATGGGAAGGGGATCCGCATCTGAATCCTCTGCACCTGCTCAGCAACCTCGTGATCGGGGCGGGGCTGTACCTGCTCTACCGTGCCTGGCGGGTGCTCTATGCGGCCCAGCACGAAGGGCGTCTGGCGAGCACCGGCCCGTATGCGCGTCTCCGCCACCCGCAGTACGTAGGGTTCTTGGCTGTCATGGTGGGCTTTCTGCTGCAGTGGCCCACGGTGCTGACCCTGCTGATGTTCCCGGTGCTGGTGGTGGTCTACTGGCGCCTGGCGCGCAAGGAGGAGCAGATCCTGGTCCGCCAGTTCGGCACCGCCTACCAGGACTATGCCCGCCGGGTGCCGGGGTTTCTCCCCCGGTTCCGCCGGCAGACGGCCCGCTCCTGAGCAGCACAAGGGTAGCCCCGGACCGAGGGGCGCCCCGGGTGGGGACCATGCTGTGGGTGACGACGGCCTGGGGCCTGTGTTTCGTGGCCATCCGATGGGGTTTGCAGGACGCGCCGGTGCTGTGGTTCGCGGCACTACGTGCTCTGATCGCCGGGGCCGCGTTGTTGCTCGTCGCCGCCGCGCAGCGACGGCCCCTGCGGCCGCGGGGGCCGTCCTGGGGTCTGCTGACGGCGATGGCGGTGGTGAACGTGACCGTGGCCTTCGCCGCGATGTTCGCCGGGACCGCAGGACTGGCCACGGGGGCGGCAGCGGTGCTGTCGAACGCGCAGCCGTTACTGATCCTGCTGCCGGCCTGGTGGTTCTACGGTGAGGCCGTTTCCGTGCGTTCCGCGGCCTCTGTGGTGGTCGGGTTCGCCGGGTTGGTGCTGGTGGGGGTGGCTAGTGGTGGCGGGCAGGGGGCGTGGCTGTCGCTGCTCTCAGCGGTGGCCGTCACCGCCGGAACGCTGATGTCACGGAGGCTGTCCGGAACGGATCTGGTGGTCGCCATCGGCTGGCACTTTGTGATCGGCGGTCTTCTGCTGGTGGCGTTGGCCGCCGCGGTCGAGGGCGCCCCGGCCATCGCCTGGACCCCTCGGTTCGTGCTGGCACTGGGGTTCCTGTCGCTGATCGGGACCGCAGCCGCCTTCCTCGCCTGGTTCCGCCAGACCCAGGTGGCACGCCTGGACCTGCTCAGCGCGTGGACCCTGCTGGTGCCCGTGATCGCCATGGCGGTCTCGGCGGTGCTGCCTGGGGAACGGCCCACCGTGTGGAGCGCGGTGGGGGCGGTGATCGTGCTGGTCTCCCTGGCGCTGGTGACGGTCCCAGGCAGGGTTCGCCCGGGACCATGACCCGTCACGCCCTCGACGCCTGCCCAGGTAGCCACCGGCCCCCGTGGCTCACCGGGCTCCTGCCCATGGACCGCCCGTGACTAGACTCGGCCCGGACGGCACACCGGTTGCAGGGAAGGGCGCGACGGCGATGGACGAGCATCTCTCCCACCACCGGGTCAGCGATCAGGCGGGCACCCCCGGAGAGGCTGCGGCGGTCCGGCCGAGGCGCCTGCGCGCGCTGTGGAACTCCGCCATCGGCGGGATCGGCGTGGCCCTGGGGCTGCTCCCGCACGTGCTGCACCACGTGGGAGTGCTCGCCGGGACGGCGCTGATTGCCGGGTCCGGCGGGACCCTCGTGTTCGGTGTTCTGGGCCTTGCCGCCTCGGTCCCCCTCCTGCTGCGCCTGCGCCGCAGGTTCGACACCTGGTGGGCGCCGGCCGTCGGTCTGGTCGTCTTCGCGGGCCTCTACTCGCTCTCGGCCTTCGTCATCGGCCCGCTGATCAGCGGCAGCGCACCAGGCGGCGTCCCGGGCGGCGAGGACTCCCCGGTCCCCTCCCACGGCCCCGGCCACACCTCCGGTCACTGACCGGAAAGGGGAGCCAGGCCCTTTCTGGCCACAGGGCGCAGCGGGTGTGCCACACCCCAGGGGAGCATTCCTCTCAGTTACGGGAACAGTGCGTGATCCTCCGTGGCCGGCTGACGCTGCGACGTGCTCTTCTCGATGCTGCGCGGCAGCACTGAGCACCACCCCGTCTGAGTCACTGAATCCTTCAGGGATCGGGGCTCTTCGCAGATGAGCGGGGTCAGGGGGTTCTCCAGGGTCGGTGTCCTCCGGCTGCCATGAGGGCTCTGAGCCGATAGTTCTCTGGGTTTCGGAAGCCTCGGGCGACGCGGCGCATGGTCTCGATGACCCCGTTGACGGCCTCCGTGGGGCCGTTCGAGGCGCCATTGGTGTGGAAGTAGGCCAGGATCTCTTCCCTCCAGCGTCGCAGGGTCCTCCCGAGGCGGGCGACCTCGGGGATGGGGCAGGTGTGCAGGCTGTCGATGACCTCCACCGCCAGGGCCCGGCCGGTGGTCGAGGTGGGCTGGTGGTAGACGGCGCGCAGCTTCTGATAGCACTGCCAGGCCACCAGGACCTCGTCGTGCGGGTCGCCAGCGGCCAGGCCGGCCTCGAGGCGGGCGGCCTGGCGTTCGGTGAGGTGCTCCACCCCGCAGGTCAGCGCCCGTCGGATGCGGTACAGCGGATCACCAGCCCTGCCTCGGTGCCCAGTCGTGTTCTGCTGCACCCGCCGGCGGACCTCATCGACCATCTGAGTGCCGAGCTTGACGATGTGGAAGGCGTCCAGGACGACCTGAGTCGCGGGCAGCTGGTCACGGATCGCGTTGGCGTAGCCGCGGAACGGGTCCAGGGTCGCGGTGGTGACCCCGTCCCGGAAGGCCGGCGACTGCCGCGCCAGCCAACCCTGGTAAGCGGCACCCGAGCGGCCCGGGACCAGGTCCAGCAGCCGCGCCCGGGGGCGCCCGTCCTCGTCTGGGGTGTGATCGATGATCCCGGTCACCGCCCGTCGTCCCGGCAGCCCGACGTGGGTCCAGATGTGCTCATCCACGCCCAGGCGCCGCACTCCTTCGAGGCGGGCCGGGTCGGCGATCCTGGCCCGGATCATTGGGGCCACCGCGTTCCACACGGTGTGCCAGGCGACTCCGAGCATCCCGGCCAGAGCAGAGACGGTGATGTCGTGGGAGGCGATCTGGTCGGCGCACCAGGCCACGGCCCGGGTAGTGAGCCTGGCCCGAGGGGCGGCGACCGGGTGGGGCTCGGTGAAGCTGGTCCGGGCGCAGGCCGGCTCCTGGCAACGCCAGCGGCGCTTGCTCCACACCAGGCGCACCGGCACCCCGTGAGCGGGCAGGTCGTGCAGCAGCACACGGTCCCGGTCCTTGGCCCGGGCAGCGATGACCCCGCAGTCGGGGCAGGCGGCCTCGCGGCCGCGCGTTTCCACGCTCAGTGCCCACCCACGGTCGGTGAGTTCGGCGGCACGCACGTGCATGTCGGGCTGGTCGAAGAGAGTGCACGCGGACACGCAACAGGCGTGCCCGCCGATAGGCTGGGTCACAGTCGAGGCCTTCGAAGGATGCGGAGTAGACGCCTTCATCCTGAAGGCCTCGACGCCTACCCACTCAGCTCGACACGGCCCCCACCGCTCCGGCAGAGAACCTCCCGACCCCGCTCATCTGCGAAGAGCCGGGATCGGCCTGATTGCTCGACGAGAACCTGAGAGGCCTCCCACCCCCGGATCCGCAGCTGCGGAAACCACCTGGGCCGGACCCGGCTCTACAGCCGGCCCGGGTGACGGGGTCTGACGACGAGCACGGGGCAGCGGGCGTGGTGGAGGACCTGGTTGGAGACCGAGCCCAGCAGCAGGCCGGTGAAGCCGCCGTAGCCGTGGGATCCCACGACCAGCAGATCGGCCTCGGCGGAAGCCTCCACCAGCACCGCGGCGGCCTGGCCCTGGACCACCTCGCCAGTGATGTCCTCCTGCTCGGCGTGCACGCTGCGCATCGCGTCGTCCTGGAGGAACCGGGCCCTGGCTTCGTACCTGGTCAGGTCCCAGTCCGGCTCGTCGTCGCCGGCCACCATGGACGGATGCTGCCAGGCAGTCACCACATGGACCTGGCCCTGGCGCAACCGGGCCTCGGTGACCGCCCACTCCAGAGCCCTCAGGGACTCGGGCGATCCGTCCACCCCGACCACGACGCGGAAGGTCTCCGCGGCGTTCACGACCGTGCCCCCGCCGCGGGGTGGGGCCGGCCCGGGTGCGGGGCGGGCGCGAGGAAGTCCGCGCGCACCCCCAGGGCGGCGTCGGTGCGGCTCATGGATTCGGCCCCGTCCGTGACGGTGCCGGCCAGGGCCCGGATCGCGTCGATGTTCTCCGGGACGACCACCGCCTGGTTGTCGACGGTGTAGGTGCAGAACAGCTCGTCGCCCTGCACCGTGAGGATGTCGGCCCACACGGCGACCTCGTACATGTCCCCGCGGGGCCGGCCGAGGTCCCGCATCAGCTCGATGGTGCTGTTGGGCGCCACGATCCCCTCGCCGCTGCGGACCAGCGCGACCCGCGGCATGGCGCCCAGCGCCTCGAGGACCTCTTGCTGGGTGGCGGGGCGGGTGAGGTCGATGGCCCAGTAGTGCAGGTGGTTCTGGGTGTGGGAGCCCTTCGCGGCCATGGTCACCACGTCGAGGTCCGGCACGACCGTCCGGGCGTCGGGCCCTTGGTGGCTGGGGATGGCCGTTTCCGGGACGACGGTGTTCATGATCCCGGAGTGATCGGACTCCCACGGGTCGGTGGCCCGGCGGATGAGCACCCCGCGCGCCCTGGCCAGCAGTCCCGCGCCCTGCAGCGCGGTCAGGGTGCGGACCGTGGCGGTGGTGTTGCAGGAGACCACCCGGGTGGTGTCCCGGCCCAGGGCGGTGGCGTAGTTGGCGTGGGCGACGAAGGAGTGGCCGGTGAGGGCGTGCTTCTCCCCGCCCTGGAAGACGGCTCTGACCCCGTGGGCGCGGTAGTGCTCGAGGTTGGTGGCCCCGCTCCTGGCCGGGGTGCAGTCCACGATCACGTCCACGGCCCCGAGCAGCTGGTGCAGCTCTCCTGCCACGGGCAACTGCGCCGAGCGCATCGCCGCTGCCCCTGCGGCGGTGGAGGCGTGGACGGGGATGCCGCGGGAGACCGCGGTGGCGATGCGGTAGTCGGAGACCACGTCGCTGATCCCGACCAGTTCCATGTCGTGTTGGGCGGTGACCGCATCGGCGACGCGTTTGCCGATCACCCCGTAGCCGTTGACGCCCACCCGGATCTTCTGGGTCATTTTCGTTCCTTTCCTAACAGGGACTACCGGCGGTCGGTGGTGTGGATCGGTGCTGGCCAGTGCTCAGGGCCGGCGTCGTCGTTGCCGGTGCGCCGACCACGCCAGATAGGCGCCCAGGGAACCGGTCGCGCCCAGGCCCGTGCTGAGCACCGGCAGCTGCCAGGACCGGCGCCGCACCGGGTCGGAGGCGGCCAGATCACCGAGGCCACGCACGAACGCGGCCGCCAGGATCGCCAGCCCCAACCGGTGGCCTGCCGATTCCAGGCGGTCCACGAGAGGGTCCAGTTCTGCGGTGCGCAGGTGCAACTCGGGGCCCCCGGCCTCGAGCATGGCCTGGACGCGGCGCAGCTGCTCGGGCAGCTCAGCGGTGAGATCCAGGACATCGGTCCCTGCCTGGGACAGGCGTCCGGCGATGGCGGAGGGGGAGTAGCGCTCCAGCAGCAGACCGTGGGCGTAGGGCCGCAGGACCTCACCGAGCTGGAACTGGGGGTCCAGCATCGTCCCCACACCCTCGGCCATCAACAGCATCTTCAGCAACAAGGAGAACTCCCGCGGCAACTGCAGATGATGGCGGCGCAGGACCGCGTGAACTTCCTTGATGAGGCCCCCGATCGGGATCTCGCCCAAGGGGCGCCCCGAGTAGAGGGCCACGACAGGGGCCAGGTCCCCGGCCAGGGCGGGGATGTTCACCGGGTGCCGGGAGGTGGTCAGCTGGGCCAGGGCGGTGGCGATCCGCCGCGGGTTCTGGCGCACCAGGGCCAGCAACAGGGCCCCGAGACGTGCCCGCAGGTGCTCGTCGATGTCCCCGACCATGCCGAAATCGATCAGGGCGATGCGCCCGCCGGGTTCCACGAAGAGGTTGCCCGGATGCGGGTCGGCGTGGAAGAAGCCGTCCCGGAACACCATCTGGGCCACCGCACCGGCCGCCCGGCTCGCCAGGGCTGCCCGGTCGATCCCGGCGGCCTCGAGCCCGGCCAGGTCACTGATCTTCAGCCCGTGCATCCGCTCCAGGGTCAGCACCCGGGAGGTGGTGGTCTCCCAGAAGACCCGGGGGATGCGGATGTCGTCGTTGCCGGCGAAGTTCGCCGCGAAACGTTCGGCGTTGCGCCCTTCGGCGAGGTAGTCCAGTTCCGCCCGCAGCGTGGTGGCGAACTCCTCGGCGATGCCGGTCACGTCGTAGTCGGCGGCGGCCTCCCAATAGCGGCTGGCCCGTGCGGCCATGTTCTGCAGGATCTCCAGGTCTTCTTGGACCTGGGCGGCGACCTCGGGCCGACGCACCTTGACCACCACCTCGGTGCCGTCGGCCAGGCGGGCCGCATGGGCCTGTCCCAGCGACGCACTGGCCAGAGGGGTCTCCTCGAAGGCGGCGAACACCTCCGAAGGGGCGTGGCCGAGCTCGCCCGCGATCAGCTCCGTGATGACCGGCCCGGGCACCGGTGGGGCGGAGTCCTGCAACCGGGACAGCTGCTCCCGGTACGGTTCGGGCAGCAGATCCGCCCGGGTCGAGAGCACCTGCCCGAACTTGACGAACACCGGTCCCAGTTGCTCCAGGGCCAGACGCAGGTGCTCGGGATTGGTGTAGGGCTCCTCGCGCTGTTCGTGGCCCAGCAGCCCGTGCTCCACCGGCAGCCACCGGTGCAGCCCGGCCGCCCCGATCCCGAAGCCCAGTCCGTGACGAGCCAGGACCTCGGTGATCTGACGGAACCGCTCGGCGTGGTGGTCGGTCATGGCCTCAGCTCCCCACGGTGGAGGCAGCGCGGCCTTGCGCGCTGGGGGGCGGGGGGCCCACCGCGGTGAGCGGCACCTTCCAGACCTGGCCGGGGCTCAGGGTTCTCTCCAGGCCCTCGGCACACACCCGGATGGGTGCGGCCGAGCAGGGATGAAGGCGCATCGCCATGGTGTGCCGGGTGAGGCTGACGCTGATCGGCTGGCCCCGGTACCGGAGCTGGAAAGAGGCCGCGGCCATCTCCTCGGGCAGCACCGGGTGCAACCACAGGGCCTCGGCCCGGGTCTCCACGCCCCCGTAGCAGCGCATCACCATGTCGGCGGTTCCGGCCATCGCCCCGAGGTGGATCCCTTCGCGGGTGGTCCCGCCCTGGGTGTCGTCGAGGTCGGCCCGCAGGGCGTGGTCGAACAGGGTCCAGGACCGGGCCCGATCGGTGCGGGCCAGCACCCAGCCATGGGCCAGCCGGCTGAGGGTGGAGCCGTGGCTGGTGCGGGCCAGGTAGTAGTGGACCGTGCGGGGAATGAGGTCCGGGGGCAGGGCGTAGCCCAGGCGGGCGAAAAGTCCGCGCAGTTCCTCGGCGGAGAACAGGTAGAAGAGCATCAGCACGTCGGCCTGTTTGGAGAGCTTGTAGCGGTTGGTGGAGTCACCCTCGGCCTGGAGGATGAGATCCAGCCGGCCGATGTTGCCGTAGCGGGCGCGGTAGGCCTGCCAGTCGAACTCCTCCAGGTCCTCGTAGCCCTCGAACTGGCTGATGATGCCGTCCGCGTGCCAGGGCACGCGCAGCCGTCGGCTGATCCGGTCCCAGCGCGCGGTCTCCTCGTGGGCCAGGTGCAACCGGCGCCACAGCGGGTCGCAGTCGTGGCCGGCCAGCAGCTCGACGGTTTCTCCGGCGCGGGCCAGGACCCAGGCGGCCAGGACGTTGGTGTAGGTGTTGTTGCGCACTCCCTGGCCGGGGGCGTGGGGGTAGCCGTCGTGGTACTCGTCCGGGCCCATCACCGCGGTGATGTCGAAGCGGTCCTCGACAGGGTCGTGGACGGCCAGGCTGCTGAACAGCCGGGCCACCTCGATGATCAGCTCCGCGCCGTAGTCGGTGAGGAAGCCGATGTCGGCGGTGGCCTGGTAGTACTGCCACACGCTGTAGGCCACGGCCAGCCCGACGTGGCGTTGACGGTGGGAGTTGTCGGGCATCCACTGCCCGTTGCGGACGTTGAACAGCGTTCTCGGCGTCTCCTCCCGCCCGTCGCTGCCGGACTGCCACGGGAACAGCGCCCCTGCCAGTCCTGCTTCCCGGGCCGCAGTCCGGGCCGCCCCGAGGCGTCGATGACGGTAGCGCAGGAAGGACCGGGTCAGCTCCGGCCGGCGCAGGGTGAGCATGGGGTAGACGAAGATCTCGTCCCAGAAGATGTGGCCGCGATATCCCTCCCCGTGCAGGCCGCGGGCGGGCAGTCCGGCGTCCAGGTCCAGGCCCGCTGCCGCGGCCGTTTGCAGCACATGGAAGATGTGCAGGTTCAGCGCCAGCTCCTGGGCGGGGCCGGCCTCCAGGCTGATGCCGAAGCGGTCCCACAGCTCCGCCCAGGCCTTCTCCTGGTCCCCCAGCAACAGAGCGAACCCGGGGGTCTCACCGATCTTCGAGGTCACGTCCAGGGCGGGGGTGGAGATTGCCCGGTCCCGGGAGGTCGCCACCGCCGCGGTCTTCTCCAGGGTCACCGGCTGCCCGGGACGCAGCACCAAGGTGATCTCGTGCCCCAGCCTGTGGCCGGGAACCAGGCGCCGGCCGGTCTGAGCGGAGCCGGGGGCGACCCGGGTGCGGGCGGCGGTGGCCACGGTGATGCCGGACTGGGTCGTGGCCGCTACGTAGAGCACCGTTTCCGCATCCAACTCCCGGGACTCCACCGGAGCCCAGTGTTCGCCGGCCAACTGACGATCAGCGATCACGTTGCGGTTGGACACCGCGGCGTTGACGGCGGATTCGACGATCAGCTCCCCGGACCAGTCCTCGGCCTCCACGGTGACCTCCAGGGCGGCCAGGTGCGGGTCGGCCAGGCTGTGCAGCTGCCGGGAGGTGACCCGGGTGGTGCGCCCGGTCGCGTCACGGTAGCGGTTGGTGCGGGTCAGCACCCCGTGGCGCAGATCCAGGAGCTGGTGGTGAGCGATCATCTCCGGGCACCCCGGGTGCAGCAGGGGCCCCTGCGCCGGGCGCACGCTCAGGTACGTCCAGTCGGGGGCGTTGACCAGGTGCTCTGTCTCGAACGGGTGCCCGGCCAGATCGGTGGTGCGGCGGTTGTAGATACCGGCGAAATAGGTCCCGGGGTAATGGGTCCCGTCGGCGGTGCTGCCCGGCACCGCCCCGCGGGTGGCCCAGTACCCGTTGCCCAGGGTGCACAGGGCTTCGCGGGTGCCTTCCTGCGTCGGGTCGAACCGGTCATAGACCAGCCGCCACCCGTCGGTCGTGGCGGTGACCGCCCCACCGCACCACGACCCTCGGTGCTCCACCGGCGCGGCGTCCTCGCTCAGGGGTACCAGCGGCACCGCCCGAAGGTCCTCCACCACGAGATGGGCACCAGCTGCCGCCAGCTCGTGGGCGGCCCCGGTGCGGTCGACCCCTATGACCTGGCCGAATCCTCCGGCGGTGGCTGCTGCGACCCCGGCGGTGGAGTCTTCGATCACCACGGCCTGGGCCGGTGGGACCTCCAGGCGGCGTGCCGCTTCCAGGAAGACGGCCGGGTCCGGTTTGCCCGGCATCCCCAGCCGCTGCGCGTCGGTGCCGTCCACGCGCACGGTGAACAGGTGCCCCACCCCGGCCGCCGCCAGCACCGCGGCACTGTTGCTGCTGGAGGTCACCAGGGCCGTGGGCACCCCCCGGGCCACCAGCGCGCCCAACAGCACCAGGGCGTCGGGGAACGCCCGCACCCCCTGCCGGGTCAGCTCCGCGGCGAAAAGCTCCTGCTTGCGGGCGGCCAGCCCGTGGACGGTGAGCAGCTGCGCACCGTCACCGGGCCCGCCCTCGGGCACACTGATCCCGCGGGAGGCCAAGAAGGTGCGCACCCCCTCGGGTCGGGGGCGCCCGTCCAGGTAGGCCCGGTAGTCCGTCTGCGCGTCGAAGGGCGCCTGCCCAGTGCCGCCCAGCTCGGGGAGGACCTCGTCGAAAACGGCTTTCCACCCCCGGGCGTGCATCCCGGCGGTGTCCGTGAGGACCCCGTCCATGTCGAAGACGACCGCACGATACCCCTCATCCGTGCGGGCCGGGCCCGGAAGCAGGTGTTCCAGGTACATCAGCAGCACCCCTGTCCGCGCGGGGCGCTGCTGGTGGGGGCGGAGGGCCAGCGCCAACCGCTGATCTTCGGGTCGTCCTCCCCATGGGCCCGGGTGTAGGCCCGGGCCCGTACCCGTTCCTCGACCATGCGCTGCCGCAACGGGGCGGCGGCCTCGGCCAGACCGGGCACCCGGTCGATGACGTCGATGACCAGGTGGAACCGGTCGAGGTCGTTGAGCATGACCACGTCGAAGGGGGTGGTCGTCGTGCCCTCCTCCTGGAAGCCGCGCACATGGAAGTTGCCGTGGTTGGTCCGGCGGTAGGTCAGCCGGTGGATCAGCGACGGGTAGCCGTGGTAGGCGAAGATCACCGGACGGCTGGTGGTGAAGATCGCGTCGAACTCCGCCTCCGGCAGCCCGTGCGGGTGCTGGCTGGCTGGTTGCAGGCGCATCAGATCCACCACGTTGACCACGCGCACCACCAGCTGCGGCAGGTGCTGGCGCAACAGGTCCACGGCCGCGAGGGTCTCCAGGGCCGGCACGTCCCCGGCGCAGGCCAGCACCACATCGGGCAGCACCGGCCCACCGCGTGTCCCGGAGTGGGCCGGTGAGGCGGCATCGGGAGCGGTCGCGGGTTCGTTGCCGGCCCATTCCCAGATGCCCACACCGCGGCGGCAGTGCAATGCCGCCTCCTCCATGGACAGGTAGGACAGGGCGGGTTGCTTGCCGGCGACGATGAGATTGATGTAGTCGCGGCTGCGCAGGCAGTGCTCGGCCACCGACAGCAGCGTGTTGGCGTCCGGGGGCAGGTAGACGCGCACGATCTCGGCTTTCTTGTTGACCAGGTGGTCGATGAAGCCGGGGTCCTGGTGGGAGAACCCGTTGTGGTCCTGACGCCACACGTGAGAGGTCAGCAGGTAGTTCAGCGAGGCGATCGGTCGGCGCCAGGGGATCTCCCCGGCGACCTTCAACCACTTGGCGTGCTGGTTCACCATGGAGTCCACGATGTGGATGAACGCCTCGTAGCAGGAGAACAGCCCGTGCCGGCCGGTGAGCAGGTATCCCTCCAGCCAGCCCTGGCACAGGTGCTCGGAGAGCACCTCCATCACCCTCCCGGAGCGGCCCAGGCCCTCGTCGGTGGGCAGCATCTGCGCCTCCCACACCCGGTCGGTGACCTCGAAGACCGCGCTGAGCCGGTTGCTGGCCGTCTCGTCGGGGCCCATCAGCCGGAAGGTGCGCGGATTGTCCCGGATCACGTCGCGCACCCAGGTGCCCAGCACCCGGGTGGCCTCGTGAACCGTGGCTCCGGGGGACTCCACGGGCACGGCGTAGTCGCGGACATCGGGCAACCGCAAGGGTTCCAGCACGGCGCCACCGTTGGTCACCGGGTTCGCGCTCATCCGGCGGGTGCCCTCCGGGGCCAGCTGGGCCAGCTCGGGGACCAGCGCCCCGGCGGCGTCGAAGAGCTCCTCGGGGCGGTAGGAGCGCAACCACTGCTCCAGCTGGCGCAGATGCTGGGGATTGTCCCGCAGACCGGACAGGGGCACCTGGTGGGAACGCCAGGTGTTCTCGGTAGGCACCCCGTCCACCTCCGCGGGCCCGGTCCACCCCTTAGGGGTGCGCAGCACGATCACCGGCCACCGCGGGAACTCCGGGGCGGTGCCCTCCCGGGCCTGACTCTGGATGCGACGGATGTCCTCGAGCACCTCCTCCAGCACGGCCGCGAACCGTTGGTGCACCTGGGCCGGGTCGCTCCCGCTGACCAGATACGGTTCGTGCCCGTATCCGCGCAACAGGCTCATCAGGTCCTGCTCGGGAATCCGGGCCAGCACGGTCGGGTTGGCGATCTTGTAGCCGTTCAGGTGCAGGATCGGCAGCACGGCTCCGTCGTGGACGGGGTCCAGGAACTTGTTGGAGTGCCAACTGGCCGCCAGCGGCCCGGTCTCGGCTTCCCCGTCCCCGATGACGCAGGCCACCAGCAGGCCCGGGTTGTCGAAGGCCGCCCCATAGGCGTGCATCAACGAATACCCCAGCTCCCCGCCTTCGTGGATGGACCCGGGGGTCTCCGGGGCCACGTGGCTGGGGATCCCCCCGGGGAAGGAGAACTGCCGGAACAGGCGCCGCAACCCCTCGGTGTCCCGGCCGATCCCCGGGTAGACCTCGCTGTAGGTCCCCTCCAGATACGCGCAGGCCACCAGCCCCGGGCCCCCGTGGCCGGGTCCGGTCACATACATCGCCTCCAACTCCCGGGCCTTGATCACCCGGTTCAGGTGCGCGTAGATCAGGTTCAGCCCCGGGGTGGTCCCCCAGTGCCCCAGCAGGCGGGGCTTGAGGTGCTCCACGGACAACGGCTCCCGCAGCAGCGGGTTGTCTAGGAGGTAGATCTGCCCCACCGACAGGTAGTTCGCCGCCCGCCACCACGCATCCAGCCGGGACAGTTCGGTCTCGCTCAACGGCTGTGGGCCCACGAGGGCGGGTGCCGTGGTTTCGGGAGTGGTCATCGGGCTCTTCCTCTTCTTCGGCGAGAACGGGTCAGGATCGGGTCGTACCGGGGAGCCGGGGTTACCGGTCTCCCACAGGTGTCAGCGCCGGTTCCGTGCGAGCCGCAGGGCTCGGCTGCGGGGGTTCCGGCAACCGCAGCCGCTTCAGCAGCAAAGCGTTCACCGCGACGATGAAGCTGGAGCCCGACATCGAGATCGCCGCCATCTCCGGGCTGAGCACGACACCGAACGGCACGAACACGCCGGCGGCAATGGGCAAGGCGATGACGTTGTAACCGACGGCCCAGAACAGGTTCTGCCGCATTTTCCGCACGGTCCCGCCCCCGATCCGCAGGGCGATCGGCACATCCAGCGGATCCGAGCGCATCAGCACCACATCGGCGGTCTCGATGGCCACATCGGTGCCGGCCCCGATGGCCACGCCTAGGTCCGCCTGGGCCAGGGCCGGGGCGTCGTTGACCCCGTCACCGACCATCGCGACCTTCTTCCGGCTGCCCTGGAGCTCGGCGATCTTGCGGGACTTGTCCTCGGGCAGGACCTCGGCGATAACCGTGTCGATGCCCAGCTGCCCGGCGATGCGCCGGGCGGTGGCCTCGTTGTCACCGGAGAGCATCACCACCTCGATGCCGGCCTCGTGCAGGGCGCTCACCGCCGCCGCCGCGGTGTCCCGGGCGGCGTCGGCCAGGGCGATCACGGCCGCCGCCCTCCCGTCCACCGCCACCAGCACCGCCGTCCTCCCGGTCGAGGCCAGCTCGTCGCGCACCCCCGCCAGGGAACCCAGCTCGATCCCGCGGTCGGCCATGAGCTTGCGGTTGCCCACCAGCAACCGGTGCCCCTGGACCGCGGCCCCGGCCCCGTGCCCGGGCACGTTGGTGAAGTCCGAGGCCGTGTACAACGGGGCGCCGCGCTGGAGGGCGTGGCGCACGACCGCGGTCGCCAGCGGGTGCTCGGACTCCCGCTCGACCGCCGCCACCAGGCCCAGCAGCTCCAGCTCGTCGATGCCCTCCACGACGACGTCGGTGACCTCGGGTTCGCCCTTGGTGAGGGTCCCGGTCTTGTCCATCACCACCGTGTCGATGTGGGCGGCGGTCTCCAGGGCGGTGGCGTTCTTGAACAGCACCCCCCGCTTGGCCCCCAAACCGGTGCCCACCATGATCGCCGTAGGTGTGGCCAGTCCCAGCGCATCCGGGCAGGTGATCACCACCACGGTGATGGCGAACAGCAACGCGGTCGGCACCGCAGCGCCCAGCGCCAGCCATATCGCGAACGTGGCGGTGCCGCCCACCAAGGCCACGAACACCAGCCAGAACGCGGCCCGGTCGGCCAAGCGCTGCCCGGGGGCCTTGGAGTTCTGCGCCTCCTGCACCAGCGCGACGATCTGCGCCAACGCGGTGTCCGCACCGACCTTGGTGGCCCGGACCCGCACAGTGCCGGTGGTGTTGATCGAGGCGCCGATCACCTCGGAGCCGACCGACTTCGACACCGGCAGGCTCTCTCCGGTGACCATCGACTCGTCGATCTCCGACTGGCCCTCCTCCACCACCCCGTCCACCGGGACCTTGGCACCGGGCCGGATCAGCAACAGGTCCCCGACCTGGACCTGGGCGGTGGGCACCTCCACGGTCTCGGTCCCCCGGATCACCACCGCCGCCGGGGGCGCCAGCTCCAGCAGGGTGCGGATCGCCTCACTGGCCCCGCCCCGGGCCCGCATCTCCAACCAGTGGCCCAGCAGCACGAAGGACGCCAGGACCGTCGCCGCCTCGTAGAACACCTCCCCACCACCGGTGAGAGTGACATAGAGGCTGTACAGCCACCCCGACCCCACCCCGATGGCCACCAGCACCATCATGTCCAAGGTCCGGGCCCGCAGGGCCCGGAAGGCGCCGTCGAAGAAGATCCAGGCCGAGTAGAAGATCACCGGCAACGACAGCAGCAGCGCGAACACATCGTCGCGCAGCCCCAACGGGGCCGGGACGTCGAAGCCGAACATGTCCCGACCCATCGGGGACCACAGTGTGACCCCGATGGAGAGCAGTGCCGCGACCAGGAACCGGTTGCGCATGTCGCGGACCATCTCGTCCATCGACATCATGTGCCCACCGTGCCCGCCATGGCCCATCACCTCACCCGGAGCCGGCGCGGCACGCCGACCGTCGCCGAGGTGTCCGCCGTGTTCCCCGGCCGGTTCCTGCCCATGCTCCTGACGACCCGCATGCCCAGCACGGCCTCCCGCCTCCGCCGCCGTCCTCACCGCAGCTGCGGTGGTGCCGGCGGACCCGGCGTGGTGGGGGTGGACGGGTGCCCCGGTTCCGGATGAGTCCGTGCTCATCGGCGCGCAGATGTGCTCGGGCACCGCCGCGCCGCGGCAGTGGTACCCGCACTCCTGCACCCAGCCGGTGATCTCAGCGACAGAAGTCCGATCCGGGTCGTAGGTCACCGTGGCCGTTTGGGACACCGCATTGGCCTCCACCGACACGACCCCTGGCCGTTGCAGCAGCGTCTTCTCGACGACGGGCTCAGAGGTGGCCCAGTGCAGCCCGGACACTTCAACGACAGTACGCACAGTCGATGGAGTCATCTGGTGTTCTCCTTTGAATGAGGGGCATTGCGAGTTCCCCGGCCCAGAGCCCATACGGCGGGGAGCACTTCGCCGTGCAAAGCACGGTTGGGTGGGATGGTCGTAGAGACGTTGTGGCTCAGCGCCACGGCGCTGCAGGCACCCCCGGAGACCGGCCGAGGAGTCCGGCGTGCAGGCGTGCTGCCCGCTGGCTCCTGGACACCGAAGAGAGGGCCTTCCACGACCTGGGCCTCCGCCGCAGGGAATCGTTTCCAGAAGCGCGGCACGGGCCAGGGTGCGGAAGTGCGTACCGACCGACATCTCATCCTCGACTGCTCCTCCGGAGTTCTCCACACCAGCACGCCAGCCGTGCATCGGCGCCCGCTGATCCCCGCCTTGTCATGCTGTCCCGCCCGGACCGCAGCGGCGTCACAGCAGGAATGGTGACCCAGGCGGTCCTCCGACAGAGCCGGGACCCCAAGGGCGGTGGATTCCACGGTGCTCCTTCCCGGCCTTGCCCGCTGGGCACCAGGGCCCATCCCTGCCTCTAGATGTAGTCCAAGAACACCCCAGTGAAGACCGCGCGGCAGGAATCTTCAACGAATCTTCATCGGTAACCCGTCACCTCTTTATTCTGTGCAATTACCGTGGTAAGGGAAGTGGTCCGTGGCCTTCGTGCAGCACATGGAATCCGGACCGTCTTCTGTCCTTGTTCCTACCGGATCGGAGTTTTGTCGTGCCCTCATCGTCCCCCTCCCGTGAGGGCAAGAGCCTTGACCGGCGTCGCTTCCTGAAGTTCGGGACTGCGGGTCTGGTGGTGGTCGGTGGTGGCGCCCTGGCCGGCACCCGACTCTTCGGCGACCCGACCCCGGTGGGACCCGGCGGTGCGGCGGTCTCGGCGGCCGAGGCCGGGCGGGCCACCACGGGCAAGGTGGTGCGCCGGCAGCTGCGGGCGGCCCCGGCCACGGTGGATCTGGGCGGCCGCACGGTGCGGACCTGGGCCTACGAGGGCACCGTGCCCGGCCCCGAGATCCGCGTCAGCGCCGGGGACCAGTTGCAGGTGCGGCTGGTCAACGACCTGCCGGAGGAAACCACCGTGCACTGGCACGGGCTGGCGCTGCGCAACGACATGGACGGGGTGCCCGGGGTGACCCAGGACCCGGTGGCCGCCGGTGGAGCTTTCGACTACAGCTTCGTGGTGCCGGATCCGGGCACCTACTGGTTCCACCCCCACGTCGGGGCGCAGCTGGACCGAGGGTTGCAGGCACCGTTGATCGTGGACGACCCGGCCGAGCCGGGGGACTACGACCAGGAGGTCGTGCTGGTGCTCGACGACTGGACCGACGGCTGGGGGGAGAGCCCCGAGGCCATCGTGGAGCGGATGGCCCGCGAGGGCATGGACATGGGAGACATGTCCGGCATGGACATGGGTGGCATGTCCGGCATGGAAGACATGGACATGGGTGGCATGGACATGGAGGGATCCATGCCCTCGGCGGACCAGCCCTTGGGAGCTGATACCGGGGACGTGTCCTATCCGGGGCATCTGATCAACGGGCGCCTGCCGCAGGACCCGTTCGTGATCACCTCCGCCCCCAGACGGCGCATCCGGTTGCGGATCATCAACGCCGGCGGGGACACCGCCTACCGCTTCGCCGTGGGAGGGCACCGGCTGAGCGTGACACACACCGATGGTTTCCCCGTGGTCCCGGTGGAGGTCGACACTCTGATCATCGGGATGGGTGAACGCTACGACGTGGTGATCACCACCGGTGACGGGGCCTTCCCGGTGGTGGCGGTCCCGGAAGGCAAGGACGCGGCCCCGGCGCAGGCCGTGCTGCGCACCGCTTCCGGCGCCACCCCGGCTCCCGGTGCCCGTCCGGGGGAGCTGACGGGGCGGTTGCTGCGCTACACCGATCTGGCCCCCACCGAAGCCGCCGCCCTGGAGGTCCGGGAACCGGACCGGGAACTGGAGCTGGCCCTGCAGATGGTCGACGGTGGCCGCCAGTGGGTCCTCAACGGGGTCCCGTTCGGGGAGCACACCCCCCTGGAGATCCGTCCCGAGGAGCGGGTGCGGCTGGTGATGCGCAACGAGTCGATGATGTTCCACCCCATGCACCTTCACGGGCACACCTTCGCCCTGGCCGGGCAGGCCGGGCCCGGGATCCGCAAGGACACGATCAACGTGCTGCCGATGGAAACCCTGGCCGTGGACTTCCAGGCCGACAACCCCGGGCAGTGGCTGGTGCACTGCCACAACATCTACCACGGCGAACTCGGGATGATGACCGTGGTCTCCTACCGGGCCTGAACAGCCCTGCCAGCGGCCTTCGAGCCCAGGCACCTGATGGGCGCCCTCGCCGTCCAGGAGCCCGGGGGGCACGTCTGGGTGGGCGGGGACGTCTCGAGGCGAGGAAGACCGATGACCAGGCTGGCTTCTGCGCCGATGGAGGGTCCCTGCTGTTGGTGACCGGCGACCGGTTGCAGGAGGTCATCGCGGTGATTGGGATGAGCAGCGATCATGGGTCCACCGACCTTGTCGAGCCGGGCCGGACGACGGTTCATTGGTGTCGCGCTGGGCTGTGATGCTCTGTCGAGTCCATGCGGGTGCACCAGGAGGTGGAGACCATGCCGAGGATGTCCGCCCTGGAAGCCTCCTTCTGTCGCAGCGCGCCGTGGAGTGTGGTGGCCCGGTGGATGGTTCCCTGGGCGACCCAAGGGTTTCCCGTCACCGGGGACGTGCTGGAGATCGGCGGAGGCAGCGGGGTCATGGCCGAAGCCATCGCCGGAGCCAATCCTCAGGTGCGGCTCATCGCGACCGACGCCGATCCGGTGATGGTTCAGGCCGCCCAGCAGCGCCTGGCCCGATTCCCCCGGGCGCAGGCGCGTCCGGCCGATGCCACCCGGCTGCCCTTCGAGGACGGGGCCTTCGACACCGTGGTGAGCTTCCTGATGCTCCACCATGTGATCCAGTGGGAACGTGCGGTGGGTGAGGCAGCCCGGGTCCTGCGGCCGGGCGGGGTGTTGGTGGGATACGACCTGCTGGCCTCCCGCGCCGCTTCCTGGGTGCACTGGGCCGACCGGTCACCGCACCGGCTCATCGAACCTGGAGCCTTCGAACCAGCCCTGAGACAAGCCGGCCTTGACCCGATCAGCCTCAGATACTCCCTCGGGGATCGGGTGCTCCGTTTCATCACCTGGAAGCCAAGCTGAGCCACGGACGATCCCGGCGATGACATCACGTCGAGGAGGAGCCGGTGAACACGGTACCGCTCACCCGGCAAGGAGCTCAAGACGAACTTGATCGGTTGCGCGCCGACTTCCACCTTTCGATGGCAGTAGCGCCCCCGGCGGGTCTGCTCCGGCCTACGGCCGGGACCCGGTGGGCCGACGGGCAGCTGCTGTTTCACATGTTCTTCGGTTATTTGGTCCTTCCGCGCCTGTTGTCGCTGGTCCGCCTGATGAGCCGCCCCCGCCCCGATCAGCCGGACCATCGCCCAGGTCCTGGAAGCCAGCGCCGAACCGTTCCACATCATCAACTATCCTCAGCTACCGCCGCACGGCTCGTCCGGCTCACGGACCCCGTCTGATCCGGTAACGCGACCGCACCACTGGCGCCCTGCCCGCTCGGCTCGAGACCGAGCCTGCGCAGACGCTGAACCGTGGGATGCACATATGGTGCACCGGGGTCCTCCTACCCCCGGGGTGGATGAGCCTTACCGAGAGCTACCACTACGGCACCCAGAACTACGACCACCACCTGTAGCAGCGGGCGCCCCTGGCGCATCCGTGAAACCCTCCGGTCTGAGCGCGTCCATGCTCGAGTGGGACTATCGCAGTAACGGTGTAAGAGGCCCAATCACCCCATTCGGGGTTGGAGGGTCGACATGAGCGAGAAGATCGAGACACTGGTGGACGTGAGCCCACCGAAGCCCGGTGACGAGCCGGAAGACAACGCGCAGCTGAGCGCGGCCGACCAGGACACCGTCCGGGAACTGGTCCGCGCCGCCCGCGCCAGCGGGGCGGCGTTGACCGGCCCGGGCGGGCTGTTGAAGCAGCTGACCAAGATGGTCGTCGAGGCCGCCCTGGACGAGGAGATGAACGAACACCTCGGCTACGAACCTGGCGACCCGCAAGGCCGGAACCGGGGCAACTCGCGCAACGGGAAACGGGCCAAGACGGTGATCACCGACAACGCCGGCCCCGTCGAGATCGAGGTCCCCCGGGACCGGCAGGCCAGCTTCGAGCCGGTGATCGTGCGCAAGCGCCAGCGGCGGCTGACGGACCTGGACCAGGTCGTCCTGTCCTTGTCGGCCAAGGGCCTGACCACCGGAGAGATCAGCGCCCACCTGGGCGAGGTCTACGGCGCCGACGTCTCCAAGGACACCGTCACCCGTATCACCGACCGGGTGATCGAGGAGATGCAGGCCTGGTGGGCCCGGCCCTTGGAGCAGGTCTACGCGGCGATCTTCATCGACGCCATCATGGTCAAGGTCCGCGACGGGCAGGTCCGCAACCGACCGGTGTACGCGGCGATCGGGGTGGACCTGGGCGGGCATAAGGACATCCTGGGGATGTGGGCCGGGGACGGCGACGGGGAGTCGGCGAAGTTTTGGTACGCGGTGCTCAACGACCTGAAGTCACGCGGGGTGCGCGACGTGTTCTTCGTGGTCTGCGACGGGCTGAAGGGCCTGCCCGACTCGGTGAACGCGGTGTTCCCACTGGCCACGGTGCAGACCTTATCCATCTGATCCGCGGGACCTTCCGGTACGCCTCGAGGAAGTACTGGGACGAGCTCGCCAAGGATCTGAGGCCCGTCTACACCGCCCCGACCGCCGCTGCCGCTGCCGAGGCCGCCCTGGAAGAGGTGGAGGAGAAGTGGGGCGCCCGGTACCCGGCGATCAGCCGGCTGTGGCGCAATGCCTGGACCGAGTTCGTGCCGTTCCTGGACTACGACGTGGAGATCCGCCGGGTGATCTGCTCGACGAATGCCATCGAGTCCCTCAACGCCCGGTTCCGGAGGGCGGTGCGGGCCCGTGGGCACTTCCCGAACGAGCAGTCCGCGATGAAGACCCTGTACCTGGTCGTGCGATCCCTGGACCCGAAGGGCACCGGGCAGACACGATGGGTCACACGGTGGAAGCCGGCGCTGAACGCCTTTGCCATCACCTTCGCCGACCGGATGCCGGCGGCGGAGAACCACTAACCATGGAAACGCCTCTTACACCGTTAGAGCGACAGTCCCCGGCAATTGAGGTTGGTCGATGCGTGCAATGGTTGAAGATTCCTGTTGGAGCCGCGCCGGGAGAGCGTTGGCGTCGTACGGTGGGAAATCTGTCTGTGGTGGACCTTGCCTTTGGCGCCGAGACCATCGTCTATCAGCTCTACTGAGTGCCGGCGTTGGCCGGTTGTGTCGCGGTGGCCTTCTACGTCGTCGTGTTCGGCAGATGTAGGCAAGGACGCGGGGACTGTGATCCCTGGGGATCTAGATGCGGGAAGAGGGGACGCGATGATGGGCAAGGTGCTGGGCCTGAGTGCAGGTGCGGCCGTGGTGGCCCTGGGTATGTGGATCATTTGGATGTTCCGCGGAGTGTTTCCGGTCTGGATTCTGTTCTTGGCTGCAGCGGTTCTGTTCGCTCATCCGGCCATGAATCGGATCTATCGATGGCTTGATGAACTTGAAGAAAAAGAAGATGAGTAGCGTTTGGTTTGTCAGGAGCCCGCTCGGCAGTACCACCTTCCATCCAGTACTGACCTAACGAAGTGCTGCAAGTGTCGGCGATTGCTGATCAGCCCCATGCCGATGCGGTAGGGGTTGCGTAAGGGGTGCTTAGAGGCTAGTCACACCGCGGAGCATTCCCTCGCTGTGCATGCCCACGTCTGAAGCTGACGATCATCCACACGAGTGCGAAAATCCACAGTGCTGCGAGTAGGTACTGGATGATCCCCCAAGGCAGCTCGGGTGGCCAGGACACCACGAGGTCGACGAGCACCAGTACGCTGCCCAGGCACATCGCCACCAGCAAGCCGAGCATGAGCCGTCGGGTCGTCATAGTTGCTTGTCCCGCCCCTGCCGAACTCGGCCCTGTCTCCACACGTAGACCGTGAGCGAGACGGCGAGGAGGGCCAAGGCCACGGTAAGTCCGGTCATGATGCGCTCAAGGCCGGTTTCTGGGGGCCATGCCACCAGCTGCCCCAACACCATGAGCGCGGCGCCGACGAGCATGGTGATCAGGAACCCGCGCAGCAGTCGGTTCTGCTCCACTACGAGGCCTCCCATCCGGAGTCGCGTTGGGGCCGGGCGTCCCAGGCCATCCGGGCTCCTAGGGCCACGACGCCGATGCCGGTGATGAGCCAGTTCCACTCACCGAGGATGAACCGGATCCCGATTACCCAGGCGATGAGGATGGCGAGGTCCAGGGACAGTAGCTTGGCTCGTCTGGACATGGCCGCCTTCTTCGGTTCGTCCTGGTGGTCTTGGCATCGTGCCACGGGGCACCTAAGCGTGTCTGACCCCTCATCCGTGGCCGGCTCAATGTAGGTGCCATCCCGGTTCTGCCTCGCGGCAAGAGCCAGTCCTCGAGCCGAAGCCTATTAACTGAGCTCACGCAGGAACCGCCACTGCACTGTGTGCGTGTTGCAGGTACATCCGCGGCCGCACGGGCGCCCGTCGGATGTGCAGTAGGGGTTCTTGTGCGGGCGGCAATGTTCTCGCCTCAGTGGGGGCAAGAATCCGGGGCCCGGGAACTGGTGCGGGGGCTAAGCATGGTGGCTCCGGCGGGCTCAGCTCAGATCCCGAAGGGCGCCGCGTAGCGCACGGTGCCTGCCGGCAGCGCCCGGACCGGGTCCAGGGTGAGGGCCATCAGGGCCTCGTCGGGAACCTCGATGCTCAGTCCGATGCCGCGGGAGGATGCCCGCTCAAAACCGAAGCGCGGGTAGTACTGCGGATGGCCCAGCACGACGACGTAGGCCTCGCCGCGGTCCCGTGCCGCCTGCAGGGCGCCGCGGATCGCTGCAGAGCCGGCCCCGGTGCGCTGGTGGGCCGGCAGGACAGCGCACGGCGCCAGGCACAGTGCGGGGACCTCCCCGATGTGGCAACGGGTCAGCAGGGCATGTCCCACCACGGTGCCCTCCGCAGTGGTGGCGACCACGGAGAGCCCGTCGATCCAAGCCGGGTCCTGTCGCAGCGCGTCCACGAGCTCGGCCTCCTCAGCGGTGGGGAAGGCGGCCACGTTGAGGTCGTAGATGGCAGGGATGTCCGCCGGCGTCTCGGCGCGGGCGATCCACGGGGAAGGATTCGTCACAAGAGCTACCTTCTCGTGTTCGTCGAAGTCTGGCCAGCGGTCCGGTCGTGGTCGGCGAGGTGGGAACGGCCATGACGATGCATGCGGCAGCAGGCTCCCGGACGGCCCTCCATCCCACTTCTGAAGGTCCTTTGTCGACGAACACGAACGTCGACAGGACCGGTGACCCGCAACCAACGCCCGCAGAAAACGATCGGTTCCTCCTCAGCCGGGTGACCTCGAGGGCAGAGGACCTGTGGGCGCTGACGGCAGACCTCAGGTGACGAGGCAGCGGTGGACGATGCTGCACGCCTTCCACTTCACATAAGGCCCGGCTACCGGACACCTTCCACGAAGAGGACCTCGAAGTAGGGGTTCCCAGAGGATCACTGGGCGCAAACGGGAGGGTCGGGCAGGTGGCGGTAGATAGAGGAACAGCTCTTCTGCATGATCGGTGTTCCCGCGTGGTCGACGGCCATGATCCAGTCCATGTGCTCCTCGGTCTCGTCGTAGTAGGCGAGGGTGCTCATCACGGCGTTGATGCCACGGTCTGCCAAGACCTCGAGGTAGGGATCGTCGTAACGGCCGTTCATCTGAAGCTGGAGCACTCCAACGCTCTGGGCGTCCATCCCATAGGTTTCGCACGCCCACTCGGCCTTGTCCTCGAAACACAGATCTGACCACGAATCCCGGCCCACCATCTGAAGGTAAGTGGATTCCATCTGGTCGGCCCACTCGCCTGCGTCACCGGCGACCTGCCCGCTGCCGGGGGAGCCGGCGTTGGGCTGTCGGGCGTTCTCCCCGTACTCCCCGGTGATGGAGGCCAGCAGCATCCCCAGGATGACGATGCTGCCGATCACGATGACCCGACCTCGGAAGTTCATCTCGTCCCAGGCTTGGCGCATCAGTGGATCTCCTCGGTTGCGGACATACATAGTTCATTTCTTGCACGCGCACTGCTATCTAGAGTCGGCCGAGCAGCTCCTTCTTCTTGGCCGTGAACTCTTCCTCCGTCAGCACCCCGGCGTCACGCAGCTGCCCGAGCCGAGCGAGCTGGGCGAGTACGTCCGGCCTAGCGGGCGCAGCGGAGGCTTTGGCAGCGGGGGTGTTGCGCAGCTGGCGGTAGAGGTTAGCGATGTTTTCGCCCTGCCCAGATTCCAACTGGGTGATCTTACCTTTGACCCCAGAGACGGTGAACTCCAGTGACTCCGTACCCCACGCCTTGCTCAGCGACAGGAACGAGATCGCGCCGAGCTGGAACTCCTTCACCGACTCCCGGAGGATGCCCTTCTCCAGGAAGATCAGGCGCTTGTCGGTCAGCACGATCAAGGACTGCGATTTCTCGTAGGTACCCTGACCCAGCGCGAGGACCTGTTCCTCTGGGTCCAGGATGTTGCGCAGATGGGAGATCTCACGACGGGCGAGCATCCGTGAGAGCCCGCTTAGCTTTTCCAAGGCATTCGTAATCCCGCGGTCGTAGCCGGCTTCCTCGCCAGCAACGGCTACGGCAGGGGCTCTGACCCGGGCATTGGCCGGGGAGCTGCCAGAAGGCCGGGTAGAAGACCTGTCGATGGCTATGACCGGGATTCTGTCGGGGGCTTCGTTAGGAGGTCTCGCAGGGACCTTGGTAGCGACGCCCACCCTCTCCGCGACACCTTTGCCCAGGGTTGCAGAGAGCTCGTTGAGCATCTCCTGATGCTTGGTGCCCATAGCGTCCACGGTCACTTCGGCCACGGCGCCGACGGAGTGCTCGCTGATGGCGACGGTGATACGAGCTGGGTTGCGGTTCTTACTCCAGGACGCCTTCGTCCGGCCCTCAATGCGCCCGAGCGGACCGGAAAGCGAAGCGCCCATCTGCTTCAGACCTGCCCGCAGCGCCGTGTCCGCCTGCGCCACAGGCAGACGCACCACCCACTGGATCATCACCTTGATACCCATCGCGTTCTCTCTCCCGTGTCCGTGTGCATTCTTGTCTATTGTCGCGTCGGGTGTCCGCACAGCGTGACAACAGAACTGGCCGGCCTCCTCACCGCGTGCATGGCGAAGTTTTCGTCGGCGACAACTGACGCTGCAGCACAACTGCGGCATCGAGCAGGGGATGCTCGCCACGTGGCCGGCTCTTGAGCACGCCCCAGACGCTTTGGTTAGGGGATAGAGGCTGATGTGCTGGCGTCTTGATCGGCAGGTGACCAGGTAGATAAGCATGGCCATCATCGCCCGCGTTGCGATTGCAAGCAAGAGTCGATTGGTGCGGCATCATGGGCCCAGCGATCACCGTCGAAATGGAGAACCTCAATGAGCGCCAACACTGACCCGCTCGTTGACGATGCCATGCCGATGAGTGCGTATGAGGCGCAGGTATGGGACGCGCTCAACAAGCACTGGCAGCGCCGCGACAACCGCCGTGGTCTGCCGAACTGGGCGAGCACCGCCTTTGATCGCGCCGGTGGGGTCGCGGGAAATGCCGTGAGGTGGGTTGCAGACACTGTGCCAGAGACGGTCATGGAACCGGCCCGTCGTGCGGGTGACGCGGCCTTAAGCAAGGCCGCGCGACCGACGTTCGAAGCCGCGATAGCGGTGGTCGAGCTGATCAACGACTGGGCCGCAGAGCTCAACGACCCGAAGAGCGTTGAGAAGCTCGCCCGCAAGAGAGGCGTTGAACTCAACAGCTTCACCGAACTGCGACAGCAGAACCTCAAGGTCTGCGACCGGTTGCTGACCCTCAACACCCTCAGGTGGCGGACTGCTGGAGCCGTCGAAGGTGGCGCCATGGGCATGCTGGCAATGGTGCCCGTCGCCGGATTCCCCGTCGCGATGACGGCGGACATCCTCGTCATCCAGGTCCTGAGCACCTCGATCGCCACGCGCATCGCCTACTCCTACGGCTACGACGCCAAAGACCCTGGTGAGCAAGCCTTCATCCAGGGCCTGGTGCGCCGTTCTTTCATTGCACAAGCCGCCAAAGCTGAGCCCTTGCGGGAGGCCGCACATGCAGCTGGCGCGATCAAGGGCCGCGTAAAGTGGTCACAAAAGCTGCGCACGGACCATCGCCTCCTGGCGGCCCTGGAGAAGTTGATGCAGCAGCTGGGCCCGGCAGGCTCCAGGGTGCCCGTGCAGAACGTCGCCAAGGCCGTGCCGTTCGTGGGGGTCGTCATTGGTGCCGGGATGAATTCCGCGGTCCTCGGCAATGTGGCCGCCGATGCCCAGCGGTACTGCCAGACCCGATTCCTGTGCGAAAAGTATGGGCTGCCTCTGCCGGCCGTGCTGGCGACCGACCCGGAGGAAGATCCCCTAGCCGACGCCACGTAAGTGAACGCCGCCGGGGTTGGCTGCACGACCAAGTGACATCTGACCTAGCGTGCCTCCGGGCGGGCACCGCGTCTTTCATAGGCTGGCTCTCACCCGCAACGGACAGGAGGTCGGAATGGCCGAGACGACAGTGGCCGAGGTGATGGCCGAACTGGCCGCGCTCGAGGACCCCAGGGTGCGCGCGGTGAACGAGCGGCACGGCGACGACCACGGGGTGAACCTCACCAAGCTGCGGGCGGTCGCGAAGCGACTGGGAAAGCAGCAGGACCTCGCGCTCGAGCTCTGGGGCGCCGGGGACACAGCGGCGCGACTGCTGGCGCTCCTGATCTGCCGGCCGAAGGCGTTCGAACGGGACGAGCTGGACGCCATGGTGCGAGAGAGGGGCACCCCCAAGGTGCACGACTGGTTCGTGAACTACGTGGTCAAGAAGAACCCGCACGTCGAGGAGCTGCGGACGGCCTGGCTGGCCGATGCGGATCCCGTCGTCGCGAGCGCCGGCTGGGCCCTGACCGCCGACCGCGTGGTGAAGAAGCCCGAGGGCCTCGACCTCGCTGGCCTCCTCGACGTCGTCGAGGCGGAGATGGGAGACGCACCGGAGCGCCTGCAGTGGGCGATGAACACCTGCCTGGCGCAGATCGGGATCCAGCACCCGGAGCACCGGGCCCGTGCCGTCGAGATCGGCGAGCGCCTGGAGGTGCTCAAGGACTACCCGACGCCGCCGAACTGCACGTCCCCGTACGCCCCCGCATGGATCACCGAGATGGTGCGCCGGCAGGCTGCTCCGTAGCAGCACCGGCCCCGAGGTGGGGCTAGCGTGAGGTGAGCGCGGTCATGCCGCGCTCACCAGTCCCGCCGTGAAAGGCCCTGCATGTTCCTCCGTTCCGGCGCCGCGCCCCGTCGTCGTCCCGTGCTGTCCGCGAAGGCGGCGTTCTGGGTGCAGGCGTCCGTGCTGGTGGTGGTCATGGCCGCCTCCAGCGCGCCCAGTCCGCTGTATCCGCTGTACCAGGACCTGTGGGGCTTCCCGCCGGTCGTGCTGACCGTCATCTTCGCCGCGTACGTGGTGTCGCTGCTCGCCGCGCTGCTCACGGTGGGGGCGCTGTCCGACCACCTCGGGCGGCGCCCGGTGCTGCTCGTCGCGCTGGCCCTGGAGATCGCCGCGATGGCCGTGTTCGTGCTGGCGGACGGCGAGGCGACCCTGGTGGTGGCCCGGCTGGTCCAGGGCGTGGCGACGGGCACCGCGACCGGGGCGCTGGGCGCCTACGTGATCGAGCTCGAGCCGGAGGAGCGCCGGGGGCTGGGGACCGTGATCACCGGGGCGGGGCCGGTGCTGGGCCTGGCGGGGGGAGCGGTGGCCTCGAGCCTCATCGTCGCGGCCGCCCCGGAAATGATTGACCTCATCTTCCTCGTGCTGCTGGGCCTGCTGGTGCTGCAGGCCGTGGGCACGGCGCTCGGGCCCGAGACCGTGGAGCGCGCCCCCGGGGCGCTGGCCTCGCTGCGTCCGCGTGTCTCCTTCCCGCCGCAGGTGCGCCGCTCGGCGGTGTGGGTGCTGCCCGCCACGGCCGCGTGCTGGTCCCTGGGCGGGCTGATCATCTCCCTGGGGCCCAACCTGGTCCGCTCGCTGACCGGGGCGGACTCCGTGGTCCTCACCGGACTGGTGGTCGCGGCGCTGACGGGCACCGGCGGGATCGCGATCCTGCTGTTCGGCGCTGCGGCGCCGGAGCGGGTGCTCGCCGTGGGCATGAGCGTCCTGGTGGTGGGCATGGCCGCCACGATCGCCGCGCTCGTCGTCGGGTCCGTGGGGCTGTACTTCGCCGCGACCGTGGTGGCCGGTGTCGGCTTCGGCGCCGGGTTTCTCGGGGTGCTGCGCACGCTGCTGCCCCAGGCGGCACCGCACGAGCGGGCCGGGCTGCTCTCGGCGATCTACGTGGTCAGCTATCTCTCCCACAGCATCCCGGCGGTGGCGGCCGGTGCCGTCGCGGGCGAGGTCGGACTGGTGCCCACGGCCGTCGGCTACGCCGGGCTGGTCATGGCGCTGGCCGTGTTCGTGCTCCTTGGCCTCCTCCGGAACCGCACGCGCCGCTCATGACCTCCGGCGGTGGTGCAGGACGAGCAGCCGCGCGTAGCCGTCCGTGAGGTGGTCGATGAGGTCGACCTTCAGGTACTCGTGCTCCGAGAGCCGGCGCACGGTGTGCAGGGAGATCCCGTCGTACTGCACGGGGTGGGGCAGCTCGCCCCGCCCGCCGGAAGGCTCCACGTCCAGCCGCCACGCGTCCAGGTCCTTCTGCGGTGTGGGGTCGTGGAGTGGGGTGCGGGTCCAGAGCCGGCCGTCCGTGCCGACGACGAGGCCGCGGATGACGTGCCACCCGTAGCCGCACGCGACCCGGGAGAACGCGTGCCCGACCATGGGGTAGGACCTGGCGCCGCGGGGGACGTGCACGAGCTTGGCCGGCTTCAGGCCCTCTCTGCGCAGCAGATCGCTCGCCTCGACCCCGACCTTCCGCACCTCGTCCAGGGCCCGTTCCAGGCCGGTCTCGCGTGCACCGCGGGCGTGCGGGGTGCGGCGGCGCGGCGGCGGCTCGTGCGGTGCCCGGGCGGCAGCGCGGGTGCGCCGTTCGTCCTCGATGCTCATGCCAGCCCCTTGCCTCGGTGGCCTCGATTCTATGTGGGCCACGTCACTCAGGGGGTATTTCTGACGGGGCGGTGCGCGTGGTCCTCCGCCGGATCTCGCGTCGGTCGCCGCCGGTGCCGAGGACGGAGGCCCGGTCCGGTCACCCCGGGGCGTCGACCGAGGTTCCCGGGCCGGGGCTGCGCGGTGCTGTCCACTCGGCGGCCGCGCGGCGTTCGGCGTCCCGGCCGAGGGGCCGCGTGCCCCGGCCTCGGACGCGGCGCTCCAGCGCCACCAGGAGCGTGAGCAGCACGACCGCGACCAGCACCTGCCACTCGCCCTCGACCGCTCCGAGGCTTCCGGCGGCGTTCCAGGAGGCGTGCTGGATGCCGATGGCCAGCACGCTGCCGCCCGTGTCGAGCAGGTGCATGCCCAGCAGGTACCGGTAGACGGGAACGAGCAGGAAGAGCAGCGCGAGGTTTCCGGCGGTCTCCGAGCTCCACCCCTCGGCCAGGTACAGCGGCAGGTGGATCGCGGCGAACGGCAGCCCGGTGAGCAGCGCGGCGACCAGCAGTCCGTGCCGGGCGGTCAGCCGGGACTGGAGGAACCCGCCCCAGGCGGTCTCCTCCCACAGGTTCAGCACCAGCGCCCCGTAGACGAGGGTGTTGAACAGGTACCACCCCGCCCCGGCCGCCCAGCCGGCCGGAGGACTGCGCAGGGACCCGGTGGTCGCGGCCAGGACCAGGGTGAGCACCGGCATGCCCAGCAGGACCACGGTCCAGCGGGCTGCGCCGAAGCGCCAGGCGAAGGCCCGCCCCAGCAGCCGGCGGACCGCGCCCGGCCCGTCCGCCAGGCGGGTCACCAGCAGGGCCGAGCCCAGCAGCGCGACGAAGTTCACGAACAGCAGGAACGGCTCCATCGGGGCGCCGGTGAGCGCGGGAACCGTCAGCGCCGCCCAGCCCAGGCTCAGGGCCAGGACGAGGAAGAACGTCAGGGGCCGGCGCCGGACCGGCGAACGGCTCCGGGATCGGTGGCCGGTGTCCCGGGGGTCCGGGACGGACGTGGTCATCGTGTTCCTCCCGACCGGTGCGTGCCGTCCGCACCCGGGGGCGGGGGACTCCACCGCCGCGTGCGCGGGCGGTGATAGTCGTCGTCGTGGCGCGCCCTGGTGCGTGGCTCTCACAGTGCGCGCCGGAGAAGGCGGGGGCAAGGGGCACGGCCGCGGAGCACTTGTGTGTCGCCGCCAGCCGACGATGATGGAGAAGGCACGGCCACGCGCGGCCCGTCCGCAGCCGGACCGGGATCGCCTCCCGAGCCCGGAGATCCGATCGAGTGGTTGACACGACGCACAGGAGGTCTCTGATGACCCGCACCGTCTTCTACACCGCCACCACCCTGGACGGCTATCTCGCCGACGAGCAGGACTCCCTGGAGTGGCTGTTCCGGCAGGACTCCGACCCCGAAGGCCCGTTCCGCTACGGCGAGTTCATCGCCGGGGTCGGGGCGGTCGTGATGGGCCGCACCACTTACGAGTGGGTCCGCGCGCACCTGCAGGCCTCCGGCGAGGACTGGCCCTATGCGATGCCTACCTGGGTGGTCACCCACGCCGAGCTGCCGGGGATCGCCGGGGCCGACCTCCGCTTCGCCCATGGCGAGGTGGCGCCGATCCACGCCGCCCTCGCGGAGGCCGCCGGCGGGAAGGACATCTGGGTGGTCGGCGGCGGCGACCTGGCCGCCCAGTTCGCCGAGGCCGGACTGCTGGACCAGCTGATGGTCTCCATCGCGCCGGTCACGCTCGGGGCGGGCCGGCCGCTGTTCCCCCGCCGCTTCGACCTGGAGCTGACGGACGTGGCCCGCAACCGCGCGTTCGTCTGCGCGACCTACCGCGTGGTCGGCCCGATGGCGCCCTCGGGCGGTGGACCGGCCTCCTGAACCCACGGAGGGTCACATCTCGATGCGGTGGGCCTCCCGCAGGTTCACGAAACGCTCGGGGTTGGAGGTCAGCACGATCACCTGGGTCCGCTCCCCGGCGGTGGTGATGGCCGAGGCCAGCCTCCGGAGCCGCTGCGGGTCGGAGTGGCCCAGGGCGTCGTCGAGCAGCACCGGCACCCCGTCCTCCGGGTCCACGAGCAGGGCGGTGGCGAGCCGGATGAGGATCACCAGCTGCTCCTTGGCGCCCGTGGAGAGGGAGTTGAAGGGTAGCCAATCGCCGTCGAGCTTGCGCTGCTCCACCTCCAGGGACCCGCTCACCTGGACCTCGAAGTCCGGGCCGTAGACCGACCTGCCGAGATGCTCCACCTCGGTGCGGAACGGCTGGACGTACTGGGCGTGGGCGCGCTCCCGGTGCTCCAGCAGCGTCCGCTCCAGGAGCAGGGCGGCCTCGGCCCGCCGCTCGATCCCGGCGAGGTGGCGCCGAGCGGCCTCGAGCCTCGTCTCGGCCTGGTCGTGGGCGAGCTGCACCCGGTCCCGGCCCATGCCCTCGAGCCGGCCCGCCAGGGACTGGTGGCGGCCCCGTCGCTCACCCAGCAGGGAATCGAGCCCCTTGATCTCGTCCGCGACGTGCTGCTGGTCGGCGAGCACCCGGTCGGCGTCGAGGCCGGCGAGGGCCGCCTCGTGCCCGTCGATCTCCTCCTGCACAGCGGCGAGCGACTCGGCCGCCGCGGTGACGGCGCGGTCCAGGTCCTCGTCCGGCACCTCGCGGCGGGCGTCCTCGAGCCGGGACCGGGAGCCGGCGAGGGCGCGCTCCTGCTCGAGCGCGGCGCCCTGGAGGGAGTGCAGTGTGGTCTGGGCGGACTGCAGGGCGGACCGGGCCGCCTGGGCGGCGGCCTCGGCATGGAGCGCGGCGTCCTCGGCGTCGGTGAGGGCGGCCTCGGCGGCCTCGACCGTCTCCTGGGCGGCGCCGGCGGTCTCCGGCAGGGGAGCGTCGTCGTCCCGTCGCTCGCCGTACTGCTCGATCGCGGCGGTCAGCCGGTCCCGGTCGTCGCGCAGGCGGCTCTCGTCCTCGCCGTCGAGCAGGCGGTCCCTCTGGGCCACGGCCTCGCGCACCTGCTGCGCCAGATCCTGCGCTGTGCGCCACTCGGTGCGGGCCGCGGCGACCGAGTCGACCCCGTACCGCGCCAGCAGCGCGGTGAACCTCTCGCGGGCCGTGCGGGCGGCGTCCCGGCGGGCCGCGATGCCCTGCTCCGGGAAGACCCGCAGGCGCCACTCGCCGGGGATCTCGACCTCGACCTCGTCCGTCACCGGGACGGACCACGACTCGTCCGGGGCGATCTCCTCGGTGCTGTCGCCGTGCACGATCGGGCGCGCGCGGCCCAGCGCGGTGAGCTCCACCCGGGCGCTGCCGGCCGCCAGCTCCGCCTCGGCCTTCTCCGCCGCCCGCTCGGCCCGCTCCAGCTCGTCCAGGACGTCCTCGTCGATCTCCGTGCCGGGACGGGACCGCAGCTCGGCCAGCTGCGCCCGGACCGCCTCGAGCGAGTCCAGGATCTCGAGCACGCGGCGGTGGCGCTCGACGTCGTCGAGGTGCTTCCGGTCCTCCCGGGCGGCGCGGTGGGCCGCCCGGGCCTCCTGCACGGCGGCCTGGGCCGCGGTCCGGCGCTCCTCGGCCTCCTCAGCGTGCTCGCGCACCGGGGCGAGCTCCTGCTCGCAGGACCGCAGGTCCTCGGCCAGCGCCGCGCTGCGCTCCTCGTCGGCGGTCAGCGCGGCCACGAACTCCTCGCGGCGGGCCGAGCGCTCCCGGGCGCGGTCGAGCTCGCCCTGAGCCGCGTCCCGGCGGCGCTGGGCCTCCTGCCGCTGCCGCTGGACGGCCTCGATCTCCCCGGCGGCACGGTCCAGCTCCGTCTTCTCCGCGCGGGCGGTCCCGAGCTTCCGGCCGGTGGCGGCGATCTCCTCGGTGAGCTCGGCGAGCTCCTCCTCGACCACCGCGATGCCCCGCAGCTCCTCGGCGGCCTCCGTAGCCGCGGTCCCGGCCGCACGGTAGTCGGTCTCGGCCTGGAGGTACTTGGCGTTCTTCTTCCGCGTCGCGGTCCAGTACCTGTCGCACTCCGCGCTCACACGCTCCAGGAGGGAGGCGACCTCGCGGTCGTCGCCCTGGGCCTGGCCGGCGTGGCACTCCAGGGCCCGGCGCAGCGCCGCGCTGTCGGTGAGGGCGTTCTGGGTCAGCCCGCCGGCCTGCATGAAGCGCAGGGCCTTCCACAGTGCGGTGTCGGCCCCGCCCCACAGCTGCTCGGCGGCGTCATGGGCCTCGCGGCCGGTGAGCGTGCGGCCGTCCCCGGCCCCGCCCACGTGGCGGAGGGTCGTGGACGGCCGCTTCAGCCACTGCTTGGTGTAGATCACGCGGGTGGTCCCGATCGAGAACTCCGCCTCCACGAGGACGGGCACGTCCCGGCCGGCGGGCTTGGCCTCGGCGATCTTCTTGTGCCGGCTGCTGTCCGGGAGCTCGATCAGTGCGTCCAGGGCGTCGATCATCGAGGTCTTGCCGATCTCGTTGCGGCCGGTCAGCACCACGACCCCGGCGTCGGGGAAGACGACCTCGCGGGCGGTCACGCCGCGGAAGTTCTCCAGCCTGAGACGGTGCAGCTTCATCGGGTCGGTCCTCCCACGAGGCGGTACAGGAGCCGGAGCGCGTCCCCGGCGGCGGGCGCGTCCTCGGACTCCGAGGCGGCCAGTTCGCGCAGCTCGGTCACGGCGCCGGCGGCGTACCCGCCGACGTCCAGGTCCTCGAACTCGTCCTCGTCCGGAATCACCACCAGGTCGGTGTGCCGCTCCCACGCGTTGAGGCTCGCGAAGATCTCCGCCTGCTCCTCGAGCAGCCGGTCCAGCTCTGCGGACTCGGAGAGGTTCAGGGTGCCGGTGAAGACGGTCTTGAGGATGATCCGCTCCTTCGGGGTGAGGGCGGCGAGCTCGGTCCGCAGCGTCTCGACGTCGTCGGCGCCGTCGAGCTGCCGGGTGAGGACGCGGTGCTCCCACTGGCCCACCTCGTGGGAGGTGACGTCCACGGTGCTCCCGTCCAGCGCCACCTCGAGGACGTGGCCGCGGCCGTGCTCGCGGAAGCCCGTGGACTCGTGGGTGCCGGAGTAGTGGATGGCGCCGCGGTCGTCCTCGGGCCAGCGGATGTGCCGGTCGCCCAGCGCCACGTAGTGGATCGCCCCGCGGGCCAGCGCCTCGTCCAGGGGCGCGCGCCGCACGGTCACCTGGGAGGTGCGGTCCGGGTCCAGCTCGTCGAGCATCCCGTGGCCGACGACGACGCGCAGCGTCCCATCCGGTTCCAACCCTTCCAGGGCCGGGGCGACCGGGTCCGCGTCGGGCCGCTTGCTGCGCCAGGGGGCGGCCACGAGCTCGACGCCCTCGGCGACCGGCCAGGGGCCCACCTCGTCCAGGAGCACGACGTTGTCCGGTCTCGAGCCGAGGAACGCGTCCTGGGCGAAGATCGACCCCGGGCCGAGCGGGTCGTGGTTGCCGGGCAGCAGGTACACGGGCAGCCGCACGGAGGCCATGGCGTCCAGGGCGCGCCCGACGTCCCGGCGGCTGAGGTTGGCGTGCTCGAAGACGTCGCCGGCCACCACCACGAACGCGCACCCCCGGGCGCGGGCCAGCTCCCCGATGCGGCGGATCGTCTCGACCCGGTCACCGGTGTAGCGGGACTGGGCCTCGCCCTCGAGGTAGTGCCGGGTCATCCCGAGCTGCCAGTCGCTCGTGTGGAGGAATCGGATGCTCGTCATCGAGGCTCCTCGTGCGGTCGGGGGGGTGCTCTCCCAGGGGGTGGGTCCAGTGCCACGCTATCGGGATCGGCGGACACCGAAGGCCCCGGCACCCCGGCGTGTGCTTCGATGGGGCTCATGGAGCCGAGCAACCGGAACGACCTGTGGGCTGCCGTCCACGCCGAGCGCGCGCGCCTGGCCGAGGACCTGGCCGGACTGGACGAGGCGCAGTGGGCGGCGCCGTCCCTGTGCGAGCGGTGGACCGTGGAGGACGTCGTCGCGCACCTGACCGCGGCCGCGGGCATCGGCCGGCTCCGCTGGCTCCGGAGCGTGCTGGGCGCCCGCTTCGACTTCGACCTGCACAACCAGCGCCGCCTCGAGGAGCACCGGGGCGCCACCCCGGCCGAGACGCTCCAGCGGTTCCGGGCAGTGGCCGGCAGCACCGCGGCGCCCTCCAAGGACACGGCGGCGTGGCTGGGGGAGGTCGTGGTCCACGGCCAGGACGTCCGCCGCCCGCTGGGGCTGCCGCGCACGCCGCCGGTCGGGACCGTGACCTCGGTGGCACGGTTCTACGTGGGCAAGGACTTCGCGGTGCCCAGCCGCAGCGCCGCCCAGGGCCTCCACCTGGTGGCCACCGACGGTCCGTTCGAGTCCGGCGCCGGGCCACTGGTCAGCGGGCCCACCCTGGCGATCGTCATGGCGCTGGCCGGCCGCGCGGCGTACTGCGACGACCTGACCGGCGAGGGCATCCCGGTCCTGCGGTCCCGCTGCTCGCCCGCCTGAGCGAGCAACCTGAGAGAGTGAGGAGAGGACCGGCCGCGCGCCGGTCCCGCACGACACCACGCACCCGAGCAGAGGAGACACCTTGGCCGAGACCATCGCCGGCATCACCGTTCCGGACTCCGCCCTCGTCCGAGAGACCACCGAGCTGGTCCGGCGAGCCGCCGACGAGAGCCTGTTCAACCACTCCCGCCGCGTCTTCCTCTTCGGCATGCTCAAGTCCGCCGCGCGCGGAATCGAGGTGGACCCGGAGCTCGCCTACGTGGGCGCGATGTTCCACGACCTCGGCCTCACCGACGAGTACCGCACCCGGGACCAGCGCTTCGAGATCGACGGCGCCGCGGCGGCACAGGCGTTCCTGCGCGACCACGGCCGCTCCGCCGAGGAGGCGCGCAACGTGTGGCTGGCGATCGCCCTGCACACCACCCCGGCCATTCCGCTGCACCTGGAGCCCGAGGTCGCCGTGGTCACCCTCGGCGTCGAGACCGACGTGCTGGGCCTGGACCTGGACCAGATCTCCGAGGAGCACCGCGCCGAGGTCGTCGCCGCGCACCCCCGGCCGGACTTCAAGAACAAGATCCTCCGCGCGTTCTACGACGGCATGGCCGACCGGCCCGAGACCACCTTCGGCACCATGAACGACGACGTGCTCGCCCACTTCGACCCCGACTTCCACCGGGAGGACTTCGTGCGCATCATCCAGGAGAATGCCTGGCCCGAGTGAGCACCGCGGGGTCTCCGCAGCCCGGCGGAGACCCCGAGGGCTGCGAGCCTGCAACGGGGCGGTCACACCGTTGTGCCGTCCCCGAGCCGGGAGGAGCATGGAGTCCCGGCCCGCCGAAGCTCCAGGAGTTCCCGTGGCGTACAAGTTCTTCCCCCACATCCCCGTCGCCGACCTGGAGCGCTCGCGGTCCTTCTACCAGGCCCTGGGCTGGCGGACGGCCCCCGGCATGGCCGAGGGGCGCAGCCTGATCCTGGATCTCGGGGAGGGCTTCGGGGTCACGCTCGTCGAGCGGCGGTTCATGCAGCAGGCGATCGGCGAGGACCAGGAGCTCGCCGACCCCCTTCGCACGGTGAGCGGCAGCTTCGCCCTGCTCGTCGACATTCCCGAGGAGGTCGACGCCCTGGTCGAGCGGGCGGTCGCCGCCGGCGCCACCGCGGGGCACCGCGAGGATGACAGCTACACGAGCCACCGGGTGTTCGCCGACTTGGACGGCCACCGGTGGAACATCGTGTGGGCGGACCCGATCGTGACGACCCGGGAATGAGGCCCGCTCCGGACGACGAGCCCGGACGCACCGCGGCCGGAGGTCTCAGGTCGGAGCCCCGCCCGGAGCGAGATTCACCAGATTCACAGGATTCACCGACGTTCACAGGGCCGTGAACGGTGCATGGGAGCGCCGGCATCCGGCCGGTCCGCCCGGCGTCGTCGTGCCCCCCGCCCCGGCTCATCCGCGCCGGTAGGCGTGGCCCATCTCGGTGTGGGACCAGCGGGTCTCGATCCGGGCGTCGCCGCTGCGCCGCACGGCCTCGGCGGTCTCCCGGTCCAGCTCGGAGCGCCACTCCTCGATGGTGAGCAGGTCCGAGGACCGCAGCAGCGGCTGCCGGTAGATGTTCAGGGCCCGGGTCACCTCGCCCTGCTCCAGGGCGGTCCGCAGCTGCAGGACGTCGCTGGTGACGGCGGCGGGGTCGGCGAAGCGGTAGGGGCCGGTGGTGATCACCGCCCCGAGCCGGCGGCGGACCCGGTGGATCTCCGTGCGGACCGTGCCGGGGGTGCCGTGCTCGCCGTAGAGCTCGTAGGCCATCTCCTCGGCGCTCCACCCGCGCTCGCGCAGGCTGAGCAGCGCGAGGATCTCCGCCGAGCGCGTCGGCAGGGGGAACCAGTCCCCGCCGCCCACCCGGGCCGCGGCCGGCTCGGCGAGCAGGCGCAGCTCCAGGGACGGCGTGCCGGTCGTGCCGGCGGGGTGTCGTGAGGCCGTATGGGCGGCGAGCAGCGTCTCGACGACGCGCGCGGCCGAGCGGACCAGGGCCCTGGTGTCCGGGGTGGCGGTGCCCCGCGGCCCGGACAGGTCGATGACGCCGAGCACCTCCCCGCTGCCCGGGTGGCGCACCGGGGCGGACGTGCAGTCCCAGGCGCTGTGGGACCGGGCGAAGTGCTCCGTGCCCCGCAGCTCCTCCGCGGTCCCGCTGCGCAGTGCCTGGGCGATCGCGTTGGTGCCCACGCCGTGCTCGTCCCAGCCGGCGCCCTCGACGAAGCCCAGCCCGTCGGCGCGTCCCAGCGGCGAGCGTCCCCCGCGCCGCCACAGCACGGTGCCGTCGGGGCCCGTGAGCACGGCGACCCGGGCTTCGGCCGCGTCACGGGCGACGCCCAGGAGATCGGCGACGACGTCGACGTGCGCCCCCAGCGGGGAGAGCGCGCGCAGCTGCTCGACCTCGCGGTCCGGGAGCACCTCCCGCGGGCCGTCCAGGTCGCGGGACATGCCCCGGGCGGCGCACCGCTCCCACGCCGAACGCACCCGTTCCGGTGTCCTCGCCGATCCGCAGCTGTCCACAGCACGCTCCTCCGTCCTCTGCGCCCGTCCCGACGTCACCGGGCCCGTCGCGGCGTCCGTCCTGATGCAACGCCGGGGAAACCCCCTCGGCCCCACAGTGGTGACACGCATCACACCGGACCCTATGCCACTGGGCGTCCGGCGTACACCGAGGAGGAACCATGACCACGATCGACACCGGCGTGGGAGCCGGCACGGACACCGCCCGCTCCTGGCTGGCCGCCCTGGAGGACGCCCTCGCGGCCGGCAACGCGGACGCGGCGGCGGATCTGTTCGCGGAGGAGAGCTACTGGCGCGACTTCCTGGCGTTCACCTGGAACCTGAAGACGCTGGAGGGTCGCGAGCAGATCTGCCGGATGCTCGCCCAGACCCTGCCGCACGTCCGGCCCTCCGGGTGGGAGGTCGAGGGCGAGCCCACCGAGGCGGACGGGGTGACGGAGTGCTGGGTGCGCTTCGAGACCTCCGCCGGCTCCGGGTGGGGCTACCTGCGGCTGCGCGACGGGAAGGCGTGGACCCTGCTGACCACGCTGCAGGACCTGCGCGGCTTCGAGGAGCAGAAGGGGCCGCGCCGGGACCGCGGGGTGGTCCACGAGATCACCCGGGAGCGCACCACCTGGCTGGAGCGGCGCCGGGCGCGGGAGGAGGCCCTCGGCCGGACGGAGCAGCCGTACTGCCTCGTCGTCGGCGGCGGTCAGGGCGGGATCGGCCTGGCCGCGCGGCTGCAGCGCCTCGGCATCCCCACGATCGTGGTGGACAAGCACGAGAAGGCCGGGGACGCCTGGCGCAACCGCTACAAGTCCCTGCACCTGCATGACCCGGTCTGGTACGACCACATGCCCTACCTGCCGTTCCCGGACGACTGGCCGGTGTTCCCCGCCAAGGACAAGGTCGCCGACTGGCTGATGCACTACGCCGACATCATGGAGCTGAACTACTGGGCGAGGACCGAGTGCCGGTCGGCCGAGTGGGACGAGCAGACCGGGACCTGGACCGTCGTCGTCGATCGGGACGGCGAGGAGGTCGTGCTGCACCCCACCCAGCTGGTCTTCGCGCTGGGCGTCTCCGGATACCCGAGGATCCCCGACTTCCCGGGCGCCGACGTCTTCCGGGGCGCGCAGCACCACTCCTCCGCCCACGTCGGCGGCGACGACTGGGCGGGCAAGCGGGCCGTGGTCATCGGGTCCAACAACTCCGCCCACGACATCTGCGCGGACCTCTGGGAGCACGGGGCCGAGGTCACCATGGTCCAGCGCTCCTCCACCCACATCTCCCGCAGCGAGTCGCTCATGGACCTCGTCCTCAAGCCGCTCTACTCCGAGGAGGCGCTGGAGGCCGGCATCACCACGGAGAAGGCGGACATGCTGTTCGCGTCCTGGCCGTACCGGGTCCTGCCGGACGTCCAGCGGCCCGCGTTCGAGGCGATGGCCGAGCGGGACCGCGAGTTCTACGACGCGCTCGAGGCGGCCGGCTTCGACCTCGACTTCGGGGAGGACGGCTCCGGGCTGTTCCTGAAGTACCTGCGCCGGGGCTCCGGGTACTACATCGACGTGGGCGCCTCGCAGCTGATCATCGACGGGCGGGTCCAGCTGGCCACCGGCCAGGTCGACCGGCTCACGGAGGACGCGGTGGTGCTCGACGACGGGACCGAGCTGCCGGCCGACCTCGTCGTCCACGCCACCGGCTACGGGTCCATGAACGAGTGGCTCGCGGACCTGATCTCCCCGGAGGTCGCCGACCGGGTGGGCAAGTGCTGGGGCTACGGCTCCGACACCACCCGGGACCCCGGGCCCTGGGAGGGCGAGCTGCGGAACATGTGGAAGCCCACCAACGTGGAGAACCTCTGGATCCACGGCGGGAACCTGCACCAGAGCAGGCACTACTCCAAGTACCTCGCCCTGCAGCTCAAGGCCCGGATGGAGGGCCTGCCCACCCCGGTGTTCGAGCTCGAGGAGTCCCACCATCCCCGGTGATGCCGGCCCGGGCGCGTTGACGGGGCGCCGGAACAGATCGACCGTTCCGGCGCCCCGTCCGCGGGCGGCCGGGACAACTCCCCGGTGGGAGGGGATTGCCCGGCGCCCCGGCCGAGGTGATGATGGAGATGGCCCGCCGCGGTCGGCCCGCGCGCTGCGGCCCAGGAAGGACATCTCATGCCTGCCCACCATCGGGCTTCTGCTCCTCTGCCCGCTCTCCCTCCGGCCGCTCCGCCGGTGACGTCCTCGGTCGGCGACCCGCGATGAGCGGCGTCGTGCGCCACGAGGCGACGGTCACCAGTTCGGAGGCGGTGCGGGCACTGTTCCAGGACGTCGGCGTGCCCTTCTCCTTCGAGCCCGTCGGCGAGGCCTTCAGCTACCGGCAGCGCCACGACGGCGACGACAGCCTCACCGTGGTCCAGCTCGACCTCGACGGCGCCTACTCCGCGTGGGGCGAGACCGAGGTGTTCTGTGCCGCGGACGTGCGCGCGGCCCGCTACGACTGGCGGACCCGCGACGAGACCGGCAACGGGACGCGGGGGCCGGCGCTGTTCCGCCCCGGCGACCCGGTCCTCGTCGTGGGCGCCGCGGTGCGGGTCACCAACATCAACCTCGCGCCACGGCTGCTGCAGGAGGTCGCCGAGACCGTCTACGGCACGGACGGACTGCCGGTGCGCTTCGCCTCCGTGGAGCCGGTCAGTCCTCGGCTGGGCGAGTACTGGACCCGGCTGTCACGGGTCGCCCGCGAGGCCGTGAACTCCGGCGCCTTCGACGCGGACCTCGTCCGCGCCGACCTCACCCGTCACCTGGCCGTGGCCGCCCTCGAGTGCTTCCCGCTGGCCGGGGACCCGCGGGAGCGGACCCTGTCCATGGAGGCCCAGGCCCGCCGGTACCGGATCGCGGCCCGGTTCCTCGACGACCACGCGTCCCTGCCCATCAGCGTGGAGGACGCCGCCCGTGCGGCGGGAACCACCACGCCCGCGCTCGTCCGGGCGTTCCGTGCCAACCACCCGCTGGGCCTGCACCCGCTGCAGTACCTGCGCCGGGCGCGCCTGGCGGCGGCCCACGCGGACCTGCTTGCGGGTGATCCGTCCACGGGGGACACGGTGCGGAAGATCGCGCTGCGGTGGGGCTTCGCCCACCAGGGCCGCTTCGCGGCGGCCTACCGCCGCATCTACGGGGTCAACCCCCGGGAGGTCCTCGACCGGTAGTGCCGGCCGGCCCGGGTCACTCCTCGAGCTTCCGGGCCTGTTCCTCCCAGGCGGTGCGGGCGTCCCGGCCCGCGGTGGGGTGGTGGGTCTCCCGCAGGGCGCGGAGCGCGGCGGTGCGCTGCTGGGCCAGGGCCTCCGCGGCGGCCCTCGTGGCGGCGTCCTCGCGGGCCTGTGCCCGGGCGGCGGTCACGGCGTCCATGATCAGGTCCACGCCCAGTGCACCGCCCTCCAGGTAGGCGGTGCGGACCTGCCGGTCCGGGTGGTACAGGTACTGGTCGTTGACCTGGCCGAGGGCGGTGTCGAACTCGGCGTCCGTCAGGTCGGAGATCATGGCGACCACCCGGTCCAGGCGGGCGTCCAGCTGGTCGAGCAGGTCGTGCCGCGGGGCGCCGCGGCGCAGGGACCACAGCGCGCGGCCGTGCGTGCGGAGCCGGTCCACGTCCCAGTCCGCCTGCGGCACCACGGACAGGGTGCCCGTGAGGAGCCGGGGGTCCCGGGAGTCCTCCGGCGGGGGCAGGGAGCGGAGGTGCCACGAGATCCAGGCCGTGCGCATGTTGGACGCCCCGGCCGCCCGGGCCTCCTCCAGCGACGTCCGCCCGGTCTGCGGGCCGGCGAGCGGCGGCCCGGCGTCGTCGTCCTCGCGCGCGTCCTGCCCGGCGGCGCGGGTCCGGCTCGTGATGACACCGGCGCTGAGCCAGATCAGCAGGCCGAGCAGGACCAGGCCGAGGAGGGCCACCCCGCCGAGGAGCACGAACCGGAACAGGCCGACGGCGACCACCACGGCGATCAGGGCCACCACCCAGACGGCGGCTCCGCTGCTGCTCCCGGTGTTGTTCATGACGGCCCCCGAACGACCACGTGCGTGCTGGGCACCCATTCTACCGCCGCGGCCCCAGCGGCCCCGGGAGCTCAGGACCGCTGGGGCAGGCCCTCGCGGAAGACCCGCTTGAGCTCGGTCAGCTCCGGGCCGTGGCCGGTGCCCTCGGTGTTGAGCGCCGGCTGGTGCGCGGCGACCCAGTGCTGCTCGAGGGCGTCGACGTCGTCCTTCGTCCCGCACTCCGCCCAGCCGAGGAGCAGGTGCTCCTGCATCCACGCCGTGAGCCGCTGCTCGTGCGCCTCGTCGAGGACCACGCGGCCCCGCCCGTCCACGGCGGCGCCGTCCCGCCAGGACGGGTCCCCGGGCAGGAGGGCGGCGAGCAGCGTGCGCCGCAGCGCGGAGGAGCGGGTGCGCCGCAGGTGCTGGCCGGGGATCCGCCGGTGGAGGTCGCGCCGGGCGCGGCCCACGTAGAGCAGCTCGGCCGTCCCCGAGGAGTGGCGGAGCCGCGGCACCGCGGGCAGGTGCAGCCCGGCCGCCTCCGGGGCGGGGGAGCGGGCGGTGTCCAGCCACCAGGCGTAGACGCCGCGGGTGTGGCGGACCTCCGCCGCCAGCGGCGCGCTGAGCGGGAGCGCGGCGAGGCCGGGCTGCGGGCGCACGGATCACCACCTCCCAGGGGTGTTCTCTTCTGCAACTCTGCTTCGACTGTAGGCGCCGAACACGGCGGTGCCCAGCCCTCCCGACCCGCGCCGTTGTTTCCGGCGCCCCGCTTGCCATACCTAGCGCTGCTAGGGTTCAATGCATAGCACACCTAGGTATCAGGAGGCGCAGTGCGCATCGACAAGGACCTGGTCGCCGCCTCGGCCACCCCGCTCGTGCTGGGGATCCTGGCGGACGGCGACCTGTACGGCTACGCGATCCTCAAGCGCGTCAGCGAGCTCTCCGGCGGCTCCATGCAGTGGACCGACGGCATGCTCTACCCCCTGCTGCACCGGCTCGAACGGCTCGGCTACGTGTCCTCCTCGTGGGGCACGTCCGAGGCCGGGCGCCGGCGCAAGCACTACGCGATCACGGCCTCGGGCCGGGCCGCGCTCGCCGACCGGCAGGAGCAGTGGGCGGTCGTGGCCGACGCGCTGCGGCAGGTGTGGCAGGCCGCCCAGCAGCCGCCCGCCACGACCGAGCGGTGGGCGTGATGGAGCTGCACGCGGAGCAGGAGGCCCAGATCGGGCGGTGGCGCGGCTGGGTCCAGCGCCGCCAGGCGATCTCCCCGGCCGACGTCGACGAGCTCGAGGACCACCTGCGCGAACAGGTCGCGGACCTGCGGGCCACCGGGCTCGACGACGACGAGGCCTTCCTCGTCGCGATCAAGCGCATGGGCAACCTCGACGCCGTCTCGCACGAGTTCGCCCGCGAGCACTCCGAGCGGCTGTGGAAGCAGCTCGTGCTCCTCCCGGAGGACGCCGCGGACGCCGGCGAACCGCCGTGGCGGGAGCTGGGCGTCGTCCTGGCGCTCGCGGTCGGGGCGGGGGTGGCGGTCAAGGCCGGCACCGCCTGGCTCGGCGACGAGGCGGTGCTGGCCCGCAACCTCGGCCTGCTCGTCCTGCCCTTCCTCGCCGGGTACTTCGCGTGGAAGCGCCGGCTCACCGCGCGCGTGGTGGCGGGGCTGCTCGTCCCGTTCGCCGTGCTGGCGGTCGTGCTCAACGGCTATCCCTTCGTCCCCGGCGGGTCCACCGAGCTGCTCGCCGTCCTGCACGCGCCGGTGGTCCTGTGGCTGCTGGCCGGGATCGCCTACACGGGCGGGAGGTGGCGCTCCGACAGCCGGCGGATGGACTTCGTCCGCTTCACCGGCGAGCTGGTGATCTACTACACGCTCCTGGCCCTGGGCGGGGCGGTGCTGGTCGGGCTCACCTTCGGGGCCCTGCAGGTCGTCGGGATCGACCTGGAGCCCGTGCTGGAGGACTGGATCCTGCCGTTCGCCGTGCCCGGCGCGCTCGTGGTGGCCGCGTGGCTGGTCGAGGCCAAGCAGAACGTCGTGGAGAACATCGCCCCGGTCCTCACCCGGGTCTTCACGCCCCTGACGATCCTGATGCTGCTGGCCCTGCTGGTGGTGCTCACGGCGGCCGGCGGGCTCGTGGACGTCGACCGCGGGCTGCTGATCCTGATGGACGCGATCCTCGTGCTGGTCCTGGCGCTGCTGCTCTACTCGATCTCCGCACGGGACCCGCTCGAGCCGCCCGGCCTCTTCGACGGCCTGCAGCTGGTGCTCGTCGTCGCGGCGCTGGCGGTGGACGCGGTGATGCTGACCGCGATGCTGACCCGGATCGCCGAGTTCGGCTCCAGCCCCAACAAGATCGCCGCGCTCGGGCTGAACCTGCTGCTGCTGGTGCACCTGGTACGGGCGGCCTGGCTGAGCGCCGGGTGCCTGCGGGGACGCCGGCCGTTCGCGGAGCTCGAGCGCTGGCAGACGCGCTATCTGCCGGTCTACGGCGTGTGGGCCGCGGTCGTGGTGGTGGTCTTCCCGCTGGTCTTCGCCTTCGCCTGACCGGCGGGCGCAGCGGTCGTGCCGTGGAGCATCCGCTGCGGACGGAAGGGGCCTGCGCGTCCCGGTGGCAGGGGAGTCGCCCCCCGACGACTGACCAGATGGTCCGAGGCCCGCTGCCACCAGGACGGCGGCATCATGATCGTCGTCGTGCCGGCGGCCTTGCGGCCGCTCGTTCCGGCGAGATCCTCACACGGTGGCTCAGCCCCCCGGCTGATCACCCGCGTGATGCATCAACACTAGCACTGGGCCCATACCTGATCGATCAGCACCCTGTCCACAGTTGCGCCGACTTGCCGCGGGGTTCCGCCCCGCACCCGACGGCGGGCTGGTCCTCCGATCCTGCGACGGGGGCGGCCGGTGCTCAGGCGCTCGTGCGCACCACGAGCTCCGGGGGGAGCCGGACGCTCTCCACGTCCCGGCCGTCGAGCACGTCCATCAGCATCTCGAAGCCCTGCCGGCCGATGCTGTGCATGGGGGAGCGCACGGTGGTGAGCCCCACGCTGCCGGCCAGCGGCGTGTCGTTGAACCCGACGAGGGCCATGTCCTCCGGGACCGTGATCCCCTCCCGGGCGAACACGCCGAGCGCGCCGATCGCCGCGAAGTCGTTGACCGCGAACACCGCCTCGGGCAGCGGCCCGGCGGCCAGGATCCGGGCGGCGGCCACGCTGCCGGCCGGGGCGTCGAAGCCGCCGGGGACCACCCGCGCCGGGTCCACGCCGAGGCCGTGCCCGGCGAGCGCGTCCAGGAAGCCGGCGCAGCGGTCGATCGAGGTCGAGGCCCGCGGATTGCCCGCGATGAGCCCGAAGGTCCTCCGGCCGGACGCGACGAGGTGCTCCGCGACCATGCGTCCCCCGGCGTAGTCGTCGCAGGTCACGGACCGGTGCCCCGGGGACCGCCGGCTCACCAGCGTGAAGGCCACTCCGCGGTCGGCGAGCTCGTCCAGGAAGGGGTCCTCGAACAGGGCGTCGCCGAAGATCAGGCCGTCGGCGCGGCGGTCCAGCAGCTTCTCCGCCTTGGCACGGTGGGCGGCGGGGTCGTCGAGGGAGTTGGAGACCACGGTGAAGTAGCCGTGTTCGGAGGCGGCCTCGTCGATCCCCTCGTACATCGTGGCCAGGACGTAGTCCTGCAGGCGGGGCACGACGACCCCGATCATGTGCGACTTGGCCGTGCGCAGCGACGCGGCGTAGGGGTTCTTGCGGTAGCCGCGCTCCTCCGCGAGCGCGAAGATCCGCTCCGTGGTGTCCGGCGCGGCCCACTTGGAGCCGAGGCCCTTGGGGTCGTTGAGCACCCGGGAGACCGTGGAGGGATTGAGGCCCAGCTCGGCCGCCAGGGCCTTCAGCGTGACCGCCGGTCGTGCGCCCATGTCCACCTCCTCGCGGCTGTTTCCACACAGTAACGGACGTTAAATTCTCGTGAATGTGTTGCGCATCACTCTAGAGGCGCTCTATGGTCGATCCCAACATCGTACGCAATCGATTGCGGCATTCGTTTGCATAGACCATTGACGCTCCCGCGGAGCGGGACGACCCCACGGAAGGGAGGCGGCACGTGACACACATCCAGCTGCTCGGCACGGGGGGCACCATCGCGTCCCGGGGCGGCGGGTCCACGGGCTCCGTGGCCACGGACACGGCGGCCGACCTGTCCCGCAACCAATACGGCGAGCTCACCGTCTCCGCCCGGGACGTCCTCACCACGGGCAGCTACCGGCTCACCCTGGGGGAGCTGCGGGCGATCGCCGAGGCGGCCCGGGACGCGCTGGCCGATCCGGCCAACGACGGCGTGGTGGTCACCCACGGGACCGACACCCTGGAGGAGACGGCGTTCCTGCTGGACCTGGTGCACGGCTCCCCGAAGAGCGTGGTGCTCACCGGCGCCCAGCAGCCGGCCGACAGCCCGGCCCCGGACGGCCCCCGCAACGTCGAGGAGGCGGTGCTGGCCGCCGCCTCGCCCGAGCTGCGGGGCAGCGGCGCCCTGATCTCCTTCGACGGGACGGTCCGCTCCGCCCGCGGCGCCCGGAAGGCGCACACCACCGCGAGCAGTCCCTTCCAGGGCGGCGCCGAGGTGGCGCACATGGCCGGTTCCGGGCTCGTCGTCACGGCCAGGCCGGTCCGCCGGGAGCCGCTGCCGCTGCCGCCGGCGGCCTTCGACAGCACCAGGGTCGAGATCATCACGGCCCACACCGGCGCCACCCCGGACCTCTTCGACTTCGCCGTGCGCTCCGGTGCGCAGGCCGTGGTCCTCGCCGGATCGGGCGTCGGCAACGCAGGCCCCGGCTTCGCGGAGTCGGTGGCCCGTGCGGCCGGGGCCGGCTGCGCGGTGGTGCTCAGCACGCGTGCCCCGTGGGGACCCGTCGTCCCGCTCTACGGCAACGGCGGGGGCACCGACCTCGTGGCGGCCGGCGCCGTCCCCTCCGGGGACCTCAACCCGCTCCAGGCGCGCATCCTCGCCGCCCTCCTGCTCTCCCTGGGGACCTCGGCCGCCGAGTTCCCCGGGGCCTTCACCGCCCACCTCTAGAACACCACCCACCACCAGAGGAGACATCATGTCCAAGAAGATCTACGTGTCCGTCGGCATCGACGTCGACGCCGTCGGCGGCTGGCTCGGCTCCTACGGCGGTGAGGACTCCCCGGGCGACATCTCCCGCGGTCTCTTCGCCGGCGAGGTCGGCGTGCCGCGGCTGCTCCAGCTCGCCCAGCGCCGCGAGATGCCCGTGACCTGGTTCTGGCCCGGCCACTCCGTGGAGACGTTCCCGAAGGAGTTCGACGCGGTCGTCGCCGCCGGTCACGAGATCGGCGTCCACGGCTACAGCCACGAGAACCCCATCGCGATGACCCGCGAGCAGGAGACCGAGATCCTCGACTACTGCACCGACCTCATCGAGCGGCGCTCCGGGAAGAAGCCCGTCGGCTACGTGGCGCCCTGGTGGGAGTTCTCCGGGGTGACCAACGAGATCCTGCTCGATCGCGGCTTCCTCTACGACCACTCGCTCATGCACGACGACCACACCCCGTACTACGTGCGCGTCGGGGACACCTGGACCAAGATCGACTACGAGGCGGCCTCGGCCCAGGAGTGGATGAAGCCCCTGGTGCGCGGCGAGGAGACCGACCTCATCGAGATCCCCGCCTCGTGGTACCTGGACGACCTCCCGCCGATGATGTTCATCAAGTCCAGCCCGAACAGCCACGGCTTCGTGTCCCCGCGGGACATCGAGCAGCTGTGGAAGGACCAGTTCGACTGGGTCTACCGGGAGATGGACTACGCGGTCTTCCCCCTCACCATCCACCCCGACGTCTGCGGCCGCCCGCAGAACCTGCTGATGCTCGAGCGCCTCTTCGACCACCTCCAGGGTCACGACGGCGTGGAGTTCGCGTTCATGGAGGACGTCGCCCGCGACTTCGCCGCCCGCAGTCCCCGCACCTCCGCCTGATCCCACCGGCACGAAGGAACACCGCCATGTCCGCTCTGCGCTCGAACCCGACGCCCTCCGGCGTCGAGCCCTGGAACGTGCCCATCACCCCGAAGGTGGTCAAGCAGGTCTCGATCGTCTGCTTCATCGCCTGAGTGGCCTCCGTCTACGACTTCACCCTCTTCGGCACGCTGCTCCCCGTGATCGCCGAGGACTTCGGCTGGTCGGTGGCCGAGTCCACCGCGATCAACACCTACGCCACGATCGGCGTGTTCATCGTGGCCCTGGCCGTGGGCACGATCATCGACAAGATGGGCCGCAAGAAGGCGCTCATCGTGCTCATGCTCGGCGGGGCCGTGGCGTCCGGTCTCACCGGCGCCGCCATCGGCGCCGCGAGCCTGGTCATCATCCGCTCCTTCTCCGGCTTCTCCATGTCCGAGGAGGTCGTCAACGCGGTCTACCTCAACGAGATCTACAAGGAGGCCAAGAGCCGCGGCCTCATGTACTCGCTCGTCCAGGGCGGCTGGCCGGTCGGTGCGCTGGTCTCCGCGGGGCTGTCGGCCCTGACGCTCCCGCTCATCGGCTGGCGCTGGAGCTTCGTGGTCGCCGCGGTGCTGTCCCTGATCGTCGTCGGCCTGGCCCTGCGCCTGCCGGAGTCCCCGACCTTCGCCGCGATGAAGGAGGTCCGGCGGCGCCGGGCCGCCGGCGACACCGCCGGTGCCCACGCGCTGGCCGACGAGCACGGCCTCGAGGAGGCGGCCCACCACGCCACCGGCGTGAAGGACGTCTTCACCCCGGAGCTGCGCCGGCACACGACCTGCCTGTCCCTGGCGTGGTTCTTCAACTGGTTCGGCATCCAGGTGTTCTCCGTCCTGGGCACCACCATCCTGGTCGAGGCCAAGGGCGTCTCCTTCGACAACGCCCTCATCATCCTGGTGCTCTCCAACGCCGTGGGCTTCGTGGGCTACGTGTTCCACGGCTGGCTGGGCGACAAGATCGGCCGCAAGCCGACCGTGGTCCTCGGCTGGATCGCCGGCGGCATCGTCAGCCTGGCGATGCTGCTGGGCCCGGGCACCTCCGGCTACATCATCCCGCTGTACGCCATGACGCTGTTCTTCCTCACCGGGCCGTACGCAGCGCTGCTCTTCTACATGGGCGAGTTCTTCCCGCCCCAGGTGCGCGGCATGGGGGCGAACGTGGCCCACGTGATGGCGCCGCTCGGCGGCATCGCCGGCTCCGGGCTGCTCACCATCCTGCTGACCGCAGGGGTGGACACGGCCACGGCGGCGATCATCACCGGCTCCGGCGGGCTGATCCTCTCGGCGCTGTGCATGGCCGGGACCCGCACCCTGAAGGACGCCCACCTGAGGACCACGGTGATCGCATGAACCGCGACGACGGACTCGAGGGAAAGGTCGCCGTCATCTCCGGCGGCGGCAGCGGGATCGGCCGGGCGCTGGCGGTCGCCTACGCCCGGGCCGGGGCGCACAGCGTCATCGGCTACCTTCCCTCGGACCCCCACGACGCGACGGACACCGTCCGCGCCGTGGAGGCCGCGGGCGGGCGCTGCACGGCCGTCCCCATGGACGTGCGCAGCTTCGAGGACACCGAGAAGCTCGCCCAGGCCGCGCTCGACGAGTTCGGCCGGCTGGACATCTCGGTGGCCGCGGCCGGCATCCTGCGCCGTGCCGCGCTCGCGGACATGACCGACCAGGCGTGGGACGACATGATGGCCGTCGACCTCTCCGGGGTGATGCGCGTCTTCCGCTCCTGCAGCACGCGGATGACCCACGGTGGGGCGATGGTGGCGACGTCGTCGATCGCCGGCGGCGTCTACGGGTGGGAGGAGCACAGCCACTACGCGGCGGCGAAGTCCGGGCTCATCGGCCTGTGCCGCTCGCTGGCCGTGGAGCTCGCACCCCGCAAGATCCGGGTCAACGCCGTCATCCCGGGGCTGATCGAGAGCCCCCAGTCCCTGGACCCGGTGAACTCGCTGGGCCGCGAGGGCCTCGACGCCGCGGGCTCGATCATCCCCTGGGGCCGCGTGGGCAACGTCGACGAGGCCGCGCGCACCATCCGCTTCCTCACCGGCGACGACTCGGCCTACGTCACAGGTCAGCAGCTGATCGTCGACGGCGGGCTCACCGTCCGCTGGCCGAGCTGAGCCCACCAGGAAAGGCAGACATGGAACAGCAACTGACCGGAAAGGTCGCCGTCGTCACCGGCGGCGGCAGCGGCATCGGCGCGGCGATCGCCCTGCTCTTCGCCCGGGAGGGCGCGGACGTGGCCGTGCTGGACCGCGACGAGCAGCACGCGGCGGCCGTCGCGGAGGAGAGCGGCAGCTTCGGCGGGCGCACCACGGCGATCGCCGTGGACGTCACCGACGGCGAGGCGGTGCAGCAGGCGATGGCACGGGTCGTCGAGGAGCTCGGCGGGATCGACGTCCTGGTCAGCGCCGCCGGCATCCTCGACGAGACGCCGCTGCTGGAGATGACCGAGGCGACGTTCGACAAGGTCCTGGCCGTGGACCTCAAGGGCGTCTTCCTGGCCGCGCGCTGGGCCGCGCCCCACATGGTGGAGCGCGGCGGCGGGCGGATCATCAACATCGCCTCCCAGCTGGGCATCAAGGGCGGCACCGGCCTGACGCACTACGTGGCGGCCAAGGCCGGGGTGATCGGCATGACGAAGGCCATGGCGCTGGAGCTCGCCGAGCACCACATCCTCGTCAACTCGATCGCGCCCGGTCCGATCGTGACACCGCTGATCGAGGGACTGTCCGAGGAGTGGAAGGCCGCCAAGCAGGCCGAGCTGCCCATCGGCCGCTTCGGCCAGGCCCACGAGGTGGCGCCCACCGCGCTGCTGCTGGCCTCCTCGCCCGGCGGCGACCTCTACACCGGCCAGACGCTGGGCCCCAACAGCGGCGACGTGATGCCGTAGCCGGCCCGGGAGGAGATGTCACGATGTGCGCAGGATGCCCCGGCGGGCGTGCGGTCTCGAAGGTGACCGCCTACATCAACCTCAACGGGATGAAGCAGGCCGTCCTCGCGGAGCTGCGGCGCAGCGTGGGGCGCCGCGCGAGGATCACCGTGCTCGGCGACCGGTGGGTGCTGGGCTCCCGGACGGGCGCCCAGCAGGTCTTCCCCGACGTCGAGACGCTGGCCGACGCCCTGGTCGACCAGCACCTGGTCGACCGGCGCGCCCTGCCGGACGACGGCGGCGCGGAGTTCGAGCGGATCCTCGCCGCCGGGACCCACCACGGCGCCCCGCCCCTGGACGCGGGGCGGCTCGTGCGGGCGCTTCTCCTCAGCGCCGACACCGTGTGAGGCTGTCAGAGGCACCCACCGACCCAACAACCCCTGAACGACTGTCGAAGGAGATGCACATGCCGGATCTCGACCCCCTCTGGTCCCCCCTGCAGATCGGTCCCGCCGCCCTGGAGAACCGGGTGGCGCTGGCCCCGATGACCCGGATCAGCGCCACGGAGGAGGGCCACGCCACCGAGCGCATGGTCTCCTACTACGAGGCCTTCGCCCGCGGCGGCTTCGGGCTGCTGATCACCGAGGGGATCTACCCCGACGCCGCCCACGGGCAGGGCTACCTGTACCAGCCCGGGATCGCCACCGACGACCAGGCCCGGGCGTGGTCCGAGGTGGTCGACGCCGTCCACGCGGCCGGGGCGAAGATCTTCGCCCAGCTCATGCACGCGGGGTCCCAGGCCCAGGGCAACCGCTTCGTCGACTCGACGATCGCGCCCTCCGCGGTGGCCCCCAAGGGCGAGCAGCTGGGCTTCTACCGCGGCGAGGGCCCGTACCCTGTGCCCGCGGAGATCACGGCGGAGCAGATGGCGGAGGTCCGGCAGGCGTTCGTGGACGCCGCGCTGCGCGCCCGTGACGCCGGTTTCGACGGCGTCGAGATCCACGGCGCCAACGGGTACCTGCTCGACCAGTTCCTCACCGACTACCTCAATCTCCGGACCGACGAGTACGGCGGATCGCCGGAGAACCGGGTGCGGTTCGCCGCCGAGGTCTGCCGGGCCGTGCGCGACGCCGTGGGGCCGGACCTGGCGGTGGGCATCCGCATCTCCCAGGCCAAGGTCAGCGACCACGACCACCGGTGGAGCGGCGGGCTCGACGAGGCGGACGTGATCTTCTCGACCCTGGGCGCCACCGGGATCGACTTCGTCCACACCACCGAGTACCGGGCGACCGCCCCGGCGTTCGGCGACGAGGGGCCCTCGCTCGCGGCGCTGGCCAAGCAGCACTCGGGTCTGCCGGTGATCGCCAACGGGCACCTGGACGACCCGGAGACGGCCGTGTCCATGCTGGCGGACGGCACGGCCGACGTCGTCGCCCTGGGCAAGGCGGCGCTGGCCAACCGGGACTGGCCGCAGCGGGTGCGCAGCGGCCGGCCGCTCGCCGAGCTCGACGGCAGCCTGCTCGCGCCCCTGGCCGACGTCAAGGACTGGGAGCTGGAACTCTCCTGAGCGGACGCACCGCGGCGGGTGGTGCCGCACCGGCACCACCCGCCGCGGCCCGCGAGGCCCGGCTGCTCACAGCGCCCAGATCTCCTCCAGCCGCTCGGCCCGCTCGTGGCGCGCCTGCAGGGCCTCCTCCATGGACACCGCGCGGAACCGGGTGACCGTTCCCGGGGCGGCGCGAGCCAGCAGGTCCATGTCCGCGGAGATCACGGTGCCCACCATGGCGTAGCCCCCGCCCGAGACCGCGTCCCGGTGCAGCACGATCGGCTGGGTGCCGCCGGGGACCTGGATGGAGCCCACGGCGTAGCCGGCGTCCACGATGTTGGAGGGGTCCGAGCCCGCCCCGAACGGCTGCCGGCGCTGGATCCACTCCACGCCGGGGCCCTCGAAGCGCAGGCCCATCCGGTCCGCCACGGGAGTGAGCTTCCACTCCTCCTCCACCAGCCGGCGCCGGCCCTCGTCGGTGAGCAGGTGGTCGTAGAGGCCCCACATGATCCGCAGCTCCAACGACCTCCCGAAGCCCGGTCGGAGGCGCTCCGGGATCTCCTCGACCTCGGGCAGCAGACCTGTGGGCTCGCCCACCGGCACCACGTCCCCGGCCTCCAGCTTCCGGCCGTCCAGCCCGCCCAGCCGCCCGATCGCGTAGGTGGAGCGCGAGCCGAGCACCTCCGGCACGGAGATGCCGCCGCGGACGGCCAGGTAGAACCGGGCGCCGCCGCGGAGCACGCCGAACTTCACGGCGTCCCCCGCCGCCAGCTCGATCCGCCGCCACGACGGGCGCTCCTCGCCGTTGACCAGCACGGGCAGGTCCGCACCGGTCACAGCGATCGTCGTCGGGGCGTCCACGGTGAAGGCGGGGCCCGTGTAGGTGCACTCGAGCACGGCCTCCACGGCGGTGTTGCCGACCAGCTTGTTCGCCGCCTGCGCGGACTCCTGGTCCATGGCCCCGCCCTGCGGGATGCCCACGTGGTAGTACCCGATCCGTCCCTGGTCCTGGACGGTGGTCAGCAGTCCGGGCTGCTCAATCGTCAGCGCCATCGAGGGCCTCCAGAAGGGTGCGGTTGTAGCGGTCGGGATCGGCGAGCGCGGCTTCGACGTCGAGGGTCACGGGCGCCTGCTTGTACCGCCAGGTGCCGTCCTCGACCTGCTGCTGGATGGAGCGGTACTCGGCCTCGTCGACCGGCCGGAACTTCACGAGGTCCCCGGGCCGGAACAGGATGAGGAAGTCCCGGAAGTCGCGCAGGTGCTGCTCGGGGTCGTAGATGGGGGCGGCGGCGATGCCGAACATCTGGTAGCCGCCGGCGCCGCGCACCGAGTAGATGCACGCGAAGCACCCGCCGTGGCCCACGGTCAGCGGGGGAGTGTCGGTGCGGGGGCTGAGGTACTTGGGCACCTCGAGCTGCCGGTCCCTCGGCACGAGCTGGTACATGAACGGCAGCCCGGCCACGAAGCCCACCATGGACACCAGCCACGGGGACTCGTGGTGGCGGCGGATGAACTCGGCGGCGTCCGCGAGGCCGTTGACCTTCGCGGCGTAGTCGAGATCGGTGCCGGAGGGGTCCTGGTGGTAGCCCTCGCGGAAGCGGGCCACGACCTCGGCGGTGTAGGGGTCCTGGTACCAGACCGGGACCTCGATGATCCGGGTCTCGGCGGTGTACTGCGTGGACTCGCGGGCCTGCCCCTCGAGCTCCTGGGTGCGGCGCTTGAGGTCCTCGGCCCGGATCAAGTCCGGGTCGAAGCGCACCAGCAGGGACGCGTTGGCGGGGCAGACGTCCACCACGCCGGGCAGGTCCAGCGCGGTGAGCCCCTGCGCCACGGTGGTGGCCAGGTAGTTGGCGGTGAGGTTCATGGCCTCGTCGAACTCCACGAACAGGAACTCGTCACCGCCCCACGTGTACCGGGCGGTGGGCAGGTACAGGGTCTCGGTCATGGTGCGCTCCCCTCACTGGGAATGTCGCCGGGCTCGTCGCCGGGCTCGTCGCTGGGTGCGCCGCCGGCCCGGCCGGTCAGCAGCTCGGTCTCGATCCAGGTGGTGTGGTGCGCCACGGCCGCGAACTCCGGGTCCAGCACGAGCCGCCGCAGCAGCGGCACCGTGGTCCTGATCCCCTCCACGTGCGTGGCGGCCAGGGCCGCGCCCATCCGCTGCACGGCCGTCTCCCGGTCCTCGGCGTGCACGATCAGCTTGGCCAGCAGCGAGTCGTAGTACGGGGCCACGGTGTCGCCGCTGCGCACGCCGGAGTCCACGCGGTACTCGGACCCCTCCGGCCAGTCGAGGCGGCTGATCGTGCCCGGGCTCGGCATGAACCCCTTCTCCGGGTCCTCGGCGTTGATCCGGCACTCCACGGAGTGCCCGGCGAAGGAGATGTCCTCCTGCCGCAGCTCCGTGCGCCCGGTCGAGGCGATCGTGAGCTGCTCGGCGACCAGGTCCACGCCCGTGACGAACTCCGTGACCGGGTGCTCCACCTGCAGGCGGGTGTTCATCTCGATGAACGCCGCCTCGTGCCGGACGGGGTCGTAGAGGTACTCGACCGTGCCCACCCCGGTGTAGGAGCACAGCCGGGCCAGGTTCACGGCGGAGTCCCGGATGCGCTCGCGGACCTCGTCCGGCAGGTCCGGGGCGGGGGCCTCCTCCACGATCTTCTGGGAGCGGCGCTGCAGGGAGCAGTCTCGGTCGCCCAGGTGCAGGAAGGTCTGCCCGTCGCCGAGGACCTGGACCTCCACGTGCCGGGCCCGCTCCACGAACCGCTCCAGGTACACGGTGGGGTCCCCGAAGCTCGCGCCGGCCTCGGACCGGGCGGTGTCGACGGTCCGCAGGAGGTCCTCCTCGGCGCGGACCAGGCGGATGCCGCGCCCGCCGCCACCGGCCGAGGCCTTGATGACGAGCGGGTAGCCGACCTCCCGGGCCAGCGCCAGGACGGCGTCGTCGTCGCCCTCCAGGGGCCCGTTGGACCCTGCGAGGACGGGCACCCCGGCTGCGATCGCGGCCTCCAGCGCCCGGGTCTTGTGGCCCATGAGGTCGATGACGTCGGGGGCGGGGCCCACCCACGTCAGCCCCGCCTCCTGGACGCGCCGGGCGAACGCGGCGTTCTCGGAGAGGAAGCCGTAGCCGGGGTGCACGGCGTCGCACCCGTGCTCCAGGGCCGCGGCCACGAGCGCCTCCGCGTTCAGGTAGGACTTCTGGGCCGGGGCGGGGCCCACCACGGCCACGGCGCCGGCGAGCTCCGCCGCCATGGAGTCCTGGTCCACCTCGCTCACGGCCAGCACGGTGCGCAGGCCCATCTGCTGCGCCGAGCGCAGGATCCGGACCGCGATCTCGCCCCGGTTGGCCACCAGGAGCGTGGAGATCGGCACGGCTCAGCTCTCCGCGACGACGGCGATGACGTCCCCCGGGTTGACCATGTCGCCGTCCTCCACCTCGAAGGCCTGGATCGTGCCGGCGGCGTCCGACTGGACCTCCGAGAACTGCTTCATCACCTCGATGAGACCGATGACCTGGCCGGCCTCGACCGGGTCGCCGTCCCGGACGAACGGGTCCTTGTCGGGTGAGGGGCGGCGGTAGAAGACACCGGGGAGCGGGGACTGGATCTCGGTCATGGTGCGGGTCCTTTCGGTCGGGTGGGGAGACGTGGGGTCGGCGGGCACCGGGTTGGGGAGCTCCGGGTCCGGGTCGGAAGGCCAGGACGACGACGGCCGGGCGGGTCAGGTGCCCGTCGCCGCGTGGGCGTCGATCGCCGCGCGGACGGCGCGGGCCACCGCGGGCGCCCCCGGGGCGTCGGAGTGCACGCAGACCGACTCGAAGCGCATCGGCAGCTCCGTGCCGTCCTCGGCCCGCACGACCCCCTCGGCCAGGGCCTGCGCCACCCGGTCCGCGGCGGCGCGCGGGTCGGTGGCGTGGGGCGTGCGCTGGATGATCAGCCCGCCCTCGGCGTTGTAGTCGAGGTCCACGTAGAGCTCGGCCACGAACGGCACGCCGCGCTCGGCGCACACGGACTCGTGGGCGGTGCCGGCCATGCCGAGCACGGGCACGCGGTAGTCGGCGGCCACCGCCGCCACCGCCTCCATGAGCGCCGGGTCCTTGGCGACCATCCCGTAGAGCGAGCCGTGCGGCTTGAGGTGGTGCAGGTCCGCCCCGTGCTGGAGCAGGAAGCCGGTGAGGGCGCCCACCTGGTAGCGGACCAGGGACTCGACCTCCTCCGGGGTGAGCACCATGGCGCGGCGGCCGAAGCCCCACTGGTCGGGCAGGGAGGGGTGGGCGCCGATCGCGACGTCGTGGGCCACGGCGGCGGCCACGGTGGCGGACATGATGTCCGGGTCCCCGGCGTGGAAGCCGCAGGCGACGTTGGCGAGGTCCACGACCTGCAGCAGCTCCGGGTCGTTGCCGAAGCGGTGCAGGCCGATCCCCTCGCCCATGTCCGAGTTGACGGTGGGCCGGGTGCGGGTCTCAGGTGTGGCCATGGTCACAGCCTATGGACGCGACGCGCCCGTGGGAACGGCCTCGGGGCGATCCCCCGGCGATCTCGGGTGTCCGCGGGGGCAGTGGGACCCGTCACTGTGCTTTTCCCCGAACACCTGTAGAGTCATCACCAGTTGTTGAAGTTTCGTTCTTGCAGTTCAAGCAGTTCGCCCGGACATCGGGCGCAGCAGTTTTTCTGAGAAGACGTTTTGGCAGGCATCGCAACGCCCGAGCACCCCGATCGCCGGGGACGCTCCGTTTCCCAGAAAGACAGGTTCCCCATGACTACTGGCACCGTGAAGTGGTTCAACGCCGACAAGGGCTTCGGCTTCATCACCCCCGAGGACGGCTCCAAGGACGTGTTCGCGCACTTCTCCGCGATCAACTCCGGCGGCTTCCGCTCCCTCGAGGAGAACCAGCGCGTCGAGTTCGAGACCCAGGACGGCCCCAAGGGCCCCCAGGCCGCGAACATCACCGTGCTTGCGTGATCACGCCCTGATCTCCTCGTGAGATCTCCGGCGCGGGGCTGAACGCCCCGGCGTCGACCTGACATCGCCACCCGGCTCCGGCCGGGTGGCGATGTTTTTTTCTGCCGGACCCCCCGCACCGGGTCCCGGGTCCGGCAGCCTGGATCGGGGTGCGCCCGAGCCGACGCAGCCGGGAGGAGGGGTGGACGATGCCCGAGGTCGAGGTGCTGCCGACGGCCGCCCAGGTGCGCCGCCTGCTGGAGGCGCATCTGCCGCGGGAGCTCCGCGAGCTCCTGGACCTGACGCCGACCCCGGTGGCGCAGGGCTGGGACAACGCACTGTTCCGGCTCGGCCCCGCTCACGCGGTGCGCCTGCCGGTGCGCCGCGCCGCCGTCCCGTGCCTCCTCCACGAGGTGCGGTGGACGGCCGTGGCCGGCGCACCGCTGGCCGCGCTGGGGATCGCCGTGCCCCGGCCGGTGTTCCGCGGCGGTCCCGGCGCCGGGTACCCGTGGCCCTGGTCGGTGGTCCGGTGGATCGAGGGCGAGGCCGTCGCGACCCTGCCGCTCGCCCGGCGCGGGCGGCTCGCGGAGGACCTGGCCCGGGCCCTGTCCTTGCTGCACCGGCCGGCACCAGGGGAGGCCCCGCGCAACCCCTACCGGGGCGTCCCGCTCGACGCGCGGCTCCGCGCGGCGCCCCCGTCCTGGCCGGCCGCGGCCGCGCTGCTCGGGGCGCGGCGCACCGAGCGGCTCCGCGGCGTCGTCGACGACGGCCTGCGCGCCGCCCCGTGGTCACGGCCGGCGGTCTGGCTGCACGGGGACCCGCACCCCTGGAACCTCGTGCACCGGGGCGGGCGACTGGCCGGTCTCGTCGACTTCGGGGACGTCTGCGCCGGGGACCCCGCGTCCGACCTCGCCGGCGCGTGGCTGGCCTTCGACGCGGACCAGCGCTCCGGGTTCCGCGCCGTCGCGGACAGCACCGGCCGGTACGACGACGACGTGTGGCGCCGCGCCGCCGCCTGGGCCGCCCTGTACGTCGCGGCGCTGGCGGCGAGCCCCGGCGCCGGCCCGGACTTCGGTCCCGTGCTCCGACACGCGGCCGCGCAGCTGGACCCCGGCTCCTGAACCCCGCTGGATCGCCTGCCACCGGTCCGAGGACAATGGGCCTCCCAGTGCACGAGGAGGGGCAGCTCATGGACATCGTCATCGTGCCGACCGCCGCGGACGTCGCCACGTACGCGGCCGACGTCGTCGCCGGCCGGATCGCCCAAGAGCCGGACACCGTGCTGGGGGTGGCCACCGGGTCGTCGCCGGTCGGGATCTACCGGGAGCTGGCCCGGCGCCGGGCCGAGGGATCGCTCGACCTCTCGCACCTCACGTGCTTCGCCCTCGACGAGTACGTCGGTCTCCCGCCGGAGCACCCGCGCAGCTACGCCGCGTACCTGGACCGGGAGGTCGTCCGGCCCTTCGGCCTGGCCCCGGAGCAGGTCCGGGTGCCCGACGCCTCCCGCGCCGATCTGGGCGGGGCCGCCGAGGAGTACGAGCGGGCGATCGCCGCGGCCGGCGGCATCGACCTCCAGGTCCTGGGGATCGGCACGAACGGCCACATCGGCTTCAACGAACCGATCTCGTCGCTGTCCTCCCGCACCCGCGTCGCGGCTCTATCCGCGCAGACGCGCGCCGACAACGCCCGCTTCTTCGACCGGCCCGACGACGTCCCCACCCACTGCCTCACCCAGGAGCTGGGCACGATCCTCGAGGCACGCCAGGTGCTCCTGGTCGCGCAGGGGGAGCGGAAGGCGGCGGCCGTCGCCGCGGCCGTGGAGGGTCCGGTGGCCGCCCGGTGCCCGGCGTCGGTGCTGCAGTTCCACCCCCGGACCACGCTGGTCCTCGACGAAGCCGCCGCGAGCGGGCTGACGCTCGGGGACGGCCACAGCCCTGTCCCGGACCAGGGGGATGGGCGAGGATCGGACGGTTCCGCGCCCGCGTCATGAAACTCACAGAATGCACCGCGATGCAACCAGTCAGAGCGGAAATGGCAGATTTCCGCCGGAAACCGGGCCCGCCGCGCCGCGCGGACGCCGGCATCACTATCCGACCCGTGACGTTGCAGTGGTGAACCTCCTACGATGCGCTTGCACATCAGCACTCCCAGAAGCGAGGGAACACCATGAAGAACAGTGCAGCGGGCGTGGCGGCGGCGGCGATCGGGCTCGCGGTCCTGACGGCTGGACCGGCGACGGCCGCCCCGGGGGACGCGATGGTCTTCACCGACTGCGCCACGGCCGCCGGGTACGGCGTCCACAACATCCCGGTGGGCTCCGTCAGCTACAGCACGAGCCTCGTCGACGACGACGGCGACGGCGTCGTGTGCGAGAGCGCCGAGTGGCCCTACGACCCCACCCGCATCCCCGTGGAGAACGCATCGGGGGGCTGGAGCCACACCGTCATCGACTGGGTCCCCGGCGCCGGCCCCGGGCCGGACGCCCAGCCCGGCGAGGTGCCCGGGGAAGTGCCTGCCGAGGACCCGTACACCCAGGTGGACGAGGTGCCCGTGGGCGGCGCCGACACCGGTGCCGCCGTGGACGCCGGTTCCGGAGCCCCGGTCCTCGCCGGCGGTCTGGCCCTGGCGGCGGTGGCCTCGGCGGCGGCCGCCGCGGTGGCGGTGCGCCGGCGCGGTGCCGGCCGGGCCTAGGCCGGGCCGGGCGGAGGGACCGGTCCCCGTGCCGGATCCGACCGCCGACCGCCGCAGGGGCCGCCTGGTCCCTGCGGCGGTCGTCCTCCTGCTGCTCAGCGGCTGCGCGGGCGGGTCCCCCGCGCAGCCCGCCGCCCCGTCGTCGTCGGCGGTGTCCGCCGCGCCGGCGCGGACGCCGGCGCCGGGTGCGACGGCCGCGCCCACCACACCGGCTGCCGCACCGTCCGCCGCCCCGGCGCCCGAGGCGCTGCCGCCGGTGCTGCCGGAGTCCGCGCCCGTGGCGGTGCGGATCCCCGCGGTGGGGGCCTCGTCCGAGCTGCTGCACCTGGGCCTGCGCCCGGACGGGTCGCTGGAGGTGCCGCCGACCGGCCCCGGGGCCCCGGCCTCCTGGTACACGTCCTCGCCCACGCCGGGGGAGCGGGGGCCGGCCGTCCTGCTCGGCCACGTCAACGCGACCGACGGCGGGCCCGGTGTCTTCGCGGGGCTGCGCGGCCTGGCCCCCGGCGACACCGTGGAGATCACGCGGGCGGACGGCAGCACGGCGGTGTTCGTCGTCGACCGCGGGGAGCAGCACGCCAAGAACGCCTTTCCCACACGGGCCGTCTACGGCAACACGGCCGGGGCGGAGCTGCGCCTGATCACGTGCGACGGCTACGACCCCGCCACCGGCCTGTTCGACGACAACTACGTGGTCTACGCGACCCTCGCCACCTGACCCCTCCCTTCTCCCGCGAGATGGCAGCTGCCGGCGACCGGGGGCGCCGCCGTCGCCGACACCTGCGATCTCGCGGGCCCCAGGGCGCAGGGCCCGGGGCGGGGGACACGCCTCGTCCTGAAGACGGAGGTGCGATCGCACACCGCGGGGGAGGATGGGAGGGCGCATCCTGTGCCGTTGCCGTTCCACCGAAGGAGATCCTCATGAGCAACCCCTATCCCCAGCAGCCCGAGGGCGCCCGCGGCGGCCCGCCGCAGTACCAGGCCGGCGGCGACCAGTACGGAGCCCATCAGGGCGGGCACCCCGGCGCCGCGCCCCCCGAGGTCAAGCGGCTCCTGACCCTGACCCTCGTCTCCGCGGCCGTCTACCTCCTCAACGACATCGTGGGGATCATCGCCGCGACCACCGTGGACACCACCGAGATGTACCGGGAGATGGGCCTGTCCGCCGACCAGATCGCGGCGGCCGACCAGGCCTCGGGCATCGGGCAGATTACCGGCATCGTGATGCTGGTGATCGCCCTGGGCCTGTACGCCCTCGTCTACGTGTTCCTGAAGAAGGGCAAGAACTGGGCCCGCGTCCTGGGCATCGTCCTGTCCATCCTCAGCGTGGTCGGGACGCTGATCGGCCTCCTCGGCGCGATGGCCTACGGCGGGCTGGGGATCGTCCTGCTGGTCCTCGGGCTGGTGCTGGTCGTGGTGAACGTCCTGTGGCTGGTCACCGCGTTCAAGGCCCCGGTCAAGGAGTGGTTCGCCCCGCGCCGCATGGTCTGATCCGCTCCGGCGCCCCTCGGGCGCCCGGCAGTCCCCACCGGAACGCCGCCCGGCCGCCGCGGCCGGGCGGCGTTCCGCCGTGACGGGCGGCGCGGACCGCTCAGCGGTCCGGCCCGATGACGCGGTCGCGGCCGGCGAAGAGGGCCACGACGCACAGCACCGCCATGAGACCCGCCATGAGCAGCAGCGGCGGCTCCCACCGCCCTCCGGCGTCGTAGAGGGCGCCGAAGACGGCGGGGGCGATCGCGGCCAGCGCGTAGCCCACGGACTGGGCCATCCCGGACAGGGCCGCCGCCTGGCGGTGGTCGGTGGACCGGAGGCTGAACAGGGACAGCGCGACGACGATGAGACTGCCGCAGCCGATCGATCCGAGCACGATCCACAGCAGCGTCAGCTCCGGCGCGGCGGCCAGCCCCGCGAAGGTGGCCAGGGCCAGGACGCTGCCCGCGAAGGCCACGGGCCGCTGGTCGCCCAGCCGGTGCATGAGCGCCCCGGTGCCCAGGCTGGCGCCCATCCCGATCAGCAGGAACAGCGCCATGTGCGTGCCCGCGGCGGTCGCCGAGACGCCGTGGCTGCGCTCGATGCTCGGCAGCCACGCCATGAGCACGTAGAACGCCACCGACTGCAGGCCCATGAACAGGGTGACCTGCCAGCCCAGCGCAGACCGCCACGGGGACCGGTAGGGGCCCGGCTCCGCCGCGGGGACCGCCGGCCCGGAGCTCCCGGTCCGCAGCCCGGGCGAGAGCACCACCAGCGCCACGACGGCCGGCACCGCCCACACCGCCAGGGCCAGGCGCCAGCCCGCCGGCCCGGCGTGGGCGATCGGGACCACCAGCGCCGAGCCGGCCGCGGCCACCGCGCCCTGGATCGACGTGTACACGCCGGTCACCTGGCTCACGCGGAGCGGGAACTCCCGCTTCACCAGCGAGGGCAGCAGCACGTTGAGGAACGCGATGCCGATGCCGATCACCGCCGTGCCCACCCACACGGCGCCCTCCACCGGGGCGGAGCGGCCGGCGATCCCGGCCGCGAGCAGCAGCAGCGACAGCCACAGGGCCCGGTCCAGGCCCGTCCGGGCGGCCACCGCCGGGGCCACGGGGGAGAACAGGGCGAACATGGCCAGCGGCAGCCCGGTCAGCAGCCCGGCCTGGCCCGCCGAGATGCCGAGGTCGCGGCTGATCTCCTCGAGCAGCGGCCCCACGGTCACGAAGCCGACGCGCAGGTTGACCGCGATCAGCACCACGCCGAGGAAGCCGAAGCCGAGGCGGGCCCGCCGGCCCGTGGCCGATGACGCGTTGGTGAGCACGGCACACCCTTTCAGGAAGCGGGAGGGAGGATCTCCGGACAGCGTAGACGGGGCGGCGTGCCCCGGCACGCCGCCCCGTCCCGGTCGGAGCCCGGCTGTCCCGCCGGGTCGGACCATGGTCCGGCCGGGTTCAGCCCAGGATGAGGTTGAGGACGAACAGCAGCGGGATGGACCCGGCCCAGACGGCGGTGGTGATCCCGGACCAGCCCTTCAGCGCGTCCGTGCCCTCCAGCCCGGTGAAGCGGGTGACCACCCAGAAGTAGGAGTCGTTGAAATAGCTGAACACCATGGAGCCCGCCGTACAGGCCACGGCGGCGACGACGGGGTCGATGCCCAGGGTGGTCACCAGCGGCGCCGAGACGGAGGCCGCGGTGATCATGGCCACTGTGCCGGAGCCCTGGGCGATGCGCACGAGGGTGGCGATGAGGAACGGCACGAGGAACGCGGGCAGCGGGGTGGAGGCGATGGCCTCGGCCAGGGCGTCGCCCACGCCGGAGCTGCGGAGCACCTGGCCCAGCGCGCCGCCGGCGCCCGTGATGAGCAGGATCAGACCGGCCGAGGCCGCGGCCTCGGCGAACCAGCCGTGCGCCTTGTTCCGGGCCGTCCACCGGGGCAGGAGCACGTAGAGGGCCAGGACCATGCCGATGATCAGCGCGACCACCGGGTTGCCGATGAAGGCGAACGGGACCGCCCAGGCGGAGGGCTCGTACCCGTCGCCGCCCACGACCCCCTGGGCGTTCTGGTCGATCGCGCCGGTGACCGTGTTGAGGATGATCAGCAGCAGCGGGATGACCAGCGGCAGGGATCCGACGAACGCGCCGATCTGGTGCGGCTCGGCGCCGGCCGGCGGCTCGCCGAGGTCGTGGGACGGCTCCGCGGCGGGCGCCTGGGCAGCCTCGTCGTCGAGACCGTCCCGGGGGCCCTCCTCCAGGTCCGTGCTCCCGACATGGGAGCTGCCCCCGACGCCGGCCGTGGCAACGGTGCCGTAGACGGCCTCGCGCACGTGCTCCTCGATCTTGGGCTCGAGCTGGGGGCCGATCCACTTGGCGTAGAAGACCACGACGGGCAGCAGGAGCACGGTGAAGGCCAGGCCGACGAGGATGATCGCTCCGATGTCCGCGCCGAGGATGCCGGCCACGGCCAGGGGGCCCGGGGTGGGCGGCACGAGGTGGTGGGTGAGCGTCATGCCGCAGCCCAGCGCCAGGGCGAGGGTCACGTAGCCGGCGCGCTTCACCCGGGCGATGGACCGGGCGAGCGGGTTCATGATCACGTAGCCGGAGTCGCAGAACACGGGGATCGAGACCAGGGCGCCCACGCTGCCCATCGCCCACGGCTCGCGGCCGTGGCCGAAGACGCGGAGGAACGCGAGGGCGAGCGCGTTGGCGGCCCCCGACACCTCGAGGATCTTGCCGATGCCCACGCCGAGGCCGATCACGATGCCGATCGAGGCCAGGGTGTTGCCGAATCCGGTGGTGATGGCCGAGACGATGTCGAGCACCGGCTGGCCCGCGACCAGACCGGTGACGAGGGCGGCGATGAGCAGCGCCACGAACGCGTCCAGGCGCGTGCGCAGCACCAGGACGATGATGGTGGCGATGCCCAGCACGAGTGCCAGGAGTAGTTGCAGATCCACGGTGATCGGCTCCTCGGGGACGTGGGGCGACCGGGCTGCTGCCCGGGCGCGCGAATTGACGAGATCGGCGCTCCATGTGAGGCTAATCACACATATGACGTCTGACAAGAGGCAGGTACGCGCCGTGAACCCCGATCCCGACGTGCGCACCGCTCCCCCCGTGAGGGCCGCGGCGCACCGGCGAGCCGATGGCTAGGAAGTCGCTGGTCGAGGCCGTCGCCGAGGACCTGCTCGAGCGCATCCTCGGGGGCGAGGTGGCCCCGCACGAGGCCCTGCCCCCCGAGGCCGAGATCGCACGGGAGTCCGACGTCAGCCGGCTCACCGTGCGCGAGGCCCTCAAGGCGCTCCAGGCGCAGAACATCGTCTACGTGCGGCGCGGCCTCGGGACCTACGTGAACCCGCCCGACGCGTGGACCGGTCTCGAGGCGATCCTGAAGGCCGCCTCCCGGGGGGCGACCTCCCACCAGGTGGCGCTGCGGCTGCTGGAGGTGCGGCGCATGGTGGAGACCGGCTCCGCGGAGCTGGCCGCCGTGCACGTCACCCCGGAGGACCTCGCCGCCATGGAGACCGCGGTCCGGGACCTCCAGCGCGCGCACGAGGCGCAGGACCTGGACGAGGTCACCCGCGCCGACATGGCCTTCCACGACGCGGTGCTCCGGGCCTCGGGCAATCCGTTCGTGCCCGTCCTGCTGGCCCAGCTCTCCCAGCTGCTCTACGCCGAGCGGCGGGCGACCTCCGCCTTCCCCGAGGTGCAGCGGCACGCCATCGAGCACCACCGGCTCGTCCTGGAGGCCATCGGCACCCGCAACCCCGAGACGGCGCGCAAGGCCATGGAGGCCCACATCGACCAGACCTCCGCCGACTACGAGCACTACATCGGCCGCGGGCCCGCACCCGGCGGTCCCGACCCCGCAACCGGCCCCATTCCCCACAGCACAGGAGACGACTGACATGACCGAGACCATCGCCTTCCCCGCCGAGCGCACCGCCGTGCTCACCGGCGCCGCCTCCCCGCGCGGCATCGGCCGCGCCGCCGCCGACCTGCTCGCGAGCCAGGGCTGGAACGTCGCCGTCCTCGACATCGACGGCGAGGCCGCCGCGGAGGCCGCCCAGGACATCGCCGGACGGCACGGGGTGCAGACCCTCGGGCTGCGCACGGACGTGTCCGACCAGGCCTCCGTGGACGAGTCCGTCGCGCGGGTCGAGGCGGAGCTCCCGCCGATCGTGGCCCTCGTCAACCTCGCGGGCATCAGCTCGCCCACGGAGTTCATGCAGGAGACCCGGGAGGCCTGGGACCGGGTCTTCGCGATCAACATGACCGGCACGTTCATGGTGACCCAGCGCGTGCTGGCCGGGATGATCGAGCGCAAGGTCGGCCGCGTGGTCAGCGTCTCCTCGATCTCCGCCCAGCGCGGCGGCGGGACCTACTCCAAGGTGGCCTACAGCGCGTCCAAGGCCGCGATCATCGGCTTCACCCGGGCCGTGGCGCGCGAGATGGGCGAGCACGGGATCACCGTGAACTGCATCGCCCCCGGTCCTGTGGACACCGACATCATGGGCGGCACGCTGAGCGACGAGCGCAAGGCGGACATGTCCAAGGACATCCTGGTGGGGCGTGTGGGCACCGTGCGGGACATGGCGGCCCTGCTCGCGTTCCTCGTGGGACAGGACGCCGGATTCATCACCGCGGCGACATATGACATCAACGGGGGGCTGCAGATCTCCTAGCCGCACCGCATTTCCCGGTCGCGGCGGCTGCCCCGGTCGTCGCCCGGAACGACGCCGGGACGGCGCCGGCTCGGCACTGCCCCGGCGTCGTCCGGCACCTCCCCGGGCTCTTCCGGGGAGGTGCCGGAGGGGCTCACCAGCGGGGGTGGATGTCCGCCCGGAAGTACGCGTCGTAGATCCTGCGGACCCCGGCGTCGATCTCCCGGCCCAGGTCCCCGGTGTCCGCCGCCGAGGCGTTGCCGCGGACCTGCTCCACGCTGCGCGCCCCGGGGATCACGGTGCTGACGCCGTCCTGGGCGATGATCCACGCGATCGCGGCCTGCGCCGTGGTCACCCCGTCCGGGAGCAGCCCGGCGAACTCGCGGACGGCCTCGAGGCCGCGCTGGAAGTCCACTCCGGAGAACGTCTCGCCGACGTCGAAGGCCTCGCCGCCGCGGTTGTAGTTGCGGTGGTCGTCGGCCGCGAACCGGGTGTCCGCCGTGTACTTCCCGGACAGCAGCCCCGAGGCCAGGGGCACCCGGGCGATGATCCCGATCCCGGCCTCCTTCGCCGCCGGCAGCACGGCGTCCAGCGGCTTGAGCCGGAAGGCGTTGAGGATGATCTGGACGGTGGCGGTGCTCCCGCGGGCGATGGCCGCGAGCGCCTCGTCGGTGCGCTCCACGCTGACGCCGTAGTGGCGGATCGCGCCCTCCTGGACCAGGGTGTCCAGGGCGTCGTAGACCTCCTGGTCGCTGTATACCGGCGTGGGCGGGCAGTGCAGCTGGACCAGGTCGAGGGTGTCGGTGCCCAGGTTCCGGCGCGAGCGGTCCACCCACTGCCGGAAGTTCGCGAGGGTGTAGTTCTCCGGGACCTGGTCCGCGCGGCGGCCCATCTTCGTGGCCACGGTGATGTCCAGGTCGGGGCGCTCGCGCAGGAACGCGCCGATGGTCTGCTCGCTGCGGCCGTCGCCGTAGACGTCGGCGGTGTCGAAGAACGTGACCCCCGACTCCACGGCGGCCTCCAGGACGGCGGTGGCCTCGGCGGGGTCGACGTCCCCCCAGTCCGCACCCAGCTGCCACGTGCCCAGGCCCACGGTGGAGACCTTCCGTCCGGTCCTGCCGAGTGTGCGTTGCTCCATGCGTAGAATCCCGTTCCGCGATCGGTGGAGGGTCTCCCGGGTGCCCGGGGGACGGCGGCCCGGGTTCCGGGGGCGCCGGGGACCACCATGCGGTGTGACGTGTCCACCGCGCAAGCACCCGGGGGTGGGGCGGGCCCTCCCGAGGGACCTGTCCGCTGGGTCCGTCCGGTGCCGTGCAGTACCGTTCTGGCCATGACCGTCGACGGTGGTGCGAACTCCGCACGGCCTCCGCGCGCCCCCAACATCCGGGACGTGGCCCGTGCGGCCGGGGTCTCCCACCAGACGGTCTCCCGGGTGATCAACGGGCACCCCGCGCTGCGCGACTCGACCCGGCAGCGGGTGCTGCAGGCCATGGAGGAGCTGCGCTTCCGGCCCAACCGGGCCGCCCGCGCCCTGGTCACGAGCGAGTCGAGGACCATCGGCGCCCTCGTCTCCTCGGGCGCCGAGTACGGTCCGTCCGCCAGCCTCCGGGCGGTCGAGACGGCTGCCGACGAGGCCGGCTACGTGGTGGACACCGTCCACATCGACCACGCGGACCGCGCCTCCATCGAGTCGGCCCTGGACCGGATGGTCGGCCACGCGGTGGAGGGGCTGGTGATCCTCGCGCCGCAGTCGCGCACGCTGGAGGTGATCGAGCAGCTGTCCATCCGGATCCCGTTCGTCACCGTGCACTCCCTGCACAGCGAGGACCACCGGATGTCGGTCGACCAGCTGGCCGGCGCCCGGCTGGCCACCCGGCACCTGCTGGAGCTGGGGCACCACCGCGTGGTCCACGTCCCCGGCCCCGAGGGGTGGGTCGAGACGGACGCCCGCCGCCAGGGCTACCGCGAGGAGATGACCGCCTGGGGGTTCGAGCCCGTGGTGGTCCCCGCCGGCGCGTGGACCGCGGAATCCGGCTACCGTGCGGGTCTCGGGCTGTGCGGGAGCCGGGAGTTCAGTGCGGTCTTCTGCGGCAACGACCACATCGCGCTCGGCCTCGTCCACGCCTTCGCCGAGGCCGGGCTGGACGTGCCCGGGGACGTCAGCGTGGTGGGCTTCGACGACGTCCCGGAGGCCGCGCACTTCCTGCCGCCGCTGACCACGGTGCGCCAGGACTTCCCCGAGCTGGGCCGGCGCTGCATGGCCGTGCTGCTCGCCGAGCTGCGGGGGGAGCAGCCGGTCCGGCCCGGGGACGTGGAGCCGGTGCTGGTGGTCCGCGCCTCCACCGCCGCGCCCCGGACGACGCCCGATCAGGGGCGATAGACGCCGGTCCACCCCGTTACCAAACTGTTACCAAGTGATGTGGGACACGTGCTCCCGCGCTGCGGTAGGTTGGCCCGAACATTAGATGTGACCGTTCACATTCCGAGGTGGGCCGGCCGGTGGCCACCCCTCCGGAGCGTGCGGCTCGAACGACAACGAGGTCCTCCGTGAGCCAGCCCAGCCCAGATCCCACGTACGTCATCGGCGTCGACTACGGCACCCTGTCGGGGCGCGCCGTCGTCGTGCGGGTGCACGACGGCGCCGAGATGGGCTCCGCGGTGCACGAGTACGAGCACGGCGTGATGGACACCGTGCTCGCCGCCACGGGGGAGGCCCTGCCGCCCGAGTGGGCGCTCCAGGTCCCCGCCGACTACGTGGACGTCCTGCGGCACGCGGTGCCCGCCGCAGTCCGCGCCGCCGGCGTGGACCCGAGCACGGTGGTGGGTGTGGGCACCGACTTCACCGCGTGCACCATGGTCCCCGTCCGGGCCGACGGCACGCCCCTCAACGAGCTGCCCGGTCTGGCGGACCGCCCGCACGCCTACGTGAAGCTGTGGCGCCACCACGCCGCCCAGGGCCAGGCGGACCGCATCAACGAGCTCGCGGCCCGGCGCGGAGAGCGCTGGCTGGCCCGGTACGGCGGTCTCATCTCGAGCGAGTGGGAGTTCGCCAAGGGCCTGCAGCTGCTCGAGGAGGACCCCGAGCTGTACCACCTCATGGACCACTGGGTGGAGGCCGCCGACTGGATCGTGTGGCAGCTGACGGGCAGCTACGTGCGCAACGCGTGCTCCGCCGGGTACAAGGGCATCCTGCAGGACGGCGAGTACCCCGACCGCGAGTTCCTCGGTGCCCTGAACCCCGGCTTCGCCGGCTTCGCGCAGGACAAGGTCGACCACCCGATCGGGGCCCTCGGCGCCGCCGCGGGCACGCTCAGTGCGCAGGCCGCGGAGTGGACGGGCCTGCCCGCCGGCATCGCCGTGGCCGTGGGCAACGTCGACGCGCACGTGAGCGCCCCCGCCGCCCGGGCCACCGCCCCGGGGCAGATGGTGGCGATCATGGGCACCTCCACCTGCCACGTCATGAGCTCGGACACCCTGCGCGAGGTCCCCGGGATGTGCGGCGTGGTGGACGGCGGGATCATCGACGGGCTCTACGGCTACGAGGCCGGGCAGTCCGGGGTGGGCGACATCTTCGGCTGGTTCACGGCCCACTTCGTGCCGGGGCGGCTCCAGGAGGAGGCCGCCGAGCGCGGGCTGAGCGTGCACGAGCTGCTCACCGAGCAGGCGAGCCGCGAACCGGTGGGCGCGCACGGGCTCCTGGCCCTGGACTGGCAGTCCGGCAACCGGTCCGTGCTCGTGGACCACGAGCTCTCCGGGCTGCTCGTCGGCCTCACCCTGGCCACCCGCCCGCACGAGGTCTACCGCGCCCTGCTGGAGGCCACCGCCTTCGGGACCCGCACGATCGTCGAGGCCTTCGCCGCCTCCGGGATCCCCGTCACCGAGTTCGTGGCGGCCGGCGGGCTGATCAAGAACGCGTTCCTCATGCAGATCTACGCCGACGTGCTCGGCATGCCGATCTCGGTGATCGGCAGCGACCAGGGCCCGGCCCTGGGCTCCGCCATCCACGCGGCCGTGGCCGCCGGCGCCTACCCGGACGTCCGGTCGGCCGCCGCGGCGATGGGCCGGCTCGAGCGCAACGCCTACACCCCGAACCCCGCGCACACCGAGGCCTACTCCGTCCTCTACGAGGACTACACCGCGCTGCACGACCACTTCGGCCGCGGCGGCAGCGACGTCATGCGCCGGCTCAAGGCGCTGCGGCGCAACGCCCGTTCCACCCAGGAGGTCTCCGCGTGAACGCCCTGACACCCGAGCTCGAGGAGCGGATCGCCCGCGTGCGGCGCGAGGTCGCGGACCTGCACGCCGAACTGGTCCGCTACGGGCTGGTGGTCTGGACGGCGGGCAACGTGTCCGGGCGGGTCCCCGGCACGGACCTCTTCGTGATCAAGCCCAGCGGGGTGAGCTACGACGACCTCGGCCCGGAGAACCAGATCCTGTGCGACCTGGACGGCCGGCCGGTGCCCGGCACCCCCGGCGCGGAGCGCTCGCCGTCCAGCGACACCGCCGCCCACGCCTACGTCTACCGGCACATGCCGGAGGTCGGGGGAGTGGTCCACACCCACTCCCCCTACGCCACGGCCTGGGCGGCCCGCGGCGAGGCCATCCCCTGCGTCCTGACCGCCATGGCGGACGAGTTCGGCGGGGAGATCCCCGTGGGGCCCTTCGCGATCATCGGCGACGACTCGATCGGCCGCGGCATCGTGGAGACCCTCTCCGGCCACCGCTCCCGCGCGGTCCTCATGCTCAGCCACGGGCCCTTCACCGTCGGCAAGGACGCCCGGGACGCCGTCAAGGCCGCGGCCATGCTCGAGGACGTGGCCCGCACCGTGCACCTCTCCCGCCAGCTGGGCGAGCCGCTGCCCATCGACCCCGCGCACGTCGACTCCCTGTTCGACCGCTACCAGAACGTCTACGGCCAGCAGCCCGCGGCCGTCCCCACCACCCCAGGAGCGCACTCCCGTGAATCCTCTGCCCACCGCCCTTGACCACTACGAGGTCTGGTTCCTCACCGGCAGCCAGGACCTCTACGGCGAGGACACCCTGCGCCAGGTGGCCGAGCAGTCCCGCGAGATCGTCCGCGTGCTGGGCGAGGCCGGGCTGCCCGTCGAGGTGGTCTGGAAGCCCACGCTGAAGGACGCGGACTCGATCCGCCGCACGGCCCTCGAGCTCAACGCCGCGGACGGCGTGATCGGGGCGATCGCCTGGATGCACACCTTCAGCCCCGCCAAGATGTGGATCACCGGCCTCGACGCCCTGCGCAAGCCGCTGCTGCACCTGCACACCCAGATCAACGTCGAGCTGCCGTGGGGCGAGATCGACTTCGACTTCATGAACCTCAACCAGGCCGCGCACGGCGACCGCGAGTTCGGCTACATCCAGACCCGGCTCGACGTCCCGCGCAAGACCGTGGTGGGCCACGTCTCGACCCCCGGCGTCACCGCGCAGATCGCCTCCTGGCAGCGCGCGTGCGCCGGCCGCGCGGCGGTCCAGGGGCTCAGGGTGGCCCGGTTCGGCGACAACATGCGCAACGTCGCCGTGACCGAGGGTGACAAGACGGAGGCCGAGCTGCAGTTCGGGGTCTCCGTGAACACCTGGGGCGTCAACGACCTCGTGGCCGTGGTGGACGCCCAGTCCGAGGACCGCGTGGACGAGCTCGTCGCCGAGTACGAGGAGCTCTACGACGTGGCCCCCGAGCTGCGCCGCGGCGGGGAGCGCCACGAGTCCCTGCGCTACGGGGCCCGGCAGGAGCTCGGGATGCTCCAGTTCCTGGAGGAGGGCGGCTTCGGGGCCTTCACCACGAACTTCGAGGACCTCGGCGGGCTGCGCCAGCTGCCGGGCCTCGCCGTGCAGCGGCTCATGGCCCGCGGCTACGGGTTCGGGGCGGAGGGCGACTGGAAGACGGCCCTGCTGGTGCGGGCGGCCAAGGTCATGGGCGCCGGGCTGCCCGGCGGCGCGTCCCTCATGGAGGACTACACGTACCACCTGGTGCCGGGGGAGGAGAAGATCCTCGGCGCCCACATGCTGGAGGTCTGCCCGAGCCTCACCACGGCGCGGCCCTCCCTCGAGGTGCACCCGCTGGGCATCGGCGGACGGGAGGACCCCGTGCGCCTGGTCTTCGACACCGACGCCGGCCCCGGCGTGGTCGTGGCGATGTCCGACATGCGGGACCGCTTCCGGCTCACCGCCAACACCGTGGACGTCGTGCCCCCGGACGCCCCGCTCCCGCACCTGCCGGTGGCCCGGGCCGTCTGGCGGCCGCACCCCGACCTCGCGACCTCGGCCGCGGCCTGGCTCACCGCCGGCGCCGCCCACCACACGGTCCTCAGCACCGCGGTGGGCGCCGACGTGATCCGGGACTTCGCCGACATGACCCGGACCGAGCTGCTCGTCATCGACGGCACCACCACCCTGCGGGAGTTCCAGCGCGAGGTGCGGTGGAACGCGGCCTACTACCGGCTCGCCCAGAAGCTCTGAGCGGGACGACCGGGACGGCCGGAACGACCATGATGACCAGGACCCCCGACGACCACCACGAGATCTCACCAGCACCGACCTCGCTCGAACACTCCCACCACCGGGCAGCGCGGCCCGGACCGACGAAAGGCACGACCATGACCCCGAAGATCGACCTGAAGAAGACCCTCACCGGGGTGACCGCCCTGACCCTCGCCCTGGGCCTCACGGCCTGCGGCGGCAACCGCGGCGGCGGCGGCGAGGAGGGCTCCAACGAGGGCGCCAAGATCGGCGTGGCGATGCCCACGCAGCAGTCCGAGCGCTGGATCGCCGACGGCGAGAACGTCAAGGCGCAGCTCGAGGAGCTCGGCTACGAGGTGGACCTCCAGTACGCCAACGACGACATCCCCACCCAGATCTCCCAGATCGAGAACATGATCAACGGCGGGGCCAAGGCCCTGGTGATCGCCTCGATCGACGGCACCACGCTGACCAGCGTGCTCGACACGGCCGAGACCCAGGAGATCCCCGTGATCGCCTACGACCGCCTCATCAACGAGTCGGACACTGTGGACTACTACACGACCTTCGACAACTACGAGGTGGGCGTGCAGCAGGGCACGTCGCTGCTCACGGGCCTCGGGGTCCTCGACGAGAACGGTGAGCCCACCGGCGAGAAGGGCCCCTTCAACGTGGAGCTCTTCGCCGGCAGCCCCGACGACAACAACGCGACCTTCTTCTGGGACGGCGCGATGGACACCCTCAAGCCCTACCTGGACGACGGCACGCTCAACGTCCCCAGCGGCCAGACGGAGTTCGAGCAGGCCGCCATCCTGCGCTGGCTGCCGGACACCGCCCAGGACCGGATGGAGGACCTCATCACGGTGGGCGGCGGCGACCAGCTCGACGGCGTGCTCTCCCCGTACGACGGTCTCTCGATCGGCATCATCTCCGCGCTGCGCTCCGGCGGCTACTCCCAGGACGAGCTGCCCGTGGTGACCGGCCAGGACGCCGAGGTCGGCTCCGTGAAGTCGATCGTCAACGACGAGCAGTACTCCACGATCTTCAAGGACGTCCGCGAGCTCGGCGAGCGCGCGGTGCTCATGGTGGACTCCCTGATGCAGGGCGAGGAGCCCGAGGTCAACGACGAGGAGACCTACGACAACGGCGTGAAGGTGGTCCCCGCCTACCTGCTCGAGTCGCAGATCGTCACGAAGGACAACTACCAGGAGGTCCTCGTGGACAGCGGCTACTACGAGGCGTCCGAGCTCGAGTGATCGCGACCGGCCGGGCGGCCCTCCGCCGCCCGGCCGGTCCGTCCCGTCCACCCACCCACCAGCTCGAGACGAGGAGGCCCGCATGAGCGAGCACGTTCTGGAGATGCGCCGGATCAGCAAGTCCTTCCCCGGCGTCAAGGCGCTGCAGGACGTCACCCTGGCCGTCGCCCGCGGCGAGGTCCACGCGATCTGCGGGGAGAACGGCGCCGGCAAGTCCACCCTCATGAAGGTCCTGTCCGGCGTGTACCCGCACGGCACCTACGAGGGGGACATCGTCCTGGAGGGCGAGACCGTCTCCTTCCGGGACATCAAGGACAGCGAGCGCAGCGGGGTGGTCATCATCCACCAGGAGCTGGCCCTGTCCCCGTTCCTGTCCGTCGCCGAGAACATCTTCCTCGGCAACGAGCGCGCCACCCGCGGGTTCATCAACTGGAACGAGACCAACGCCAGGGCCGCCGACCTGCTCCGGCGCGTGGGCCTCGACGTGAACCCCAGCGTCCCGGCCGGGGACATCGGGGTGGGCAAGCAGCAGCTCGTGGAGATCGCGAAGGCGCTCTCCAAGGACGTGAAGCTGCTCATCCTCGACGAGCCCACGGCCGCCCTCAACGACGAGGACTCCGCGCACCTTCTGGGCCTGGTCCGCGGGCTGCGCGAGGACGGGATCACCTGCATCATCATCAGCCACAAGCTCAACGAGATCCGGGCGATCGCCGACTCCGTGACGATCCTGCGCGACGGGCAGACCATCGAGACCCTCAGCCTGCACGACGGGTCGGTCACCGAGGACCGGATCATCAAGGGCATGGTGGGCCGCGAGCTCACGAACCGGTACCCCGAGCGGGTCCCCGACATCGGCGCGGAGGTGCTCCGCGTCGAGGACTGGACCGTGCACCACCCCCGGGAGCACTTGCGGGTGGTGGTGGACAACGCGCACCTGTCCGTGCGGGCGGGCGAGATCGTGGGCATCGCCGGGCTGATGGGCGCCGGGCGCACGGAGCTGGCCATGAGCATCTTCGGGCGCAGCTACGGGTCCAACATCACCGGGCGGATGTACAAGAACGGCGAGGAGATCACGGCGCGGACCGTCAGCGAGGCGATCCGGCACGGCATCGCCTACGCCACGGAGGACCGCAAGCGCTACGGGCTCAACCTCATCGACGACATCAAGCGGAACATCTCCTCGGCGGCGCTGGGCAAGCTCACGTCCGCGGGCTGGGTCGACGGCGGGCGCGAGACGCTCGTGGCGCAGGACTACCGCACCAGCATGAACATCAAGGCGCCCTCGGTGTCCTCGATCACCGGCAAGCTCTCCGGCGGCAACCAGCAGAAGGTCGTCCTGTCCAAGTGGATGTTCGCCGACCCCGACGTGCTCATCCTCGACGAGCCCACCCGGGGCATCGACGTGGGGGCGAAGTACGAGATCTACACGATCATCAACAGGCTGGCCGCACAGGGGAAGGCGGTGCTGGTCATCTCCTCCGAACTGCCGGAGCTGCTGGGGATCTGCGACCGGATCTACACGCTCGCCGAGGGCCGGATCACCGCCGAGGTGCCCATCGCCGAGGCCACCCCCGAACGACTCATGCAGCACATGACCAAGGAAAAGGACTGACCCATGGCTTCCACCCTCGTCGACGAGGACCGGGCTCTCGACAGCCGGGGCCCGCAGAAGGCCTCCACCGTGGCCGGCGCCGGCCGGTTCCTCATGAGCCGGCTCCGCCAGATCGGCATCTTCCTGGCCCTGCTGGTGATCGTGACGCTGTTCCAGGCCCTGACCGGCGGCGCGCTGCTGCAGCCGGACAACGTCTACAACATCATCGTCCAGAACAGCTACATCCTGCTGCTGGCGATCGGCATGGTCATGATCATCGTGGCCGGGCACATCGACCTCTCGGTCGGCTCGGTGGCCGCGTTCGTGGGCGCCATGTCCGGGATCATGATCCGGGACTGGAGCCTGCCGTGGTGGGTGGCCCTCCTCGCCGCCCTCGCGGTCGGTGCCCTCGTGGGCGCCTGGCAGGGCTTCTGGGTGGCCTACATCGGGATCCCCGCCTTCATCGTGACCCTCGCCGGCATGCTGGTCTTCCGCGGGCTGACGCAGATCGTGCTCGAGAACCAGCGGATCACCGGCTTCCCGCCGGAGTACCGCCAGCTCGGCGGCGGCTCCCTCTTCCCGGGGCTGTTCCCGCCGGCGACCAACATCCTGGACTGGACCACGGTGGGCATCGGCCTGATCGCCACGGCCATGCTCGTGCTGAGCCAGCTCCGGGGCCGGGCCAACCGGGCGAAGCTCCACCTCGAGGACGAGCCGCGCGCCTGGTTCCTCACGCGGCTGGTCTTCGGCGTCGTCGTCATCCTCGCGCTCACCTTCCTGCTGGCCAGCTCGCGCGGCGGGACGCCGATCGTGCTCGTGGTCCTCGGCGTGCTGGTGGTCGCCTACAGCGCCGTCATGAACCGGACGGTGTTCGGCCGCCACGTGTACGCCCGCGGCGGCAACCTCCAGGCAGCCCAGCTGTCCGGTGTGAACACCAAGCGCGTCGACTTCCTGCTCTTCGTCAACATGGGCGTGCTGGCCGCGCTGGCCGGGCTGGTGTTCACCGGCCGGCTCAACTCCGCCGGGCCGGGCGCCGGAAACCTGTTCGAGCTGGACGCGATCGCCGCGGCCTTCATCGGCGGCGCCGCCGTGACCGGTGGCGTGGGCACCATCATCGGCGCCATCACCGGCGGTCTGATCATGGGCGTGCTCAACAACGGCATGTCCCTCATGGGCGTGGGCATCGACTACCAGCAGTTCATCAAGGGCCTGGTGCTCCTGCTGGCGGTCGGGTTCGACGTGTTCAACAAGCGCCGCGCCTCGAACGCGCTCAAATGACCGCGCCCGCCCCGCGGTCCTTCGGGACGCTGCCCGACGGTCGGGAGGTCACCGCGCACACCCTCGCTACCCCGGGCGGGCTGAGCCTGCGCGTGCTCGACCTCGGCGCCGCGGTCCAGGCCCTGCACCTGCCCGGCCCGGCCGGGGGCCCCGGCACCAACGTGGTGCTGGGGCACCCGGACGCCGCCGGCTGCGCGGCACCCCCGGAGGCCTTCCTGGGGGCGGTGGTCGGCCGCTGCGCCAACCGGATCGCCGGGGCCCGCTTCGACCTCGACGGGACCACCGTGGAACTGGCGGCCAACGAGGGCGGCAACACCCTGCACGGCGGCCCCGACGGATTCCACCGCCGCACCTGGCGGACGGTCTCCGCGAGCCGCGACGTCCTGGTGCTGGAGCTGGTCAGCCCGGACGGTGACCAGGGCTTTCCCGGCGAAGTGGTCCTCCGGGCCCGGTACGCCGTCACGGACGACGTCCTCGCTCTGGACCTGGAGGCCCGCACCGACGCCCCGACCGTGGTCGGGCCCGCGAGCCACGTCTACCTCAACCTCGCCGGGGAGGGGTCGGGGACGGTCGACGACCACACGCTCACCGTCGAGGCCGACCGGTACCTGCCGGTCGGCCGGGACGGGGTGCCGCTGGACGGCCTCGCCGCCGTGCGCGGGACGCCGCTGGACCTCACCGCCCCCGCCCGGCTCGGGGACCGGGTGCGGGCGGAGCACCCGCAGATCGCGGCCGTGGGCGGGATCGACCACTCCTTCCACCTGCGCGGCACCGGGCTGCGCGCCGCCGCCCGGCTGGAGCACCCGGCGAGCGGGCGGTCCGTGGAGCTGTGGACCGACCAGCCGGCCCTGCAGGTGTACACGGGCAACGCCCTGGACGGCACCATCACCGGCACCGGCGGGCGCGCCTATCCGCGGGGAGCGGGGATCGCCCTGGAGCCCCAGTACCACCCGGACTCGCCGAACCGGCCGGAGCTCTCCGACCCGGTGCTGCGCCCGGGGCAGACCTACCGCTCCCGCACCGAGTGGCGCTTCCGGTACTAGCGGCCCCCGGCCTTGTTCTCGCGCCGCTTCGCCATGATGCGGCCGAAGACCGCGGTGCCGACCATGAACAGGATCCTTCGCATGCTGGTGCTCCTTCTTCTCGCTGGGGTGCTGCTCGGATGACGTGCTCGGTCCACGCTACGGGGTGTCCCGGCAAAAGGTAAGTGAGCTGAAGAGTTCTCGACCGAGAGCGAGCGCGCCCGGGGCTCCCTGCGTCAGCGGGTGCGGGGACGGTGCCCGGCGTCGTCACGGTGCCCGGCGCCGACGACGGAACGGCCCCTGCGCCGCAGCGCCGGGGCCGTTCCGTCCGTCCTGCCGGGGATCATGCCTCCGGGAGCTTGGCCGCGAGGATCCCCCGGATGTAGTCCCGGTTCATGGCCGTCACCGTGAGGCCGTCGCCGCCGTAGTGCTCCACGCACATGGGGCCGTCGAAGCCGGCCTCCAGGGCCATGCCGATGGCCTCGCGGTAGTCGATGAAGCCGAGGGCCAGCGGCGCCGGCGCCGAGGCGTAGGAACCGGTCGCGGGGTCGTGGTCCCGGAAGTAGTTCTTGAGCTGCCAGTAGTTGGTGTGGGGGAGCATCTTGGTCAGCATCTCCCGCCAGTCCTCGACCTCCCGGTGCAGGCGGACGATGTTGCCGATGTCGGGGCACAGCCCCACGTTGGGCAGGTCCACGGCGGTGACGAGCTGCACGGAGCTGTCGGCGGTGCCGAGGAAGGTGCCCTCGTACATCTCCAGCGACACGCTGACCCCACGCTCGGCGGCGTACTCGCCGAGCTCGCGGAAGCGGGCGGCGGCCTTCTCCCGGTTCTCCGGGGTCTCCTCGTCCTCGGCGCCCTCCGCGAGCCAGAACCAGGTGGCCTGCTTCTGCGGCTCGGTGAACGGGTCGTGCAGCCCCAGGCACACCATGGGCACCTCGAGGTCCGCCGCGGCGTCGATGGTCCGCTTCGTGTAGGCCATGTTCTCCCGGGCCCGGTCCTCGTCCGGGGTGATCACGCTCTTGCGGGTCACGGCGATGTCGCTGAAGGCGAGGTCGTAGGAGCGGGCCGTCTCGAGCAGCCGGCGGCGGCCGTCGGTGTCGAGGTCGGCGGGCCGGACCCAGGAGTCGGTGAGGTCGACGTGGTCGAAGCCCGCGAGGCGGACCTCGCGCAGCGTCTGCTTCCAGGCCTCGGGGCCGGCGGTGGTGCGGTCGCGGCCGTCGGCGGTGGTGCCGGTGAAGTTCAGCAGGGCGGCGCCGATCGGCCAGGTCTCGGGGGTGTGCGGCATGGTTCTCTCCTTGTCGGGCGCCTCGTCGGGCGCCGTGCTGGGTGGTGTCCGGGGTGCGCGGTGGCACCGGTGCTCGGGGCGGCGCGGGCTCACACCATGTGCTTGCCGCCGTCGATGAAGTACGAGGCGCCGTTGACGAACCCGGCCTCGTGGCTGGTCAGGAAGGCGACGAGGGCGGCCACGTCCTCCGGCTGCCCGACGCGGCCGGCGGGGATGCCCGCGGACATGGCGGACTTGCGGTCCTCGGTGAGCGCGCCGCCCATGATGTCCGTGTCGATGGGGCCCGGGACGAGCGCGTTGCAGGTGATCCCGTGCGCTCCCAGCTCCCGGGCGCCGCCGCGGGTCAGGCCGAGGACCGCGGCCTTCGCCGCGGCGTACCCGGTCTTCGAGAACGTCCCGCCGCCGTCGTAGGCGGTGATCGAGGACGTGTTGACGATCCGGCCGCCGTGGCCGCCCTCGACCATGCGCCGGGCCGCCGCCTGCATCATGAGCAGCGTGCCCGTGGCGTTGACGTCCATGACCCGGGTCCAGACGTCCTTCGTGAGCTCGAAGAAGGAGTGGGGGCTGGCGATGCCGGCGAGGTTCACCTCGGCGAGCACGGGCGGCAGGTGGGCGTCGATCTCCTCGAACGCGGCGTCCACGGAGGCGGGGTCGGCGACGTCGACCGGGATGCCGCGCACCGGGGCCTCCGTCCGTCCGGCGAGCTCGGCGGCGAAGGAGCGGACGCCCTCGGCGTCGACGTCCAGCACCGCCAGGGCCCATCCCTCCCGTGCCAGGCGGCGGGCGACGTGGCGGCCGATGCCGCGCTCGGCCCCGGCGCCGGTGACCACCGCCGTCCGGTGCGCGGGGAACTGTCCATCGGTCATGAGAACTCCTTCGGGGCGATCAAATTCGGGGCGATCAGGTGCGTGGCCATCGGGCGCGCGGTGGATGCCGGGCGTGGTCGTGGTGCCCGTGGCCGGCTCACGCGGCCAGGGCGTAGACGACCCAGGCCAGGGCGAAGGCCATGAAGCCGATCGCGGTGCCGACCACCGACCAGGTCTTCAGCGTGGTCAGGGTGTCGAAGCCGCAGAACTTGCCGATGAGCCAGAAGCCCGAGTCGTTGACGTGCGAGAAGGTGATGGAGCCCGCCGCGATGCCGACGACGATGGCGGCCAGCCCGACGCCGGACAGACCCAGCTCCGCGACGGCGGGCGCCATGATGGAGCCCGCCGTGGTCGCGGCCACGGTGGCCGAGCCCTGGGCCACGCGGAAGGCGATCGCCACGAGGAAGCCGGCCAGGATCACCGGGAGCCCCATCGCGTCCAGGCCGCCGGCGATGGTGCCGCCGATCCCGGTCTCGGTGAGCACCCGGCCGAAGGCGCCGCCGGCGCCCGTGATGAGGATGATCGAGCAGACCGGAGCGAGGGCGTGGTCGACCAGGTCCTCCAGGGCGCCGCCGATCGAGCCGCGGCCGCGCCGCGGCCGCAGGTACAGCAGGTACATCGCGAACAGCGTGGCGATCAGCAGCGCGATCGGGGTGTTGCCGATGAGCCGGGACAGCCGGAACAGGACGTTGTCCTCGCCCACGGACCCGCTGGCCTCCAGCGTGGTGAACAGCGTGTTGAAGAAGATCAGCACGAGCGGCAGCAGCAGGACGAAGATGATCGTCCAGAAGCCGGGCCGGGGCATGTCGTCCTCGAGCTCCACCTCGCCCAGGAGGTTCGGCACGGGCATGTCCGGGTAGCGCTTGGCGATGACCAGGCTGAGCCGGTAGCCGGCGAGGTACCACGTGGGCAGGCCGACCAGGAGCGAGACGAGCACGACCATCCCGACGTCGGCGCCCATCACCGTGGCGGCGGCGGTGGGGCCCGGGTGCGGCGGGGTGAGGGCGTGCATCATCAGGAAGGCGCCGATGGAGGGCAGCACGTAGAGCATGAAGGAACCGCCCAGACGCCGCGCCACCGTGTAGATGATCGGCAGCATCACGATGAAGCCGGCGTCGAGGAAGATCGGGAACGCGTAGAAGAGGGAGGCCACCGCCAGGGCGAGCGGGGCCCGCTTCTCCCCGAACCGCCGCAGCATCGCGTCGGCGAGCACCTGGGCGCCGCCCGAGACCTGGACCAGGCGGCCGAGCACCGCGCCGAAGCCCACGAGCAGGGCCACGTTGCCCACGGTGGTGCTGAACCCCGCGACCACCACGCCCACGACGTCGGCCACGCCGATGCCGGCGGCCAGCGCCGTGAGCAGGCTGATGATGATCAGGGAGAAGAACGCGTGGACGCGGAGCTTGATGATCAGGAAGAGCAGCGCGGCGATGGCCGCGACCGCGATGGCGAGCAGGGCCCACGTGGGCCTTTCCGCCAGGACGAGCGCGTCCGCCGTGGCGGCGGGAAGAAGGATGTGCATAGCTGAATCACCTTTGATCAGAACGCGGGCGGGCCACCCTGTGCTGTGGCGTGGACCACATTCGACGGGCCATTGGCCAATACCCTATAGGATATTGGTGGACTGTCCAGTGGGTGGGGCGTCGTCCGGAGCGGTCCGGCCGCCCTCCGCGCCCGCTACTGCGTGGGACAATGCCTGTTACGGCGGACGCGAGTGAGGAAATCGGCATGGACACGACTGTTCCGGGCGGGACGTGGGTGCAGCGCAGCATCCTCGCGGACCAGGTCTACAAGGAGATCCTCGCGCGCCTCATGGACGGTGACCTGAAGTCCGGGGACCCCATCAGCATCGACGGCACGGCGCGCGCGCTGGGCGTCTCGCCGACCCCGGTCCGGGAGGCCCTGGCGCGGCTGGAGTCCACGAACATGGTGGTCCGCGCCGCGCTGCGCGGCTACCGCGTGGCACCCCTGCTCACGCACGAGGAGCTGCTGGACCTCATGGACGCGCGCCTGCTCATCGAGCCGTACAACGCCGAACTGGCGTGCGGCCGCGCGGACGCAACCTTCCTGGAGTCCCTCGAGCGGTCCATCGACGACCTCCGCGAGGCGCCGAACGGGCCCCACTTCTCCGACTACCGCTCCTACTGGGAAGCGGACGAGCGCTTTCACCGGCTCATCGCGGAGCAGGCCGGCAACAAGTTCGTCCTCGGCGCCTACGAGTCCCTCGGCGGGCACGTGCACCGGTTCCGGCTCTTCAGCGGACTGGGGGTGCAGGACGCGCGGAGCGCCATCGAGGAGCACGCGCGGATCCTCCAGGCGCTGCGCCGCGGCGACCCCGCGGCCGCGCGGATCGCCATGGCCGGGCACATCTGCGGCGTGCGGGAGCGGGCCATCCACGAGCACGAGAGCGCCGGCCAGGACGCCCGGAGCGAGAGCGCCTGAGGCCCCTCCCGCACCCCTCGACACCTCCCGGTGTGGTTGACACCACACTCCGGTCCGTGGATCCTATAGGAAACACGGCGAAGACCTGATCCGGTTCCCGCGGTCGCTCGCGACCCGCGCTCCGATGCCGCCGTGTCCCACAGACAGAACATGTGCACATCAGAGGAGATGGGGATCATGGCTCAGCGCTCGGTAGCAGTAGTCGGTTCGGGATACATGGGCGGGGGCATCGCCCAGGTGCTCGCCCTCGGCGGCGCGCGGGTCGCGCTCGCCGACATCTCGCAGGAGATCGCCGAGAAGAACCTCGAGCGCCTGCTCGGGGAGGCGGAGCAGTTCGTCGCCGACGGGCTCTTCCCGGCGGACGCGGTCGAGCGCCTGCGGGAGAACCTGTGGGCCGCTCCCAGCATCGAGGAGGCCGTCGCGGACGCCTCCTACGTGGAGGAGGCCGTCCCGGAGAAGCTCGACATCAAGCACGGCACCCTGCGCCGGATCAGCGACGCCGCTCCGGCGGACGCCGTGATCGGCTCCAACACCTCCACCATCTCCATCGCCCAGCTCGCCGAGGTCGTCGAGAACCCGGGCCGTTTCCTCGGGGTGCACTTCTCCAACCCCGCGCCGTTCATCCCCGGCGTCGAGGTCATCCCGCACGCGACCACCACGCCCGAGACGGTCGCGGCGGCCCAGGAGATCGTCGAGCTGACCGGCAAGAAGTCCGCCGTGGTCAAGGACGTCACCGGTTTCGTGCTCAACCGCCTGCAGTACGCCCTCTTCCACGAGGCCGCCCAGCTGGTCGAGGAGGGCATCGCCACCGCCGAGGACGTCGACACGCTGGTGCGCACCACCTTCGGCTTCAGGCTGCCGTTCTTCGGCCCCTTCGCGATCGCGGACATGGCTGGACTGGACGTCTACTCCTTCTGCTACGCCTCCCTGCAGACCTCCTTCCCCGAGCGCTTCGCCACGCCCAAGGCGCTCCAGGACCTCGTCGACGCCGGGAAGCTCGGCACCAAGTCCGGCGCCGGCTTCCTGCAGATCCCCGCCGAGCGCTCGAACGACCTCGTCGCGTACCGCAACAAGGCGTACGTGGCCATGGGGCAGCTCCTGGACGACCTGGGCCCCAGCCCGGTCGACGAGGAGACCGCCCAGCAGGGCGGCGCGTCCGCCCCCGCCGGCTGAGCTGGCGCCACCGCACACCCCGCCGGCCGGAGCGGCGCTCGACGTCGATCGCCGCTCCGCCCGGCCACCCTTCCGAGACCACGAGGCTGGAACGATGACTTTTCTTGTGAACGATCCTGCGGAGTTCGCGTCCGACGCGCTGCGGGGCTATGTGGCCGCCCATCCCGAGCACGTGGTGGCCGCCCACGGCGGGGTGGTGCGCGCCTCCGAGACGCCGGCGGGTCAGCCGGCGCTGGTGATCGGCGGGGGGTCGGGGCACTACCCGGCGTTCGCCGGGTGGATCGGGCCGGGGATGGGCCACGGCGCCCCGTGCGGCAACATCTTCTCCTCGCCCTCGGCCTCCCAGGTGTACTCCGTGGCGCGCTCGGCGGAGAACGGCGGGGGCGTGGTCCTGGGCTTCGGCAACTACGCCGGGGACGTGCTGCACTTCGGGCAGGCCGCGGAGAAGCTGCGCGCCGAGGGCGTAGACGTGCGGATCATCCGGGTCTCCGACGACATCGCCTCGGGTCCGGCCGGGGCCCACCGTGAGCGCCGCGGCATCGCCGGGGACCTGCCGGTGTTCAAGATCGCCGGGGCGGCGATCGAGGCCGGGGCCGATCTGGACGAGGCCGAGCGGGTGGCGTGGAAGGCCAACGACGCGACCCGGTCCTTCGGGGTGGCCTTCGAGGGCTGCACCCTGCCCGGTGCCGGGGAGGCGCTGTTCCACGTGCCGGCCGGGGAGATGGCGATCGGGCTCGGGATCCACGGCGAGCCCGGCGTGCGCGAGGTGCCGATGGGCACCGCCGACGAGGTCGCCGACCTCCTGCTGGACGGTGTGCTGGAGGAGGAGCCCGAGCGGACCGAGGGCGGCTACCAGGGGCGGGTGGCGGTGCTCGTCAACGGTCTGGGCACGGTCAAGTACGAGGAGCTGTTCGTGGTCTACGCCCGGGTGGCCGCCCGGCTGGCCGAGAAGGGACTCACCGTGGTGGCCCCGGAGGTCGGGGAGCACGTCACCAGCCTGGACATGGCAGGGTGCTCGCTGACCGTGGTGTTCCTCGACGAGGAGCTCGAGCGCTACTGGCTGGCCCCGGCCGACACCCCGGCGTTCCGCCGGGGTGCCCCGGACACGGCCGGGCGGCCGGCGCGGACCGGGGTGCACACCCCCGGCGCGGAGGAGGTGCCCGAGGCCACCGCGGAGTCCCGGTCGGCGGCCGAGCGGGTCGTGGCGGCCCTGGCGGTGCTGGAGGCGACCGCGGCCGAGCACGAGGAGCACTTCGGCAAGCTGGACGCCATCGCCGGCGACGGCGACCACGGCCAGGGCATGGCCTACGGGACCCGGGGCGCGCTGGCGGCCGCCCGGGACGCGGCCGCGGCCGGTGCCGGGGCGCGGACCGTGCTGCTGCGCGCCGGGGACGCCTGGGCCGAGGAGGCCGGCGGCACCTCCGGTGCCCTGTGGGGCGCGGCGCTGACCGCGGCCGGCGGGGTCTTCGACGACGCCGCCGGGGCCGGGTCGGACGAGGCGGTGGCCGCCCTGGTGGCCGGGATCGACGCGGTCGTGCGGCTGGGCGGGGCCCAGCCGGGGGACAAGACCATGGTCGACGCCGCCCTGCCGTTCCGCGAGGCGCTGCTGGCCGAGTTCGAGACCTCCTCCGACCTGGCGGGCGCCACGAAGAAGGCCGCCGCCGTGGCGCGGGAGGCCGCCGAGGCCACCGCGGACATCACCGCCCGCCGCGGGCGCTCAAAGGTGCTGGGCGACAAGAGCCTGGGCACCCCGGACCCCGGGGCGCTGTCCTTCTCCGTGCTCATGGACGCCCTGGGCGATCTCTTCGCCCGGACCCCGGACGCCCGGTAGGAGGCGGTCGTGACGGTGTGGGTCGGCACGAGCTGGAAGATGAACAAGACCCTGGCCCAGGCCACGGACTGGGCCCGGGGCCTGGCCGAGGCCCTGGCCGGGCGGGACCTCGGGGACGTGCAGCCCTTCGTGATCCCCCCGGCCACGGCGATCGCCGCGGTGGCCCAGGTCCTGGCGGAGGAGCCCCGGGTGCTGGTCGGGGCGCAGAACGCGCACTGGGCCGAGGCCGGTGCCTGGACCGGGGAGGTCTCCGTGCCCCAGGTCGCCGACGCCGGGGCCCGGATCGTGGAGATCGGCCACTCCGAGCGCCGCGAGCACTTCGGCGAGACGGACGAGACCGTCCGCGCCAAGGTCGCCGCGACCCTGGGCCACGGGCTCGTCCCGCTGCTGTGCGTCGGGGAACCGGCGGAGGTGCAGGCCGCCGGCGGGTCCGGCGCGCACGTCCTCGGCCAGGTCGAGCGCGCCCTGGCCGGCCTCGAGGCCGAGCAGCTGTCCCGGGTGCTGATCGCCTACGAACCGATCTGGGCGATCGGCGAGCACGGCCGCCCGGCCACCGTCGCGGAGCTGGCCGAGCCCTTCGCCGCCCTGGGTGCGCACTGGGGGTCCCGGGTGCGCGGGCTGCTCTACGGCGGGTCGGTCAACCTGGACAACGCCGCGGACCTGCTCGGCATCGACCACGTGGACGGCCTGTTCGTCGGCCGCACGGCCTGGCGGCTGGAGGGCTACCTGCGCCTGCTCGAGATCGCGCGGAGCGCTGAGGCGGCCCGCGCGAGGACCACCAACGACGAGAACGACGACAAGGAAAAGGTGAAGTGATGAGCGAGAAGAAGCTGCGGATCGTGATCGGCGGCGACGACGCCGGGTTCGACTACAAGGAGGCCCTGCGCCGGGACCTCGAGGCCGACGACCGCGTGGAGAGCGTGGTCGACGTCGGCGTCTCGAAGACCGAGAACACGGACTACCCGCACGTGGCCGTCGAGGCCGCCCGGAAGGTCGCCTCCGGGGAGGCCGACCGGGCGCTGCTGATCTGCGGCACGGGCCTGGGCGTGGCGATCTCGGCGAACAAGGTCCCCGGGATCCGGGCGGTGACCGCCCACGACTCCTACTCGGTGGAGCGCTCGGTGCTCTCCAACAACGCCCAGGTGCTGTGCATGGGCCAGCGGGTCGTCGGCCTGGAGCTGGCCCGGCGCCTGGCCAAGGAGTGGCTGGGCTACACCTTCGACACCACCAGCGCCTCGGCGGCCAAGGTCGAGGCCATCACCGGCTACGAGAACGGCTGACCGCACCCCGGCACCAGCCCCGCCGGGCCCCGGCACGGGACACCGTGCCGGGGCCCGGCGCGTGTCCGTGCCGGGGCCCGGCGCGTGTCCGTGCCGGGGCCCGGCGCGTGTCCGTGCCGGGGCCGCGACTACGTCCGCGCAGCACGCAGGTGCGCCAGGACGGCCGCCCCCACCTCCTCCGGCCGCTCCTCGGCGAGGAAGTGGCCCGCGTCCACGGCCCGCCCCGTGGCCCGCGGGAACTGCCGCCGCCACAGCGCGAGCGGGTCCTCCCGCGCGCCGACCCGCCCCCGGGCGCCCCACAGGACGAGGGCGGGCAGGTCCCGCTGCTCGTGCTCGTCCGCCTCGTCGATCTCCCGGTCCGGGCCGGCGGCCGCGCGGTAGTCGCGGCACCAGGCGTCGACCACGGCGGGATCCCGCGCCGCGTCCTCGTAGGCGGCGAGCGCCGCCGGGTCGAACGGGACCTGCGTGCCGCTGAGCCCCTGGAGCGTCCGGCGCACGAAGTACACGGGGTCGTGGCCGATCAGGGTCTGCGGCAGGCCCTCGCCCTGGGCGAGGAAGGCCCAGTGGTAGTACTGCAGGGCCATCCACGCGTCCATCGACCGCCACACCTCCAGGGTGGGCAGGATGTCCAGCAGGGCCACGGACGCCACCGCGCCGGGGGCGTCGAGCGCCATCCGGTGGGCGGTCCGGGCGCCGCGGTCGTGCCCGACGACGGAGAACCGCTCGTGGCCCAGCGCCCGCATGAGCTGCACCTGGTCGGCGGCCATCGCCCGGAAGGTGTGGTCCTCGCTGCTCGTGCGCGAGCCGCCGTAGCCGCGCAGGTCGGCGGCGACCACGGTGAACTCCTCGGCCAGCACGGGGGCGAGGTGGTGCCACATGGCGTGGGTCTGCGGGAAGCCGTGCAGCAGGAGCACGGGCGGGCCGTCGCCGCGCGTGCGGGCGTGGATCGTGCCGTCGGCCACGGGGACGTCGTGGGCGGTGAAGTCGGGGAACACGGTTCCTCCTGCAGGTCGGGGACGGGCCGCGCGGCGCGGGGCCGGGACTGTAATGCGGGCCCGGCGGCGTTGTACGTGATGGGCTGGACCGCACACGCTCCAGACAACACCAGCGAGGAACCGGGAGAAACCCCATGAACCACGCCCCGACGCAGTTCGTCGACCCCGCGGCCGGCACCGCTCACGGCACGAGCACGCGGGAACTCGTGGAGACCGCCGAGCGGTACACCGCGCGCACGTACTCCCCGCTGGACGTGGTGGCGGCCCGGGCCCAGGGCACCACCGTCACGGACGTGGAGGGCCGGGAGTACCTCGACTTCCTCGCCGGCTACTCGGCGCTGAACTTCGGCCACGGCCACCCGGCGGTCCTCGAGGCGGCCCGGACCCAGCTGGAGCGCGTGACGCTGACCAGCCGGGCCGTCCACAACGACCAGCTCGGCCCCTTCGCCCGGGAGCTGTGCGAGCTGCTCGGCCAGGACATGATGCTGCCGATGAACACCGGCGCCGAGGCCGTGGAGTCGGCGATCAAGGTCGCCCGCAAGTGGGGCTACGAGCGCAAGGGGGTGGCCCCGGGCCGGGCGCAGATCGTGGTGGCGGCGGGGAACTTCCACGGCCGCACCACCACGGTCATCAGCTTCTCCGACGACGACGAGGCGCACCGCAACTACGGCCCCTACACGCCGGGCTTCGTGACCGTCCCGTTCGGGGACCTCGCCGCCCTCGAGGCGGCCGTCACCGAGGACACCGTCGCGGTGCTGCTGGAGCCCATCCAGGGCGAGGCCGGGGTGATCGTGCCGCCGCCGGGGTACCTGAAGGGCGTGCGGCGGTGCACGGCCGAGCGCGGCGTCCTGCTCGTCGCGGACGAGATCCAGTCCGGGCTGGGCCGCACCGGCCGGACGCTGGCGTGCGAGCACGAGGACGTGGAGGCGGACCTCTACCTGCTGGGCAAGGCCCTGGGCGGGGGAGTCCTGCCGGTGTCCGCGGTGGTGGGGCGGGCGGACGTGCTCTCGGTGCTGCGGCCCGGCCAGCACGGCAGCACGTTCGGCGGGAACCCGCTGGCCGGCGCCGTCGGCCGCGCCGTCGTCGCCCTCCTCGCCACCGGGGAGCCCCAGGAGCGGGCGCGGGTCATGGGGGAGAAGCTGCACGCCGGCCTGGCGGAGCTGGCGCCGCTGGGCCTGACCGAGGTGCGCGGGCGCGGGCTGTGGGCCGGGATCGACATCGATCCGCGGCTCGGCACCGGCCGGGAGTGCTGCGAGCGGCTGGTGGCCCACGGGATCCTCGCCAAGGACACCCACGGCTCCACCATCCGGCTGAGCCCGCCGCTGGTGATCACCGACCGGGAGCTGGAGCGGGGCCTGACCGCGCTCGCGGACGTGCTGCGGGAGATGGCCGGCCGCTGACCCGCCTCAGCCCGTCCCGGCGGACTCCGTCCCGGCGGGCGCCTCCCCGTGGGCCAGCGCCGACTCGATGCTGCCGGCGAGCTGCGCCGGCGAGGTCTTCGGGGCGAAGCGGCGGATCACCCGCCCGTCCCGGCCCACGAGGAACTTGGTGAAGTTCCACTTGATGGCGTCGCCCATGATCCCGCCCCGCTCCCCGCGCAGCCACGACCACAGGGGGTGGGCGCCGGGGCCGTTGACGTCGACCTTCTCGAACATCGGGAACGTCACGCCGTAGTTGCGGCTGCAGAAGTCGGCGATCTCCTCCTCGCTGCCCGGCTCCTGGTGCCCGAACTGGTTGCAGGGGAAGCCCAGGACCACGAGCCCGTCCTGCCGGAAGTCCCGCCACAGCTGCTCGAGGCCCTCGTACTGCGGTGTGAACCCGCACTCGCTCGCGGTGTTGACCACGAGCACCACCTTCCCGGCGTACTCGGACAGCGGCTGCTCGCGCCCGTCCAGGGTGGTGGCGGTGAAGTCGTGCAGCGTGGTCATGGGAGCCTCCGGAGCGGTCGGGGACGGCGGTCTGCTCCCATTCTGCCGCCGACGCGCCGCCCGCGCCCGCGAGAGCGCCCGCGATCCCGCGGGTCAGTGCTGCGGGCCCTTCATCCGGGCCAGGAAGCGGAACCGGTCCCCGCGGAACACTGAGCGGGTCCACTCCACGGGGGAGTCGTCCGCCGTGAACCCGAGCCGGTGGATCAGCAGCAGGGGAGCCCCCATCTCGATGCCCAGGAGCCGGACGTCGTCCGGGCCGGCGAGCCGGGTCTCCACGGTGTCCTCGGCCGCCACGATGTCGATGCCGTAGTCCTGGCGCAGCGCGGTGTACAGGGAGCCGGTCCGGTCCAGGTGCGCCGCCAGGCCGGGCAGCGCTCCGGCGAGCAGGGCGACCTCGTGGGCCAGCGGCTCGCCGTTGATGAGGCGGATCCGCTCCACCCGCGCGAGCTCGGCGCCGACGGGCACGCGCAGCCGGGCCGCTGCGTCGTCGTCGGCGGCCGTGCGGCTCACGTCGAGGACCGTGGAGGAGCTCACGAGGCCCTGGGCGTCGGCGTCGTCGCTGAACGAGGTGAGCTGGCGGACGTAGGTGAACCGCGGCGGGGCCACGAAGGTCCCCCGGCCCTGGGCCCGGCCCAGCACCCCTTCCGCCACGAGCTCGCCGATGGCCTGGCGGACCGTGGTCCGGGAGGTGGCGTACTGCTCGGCGAGCGCCCGCTCCGTGGGGATGAGCGCGCCGGGGGTCGCGTCCCGCACGAGCGCCCGGAGCTGCTCCTTGAGCAGGTAGTACTTCGGGACGGCCCGCGGCTCCGCGCTCATGGGGCCAGCATATCGACCGCGCCGCCCGGTCCTGCGGGCACCGTTTCCCGAGGTGTGAGCATTGACACACAAATTGGTCTAGTCCAAGCTGGGGGAACGACAGCTGTGACGATCGCGAACACTGCGGCCGAGAGAAGGGGAACTGCTCATGAGTGCACGAACGAGGCGCCGGTCCCGGGCCGTGGTGCTGGGGACCGGCCTGTCGATGGCCGTGGTGCTGGCCGCCTGCGGCGGCGGTGGGGAGAGCGCGAGCGGCAGCGGGGAGGGCGACGGCGTGATCGAGGTCTGGGCCCACAGCGGCCAGGCGGCCGAGGCCGAGGCGCTCGAGGCCCTCGTCGCCGAGTACAACGACTCGCAGGAGGACGTCAGCGTCGAGCTGACCCTCATCCCCGAGCCGGACTACACCAACACCGTCCAGGCGACCGCCGCGGAGGACCTGCCCGACGTGATGGAGATGGACGCCCCGACGATGGCGTCCTTCGTCTACGACCGCAAGCTCGTGCCCCTCGACGACGTGGTGTCGCAGGAGACCCTCGAGAACCGGATCGAGGGCGTGCGGGAGAGCGGCACGTACCAGGACCAGACCTACGCCGTCGGCATGTTCGACGTCGGGCTCGGGCTGTGGGGCAACCAGCAGCTCCTCGACGCCGCGGGCGTGGAGGCCCCGGCCACCGCCGACGAGGCGTGGACGGCGGAGGAGTTCGAGCAGAACCTGCAGAAGCTGGCGGAGGTCAGCCCGTCGGGCAACGCGATCGACCTGGGCGAGGCCAACGGCTTCGCCGCCGAGTGGGGAACCTTCACCACCTCCCCGGTCCTGTGGTCCAACGGCGGCACGCTGATCCGGGACGGCGCGGCGGAGGGTGTGCTCAACAGCGCCGAGAACGTGGAGGCCCTCGAGGAGTGGGCCTCGTGGAAGGAGCACACGGACCCGAACACCAGCGGCACCGCCTTCCCCGACGGGGACGTCGCCCTGACCTGGACGGGCAACTGGATGTACCCCACCTTCAGCGAAGCCCTCGGCGAGGACCTGGTCCTCATGCCCCTGCCCGACCTCGGCAACGGCACCAAGGCGGGCCACGGCTCCTGGCAGTGGGGCGTGACGCCGGCGGCCGGCGGCGACCAGGCCGCGGCCGGTGCCTTCCTCGACTTCCTGCACTCCGACGAGAGCATCGCCACGATGGTCGAGGCCAACGCGGCGGTGCCCGGCACCACGAGCGCCCTCGAGGGCAGCGAGCTCTACGGCGAGGGCGGGCCGCTGGGGCTGTTCGCGTCCAACCTGGCCTCGGCATGCAGCTCGGAGGAGGTCACCCCGGAGTGCATCGCGGTGGCGCGGCCCATCACCCCGGGCTACCCCACGGTCACGAGCTCCTACGGCAGCGCCCTCGCGGCGATCTGGGGCGGAGCGGACCCGCAGGAGGAGCTCGACAGCGCGGCGCGGGCCATCGACGCCGACTTCGAGGACAACAACGGCTACCAGGACGAGTGACCGCCGCGGCGGGGCCGCCCAGCGGCCCCGCCGCGCACCTGCGAGGAGTGCACCATGACCACCACACCGGGCCTCGCGGCCCCCGCGTCCGCCCCGGCGGACGTGCTAGAGGCTCCACCGCCCCGCAGGGGGCTCCGGCGGGACGGGCTCGCCGGGGTCCTCATGGCGGGTCCCGCCGTGCTGCTGCTCGTCCTGTTCGTCGCGGTCCCGTTCGTCGCGGCCATCGGCTTCTCCTTCCACAACGTCCGGCTCGGCGACCCGCGCGATCCCGCCTTCATGGGGCTGACCCAGTACGCCCGGATCTTCACCGACCCCGACGTGTCCAGCCGGTTCCTCAGCGCGCTGCTCCACAACCTGGTCTTCGCGGCCGTGGTGGTCCCGGTGCAGACCGCCCTCGCGCTCGCGCTGGCCCTGCTCGTGCAGAAGACCGTCCGGGGGATCGGGATCTTCCGGTCCGTCTTCTTCCTCCCCGTCGTCTTCCCCATCGCCCTGGTGGCCCTCATCTGGCGGCTGATCCTCGCCCGCGGGGACGACGGCCTCCTCAACTCCCTGCTCGGGTTCTTCTCGGGCGGCGCCTTCGGGGCCCAGGACTGGCTGGGCTCCGAGCTCACGGCGCTGGCCTCGGTCATCGTCCTGTCGATCTGGCAGGGCGTCGGCTTCCAGATGGTGATCCTGCTGGCGGCCCTGCAGCAGGTGCCCGCCGACCTCTACGAGGCGGCCCGCCTGGACCGGGCCGGTGCGTGGCAGCGCTTCGTGCACGTCACCCTGCCCGGGATCAACACCACCCTCGTCTTCGTGGCGCTCTACACGATGATCCTGTCGCTGCGCGTGTTCGACCAGATCTACGTGCTGGCCCGCTCCGGCGGGGGGCTCAACGAGGACGCCACCCGCACCGTGATGTACGAGGCGGTGACGTCCGCCTTCGACGAGAACAACATCGGGCGCGCGAGCGCCATCTCCGTGGTGTTCTTCGTGATCGTGGTGGTCCTGTCCCTCGTCCAGCGCCGCGCCACCCGCGAACGGGAGGACTGACATGACGCAGACCGCCGCCGCCCGCCGCCGCCGCCGCAGGACGGACGTGCCCCGCTACGCGGTGCTCGTCGTCACGAGCCTCCTGTTCTTCGCCCCGGTCGCCTACATGGTGGCGGCCTCGCTGGCCCCCGCCTCCCGCACGCTCGCCGGCTTCGAGGTCTTCGACCCGCGCGAGTGGGGCCTGCACAACTACACCGGCGTGGCCTCGAGCCTGTCCTCGGACAGCACCGGCCACCTGTGGCGGTTCTTCTTCGTGTCCGTCACCGTCACGGTCTGCGTGGTGGGGCTCGGGCTGGTCGTGAACTCGATGGCGGCCTTCGCCCTGTCGCGGCTGACCTGGCGGGGCAGGAACCTGGTGCTCCTGGGCGTCCTGCTGCTGCTCATCGTCCCGTTCGAGGCCGTGGCCGTGCCCATGTTCTACCTCTACAACGACGCCCGGAACACCCTGTGGATCCAGATCGTCCCCTTCATCGGCAACGCCCTGTCGATCTTCCTCTTCTACTCGTTCTTCTCCGGCATCCCCCGCAGCATCGACGAGGCCGCGCGGATGGACGGCGCCGGGCCGCTGCGGGTGTTCTGGCAGATCATCGCGCCCATGAGCAAACCCGCGTACGCGTCGGTGGCGGTGCTGACCTTCCTGACCCAGTGGGGGGCGTTCCTGTGGCCGGTGCTGATGATCTCCGAGCCGAACCTGCGCCCCCTGCCCCTCCAGATCAGCGTCTTCGCGGGCCAGCTCCCCCCGGCGTGGGGCGAGGTCATGGCCTTCGGGGTGCTCCTGGTGGTGCCCGTGATCGTCGTGTTCCTCGTCTTCCAGCGCTGGTTCATCGAAGGCGTGGCGAGCTCCGCCGTCAAGGGCTGAGCCGGACCGCCCCGGCACCGCCCGCCTCCACCCGTCGTCCGGAAGGACCCCCATGCAAGTGCTCGTCCTGCCCACGGCCGGCGACGTCGACGCGCGCGCGGCGGACCTCGTCGCCGAGCAGGTCTCGCGCCGGCCGGACACCGTGCTGGGCGTGGCCACGGGCTCGTCCCCCCTGGGGGCCTACCGGGAGCTCGCCCGCCGCCAGGCCCACGGTCTGCTGGACCTCGCGCGGCTCCGCTGCTTCGCCCTCGACGAGTACGTCGGGCTGCCCTCCGGGCACCCGGCCGGCTACGCCGCCGTCCTGGAGCGCGAGCTCGCCCGGCCCTTCGGTCTGCCCCCTTCCCGGGTGCAGGTCCCGGACGGCTCCCGGGGCGACCTCGGAGCGGCCTGCCGCGACTACGAGGAGGCCGTCGCCCGCGCCGGCGGCATCGACCTCCAGATCCTGGGCATCGGCGCCAACGGCCACATCGGCTTCAACGAACCGGGGTCCTCGCTGTCCTCCCGCACCCGGGTCAAGGCGCTGTCCGCGCGGACCCGTGCCGACAACGCCCGGTTCTTCGAGGCCCCCGAGCACGTCCCCACCCACTGCGTGACCCAGGGGCTGGGCACGATACTCGACGCCCGCCGGGTGCTGCTCGTCGCCCAGGGCGAGCGCAAGGCCGCCGCGGTGGCCGCAGCCGTGGAGGGGCCCGTGTCCGCGATGTGCCCGGCGTCCGTCCTGCAGTTCCACCGGGCGGTCACGGTCGTGGTGGACGAGGCGGCGGCGAGCCGGCTCGTCCTGACCGACTACTACCGGTTCGTGGCCGAGGCCGAGCACCGGCTGCCCCGGGAGGAGGGATGACGTTCCGCCTCGCGGACCACTGGGTCTGGGACAGCTGGCTGGCCGACGACGGACAGGACTACCACCTGTTCTTCCTGCGGGCCAGCCGCGCCCTGCGGGACCCCGACCGGCGTCACCGCCGGGCCTCGATCGGGCACGCCGTCTCGTCCGACCTGGAGAACTGGACCCTCCTGCCGGACGCCCTCGTGGCCGCCGACGAACCGTCGTGGGACGACATGGCGACCTGGACGGGCAGCACCGTCCAGGGCCACGACGGCCGCTGGCACCTCTTCTACACCGGTGTCAGCCGCGCCGAGGACGGGCTGCGGCAGCGCATCGGATCGGCCGTCTCGCACGACCTGATCAGCTGGGAGCGCACCGGTGCGGGCCCGCTCGAGGCGGACCCCCGCTGGTACGAGAAGCTTGGGGAGGGCACCTGGCCGGACGAGGCGTGGCGGGACCCCTTCGTCTTCTACGACGACGACAGCCGGCAGTGGCAGATGCTCGTGACGGCACGGGCCGCCACGGGGGAGCCGGACGCCCGCGGCGTGGTCGGCCACGCCGTGAGCGACGACCTGGAGCACTGGACGGTCCGCCCCCCGCTGACCGCGCCCGCCGGCTTCGGGGAGATGGAGGTCGTCCAGTCCCAGGTCGTGGACGGGACCGCAGTGCTCCTCTTCTCCTGCCTCCCGCGGCTGGCGCCCGGCATCCCGTTCTCGGAGACGAGCACCGGGACCTGGATCGCCCCCGGCGCCGGCCGGCTCGGACCGTGGGAGCTCGAACGGAGCTCCAGCTTCTTCGTGCCCGGCGTCTACGCCGCCCAGCTGGTCCGCAGGCGCGACGGCCAGTGGGTCGTCTTCGGCTTCCAGAACGGGGTGGACGGCAGCTTCGTCGGCGAGATCGCGAGCCCGGTGCCCCTGGCGGACCTGCTGACGGAGGGGCGGCTCTTCCCCGTCCACGAACGACCACCCATCCCCACCCCCTGCACAAGGAGCACCTCATGATGAAGAAGCTGATGGCCGTGGGATCCGCGGCCGCCCTGCTCGTGACCGCCGGCGCGCTCGGCGCGTCCCCCGCCGCGGCGGCCCCGGGCCACGGCCCGGACCGCAGCACCGACCTCCGCGTCATGTCCTTCAACATCCACCACGGCGCGGACGGGGACGACGTGCTGGACCTCGAGCGCACCGCCGCCGTGATCGAGGCGTCGGGCGCGGAGGTGATCGGGCTGCAGGAGGTCGACGACGCCTGGTCCTCGCGCAGCGACTTCGAGGACCAGGCGGCCCGCCTCGCGGAGCTCCTGGACATGCACTACGTCTACGGCGCGAACCTGGACGCAGCGCCCGCCGAGGGGCGGACCGAGAACAGCCGGTACGGCAATGCGATCCTCAGCGAGCACCCGATCATCGACTCCGAGAACCACCTGCTGACCAGCATCGAGTACGCGGAGCAGCCCACCGAGCAGCGCGGTCTGCTGGAGGCGGTGATCAACGTGAAGGGTCACCACGTCGGGTTCTACAGCACCCACCTCGACCACCAGCGCGCCGAGCAGCGCGCCCTGCAGGCCCGGGAGATCCTGCAGATCACCGGCGAGAGCTCGCGTCCGGCGGTGGTCGTCGGGGACCTCAACGCCGAACCCGACGCCCCGGAGCTGCAGGGCCTGTTCGAGGTGTTCACGGACGTCTTCGCGGCCCTGGGCCAGGACGACGCCTACACCTTCACCCCCGACGGCGCCCCGGGCGAGGACGCCGGCCTGCGGATCGACTACGTCCTCGTGTCCGAGGACGTGCGGCCGCGGGCCGCGCACGTGGTGCGCACCTCCGCGTCGGACCACCTGCCGATCGTCGCCGACCTCGCGATCCCGCGGTCCCCGAACGGGCTGGTCCGGTAGCCCCCCGCCGGTTCGACGTCCCGCACCACCGGAAGGAGGAGAGGCCCTTGGTCACCGAGGACTCCCCGCGCAGGACGGTCCTCTCGGGCCGCGTGCACACGGGGCACACCGAGCACCCGGACGGTCTCGTGGTCGTCGAGGGGGATCGCGTCGTCCACGCCGGGCCGCGGTCCGGCCACCCCGGTGGCGACCCGGGGGAGCACCACGTCCTGGGCCCCGGGCAGACGGTGCTGCCGGGACTCGTGGACGTGCACTGCCACGGTGGTTTCGGCGCGGACTTCTCCTCCTCGGCGGAGGAGGAGATCCGCGCCACCCTCGAGCACGTCCACCGCCAGGGCACCACGACGCTCGTGGCCAGCCTGGTCACGGCCTCACGGGAGGACCTGCTGGGCGCCGTGCCGCTGCTGGCGGCGCTCACCGGGGAGGGGCTGATCGCCGGGATCCACCTCGAGGGCCCGTTCCTGTCCACGGCCCGGTGCGGGGCGCAGGACCCCGCATGGATGCTGGAACCGGACCTCGGGCTGGCCGCCGACCTCGTCGCCGCCGCGGCGGGGACGCTCCGGACGATGACCTTCGCCCCGGAGCTGCCCGGTTCCCGGGACCTGGCCGAGCTGCTCGTCGACCACGGCGTAGTCCCCTCCCTCGGGCACACCGACGCGGACACCGCGACCGTCGACGACGCGCTGCGCCACCTGCAGGGCCTGCTCCGCGATGCCCCCGGGGACGGCCCGCCCCGCTCGCCCACGGTGACGCACCTGTTCAACGCCATGCCCGCCATCCACCACCGGTCGCCCGGGCCGGTGCCGGCCTGCCTGCGCGCCGCGGCGCAGGGCCGGGCCGTCGTCGAGCTCATCGCGGACGGCACCCACCTGGATCCCGGCATCGTGCGGTGGGCGTTCGAGCTGGCCGGCGCGGACAGCATCGCGCTGGTCACCGACGGGATGGCCGCGACCGGGCTGACGGACGGCACCTACACGCTCGGTGCGGCGGAGGTGCGGGTGCAGGACGGGGTGGCCTCCCTGGTCTCCAACGGCTCGATCGCCGGAGGCACGGCCACGATGCTGGAGGTCCTGCGCCGGACGGTCGCGGCGGGTGTCCCCCTCGGGGACGCGCTGCGCTCGGCCACCGTGGTCCCGGCCCGCGTCCTGGGCCTGGCCGGGGAGGCCGGGAGCCTGACGGCGGGCGCGCTCGCGGACCTCCTGGTCGTGGGGGAGGACCTCCGGCTGGAGGCCGTCATGCGCCGGGGCGAGTGGATCTCCGGGGACCCACCCCGCTGAGTCGGCCCCGGCGGCGCCGAGGTCGCAGCCGACGGCCACGCAGCCGGGCGCGGTGGCCGTCGGCTGCGACCTCGCGGGGCAGGGGCGGGGCGCGGGCGCAGGTGGGTAACGATCCCCCGGGCGGCTCCTGTGGGCCCCGGGGGAGCGGCGTACCCTGGCCGTGTCGGAAGGAGCCCGTCATGACACAGCGCAACGAAGCGTGGCCCGCCGGAACCCCCTGCTGGGCCGATCTGACCGCGTCCGATCCGGTCCGCACGCAGGACTTCTACCGTGCGGTGCTCGGCTGGGAGTACAGCGAGCCGCGGCCGGAGCACGGCGGGTACCGCAACGCCCTGGTCGGCGGGAGGCCCGTGGCCGGGCTCTCCCCGGCGGCCCCGGACCTGACGGGCGTCCCGCACGTGTGGCAGGTCTACCTTGCCTCGGACCGGATCGACCTCTGCGCCGAGCGGGTCCTCGCCGCCGGCGGCACCCAGCTGATGGAGCCGGTGGAGGTGGGCGGGGCCGGCCGGATGGGCGTCTGGCAGGATCCCACCGGGGCGTCCTTCGGGATGTGGCAGGCCGGGGAGCACATCGGCTTCGCCGTGCTCGACGTGCCCGGCAGCGTCGCCTGGTGCGACCTCATGACCCCCGACCACCACACCGCCCGCGACTTCTACGCGCACGTCTTCGGCTACCACTACGAGGACATCGGCGAGGACGGCGTCGCCTACGCCACGTTCACGGTGCCGCACGGGGACCGCCCGGCCGGCGGCATCGGCGGGACCGACCCCGCGGCGGAGAACGCTCCCGCGGTCTGGTCGGTCTGCTTCCAGGTCGACGACGTCGACGCGGCCGTCCAGCGGGTGCGCGACGCCGGCGGAGCGGTCATGGAGGACCCCTTCGACTTCGCCTACGGGCGGCTGGCGGTCGTGGCCGGCCCGGACCGGGAGTCCTTCGCGATCATGACCCCGGGGGAGCCGATGTAGGTCGTCGGCGCGCCCCGCTCCGCCCCCTGCGGGACCGTGGCGGAGCGTGCGCGGGCGGTCCGTGATCCCGGTCACCCGGCGGTAGCATGGTGATCCAGCGGACATCCACCCACCTCCCCAGAGATCGGAGCGACATGAACTCCATCGTCCTCGCCGTGGTCGGTGTGGCCATGATGATCCTCGGGTACATCCTGTACTCGAAGTTCGTGGCCCGCCGGATCTACCAGCTCCAGGACTCCTTCGTCACCCCCGCCCACGAGCTCAGCGACGGCGTGGACTACGTCCCCACCAACAAGTACGTGCTGTGGGGCCACCACTTCACCTCCGTGGCCGGTGCGGCGCCCATCGTGGGCCCCGCCATCGCCGTCATCTGGGGCTGGGTGCCCGCCTTCCTCTGGGTGACCCTCGGCACCGTCTTCTTCGCCGGCGTGCACGACCTCGGCGCCCTGTGGGCGTCCAACCGGCACCGTGGCAAGTCCATCGGCTCGCTCTCCGGGCAGTACATCGGCCACCGCGGCCGCAACCTGTTCCTGGTCGTGATCTTCCTCGTGCTGCTCATGGTCAACGCCGCGTTCGCCGTCGTGATCTCCAACCTGCTGGTCGGCACCCCCACCTCGGTCATCCCCACGTGGGGCGCCATCGTGGTCGCGCTGCTCATCGGCCAGGCGGTCTACCGCTACAAGTGGAACCTCGCCGTCGTGTCCGTGGTCGGCGTCGTGGCGCTCTACGCCCTCATCCTGCTCGGCGACCGCTTCCCGGTGGTCCTGCCGGAGACGGTCCTGGGCCTGCCGGCCAACGCGTTCTGGATCGTGGTGCTCTTCGTCTACGCGGGCATCGCGTCCGTGCTGCCCGTGTGGATGCTGCTGCAGCCGCGCGACTACATCAACGGCCTCCAGCTGTTCATCGCCCTGGGCATCCTCTACGGCGCCGTCCTGATCTCCGCCCCGACCGTGGTGGCGCCCGCGTTCAACACCTCCGTGCCCGAGGGCACGTCGAGCATCGTGCCGCTGCTGTTCGTGACCATCGCCTGCGGCGCGATCTCCGGGTTCCACGGGATCGTGGCCTCGGGCACGTCCTCCAAGCAGCTGGACAAGGAGACGGACGCCCGCTTCGTCGGCTACTTCGGCGCCGTGGGCGAGGGCCTGCTGGCACTCGGCGCGATCATCGCGACCACCGCCGGGTTCCGCACCCTCGCCGACTGGGAGGCCGTGTACAGCGCGTTCGGCCAGGGCGGCGTGGCCGCGTTCGTCCAGGGCGGCGCCTCGGTCGTCAACTCCGGGCTGGGCATCCCGCCGTCGCTGAGCGCGACCATCCTCGCCACGATGGCCGTGCTCTTCGCGGCCACCACGATGGACACCGGCATCCGCCTGCAGCGCTTCGTGGTGCAGGAGGCCGGGCACATCATGGGCGTCAGCATCGGCAAGGTGGTCTCCACCCTCATCGTCCTCGCGGTGGCCATGGGGCTGACCTTCAGCGCCGGCGCGGACGGCTCCGGCGGCATGCTGATCTGGCCGCTGTTCGGCACCTCCAACCAGCTGCTGGCCGGTCTGACGCTGTCGATGATCGCGGTGATCCTGCTGCGCAAGGGCCGCCCGGTCCTGCCCGTGCTGGTGCCGCTGGTGTTCCTGCTGGTGATGTCCGTCTACGCGCTGATCGTGCAGCTGGGGCAGTTCTGGGCCGCCGAGAACTGGTTCCTGCTCGTGCTCGACGTGATCATCCTGATCGCGGCCCTGTGGGTCATCGTGGAGTCCGTGGCCGCCATGAACGCGGCCCGGAAGAGCCCGCCCGAGCTGGACGAGGAGACCGTCAGCACCTCGGCCGGGGAGAACCGCTCCCTGTGAGCCGGTGAGGGCCCTCGACCGGCTGCGCTCCGTGCAGGCCCGCCTCGGTGCGGGCCTGCACGAGTTCTACGTGGCGCCCTACCGTCGCACCTTCGCCCGCGCCCAGCGCGACGAGGAGGACCTGTTCATGATGCTGGTCCTCTCCGAGGCCCTGGGCGTGCCCAACCCCGTCAGCTACTACACCGTGGAGCTGCTGCCCGTGGTCTACGACCGGTTCCACGACTGGCACCGGCGGATGGGCATGGAGCGCTCGCCCCTGGAGCACATCTCATGCTGCTAGAGCTCGCCGCCGCCCGCCGGGTCCTGTTCGTGGGCGGCAAGGGCGGCGTCGGCAAGACCGCCGTCGCCTCCGCCACCGCCCTCGCCCAGGCCCGCGCCGGCCGCCGGGTGCTCGTCGTCTCGACCGACCCCGCCCACAACCTCGGGCACCTGTGGGAGCGCCCGGTGGGTGACCGGATCACCCCGCTGGCCCGCGATCTCGGCGGCGGCGCCCTCGACGGCATCGAGGTGGACCCGGTCGCCACGACCGACGCCCACCTCGCCGCCGTGGGCGCCACCATCCGCCGGCTGATGCCCGAGCACCTCGCCGCCGAGGTCGACAAGCACATGGAGCTCGCCCGGGACTCGCCCGGCACCCACGAATCGGCGGTGCTCGAGCGGATCGCGGAGCTCGTGGACACGGGCCTGGACGACTACGACCTCATCGTCTTCGACACCGCACCCTCCGGGCACACCGCCCGGCTCATGGCCCTGCCCGAGATCATGTCCGCCTGGACCGAGGGGCTGCTGCGGCGCCGCGGGAGGGCGGAGAAGTTCGGGGCTGCCCTGCGCGGCCTCGAGGACCGGGACGCCGCGAGCGAGAGCATCTTGGGCACCGGCCGGCCCCGGGACCCCCGCGAGGAGCGGGACCTCGAGATCCGGCGGATCCTGCTGCGCCGCCGCGAGCGCTTCGAGGCCCTGCGCGAGGTGCTGGTGGACGCCGAGCGCTGCAGCTTCGTCATCGTCCTCGCGGCCGAACGGCTGCCCGTCCTCGAGACCGCGGAGCTGCACGAGCAGCTGGTCCGCGCCGGCGTGCACGTGGGGGCCCTCGTGGTCAACAAGCGCTCCCCGGCGGACGCCGGGGACTTCCTCGCCGAGCGCCGCGCGCTGGAGGAGGTGCACGTCGCCACCCTGCGCGGCGCCCTCCCGGGCGTCCCGCTGCTGCAGGTCCCCCTGCTGCCGGGGGACGTCGTGGGCCAGGAGGCGCTCGAGCGGTTCGGGGACGCGCTCGCCCAGGCTGATCTCAGGGCCACGTGACACGCTGACGCGCATGACCTCCACCGCGGACCGCCCGGACACCGGGCGACGACGATGGGCCCCCGCCGACCTCGGGCCGTGGATCCTCGCCGGGGTCGCCGCGACCGCCCTCGCCGTGGGCCTGGCCGAGCTGCTCGCCTGGGTGACCGGGCCGGTCGGCGCGCCCCTCACGGCGGTGGGCGGGGTGATCGTGGACGCGGTCCCGGCCCCGGTCAAGGACGCCGCGATCGCCCTGTTCGGCACCGCGGACAAGCTCGTGCTGCTGCTCGTCATGGCCGCCGGCCTCGTGGCGGTCGGCACGGGCATCGGGGCGGCGCAGCGCGCCAACCCGCCCATGGGCACGGTGCTGCTCGGCGTGCTGGGGCTCCTCGGGCTGCTGGCCGTGCTGACGCGGGCGGGGCCCACCGTGGCGGACACGGTCCCCGTCGTCGTCGGCACGGGGGCGGGGGCGCTCTTCCTGACGGTGCTCACCCGCCGCGCCGCTCCGTCCGGCCGGTCCGGGGACGCCCTCGACCGCCGCGGCTTCGTCCGGCTCTCCGCGGCCGCCGCGGTGCTGGGCGCCGCCGCCGGCGTCGCGGGACGCTGGGCGTCCGCGGCCGCGTCCCGGGCGCCCGCCGCCCGGGACCTGTTGCGCATCCCCGCCCCGGCCGTGCGGGACCCGGTCCCCGCCGGGGCCGACCTCGGCGTGGCGGAGGTGGAGCCCTGGCTCACGCCCGCCGACGACTTCTACCGCATCGACACGGCCCTGTCCGTGCCGCGCATCGACGTGGACGCGTGGGAGCTGCGGATCCACGGCATGGTGGAGCGCGAGCTGACCCTGCGCTTCGACGACCTCACGGCCCGGCCGCTCGTCGAGCGGATCGTGACGCTGGCGTGCGTGTCCAACCCCGTGGGCGGCGACCTCGTGGGCAACGCGGTCTGGACCGGCGTGCCGATCCGGGACCTGCTCGCCGAGGCCGGGCCCTCCGCCGAGGCGGACATGGTGCTCTCGACCTCCGAGGACGGGTTCACGGCGAGCACCCCGCTCGAGGCCCTGACCGACCCCGGCCGGGACTCCCTGCTCGCGGTGACCATGAACGGGGAGCCGCTGCCGTTCGAGCACGGCTACCCCGTGCGGATGGTCGTGCCGGGGCTCTACGGCTACGTCTCGGCGACCAAGTGGGTCGTGGACCTCGAGGTCACCCGCTTCGACCGGGCGGAGGCGTACTGGACCTCGCGCGGCTGGACGGCCCGGGGGCCGATCAAGATGTCCTCCCGCATCGAGGTGCCGGCCGAGGGCGGGCGCACGGAGCCGGGGCCCGCGGTCCTCGCCGGCACGGCGTGGGCCCAGCACACCGGGATCGCCGCCGTCCAGGTCAGCGTGGACGAGGGGCCGTGGCAGGACGCCGAGCTCGGCTCCGTGGGCACGGACGACACCTGGCGGCAGTGGGTGCTGCGCACCGACCTCCCGGGCGGCCGGCACACCGCGCGGGTGCGGGCCGTCGACCGGGACGGGACCGTCCAGACCGCCGAGCAGGCTCCGCCCGCCCCGGACGGCGCCTCCGGGTGGCACGAGCGGACCTTCACCGTGGCCTGACCGGCCCGTCCTGCGCTCCCTCCGCGCCGACCGCCGGGTCAGGGGCGGTGGTCGGAGGCCGGGGCCGGGCCGGTGGAGGAGCGGGCGACGAAGTGGGCCGGGAAGAGCTCGTTCGACGGTTCGCGGCTCCCTCCGGCCAGGTGCTCGAGGAGCCGCTCCACAGCGCGGGTGCCCTGCTGCCGGGCGTGCTGGTCCAGGGTCGTCAGGCCGAAGGCCTCCCCGATGGGGTGGGCGTCGACGCCGATGACGGACAGGTCCCCGGGCACGGTGAGCCCGAGGTCCCGCGCCGCCAGGATCGTCCCGGCCGCCATCTCGTCGGACGAGGCGAAGATGGCGGTCGGGCGGTCGGCGGGGTCCGCCAGGAGATTCTTGGCCTGCTGGTACGCGTCGGTGAACGTGTAGTCCGCGACGAGCGACCACGCGGGTTCCACGGCCAGCCCGGCGTCCGCCATCGCCTGCTCCCAGCCGTCCCGGCGGTCGCTGGACATGGGGAAGTAGCGCCTGCCCTCCTCGGCCCCGCCGAGGTGCGCGATCCGCCGGTGGCCCAGCCCGATGAGGTGCTGCGTCGCGCGGCGCCCGACGTCGAGGTCGTCGATGCTGATGGTGGGCGCCCCCACCAGCGGGCCCCCGACCCCGACGAGGGGGATGCCGGCGGCGAACATCTGCTCCGTCTCCGCCGGGTCCAGGTGCAGGGACACCGCCACGGCCGCGTCCAGGCGCTTGCGCAGCAGGAAGTCGGTCAGCACGGTCTCCCGGTAGCGGTCCCCCTCGAAGTTGTAGAGGGTCAGGTCGTACCCGGCCTCCATGAGCGCGCCGGCCACTCCTTCGAGGACGGTGGAGAAGTACCACCGGTCGACGTGGGGGAGGACCACCCCGATGTTGCGGCTCCGGCCGCTCGCCAGGCTCGAGGCGTGGTAGGAAACGACGAAGCCCAGCTCCTGCGCCGCCTCGCGGACCCGGGCCCGGGCGCGGGGCGAGACGTGCCCCTTGCCGCTGAGCGCGCGGGAGACGGTCGCGGTGGACACGCCCGCCCGCGCGGCGACGTCCTGGAGCCGGGGTGGGTTCATCGTCCGGTCGTGCCGGGGTCCTCCGTCTGCAGCCATGCGCACTCCTCCGGGTCCAGGATATGCGGCGCGGAGGCCGGGGACCCGCTGCGGAGCAGGACCGGCAGGTCCGGCAGCTCGACCGGGGCGGAGCCCGTGTTCAGCAGCACCAGGACGCCGTTGTTGACGAGCCCGAGACAGTCCGGGCCCGTGAGGTCCTCCGCCCACGCGAGCGAGCCCGAGCCGAGCCCGTGCTCGCGCCGCAGCGCCAGCGCGGAGCGGTAGAGGGACAGCGTGGACGCCGGGTCGTGGCGCTGCGCCTCGCGCGAGAGCTCCGCCCAGCCCTGGGGCTGCGGGAGCCAGGCCTCGCCCGTGGCGCTGTAGCCCAGGGACGCCCCGGTGCTGGTCCAGGGCAGCGGCACCCGGCAGCCGTCACGGCCGAGCCGGCTCCCGCCGGTCCGGTGGTAGGTCGGGTCCTGGCGGACGTCGTGGGGGAGGGTCGTGTGGTCCGGCAGGCCCAGCTCCTCCCCCTGGTACAGGTACACGCCGCCCGGCAGGCCGAGCATGAGCAGGGACGCGGCACGTGCCCGCCGCGTGCCCAGCACGTGGTCCGGCTGCTCGTCCTCGGGCCCGCGGCCGTCACCCGGGCGCGGGGAGTCCGCGGTCAGCGCCAGGCGGGTCGGGTGCCGCACGACGTCGTGGTTGGACAGCACCCAGGTGGTGGGGGCCCCGACCGCGTCGAACGCCTCGAGGGAGGAGGTGATGATCCGGCGCAGCTCCGCGGCGTCCCACGGCGCCGCCAGGTAGGAGAAGTTGAACGTCTGGTGCATCTGGTCGGGGCGCACCCAGTCGGCCAGGCGGTCCAGCGGGTCCACGCTCGCCTCGGCGCAGAGGATCCGCTCGCCGTCGTACTCCGCGAGCACCTCGCGCCAGCGCCGGTAGATGTCGTGGATCTGCGGCTGCCCGAACATCGGGGCGTCGGTGAACGGGTAGCCCGGGATGCTCCCCCCGTCGGCCCGCCCGTCCCAGTCCGGGAGGCCCTCCGCCTTGATGAGCGCGTGCGCCACGTCCACCCGGAAGCCGGCGACGCCGCGGTCGAGCCAGAAGCACAGCACCCGCTCGAACTCCTGGCGGACCAGCTCGTTGTCCCAGTTGAAGTCGGGCTGCGACGAGTCGAACAGGTGGAGGTACCACTGGCCGGGCTGCCCGTCGGACTCGGTCACCCGGGTCCAGGCCGGGCCCCCGAAGTGGGACTGCCAGTTGTTGGGGGGCAGCTGCCCGGACGCGCCGCGGCCGTCCCGGAAGACGAACAGGTCGCGCTCCGGGGCGTCGGGACCCGCCGCGAGGGCCTGCCGGAACAGGACGTGCTCCTGCGAGCAGTGGTTGGGCACGAGGTCGATGATCACCCGGATCGACAGGGCGTCCGCGGCCGAGACCAGTGCGTCGAAGTCCGCGAGGGTGCCGAAGGAGGGGTCGACGTCGCAGTAGTCGCTCACGTCGTAGCCGCCGTCGAGCTGCGGGGAGGGATAGAAGGGGGAGAGCCAGATCGCGTCGATGTCCAGCTCCGCCAGCTGTCCCAGCTCGGCGGTGATGCCGGCGAGGTCGCCGACACCGTCCCCGTCGAGGTCCCGGAACGAGCGGGGATACACCTGGTAGATCACCGAGGAGCGCCACCACTTCGGCTCCTGGTCGCGGTCGTGGACGGGTGTGAGGCGCAGGGACTGCAGCGCACCGTAGGTCGTGGACATGCGGTCCATCGTAGAGCGGATCCCCACAGACTGGAAGCGCTATCACATCGAGTGCATTGGCAAGGCGGGTGCTGTATCGGGTGTGGACAGCCGTGGTGGTAACGCTTACAGTAGTGAGCCAACTCACCTCCCGGGTGAAGCCCCCGGCGGCAGCAGCCCCACCGACCCGCACCACCCCCGCAGACCGACGGCCGTCGCGACCGCGCGACCACGGAAGACATCGAGGAACCCCACCATGAAACACCTCCACCGGGCGGCCTGCGCCGTCGGTGCCGTGCTCCTGCTCGCGGGGTGCTCGTCGGCGCCCACGGCCGGGGTCGCCGGCCTGGCCGGCGGGCCGGGCAGCATCAAGATCCAGGCGGGGTCCGACGAGATCCCCGCCCTCCAGCAGATCGCCGAGGAATTCACCGCCGACACCGGGGTGGAGGTGGAGTTCGTCCAGCGGGAGATCAACGCGCAGGCGATCTCCAACTTCATCTCCCAGTCGCCCACGGGGCAGGCCCCCGACATCATCGTCTCGCCGCACGACAACCTCGGGCAGCTGGCGTCCAACGGCGTCGTCGTCCCCGTGGAGATGGGGGACCGGGCGGAGGACTTCACCGAGAACGCCCGGGAGGCCGTCGTCTACAACGGGGTGAGCTATGGGGTGCCGTACGCGATCGAGAACGTGGCGATGCTGCGCAACAACGAGCTCGCTGCCCAGGACCCCGCCACGTTCGACGAGCTGCGGGCGATCGGTCACCGGCTCATGGAGGAGCGGGGCATCGAGTACCCCTTCACGGTGAGCCAGTCGCCCGAGGCCGGCGACCCGTACCATCTCTACGCCCTGCAGACCTCGTTCGGGGCCGAGGTGTTCGAGCGCACCGCGGAGGGGGAGTACACCGGCAACCTCACCATGGGGGGCGAGGACGGCAACGAGTTCGCCCGCTACCTGCAGGAGCTCGGAGCCTCCGGGGACCTGCGCACCTCCATGACCCCGGACATCGCCAAGGAGTCCTTCCTCAACGGCGAGTCCGCCTTCCACCTGGGCGGCCCGTGGGAGCTGACCGATGTCGAGGCCGCCGGGATGGACGTGAGCGTCCTGCCCGTGCCCCCGGCCGGGGACGAGGAGGCCCGCCCGTTCGTGGGCGTCCAGGCGTTCTTCGTCAACGCCAACGCGCAGAACCCGATGGCGGCCCAGGACTTCGCCGCCAACTACCTCACGCGCCCCGAGGCGCAGACGGCCATGTACGAGAGCACGGGCCGGCCCCCCGCCAGCCAGGTGGCCGTCGACCGCATGCAGGGCGACCCGCTGCGCTCCGCCTACGCGGAGATCGCCGAGACGGGTCTGCCCATGCCGGCCATCCCCGAGATGGGCGCGGTGTGGAGCTTCTGGGGCACGACGGAGAACGCCGTCGTGGACGGCCGCGGGGACCCCGTGGAGCTGTGGAACCGCATGATCGACAATATCGAAGGACAGATCTGATGAGCACGCGCACCCCCATCCGGGGCGGGACCGCCGCCCCCGGAGCGACCGGCGGGGGCGCCGGCCTCGGCGCCCCCCTCGAGCTCCAGCACGCCCATTCCCGCGGATTCGGCGTGGGCTTCGTGGTCAAACTGGTCCTGATGGCGCTGATCAACGCGTTCGGCCTCTTCGGCATCCTGGCGGCCTGGGCCGCCGGCAGCTGGGGCATCCTGGCCTTCCTCGTCGTCGCCCTGATCGCAGCCGATCTCGTGTACTTCCTGCCGACCAGGAAGCTGCTGCCCGCGAAGTACCTGTTCCCCGGGCTGATCTTCCTGCTGGTGTTCCAGATCTTCGTGCTGATCTACACCGCCGCCACGGCGTTCACGAACTACGGCGACGGCCACAACGCCACGAAGGACGCGGCGATCACGCAGCTCACCACCACGTACGAGCAGAGGATCGAGGGCTCCGGGGCCTACCCGGTCACGGTGCTCGAGGGCGCCGACGGCCTGGCCCTGGCCACGGTGCGCGACGGCCAGGTGCTCGTGGGCACCACCGGCGAGCCGCTCGCGCCGCTCGAGGGGGCGACCGCCGCCGACGGGCGCGTCGCTGAGGCGCCCGGCTACGAGGTCCTCGACTACGGGGGCGTCGTGGCGGCCGCCGGCGAGCTGGCGGACCTGCGGGTGCCCGTGGGCGAGCAGGAGGCCGAGGGTGTGCTGCGCACCGACGACGGCCGGACGGCCTACGCCTACGAGCCCACGCTCGTGCACGACGAGGCGGCCGACGCCATGGTCGCCGACGACGGCACCGTGTACGCGAACAACGGCGAGGGCGCGTTCGTGAGCGCCGACGGCGAGGCCCTGCGACCGGGCTGGCGGGTCTTCGTGGGCCTGGACAACTTCGGGGCGATCTTCGACCCGGAGGTCCTGGGCGGCCCGTTCGTCTCCGTGACCCTGTGGACCTTCGCCTTCGCGATCCTCTCGGTGGCGCTGACCTTCTTCCTGGGGCTGCTCCTGGCGATCCTGTTCAACGACGAGAAGCTGAGGTTCCGCAACGTCTACCGGGCCGTCATCTTCCTGCCGTACGCCTTCCCCGCCTTCCTGTCCATCCTGATCTGGGCCGGTCTGCTCAACGCGGACTTCGGCTTCGTCAACCAGGTCCTGCTGGGCGGCGCCGGGGTGCCCTGGCTCGAGAACCCCTGGCTGGCCAAGCTCTCGCTGCTGCTGGTCAACCTCTGGCTGGGCTTCCCGTACATGTTCCTCGTGACCACCGGCGCCCTGCAGGCCATCCCGGGAGAGCTCTACGAGTCGGCCGAGATGGACGGTGCGGGGCCGGTGCGCCAGTTCGGGGCGATCACCCTGCCCATGCTCATGGTGGCCGTGGGCCCGCTGCTCATCGCGTCCTTCGCCATGAACTTCAACAACTTCAACGTGATCTACCTGCTCACCGGCGGCGGTCCCCAGGACCTGGAGTCCACCACCGGGGTGGGCGCCACGGACATCCTCATCTCGTTCGTCTACAAGATCGCGTTCGCCGGCGGCACCAACGACTACGGTCTGGCCTCCGCCCTGTCCATCCTCATCTTCATCATGGTGGCCGTCATCTCCGCGCTGACGTTCCGCCGCAGCAAGGCTCTCGAGGAGATCAGCTGACATGTCCACTCCCACCGCACCCACCCCGGGCGACCGCCCCGGCCCCGACGGCACGGACCGCGCCCCCTGGGCCGCCGCCGCGGCCGCGCCGTCCGCCGGAACCCCGACCACCCTCCAGTCGACGGACACGCTGCGGCCTCCCGGCGCCGCACCCGGGGCTCCCCGGCCCCGCCGGCGCCGCCGCTCCGCCCGCGGCGGGTGGAAGCACCTCGCCGCGATCGCCGCGTGCGTCTTCGCCCTCTTCCCGCTGGTCTACGCCTTCTCGGCCTCGCTGTCCGCCTCGGGCTCCCTGCTCGGGTCCAACCAGCTGTTCTCGGACGTCACCGGCGCCAACTACACCAACCTGCTCAACGACCCGCAGAACCCCTACCTGACCTGGTTCGGGAACTCGCTGTTCGTCTCGGTCACCACGGCCGTGGGCACCGTGCTCATGGGTGCGGCCGCCGCCTACGCGTTCTCCCGGTTCCGCTTCCGCTCCCGCAAGGGCGGGCTGCTGGCACTGCTGGTCATCCAGATGTTCCCGCAGCTGCTGGCGTTCGTGGCGATCTTCCTGCTGCTGTTCGCGATCTCCGGGGTCTACCCGTTCATGGGCCTGAACTCCCGGCTGGGACTGGTGGCCGTCTACCTGGGCGGGGCGCTGGGCGCCAACACGTTCCTGATGTACGGCTTCTTCAACACCATCCCCAAGGACCTCGACGAGGCCGCGGAGATCGACGGCGCCTCGCACGCCCAGATCTACTGGACGATGATCCTGCCGCTGGTGACCCCCATCCTCGTGGTGGTCGGGATGCTGTCCTTCATCGCGTCCTTCTCGGACTTCCTGCTGGCCCAGATCGTGCTCCAGGACCCGGACAAGTACACGCTGGCCGTGGGGCTGTACCAGTTCGTCTCCGTGCAGTTCGGGGAGAACTGGGGCGTCTTCACCGCCGGGGCGATCCTGGCGGCGATCCCGGTGGTCGCGCTGTTCCTGTTCCTCCAGCGCTACATCGTCTCCGGGCTCACCGGCGGCGCCGTGAAGGGCTGACCACCCGCCCGCCACCTGCGCCGCACCCACCGGTCCGGCCCGGGGGACGGGCCCTGTCATGATGGGGCGGGACGGGCGACGGACAGAACGGGAGGTGGCACGCGGTGACGCTGGTGGACAACGTGGTGTACGTGGAGGGCCGGCGCACGTCGACCCCGGAGGACCTCGACGAGACCTACGCGGCGCTGCGCGGGCGCGGTGGGATGGCCTGGATCGGTCTCTACCGCCCCGAGCCGGCCGAGGTGCAGTCCGTGGCCGCGGAGTTCCGGCTGCACGACCTCGCGGTGGAGGACGCCCTGAAGGGCCACCAGCGCGCCAAGCTGGAGCGCTTCGGGGACACCCTCTTCGTGGTGCTGCGCCCGGCCCGCTACCTGGACGACGTGGAGAAGGTCGAGTTCGGGGAGCTGCACGTGTTCGTGGGCCGCGACTTCGTGGTCACGGTCCGCCACGCCGAGTCCCCCGACCTGGCGGCGGTCCGGCGCCGGCTGGAGGCCGCGCCGGAGCTGCTGGGCACAGGCCCGCAGGCGGTGCTGTACGGGATCCTGGACGAAGTGGTCGACGGCTACGCCCCCGTGGTCGCGGGACTCGAGAACGACATCGACGAGATCGAGGACGAGATCTTCGGCGCAGACCGGGACGTCTCCCGCCGCGTCTACGAGCTCTCCCGGGAGGTCATCGAGTTCCAGCGCGCCGTCCACCCGCTGGTGGCCATGCTGGAGGCCCTGCAGCACGGGGCGGAGAAGTACGGGCTCGACCTCGAGCTGCAGCAGCGGCTGCGGGACGTGCAGGACCACGCCATCCGGGTGGCCGAGCGCGCGGACGCGTTCCGGGTGCTCCTGCAGAACGCCCTCACGGTGCACGCGACCCTGGTGGGCCAGCGGCAGAACGACGAGATGCAGCGGCTCACCGAGTCGGCCCTGGCGCAGAGCGAGGAGGTCAAGCGGATCTCCTCCTGGGCCGCGATCCTCTTCGCCCCGACCCTGGTGGGCACGGTGTACGGGATGAACTTCGAGCACATGCCCGAGCTCGCGTGGACGCTGGGCTACCCGCTCGCGCTGCTGGCCATGCTGGGCATGGGGGTGGCCCTCTACGGGGTGTTCAAGTGGAAGCGGTGGCTCTGAGCGTCACCGGGCGACCTCCGCGGCGACCCCCCGGCGACCTTCCCGGCGACCTTCCCGGTGGGCCCCTCAGATGCTGTTGCGCATCGCCCGGATCCCCACGGTCAGCCCCAGCGCGGCCAGCACGACCGCCGCGAGGGCCCCGGCGGCCACGGCCGGATCACCGAACTGGCCGTTGAACAGGGCCCGCTCGGCGTCGACCATGTAGGTGAGCGGGTTGAACCGCGAGAGCACCTGCATCCACCCCGGACCGGCCTCGAGCGGCAGGAGCATCCCGGAGAGCAGCATGAGCGGGAACAGCAGCCCCTGCTGCACGGTCCAGAACATCCAGTCCCGGTTCCGGGAGACGATGGCGAGGGCGTAGCTCAGCGCCCCGAGCCCCACCCCGAAGACCGCGAGGATCGCCAGGCCCACCACCATGCCGGGCAGGGACGGGCGGAAGCCGAAGAACGCGGCCACCCCGGAGAGCACCAGGGCCTGCAGGACCAGCGGCACCATCTCCTTGCACGCGCGCCCCACCATGAGCGCGGAGCGGGTCACCGGCGCCACGAGCATCCGCTCGTGCGCCCCGGACTGGATCTCGAACAGCAGGTTCGAGCCGGTCATCGCGGTGCCGAACAGCGCGATCATCACCACGATGCCCGGCACGAACCACTGGAACGCCTGGTCGAGGGGCCGCCCGGTCATCCCGCCCAGGAGCGGGCCGAAGAAGGCCAGGAACATCAGCGGCTGCATGAGCGAGAACACCAGGCTGAAGGGATCCCGGACCACGGGCCGGAGCTCGCGGACGAAGACGCTGACGGAGTCGTGGACGATCCCTGCCGGGCGGGCCCGGTCGGTGCCGCCGGGGGACTCGCGGGTGGTCGGAACGGCGGTCATCGGGGTGCTCCCACGCTCGTGGCCTCGGCGGCCGGGTCGGTCTCGGACGCGTCGGCCCGCTCCTCGCGCAGGCTCCGGCCGGTGAGCCGGAGGAAGACGTCGTCGAGGGTCGGGCGGGTCAGCTCGGCGGTCCGCACGGCGTGGCCGGCCCGGTCGAGCTCGCGCAGCAGGGCGGGCAGCACGCGCTCGCCGTGCTCGACCGCGACGACCACGCGGGTGCCCTCCCCGGCGGGGACCGCCTCCGGCTCGGCGCCGCCGGCCCCCGCCGCGGCGGCCGCGCGCCGGACGGCCGCCGCGGCGGCGGGCGGGTCGGCGTCCAGGGTGAGGGCGATCCGGTCGCCGGCCAGGTCCGTCTTGAGCCGGGACGCGGTGTCGTCGGCGATGATCCGTCCCCGGTCCACGACCATGACCCGCTCGGCGAACTGGTCGGCCTCGTCGAGGTAGTGGGTGGTGAGGAACAGCGTGGTCCCGTAGCGGCGGCGCAGCTCGAGGATGTGCTCCCACAGGTGCGCACGGGACTGGGGGTCCAGCCCGGTCGTGGGCTCGTCGAGGAAGAGCAGCTGGGGGCCGGGGATCAGTCCCAGGGCGATGTCCACGCGGCGGCGCTGGCCGCCGGAGAGCTTCATCGTGGGCCGGCGGACGAGGTCGCCGAGGCCGAGCGCCTCCACGAGCTCGTCCACGCGGCGCCGCGTCTCCGCCCGGCTCAGCCCGTACAGGGCGCCCTGGCTGAGCAGCTCGTCGCGGACCCGCTGGTACTGCCCGGCCCCGTTCTTCTGCCCGATGTAGCCGATGCGGGCGCGCACCTCGGCCGGCTGCCGGGCGACGTCGAACCCGCACACGGTGGCGGTGCCGCCGGTGGGCCGCAGCAGCGTGGTGAGCATGCGCAGCGAGGTCGACTTGCCCGCGCCGTTGGGCCCGAGGAACGCGGTCAGCGTGCCGGGCGCCACGTCCATGGTCAGGTCGGCCACCGCTTCGACGGTCCGGCCGCCGGGCCCGCGGAAGCTCTTGCTCAGCCCGCGGGCGCTGATGATGGGTGGGGTGCTCATGGGTCCACGGTAGAGCGCATTCAGGCCACCAGCTGTCCGCAGGGGGGCATAGATTGCGGGTCATGTCCGATCCGACGTCGCGGGTGCTCCGGCTGCTGTCCCTGCTGCAGACCCACCGCTACTGGTCCGGGCCCGAGCTCGCCGAGCGGCTGACGGTCTCCGAGCGGACGCTGCGCCGGGACATCGACCGGCTGCGCGAGCTCGGCTACGAGGTCACGGCCCGCCCCGGCACGGCGGGCGGGTACCAGCTCGCCGGCGGCACCAGCATCCCGCCGCTGCTGCTCGACGACGACGAGGCCGTGGCCATCGCCGTGGGGCTGCGCACCGCCGCGGTGCACGGCGTCGGCGACGGCGAGCAGACGTCGCTGAGCGCCTTGGCCAAGGTCCAGCAGGTGCTGCCGCGGCACCTGCGCCGCCGGGTCGCCGCGCTGCAGGCGCACACCGTCCCGGTGGCCCGCACGGACGCGCACGTGGCCACCGAGGTCCTCGCCCAGCTCGCCCTGGCCTGCCGCGACCACGAGCGGGTGCGCTTCCGCTACGTCGATCGGCAGGGCCGGGAGAGCGCCCGGCTGGTCGAGCCGCACTCCCTGGTCCCGCGGGACCGGTGGTGGTACCTCGTGGCCTGGGACGCCGACCGCGCCGACTGGCGCACGTTCCGCATCGACCGGCTGCGGAGGCTGGCGGGCACCGCCGTGCGCGTCGCGCCGCGGGAGCTGCCCGCCGCGGACGCCGCCGAGTTCGTCCTGGCCGCCCACGGCGCGGACGCCGCGCGGCACGAGCTGACGGTGCGGATGACCGTGGGCCTGGACCGGGTCCGGGAGCACTTCGGGCCGTGGGCGGCCACGGCGGTGCAGGGTCCCGGGGACACCGTCGACTGGACCGTCACCGACGGCTCCGTCCCGGAGCTGCTGATGGCGCTGCCCTGGATCCCGGCGGACGTGCCGTGGCGGCTGCTGTGCTCGGACGAGGTGGCCGAGGCCGTGCGCGGGTTCCGGGACCGCCTCGGCGACGCCCTGGACGGCCCGTCGCCCCCTGACTCCAGCGGGCCGGGGGCGGAGGCGGGGGAACCCAGCCCTTAGAGTCGTGGACGTGACCGTCCAGACCACCGCCCTCGACCCCGCGCGGGTCCGGCGCGCCCGGATCGCGGTGTCCGCGTTCTTCCTCACCAACGGCGCCCTCTACGCCAACCTGCTGCCGCGCCTGCCGGAGGTCAAGGACGCGTTCGGGCTCTCCAACACCCTCTACGGCCTGCTGGTCGTGGCGTTCCCGCTCGGGGCGATCCTCGTGGGCGCCCTCCCCGCCCGGGCGATCCGCCGCTTCGGCTCCGGCCGGGTGGCGGCCCTGGGCACCGTTCTGCTCTCCGTGTGCCTCGCGGCCGCCGGGGCCGGGGCGGGCCTGGGCGCCGGCACGGGGCTGGGCGCGGGGGTGTTCCTCGCGGCGATGTTCCTGGGCGGCGCCCTGGACGCCCACGTGGACACCGCCCAGAACGCCCAGGGGATGGAGGTCCAGCGCGCCCGCGGCCGCTCGATCATCAACTCCCTGCACGCCCTGTGGAGCCTGGGCGCCGTGGTCGGCGGGCTCATGGGCACCGCGGCGCTCGCCCTCGGCGTGCCCCTGGGGTGGCACCTGCCGGCGAGCGGGCTCGTGTGGAGCGCGGTCGCCCTCGTGGCGCTGCGCGCCGCGCTGAGCCCGGCCGAGGGGCAGGAGCTGCGCACGGTCAGCTCGGACGACCCGCCGCCGGAGGATCCGCTTCCGGACGGCACGACGACGACGGGCCTGGGCACCACCGGCTCCCGGCCGGACCCCGGCTCCGGGCCCGCCGGGACGGGGCGGCGGTCGGCGGGGCGCATCGTCGTCGTCAGCCTCCTGCCCGTGGCCGTGATCGCGATGGCCGGGGTGATGGTCGAGGACGCCGGGCAGAACTGGTCGGCCGTGTACCTGAACGCCGAGCTGGGCGCCCCGCTGGCCACCGCGGGGCTCGGGCTCGTGGCGCTCATGGCGGCGCAGTTCGTGGGCCGGATGCTCGGCGACCCCATGACCGACCGCTGGGGTCGTGCCGCGGTGGTCCGCGCCGGCGCCGCCCTGAGCGCGGCCGGGATGCTGCTCGTGGTCCTCGCCCCGGCGCCGGTCCCGGCCGTCGCGGGCTTCGCGCTGGCCGGCTTCGGCTGCGCCACGCTCGTGCCCGCGGCCTTCCACGCCGCCGACGACATCCCCGGGCTGCGGACCGGGACGGGCCTGGCCCTGGTCAGCTGGCTGATGCGGATAAGTTTCCTCGGCCTGTCCCCGGCCGTCGGGGTGCTCTCCGACGCCGTGGGGCTGCGGGCAGCACTGCTCGTGGTCCCGGTCTTCGCGCTCGTCGCGGCCCTGATGGCCGGCGTCCTGCGGGAGCGCCGGACCCCCTGACCTGGGGCCCCACGCCCACCTTGCCCTGAGCGTCGAGTCCCCCGTGTGGTCGCAGTTCCCCCCGATCGAGCGGGGGGAACTGCGACCACACGGGGGACTCGACGGGGTCGGCGGGTAGGGAGCAGGGCAGGGCAGGGAAGTGTGTCAGCCGTTCCACTGGGTCAGCTGCGCGAAGACCAGGAACAGCGCGCTCAGCACCACCCAGATGCCGAACAGCGGGAGGAAGAACCGGACCCACTTCTCCCACCGCACGCCGCCGATCGCGAGGGCGGCCATGAAGTACCCGGAGGTGGGGTAGAGGATGTTGGACGGGCCGTCGCCCAGCTGGTAGGCGAGCACGGACGTCTGGCGGGTGACACCGACCAGGTCGGCCAGCGGCGCCATGATCGGCATGGTCACCACGGCCTGGCCGCTGCCCGAGGGGACCACGAAGTTGAAGAGGGTCTGCACCGCGAACATGCCCAGCGCCGCGAGCGCGGCGGGCAGCGCGTCCACGGCGTTGCCGAGGGCGTGGACGACGGTGTCCAGGATGTTGCCGTCCTCCAGCACCACGGCGACGGAGCGGGCGACGCCCACGATGATCGCGCCCTCGAGCACGTCCCGCATGCCCTCGGTGAAGGCGGCGCAGACCTCGTTGACGGACAGGCCCGCCACGAGCCCGACGACGACCGACAGGACGATGAACATCCCGGCCATCTCGAGGAAGAACCAGCCCTGGGTGAGCACGCCCCACACCAGCACGCCGACGATCGGCGCGGCGGTGAGCAGCGCGGCGCCCTGGCGCCGGGCGAGGACGAGGGGCTCGCCGGAGTGCCCGTCGGCGTAGAGGCGGCGCTTCTCCGCCTCGGCCGGCTCGTCGTGCAGCAGGCCCCGCTCCGGGGAGCGGCTGATCCTCCGGGCGTAGCGCATGACGTACACGGAGCCGGTGACGACCAGGGCCAGGAGCGCGAGGAGACGGAGACCGAGTCCGGAGAAGGGCTCCAGACCCGCGATCTGCTGGCCCAGCCCCGTGTTGATGGGGTTGAGGACGCCCGCCGTGAAGCCGGCGGTGGTGCCCACGAGGGCGACGGCGACGGCGGTCAGGGAGTCGTAGCCGAGGGCGATCATGACCGGCAGGATCACCGGGATGTAGACGAGGGCGAGCTCCTGGGTGCCGATCAGCGAGGCGATCACGGCGAAGGCGGTGATGAGCACGGGGATCAGCAGCGTCCGCCGGGACGCGAAGCGCCGGCTGGTGCGGTCGAGGGCTGCCTCGATGATGCCCGTGCGCCGGAGCACCATGAACGTCCCGCCGATGACGAACGTGAAGAACACGACCTCCGAGGCGTCGACGAGCCCCCGCGGGATCGCGGTGACGAAGTCGACGAGGGAGGTCGGCGAGGACTCGACGGCGCCGTAGCTGGACGGGTCGATCATCTCGCGGTCGTCCGGTCCGAGGACGCGTTCGTACCGGCTGGCCGGCACGAGGTAGGTGGCCAGGGCGGCGAGTCCGGACAGGACGAAGAGCACCACGTACACGTGGGGCATCCGGAACCGCGGGCGGTCGCCGGCCGGTCGCCGGTCGAGCGGGGTGGCTGTGGTGGCCATGGGAGTTCCTTCGGTGGCGCGGGAGGAGGGCGACAGCCACGGTATGGAACCCGCGTTTCATCGACGCCGCCACAAGATGTCGGAATCGTTTAATGCAACTCGGTTTGTGCTGGAACGATCGTTTCATCCGGGCGGGGCCCCCGGTGGTTGCCCACCCGGGCTATCCTGGGGCGACCATGTTCCACCACTTCTTCCTCTGACGGGTTCCGGATCCCGCCGCGCTTCCGCCGCGGCGGTCCGTCGTCCTGCCCACCCGTCCCCTCGTCAGGAGCCCCGGCCGTCCGGCCGCTCGTGGCTCCGCACCCCGGAGGAAGCATGTCCGCCGTTCCCGTCCACCGTCCCGCCGTGCCCGCGGGCGAGCACGCCCAGCTGACCGCCACCGGGATCCGCCTGGTCCGCGGCTCCCGCACCGTCCTGGACGGGCTCGACCTCACGATCACCCCCACCACCCGCCTCGGCGTGGTGGGGGAGAACGGCCGCGGCAAGACCTCGCTGCTGGAGGTGCTCTCGGGCGCCCTCCTCCCGGACGCCGGCACCGTCCGCCGCACCGGCACGCTCGCCGTGGTCGACCAGGAGCTGCCCGTGCCGCCCGAGGGCACCGTGGGGGACCTCCTGGACCTCGAGCTCACCGCCGAGCACACCGCGGTGGCGCAGGTCGAGGCCGCCGCCCGCGCCCTCGCCGCGGACCGGCCGGGCGCCCCGGAGCAGTACGCGCAGGCGCTGGCGGTCGCCCAGGCCCTCGACGCCTGGGACGCCGACCGGCGGGTGGACCTCGCCCTGCAGGCCCTGCACGCCGTGACCGACCGCTCCCGGGTGCTCGGCACCCTCTCGGTGGGCCAGCGCTACCGGGTGCGCCTGGCCTGCCTGCTCGGCACCGTCCACGACCTCCTGCTGCTGGACGAGCCCACCAACCACCTCGACGCCGCGGGGCTGGCCCACCTGGGGGCGGCGCTGCGGGAGTTCCGCGGCGGCGTGGTCCTGGTCAGCCACGACCGGCGGCTGCTGGGCCAGGTCGTGGACACCGTCCTGGACCTGGACCCCAGCCGGGACGGCCGCCCGCGGTGGTACGGCGGCGGGGTGGCGGGCTGGCGCGCCGGCCGGACCGCCGAGCGCTCGCGGTGGATCCACGACCACCGGGAGCAGCAGGCCGAGCACGCCCGGCTGGCCGGGAACCTCCAGCGCGCCCGCTCCCGTCTGGTCGACGGATGGCGCCCGGACAAGGGCACCGGCAAGCACACCCGCGCCACCCGAGCCCCGGGGCTCGTCCGCTCGGTGCACCGCCGCCAGGAGGACCTCGAGCGGCACCGCGTGGACGTCCCCGAGCCCCCGCTGGAGCTGTCGGTGCCGGAGCTGCCGGCGCTGCCCGGCGTCGAGCTGGTGCGCGCCGAGGGCGTCGCGGTCATGGGCCGGCTGCTCCGGCCCGTCGACGTGGTGCTGGGGTCCGGGGACCGGCTGGTCGTCGCAGGCCCCAACGGGGCGGGCAAGTCCACCCTGCTGCAGGTGCTCGCCGGTGCGCTGGCTCCCGACGCGGGGCGGCGCACCGCAGCCCCCGGGGCGCGGATCGGCCACCTGCTGCAGGACGGGATCCGGCACGGGGCGCGCTCGGCCCAGGAGGTCTACGAGCAGGAGCTCGTCCGGCTCGTGCTCGCGGACCGGCTGGCCGAGCACGAGGTGGCCCCTCTGGAGTCCCTGGGGCTGCTGGCGGCGCGGGACCGCGGACGCCCCGTGGCGGAGCTGTCGGCCGGGCAGCGGCGGCGCCTCGAGCTGGCCGTGGTGCTGGCGTCCCGGCCGCACGTGCTGCTGCTGGACGAACCGACCAACCACCTCTCGATCGCCCTCGTGGACGAGCTCACCGAGGCCCTCGCCGCCACGGCCGCGGCCGTGGTGCTGACCACCCACGATCGGCAGCTCCTGCGGGACACGAAGGGCTGGCCGCGGCTGACGCTGTGACGGTCCCGCCGTGGGCGGGGCAGGACGGGCCGGCCCCGGACCGCGGAGCAGAGGGACGGTCGGACGCCGTCACAGAGGGGCGCGGCAGCGTCACACCTCTTGCTCCCGCATACCCCCTGGGGTATGTTGTGATCGGTGTCACCGCAGACCGTCGAGCCGAGCGACCCCGCCGGGCCGATCCTCCCAGGATGGAGAACGGATCATGCACCAGAGACTGATCGTCCCGGCCGCCGCGGTGCTCCTCGTGACGGCCGTCAGCGCCTGCGGCCCGCAGGCTTCCCCGCCGACCGGGGACGGCACCGTCCCGACGTCGAGCCCGTCGAGCCCGGCGACGACGAGCCCCGCGTCGCCGGGCCCGACCACGTCGGGCTCGGCGACGCAGCCCGGAACGGCGCCGGCCCCGGGCGCTGCCGGGGCGGTCCCCTCGGTGTCGACTCCTCCGGCCCCCGCCGACCCCGTGGCCGCGGCCGCGTGGGAGGCCCTGATGTCCCCCGAGGGCGAGTACGCCGCCTCGGCGCAGTACCGAGCGGTCGTCGACGAGTTCGGACCCGTCGAGCCGTACGCGAGCATCCAGGCCGCCGAGGAGCAGCACGTCGACGCCCTGACCCGCCAGCTGGAGCGGCTCGGTGTCACGGTCCCGCCGAACCCCTACACCGGGCGGATTTCCGCGCCCACCGACCTCGAGGCCGCCGCCACCGCCTGGGCGGCCTGGGAGACCGACAACATCGCGCTCTACGACCGGCTGCTGGAGGAGGTCCGCGGGGACGAACCCCTGACCCGCGTCTTCACCAACCTGCGCAGCGCCTCCCAGGAGATCCACCTGCCGACGTTCGAGGCCGCGGCGGCCAACGGGGGCCGGCTCACCCCGGAGCAGATGCGGGACCTGGGCCACGGCTGACCCGTCGCTCCTCCTGCGGGAGGAGTGCGCCGAGGCCGTCCGGGGGCCGTCCGCCGCCTCCCGCGCGGATCGGCTCCGGCCGCCTCGTCCTGTCCGGTTGCGCCCGCCCTCTCCTGGAGACCGTGCCCGCCCCTAGACTGCCGAGCAGGGGGCGCGTGAGCCGCGTCACCGCACCGGGAGTGCCGAGGAGGACACCATGAGGATCCGCGCCGCCGTCGTCGAGGGGATCGGGGCCCCGTTCGAGCTGGAGGACGTCGAGCTCGCCGAACCCGGCCGCGGGGAGGTGCTGGTCCGGATCGTCGCGACCGGGGTCTGCCACACCGACGCCATCACCCGTGCGGGCGACATGCCGCTGCCGCTGCCGGGGATCCTGGGCCACGAGGGCGCGGGGATCGTGGAACGGGTCGGCGAGGGCGTCGGCGCCGTCGTGCCCGGCGACCGGGTCGTCATCGGGTGGCCCTCGTGCGGAGCGTGCCGCAACTGCCTGGACGGGCAGCCCCGCTACTGCGCCCGGACCGGGGAGGCTCTCGTCTCGGGCCGCCGCTTCCGGGGCGAGGACGCAGGGACCTCGGCCTACACGCGGGCGGACGGCTCGGAGGTCTCCGGCCACTTCTTCGGCCAGTCGTCCTTCGCCACCCACTCGATCGTCCTCGCCGACGCCCTCGTGAAGGCGCCCGACGACGTGCCGCTCGAGCTGCTCGGACCCCTGGCCTGCGGGCTGGGCACGGGCGCCGGCGCGGTGCTCAACGAGGCCCGCCCGGAGCCGGGCTCGTCCCTGGTGGTCTTCGGCGTCGGGGCCGTGGGACTGGCCGCGATCATGGCCGCCCGCTGCACCGCCGCCACCACGGTCGTCGCCGTGGACCTGCACGACTCCCGGCTCGAGCTGGCCACCCGCTACGGGGCCACCCATGTCATCAACCCCCGGGACACGGACGTGGTCGCGGAGGTCGCCCGGATCACGGGCGGCTCCGCCGACTACGCCTTCGAGTGCACCGGGGTGGTCCCCGTCGTGGAGCAGGCCGCGGACTGCGTGGGCATGCTGGGCACGCTCGTGCTCATCGGCGGCGCGCCCGCCCAGGCGCGCTTCAGCCTCGACCACATGCACGCGCTGTGGGGCAAGCGGATCGTCGGGGTCCTGGGCGGCGGCAGCCGCAGCGGAAAGTTCATCCCCGCCCTGATCGACCTCCACCGGCAGGGGCGGTTCCCGTTCGACGAGCTGGTGCGCTTCTACGAGCTCGACGAGATCGAGCAGGCCCTCGCCGACAGCGGGTCCGGCGACGTGGTCAAGCCCGTCATCCGCATGCCCCGGTGACGCGGCGCCCCCACCGCCGCGGCGGGACCGGCGGGCACACGGTTCAGTCGATCCGCAGCTCGTGGACGCCGCGCTCGAGCCCGCGCTCCACCGCGGCGATGACGTCGTCCACGTTGTGCCCCGGCGGCAGCCGGGGCGGCAGGCCGGTGAGCGCCCGGTCCACGAGCCCGGTGTCCATGTGCGGCAGCCGCGCGTCCATCACCGCGACCCGACGACGGCGCAGCTCCCGCCGCAGCGACCCCAGCCACGAGGCCATGGCCGCCTTGCTGGCGGCGTAGCCGGCCATCCCGGCCAGCGGCAGCTCCGCGACCACCCCGGTGAGGACCGCGACCGCGCCGCCGTCCGCGACGTGGGGCAGGGCCGCCCGGATGACGGCCATGGGGCCGAGGGCGTTGACCTCGAACAGCTCCTCCACGACGGCCTCGTCCTCGTCGGCCGCGGGGCCGAACGCGGCGACCCCGGTGGCGATCACCACGGCGTCGAGCCCGCCGAGCTCCTCGGCCGCGCGGCGCACGACCTCCGCCGCCTCGTCGTGGTCCACGAGGTCGAGGGCGTGGGCCGCGCGAAGGCCGAGCCCGCGCCGCAGCTCCTCCGCGGCGGAGGCGGAGCGGCCGGTCACCACGATGTCGGTGGTGCGCTCGCTCAGCCGTTCGCACAGCCGCCGTCCGAGGACGCCGGTCGCCCCCACCACGAGGATCCTCGCGCCGTTCAGGTCCATGGCCCCACTCCTGTCCCCGGTGCGGCCCCGGAGCGGGCCGTGCCCCGAGCGTACCCAGCCTCTCCGACAGCGCCCAGGAATTTGCGATCCCACAACGATCGCCGGGTGCCCGTCGCCCCCGTTGCCGACCGCGAACCGGGCGGCGTAGCCTGCAGCCCTCGGGGCCGGACCGGGCGGACGCCCGTGGCGCTGGTGCTCCGCGATCGGAGGGCCGTCCCCATGTCACCGACCACGTCACGATCGACCCGGGCGCTGGGCGCGGCCGCCGCGGCACTGCTCCTGCTGGTCTCCTGCGGCGCCCCGTCCGGCGGGGACCCCTCCGCCGAGGGCACGAGCCCGGCCGCGTCGCCGGCCGCCACGGCGGCGGAGTCCCCGGCGGGCCCGGGCACGGGGACCCCTTCGGCGGCCACCGCGAGCCCGACCGCCGACCCGGACAACGGCCCGACCGCGAGCCCGACCGCCGGCCCCGCCGAGGGCTCGGCGGGCACTCCGACCGCGAGCCCCACGGCGGCGCCCGCTCCCGCGGAGCTCGTGACCTACTCCGGCACGGCCGCCGACGCGGCCTTCGCCTTCGAGCTGCCCGCCGCGTGGAGCGTGGACGGGGACTTCTCGGACGTCGGCGGCACGGTGGCGGTGCTCGGGCCGGACGGTGCTCCCGTGGGCCACCTGTCGGTGCTCATCGCCTGGGGCGCCGAGTGCGGCCCCGACTGCTCGATGCCGCCGGTGGCCCACCTCGGGGACGTCCCGGGGAGCGTGCCCCTGTCCAGCAGCGGGGAGTTCGTGGTGCGCTCCGTGGCCATGGACCTGACGTCCTCGCCGGAGCTGCGCAACGCGTACGGCTGGCCGGACGCCGTGCGGCTCGTGACCTCGCTGACCGATGCGGACGCCCCTCCGCCCACCACGATGCTGCCGCACGTCCTGTACGGCCTGGGGCTGGTCGAGACCGGGGTGGTCGCGCCCAACGGCATCACCTACCGGACGGTGATCTTCAGCTCGGTCCACGACTTCCCCACGCTCGAGGCCGCCCGGGAGTACGCCGGATCGGAGCAGCACCGGCAGGTCGAGGCGATGATCGCCTCCTTCCGCGCCTGAGTGCTCGAGAGGCCGTCCCGGGCGCCGTGGACCACGTCGTGCCAGGGGCGAGGCGGCGCGGATGCTGCTACGCGGAGTCGTCGAGGGGGGCGTACCCCATGCGCCGGCTGACCCGCAGGCCGGCCTCCTTGAGGTCCTCGACCAGGTCGGCCATGTGCTGCTCCGTGAACCGGAACGCCGGTCCCGAGACGCTGATCGAGGCGATGACCGTGCCGAGATGGTCCCGCACGGGCACGGCGACGGAGTTCAGCCCGATCTCGAACTCCTCGCACACGGTGGCGTAGCCCCGGGCGACCACGTCGATCAGCTGTCGCTCCAGCTGCTCCCTCGACGTGATCGTGCGCGCGGTGAGGGCCGGCATGCCCTGGTCGCGGAGGACGTGGGCCCTCTCGTCGGACGGCAGCCCCGACAGCAGCACCTTCCCGCTGGCGGTGGCGTGCAGGGGGGTCAGGCTCCCGATCCAGTCGTGGGTCGCGACCGAGGAGGGGCCCATCTCCTGGTCCACGTTGACGGCGTGGCCCTCCCGCAGGACCGCCAGGTTGACCGTCTCGGAGTGGGTCCGGGCCAGGCCGCGGACCTCGTCGCGCGCCTCGGCCACCACGCTCAGCCGGCCGGGGATCGCGTGCGCCAGCCGAAGGATGCCGAACCCGAGCTGATACGGGCTGCCGTCGCTCGGGTGGTGCACCAGGCCCCGGGACTCCAGGGCGCCGAGCAGCCTCGACGCGGTGGACTTGTGCACGCCCAGCTCCGCGGCCACCTCGGTCACTGTGGAACCACCGGTCCGGGCGAGGACCTCGAGCACGGTGATGGCCCGGTCCACCGACTGCACACCCCCCGGGGTGACCCCGTCCGTGCCGGGCTGCTCCTTGGCGGCGTCGGGGGCGGTCGGGGGTCTGGGGCCGGGGGAGGACATGACTCCATGGTAGTCAATCGTCATTGTCGCGCTCCGTCCGCTCCGCCCGCTCCACCCCGGCTCGCCGGGGTGGAGCGGGCGGGGCGCGCGGTAACGTGCCGTGCGGGCCGGGCGCGTCCCGGACCGTCCCGCGGTGTCATGGGCGGGCCGCCTTCTTCTTCCGGACCTGGCCGTTCTCCTGGCCCTTCACCCGGGCGTAGATCGGCTGACCGGCGGCCGTGGCGTCCACGGCCTGGATCTGGCCCGTGGGCGGATCCGTGCTCTCCTGGGTGACCAGGGTGAACTTCTGGTGCCCGTACTCGTCCACGGCGGTGCGGATGGCGCGGCGCACCACGGAGTCGGACAGCCGCTGGCGCAGCCACATCGGGTCCGCGCGCAGGTCGCGGGTCAGGGCGATGCACAGGACGCACATCACGAGGACGAACGGCAGCGCGGCAACGATGGTGAGCCGCTGCAGACCCCCCAGCGCCTCCGCGGGGGTGTCACCGCCGGCCAGGAGCATGACGGCCGCGACCCCGCCCATCAGCACGCCCCAGAAGATCACGACGGGCTTCGACGGCTCGAGACTGCCCCGGGAGCTGAGGGAGCCCATCACGATGGACGCCGAGTCGGCACCGGTGACGAAGAAGATGGCGGTGAGCACCATGGCCATCACCGCCAGGCCGATGGTCAGCGCCTGCGGCGTGCCGAGGCTGTTGAACATGTCGTAGATCGCGCCGTCGAAGGAGATGGTGGGGACGCCGTCGACGACCGTGGCGATCCCGTCGCCGGGGTCGGGGGTCGCGTTCGCCGTCCGCTGGATGTGGATGGCGCTGCCGCCGAAGACGGCGAACCACAGCAGGGACACCAGGGAGGGCACCAGCAGCACGCCGGTGACGAACTGGCGGATGGTGCGACCGCGGCTGATGCGAGCGATGAACATGCCCACGAACGGCGTCCAGGAGATCCACCAGGCCCAGTAGAAGATCGTCCAGCTGGACAGCCACGCGCGCATGTCCTCGCCGCCGGAGGCCTCGGTGCGGGCGGCCATCTCCGGCAGCTGCTGGAGGTAGGAGCCGATCGCGTTGGGGATGAGGTTGAGGATGAACAGGGTGGGCCCCACGACGAAGACGATGAGGGCCATGACCACCGCGAGCACCATGTTGGTGTTGGCCAGGAACTGGATGCCGCGCTCGATGCCCGACACCGCCGAGGCCACGAAGCAGAACGTGAGCACCGCGATGATCAGCACGAGCATCGGGGTGGCCACCTCGCCCACCACGCCGTTGAACTGCAGGCCGCTGCCGATCTGGAGGGCGCCCAGCCCGAGCGAGGCCGCGGAGCCGAAGAGCGTGGCGAAGATGGCCAGGATGTTGATGATCTTGCCGCCGGCGCCGTCGACCGCCCGCCGCCCGAAGAGGGACACGAACGCCTCGGAGAGCAGGTTCTTGCGGCCCAGCCGGAAGGTGCCGTAGGCGATGGCGATGCCGAGCACCGCGTACATGGCCCAGGGGTGCAGCGTCCAGTGGAACAGCGACGTGGCCATGGCCGTCTCGACGGCTTCGGCCGTGCCGGCGTCGACCGTGGCCGGCGGCGGGGAGATGTAGTAGTAGAGGGGCTCGGCGACGCCGTAGAACATCAGGCCGATGCCCATGCCGCAGGCGAACATCATGGAGATCCACGAGACGGTCCTGAACTCGGGCCGTTCGCCGTCCTTGCCCAGCGGGATGTTGCCGAACCGGCCCAGGGCCAGCCACAGGACGTAGGCGACGAACAGGGAGGACAGCAGCACGAAGATCCACCCGGTGTTCTCCAGGACCCACCCGAGCGCCGCGGTCGAGACGGTGGACAGGTTCTCCGTGCCGACGAAGCCCCAGACCACGAAGGCGACGACCAGGGCGCCGGTCACACCGAAGATCACCTTGTCCAGGCCCCGGGGCTCTCCCTGGAGCGCGCTGCGCCGTTCCTGGACCCCCTCCCTGAGCTCGCCGAGGATCTGGGTCTCCTCGGCCTCCGCCTCGTGGAGGTGCGTCGTGTCGTCGACGGGACAGGCCGGCGGGGCCTCCGCGTCCGACGACGGAACCAGTGGTGGATTCTCAGTGCTCATCGTGATCCCCTCCCGGGAACAGGTGCTGCGGCCCGGTCCCGGAGGACCGGGGTGGCGCCGTCCCGACGACGTCGCCGACCTTGTCGGTGATCCAGTCGTGGAAGGCGCCGATGTGGTGCTCGGAGGGGACGAGGACCCCGCCCTTGGCGTAGATCTTGGAGTTCATGGCGGGCTGGCAGCGTTCGCAGGCGTCGAAGTCCTGCTGGTTGACGCGGTGGAAGAGCTCCACGGAGGTGGAGACGTCCTTGCCGGAGTCCACGACCGAGGGGAGGTAGAGCCAGTCGCACTCCACGACGGTGTGGTCCGGAGCCAGCGGGAACATGCGGTGGATGATGACGTGGTCGGGGACGAGGTTGACGAACACGGTGGGCTTGACGGTGATGGCGTAGTAGCGGCGGTCGTGGTCGTCGTCGACGCCGGGGAGCTTGTCGAGGCCCTCGGAGCCGTCGATGGTGAAGCCGCGCACGTCGTCGCCGAACTCGGCGCCGTGTCCGACGAAGTACTGGGCGGCGAGGCCGTCGGCGAACTCGGGCAGCACCTCCGTGAGCTCGGGGTGGATGGTGGCGCAGTGGTAGCACTCCATGAAGTTCTCGATGATGAGCTTCCAGTTGGCCTTCACGTCGTAGGTGATCCGCCGGCCCAGGGAGAGATTGGCGATGTCGTAGCCCTCGATGGCCTGGGTGTCCCCGAGGCGCTCCTGGATGTCGCCCATGACGTCCTCCTCGAAGGACGGAGGGGTCTCGGCCAGGCAGACCCAGACGTAGCCGAGGTACTCGCGGACCGGGATGGTGACCAGGCCGTACTCCTGGCGGTCGATGTCGGGCATCTTGGTGAGGTTGGGGGCGGCGATGAGCTTGCCGTCGAAGTCGTAGGTCCAGGCGTGGTACGGGCACTGGAAGGAGCGCGCGGCTTCGCCGGCGTCCTCCATGCACAGCTTCACCCCGCGGTGGCGGCAGATGTTGTAGAACGCCCGGATGCCGTGCTTCCGGTTGCGGGTGATGATGATGGACTCCCGCCCGACCTGGACGGTGCGGAAGGCTCCGGGCTTGTCCAGGTCGGCGGCGCGCACGGCGCAGAACCACATCTGCTCGAAGATGCGCTCCTGCTCGGCGCGGAAGACTGCCTCGTCCACGTAGGTGGAGCCGGGCAGGGTGGAGATCAGGGACTCCGAGACAACGTTGATCGACAACACGAACTCCTGGGTTCGGACAGTGCGCAGAGCGCGGGGTGGGAGAGGGAGGAGGAGTGGCAGGGCTGCGTGGGCGGTCAGGCCGCGAGCGACTGGACCGCGGCGACGGCGAGCTTCTCGAGGGTCTTGCGCCAGCGGCAGAAGAGCCTCGTCTGGTTCCAGGCGAGCACGGCGACCGGCTCGTCCCCGGCGTAGTAGACGGCGAGCAGGGAGTCCTGGCCCGGGCCGCCGTGTTCGTAGGCCACGCGGTCGGCGCGAGAGGCGTCGCCGGCGAACTGCAGGCGGGTGCCGTACTGGTCGGACCAGAAGTACGGGGGCTTGACGGCGGGCAGCCCGGCCGGGTCGGCGCCCAGCAGGGCGCCCACGGCCACCGCCGGGCGCTCGGCGGCCCCGGTCCAGTGCTCCACCCGGTGGTGGCGGCCGGTGCCCGGCTCCCACCACGCGGCGCAGTCGCCCACGGCGACGACCCCGGGGATGCTGGTGGCCCCGACGGCGTCGCACAGCACGCCGTTGCCCAGCTCGATCCCGGAGCCCTCCAGCCAGGCGGTGTTCGGCGCCGCGCCGATGCCCACGACCACCACGTCGGCGGGCAGCACCCGGCCGCCGGCCAGGCGCACCGCACTGACCGACCCGCCGGTGAACTCGAAGTCCTCGATGTCGACGCCGCAGATCAGCTCCACGCCGGCGCGTTCGTGCAGCCCGGCGACCACCCCGCCCAGCTCGGTGCCCAGCGGGCCGCACAGGGGGGTGGGGGACTTCTCCAGCACCGTGACGTCCAGACCGAGGGCGTGGGCGGTGGAGGCGACCTCCGCGCCGATGAAGCCGGCGCCCACGACCACGAGCCGCCGCCCGGCAGACAGCAGTCCGCGGAGCCTCTGCGCGTCGGCGACGGTGCGCAGGCTCACCACGTTCGCGCTCCCGGCGAGCTGCGGCAGCGACCGGGGCGAGGCCCCGGTGGCGATCACCAGGCCGTCGGCGCGCACCGACCGCCCGTCCTCCAGGTGCACCAGGCGGGTGGTCGCGTCGAAGGACACCGCCCGGGTCCCGAGGATCCACTCGGCCTCCAGGGCCTCGTCGTCGGTCTCCAGGGCCAGGTCCTCGAGCTCGATCCGGCCGGCGAGGAAGTCCTTGGACAGCGGTGGGCGGTCGTAGGGGCGCTGGGGATCATCACCGATGATCACCAGTCGTCCGGCGAACCCGAGGTTCCGGGCGGCCCGGGCGGCGGACAGGCCCGCCAGCGACGCTCCGACAATGACGAGGGACTCCATGAGGGACCCCTTTCAGATCTTCGTCCTGAATGACCCGGAGCAACGGCGGGGAGGTCCGAGGTCCGGACGTCCTGTGCGCTTCGTGCAACAGGGCTCACAATGTGAGAATCAGCGTGAACCTCGTCACCGGCCCCGTCAAGGGGTCCGGCGAATTCGACCCGGCGAATTTACATTGCGTCCCCGTGCGGCCCGGCGCGGGTTCCGGGTGGGCCCCGGCTCTTGACAGGGTTCGGTGGAAGTCCTCACGATGTTGCACATTGCAACACTTGTTGCTCATCGTGAGGCAGTGCGGTCGAGGTGGCAACGCTCGGCACAGCAGGCCCGAGCCACCTCAGGAAAGGATCCGCTCCGATGCACCAGGCCTGCCCCCTCAAGGACCTCGCCCCCGGTGACGCCCTGCGCCTCGACACCGTCCCGCCCATCGCCGTCTTCCACACGGAGGAGGGCGAGCTGTTCGCCATCGACGACACCTGCACCCACCAGGACGCCTCGCTCGCCGACGGCTGGGTGGAGGGGTGCGAGGTGGAGTGCCCGCTGCACGCGTCCAAGTTCGACCTGCGCACCGGCGCGGTGGACGCCCCTCCGGCCAAGCTGCCGGTGCGGGCCCACGAGGTGAGCGTCGTGGACGGCATCATCATGGTCGAGGAGTCGTCCGAGGCACCGAACCTGCCGCCCGGTCTCACCGTCAACGGCCACGAGTCCCGGCCGAGCTGAACCCGGCCGAGCCCCCGCACGACATCCGCAGGTCAGGAGAACCGCCCCATGAGCACCACCCCTCGCGTCGTCATCATCGGCGCCGGCATCGTCGGCACGAACCTCGCCGACGAGCTCGTCCAGCGCGGCTGGACGGACGTCACCGTCCTCGAGCAGGGTCCGCTGCCCCTTCCCGGGGGCTCGACGTCCCACGCGCCCGGACTCGTCTACCAGACGAACCCGTCACGGACGATGACCCACTTCGCGCGGTACACCGTGGAGAAGCTCGTGTCCCTGGGCTGCTTCAACCAGGTCGGCGGTCTCGAGGTGGCCACCACCCCGCAGCGGCTGGAGGAGCTCCGGCGCAAGGTGGGCTACGCGGCCTCCTGGGGGATCGAGGGCCGGCTGCTCACCCCCGAGGAGGTGCTGGCGCAGCATCCCCTCGTCAATCCCGAGATGGTCCTGGGCGGCTACCACGTGCCGACGGACGGGCTCGCCCTGGCGGCCAAGGCGGTGCAGGTGCTCATCGACCGCACCGCCCGCGCCGGCGTGACCTACTGCGCGGAGACGACCGTCACCGGCATCGAGCGGGCCAACGGCCGCGTGACCGGCGTGACCACGTCCGACGGAACCGTGCCGGCGGACATCGTCGTCTCCTGCGCAGGATTCTGGGGGCCCGCGATCGGCGAGATGGCCGGCATGCCGTGCCCCCTCCAGCCGCTGGCCCACCAGTACGTCTTCACCTCCGCGGTCCCGGAGCTGGTCGGCAAGCACGACGCCCCGAACGGCGCGACCCTGCCGATCCTCCGGCACCAGGACGCGGACCTCTACTACCGGGAGTGGGGGGACCGGATCGGCATCGGCTCCTACGCCCACCGCCCGATCCCGGTGGATCTGACCGACCTGCCGCAGTACGCGCCCCGCGACATCGCCCACGACCGGATGCCCTCCCGCCTGGACTTCACGCCCGAGGACTTCGCCGAGCAGTGGGCCGAGAGCCGGCGCTTCCTCCCGAGCCTGCGCGGCAGCGAGGTGGCCGAGGGCTTCAACGGGATCTTCTCCTTCACCCCGGACGGGGGCCCGCTCATCGGCGAGTCCCCGGACCTCGCCGGCTTCTGGGTGGCGGAGGCCGTGTGGGTCACCCACTCCTCGGGCGTGGCCAAGGCCGTGGCCGAGCTGCTGGTGGACGGCACCTCGGAGACGGACCTGCACGGCTGCGAGGCCACCCGGTTCGACGACGTGCAGCTCTCCCCGGAGTACGTCGAGGAGACGGGCAAGCAGAACTTCGTGGAGATCTACGACGTCCTCCACCCCCTCCAGCCCCGGGAGTCGCCGCGCAACCTGCGGGTCAGCCCCTTCTATCCCCGGGAGCTGGAGCTCGGCGCGTTCTTCCTGGAGAGCCACGGGTGGGAGCGCCCGCACTGGTACGAGTCCAACGCCGCGCTCCTGGAGCAGCTGCCCGAGGAGTGGCGCGAGCCGGAGCGCGAGCCGTGGGCGGCCCGGTTCCACTCGCCGATCGCGGCGGTCGAGGCCTGGAAGACCCGCACCGCCGTGGCGATGTACGACATGACCCCGCTCAAGCGCGTGACCGTCGAAGGTCCCGGGGCCGCCGCTCTGCTGCAGCGGCTCACCACCGGCAACGTCCTGCGCAAGCCGGGCGCCGTGACGTACTGCCTCCTGCTGGACGAGAAGGCCGGGATCCGCAGCGACATCACCGTGGCCCGGCTCGGCGAGAACCTGTTCCAGGCCGGCATCAACAGCAGCGTGGACGTGGCGTACCTGTCCGCCGAGGCCACCCGGCAGAGCGCCGCGGACCCCACGGCCTGGGCCCTGGTCCGGGACACCACCGCCGAGACCTGCTGCATCGGGCTGTGGGGGCCGAAGGCCCGGAAGGTCATGGCGAAGGTCTCCCGCGACGACCTGTCCAACGACGGCCTGAAGTACTTCCGCACCAAGCAGATCCGGGTGGGCGGCCTGCGGGTCACCGCGATGCGCCTCTCCTACGTGGGCGAGCTCGGTTGGGAGCTGTACACCACCGCGGACCAGGGACTGCGGCTGTGGGACCTGCTGCACGAGGCGGGCCAGGAGTTCGGCATCGTCCCCGCGGGGCGCGCCGCCTTCAACAGCCTGCGCGTGGAGAAGGGCTACCGGTCCTGGGGCACCGACATGACCACGGAGCACACCGCCCTGGAGGCGGGACTGGACTTCGCCGTCAAGAAGGACAAGGGCGAGTTCGTGGGGTCGGCGGCCGTGGCCTCCGACGGCCAGGTGCGGCGCCGGCTGCGCTGCCTGACGGTCGACGACGGCCGCTCCGTGGTGATGGGCAAGGAGCCCGTGTACGTGGACGGCGCCGCCGCCGGCTACGTCACCAGCGCCGTCTTCGGCCACACCGTGGGCCGCCCGGTCGCCTATGCCTGGCTCCCGCCGGAGCTCTCCGAGGGGGACGGCGTCGAGATCGAGTACCTCGGCGAGCGCGTCCCCGCCACGGTCAGCGCCGAGCCGCTCGTGGACCCCGGCATGGAGCGCATCCGCGGCTGAGGCCCCTGCCGTCGCGGCCGGGGCGTGCGCCGCTCCGGCCGCGGCTCTTCGTCCCGACCTCGGGACTTCCCAGTACGACTTCTGCGATCGAGCACCGTTACCGGTGCCGACGACGACGAAAGGCAGTTCCAGCATGCACAAGGTCAAGGGCGTGGTGTCCAAGGGCAAGAACCAGCCCGTGAGTGTGGAGACCATCCTGGTCCCGGACCCGGGGCCGGGCGAGGCACTGGTGGACGTGCTCACCTGCGGGGTGTGCCAGACCGACCACCACTACGTCGAGGGCGGGGTGGGCGACGACTACCCGTTCCTGCTGGGCCACGAGTCCTCGGGCGTGGTGTCGGCGATCGGGGAAGGGGTCACCGAGGTCGCCGTGGGCGACCACGTGATCCTGAACTGGCGGGCGGTGTGCGGGCAGTGCCGGGCCTGCCGCAGGGGCGAGCCCTGGTACTGCTTCGCCACCCACAACGCCACCCAGAGGATGACGCTCGAGGACGGCACCCCGCTGACCCCGGCCCTGGGCATCGGGTCGTTCGCCGAGAAGACCCTCGTCGCCGCCGGACAGTGCACCAGGATCGAGGCCGACCTCGAACCGCACCAGTACGCGGCCGTCGGGCTGCTCGGGTGCGGGGTGATGGCCGGCATCGGCGCGGTGCTCAACACCGGCGCCGTGAAGCGCGGGGAGTCCGTGGCCGTGATCGGCTGCGGTGGGGTCGGGGCGGCCGCGGTCGCCGGTGCCGCCCTGGCCGGGGCCACCACGATCGTGGCCGTGGACCTCGACGACGAGAAGCTGGCCACCGCGGAGCATTTCGGCGCCACTCACGTGGTCAACTCGAAGGAGCAGGACCCCGTGGCGGCGATCCGGGCGCTCACGGGCGGCAACGGCGCCGACCTGGTGATCGACGCCGTGGGCATCGCCCCCACCTTCAAGCAGGCGTTCGAGGCCCGTGACCTGGCCGGCCGGATGGTGCTGGTCGGGGTGCCCGCCCCCGGCACCACGTGGGAGATCCCGCTGGACGAGGTCTTCGGCCGCGGCGGGTCCATCAAGTCCGCCTGGTACGGCGACACCCTGCCGAACCGGGACTTCCCGATGCTGGTGGACCAGTACCGGCTCGGCCGGCTGGACCTCGACGGGTTCGTCACCGAGCGCATCGGCCTGGACGACGTCGAGGAGGCCTTCGCGAAGATGAAGGCCGGCACCGTCCTGCGCTCCGTCGTGGAGCTGGACCGCTCCGCGACCGGTGCGGAGGAGCGTGACGCCGAGCAGACGGGCGACGCTCAGCCCGGCGTGGCCGCCCCGGCCGGAGCGGCCCGATGACCGCGCGGCAGGATGTGGGGCAGCGCACGGACGCCACGGGCCGGGTCCGGGTGGAGCACCTGGTGACCTCGGGGACGTTCTCCCTGGACGGGGGCACCTGGGAGGTCGAGAACAACGTGTGGATCGTGGGCGACGACGAGCAGTGCGCGGTCATCGACCCGGCCCACGCCCCGCAGCAGGTCGTGGACGCCGTCGGCGGCCGGGCAGTGGCGGCCATCCTGCTCACCCACGGCCACGACGACCACATCCGCGCCGTCGTCGAGGTCGCCGAGCAGCTGCGGGCACCGGTGCACCTGCACCCGGACGACACGATGCTCTGGGAGCAGGTCCACCCCGCCCGCCGCTTCGACCGCATCATCCGCGACGGTGACGTCTACTCGGTGGGCGGGGTGCGCCTCACCGCGCTGCACACCCCGGGCCACTCGCCGGGCTCGGTGTGCTTCTGGGCACCGGACCTGGGCGAGGGCGGAGTGCTGTTCTCCGGGGACACCCTCTTCCAGGGCGGTCCCGGCGCCACCGGCCGGTCCTGGTCGGACTTCCCCACGATCGTCGACTCCATCCGCGAGCGGCTGCTCACCCTGCCGGGGACCACGGAGGTGCTCACCGGCCACGGGGACACCACCACGATCGGCGCGGAGGCCCCCCACCTGCAGGAGTGGATCGACCGCGGCCACTGAGCCGGCAGGAGGCCGGCCCGGGTGACGTTCCGGAGCACGCACGACGTCCCGGAGCACCCACGACGGAGCGCCGCCCCCGGGATCCCCGGGGGCGGCGCTCCGTCGTGCGTGCTCAGCGCAGGACGACCGTGCGGTTGCCGTGCAGGATGACCCGGCCCTCGCAGTGCCACTTCACGGCGTTGGACAGGGCCTTGCACTCGGTGTCCCGCCCCGCGGCCACGAGGTCCTCCGGGCCGTAGGTGTGGTCCACGTCCACGAGCTGCTGCGCGATGATCGGGCCCTCGTCCAGCTCGGCGTTGACGTAGTGCGCTGTGGCGCCCACGGTCTTCACCCCGCGCTCGTAGGCCTGGTGGTACGGCTTGGCGCCCTTGAAGGACGGCAGGAACGAGTGGTGGATGTTGATCACCCGTCCCTCCATCCGGGTGGCCAGCGAGTCGCTGAGCACCTGCATGTAGCGGGCCAGGACCACGAGGTCCACCTCGAAGCGGTCCACGAGCTCCAGCAGCCGGGCCTCGGCCTCGGGCTTGGTGTCCCGGGTGACGGGCACGTGGAAGAACGGGATGCCGTGCCACTCGACGAGGCGCTGGTGGTCGCGGTGGTTGGAGACCACCGCGACGATGTCCACGGGCAGGTCCCCGGTCCGGGCGCGGAAGAGCAGGTCGTTGAGGCAGTGGCCGAACTTGGAGACCATCACCAGCACCCGCCGCTTCGCCCCGTGCTCGCTGAGCTCCCAGCGCATGTCGAAGCGCTCGGCCACCGGGGCCAGGTCCGCGCGGAGGGCCTCGGGGTCGAGGCCCTCCTCCGTGGCCGAGGCGACGTGCACGCGCATGAAGAAGTGGCCGAGCCTCCGGTCGTCGAACTGGGTGAGCTCGACGATGTTGCACCCCTGGGCCAGGAGCACCCCGCTGACGGCGTGCACGATCCCCGGTTTCTCCGGGCAGTCGAGGGTCAGCACCAGCTCCGTCGCGGGAGGGGCTGCGGACGCGGCCTGCGGCTGCAGGAGCTGCTCAGCATTCGATGACGTTGACGGCCAGTCCACCACGGGAGGTCTCCTTGTACTTGATCTTCATGTCGTTGCCGGTCTCGCGCATGGTCTTGATGACCTGGTCGAGCGAGACCTTGTGCTCGCCGTCGCCGTGCAGGGACAGGCGCGCGGCGTTGACGGCCTTGGTGGCCCCGATGGCGTTGCGCTCGATGCACGGGATCTGCACGAGCCCGCCCACCGGGTCGCAGGTCAGCCCGAGGTTGTGCTCCATGCCGACCTCGGCGGCGTTCTCGACCTGCTCCGGGGTGCCGCCGAGCACCGCGCACAGGCCGGCGGCGGCCATGGAGCAGGCCGAGCCCACCTCGCCCTGGCAGCCCATCTCCGCGCCGGAGATGGAGGCGTTCTCCTTGATGAGGATGCCGACGGCGGCCGCGGTGAGCAGGAACTCCACCACCCCGTCCTCGTCCGCCCCGGCGAGGAAGCGGGTGTAGTAGTGCAGCACCGCGGGGATGATGCCCGCCGCGCCGTTGGTCGGGGCGGTCACGATCCGCCCGCCGGAGGCGTTCTCCTCGTTGACGGCCAGGGCGTAGAGGTTGATCCACTCCATGGCGTGCAGGGCGTCGGAGACCGGTCCGCCCGTGGCCGTCGCGGCGGCCTCGGCCTCCCGCAGCCGGGCCCGCAGGCCCGGGGCCCGGCGGCGGACCTTCAGCCCGCCGGGCAGCGTGGCCTCCGTGCGGGTGCACCCGTTCTCCACGCACTGCTGCATCACGGACCAGATGTGCAGCAGCGCCGCCCGGGTGTCCTCCGCCGGACGCCAGGAGAGCTCGTTGGCGGCCATCACCTCGGCGATGCTCATGCCCTCGCGGCGGCAGACCTCGAGCAGCTGGTCACCCGAGGTGAACGGGTACGGCACCTCGGTGGTGTCCTGGACGACGCGGTCCGCCCCGGATGCGTCACCGTCCACCACGAACCCGCCGCCCACCGAGTAGTAGGTCCGCTCCCGCACCGGCTCGCCGTCCGCCCCGTACGCGAGGAACGTCATGCCGTTGGGGTGCGCGGGCAGCGACCTGCGCCGGTGCATGACGACGTCCTCGGCGCGGTCGAAGGGAACCGGGTGGGTCCCCGCCAGGCACAGCTGCCGGCGCTCCGTGCTCGTGCGCACCCAGGCGTCGGCGGTGTCGGTGTCCACGGTCTCCGGGTCCGCGCCCTGCAGGCCCAGGATCACGGCCTTGTCCGAACCGTGACCGTGCCCGGTTGCGCCCAGGGAGCCGAACAGCTCGGCCCGGACCCCGGCGACCTCCTCGAGGAGGCCGTCGCCGGCCAGCCCCTCCGCGAACAGCCGGGCGGCCCGCATGGGGCCCACCGTGTGGGACGAGGAGGGGCCGATGCCGACGGAGAACAGGTCCAGGACGGACAGGGCCATCAGGGCACCTCGGGAGAGGCGAACTCCGTCATGCCGTCCAGCAGCCACCGGGCGGTGTACTCGGCGAAGGAGGCCCGCGGCATGATCCGCCACGTCAGCTCCTCCGTGCGCCACAGCAGCACCTGCACCGGGCCCAGGGTCGTGGCCACGGCGGTGCCGACCGCGAAGGCCCGCGGGTGCAGGTCCAGATGGCAGCTCTTCTCGAGCACGGCGCGGGCCGACGGGCCGGACAGCTCGAGGGTGGTGCGGTTGGCGGACAGGTCCACGGCCTGCCCGGGCTCGGTGCCCAGGGCCCGGGCCAGCCCGGCGGCGGTGCCGGCGTCGTCGGTGCCCGCCGCCCGGAGGTCGCTCCCCGCGGGGCCGATCTCCGCGGGCCCTGCTCCCTCGGGGCCGACGAGCAGGAACTCGTCGGGCCCGATCCACAGGATCGCCGTGGTTCCGGCGGTGCCGGTGACCCGGCCGTGGCCGGTCGGCAGGGGCATCCCTGCCGCGGCGGCGACCGCCTCGGCGGCCGGAGTGCCGGGCGCCACCCGGATCCCGACCATGGTCAGGAAGGGGATCTCGCGCAGGGCCACGCCGCGCTCACCGGCCACGGTGGCCGCCCGGATCGTCTCGTCCAGGTGGGCCAGCGGGCTGCGGCGCAGCCGGGTGGCGTCCGTCAGTACTTGTTCAGCCGTCACGGCGGGCTCCTTCGGGGTCGTAGAGGACGGGTTCTGCGATGACGACGTCCACGAGCCGGCCGTCGAGCGGGGCCTGGAGCGTCTCACCGATGCGGTTGCGGCCGTTCTCGACCAGGGCGAGCCCGAAGGTCCGGTCCAGGGCGGCGCTGCGGTAGCTGGAGGTGACGTGACCGACCATCGGCACGGGGGCGACCTCCGGCGTGATCGGCGTGCCGTGCTCGACCAGCTGGGCGCCCTCCGGCAGCCGGAACGTGCGGTCCACCGGCAGGACTGCGACCAGCTGCTTGCGGTCGGGGCTCGTGGCGGACGGGCGGTCGTAGGAGCGCCTGCCGATGAAGTCCTTGGTCTTGGACACCACCCAGTCCATCCCCAGGTCCTGCGGGGTGACGGTGCCGTCGGTGTCCTGGCCCACGATGGGGAAGGCCTTCTCCGCGCGCAACACGTGCATGGTCTCGGTGCCGTAGGGCGTGATGCCGAACTCGGCGCCGGCCTCCGCCACGGACTCCCAGACCGACAGGCCGTACCAGGAGGAGACGTTGATCTCGAAGGCGAGCTCTCCGGAGAACGAGATCCGGCAGATCCGTGCGGGCACCCCGGAGGCCAGGACGGTCTCGCGGAAGGCCATGAACGGGAACGCCTCGTTGGACAGGTCCAGCTCGGGGGCGAGCTTCTCGACGACGGCCCGGGACTTCGGGCCGACGACGGCGACGGTGGTGTACTGCTCCGTCACCGAGGTGAAGGTGACGTCGAGCTCCGGCCACTCGGTCTGGGACCACTCCTCGAGCCAGTCCAGGACCTTGGCCGCGCCACCCGTGGTGGTGGTCATGAAGTACCGGTCCTCGTCCAGGCGCAGGGTCACGCCGTCGTCGAAGACCATCCCGTCGGGGGTGCACATGACCCCGTACCGGCCCATGCCGGGCTTGAGCTTCTTGAAGGCGTTGGTGTAGACGCGGTTGAGGAACTCCCCGGCGTCCTTGCCCCGGATCTCGATCTTGCCCAGGGTGGTGGCGTCCATGAACCCCACGGACTCGCGCACGGCCGCGCACTCGCGCAGCACCGCCGTGTCCATGTCCTCTCCGGCCTGCGGGTAGTACCAGGGCCGCTTCCACTGACCGACGTCCTCGAAGAGGGCCCCGTGGGCCACGTGCCAGGGGTGGACCGAGGTCAGCCGCGCCGGGTCGAACAGGTGGCCGAGCCGCCGTCCGGCCAGGGCCGTGAAGGCCACCGGGGTGTAGGGGGCGCGGTAGGTGGTGGTGCCGATCCCGCCGACGTCGGTGCTGTTCAGCGCCGCGGCGATGACGCCGATGGCGTTGACCCCGGACGTCTTGCCCTGGTCGTTGGCGGTGGAGATGGAGGTGTAGCGCTTGACGTGCTCCACGGACCGCATGCCGGCGCCGGTGGAGCGCAGCACATCGGCCACGGTCTGGTCGCGCTGGAAGTCCACGAAGTGGCGGGTCCAGTCGTCGGACGCGCCCTCGGGCCCCGGCACCAGCCACAGCGGGCGGACGGGCGAGGACTCGACGCTCTCCGCGTGCGGGGTCTCGGGCTGGGTCTCGAAGCCGGCCCGGCCGGCGGCCTCGGCCCCGGCGAGGGCACCCTCGGTGAGGCACCACGCCAGGTCGGTGGTGCCGTTGACCGAGCCCGCGGTGTGCTGGTCCCGCACCGGGGCGCCCGGCACGAACGCCGCGAGGCGCTCGTCCCAGGTCAGCTTCCCCTGCCGCTGGCTGTGCAGGTGGACCACCGGGGTCCACCCGCCCGAGACGGCGAGCAGATCCGTGTCCACGGTCGTGGTGGGACCGGCAGGGGTGCCTGCCCCGTCGAGACCGCTGATCGTCACGGCGCTGATCCGCCCGTGCTCGCCGCCGCCGGCGGTGTCCACCACGGCGCTGCCGGTGAACAGGCGCACCCCGGTGCTCGAGGCGATGTCGGCGGCCCGGCCGTGGAGCTCCGGGCGGGAGTCGACCACGGCCGCGACGCGGACCCCGGCGGCGGCGAGATCGGCCACGAGGTCGTAGGCGGAGTCGTTCGTGGTGGCCACGACCACCGACGTGCCGGCGGCGACGGCATAGCGGTTGAGGTAGGTGCGCACCGACCCGGCGAGCATGACGCCGGGGCGGTCGTTGTTGGCGAAGACGACCGGCCGCTCGTGGGCGCCGGTGGCGAGCACGATCTGCTGCGCCCGCACGTGCCAGATCCGCTCCCGGGACACGCCGGGACCCGGGGCCTCGGCGAGGTGGCCGGTGCGCCGCTGGACGGCGACGACGTAGTTGGCGTCGTAGTTGCCGAACGCCGTGGTGCGGTGCAGGACCGTGACCTCGGGCTCGGCCTCGAGCGCGGCGAGGGTGCGGGCGACCCAGTCGCGGGCGGGCAGGCCGTCGACGACGTCGTCGCGGCCCGACAGCAGGGAGCCTCCGGCCTCCGGCTGCTCGTCCATGAGGATGACCCGGGCCCCTGACTTCGCGGCCTCGCGGGCCGCGGCCAGACCGGCGGGTCCGGCGCCGACGACGAGGACGTCGGTGTGCACGTGCTTGTGGTCGTAGACGGCCTCGTCCTTGCGGGGGTCGAGCTGTCCGAGCCCGCGCAGGTAGGACGCCTGCAGCCCGTCGGTCAGCTCGACGGTGGTGGCCGGGAGCATGGACTCGTCGACATCGGCGCCGGTTCGCGCGGCGACCTTGACCAGCGCGTTGGGCTCCTCCACGCCGGCGGACATGATCCCGCGCGGACGGCCCAGGTACATCGAGTCGCCGCAGTGGATGCGTCCCGCGGCGAGCAGGGCCGAGGCCAGGGTGTCGCCGGCGTATCCGGCGTGCTCCTGCCCGTCGACGGTGAAGTGCACCGGCGTGGTGCGGTCGATGCTGCCGGGCGCGCTCTGCTGCGCCGGCAGGCGGTGGGTCTGAGCGCTCACTTGACGCCTCCGATCTCGGGCTTGGGCTCGTCGATCCTGTATACGGCCTTGATGTCATAGGTCACGGTGTCGCGGACGACGTTGAACCAGCGGCGACAGCCGACGGCGTGCGCCCACCGTTCCGCGATCAGGCCCTTGGGGTTGTTGCGGTAGAAGAGGTACTCCGCCCACTCCTTGTCGGAGAGCCGGCTGGGGTCCTCGGGGTAGGGCACGTGGGCCTCCCCGCCGTACTGGTACTCGGTCTCGTCGCGCGGCCCGCAGTTGGGGCACTCGATCAGCAGCATGGTGTTCCGGCCTCCTAGTGGGCCACGGCGGCGGCGCCGTGCTCGTCGATGAGGACCCCGGTCTCGAACCGCTCCAGGGCGAAGGGCTCGTTGAGGGGGTGGGGCTCGTCGTGGGCGATGGTGTGGGCGAAGGAGTAGCCGGCGCCGGGGGTTCCCTTGAACCCGCCGGTTCCCCAGCCGCAGTTGACGTACATCTGGTCCACGGGAGTCTTGGAGACGATCGGGGAGGCGTCCAGGGTGACGTCGACGATGCCGCCCCACGTGCGCAGCACGTGGGCTCGGGCGAAGATCGGGAAGAGCTCCACCGCTGCCGCCATCTGCTCCTCGATGACGTGGAAGGCACCCCGCTGGCCGTAGCCGTTGTAGGCGTCCACGCCGGCGCCCATGACCAGCTCGCCCTTGTGGGCCTGGGAGACGTAGACGTGCACGTGGTTGGACATCACCACGGTCGGGTGCACGGGCTCGTGCAGCTCCGAGACCAGGGCCTGCAGCGGGTGGGACTGGATCGGCAGCCGGAACCCGGCGAGCTCCGCCAGGACCGAGGAGTGCCCGGCCCCGCAGAGGCCGACCTTGCCGGTGTTGATCCGCCCGCGGGACGTCTCCACTGCCACCACCCGGTCGCCGTCCTTGACGAAGCCGGTGACCTCGCAGTTCTGGATGATGTCCACGCCCATCTCGTCGCACTTGCGGGCGAACGCCCAGGCGACGTGGTCGTGCTTGGCGATGCCCGCGCGCGGCTGGTAGGTCGCCCCCATCACCGGGTAGCGGATGTCGTCCCCGATGTTGATGATCGGGCACAGCTCCTTGACCTGCTCCGGGCTGATCCACTCCGCGTCGATGCCGTTGAGCTTGTTCGCGTTGACCCGGCGCATCGACTCGCGGACGTCGCCCAGGGTGTGGGCCAGGTTCATCACCCCGCGCTGGGAGAAGAGGAAGTCGTACTCCAGCTCTTCGGGCAGGATCTCCCAGAGCTTCAGGGAGTGCTCGTACATCGCCGCGGACTCGTCCCACAGGTAGTTGGAGCGGATGATCGTGGTGTTCCGGGCCATGTTCCCGCCGGCCAGCCATCCCCGCTCCAGCACGGCGATGTTGGTCATGCCGTGGTTCTTGGCCAGGTAGTAGGCGGTCGCGAGCCCGTGCCCGCCGCCGCCGACGATCACGGCGTCGTAGGAGGACTTCGGGTCCGGGTTGTGCCACAGGAAGTCCGGGTGCTCCGGGAGCAGATCAGCCATCAGAGGGCTCCGTTCAGGACAGGGGCGGACAGGTTCGGGTAGAGCGGGAAGGCCTCGGCCAGGGCCGTGACGCGGTCGCGCAGCTGCTCGGCGAGTTCGTCGGTCAGCTCCTGGATCAGCGCCTGGGCGATGATGTCGGCCACCTCCGTGAACTCCTCGGCCCCGAAGCCGCGGGTGGCCAGGGCCGGGGTGCCGATCCGCAGACCGGAGGAGACCATCGGCGGGCGGGGGTCGAAGGGCACGGCGTTGCGGTTGACCGTGATCCCGATGCGGTGCAGCCGGTCCTCGCCCTGCTGTCCGTCGAGCTCGGAGTTCCGCAGGTCCACCAGCACCAGGTGCACGTCGGTGCCGCCGCTGACCAGGTTGATCCCGGTGGCCATGACGTCCGGGGACAGCAGCCGGGTGGCCAGGATCTTCGCGCCCTCCAGGGTGCGCACCTGGCGGTCGGTGAACTCCTCGGCCGCGGCGTGCTTGAAGGCCACGGCCTTGGCGGCGATCACGTGCTCCAAGGGGCCGCCCTGCTGACCGGGGAAGACCGCGGAGTTGATCTTCTTCGCGTGCTCCTGCTTGCACAGGATCACCCCGCCGCGCGGGCCGCCGAGCGTCTTGTGCGTCGTGGAGGTCACCACGTCGGCGTGGGGCACCGGGTTGGGGTGCAGCCCGGCGGCGACGAGCCCGGCGAAGTGCGCCATGTCGACCATCAGGTACGCCCCGACCTCGTCGGCGATCGCGCGGAACGCGGCGAAGTCCAGCTGCCTCGTGTAGGCGGACCAGCCGGCGATGATGAGCTGCGGGCGGTGCTCGCGGGCGAGCCGGGCGACCTCGTCCATGTCGACCCGGTGGTCGTCCTCGGAGACCCCGTAGGCGGCGACCTGGTAGAGCTTGCCGGAGAAGTTGAGCTTCATCCCGTGCGTCAGGTGCCCGCCGTGGGCGAGGTCCAGGCCCAGGATGGTGTCCCCGGGCTGGAGCAGCGCGGACATGGCCGCGGCGTTGGCCTGGGCCCCGGAGTGCGGCTGGACGTTGGCGTGCTCGGCGCCGAACAGGTTCTTGAGGCGGTCGATGGCCAGCTGCTCGATCACGTCCACGTGCTCGCAGCCGCCGTAGTAGCGGCGGCCGGGGTAGCCCTCGGCGTACTTGTTGGTCAGCACCGAGCCCTGGGCCTCCATCACCGCGACCGGGGCGAAGTTCTCGGAGGCGATCATCTCCAGCGTGGACTGCTGGCGCCGCAGCTCGGCGTCGACGGCCGCGGCGACCTCGGGGTCGCTCTCGGCCAGCGGCTGGTACAGGGGGTGGTCCTGGTGCACGGTCATGTGCCCTCCTGGGAAGTCATCTGTGTGCAACTGATATATCAGTTGTTCAGGTCTAGTATGTGACCCGGGGCACGGCGGGTCAAGCATGACTTCCCGTCCCGTCGTCATCCGGCGCTCCGGCCCCGTCACACACGCCGCAGGAAGGGCCCGCATGCTGCAGCACACCGACGAGACCGCGGCGGGCGGCCGGTCCCTGGCCGACCAGGCCTTCCTTCGACTGCAGGACCGGTTGATCCTGCTCGACATCCCGCCCGGCAGTCCGCTCAACGAGGCCCGCCTGAGCGAGGACCTGGGCGTGGGGCGCACTCCGCTGCGCGAGGCGCTCAAGCGGCTGGAGTCGGAGCACCTCGTGGTGACCTATCCGCGCCGGGGCACGTTCGCGACCACGGTGGACATCACGGCCCTCTCCGAGATCTCCCAGGTGCGCGAGGTGCTCGAGCCGCTGGCCGCCCGTCTGGCCGCCGGGCGGCGCGGGGGCGCCGCCCGCGAGCGGCTGGAGCGGCTGCGGGAGCAGCTCGAGGAGCCGGCCGCGGAGGACCGCGAGGACACCCTGCGCTGGGACGTGGCCATCCACCGGGCCGTCTACGCCGCCGCCGGCAACGCGCACCTGGAGACGACCCTGACGCGCTACGGCAACCTGGCCACCCGCATCTGGTGCGTGGCCGCCGACCGGATCCCGCAGCTGCAGGAGCACATCTCCGTGCACACGGCCCTGCTCACCGCGGTGCTGGAGGGGCGCGGCGACGAGGCGGCCGCGATCATGCTCGAGCACATCCGCGACTTCGAGGAGCAGGTGCGGCGGGTCCTCTGAGAGCTATTTTGTTGCGCTGAACACAACCTCGGTGCGCCAACCTGGCATCACCGTCGGCCCTATGTCTCCTTGTGTTACCTGATTTGACCCTGCAGTAACACGTATTAACGTCCCGGCCATTGACCGTGAGCTGCATCACTCTCTACATTGAGGCAACGCTGTTGCAAGAAATGCAACACATCATTCTCGGGAGATGTCCATGTCCCACACCTCCGACGGCAACGTCACCACGACGGCGCTGACGACCCCCCCGGTCATCGGGGGCCCTGACCCCTCGGTCCGGCGCCGCGTAGTGGCCGCCAGCTTCATCGGCAACTTCGTCGAGTGGTTCGACTACGCCATCTACGGATACCTGGCCGCTACCATCGCCATCGTCTTCTTCCCCGAGTCGGACCCTCAGACGGCCCTGCTGGCGACCTTCGCGCTCTTCGCCATCTCCTTCTTCGTCCGGCCGTTCGGCGGATTCGTCTGGGGGCACATCGGCGACAAGCTCGGCCGGCGCACCGCACTGTCCCTGTCGATCCTGATCATGTCGGTGGCCACGTTCTGCATCGCCCTGATCCCGGGCTACGCCAGCATCGGCATCTTCGCGCCGGTACTCCTGCTGGTCGTGCGCATCGTGCAGGGCTTCTCCGCGGCCGGGGAGTACGCCGGGGCCTCGGCCTTCCTCGTGGAGTACGCCCCTGCCGGCCGTCGCGGGCTCTACGCGGCCGTCGTGCCGGCCTCTACCGCCGCCGGCCTGCTCTTCGGGTCCCTGTTCGTGGCGGGGCTGACCACGGTGCTCTCCGACGACCAGCTGAACACCTGGGGCTGGCGGATCCCGTTCCTGCTGGCAGCACCGATGGGCCTGATCGGCCGCTACATCCGCACCAAGCTCGAGGACACCCCGGTCTTCCAGGAGCTGGCCGAGGAGGACGAAGTCATCACGGCCCCGGTGCGCGACATGTTCCGCAACCACTGGGCCACCCTGCTGCGCGCCTGCGGGGCCGTACTGCTCAACGCCGTGGGTTTCTACATCCTGCTCAGTTACATGCCGACCTACCTCTCCGAGGAGATCGGCTTCGGCAAGACCGAGTCCTTCCTCGCGACCTCCATCGCCCTGCTGTCCTACATCGGGTTCATCTTCCTCACCGGACTGGCCTCGGACCGGTTCGGGCGCAAGAAGATGCTCATGACCGCCTCCGTGAGCTTCATCCTCCTCACGGTGCCGCTGTTCATGCTCCTGGACACCGGGTCCTTCCTGGTCGTGCTGCTCGTCCAGATCGTTCTCGGCGCCATGCTGACCCTCAACGACGGCACCCTCCCGAGCTTCCTCGCCGAACAGTTCCCCACCCGCATCCGCTACAGCGGCTTCGCTGTCAGCTTCAACCTGTCCAACGCCGTCTTCGGCGGCACCGCCCCGTTCATGGCCACCCTGCTGATCTCCGCCTTCGCCACGAACCTTGCACCGGCCTGGTACCTGATGGCCGCCGCAGCAGTGTCCTTCGTCGCCGTCGCCCTCTCCCGGGAGACCTGCGGCAAGCCCCTGGAGCGCTGACGCTCCTCCACGACCACCCTTCCCGGTCGGCGCCGCCCGGCGCGGACCCTCCCACACCGCACCAGCACCACCCACGAAAGGACGACCATGACCACCTCGCCCATCACCGCCCCCGCTGCCTCCGTCGCCGAGCTCGAGCGTCTGAAGACCCTGCACAACGGGCAGAAGGAGCAGCTGACCTTCTCCGACGCCGAGTTCGAGCGCCGTCTCACCGGCCTGCGGGCGATCATGGCGGAGCAGCAGCTCGACGCCGTCATCCTCACCAGCTACCACGGCATCAAGTACTACTCGGACTTCCTCTACACCACGTTCGGGCGCAACTACGCCCTGGTCGTCACCGCCGACGACTCCGTGACGGTCACCGCCAACATCGACGCCGGCATGCCGTGGCGCACCAGCTACGGCGACAACATCGTCTACACCGACTGGCGGCGCGACAACTTCTACTACGGCCTCCAGGAGGCCCTGCGCCGGCGCGGTGTGCAGGCCCGGCGGATCGGCGTCGAGGACGACGCCCTGCCGCTGCTGACCCGCCGGCGCATCCAGGCCGCGTTCGAGGGCGCGGAGCTCACCGACGTCTCCCAGGACGCCATGCGCCAGCGCATGATCAAGTCCGCCGAGGAGATCGAGGTCATCAAGCACGGCGCCCGCATCGGCGACCTCGGCGGCGAGGCCATCCGCGCGGCGATCCGCGAGGGCATCACCGAGTACGAGGTCGCACTGGCCGGCACCGAGGCCATGGTCCACGAGATCGCCCGCACCTTCCCGCACCGGGAGGTCCGCGACACGTGGGTGTGGTTCCAGTCCGGGATCAACACCGACGGCGCCCACAACTGGGCCACCACCCGGAAGCTGCAGCGCGGAGACATCCTGTCCCTGAACTGCTTCCCGATGACGTCGGGCTACTACACCGCCCTGGAGCGCACCCTGTTCCTCGGCGAGCCGGACGCCCGCTCGCGCGAGCTGTGGGAGATCAACGTCCAGGTGCACGAGCGCGGCCTCGAGCTGATCAAGCCCGGGGCGGTGTGCAAGGACATCGCCGCGGAGCTCAACGAGATCTTCATCTCCCACGGCCTGCTCGCCAACCGCACCTTCGGCTACGGCCACTCCTTCGGCGTGCTCAGCCACTACTACGGCCGCGAGGCCGGCCTGGAGCTGCGCGAGGACATCGACACCGTGCTGGAGCCGGGCATGGTCGTGTCCATGGAGCCGATGATCACGGTCCCGGAAGGCGAGCCGGGCGCCGGGGGCTACCGCGAGCACGACATCCTCGTCGTCGGCGAGGACGGCGCGGAGAACATCACCAAGTTCCCGTACGGCCCCGAGCACAACATCATCTCCGCCTAGGCACGGAACGACGACGGCGGCGGCGCCCCGGTGCGCCGCCGCCGTCCTCCCCGGCAGCTCCTCTGCCGCAGCCGCACCCCGCGGCACCGCCACATCCACTGCACGGAAGGACCACGGTGGTCACCACCCGTTCGCTCGAAGACCTCGACGCCCACAGCTACCAGGAGTACGTGGCCACCGGTCAGGGGCTGGTGCTCATCCCCACCGGGGCCACGGAGCAGCACGGGCCGCACATGCCGCTGGGCGTGGACGCCATGCTCTCCCGCGCCGTCTCCCTGGCTGCGGCGGAGGACCTCGACGCCCTCGTGGCGCCGGCCTTCTGCTACGGCTACAAGTCCCAGCCCCGCTCCGGGGGCGGCAACCACCGCGCCGGCACCACCAGTCTCTCGGCCCAGGCCCTCATCACGCAGACGAAGGACGTGGTCCTGGAGTTCTTCCGCCACGGCGTCCGCCGGATCGCGGTGGTCAACGGCCACTTCGAGAACTACCAGTTCCTCTACGAAGGACTCGACCTCGCGGTGCGCGAGGCCCGGGCCGGCGGCCTCGACGACAGCCGGGCCCTGCTGCTCTCGTACTGGGACTTCGTCGACGAGCAGACCCTGGCGGCCGTCTTCCCCGACGGCTTCCTCGGCTGGGACATCGAGCACGGAGGCGTCCTCGAGACCTCGCTGATGCTCCACCTGCACCCCGAGAAGGTCGACATGTCCCGGGCCCCCGACCATCCCCCCGCTGACCTGGCCCCCTACGACGTTTTCCCCGAGGACCCCGCTCGCACCCCGAGCTCCGGGTGCCTCTCCTCTCCAGCAGGCGCGACCGCCCAGCGCGGCGAACTGCTGCTCTCCACCGTCCGCACCGGCATCGTCCGGGCGGTCACCAGCGAGTTCGGGAAGTGAGAAACACATGAAGAAGTCACACGCCTCCGCGGCGGCCGCCACCGAGGCCGTGACCGTGCCGCGGTTCCGGGGGCGGCACCTGCCCGCCCTGGACAGGCTCGTCATCACGGTCCTCCCGCCCCTGCTCATCATCGCTGTGCTGGTGGTGGTGACCATGGACCCGGGCGGCGCCGCCGAGGCCATCTCCACGGCGCGCACCTTCGTGACCGGGAACTTCACGTGGCTGTTCATCCTGTACTCGCTCGTGGCGGTCGCCGTGTGCGTGTGGCTGGTCGTCAGCCGCGTCGGCTCGATCCGCCTCGGCGGCCCGGACGCCCGCCCGGAGCACGGCAAGTTCGCCTGGTACTCGATGCTCTTCGCATGCGGACAGGGCATCGGCCTCATCTTCTGGTCGGTCGCCGAGCCCATCCTGCTCCGGGACGACAACCCCGTCGTGCCCGCGGGACAGGACGGCGCGGCCGAGGGCGCCATGGTGTGGTCCTACTTCCACTGGGGCCTGACGGCCTGGGCCATGTACTGCGTGGTGGCCGTCTGCCTCGCCTACTCCCACCACAACCTCGGCAAGACCCTCACCTTCCGCGAGGCCACGGTCGACATCCTGCCGAAGTGGTCGCAGCGCGGGGCCGGCGTGGTCGTGGAGCTGCTGGCCATCATCGCCACCGTCCTGGGCCTGGCCACGTCCTTCGGCTTCGCCGCCATGCAGTTCAGCTCGGGACTCGCGTCCTTCACGGGGCTCTCGCCGAGCTCGGGCGTCTGGCTGCTGGTCATCCTGGGCCTGGGCGGGCTCACCGCCGTCTCCGCGTTCTTCGGCATCAACAAGGGCATGAAGCGGATCAGCGAGCTCAACTCGGTGCTGAGCATCGTGCTGCTCGTGGCCGTGTTCGTCTTCGGCCCCACGATCTTCCTCATCTCCAACATCACGCAGACCTTCGGCTCCTTCTTCACCAACTTCCTCCCGATGAGCTTCTGGACCGACGCGGGGACCGCGGGTCAGGACATCGCCACCTGGCAGGACAGCTGGAACGGCTGGTGGACCGTGTTCATCTGGTGCTGGGTCATCGCCTTCAGCCCGTTCGTCGCCGGCTTCATCGCCCGCATCTCCCGGGGGCGCACCATCCGTGAGTTCGTCATCGGTGTAACGGTGGTCCCCTCCCTGATCGTGATGGCGTGGATCGGCGTGATCGGCTCGGCGGCGCTGCACTACGACGACCGCAGCGACCGCGGCATCTCCGCGGCGGTCGCGGCGGACACGTCCAGCGGACTGTTCGTCATGCTGGAGTCCGTGCCCGTCGTCGGCTCGCTGCTGCTCGTGGTCGCCACCGTGCTCGTCGCCACCTACTACGTCACCTCCCTGGACTCCGGCGCCCACGCCCTGGCCGAGTTCGTCTCCGCGCCGCGGAGGGCCGGGCCCCTCTTCCGCGTGGTGCTCGTGGCCAGCATCGCCGCCGTGGCGGTCACGCTGCTCACGCTCGGCGGCACCGCGGTGGTGGACACGGTGCAGACCGGCACCATCATCGGGGCCTTCCCGTTCTCCTTCGTCATCCTGTTGATGATCGCGAACCTGGTCCGGCGGCTGCTCACCCGCACCCCGGAGACCGAGCGCCTGGAGCGCGAGGTCAACGACCCCTCGCCGGACGCGCCCGGCGGCGGGGACGCCACGGTGGTGGAGCGGGCGGTCCCGCAGCCCCCGGCCCGGCCGGCCGCGGTGCCCGCCGGACGGGAGCCGGTCCCGGACGCGCTCGCGCGGCCGTGATCCCCGCCCGCGGGACGGTGGCCCTGACCGCGGTCGCGGCGTGCCCACCGTCCCGCGGTGCGAGCGCCGGCGCACGGCCTTCGGGCGGCGGGGCCGCGACACACGGCCCCGCCGCCGGGACGGCCGTGCACGGCGGACCCGCCCCCGTGCAGGAGAATGGAGAGTCCTATGACTGAATCACCGGCCAGCGCCTCCTCGAGCGAAGCCCGCGCGGCGTCCGTCGTCTCCCACGCCCTGCGGGTGCTGCGGTGCTTCTCCGCGGCCGAGCCCACGCTCGGGGTGACCGAGATCGCGGCGCGCGTGGGCCTGCACAAGAGCACCGTCTCCCGGCTCCTGACCACCCTGGAGCGGGAGGACGTGGTGGAGCGGGACCCGCAGACGCGGCGATACCGCCTGGGGCTCGGCCTGATCTCCGTGGCCGGCCCGCTGCTCGCGGAACTGGACGAGCGGCGGGTGGCGTACCCCGTGCTGCTCGAGCTGACCGAGCAGACCCAGGAGACCAGCGCGCTGCTGGTCTGGAACGGCGACCAGGCCGTGTGCGTGGAGCAGATCCCCAGCCCGCGGCAGATCAAGCACACCACCCCGCTGGGCACCCGGTACGACACGGCCCTGAGCGCCTCGGTGCAGATCTTCCTCGCCGAGCAGCCGCCGGAGCGGGTCCGGGCGCTGCTGCTGTCCGGGATCGTCGAGCTGCCCGATCCCACCGAGGCGGGCATCGAGCTCTACCTGGAGTCCCTGCGGCAGGTCGCCGAGGACGGGGTGGCCCTCAACTACGGCAAGACCTCCGTGGAGGAGGTCGGGGTCGCCGCCGCCGTCCGCGACCACCGGGACCAGCTGGTGGCGGCCGTCATGGTCGCCGCGCCCCGCTACCGGGTCACGCCGGAACAGGCCGAGCTGCTCGCGGCCGCCACCGTGGCGGCGGCCCGGGAGGTGTCCCAGCGGCTCGGCGCGGCACCGGCGGCCCGCCGGGCCGGGCGGGCGTCCCTGGAGGTGCGCTGACCGGGGCGCTCCTCACGCCTCGTCGGCCACGGCCCGCCCGATGGTCTCCCGCAGGATCTCGCTGGTGCCCCCGAAGATCGTCAGCAGCCGGGACGCGAGATAGGCCTGCGCCACCGGGTAGTCGAGGATGTACCCGTAGCCGCCGTGCAGCTGGAGGCACCGGTCGGTGACGGAGCGCGCCCGCTCGCCGGCCCAGTACTTGGCCTTGGACGCCCCCACCACGTCGAGGGCCCCCGCGTTGAACGCGTGCACCGCCCGCTGCACGTAGGCCTCGACGACCTCCACCTCGACCGTCAGCTCCGCGAGCTCGAACCGGGTGTGCTGGAAGTCCAGCACCCGGGAGCCGAAGGCCGTGCGCTCGCCGGTGTACCGGAGGGTGTCCGCCAGGGTCGAGCGGGCGACGGCGCTCGCGGCCACGGCGACCGCCAGCCGCCCCTGCGGCAGCACCTGCTGGATCTGCCGCAGCCCGCCGCCCTCGGCGCCGACCAGGTTCGCCGCCGGGACCCGGACGTCCTCGAAGAACAGCTCGGCGGTGTCCGAGGCCCTGACCCCCATCTTGTCGAGCTGCTTGCCGGTCTCGTATCCGGGGGAGTCCGCCTTGTGCACCAGGAACAGGCTGAGGGCGTCCTCCCCGGCGCGCGCGGTCCCCCCGTCCGTGCGCGCCAGGACCAGGGCGGCGTCCCCGCTGATCCCGTTGCCGATGAACGTCTTCTGACCGGTGAGCACCCACTCCTCGCCGTCGCGCACGGCCCGGGTGCGCACCCCGCGCAGGTCGGAGCCCGCGCCCGGCTCGGTCCAGGCCACGGACGTGACGAGCTCCCCCGTGAGCATGCGCGGCAGCCACCGCCGCTTCTGCTCGTCGGTGCCGTGGGCGAGCAGGTGGGGCAGCACCCAGTCGTCGTGCAGGTGCAGGGCCAGGGCCACGCCGAGGGCGCCCTGCCGGACCAGCTCCTCGTCGAGCACGGCGCGGAACCGGTAGTCCGTCAGGCCCATGCCGCCGAACTCCTCCGGCACGGCGAGGCCGAGCAGGCCCGCCTCCCCGGCGGCCGTCCACAGGCGGCGGGGCATCAGGTGCTGGGCGTCCCACGCGGCGTAGTGCGGGGCCACCTCGCGGGTCGTGAACTCCCGGGCCACCTCGCGGAACTCCTCGTGCTCCTCCTCGTAGAACGACGGGGGGAAGGGCCGGCCGGCCGGGGTCTCGTTCACGGGGTGCCTCCTGTGCTGGCGGGGGTCGGGTCGAACGCGGTGCGCAGAGCGGCCCAGGTCATCTCCTCGAGGGCGGCCCGGGCCGCGTCGAGCCGCCCCGCGTCCTGCGGGGCGCGCAGCCGGTGGGCCCTCCGCAGGGAGTGGGGGGTCGAGTTGATGAGCCCGAAGGCGGCCTGGGCGCGCAGGGTGAGCTCCGCGACGTCGCGCGCCGGGGCCAGCTCCTGCAGGGCGTCCACCCACAGCGTCACGTAGCCGCGCTGCAGGACGCGGACCGCGCGGCGGTCCTCCTCGGTCAGGTTCGGCAGCTCCCGGTCCTGCACCACGATCACGGCGGGACGGTGCAGCGCGAACTCCACCTGGAAGGAGATCAGCGCCCGCAGCCGCCGGGCCGGATCGGGGGAGCGGGCCACCACCTCGCGGCCCCGGTCGAGCAGGTCGTGGCTGACCTCGAGCAGGATCGCGCCCAGGACCGCCTGCTTGCTCGGGAAGTGCCGGTAGACCGCGGGCCCGCTGACCCCGGCGGCGGCGCCGATGTCGTCGATCGAGACGCCGGCGAAGCCGCGCTCGGCGAAGAGCGTGGCGGAGGCGGCCAGGAGGTCCTGGCGCCGCCGGGCCTTGGCCTGCCCGCGCACGGTGGTGGGCGGGCCCGGGCTGTCCTGGGTCTGGGTCACGGGTCCTGCTCTCGGGGTCGGATTACTGGACATTCTAGTGAGCCACCACTAACTTGAACCCCAAGTTAGTCGTGATTAACCGAAATGGCATCCCCGGACGGCCGGCCCGGAGCGGAGGGAACCCATGCGCGTGCTCAGCACCCAGGTCGATCCGGGCGGCGCGGAGTTCGCCGCCAACGCGACCGCCCAGCAGGGGCTCGCCGAGGAGCTGGCCCGGCGCCTGGAGCGGGCGGCGCAGGGCGGGCCGGAGGCCTCCCGGCAGCGGCACGTGGCGCGCGGCAAGCTGCTGCCGCGCGAGCGGGTGGAGCACCTGCTGGACGAGGGCAGCCCGTTCCTGGAGCTCGGCGCCCTGGCCGCTGAGGGCATGTACGACGACGAGTGCCCGGGGGCCGGTCTGATCGCCGGGATCGGCCTGGTCCACGGCCGGCAGGTGATGGTCGTGTGCAACGACGCCACGGTCAAGGGCGGCACCTACTACCCCGTGACGGTCAAGAAGCACCTGCGCGCCCAGGAGATCGCCCTGGAGAACCGGCTGCCCTGCGTCTACCTCGTCGACTCGGGCGGGGCGTACCTGCCGCTGCAGGACGAGGTCTTCCCGGACCGGGAGCACTTCGGGCGGATCTTCTTCAACCAGGCCCACCTCTCGGCGGCCGGCGTCGCGCAGATCGCGGCCGTGCTCGGCTCCTGCACCGCGGGCGGGGCCTACGTCCCGGCGATGAGCGACGAGACCGTGATCGTGCGCGAGCAGGGCACCATCTTCCTGGGCGGCCCGCCGCTGGTGAAGGCCGCGACCGGCGAGGAGGTCACCGCCGAGGAGCTCGGCGGCGGGGACCTGCACGCCCGGACGTCCGGGGTGGTCGACCACCTGGCGGAGAACGACGCCCACGCCCTGCAGATCGTCCGGGACATCGTGGCGACCCTGCCGCCGCCGGGCCCGCGGGCCTGGCCGGTGGGGGAGCCCGCGCCTCCGGCCGTGGCCGAGGACGAGCTCCCCGGGGCCGTGCCGGTCGACCCCAACTCCGGCTACGACGTGCACGAGGTCATCGCCCGGCTCGTGGACGGCAGCCGCTTCTCCGAGTTCAAGGCCGAGTACGGCACCACGCTGGTCACCGGCTTCGCCCACGTCCACGGCCACCCGGTGGGCATCGTGGCCAACAACGGGGTGCTCTTCGCGGAGTCGGCGCTGAAGGGCGCCCACTTCGTCGAGCTGTGCGACCAGCGCGGGATCCCCCTGCTGTTCCTGCAGAACATCACCGGCTTCATGGTGGGCCGCGACTACGAGGCCGGCGGCATCGCCAAGCACGGCGCCAAGATGGTCACGGCCGTGGCCACCACCCGGGTGCCCAAGCTCACCGTGGTGATCGGCGGCTCCTTCGGGGCCGGCAACTACTCCATGTGCGGGCGGGCCTACTCCCCGCGCTTCCTGTTCCTCTGGCCCCAGGCGCGGATCTCGGTGATGGGCGGGGCCCAGGCCGCCTCGGTGCTGGCCACCGTGAAGGCCGACCAGCTGGCCGCCCGCGGGCAGGAGTGGGACCCGGCCGAGCGCGAGGCGTTCATGGCGCCCGTCCGGGCCCGGTACGAGGCCCAGGGCAGCCCCTGGTACTCCACCGCCCGGCTCTGGGACGACGGCGTGATCGCCCCCACCGACACCCGGGAGGTGCTCGGGCTGGCCCTCGAGGTCTGCTCCCGGACCCCGCTGCCCGAGCCGGCCTTCGGCCTCTTCAGGATGTGATCCCCGTGACCGCCGGCACGCCGCCGCGCCGCTTCGACGTCGTCCTCGTGGCCAACCGCGGGGAGATCGCCCGCCGGGTCCTGCGCACGCTCCGGGCGCTGGGGATCCGCTCGGTCGCGGTCTACAGCGAGGCCGACCGGGACGCGGTGCACGTGCGGGAGGCCGACACGGCCGTGTGCGTGGGCCCGGCGGCCCCGGCCGAGAGCTATCTGCGCATCGACGCCGTGATCGGGGCGGCGCGGGCCACCGGCGCGCAGGCGATCCACCCCGGCTACGGGTTCCTGTCCGAGAACGCCGCCTTCGCCCGGGCGTGCGCGGACGCGGGGATCGTGTTCATCGGCCCCGGCGTGGAGGCCCTCGAGACGATGGGCGACAAGATCCGCGCCAAGCGGCACGTGTCCGCCGCCGGGGTGCCCACGGTCCCCGGGGTCTCCGAGCCCGGTCTCGACGACGACGCCCTGGCGGCCGCGGCCGCCGGGATGACGTACCCGATCCTGATCAAGCCCTCTGCCGGGGGCGGCGGCAAGGGCATGCACGTGTTGGCGGCCCCGGGCGAGCTGCCGGAGGCCCTGGCCACGGCCCGCCGGGTGGCCGCGGCGGCCTTCGGCGACGACACCCTGCTCCTCGAGCAGCTCGTCGAGTCCCCCCGGCACATCGAGGTGCAGGTCCTCGCCGACGCCCACGGGGCCGTGGTCCACCTGGGGGAGCGGGAGTGCTCCCTGCAGCGGCGGCACCAGAAGGTCATCGAGGAGGCGCCCTCGCCGCTGCTGGACCCCGCCACCCGGGAGCGGATCGGGCAGGCCGCCTGCCGGGTGGCCCGCTCCGTGGGCTACACCGGTGCGGGCACCGTGGAGTTCCTGGTGCCCGCCGCGCAGCCCGGCACCTTCTACTTCATGGAGATGAACACCCGCCTGCAGGTGGAGCACCCCGTCACCGAGCTGGTCACCGGCACGGACCTCGTGGCGCAGCAGATCCGCGTCGCCGCGGGGGAGCCGCTGGACCTGGTGCAGGAGGACGTGGTGCTCACCGGCCACGCGGTCGAGGCCCGGCTCTACGCCGAGGACCCCGCCCGCGGCTTCCTGCCCACCGCCGGCACCGTGCTGGCCCTGGAGGAGGCCTCCGGCCCGGGGATCCGCGTGGACTCCGCGCTGGCACCGGGGCTGACCGTGGTCTCGGACTACGACCCGCTGCTCGCCAAGGTCGTCGCCTGGGGCGCCGACCGGGCCCAGGCCCTCGACCGGCTCGACCTGGCCCTGGCGGACACCGTGGTGCTCGGGGTGGGCACCAACACCGAGTACCTGCGCGCCCTGCTGGCCGATCCCGGGGTGCGCGCCGGGGTCATGGACACGACCCTCATCGAGCGGTGCCTGCCGGAGCTGGAGTTCACGGCACCCGACGAGAGCCACTTCGCCGCCGCGGCCGCCCACCTCGCCCGGCACCGGCCCGCCGACCCGCGCCCCGCCGGGGACACGGGCCCCTGGTCCCGCCCGGACGGCTGGCGGGCCGCCGGCCGCGTCCGGCCCACGGTGGTGCTGGCCCACGGGCTCGAGGAGCCCCGGCGGACCGCCGTGGACCCCGCCGTGCGCCTGACCCCGCTGCCGGGCCGCCCGGCCGCGCACCTGCTCGAGAGCGGCGGGACGGCCCGGGTGGTCCACGTGGCCGCGGGCGCGGACAGCGTCTGGGTGGGCGAGGGCGGCTGCGCCTACGAGCTCCGGGTGCTGACCCGCGAGGCCCGGCTCGAGCGGTCGCTGGCCGCCCTCGAGCGCACGGCCGGGCCCGCCGCCCCGGAGCTGCACTCGCCCATGCCCGGCACCGTGGTCGCCGTCCCGGCCGCCACCGGGGACCGGGTCGCCGAGGGGCAGACCGTGGTGGTGGTCGAAGCCATGAAGATGGAGCACCGCCTGACCGCCCCCACCGCCGGCACCGCCGAGCTCTCCGTGCGGGCCGGTGACCGCGTGGCGCTGCACCAGCTGCTCGCCCGCGTGGTCCCCGACGTCGTCCCCGAGGGCGTGCCCGCACCGGTCCCCGGGGACGCCCGCGACGACGTGCCGGACGGCGCTCCCGCCGGGACGCCCGGCGGCGCCCCGGAGGACCCCGGCACCCGCCCGCAGACCGACCCCCGTCCGACCGACCAGGAGCGCACCCCATGAACTTCGAGCTCGACGAGGAGTACCAGGACCTCTCCGACACCGTCCGCGACTTCGCCGACGAGGTGATCGCCCCGGTCTCCGCGCGGTACGACGCCGCGCACGAGTTCCCCTACGACATCGTGGCGCAGATGGGGGAGATGGGCCTGTTCGGCCTGCCCTTCCCCGAGGAGTACGGGGGGATGGGCGGGGACTACTTCGCCCTGTGCCTGGCGCTGGAGCAGATCGCCCGCGTCGACCAGTCCGTGGCCATCACCCTCGAGGCCGGGGTGTCGCTGGGCGCCATGCCCATCCACCGCTTCGGCACCGAGGAGCAGAAGCAGCGGTGGCTCCCCGACCTCGCCGCGGGCCGGGCGCTCGCCGGGTTCGGGCTCACCGAGCCGGAGGCCGGCTCGGACGCCGGCGGGACCCGCACCACCGCGAAGCGGGAGGACGGGCAGTGGGTGATCGACGGCGCCAAGGAGTTCATCACCAACTCCGGCACGGCGATCACCCGCCTGGTGAACGTCACCGCGGTCACCGGCACCACGGAGCTGCCGGACGGGCGGGTGCGCAAGGACATCTCCACGATCATCGTCCCCACGGACACCCCCGGCTTCCGCGCCGAGAAGGCCTACGACAAGGTCGGCTGGAACGCCTCGGACACCCACCCGCTGTCCCTCCAGGACGTCCGCGTCCCCGAGGAGAACCTGCTGGGGGAGGAGGGCCGCGGCTACGCCAACTTCCTGTCCATCCTCGACGAGGGCCGCATCGCCATCGCGGCCCTGGCCACGGGCGCGGCCCAGGGCTGCGTCGAGGAGTCCGTGCGCTACGCGCGGGAGCGGCGGTCCTTCGGACGGCCCATCGGGGACAACCAGGCCGTCTCCTTCAAGATCGCCCGGATGCAGGCCCGCGCCCAGACCGCCCGGCTGGCCTACTACGACGCCGCGTCCCGGATGCTCGCCGGGCGGCCGTTCAAGACGCAGGCCGCGATCGCCAAGCTCGTGGCCGGGGAGGCCGCGATGGACAACGCCCGGGACGCCACCCAGGTCTTCGGCGGCTACGGGTTCATCAACGAGTTCCGGGTGGCCCGCCACTACCGGGACGCCAAGATCCTCGAGGTCGGCGAGGGCACCACCGAGGTGCAGCTCATGCTCATCGCCCGCGAGCTCGGACTCTGAGGGGGCCGTCGTGACCGAGGAGCGCCGGGTGGTCCGCCAGCGCGGGCTGTGGTTCGAGGAGTTCGAGGTCGGCACCGTCTACGAGCACGCCCCGGGCCGGACCGTGACCGAGGCGGACAACGTGCTGTTCACGACCCTCACCATGAACACCCAGTCCCTGCACCTGGACGCCGCCTGGTCCGGGCGCCAGCCCTTCGGCCGGCGGCTCGTGAACTCCATGTTCACCCTCTCGACCATCGTGGGGGCGTCCGTGGCCCAGCTGACCCAGGGCACCATCGTGGCGAACCTGGGCTTCGAGGAGGTCGCCTTCCCGCACCCGCTCTTCCACGGGGACACCCTGTACTCGTCCTCCGAGGTCCTCGGCGCCCGCCCCTCGGCCTCCCGGCCCGGGCAGGGCATCGTCCGCGTGAAGCACGTGGGCCGCAACCAGGAGGGGGTCGTGGTGGCCGAGTGCACCCGCTCGGTGCTCGTGTGGTCCCGCGACGCCGCCCCGCAGTGACACCCCACCGCGACACCCCGCAGCGGCAGCGCACCGTGACGCCCCGCGGCGACACCCCGGCGAAGGAGCCCCGATGACCGACCCGTTCACCCTCGGACCCGCCCTGCTGTTCTGCCCGGCCGACCGCCCCGAGCGCTACGCCAAGGCGGCCGAGCGCGCCGACGCCGTGATCCTGGACCTCGAGGACGCCGTGGCGCCCTCCGCCAAGCCCGCCGCCCGGGACGCCCTCGTGGCCACGCCCCTGGACCCCGCCCGCACGGTCGTGCGGATCAACGCCGAGGACACCGAGGACTTCGCCCACGACCTCGTCGCCCTGCGGCACACCGGGTACACCACCGTGATGCTGCCCAAGACCGCCTCCGCGGAACGGCTCGCCGTCGCCGCCGAGCTGGGCCTGCACCGCGTCGTCGCGCTGTGCGAGACCGCGGAGGGCGTGGTCAACGCGGCCGAGATCGCCCGGTCCCCCAACGTGGTCGCGCTGATGTGGGGCGCCGAGGACCTCGTGGCCTCGCTCGGCGGCAGCTCGTCCCGGCGCCGGGACGGCGCCTACCGGGACGTGGCCCGCCACGCCCGCTCCGCTGTCCTGCTCGCGGCCGGCGCCGCCGGCCGGCCCGCGATCGACGCGGTGCACGTCGACCTCGCCGACCACGACGGGCTGCGCGAGGAGGCCCTCGACGCGGCGGCCTCCGGCTTCGCGGCCACCGCCTGCCTCCACCCCGGGCAGGTCGGGACCGTCCGCGCCGCCTACCGGCCCGGTGCCGAGGAGGTCGCTGCCGCCCGGGAGCTGCTCGCCGCCGCCCGCCGCACCCCCGGCGTCTTCGCGTTCCGCGGGCGGATGGTCGACGCACCCCTGATCCGCCACGCCGAGCGCCTCGTGCGCCGCGCGGACGCCTGAGACCCCGTCCGTCCGCGCGGACCGCCCGTCACCACCCCGTCACCGCCCCGTCCCGTCCATCCCCGTCCCGCCCGGAGGAGACCATGAGCCAGCCCCTGACGATCGTCGTCCCCGTCAAGCACGTCCCCGACGCCGCGGGGGACCGCGTCCTCGCCGGGAGCCCGCCCCTGCTCGAGCGCGCGTCCGGGATCCTCTCCGAGCTCGACGAGTACGCCCTCGAGGCCGCCGTGCAGATCGTGGAGACGCACGGGGGCGCGGCGGCCGGGCACCGCGTGCTCGCCCTCACCCTGGGACCCGCGGGTGCGACGGGCGCGCTCAAGCGCGCCCTCCAGCTGGGCGCCGACGCCGGGTTCCACGTGCTCGACGACGCCCTCGCCGGCTCCGACGCCTGGGTCACCGCCCGGGTGCTCGCCGCGGCGGTGCAGCGGATCGCCGCGGCTGAGGACCGGGCCGTGGACCTCGTGCTCACCGGCATGGCCTCCACCGACGGCGAGACGTCCCTGGTCCCCGGTCAGCTCGCCGAGCGGCTCGGCCTCGCCCACGTCGGCTTCGCGAGCTTCCTGGCGCTGGCCGAGGACGGCGCCTCGCTCACCGCCGTCCGGCACACCGAGACCGAGGCCCTCCGGGTCGCCGCGGACCTGCCGGCGCTCGTGGCCGTGACGGACCAGGTCAACACCCCGCGCTACCCCACCTTCAAGGCGATCATGGCGGCCAAGAAGAAGCCCGTGCAGACGTGGTCCGTCGCCGACCTCGGCCTGGACACCGGGGACGTGGGCCTCGCCGGCTCGCTCACCGAGGTGCTCGACGCCGTGCCGCGCCCGCCCCGGACCGCCGGGGAGGTCGTGGCCGACGACGGCGAGGGCGGCATCCGCCTCGCCGAGTTCCTCGTGGCCCGGAGGCTCGTCTGAGCACCCGGCCGCACCCCGCCGGACCCCCATCGCACGCGCCCGCCCGCCGGGCAGGAGGAGGACGACCATGACCACGACCACGACCGTCGCACTGGTGGTGCTGGGCACCACGGACCGGCTGCGCCGCGCCGACCGGGAGCTGCTCGTGCTCGCCGGCACGCTGGGCGAGACCCACGTCGTCGTGCCGGACGCGCCCGGCGACGCCCTGCTCGGCGAGCTCGCCGCCCACGCGGTGGGCACCGTGCACGCCCCGGAGGGCGGGCCCGGCGACCGGCTCACCACGCCGGCGGTCGCGCTGGCGGAGGCCGCCGCCCGGGAGACCGGCGCCGGGGTGCTGCTGCTCGCCGCCACCCCCGAGGCCAAGGACGTCGCCGCGCGCCTGGGCGTGCGGCTCGGGGCCGGGGTGGTCACCGACGTGGTCGCCCTCGACGCCGACCTCGTCGCCACCAAGTCCGTCCTCGCCGGGCGATGGACCACCCGGTGCCGGGCCACGAGCCCGGTGCTGATCGCGACCGTCCGCCCCAACTCGGTCGAGCTCCCCGCCGACCTCGCGGCCGGCGCCGCCGCGGGCGCCCCCGGCGCGGAGCCGACCGGGGCGCAGCGCCCGCGGGTGCGCACGCACGCGCTCGAGGACACCGTGCCCGCGGCCCGGGTGGTGGGCCGGTCCGCGCTGCCGGCCTCCGGGCGCCCGGCCCTGGGCGAGGCGCGCGTGGTCGTGGCCGGCGGCCGCGGCACGGGCGGGGACTTCGGGCCGCTCGAGGCGCTCGCGGACGCCCTCGGCGGGGCGATCGGAGCCTCCCGCGCGGCGGTGGACGCCGGGTGGATCGGCCCCGAGGCGCAGGTGGGCCAGACCGGGCGCACCGTCTCCCCGCAGCTCTACGTCTCGTGCGGGATCTCCGGGGCCGTCCAGCAGCGCGCGGGGATGCAGACGGCGGGCACGATCGTGGCCGTGAACAAGGACGCGCAGGCGCCGGTCTTCGAGATCGCCGACCTCGGCATCGTGGGCGACCTGCAGAAGGTGCTGCCCCAGGCGGTCGAGCACCTCAGGGCGCTGCGCGGATAGGAACCGGGCGGGGCCGCCGGCCGGGCCCCGCCCTGGGCCGGGGGCTCAGCGCACCACGGTCCGGTGGCCGGCGTCCAGCCGCCGGGTCCAGCCGCGGGCGTCGAGGTGCTCGAGCAGCGGGATCGCGACGCGCCGGGACGTGCCGAGCGCCTGGCGCGCCTGGCTCGTGGTGAAGGGCTGCGGCAGCCGGGCGAGCTCGCGCATCGCCAGGGCAGGGGCGGTGGGGAGCAGCACGACGCCGTCCCCGAGCCGGAGCAGCCGGCCGGTGCGCTCGGCCGCGGCGAGCTCGCGGGCGCCGAGCCGCAGCGCCGTCAGGTCGTCGGCCTCCGGGCTCCGGAAGGGGGCGGCCCCGAGTCGCCGCTCCAGCTCGAGCACCGCGGTCTCGTGGGCGTCGAGGCCGCCGCGGTGGTGCGGGGACCGGATGTGCCCGCCGTCCTGCTCCAGGCCGGCGCCCCGGACCACGGGGTCGACCAGTGCGGCGTCGGGCAGCGCGAGCAGGTCGCGGGCGGCGCCCCGCGAGAGACCCGCGGCCAGCGGATCCCGGGCGTGCAGCTCCTCCACGGCGGTGCGCAGCCGCTGCGTCCAGGACTCGAGCACGGGGGCGTGCACCCACCAGCCGCCGAGCGCGCGCACGTCGCCGGGCGGGGCGGTGTCCGCGCTGGGCACCAGCCCGAGGCGGTGCAGGTGCTGCGCCGGCACCGCGCCGCGGCGGGCCACCTCCGCGCCGACGTCTCCGCGGACGTCCGCGCCGGCGAGCCGGGCGGCCCGGCGGGCCCGGTCGCCGCGCCGCAGCAGCGCGGGCGGGTCGGCGTCGAGGACCTGGGCGCCGCCGAGCACCGAGCGGCTGCCGGGGTCGCGGAGCACCAGGCGGTCCCCGAGGACCAGGGGCAGCGGCCGGTCCAGGACCAGCCGGGCGTGGTCGTCGTCGAACGGGCTCAGCCGGGCGGGCACCGCCGCGGTGCCGGCGTGGACCACGAGGTGCTCGGCCGTGTCCGTCAGGGCGGGCCCGGTGGCCCGGCGGACGTCCAGGACGTCGGTGAGGGGCCACGTGCCGGGGGTGACCAGGGCGTCGCCGCGGTGCACGTCGGAGGCCGGGATCCCGCGCAGGTTGAGCGCCACGCGGGTGCACGGCTCCAGCGCGGTGTGCGGCACGTTCCGGCTGTGCATGCCCCGGACCACGACCGGCACGGCCCCGCCGCGGCCGAGCAGGTGCAGCCGGTCGCCCTGCCGGAGCGATCCCGCGGCCAGGGTGCCGGTCACCACCGTGCCGGAACCGGTGATCGTGAAGGACCGGTCCACCCACAGCCGCAGCCGCCCCTGGGCGGGGGCGGGCGCCCTCGCCAGGACGTCGTCGAGGGCGGCGCGCAGCTCGTCGAGGCCCGTGCCCTCGAGGGCCGAGACGGTGACCACGGGCGCGTCGTGCAGGCCGGTCCCGGCCAGCTCCGCGCGGACCTGGGCGAGCACCTCGCCGGTGCGCCCGGGGGCCCGGTCGGCGCGGGTGAGCACCACCACGCCGTGCTCGATGCCGAGGGCCGCGACGGCGTCGCGGTGGTCGCCGGACTGGGCCTGCCAGCCCTCGTCGACGGCGACCACGAAGCAGACCACGGGGGCCGGGCCGAGACCGGCGAGCATGTTGCCGAGGAAGCGCTCGTGGCCCGGGACGTCCACGAAGGCCACGTCCCGCCCGGACGGCAGCGTGGTCCAGGCGTAGCCCAGGTCGATGGTCAGCCCGCGGCGGCGCTCCTCCTCCCACCGGTCGGGCTCCATGCCGGTGAGGGCCCGCACCAGGGTGCTCTTGCCGTGGTCGACGTGCCCGGCCGTGGCGACGACGTGCACGCTCACCGGGTCCCGCCGGTGTCGGCGTCCGCCCCGGTCAGGGCGGTCAGGGCCGCCTGCACCGCCGCGCGCAGACGCCCGTCCTCGGACTCGGGCACGCAGCGCAGGTCGAGCAGGCACGCGTGGTCGTGGACCCGGGGGAGCACAGCGGGGCGGCCGGTGCGCAGCAGCGGGGCCGCCGCCTCGGGCAGCCGCACCGCCCACCCCGGCAGGGGCACCCCGGGCGCGCCGCCGCCGCCGACACGGCCGTCGTGGGCGACCACGGGCGCGCCGACGGCCGCGCCGAGCCGTTCGGCCCGGTCGCGGAGCCGGTCCGGGTCCGCGTGCAGCGCGACCGTCACCGGGGCGGGCCCCCCGGTGAGAGTGGCCTCCAGGGCGGCGAGCGCGAGCTTGTCGGCGCGGACCGCCCGGGCGAGGGGGTGGGCGGCCAGCCGGGCGACGACGTCCCGGCCGCCGAGCAGCAGTCCCGCCTGCGGGCCGCCGAGCAGCTTGTCGCCGCTCGCGATGACGAGGTCGGCGCCGTCCTCGAGGGCGGAGGCGGCGTCGGGCTCGGCCGGCAGGTGCGGGTCCGGGGTGAGGAGCCCGCTGCCGAGGTCCGCCACGAGGGGTACGCCGTGGGCCCGGGCCAGCGTCCGGAGCTCGCCGACCTCGACGGCCGCGGTGAACCCCTCCAGCCGGAAGTTGCTCGGGTGCACCTTGAGCAGGCACCCGGTCTCCGGGCCGATCGCCTCGGCGTAGTCGCGCAGGTGGGTCCGGTTGGTCGTGCCCACCTCGCGCAGCCGGGCGCCGGTCGACTCGATCAGCTCCGGCAGCCGGAAGCCGGCCCCGATCTCGACGAGCTCGCCTCGGCTGATCACCACCTCCCGGCCGGCGGCCAGGGCCGTGGTGGCCAGCACCAGGGCGGCCGCGCCGTTGTTGACGACCAGGGCGTCCTGCGCCGGGGGGCAGGCGGCGAGCAGGGCCGCCCGGGCCGCAGCGCCGCGGCGGGATCGGGTGCCGGTCCCCAGGTCGAGCTCCACGTCGACGTACCCGCCGGCCGTGACCAGCGCGTCGAGCGCCGCCGCGGACAGCGGGGCGCGGCCCAGGTTGGTGTGCACCACCACGCCGGTGGCGTTGAGCACCGGCGTCAGGGTCGAGGCGGAGCGGGCCCCGAGCGCGTCGAGCACCGCCGGCTCGACCTCTCCGGGGGCGATCTCGCCGCGTCGTGCCCGGTCCTGGGTCTCGCGCACCAGCGCGCGGACGACGTCCTCGCTCAGCCGCTCGAGCGCCCGGCGGACGGGCGGCAGGGCCATGAGCTGGTCGGTGCGCGGGATCAGGCGGCGCGGGTCGTCCAGGGCCACAGTCCCTCCTCGTCGAGCGGCGCGCGGTGCGGTGGGGGAGCACAGAGGTTGGCGGAGGCGGACGGGAATCGAACCCGCCAGGCCGAGGTGCTCGGCCTCACCGGTTTTGAAGACCGGGGGGCCCACCAGGACCCGGACGCCTCCGCCACCCAACCTAGCACCGCCGTCACCAGTAGGCTGACGGCATGGAACAGACCCGGACGTCGACCCCGCCCCTGCCCGCGCCCGGGACGGTCCGCCTGACCGGCTTCGCCCACGGCGGCGGATGCGCGTGCAAGATCCCGCCCGGCGAGCTCGAGGACGCGGTCCGGGGCCTCACCGGCCAGGCGGGGAACGGCGTGCTGGTCGGTCTCGACGACGGCGACGACGCCGCGGCCGTCCTGGTGCGCGAGGACCTCGCGGTGCTGTCCACCGCCGACTTCTTCACCCCGGTGGTCGACGACGCCTACGACTGGGGCCGGATCGCCGCCGCGAACGCGCTCTCGGACGTCTACGCCATGGGCGGGCGCCCGGTCATGGCGATCAACCTCGTGGGGTGGCCCCGCGACGTGCTGCCGATGGAGCTGATGACCGAGGTGCTCCGCGGCGGCCTGGCGGTCGCGTCCGAGGCGGGGTGCCCGGTGATCGGGGGGCACTCCATCGACGACCCGGAGCCGAAGTACGGCATGGCCGTGACCGGTGTGGCCCACCCGGACCGGCTGCTGCGCAACGACGCCGCCGCACCGGGGCTGCCCCTGACCCTCACCAAGCCGATCGGCGTGGGGCTGCTCAACAACCGGCACAAGGCGACCGGCGAGGTCTTCGCCGAGGCGCTCGCCACGATGACCCGGCTCAACCGGGACGCGGCCGAGGCGGCGCTGGCGGCCGGGGCCCGGGCGGCCACGGACGTGACCGGCTTCGGCCTGCTCGGGCACCTGCACAAGATGTGCCGTGCCTCCGGGGTGGGCGCGGTGCTCGACCGGGGCGCCGTGCCCCTGGTCGAGGGCGCGGCCGAGGCGCTGCGGGACGGCTACGTCTCCGGCGGGACCCGCCGCAACCTGGACTGGGTGCGCCCGCACCTGCGGGCGGGGACCGGTGTCACCGAGGACGACCTGCTGCTGCTGGCCGACGCGCAGACCTCGGGCGGCCTGCTGGTCGTCGGCGAGGTGCCGGGGTACCCCGTGGTGGGCCACACCGTGGTCGGCTCCGGACTCCAGGTGCGCTGAGCCCCGTCGGGGCACGGCGCCGGGCGCTCAGCCGACGGTCGTGATCGCGTCATCGGTGATCCCGGCGGCGCGGCGGGCGGCCAGCCGGGCCTTCTGCGGCTCGATCGTGTAGCGGGGGTCCACGGCCGAGTGCAGACCGGCCTCCATCACGCCGAACCGGGTGAGCGCCGAGGAGGCCAGCAGCGCCAGCCCGGAGACCGCGGCGACGGCCCGGTGCCGCCCGCCCAGCAGCGTGCCGAGACCGCCGGCGACCGCCAGCCGCTCGCTCCACGCCAGCATGGTCCCGGCCTGGCCGTGGTGCAGCGGCTCGGCCGCCACCGGGTCCATCCGGCGCTCCATCAGCTTCGTGGCGATCAGCTCACCGGCCACGCCCAGCAGGGCCAGCCGCCTGGCGGGGCCGGCCTCGCCGACCGAGGTCGTGACCATGGCCAGGCCGCCCGAGGCGAGGCTCGCCGAGCTCACGAAGACGAACGCCAGGTCCTCGCGGGCGGCGTTCCAGGTGGGCGTCGCCGTGTCGGAGAGCAGCGCCGCGGTGTACGCGGCGAGCGGGCCCGCGAAGACCGCGGCCTCGACGCCGGCCGGGCCCTCCACGGCCCGCAGCACCGGGCGCAGCGGGCCCAGCGGAAGGCGGGAGCCGGTCATCCGGTCCACCTCGGACGCGACCGCGGTCCCCATGCCGGCCCCGAACGCGCTGAGGATCCACGTGCCCATGCTCATCGGCGAGGTCGGCTTGAACGTGCGCAGCATGTGCAGGAAGCGCTCCGGGCGGCCGAGGTCCGCGACCAGCGCCGCGCCGCCGAGACCGAGCGCGGTCACCGAGCCCAGCCGGGCGTTGCGGCGCAGCTCGGCCCGGCCCGTGAGCTGACCGCCGAGCGCGAGCAGCGCGGAGCCGCCGGCCACGCCGCCGAGGAACAGGTACGCGGCGACCTCGTGGCCCCAGGGCGCCGGCTTGACCACCGGGCGGCCGTAGTAGGAGCCGAACTCCGGCTCCGGGACCATCGGCATCTCCCGGGAGCCGTCGCCGCCGCCCTGCCCGGCGCCCCGGCGGCGCGGGCCGTCCCGCCGCCGGCGGCGCGGCGGCTCGGGCGGACGGTAGCCGTCGAACTCGGACAGGCTCACGAGCGGCCCCCCGCGAAGGCCAGGGCGGCGGCGGCGAGCATGCCCGCCGCGGCCAGTCCGGCCCGCTGGTACATCCGGGGCAGGTCCGCGGTCGGCACCCGCGGGTCGGGCGGGAGCCCGTAGACCTCCGGCTCGTCGAGCAGCAAAAACACCGAGCCGGTGCCGCCCACGCCGTCCAGCTCGTTCGCGCCGTAGAGCCGCGCCTCGGTGCGCCCCTGGGCGTGCAGCTCGGCGACCCGGTGCCGGGCCGTCTCGACCATGTCGTCGTGCTCGCCGTACTTGATGGACGTGGTGGGGCACGTCTGCGCGCACGCGGGCGTCTGGTCGTCCACCATGCGGTCGTAGCACAGGGTGCACTTCTGGGCGACGCCCACGTTCTTCACCGCAGGCTTGTCCGGCTTGCCCGGCTGCCCGTCCCGCTCCGTGCGCGGGGCGGCCGTGCCGTCGGTGCGCCGCTCGATCACGCCGAACGGGCAGCCGGCCACGCAGGTGCCGCACCCGTTGCACACGTCGTCCTGGACCACCACGGTGCCGTGCTCGGTGCGGAACAGCGCCCCGGTGGGGCACACGTCGAGGCACCCGGCGTGCGTGCAGTGCTTGCAGACGTCCGAGGACATCAGCCAGCGGAACTCCTCGGTGTTCGGCGGGGTGGTGTCCCCGGCGGCCGGCTGCGGGCGCGCCTCGGGCGGGCCGACGCGCGGCATGCCCAGGCTCACGAGCTTGCGCCCGGACTCGCGGGCCTCCTCGATCCGCTCGCTGTCCTGCTCGACGAACGCCACGTGCCGCCAGGTGCTGGCACCCAGGGCGCCGGTGTTGTCGTAGGAGGACTCGAGCAGCTCGAGGTCCCCGTCCTGGGGGTTCTGGTTCCACTCCTTGCAGGCCACCTCGCAGGCCTTGCACCCGATGCAGATCGAGGTGTCCGTGAAGAAGCCCTTCCGCGCGTGCGCGTGCTCCCAGTGCGCGTCGGCCGTGGGATCGGTCGGTCCGGCCAGCTGGCCCATCAGTGCTCCCTCATCGGGTCGGTGGTCGGGTCGGTGCCCGGATCGGTGCTCCGGTCGGTGCCGGGGACGTCGATCCGGGTGTTGCCGGTCTCCACGGTGGCGCCCGCGCGCTGCTGGTACTCCAGGACCAGGTCGAGCAGCTCGGGACCCCGCGGCCGGCGGCCCGGGCGGATGTGGCACGAGCCCACCTTGGAGTCCTGGATCTGCACGTTGGGCTCGAGGGTCAGGCCCAGCAGGTCGTTGGCGGAGTCGCCGCTGACCACGGCGTCGTCGCCCACGCCCCAGTGGTACGGGAGGCCGATCTGGTGCACGGTGTGCCCGCGCACCACGAGCGGGGTCATCCGCTCGGTGACGAGCACCCGCACCTCGATCGCCGCCCGGGGCGAGACGATCGTGGCCCAGCCGTACGGCTCCAGCCCGCACTCGGCGGCGAGCTCGGGGGAGACCTCGCAGAACATCTCCGGCTGCAGCTCCGAGAGGTACGGCAGCCACCGGCTCATGCCGCCGGCGGTGTGGTGCTCGGTGAGCCGGTACGTGGTGAACACGTAGGGGTACACGTCCGCCCCCGGCTCCCCGGCGCTCGGGGCGGTGAGGTTGTCCTGGCGGGCGAACAGCACCCGGGAGGGGTTGCGCTGCTGGGTGTACAGGGCGTTGGCGACCGGCGACTCCTGCGGCTCGTAGTGCGTGGGCAGCGGCCCGTCCAGCACGCCCTTGGGCGCGTACAGCCAGCCCTTGCCGTCGGCCTGCATGATGAACGGGTCGTCGCCGGCGAGCGCGGCCGCGCCCCCGGAGTCGGGGTCGGGGCGGGTGCCCGGGGCGAGGTGGAGCGGGAAGTCGGGCACGTCGTCCCCGACCCACTGGTCCTGCTCCTCGTCCCACCACACGAGCTTCTTGCGCTCGCTCCAGGGCCGGCCCTCCGGGTCCGCCGAGGCGCGGTTGTAGAGCAGCCGACGGTTGGCCGGCCACGCCCAGCCCCACTCGAGCGCGGCGGGACCCTGTTCCTCGCCGGGTCTGCGGGCGGCGGCACGGTTGACGCCGTCGGCGTAGACCCCGGTGTAGATCCAGCAGCCGCCGGAGGTCGAGCCGTCCGCCCGCATCTCGGTGTACGAGGACAGCGGCTTCCCGGCGTCCGGGCCGGTGAGGTGCCGGCCGTTGATCTCGGCGAGCACCGCCTCGGGGTCCGGCTCGCCGTGCTCGTCGACGGGGTAGTCCCAGGTGAGGTCGAGCAGCGGGCGGTCGCGCTCGTCCCCGGACCCGGCCAGCCGCTCCCGGATCCGCCGGCCCAGCTCGAAGAAGAACTGCAGCTCGCTCTGGCACTCGCCCGGCGGGGCCACGGCCTGGTGGCGCCACTGCAGCAGCCGCTGGGTCTGGGTGAAGGTGCCCGACTTCTCCACGTGCGTGGCCGCGGGCAGGAAGAACACCTCGGTCTCGATGTCCTCGGTGCGCAGCTCGCCCGAGGCGATCTCCGGGCCGTCCTTCCACCAGGTCGCCGACTCGATGAGGTTGAGGTCCCGCACCACCAGCCACTTGAGGTGGGACATGGCCATCCGCTGCATCCGGCCGTTGGAGGAGCCCACCGCGGGGTTCTGGCCGAGCAGGAAGTAGCCCTCCACCTCGTCGTCGAGCATCTTCGTCAGCGTCTGGAAGGTGCCGTGCGCGCCGGTGAGGCGCGGGAGGTAGTCGTAGGCCCAGTCGTTGTCCGCGGTGGCGGCGTCCCCCCACCAGGCCTTGAGCAGGCTCGTCGTGTAGGCGTCGGCCTCGGCCCAGTAGCCCTTCTGCTTCTTCGACGCGATCGCGGCCAGGTAGTCGTCGAACGTGTCGTGGGTGCCGGCCACCGGCATGGGCAGGTAGCCGGGCAGCAGGTTGAACAGCGTGGGGATGTCGGTCGAGCCCTGGATGCTGGCGTGCCCGCGCAGGGCCATGATCCCGCCGCCGGGGCGGCCCATGTTGCCCAGCAGCAGCTGCAGGATGGACGCGGTGCGGATGTACTGCGCGCCCAGGCTGTGCTGGGTCCAGCCCACGGCGTAGGCGAAGCACGTGGTCCGCTCCCGCCCGGAGTTCTCCGTGATGGAGCGGGCCAGGTACGCGAAGTCCTCGGGGGAGACGCCGCACACCTCCTGCACCATCTCGGGGGTGTAGCGCGCGTAGTGCCGCTTGAGGATCTGGAACACCGTCCGGGGGTCCTGCAGGGTCTCGTCGCGCTGCATGCGGGCGTGCTCCATCGGGGCGCCGCCGCTGCCGAGCTGCTGGCCGGCGGCCTCGTCCACGGCCTCCGCCCCCTCCTCGGCGCCGTGGTCGGGGTCGCCCGCGGGTGCGTCCACCCGGCCGTCGTGGTCCCCGGCGCCGCCCTCGTTCTCGGCGTAGGCCCAGGTGGACATGTCGTACTGGCCGGTCTCCGGGTCGAACCCGGAGAACAGCCCGTCGAGGTCCTCGGCGTCGCGGTAGTCCTCGTTCACCAGCGTGGCGGCGTTGGTGTAGGCGCGCACGTACTCCTCGAACCACAGGTCGTGGGTGAGCACGTGGTTGACCAGGGCGCCGAGCAGGACGATGTCCGAGCCGGCCCGGATCGGGACGTGCTTGTCAGCGACCGCCGAGGTGCGGGTGAAGCGCGGGTCGACGTGGATGACCCGGGCGCCGCGCGCCTTGGCCTCCGTCACCCACTGGTAGCCCACGGGGTGGCACTCGGCCATGTTGGAGCCCTGGATGACGATGCAGTCGGCGTTGGCCATGTCCTGCAGGGACTGCGTGGCACCGCCACGTCCGAACGAGGCTCCCAGACCGGGAACCGTGGCGGAGTGTCAAATACGGGCCTGGTTCTCGATCTGGATCGCTCCCGCGGCGGTGAAGAGCTTCTTGATGAGGTAGTTCTCCTCGTTGTCCAGCGTGGCGCCGCCCAGGGCGGCGAAGCCCATCGTGCGGCGCAGCGGACGGCCCTGCTCGTCGGCGTCCTGCCAGCCGTTGCGGCGGGCCTCGAGGACGCGGTCGGCCACCATCTCGAGGGCGGTGCCGAGGTCCAGCCGCTGCCACTCGGTGGCCCGGGGCGCACGGTAGAGCACCTCGGTCTGCCGGCCGGGGGCGTTGACCAGCTGCTCGCTGGCCGCGCCCTTGGGGCACAGGCGTCCGCGGGAGATCGGCGAGTCCGGGTCGCCCTCGATCTGGACGACCTTCTCGTCCTTGACGTACACCCGCTGGCCGCAGCCGACCGCGCAGTACGGGCAGACGCTCTGCACGACCCGGTCCGCGGTGGTCGTGCGCGGGCTCGTCGTCCGGGTGCGCTCCGAGGTCACCGCCGGTCCGCGACCGAGCAGGTCGCCCGAACGGATCTGCCGGAGGACCGGCCACTCCAGGGGACTGAATCGTGACATGTCAGGAGCATAGCCCGCCGGTGTGTCAGGAGCCACACCGGCGGGCGCCGCGGACGCAGGCGCCGCCGGCGCGCGGAACCCGCTGGTCCAGTAGGGACTCCGCTAGGTGTTGTGGGGCATGAGGTTCTTGGCGCGGGTGCGTCGATGAGTTGAGGAACGGGCTCCTCGTCACAGGATGGAAGTTCCTACACCGTCCGTCCGCGCGAGAGAGCCCGTTCATGACCCACGTTAATGCACCTCTGACCCCGACCGGCCGGCTGCGCATGGTGTTGCGCCACCTCGACGACGGGATCCCCAAGGCCCACGTGGCCGCGGAGTTCCGGGTCTCCCGGCCGACCGTGGCCACTTGGGTGGCCCGCTACCTCGAGGCCGGGGAAGCAGGGCTGATCGACCGTTCCTCTGCTCCGCACGAGAGCCGTACGCTCACCCCGGCGGCGGTCGTCGACCTTATCGAGGCGCTCCGTCGGGGCCGCAAGTGGTCGGCGCGGCGCATCCACCGTCACCTGGTCGACCGCGCCGTCCAGATCAGTCTGCGCACCGTCGGCCGTTGGCTGCATCGACTCGGGATCTCCCGGCTGCGCGACCTTACCCCCGCAGGTGAGAACTCCCGCAGGACCCCGGGACGGATCCGCGCCGCCTGGCCCGGACACATGGTCCATCTGGATGTGAAGAAGGTCGGCAAGATCCCTGACGGCGGCGGCTGGCGGGCCCATGGCCGCGGGTCCAGCGCCGCGAAGCAGTCCAAGCGCGGGCCCGGGGCGAAGGTCGGCTACACCTACCTGCACTCGGCCGTGGACGGGTTCTCCCGGCTGGCTTACACCGAGGCCCTCGCCGACGAGAAGGCCACGACCACGATCGGGTTCTTCTGCCGGGCGCGAGCCTTTTTCGCCGCCCACGGCATCACCCGTCTGCACCGGGTGGTCACGGACAACGGCGCCAACTACCGGGCCCGGGACTTCACCCGTTGCGTGGAAGCCTTGGCCGGCCGGCACCAGCGCATCAAGCCCTACACGCCACGGCACAACGGCAAGGTCGAGCGGTACAACCGGCTGCTGGCCGACGAGGTGCTCTACGTCCGCCCCTACGCCAGCGAGCAGGCCCGCCGGGACGCGATCGGGGTGTGGGTGAACCACTTCAACTACCATCGACCCCATACCGCCTGCGGCGATCAGCCCCCGGCCTCACGCGTCCCGGCCCGCGCCAATAACGTCATGCCCTCCTACAGCTATGCCCGCGGGGACGCCGCCGTCCGGGAAGGGGTGCCCAGGACCAGGCGGCGGGTGCCCCGGACGGCGGCCGCGATCACCCGCTCGAGCGGTCCCTGACCGAACGTCGCCTGCCAGAGCGCGGCGAAGCCGGCGGCCACGGCCACGTGCACGGCGAACCAGAGCACGCGGTCCTCGTAGTGGAGCGTCGTGGCCAGGGCGAGCAGGTGGGCCGAGTACAGGGTCAGGGTGCGGGCCCCCATGGCGCCCAGGGTGGTCCACAGCCGGTTCGGGCGCGCGACGAGCAGGAAGAGCCCCAGCACGGCCAGGCCGGTGCCCAGGTCCATGAGCAGCGTCACCGGGGTGTTGCTGTGCGGTCCGGGGGTGAGCAGCCACCACCACGTGGAGGTGGGCAGGTCCGGGCTCGGGCCCCAGACGAGGATCTCGTCGACCTGGTCCTCGCTCAGCCACGGGGTGTGCCGCAGCAGCTGGTCGTAGCCGCCGGCCTGCAGGACCAGCACCCAGTAGACGAACCAGGCCCCGAGCGCCAGGACCACGCCGGCCACGGCGATCCGGACCCGCACCACGACCTCGTGCAGGTCGGTCCGGCCGAGGAGCAGACCGGCGCAGAGGTACGTCAGGTAGGGCACGGCCGGGTAGGTCCCGGTCAGCAGCACCTGGGCCAGGGTGGCGCCCGGGTCCGCGAGCGCGCTGCCGAGGGTGGGGTTGACCGCCTCGGCCTGGGGCAGGGCGGGGCCGAGGACGTGCACGAGCACGGGGCCCAGGACTGCGGCGAGCGCCGCGACGGCGGCCAGCGTGCGGCGCCGCAGGCCCAGCAGCGGGACGGCGAGCAGGAAGAACGCGCCGTAGTAGACGAGGATGCCCAGCGCGGGCGCCGGGGACGGCATGACCTGGTTGATCGCCAGCCCGGCGGCGGCGATGAGCAGGGCCCGCACCACCAGGCCGGCGCGGGTGGCCGTCAGCGCGCGGCCCCGGTGCGGGGCGCGCCCGCCCGAGGAAAACGCCAGGCTCAGCCCGGCCAGCAGGGCGAACAGCGCCGCGGCGCGCCCGCCGAACAGGGTCCACTGGAGGGTGGGCTCGAAGGTGTCGGGGTCGTGGGCGGGCAGGATGTGGACCGCGATCATGCCGATCAGCGCCAGGCCGCGGGCAGCGTCCACGGCGATGAGGCGGGGTCTGCGGGCGGGGGCCGCAACGGTCGTGCTGATGGTGCCGGTCGTGGGGGCTTCGGACGTTCGGCTCATGGGATCTCCGGGGGGCGGGGGCGCGCAGGGGATCGTGACCGCTGCCGGCGGGGACCGGTGCGGCCCGTGCGCGGGGGTGCGCAGGGGTGCGCACGGACGGGGCGGCTCGCGGGGATCCGGGCGGCCGGCCGGTGGGACGTCCGGCCGGCCCCCGGGGGAGGGGCCGGTGCGGACGTCGGTGCGCCCGGGCGGGGGCCCGGTGCGGCGGCGGTCCCGAATCCCCCTCGGGCCGCCTCCGACCCTAGGAGCCGGATCCTCTCCTGTCCACTTGGCGCGTTTGCATTGTCCCAGGTCACAAGGCGTTTGCGACGTGTTCACCGACGCCCCTCTGGAAGTCCGCCGGGGTCGCTGGTTCCATGGGAGCAGGCCTCTCCGACCCGCGCCGGGCGCCGGGTGGAGGGCGCGGTCGCAGGTCCTGAGGAAGGTTCGATGATGAGCAGTGCACTGTCCCCCCGGCCGGCGTTCCGGTCGGTCGACCCCGTCCACGTCCCGCTGCTCCCGGAGCACCCCGACGACGCTGCCCCCGACCGCCAGGACGACGGCCTCGGTCTGCACCCCGCCGGGCTCCTCCAGCGGGTCTTCACCGCGGCGGGAGAGGTGGAGGCCGCGGAGTGGGCGCTCGACCACGTCCTCGACGCCGTGGCCTCCGGCGAGGAGGTGGGCATCGGTCTCGACGTCGCCCCCCTCGACGGCGCCCTCGAGTCGGCGCGCTGGGCACTGGACCGGGCGGTGGGCGCCCTGCGCGCCGAGATCCGCTGGGCGGCGCGGCACGGCGTCCCGCTCTGCCTCCTCGCCGAGGCCTCCGCGACGGAGCTGGACGAGGTGCGCTCCGTGCTGCGCTCCGCCGCTCTCGGGGCGGGGACAGGGGGACTGGCCGTCGCCGGCTGAGCCGACCTCCGCCCCGCGGGGGCTCGGAGCCCGGCCTTGTTGTTACGAATGGGTAACTGATACCGGCGGTTCCTGTTTCTCCTGGCGTGTCTGCTGTCGTCCCCCGAACGGACCACATAGATTTCTTCTGGGTGCGGCGGACGGTGATCTCCGTCACGTCGGACCCGGAGCCCCGTGCTCCACGACGCGAGCCCCGTGCTCGCCCCGGCGTGGCCCCGTCCCCCTCGGACTGCGAACCCAGCACTCCTGGCGGGCCCGTATCGACCCATGGAGGAAACGATGAGAACGAAGCGGATCGCGGGCACGTCAGTGGCGCTCTCCGGAGCCCTGCTGCTCACCGCGTGCGGCGGGGGAGACGGCGGGGGCACCGCCGCCGAGGGCGGCGGCGACGGCACCTTCAGCGTGTACATCGGGGAGCCCGAGAACCCGCTGCTGCCCGGCAACACCGGCGAGACGGAGGGCGGTCAGGTCGTCGACGCCCTCTGGACCGGCCTGGTCGAGTACGACCGGGAGTCCAACGAGGCCGTCTACACCGGCGTCGCGGAGTCGATCGAGTCCGAGGACCAGACGACGTGGACGGTCAGCCTCAAGGACGGCTGGACCTTCCACGACGGGTCCCCGGTGACCGCCCAGAGCTACGTGGACTCGTGGAACTACGTGGCCAACAGCGAGAACGCGCAGGGCAACTCCTACTTCTTCTCCAACGTCGAGGGCTACGACGCCCTCCAGGGCGAGGAGGGCGCGAGCCCCACCGCCACCGAGATGTCCGGCCTGCGCGTCGTCGACGAGCAGACCTTCGAGGTCACCCTCAGCGAGCCCTACGCGCAGTGGCCGACCACCGTCGGCTACACCGCGTTCTTCCCGATGCCGGAGGCGTTCTTCGAGGACCCCGAGGGCTTCGGCGAGCAGCCGATCGGCAACGGCCCGTTCAAGGCGGACGAGGCCTTCCAGGAGGGCCAGGGCATCACGCTCACCCGCTACGACGAGTTCGGCGGCGACGAGCCGGCCAAGGCCGCCGCCGTGGAGTTCCGCGTCTACACCGAGATCAACACCGCCTACAACGACCTCCAGGCCGGCTCGCTCGACGTGGTCGACCAGATCCCGCCGGACGCCATCGCCTCCGCCGAGGACCAGTTCGGCGAGCGGTTCAAGACCACCCCGCGCGGCGACATCACCGCGCTCGGCTTCCCGACCTACGACGAGCGCTTCGCCGACCCGGAGGTCCGCCGCGCCTTCTCCATGGCCATCGACCGGCAGGCGATCACCGACGCGATCTTCCAGGGCTCCCGCACCCCGGCCGCGTCCTTCGTCTCGCCCGTGATCGACGGCCACCGCGAGGACGCCTGCGACGCGTGCGAGCTGAACGTCGAGGAGGCCAACCGGATGCTCGACGAGGCGGGCTTCGACAAGTCCGAGCCCGTGGACCTGTGGTTCAACGCCGGCGCCGGCCACGAGGAGTGGATGCAGGCCGTCGGCAACCAGCTCCGCGAGAACCTGGGCGTCGAGTACCAGCTGCGCGGCGACCTCCAGTTCGCGGAGTACCTGCCCAAGCAGGACGAGAAGGGCATGACCGGCCCGTTCCGCTCCGGCTGGATCATGGACTACCCGGTCATGGAGAACATGCTCGGCCCGACGTACTCCACGGCGGCCCTGCCGCCGGCCGGCTCGAACGTGACGTTCTACTCGAACGAGGAGTTCGACGCCAAGCTGCAGGAGGGCAACGCCGCCGACTCGATCGACACGGCGATCCAGGCCTACCAGGAGGCCGAGGACCTGCTCGTGGCCGACATGCCGGCCACGCCGCTGTTCTTCGGGCTCGTGCAGTACGCACACTCGGAGAACGTGGAGGAGGTCTACGTCAACAGCTTCGGCCGCGTCGAGGTCGAGGACGTCGTCGTCACCTCGGAGTGATCCGACCCTGACCCGGGGCGCCCCGCACGGGGCGCCCCGGGCCCACCTGTCCGCGCAACACCTCCGCACACACAAGGAGACCCATGGGGCGGTACGTCCTCCGCCGTCTGCTGCTGACCGTCCCGGTGCTGCTGGGCGCGTCCCTGCTCATCTTCTCGATGGTCTACGCGCTGCCCGGCGATCCCATCCGGGCGCTGGCCGGCGACCGGCCGCTGTCCGAGGCCGTGCAGGCGCAGCTGCGCACCGAGTACAACCTCGACGACCCGCTGCTGATCCAGTACGCCAAGTACCTGGGCGGCCTGGTGCAGGGCGACTTCGGCACCGACTTCTCGGGCCGTCCCGTCCTCGACACGATCGTGGACCGGCTGCCGGTGACGGCCCGGCTGGCCCTCGTGGCCGTGGCCTTCGAGATCCTCATCGGCATCCTCGCCGGCGTGCTGGCTGGCCTGCGGCGCGGATCCTTCTTCGACAACCTCGTGCTGGTCTCCACCACGGTGGTCGTGTCCATCCCCGTCTTCGTCCTCGGCTTCCTCGCCCAGTACGTCTTCGGCGTACGGCTCGGCTGGTTCCCCATCGCCGGCATCTCGGACGGCTGGTACAGCTACGTCCTGCCCGGCTTCGTGCTCGCGGCGCTCTCGCTCGCCTACGTGGCCCGGCTGACCCGCACGAGCCTCGCGGAGAACCTGCAGAGCGACTACGTGCGCACGGCGCGCGCCAAGGGCCTCAGCGAGGTGTCGGTGGTCGGCAAGCACACCCTGCGCAACAGCCTCATCCCGGTGGTCACCTTCATCGGCGCCGACCTCGGCGCCCTCATGGGCGGGGCCATCGTCACCGAGTCGGTGTTCAACATCCCCGGTCTCGGCCGGGCGGTCTACGACGCGGTGCTGCGGCAGGAGGGCGCCGTCGTCGTCGGGATCGTCACCCTGTTCGTCTTCTTCTACATCTTCTTCAACCTGGTGGTCGATGTCCTCTACGCCGCCCTCGACCCGAGGATCCGCTATGAATGAGCCGCGTCCGGAGAGCGTCCGCGAGGAGCGGGACGCCCACCACGAGACCTTCTCCGACCGCGTGGACGACCGCGCCGACGAGATCGCCTCGGCGGCGGCCGCGGGGGACATCGAGCAGGTCAGCCTGTGGCGGGACGCCTGGAAGGGCCTGCTCCGCAACCCCTTCTTCCTGGTGGGGGCCCTGCTCTTCGTCGTGTTCGCGGTGATGGCCCTCGCCCCGCAGGTGTTCACCTCGGTGGACCCGCGGGCCTGCAGCCTCGGCCGCTCGGGGGAGGGCCCGCAGCCCGGGGCGCCGTTCGGCTACGACGTCCAGGGCTGCGACTACTACTCGAACGTGGTGCACGGCGCGCGCATCTCCCTGGCCATCGGCTTCCTCGCCGTCCTGGGCACCCTGGCCATCGGCGTGGTGGTGGGCGCGCTCGCCGGCTACTACGGCGGCTGGCTCGACTCGCTGCTCGCCCGGATCACCGACATCTTCTACGGCCTGCCGCTCATCCTGGGCGCCATCATCCTGCTCTCCGTGCTGCCCGAGCGCGGGGTGCTCGAGGTCTCCCTCGCGCTGATCGCGTTCGGCTGGATGACGGCCATGCGCCTGGTCCGCTCCAACGTGATCGGGGTCAAGGAGGCCGACTACGTCCAGGCAGCCCGGGCGCTGGGCGCGCGGACCGGCCGGATCCTCACCAAGCACATCCTGCCCAACGCCGTGGCGCCCGTCCTGGTCTACTCCACCATCGCGGTCGGCACGATCATCGCCTCCGAGGCGACGCTCACCTTCCTGGGCGTGGGCCTGCAGCTGCCCGAGATCTCCTGGGGTCTGCAGATCAACGCGGCGCAGAACAGGCTGCGCGACGCCCCGCACCTGATCCTCTTCCCGTCGCTGTTCCTGTCCCTGACCGTGCTCTCGTTCATCCTCATGGGCGACGCGCTGCGCGACGCCCTCGACCCGAAGTTGCGCCGATGACACCCTCCTCCGTCCCCGCTCCCACCCCCGCCCCCGTGCCCGCGCCGCCGGGCGGCGCGGCGGGCCCCGTGCTCGAGGTCGACGACCTCGCGGTGGAGTTCCGCTCCCGCCGGCGCACCGTCCGGGCCGTCAACGGGATCAGCTACACCGTCCGGGCCGGCGAGACCCTCGCGATCGTCGGGGAGTCCGGCTCCGGCAAGAGCGTCAGCGCCCAGGCCGTCATGGGCATCCTCGACATCCCGCCCGCCCGCATCACGCACGGCGAGATCCGCTTCCACGGCGAGGACCTGCTGGGCATGAGCCGCCGGGACCAGCGGGCGGTGCGGGGGCCGGGCATCGCCATGGTCTTCCAGGACGCCCTCTCCGCGCTGAACCCGGTCTTCTCCGTGGGCCACCAGATCGGCGAGCTGTTCCGCGCCCACCGGGGCGCCTCCCGGCAGGAGGCGAAGGCCCGGGCGATCGAGCTCATGGAGCGCGTGGGGATCCCCGCGGCCCGGGAGCGCGTGGGCGACTTCCCGCACCAGTTCTCCGGCGGCATGCGCCAGCGCGTGATGATCGCGATGGCCATCGCCCTGGACCCGGACATCCTGATCGCCGACGAGCCGACCACCGCGCTCGACGTCACCGTCCAGGCCCAGATCATGGACCTGCTCACCGAGCTCCGCACGCAGACCGGGATGGGCGTCATCCTCATCACCCACGACCTGGGGGTGGTCAACGAGGTCGCCGACCGGGTGGCGGTGATGTACGCGGGCAGCATCGTGGAGAACGGCACGGTCGACGAGGTGCTCTCGGCGCCCCTGCACCCCTACACCCGGGGGCTGATGTCCTCGATGCCCAGCCTCGAGTCCCAGGGCGAGCGGCTCCTGCCCATCGCCGGGACCCCGCCGGACCTCTCCGCCGTCCCCGCCGGCTGCGCGTTCCACCCGCGCTGCCCCATGGCCCGGTTCGGGCGGACGGCGGCACCGGGCAAGGACTGCGCCGCGGACGTCCCGGTGCTGCGCGAGGTCGTGCCGGGCCGGACGGCCGCGTGCCACTACAGCGAGGAGCTCGAGCATGAGTGACACCCTGCCGACGACGGCGGACGCGCCCCTCCTGGAGCTGCGCGGGCTCACCAAGCACTTCCCCCTCACCCAGGGGGTGCTGCTGCGGCGGACCGTGGGCCAGGTCCAGGCGGTGGACGGCGTGAGCATGACCCTCGGCCCGGGGGAGACCCTGGGGCTCGTGGGCGAGTCCGGCTCCGGCAAGTCCACCGTGGCGAAGCTCATCATGGCGCTGCAGCAGCCCACCGCGGGCCAGGTCCTGTACAAGGGCCGGGACGTGGCCGCGATGTCCTCGCGGCAGCTGCGGGAGTACCGCCGCAACGTGCAGATCATCTTCCAGGACCCCTACTCGTCCCTCAACCCGCGGATGACGGTGGGGGACATCGTGGCCGAGGCCTGGGACGTGCACCCCAACGCCGTGGCGCGGCAGGACCGCGCGGCCACGGTCCGGGAGCTGCTGGAGCGGGTGGGGCTGCGGCCCGACTACGCCAACCGGTACCCGCACCAGTTCTCCGGGGGCCAGCGGCAGCGCATCGGGATCGCACGGGCCCTGGCCCTGCGCCCCGAGGTGATCATCTGCGACGAGCCGGTCTCGGCCCTGGACGTCTCCGTCCAGGCGCAGGTCATCAATCTGCTGCAGGACCTGCAGGACGAGTTCGGCCTGTCCTTCCTCTTCATCGCCCACGACCTCTCGGTGGTGCGCCACCTCAGCGACCGGGTCGCGGTGATGTACCTGGGCAAGGTGGTGGAGACGGGCGACCGGGACGCGATCTACCACCGGGCCGCCCACCCGTACACGCAGGCCCTGCTCTCCGCGGTGCCGGTCCACGAGCCCGCCCTGCGCGGGGGGCGCGAGCGGATCATGCTCAGCGGCGACCTGCCCAGTCCCGCGAACCCGCCCTCCGGGTGCCGGTTCCGGACGCGGTGCTGGAAGGCGCAGGACGTGTGCGCCGAGCAGGAGCCGGAGCTCGTGGACCGCGGCCAGGGCCACCCGGCGGCCTGCCACTTCGCCGAGAGCCGGGACCTCGTGCCCGGCTCGGCCTAGCAGCCGGCCCGCGCGGCAGACCCGCGCCGCCGGCCGGGCTCAGCGGGCCCCGGACCCTCCGGGGCCCCCGGCGGGGCCGGGGCCGCCGGGCGCTGCGCGGTCCCCGCCGGCGGGCAGGGCGGCCGAGTCCGGGAACGCCGCGCGGGCCCACAGCCGCATCACGGCGTAGCTGCGCCAGGGGCTCCAGGCGGACGCGGTCGCCGCGGCGGCGGCCGCCCCGGCCGCCCCGAGCGCGCGCCGCAGGACCAGGTCCTGGGGCAGGAAGACGTCGGGGTCGCCCAGGACGCGCAGCGAGATCGACCCGGCCGTCCACGGGCCGATGCCGGGCAGGGCCAGCAGGCGCTCGCGCAGCACGGCTGCGTCCTCCCCGGCCGGCACGCCGGCACGTCCCGGCGGGGCGTCGAGGACGAGTCCGTCGCGGACCGCCACGGCGAGCGCGTGCACGGTCGCGGCCCGGCGGGTGGTGACGCCCACGTCCCGCTGCAGCCGGGCCGGGTCCGTCCCGGCGATCCGGCGGGCCGTCGGGAAGGCGGTGGCGCCGCCGGTCACGGGCGTGCCGTGGTGGCGGACCAGGCGCCCGGCGAAGGTGCGGGCCGCGGCGAGGGAGACCTGCTGCCCCAGTACGGTCAGGACTGCCGTCTCGAAGCCGTCCGGTGCACCGGGCAGCCGGATCAGGGGCCAGGCGCGCACGTCCGCGGCGAGCACGGGGTCGGCCGCCAGGGCGCGGTCCGCCGCGGGGGACTCCGTGCCCTCGCCGAGCCAGCGGCGCACCCGCTCCAGCACGGGCTCCAGGGTCTCCGCCGCCCCGGGCCCCACGCGCACCGGCAGACCGGCCGGAGTGAGGCCCCTCCAGTCGACCGTCACCGTGCGGACGGCTCCGTCCACCACGACGGGGCGCCGGTGGGCGCCGCCCGCGAGGTCGTCGCACCCGGGCACGGCCTGGGAGGCCAGGAAGTCCCGGAGGAACCCGGGGGACGCCGGCGCCGGGAGCAGGACGTCCACGGCACCCGCGGACCCGTCGTCGTGCATGCGCTGCTCCCGGTCGTCGAGGGGCGGGGATCCGGACCCAGCCTGTCCCGGGGGCCGCTGCGTGTCCAGGCGGAGAAGCGGCGGAGGCCCTGTTCAGATTGTTCAACAATCACTACACTGGCACGAGAGTGACCGCGGCCACGTCCAGGGTGGCCGGCGCCGTGCCCCGGCGCAGGTCGCCCCCGTCCCGAGGAGGCCGCATGTCCAGCTCCGCCCCCGTCCCGCCCGTCCCGGAGGGCCGCGGCGCCGTCAGCAGCCCCGCGGCGATGCGGGCCGTGAACCGCTCCGCCCTGCTCGGCGCCCTCTTCCTGATGGCCACCAGCGCCATCGGCCCCGGGTTCATCACCCAGACCGCGAACTTCACCGTCCAGCTGGGCGCCGCCTTCGCGTTCGCCATCGTCATCTCCATCGTCGTCGACATCGCGGTGCAGCTGAACGTGTGGCGGATCATCGGCGTCTCCGGGCTCAAGGCGCACGAGCTCGGCAACCGCGTGCTGCCGGGCCTCGGCTGGTTCATCGCCGCGCTCGTGGCCACCGGCGGGCTCGTCTTCAACATCGGCAACACCGCCGGCGGCGGGCTCGGCCTCGACGCGCTGCTCGGCCTCGACCCCACCTGGGGAGGCATCATCACGGCGCTGATCGCGGTGGGCGTGTTCGTCAGCAAGCGCGCGGGCGTGGCCCTGGACCGGATCGTGGTGGTCCTCGGCGTGCTCATGATCCTCGTGACGAGCTACGTCGCGTTCGTCTCGCGGCCCCCGGTGGGGGAGGCGCTGCGCAACGTGGTGCTGCCCGAGAACGTGGACTTCCTGATCATCACGACCCTCATCGGCGGGACCGTGGGCGGGTACATCACCTACGCGGGCGCCCACCGCATCGTCGACGCCGGGATCACCGGCGTGGAGAGCGTCAAGCAGATCTCCCGCAGCTCCGTGGTGAGCATCGTGCTCACCGGGGTCATGCGCTTCCTGCTGTTCCTGGCGATCCTCGGGGTGGTCGCCGGCGGCGCCCAGCTCACGGGCGAGAACCTCGCCGCCCAGGCGTTCCGCTCCGCCGCCGGGGAGGTCGGCCTGCGCCTGTTCGGGGTCATCCTGTGGGCCGCGTCCATCTCCTCGGTCATCGGCGCCGCCTACACCTCGGTGTCCTTCCTCACCACCTCCCGGACGAAGCCGCGCACCCGGAACCTGATGACCATCGCCTTCATCCTGGTCTCCGCCACCGTGTTCGCCCTGCTCGGCCAGGCGCCGTCCACGCTGCTCATCGTGGCGGGCGCCGTCAACGGGCTCATCCTGCCGCTGGGCTTCGCGGTGCTGCTGTGGGTGGCCTGGCGCCGGCGGGACCTGCTGGGCGGCTACGAGTACCCCAAGTGGCTCGCGCTGATCGGCACCGTGGTGTGGCTGCTCACCATCTTCCTGGGCTACCAGTCCCTCAGCGGCATCGCCGCGCTGTGGGCGTGATCGCCGTGGGACCGGACAGCACGCAGGCCCGGCGGGACCGGGCCGCCCTGGCCCCGGGCGCCGCCCGGGCGATGTTCCGCAGCGGCCTGGTCACGCCCACGTCGGGCTGGTGCGACGGCTTCGCGCAGGCCAACCTGATCGTCGTCCCCGCGGACTGGGCCTTCGACGTCCTGCTCTTCGCCCAGCGCAACCCCAAGCCGTGCCCGGTGCTCGGCGTGCTCGAGGCCGGCGAGGTGACCGGGCCGCTGCTGGGCGGCGGCGACGTCCGCACCGACGTCCCCCTCTACACCGTCTACCGGGACGGAGAGGCGGCGGGCACCCGCACCGACCTGCTCGACGTGTGGCGCGAGGACCTCGTGACCTTCGCCCTCGGCTGCAGCTTCACCTTCGAGGCGGCCCTGCAGGAGGCCGGGATCCCGATCGCCCACATCGACCAGGGCGTCAACGTCCCGATGTACCGCACGAACGTCCCGTGCGCGCCCGCCGGGCGGCTGTCCGGCCCGCTGGTCGTGTCCATGCGGGCGATCCCCGCCTCCCGGGTGGCCGACGCGGTGCGCATCACCTCCCGCTATCCCGCCGTGCACGGCGCCCCGGTGCACGTCGGCGCCCCGCAGGAGCTGGGCATCCGGGACCTCGGGGCCCCCGACTACGGGGACGCGGTGCAGATCCCGGACGGCCACGTCCCCGTGTTCTGGGCCTGCGGGGTGACGCCCCAGGCGGCGGTGCTCGAGTCCGGGGTGCCGTTCGCCCTCGGCCACGCCCCGGGCCACATGCTGGTCACCGACCTGCCCGACTGGCAGTACCAGGTCCCCTGAGCGCGGCCGGCGCGGGGCCCTCCAGGACGTCCAGCAGCTGCTGCCGGGAGGCCTCCAGGTAGTCGTGCATCTGCACGGCGGCCTCCTCGCGCCGGCCCTGCTCGAAGAGCTCGAGGATCCGGGCGTTGCGCTCGATCCAGGGCGCGTGGAAGGACGGGTCCTGGCGCATGGAGTAGAACACCAGTCGCATCTCCGCGAGGGTCCGGGACATCAGCTCATCCTGGCGCGGCGAGCCGGCCAGCTCCACCACGCCGCGGTGGAACTGCTGGTTCGCGTCGGCCATGCCGGTGACGTCCCGGCGGTCGCGGGCGGCGCGGCCGTCCTCGACGGCGGCGTGCAGGCCCGGCTGCGGGACCGGGTCCGACCAGCGCAGCGCCGAGGTCTCCAGCGCGAGCCGCACCCGGTGGATCTCCCGCACGTCGTCCGCGCCGGGCCGGGCCACCGAGACGCCGCGGTTGGGCACCCGCACCAGCAGGTTCTCCCCGACCAGGATCGTGAACGCCTCGCGCAGGGTGTTGCGGGAGACCCGCAGCGCCTCGCTGACCCGGGCCTCCGAGAGCCGGGTCCCGGGCGGCAGCCGGCCGGCCACGACGCCCTGGCGCAGCACGTCCACCGCCCACGGGATGGCCTCGCCCTGCGGGGCGGGCCCGGCCTGGGCGACGGCCGTCGTCAGGAACTCGTTCTGCACGGTGTTCATCGATCCCCATCCTGACATCCCGGGGGCGCCCGGCCGTGCGGCGGCACCCTGGTGGCGGACCAGGCCGTCCTCTACGCTGTCAGGACGTCCGACCCACTCCCTGGAGGCTTCGATGCAGAAGACCGGTGCAGCACTCGCCACGGCGGCCGTCCTGACGGTGACCGCGTGCGGGGGAGGGGAGTCCGGCGGCGGAGCGGCCGGGGACGGCGAGCTGACCAGGGTCGGCGTGGGCGTCATCGCGAGCACCGACGTGGCACCCCTCTACCTCGGGATCGAGCAGGGCTTCTTCGAGGAGGAGGGCCTGGAGCTCGACATCACCCAGGCCCAGGGCGGTGCGGCCATCGTCCCGTCCGTGGTCAGCGGGGAGATGGACTTCGGCTTCAGCAACGTGACGTCGCTGATCGTCGCCCGGTCCCAGGGGCTGCCGCTGCAGATCATCGCCAACGCCAACAACTCCACCGGGGTCCAGGGCGAGGACTTCGCCGACGTCCTGGTGCGCGAGGACAGCGACATCCAGGACGCCGCGGACCTGCAGGGCAGGACCGTCGGGGTGAACACCCTGAACAACATCAGCGACACCACCATCCGCGCGGCCATCGAGGCGCAGGGCGGGGACCCCGGGGACGTCGAGTTCGTCGAGGTCCCGCTCCCCGACATGCCGGCGGCCCTGGAGCGGGGCGAGGTGGACGCGATCGGCTCGATCGAGCCGTTCCGGACCATCGCCATGCAGGACGGGGCGCGCTCGGCGGTCTCCAACTACGCGTTCCCGATCGAGGACCTGACGGTGGCCGTGTACTTCACCACCGAGGACGTGCTGGCCCAGGAGCCCGAGACCGTCGAGGCGTTCCGGGCCGCCATCGAGAAGTCGCTGCAGTTCGCGCAGGACAACCCCGACGAGGTCCGGGCCGTGCTGCCCAGCTACACGCAGCTCGACGAGGAGCTGATCGACCAGCTCGTCCTGCCCGCCTACCCCACCGAGGTGAACCGGCAGTCCGTGCAGGAGCTCGCGGACCTCGCCGTCCAGCACGGACTCATCGAGGAGGCCCCGTCCCTCGAGGAGCTGCTCCCCGAGTGAGCCCCCGGGGAGGTCCGGGCACCCCGGGGACGGAGCCCGGTCAGGAGAGGCGGGCCAGCACCTGGTCGGCGGTCACCGCGTCCCCCGGTCCCACCGCGAGCTCCCGGACCGTGCCGGCCCGCGGCGCGGACACCCGGGTCTCGGTCTTCATGGCCTCCAGCACGGCGACGTCCTGGCCCGCCTCGACGTCGTCCTGCTCGGCCACCAGCCACGAGACGAGCGTGCCCGCGAAGGGCGCGGTGACGGCGCCGTCGTCGGCGGGCTGCGCCCCCGCGGGGGCGGCCTCCGACGCCGCGGGGGCGGAGCCCAGGGCCGCGGCGAGGGCGTCGGGGATCCCGATGCTCACGCGCCGCCCGTCCACGTCCACCGTGAAGCGGGTGCGGCCCGGCTCGTCCGCGCGGGCGTACTCGGCGTCCGGGGCGAGCCGGCCGGCGAACTCGTCCTCGATCCACGTGGTCCACACCCCGAGCCCCTCGCCCCCGGCGAAGGCGGGGGCGTCCAGCACGGCGCGGTGGAACGGGACCGTGGTGGCCACGCCGTGCACCCGCAGCTCGCGCAGGGCGGTGCGGGCCCGCACGAGCGCCTGCTCGCGGGTGGGTGCGCTGACGACGAGCTTGAGCAGCAGCGAGTCGAAGGTCGTGGCCACCCGGGTGCCGCGGTGCACCCCGGAGTCCACGCGCACGCCCGGGCCGGTCGGGGTGTCGACGGCCTCGACCGTGCCCCCGGAGGGCAGGAAGCCGCGGCCGGGGTCCTCGGCGTTGATCCGGAACTCGAACGCGTGCCCGCGCGGGACCGGGGTCTCGAGCACGGGCAGCGGGTCCCCGGCGGCCACGGTCAGCTGGGCGCGGACCAGGTCCACGCCGTAGACCTCCTCGGTGATCGGGTGCTCCACCTGGAGCCGGGTGTTGACCTCCAGGAAGGAGATCAGCCCGTCCGGGGCCACGAGGAACTCGGCGGTGCCCACCCCCACGTACCCGGCCTCCCGGAAGATGCCCTCGGCGGCGGCCGCGATCCGCTCGCGCTGGTCGTCCGAGAGGAACGGCGCGGGGGCCTCCTCGACGAGCTTCTGGTGGCGGCGCTGCAGGGAGCAGTCCCGGGTCCCGAGCACGACGACGTGGCCGTGGGAGTCGGCCACGACCTGCGCCTCCACGTGCCGCGGGCGGTCCAGGAAACGCTCCACGAAGCACTCGCCGCGGCCGAACGCGCTCTGCGCCTCGCGGGCGGCCGAGCGGAAGGCGTCCTCGACCTCGTCGAGCTCCCGGACCACGCGCATGCCGCGGCCCCCGCCGCCGTGGGCGGCCTTCACGATCACCGGCAGGCCGTGCTCCTGCGCGAAGGCCCGGGCGTCCTCCGGCGACTCGACCGGGCCGTCGCTGCCCGGCACGAGCGGGGCGCCCGCGCGCCGGGCGATCTCGCGGGCGGCGACCTTGTCCCCCAGCAGCACGATCGTCTCGGGGGAGGGGCCGATCCAGGTGAGACCGGCCTCGATCACCGCCCGGGCGAACCCGGCGTTCTCGGAGAGGAACCCGTAGCCCGGGTGCACGGCGTCGGCGCCGCACCGGCGCGCGATCGCGAGCACCTCGTCCCCGTCCAGGTAGGTCTCGGCGGCCGAGGTGCCCTCCAGGGCGTACGCCTCGTCGGCCAGGAGGACGTGCGGGGCGTCGGCGTCGGGGTCGGCGTAGACGGCCACGGACTCGAGGCCGGCCTCGGCGCAGGCGTGGACGACGCGGACGGCGATCTCCCCGCGGTTGGCGATCAGGATCTTGCGCACGGTGCTACTCCCGGGAGGTGTCGGTGGACATGTCGGTGGACGTGCTGGTGGCGGTGCTGTCGGGTTCGGCCTGCGCGGTGGCGGGCCCGGGGTCCTCCGCGGGCGGCGGGCCGAGATCGGGCGCCGGCAGCCGGGTGAAGCGCAGGCGCCCGCCGGGGCGCAGCTGGGCGAGCACGGCGAGGTCCTCCGGGTGCACCACCCCGAGCACGGGGTAGCCGCCGGTGGTGGGCGCGTCCTGCAGCAGGACGACCGGCAGGCCCGCGGGCGGGACCTGGACGCAGCCGGGCACGGTCCCCTCGCTGGGCAGCTCGTCCGTGCGCACCCGCTCCAGCGGCTCGCCGGAGAGCCGGGCGCCCACGCGGTCGGAGGACGCGGTCAGCTCCCACTCCTGCGCGAAGAAGGAGGCCACGGCGGCGGGGGTGAACCAGTCGTCGCGGGGGCCCGGGACCACGCGGACCGCGGGCACCGCGGCCGGGGCGGGCGCCGGCTCGGGGGGCCGGACGGCGGTGCCCGGCTCCGGTCCGACCGGCAGGGCGTCGCCGGCGGCCAGGGGGGCCGGGCCCAGCCCCGCGAGCGTGTCCGCGGAGCGGCTGCCCAGCACCGGCGGGACCGTGATCCCGCCGCGGACGCCCACGTAGACCCGCGCCCCGGCCGTCACGGTGCCGACGGCCAGCCGTTCGCCGTCGCGCAGGGCGAAGGGGGTGCCGGGCGGGGGCCGCCACGGGGCCGGGCCCGTGACCGTCAGCGCCGCCCGCGCGCCGGTGACCGCCAGGACGTGCTCCCCGTGGGCGGTCAGCTCGAGCCCGCCGAGCAGGTGCTCCAGCACCGCCGCCCCCGGACCGTTGCCCACGAGCCGGTTGGCCGACCCGGCGGCGGTGGCGTCGAGCGCGCCCGAGGGGGACACGCCCAGCGCGGCGGAGCCCGCCCGGCCGCCGTCCTGGACGAGGGTCTGCAGCCCGGGGGTGCCGACCGTCAGGTGGGGCCCCCGCACCGGGGCGGTCCGGGCTGCGGTCGCGGCGACCTCCACGAGCTCGCGCACGGGCCGGTAGCGCACCCGGTCCCCGGGGCGCAGCAGGGCGGGGTCCTCGCGGTCGAGGTCGAACATCCGGGCCGCGGAGCGGCCGATGAGCTGCCAGCCGCCGGGGGAGCTGCGGGGATAGACGGCGGAGAACCGGCCGGCCAGGGCCACCGAGCCGGCGGGGACGGCGGTGCGCGGCGTGCCCCGGCGCGGGACGTCGGGACCGTCCTCGCCCACGCAGTAGAAGAAGCCGGGCGCGAAGCCGGCGAAGGCGGCCGTCCACGCCTGCCCGGTGTGGAACCGGACCACCCCGTCCGCGCCGAGGCCCGTGAGCTCGCCGACCGCCGCCAGGTCCTCGCCGTCGTAGACGACGTCGATGGTCACGGTGCGGGCCCCGCCGGCCCCGGCGCTCCCGCGGGGGACGGCGCGGGCGGCGCGGACGACTCCCCGCAGCGCATCGGTGGTGCTCGCGCGCACCACCACGGTCTCCGCGCCGGCCACGCAGTCCACGAGCCCGGGCAGGTCCGCGGCGGCGAGCCGGGCGTGCACCGCCACGGCGTCGTGCAGGTCGGCGCACTCGACCAGCGCCGCCCGCGGGCCGAGCGGCCGGACCCGGCGGGGCCCCGCGGGGGCCGGCCCGCTCACAGGAAGCTCCCGACCCGCAGGCCGGCCTCCTCGAGGGCGCGGCGCACGCGCTCGGCGATGGCCAGCGCCCCGGGGGTGTCCCCGTGCACGCAGATGCTCTGGGCGTCCACCGCCACGAGGGAGCCGTCGACGGCCTCGACCACGCCCTCGACGGCCATCCGCACCACGCGGGCGGCGATCTCGTCGGCGTCGTGCAGGACGGCGCCGGCCTCGGTGCGGGGCACGAGCGTGGCCTGCGGCGTGTAGCCGCGGTCGGCGAAGGCCTCGCGGACCGTGCGCAGCCCGGCCGCCCGCGCCTGGCGCTCGATCTCGGAGCCGGGCAGCACCAGCAGGGGCAGGGCGTCGTCGACGTCGCGCACGGCGTCCACCACCGCTCCTGCGTGCTCCTCGTGGTGGACGATCGCGTTGTACAGGGCGCCGTGCGGCTTGACGTAGCTCACCCCGGTGCCCGAGGCGCGGGCCAGGGCCTGGAGGGCGCCGATCTGGTACACCAGCTGGTCGGTCAGCTCCGCCCGGGGCACGGCGATGAAGCGGCGGCCGAAGCCCTTGAGGTCGTCGTAGGAGACCTGCGCGCCCACGGCCACGCCCTGCTCGGCGGCCACGGTGCAGGTCCGGCGGGCGACCGTCGGGTCCCCCGCGTGGAAGCCGCAGGCCACGTTGGCGCTGGTGACCACGTGCAGGACGGCCTCGTCGCCGGCCATGGCCCAGGCGCTGAGCGACTCGCCGCAGTCCGCGTTGAGGTCGATGTCGGAGGGGGGCATGCTGTGCTCCTTGTCACGTCGGTCCCTCCAGCATGCCCTGTCCCCCAGGATTGTTCAACAATATTTGCCGTCGGGATCGGAATCCGCGCGGACCGGTGGACGCCGGGGCCCGGCCGCCGTAGGTTGGCCCGCACGAGGGCGCAGCGGTGCCGCGGGCAGCGCGGTGGGACCGCGCCGCCCGTCCACCTCCACCGATGGGACAGCACATGAGCGACAGGACCTCCCGCGCCGAGGACGACTCCCCGGGGCGCTCCGGCTCCGTCCTGGACCACCTGAGCGAGTCGACCGTGCTCCTGGACGTCCACGGGGCGGACCGGGACGGCGTCATCCGGCAGCTCGCCGAGCTCGGCGCGCACACGGGGCGGGCGTACGACGCCGACAGCACCGTCGCGGCGGCCCTGGCCCGGGAGGAGGAGGGGTCCACCGGGGTGGGCAACGGCGTGGCCCTGCCGCACGCCAAGTCCGCCGGTGCCGAGCGGCCGATGATCGCGTTCGCCCGCAGCCGGGACGGCGTGGAGTGGAACGCGCTGGACGGCGAACCGGTCCACCTGGTCTTCCTGATCTCCCTCCCGGAGGAGCGCTCCGGGGAGGAGCACCTGGAGCTGCTGGCCGAGCTCTCCGAGGCCCTGGCCGGGGAGTCCTGCCGGCGGGCCCTCCTCGACGCCGGGAGCGCGTCCGAGGTGCTGGCCGCGCTGGAGGAGGCGCTGGGCTGACCGGTCCGGCCGGGCAGGTGCGGGGCCCGGACCGCGGCGCCGAGGTCGAGCGCCCGCGGGCTCAGACCGACCGGGGCGGCCGGGGTGCGGACGGTGGTCTCCCGCCCGTCGGGCGGCGCCCCGCCGGACCGCGGGCCGGTCTCACCGCTGGGGGTGGGCGCCGGCCGGGGGCCGGGACCAGCCGGCGGTCCGGTCGCGCAGCGTGCGGTAGGCCTCCAGGACCCCGGGCGTCGGCTCGGCCTCGTACTGCCGGGCGCCGGCGAGCGCCCAGGCCGGGGGCTCGTCCTCGCCCGAGAGGGCCCAGGCGGCCTGCCGGGCGGCGCCGAGGGCCACGTACTCCGCCGGGGCGGGGACGAGCACGGGACGGCCGAGCACGGCCGGGGCGAGCCGGCGCACCGCCTCGGACTGCGCGCCGCCGCCGATCAGGAGGATCCGCTCCGCAGCGGTGCCGGTGGCCCGCTCGAGCGCGGCCACGCCGTCGGCGAGGGAGCAGAGCAGGCCCTCCACGCAGGCCCGGGCGATGTCCTCCCGGCCGGTGCGCGAGGACATCCCGTGCAGGGTGGCGCGGGCCTCGGGCCGGTCGGGCGTGCGCTCCCCGTCGAGGTAGGGGAGCAGGGTGACGCCGCCCGCCCCGGGACGGCCCGCGAGGGCGAGCTCGGCGAGGCCCGCGTGGTCGACGCCCAGCACCCGGGCCCCGAACTCCAGGATCCGGGCGGCGTTGAGGGTCGTGGCCATGGGCAGGTAGCGGCCGGTGGCGTCGGCGAAGCCGGTCACCAGCCCGCTGGGGTCCGCGGTGCGGGTCTCCGAGACCATGGCCGCGACCCCGGAGGTGCCGATCGACAGGGACACGTCGCCGGGGCCGAGCGTGACGCCCAGCGCGGCGGCCATGTTGTCGCCCGTGCCGGCCGCGAGCACCGCCCCCGCGGCCGTGCGGCCCATGACCGCGTTCGGGGCGGCGGCCACCTGCGGGAGCTCGAGGTCGTGGCCGAGCGCCTGCTCCACGAGGGCGTGCTCCCAGGCGCCGGTGCGCGTGGAGAAGTAGCCGGTCCCGGAGGCGTCGCCGCGGTCGGTGAAGAAGGACGACCGGCCGGCGTCGAGGTGGTGGGACAGGTAGTCGTGGGGCAGCAGCACCCGGTGGGTGCGGGCGGCGTGCTCCGGCTCGTGCTCCGCCATCCAGCGCAGCTTGGTGGACGTCATGGACGCGACCAGCACGCTGCCGAGCTCCTCGGCGCAGGCGGCCGCACCGCCCATCTCCTCGACGAGCCCGCGGGCCTGCGGCGCCGAGCGGGTGTCGTTCCACAGCAGGGCGTCGCGCACCACGGCGTCGTGCTCGTCGAGGGCGACCATCCCGTGCTGCTGGCCCCCGACGGAGACCGCGGCGGCCTCCGCGAGGAAGGGCCCGGCGGCGTCGTCGAGCGCGGCGAGCCAGGCCCGGGGGTCCACCTCGGTCCCGTCCGGGTGGGGGGCGCGGCGCTGCGCGAGGACCTCGCCGGTGCCGGCGTCGACGAGGAGCGCCTTGGTGGACTGGGTGGAGGAGTCGATGCCCAGGACGGTGGTGCGTGCCATGAAGAACCTCGGTGCGGGGTCGGGACGGAGCGGCGAGGGCGCCGCGGGACGGGACGCGCAGTGCCCGGCCCGGCGCAGGGGGGATGTGCGCCGGACCGGGCCGGGACGGGGCCGGCACCCCGGAGGGGGTGGGTGCCGGCCCCGGGCGTCTCAGCCCCGGGCGCCCATGAGGTGCTCGACGGCGAGCTGGTGCAGGCGCACGAAGCCGTAGTTGCGCTCCGACGGGCCCGTCAGGTCGAGGTCCTCGTAGGCGCTGCGGTCGGCGAGGAACGCCTCGAGGTCCTCGCCCTCGGCGAGGGTCGGCTCGCCGAGCTCGAGGATGCCGGACTGCTCCATGGCCTCCTGGACGTCGGGGTCCTGGCGGAAGGCCACCGCCCGCTCCTTCAGCAGCAGGTACATCCGCATGTTCGCCGCGGCCGAGTCCCAGACGCCGTCGAGGTGCTCGGTGCGGGAGGGCTTGTAGTCGAAGTGCCGGGCCCCCTGGTAGGCGCCCGGCAGGGACGGGAACCCGTTCTCCAGCAGGTCCACCGTGAAGAAGGCGCTGATCAGGTTGCCGTGGCCGAACACCAGGTCCTGGTCGTACATCGGGCCGTTCTGCCCGTTGAGGTCGATGTGGAACAGCTTCTCGCACCACAGCGCCTCGGCGAGGCCGTGCGTGTAGTTCAGCGTGGCCATCTGCTCGTGCCCGGTCTCCGGGTTCACGCCCACGACGTCCCCGTTCTCGAGTCGGTCGATGAACGCGAGGGCGTGCCCGATGGTCGGCAGGAAGATGTTGCCGCGGGGCTCGTTGGGCTTCGGCTCGAGGCCGATGCGCATGTCGTAGCCCTGGGACTTGATGTACCCGGCCACGGTGTCGATGCCCTCGGCGTAGCGGTCCAGGGCGGCGTAGAGGTCCTTGGAGGAGTCGTACTCGGTGCCCTCGCGCCCGCCCCACATCACGAAGGTCGTGGCGCCGAGCTCGGCGGCGAGGTCCACGTTGCGGAGCACCTTGCGCAGGCCGTAGCGCCGGACCCGCCGGTCGTTGGACGTGAACGCGCCGTCCTTGAAGATCGGCTCCGCGAAGGTGTCCGTGGTGACCATCTCGCAGACCATGCCGGTCTCGTCCATGGTCTGCTTCAGCTGCCCGATCAGCTTCTCGCGCTGGGCCTCGGTGGCGTCGAAGGGGATCAGGTCGTTGTCGTGGAAGGTGAAGCCCCAGGCGCCGAGCTCCTTGAGCTTGCGCACGGACTCGAGGGGGTCGAGCTCGGGCCGGGAGGCGGTGCCGAACTGGTCGCGGGCGGCCCAGCCCACGGTCCACAGGCCGAAGGAGAACTTGTCCGCGGGGGACGGGGTGAGTGACGGGGCGAGGGAGGTCGCGGGGGAGGAGGTGGGCATCGGAGGTCCTTTCCCAGTTGGTTAGTTTCCGTTACTTACTATAGGAGCTGGGATACCGTGGGGGAAGACCGCCGGCGGATTTTCTGCCGTCCGGTCGGCCGGGATCCGCGCCGGACCCGGTCCTCTCGGCACCAGAGGAGAGTCGTCCGTGCAGTCGAGCCACCTGCGGGAGCACAACCTCTCCACCGTGCTGCGCGCCGTCGCCGGGGCGGACGCGCCGGTCTCGCGCGCCGCGCTCGCCAAGCTCACCGGGCTCACGAAGCCCACCGTGTCCAAACTGGTGCAGGAGCTGCTCGAGGCGGGTCTGCTCGTCGAGGGCCGGCAGACGGCCGCGCGGGTGTCCGGGCGGCCGACGATCCCCCTGACCGTGGCCCGGGGGACCGTGCTGGGCGTGGGCCTGGAGATCGCCGCCGACCACCTCGCGTGCCTCGTCACGGATCTCGGCGGCCGCGTCCTGCACGAGGAGTCCCGTTTCGGGGCCTTCGCCGGGGCGTCCGTGGACGAGGTCGCCTCCGTGCTGGCCGGTCTGCTGGACACCGCCCTGGCGCCCCGCCGGGACGTGCCCGTGGCCGGGATCTGCGTCTCGGTCCCCGGCCGGCTCTCCACGGACCGCGCCACCGTGCTCTCCGCCCCCAACCTCGCCTGGCAGGACGTCCCGCTGGTCGAGCGGCTCCGGGAGCACCCGGCGTTCCGGGGCCCGGGGCTCACCGCCGGCAACGACAGCATGCTCGCCGCGCGCACCGAGGTCCTGCGCCGGCCGGGCGCGTCCTTCCTCTTCCTGCACGGCCAGACCGGCATCGGCGGCGCCGTGGTCCTGGAGGGGCGCATCCTCCGCGGTGAGCACGGCTGGGCGGGGGAACTGGGCCACGTCACGATCACCCCCGGCGGGGAGCTGTGCCGGTGCGGGCGGCGCGGCTGCCTCGAGGCCTACGCCAGCTACCACGCGCTGCGGGGCCGGACCGGCCTGCCGGAGGACGTCCGGATCGAGGACCTCGTGGCGGCCACGGCGGAGCGGCTGCAGAGCCGGGAGGCGGTCATGGAGATGATCGGGCGGCCCCTCGGCGTGGTGCTCGCGAACTCGATGAACGTCCTGGACCTGTCGACGGTCGTGCTCTCCGGGTACTTCGCCCCGATCGCCCCGGAGCTGGAGCCCGTGCTGCGCGAGGTCCTGGAGGCGCACGCGCTCACGGCGGAGGTGGGGCCCGTCGAGATCCAGCGCTCCGCCGCGGAGGCCCATCCCGCCCTGACCGGCGCGGCCGCCACGGCCCTCGAGGCCATTTACGACTCGCCGGCCCGCTGGATCGACCGGCGCTGACCCGCTCCCGTCCGGGGACGACGACGGGGCCCGCTCGCACGAGCGGGCCCCGTCGCGCTCCGGCCGGGGCCGGGCGATCGGCTCAGCGGAACGCGGGGTGGTGCTCCCACTTCGCGTCGCCGCCGGGCTGCGAGCGGACCAGGGCCTCCTGGAGGGCGTCGTAGGCCGGCTTGCGCTCGTAGTCGCCCTCCATGGTCAGGGCGTCCCCGTAGCCGGGGAAGGTGTTCGGCACCCAGGAGTGCTCGTCGAGCACGCCCCACACGGTGAAGGAGTTGCAGTCCTCCACGGCCAGGCACGCCTCGAGGGCCATGCGGTACCAGTCGGCCTGCTTCCGGCGCAGCTCGTCGGTCATCCGGTCGTCGCCGTCGACCGGTCCGCGGACGTCGATCTCCGTGACGGCCGTCTCCAGCCCCAGGTCGTCGAAGCGCTGGAGGTTCTGCTGCATGCGCCCGTCGAAGCCGTACTGGAGGCCGAGGTGGGTCTGCATCCCGAAGCCGTGGACCGGCACGCCCTGCGCGAGCAGGTCCTGGATCAGCGCGTAGTAGGCGTCGGACTTCGCGTTGATGCCCTCCACGTTGTAGTCGTTGAAGAACAGCTGGGCGTTCGGGTCGGCCTCGTGGGCCCAGCGGAAGATGTCGGCGATGATCTCCGGGCCCAGCTCCCGCAGCCAGATGTTCTCCTGCAGGCGCAGGTTCCCGCTGTCGTCGAAGATCTCGTTGGCGACCTCCCACTGCTGGATGCGGCCCTCGTAGTGGCCGACCACCGTGTGGATGTGCTCCTTGAGGATGGCGCGCAGCTCGTCGGGGGTGTAGTCGCCTTCCTCGAGCCAGTCGGGGTTCTGGCTGTGCCAGAACAGGGTGTGGCCGCGCACGACCTGCCCGTTGGCCTCGGCGAAGTCGACGATGTCGTCCGCGGGGCCGAACTCGTAGACCCCCTCCTCGGGGTGGATGAACTCCCACTTCATCTGGTTCTCGGGGGTCAGGGAGCTGAACTCCCGCGCCAGGACGGAGCGGTACTCGGGGTCGGAGGGGAAGGGCTCCGGGTAGTCGGCGCTGGTGTGGTGGCCTCCGCCGGCCACGGCGCTGCCGATGCGGAAGTCCTTCGGGGTGTTCCAGCGCAGGGTGTCCTGCTTCGCCAGGCCGGGGGGCCGGGTCTCCGGGGCGGCGCTCGCGGCCTGGGGGACCGCGGTGAGGCACAGGGCGGCGACGGCGGTGGCCGCTCCGGCGCGGAGGAGGGGGGGCTCGTCTGCTCATGTCGGGGCTTCCTTCATCGGGGGGTGGGGGATTCGCGGGGACGGGTGGGACGGGGCGCGGGCCGCACGGCGGCCCGCGCCCCGGGCTCAGGAGGCGTCGGCGGACGCGGCGAGCGCGCGGTCGGCGACGCGGACCTCGACGGGGGTCGTGAGGACGCGGTCGGCGTCCTCCACGTCCCGGACCGTGCCGGTGACCGTGAACCGGCCCTCGAGGGGCAGGTCCTCGCTGGAGGTGCCGGCGCGCAGGACGAACTCGCCCGGCTCCACGATCAGGCGCACGGCCCGGCCCGTGAACGAGGTGCGGTCGGCGTGGACGGAGAAGACCACGCGGGCGCTCTGCCCGGCCTCCAGCGCGATCTTGGCGAAGCCGACGAGCATCTTCAGCGGCCGGACGACCTGGGCGACGGGGTCGCTCAGGTACAGCTGGACGACCTCCTGGCCGGCCCGGCCGGAGGTGTTGGTCACGGTGACCGCGGCCTCCACGGTGCCGTCGGTGCCGATCTCGGCCGCGGACAGCTCGAGCGCGTCGTAGGAGAAGCTCGAGTAGCCGATGCCGTGGCCGAACGGGTACAGCGGCCGAGGGTCCAGGTTGGAGACGCCCTCCGAGTATCCGCCCAGGGCGGGGGTCAGGTAGGTGCCGGGCTGCCCGCCCACGTGCCGGGGGATCCCCACGGGCAGCCGCCCGGAGGGGTTCACCCGCCCGGAGAGCACTCCGGCGACGGCGTGCCCGCCCTCCTCGCCGGGCATGAAGGCCTGCACCACGGCCGCGCAGCGGTCGTCGAACGCGCCGAGGCTGTAGGGGCGGCCCGTCACGAGCACGAGGACCACCGGGGTGCCCGTGGCGAGCACGGCCTCGACGAGCTCGGCCTGCCGGCCGGGCAGGGACAGGTCCACGACGTCGCAGCCCTCGCCGGAGGTGCCCGTGCCGAAGAGCCCGGCGAGGTCGCCCACGGTGACGACCGCGAGGTCGGCCTCCTCGGCCGCGGCCACGGCCTCGGCGATGCCGCTGGTGTCGGGGTCGGTGAAGTCGACGCCGCGGGCGTGCCGGAAGGTGGTCCCCCCGTCCGCGAACTCCTCGGCGAGGGCGTCGACGATCGAGGTGATCTCGATGCCGGTGCCGGACTCCCCGAAGCGGGACAGGACGTGGTTGGTGAAGCTGTAGCAGCCGAGGAACGCGCGGGGCTGCCCGGCGCTGGGGCCGATGACCGCGACCTTCCGGGCGGTGTCGCGGGCCAGCGGCAGGACGCCCTCGTTCTTGAGCAGGACGACGGACTCCTCGGCCATGCGCCGGGCGAGCCGGCGGTTCGCCGGGGAGTCGAGGTCGACGGCCCCGCCCGCGGTGCCGGGGTCGAAGCCCGGATCCAGCAGGCCCAGCTCGACCTTCTGCGTCAGCACCCGCCGCACCGCGCGGTCGAGCAGGGACTCGTCGAGCGCGCCGTCGCGCACGGCGCCGGCGAGGTCCGCGAAGCAGCCGGTCTCGGGCAGCTCCACGTCCATCCCGGCCGCGAGCGACTGGACGCCGGCGTCGCGGGGGTCCGCGGCGACGTGGTGCATGGACTCCAGGAAGCTCACGGCCCAGTAGTCGGAGACGACCGTGCCCTCGAAGCCCCAGGTCTCCCGCAGGAGGGTGGTGAGCAGCTCGGGGTCGGCGACGGGCGGGACGCCGTCGACGTCCGCGTAGGAGTTCATCACCGCGCCGGCCTGCCCGAGCTTGACGGCCATCTCGAAGGGCACGAGGACGACGTCGCGGAACTCGCGCGGTCCGATCGAGACGGGGGCGTGGTTGCGCCCGGCGCGGGAGGTGGAGTAGCCCGCGAAGTGCTTCAGGGTGGCGATCACGCCGGCCTCCTGCAGCCCCCGGACGTACTCGGTGGTCAGGGTGCCCACGAGGTAGGGGTCCTCGCCGACGGTCTCCTCGACGCGGCCCCAGCGGTAGTCGCGGACGACGTCGAGCACGGGGGAGAGGCCGAGGTGGACGCCCACGCCCTTCATGTCGGCGCCGATGTGCCGGGCCATGGTGCGGACCAGCTCGGGGTCGAAGGCGGCGCCCCAGGCGATCGCGGCCGGGTAGCAGGTGGCCCCCAGGGTGGTGAACCCGGTGAGGCACTCCTCGTGGGCGATGGCCGGGATCCCGAGCCGGGAGGTCTCCACGACCTGGCGCTGCAGGGTGCGCAGGTGCTCCACCCCGTCCGCGGCCGAGATCGGCGCGCTGCCGAAGGCCCGGGTGATGTGGCCGAGACCGTGCGCGATCGCGGCCTCGAAGGTCGAGCGGTCGTCGGCGAAGGCGGACTCCATGGGGGCCGCGCCGCCCGTGGCCTCCTCCGGGTCGGGGCGCAGCCAGTAGCTGCCGAGCTGACCGGCCTTCTCCTCGAGGCTCAGCTCCTGCAGCAGGGCGTCGACGCGTTCGGCGACGGGGCGGGCGGGGTCGTTCCAGGGTGCTGTCATGGGGGTGTTCTTTCTGCTCGGTGGGCGCGTCACTTGCCGAAGCCGGCGGTGAGCCCGGCGACGAGGTGCCGGCGCCCGAAGACGTAGAGGACGAGGATCGGCAGCGCCGAGAGGACGACGGCGGCCAGGACGGCGGGGATGTCGGCCTGGAACTCCCCCTGGTAGGTCCACAGGGACAGGGGCAGCGTGCGCTTCGCGGAGCTCTGCGTGAGGATCAGCGGGAACAGGAAGTTGTTCCAGCTGTTGAGGGCGTTGTAGACGCCCACGGTGGTGATGGCGGGCAGGCTCAGCGGCAGCACGAGCGTGCGGAAGACCTTCCAGTCGCCGGCGCCGTCGAGGGTCATGGACTCGTAGAGCTCGTTGGGGATGTCCCGCATGAAGTTCGTCAGGATCAGGACCGTGATCGGGATCCCGGACGCGATCCCGGGCAGGATCAGGGCGGCCAGGGTGTCGTAGAGGCCGAGCTGGACGATGATCAGGTAGATCGGGATGATCGTCGCCTGGATCGGGATGGCGATGCCCAGCAGGAACAGCCGGTTCGAGAACACGGCCAGCCCGCTCCGGCTGCGCACGATCACGTAGGACGCGAGCAGGGACAGGAAGACGATCCCGGCCACCGTGAACACGACCACGACCACGCTGTTGAGGAAGTACTGGACGAACTGGTTCTGCAGGACCGTGGCGTACGGCGCGAACGTCGGGGACGAGGGCAGCAGCGGGTTCGTGGAGTAGTAGTCCTCGCGGGGCTTCAGGCTCGTGATGGCGATGTAGTAGATCGGGATGATGATCGCGCCCAGCCACAGCCAGCCGCCGACGGCCGCCGGGATGTTCGGGAGCCCCCGGCGCCGGCGGGCGGGACGGGCGGCCGCCGGCCGGGCGTCCGGGCGGGGCGCGCCCCCGGGCCGCGTGCGCACGGGAGGGGTGTCCGTGGTTCGTGTGCTCATGGGACTACGCACCTTCCGCCTGGCTCTCCATCTTTTCGGCCCCGGTGAGCCGTTGCAGGCCGAGGGCGAGGGTGAGCCCCACGGCGACGAGGATGACCGCCAGGACACTGGCCTCGCCCATCTGGTTGCTGCGGAATCCGGTCAGGTACATGTCCAGGGGCAGGATCCGGGTCGCGGTGCCCGGCCCGCCCCCGGTGAGGGCGAAGACGAGGTCGAAGTAGGTCAGGGAGCCGACCAGCATCAGCGTGGAGGACGTCACGATGGTGTACTTCAGCTGCGGCAGCGTGATCGAGAAGAACTGCCGCACCGTGCCCGCGCCGTCGATGGTGGCGGCCTCGTACATGGTCCGCGGGATCTGCCGGACCCCCGCCTGGTAGAGCAGCGAGTGGAAGGGGATGAAGGACCACGAGATGACGACGACGACGACGTAGAACGCCAGGCTCCCGTCACCCAGCCAGTCCTGCCGCAGCAGCGCCGCGTCGAACGCCCGCGACAGCCCGAAGTTCGGGTCGAGCAGGGCCTTGAAGGCGATGCCGATCGCCGCGGCCGAGAAGAGCATCGGCAGGAAGTACAGGACGGAGAGGAACTCCCGGTACCGCTGGCGGCCGGCCATGAACACGCCGAGCAGCAGACTCAGCGGGAACTGCACGGCGTAGCTCAGCAGCGTGAGCTGGACCGTCAGCACCATCGCCTGCCGCGAGACCGGGTTCTCGAGCACGGACACCCAGTTCTCGCCCCCGGTCCACTGCGGGGTGCCCAGGCCGTCCCACTCCATGAAGGACAGCACCAGGACGCCCAGCAGCGGACCGATCGCGAAGATGCCGAAGAAGACCAGGGCGGGCGCCAGCATCCAGTTGCTGGGGCCGGCGCCCGCCCGGGCCCTCCGCCGGGTGGAGGAGCGCACGAGCATCAGAGCGTCCCGTTCATCGCGGTCTGGAACTCCTCGGGGCTCATCTCGCCGGCGAAGACCTGGCTGAGGTTGGTCAGCAGGGCCTGTCCCTGGTCGGCCGGGAGCGCCTGGTCCCAGGAGAGCTGGAAGTTCGGCGCGTCCTGGACCATCGAGTAGGCGAAGTCGAGGTACTCCGGGTGCTCGGTCTCGGCGATCCTGTCCTCCACGCCGTCCACGGCGGGGATCAGCCCGGCGTCGAAGAGCGTGTCGACCGCGGCGTCGTCGAGGTTCATGTCGTCGAGGTACTCGAGGGCCGTGGCCTGCTCCTCCTCGGACGCGTCCGCGGACACGGCCCAGAAGTTCGCCGGGTTGCCCACGATGTTCTGCGGGTCGCCCTGTCCGCCCTCGATCTCGGGGAACGTGGTGTAGCCCAGGTTGCCCTCGGCGGTCCACTCGGGGGCGTCGGTGAGGAAGCTGGAGTAGACCCAGCTGCCGTGCAGCATCATGGCCGCCTGGTCGGTGTGCACGAGCGCCACGTCGGCGCCCGCGTCGGCCACCACGGATCCGTAGGCGTCGCCGAAGCCGCCGGCCTCGACGAGCTCCTGGATCTTCTCCAGGGCCTGGGTGATCGCCGGGTGCGACCACGCGTCCTCCTCGCCGTCCACGACGGCCTGGAACACCTCGGGCCCGCCGATCCGGTCGGTGAGGTACTGGATCCACATCAGGTACGGCCACTGGCTGGAGCCGGCCACGGAGATCGGCGTGACGCCCTCGGCCTTGAAGGCCTCCACGGCGTCCAGCATCTCCTCCCACGTGGTGGGGACCTCGACGCCGGCCTCCTCGAAGAGCTTGGTGTTGTAGTACAGGATGACGGGCTGGGTGTTGTTGTTCGGGACGGCGTAGAGCTTCCCGTCCACCTTGCCGGTCTCCAGCACGGAGTCGAGGGCGCGCTCCTCCATCTCGGGGATCTCCCCGGTCAGCTCCACCACGCTGCCGTTCTCGACGTAGCTCTCCAGGGTGTCGCCGCCCCAGTTGTAGATCAGGGTCGGCGCGTTGCCGGAGCCGACGCTGGTGCGGATCTTCTCCTTGAAGGCGTCGTTCGCGAAGTACTCGGCGGTGATCGGGCTGTCGCCGTTGGCGTCGTTCCACGCCTGGAAGGAGCTGCGGAACGTCTCCTCGGCGCCGCCGGTCAGTGTCCAGGCGCTGGCGCCGCCCTCGCCGCCCCCGCCGCCGGGCTGGGCCCCGGCGCTGCACCCGGCCAGGGTCAGGGCCGCGGCGCCCACGAGCGCGATGCGGGACAGCGAGCGGGGGGAGAAGGGGCCCCGGTGCGCGCCGGCGGGCGCGGGGCGGAGGCTGCGGTGGGTGGTCATGGCGTTCTCCTCGTCGTCGAGCAATGCATTGCGCCCACGAAACTTTTCGTATAGCGTTTCGTTGCGAGAAGAGTAAGTGGCCTGTTTCACACCCGTCAACCCCCTGGTGTGACCGGGGCCACTGCGGCGAAGTGCGTCGAAACGTTTCGCCGTCCGCCCGTGACCCGCCCGCGTCCGAGGAGATCGTCCCGCATGAAGAGAACCACGCTGAGCCAGGTGGCCGCCCAGGCCGGCGTCTCCAAGGGCACGGTCTCCAAGGTGCTCAACGGACGCCCCGACGTGGGGGAGGACACGCGGGAGCGGGTCCGGGCCGCGGTCGCCGACCTCGGCTACACGGGCTCGGCCGCCCGCCGGCCCCGGACGGCCATCGTGCTCGTCTTCGACACCCTCGAGAGCAACTACTCCCTCCAGGTGATGGCCGGCGCCGTGGACGCCTGCGGCCGCGCCGAGGCCGACCTCATGCTGAGCACGCTGCCGAGCCTCGAGCAGGGCGACGTCTCCCCGTTCTCCGAGGACTGGTTCGCCCGCTGCGGCCGCACGGGCGAGACCGCGGTCATCGCCGTGACCACCCCGCTGACCGCGGAGCAGGTGGCCGCCGCGGCCCACGCGCAGGTCCCGCTGGTGGCCATCGACCCCGTGAACAGCCTGCCGTCCACGGTTCCCAGCATCGGCTCCACCAACTGGGCCGGCGGGCACGAGGCCACCACCCACCTCCTGGGGCTCGGGCACCGCCGGATCGGCCACCTCAGCGGCGCCGGGGGCTCGGTCCCGGCGCGCGAGCGCCTGGCCGGCTACCGCAGCGCCCTGGAGGACGCCGGGGTGCCGCACGACCCCGGCCTCGTGACGGGCGGCGGGTTCAGCTACGAGGCGGGCTTCGCCGGCGCCCAGGAGCTGCTCGAGCTCGAGGACCCGCCCACGGCCCTGTTCGCGGCCTCCGACGAGGCCGCCCTCGGCGCCTTCGAGGCCGCCCGGCAGGCGGGGCTGCGGGTGCCCGAGGACCTCAGCGTGGTCGGCTTCGACGACACGCTGCTCGCGCGCTGGGCCTCGCCCAAGCTGACCACGGTGCGCCAGCCCCTGCACGCCATGGGCGAGATGGCCGTCGAGCGCGCGATCACCCTGCTGGCCGGCGGGTCCCGCCGGGTCCACCCGCTCCAGCTCCAGACCTCGCTCGTCGAGCGCTCCTCCACCGCCGCGCCCCGGGGCGCGGCGGACGGGGTGGTCACTCCCGGATGAGGCGGGCCCGGCCGGCCTGCCAGCCGAAGACCGCCGCGAGCGTGCCGACCGCCGCGAACATGACGCCCGCCGCGGCGAAGCCCCCGGTCCAGTGCAGCAGCTGCCCCACCAGGAAGGTGCCCGAGGAGCCCACGCCGTAGCCGACGCCCTGCATCATGCCCGAGAGCCGCACCGCCATGTGGCTGCTGCGGGTCCGCAGCGCGATCATCGTCAGGGCCACGGCGGTGAGGCTGCCCTGGCCCAGCCCCAGCAGCCCGGTCCAGACCCAGATCAGCTGGAGGGGCCCGAAGATCGAGAGCACGAAGCCGCCGCCGGCCATGAGGGCCACCGCGGCGTTGAGCACCCGCTGGTCGGCCATCCGCGCGGCCAGGACCGGGGCGAAGAGCGAGCCCGTCATCTGGAGCAGGATGGACACGGCCACGATCAGCCCGGCGGCGGCGCCGTCGATCCCGCGGTCCCGCAGGATGGGGGCGAGCCACGCGAAGACGCTGAAGGACATCATCGCCTGGAAGACCATGAACAGGGTGATCTGCCAGGCCACCGGCGAGCGCCAGGGGCCGGGCCCGTCGGTCCCTGGCGGCGGGGGGCCGGGCGCCCGGCGGCGGAGCGCCACCGGCACGAGCAGCGCCACCACCACGGCCGCGGGCACCGCCCACACCGCCAGGGAGCCCCGCCAGGAGCCCGTGGCCTGGAACACCGGGTAGGTGAGGCCCGCGCCGAGGGCGGCGGACGCGCAGATCGCGGTGGTGTAGAGCCCGCTCATCAGGCCGATCCGGTGGGCGAAGTCCCGCTTGACGATGGACGGCAGCAGCACGTTGCCCAGGGCGATCGCGGCGCCGCACGCGACCGTCCCCGCGAGCAGCAGCGGCAGGGCGCTCGCCCCGGGCAGGGGCAGCCCGCGGGCCACCAGGCCCAGGGTCAGGACCACCATCGCGCCCAGCAGCACGTTCTCGGACCCGAACCGGCGGGCCAGGCGCGGCGCGAACGGCGCGAAGACGCCGAGCAGCGTCACCGGGGCGGTGGTCAGCACGGTGACCGCCCACCCGGGGAGGCCGGCGGCCGCGGTGATCTCCGGGAGGATCGCGGAGAAGCTGGAGAAGACCGTGCGCAGGTTCAGGCCCACCAGGACCACGCACACGGCGAGGTAGACGAGCGCCCGGCGGGACGTGGGGGCGCTCGGCGGATCGGCGCTCGGGCTCGGCACGGGGAGGTCTCCTCGGGGCTGGCGGGCAGGCCGGCCCCGCGAGGGGCGGCCCGGACAGGCTCCACGGTACTGCGACAGCGCTCCGACCCCGTGCAGCGCCGGTGCCGTGCACGCGGGGCGCCCCGGGTCAGTGCAGGAGCAGGCCGGCGAGGAGGACGGCCGGGAAGGAGAGGAACGAGCTGAGGAGGATGATGTCGCGGGCGGCGTTGGCCGGCATCCGGAACTGGGACGAGAACAGGAACACGTTCTGGGCCGTGGGCAGGGCCGCCATGACGACCACGCCCAGCAGCTCGGTGCCGCCCAGGCCGAACCCGAACCTGCCGATCGCCCACGCCAGCACGGGCATCGCGACCACCTTGACCAGCGTCCCGCCGAGCACGTCCGGCACGAGCGCGCGGTTCCGGAACGGGCGCTGCCCGTGCAGTCCCATCCCGAACAGCAGGAGCAGCAGGGGGACGGACGCCTGGCCGAGCATCTCGAGGGGGGCCCACAGCACCTCGGGCACCTCCAGGCCGGTCGCGGAGAGCAGCACTCCGGCCGCGGTGCCGACCGTGACGGGGTTCGCCACCGACCGCACGATCGTGCGGCCGGTCGAGGTGCTCGTCCGCCCGGGGGCCGCCGTCCGGATTGCCGCTCCCGGACCGGCACGGCGCGACGGGCGGGTGGCCCAGGAGAACACGAGCAGATAGAGCGGGGCGATCACCAGCAGCTGGGCCAGCAGCACGGAGACCACGGGCGCGGCGCTGCCCACCGCGTAGAGCGCGATGGGCAGCCCGATGTTCCCGGCGTTCACGTAGGAGGAGGCCATGGCGCCGACCGCCGTGCGGGCCGCTCCCCGGCGCAGCACCAGGCCGCTGTACAGGGCGAAGAGCGCACCCGCCACCGCGGCGGTGGCGAGGGCGATCGGGGTGTAGACCCCGAGCACGGCCCCGAGGTCGGTGCCCGCCACGAGCACCACCATCAGCGCCGGATTGGTCAGGTAGTAGATGACGGGGGTGAGGCCCGCACGCATGGTGCGGGCCTCACCGGGCAGCAGCGCGGCGGTGGCGAAACCGACGGCCGTGAGCACGGCCACCACGCCGAAGCCCAGCAGCACCCCCGTCATCCGGCCGCTCCTCTCCGGCTCAGCGGACCAGGCAGGGGCGCTTCGGGTCGAAGCTCCAGCCCTCGATGAGGTACTGCATGGCCGCGGCGTCGTCGCGGGCGCCCAGCCCGTGCTCGAGGTAGAGCTCGTGGGCCTCCGCCAGGCGCTCGCGGTCCAGCTCCACGCCGAGGCCCGGGCTCGCGGGCACCCGGATCTCGCCGTCGCGGATGCGCAGCGGCTCCCGGGTGAGGCCCTGGCCGTCCTGCCAGATCCAGTGCGTGTCCAGCGCGGTGATCTCGCCCGGTGCCGCCGCACCCACGTGGGTGAACATGGCCAGGGAGATGTCGAAGTGGTTGTTGGAGTGGGAGCCCCACGTCAGCCCGAACTCGTGGCACAGCTGGGCCACGCGCACGGAACCGGCCATCGTCCAGAAGTGCGGGTCCGCCAGCGGGATGTCCACGGCGCCGGCACGCACCGCGTGGGACATCTCGCGCCAGTCGGTGGCGATCATGTTCGTCGCCGTCGGCAGGCCGGTGGCCCGCCGGAACTCCGCCATCACCTCGCGGCCGGAGAACCGGCCCTCGGCGCCGCACGGGTCCTCGGCGTAGGCGACCACGCCCTGCATCCGCCGGCCCAGCCGGACGGCCTCCTCGAGCAGCCAGCCGCCGTTGGGGTCGAGGGTGACCCGGGCCTCGGGGAATCGCTCCTTGATCGCCGTGACGGCGTCGACCTCGAGGTCGCCGGCCTGGACGCCGCCCTTGAGCTTGAAGTCCTTGAAGCCGTACCGCTCCCGGGAGGCCTCGGCCAGGCGCACGATGCCCTCGGGGGTCATCGCCTCCTCCCGGCGCACCCGCTCCCACTGGTCCGCGCCGTGGGGCTCGCGCAGATACGGCAGGCCGGTGCTGTCCGGGTCGCCCACGAAGAACAGGTAGCCCAGCATGGGCACCGAGGCGCGCTGCTGCCCGTCGCCGAGCAGCTCGGCCACCGGCACGCCCAGGAACTGCCCGTGCAGGTCCAGGAGGGCGGACTCGATGCCGGTCACGGCGTGCACGGCGGTGCGCAGGTCGAAGGTCTGCAGGCCGCGCCCGCCGGCGTCCCGGTCCGCGAAGGCCGCGGCGACCCGGCGCAGCAGGGTGCGGAACAGCGCCACGGGCTGCCCCGCCAGCAGCCCGGCAGCCTCCTCGATCGTGGCGCGGATCGCCTCCCCGCCCGGGACCTCGCCCAGGCCGGTCCGCCCGTCGGAGTCCGTCACGATCACCACGTTGCGGGTGAAGAACGGCCCGTGGGCGCCGGAGAGGTTGAGCAGCATGGAGTCGTGCCCCGCGACGGGCACGACCTCGAGCCGTGCGACGGTGGGCTGGGCGCTCATGCGCGGTCTCCTTCCTGGGGGCCGGCCAGCTGGATGCGGCCGTCGACCCGGCGGTTGAGGTGCCACGGGTTGTCGTCCTGCACGGGCGCGGGCAGCAGGGCGGCGGGGATGTTCTGGTAGGCCACGGGGCGGAGGAACCGTTCGATCGCGAGCGTGCCCACCGAGGTGGTCCGCGAGTCGGAGGTCGCCGGGAACGGGCCGCCGTGGACCATCGCCTCGCCCACGTCCACGCCGGTCGGCCAGCCGTTGGCGAGGATCCGGCCCACCTTGCGCTCCAGCACCGGAAGCAGCGGGGCCGCGGTGGGGACGTCCTCCTCGGACAGGAACAGGCTCGCCGTCAGCTGGCCCTCCATCCGGGCCGCCGCGGCCACCAGCTCCTCCGCGGAGCCGTAGCGGATCGCCAGGGACGAGGCGCCGAAGATCTCCTCCTGCAGCACCGGGTTGGTGAGGAAGGTGGGGACCTGGGCGCCGAAGACCACGGGGGCGGGGGCGTTCTCGGTGGGGCCCTCCTTGCCGCGGGCCACGATCTCGACGTCCTCCTGGGAGCCCAGGGCGTCGATGCCCTCCCGGCAGGAGCGGGCGATGCCGGGGGTGAGCATGGTCGCGCCCTCGGCGTCGGCCAGTACGAGCCCAACGGCGGCCAGGAACGCGTCGCCGGCCTCTCCCTCGGGCACGAACAGCAGACCCGGGTTGGTGCACAGCTGCCCGGAGGAGCCCGTCAGGGAGGTGACGTAGGCGCGGGCGAACTCCTCGGCGTCACCGCGCAGGGCGGAGTCGAAGAGGAAGACGGGGTTGATGGAGCTCATCTCGGCGTACACCGGAATGGGCTCGGGACGGGCCGCAGCCGTGGCCATCAGCGCCGTGCCGGCGCCGCGGGACCCGGTGAACCCGACGGCCTTGATGGCCGGGTCCCTGACCAGGGCCTGGCCGATGCTCGCGCCGGGACCGTAGATCAGCGAGAACACCCCCGGGTGCAGGCCGCTCTCGCGGACCGCGTCCGTGAGGGCGCGGCCCACGATCTCTCCCGTGCCGGGGTGGGCGTTGTGCGCCTTGAAGACCACCGGGCAGCCGGCTGCCAGCGCGGAGGCGGTGTCGCCGCCGGCGGTGGAGAAGGCGAACGGGAAGTTGCTGGCCCCGAACACGGCCACCGGGCCCAGCGGGACCTTGCGCTGGCGCAGGTCCGGGCGGGGCAGGGGGGTGCGCTCCGGCAGGGGCGGCTCGATGCGCACGCCGCGGTGGTCGCCCTGCCGCACCACACGGGCGAACAGCCGCAGCTGCCCGGTGGTGCGCGCCAGCTCGCCCTGCAGGCGGGGCTTCGGCAGTCCGGTCTCGGTCGAGGCGCGGTCCACCAGCTCGGGGCCGGCGGCCTCGATGTTGGCGGCGATCTTCTCGAGGAAGCCCGCGTGGGTCTCGGGGTCGAGGCTGCTGAAGGACTCGAAGGCCTCTTCGGCGGCCGCGGTGGCCTGGGCGAGCTGGGCCTCGTCGACCAGGGAGTACGCGGGCTCGAGCTCGGCGTTGGTCGCCGGGTCGATGCCGTGGGTGGTGCCGCCGGTGCCGACGACCTGGCGGCCGGCGATGATCGAGTGGCCGGAGAGGGTGGTGGTCTGGGTGCTCACGGACATGGGTTTCCTTCGCTGTCTGTGCGTGCGGTCTCTTGGGGAGAGGCTGGTGTCAGGCCCGCTGCAGGGTGTCCGCCGGGGTGCCGGTGGGGAGGGCGTCGATGAGGGCGGTGAGGTCGGCGAGGTCGGTCTCGGTGAGGTCCTGGAGCGGGGGGCGGACCCCGCCGGCGGGCCGGCCCACGGCCTTGAGCCCGCCCTTGACGATGGAGACCCCGTAGCCCTTCACCCGGTCGCGGATCTCGATGTAGGGCAGCACGAACCGGTTGAGCTTGTCCGTGACGGCGGCCCGGTCCTGGGCGCGGACGTCGGCGTAGAACTCCAGGGCGAACTCGGGGACGAAGTTGTACATCGCCGAGGAGTAGGTGCTCATCCCCAGCTGCAGCAGGGGCAGGGCGAAGGTCTCCGCGGTGGGCAGCCCGCCGAGGTAGAACAGCCGGTCCCCGTTGGTGGCGTAGACCTTGGTGAGGTGCTCGATGTCGCCGACGCCGTCCTTGAAGCCGATGAAGTTCTCGTGCCGCTCGGCCAGCCGGGCGATCGTGGCGGCGGAGTAGATGGCGTTGGCCCGGTTGTAGGCGATGACCCCGAGGTCGGTGGCCGCGCACACGGCCGAGGCGTGGGCGAGCAGGCCCTCCTGGTCGCACTCGGTGAGGTAGGGGGGCAGCAGCAGCAGGCCCTCGGCGCCGGCGGCGGAGGCGTCGGCGGCGTTGCGCACGGCCTGGGCGGTGTTGCCGGCCGCCGGGGCCAGCACGGGGACCCGGCCGGCGACCTCGTCAACGGCCGCGGCCACCACGGTGGCGGTCTCCTCGGGGGTGAGGGAGAAGCCCTCCCCGGTGCCGCCGGCGGCGAAGAGCCCGGCCACGGGGTAGGAGGCCTGCCAGGACAGGTGCTGGCGGTAGGCGCTCTCGTCGAAGAGCAGGTCCTGGTCGAACGCGGTGACGGGGAAGGACAGCAGGCCGTCCTTGAGCTTGTCCGCCAGTTCCCGGGGAGTGTGTGTGGCCACGGTCGTCGTCCTTCGCATGGGTCGAGGTGAGGCGTTCTGCCTGTGAATCACGTCTCACCCTAGGGAGGACTTTTGATGCTGTCCAAGGCCGTTTTTGAATGGAGTCATGCACTGAGGGCATCGATACTGTGCTCAGTGCGGCTGGGTGCGCAGGAGGTCGAGCAGGTGGTGCAGGGCGGGATTCTTCGAGGTGCGGTCCCACAGGGCGTGCAGCTCGACGGAGCCCGAGGAGCTGCTGGCCAGCCGGTGGTAGGACACGCCGTCGATGCCGAGCAGCCGGGCGGACTCCGGGACGAAGGCGATTCCTCGCCCCGCGGCCACGAGCGCCACCATGGTGAGGACCTGGCTGACGGTGTGGACGACGTTGCGGTGCTCCACCTCCACGAGCCGCACCACGTGGTCGTAGAAGTACCGCGCCTTGGTGGGGGAGTGCATGATCAGCGGGAGGTCCTTGAGGTCGGCCGACGTGACGGGCCGCCTGAGGGTGCTCAGCGGGTGGTCGGCCGGGGCGGCGACGTACAGGTCCTCGGCGAGCAGCAGCTGCGACTCGAAGAGCTCCGTGTCGAAGGGCGGGCGGGCGAGCCCGAGGTCGAGGTCGCCGTTCTCGAGCGCCTGCAGCTGCTCGCCGGTCACCAGTTCCTGCAGGTCGACGTCGACGTCCGGCAGCACCCGCTCGATCTCGCTGAGCAGCGGTCCCAGCAGGCTGAACCCGGAGGCCGCCGTGAAGCCGATCCGCAGCACCCCCGAGCGCCCGGCGGCGATCCGGCGCGCCAGCAGCGGCGCCCGGTCGGCGGCGACCACCAGCTTGCGGGCCTCGACCAGGAACGCCCGCCCGGCGGCCGTGAGCGCCACCCGGCGGTTGTCCCGCTCCAGGAGCTCGACCCCCACCGTCTTCTCGAGCTTCTGGATCTGGCGGCTCAGGGGAGGCTGCGTCATGTTGAGCCGCACGGCGGCGCGGCCGAAGTGCAGCTCCTCCGCGACGGCGATGAAGCTCCGTGCCTGATCGAGTGTGAACATCATGTCCTCCGGGTATTACTCAATGCACGAATTGGCTTGGACAGGCATCATCATCCCTCTTTAGGCTCGGGAACCGATCCGCTTGTGATGCCACTCACAGGGGTGCGAGTCCTCTCGCGCCCCGGTCGGGCGGTTCCGATCCCTCACCCCTTCAGGAGAACCCATGAAGAACACCTCGTTCCGCACGGCGCTCGTCGGCGTCACCGCAGCGACCTCGCTCCTCGCGCTCAGCGCGTGCGGCGGCAACGTCGGCGGGGGCAGCAGCGCCTCCGGGGCGGACTTCCCGACGGATCCCATCACCCTGACCGTCGGCCAGGCCGCCGGCGGATCCACCGACCTCATCGCCCGCGCCGTGTCCGACGCCGCCGCGGAGGACCTCGGGGTCCCGATGCCGGTCGTGAACAAGCCCGGCGCCAACGGCGCCCTCGCCACCCAGGAGGTCGCCGGCGCGTCCCCCGACGGCCAGAACCTGGTGCTGCTCAACGCCTCGCTGATCACCATCACGCCGCTGGCCGTGGGCGAGGAGGAGGCCGTGTCCCTGGACGACGTCGAGGTGCTCAAGGGCCTGTCCCAGGACGACTACGTGATGGTCGCGAGCAAGGAGTCCGGCTTGGAGTCCCTCGAGGACGTGCAGGGCGCCTCGGGCTCGTTCAGCTACGGCACCACCGGCGTGGGCACCGGCTCCCAGCTGGCCCAGACCGTGCTGTTCGCGCAGGCCGACATCACCGGCACCGAGGTGCCCTTCGACTCCGGCTCCCCGGCGCTGACCGCCGTGCTCGGCGACCAGGTGCAGGTCGCCACCGTCCAGCTGGGCGAGGCCAAGCCGCAGATCGACGCCGGCGAGGTGACGCCGATCGTGGTGTTCTCCGAGGAGCGCAACGAGTTCCTGCCCGACGTGCCCACCGCCGTCGAGTCCGGCTACGACGTCCCCGTCTCCCAGTACCGGGCGGTGGCCGCTCCCGAAGGGCTCCCGGACGACGTCAAGGCGCGGCTGGTCGAGGCCTTCGACGCCGCCGTGCAGTCGGAGGCCTACCAGGACTTCAACGAGCAGAACCTGCTCACCCCGTGGGAGGTCTCCGGCGAGGAGGTCGAGGCGGAGTGGACCGAGCTCGCCGAGCGCTACGAGCAGCTCGTCGAGGAGCACGACATCTCCCTCGCCGAGTAGGGACCGGCGCCGCCATGACCACCACCACGGCCCTGCCGACCACTACAGCCAGGAGCGACTCCATGAAGCAGTCCCGCCCGGACGGCACGGCCTCCGTCGCCGACGTCCTCCACGACCCGGAGACGGCGGTCGAGGAGCTCACCCCGGAGCAGCTCGCCGCCCGGTGGGAGGCCGAGGGCCCGCCGCCCGGCGGCCGCGCGGCGGCCCTCGGCTCGACCCTGGCGGTCACGGTGCTGGCGGCTGCTGCGGCCGTGCTGTCCCTGCGCATGGGACTGGGCACACCGCAGCAGCCGGCCCCCGGCATGTGGCCGTTCGTGGTGAGCGTCGTGGCCGTCGTGATCGGCCTGTCCCACCTGGTCCTGGGCCGGCGCGGAGGAGAGGGGGAGAAGTTCACCCGGGAGTCGCTGCTGGCCGCCTGCGGGCTCGTGACCCTCGTGGGGTTGGTGCTGCTCATGCCCGTGATCGGCTTCGAGATCCCCGCCCTGCTCCTGTCCTTCGTCTGGATGAAGTTCCTGGGCGGCGAGACGTGGCGGGCCGCGGCCCTGTACTCCGCGCTCGTCGTCGTCGCCTTCTACCTGATCTTCATCACCGCCCTCGGCACGTCGATCCCGCACCTGTTCTGACGGCCGCCGCCACGGCGGCCACCGACCAAAGGCTCCCGCATGGACTTCCTGCAACCCGCCCTGGACGGCTTCGGCGTCGTCCTCCAACCGACCAACCTGCTGTACTGCCTCCTGGGCGTGACCATCGGCATGCTGATCGGCGTGCTGCCCGGCCTGGGCCCCGCCGCGACCATCGCCATCCTGCTGCCGCTGACCTACGGCATCGAACCGGTGACGGCGATCATCATGCTGGCCGGCATCTTCTACGGGGCCCAGTACGGCGGGACCATCACCTCCGTGCTGCTCCGGCTGCCCGGCGAGGCCAGCTCCGTGGTCACGGTCTTCGACGGCTACATGCTGGCCAAGCAGGGCCGCGCCGGCACCGCGCTGGGCATCGCCGCGATCGGCTCCTTCATCGGGGGCACCGTCGCGATCGTCGGCCTCACCTTCCTGGCCCCGCTCGTCGCCGGCTTCGCCCTCGACTTCGGTCCGCCCGAGTACACCGCGCTCGCCCTGCTCGGCATCCTGCTGGTGGCCACCATCAGCAACGGCAACAAGTCCAAGGCGCTGATCGCCGCGTGCTTCGGGCTGCTGCTGGCCACGGTCGGCCGCGACGTCTTCACCGGAGCCGAACGGCTCACGTTCGGCAACCTCAACCTGGCCGACGGCATCGACTTCGTGCCCGTGGCCATGGGGCTGTTCGGCCTCGGCGAGATCCTGCACAACCTGGAGGAGCGCCACCGTGCGGCCAAGGCGCCCGACAAGGTCTCCAACGTCTGGCCCTCCCGGGCGGACCTCAAGCAGTCGTCCGGGGCCATCGGCCGCGGCTCGGTCCTGGGCTTCTTCCTCGGCATCCTGCCCGGCGGCGGCGCCACGATCTCCTCGATGGCCGCCTACGCCATGGAGAAGAAGCGGGCCAAGCAGCCCGAGCGCTTCGGCAGGGGCGCCATCGAGGGCGTCGCCGGGCCGGAGACCGCCAACAACGCGGCGGCCACCAGCTCCTTCATCCCCCTGCTCACCCTGGGCATCCCGGCCAACGCCACAATGGCCCTGATGTTCGGCGCCCTGCTCATCCAGGGCGTCACGCCGGGCCCGCAGCTCGTCCAGCAGGACCCCGAGCTGTTCTGGGGCGTGGTCAACTCCATGTACGTCGGCAACATCCTGCTGCTGATCATGTCGATCCCCCTCATCGGGGTCTTCGTGCGCATCCTCCGGGTGCGGGGCGCCATCCTCGCCCCCATCACCGTGCTGATCACGATGCTGGGCGCCTACACGATCAACAACTCGATGTTCGACGTCATGCTCGTCGTGGTCTTCGGCGCCGTCGGCTACCTCATGAAGAAGTTCGGCTTCGAGCCCGGCCCCCTGGTGCTGGCCTTCGTCCTCGGCTCCCTGCTGGAGTCCAACCTGCGCCGCTCCCTGCTCGTCTTCGAGGGAGACGTCACCGGGTTCTTCACCCGCCCCATCTCGGCGACCCTGCTGCTGCTGTTCGTGCTCGTCGCCGTGCTGCCCGTCATCCAGTCCGCCCTCCGCCGTCGCAGCGCCTCCGGGACGTCCCCCGCGGGACCGTCCGTCGAGGACTCCGACCGCACCCCTGTCAAGGAGAACGCATGAGCATCCTCGTCGGTTACGTCCCCACCCCCGTCGGCGAGGCCGCCGTCCGCGCCGCCATCGAGGAGGCCCGGCTGCGGGGGGAGCGGCTGCTGATCGTCAACTCCGTGCGCGAGGGCGCCCTGGCGGACAAGTCGGTCGCCTCCGACGACGACCTGCGCCGCGTCACCTCCGCCGCCGAGTCCGCCGGCGTCCCGCACACCGTGCTCCAGCCGTCCCACCGGGACGACCTCGCCCAGGAGATCCTCGATCTCGCCCGGGAGCACGACGTGTCCCGGATCGTCATCGGCCTGCGCCAGCGCTCCCAGGTGGGGAAGTTCATCATGGGCTCGCACGCCCAGCGGATCCTCCTGCAGTCCGACCGGCCGGTCCTGGCCGTGAAGGCGGGGGAGGCGCACCTCTGAGCCCCTGCCCCGCACGACGGAGGGCGCCGCCGTCGGACAGGAGTCCGGCGGCGGCGCCCTCGGCCGTGCGGGGGTCAGGCGCTCTCGCGCCGCACGATCTCGCCCACCACGTGCTCGATCCGGACCGGGTCGTGGCTCAGGGCGATGTCCGCGGCGGTCTCCCCGATCTGCTCCAGGGGGAAGCGCACGGTGGTCAGGCCCGGGGAGAAGTCCCGCAGGTTGGGGATGTCGTCGAAGCCGGCCACCCGCAGGTCGTCCGGCACCACGAGCCCGGCGTGCCGGAAGCCCGCGATCGCGCCGAGCGCCATGACGTCGTTGCCGACCACGACCGTGAGCCCGCGCACGGCGTCGGCCCCGAGCCGGTCCACCAGCGCCCGTGCGGCCTCGTAGCCGCCCTGGCTGTTGAAGTCCTCCGTGACCTCGGCCTCCGGCTCCACGCCCGCCCGCTCGAGGGCCGCGCGGAAGCCCGCCCGGCGCTCCGCCGCGCTGGCGAGCTCGTCCGGCCCGCCGAGGAAGGCGAAGCGGGTCCGGCCCGTCCCGATCAGCATGTCCGTCAGGTCGTCGCCGGCGCTGCGGTTGTCGATGGTGACGGCGCCGGCGCCCTCGAGCCAGGCCTGGCCGATGGTCACCACCCGGCCGCCGTTCTTCTGGTAGCGGGTGAGCTCGGCGAGCAGCCGGGGGTCGATCTCCCGCCGCCGCGAGCCCGCCATGATGATCGCGTCGGTGCGGTGGGACGCGAAGGCCGCGACGGCGTCGAGCTGGTCGGTGCCGTCGGTCGCGGCCAGCAGCAGCTGGTGCCGGTCCGTGCGGGCCCGGCGCTGCACGCCCTTGGCGATCGAGGAGAAGTAGGGGTCGGCGATGTCGTGGACCACGAGCCCCACCAGCCCGGTGGTGGACCGCGCCAGCGCCTGCGCCTGGGCGTTGGCCACGTAGCCGAGGGACTCCGCGGCGTCCCGGACGCGCTCCGCGATGTGCTCGGCCGGCCGGCGGTCCGACCCGTTGAGCACCCGGGAGGCCGTGGCCAGGGACACCCCGGCCTCCCGGGCCACCTGGGAGAGGGTCACTGCGCTCATCGTCCGGTCCTGCTTCCTCCTCACCGCATCCGGTGGGCGTCTCGCCCCCGCGCCGGGGAGTCCGGGACCGGGAACGTGTTGACAGTCACACTGAGCCAACCCTAGAGTGGAAAGCGCTTTCCTACAAATTTCCCGAATTCTCTGGAGTTGATGATGTCCGAGCCCCGAGTTCTCCGCATCGCCATGAACGGCATCACCGGCCGCATGGGCTACCGCCAGCACCTGCTGCGCTCGATCCTGCCCATCCGGGACCAGGGAGGAGTGACCCTGCCGGACGGCACCCGCGTGACCGTCGAGCCGATCCTCGTGGGCCGCAACGAGGCCAAGGTCGCCGAGCTGGCGCGCCGGCACGGCGTGGAGCACTGGACCACCGATCTCGACGCGGTCATCGAGGACCCCACCGTGGACGTGGTCTTCGACGCCTCCATGACCAGCCTCCGGGCTGAGACCCTCAAGAAGGCCATGCGCGCCGGCAAGCACGTCTACACCGAGAAGCCGACCGCCGAGACCCTGGACGAGGCGGTCGAGCTGGCGCAGATCGCCCAGGAGCGCGGCGTCACCGCCGGCGTGGTCCACGACAAGCTCTACCTGCCCGGTCTCGTGAAGCTGCGGCGGCTCGTGGACGAGGGCTTCTTCGGCCGGATCCTGTCCCTGCGCGGCGAGTTCGGCTACTGGGTCTTCGAGGGCGAGCACCAGGAGGCCCAGCGCCCGTCCTGGAACTACCGGCGCGAGGACGGCGGGTCCATGACCGTCGACATGTACTGCCACTGGAACTACGTCCTCGAGGGCATCGTGGGCCCGGTCCGGTCCGTCACCTCGACCGCCGTGACGCACATCCCCGCGCGGTGGGACGAGCAGGGCCACGAGTACCCGGCCACCGCGGACGACGCCGCCTACGGCGTCTTCGAGCTCGAGACCCCGGACGGCGACCCCGTGGTCGCCCAGATCAACTCCTCCTGGGCCGTGCGCGTGTACCGCGACGAGCTGGTGGAGTTCCAGGTGGACGGCACCCACGGCTCGGCGGTCGCCGGGCTGAACAAGTGCGTGGCCCAGCAGCGGGCCCACACGCCCAAGCCGGTCTGGAACCCGGACCTGCCCGTCACCGAGTCCTTCCGCGACCAGTGGCTGGAGGTGCCGGCCAACGCGGAGCTGGACAACGGCTTCAAGGCGCAGTGGGAGGAGTTCCTGGCCGACGTCGCAGCGGGCCGCGAGCACCGGTTCGGGCTGCTCTCCGCCGCGCGCGGGGTGCAGCTGGCCGAGCTTGGCCTGCGCTCCTCGGCCGAGCGCCGCACCATCGACCTCCCGGCGATCGAGCTCTCCCCGGCCGAGCGGCGCACCGCCGAGGCCGTCCGGTGAGCGCCGTGCTCCTGCCCGACGGCAGCGGATCCCGCACCGAGCACGTGCTCTCCGGGCCGGGGAGCTGGACCCGGCCGCAGGCGCCCCTCACCGCGCGCAAGGCCTACGCCGCCGCGCACGTGGTGCCCCTGGTGCTCGCGGACAACACCCCCGGGGCGCCGGCGCAGCTGGACTGGGACGCGACCCTGGGCTTCCGCCACGACATCTGGTCCTACGGGCTGGGCGTGGCCGACGCCATGGACACCGCCCAGCGGGGGATGGGCCTGGACTGGCCGGCCACCCAGCAGCTGATCCGGCGCTCGACCGCCGAGGCCTCGGCGGCGCTGGCCACCGGCAGCCCGGCCCTGGCGGGCAGGACCGTCCGCGACCTCATCGCGTGCGGGGCGGGCACGGACCAGCTGGACCCGGCGGGCGTCACGCCCGGCGAGACCGGGCTGCGCGCCGTGCTCGAGGCCTACCGGGAGCAGGTCGAGGTGGTCGAGGGCGCCGGGGCGAAGGTCATCCTGATGGCGTCCCGCGCACTGGTGCGGGCCGCCCGGGACGCCGACGACTACCTGCGGGTCTACTCCCAGCTCCTGGGCGAGGCCCGGCACCCGGTGGTCCTGCACTGGCTCGGGACGATGTTCGACCCGGCGCTGGCCGGCTACTGGGGCAGCGACGCGGTGGACACGGCCACGGAGACCTTCCTCGAGCTCATCCGGTCCCACCCGGGGCAGGTCGACGGCGTCAAGGTCTCCCTCCTGGACGCCGCGCACGAGACCCGGCTGCGGGCGGCGCTGCCGGAGGGGGTCCGCCTCTACACCGGCGACGACTTCAACTACCCCGAGCTCATCGACGGCGACGGCACCCGGCACTCCGACGCGCTGCTGGGGATCTTCGCCGGCATCTACCCGGCGGCGTCCACCGCGCTGCAGGCCTACGACGCCGGGGAGCCCGGCCGGGCGCGGGCGATCCTCGACGCCACGGAGGAGCTCGGGCGCCACGTCTTCAGCGCCCCGACCTTCTACTACAAGTGCGGCATCGCGTTCCTGTCCTGGCTCAACGGCAGCCAGCCGGGGTTCCAGATGGTCGGCGGACTGCACTCGGGCCGCTCCGTGCCGCACCTGGTCGAGGTGTTCAGGCTGGCCGACCGGGCCGGGCTGCTGCTCGACCCGGAGCTCGCCGCGCGGCGGATGAGCACCTTCCTCGACGCGGCGGGCCTCGGCGCGCCGGTCCTCGCACCGGCTCTCGTGCCGGCCGGCAGCACCGGAGGTGCGGCATGAGCGCGGACTTCCAGCTGTCGCTGAACACGGGCACCACCCGCGGCCTGACCCTGCAGCAGGCGGTGGACGCCACCGCCCGCGCCGGGCTGGGGCACATCGGCGTGTGGCGCGACCGCGTGGCCGAGGCAGGGCTCGAGAACGCGGCCCGGATCATCGAGCAGGCCGGGCTGCAGGTCTCCAGCCTGTGCCGCGGCGGCTTCCTCACGGCGGCCGACGAGGCCGGGCAGCGGGCCGCGCTCGAGAACAACCGGGCCGCCATCCGGGAGGCCCAGGTCCTGGGCACGAGCGAGCTGATCATGGTCGTGGGCGGCCTGCCCGCCGCCGCCCACGTCCTGGGCGGCGAGGGCGACCGGGGCGACAAGGACGTCGTGGCCGCCCGCGAGCGCGTGGCCGAACGGCTCGCCGAGCTCGTCCCCTACGCCCTCGAGCACGGGGTGCGCCTCGTGCTCGAGGCCCTCCACCCCATGTACGCGGCCGACCGGGCCGTGCTCTCCACGCTCGGGCAGGCCCTGGACCTCGCCGCCCCGCACCCGGTGGACGCCGTGGGCGTGGTGGTGGACACCTTCCACGTCTGGTGGGACCCCGGGCTGGAGACCCAGATCGCCCGGGCCGGCGCGGAGGGCCGGCTGGCGTCCTACCAGGTCTGCGACTTCAACCTGCCGATCGCCTCCGACGCCCTGCTCTCCCGCGGGATGATGGGGGACGGGGTGATCGACTTCGGCACGATCGGGCGCTGGGTCGCCGCCGCCGGCTACACGGGCCCGGTCGAGGTCGAGATCTTCAACCAGGAGATCTTCGACCAGGACCCGGACGTCGTGCTCGCCGTGATGAAGGAGCGCTGGGAGTCCCTGGTGCTGCCGTCCCTGACCGGCGCACCCGCCCGCGCCACCGCCTGACGTGGGGCCGCACGTGCTCGGCGAGCGGCCCCGGGTGGTCGTGGCCCCGGACAAGTTCAAGGGGTCGCTGACGGCGGCCGAGGCCGCCGCCGTGCTCGCGGCCGGGGTGCGTGAGCACCGGCCCGGGGCCCGGATCCGGGCGGTGCCCCTGGCCGACGGGGGCGAGGGCACCGTCGACGCCGCGGTGGCGGCCGGGGCGCGGCTGCGCCGCACCCTCGTCCGGGGCGCCGTGGAGGGCAGAGTGCGGGCGCGCTGGGCGCTGCTCACGGCGCCCTCCGGCGCCACTACCGCGGTCGTCGAGTCCGCCCAGGCGAGCGGGCTGGACCAGGTGCGCCCGAGTCCGGCGACGGCCCGGGCGGCGCACAGCTACGGCTGCGGCCAGCTGATCCGGGCGGCGCTGGACGCCGGGGCGACCGACGTCGTCGTCGGGCTCGGCGGCTCGGCGATGACGGACGGGGGCTCGGGCGCCCTGCGGGCGCTCGGCCTGGACGTCCTCGACGACGACGGCGCGCCCGTCCCCCTGGGCGGGGAGGGGCTGCTGTCCGCCGCCCGCCTGGACGTCTCCGCCCTGGACCCGAGGCTGCGCACGGTGCGGCTGCGGCTGGCCGTGGACGTGCAGAACCCGCTGCACGGCCCCGACGGGGCCGCGCACGTCTTCGCCCCGCAGAAGGGCGCGAACCGCGATGCCCGGCGCGAGCTGGACGCCGCGCTCCGGCGCTGGGCCGGGCTGCTGGCCGGTCTCGAGGGCGCCCGTCCGTTCCTGCTCCCGGGGGCCGGCGCCGCCGGCGGCTTCCCGTCCGGCTTCCTGGCCCTGACCCCGGCGACGCTCGAGCGCGGCTTCGACCTCGTGTCCTCCCTCGTGGGGCTCGAGGAGCAGCTCGAGGACGCGGACCTGCTCGTCGTCGGCGAGGGGTCGCTGGACGCCCAGTCGCTGCAGGGCAAGGCGCCGCTCGCCGCGGCCGCGCTGGCCGCGGCCCGGGGGGTGCCCGTCGTGGCCGTGGCCGGGCGGCTGGGCCTGTCCGCGGAGCAGCTGCGCGGCGCGGGGGTCCTGGCGGCGGCCTCGCTCGTGGGCGTCGCGCCGTCCGTCCGGGCCGCGCAGGACGAGGCGGAGCGCTACGGCCCGCCGGCGACGGTCGAGGCGCTGCGACTCCTGGCCGGGCTCCCGTCCGACGGCGGGCCGGCCCCGCGACGGGCGCCGACACAACCGTAGATTGTGGTTGACGTCACAGGAACCGGCCACTAGCCTGGACGCAACGCAGCTCTGGAAAACGCTTTCCCACACGCTTCGAGGAGATACCGATGACAACGACGCACATCGAAACCGAACCGCTCCGGGTCTCCCGGGCGCGGCTGCGCCGAGGGGCGGTCCCGGCATGAGCGTCGTCGAGGAGCTGACCCGGGAGGGCCTGCCCGGGAAGCGGGCCAAGCGTGCGGCCGGCCGGCGGAAGCCCCGCGCCGACAGGCGGGACAACAAGGCCGCGGCGGTCTTCCTGGCCCCGTGGATCGTGGGACTGGTGGTCATCACCCTGGGCCCCATGCTGATGTCCCTCTACCTCTCCTTCACCGACTACAACCTCATGCGGGCGCCCGACTGGATCGGGACGGAGAACTTCTCCCGGATGCTCGCGGACGAGCGGCTGCACAACTCGCTGCAGGTGACCTTCACGTACGTGCTCGTCGGGGTGCCGCTGCAGCTCATGCTGGCCCTGGCGATCGCCATGGTCCTCGACCGGGGCCTGCGCGGCCTCGCGTTCTACCGCTCCGTCTTCTACCTGCCCTCGCTGCTCGGCTCCTCGGTGGCCATCGCCATCCTCTGGAAGCAGCTCTTCGGCACCACCGGACTGGTCAACCAGCTCCTGGCCCTCGTGGGCATCGAGGGCATCGGCTGGATCGCCGACCCCCGGACCGCGCTCGGCAGCATCATCCTGCTGCACGTGTGGACCTTCGGGGCGCCGATGATCATCTTCCTCGCGGGCCTGCGCCAGATCCCCACCATGTACTACGAGGCGGCCTCCATCGACGGCGCCGGGAAGATCACAAAGTTCTTCCGGATCACGCTGCCGCTGCTGAGCCCGATCATCTTCTTCAACCTGGTGCTGCAGATCATCCAGGCGTTCCAGTCCTTCACGCAGGCGTTCATCGTCTCCGGCGGCCGAGGAGGTCCGTCCGACTCCACGATGTTCTTCACGCTGTACCTGTACCAGACGGGCTTCGGCCGCTTCGACATGGGCTACGCCGCGGCCATGGCCTGGCTGCTGCTCCTCATCATCGGGGCGTTCACCGCCCTCAACTTCATCGCGTCTAAGTATTGGGTGTTCTACGATGACTAATTCGACAATCGCCGACAGCGCCGTCCGGACGGCCGACCAGGACCTCGTCCCGGCGCAGACCGAGGGCTCGCAGAGCGCCCCGGCGCCGAAGCCCCGCGGTCCGGGGACCCGGGCACGGATCCGCTCCCTGCTCAAGCACCTGGCGCTGATCCTCACCGGCGGCGTGATGATCTACCCGCTGCTGTGGATGGTGGCCAGCTCCCTGCGCCCCGACGACATCATCTTCCGCGAGCCCGGGATCCTGCTGCAGACGCTCGAGACCGCGAACTACTCGGACGGGTGGGGCGCCCTGTCCAGCCCGTTCAGCGTGTACCTGTTCAACTCCGCGGTGGTGGTGCTCGGGTGCATCATCGGCAACCTGGTCTCCTGCTCCATGGCGGCCTACGCGTTCGCCCGGCTGGAGTTCCGCTTCAAGAAGCCGGCCTTCGCCCTCATGCTCCTCACGATCATGCTGCCGTTCCACGTGGTGATCGTGCCGCAGTACATCATGTTCTCCCAGATCGGGTGGGTGAACACCTTCTGGCCCCTGATCGTGCCGAAGCTGCTCGCCACCGACGCGTTCTTCGTGTTCCTCATGGTGCAGTTCATCCGCGGCATCCCGAAGGACATGGACGAGGCGGCGCGGATCGACGGCGCCGGGCACGCCCGGATCTTCGGGCAGATCATCCTGCCGATGATGGTCCCGGCCCTGGCCACCACCACGATCTTCACGTTCATCTGGACCTGGAACGACTTCTTCAGCGCCCTGATCTACCTGACCGACCCGAACATGTTCACCGTCCCCGTGGCGCTGCGGGCCTTCGTGGACGCCTCCGGGGAGTCCTCGTGGGGATCCCTGTTCGCGATGTCGATCGTGTCCCTGCTGCCGGTGTTCATCGCCTTCCTCGTGGGACAGAAGTTCCTCGTGAAGGGCATCGCCACCACGGGCATCAAGTAGCCGGCGACGGGCCCCGCGCAGGGGCCCCGGTGTCCCCGGCCCGCCCGGGCCGGGGACACCCGGCCGCCGGCCCCCACCCCCGCACACCCCTCCAGAACCAGGAGCAACCGATGGACAGCGCAGAGCACAGCGGCACGGACGGCACGGCACGGCAGGGGAGGCGGACCCGGTACGTCCTGGTCGGCACCGGCAACCGGTGCGAGATGTACCTCCGCTCCCTGCTGGACGACCACGCCGACGTCGCCGAGCTGGTGGCGGTGGGCGACACCAACCCCGGGCGGGCCGAGCACTACCGCCGGCTCGCCGAGGAGACCTCGGGCGTCCGGATCGGCGTCCTGGACCCCGCGGAGCTCACCCGGACGATCCGCGAGCAGGGGATCGACCGGGTCATCATCACCACCCCCGACCTCACCCACGCCGACTACATCTGTCAGACGCTGCGCGCCGGGGCGGACGCCGTCGTCGAGAAGCCCCTGACCGTGGACGCCGAGGGCTGCCGCCGGATCACCGCGGCCGTCGAGGAGACCGGCCGCCACGTGGTGGTCACCTTCAACTACCGGTACTCCCCGCGCAACACCGCCCTCAAGGACGTCGTGCAGTCCGGGGCGATCGGCACGGTCACCTCCGTGGACTTCAGCTGGATGCTCGACACCGTGCACGGCGCCGACTACTTCCGCCGCTGGCACCGGCAGAAGGAGAACTCCGGCGGGCTGCTGGTGCACAAGTCCTCCCACCACTTCGACCTGGTCAACTGGTGGCTGGCCGACACCCCGGAGCGGGTCTTCGCCTCGGGTGGGCTGCGGTTCTACGGCCGGGACAACGCCGAGGCCCGGGCGCGCGCGGGCGCCCCCGCACGGGATGTCGACGGGGGCGACCCCTTCGCCCTGGACCTGCGCACCGACGAGCGGCTGAGCCGGCTCTACCTCGACCACCAGCACCACGACGGGTACCGCCGGGACCAGGACGTGTTCTCCGACGGGATCAGCATCGAGGACAACCTGGCCCTCGTGGTCGACTACGCCCGCGGCGCCACCCTCTCCTACTCCCTCAACGCCCACTCCCCGTGGGAGGGGTACCGGGTCGCCGTCAACGGCACCGAGGGCCGGGCCGAGCTGGAGGTCGTCGAACGGGCGGCGGTCCTGCCGGCGAGCGGTGGCTCCCCGGTGGACCCCTCGGTCACGGTGGGCCCCCGCCGGGGCGGTGCCCGCAGCCGCGGCGAGCGCCTGACCGTCCAGCGCCACTGGGGCGCCGCCGAGGAGGTCGTCATCAGCAACGGGGCGGGCAGCCACGGCGGCGGGGACCGGCTGCTGCTGGCCGACGTCTTCCGCGGCCCCGGCGAGGACCCGTACGGGCGGCCCTCCGGCTACCGGGACGGCGTGGCGGCGGTGGCCGTGGGCATCGCCGGCAACCGCTCCCTCGAGTCCGGGCTGCCCGTCCGGATCGCCGAGCTGGACCTGGGGGCGCCCTCCGGGGCGAGCCGGAGCGAGGTCCCGGCATGAGCCGCGTCCTCGTCACCGGCGGCGCGGGCCGGCTCGGCCGCAGCGTGGTCGCCGGGCTGGCGGAGGCCGGCTACGACGTCCTCAGCGTCGACCGGTCCCTGCCCGCGGACCCCGCCGGCTCCCACCCCGCCGTGGAGCACCGCGGCGCGGAGCTCACCGACCCGGACGCCGTGCACGCGCTGATGCGCGCGGTCCGCCCGGACGCCGTGATCAACCTGGCGGCCATCGCCGTCCCGTTCAGCGCCCCCGAGCGCGTCATCCTGCAGACCAACGCGGTGATCGCGCACAACGTGGCCGGCGCGGCGACCGAGGCCGGGGTGCGGCGGATCGTCATGGCCAGCAGCCCCACGGTGCTGGGCTACGGCTCCCCGGCGGGCTGGCTGCCGCCCGCGCTCCCGCTCACGGAGGAGACCCCTCCCCGGCCGTGGCACGCCTACGGGCTGTCCAAGCACGTGGCGGAGCAGGTGGCACAGATGTTCGCCGCCGCCCGGGGCGAGGCCGTGCGCTACGCGTCCTTCCGCCCCTGCTACGTGATCGCCCCCGAGGAGTGGGAGGGCGCCCCCACGCAGCAGGGCCACACCGTGCGGGAGCGGCTCGACGACCCCGCGCTCGCCGCGCCGGCGCTGTTCAACTACGTGGACGCCCGGGACGTCACGGCCTTCCTGGAGGCGCTGCTGGAACGGATGGGCGCGATCCGCAACGGCGACACCTTCCTGGTGGGCGCCGCCGACGCCCTGGCCCGGCGCCCGCTCGCGGAGCTGCTGCCCGAGTTCGTCCCGGGCAGCGAGCAGCTCGCCGCGGGGCTGACCGGGACGGCCCCCGCCTTCAGCATCGACAAGGCCCGCCGGGTCCTGGACTGGGAGCCGGCGCGCAGCTGGCGCACCGAGCTCCGGGAGGAGCCCGTGGCCGCCGCGGCCGGGGAGCCCGCGGGCGCCGGCCGGCACGGGAAGGACACCGCATGAGCATCGCCGCCCTGCACACGGAGCTCATCACGGCCCGGCTGCCGCGCAGCTGGGGGCCGGAGGCCCCGCAGAACCACGTCGTGGCCGTCACGGTCGTGGCCGACGACGGCGCCACCGGCACCGGCTTCTCCTGGACCCCGACGATCGGGGCGACGGCCGTCAAGGCGCTCCTCGACGACGACCTCGCGGGCTTCGTGCGCGGGCGCACCGAGAACCCCGAGGCCCTCTGGGACGACGCCTGGAAGCACCTGCACGAGGGCGGCACCGGGCTGACCGGGGTGGCGCTCGCGGGCGTGGACCTCGCGCTGTGGGACCTGCGGGCGCGCCGGGCCGGGGTCTCGATCACCGCGCTGCTGGGCCGGCGGCAGGAGAGCGTGGCCGTCTACGGCTCCGGCGTGAACCTGCACTACACCCTGGAGGAGCTGCAGGAGCAGGTGCGCCGGTGGGTCGCCGCCGGCTTCGGCGCGGTCAAGATCAAGGTGGGCAGGGCCGACCTGCGCGAGGACGTGGAACGCGTGGCGGCCGTCCGCGAGCTGCTCGGCCCGCACCGCGGGCTCATGGTCGACGCCAACCAGCGGTGGGACCTGCCCACGGCGCGCCGGGCCCTGGACGCCCTCGCCGAGTTCGGGCCGTCGTGGCTGGAGGAGCCGCTGCGCGCCGACGACCTCGAGGGCTACCGGCAGCTGCGCCGGTTCAGCCGGGTCCCCATCGCCCTGGGGGAGAACCTGCACAACGTCTACCGCTTCCGGGATTTCATCACGGCCGGCGCCGTGGACGTCGTCCAGCCGAACATCGTCCGGGTGGGCGGCATCACGCCGTTCCGGCGGATCGTGGAGCTCGCGCGCACGCACAGCGTGGGGATCGCCCCGCACCTGCTGCCGGACCTCTCCGGGCAGCTGGCCCTGACCCTCGCCGAGCCCACCACGGTCGAGGTCGTGGAGGACGCCGGGTTCGCGGACCTCGGGATCCTGGACGGGCCGTCCCCGGTCCTGGTGACCGGCTCGCGGCTGGAGACCCGGGACCTGCCCGGTCTCGGGCTGGCGCTGCGGCAGCAGGTGCTGCCCGCCCTGGACGGTGCGCGTCCCTGAGCACCGGAGCCCGGACCGCCGGAAGGCCCGCACCCCCGGGGGTGCGGGCCTTCCGGCTCGGTGCGGGCGGACGGGGGCGGTCAGCGCTCCAGCACGGCCGGGCGGTCCCGGCCCCGGACCCGGACCACGGGCCAGCGCGGGTCCACGGACAGGGGCACGACGCCGCCGGGACCCAGCAGCACCGTGTCCTCGATCTTCGTGCCCGGCGCGGACGGGTTCCACGTGAAGGCCTGGTGCTCGTGCACGAGGTCCGGCACCCCGGGGGCGAGCCGCGGGTCCCGCCCGGCGTACCCGGCGGGCCCGCCCTGGTGGTGGCGGGTCCACTCCTCGGCGTCGAAGCCGTGGCGCGGATAGGCGTGCCGGAGCACCGGCAGCAGGTCGGCGAGGGGCAGCCCGGGGCGCAGCGCGTCGAGGACGTCGGCCTCGACCTCCGCGATCCTCGCCTCCGCGTCCGTCTCGGCGGGCTCGGCCGGGCCGAAGCGCACCCAGCGGGTCGCATTGGCGATGAGTCCGCCGCGGCGGGCGCAGACGACCGCCATCGCGCGCCGGCCCAGGGGCCCGGCGGTCGGCAGGGGGTGGCGGTGGGGCAGGCGGTCGGCGCCCCCGCACAGCACCACGACGGGTTCCGCGCCCGCGCGCACCAGGCCGGCGGTCAGCTCGGCGGCGAGCTCCCGCTCGGTGGTGCGCGGCGTCGCCCGGGTCAGCGCCCCGGTCAGCACCGCCGCGGCGTCCCGGCACAGCTGCGCGTAGCGCTGCGCCTCGCCGGGGAGCAGCGAGGCCCGCGCCGCCCGCAGCGGTGCGGCGACGCACTCCTCGGCGGCCACGGCCATCGCACGCGCCCCGGGGAACCAGTCCTCCGGCGCCGTGAGGGACCCGTGCCAGGGCACCTCGTGCAGCCGGAGGCCCGCGGGCAGCTCCTCGGCCACCAGGCGGGCGGCCTCGTTGGCGGAGGTCACGACCTCGTCGCCGTCCCGGTGCACCAGGACCGCGGCCACCGGCGGACCGGCGAGCGAGACGTGCACGCGCGCGCCGTCGAGGTACCAGGACACGGCGGAGTGGCTCTGCAGCAGCACGGCGTCCACCCCGTGCGCGTCCAGCACCCGCAGGACCCGCCGGCGCTTCTCCGCCCGCTCCGGGGCGCTCACGCGGTCCGGCTCCGGGCCGCGTCCCCGAGCAGGGCCTCCACCCGGGGGGTGTCGAGACGGCCGTCGACGACGAGCACGCGCACCTCCCGCTCGACCGGCCGGTCCGTCGTCGTCGTGACGGGCGCGTCCCAGGCCAGGGCGAGACCCACCCCCGGGTACCCGGCGTGCCGGACGAACCAGGGGTCGGCCGAGTCGTCGCCGCGCCGCAGGACGAGGGTCGCGGGGCGCCCCGCGAACTCGGCGGAGAAGGCGAGCCACGGGGAGGTGCTGCCGTGCACGGCCTGCTCGCCCGCCGCGTCCGCGGTGAACACGTCCGCGTCGGTGCAGGCGGGGAGCCGCCAGAAGAATCCTCCGTAGCCGCCGCCGGCCCGCCCGTTGGAGCCGGGGCTGCCGAGCCGCACCGGGTGGTCGCCGGCGGGGGAGAGGCGGAAGCGCAGGCCGAGCTCCCAGGCGTGCTCGTGCACGGGCCGGAACGTCCAGCGGCGCTCCTCGGTCAGCACCGCGGCGCCGTCCGGGCCCGTCCAGGCGAGCTCCTCGTCGAGGCGGTCGTCGGCGTGGTGCGCCGCGCCCCGGAGCACGCGGCCGTGGTCCTCCCGCCACACGTAGCGCTGCGCCTCCCGGGTGTAGGTGCGCCCGCCCCAGAAGTTGAGGCCGTCCACGTCCTGGAGCGCCGTGCCGACCCCCAGGTGCCAGACGTGGTCCAGGGGCTGCTGGTCCGTGAGGACGACGCCGCCGAGGGTCCGCACGGGGTGCAGGAACGGGCGGGGGGAGGAGGTCGGGGCGACGTCCTCGCCCGTGCGGACCTGCGCCACCTCGCGCTCGCCGAGGAGCACGCTCCCGCTCGTGGCGGCGGGTTGCGCCCAGGGGGCGCCCAGGCCGGCGAAGTCCGACTGCGCCCTGACCGCCCGCGCCGCCCAGTCCTCGATCCCGTCGAGGACGGCGCGCGGCGCCGTCCCGTCCTCCTGGTGCCAGCGGACGTGCTCGGGGGCGATCGGGACGGGGTCCGGGGCGGTGCGGACGGCGTCCAGCACCCGCACGAAGGCCCCCGTGGCGACCAGCGGGCACAGCAGCGCGGTGCCCCGGGCCCGGGCGTCGATCAGGTTCTCGAGCAGGTTCGTGCGCCCGGACTCGACAACCCGCGTCCCCTCCGGGCCCGTGACGGTCAGCCGGTCCTGGGTGTAGTGCAGGACGGCCTGCCCCTCCGTGCCCTCCACGGTGATGAACGGGTCCTGCTGCTCGGCGGCGCACAGGGTCAGGGCACACGTGACCGGGATCCCGGCCGCGGTGCGCACCCGGACCACCGAGGTGTCGTCGGACTCGATGGCGTTGGCGCGGTAGAGCTCGGTGCTCAGCTCGGCGACGTCCTCGCGGGTGCGGGCACCGGCGAGGTGCAGGGCGGTCATCACCGCGTGGGCCAGCGGGTTGGTGACCACGCCGTCCACCACGTCCACCCCGCCGATGCGGCGCCGCCCGGCCCACGGGGACCGGGTGAAGTAGTCGGTGTCCCGGGACCACAGCCCCGTGGCGCCCACCGCGCGCAGCCGCCCGATCTCCCCGCTGGCGAGCAGTCGCTCGACGACCTCCAGGGAGTGGGAGCCCAGGCTCTGGAAGCCCACCTGGACGAGCCGGTCCGCCGCCCCGGCGGCCTCGAGGAGGCGGTCGAACTGGTCGAGGCTGGCCACGGGGGGCTTCTCGAGCAGGACGTCGGCCCCCATCCGGAGGGCGGCCAGGGCGAGGTCGAAGTGGGTGTCGATGGGGGTGGAGACCACCACGACGTCCACGTCCGGGCCGGCGTCCTCCAGCTGCGCCAGGTCGCCGAACATGGGCACGTCCGGTCCGAGCACCCCGTCGTCGTCGACCCGCCGGTCGACGGCCGCCACCAGGCGGACACGGCCCTCCTCCTCGAGCCGGCGGATGTTCGCGAGGTGGCGTCCGCCGAAGCCGCCGATCCCCACCAGGCAGACGCGCACGGGTCCCTCCGGCGCGGTGCGGGCGGCGGGGGCGGACACGGTCTGGGTCTGCACAGGTTCTCCTGGATTCGGCGGGCGGGTTCGGCGGGCGGGTTCGGCTGTCGGAGGCAGGTGGAGCCGCGGGCGCCGGACGGTGCCGTCCGGCGCCCGCGGAGTGTGCGGGGGGTCAGCTGATCGCCGACTCCATCTCGGACATCATGCGCTCGGCGGCCTCCTCGGGGGTCGAGCGCTCGAAGAGCACGTCGAGCTCGTAGCGGTAGATGATCTCCTGCAGGGTGCTGAAGCCCAGCGGCGGGACCGGCAGCGCCTCGCCCAGCTCGGGCTGGATCTCCTCGACGAACTCCGCGGCCGCGGTGTCCGCCTCGCTGAGCTCGGGCAGCACGGCCTCGCGCACCGTCTCGTTGGCGGGCAGGCCGCGGTCCGCGAGGTTGATCTTGCCGGCCTCCTCGCTGTTGACCATGAAGTCGATGAACGCCTTGACCTCCTCGGGGTGCTCGGTGCGGGCGGAGGCGGACATGAACATGGCCGACTTCTGGAAGAGCTGCGCGCCGCCCTCGGTGCCGTCGGTGCTCGGGAAGCGGAGCGGAACGAGCTGGTTGCCGGACGCGGCGTTGAGGGCGCTCAGCTGGTTGGTCCACCACATGCCCATGGCCGCGCCGTTGGTGCCGGTGAGCGACTGGTCGGGGCCCGGCTCCTGGTCCTCCGTGACCACCGAGGCCGGGGGTAGGGCGCCGTCCTCCATCATCTGGTGCCACATGCCCAGGTAGCCGGCGGCGTCGCTCGCCTCGAAGCCGAGCTGCCCCTCGGGCGTGGTGAGCTCCTTGCCCTGCTGGCGCAGCCAGATCTGGAAGCCGGCCGGCTCGTTCGGGCCGCTGGTGCCGTGGACGTCCGTGTTCTCGGCGATCTGCTGGGAGACCTCGGAGAAGTCGTCCCAGGTCCACGTGGAGTCGTCCGGCAGCTCGACCCCGGCCTCCTCGTAGATGGTGGGGTTCGCCATCATCGCCATCACGTTGACGCCCGTGGCCACGCCGAAGAGGCCCTCCTCGGTCCGGCCGCTGTCCACGACGCCCTCGTCGAGCTCGGCGACGTCCACGTCGGAGAGGTCCAGCAGCGCGCCGTTGTCCGCGTACTCGCGCAGGTACTTCTCGTCCATCTGGATGATGTCCGGGGCGTCGCTGGAGGCCGTCTGCGTGGCCAGCTTGTCCCAGTAGCCGCCGAAGTCGCCGTACTCGCCCACGATGGTGACCCCCGGGTTCTGCTCCTCGAAGGCGTCGATGATCTCCTGCGTCTGCTGGTGGCGGGTGTCCGAGCCCCACCAGGCGAAGCGCAGCTCGACGTCGCCGTCCGCGCTGGCGCTGTCCCCGCCGCCGCAGCCGGTCAGGGCCAGCGCCGAGACGCTGAGGACGGTGGCGGCCTTCGCGAGGGTTCCCGTTCGCTTCATGCTGATCATGTCTCCTATGGGTCGAGGCAACGCGTTCTGGAAAGCGTTTTCCCGAGCGTAGCTGTGACCTGCCTCACGGGTCAAGAGGTCGCTCGGATTTCGTCGGCCGTGTCGCGCCGGTCCCCGACGGGGGCGCCGGCCGCGGTGCCTACGACCGGCCGAAGGCCACGCTGTCCGTGGTCCAGGCGCGGGCCTGGCCGCTGAGCGTGACGCCCAGCCCGGGGCGGTCGGGGACGAGCATGCGCCCGTCCCGGGTCTCCAGGCGCTCCTCGAAGAGGGGATCGAGCCAGTCGAAGTGCTCCACCCACGGCTCGCGCGGATAGGCCGCCGCCAGGTGCAGGTGGATCTCCATGGCGAAGTGGGGGGCCAGCCCCAGTCCGCGCTGGTCGGCCAGGGCCGCCAGGCGCAGGAACTGGGTGATGCCGCCCACGCGCGGGGCGTCGGGCTGGATGATGTCGCAGGCCCGGGCGTCGATGAGCCGGACGTGCTCCGCGACGGAGGCGAGCATCTCGCCGGTGGCGATCGGCGTGTCCAGGGCCGCGGCCAGCTGGGCGTGGCCCTCGGCGTCGTAGGCGTCCAGGGGCTCCTCGATCCAGACGAGGTCGAACTCCTCCAGCCGGCGGCCCATGCGCAGGGCCGTGGCGCGGTCCCACTGCTGGTTGGCGTCGACCATCAGGGGCACGTCCGCGCCGATGTGCTCGCGGACGCCCGCCACGCGGCGCAGGTCCTCGGCGGAGTCGGGCAGGCCCACCTTGATCTTGATCCCGCCGATGCCCTCCTCGAGGGAGCGGGTGGCGCGGTCCCGGACCTCCTCCAGGGAGGCGTTGAGGAACCCGCCGGAGGTGTTGTAGGTCCGCACGGAGTCCCGGTGGGCGCCCAGCAGCTTGGCCAGCGGCAGCCCGGCCCGCTTGGCCTTGAGGTCCCAGAGGGCCACGTCGATCGCGGCCAGCGCCTGGGTGGCCACTCCGGAGCGGCCCACGGAGGCGCCCGCCCACAGCAGCTTGTCGTACACCCTGGCGATGTCGTTGGGGTCCTCGCCGATCAGGCCCTCCGCCACCTCCTTCGCGTGGGCGTACTGGGCGGGGCCCCCGGCGCGCTTGGAGTAGCTGAAGCCCATCCCGGTGTGCCCCTGCGCCGTGCTGATCTCGGCGAAGAGGAACACGACCTCGGTCATCGGCCGCTGCCGGCCGGTGAAGACCTTGGCGTCGGAGATCGGGGTGCTCAGCGGCAGGGTGGCGGTGGAGAGCTGGACGTGGCGGACGGTGTCCGGGGTGTACGGCATGGCGGGATCCTCGAGGGTCTCGGCGGCGGCGGTCAGAACGAATAGTACAAATAAATAACTTGTATGACTAGTGCTCGCGGGTGCGCCCGGGCCGCCCGGCACCGAAACACTCTGTACATAGTTATTGTGACCTGCAACACTGGCGGCGAGACCGTGTGAACCCCACGCCCGCGGCGCGCCCCCGGGCACGCACCGCGGAAAGGATGTGGACCGATGCCGATCGACCCGCCCCACGCCGGACCGGCCGCCGCGCTGCTCCGGGACTTCTCCCTCGAGATGACGGGCAAGGACGTGCCGGCCCTGGAGGAGGCCGCCGCCGTGGTCCCTGCGGGGACCCGGATCAACGTGACCTTCCTCGGCAACGAGGACCTGGGCATGCGCGTGGCCGCGGCCCGCGCGGTGCGCGAGCACGGCTTCGTCCCCGTGCCCCACCTCTCGGCGCGGAGGCTGCGCTCCCAGGGCGAGCTCGAGGAGTTCCTCGCGGCGCTCGCGGAGGTCGGCGCCGCCGAGCACGTGTTCGTGGTGGGCGGGGACCCCGAAACCCCCGAGGGCCCCTACCCGGACTCCCTCTCGGTCATCCGCACCGGAGTGCTCCCGCGGCACGGCGTGCGGGGGGTGGGCGTCAGCGGCTACCCGGAGGGCCACCCCGGCATCGACGACGCCACCCTGTGGTCCGCCCTGACCGACAAGACCGCCGCGATCCGCGAGCAGGGCCTCGAGCCCGAGATCATCACCCAGTTCGGCTTCGACAAGGACCCGGTCCTGGAGTGGCTGGCCGAGGTGCGCCGCCGCGGCGTCGACACCCCGGTGCGGATCGGGGTGCCCGGGCCGGCGGGCGTCCGGCGGCTGCTCGGCTACGCGCGCCGCTTCGGCGTGGGCACCTCGGCGGGGATCGTCCAGAAGTACGGCTTCTCCCTGACCAACCTGCTGGGCACCGCGGGCCCGGACCGCTTCCTGCGCGACCTCGCCGCCGGACTCGACCCCGCCGTCCACGGGCAGGTGCTGCTGCACTTCTACACCTTCGGCGGGCTGCGGGCCACGGCCGAGTGGGTCCGCGAGTTCGGGACGGACGGGGGGACCCCGTGAGCGCGGCCCGCCCGTCGATGCTCCGCCCGGACCACGCCAGCCTCGTGGTGCACGGCCGGGACCAGCCGGGGATCGTCGCCGTCGTCACCGACGTCCTCGCCCGGCACGGGGCGAACATCGTGGCCCTCGACCAGCACTCGGACGACCCCGAGGGCGGGGCGTTCTTCCAGCGCACGGTCTTCCACCTGCCCGGCTACCCGGCCCTGCGGCCGGCGCTCGAGCAGGACCTCGGCGCGGCCCTCGCGGACGGGTTCGAGCTGGAGTGGCGGTTCACGGACCTCTCGGTGCCGCGGCGCGTGGCGATCTTCGCCTCGAAGTCCGACCACTGCCTGCTCGACCTCGTCTGGCGCCAGCGCCGGGGCGAGCTGCCCATGACGATCTCCATGGTCGTCTCCAACCACCCCGACATGGCCGAGGACGTCCGCGGCTTCGGCATCCCCTTCTTCCACGTCCCCACCCAGGACAAGGCCGCGGCCGAGGCGGAGCACCTGCGCCTGCTGCAGGGCAACGTCGACCTCGTGGTCCTCGCCCGCTACATGCAGATCCTGTCCTCCACGTTCCTGACCGAGGTCGGGGTGCCGGTGATCAACATCCACCACTCGTTCCTGCCGGCCTTCATCGGGGCCGAGCCGTACCGCAAGGCCAAGGAGCGGGGCGTGAAGATCATCGGCGCCACCGCGCACTACGTCACCGAGGACCTCGACGAGGGCCCGATCATCGAGCAGGACGTGGTCCGGGCCTCGCACCGGGACTCCGCGCAGGAGCTCGCCCGCCGCGGCGCGGACGTGGAGCGTCAGGTGCTCTCCCGCGCCGTGCTGTGGCACTGCCAGGACCGCATCATCCGGCACGACCGCCAGACCATCGTGTTCTGATCCCCGTCCCGGCCGCGCCGTCGCGGCCGGGACACCACCGCAGAGAAGGAGTCAACCGTGGCACCCCGCACTCTCCAGGACGTCCTCGACGCCTCGAACGGCACCGTCGAGCTGCTCCGCAACTCGCAGATCGGCGCGTACGTCTACCCCGTGGTCGCGCCCGAGTTCCACAACTGGCGCAGCGAGCAGAAGGCGTGGCGGGAGACCGCCGTGCTCTACGACCAGTCCCACCACATGGACAACCTGTTCATCCGCGGCAAGGACGCGCTGCGACTGATCTCGGACACCGCGATCAACAGCACGAGGACGTTCCCCGTGAACAAGGCGAAGCAGTACGTGCCCACCACCCCGGCCGGCCACGTCATCGGCGACGGCATCCTGTTCCACCAGGAGGAGGACGAGTACGTCTACGTGGGCCGCGCCCCGGCCGCCAACTGGCTGCTCTACCACGGCGAGACCGGCGGCTACGACGTCGACATCGAGGTCGACCGCCGCTCCCCGTCCCGCCCGATGGGCAAGCCCGTGGTCCGGAAGTACTGGCGCTTCCAGATCCAGGGCCCCAGCGCGTGGCAGATCATCGAGAAGCTCAACGGCGGGCCCCTCGAGCAGCTGAAGTTCTTCACGATGGACCGCATGAGCGTGGGCGGCGCCCGGGTGCGCACCCTGCGCCACGGCATGGCCGGCGCCCCCGGCCTGGAGATCTGGGGCCCCTACGAGTCCTACGACCAGGTGCGGGCCACGATCCTGGAGGCCGGCGCCGAGTTCGGCATCGTGCCCGTCGGCGCCCGAGCGTACCCCTCGAACACCCTCGAGTCGGGCTGGATCCCGTCCCCGCTGCCGGCGATCTACACCGGGGAGGGCACGGCGGACTACCGGAGGTGGCTCGGGGCGGACAGCTACGAGGCCACCAACGCGCTCGCCGGCAGCTTCGTCTCCGAGAACATCGAGGACTACTACCTCACGCCGTGGGAGCTGGGCTACGGGTCCTTCGTGAAGTTCGACCACGACTTCATCGGCCGCGACGCCCTGGAGCAGGTCGACCCCTCGACCCAGCGCCGGAAGGCGACCCTGGCCTGGAACGCCGAGGACATGACGAAGATCTTCGCCTCCCTGTTCGACACCGAGGGCCCGGACTACAAGTACTTCGACCTGCCCCTGGCCAACTACGGCTCGTCCAACTACGACGCGGTGGTCGACGCCGACGGCCGCACGGTGGGCCTGTCCATGTTCACCGGCTACAGCTACAACGAGCGCAAGGGCCTGTCCCTGGCGACCGTCGACCCGAACGTGCCCGAGGGCACCGAGCTGAAGGTCGTCTGGGGCGAGCCGGACGGCGGCAGCCGCAAGACCACCGTGGAGCCGCACGAGCAGCTCGAGGTCCGTGCCGTGGTCAGCCCCGTGCCCTACTCCGAGGTGGTGCGCAAGGACTACCACGGCGGGTGGCGGACCGCCTCGGCGAAGGGCTAGCCGAGGAGCGGTCCGAGGGCGCGCAGCACGGGCCCGGGCTCCCACCGCCCGAGGCCGTCGACCGCCCCGACGGGGTGCACGCCCGCCACCGAGTTGGTCACGAACGCCTCGGTGGCGCGGGCGAGCTCCGCCCACGCCACCGGGCGCTCGCGGACGTCCGTGCCGGCGGCGCGCAGCGCCGCCAGCACGCGGGCGCGCACCACCCCGGGCAGGATCCGTCCGTCCGCGGGCGGGGTGAGCACGGCGCCGTCGACGACGACGAAGACGTTCGCCCGGCCCGTCTCCAGGAGCATGCCGTCCGCGTCCACGAGCAGCGGGTCGCAGCTGCGCGACCACAGCCCGGGGACCGGCTCGTGGGCGAGCACCCGGCGGTCCGCCCACTTGTGCCCCCCGAGGCCGCCGGGCAGCCGGACGGGGACGAGCCGCCACGGCGGCACCGGCTCCGGGGGGAGGGCCGTGGCCGTGACCGTCACGGTCACGGCGCCCCCCGGGGCGGGCACGGCCGTGATCCGCAGCCGGTGCGGACCGGGCAGCGCGGCGGCCCGGTCCAGCACCTCGCCGCGGACGCCCGCGGGCAGGGCCGCACCGCAGCAGGCGAGGCAGCTGGCGCCGAGCCGGGCGAGGTGGGCCTCGAGGTCCACGGGCGCGCCGTCGCGCACGAGCAGCGTGGTGAACACCCCCTCCTCCCGGGCCGGCGGGAGGACCGGCAGGGCCGGGAGGAGCTCGAGCACGGTCGCGGGCCGGTGCCCGTCCCAGTCCCGCCGGAGGTCCTCGTCCAGCACGGCCCCGACGGCGTCGAGCAGGGGCACCGCCTTCACGAGCGTCTCGTGCGCCTCGTCCGCGGGGTCGGAGTCGGCCACGATCCCGCCGCCCACCCCGAGCCGGACCCGGTCGCCGGTGAACTCGAAGGTGCGGATCGCCACGCTGAGCACCAGACCGGCCGGGCCCGCGCGGCCGATCGCCCCCGTGTAGACCTCGCGGGCCGCGGGCTCGAGCGCGTTGACGATCTCCATGGCCCGGATCTTGGGCGCACCCGTGCAGGACCCCGGGGGGAACGTGGCCCGCAGCAGCGCCCCGTCCCCCAGCCCCGCGGGCAGCCGCCCGTGCACGTCCGCCACCAGGTGGTGGACCCCGGTGTGCGGCTCGACCCGGGGCGTGGCCGGGGCGCGCACCGACCCGGGCACGCACGCCCGGGAGAGGTCGTTGCGCATCAGGTCCACGATCATGACGTTCTCCGCCCGGTTCTTCGCCGAGCCGTGCAGCGCCGCGGGGTCGCTCGCGGCCGGTGCGGTGCCCTTGATCGGGGACGTCAGGACCGTGCGCCCGGTGCGGCGCAGGAACAGCTCCGGGGACAGGCTCGCCACCGCGGCCCCCTCCGGGAGGCGCAGGAACGCGGCGAAGCGCGGGGCCAGGGCCTCCTGGCCGGCGCAGAACAGGTCCAGCGGGTCGCCCCGGAAACCGGCCTCGAGACCGCGGCAGACGTTGGTCTGGAAGACGTCGCCGTCGCGGATGTGGCCCAGCGCCGCGGTCACGGCGGCGGCGTGCGCGGCGGCCGAGGCGTCGGCCGTGAAGGGCCCGCACCGGTAGGGCGCCGGTGCGTGCGGGGCGTCCTGCGCCGTGCGGGCGAGCTCCCGCGCGGCCGCCACCCGGGCCGGGTCCGTGCCCGGCAGCCACTCGAGCACCCAGGCGCCGTCCGCGGCGCGGTGGCGCAGGACGTGGTCGTAGTACCCGAGGTGGTGGTCCGGCAGCCGCGCGGGGCGCGGCGGGGCGGTGGGGAGCCGCTCGAGGCGCCGGGCCAGCTGGTAGCCGAGGTAGCCGATCCAGCCGCCGCCGAAGGCCGCCTCCTGGGGGTCGTCCGGCGGGGGATCCCCCTCCGGGGTGGCACCCGGCAGCGGGGCGTCCGGCAGCGGGACCCGGGCGTCCAGGGCCGCGAAGGGGTCCTCGCCGGCGCCCAGCACCCGGAGCGGCCGCACGCCGATCACGGTGTCGCCGCCGGACCAGTCGCCGAACAGCCCCACCAGCCCGGGCTGGTCCCGCAGGGCCCGCAGCATCTGCACCGGGGACAGGCGGACCCCGGTGAGGACCTCCTGCGTCGTCACGGCCGCCTCAGCCGTTCCCCGGGGCGGTCGCGGACGGCCCGTCGCCCGCCTCCGCCTCGAGCCGCCACCGGGAGTTCGCCAGGTGCGCGCGCATCGCCGCCGACGCGGCGAGCGGGTCGCGGGCCCGGATCGCGTCCAGGACCGACCGGTGCTCGGCGGCGACCCGGGCCGCGCGCCCGCCGCCGGGGGCGCCGTCCAGCCGGCGCGGCGGCATGGTGATCATGGCGGGCCCGAGGCCGGTCAGGGCGTCCACGTAGTACGGGTTCCCGCTGGCCTCCGCCACGGTCCGGTGGAACTCGAAGTCGTTCTCCAGGGACGCGGCCGGGTTGTCGACCTCCTCCTCGGACCGCGCCAGGGCGTCCTCCATCCGGGCGAGCTGGTGCTCCTCCCGCGCCGTGGCCGCCAGCGCCGCGGCCTCGGACTCGACCCCGGTGCGGAAGGCCAGCAGGCGGCGCCGGTCCTGCAGGGTCCGCACCGGCCGGCTCGTCCCGCCGGGCGCGGCCGGAGGGGTCAGCACGAAGCTGCCGCTGCCCCGCCGGGTGTGCACGAGCCCCTCCGCCTGCAGCCGGGCGACGGCCTCGCGCACCACCGTGCGGCTGACCCCGTGCTCCGCGATCAGGGTGCTCTCGCTGGGCAGGCGCTCGCCGGGGGAGATGCGCCCGTCCACGATGCGCGCCCGGAGGTCGTCCACGAGGGCGGAGGTGAGGTTGCGGCTCATGGGGACATGATCCCACCCCGGGAGCGGCCCCCGCAGCCCGGGGCGTCAGGGCCGGCGGCCGACCTCCTCGACCACGCTGCGCCCCGTGCCCGCCCGGGACTCCCAGGCCCAGGTCTCGTGCAGGCGCACCCTGCCGTCCCCGAGCACCTCGATGCGGGACGTGCACGCCCCGCCGGCGGTCTCCCCGGCACGGTCCAGGTGCGAGTAGCGGAAGCTCAGCCCGTCCCCGGCGCGCGTGCCGACGAGGAAGCCCCGGCGCACCGAGCCGCCCGCGTACTCGGCCCACACGAGGTCGTCCTCCTGGTGGTAGTCGAAGACCGTGTCGGAGCCGACGTCCCCGTCGGCGGCGTTGGACACGCCCACGAACGTCCTCCCGTCGAGGTCCACGGCGTCCGGCGCGGTCGGCGGGGTGCGGTGCAGATCGGTCATGGGTCCACCGTACGGTGCGCCGGGCGCCGTCGTTATCGGTCCGCGATAACCTCCCTTGGCGGGCCCTTCCACGGGCCGCGACACTGGCACCGAGAGTCCCGGGGTGAACCGGGACGTCCGCGAGAGGGGAGCAGGGATGATCTTCATCGTCGTCAAGTTCAAGGTGAAGCCGGAGTGGGCCGACCGCTGGGTCGAGTTCTCGAAGGAGTTCACCGAGGCCACCCGCGCGGAGCCGGGCAACCTGTGGTTCGACTGGTCCCGCAGCGTGGAGGACCCGCACGAGTTCGTGCTCGTCGAGGCCTTCGCGGACGACGGCGCGGGCCCGCACGTGAACAGCGACCACTTCAGGAAGTTCACGGCGGAGGCGCCCCAGGCGCTCGTGGAGACCCCGCAGATCATCAGCGAGCAGATCTCCGCCTCGGGCTGGAACCGGATGGGGGAGATCACGGTCGGCTGACCGTCCGACGGCGCGCCGCCGGCCCGGGAGCGAGGCTCCCGGGCTGTTGGCATGTGCAACCCGGCACGCCACAATGTGAGGCATGACCGCACGCGACACCGGCATGGCCTCCGTCCAGAAAGCCTTCGCCCTCCTGGACGTGGTCGCGCGGGATCCCCGGGGCGCCACGGCCAAGGACATCAGCACCGAGCTGGGGATGCCGCTGCCCTCGGTCTACCGGCTGCTGCAGACGCTCGTAGCCTCCGAGCACGTGGTGCACCTCCGGGACCAGCGCCGCTACGGTCTGGGCTACAAGCTGCACGCGCTCGACGCCTCGCTGCGTCAGCAGGTCGCGACCCCGGCCACCGTGCAGCGCGCGGTGCGGGAGCTGCACGGGAGCGCCGACGCCGCCGCGTACTTCGCGGTCTACCGCGGTGACGCCGTGGTGGTGGCGCACGTGGTCGACTCCCCGCGCCGGCCGCGCATCGACCCCATGGACTTCGGCTTCACGGGCGGCGCGCACGCCACGGCCTTCGGCAAGATCCTGCTCTCCCGCATGGACGACGACGAGGTGGCGGACTACCTCGGCCGCCACGGGATGCGCCCCCTGACGGACCGCACGCTCACCACGCCGGACGAGCTGGGGCGCGAGCTCGGGCGGGTGCGCGCGGAGGGCGTCGCCGTGGAGCGCGAGGAGTTCGTGCCCGGCGCCTCGTGCCTGGCCGCGCCGGTGGTCGACTCCGCCGGGCGCACCCTGGGCTCCGTGGCCGTGTCCCTGCGGCCCACCGACTTCGAGCGGCGGCACCGGGCGATCGCGCCGGTCCTGCGGGACGCCGCGGACCGGGTGGGACGGGCCCTGCGCGCCGCGGAGGGCTGCCCGGTCCGGTCCGCGACCGGCTGAGCAGCCCTCCACGTCCGACGGCTACAGGTGGCGTCCCGCCAGCTGCTCGGCGATGTAGTCCGCCTGCCGGGCGGCCAGGGCCACGATCGTCAGCGTCGGGTTCGCCGCCGCGCCGGTCGTGAACAGGGAGCCGTCCGCGACGAACAGGTTCGGCACGTCGTGGGTCTGGCCGAACGCGTTGGTCACCCCGTCCTCGGGGCGCTCGCTCATCCGGGCCGTGCCCATGTTGTGCGTCGACGGGTAGGGCGGCGTGTGGTGCACGGAGGTCGCGCCCACGGACTCGTAGAGCAGGGACGCCTGCTGGTAGCCGTGGTTGCGCATCGCCACGTCGTTCGGGTGGTCGTCGAAGTGCACGTTGGGCACGGGCAGCCCCAGGTGGTCCGTCACGGAGGAGTTGAGGGTCACCCGGTTGCTCTCCTGCGGCATGTCCTCGCCCACCACCCACATCCCGGCGGTGTTCTCGTAGCCGTCCAGCAGGGCCGTGAACTCCGGCCCCCAGGAGCCGGGGTCCACGAAGCTGGCGAGGAAGGCGGGGCCCAGGGAGATCGTCTCCATGTAGTAGCCCCCGGCGAAGCCGCGGTCGACGTCGTGCCGGGACTCGTCCGCCACGAGCCCGGCCATCGTCTCGCCCCGGTACATGTGCACCGGCCGGTCGAACTGCGCGTAGATCGAGCCCGTGGTGTGCCGCATGTAGTTGCGGCCCAGCTGCCCGGAGGAGTTCGCGAGCCCGTCCGGGAACAGCGGGGAGCCGGAGAGCATGAGCAGCCGGGGCGTCTCGATCGCGTTGCACGCCACCGCCACCAGCCGTGCCCGCTGCCGCTGGACCCGGCCCTCGCCGTCGACGTAGAGCACGCTGTCGACCAGGCCCTTCTCCGTGTGGGTGATCTGCACGGCGTGGCAGTCCGGACGCAGGTCGAGGTTCCCGGTGCGCAGGGCCTTGGGGATCTCCGAGACGAGCGTGGACCACTTCGAGCGGTTCTTGTCGCCCTGGAAGTTGAACCCGTCCTGGACGGACGCCGGCCGCCCGTCGTAGGGCTCCGCGTTGGTTCCGTAGGGGCCGGTCGCGTAGTGCCGGTAGCCGAGCTTCTGCGCGCCCGCGGCGAGCACCTTGTAGTTGTTGTTCGCGGGCAGCGGCGGCCGGCCGTGGCGGTGGGTGCTGCCGATCTTCTGCTCGGCCCGGTCGTAGTACGGGGCGAGGTCCTCCAGGCCGATCGGCCAGTCCAGGAGGTTGGCGCCGTCGACGCGCCCGTAGACGCTGCGCGTGCGGAACTCGTGGGCCTTGAACCGGGGCGTGGCCCCGGACCAGTGGGTGGTGGTCCCGCCGACGGCCTTGACGATCCACGCCGGGAGGTTGGGGAAGTCCCGGGCGATCCGCCACGACCCCGTGGTGGTGCGCGGGTCCAGCCAGGCCATCTGGTGGAAGGCCTCCCACTCGTCGTTGACCCAGTCCTCGCTGGTCAGGTGCGGCCCGGCCTCGAGGAGCACCACCTTGACGCCCTTCTCCGTGAGCTCGTGGGCGAGGGTGCCTCCGCCGGCTCCGGAGCCGATGACGACGACGGCGGAGTCGTCGTCGAGCTCGATCCGTGCGGCGCGCTGCTGGTCCTGGGGCGTGGTGGTCATGCGGTCTCCCCGTGCTCGATGACGTCCGACCCCTTGAAGAGGTCGCTGAAGGGCTGCTCGGTGGTCTCGGAGGCGCCCTGCTGGTCCAGGTTCCACCCCTCCTTGGGGGCCGCGGTCGCCACCGGGTAGCCGAGGGGCCCGCACTCGGCCAGCTCCTCCTCGGACTCCTCGACGCGCGGGTCCGGCAGCCAGTCGAGGTCGTCGAAGCCGCGGTGCAGGTAGCCGCCCTTCGAGAAGGACTCGCCCTCGTAGCCCAGGGCCTCCCACACCTCGTGGTCGTCGTAGAGGTGCAGCACGGTGGTGCGGCGGATGAAGCCGAAGAACTCGAGGTCGGCGATCCGCTTGAGCACCTTCAGCGCGGCGTCGTCGGACAGCTCCACGAACGGTGCGTCGCTGAGCGAGTTCAGGGTCAGCAGCCCCTGGGTCAGGGCCATCCGGAACCACGTGGAGTCCTCGGCCTCGGCGGCGATCTTCTCCGCCATCCGTTCGTACGGGCCGTCGGGGATCCGGGGGTGGGGGAACGCCACCCGGATGACGCGGGTGAGGGTGCGCTTCGCCTCGTCCGTCAGGGCGAGGGCGTTGAGAGCGGAGTACTTCGCGGGATAGACCATGGGTCTCCTCCTCGTCGGCGGTGACGGGTGTGTCTCAGAGTGTGAGCCAGCGCACGTCCGCGGGCCAGGTCCGTTATCGCAGGACGAGAATCGGCGCCCGTGAGAGCATGGGCCGACCGAAGGAGGCCGTGTGATCGTCGAACGACTGCCGGAGCACCTGCACGAGGACGCCGTGTCCCTGTGGGAGGAGGCGGGGCTGACCCGCCCCTGGAACGACCCGCGGGCGGACCTGGACCGGGCGCTCGCCGGCCCGACCTCCACCGTCCTGGCCGCCGTCGAGGAGGGGCGTCTCGCCGGCACCGCCATGGTGGGCCACGACGGCCACCGGGGGTGGGTGTACTACGTGGCCGTGCACCCGTCCCGCCGGGGCCAGGGGCTCGGCCGCGAGCTGATGGTCGCCGCCGAGGGGTGGGTGGCCGGGCGCGGCATCCCGAAGATGCAGCTCATGGTCCGCAGCACGAACACGGGGACCCGGGAGTTCTACGAGCGGATGGGCTACGCCGTCCAGGACACCGTGGTGCTCGGGAAGTTCTTCGACCCCGAGCGGCAGGCCCGGCAGAGCGGCTGAGCCCGGCTCAGCGCAGGGGGTCGGTGACGCCCTGCGGGCAGTCGTAGCGGGCGAAGTCCCAGGCGCTGCGGCGCGCCCCCGCCCGGTAGGCGCTGTCCCAGAACTCCAGGACGGCGCCGTGCGGATCGGGCAGCGCCCGCACGTCGTCGTAGCGCAGGACCGCGAGGTGGCTGCCGCCGCGCTCGCGCCAGGACGCGGCGGCCGGCCGCAGGGGCTCACCGGCCAGCCCGTCGGGCTCCGGGGCGGTGTAGGAGTAGAAGGCCGGTTCCGGGAACGTGGGGTCCCCGAACCAGAACCCGGAGCTGATGACCTCCCGGGAGTAGGCCTCCCGGGTGACGGGGTCCGTGCCGGGCGGGGGATCCACGAAGCGGTCCGCGAAGCGGGTCACGGCGATGTCGAACGTGTGCCAGAAGTGGTGCACGGGGCTGGTCTTCCCGGACCAGCCGGCCGCGAACTCCTCCAGCAGCAGGTTCACCTGGCCGAGGACCTGCCAGTAGCGGGTGACGGCGGCGGTGTCGTAGGCGGCGTGCTCGGTGTCGGCGCCGAACGGGCGCCCGGAGTCGGGCAGGTCGAACGGGTGGGGACGGGCGATCGTCACCTCCACCCCCACCGCCTCCAGGGCGTGCAGGACCCGGGCGTGGAACTCGGCGACGGACAGCCCCGGCAGGGCGAAGGAGTGCCGGGCCCCGGCGGCGGTGCTCACGTCGAGGCGGTGGTCCAGGAGGTCGAGGTCGACGGCGAAGACCGGGTCCCGTCCCATCGGCCGGGTGGTGATGCCGCGGCCGGTCAGGTGGAACGGCACGTTCCACCAGTGGTTGCGCCGCGGCGCGGACGCCAGCCGCACCTTGCCGACCACCTGCGCGAACCGGTGGAGGGTGTCCAGGGTGTCCCGCCAGGACTCGTAGGGCATCTCGGGGAACGCGACGTGGGTCATGGTGGCCTCCTGCGCCCCAGTGTGCTGCCCCACCGGGCGGTCCGTCCAGGGCGCCCGGGGCCGCGGGCACGGGACCGGGGGTCCTCCCAGTGGGACACTGGGCGGGAACGATCCGGTGACGGCGCGGGGTGCTCCGGCGGGGCCCCGTGCCCGACCCCGTGCCGGACCCCGGGACCGACCCCGGTACCGACCCCCGTACCGAGGAGGAACGAGCTGCCCATGGTGCGATCCTCCGGCGACGGCCCTCCGTCCGAGCCGCTGGCCTGGGGTGAGCGGCGGGCTCGCTGGGTGCTGGCCGCCACCGTGCTCGGCTCGGCCCTGACGTTCATCGACACGACGGTGGTGAGCATCGCCCTGCCGTCCGTCGCCGCCGACCTGGGCGCGGGGAGCACCGGCCTGACCTGGGTGGTCAACGGGTACACGCTGACCCTGGCCGCCCTGGTCCTGCTCGGCGGCTCGCTGGGGGACCGGTACGGCCGGCGCCGGATCTTCCTGATCGGCGTCGGCTGCTTCGCCGGGGCCTCCGCGCTGTGCGGCCTGGCCCCGGACGTCACCGTCCTCGTCGCCGCGCGGGCCGTCCAGGGGATCGGCGGCGCCCTCCTGGTGCCGACCGCGCTCGCGATCCTGCAGGCCTCCTTCGCCCCGGAGCACCGCGCCCGCGCCATCGGCGCCTGGTCGGGGCTCACAGGGGTCGCCTCGGCCGTGGGGCCGTTCGCGGGCGGCTGGCTCGTCCAGACCACCTCGTGGCGGTGGGTGTTCCTGGTCAACCTCCCGGTGGCGCTCGCCGTGGCGCTGATCGCCCGCCGGCACGTCCCCGAGTCGAGGAACCCGGCGGCGTGCCCGCAGCTGGACGTGCCCGGCGCGGCGCTGCTGGTGGCCGGTCTCGGGGCGCTGACGCTCGGGCTGACCACCGCGTCCGGCGACGACCCGTCGGTGCCGGCGGCGGGCGGGGCGCTCGCGGCCGGGGCCGTCCTGCTGGCGGCGTTCCTGCTCCGGGAGCGGCGTGCGAGGTCCCCGCTGCTGCCGCCCGCCCTGTTCCGCCGGCGCCTGTTCGTGGCGGCGAACGTCATCACCTTCGTGGTCTACGCCGGCCTGGGCGCGGTCTTCTTCGTCCTCGTCGTCGCCCTCCAGGTGGGAGCCGGGTTCTCGCCCGTGGCCGCCGGACTGGCCCTGCTGCCCGTCACCGTCCTGATGCTGCTGCTCTCGCCGTCCGCGGGCGCCCTGGTGCACCGGGTGGGTCCGCGGGCGCCCATGACCGCCGGGCCGCTGATCGCCGCGCTCGGGGTGCTCCTGCTGGGCCGGGCCGGGCCCGGGGCGCACTACCTCCTGGAGGTGCTGGTGCCGGCCGCGGTGTTCGGCGCCGGGCTGACCCTGCTGGTCACGCCGCTGACCGCCACGGTCCTCGGCGCGCTGCCCACGGAGCAGGCCGGGCTGGCCAGCGGGGTCAACAACGCCGTGGCGCGCACGGCGGGCCTGCTCGCGGTCGCGGCGATCCCGCTGGTGGGCGGGCTCGGGGAGACCGGTCTCACCGACCCGGCCCGGCTCCGTGCGGGGTTCCCCGTGGTCATGGGGCTGTGCGCGGGCCTGCTCGCGGCGGGCGGGCTGCTGTCCGCCGTGGTCCTCCAACCGCCCGCGGCGCGGGGCGGGCCGGGAGGCCTTCGCGCCACGACACATCCTTGACCGCCCGATCGGCGCGCTCCTAGCCTGAAGCCCCTGGTGGGACGCCGGTGGGGTGCGGAGGCCGGGGCGCGGGGGCGCCCGGTGCCCGGGCGGGCCGCGAGGCCGGTGGCAGGATCCTGACGTGCGCGTCCGCGCTCGTGCTCGCGCACCGGCGTCCGGCCGGTCCGACCGAAAGCAGTGGTGAGCCATGCGTGCTCCCGAGAACGACCAGCGCCCCGCCTCCGGCCCCGGTCCCCGCGACCGGAGGCGCCGGCGCACGCGCCGGGCGGGCTCCGCACTGGCCCTGGCCGTGCTGCTGGCGACCGCTCCGGCGGCCGGGGCGGCCACGGTCGCCGCACCGCCGCCAGGCGTCCTCGTCACCGCCCAGGTGCCGCCCGGGCTCGAGGAGTTCTACGCCCAGCAGCCCGTCTGGACCCCGTGCGGGGCGGCGGCGGAGTGCGCCCTGGTGCAGGTGCCGCTCGACCACGAGAACCCGGCCGCAGGGCAGATCCAGCTGGCGGTCACCCGGGTGCCGAGCACGGACCCCGCCGCCCGGCAGGGCTCCCTGCTCGTCAACTTCGGCGGCCCGGGCGGATCCGGGACGGCTTCGATCGAGGCGTGGGCGGCCGGACTGGACCCGCGCGTCCGGGCCGCGTACGACATCGTGGGCTTCGACCCGCGGGGCGTGGGCAGCTCCACCGCGGTGGAGTGCCTCGACGACGCCGCAATGGACGCGAGCCGGGCCACCACGGTCGACCCCGACACCCCGGAGGGCCTGGCCCAGGCCGTCGCGGCGGCCGAGCGGTTCGCCGCGGCGTGCGCGGCGAACACCGGCCCGCTGCTCGGCGAGGTCGACACGGTCAGCGCCGCCCGGGACCTGGACATCCTGCGGGCGGTGCTCGGCGACGAGGAGCTCGACTACCTCGGCTACTCCTACGGCACCCGGCTCGGCGCCACGTACGCCGACCTCTTCCCCGAGCGGACGGGACGGTTCGTGCTGGACGCGGCGGTGGATCCGTCCCTCGACGGGGCCCGACTGACCCTCGATCAGGCCGCCGGCTTCGAACGTGCCCTCCGGGTGTACGTCGAGTCCTGCCTGCCCCTGGACGGGTGCCCGTTCGAGGGGACCGTCGACGAGGGGACGGCCGAGATCGAGGCGCTGCTCCGGCAGACCGAGGTGCAGCCGCTGCCGACCGCCGACGGGCGGCCGCTCACCGTGAACGACGCCGTCAGCGGGCTCATCAAACCGCTCTACGACTCGCGCATCTGGTGGTTCCTGACCCAGTCCCTCACGCTGGCCACGGAGCACGGGGACGGGACGGGACTGATGCGCCTTGCGGACATCGCCTACGGCCGGGGACCCGACGGCACCTACGCCAACTCCAGCGCGGCGAACATCGCGATCAACTGCCTCGACCTTCCCGAGGACGACGACCCCGCCGCGATGGCGGCGCTGGACGCGCAGCTGCAGGAGGTGTCCCCGACCCTCGGTGACTGGTTCAGCCACGACGAGGTCACCTGCGGGGCCTGGCCGCACGAGCCCGTCGGCGTGCCCGCCCCGATCGACGCCGCCGGTGCCGGGCCCATCCTGGTGGTCGGCGGCACGGGGGACCCGGCCACGCCCTACGCGTGGTCGCAGGCGCTGGCCGAGCAGCTCGAGGGCGGGCACCTGCTGACCCGGGTGGGCGAGGGGCACGGGTCCTACGCGACCGGCAACCGGTGCATCGACGAGACGGTCACCGCTCATCTCCTCGAGGGCGTGCTGCCCGCGGAGGAGCGGATCTGCTGAGCCGGAGGGCCCGCGGCGGAGCGGGCAGAAAGCGGCCGGTACGAGATCGCCCCCGCACCGGCCCAGCCACCAGGGAAATCAGGAAGATCCGGCGGCCTCGCCCCATCCTACTGAGACGCCGGTCACGGATCACCCCTTGATTTTCCGGACCGCGTGCGAACCGGCGCGGACCGCCGCCGCCGATCGACCGGCAGGACGTCCGGCGGCAGCTCATGAAGAACCATGACGGGCTCCGCGGCCGCTGCGGTGTGGTCCGTCTCCGCCCGGGCGGGACCGGCCGGCGTCCCCGCGGCGGAGCCCTGCGCGCGGCAGGCCCGGCAGCTGTCCCGCCAGGGACGCGACGAGGGCCAGGCCGAAGCCCGCGGCCTGGAGGCCCGTGAGCGTCTCGTCCAGCAGCAGGAGGCCCAGGGCCGCGGCCGTCACCGGAGTCAGCGGGATCAGCAGGGTCAGGCTCGTGGCCGGCACGCGCCGGCCGGCGTGGAACCACGCGGCGTAGGCAATGGCGCCGCCGGGCAGCGCCAGCCAGGCGTAGCCGAGCACGGCCGGCAGGTCCAGGAAGAAGGCACCGGTGTCCAGCAGGGGCACGAGCGGGGCGATCATCAGACCGCCCAGGGTCAGCTGCCAGCCGGTCGCCGCGAGCCCGCTCATGCCGTCGGGCAGACCCCACCTGCGGGTCAGGACCACCCCGGCGGCCATGACCGCGGTTCCGGTGAAGGCCGCGGCGAGCCCCAGGGCGTCCAGGGTGACGGTCCCGGCGAACACGGCCACGGACACGCCCGCCACTGCGGCGAGGGCCCACAGCATCCGGGGCAGCGGCGTGCGCTGCCGGAAGGCCAGCAGCAGCAGGAGTGCGGCGACCAGGGGCTGGGCGGAGCCCACGACCGCGGCGAGACCGCCCGGCAGGCGGTAGGCGCCGAGGAACAGCAGGGGGAAGAACGCCCCGAAGTTGAGCAGCGCGAGCACCGCGAACCGTCCCCACCAGTCCCGCGGCGGCCGCTGCCGGGTCAGGGCGAGCAGCAGCAGCCCGGCGGGGAGGGCCCGCAGGAGGGAGGCGGTCATGGGCCGGTCCGGCGGCAGCAGCTCGGTGGTGACCACGTAGGTGGTGCCCCACACGACCGGCGCCACGGCGCCCAGGAGGATCAGCCGGGCACGACCAGCCGGGGCGTGGTCCACCGGCGCACCTCCGATCCGCTCCGCGCCCCGTCCGGGGCAGGATGCCCCGATCCTACGGGTCCGGCCCGGCGGCGACCGGAGTAGATTGCCACCATGGACATCCGCGGGGGGATCGTGAGCACGCTGTCCGTGCTCGTGCTGCTGCTGAGCGCCTGCGCCCCGGAGGGCGGCGGGACCGTGGCCACCGGCGAGCGCCTGGGCGCCCCGGCGGACGCCCCCGCCCTCGACGTCGAGGTCGTCGTGGACGAGCTCGAGCTCGCGTGGGACGTGGCCCGCACCCCGGAGGGGACCGTGCTGGTCACCGAGCGGGGCGGCCGGCTGCTGGCCCACGACGAGCAGGGCACGCGGGAGGTCGCGGCCGACCTGGACGACCTGTTCGTGGGCAGCGAGGCCGGGCTGATGGGCCTGGAGGTCTCCCCGGACTTCGGGCGGACCCGGGAGATCTTCCTGTGCCACGCGACGCGCACCGGGGACGGCCTGCCGCAGGACGTGCGGGTCACCCGCTGGCGGCTCGACGAGGGCGCCGCGGCGGCCGAGCGCACCGGGACGGTCGTCGACGGCCTGCCCATCAGCTCCGGCCGGCACAGCGGCTGCCGGCTGCGCTTCGTCCCGGACGGCACGCTCCTCGTGGGCACCGGGGACGCCGCGCAGGGCGCGAACCCGCAGGACCCCGACTCGCTCGGGGGCAAGACGCTGCGGCTGCACCCCGACGGCACGGTCCCGGAGGACAACCCGTTCGCCGACCGGGACGGGCCCGGGGCCGCCGTCCACACCCTGGGCCACCGCAACGTCCAGGGCCTGGCGGTGCAGCCCGGGACGGGCACGGTGTGGTCGGCGGAGCACGGCCCCGGCACCGACGACGAGATCAACGTCCTGGAGCCCGGCGCCAACTACGGGTGGGACCCGGCGCCCGGCTACGACGAGTCCGTGCCCATGACCGATCTCGAGGAGTTCCCGGACGCGCTCCCGGCCGCGTGGTCCTCCGGGCGCCCGACGGTCGCCCTCAGCGGGGCCGCCTTCCTCGAGGGGGACCAGTGGGGGGCGTGGGAGGGCGCCCTGGCGGTCGCGGAGCTGAAGAACACCGGCGTGGGGGTCTACCGGGTCGAGGACACCGCGGTCACCGGGCTGACCCGCATGGCGGAGCTGGAGAACGACTACGGCCGGCTGCGCTCGCTGACCCTCGACGACGAGGGCGCGCTGTGGGTCACCACCTCCAACGGCGACGACGACGCCGTCCTGCGCGTCACGGCGAGCGCCGGCGACTCCTGAGCGGGGCGCACGACACGCCGGAGGGCGCCGGTGCCGCCCGCCCGCCGGGCGGCTCCGGTTGACTGGCGCCTGACACCGTCCCCCGAACGGCCCCCGCGGAACGGTCCCCCCGGTGACGCGGCCCCCGACCTCGTCACGATCCCCCTCCCGCACCCCCACCCCCACCCCCACCCCCCCCCTCTCGGGCCCAGGGAGTTCCCCCATGCACCGCCGCACCCTTCTCGCGCTGGGCGCCGCCCTCGCGACCGTCCCCGTCGCCGCCCCGACGACCCCCGCACAGGCAGGAACCACGCTCAGCCCGAGCAGCACGACGCAGCGGCAGCTGGACGCCGCGATCCGCACGCTGTGGGCCGACTGGACGTCGCTGCTGCGGCACGACGCGGCCCGCGGCTGGTGGGCCGTCCGTGCCGATGCCCAGAACGGGGCCAACCCCTACGTCGCGGAGGGGCAGGGGTACGGGCTGATGCTCAGCGCCCAACTGGCGCCCCTCGACCCCCGGGCCCGCGGCTACGTCGACGGGATCACCCGCTACGTCCTGGACCACCCCTCCCGGATCGACCCGGGCCTGCACGCCGCCGAGCAGGACGACCGCATGGTCTCCCACCACGGCCGGGACAGCGCCACCGACGGCGACCTGGACCTCGCCATGGGGTGGCTGATGGCGCACCAGCGGTGGGGCTCCGGGGGGACGTACGACTACCGACGGCTGGCCCTGACCCGCATCGCCGCGATCAAGCGCTCCCTGATCTCCCCCACCACCGGGCTCCTCGAGCTCGGGGACTGGTCCAACGGGGCCTGGCAGAACGTCTCGCGCCCGAGCGACTGGATGATCGGGCACTTCGGGGCGTTCCACCGCGCCACGGGGGACGTGAGCTGGGCGGCCGTCTGGGGGCGGCACCTGGCCGCGGTCCGGCGCCTGCAGTCGGTCCACGCTCCGCGCACCGGCCTGCTCCCGGACTTCACCGTGGGCTCCGCCTCGACCATCGCCCCCGCCCCGGCCCACACCCTGGAATCCGGCCACGACCGGCACTACTACTACAACTCGTGCCGCGTCCCGCTGCGGCTGGGGGCGTCCCGGCACCCGGAGGCCCGGGCCGCCGCGGCCCGCATCTCCGGCTGGGCGCGGACGAAGTGCGGCGGTGATCCTGCCCGGCTGCCCTCCGGCTTCACCCTGGACGGAGCGACGCTGCCGGGCGGGGGCTACCAGGACCTCGCGTTCATCGCGCCCCTGCTCGTGGGCGCCCGCTGGGGCGGCGACCAGGCCTGGCTCGACGCCCTGGGCCGCTGTCTGGCGGCCCGCACGGAGTTCACGTCCTACTACTCCAGCTCGATCCAACTGCTGTCCATGGTGAGCGTCTCCCGCGCCTACGCCCTCCACCCCTGAGCCGGCGCGGCCCGCCGTGCGTCGCGTCGCCCCCGCCCGGTCGACGGCGGACCGCCGCCCCGCCGGGCTCCGCCCCGGGGCGGATCCGCCGCGTGCCGGGGCCGGGCAGAGTGGACCCATGCCCGCTCCCGCCCCCTCCCGCATCGCGGCCCTCGACGTGGCCCGCGGTCTCGCGATCCTCGGCACGCTCGCCACCAACATCTGGATCTTCAGCCACCAGGGCGGCTTCCTCGGCTACCTGACCGATCCGCTGGCCGGCACCGACGGCGGAGCGGCGCGCGCTGCCCAGGCGCTGCTGATGGCCGCGGCCAACGGCAAGTTCCTGGGCCTGCTGATGCTCCTCTTCGGGATCGGCCTCGCCGTCCAGCACGCCTCCGCCCGGCGGCGCGGACTCGCGTGGCCCCGGTCCTACCGGGTGCGGGCGGGGATCCTGTTCCTGGACGGGCTGCTCAACTACCTGCTGATCATCGAGTTCGACGTCCTGATGGGCTACGCGCTCACGGGGATGGTCGTGGCGTGGCTGGTGACCACCTCGGAGCGGGTGCAGCGCGGCGTCGTCCTGGCGTGCGCCGCCGCGCACGTCGCGGTGATCGGCGCGCTGACGGCCGTCCTCCTCGTCGTCCCCGCCGGGGATCCGGCCGAGGCCCTGGCCCGGCCGAACCCCTACGCCGACGGCACGTGGTGGGAGCTCGTGCTGCTGCGGCTGGACGCCGTCGTCCTGTTCCGCGCCGAACCCGTCCTGATCCTCGGACTGGGGGTGGTCATGTTCCTGGCCGGGCGGTTCCTGTGGCGGGCCGGTCTCCTCGTCCCGGACGGGGGCCGGTGGCGGCGGCGGCTCATGGTCCTGGGCCTGGGGGCCGCCCTGCCCGTGGACCTCGGCCTGAACGTCCTGGGCGGTCAGGCCGGTGCCTTCTTCGCCCGCTACACCACCGCCCCGGTCGTGGCGCTGGGTCTGCTGGCCCTCGTGGCCCACCTCGGTGTGCGTCGCCCCGGACAGCCGCCGTCCTGGGCCGCACGGAGGCTGGCAGAGGTCGGCCGGACCGCCCTGAGCTGCTACCTGCTGCAGAACCTCCTGGCCTCGGCGCTGTTCTACGGCTGGGGCGCGGGCCTGGCCGTGGCCGCGGCCCAGCACCGGCTGCCCGCCACGGTGCTCGGCTGGCTGCTGGTGTGCGCCGCCGTGCTGGTCTTCGCGCACCTGTGGCTGCGGCGCTTCCCGCGCGGCCCGCTGGAGGAGCTCACAGCGCGCGCCGCCGGCGCGCGCCGGGCCCCTGCGGCCGTGGCCCGCCAGAGCTGAGACCTCGGACCCCGGCGTCGGCTCCGGCGGCCGGGCGGCCCGGCGCGCGGCCGCTCAGGACTCCGCCTGCCCCTGCCGCCAGTAGCCCATGAAGGAGACGTGCTCCTTGGGGATGCCCGCGGCGTCGACGCACAGCCGGCGCAGCGCCTTGACGGTGCCGGACTCGCCGGCGAGGAACACGTAGGGGGCGTCGGCGCGCGCGGGGGCGGCCACCGACCAGGCCCGGGGCTCCGCGGCGTTCTCCGCGACCGCCAGGGCGGGCGTCCCGCGGCCGCGCTGCGGGCGGCGGCCGGCCAGGACGTCGTCCACGGCTCCGCCGGGCAGCTCGAGCAGGCGCGCGAGGCGCACCGCGGCCCGGTGCCCGTGCCCGGCCGGCTCGGCGCCCCCGGCGCGCGGCAGGACGTGCAGCCGGACGTCCGGAAGGTCCGCGGGCAGGCGGTGGGCGGCGACGTCCTCGGGGTGCGGGACCTCGAGCACCACGTCGAGGCGGGGGCGGGTCCCGCCGGCGGGCAGCCCGTGGTGGGCGTCCGTGAACTCCTCCGCGACGGACATCAGGGCCGGGGCGGCGGTCTCATCCCCGACGGCGAGCACGCGCTGGGCGCCGCCGTGGTCCCACGCCGCCCAGGGCCGCTCCTGGGGACCGGGTCCGAGCAGGTACACGCGCTCGCCGGGGGACACGGCGGCCGCCCACCGGCTGCCCGGGCCGTCCTGGGCATGCCCGCCGTGCACCACCACGTCGATCACGAGCTCCGGGACCACCATCCCGCAGAACGTGGTGCGCCGGACGCCGCGCACGGTGTAGGTGCGCATCCACCCGCGCTCCTCGGCGGGCCGGGCGAACCAGCCCTCCCGCAGCCCCAGGGACAGGTCCGCCCGCTCGGGCTCGCGGCCGGGGGGCGGGACCAGCAGCTTGATGTAGGCGTCCCGGCACCGGGTCCGGTCGCCGGCCCCGATGAGCGCGGGGGACAGGCCGGCGAGCTCCGGGCCCGCCAGGGTGATCCGGCGGAAGGACGGGCACAGCTGGGTCACGGACGTCACGGCGGCCTCGACGCACAGCACGGGGTCCGCGCGGGCACCGGTGGCCTCGGGGGTGGGGATGACGGTCACGGCAGGGTCCTTCCGATCTCGGCGGCGGCCCGGGGCGCGGGCTCCAGGGCCACGGGTGCGGCGGGCGGTACGGGGTGGGAGCCCTCGCGGGCCCGCCCGCGGGGCAGGACGACGGGCCGGCCGCCCACGGGGTCCCGCGCGACGTCCGCCCGGAGCCCGAAGACCTCGGCCAGCAGCTCGGGGGTGAGCACCTCGGCGGGCGTGCCCACGGCCACGATCCGTCCCGCGGCCATCGCCACGAGCCGGTCGGCCACGCGCGCGGCCAGGTTCAGCTCGTGCAGGACGGCGACGACGGTGGCCCGGCCGGCACCCGGCCCGTCCGGGTGCTCCAGCCCCCGGAGCATGTCCAGCAGGTCCACCTGGTGCGCCAGATCGAGGTAGGAGGTGGGCTCGTCGAGGAGCATCGTGCGGGCGCGCTGGGCCAGGGTCAGGGCGATCCAGACCCGCTGGCGCTGCCCGCCGGAGAGCTCCTCCACGGGCCGCGCGGCCAGGGCCGTGAGCTCGGTGAGCTCCATCGCCCGGGCCACGGCCGCGTCGTCGTCGGGGGAGGGGGCGCCCCACCACCGGCGGTGCGGGTGCCGTCCGCGCTCCACGAGCTCGGCGACGGTCAGGCCCTCCGGGACCACGGGCGACTGCGGCAGGAGGCTGACCGAGCGGGCGTACTGGCGGGCGTGCCACTCGCGCACGCCGCGGCCGTCCGCCTCGAGCGTGCCGGCGAGCGGGCGCAGCTGCCGGGACAGGCCCTTGAGCAGCGTGGTCTTGCCGCAGCCGTTGGCGCCGATGAGCACGGTGGTGGCCCCGTGCGGGATGTCGAGGTCCACCTCCCGCACCACGGTGCGGTCCTGGTAGCCCAGGGACAGGCCGCGCATCCGGAACGCGGGGACGCCGGCCCCGGGGTCCGCCACGGGCTCCTCCACGGGGCGCAGGCCGGGGCGCACGTCGTCGCGCAGCTCGGGGCTCATGCCAGGGCTCCTCTCCGCTGCCGCACGAGCAGCCACAGCATCACGGGGGCGCCCACGGCGCCCGTGACCACACCGGCCGGCAGCTGCACCTGCGCCACCAGGCCCGCGCCGACGGCGTCGGCAACCACCACGACCACGGCGCCCACGAGGGCGCACGCCACGATCGAGGTCCGCCCGCGGGTCAGGGCGGTGGCCACCGGGGTGGACATGAGCGCCACGAAGGCGAGCGGGCCGGTCGCGGCCGTGGCCACGGCGGCCAGCAGCACGCCCAGGCCCAGGGCGAGGGCCCGGCTGCGCGCCGGGCGCGCCCCGAGCCCGGCCGCCAGCTCCGGGCCGAGCTCGGCGGGCTCGAGCGCGCGGTGCACGGCCACGGCCGCGGGCACGGCCAGCAGCAGGCACGCCCCGAGGACCGTGATCCGGTCCCACGTGGCGGCGTTGAGGGAGCCCGCGGTCCAGAGGGCGGCGTCCTGGGCGGAGTTCAGGGACAGCCGTGCCAGCAGGGCCGCGGTGAGGGCCTGGGCGAGCGCGGCCACGCCGATGCCGGCGAGCAGGAAGCGCTCGCCCACGATCCCCCCGGTGCGCAGCCGCACCGAGGCGGTGGCGATGAGGGCCGCGGCGAGCAGCGCCCCGGCCAGGGCGGTCCAGGACACGGCCGTGCCCCGCAGACCCCACAGCGCGGTGCCGGCCACGGCTCCCGCCGCGGCGCCGTAGGTGATGCCCAGGATGTCGGGGCTGGCCAGGGGGTTGCGGAGCACCCGGCGGAACAGGGCGCCGGAGCAGCCGAGGGCGGTCCCGGCGAGCGCGCCCAGCACGGCGCGCGGCAGCTTCTCCTGCAGCACGATGAAGCTCGCCCCGGGGATCTGCTCCCCGGCGAGGATCGCGAAGAAGTCGGGGACCGTCACGGTGTAGCGCCCGAGCAGCACGCGCACGGCCAGGGCCGCGAGCAGCGCCAGGGCCAGCAGGGCGACCGCCCGGCGGGTGCGGCGGGTCCGGTCGCGGCGGACGCCCCGGACGAGCTCGGCGGCGCCGGGATCCGCGGGGGCGGCGGGCGCGGGGGCGAGCACGGTGCCGGTCACAGCGTCACGCTCCGGCCCCGGCGCAGCAGCGCCAGCAGCACGGGCACGCCCAGCACCACGGTGGTGACGCCCACGTGGATCTCCTGGGGCGGGGTCAGCACCCGGCCCAGGACGTCGGCCGAGAGGAGCAGCACGGGGCCCAGGACCACGCTGAACAGGACGATCCAGCGGTAGTCGCCGCCGAGGAGACGGCGCACGGCGTGGGGCACGAGCAGGCCCACGAAGGCGATGGGGCCCGCGAGCGCCGTGGCCGAGCCGGAGAGCAGGACCACGCCCACGAAGACGAGGACGCGCTGCACGCCCAGGTCCACGCCCAGTCCGTGGGCGAGCTCGTCGCCCAGGGCCATGGCGTTGAGCCCCGAGGAGCCGCCGAGCACGAGGAGCACGCCGAGCAGCACGAGCGGCGCCACGGCGGCGAGATCGGTGGTCTCGGCGCGGGCGACCGAGCCGATGCTCCAGAACCGGAAGCGGTCCAGGACCGCGGGCAGCATCAGCACCACGGAGGAGGTCAGCGCGGTGAAGCCGGCGTTCACGGCCGCGCCGGAGAGGACCAGGCCCGCGGGGGTCGGGGCGCCGCCGCCGAGCCGGGAGGAGCCGAAGACGAGCACCGCGGCCACGGCCGAGCCGGCGAGGGCCAGAGCGGTGAGCTGCCACGTGGCCACGAGGCCGAGCCAGCCGATGCCGAGAACCACCGCGCACGCGGCGCCGGCGGTCAGCCCCAGGAGCCCGGGGTCGCCCAGCGGGTTGCGGCTGACCCCCTGCATGCCGGCGCCGGCCACGGCCAGGGCCGCCCCCGCGAGCACCGCGGTCAGGGTGCGGGGGATCCTGCTCTGCACCACGGCGGCGTCGATGCCCAGGCCGGCGGAGACCTGCGCCCAGCCGCCCTCCAGGAGCGCGGCGGGCAGGCCGGTGAGCACGGCGACCACGGTGGCCGGGTCCACCGAGCGGGCCCCCCAGAACAGGGAGGCCGCGGCGGCGAGGGCCAGCAGCAGCACGGCCGCGGACAGGGCGGGGCCCCGGCGCCGCTGCGCGGTGCCGGGGACCTGCCGGGTGGCCCGGGCGGGGGAGACCGTGCTCGAGCTGCTCACCGGGACCGCGGTCTCACCGGCCGCCGGCGGACGCGGCGGCCTCGGCGGACGCGGCGGCCTCGGCGATGTCCGGCAGCACGTTCTCGAGCGCCCACGGGATGCTCAGCGGGGAGGCGGCCGAGACCGAGAGCACCTCCTGCTGGTCGCTCTGGAGCACCAGGGCGTCGTTCTCGACCGCGGGGACGCGGCTGAGCAGGGGGTCGCTCTCGATGGCCTCCCGCACGCTGTCGTCCTCGGCCCAGCTGACGAAGACGTCGGAGGTCAGCTCGTCGGCGCGCTCCGGGGACCAGGTGATGAAGAACTCGTCCTCCTTGCCCTCGGCGGCCTCCGCGACCGCCTCGGACTGGACCATGCCGAGGGACTCGAGGAACTTGGGGCGGTTGTCCACCGCGGTGTAGGCGAAGATCTGGTCGGCCGCGGACGGGTCGAGCGTGCCGTACACGAAGGACGTGCCCTCGAGCTCCGGGTGCTCGGCGGCGGCGTCCTCGATCTGCTGCTCGACGTCCGCCACGACCTCGGCGGCCCGCTCCTCCCGGCCCAGGGCCTGGCCGATGAGCTCGGTGGAGTCCTGCCAGGACGTCCCGTAGGCCACGGCGTCCTCGGGGAAGCCGACCACGGGCGCGATCTCGGAGAGCTTGTCGTAGTCCTCCTGCGTCAGCCCGGAGTAGGCGCCCAGGATGACGTCCGGCTGGAGCGCGGCGATCGCCTCGAAGTTGATGCCGTCCGTCTCGGCGTAGGTCTCCGGGGCCTCGGCGCCGGACTCCTCGAGCGCGGCGTCGAACCAGTCCGTGGAGCCGTTCTCGTTGGCGCCGAAGTCCAGGGCGGGCACCCCGACCGGGACCACGCCGAGGGCGGTGGCGACGTCGTGGTTGACCCAGGACACCGTGGCCACGCGCTCGGGGGCCTCCTCGATCGTGGTCTCGCCGAAGGCGTGCTCCACGGTGCGCGGGAACTCGCCGGTGGTGCCCTCCGCAGAGGCGGACCCGCTCCCGGACTCCCCGCCCGCCGGTCCGGTGGAGCACCCGGTCAGGACCAGGGCCCCCGCGGCCAGCAGGGCGGACGGGGCGAGGACGCGGCGGCCCGCGGCGGACGGGGCGGGGAACAGCGGGCGCGGAGCGCGGGGGAGCAGAGAGGCCACGGCCACCCTTTCGGACGTCGACGGCGGAACCGTCGGTGGGACGCGAGGTGAGGCAAGGGTTGCCTAACCCGGAAGACAGGGATCACCCTAGGGCGTGATCCGGCGAATACGCAACACGAGCATGATGTAATCGCTCCGCCGATGTGGTTAGGTATGCCTTGCCTAACTCCACGAGGGGCCCGAGCGGCCCCGTCCACCCCCTGCGAGGAGCCCATGCACGACTTCCTGCTGACCCACGACACCCCGGCGCAGTACGCCCGCGCCCTGCACGAGACCGTCGACGTGCTCGCCGTCCACCTCGCCGGCGCCCGGAGCCCCCGCTCCGCCGCCACGCCCGAGGAGCTCGAGGAGCTGGTCGCCGCGGTGGACCTCGAGCGGCCCCTCGGGGACCTCGGCGCCGTGGTCGAGGAGACCCGGCGGCTCTACCTCGACCACGCCGTGCACTTCCACGCCCCGGGCTACATGGCCCACCTCAACTGTCCCGTGGCCATCCCGGCGGTGGCCGCCGAGGCGCTCACCGCCGCGGTGAACACGGCGGTCGAGACCTGGGACCAGAGCACCACCGCCACCCTGGTCGAGCAGCGGATCGTGGACTGGACCGCCGCGCGGATCGGCTTCCCCGCCGCGGGCGAGCCGGACGGCGTGTTCACCACCGGCGGCACCCAGTCCAACCTCCAGGCGCTGTTCACGGCCCGGGAGGAGCGCCTGTCCCGGGCGCACCCGGCGTCCCGCGGGGAGCGGCTCGGGCGGCTGCGGATCGTGGCGGGGGAGCACGCCCACTTCAGCATCGCGAAGGCGGCGCACCTGCTGGGCCTGTCCGCGGACGCGGTCGTGCCCGTGCCCGCCGCCCGGGGCGGAGCCCTGGACCCGGTCGCTCTCGAGCGCGTCCTGCACGACGTCGCCGCGTCCGGCGCCGAGGTCGCCGCGGTCGTGGCCACGGCCGGCACCACGGACCTCGGGGCCATCGACCCCCTGGCCGACGTCGCCCGGGCGTGCGCCGCCCACGGCGTCTGGCTGCACGTCGACGCCGCCTACGGCGGCGGCCTGCTCGTCTCGCCCGCCCACCGCCACCGGCTGGACGGGATCGAACGGGCGGACTCCGTCACCGTGGACTTCCACAAGTCCTGGTTCCAGCCGGTCGCCGCCTCCGCCCTGCTGCTGCGGGAGGGGCGGAGCCTGCGCTTCTCCACGTGGAGCGCCGAGTACCTGAACCCCCGGCACGCGGTGCGGCCCAACCTCGTGGACAAGTCCCTGCAGACCACCCGCCGCTTCGACGCCCTGAAGCTGTGGATGACCCTGCGCACCGTCGGCGCCGAGGGGATCGGCCGCGCCCTCGACCGGGTGCTGGAGCTCGCCCAGGAGGCGGGCCGGATCGTGGACGAGACCCCCGACCTGGAGCTGGTGGCCGAGCCCGTGCTCTCGACCGTCCTGTTCCGGCACCGGTCCCCGGACGCCGACGACGACGCCGCGGACCGGCTCGTGGAGACCGTGCGGAGCGCGCTGTTCGACTCCGGCCGCGCCGCGGTCGCCTCGACCGTCCTCGACGGCCGCCGGTGCCTGAAGCTCACGCTCCTCAACCCGGCGACGACCACCGAGGACGTCCGGGGCGTGCTGGACCTCGTCCGGGCCGCCGCCCGCGGTGCCGCGCCCCGCCCGCTCGAAGCCGCGGCGGGGGCCCGCTGATGGCCCCCGCGACCGGGCACGTCCACGACCTGCTGGGCATCGGGATCGGCCCCTTCAACCTGGGCCTGGCCTGCCTCGCCGCACCGCTGGAGGACCTCGACGCGGTGTTCCTCGACGCGAAGGACGCCTTCGACTGGCACCCCGGGCTGATGCTCGAGGACGCCACGATCCAGGTCCCGTTCCTCGCCGACCTCGTCACCCTGGCCGACCCCACCTCCCCCTACTCCTTCCTCCACTACCTCAAGCGGACCGGACGGCTGTACCCGTTCTACATCCGGGAGGACTTCAACCCGCTGCGCGCCGAGTACAGCGCCTACTGCCGGTGGGCGAGCGAGCAGCTCGACAGCCTGCGCTGGGGCCGGGAGGTCGTCGGTGTCGAGCGCGACCCCGCCGACGACGCCTACGTGGTCACGGCCCGGACGGCCGCCGGGACGGAGCAGTGGCGGGCCCGCCGGCTGGTCCTCGGCGTCGGCACGGTGCCCGCGGTGCCCGCGGGCGTGGACCCCGCCGCCGTGGACCCCGCCGCCGGCACCGTCCTGCACACCAGCGACTACCTGCCCCGGCGCGAGGAGCTGCTCGGGCGGGGGAGCGTCACCGTGCTCGGCAGCGGCCAGTCCGCCGCCGAGGTCTACCGCGACCTGCTCGAGCGCTCCGGCGCCGGCGGCCCGCGGGTGGACTGGATCACCCGCTCCCCGCGGTTCTTCCCCATGGAGTACACGAAGCTCACCCTCGAGCTGACCTCCCCCGAGTACGTGGACCACTTCCACGGCCTCGGCGCGGACCGGCGGGACCGGCTCAACCGCGAGCACGCCAGCCTCTACAAGGGGATCAGCGCGGAGCTGGTGAACGACATCCATGAGCTGCTCTACCGCCGCTCGGTGCACGGGCACCCCGCCGGCCTGCTGACCACGAGCACCACCCTCACGGGTGTCGAGCAGGACGGCGGCGACCTGGTCCTCGCCCTGCACGACGACGAGCTCGAGCGCGACTGGCGGCACCCCACCGGCGCCCTGGTGCTGGCCACCGGATACCGCGCCGAGGTGCCCGGCTTCCTGGCCCCGGTCCTCGACGACATCGCGTGGGACCCCGCCGGCCGCTACGACGTCTCCCGCGACTACGCGGTCGACCACGAGCGCTCCCGGATCTGGGTGCAGAACGCCGAGGTGCACACCCACGGCCTGACCTCCCCCGACCTCGGCATGGGCGCCTACCGCAACAGCGTCATCCTCCGGGCCGTCACGGGCCGGGAGGTCTACCCGGTCGAGCCAGCCATCGCCTTCCAGACCTTCGGCGTCCCCCGGGGCGCCGCCCAGGACGTCCCCCGTGACGTCCCCCGCGACATCCCCCAGGAGACCGCATGACCGCCCGCCCCGCGCCCGCCCGTCTCGCCACCCCCGGCGGCGTCCTGACCCTTGAGCCGCTCGTCCCGGACGCGACCACCGTCGAGCTCCTGCACGCCTGGCTCACCCACTCCCGGTCCCGGTTCTGGGACCTGCTCGACGCCGACCCCGAGCGCGTCCGGCGCACCTTCGCAGCCGTCGCCGAGGACCCGCACCGCGACGCGTGGCTGGCCCGCCTCGACGGCGTCCCGCTCGGGCTCGTCGAGACCTACGACCCCGGCGCGGTGCTCCTCCCCGGCCACTACGCGCACCGGCCCGGCGACGTGGGGATGCACCTGCTCCTCGCCCCCGCACGGACCCCCGTGCCGGGCACGAGCGCCGCCCTCATGGCCGCCACGCTGCGCTGGCTCTTCGAGGCGCGCGGGGCCCGGCGCGTCGTCGTCGAGCCCGACGTCCGCAACACCGCCGTCCACCGGCTCAACGCCCGCGCCGGCTTCGAGGTCCACGGCCCGCTCGAGCTGCCCGGCAAGACCGCGCTGCTCAGCACGTGCACCCCCGAGGGGTTCGCGGCCTCCGAGCTGGGCCCCGCGACCGCCGTGGTCCCCGCCGTGGTCCCCGTCGCGGTCCCCGGGGAGGAGGCCGACGACGGGCCCGCCCACCTCGGCCTGCACCCGATGCGGACCGCCCACCGCCACCTGTGCTGCAAGGCCCTGGCCGAGTTCGCCCACGAGCGGCTGATCGCCCCCGAGCCCGTGGGGGAGGGGCTCTACGAGGTCCGCACCGGCGGGGACCGGGTCCGCTACCGGTTCCGCGCCCGGCGCACCGCCCTGGAGCACTGGGTGCTGGACGAGGGCTCGCTGCGCCGCTCCGTGGACGGCGCGGACGCCGAGCCGGACGCCCAGGCGCTGGTCACGGAGCTGGCCCCCGCGCTCGGCATCCCCCCGCACCTGCTGGCGACCTACCTCGAGGAGATCGCCGGGACCCTCGCCTCGGCCGCGTACAAGCTGGTGCACCGGACCCGGCCCTCGGCCGCGCTCGCGGAGGCGGGCTTCCAGGACGTCGAGGCGGCGATGACCGAGGGGCACCCGGGCTTCGTGGCCAACAACGGCCGGATCGGGATGGGCGTCACCGAGCACGACCGCTTCGCCCCCGAGGCCGCCCGTCCGGTGCGCCTCGTGTGGCTCGCCGTCCGCCGGGAGCTCAGCCGCCTCGACACCGGGCGCGGCCGCACCGAGGAGCAGCTGTGGGCCGGCGAGCTGGACCCGGCCGTGCGGTCCCGCTTCCGGGCCCGGCTGACCGGTCTGGGCCTGGACCCGGAGGACTACCGTCCCCTGCCGGTGCACCCCCACCAGTGGGAGCACCGGATCGCGGTGACGTTCGCCCCCGACCTCGCCCGCCGGGACCTCGTGCTGCTGGGCACCACCGGGGACGAGCACCGGGCGCAGCAGTCGATCCGCACGTTCTTCAACGTCTCCCGTCCCGACCGGCACTACGTGAAGACCGCCCTGGCCGTGCAGAACATGGGCTTCCTCCGGGGGCTCTCCCCCCGGTACATGCGCGACACCCCCGCGATCAACGACTGGGTCGCCGACGTCATCGCGGCCGACCCGGTGCTCGCGGAGGCCGGGTTCTCGGTCCTGCGGGAGGTGGCCGCGGTCGGCTACACCGGGGACGCGTATCACCGCGCCGCCGCCTCCGGCCACGGGGAGGAGGGCCCGCACACGAAGATGCTCGCGGCGCTGTGGCGGGAGAGCCCCGTGCCCCGGCTCGCGGACGGGGAGCGGCTCGCGACCCTCGCGTCCCTGCTGCACGTCGACGCCGGCGGCACGCCGCTGGTCTCCGTGCACGTGCGCGCGTCCGGGCTGGACGCCGGGGACTGGGTGCGGCGGCTGCTCGCCGTGTACCTCGCCCCGGTGGCCCGGTGCCTGCTCGCCCACGACCTCGTGTTCATGCCGCACGGCGAGAACGTCGTCCTCGTCCTGGCCGGGCACGTCCCGCGGCGGGCGGTCATGAAGGACATCGGCGAGGAGGTCGCCGTCGTCACGGACCGTCCCCTCCCGGAGGGCCTCGAGCGGATCCGCCACGTGGTGCCGCCCGCCACGGCGGCGCTGTCCGTGCACACGGACGTGTTCGACGGCGTGCTGCGGCACCTCGCGGGCCTGCTCGAGGCCGACGGGCTGCTGGCCGCGGACGAGTTCTGGGACCTCGCGGCGCGGTGCCTCCAGGACGTCGCCGACGCCGACCCGGCCGGCGCGGACCGCGTGCCGCTCTTCGCGCCCCGGTTCGAGCACTCCTGCCTCAACCGGCTGCAGCTGCTCAACACCCTGCAGATGGTCGACCTGACCGACCAGGCGGCGTCCCTGCAGTACGCCGGGACCCTGGAGAACCCGGTGGCCGGGCGGATGCCCGTGCACTGAGCACGACGCGGCCCCACTCGGGGTCCGGGCGGGCGGGGCCCCGCCCGCCCGGACCCCGAGTGGCGTTTCCCCGGGACCTGCCCCAGGATTGAGCGGTGCCCGACGACCGTTCCGCCACCGCCGACCCCACCCCCGGCCACGAGCCCGCCCACGACTCCGTGCCCGAGCTGCTGGTCGGCCTCGTCCTCTCCCCGCAGATCGCGGGCGCCCTGCCCCGGGACCTCGCGGCCTCCCTGCCGGGGCCGCTGCACGCGCGCTATCCCGGGGTGCGCTGGCGGGTGGCGGCGGTGACCGACCGGCTGGTCGTCCCGCCCGCCGACGGCCTGGACCTGCTCGAGGCCGCTCGCGACCGGATGCTGGACGAGGACTGGGACCTCGTCGTGGTCCTCACGGACGTCCCGCTCAAGGACGGCCGCAGCCCGGTGCTCACGCAGCTGAGCCCCGTGCACGGCGTGGGCCTGGTCGCCGTCCCGGCCCTCGGCGCGCTGCACGTGGGGCAGAAGGTGCGGCAGACGACCGTGCGGGTGGTCGGCCACCTGCTCGGCCACGACACGGAGGACGCGGACGACGCCGACGCGCAGGAGGAGCTCGTGCGGCGGGCGCGGCAGCGGTCGGAAAACCTGGAGGACCGGCCCGAGGACAACGCCGTGCAGTTCACGGCCCGCGTCCTCGGCGGCAACGTGCGCCTGCTGCTCGGGATGATCCGCGCCAACCGGCCGTGGACCCTGGTGGTGCGGCTGTCCCGCACGCTCGCCCTGGCCGCGGCGACCGGCGTGCTCACCCTGGTCGCCTCGGACCTGTGGCTGCTCGCCGCCGCCTACGGGCCCTGGCGGCTCGGGCTGCTGGGTCTGCTGTCGATCGCCGCGGTGACCGGTGCCCTCGTCGTCGGCGCCCGGCTGTGGGAGCGCCCGCGCCGGCGGGCCGAGCGCGAGCAGGTGGCCCTGTTCAACCTCGCCACCGCCGCCACCGTGGCCATCGGCGTCTCCGTCTTCTACCTCGCGGTCTTCGCCCTGTCCTGGCTCGGGGCGCTGCTGCTCGTGGACGGCGGAGTCTTCGCGGCGGTGATCGGCGCCCCGGCCGGGGCGGTGGAGTACGTCAAGCTCGCGTGGCTGACCGCCACGCTCGCCACCGTGGGCGGGGCCCTCGGCGCCGGGCTGGAGGACGACGACGCCGTGCGCGCCGCGGCGTACACCCGCTCGGAGCCCTGACCGGACCCGCCGCGGGCCTCGTCCGCGCGGACGCCGACAGTCAGTAGACTTGGTGTTCCCGGGGTGCTCCCGGAGCCGACCCGGGAGGACACCATGGCCGCCGCGCAGCAGAGCCCCGCGAAACCCCGCACGCCCCGCACGCCGCGCCTGCGGCGCAGCAACTGCAGCCGTCCCGGGATCACCCGCCGCGGGTACGGCAAGGGGTTCGCCTACCGGCACGCCGACGGCACGAAGGTCCAGGACGGGGACGAGCTCGACCGGATCCGCGGGCTGGCGATCCCCCCGGCCTGGAAGGACGTGTGGATCAGCCCCCAGCCCAACGGGCACATCCAGGCCACGGGAGTCGACGGCGCCGGACGGCGCCAGTACATCTACCACCCCCGGTGGCGGGAGCTGAAGGACCGCGAGAAGTTCGACCGCGTCCTCGACTTCGGCGACACGCTCCCGCAGGCCCGCCCGGCCGTCACCCGGCTGCTGCGGACGGAGGGCGCCACGGAGGAGAAGGCCTGCGCGGCGGCCTTCCGGCTCATGGACGAGGCCGCCCTGCGCATCGGCAACGAGGAGTACGCCCAGTCGAACGGCTCCTACGGCGTCACCACCCTGCTGGTCCGGCACGTCCGGGTGGACGGCCGGGACGTGCACCTCGACTTCCCCGGCAAGAGCGGGCACCGCTGGACGCTGGACCTCCGGGACGCCGACCTCGCCGCCGCGCTCGCGCCCCTGCTGGAGCGCGGCCCGGACGAGACCGCGCTCGCGTTCCGCGACGAGGACGGGCAGTGGACCGGCATCACCAGCGCCCGCCTCAACGACTTCGTGCGGGACCGGTGCGGCCCCGACTTCACCGCCAAGGACTTCCGCACCTGGCAGGGCACGGTGACCGCCGCGATGGCGCTCGCCGCCCGCGCCGGCACCCGCCCCAGCGAGAGCGCCCGGAAGAAGGCCGTGTCCGCCGCCATGCGGGAGGTCGCCGAGCACCTGGGCAACACCCCCGCCATCGCCCGCAGCTCCTACACGGACCCGCGCGTGATCGACCGGTTCCTGGACGGCGAGACCATCGACGCCGCCACCTACCGGGCCGCGGAGCGGTCCCTGCGCGGATTCCTCACCTGAGCCGCGGGCCCGGGGTGGCCGGGCGGCCGCCCCGGGCCCGTGCTCAGGACAAGCCCACGTAGGTGGCCGAGTAGCCGAAGCCGACGACGTCGTCGCGGCCGTCGCCGTCGACGTCCCCGAGCAGGCGCGGATACCGCGCCGGGTCCCAGCCGGCCGCCCAGCCGAAGGAGCCGGACGTCAGCTCGGGCCCGGTCAGGAAGTCGTCGTCCCCGTAGGCCACGAGCACGCCCGCGTTGCCGAAGCCGACCACGTCCAGGATCCCGTCGCCGTTGATGTCCGCGAGGTCCCGGGGGTGCCGGTCGGTGCGCCAGCCCTGCGCGGCGCCGAAGTCGGCGAGCTCGAGCGAGACCGGCTGGTACCTGGGCTCGCCCGGGTCGGAGGGCCGGGAGTAGGCGGCGAGGACCCCGCGGTGGCCGAAGCCGACCACGTCCGGGGGAAGGTGACCGCTGACGTTGCCGACGACCCGGGGGTGCTGGTCGACGCGCCACCCCTGGGCGTAGCCGAAGTCGCGGATCTCCAGGGCGGGCTGGGTGAACGTGTCCCCGAGCGCCGAGAAGTAGGAGACGTACGTGCCGGCGTCGCCGAAGCCCACGATGTCGGCCGTCCCGTTGCCGTCCATGTCGGCGAGCAACCGGGGGTTCTTGTCGATCCGCCACCCGCGGTCCCAGCCGTAGCTGTCGATCCGCTTGCCGGTGCCGTCGAAGGTGCGGTCCGCCCGGCCGTGGGAGACGGTCACGCCGGAGTACCCGAAGCCGACGATGTCCGCCGTCCCGTTCCCGGAGAGGTCGGCCAGCTCCCGGACGTGCCGGTCGACCCGCCAGCCCTGGTCCCAGCCGAAGTCGCGGACCTTGAGCCGCGGCGCGGTGAAGCTGCCGTCGGGCTGCGCGTAGGAGACGATCACGCCGGCGTAGCCGAATCCGACGAGATCGTCCCGACCGTCGCCGTCGACGTCGGCGACCGTGCGCGGGTGCCGGTCGGTGCGCCAGCCCTGCGCGGTGCCGAAGTCGCGGACCCTCAGCACCGGCGCGGCGAACGTGCCGTTGGTCTGGCCCAGGGCGACGAAGACGCCGGGGTCGCCGAAGGCCACGACGTCGGCGCGGCCGTCCCCGTTGACGTCGGCGAGCTCGCGCACGTGCTGGCCGACCCGCCAGCCGTCGACGTAGGAGAGGAACCCCTGGGTGGACACGGCGTGGGCCGGTCCGGCGAGAGCGATGCCGGTGGTGGCCAGCGCCGCCGCGGAGAGCCCGGTGAGCAGCCGGGCCGTCGGTGAGCGTTTCATGGTGGAACCTCCAGGTTCCGTGGAGCGGAGAACTCGGTCCGGAGCGCCGGACGGCGGGTGGGACGCCGGTCGGCCCCCACCGCCCGGCGATCGGCCGTGCGCTCGGCCGGGGTCCCGGGACCGTGGGTCCACCGGTGACCGCCCTCTGCCGAGCGGACGGAACTGCTGGTGGGACCAGTCTAGATCCGTGCGTATGCGATCGCTAAGTGTTCTCCGTGCCGTGCTGAATCGTTATCCCGGATCCGTGACCGGGAGGCCCGGGTCCCCGTCCCGGGGCCGCTCAGCGGCGGATGCCGCGGCGGAAGTACAGGACCGGGCCCACGAAGTTGACGGCGATGATCGCGGCCCACTTCCCCTTGCCGCCGTTGACCTCCGCCGCGGGCCGCAGAGCGAGGTCCGCCCAGGCGGTGGCCGCCAGTGAGACCTGCACGGACGCCAGCGTCAGCAGCGCGGTCCGCTGCCCCGGCGTGAGGTCCTTCCACCGGGTGCTCCTCCTGGTGCCGATGCGCGTCATGGTCGTCCTCCCGGTGCTCGGGGACTCGGGGTCCCGGCGGCCGCTCCGCGGGCGGCCCGTGGCACTCATGCTGGTGCGGGCGCCGCCGGCAGTCAACGCCTGACCGGCATGCGGGCCCCGGGCGCCGGTGCACGCGCATGGGGACATCCTGCTCCACCGACGGGTCCCGTGTCCGAGTGCGACCGAGGATTCAGGGCGTCGCCGGGCTCCGGCGCCCGCCGCGGGGCCGGCACCGGTCCGGCGGTCTAGCCTGGGAGGCATGACCCGGTCCCGGACCTTGTCGCCGTCCGTTCCCGTCCCCGTCCCCGTTCGGGGGCCGGGCGCCCGCGCGGCCGCAGCCGTGCCGCTCGGGGTCCGGCCGTGACCGGGCGGTTGCCGCGCGGCGCCCCTTCTCCGCCCGGCAGCTCATCACCCCCGGGATCGGCTTCGTCTGGGCCGCCCGCACCCGGGTCCTCAGTCTGCCGGTCGCGGGCTACGACCGGTACGGGCCCGGCGGGGGCGAGCTGCGGTGGCGGCTGCTGGGCCTCGTGCCCGTGCTGTCCGCCGCGGGACCGGACATCACGCGCAGCGCCGCCGGGCGGCTCGCCGGCGAGGCGGTCGTCGTGCCGTCGGCCTGCCCGGCCGCCGTGTGGTCGGAGGGGCCCGTCCCGGACACCGCCGTCATGACCTGGGTCCTCGACGGGGAGCGCGAGGACGCCCTGATCCGGGTCGACCCGGACGGCCGGCTCCGGGAGCTGAGCATGCAGCGGTGGGGCGACCCCGACGGCACCGGGTACGGCCGCCACCCCTTCGGGGTCGCGTTCTCCGAGGAGGCCGATCTCGCCGGCGTGCGCGTGGCCACCGTCCTGCGCGCCGGCTGGGCCCGGGGCACCGACCGGCAGGCCGAGGGCGAGTTCTTCCGGGCGCGGATCGAGGGCGTCCGGTTCCGCTGAGCGGCCCTCCCGGGACGGGACTCCCCGAACGGGGCGACCTGCCCCGGAGGCCGTCCGGTCAGCGGGCCGGTCCCTGGTCGACCGGTCCGTCCCCGGGCCGGTCCTGCGGCCGGTCGTGCGGCCGGTCGGGCGCCGGGGAGGACCAGGGCACCGGCGCGGCCGCAGGGGACCGGGGCTCGACCGGCCCCTGGTCGAGCCGGAACGGCGGGTACTCGTCCCGCAGGAGCAGCACGTAGGCGAGGACCCGGTTGACCCAGCGGTTGATGCCCACGACCAGCGCGAACAGCTCGGGACGGTACCGGCCCGTGAAGAGCAGGACCACGGCGGCCACCAGCACGAGCAGCCCGAGCAGGGACGGTCCCCAGCTGGTGGTCGTCGTGCCGTCGTCGCCGCTGCGGGTGGTGCTCCACGTGCCTCCGCCCGTGAGCACCCCCACGATCAGCAGGTGCGGGATCGCCAGGAGCCACCACTTCACGAGCACGAGGCCGCGGGAGAGCCGCTCCGGGTAGGCGACCTCCAGCTGCGCCGGATGGTCCGCGCGGGCCAGGGTGAAGGGCGGGTACCGGTCGGTGCCCAGGGCCGAGTAGGAGTAGAACGCCACCCGCCAGCTCCACCGCAGGACCCCCACGCTGAAGAAGAACCACGAGGGCGGGTACCGGCCCGTGAACAGGATGGCGAACCCGGCGGCGACCGTGGTGACCACCAGGGCGAACCACAGCACGGCCAGCACGATCAGGTGCGGGATCACCAGCAGCCACTTGACCAGCCACAGCCACCGGGACAGCCTCGCGTCGAGGAAGCCGGTCAGGCGCACGGGCGAGACCGGCGGCGGGGTCCGGTCCCGCCCCGGGTCCTCGGCGAGGGCCGCGCCCGGGCCCGTGCCGCGCGGCGGGGTGCGCGGGTCGATGTCCCGGCCGAGTCCGGCGGCGCCGAGCAGCAGCAGCGGGAGACCCACGACCAGCCCGGCCAGCCCGCCGACCAGCTGGCCGCCGGCCAGGGGGCCCAGGAGGTCGGAGCGCGCCCCGAGCTGCAGGTCCGCCCAGACCGGCCGGGTGGCGTCGGCGTTCATCACCACGAGCGTCCAGCTGCCCGAGCGCAGGTCCAGGGTCAGCTCCCGGGTGCCGGGGCCCTGGTCCGAGTCGGCCCAGAAGGTCTGGTTCCCGGGCCGGTCGGGCACCCGCTCGCCGGGCACCCGGGCCCGCGTGTCGTCCCCGGACTCCGTGGCGCGGCCGAGCTCGGCGTGGGCGACGCCGTCGAGGTACCGGTCGACGTCGGCGGTCTCGGCCACGCCCACGAAGATGTCCTGCTGCGGGTCGGCGGCCGTCACGCGCACCTGCACCCTGCCGAGCTGGTCGAGGAAGGGCACGGGGGAGAGCTGGGCGTCGCCGACGTCGAGCACGGCGGGCGGGCCCACCAGGGCGTAGGTGATGGTCTGGTGCCGGTCCGGGGACGCGGTGAGGAAGCGCCCGTCCTGCTGGGCCGCGGCCGCGCCGGCGAGGACCAGACCGCTCACGAGCGCCGCCAGGCCCAGGGCGGTCAGCAGGGTGCCCAGGACCAGCAGCACCCACTGCCCGGGTCTGGTGCGGCGCGGAGCGTCCTGCCGGTCGGCCGGACGGGGTGGGCGGGAGGCGGGGTGCTCGTTCACAGGAGCTCCTGAGGAGTCGGGCGGTGGCCGGAGCCCGGTGCGGGGCGTCCGCGGGATGTCGGCGGGTGGTCTCTTCGATGTGCTTCCCGGGTCCGCTGCCCTGCGGTGCGGTGCGCTCCCCGCGGTGCGGTTCGGTCCCGGCCGGGCCCGGGGCCGGTGGGGCCGGGGCTCACCCGCGCAGGACGGCGGCCCCCGTGATCCGGTCCGCGGCCAGGTCGGCGAGGGCCCGGTCCGCGGCGCGCAGGGGGTAGGGGACGGTGGTGGGCCGCAGCCCCAGCCGGGCGGCCAGCCGCAGGAACTCCTCGCCGTCCTGCCGGGTGTTGGCGGTCACGCTGCACAGCTGCCGCTCCTGGAAGAGCTCCGCGGCGTAGTCGAGGGCCGGGACGTCGCTGAGGTGGATCCCGGCGACGGCCAGGGTGCCGCCCCGGTCCAGGGCGCGCAGCGCCGGGGGGACGAGGGTGCCCACGGGGGCGAAGAGGATCGCCGCGTCCAGCGGCACCGGGGGAGGCTCGTCGGCCTCCCCCACGAAGGCGGCGCCCAGGTCGCGGGCCAGCTCGCGCGCCGCCTCCGAGCGGGTCATGACGTGGACCTCCGCGCCCTGGTGCAGGGCCACCTGGGCGGCGAGGTGGGCGGACGCGCCGAAGCCGTAGATGCCCAGCCGGCCCCCGGGCGGCAGCTGGGCCCGCCGCAGCGCCCGGTAGCCGATGATCCCGGCGCACAGCAGGGGGGCCGCGTGCTCGTCGTCGAACTCCTCGGGCAGACGGTAGGCGAAGGCCTCCGGGGCCAGGGTGAGCTCCGCGTAGCCGCCGTCCTGGTCCCACCCGGTGAAGCGCGGGGCGGTGCAGAGGTTCTCCCGGCCGCGGCGGCAGAACCGGCAGCGGCCGCAGGTGTGCCGCAGCCACGCGACGCCCACGCGCTCGCCCTTCCGGAACCGGGCGCAGCCGGGACCCGCGCCCACCACCTCGCCGACGATCTCGTGGCCCGGGATCACCCCCGCCCGGTGCAGCGGGAGGTCGCCCTCCACGAGGTGCAGGTCGGTGCGGCACACCCCGCAGGCCCGCACCCGGAGGAGCAGCTCCCCGGGCCCCGGCACGGGGTCGGGGCACTGCCCGAAGCGCATCGGCCCGCCGGCCGCGGGACCGGGCTCATCGATCCACCACGCACGCATGCTGTCCTCGTCGATCCCCCGGGGAGGGCTCCGGCCGCGGCCGTGACCCCTGTCCTGGCTCCGAGTCTAGGAACGGATCGGGGGCGCCGTCAGGAAACGAGGAATGTTAATGCCCGGCCCCGGAGCCCGGGGCCGTGCGGGCCGCCCCCGCTTCTCGGCGGGAGGTGTTCCCAATCGGGACGCGGGGGACGAGCATGGGGGGACGAAGGACCGCGCGGGTGCGGCCCGCGTCGCAGGCACCCGGGCGGAACCCGATCCGGCGCGCGACGAGAGGACTCAGGGATGACCGAGCGCATCGACCGATGGCCCACGGGGGCTCCGTGCTGGGCGGACATCATGGTTTCGGACCTCGACCGTTCCATGGACTTCTACGCGAGCGTGCTCGGGTGGCGGTTCACGCCCTCGGACCCGGAGTACGGCGGCTACTGCAACGCCCTGGTGGACGGCCAGCCGGTGGCGGGGATGTCCCCCGCGCTGCCCGAGATGGAGGACGACCCGCACGCGTGGGCGGTCTACCTCGCGTCCGACGACATCGTGGCCACGGGCAGGGCCGCGGTGGCGGCCGGTGCCCGGCAGCTGTTCGAGCCGATGGCCGTGGGCAGCTTCGGCACCATGGGCGTGTGGATCGATCCCACGGGGGCGGCCTTCGGGGTGTGGCAGCCGCAGGAGCACACCGGGTTCAGCATCGTCGGCAAGCACGGGACCGTGGCCTGGTGCGACCTCCTGACCACCGACCAGACAGCCGCCGAGCGGTTCTACGCCGAGGTCTTCGGCTACACGTACCAGGACATCGGGACGCGGCACGAGGCGTACGCGGTGTTCACGGTCCCGGGCATGGACCGTTCGGCCGGCGGCATCGGCGTGGCCGCCGAGGACGTCGACCACCTGCAGGAGGCGCCGCCGCTGTGGTGGGTCTGCTTCGAGGTCGACGACGCCGACACCGCCGCCGAGCGGGTCGTCGCCGCGGGAGGCGCGCTGGTCCAGGAGCCGGAGGAGTTCGGCTACGGGGAGCTGGTGTTCGCCGCCGGCCCGGACGGCGAGCGCTTCGCCATGATGGGCCCGTCCTCGGAGGACTGGACGGAGGAGGACGACGAGGACGCCGACCCGGACGACGACGGCGCCGACGGGGACGCCGGCCGGCCGTGAGCGCCGTCCCGGCCCGCCCCCGCCCGGCGGCGGGCCGGGACGGTCGGGTGCCTCAGGTCGGCGGGCTCAGAACATCCCCACGACGGCGCCGACGAACCACAGCACCACGAACAGCGCCACGAGGCCGATGATGACGGCCAGCGCGAGCTTCCCCTTCGAGGAGTCGCCGGGCCGGTCGACGTCGAGCTCGGGGTTGGTGGGGCCCACGCCCGAGCCGGCGTCGGGAGGGGTGTCGCCCTCGATGCTCAGGCCGGACTCCTCGTTCAGGGCGTCACCGGCCTTCTTCGGGTCGTTGCGTGCCTGCTCGGGATTGATCTCGGCCACGGGGTCCTGCTCTCTTCCGGTGGGACGTGCTGGGACGGGTGCTCCCAGCAGAATAGCAAGCTTGCTGGTGAAACGGTCGGGGTCGCCCGGGTGCGCCGGGAACGGACGAACCGGTGTGCGCGATCGGAAACATGCCCGCCACGCGGGCATGAGATGACTTGAGTGCAACTCGTGGTATCACTTGTACCGTGTGGTACCCGTCACACGCCTGCCGGCAGTCCGGGGACCCGCGTCCCCGCTCCGCCACCCGGAGCCGGTCCTGCCGCTCGCCCCTCGAGGAGTCCGTTCATGTCCACGCCATTCCGTCCGGTGCGCGCCCGCCGCCCCCTCGCCGTCACCTCCCTGGCCGCCGTGGCCGCCCTCGTCCTCACCGGATGCCTCTCCTCGGACCGCGAGGAGGGAGGAGCCGACGCCACCCAGGCCGCCGGCGGCGGCGACGTCGACGGCACGTTCGTCTTCGCGGCGTCGTCCGACCCCAAGACCCTCGACCCGGCGTTCGCGCAGGACGGGGAGTCCTTCCGCGTCTCCCGTCAGATCTTCGAGGGTCTCGTGGGCGTGCAGGAGGGCTCGGCGGACCCCGAGCCCCTGCTCGCCGAGTCGTGGGAGCAGTCCGAGGACGGGCGGACCTACACGTTCCAGCTCCGGGAGGGCGTCACCTTCCACGACGGCACGGCGTTCGACGCCGAGGCCGTCTGCGCGAACTTCGAGCGCTGGTACAACTTCGAGGGCCTCCTGCAGTCCGAGAACATGGCCTACTACTACGGCTCGCTGTTCAAGGGCTTCGCGGACGCCCCCGAGGACGCCATCTACTCCGGCTGCGAGGCCACGGGGGAGGGGGAGGCCGAGGTGACCCTGAACAAGCCGTTCGCCGGTTTCATCGCCGCCCTGTCCCTGCCGGCGTTCGCCATGCAGTCCCCCACGGCCCTCGAGGAGTACGGCGCGGACACCGCCGGCGGCACGGAGGAGTCCCCGGAGCTCTCCGAGTACGCCCAGGGCCACCCGGTGGGCACCGGACCGTTCCGGTTCGACTCCTGGGACGTGGGCAACCAGGTGGTCCTGGCCGCCCACGACGACTACTGGGGCGAGCAGGGCCAGGTCACCGACGTGATCTTCAGGATCATCGACGACCCCCAGGCCCGCCGCCAGGCGCTCGAGTCCGGCAGCGTGGACGGCTACGACCTGGTGGCCCCGGCCGACACCCAGGCCCTGACGGACGCCGGCTACAACGTGGTCACCCGCGACCCGTTCACGATCCTGTACCTCGGCTTCAACCAGGCGCAGGAGGAGCTCGCGGACGTCGACGTCCGCCGCGCCATCGCGCACGCCATCGACAAGGAGGCCCTGGTCTCCCAGACGCTGCCCGAGGGCACCACGGTGGCCACCCAGTTCATCCCGGAGTCCGTCAACGGCTACAACGAGGACGTCACCGAGTACGAGTACGACCCCGAGCGGGCCCGCGAGCTGCTCGCAGAGGCCGGCTACGCCGACGGCCTGGAGCTGGACTTCAGCTACCCGACCGGCGTCTCCCGCCCCTACATGCCGAACCCCGAGCAGACGTTCACCACGCTCACCGCGCAGCTGGAGGAGGTGGGCATCACCGTGAACCCGCAGCCGGACAAGTGGTCCCCGGACTACCTCGACCGCATCAACGGCACCCCGGACCACGACCTGCACCTGCTCGGCTGGACCGGCGACTACAACGACACCGACAACTTCGTGGGCGTGTTCTTCGGCCGGGAGAAGCCCGAGTTCGGCTTCGCGGAGCCCGAGCTGTTCCGGGCGCTGGCCGAGGCCCGCGAGCTGACCAGCGTCGAGGAGCAGACGCCGGTCTACGAGGACATCAACGAGCAGATCATGCAGCTGCTGCCGGCGGTGCCCCTGGCCAACCCGGCGCCGTCGCTGGCCTTCGACCCCCGGGTGGAGTCCTACCCGGTGAGCCCGGTCAACGACGAGGTCTTCAACAGGATCGAGCTCAGCGAGTGAGCCCGGGTCCGGGGCGGCGCAGCGCGCCGCCCCGGACCGCCCCCGCCGTCCTCCCGGCGGTCCTCCCCTCTGCCCCTCTCCGTCCGGAAGGACCGGAATGCTCCGCGTCATCGGCAAGCGGCTCGCCCTGCTCGTCCCCACCCTCCTCGGCCTGTCGGTCCTGCTCTTCGCGTGGGTCCGCGCCCTGCCCGGCGGGCCGGCCACCGCCCTGCTGGGGGACAAGGCCACCCCCGAGGCCGTGGCCCGCATCAACGAGGTCTACGGCTTCGACCGCCCCCTGCTCGAGCAGTACGTCGTCTACACGGGCCAGCTCCTCCGGGGGGACTTCGGCGCCTCCATCGTGACCGGCCGGCCCGTGGTCGAGGAGTTCCTCACCCGCTTCCCCGCCACCCTGGAGCTCTCGCTCGTGGCGCTGGTCTTCGCCGTGGGCATCGGGGTCCCGCTCGGCTACGTGGCCGCCCGCCACCGCGGCAGGCTCCTGGACCACTCCTCGGTGGTGCTGTCCCTGCTGGGCGTCACCGTCCCCGTGTTCTTCCTGGCGTTCATCCTCAAGTGGCTGCTCGCGATCCAGGTCCCGCTCTTCCCGGCGGACGGACGGCAGGACCCGCGCATCGACGCGACGCACCACACCAACTTCTTCGTCCTCGACGGCCTCCTCACCGGCGAGTGGGATGCGGCGTGGGACGCGCTCCTGCACCTGGTCCTGCCGGGCGTGGCCCTGGGCACCATCCCGCTGGCGATCATCGTGCGCATCACCCGGGCCTCCGTGCTGGAGGTCCAGAGCGCGGACTACGTGCGCACCGCCCGCGCCAAGGGCCTGACGCGCGGTCTGATCCGCGGCCGCTACATCCTGCGCAACGCCATGCTCCCCGTGGTCACCACCATCGGCCTGCAGACCGGCCTGCTGATCTCCGGGGCCGTGCTCACCGAGACCGTCTTCGCGTTCAACGGCATCGGCCGGTTCCTGCGGGACGCGATCTTCACCCTCGACTACCCCGTGCTGCAGGGCTTCATCATCTTCATCGCCCTGGCCTACTCCCTGATCAACCTGCTGGTGGACATCTCCTACAGCCTCATCGACCCCCGGGTGCGTGTCCAGTGAGCGCCACACTTCCTCCTGCCCCCTCCGGCCCCTCGCACACCGAGGGCCCCGAGGCCGTCACGACCACCCCGGGCACCACCGCGGCGGTCGGCACGAGCCTGTGGAAGGACGCCTTCCGCCGGCTGCGCCGCAATCCCGCGGCCATCGCCGGGGCCGTGATCGTCGGCGTCTTCCTGCTCGTGGCCCTCCTGGCCCCGTGGCTCGCCCCGTTCGGCGGCGAGGAGCTGCCCGGGCGCACCGAGATCACCCCCACCACCATCCCCGGCCCCGGCGAGGTCGAGGGCTATCCGCTGGGCCTGGACCGCTTCGGCGGGGACCTGCTGTCCAAGCTGATCTGGGGCGCCCGCGCCTCCCTGGTGATCGGGGTGGTCTCCACCGCCCTGGGCCTGGTCGGCGGAATGGTCCTCGGCCTGCTGGCCGGCGGTCTCGGCGGCTGGGTGGACAGCGTGATCATGCGCTTCGTGGACATCCTGCTGTCCGTGCCCAACCTGCTGCTCGCGGTGTCCATCGCCGCGATCATGGGGCAGAGCCAGTGGGCCGTGATGATCGCGATCGGCGCCTCCCAGGTGCCCATCTTCGCCCGCCTGCTGCGCTCCTCGATGCTGTCCCAGCGGGGCGCCGACTACATCCTCGCCGCCCAGACCCTGGGCCTGTCCCGCCGCACCATCACCATGAGCCACCTGCTGCCCAACAGCACCGGGCCGGTCATCGTCCAGGGCACCCTGACGCTGGCCACCGCGGTGATCGACGCGGCCGCCCTGTCCTTCCTGGGCCTGGGCGGCGGCGTGCCGCAGACGGCGGAGTGGGGCCGCATGCTCACCTACGCCCAGGCCGAGCTGTCGATCGCCCCGCAGCTGGCGTTCCTGCCCGGCCTGTGCATCGCCGTCACCGCCCTGGGCTTCACCCTGCTGGGGGAGTCCCTGCGCGAGTCCCTCGACCCCAAGTCACGAACCGCGTGAGGTGCACCGACCGATGAGACCGGAGAACCACGCCCCGGGGGCGGACCCCGCCCCGCTGCTCGAGGTCGGGAACCTCGCCGTGGCCTTCAGCACGATGAACGGACCGGTCCAGGCCGTCCACGAGGCGTCCCTGACGCTGCGCGAGGGCCGGACCCTCGCCATCGTGGGGGAGTCCGGCTCGGGAAAGTCCACCACCGCCATGTCCGTGATCGGGCTGCTGCCCGGCAACGGCCGGGTGACCGGCGGCTCCGTCCGCTTCGCGGGCCAGGAGCTCGTGGGCCTGGACGAGGCGCGGATGCGGCGGATCCGCGGCCGGCAGATCGGGCTCGTCCCGCAGGACCCCATGTCCAACCTCAACCCCGTGACCACGGTCGGCCGCCAGGTGGCCGAGACCCTGCTCGTGCACGGACTGGCCACCCGCCGGGACGTGGACGAGAAGGTCGTGGCGGCGCTCGCGGCCGCGGGGCTGCCCGAGCCCGAGCGGCGCGCCCGGCAGTACCCGCACGAGTTCTCCGGGGGCATGCGCCAGCGCGCGCTCATCGCGATCGGTCTCGCCTGCCGGCCGCGGCTGCTCATCGCCGACGAGCCGACGTCCGCCCTCGACGTCACCGTGCAGCGCACCATCCTGGACCAGATCGAGCGGATGACCGAGGAGATCGGCACGTCCGTGCTGCTCATCACCCACGACCTGGGCCTGGCCGCCGAGCGCGCCCAGGACATCGTGGTGATGCACCGCGGGCGGATCGTCGAGGCCGGCCCGTCCGCCCGGGTGCTCGAGGACCCGCAGGACGAGTACACCCGCCGCCTCGTGCAGGCGGCGCCCTCGGTGGCCGCGGCCCGGGTGGGCCGGCAGGCCGTCCCGTCGCCGGGCCGGAGGGGAGCGGGGACGACGGCGGCGGCTCCGGCGGTGGCCGGTCCGTCGGCCTCGGGCCCGACGGCGGGAGGCATCGCGGCCCCCGCCGCCCGGGAGCCGCTGGTGGTGATCGAGAACCTCACCAAGGTCTTCAAGGGCCGGCTGGGACAGGCGGACTTCACCGCGGTCCAGGACGTCTCCCTCACGGTGCCCCGCGGCAGGACCGTGGCGATCGTGGGCGAGTCCGGGTCGGGGAAGACGACGACGGCGCGGATGCTGCTGAAGCTCTACGAGCCCACCTCCGGGTCGATCCGCTTCGACGGCCAGGACGTGACGGGACTCCGGGGCAGGCAGCTGGCTGCGTTCCGGCAGCGGGTCCAGCCGATCTTCCAGGACCCGTACTCGTCCCTCAACCCGATGTTCACGATCGGGCGGATCGTCGAGGAGCCGCTGTCCACCTACGGCCGCGGCACCCGGGCGGAGCGCCAGGACCGGGTGAAGTGGCTGCTCGAGGAGGTCGCCCTGCCGCCCTCGACGGTCAGCCGCTACCCCAACGAGCTCTCCGGCGGCCAGCGCCAGCGCGTGGCGATCGCCCGGGCGCTCGCCCTGCAGCCGGAGCTGATCGTGTGCGACGAGCCGGTGTCCGCGCTCGACGTGCTCGTGCAGAAGCAGATCCTGGACCTGCTGGGGCGGCTCCAGGACGAGTTCGGGCTGTCCTACCTGTTCATCTCGCACGACCTCGCGGTGGTCCGGCTGATCTCGGACGAGGTGTGCGTGATGAAGGACGGCCGGCTGGTGGAGGCCGGCGCCAGCGAGGAGATCTTCACCGACCCGCAGCACCCGTACACCCGGCAGCTGCTGGCCTCCATCCCCGGCAACGAGCTGCGCGTAGGGGTCTGAGACCGGCCGGGCGGCCGCGCTCAGCGCAGCGGTGCGGTCGCGGCCAGCCCCGCGAGCACCGCGAGCACGGTCAGCGCGCCGGTGCCCGCGGCGTTGAGCACCGCCCGGAGCGTCCTGCCGTCCCGGACCAGCCGCACGGTGTCGGCCATCGCGGTGGAGAAGGTGGTGTATCCGCCGCAGAAGCCGATCACGGCGACCGACGCCGCGGGCCCGCCCAGCACCCCGGCCAGTGCGGCCCCGGACAGGAGACCGGCCAGGAACGAGCCGCTCACGTTGACGACCACGGTCCCGGCGGGGAAGGACGTCCCCCACCGCTGTCGCACGGTCCCGTCCACCGCGAACCGGGCCATCGCGCCCAGTCCGCCGAGGAGGCAGATCAGCAGGGCGGTCACGCGCGCCGCCCGCGGGCCGCGAGGACGGTGCCGGCGAGGCACGCCAGGAACCCGCAGAACAGCGAGATCCCCACGTAGGCCAGCGCCTGTCCCGCGGCCCCGCCGGTCAGCAGCCGCTCCGTCTCGAGGGCGAGCGAGGAGAACGTCGTGAAGCCGCCCAGCGCCCCGGTGCCCGCGCCGAGGCGCAGCAGCATCCCGCGGGGGGTCTCCGCACCGCGCCGCAGGAGGACCTCCAGGAGCATCCCCAGCAGGAACGCCCCGAGCAGGTTCGCGGTCAGGGTGGCCAGGGGCCAGCCGGCCACCGTCGGCACCAGCTGGGCGAGTCCGTGGCGGGCGCCGGTGCCCAGCGCCCCGCCGGCTCCCACGGCGAGGACCAGCAGCAGGCGCCGGTGCGGCGGTCGGCTCATGGGGGTGCTCCTCGGGGGCGGGCTCCCCGGGGGGAGCGGTCGGCGGGCTCGATCCTACCGGCCGGTCCGTAGGATGTCCGGGTGCAGACGATACGCGGCGCCCGGATCCTCCTGGCCCTCAAGACCTCGCTCGCCGTGGCACTGTCCTGGGTCGTGGCCCAGCGGATGCCCGGGGTGATCGACGACTACCCGTACTACGCCCCGCTGGGCGCGATCTCCGCGATGTACCCGACCGTGCTGGGCTCGGTGCGCGCGGGGCTGCAGACGGTGGCCGGCATCGCCCTGGGCATCATGCTGGCCGCAGGAGTCCTGCTGGTGGGTGACCCCAACCTCGTGACGGTCTCGGTGGCGGTCGGCGTGGGCGTGCTCCTGGCGGGCATCCGCCGGCTCGGGGCCGGGGCAGAGTACGTCCCGGTCGGCGCCCTGTTCGTCCTCATCGTCGGCGGCCAGGACGCCGAGGGCTTCTCGGCGGGCTTCCTCGTCCAGATGTCGGTGGGCGTGGCGATCGGGCTGCTCGTCAACGTGACGGTCTTCCCGCCCCTGGACTTCCGCACGGCCCGCCTGCAGCTCGACCGGCTGCAGAACGTCGTCGTCGACTACCTCGAGGACGTCGCCGGGGAGCTCGCCGAGCCCGGGACCACCGGGGGACGGGACTGGCGCCGGCGCAACCACTCCCTGGTGCGGATCACCGGCGAGGTGCGCGAGGCGGTCGACGAGTCGGCGCGCAGCGCCCGCGGCAACCCCCGGATGGTGCTCCGGCGGCGGCGGCGACCCGCCGCGGACCCGGGGGACCCGGGCTACGACTCCCTGCTGAAGCTCGAGAACGTCATCTTCCACCTCCGGGGCTTCACGGACGCGGTGCGCGAGCTCTACGACCACCAGGCGCACGACTGGCTGGTGCCCGCGGCCCTGACCGCCCGGCTCGGCGAGGCGGTGCAGTCCGCCGCCGACGCGGTGCGGGCGTGGGCCGCGGATGAGGATCCGGAGGAGGCCGCCGAGCGGGTCCGCTCCCTGGTGGGCCGGCTCCACTCCGATCTGACCGACCCCTCCCGGGCGGAGGACCGGCTCGTCATGGCCGCGGCCCAGGACCTCGCCCGGCTCGTGGCGGTCCTGGACCCGCCGACCGCCCCGACGGCCGGCAGCAGCGCCGTGACCCGGAGCTAGGGGCCTCCTCCGTCCCGAGGCCTCCTCCGGGCGGACCCCCGGGCGGCTTCGGCGCGGCTCGGGGCCGCGCCGTCCCGGGGCCCGTGGGGCCGCCGGGACGGCGGGCGGCTCAGGACCGGCTGCGACGCCGCAGGCGCAGCGCGCCCGCCGCGCCCGCGGCGATCCCGGCGGCGAGCAGGCCCGCGGCCAGGCCGGCGCCGGGGCGCTGCTCCTGCTCCGCGACGGCCGTCTGCATGTTGAGGCCCGCGTTGACCTCCACCGGTGCGGTCTCGATGGGCGCCTCGACGGGTGCTGCCACGACGGGTGCTGCCTCGACCGGCGCCGCCACGACGGGGGCCGGGGCCGGCTCCGCCGGGGCCGGGAGCACCGGTGCCACGGGGGCCGGGGCTGCGGGCGCCTCGCAGGCCAGGACGGCCTGCTCGAGGAGCACGAGGAACTGGTCGACCGCGCTCTCGTCGAGGGCCAGCTCGGCCAGGAGCGCCTCGAACGCCACGGCGGCGTCGGCGACGGCCTGCTCCGCGACGGCGGGGTCGAGCGTGCCGAGCGCAATGGTGAGCTGCTGGTCGAGCTCCACGAGACGGGCCTCGGCCAGGGCGACGGCCTCCGCGTCGCCGGACTCCTGGGCCGCCATCAGCGCGGCCGCGGCCGCCTCCAGCTCCTGCAGGCTGGGTCCGCCGGCGCCCTCGACGAGCGCGGCGTACTGCGCCTCGGCGGCGGCCACGGCCTCGGCCGAGAGGTCGAGCGCCCCGAGCGACTCGGGGGTGAGCCCGGCGCCCGCCAGCGCCGCGTCCAGCTGTGCCGTGGCCTGCAGGCAGGCGGGGTCCCCCGGGGCCGCGACGGCCGCCGGGGCCCCGAGGAGGAGGCCTCCGGCCAGCATCGCGGCGGTGGCGCCCGTGGCCGCCCATGTCTTTCCAGCAGTCATGTCCTGTGTCTCCTGTGCTCGGTCGTCGCCCCGGGGTCGCCCCGCGGCCGGCAGCGCGCGGCAGGACCTCCCCCCGCGTCGCCGGTCCGCGCGGCGGCGGGGGCGACAGGAAATGTCGTGCTGCTGGTCGTGCGGCGTGCACCGCGGAGCTCGCGGAGATCCGGAGCGCGTCCGACGGACTGCTGTGCCGTCAAACTACTTGCCGGTAGTCCGTGTTGACAATAGTGAACGGGTCGGGCGCGTGCGGGCCCCGGCCGCTGGGCTCCGGCGGCGTCCTGCGCGTGCTGGGTGCTCCCGGTTGCCGTCCTGCGCGCACAGGACGGGGACCGGGCACGCAGGACGCCGCGTCCCCCGGTGCGGTGGCACCGGGGGACGCGGCGTCAGGGGCGGGGCTGCCGTCCGAGCGGAGCGGGGCTCAGCGGGCGGGGGTGGCCTCCAGGGCCTCCTGCCCGGCGGACCAGGCGGCGTAGGAGCCCTCGAGCTCCACCACGTCGTAGCCGGCGTGGCGCAGGGTCGAGGCCACGACCGAGCTGCGCAGCCCGCTCTGGCAGTAGGTCACGATCGTGCCCTGCTCCGGGAGCCGGTCCAGGTTCCACAGGACCCGGCCGCCGTGCAGCTGGGTGGAGCCGGGGATGTGGCCGGCGGTGTGCTCGCTCACGGCGCGCACGTCCAGCAGGAGGGCCTTGTCGAAGGTCTCGACCTCCTCGGGGGAGACCAGCCGCGGGGTGGTCTGCGGCAGGCCCTCGATCCCGGTGACGTAGCCGGCCACGGCGTCGATGCCCACGCGCACCAGGTGGTCCCAGAACTCCTGGGCGGCCTCCTGGTCGGGTGCCAGCAGCACCAGCGGCCGGTCGTCGGCCTCGGGGTTCACGGCCCAGGCGCCGAAGGTCGCGATGGACTTCCCCGCCGGGATGTTCAGCGCCCCGGACACGGTCCCGGTGTGCACCTCGTCCGCGGAGCGGGTGTCCACGAAGGTCACCTCGCCGGCCGCCAGCCGCTGCGCGACCTGCTGCGGGTCGAGCTCGGGCAGGGGCGCCCGCTCGCCCATGACGGCCGGGCCCCGGCGGTTCTGGTTCTTCATCCGGCCGAAGTAGAACGGGGCGTCCGGCTGGCCGTCGAGCAGCTCGGCGACGAAGCCGGCCTCGTCGTCGGCCGCCAGGTAGGGGCCCCACCAGGCGTAGAGGCGCTCGTAGCCCACCGTGGTCGACGGGATCGCGCCCAGGGCCTTGCCGCAGGCCGAGCCCGCGCCGTGGCCGGGAAAGACCTGGACGTGGTCGGGCAGGGTGAGGAACTTCTCCTTGAGGCTGGCGAACATCTGCTTCGCGCCGAGGAAGCGGGTGTCCACCCCACCGGCGGCCTCGTCCAGCAGGTCCGGGCGGCCCAGGTCGCCGGAGAACACGAAGTCGCCGGTCAGCAGGTAGCCCGGGGCGTCGGCGAAGGCGCCGTCGGTGACCAGGAAGGACAGGTGCTCGGGGGTGTGGCCCGGGGTGTGCACCGCGGTCACCACGATGTTGCCGATGCGGATCTCGTCGCCGTCGTGCAGGCGGGCGGCCTCGAACCCGTACTGCCAGTCCTCCCCGCCCTCGCCGGAGACGTGGATGTCCGCGCCGGTGGCCGCGGCCAGCTCACGGGTGCCGGAGAGGTAGTCGGCGTGGATGTGGGTCTCGGTGACCGCGGTGATCTCCATGCCGTTCTTCGCGGCCATGTCCCGGTAGACGTCGATGTCGCGGCGGGCGTCGACCACCAGCGCCTGGCCGGTGCGCTGGCACCCGATGAAGTAGCCGGCCTGGGCGAGGTCCTCGTCGTAGATGCGCTCGATCAGCATGAAACTCTCCTTCGTTCGATGGCTGGTGACGCGTGTCCGGAAGGGGTTCCCGCGTCGTCCTGAGCACAACGGTAATACCCCAGGGGGTATAGCGCAAGTACCCCCTGGGGTATCTAGCCGCGCGGGTGGCGGGACGGTGGGCGGCGGCTCCGGTGCCGGCGGACCGCCTCGTCGTAGGAGGACACGAGGAACGCCGTCGCGGTCCGCCAGCCGAGGCCCTCGGCCTCCGCCCGGCCGGCCGCGCCCATCCGCGCGCGCAGGGCCGCGTCGTCGAGCAGCCGGGCCAGGCCCTCGGTGAGCGCGTCCGCGTCGCCGGGCGGCACGAGCAGCCCGGTCCGCCCGTCGGCCACCGCGAACGGGATGCCGCCGGCCCGGGCGCCGACCACCGGCACCCCGCTCGCCAGGGACTCCAGGGCCACGAGCCCCAGCGTCTCGGTGGTGGACGGGAACGCGAGCACGTCCGCCGAGGCGTAGGCGGCCGCCAGCTCCTCCCCGGCGAGCCGCCCCGGGAAGACCGTGGGGGTGCCCGCGAAGCGCCGTTCGAGCTCCGGCCGGTGCGGGCCGTCGCCCACCACGGCGAGCCGGGTGCCCGGCAGCCGCCGGATCGGCTCGAGCAGCGCCGCCACGTCCTTCTCCCGCGACAGCCGCCCCACGGAGAGCACCAGCCGCTCCCCGGGGTGCCCGCCGGTGAGCCGCGAGCGCATCGCGGCGGAGGCCCTGGCGGGGTGGAACAGGTCGGTGTCCACACCCTTGGGCCACAGGGCCACGCGGTGCACGCCCAGGGCCGCGGCCCGGTCCACCATGGGCCCCGACGTGCACAGGTTGACCTCGGCGAGGTTGTGGGTCGTGCGGATCCACCGCTCCACGGGCCGGCGCAGGGCACCGAGCCCGTGCCCGAGCACGCTCATGTACTGCGGCACGTCGGTGTGGAACGACGCCAGCAGCGGCAGGTCCCGCGCCCGCGCGGAGAGCGCGCCCCACGCGCCGAACCACACCGGGTTCACGGCGTGCACCACGTCGGGGCGGAACGCCGACACGGCGCGCTCGACGCGCGGGGACGGCAGGCCTCCCCGGACGTCCCGGTACCAGGGGAAGGTCACGGACGGGGCGCTGACCACCCGGTGCGGACCCCAGTGCCCGGGCGGATCCCCCGGCGTGAGCACGAGCACCTCGTGGCCGAGGTCCCCGAGCTCGTCGAGGGTGCGTGTCAGGCGCGTCACCACCCCGTCGACGTTCGGGGCGAAGACGTCCGTCCAGAGCGCGATCCGCATCCGCCGGCTCAGGCGCCCGCGACCGCGACCGCGCCCGCGGACCGGGCCGGCCGCGCCGGGATCCCCGGGCGCCGGCGGGAGTTCCACACGGACGTGGCCGGGATGCGGGAGCGGTCCACGCGGTGGGCCCAGCGCACGGCGGTCCGCTCGACCTCGAGCAGCAGCCCCTCCGACAGGGTGATGGGCCGCAGACCGAGGTCCAGGAACGCGTCGTTGTCGACGTGCAGGTCGTTCTCCGCCGACTCCTGGCGGGGATTGGGGACCATCTCCACCTCGGCGCCGGTGAGTCCGGCCACGAGCTCCGCGAGGTCGCGGACCCGGTGGGTCTCGGTCATCTGGTTGAAGATCTTCACGCGGTCGCCGGCCGCCGGGGGGTGGAGCAGGGCCAGCTCCACGCACCGGACCATGTCCTGGAGGTGGATGAACGCCCGGGTCTGCCCGCCGGTGCCGTGCACGGTCAGCGGGTGGCCGACGGCCGCCTGGACGAGGAAGCGGTTGAGGACCGTGCCGTAGTCGCCGTCGTAGTCGAAGCGGGTGACGAGCCGCTCGTCGCGCGCCGTCTCGGCGGTGCCGGTGCCCCAGACGATGCCCTGGTGCAGGTCGGTGATCCGCAGCCCGTCGTTCCGGGCGTAGAACGCGAACATGGTCTGGTCCAGGACCTTGGTCATGTGGTAGAGCGAGCCGGGGTGGGAGGGGTAGAGGATCTGCTGCGGGACGGTGCCGTGCGGTCCGGGGACCTCCACGTCCAGGTAGCCCTCCGGGATCCGCATCCCGGCGGTGCCGTAGCCGTAGACCCCCATCGTGCCCAGGTGCACCACGTGGACGTCCAGCCCGGACTCCACGACCGCGCACAGCACGTTGTGGGTGGCGTTGACGTTGTTGTCCACGGTGTAGCGCTTCGTGCGGGGGGTGCGCATGGAGTACGGCGCGGCCCGCTGCTCCGCGAAGTGCACCACGGCGTCCGGGCGCTCGACGACCAGGAGGTCGAGGAACGCCTCGTAGTCGGCGGCGAGGTCGATCTCGGCCGCGCCGATCCGCCGGCCCGTCAGCTCCTGCCAGGCCGCGCGGCGCTCGTCGAGGCCGCGGATGGGCGTCAGCGACTCCGTCCCGAGCCGGACGTCGATGGCGCGGCGGGAGAAGTCGTCCACCACCACCACGTCGTGGCCGCGCGCGGACAGGTGCAGGGCCGCGGGCCAGCCGCAGAAGCCGTCGCCGCCGAGGATCGCGATCTTCACTGGTGCTCCGTTCCCGGGCCGCTGCCGGGCCCCGTCGTGTCGGTCTCGCACTCAGCGTGGAGGACGCGCGTGAACCGGGAGTGAACGGTCCTGGACCAGCTGCTGGTGCCCGAACGAACCGGGGAGCACCTCCCAGCCCGGACCGGTCAGCTCGCGCAGCTCGTGGGGCAGGTAGGCGCGGCGCAGGGACCGCAGCCCGTCGGTGCGCAGGAAGGAGCCCGGGGCCAGGGGCAGCACGCCCACCGAGTACAGCCGGTAGGCCGCCGGGCTGCGCACGAGGTCGTTGTGCAGCACGAGCCGGCCGGCCAGGTGCTCCGAGTCCGCCGCGAGGTCCCGCACCGGCCCCGGGTCCAGGTGGTGGAGCAGGTGGTTGGAGACCACCACGTCGAACGTCTCGCCGGCCGCGACCAGCTCCCGGCTGGTGACCCGCCGGAAGACCGGGGGCACTGCCCGCGGGTGCCGGGTCGACCAGCGGCGGGTCCGCGCCGAGGCCCACTCGTGGGCGCGGGCGTCCGGGTCGATGCCGGTGACCCGCAGGTCGATCCCGTCCCGCTGCGCCCACCGGGCCAGGGCGCGTGCCACGTCCCCGCCGCCGGCGCCGACGTCCAGGAGGGTCAGCGGCCGGCCGGGCACGGCCAGGGGCCGGATCCGGCGCCGGTAGGTCGCGGCCCACCCGGCGACCAGGGAGTTGACCACGTCGAAGCGTGCGTAGGTGCGCCGCAGCGCGGCGAGGTCGCAGCAGGGGTCGTCCATGAGCTCGCGCAGCTCGGCGTCCCGCCGGGAGAGGTCGGGCCGGGCGCGCGGCTGGACGGAGGGCATCTGCCCATTCTCCGCGGGCCGACACGATCCGCCAAGGAGCACGGCGGGCCGGGGGCGGCGCGGGGTGCCGTCACTAGACTGGGGCTCCCGGCCGGTGCCGGGCAGGACCGGACGGCAGGAGGGGACCGCGTGGGACACACCGTGCACGCCGTGGGCTCGCGACCCGGCCCGTGGATCGGCCTCGCGAGCGCGTGCTGGGCCGCCAACGCCGCCCTGGGGGCCTGCGTCGGCGCCGGGATCGTGCGCACGGGCCGGTTCCGCTGGATCCACCACGCCCTCTACGTCACCACCACCACGACGACGGCGCTGGCCGCGGTCCTCGCCGCCGGCTCCTCCTCCGCCTCCGGGCGCGCGGCGGGCCGGGCCCTGGCGCCGGCGCTGCTGCCCCTGGCCGCCCTGCCGCACCTCGGCACGCCCGCCCAGGGGCACCCGCGCCGCCACGCGCTCGCCGCGCTGTCCGCGGCGCCGTTCTACGCCACCGCCCTGTTCCGAGCCCGCGCCGCCCGCGCCGGCTGAGCCGCCCGACCTGACCGGAGAGCACATGGAGTTCCTCGACGTCGTCTTCAACCGCCGCACCACCAACGGCCCGTTCCTGCCGGACCGGGTGTCCCCGGAGCATCAGAAGCTGCTGCTGCGCACGGCGGCGGCCGCACCCTCCCAGTTCAACAGCCAGCCGTGGCGCTTCGTGCTGGTCGAGGACCGGGGGACCATCGACCGGATCGCCCGGATCAGCGCCGACTCGATGACGCAGGTGATGGCCGAGGGGAGCTTCTTCGACCGGTACAAGCGCTACTTCCGCTTCAGCAGGCAGGAGATGGAGGAGCAGCGCTTCGGGATGCTCTTCGACAAGCTGCCCGCGGTGCTGCGCCCCTTCACCAAGAAGGCGTTCACCCCGGGCGGGCAGGCGATGATGAACCGGCTGCGGGTGCCCCAGACCCTGGGCGCGGAGAACCACAAGCTCGTGGCGGGCTCCCCCCTGCTGATCGGCGTGATGCTCGACCGCCGCGAGTACCGGCCCGGGGAGCTCTCCGGGTTCTACTCGCTGTTCTCGATGGGCGCGGCCATGGAGAACCTCTGGCTGACCACCGTGGAGCTCGGCATGGGCATCCAGTTCATCTCCTTCCCCATGGAGGCGCCCGCCCGGTGGGCCGAGGTCGTGAACCTGCTGGACGTGCCCGAGGACCTCGAGCTCATGGCCGTCTACCGCCTGGGCTACGTCCCCGAGGAGCACCGCCGCCCGGCCATCGACTGGTCCAGCCGGGAGCGGCGCCGGATCTCCCAGTACGTCTTCCGGGAGTCCTGCGCCACGCCGCAGGAGGGCTGGGACGACTGAGCGCCGCCCGCCGGCGACGAGAGCCGCGGCGTGGGGCGGGCGGCTCTTCCATTAGTGTGTGACACACACTATCGTGTGGTCATGGCAGCTGAACCGAGCGACCCGATCGTGGCCTCCCACTTCCAGGAGCTACGCCGCGGCACGGTGGTCCTGGCCTGCCTGCTCGTCCTGGACGAGCCCCGCTACGGCTACGCCCTGCTCCGGACCCTCGGTGACGCGGGGCTCGACGTCGAGGCCAACACGCTCTACCCGCTGCTGCGCCGGCTCGAGGCGCAGGGCCTGCTCGAGAGCGACTGGAACACCGACGAGTCCCGGCCCCGCAAGTTCTACCGGATCACCGGTCCGGGGGCCCGTGTCCGGGACGCCCTCGAGGCCGAGCGGCTCCGGCTGCACGCCGCCCTGTCCACCCTCGCCCGCCCCACTCGTCCCGAGGACTGATCGCCATGTCCGCCAGCACCCTCCCCCCGCGCACCGAGAGCTATCTCCACGAGGTCGCCCGGCGCCTGCCGCCCCGAGCCCGCGAGGACGTGTCCCGGGAGCTGCGGGGCACCGTCGCCGACATGGTCGACGACGGCGTGGCGCACGGCCTCCCGCCGGCCGAGGCGGAGCGCCGCGCCCTCGAGGAGCTCGGCGACCCCGCCCTGCTGGCCGAGGACTACGGCCCCGGCCCGCGGCACCTGATCGGGCCCGAGCACTACCACGACTTCCTCGAGCTGCTGAAGGTCCTGGTGCCCGTCCTGGCCGGCCTCTTCGGCGGGCTCACCCTGATCGGCCGGCTCTTCGGGGAGGCGGGGCGCGAGGACCTGGTCACCTACCTCGTGCTCTCGCTCGCCCCCGCGGTCGGTGCCGCGATCCAGGGGGCGCTCATGGGGGCGGGCATCGCCGTCGCCGTCTTCGCCGTGGTGGAGCGCACGGAGGTCGCGGAGGCGGTGGAGCGCGGCTCCCGGGGGGAGACCGGGGCGGCGGCGGAGGCGCCCCCGCGCTGGACGGTCGAGCAGCTGCCGCCGCCGCGCCCGGAGCGGGACTCGACCGTGGGGGAGCTGGTCTGGGCCACCATCGCCCTGGGCCTGGCCTTCGCCGCGCCGTTCCTGCTCTCGCGGCCGCTGCTCCGTGAGGGCCCGCTCGCCGGCGAGCCCCTGCTCGACCCCGCCGTGTGGACGCCCTGGGTGCCGCTCTACCTGGGGATCGTGCTGCTGGCCTGGGGGTGGGAGCTGCTGCGCTTCTTCCGCCGCCGCTGGTCCTGGGCGCTGTTCGGGGTCGGCGCCGTCCTGGACCTCGCCATGGCCGCGCTGCTCATCACCGTGCTGCGCACCGAGTCCGTGGTGAACCCGGTCTTCCGCGAGCGCGGCTGGGTGGGCGAGGAGTTCGCGCAGATCGGGGTCGCGCTCGTGGTGGTCGTCACCGTCTGGGACCTCGTGGCGAGCTTCCTCGCCTGCCGCCGGTCGACGGGCCGGCGGCGCTGAGCGGCGGCGCCCACCGGCGAAGGCGCCCGCCGCTCCTGTCCGCGGGAGCACTGAGCCGGTGGCAGCACTCGGCCCGCGGGAGCTCCGAGGAGCTCCCGCGGGCCGGAAGGGGGCCTCTGCCGCCGCGGGGTGCCGGGCAGCGCGGGACGCGGGACGCCTCGTGGGCGACCGGCGCCGGCCGGGATGCACCGAACCGGGTCAGGTGGCGCATCGTGTGACCATCATTCGACACCCTGGTCGGCACTGTGCGCAAACGTCTACTCTGGAACCGGTCAGATCGATCAGATCGGGGCGGGGAAGTGGGGCTGCGGTGGTCAGCATGACGAACGGCGGGGCGGCAGCGGGTCCGCTGGACGCGACGGACCGGAGGATCCTGGCGGCGCTGGACGAGGACCCGCGGATGACGGTGCTCGCCCTGGCCCAGCGCACCGGCCTGGCGCGCGGGACGATCCACGCCCGGCTCGAGCGCTACCGCGCGAGCCCCGCGCTGCGCCCGCACAGCACCCGGGTGACGCCCGCGGCGCTCGGCTACGGCCTGGCCGCGAGCGTGGCCGTGGAGCTCGACCAGCACCAGCTCGACGAGGCGATCGCGGGACTGCAGGCGATCCCTCAGGTCATCGAGGTGTTCGCCCCCGCGGGGCAGACGGACCTGCTGTGCCGGGTGGTGGCGAAGGATCCCGAGGACCTCTACCGGGTCTCCGAGGAGATCCGGCTGTGCCCCGGCATCCTGCGGACCTCCACGAGCATGTTCCTGCGCACGGTCATCCCGTACCGGGTGGCGCCGCTGCTCGCGGGGGACGAGGTCCCGGGGAGGGGCGGGGTCAGTTCCGGGCGGCCGCGCCCATGACCTCGGCGCGCAGCCGGTCCAGGTCCACGGCGTCCCCCTCGTGCAGGCCGTGGGTGCGGACCCACGCGCGGGCGCTGAGCATGATGTCGTCGTAGTGCTGGTGCGTCTCGCAGTGGGCGGCGCCGATCCGGGCCTGGGCGCGGTGCTCCCGGTCGTCCTCCGTGAAGGAGATGACGGCCACCGGGCTGAGGGCGAGTCCCACCACGCCGCGAACGGCCGTGATGGTGCGCCCGTGGAAGGTGTCGCCGGGAGCGAGGTCCCAGGCCCTGGCGGCGGGGTGCTGATGGGTGAGGTCCATGATCGGCTCTTGTGGTGTCGGGAGGCCGTCCCCCGCGCGCAGTGCCGGGGGACGGCCTCGGGGGCGTCGGGAGGAGGAGCGGTCCGGGGGTCGTCCGGTGTCCGGCCGGCCCCCGGTGCCGTCCGGTCAGTGGCCGAGACCGGTCCAGTGGCTGGTCTCCTGGTACCAGGGGGACCAGTGCTTGCCGTCGTAGTAGCGGTACTTGACCACGTGGTAGACCTTCTTGGCGTCGTGGTGGTCCAGGTGCTTCCAGTGCTCGCCGCCCCAGGAGCCGCCCCAGTAGTAGTCGTGGTGGCCGCCGGTGTAGTAGTGGTGGTCGTGCTTGTCCACCGCGTAGTAGTACTGCTTGACCTCCACCTTGTATCCCTTGTGGCACTTCACGTGGAAGGGGTACTTGACGTACTTCTTCCCGTGGTGCCACGTCCAGGACGGCTTGTGGGCGTCGACCGAGCAGTGCTTCTGGTGGGGCTTGTGCGACGCCGTCTCGAGCACCGAGGACTGCGTCGAGGCGGCCTGGGCCGGTGCGGCCTGGGCCGGGGCGCCCAGCAGCGGCAGGGCGCCTGCGGCCAGGGTCAGGGAGGCCAGGGACAGCACCGCCTTGCGGGCGTGGCGGCGGGCGCCGGCCGGCTGCGGGGCTGCGGTCGTGCTGGTTTCGATGGACATTTCGGGTCTCCTGCGGGACAGAGATTTCGTGGGTGCCGGCGGTTCCTGCCCGGGGTCCGGAGGGGAACTTCTCGAACCGACAGGACCAGGGTCGCAGTGGGGGGCACCTCCCGGCGTCCACCCGGGAGGTGAACTCCGGCGTACAACCGGGGTGGTACGCGCGGGACCGGGGGCAGGGCTCAGAAGCGGTCGGTGGGCTTGACGAGCCCGCTCTTGAACGCCGCCGTGACCGCCTGGGCGCGCTCGCTGACGCCCAGCTTCAGGAAGATCCGGTGGACGTGGGTCTTCACGGTCGCCTCGCTGAGGAACAGGCGCCGGGCGATCTCCGAGTTCGTCAGGCCGTGGGCGACGGCGACCAGGACCTCGCGCTCCCGCCGGGTCAGCTGCTGCAGCCGCTCCGGCGGAGGGGCGGAGGGGTCGGGCCCGCGGCCGAACTCGGTCAGGAGCCTGCGGGTCACGTCCGGGTCCAGCCAGCCCCCGCCGCGGGCCAGCGAGCGGACGGCGTCCGCCAGGACCTTCGGCGCGGAGCTCTTGAGGATGAAGCCGGAGGCGCCCGCCCGCAGGGCGGCGTGGACGGCGGCGTCCTCGTCGAAGGTCGTCAGCACCAGGACGGCGGGGACGTTCGGCACCCGGTCCAGGAACGCGTCGGAGGTGAGCACCCGGGTGGCGGCCACCCCGTCCGTGCCGGGCATGCGCACGTCCATGACCACCACGTCCGGCTGCAGCCGCGCGGTCTCCTCGACGGCCTCCGTGCCGTCGGCGGCCTCCCCGACGACGACCAGGTCCGGCTCGGCCGTGAGGAGCATGGCCAGCCCGGAGCGCACCATCGCCTCGTCGTCCACCAGGAGCACCCGGACGGGTGCGGGTTCCGCGCCCCGTGTCATCCGGTGCCCTCCCCGCGGCCGGTGGCCGCCGTGGTCGCCGCGGCGTCCTGCGCCGCGGCGTCGCCGGGGCAGGGCGGCCGGACGGGCAGCCGCGCGGACACCAGGTACCCCCCGTTCGGATCGGGCCCGGCCGTCGCCTCGCCGCCCACCGCCCGGGCCCGCTCCGCCATCCCCCGCACCCCGTGCCCGGTCGACAGCCGCGCGGAGAGCCGGCCCCGGGCCCCGGCGCCGTCCGTGCGGACGGAGAGCTCGACGTCCCGGGGGCCCCAGTCGAGGGCGACCCGGACCGGGCGGTCCGGGGCGGCGTGCTTGACCGCGTTGGTCAGCGCCTCCTGCGCGATCCGGTACGCGGCCTCGTCCACCGCCGGCTCCAGGGCCCCGGGCTCGCCCGCCACGCAGAGCTCCACCTCACGGCCCGCCGTGCGCAGGTGGTCGAGCAGGCTGTCCAATCGCTGCAGGCCCACCGGCTCCGGCGCGGTCTGCGCCGCATCGGACGGCGCCGGGGAGAGCAGGCCCAGCATGCGCCGCAGCTCCGTGACGGCCTGCTCCCCGAGCTCGTCGACCTGCCGCAGCGCCGCCCGCGCCCGCTCCGGGTCCCGGTCCATCACGCGCTCGGCCCCTCCGGCCTGCAGCACCATGAGGCTCACCGCGTGGGCCACGACGTCGTGCAGCTCGCGGGCGATGCGCTGGCGCTCCTCGGCCTCGGCCCGGGCGGCGGCCAGCCGGGCCACGAGCGCCCGCTGGGCCACGCTCCAGCGGACCCACCGGCCCACGCCGAAGACGACCACGTGGGCCACGGTGAGGAACAGCGCGGCGACGACGAACGTGGCCACCCGCATCGACGGGTCGGGAGTGTCCCGGACGGTGGCCTGCACGCTCGTGGCGACCGGCAGGAACGCGAGCGCCAGGCCGAGGAGGGCGTTCCGGTCGGAGCAGTGCGCGGCCGCCGCGAAGAGGGCCAGCCAGACGCAGAAGACGGGGTGGAACGCGAAGCCGAGCAGGGGGACGGCCACGGCGCCCAGCGACACCAGGGCCAGCACCGTCAGGGGCCGGCGCCGGCGCCAGAACAGGGGCAGGTACAGCAGCGCCGCCGTGAGGACGACCACCCAGGTGGCGGTCGCGTCCGGCTCCGCCGTGCGGTCCCACGTGATCTGGAGCTCGATGCCCCACAGCACCGGTACCGCGACGAGGTCCACGGCCAGGCGCGAGGGGTGCCTCCGGGATCTCATCGGGTCCCGCTCAGCTGCACACGGACCTGCCGAAGACGGTGCAGATCCACATCCGCTCGACGGGAGGAGCGGGCAGCCGGCAGTCCTCCACGATCGAGTGGCGCCGGATCTCCTCCCACGCCACCACGGGTCGCAGGGCCTCCTCGGTGCTGTCCGGGGCCTCCTCGGCCGGGGCCGGGCCCAGCACCGTGTCCACGGCCGAGCACAGTTCGGCGCCCGTGGCGAGCCGGCGCTCGGAGCCCGCGCCGTCCGGTGGGCCCTGGGCCGGGCACCCGGACGGGTGGTCGAGCCGGATGCCCGTCATCTCGGACGCGGGGTCGTGCAGGACGCCGTGCAGCTGGATCCGGGCGATCCTGATCCGCTCGACCTCGTCCGTCCGCCCCGACACGACCCGGGCGATCAGCACCTCGGGGTCGACGTCCCGTCCCAGCCAGTCCGGCGGCCCGTGCACCAGCACGTAGTCGCTGTCCACCAGGCGTCCCCACGCCAGGTGTCCCTCGACGGCATCAGCTGCCCGCGCGTCCTGGACGGACACCAGTGTCCGGAATTCTGTCTCGAGATTCGCCATGTCGAGCCCCCCGCAGGTCGTGCGGCAATTCTCCCCGTCCGCCCACGTCAAGTCCATAGTCCTCCGTGGGGCGCCCCGGGCCGGTGTCGGCCGGCCCGGTGCCGGCCGGGCCGCCGACCCCTGGTCACACCGCGCGCCCAGCGGTATCGTAAGCACGCTGGCGAATCGGCGACGCTTCGCCGCCCCTGATCGTCGAGACGGATCGAAGGAGATGCCATGAGCACCAAGGTCGAGAAGAATGTCGTGGTCGACGTGCCGCTGAGCACCGTGTACAACCAGTGGACCCAGTTCGAGGACTTCCCCCACTTCATGAACGGCGTGCAGAGCGTGACCCAGCTCGGCGCCGACCGCCTCCAGTGGGTCGCCGAGCTCGGCGGCGTCCGCCGGCAGTGGGAGGCGAAGATCGTGGAGCAGGTCCCCGACAGCCGGGTCTCCTGGGCCGCCACCGAGGGCGCCACCAACGCCGGCACCGTGACGTTCCGCGACGCGGGCAACGGGCGGACCGAGGTGCACCTGGTCCTCGAGTACGAGCCCGAGGGCCTCGTGGAGAAGGTCGGCGACAAGCTCAACGTGGTCGAGAACCAGGCCGAGGGCGACCTCGAGCGGTTCAAGAAGTTCATCGAGGCCGAGGGCTACGCGACCGGCGCCTGGCGGGGCTCCGTCAACGAGGGCGCACCGGTCGGCACGCCCGGGGTAGAGCACGCCGCGGCCTCCCGCGGTGACGACGGCAAGGCCGGGGTCTCGGGCAAGGCGGTCGCCGCGGGCGTCGCCGCGGCCGGGGTGGCCGCCGCCGGGGTCGCGGCCGCGGCGAAGAAGAAGGACTCCGGCCCGGACACGGAGCCGGTGACCTTCGAGTCGACCGCGCCCCCGGCGGCGCCGGCCGCACCGGTGGCACCGGTGGCGCCGGGGGCTCCCGGGGAGACCGTGACCGGGGAGGTCCCGCCGATCCCGCCCGTGGACGAGACGCTCGCCGACGGCACCGTCGACGCGGACCCGGGCGTGGACCCCGCCACCCGGCGCATCGACGACCGCCCCGCGGGGGGCCCGCTCTGATTCGTCCCCGTGCACGCACCGGGCCCCGACCGCACACGGTCGGGGCCCGGTGCGTGCACGGGGCGTCCCGTTCGGCGGGGCGGCGGAACCGGCCGGTCAGCCGGTGACGGCGCCCAGCGAGGCCGAGCGCACCAGCTTGACGTACTTGCCCAGCACGCCGCCCTCGTACTGCGGACGCAGGGGGGCCCAGCCGCTGCGCCGCCGCGCCAGCTCCTCGGCGTCCACCAGCAGGTCCAGGGAGCGGGCCGCCAGGTCCACCCGGATCCGGTCGCCGTCGCGCAGGAACGCGACCGGTCCGGCGTCGACGGCCTCCGGCGCGATGTGGCCGATGCACAGACCCGTGGTGCCGCCCGAGAACCGGCCGTCCGTGAGCAGCAGGACGTCCTTGCCCAGCCCCGCGCCCTTGATCGCCCCGGTGATGGCCAGCATCTCGCGCATGCCGGGGCCGCCCTTGGGGCCCTCGTAGCGGATCACGAGCACGTCCCCGGCCGTGATCTCCCCGGCCTCCAGGGCGTCCATCGCGGCCTGCTCGCGCTCGAAGACGCGGGCCGGGCCCTCGAAGACCTCGGCGTCGAAGCCCGCGGACTTCACCACCGCGCCCTCCGGCGCCAGGGAGCCGTGCAGGACGGTGATCCCGCCCGTGCGGTGGATCGGGTTGTCGAGCGTGCGGATCACGTCGCCGTCCAGGGGCCCGGGGTCCAGGGCGGCCAGGTTCTCGGCCACCGTGCGGCCGGTCACGGTGAGGGCGTCCCCGTGCAGCAGCCCGGCGTCGAGCAGGGCCTTCATGACCACCGGGATGCCGCCGTGCCGGTCGACGTCGTTCATGACGTACCGGCCGAACGGCTTGAGGTCCGCGAGGTGCGGGACGCGGTCCCCGATCCGGTTGAAGTCCTCGAGGGTGAGCTCCACCTCCGCCTCGTGGGCGATGGCCAGCAGGTGCAGGACGGCGTTGGTGGACCCGCCGAGGGCCATGAGCACGGTGACGGCGTTCTCGAAGGCCTCCTTCGTCAGGACGTCCCGGGCCGTGATGCCCTGCCGGAGCATCTCGACGACGGCCTCCCCGGAGCGGTGGGCGAACTGGTCGCGCCGCCGGTCCGCCGAGGGCGGGGCCGCGGAGCCGGGCAGGCTCATGCCCAGGGCCTCGGCCACGGAGGCCATCGTGTTGGCCGTGTACATCCCGCCGCAGGCGCCCTCGCCCGGGCAGATGGCCCGCTCGATGCGGTCGAGGTCCGTCCTGCCCATCAGGCCCGCCTTGCACGCGCCCACGGCCTCGAACGCGTCGATGAGGGTGACGTCCTTCTCGGTCCCGTCGGTGAGCTTCACCCACCCCGGGGCGATGGTCCCCGCGTAGAGGAACACCGAGGCCAGGTCCAGGCGCGCGGCGGCCATGAGCATGCCCGGCAGGGACTTGTCGCACCCGGCCAGCAGGACGGACCCGTCGAGGCGCTCGGCCTGCATCACCGTCTCCACGGAGTCCGCGATGACCTCGCGCGAGACCAGCGAGAAGTGCATCCCCACGTGGCCCATCGAGATCCCGTCCGAGACCGAGATCGTGCCGAACTGGAGGGGGTAGCCGCCGCCGGCGTGGACGCCCTCCTTGCAGCCCTGGGCGAGCCGGTCCAGGGAGAGGTTGCAGGGGGTGATCTCGTTCCAGGAGCTCGCGATGCCGATCTGGGGCTTCTCCCAGTCGGCGTCGCCCATGCCCACGGCGCGGAGCATGCCGCGGCTGGCGGTCGCGTCGATGCCGTCGGTCACCTGACGGCTGCGGGGCTTCATGTCGGGGCTCATGCGGTCTCTCCCGGGTCGTCGGTGCGCGGTGGGGTGCGTGCCGCGAACCTATCAACGGAACTCGAGGAGCGTCGAGGGGTGTCCACGGCCGGCGCGGAAGATTGTGCCCCCGGGGGAAGACAAGGGGGCGCCCCTCCTCCTAGGGTGGGAGGAGCAAACGATAAGCAACCTGATCGAAGGAGTCCGACATGCCCGAGGCACCCGTCTCCCAGCACGCCCGCGCGATGGCCGACGACGAGGGCGGGATGCCCGAGCAGCAGCAGACGCCTCCGGGGCTGACCGCCGCCATGGACCCCGTCCCCGACCACGGCGAGGCGTCCTGGGAGGGCAGGGGCCGGCTCGAGGGGCTCAAGGCCCTCATCACCGGCGGGGACTCCGGGATCGGCCGCGCCGTGGCCATCGCGTTCGCGCGGGAGGGGGCCGACGTCGCGATCAACTACCTGCCCGAGGAGCAGGAGGACGCCCAGGACGTGGTGGGGTGGATCGAGAAGGCCGGCCGCACCGCCGTCCTGGTCCCCGGCGACGTGCGCGAGGAGCAGAGCTGCCGGGACATCGTGGACCGGGCGGTCGAGGGCCTCGGCGGGCTCAACGTGGTCGTCAACAACGCGGGCTTCCACTGGGCCCGCGGGGAGGCGGGGCTCAAGGGCCTCGCCACGGAGGACCTCGAGCGCGCCGTGCGCACCAACCTCTACGGCACCCTCTGGATCAGCCGGGCGGCGCTGCCGCACCTCGGCCGCGGGGACAGCATCATCAACACCACGTCCGTGCAGGCCTACGACCCGTCCGTGTCGATGATCGACTACGCGGCCACGAAAGCCGCGCTGAACAACGTCACCGCCAACCTCGCCGCCGAGCTGGGGCCCGAGGGCATCCGCGTCAACGCGGTCGCCCCCGGACCGGTGTGGACCCCGCTGGGGCCCGCCACGAAGGAGCCCGGAGCGGTCGCGAACATGGGCAAGGAGACGCCCCTGGGCCGGATCGGCCAGCCCGCCGAGCTGGCCGGCGCCTACGTCTTCCTCGCGAGCCCGGCCGAGGCCAGCTACGTCAGCGGCACCGTCCTCGGCGTCACCGGCGGCATGCCCGTCTTCTGACCCGCGCCCCCACACCCCTACGGAAGGAGCACCTCGTGCCCAAGACCGGCAAGGACGACCACGCCAAGAAGAGCGAACTGCCCTCCACCCTGCAGCGCTCGGGGCAGAAGGCGCAGGACACGTTCGCCAAGACCTACGACTCCGCGCTCGAGGAGTACGGCGACGAGGAGCGTGCGGCGCGCACGGCCTACAGCACGCTCAAGCACACCCACGAGAAGGTCGGCGACCACTGGGAGGGCAAGGAGGAGTACGGGCCCTCCGACGAGCACGCCGCGGGCGGCCGCGACTCCCGCGCGGAGACCGCCGGCGGGGTCGACGCGAACTCCTCGAAGGAGCACCTCTACCAGGTGGCGAAGCGGCTCGACGTGGAGGGGCGCTCCTACATGACCAAGAAGGAGCTCGTCGACGCGATCCGGAAGGCCAACGACGCCGCGACGCGCCGGGCCCGCGAGGACTGAGGGGCGGCCGGGCTCAGAGCACGCCCAGCAGCCCGCGCACCAGCGTGATCGCCCCGCCCAGCCCCGCGAGGACCAGCGCGACCGTGCGCGCCGTGCTCAGGGACACGCGGCGGGCGACGACCCCGCCGATCCGCACGCCCAGCACCACCGTGAGGACCACGCCGGGGGCCACCCACCACGGCGGCATCCCGCCGGTCCCCGCCGCCCCCAGCAGGGTCTTGGTGAGCACCGACAGGGCGCCCATCGTCATGAACACCGGCTGCAGGGTCGCGGCGAAGGAGCGCTGCTCCCAGCGGGCCAGCCGGGAGTGGATCACCATGACCGGTCCGGCCACCCCCGCCGTGGTGTTGAAGAACCCCCCGATCGCCCCGGCGAGCACCGTGGGCAGCCGCCCCGGCCACTCGGGCAGGCGGGGGAGCCCGAACATGGTGGTGAGGGCCAGCAGCACCACGCCGCCCACCAGCACCTGCAGCCAGGCGGCGGGCAGCTCGCGGACCACGAGCGCCGCCGGCACGGCGCCCACCGCCGCGGCCGGGGCGATGAGGGCGAACCGCCGCCAGTCCACGTGGCGCCACACCGAGAGCATGATGAGGAAGCCGGAGACGGTCGTCGTCGCGTTGGTCACGAGCACGCCCGTGGCGGGGCCCAGCAGCAGGGCGAGGGTCGGGGCCACGACCAGGCCGACCCCCGTGCCCGAGACGCGCTGCAGGACCGAGCCCACGAGGATCGCGAGGGCGGCGATGACGATGATTTCCACGGGTCCCATTCTGCGCCTCCGGCAGCCCGGCCCCGGACCGCACACGGGCCCGCCGTGGTGATTCCCGGATCCGGTGCCTACCCTGGCCGTGAGGAGAGACGGCCGCAGGGTGCGGCAGCGGACGGGAGCGGCACCATGGGCACCAGCCGGGACCTGGTCGACGACGACGAGGGCGGGCACGGGCCCGCGACCGTCCTCGCCCTGATCCCCCGCTGAGCCGGTGGGTGCCGCCACGGGCGCGGGCGGGCGCGCCGCACCGGTCACCGCGGAACGGCTCCGGGAGGTCGCCGCGTCTGGCTTCGGCATCACGGAGTTCCGCGAGGGCCAGCTCGAGGCGATGGCGGCGGCGGCGGCCGGCCGGGACGTCCTGGCGGTGATGCCCACCGGCCACGGCAAGTCCGCGATCTACCAGGTCCCGGGCGCCGCCCTGCCCGGGACCGCCGTGGTGGTGTCCCCGCTGATCGCCCTCCAGCACGACCAGGTCGAGGCGATCAACGAGGACCTCGGGGCGGAGGTCGCCTTCGCGGTGAACTCCGCGGTGGGGGCGCGGCGCGAGCGCGCCGCCTGGGACGCCGTGGCGCGCGGGGACGCGAAGTTCCTCTTCCTCGCCCCCGAGCAGCTGGCCAGGGAGGAGATCACCGAGCGGCTCGCCGCGCACCCGCCGTCCCTGTTCGTGGTGGACGAGGCGCACTGCATCTCCTCGTGGGGCCACGACTTCCGCCCTGACTACCTGGTGCTGCAGGAGGCCGTCGAGCGGATGGGGCGCCCGGCCGTCGTGGCCCTGACTGCCACCGCCTCCCCGCACACCCGGGCAGAGATCGTCGACCGGCTGGGCCTGCGCGACCCCCTGGTCCTGGTGCACAGCTTCGACCGGCCCAACATCGAGCTGCGGGTGGTGCGCCACCACCAGGCCTCCGACAAGCGCCGGGCGGTGCTCGACGAGGTCGCCGGGCTCGCCGGCCCGGGGCTGGTCTACGTCGCCACCCGCCGGGAGACGGAGGACTACGCCGCGGAGCTGGTCCGGCGCGGCGTGCGTGCCGAGGCCTACCACGCGGGACGCCGGAGGTCCGAGCGGGACGAGGTGCACGCCCGGTTCCACGGCGACGAGCTGGACGTGGTGGTGGCCACCACCGCCTTCGGGATGGGCATCGACAAGCCGGACGTGCGCTTCGTGGTGCACGCGGACATCCCCGACTCCCTGGACAGCTACTACCAGGAGATCGGCCGGGCCGGCCGGGACGGGAGGCCTGCCCTCGCCGTGCTGCACTACCGCTCCGAGGACCTGGGGCTCCAGCAGTACTTCGCCGGCGCCGCCCCCGAGCGGGCGGACCTCGAGGAGGTCCTCCGCGCCGTCCTCGGGCACGGGCCGGTCGGGGCCCGCGAGCTGCGCGAGCACACCGGCCTCGGCCCCCGCGCCCAGGCCCGGGCCCTGCACCTGCTCGAGCACAGCGGCGGCGTGCTGGCCCGGCCCGAGGGCTACCGGGCCGTGGACGGGGTCGCGCCGGAGGACGCCGTCGCCGCCGCGCTCGCGGAGGCCGAGGCCCAGCACCGGATCGACCGCTCGCGGATCGACATGATGCGGGGCTACGCCGAGACGGACGGGTGCCGGCGGGACTGGCTGCTCCACTACTTCGGCGAGGAGACCGACGGCTGGTGCGGCAACTGCGACACCTGCGCGGAGACCGGCTCCGCCGCCGAGGCCGCGGAGCGGTCCGCCGCCACCCCGCACGGCTGGGAGATCCAGAGCCCGGTCACCCACCGCGAGTGGGGCCACGGGATCGTGATGGGCGCGGAGCCGGACCGGATCACCGTGCTGTTCGACGCGGTCGGGTACAAGGAGCTGTCCCTGCGCCTGATCGAGGAGCACGACGGGCTGCTGGTGCGCGGCTCCGGGGAACGGCCGGATGAGGGACCGTGAGCCCCGACGGGCGGCCGCCGGTCAGCGGACGACGTCGTAGACGGACTTGAGGACGCCGTTGGCGTAGGCCTCGTGCTCCACCAGTTCCAGGGTGCGGAACGTGTCGGTGCTGTCGTCGAAGAGACGGCGGCCCGCGCCGAGCAGCACGGGGAACACCAGCAGGTGGTACCGGTCCACGAGATCCGCGGCGGCGAGGCCCTTGGCCAGGGTGGCGCTGCCGTGCACGAGGATCGTGCCGTCGACCGTGGCCTTCAGCCGCGCGACCTCGTCGAGGGAGCGCAGCACGGAGGTGTTGTGCCAGCGCGGGTCCTCCAGGGTGGAGGAGACCACGTACTTGGGCATGGCGTTGTACTCGGCGAACTCCTCCATCGACGGCCAGACGGGGGCGAACTCGTCGTAGCTGACCCGGCCCATCAGCATCGCCGCCGCCTCCTTCTGCTCCCGGTCCTTGAGCTCGTAGGCCGCCTCGTCATAGGTCACGTGCCGGAAGCTCCAGCCCGCGTGCGGGTGCGGGCCGCCGCCGGGGGAGTCGACGACGCCGTCGAGGGTGATGAACTCGGTGACGATCAGCGTGCCCATGGGGATCTCCTGTCGGTGCGGTCGGCGTCCGGCGCTGCGGTTCCCACTCTCGCGCTCCCGGTCGGCCGGGGGAAGGGGGCGGCGCGGGATGACGCGTCCGGCCGGGACGCGGGCCGGGCCGCCTCTTGCGCGACCGCCACCCCGGTGGGATCGTCGGCAGGGACAGCGGACGAGCGAGGGCCCGGGAGGCACCCGTGGCGGCGGAGCGGACGACGGAGCAGGTGCGGACCACGTGCTGCGTGGTGGGCGGCGGCCCGGCCGGGCTGATGGCCGGGGTGCTGCTCGCGCGGCAGGGCGTGGACGTGGTGGTCCTGGAGAAGCACGGGGACTTCCTGCGCGACTTCCGCGGCGACACCCTGCACCCCTCCACCCTGGAGCTGATGGCCGAGCTCGGCTGGCTCGAGGACGTCCTGGCGCTGCCGCACACCCGCGTGGAGCGCGCCACCGTCTCCCTCGGCGGCGAGACGGTGGTGGTCGGCCGGTTCGACCGCCTGCCCGTGCGCTGCCCGTTCATCGCGTTCCTGCCGCAGTGGGACTTCCTGGACCTGCTCGCCGAGAAGGGCGAGGCGCTGCCCGGCTTCCGGCTGCTGCGCTCCACGGCCGCCGACGGCCTGCTCGTCGAGGACGGCCGGTGCACCGGCGTCACGGCGCACGACGACGACGGGGCGCCGGTGCGGATCCGGGCCGAGCTGGTGCTGGCCGCCGACGGCCGCGACTCCGTGCTGCGGGCCGCGGCCGGCCTGGTGCCCAGGGCCTCGCCGTCGCGGATGGACGTGCTGTGGTTCCGCGTGCCCCGCCGCGAGGGGCAGGAGCAGCCGCTGTTCAACGCCGGGGACGGCGCGGTGGTGGCCCTGCCGCGCACCGGCTACTGGCAGGCCGCCATGATCGTGCGGGCCGGCGAGCACGACGCCCTGCGCGCCCAGGGACTGGACGCCTTCCGGGAACGGGTGCGCGCGCTCGCCCCCGGGCTGGGGGAGGGGGTCACCACGATCGAGGACTGGGACCAGGTGAAGCTGCTGCGTGTGCGCGTGGACCGGCTGCGACGGTGGTGGCGGCCCGGGATCCTGTTCCTCGGCGACGCCGCGCACGCGATGTCCCCGGCCGGGGGTGTGGGCATCAACCTCGCGATCCAGGACGCGGTGGCGGCGGCGAACCTGCTCGGGCCGCGGCTGCTGCGCGGCGGGGTGCGGGCGCGGGACCTCGCGCGCGTGCAGCGCCGGCGGGCGTGGCCGGCGCGCGCCACCCAGCTGTTCCAGCTCGTGCTGGCCCGCCGGCTCGTGCCGGCCCGGACCGGGGCGCGGCCGCGGCCCCCGGTGCCGCTGGGCCTCGTCCGGGCGCTGCCGTTCCTGCCCCACCTCACGGGGCGGGCGATCGGCATCGGTCTGCGGCCCGAGCACGTGCGGCCGTTGCCCCGCGCATGACGAGGGCCGTCCCGCCCGGGCCGGCGCGGCGCGCTCAGGGGCGTGGGCTGAGCCGGTCCACCGCGGCCAGGAGGTGCTCCAGGATGGTGTGCCGCCGGGCGCTGCCGTCGGGCAGCAGGCCGATCGACGCGTTGTGGTAGAGCCCGTCGCCCATCTGCTGGACCGCGGTCGCCACCACCGGGTCGCCCACGTCCGCGAGGATCAGCTCGTACCATGCCACTTCGAGCCGCTTCAGGGCGGCCCGGGCGTTCTCGTCCCCGGCCTGGACCAGCCGGGAGGCCACGATCAGGGCCCGGTCCAGCCGGCTGTCCTCGAACAGGGACGTGACCAGGAAGTAGCGCGCGGCCCCGTCCGGCGCCGCCGCCATGGCCTCGAGGTCCAGCTGCATGAGCTCCTCGAGGCGCTGCAGCGTCGCGTCCACGAGGGCCTGGCGGTGCGGGAAGTGGTAGAGCAGACCCCCCTTGGACACTCCGGCGGCGGCGGCGACGGCGTCGAGGGTCGCGGCGCGCTCGCCGTCGTCGAGGACGATCTGCTCGAAGGCGGCCAGGAGCTTGTCCCGGGCCACGGGTGGGCGGGGCATGTGAGGAAGACCTCCCTGGGTCGGACGTGGTGCCCATTGTGTCAGCTCGCCCATAACTGTACCGTCTAGACGGTACAGTTACTGAGGCTGTCCGCTCCCGATCCGTTCCCCGGAGGTGAACCATGACCACTCTGCTGACGCCCCGCCCCACGGCCGGTGCGCGCGAATGGGCCGCGCTCGCGGTCCTGATGATGCCCGTCCTGCTCGTGTCGGTCGACAACACGGCCCTGAGCTTCGCGCTGCCCACCATCTCGCAGGCGCTGCACCCCACCGGCGCGCAGCTGCTGTGGATCGTGGACGTCTACCCCCTCGTGCTCGCCGGCCTGCTCATCCCCATGGGCTCCATGGGGGACCGGATCGGCCGCCGGCGGCTGCTGCTGATCGGCGGCACGGGCTTCGCCGCCGTCTCCGCGGCGTCGGCCTTCGCGCCCACGGCCGAGCTGCTCGTGGCCGGGCGGGCCGCCATGGGGCTCTTCGGCGCGATGCTGATGCCCGCGACCCTGTCCCTGCTGCGCAACATCTTCCTGGACCCGGGGCAGCGCCGGATCGCGATCGCGGTCTGGGCCGGCGGCTTCAGCGGCGGCGCCGCACTGGGCCCCATCGTCGGGGGCTTCCTGCTCAACCACTTCTGGTGGGGCTCGGTGTTCCTGATGTCCGTGCCGGTGCTGCTGCCCCTGCTGGTGCTCGGCCCCCTGCTGGTGCCGGAGTCGCGCGACCCCCGGCCCGGGCCGGTGGACGTCCCGTCCGTGCTGCTCGCCATGCTCGCCATGACCCCCGTGGTCTACGGCATCAAGGCGGCGACGGCCTCCGGGGAGCTCTTCCAGGGCCTGCTCAGCGCGGCCTTCGGCGTGCTGGCCGGTGTGCTGTTCGTCCGGCGCCAGGCGGTCCTGGCGCACCCGATGCTGGACCTCGGCCTGTTCCGGCACCCGGGCTTCCGCGGCGGCGTCACCGTCAACGTGCTCGGCAACGTGGGGCTCTACGGGTTCCTGTTCATGCTGACCCAGTACCTGCAGCTCGTGGTCGGTCTGGACCCGATGACCGCGGGCCTGACCATGGTCCCGGGCCTCGTCCTCACGGTCCTCGCCGGCTTCGTGGCCGTGCGCGCCGTGCGGTGGCTGAGCCCCCGGACCGTGATCACGGCGGGGATCCTCCTGTCCTCGACCGGCTTCCTCGTGGTCACCCTTGCGGACCTCTCCGCGGCCGCCGGCGCCGTGGTGGTCCTGGTGGCCTTCTGCCTGGTGGGCACCGGCATCGGGCTCGCCGAGACGCTGTCCAACGACCTCGTCCTCACGGCGGCCCCGCCGCACAAGGCCGGAGCGGCCTCGGCGATCTCGGAGACCGGCTACGAGGTCGGTGCGGTGCTGGGCACGGCCGTGCTCGGCGGACTGCTGACCGCCTTCTACCAGCGCCACCTCGACCTGCCCGCGGCCCTGGACGCCGGCTCCTCGGCCGCGGCGCACGAGACCCTCGGCGGAGCCGTCGAGGTCGCGGAGGGCGCCGGGGCGCTCGGTCCCGCGGTGCAGGAGGCGGCGGTCGCCGCGTTCACGGCGGGCATGCACTGGACGGCCCTGGTCATGACGGCCGTGGTGGTCCTGGCGGCGTTCACGGTCGCCCGCATGCTGCGGCCGGCCGTGCGCTGACCCGGCCGCCCCCCGGGCCGTCACCTCACCGGGACCCCGCGTCACGGGCCCCGGGGGACGTAGGCTCGGCGGCAGGGGCCGGCCCGGCCCCCGGTGTGGAAGGAGTGGTCGCGATGACGCCGCAGGAACTGTTCGAGGACGCCGCCCGCCGCCCGTCCGAGGTGGCGGAGCACGTGCTCGAGGGCATCTCGGCGGAGGTGCTGCACACCATGCCGGGCGGGACCGCGAACTCCGTGGTCTGGCTGGTGTGGCACGCGTCCCGCCAGCAGGACGCACAGGTGGCCCAGCTCGCCGGCACGGAGGAGGTGCGGACCGCCGAGGGGTGGAGCGGGTGGTTCGGCCTCGACGTCCCGGACTCCTCCATGGGCTTCGGAGACGGGCCGGAGGACGTCGCACGGATCCGCGTGGCGTCCCCCGACCTGCTGCGCGGCTACCTCGACGCGGTGGTCGAGCGCACCGTGGCGTACGTGCACGGACTCACGGAGGCTCAGCTGGACGACGTGGTGGACCGGTCGTGGACCCCGCCCGTCACCCGTGGCGCCCGCCTGGTGAGCACGGTCGACGACGCCGCGCAGCACCTCGGCCAGGCCGCCTACGCCCGCGGTCTGCTCGAGGACGGGTGGTCGGGGCCCTACTGACCGCCTGTCCCGAGGTGTTTGCTTTTGCATCAAGTCGTCGCATGACAAGGCGCTGATGTGGGGACGGGAGTTTCCTCGGTGGTCAGACTCCGTTCGCTTAAGCTGATCACGCTGGGTCCCAGCACCTCGAACTCCTGCACGATCTTCACGTCGCTCGTCGCGACATCCTGGGGGAAACACCGTCATGCCCCGCGACTCCTCTCGCCGTCCCGCCCGCCCCGGTCTGCGCCACCGCGCGTCCTCCCCGGTGACCGCGCTCACCGCGTTCTCGGCGCTGGTGGCCGTCAGCGTGGCGGTCAGCTCCGGCATCAGCCCGGACACCGGGCAGGGCCGGGGCTCGGCCTTCGGCGCCCCGGCGGCCTCCGCGGAGCGGACGGAGCAGAGGGACAGCGGATGGAGCCTGCTCGCGGCCGGGCAGGAGCGGCCCGCTCCGCCGGCCGGGCCGCTGCGGGACGACCGCACGACCTCGCCCGTGCGGGACGGCGGAGCGGGCAAGGGCTCCTGGCGGGCCGGGACGGGCCGCGGTGACGGGGGGCGCGAGTCGGCCTCGACCGTGCGCCCGGGCCGGCAGGCGCCGAAGCTGTACCAGGGCGAGCTGCCCGTCAACACGATCATCGCGCCGGCCCGGCCCGGCGCCGTCCTGCCCGGTGGCCAGTTCGGCTGGCGGATCGCCCCGGACCGCGGCGGGCGCGAGTTCCACAACGGCACCGACGTCTCCGCCGCGGCGGGCCTGCCCGTCGTCGCCGCCCTCGACGGCGTGGTGACGGCCGTGTTCTGGGACGTCTGGGGCGGCAACCGGGTGGAGGTCACCCACGCGGACGGGATCAGGACCACCTACAACCACCTCGAGGACGTCCGGGTCCGGACCGGGGACCGGCTCGCCGCCTCCGAGCAGCTCGGCACGGTGGGGGCCACCGGCGTCCGGGTCACGGGCCCGCACCTGCACTTCGAGACCTGGGTGGACGGGCAGGCCGTCGACCCGCAGTCCTTCGACTGGGTCGACGGCATGCGCGTCATCCCCGCCTCCCGCAGCAAGTACTCCCTCGAGGTCCCCGTCCCGGGCACGGTCGAGGACCCGGCCGCGCAGCAGGCGGAGGCCGCCAAGAAGGCCGATGCGGCGAAGAAGGCGGCGGCCGCCAAGAAGGCCGATGCGGCGAAGAAGGCAGGGGCCGCGAAGAAGGCGGCGGCCGCGAAGAAGACCGAGGCTGCGAAGAAAGCCGATGCGGTGAAAAAGGCGGAGGCCGCCAAGAAGGCCGAGGCCGCGAAGCGAGCAGAGGCCGAGAAGGCCGGAAACGCCAAGCCGCCCGTGCAGCAGGCGGAGGCCGCCCCGGCTCCGGATACCCCACCCGTGCCGGCCATCCCGGCCGTGCCGGCTGCCCCATCCGTGCCGGCTGCTCCTCCGGCCGATCCTGACGTGCCCGAGCCCGTTCCGGCCCCGCCGGTACTCGAGGAGCCAGAGCTGCCTCCGGTGGCACCCGAGCCCGTGGTGAAGCCCGCGCCTCAGCCCGACGTGGAGCCCGAGCTCGAACCGGGAGTCGCCCCGCGGATTCCGGACGCGCAGCGGGACACCGACAAGGACGGGATCCCGGACGTCGACGACGACAACCTGGACGGCGACCTCCTCGACGGCGCCCCCCTGCTGAACCACGAGGACCCCGATCTCGACGGGGACGGCTTCCCCAACGACGAGGACCCGGACCTGGACGGCGACGGCCTGCGCAACGAGGACGACCTGGACCGTGACGGCGACGGGATCCCGAACGACCAGGACGCGGAGCCGGACAGCCCGGCGCCGAAGGCCGCGGCCGGGCCGGCCACCGGCAGGACCGGGACCACCGACCCGGCCGATCCGGCCGGCCCCGCGGAGGGCGCCGGTGCCGCCGGGGCGGCTCCGGCCGCCGAGCTCCGGCCGGCCGCCGGAGCGGACGGGACCGTCCGTCCCTGACGTCCCGCGCGGAGTTATGCAGGCGTGACGAGGTCATCTGCCGAGTCGGGAACGCGGACGACTAGAATTTGCCCCGGGCCGACGAATTATTTTCGCGCGGGAGCGGGAGCCATGAGCACCACCGACCACGGTGCGCCGGACCACGGGACGACCAGGGCGCTCCAGGAACTCCGGGGCCGTCTCGCCGGGGCGCTGGTGGAGCCGGGGGACGCCGACTACGACAGGGCCCGCCGCGTCTGGAACGGCCTGATCGACGCCCGTCCCCGGGCTCTCGTGCGGGCCGGGGACCTCGCCGACATCGACCTGGCGCTGGCCGCGGCCCAGCGCACGCGCCTGCCGCTGGCGGTGCGGGGCGCCGGGCACGGCGTGGCGGGCCACGGCACGGTCGAGGGCGGCCTGGTGCTGGACCTCGGGCGGCTGCGGGGCGTCGTCGTCGATCCCGCGAACCAGCTCGTGAGCGTGGAGCCCGGCACCACCTTCGCCGCTCTCGACCGCGCCACGGCCCGGCACGGCCTCGCCGTTCCCGGCGGCCTCACCGGCGCGGTGGGCGTGGCGGGGCTGACCCTGTGCGGGGGCATGGGGTGGCTGACCCGCAGCAACGGGCTGAGCCTCGACAACCTGGACTCCGCCGACGTCGTGACCGCAGCCGGCGACCACCTGCACGTCAGCGAGGAGGAGAACGCCGGGCTGTTCTGGGGGCTCCGCGGCGGCGGGGGCAACCTCGGGGTGGTCTCCTCCTTCACCTTCCGGGCCCGCCGGCTGCCGTCCACCGTGCTCGCGGGGAACCTCCACTACCGAAGGCCGCGCTGGGCGGGCGCCCTGTCCGCCTTCGCCGCGTGGTCGCGCGGTCTGCCGGACGAGATGAACCCGGTCCTCACCTTCGCGATCCCGCCCCCGGCGGCCGGGATGGGCGAGGAACCGGTGCTGACCGTGGGGTTCAGCTGGGTCTCGGAGGACCACGCAGCAGGCCTGGACGTCGTCGACGGACTGCGGGAGGACGCTCCGCCCGACGCCGAGGAGATGGGCCCGACGCCCTGGCTCGCGTGGCAGGGGGCGCGGGACGGGCTCTTCCCCCGGGGCTCGCACGGCCACTGGCGCAACCTTCCCTTCTCCCGGCTGGACGACGAGGTCGTCGACGTCCTCGTCGGGCTGGCCTCCGGGATCACCTGCCGAGGCACCGGCATCGACGTCCACCACCTCGAGGGCGCCTTCGGCAGGGTGCCCGAGGAGGCCACCGCCTTCCCCAACCGGTCCGCACGGTACTGGCTGACGGTGCACGGCGTCCGGCACGACCCGGCCGAGGACGAGCACCTCGCAGCCTTCGTGCGGACCGTGCGGGACACGATGCAGCCGTTCGCCGAGCACGGCGAGTACGTCGGCCTCATGGGGCCCGACGCCGAGCTCGGGGGCGACCCGGTGGAGGCGGCCCGCCTGGCCTACGGGCGGGAGAAGCACCAGCGGCTGGCCGCCCTCAAGGACCGCTACGATCCCGGGAACCTCTTCCGGCACAACCTGAACGTGCCGCCCGGCCGGCCCTGAGCGCACGTCCGGCAGGGCCTCCTGGTGCGGGCTCGCGCCCCGAGGAACCTGCGGCCCCGCCCCGTCATGTCCGGGCGATGTCGATGGCAGCCCTTCCCCGGCCACGGACCCCGCACTAGGGTCGTCAGTCCAGAGACCCCGCGTTCCCGGGAGGCGCCCCGCATGCCGATCTACGAGTACCGGTGCCGGGAGTGCGGCGACTTCGAGGTCCTGCTGGGCATGGGCGCGGCCACGCGCGAGAGCGACTGCCCCGGCTGCGGCTCCGCGGCGCGGCGGCTGATGAGCGCGCCCGGGCTCTCCCGGGCCGGCACCCCCGCGGCCCGGCTGATCGAGCGCACCGAGCGCACCGCCGCGGAGCCCGACGTCGTCGCCGCGCCCCCGCCCGGCTCCCGGCGAGCGACCCGCACCACCGGCAACCCCCTGCACCGCAGACTTCCCCGGCCCTAAGAGGCACACCACCGCAGCACAGCCGCCAAGGAGGCACGTCATGCCGGAGCTCATCTTTCCCCTGGACTCGTCACGGCCGTTCGAGGACCAGCAGCTGGTCGGGCACAACCGGTGGCACCCGGAGATCCCCCCGGTGGCCACCGTGCGACCGGGGGACACGTTCCGGGTGCACTGCCGGGAGTGGTTCGACGGCGCGATCGTCAACGACGACTCCGCCGAGGACGTCCTCAACGCGCCGCTGACGACCGTGCACAAGCTCTCCGGCCCGTTCGCGGTGCAGGGCGCCCAGCCGGGCGACCTGCTCGTCATCGACATCCTCGACGTCGGCCCGATCCCGCAGGAGGACTCCGGCCCCCTGGCCGGGCAGGGCTGGGGGTACACCGGCGTCTTCGCGCGGTCCAACGGTGGCGGCTTCCTCACCGACCGGTTCCCGGACGCCTACAAGGCGATCTGGGACTTCCGCGGCCAGACTGCGACCTCGCGGCACGTCCCGGAGGTCTCGTTCACCGGCATCGTCCACCCCGGCCTGATGGGCACCGCGCCCTCCGCGGAGCTCCTGGCCCGGTGGAACGCGCGCGAAGGGGCGCTCATCGCCACCGACCCGGACCGGGTCCCGCCCCTGGCGCTGCCGCCCGAGCCGGAGAACGCCCTGCTCGGCGGGGTTCCCGGCCCGGACGTCGAGCGGGTCGCCGCGGAGGCCGCGCGCACCGCGCCGCCCCGCGAGAACGGCGGCAACCAGGACATCAAGAATCTCACCAAGGGCACCCGCGTCTTCTACCCCGTCTTCGTGGACGGCGCGAACTTCTCCGTGGGCGACCTGCACTTCTCCCAGGGCGACGGCGAGATCACGTTCTGCGGCGCCATCGAGATGGGCGGGTTCATCGACTTCCACGTGGACGTCATCAAGGGCGGCATGGAGACCTACGGGGTCACGGAGAACGCAATCTTCCTGCCGGGCAGGACGGACCCGCAGTACAGCGAGTGGATCGCCTTCTCCGGCACCTCGGTGACCCTCGACGGGGAGCAGCGCTACCTCGACTCGCAGCTGTCCTACCAGCGGGCGTGCCTGCACGCCGTCGACTACCTCACGAAGTTCGGGTACTCCCCGGAGCAGGCGTACCTGCTGCTGGGCGCCGCGCCGATCGAGGGCCGGTTCTCGGGGGTGGTGGACATCCCCAACTCCTGCGCCACGGTCTATCTGCCCACCGCGATCTTCGACTTCGACGTCCGGCCGTCCGCGTCCGGACCGCACCGGGTGGATCCGGGCGCGGGGGCGCCGCACGCGGCCGCGTGAGCTCAGCCGGTCCCGAGCGCGAGGTACAGGTCGACCACGGCGGTGGCCACGTCCTGGCCGCAGGCCGCGGAGGGGTAGCCGGAGCCCAGCACCGCGATGTGGTGGGCGGTCCCGCCCGACACCGTGCGCCCCACGCTGTGGGTGTCCCACGCGCCGCCGGCGTCCGGCAGCCACCCGTTCTTGACGAGGGAGTCCGCCGCCCCGGACCCGTCCGCGCGGGCCGCGCCCACGCCCCAGGTCTGGGACGGATGGGTGGGCCGCATCTGCTCCCGCAGCCAGGCCAGGTCCTCCTCGGGCAGCCAGTCCGCCCCGCGGACGACCGTGCCCAGCACGGCCAGCTGGTCGGAGGCGGTGGTCAGGTTGTGGCCCCAGCCGCCCGAGGACCGGGTCGAGCTGACGCCCATGAGGTCGTAGGTCTCGTTGAGCTCGCCCTCCATGGCGGAGAGCGTGGGCCCGAGCGCGCCGTAGAGAGCGGTGGTGGACTCGTTGCCGCTCTCGTGGACGCTGTCGCGGATCAGGGCCCGCTGCTGCTCCGTGAGCCGGCCGTCCCGCTCGGCGGCCAGGCTCATGGTGGTGAGGGCCAGCGGGACCTTGGAGAGGCTGGCCTCCATGCCGGACACCTCGGGGCGGTGGGCGAAGACCGTGCGGCCGTCCGCGTCCTGCACCAGCAGCCCGATCTCGGCGCCCACCGCCGCGCTCAGCCCGTCCAGCGCGGTGGTCAGGGCACGCCGGTCGTCCTGCGCCCCGGGTCCCACCGCGGCGGGCAGCGGGCCCGTTGCCGGACCGCAGGAGGCGGGGACGGAGACCGCCGCGGTCGTGGCGGCCGCACCGCCCGGGGCGGCCGGGAGCGCCGCCGCGGGGGCCGGGACGGAGAGTCCCAGGAGGAGCGCGGCGGCCCCCAGGGTGCGGACGGTCCTGCGGTGCTGCGGGTGCGATCGGCTCATGGTGCCCATGCTCTCGCACGGCGGCCGTCCTGCCGAGCCGGGCGGGTCCGCCTCACGCAATGAGACCCCGGTCCGTCCAGGACGTCGGCAGGTGCCCGCCGGAGGGGAGCAGCACGAGCTGGGCCGAGGGCAGCCGCTCGGTGAGGCAGCGCGCGTGGGCGGGGGGCACCACGTCGTCGTCCTCGGCGTGGACCACGACGATCTCGAGGTCCGCGAGCTTCCGGCCCACGGTCGAGGGCAGGGCGAACCCCTGCTCCTCCACGTCCGGGTGCTCCGGGCACCAGCACGGGGCCGCCACGGTCACGACGCGCTGCAGCAGGGTGGGGATCCGGTGGCACAGGAAGCGCAGGGCCTCGGACCCCCCGAGGGAGTGGCCCACGATCACCCAGGGCTCGTCCGGGATGGCGCGGACGGCCCGGCCGATCGCCTCCTGCCACTGGTCCGGGTCGGGATCCTCCGGGCTCGGGAGGTCCGGGGCCACGAGGTCGGCATCGGGCCACTGCCGCCGCACGGCCTCGAGCACCGGGTTGTCGCCGGTGCGGGGCTGGGGCCCGGCACCGTGCAGGAAGAGGATGCGCTGGACCATGGGTCACCTCGGGGACGGGGGAGGTGACGGCGGACGCCGCCTCCACCAGCGTCCCCGCCGCCGCGGCAAGGTGTCAAGAGCGGCGGGAGGCTCCCGGGCCCGCTCCCACGACGTCGAGGCCGGGCCCCTCGAGCCGGTCCAACGCCGCGGTGCGGCCGGTCAGCAGCAGCAGGAGCGCGTCGATCGCGCCCCGGACCTCGGGGCCGCTGCCGGCGTGCCAGTCGACGTCGGTCGCGGTGAGCGCCACCCCGCGCAGTCTCCGGCGCGCCCGGAACGGGAAGGGCATGGACCACACCCGGTCGGCGGCCGTGCGCGCGGCCTCCGGGGGCATGGCGTGGTGCCGGCCCAGGGGCAGGACGATGTCCTGGGTGTGGACCAGGACGTCCAGCAGCGGCTCGCGGACGGTCGTTCCCGGCGGGTGGCGCCTCGAGCCGTCCAGGCGGCGGTAGTCGGCGAGGATCGACTCGACCGGCCGGCGGCCGCGGGCCCGGCCGTCCAGGTACAGGGCGCGGTTGTAGTCCCCGCGGCCCCGCCACAGGGCCGGGACGAGATCGGCGAGACCGACCTGGGGCGAGGCGATGACGTGCGCCGCGACGTCCCGCACCGCCCATCCCGGGCAGAGGGTGGGGTGGTCCCACTCCTCGGGACGGAGCGTCTCGAGCAGGTCCGCCAGCGCGGACCGCTCCCGGTGGACGGCGTCCCAGATGGCGTCGCGGTCCATGATAATCTCCTCCAGATGGTCAGGTTTCCTGACTGAATTTTCCGGCGGCGACGGCCAGGCTGTCAAGGGGTGGGCATGCACGAGGACGCGGGGACCAACACGGGGCTGCTGCTGTACTACCCGTACCGGGACATGGAGATCCGGGTGGTCGAAGCCCTGCACGCCGCCGGCTTCGCGGACCTCTCCTACGCGCAGGCCCGGATCTTCCAACGGATCGGCCCGGACGGCACCCGCACGGTGCAGCTGGCGGAGCAGGCCCGGGTCACCAAGCAGACGGCCAGCCTGCTCGTCCAGGCCCTGGAGGAGGAGGGGTACGTGGAGCGGCGCCCCGATCCCGCCGACGCCCGGGCGCGGCTCGTGAGCGTCGCCGAGCGCGGCCGGGCCGCCCAGGCGGTGGCGGCCGGGGTGGTCGCCGAGGTGGAGGAGCAGTGGCGGCGCCGGCTCGGGGCGCGGCGCTATGCCGCGCTGCGCCGGGGGCTCGCCGAGCTGCACGAGGAGCCCGGCGGCGTCCGCTCCCCGCCGGCCGACCACGGGGCGCCCGGCTGACCCGGCGGCGCCCGGCCGACCCCGCGGCGGCGTGGTCGGCCGGGGCACGGGGGTCACGGGGGCGCGCCGTGGTCACCCGGTGGCGCGGCGCGGCCGTCAGGACACAATGGGACCATGACCGACGCCGCTCACCCCGCCCCGCCGGAGGACCCCCGCACCGGCCGGGCCTACTGGACCGTGGAGCCCGGCCGGGGAGAGCTGCGTACCGCGGAGCTGCCCGTCCCGGGCCCCGAGGACGTCCTGGTGCGGGCGCTGCGCTCCGGGGTCAGCCGCGGCACCGAGTCGCTCGTCCACCGCGGCCTCGTCCCGGCGCGCGTGCACGGGCGGATGCGCGCCCCGTTCCAGGAGGGGGACTTCCCCGGCCCCGTGAAGTACGGCTACCTCTCCGTGGGCGTCGTGGAGCAGGGGCCGGAGGACCTGGTGGGCCGGCGGGTCTTCAGCCTCCACCCCCACCAGGACCGCTACGTGCTCCCCGCCTCCGCCGTGACCCCGGTGCCCGACGACGTCCCCTCCGGGCGCGCGGTGCTCGCCGGCTCGGTGGAGACGGCCGTCAACGCGCTGTGGGAGGCCGCGCCCCGCTTCGGGGACCGCGTGGCCGTGGTCGGCGCCGGGATGATCGGCGCGTGCACGGCTGCGCTGCTGGCCCGCTTCCCGCTGGCCCGGCTGCAGCTCGTGGACCCGCAGCCGTCCCGCGGGGGGCTCGCGGCCCGGCTCGGCGTGGAGCACGTGCTGCCGGAGGACGCCGCGGGGGAGTGCGACGTCGTCCTGCACGCCTCCTCCACCGCCGCCGGCCTGGCGCGGGGGCTCGAGCTGCTCGGCGACGAGGGGGAGCTGATCGAGCTGTCCTGGTACGGCGACGAGGACCCGGCCGTCCCGCTCGGCGCCGACTTCCACGCCCGCCGGCTGCAGCTGCGCGCCAGCCAGGTGGGCGCCGTCGCCCCCGCCCGCCGGGCCCGCCGCACGACCGCCGACCGGCTCGCCACCGCGCTGGAGGCCCTCCGGGACCCCCGCTTCGACGCCCTGCTCTCCGGGAGCTCCTCGTTCGAGGAGCTCCCCGCCACGATGGCGCGGCTCGCCGCAGGAGCCCCGGACGTCCTGTGCCACGTGGTGCACTACGACTGACCGTCCCCCACCCACCCGAGGAGCTCCGTGTTCACCCTGACCGTCCGAGACCACATGATGATCGCCCACAGCCTGCCGGACCCGTTCTTCGGCCCCGCCCAGAACCTGCACGGGGCCACCTACGTGGTGGAGACCACCTGGTCCCGGCCGGTCCTCGACGAGCACGGGGTGGTCATGGACATCGGCGTGGCCAACGACCTGCTCGCGGGCGTCCTCGACGGGCTGCGCTACCGCAACCTCGACGAGCACCCGGACTTCGCGGGCCGGCTGTCCACCACGGAGGTCCTGGCCCAGTACGTCGCCGAGCGGCTCGCGGCGGGGGCGGCGTTCGTCGAAGGGCTCGAGCGGCTGACCGTGACCCTCCGGGAGACCCCCGACGCCTGGGCCTCCTACACCCTCGAGCTGCCCGTGCTGAGCGAGCGCGGCGGGCCCGCCCCCGCCCGGTGAGCACCGCGCGCGGGGGCATCGACGTGGTGGTGCCCGACGACGGCGGGCGGCCTACCGGCGGCTCGCTCTACGACCGCCGGCTCGTGGCGGCGCTGGACGCCCTGGGGCGCCCGGCCCGGCTCGTGCCGGTGGCCGGGGGCTGGCCCGCGCCGGACGGTGCCGCCCGGGCCCGGGTGCGGCGCGCGCTGGGCGCACCGGCCCCCGGGCGGGCGGTCGTCCTCGACGGCCTCGTGGGGTGCGCGGCACCGGAGGCGGTCGACGACGCCGTGCGCTCCGGGGTGCCCGTGCACCTGCTCGTGCACCTGCCCCTGCCCGCCGAGACCGGGCTGGACCCCGCGGCCGCCACGGAGCTCGCCCGGCGGGAGGCTGCCGCTCTGGCCGCCGCCACCGGCGTGCTGGCGCCCAGCGCCTGGGCGGCCCGCGACCTCCTCCGCCGCTACGGCACCGCGGACGCCGTCGTGGCCGAGCCGGGGGCCGAGCGCGGACCGGTGGCCGCGGGGTCGCGCCCGCCGCGGCTGACCTGTCTGGCGTCCCTGACGCCGCGCAAGAACCAGGGCCTCCTGCTGGAGGCCCTCGCGCCGCTGACCGCCCTCGGCTGGACCCTCGACCTCGTCGGCCCCGAGGGCGGCCCCGAGCACGTCCGCACCCTGCGCGCGGCAGTCCGGGACCTCCCCGATCCGGGGCGCGTGTGCTGCCCCGGTCCCCTCGAGGGCGCCGCGCTGGCCCGGCAGTGGGCGCGCACCGACCTGCTGCTGCTGCCCTCCACGACCGAGACCTACGGCATGGTCGTCACCGAGGCGCTCGCCCACGGCGTGCCCGCGGTGGTCGCGGCCGGCACCGGTGCGGTCGAGGCCCTCGACGGCACGCCAGGACCCCGGGGTGCGCCCGACACCGGTGTTCCGTCCGGTGCCGGCCCCCGGGCCGGTGCCGCCCTCGACCCCACCGACCCGTCCGCCTGGACCGCGGTGCTGCGCGACTGGCTGACCGACCCCGCCCTGCGCGCGCAGTGGCGGGCCGCCGCACTGGCCCGTCGCGACCGTCTGCGCAGCTGGACGGACACCGCCCGCGACGTCCTCGCGGCGATCGACCCGCACCTCGACCCGCCCCTCGACCCGTCCGATCCCCTCGGGCGCAGTCCCGACCCCGACCACGACCACGACCGCACCAGGAGACCGTCATGACGAACCACTCCGCCCCCGACCGTCCCGTCGCCGGCGACTGGCTGGCCCTGCGCGAGCCCGCCGACGCCGCGGCCCGCGAGGACTCCCTGCCGCTGATCGCCCGCATCGTGCGGCACTGGGAGCAGCTGCCGCCGGCCGCGGCCCCCGGCGCCGCGGACACCGAGCCGGTCGTGGTGGTGGACCTCGGCGCCGGGACGGGCGCGAACCGGGCCTGGCTCGCCCGGCACCTCCCCGGCCCCCAGCGCTGGATCCTGCTCGACCACGACCGCGAGCTGCTCGACCAGGCCGTGGCCGCCGCCCGGGCGGAGGGGGCCGACGTCGTGCCCGTCCTCGCCGGGGTCGAGGAGCTCGGCCGAGTGCTCGCGGAGCACCCGGCGGCCCGCCGGCTCGTGACGTGCTCCGCCCTGCTCGACCTCCTGACCCGGCAGCAGCTCCGGGACCTGGCCCGCGTGCTCTCCGAGGAGGCCGTCCCGGCGCTCCTCGCCCTGACCGTCGACGGCGAGGTCCTCCTCGACCCGCCCCACCACCTGGACCCCTCGGTGCTGGGGGCCTTCGAGGACCACCAGCACCGCGGCGAGCTCGCCGGGACCGACGCCGTGCGGCTGGCCGCGGAGGCCCTGCAGGAGCGCGGCATGGTCGTGGACGTGACGCCCACCCCCTGGTGGATCTCCGACCAGGCGTGGGCCCGGCCCCTCCTGGAGCGGTTCCTCGCCGACCGCGCGGACGCCGCCGTGGAGCACCGCCCGGACCTCACGGCCGAGGCCCACGCCTGGCTGCGGACCCGCCTGGTGGACTGCGCCCGCGGCCGGCTGCGGGCCACCGTGGGGCACGCGGACGTGCTCGGCCTGCCGCCCGTCAGCTGAGGCCGCGGGCGCACCGCTCCAGCCACAGCACGTCCCGGCCGAAGGACACCAGCAGCAGGACGAGCGCCACGACGGTCGCCGTGACGGCCAGCGGCAGCGGGATCAGCGGGACCAGGGCGCCGAGCAGGACGCCGCCCTGGATCCCCGCCACCATCCGCCGGTACGAGGAGAAGGGCAGCTCGCGGCGCCACGCCGGGCGCACCCGCAGACCCAGCAGGAAGAGGTAGCGCAGGGCGCCGATCACCACCACCCACCACGCCTCCGGCAGCCCGATCCGGGCGGCGACCGCCACCGAGAGGAAGAGCAGCAGCACGGCGTCGACCTCCTGGTCGAACCGGGCCCCGGCGCGCGTGGCGGTCCCGGTGCGGCGCGCCACCCACCCGTCGATCCCGTCGAGCAGCCACGCGGGCAGCGCGACGGCGAACACGGCCCAGCACCAGGCGTCGGCGGGCCGGCCCCCGTCCTGCCCCAGCACCGGGGCCAGCCCCACGGGCAGGAGCCCGGCGGCCAGGGCGACGAGCACGGAGCGGCCCACGGTGACCCGGTCGGCCGGGCCGTAGGGCTCGCCGCGGCGGCGCACGGTGCTGCGCACCACCGCGCCGAGCACGGCGAGACCCAGCAGCACCGAGCACACCAGCACGGGGAGCGGCGCGTCCGCCAGGAGGAGGAGCGCCGCGAGGGCTCCGCCCAGCGCCACGAAGGCGAGCAGACCGTCCCGGCGCGCCGAGGGGTGCGGGCCGGTGGAACGGGCCAGGGGCATGCGGTCGCCTTCCGCGTCGGGGGGTCTTCATCCTGGGCGGGCCCGGTCCGCCGCGTCAAACCGGGCGACGGCGGGCGGTGGCTAGACTGCGCCCATGCCCGCCGAGACCACGCCCGCCCTCACGCGGCGGCGGCCCGTTCTCCGCGTGCTGCTCGCCGCCGGGCAGGCGGTGGCCGGGCTGGTCCTCCTCGCCATGCTGTTCCGCGTGCTCGGCACGGACGCGGTCCGCAGCGCCGTCGGGATCCTCACCCCCGCCACGGTGGCGCTCGCCCTGGGCGTCGGGCTCGTGGCCACCGCGGCCCAGGCCCAGCGCTGGCGGCTGGTGGCCCGCAGCCGGGCCACGCCGATCGGCTTCCGGGAGGCGCTGGGCGAGTGCTGGGCGTCCGGGCTCGTCAACCTGCTGCTGCCCGGGGGTGTGACCGGGGACGCCGTGCGGGTGCTGCGCCGCCGCCGGCGCGGCGACAGCTGGCCCGGCGCCGGCGGCTCCGTGCTGGGCGAACGGCTGGCGGGGACGTCCGTGCTCCTCGCGGCCGGGGTCGTCCCGGCCCTGGCGGTCGGCGGCTGGCTCGCCGCGGCCCTCGGCCTCGGGGCGCTCGCCGTCGGGGCCGTCGCCTGGCGCTCCACGAGCGGCGCCCCGGCGCGGGACCGGGCCGGGGTCTGGGCGCTGTCCGTGCTCGCCTGGGCCTGCTACCAGGGACTGTTCCTGCTGGCGGCCGTGCGCACCGCACCCCAGGAGACCCTGGCGAACCTGTGGGGGACCACCGTGCTGGGCCTCGCCGGGATGTCCGTGCCCGTCGGGGTGGGCGGCTGGGGTCCGCGGGAGGGGATCACCACCCTGGCCGCGATGGCCCACGGCCTGCCCGACGGGACCGGCTTCGCGATCTCGATCGGCTACGGGCTGCTCGCCCTGATCTCGGCCCTGCCGGGAGCCGTGGTCCTGGCGGGCTGGCTGCTGCCCCGGCGCACCGGCTCTCCCCGCGCCGGTTCTCCCCGCGGCTGACGAGCCGGTCCCCCGGCGTCGGGAGGCCCGTGGTGCGCGTCAGCCGCCGATCGCGCTCATGGGGCGTTCCGGTTGGACGTAGTCGGAGGAGTCCAGGCCTACGTGGTCCATGCCGTGGGCGGCCGGTTTCGCCCACATCGCCGCCCGCCAGCGCTCGGCCAGCTGGGCGTCGGTCGCACCGGTGCGCAGCAGCGGCAGCAGCTCGACCTCCTCGTGGGAGAACAGGCAGGAGCGGATCCTGCCCTCGGCGGTGATCCGGGTCCGCTTGCAGTCGCCGCAGAAGGGCTCGGTGACCGAGGCGATGACCCCCACCGTGCCCAGCGGCGGGTCCTGGGCGCCGGGGCGCAGGGCGGAGGACGCGGCGGGGGGCGCCGCGGACGTCGCGTCCGAGGTCGCGCCGGAGTCCACGGGGGCGGCGCTGGCCGTGCGGGGGTGGACGTCCCACAGCTCGGCCGGGGCGCCCTCGCGCGGCCCCGGGTGCGGGGCCAGCCGGAACCGGCCGGCGAGCCGGTGGCGGATCTCGGCGGCGGTGACCATGTCCGCCCGGGTCCAGCCGTGGTCGGCGTCCAGGGGCATCTGCTCGATGAACCGCAGCGCGAAGCCGCGCGCCAGCGCCCACGCGAGCAGCTCGGGGGCCTCGTGGTCGTTGACCCCGCGCATCAGCACCGCGTTGATCTTCACCGGGTCCAGCCCGGCGGCGGCCGCTGCCTCCGCCCCGGCCAGCACGTCGGTCAGGCGGTCCCGGCGGGCCAGGGTGCGGAAGGTCGCCGCGTCCAGGGAGTCCAGGGAGATGTTGATCCGGGTCAGCCCCGCCGCCGCCAGGGTGGCCGCGCGAGTGGTGAGGCCGATGCCGTTGGTGGTCAGCGACACCGGCAGGTCCGGGTGGGCGGCACGGATCCCGGCGATGATCTCCTCGAGGTCGGCCCGCACCAGGGGCTCCCCGCCGGTCAGGCGCAGCTCGGTGACCCCGAGCTCGGCCACCCCGACGTGGACGAGGCGGGTGATCTCGGCGGGGGTCATCAGCTGGGCGGCGGGCAGCCAGGGCAGGCCGTCGGCGGGCATGCAGTAGGTGCAGCGCAGGTTGCACTTGTCGATCACCGACAGGCGCAGGTCGGTGGCGCGGCGGCCGTGGCGGTCCATCAGCCCGGCCCCGGCCGGGGCGCCGCTGGGGCCCGGACCGGTGTCGCGCAGCCGCGGCAGTCCCAGGGAAACGCTCATGTCACCGCCTCGGTGGTCGTCTCCGGCCCCCGGCGGCCGGGGTGCGCCGGAGCCGCGGCGGCACCGAACCGCCCGAGCAGGTCGGCGGCGACGCTGATGGCGATCACCGCCGGGGCCTTGCCCGGGATGCCGGGGAGCCCGATGGGACACGCGATGCGCTCCAGCGCGGCGTCGGAGTGCCCCTCCGCCCGCAGCCGCGCCCGGAACCTCGACCACTTGGCCCGGGAGCCGATCAGGCCCACGCTGCCGAGGTCGTCCCGGCGCAGCGCGGCGTCGCACAGCACGAAGTCCTCGGCGTGGTCGTGGCTCATGATCAGCACGTGCGCCCCGGCCGGCAGCCCGGCCAGCACGTTCTCCGGGACGGGGCTGTGGTGGAGGCGGACCTGCGCGGCTCCGTCGGTGACGTCGGCCAGCCGGGCGGGGGCCAGCTGACCCTCCCGGCTGTCCACCAGGTGCAGGTTCAGGGGCAGGCGGGACAGCACCCGGGCGAGCTCGTGACCCACGTGGCCCACACCGAACACGGCGACCACGGGGCGGGCGCCCTGGGGCTCGAGCAGCACGCTGACCACGCCTCCGCAGCACTGGCGCCCGTGCTCCACGGCGGCGTGCTCGTTGAGCGAGAAGGTCATCGTCTCCGGATCCGTGGCCCCCGCTGCGAGGAGGACCCGAGCCCGCTCGACCACGGTCGCCTCGAGGTTGCCGCCGCCCACGGTGTCCCACGCGGCGGACCCGGACACGACCATCTTGGCCCCGGCCTCCCGGGGGGCGTGCCCGCGCACCTCCGTGACGGTGACGAGCACCCCCGGCGCGCCCTCCGCGCGCAGGTGCTGCAGGGCGTCCAGCCAGTCCACGTCAGCGCGCCGCCGGAGCGGCCGGAGCGGTCGACGCGGCGACGTCCGCCACGGGCAGGGCGCGGCGCGCCTCCTGGACCGCCCAGAACACGGCCTCCGGGGTGGCGGGGCTCGCGAGCTCGGTGCTCCGCCCGCCCGGCCCGAACGCGGCCGCGGCCTCCCGCAGCGCCTCGCGCACGCTGAAGGCCAGCATGAGGGGCGGCTCCCCCACGGCCTTGGAGCCGTAGACGACGCCGCTCTCGGTGGCCTCCTCGAAGAGGTGCACGTTGAACTCCTCGGGCATCTCCGAGAAGCTCGGCAGCTTGTAGGTGCTCGCCGCCTGGGTCGCCAACCGGCCCCGGTGCGGCCCGTCGGACTCGTCCCAGCGCAGCTCCTCGAGCGTGAGCCAGCCGGCGCCCTGGACGAACCCGCCCTCGATCTGCCCCACGTCGATCAGCGGGGAGAGACTGTCGCCCACGTCGTGGACGATGTCGGTGCGCAGCAGCCGGTACGCGCCCGTGAACCCGTCGACCTCCACCTCGGAGACGGAGGCGCCGTAGGAGAAGTACTTGAACGGCTCGCCCTGCATCCGGGCCGCGTCCCAGTGGAGCCCCTCGGTGCGGTAGTAGCCGGCGGCCCACAGCGAGATCCGCTGGAAGTAGGCGTCGTGGGCGAGCTCGGCAAAGGACATCTGCCGGTCATGGAAGCCGATCCCGGTGACCGTGCCGTCGACGAACCGGACGTCATCGGGGTGGATGTCGAACTTGCGGGCGGCGACCTCGGCCAGCCGGTCGCGGATCTGCTCGCAGGCGTTCTTCACGGCCCCGCCGTTGAGGTCCGCCCCGGAGCTGGCGGCCGTCGCGGAGGTGTTGGGCACCTTGTCCGTGCGGGTGGGCGCGAGCCGGACGGTCTCCATGGGCACGCCCAGGGCCGTGGCCGCGACCTGGCGCATCTTGGTGTGCAGCCCCTGTCCCATCTCGGTGCCGCCGTGGTTGATGAGCACGGACCCGTCCTTGTAGACGTGCACGAGGGCGCCGGCCTGGTTGAAGGCCGTGAGGTTGAAGGAGATGCCGAACTTCACGGGGGTGAGCGCGAGCGCCCGCTTGGTGTCGGGGTGGGCGGCGTTGAAGGCGGCGATCTCCTCGCGGCGGCGCTCGACCTCGGCCCGGTCGAGCAGCTGGGTCCAGATGGTGCGCAGCCGCTCGGCGTGCCGGACGGGCTGGCCGTAGGGCGTGGTCTGGCCGGGGACGTAGAGGTTGCGGTGGCGCAGCTCCGTGGGGTCCAGGCCGAGCAACGGGGCGCAGCGGCCCATGACCTCCTCGATCACCAGCATGCCCTGCGGGCCGCCGAAGCCGCGGAACGCGGTCTGGGAGGTCTTGTGGGTCCGTGCGATCCGGCCGTGGACCTGCACGTGCGGAATCCAGTAGGCGTTGTCGATGTGGCACAGCGTGCGCTGCAGCACGGGCTCGGAGAGGTCCAGGCTCCACCCGCCGTCGCTGGTGACGGTGGCCTCCAGGGCCTGCAGGCGGCCGCTCTCGTCGAAACCGGCCTCCCACCGGGCGTGGTACGGATGACGCTTGCCGGACAGCGTGAGGTCCTGGGTGCGGTTGAGCCGCAGCCGCACCGGCCGGCCCGTCAGCACCGAGCCGAGGGCGGCGACGGCGGCGTAGCCGTGCGGCTGCATCTCCTTGCCGCCGAACCCACCGCCCATGCGCAGGCACTGCACGGTGACCTCGTGGCTGTGCAGACCCAGGACGTGGGCGACGATCTCCTGGGTCTCCGTGGGGTGCTGGGTGCTGCAGTGCACCAGGACCTGCTCGCCCTCGTCGACGTAGGCGAAGGAGGCGTGGGTCTCCAGGTAGAAGTGCTCCTGGCCGCCGAACTCGAACTCACCGCTGAAGCGGTGGGCCGCGGTGGCCAGCGCGGTGCTGGTGTCCCCGCGGCTGACGGTGGGCTGAGCGCCCTGGAAGCTGCCGGCCTCGATCGCCTCGGCCACGGTGACCAGCGACGGCAGCGGCTCGTAGTCGACCTCGACCGCTGCGGCGCCCAGCCGGGCGGCCTCCTGGGTCTCGCCCAGCACCCAGCACACCGCGTGCCCGTGGAACATGACCTCGGTGGGGAACAGCGGCTCGTCGTGCTTGGTGCCGGCGTCGTTGACCCCGGGCACGTCCGCGGCGGTGAGGACCCGGACCACCCCGGGGACCGCCAGGGCCGGGGCCGTGCGCAGGTCCTGCACGCGGGCGTGGGCGTGCGGGGCCTGCACGGGCCAGGCGTGCAGCACGTCCTGGTGGCGCACGATGAGGTCGTCGGTGTACAGGGCCGTGCCGGTGACGTGCAGCGCGGCGTTCTCGTGCGCGACGGGCACGCCCACCACGGGGTTGACGGGGCGGTCAGCGAGGGACGTCATCGGGACACCTCCATGTCGGGGGCGGACGCGTGCTGCGTCCAGAACTTGAGCAGGGCCTGCTCGAGCATGGCCGAGCGGTAGCGGGCGCTGGCCCGGTGGTCGTCGATCGGGGTGCCCTCCCCGGCCAGCTCGGCCGCCGCGGCGAGGACCGTGTCACGGTTCCACGGCGCACCGATGAGGATGCGTTCCGGGGCTTGCGCGCGGATCGGGGTGGCCGCCACCCCGCCCAGGCCGATCCGCGCGGAGGTGACCGTGCCGGCCTCCACGTGCACGGCGATGCCGACGGCCACGCTCGAGATGTCGTCGAAGCGTCGCTTGGCGATCTTGTGGAACGCGCTGTACCGGGCCGTCGGCAGCGGGATCCGCACGGCACGGATGATCTCCCCGGGGCGGCGGACGCTCTGCCGGTACCCGGTGTAGTACTCGTCCAGGGGCACCTCGCGCTCGCCCCCGGCGGAGGCCAGGACCACGGACGCGCCCAGGGCCAGCAGCGCCGGGGCGGAGTCCCCGATGGGCGAGCCGGTTCCGAGGTTGCCGCCGAACGTCGCGGCGTTGCGGATCAGACGGGAGGCGAACTGGGGGAAGAGCTGGTCCAGCAGCGGCACCCGCCCGGCGAGGCCGCGCTCGACCTCGGACAGGCTCAGGGCCGCCCCGATCTCGACCTGCTCCTGTCCCACCTCGAGCGTGCGCAGCTGCTCGAGCCGGTCCACCGCCAGGGTCAGCGGCGGACGGGCGTGCTGGATGTTGACGCCCACGCCCGCGTCCGTGGAACCGGCGACCAGCTGGGCGTCCGGGGTGTCCTCCAGGTGCTCGAAGAGCTCCTCCAGGGAGCCGGGACGGACGAACCGTGCGCCGTCGGCCTCCACCCGGGTGGGCGGGGCGGGCTGCGCGGGCCGCTCCTGGCGCCGGAGCAGGGGGTCGGCGTCGGCCGGAGTCCCCAGGGCGTAGGCGGCGTCGCGGATGGGCCGGTAGCCGGTGCAGCGGCAGAGGTTGCCGCTCAGGGCGTGCAGGTCGAAACCGTTGGGCCCGCACTCGTGGTCGGCCGCGTGCTCCTCGCCGACGACCGCGGTGCCGGTCTGCGCCCCGGCGGCCGCCTCGGCGGTCGCGCCGGGGGCCTCGCGCTCGGGCCGGTAATACTCGGCGGCCATGGAGCAGACGAAGCCAGGGGTGCAGTAGCCGCACTGGGAGCCTCCCCGGAACGCCATCTCCTGCTGGACGGGGTGCAGCGCCGCCGGCGTGCCGGTGCCGCCCGCGGTGCCGAGGCCCTCTGCGGTGACGACCTCCTGACCGTCGAAGGCGGCGGCGGGGGGCAGGCAGGCGTTGACGGAGGTCCACCGGCTGCGTCCATCGCCGTCCGGCCGGGCCACCAGCACCGCGCAGGCACCGCACTCGCCCTCGGCGCAGCCCTCCTTGGCCCCGGTCAGGCCCTCGCCGCGCAGCCAGTCCAGCAGCCGGGTGTGCGGGCCGACCCCGGCACCGTCCCGGGCCCGACCGTTGACCGTCACTCGGATGTCGCTCATGCCTGCTGCTCCTCGGTGCATGCCACTGGCCGCGACCTGGAGTCAGGTGGTTCCCCGGGGGTACCGGGAGCTCTCTGGCGGCGGACCAGCGCGATTCGTCGTTGCTCGCCCGGTAGATAGTCCGCTCGAGGACCCGCCGTAGGCTGAGTCACACCATAACCACGCCGTGACGGGCCCGCAAGAGGTCGGTCGCCACCATCGGGTCAGGGTGTATCTGGAAGAATTCTTCCACAATGTGTTGTGGATCACGTCGATCTCCCCTAGGTTGGCCTCAGCCAAAGGCGGGCCCCGGTCGACCGGGGCTATCTACCGGGCATGATCTGACAGCCGGGCGGGCCCGCCGACGGACAAGCCGTTTCTCGGGTTCCCCACGATCCGTGAGGACCTGAGCATCATGTCGACCATCCACGAAACCGCTCCGCGCACCCAGGTCCACCTGGAACGTGCCGTCGAGCTCGCGGCGGAGAACGCCGCCGGCGACGGCGGGCCGTTCGGCGCCGTCGTCGTGACTGCGGACGGGCGGGAGTTTCCCGCCGTCAACCGCGTGACGGCGGACCACGACCCCACAGCGCACGCGGAGGTCATGGCCATCCGCAGCGCCTGCCGCGAGCTGGGGACCTTCGACCTCAGCGGGGCCGTGCTCTACACCAGCTGCGAACCGTGCCCGCTGTGCCTCTCGGCCTCGCTGTGGGCCCGGCTGGACGCGGTGTACTTCGCCGCCGACCGGCACGACGCCGCGGCCGGCGGATTCGACGACGCCGAGTTCTACGAGTTCTTCGCCCGGAGCGCGCAGGAGCGGGACCGGGCCCTTCCGGTCCGCCACGTCGCCCTCGCCACGCGCACGGAGCCGTTCGAGGCCTGGGCCGGCAACGCCCAGCGCACCGCGTACTGATCCGAGCACCCCGCCGCCCCGGTCGGCTCCTACCGGGACCATCAGATCTGGACACTTCACGGGAGCCCCACCGGCAGCGGCTGGGCCCCGGAAAAACAGAGGATCGCCGGACCTTGCGCAGCAGAGCCGACGCCTGCGCGCTGAAGGAGGCACCTTCCATGTCATCGACCACACCTGACCGTCCGACCGACGCCCGCACGACCGCGGCCCGCACGATCCGCCGTGGGCGCCCGTCGCGACCGGCGCACGCGCCCGGACCGGAGGACGAGCGGCTGCCGCTGGGGCGCACCACCGCCTACGGCTTCCAGCACGTCCTCACCATGTACGGCGCCATCGTCGCCGTCCCCCTCATCATCGGGCAGGCCGCCGGGCTCTCCGGCGAGGAGATCGCCCTCCTCATCAGCTCCTGCCTGCTCATGGGCGGGGTCGCCACCGTCCTGCAGAGCTTCGGGGCGCCCTTCCTCGGCTCCAGGCTGCCGCTCGTGCAGGGCGTGTCCTTCGCCGGGGTCGCCCCCATGCTCGCGATCCTGGCCGGTGGCAACGACCTGACCACCATCTTCGGGGCCGTGCTCGTCTCCTCGGTGGTGGGCTTCCTGCTCGCCGGCGCGTTCTCCCGCGTCCTCCGGCTGTTCCCGCCGGTGGTCACCGGAACGGTGATCACGGTCATCGGCATCTCCCTGCTGCCGGTCGCGATCTCCTGGGCCGCCGGGGACGGGGACGGCGGAGCCGCCGATCCCCGCAGTCTCGCCCTGGCCGGGATCACCCTGCTCATCGTGCTGGTGCTGTCCAAGGTGGGCGTCGGGATGATCTCGCGCCTGTCCATCCTGCTCTCCTTCGTGCTCGGCACCGTGATCGCCCACGCGATGGGGATGGTGGACTTCTCCGGTGTGGGCGAGGGCGGCATCGTCACCTTCCCGACGCCCCTGGCCTTCGGTCCCCCGACCTTCGAGCTCGCCTCGATCATCTCGATGCTCATCGTGGTGCTCGTGACGATGACCGAGACCACGGCGGACATCCTCGCGGTGGGCGAGATCACGGGGGCCGAGGTCGACTCGAAGCGCGTGGCCAACGGCCTGCGGGCGGACATGCTCTCCTCCGCGGGGGCACCGCTGCTCAACTCGTTCACCCAGACGGCTTTCGCCGCCAACGTGGGCCTCGTCGCGGTGACGGGCGTCCGCAGCCGCTTCGTGGTCACGGCCGCCGGCGTCATCATGGTGGGGCTGGGCCTGTTCCCCGTCATCGGCGAGGTCGTCGCGGCCATCCCGGCCCCGGTCCTCGGCGGCGCGTCGATCGTGCTCTTCGGCACGGTGGCCTCCTCCGGCGTGCGCACGCTGGGCAAGGTGAACTTCAACAACTCGATGAACCTCGTCATCGTGGCGGTCGCCTTCGCGTTCGGCCTCATCCCCGTGGCCGCGCCCCAGTTCTACGCCGGCTTCCCGTCCTGGACCCAGACCATCCTCGGCTCGGGGATCAGCGCCGCAGCACTCGTGGCCATCGCCCTCAACCTGCTGTTCAACGAGCTGACCGCCGGCAACTCCCGGCACCAGTCCGTCATGGCGGCGGCTCCGGTGCGGGTCGTCCGGGCGGACACCCTGGCGCACCTGCGGGAGGGCGACCGCATCCAGGACGGTGCCGTGGTGGACAGCGACGGAGCCGAGGTGGCGGTCGTGGCGGAGCACCACTTCGACGACGTCCGGAGGATGATCGACGAGGGGGAGATCACGCACACGGGACAGATCCGGACGGTCCTCGCCGCCAAGGACGCGACGGCCTGAGCACCCGGGCTCGCACCGCACCTGCGAGGCCTCGACCAGGGGCGTCCCCCGCCTCCGCCCGGCACACCGCCGGGCGGAGGCGGGGAACGCCCCTGCGACGGTGTCCGGGCCGGCCCGATCAGCTCGCTGCCACCGGGCCGCGGCGCCCCGCCCCGGCCCGGTCCGCGAGCGCCGGGCCCGGCGGGGTCGGGAGCTTCAGGCGTTCACCAGGCGGCGGGCCGCCGCGGAGTGCTCGGCGGTGAGCGCCTCCACGTCCAACCCGGTGATCGCACCGTCCTCCACGAGCCAGCGCCCGCCCACCATGACCCGGTCCGCGCGCTCCGCGCCGCACAGCAGCAGCGCGGAGAGCGGGTCGTGGGCGCCGGAGAAGCGCAGCCCGTCCAGCCGGAACATCGCGAGGTCCGCCTGGGCGCCCGGGCGCAGCACGCCGAGGTCCGGGCGCCCGAGCAGGCGCGCGGAGCCGCGCGTCGCCCAGCCGAGGGCCCGCTCCGGGGGCACGGCCTCCGCCCCGTAGCGCAGTCGCTGCACGTACAGGGCCTGCCGGACCTCCTGCACCAGGTTGGAGGCGTCGTTGGAGGCGGACCCGTCCACCCCGAGCCCCACGGGGGCTCCCGCCTCCTCGAGCTCCACGGCCCGGCAGATCCCGGAGGCCAGGCGCATGTTGGACGTGGGGCAGTGGGCCACGCCCACCCCGGCCGCGCCCAGGCGGGCCACCTCGGCGTCGTCGAAGTGGATGCCGTGGGCCAGCCACGTCCGGTCGGTGAGCCAGCCCGTGGACTCGAGGTAGTCGACCGTCCGCAGCCCGAAGCGCTCCCGGCAGAAGTCCTCCTCGTCGATGGTCTCGGCGAGGTGGGTGTGCAGCCGCACGTCCAGCTCGCCGGCCAGGACGGCGGTGTCCCGCATGATCTCCCGCGTCACCGAGAACGGTGAGCACGGGGCCAGGGCGATCTGGGTCCGGGCGCCGTCGCCGCGCTCGTGGTAGGTCCCCACCAGGCGTGCGCTGTCGGCGAGGATCGTCTCCGCCTCCTGCACCGTCTGCTGCGGGGGCAGCCCGCCGTCGCGCTCGCCCAGGCTCATGGATCCCCGGGAGAGGACGGCCCGCATGCCGAGGCTCCGGGCGGCCTCGACCTGCACGTCGATCGAGTGCTCCATGCCGCCGGGGAACAGGTAGTGGTGGTCGGCCGCCGTGGTGCAGCCCGAGAGCAGCAGCTCCGCCATCGCCACCGTGGTCGCGAGCTGCAGGTCGCGGGGGCGCAGACGGGCCCACACGGGGTAGAGGTCCCGCAGCCACGGGAACAGGGGGACGCTGACCACGGGCGCCCAGGCACGCGTGAGCGTCTGGTAGAAGTGGTGGTGCGTGTTGATCAGCCCGGGCACCACCACGTGCTCCCGGGCGTCGAGGACCCCGCACGGAACGGTCGGGGCTCCGCCGGCCGGGACCAGCTCCACCACGGTGCCGGAGGCGGTGTCCACCACGACACCGCCGGCCGTGTCCGCGGAGGTGTCCTCGCCGGTGTACAGGGCCAGGGGCTCGCGCAGCCACAGCAGGTGGGAGCCGGAATTCGAGGTGTGGGGACGCACAGGGTTCTCCGATCGGTCGCAGGTCTCGTCACCGGCGCCGTGCGCCTCGTGTGTTCCGAGGGCGGCACGCGGCGCCGCCAGCTCAGTGAGGTCCTGTCTGCTGATCCAGGAGACCGCTCCCGCGGTCCCGGTGACCGTAGCACCGGCGGATGTTCGCCTTCAACCGTCCGGGCCCCGACGACGACGGGCCCGGACGGCGTCCGGTCAGCTCTCCCCGCGCCGGATCAGTCGGCCCGACGGAGTCCGGAAGTCCACGGAGCTGCCCCGCAGATAGGTTCTGCGCACCTTTCCGGACAGCGCCTTGCCCTGGTACGGGGTGATGGGGTTCTTGTGATGCAGCTTCCCGGCGTCCACGACGAAGGCGTCGTCGGGCGCGAAGACCACCAGGTCGGCGTCGTAGCCGATGGAGACCTTGCCCTTGGCGCGCAGGCCGGCCCGCTGGGCCGGCTTCGTCGACATCCACTCCACCACGCGGCCCAGGTCCACTCCGCGGCGCCGGGCTTCCGTCCAGATCAGGGACAGCCCCAGCTGCAGCGAGGAGACACCACCCCAGGCCACCCCGAAGTCGCCGTTGTCGAGGTCCTTGAGGTCCAGGGTCGAGGGGGAGTGGTCGGAGACGATGAAGTCGATGGTCCCGTCGATCAGTCCCTCCCACAGCAGCTCGCGGTTGCCGACCTCCCGCACGGGCGGGCAGCACTTGAAGGCGGTGGCGCCGTTGGGCACCTCCTCGGCGAGCAGGGTGAGGTAGTGCGGACAGGTCTCCACCGTGATGTCCAGGCCGTCCCGCTTCGCGGTGGCGAGCATGGGCAGAGCGTCCGAGGAGGACAGGTGCAGGATGTGGGAGCGGGCGCCGGTCCAGCGGGTGCGCTCGATGACCTCGGCGATGGCCAGGTTCTCGGCGCCGCGCGGGCGGGACTTCAGGAAGTTCTCGTACACGTCCCCCTCGGGCCGCGGGGCACGGTCGATGGCCCGGGAGTCCTCGGCGTGCACGATCATCAGCGAGTCGAACGTCTTGATCTCGGCGAGGTCCTCCTCCATCTCGTCGGCCTCCAGATGGGGGAACTCGTCCACCCCGGAGTGCAGCAGGAAGCACTTGAAGCCGAAGACGCCGTCGTCGTGCAGCTCGCGCAGGTCGGGCTTGTTGCCGGGGATCGCCCCGCCCCAGAAGCCGACGTCCACGAAGACGTTGTCCTGGGCGAAGAGGCGCTTGTACTCGAGGGCCGGCACGTTGACGGTCGCCGGGACCGAGTTGAGCGGCATGTCCAGGACCGTGGTGACGCCCCCGGCGGCGGCCGCGCGGGTGGCGGAGGCGAAACCCTCCCACTCGGTGCGGCCGGGCTCGTTGATGTGCACGTGGGTGTCCACCAGGCCGGGCAGCAGGTGCTCGTCCTCGGCCAGCTCCACGACCTCGCGGCCGACCAGGCCGGCGCCGAGGGGTTCGATGGCCACGATCCTGCCGTTGCGCACGCCGACCTCGCGGGGAGCGAAGTGGTCCCCGCAGGAGACGTTCTGCCCCCGCACCACGAGGTCGAACTCGCGGTGGCCGTGCGCATCGGTGCCGGCGTCACCCGACGCCGGGCGGGAGGCCTCCGCGGCATCGGCAGGCATCCCGTGCTCCCGCTTGTAGTCGGCGATCAGCCGGCGCACGCGCTCGGGGTCGTTGACGTCGTGGCTCACGTCCAGCTTGTGCGCCTGCTCGGCCTCGAAGGCGCTCCGGGCGGCGGCCGGCTTGGTGGCCGCGCGGGCGGAGTCCTCCCGGGCGATCGCCGCAGGGTCCGCACTCACCTGCTGCGCACGCCCTGCGGCGTCAGAAGCGTCGTCCGCGCGCTGTCCGGGCTCCGCGGACGGTTGACCCGGATCCGGTCGGTGCCCCTGCTCGTCGCTCTGCTTCCCGCCCCGGTCGGTGGTCCCCGGCCGCTGCGGCGTCTTCTTCTCCGTCATTCGGAGCTCCTCCTCGTCTTCGGCGTCCGCGCGGGCCGCCGGATCGATCAGTTGGGTCGGGTCCCCGTGAGCAAAGCGGGGAGCTCGAGGGCGAGCCGGGCGCCCACCTGCTCGAGCAGCCTGCCGGCCTCGCGCATGCTGACCCGCGGGTCCGGCTCGAGCTCCGTGAGGGCATAGGTGCGCACGAAACCGGCGGCCCTGCGGGTCTCCTCGTCGAGGGTGGTGCGGCCGCACACGGCCACCACCGGGACGCCGGCGGCGTGCGCGGTGGTGGCGACCCCCATGGGGGTCTTCCCGCCGAGCGACTGCTCGTCGAGGCTGCCCTCCCCGGTGACGACCAGGTCGGTGCCCGCCATCCGGTCGGCGAGCCCCACGAACTCCAGGACCACGTCGATGCCGGGGCGGCGCTGGGCCCCGAGCACGGCGAGGGCCGCGTAGCCCACGCCGCCGGCGGCTCCGGCGCCGGGGGCCCCGGCCGCCGTCAGGGCGGCCGGGCCCAGGGCGTCCGCCAGCCGGTCCCGGAAGACCGTCAGCGCGGCATCGAGGGATGCGACGAGATCCGGGTCGGCGCCCTTCTGCGGGCCGAACACGGCCGCCGCACCGTTGGTCCCCGTGAGGGGGTTGTCGACGTCCGCGGCCAGGACGAACTGTGCGTCCCGCACCCGGGGATCCAGCCCGGTGAGGTCCACCCGGGCCAGCCGGGCGAGCTCGGCGCCTCCGCGGCCCAGCTCGGCGCCCTCGCCGTCCAGCAGGCGAGCGCCGAGGCCCTGGAGCAGCCCCGCACCGCCGTCGGTGCAGGCGCTGCCGCCCACCCCCAGGACGATCCGGGTGGCTCCGGCATCGAGGGCGGCGCGGACCAGTTCGCCGGTGCCGCGGCTGGTGGCGCCCCCGGCGTCGAGCACGGGTGCGCCGTCCTCGTCCACGGGGAGCGCGGCCAGTCCCGAGGCCAGGGCCATCTCCACCACCGCGGTCCGGTCGAGCAGGGCGAACCCTGCCGCGACGGGGTTCCCGGCGGGACCGGTCACGGTGGTGGAGCAGGCGACGAATCCGGCACCGACGGCGGCGTCGAGGGTGCCCTCGCCGCCGTCGGCCACCGGGACGGCCACGACCGTGGCGGACGGCTCCACGGACCGGATGCCCGCCGCGAGGTGCTCCACCACGTCGGTGGCTTCCAGCGAACCCTTGAACTTGTCCGGGGCGACGACGATGCGCACGGGGCGTGCCTCCTGTTCTGTGCGGACGGGGATCAGTCGAGCAGGGCGATCGCCGTCGGGGCGTCCACGCCGCTGACGGCGAGCTCCTCGAACTCGACCACGTTGTCGATCTCGGTCCCCATGGAGATGTTGGTGACCTTCTCCAGTATGACCTCCACCACCACGGGGACCTGGTGCTTCTCCAGGAGGACCCGCGCCTGGCCGAAGGCCTCCTGCAGCTTCTCGGGATCGGTCACGCGCAGGGCCTTGCAGCCCAGGCCCTCGACGACCTTGAGGTGGTCCACGCCGTAGCCCTGGGTCTCCGGGGAGTTGATGTTCTCGAACGCCAGGGAGACGTTCTGCTCCATCTTGAACCCGCGCTGGGACTGGCGGATGAGGCCCAGGTACGAGTTGTTCACCACCACGTGGAGATAGGGCAGGTTGAACTGCGCCCCGACGGCCAGCTCCTCGATCATGAACTGGAAGTCGTAGTCCCCGGAGAGCGCGACGACGGTGGCCTCGGGCTTGCCCCGGACGACGCCGAGGGCGGCGGGCCCGGTCCAGCCCAGCGGGCCGGCCTGGCCGGCGTTGATCCACTGGCGAGGGCCGTGCACGTGCAGGAACTGGCCGCCGGCGATCTGGGAGAGCCCGATCGTGGAGACGTAGGTGACGTCCGTGCCGAAGGCGGTGTTCATCTCCTCGTAGACGCGCTGCGGCTTGACCGGGACCTGCGTGAAGTGCGTCTTGCGCTGCATCGAGCCCTTGCGCTGGGCGCAGTCCTTGACCCACCCGGACCAGTCCGGCACGGAGAACCGCTCCTTCCGCTCCCGGGCGACCTCGATGAGGATCTCCAGGGCCGCGCCGGCGTCGGAGACGATGCCGAGGTCGGGGGAGAAGACGCGTCCGATCTGAGTGGGCTCGATGTCGATGTGCACGAACGTGCGGCCCCGGGTGTAGGTGTCCAGGCCGCCGGTGTGGCGGTTGGCCCACCGGTTGCCGATGCCGAGCACGAAGTCGGACTCGAGGAACGTCGCGTTGCCGTAGCGGTGGGAGGTCTGCAGGCCCACCATGCCCGCCATCAGCGGGTGGTCGTCCGGGATGGCGCCCCAGCCCATGAGGGTCGGGATCACGGGCACGTCCAGCAGCTCGGCGAGCTCGACCAGCTGCGCCGAGGCATCGGCGTTGATGATGCCGCCGCCGGCCACGATGAGCGGACGCTGCGCGGAGGAGAGCATGTCCAGGACCTTCTCGGCCTGCGCGCGGGTCGCCGCGGGGCGGTGGACGGCCAGGGGCTCGTAGACGTCGATGTCGAACTCGATCTCGGCGAGCTGGACGTCCAGGGGGAGATCCAGCAGCACCGGACCGGGCCGGCCCGAGCGCATGAGGTAGAAGGCCTTCTGGAACGCCCCCGGCACCTGGCCGGGCTCCAGCACCGTCATGGCCATCTTGGTGACCGGCGCGGCGATCGAGGAGATGTCCACGGCCTGGAAGTCCTCCTTGTGCAGCTTGGCCACGGGGGCCTGGCCGGTGATGCACAGGATCGGGACGGAGTCCGCCCACGCGGCGTAGAGGCCGGTGATCATGTCGGTGCCCGCAGGCCCGGACGTCCCCACGCAGATCCCGATGTTGCCGGGGGCGGCCCGGGTGTAGCCGTCGGCCATGTGCGAGGCGCCCTCGACGTGCCGGGCGAGGGTGTGCCGGATGCCGCCGTGGGCGCGCATCGCCGAGTAGAACGGGTTGATGGCGGCGCCGGGCAGGCCGAAGGCCTCGGTGGCGCCCTCCTTCTCGAGGATGGCGACGACGGCGTCGACCGTGCGCATTCTGGCCATGATGAACTCCTTGGAAGCAGGACCCGGGATCGGGTCGGGAAGCGGTGGGGTGGGGAAGGTCAGCGGCCCGAGCGGCCGGAGAGCTCCTCGACGAGCTTGAAGAGACCCGAGTGGTCGAGTCCGCCGTCGCCCTTGTTGACGGTGGCGGCCACGAGCTGGGCGACGATCGCGCCGAGCGGCACGGCCACGCCGGCCTCCCGGGCGGCGGAGGTCACGATGCCCATGTCCTTGTGGTGCAGCTGGAGCCGGAAGCCCGGGTCGAAGTTGCGGTCCAGCATCTTCTGGCCCTTCTGGTCCAGGACCTTGGAACCGGCCAGGCCGCCCCCGAGGACCTTCAGCGCGGCGTCCGTGTCCACGCCGTAGGCCTCGAGGAAGACGACGGCCTCCGCGAGCAGCTGGATGTTGCCGGCCACGATCAGCTGGTTGGCCGCCTTGACGGTCTGCCCGGAGCCGGCGGGGCCCACGTGCACGATCGTCTTCCCGACGGCCTCGAGCACCGGGCGGGCGGCCTCGAAGTCCGCGGCCTCGCCGCCGACCATGATCGAGAGCACGGCGTCGATGGCGCCCTGCTCCCCGCCGGAGACCGGGGCGTCCAGCGGGCGCAGTCCGTGCTCGACGGCCTCCCGGGACAGGCGCGCGGCCACGTCCGGGCGGATGGAGCTCGCGTCGATCCAGACGGTGCCCTGCGCGGCGTGGGCGAAGACGCCGTCCTCGCCGGTCACGACGCCCTCGACGTCCGGGGAGTCCGGGACCATCGTGATCACGACGTCGGCGTTCGCGACGGACTCGGCCACGCTGGACGCGCCCTTGCCGCCGGCCTCGACGAGCTGGTCGATCTTGTCCTGCGAACGGTTGAAGCCGACGACGTCGTAGCCGGCCGTGACGAGGTTCTTGGCCATGGGCAGGCCCATGATGCCGAGTCCGATGACGGTGACGTTGGTCATGGTGGGATTCCTCACTGTGGGAGCCCGTGCGGTGCGTGCGACGGGCCGTGGTGGCAGGTGCGGGGAGGAGCGGCGTCAGGCGCCGGCGCGGGCCGCGGACCACGCGGCGGTCCAGGCGAAGGGGTCCTGCTGCGACGCCTTGTACTCGAGGCCCACGTAGCCCGAGTAGCCGAGCTCCCGGCTGCGCTCGATCCACTGCTGGAGCGGGAGCTCGCCGGTGCCGGGCTCGTTGCGCCCTGGGGCGTCGGCGATCTGGATGTGGCCGAAGTCAGCGGCGTGCTTCTCGATGACCGCGGAGACGTCGTCACCGTTGACCGACAGGTGGTAGAAGTCGGCGAGCAGCCTGATGTTGTCGGCACCGGCGGCCCGGACCTTCGCGATGACGTCGAGGGCGTCCTGGGCGGTCTTCAGGGGATAGGCCTCGGTGCCGGAGACCGGCTCCAGCAGCACGGTCCCGCCGATGCGCGCCACGCCCTCGGCGGCGGCCACGAGATTGCGCACCGCCAGCTCGTCCTGGGCCTCCGGCGTGTGCTCGGGCCGGCGGTTGCCGTAGAGCGCGTTGAAGGCCTTGCAGCCGGTGCGCTCGCCGATGGCGGCGACCACGGCGATGTTCTCCTTGAACTCCCCGCAGCGGCCCTTCCAGGACACGAGGCCCCGGTCTCCGCCCGGCATGTCGCCTGCGTTGAAGTTCAGCCCGCTCAGCTGCACCCCCGCGTCCCGGATCGCGTCCACGAAGGCGTCGACGTCGCGGTCCGCGGGCACGGACTCCGCGAAGGGCCACCAGAACTCGACCGCGTCGAAGCCGGCGGCCTTGGCGGCCGCGGGGCGCTCGAGCAGGGGCAGGTCGGTGAGAAGGATGGAGCAGTTCACGGTGTAGGACATCTGGATCCTCCTGGTTCGGACGGGACCGCCACATATTTCGGGATGTGGAAGTCAACTTCTGTCTTGTGAAACAGCGTACGGTCCCCTGTGACGCAGGTCAATCCCTGATTGGAAGAATTATTTCGGGATGTGGAAACTATGGGGTGTGGTCCGATGGCATGGAAGGACCCCGTGCCGCTGCGGTGGCAGGGCGGCACGGGGTCCGGTCGGTGGGGACGGGATCGCCGTCCGGTCAGCGCAGCTTCATCTGCCGGTTGACGTCCTTGTAGAGGAGGTACCGGAACCGGCCGGGGCCGCCCGCGTAGCAGGCCTGGGGGCAGAACGCCCGCAGCCACATGAAGTCGCCGGCCTCGACCTCGACCCAGTCCTGGTTGAGCCGGTAGACGGCCTTGCCCTCGAGGACGTAGAGCCCGTGCTCCATGACGTGGGTCTCGGCGAAGGGGATCACCGCCCCCGGCTCGAAGGTCACGATCGTCACGTGCATGTCGTACCGGACGTCGTCCGGGTCCACGAAGCGCGTGGTCGCCCACTTGCCGTCGGTCCCCGGCATGGCCGTCGGCTCGACCTCCTGCTCGTTGGTGACGAACGGCTCCGGCACCTCGATGCCCTGCACGTACTCGTAGGCCTTGCGGATCCAGTGCAGGCGGGCGGGCTCGCCGCCGCGGTTGCGCACGGTCCACTCGCACTCCGGTGGGAGGAAGGCATAGCCGCCGGGGACGAGCTCGTGCTCCTCCCCGTCGACGGTCAGGACGAGCGCCCCCTCCATGAGGAAGAGCACGCCCTCCACGCCGGCCTCCGTCTCGGGCCGGTCGCTGCCGCCGCCGGGGCCGACCTCCACGATGTACTGCGAGAAGGTCTCCGCGAAGCCGGACAGGGGCCGGGCGAGCACCCAGACCCGGGTGTCCTCCCAGAACGGGAGCCGGCTGGTCACGATGTCCCGCATGGTCCCGCGCGGGATCACCGCGTAGGCCTCCGTGAACATCGCCCGGTCCGTGAGCAGCTGGGTCTGGTCGGGGTGGCCGCCGTGCGGCGCGTGGTAGGTGGTCTCGGTCATCTGAAGTCGCCTCCGGTGGTCGATGCGGCCGGTGCCGCGGCCTTGGGGTGGGCCAGGGAGAAGAGCTCGTGCTCGCCGATGCCGGCGCTCTCCTCGAGCTCCTCCCCGGAGATCGCGCCGCACAGCACGCCGCGGTGGACGAAGCGGGCCAGGGCCCGGGCGGTGGCCGGTTCGTCCATGATCTCCGACTCGATGCCGTGCACGTAGTTCTTCAGCCGCAGCGCCGCCGCGGGGAAGCCCTCGCGGTAGAAGAAGTACGTGGCCAGGTAGCGGGTGGGCAGCTGGTGCGCGTGCAGGTCCCATCCCTGGTAGTAGCCCCGCTCCAGGGAGCGGCGCACCAGACGGGCGTGCAGCCGCCAGGCGGCCAGCTTCTGCCGGTCGCTCCCGGTGGGCAGGATGTTCGTGGAGCCGTCGGACAGCCGCACCCCGGTGCCGGCCACGGCGACCTGCATGACGGCCTTGGCGTGGTCGGCGGCCGGGTGCTCCATGGACTGGTACTGGGCGGCGATCTGCAGGGAGTCGGAATAGTCGTAGGTCCCGTAGTGCAGGGCCTCGACCCGTCCGTCCGTCCGGTGGAGCATCGCCGGGATGGGGCAGGTGCCGTCGGTCCCCAGGATCATCGGGGCCGTCTCCATCTGCACCTCGAACCGCAGCCGCCCGGCCGGCAGCCCGAGGCCCGCCTCGAGCTGTTCGCAGGCCTCGACCATGACGTCGACCTGCTCCGTGGTGCTCACCTTGGGCAGGGTGAGGACGAGGCCGCGGGGGAGGCCGTCCTCGCTGTGCCCGGCCTCCCGGAGCCCGCCCTCGCGCACCAGGGTGGTGACGAACAGGTCGAGCGTGCGCAGGCCGCGGTCCCGGGTGGCGGCCTCGAAGCACTTGAAGCGGATCCCGATGTACGGCGGCGCGGTGCCCTCCCGGACGGCCAGGGCCACGGTGCGCGCCGCGCGCACGGCCCACTCGTCCTCCTCCTGGTCCCCGCGGTCGCCGAAACCGTCCTCGAAGTCCAGGCGGACGTCCTCGATGGGCTCGGTGGCGAGCTTGTGCTCGACCGCTCGCGCCACCCGGTCGACCAGACCCGGGGCGGCACCCTCGGGGGCCACCTGCTCCGCGAGGGAGGCCGCACCGAGCCCGGCCACGGACCGGGCGGCGCGCTCTCCCCACTGCCGGGCGGTCTCCGGGGTGAAGCTGTCGGCGGGGAGGTAGACGGTGTGCACGGGCTGGCGTGTACCGGGGTCCCCCGGGTAGGACCGCTGGAGCAGCGCGTCGGTGCCGGCGAGCCGCTCCGCAGCGCGCTGCCGGAAGGCTGTGCCCAGCGTCCCGGTGTCCAGGTCGCCGGCGCTCACTTCGTGGCCACCCGGTCGCGGTCGGACTGCTCGAGCAGCTCGTAGGCGGGCAGGGTGAGGAAGTCGACGTAGTCCTCGCCCAGCACCAGATCGGCGATCAGGGCGGCCGCCGGCTCGAAGTGCGCCTCGTAGGACTGCGGGTCGACCTCCTCGCGCAGGACCTCCTTCTGCCGCTGGAGCTCCTCGGCCACGAGCTCGCGGGTCGCGGTGTTCCCGGTGTCCTCGTAGACCACGCCGTTGCGGATCTGCTGCCAGATCTGCGAGCGGGAGATCTCGGCGGTCGCGGCGTCCTCCATGAGGTTGTGGATGGCCACGGCCCCGTTGCCGGAGAGCCACACGGCGGTGTAGCGGATCGCCACGTAGAGGTTGGCCGCGAGCTCCTTCTGGGTGCTCACCCGCCCGGCGCTGGCGACGTCGAGCAGCTGCTCGGCGCTCACCCGCACGTCCTCGCGCAGCCGGTCCACCTGGTTGGGCCTCTCGCCGAGGACCCCGTCGAAGACCTCGCGGCAGGTGGGCACCAGGTCCGGGTGGGCCACCCAGGAGCCGTCGAAGCCGTCGTCGGCCTCGCGGGTCTTGTCCGCGCGCACCTTGGCGAACGCGGCCTCGGTGGCCTCCTGGTCCCGGCGGTTGGGGATGACCGCGGCCATGCCGCCCATCGCGAAGGCCCCGCGGCGGTGACAGGTCCGCACGAGCAGCTCGGTGTAGGCCCGCATCAGCGGGGCCGTCATGGTGATGGTGGAGCGGTCCGCCAGGACGAACTTCTCGCCGGCGTCCCGGAAGTACTTGATGATGCTGAACAGGTAGTCCCAGCGTCCCGCGTTGAGCCCCGAGGCGTGCTCGCGCAGCTCCCAGAGGATCTCGTCCATCTGGAACGCCGCGGGGATCGTCTCGATGAGCACGGTCGCCCGGACGGTGCCGTGCTCGATGCCCAGGTGCTCCTCGGCGAACGTGAACACGTCGTTCCACAGCCGGGCCTCGAGGTGGGACTCCAGCTTCGGCAGGTAGTAGTACGGTCCGTGCCCGTTGGCCAGCAGGAGCTTCGCGGTGTGGAAGAAGTGCAGGCCGAAGTCCACGAGCGCGCCGGAGGCCGGCTGCCCGTCCACCGTGACGTTGTGCTCCGGCAGGTGCCAGCCGCGGGGCCGGGTGACGACCACGGCGAGCGGGGCGTCCTGGCGCAGGGCGTACTGCTTGCCCTCCGGGGACGTGAAGCTCAGGGTGCCCCGGGCGGCGTCGCGCAGGTTGAGGACGCCGTCCACCTGGTTGTGCCAGGTGGGGCTCGAGGCGTCCTCGAGATCGGCGAGCCACACCTTGGCCCCGGAGTTCAGCGCGTTGATCGCCATCTTGGCCGGCGAGGCGGGCCCGGTCATCTCGACCCGGCGGTCCTGCAGGGCCGGCGGCGCCGGGGCGACCGTCCAGTCCCCCTCGCGGATCTCCCGGGTCTCCGGCAGGAAGTCCAGGGTGCCGGTCTCGGCGGCCCGGCGGCGGTTCTGCTCCCGGGCGCCGAGTAGCTCGGCGCGGCGGTCGGCGAAGTTGTGGTGCAGGGCCTCCACGAAGGAGAGGGCCTCGGCGGTGAGGATCTCGCTCGCGCGGTCCAGGCCGGCGGGGGTGGTGAACTCGATGGCCATGGTGGTCTCCGTTCGGTGCTGGGTTCGGTGGGCGTCGCCGCCCGTGGTGCCGGGCGGCGACGCCCGGTGGTGCGGACTCGGTGCCGCGCTGCTAGCGGGCGGCCACCGGTGCGAGCTGACGGGTGTCCTGCTGGGCCGCCTGCTGCACGGCCTCGGCCACGGCCGGCGCCACGTGCTGGTCGAAGACACTGGGGACGATGTAGCTCGCGTTGAGCTCGTCCTCGGCCACGCAGTCGGCGATGGCCTGCGCGGCGGCGACCAGCATGTCGGTGGTGATGTCGGATGCCCCGGCGTCGAGCAGGCCGCGGAACAGGCCCGGGAAGGCCAGGACGTTGTTGATCTGGTTCGGGAAGTCCGAGCGGCCGGTCGCGACCACCGCGGCGTGCTCCGCGGCGACGCCGGGATCGATCTCGGGGTCGGGGTTGGCCATGGCGAAGACGATCGCGCGGTCGTTCATGGCGGCCACGTCGGCCCCGTCGAGCAGGTCGGGGGCGGAGACGCCGATGAAGACGTCGCTGCCCACCACGGCCTCCTTGAGCGAGCCGGAGAACCCGGTCTCGTTGGTGTTCTCGGCGATCCACTGCCGGTGCGGGTCGTCGTAGCTCTCCCCGCGGTGGATCGCGCCCTTGCGGGAGCAGGCGATGATGTCCTGCACTCCCTGGGCCTTGAGGAGCTGGATGATGGCGTGCCCTGCGGCGCCCACCCCGGAGACCACGACCTTGATGTCGCCGATCTGCTTGTCCACCACGCGCAGGGCGTTGAACAGCGCGGCCAGGGCCACGATCGCGGTGCCGTGCTGGTCGTCGTGGAAGACCGGGATGTCGAGCTCCTCGCGGAGCCGGGCCTCGATCTCGAAGCAGCGCGGGGCCGCGATGTCCTCGAGGTTGATCCCGCCGTAGACAGGCGCCATGGCCTTGACGATGCGCACGATCTCGTCGGTGTCCGTCGTGTCGAGGCAGACCGGCCACGCGTCCACGCCGGCGAACGCCTTGAACAGGGCGGCCTTGCCCTCCATGACCGGCAGGGCGGCGGCCGGGCCGATGTCGCCCAGGCCGAGCACCGCGGTGCCGTCGGTGACCACGGCCACCGTGTTGCGCTTGATCGTCAGCCGCCGGGCGTCCCCGGGGTTGTCGTGGATGGCCATGCAGACCCGGGCCACGCCGGGGGTGTAGGCGCGGGAGAGGTCGTCACGGTTGCGCAGCGAGACGCGGGGGGTGACCTCGATCTTGCCGCCGAGGTGGATCAGGAACGTGCGGTCGCTGATCTTGCGCACCTGGACGCCGTCGAGCGCCTCGAGGGAGTCGCGCACCTCGTCGCGGTGGGAAGCGTCGGAGACGTTGCAGCTGACGTCGACGACGACGTGGTCTGCGTGGGACTCCACGATGTCGAGGGCGGTCACGGCCGCGCCGGCCCGAGCGGCGGCGGCGGCGAGCTCGCTGGTGACGGTGAGGCCTGCCGGGGCCTCCACACGCAGGATCATCGAGTATCCGGGACTGGGCGTGGCCATGGTTCCTCCAGGGGCTGTGGTGCGACCATTTCAGTCGCATCGTGGAATGAAACTTTCGTATTATGGATATTATGGGAGCCAGCCGAGGTTGGCAAGGATCTTTCGTGACACCTGTCACGGATCCGGCCACCGAGATCTCGCCCGGCGCACGAGGCGGCCGGGCTGTACCGACGGGAGATGGCCATGACCACGACGACCACACGAGCCGGTTCGGGCGGGGTGCAATCGGTGGAACGCGTTTTCGAGCTCCTCGAGGTGATCACCGCGGCCGGTGGGGAGATGTCGCTCAGCGAGCTCTCCGCCGCTGTGAAGCTTCCGCTGCCCACCATCCACCGGTTGCTGCGCACGCTGGTGCCCTCCGGCTACGTCCGTCAGCTCCCCAACCGCAACTACGCGCTGGGGCCGCGGCTGATCCTGCTGGGGGAGGCCGCCGGGCGGCAGTTCGGTTCGGCGGCCCGTTCGCGTCTGGACGAGCTGGTGGCCGAGCTCGGCGAGTCGGCGAACATGGCCGTGCTCGACGGCCATGAGGTCGTCTATATCGCCCAGGCCCAGTCCAACCGGTCCATGCGCATGTTCACGGAGGTGGGCCGCCGGGCCGACACCCACGACACCGGTGTGGGCAAGGCCATGCTCGCCACCCTGCCGGACGAACGGGTCCGTGCCATCGTGGGCGCGGCGGGCATGGCCACGCCCACGCCCAAGAGCATCGGGACCCTCGAGGAGCTGTTCGCGGACCTCGACCGGATCCGGGAGCGCGGCTACGCGATCGACGACGAGGAGACCGAGCTCGGCGTGCGCTGCTTCGCGATGGCGGTGCCCGGGGCGCCGACCCCCACGGCGATCTCCGTCTCCGGACCGGTGTCCCGGGTGGACGAGGAGTTCGGCCGCCGGGCCGTGCCCGTGCTGCGCCGGGCGGCCGAGGCGATCGCCGCCGAGCTGATGCCCGTCACGGCCTGACTCCCGGGCGTCGCTGTCGGAGGCGGGTGCGGGATCAGGCGTCGCCGCCGGCGTTGCCGGTGGTGCCGGCGGTGACGTCGTCCAGGCGGTAGCGCTCGAACGCCCGGGCCGGGGCCCCGTCGTCCACCTCCCCCCGGTCGGCGAGCATCTGCAGCGCCCGCACCACGATGGAGTGCACGTCGATCCCGAACCAGCGCCGAGCCGCGGCGCGGGTGTCCGAGAAGCCGAAGTCGTCGGCACCCAGGGTGGCGAAGTCGTTCGGCAGGTACTGCCGGATCCGGTCCGGCAGCTCCGAGACGAAGTCCGTGGAGGCGATGACGGGCCCCTCCGCCCCTGCGAGCTGCTGGGTCACGAAGGGCACCCGGCGCGGTGCTGCCGGGTTGCGGAACGCCTCCTGCTCGGCGGCCAGGCCGTCGCGGCGCAGCTCGTTCCAGGAGGTCACCGACCACACGTCGGCGGAGACCCCCCACTCCTCGGCCAGCACCTGCTGGGCCTGCAGGGCCCACGGCACCGACACGCCCGAGCCGAGCAGCTGCACCTTCGGGCCGGGGTGCGCGGAGCCGGCGACCCGGTGGATACCGCGCACGATGCCCTCGACGTCGACGTCCTCCGGCTCGGCCGGCTGCTGGTAGGGCTCGTTGTAGACCGTCAGGTAGTACATGACGTTCGGGTCCGCCGAGTCCGGGCCGTACATCTGCTCGAGGCCGTGCCGGACGATGTGGGCGATCTCGTAGCCGTAGGCCGGGTCGTAGCTGCGCACGGCCGGGTTCGTGCCGGCGAGCACGGGGGAGTGGCCGTCGGCGTGCTGGAGGCCCTCGCCGGTGAGCGTGGTGCGCCCGGCGGTGGCCCCGATGATGAACCCGCGGGTCATCTGGTCGGCGGCGGCCCAGAAGGAGTCGCCGGTGCGCTGGAAGCCGAACATCGAGTAGAAGATGTAGAACGGCACCATGGGCTCGCCGTGGGTGGCGTAGGAGGTGCCGGCGGCGGTGAAGGCCGCGACGGCGCCGGCCTCGTTGATCCCCGGGTGGAGCAGGACGCCCTGTGGGGACTCCTTGTAGGCGAGCATCAGCTCGCGGTCAACGGAGAGGTAGTTCTGCCCGCTGGGGTTGTAGATCTTCGCCGTGGGGAAGAACGAGTCCATGCCGAAGGTCCGGGCCTCGTCGGGGACGATGGGCACGATCCGGTGGCCGAAGTCCTTGCTCCGCATGAGATCCCGCAGGACGCGCACGAAGGCCATGGTGGTGGCCGCCATCTGCTTGCCCGATCCCTTCTTGCCGGACCGGTAGGCGTCGTCGCCGGGCAGCACCACGGGGGCGTGCTGGGCCCGGCGCACGGGCAGGCCTCCGCCCAGCTCCTTGCGCCGCTCGAGAAGGTAGCGGATCTCCGGGGCGTCGGGTCCGGGGTGGTAGTACGGGACGCCGTAGAGGTCGTTGTCGATCTGCTCGTCGGTGACCGGGATGCGCAAAAGGTCGCGGAAGGCCTTGAGGTCCTCCAGGGTCAGCTTCTTCATCTGGTGGGTCGCGTTGCGCGCCTCGAAAGAGGCGCCCAGGCCGTAGCCCTTCACCGTCATCGCGAGCACCACCGTGGGCTTGCCCCGGAACTCGGTGGCCGCCCGGTAGGCGGCATAGACCTTCCGATAGTCGTGGCCGCCGCGCTTGAGGGCCCAGATCTCGTCGTCGGTCATGTCCGCGACGAGCTCCTTGGTGGTGGTGGACCGGCCGAAGAAGTGGTCGCGGACGAATCCGCCGGACTCCGCCTTGAAGGTCTGGTAGTCCCCGTCGAGGGTCTCGTTCATGACCCGGACCAGCTCGCCGTTCGTGTCGGCCGCCAGCAGGGGGTCCCACTCCCGTCCCCACAGCACCTTGACCACGTTCCAGCCGGCGCCGCGGAAGAAGGCCTCCAGCTCCTGGACGATCTTGCCGTTGCCGCGCACCGGCCCGTCCAGGCGCTGCAGGTTGCAGTTGATCACGAAGTTCAGGTTGTCCAGCTTCTCGTTGGCGGCCAGCTGCAGCAGCCCGCGCGACTCCGGCTCGTCCATCTCGCCGTCGCCCAGGAACGCCCAGACCTGCTGCTCGGAGGTGTCCTTGATCCCGCGGTGGTGCAGGTAGCGGTTGAACTGCGCCTGGTAGATCGCGTTCATCGGCCCGATGCCCATGGACACGGTCGGGAACTGCCAGAAGTCGGGCATGGAGCGGGGGTGCGGGTAGGACGGGATGCCGTCGCTGCCCTTGGACTTCTCCTGCCGGAACCCGTCCAGCTGCTCCTCGGTGAGCCGGCCCTCGAGATAGGCGCGCGCGTAGTTGCCGGGGGCCGAGTGGCCCTGCCAGAAGACCTGGTCGCCGCCGCCGGGGTGCTCCGGGCCGCGGAAGAAGTGGTTGAAGCCGACCTCGTAGAGGGTGGCCGCGCCGGCGTAGGTGGAGATGTGACCGCCCACGCCGATCTCGGGGCGCTGGGCCCGGTGCACCATCACGGCGGCGTTCCAGCGCAGCCAGCGGCGGTAGGTGCGCTCGATTTCCTCGTCGCCCGGGAACTCCGGCTCCTGGTCCACGGGGATCGTGTTCACGTAGTCCGTGGTGACCGTCGGCGCGGCCGGGCCTGCGGACCCGGGTCGTGGTGCCGACGACTGCAGGAGGTACTGCGTCCGCTCCCGCACCTGCTTCTCGACGAGGTCCTCGAAGGAACCCAGCCACTGCGCGGCTGCGGCCGATGTGCTGTCCGGGGCCTCGGGGGTCGGCCGGTTGCGGTGTTCAACCATGTGCTCAGGGGTCACGTCAACTCTTTCTCAGGGGTCATGGGTGGAGAAAGCCAGGGGTGGAGGAGAGGCGCGTCCGACCGGTCTTCTGCGGCGCCGGGATCCCCGGCGCCGCTGAAGACCGGTGGAGGTTCGACGGCGGGTCAGTGTGCGGACGAGCCGCCGGAGCCGTCCTGGGGCTTGCAGACCCTGGTGTCGATGATCTCGCCGGCGGCGGTGATGACGGGCACCTCGTTGCCGTCGCAGTCCACGAGCTTGCCGTTCCTGACCGTGTCGCCCTCCTGGAGGTGGCCCTGCAGGTGCTCGATGCTCTCGTAGCGCACCGCGCGCACCGGGGCGTTGGCGAAGACGGAGCCGGTGCCCCGCGGTGGGTTGCCGGCGCGGAACTCGTTGAACAGGATGTTGAGCAGGATCGCCATCACGGCCGCCGAGCTGATGCCGGAGTGGAAGATCGTCTCGAACCAGGCCGGGAAGTTCGCGTAGATCTCGGGCACGGCGATGGGCAGCATGCCGAACCCGAGGGAGGTGGCCACGATGATCAGGTTGGCGCCGTTGCCGAAGTCCACCTTCGCCAGGGTGCGGATGCCGGAGGCGGCCACGCTGCCGAAGAGCACGATGCCGGCCCCGCCCAGCACGGGCGGCGGGACCGCCGCGACGACCCGCCCGAGCACGGGCAGCAGGCCGAGGGTCACGAGGATGAGGCCGCCGGCCGTGACCACGAAGCGGCTCTTGACGCCGGTGATGGCCACGAGCCCCACGTTCTGGGCGAAGGCGCTCTGGGTGAAGCCGTTGAAGAGGGGGGCCAGGGCGGAGGAGGCCATGTCCGCGCGCAGGCCGTCGGCGATGCGCTTCTTGTCGACCTTCGTGTCGACGATCTCGCCGACCGCGATGATGTCGGCGGTGGTCTCGGTGAGGGTCACGAGGATGACGATGAACATCGAGAGGATGGCCGCCACCTCGAACACGGGGGGACCGAAGGCCAGCGGCTGCGGGACGGCGAAGATGTCGCCGCTGAGCACCTGGCTGAAGTCCGCCATGCCCAGCGCCGCGGCCGCGGCCGTGCCGAGCACCAGGCCGATGAGGATGGAGAGCCGGGAGATGGCGGCGCTGCCCAGCTTGGAGAGCAGCATGATGATCAGCAGGGTCAGGCCGGCCAGGGCGATGTTGCCGACCGAGCCGTACTCGGGGGACTGCGCGTTGCCGCCCATGGCCCACCGGGCCGCCACCGGGAACAGCGTGAGGCCGATGGACGTGATCACCACGCCGGTGACGACCGGCGGGAAGAAGCGGATGATGCTCACGAAGAACGGTGTGATGAGGAAGCCGACGACCGAGGCGACGATGACGGCGCCGAAGACGGCCTGGATGCCGCCGCCGCTCTGGACGATCGCGGTCATGGTGGCCACGCCGGCGAAGGAGGTGCCCTGCACGAGCGGCAGCTGCGAGCCGAAGAACTTGAGGCCCCAGGACTGCAGGACCGTGGCGAGTCCGCCCACGAACAGCGAGGCCGCGATGAGCAGACCCTGCTCCTGCGGGGTCATGCCGGCGACCCCGCCGATGATGAGCGGCGGGGCGATGATGCCGCCGTACATGGTGAGCACGTGCTGCAGCCCGTAGCCGAGGCTGGCGCCCGCGCCGAGGTACTCGTCCTCGGGGCGGGCGCGGGTGGTGGTGGGCGGCTCGGCGGTGCGTGACCTGGCCATGGTGTTCTCCTAAGGATCCTGGTGACGGGAGAGACCCGGTGCCGGCGAAGGGGCGGGACCGGGGCGGAGCGAGGAGGTGGAGAGGTGCGCGATGCGCGGTGGGCGCCGCGGGGCGCCGGGTGAGCCGGCAGCGTGGGCGCCGCCCGCAGGAGGGTGCGGGGGTCCGCCGTCGTCGCGCACGGACGACGACGGACCCCGGCCGGTGCCGCCGTGGGCGGCACCGGGGAGTGCGGTGCTCAGCAGAAGCCTGCGATGCCCATCCAGGCGGACTCGTTCTCCGCGGCTCCCTTGCGCTGGATCGTGGCCTCGATGAGTCCGTAGGGGCGGTCGGCCGCCCAGTGGGTCTCCTTGTCGTTCTCGAGGCCGCAGAAGCCGAGGTCGTACACGAAGTGGTGCTTGTTCGGGCACGAGAACTTGATCTCGTCGATCTCCGGGTGGGCCTCGATGACAGCCTTGCCCATCAGGTAGAGGGTCTCCTGCAGGGCCTTGGAGTAGTGGTCGGTGAACTTGGTCAGGATGATCTTCTTGACGTTCTCGTAGACGGCGTCGTAGTCCACGTCGGTGGTGTTGTAGCGCCACCGGGTGGCCACGTCCGTGGACATGATCCGGTCCTCGGTCTCGGGCAGGACCGTGTACTTGTCCTTCGGGTAGCCCGTGAAGCCGGACTGCGTGGACTTCAGGACCGTGAGGTCCTTGAACCCGGAGATCACCGTGCGCTCCTCGCCGTCGGCGACGACCACCGCGGTGCGCACCTCGTCCTTGTGCTGCACGAAGCAGTGGTCGTGGTCGTTGATGCGGTTCCACGCGTACTCCTGGGCCGCCCAGCGACCACCGGTGATCCACTCGAACTCGCCGGTGAAGTGGTCGGCGAGCTCGAGCAGGAACTGCTCGGGGGACTCGATCCCGTACTGCTGGGCGAAGGCGAACACGGTCTGCTTCTGCGTGTCCGTGGGCACGCAGTGGGCGTTGTCGCCGAGGGTGTGCACCTCCTCCAGGTCGCCGCGCAGCTGCGAGGTGACCACGAGGTCGCGGATCTCGTGGCGGTCGGTGTCGCGGTTGATGCGCACCACGTGGTTCTCGGCCTTGCCGTACTGGTTCTTGCCCAGGACGACGGTGTCCGTGGTCTTCTCGGTGATGACGTCGGTCATGACGTTTCTCCTTGCACTCGAGGTTTCTGCTGATCGGGGCGGTCGAAGACGGGCTGACCCGTCGACTCCTGGGTCAACTGCCCCGGTAGGTGGAAAAGGCGAACGGGCTCAGCAGGAGCGGCACGTGGTAGTGCCTCTCCTCGGCCTGCACCGTGAAGTTCACCGTCACGAACGGGTAGAACGTCGGCTGGTTCCGGCCGGCGAAGTACTGTCCCGTGGCGAAGGTGATCCGGTAGTCGCCGGATTCCAGGGTCTCTGGGCCCAGTTCGGGCACGCGTCCGTCGGCGTTGGTCTCGGCGGTCGCGATGGAGGTGCCGTCGGCGGCCTCGAGGGCCACGGCGATCCCCTGGGCGGGGGTGCCGGTGACGGAGTCGAGGACGTGGGCGGTGACGTAGCTCATGGGGTGACGAGTCCTTCGAGTCGGAGGAGGGCGATCTGGCGCAGCTGGTCGGCGACCACGGCCTGCTCCGTCCCGGGGTCGTTGTCCATGCGGGTGGAGAGCTGGTCGAGGATCTCCTCGGGTGTGCGCCCGGCGGCGCGGATGAGGAACACCTGGCCGAACCGCTCCTCGTAGGCGAGGTTGCCCTCGCGCAGGCGCTGCTGGACGTCGGTGTCCGTGGGGTCGACCGCGGACTGCTCCGCTCGCGACAGCCCGGCCTCCGCGTGGTCGCCCTCGGCCCGTTCGCCGATGCGAGGGTGGTGGGACAGGGCTCTCTCGATCTCCTCGGCGCCGAACGGTTTCGCGGCCGTCCGGGCCGTGCTGAGCAGGGCATCATGGTGGGCGTAGGGCCGGGCGTCGACCACGGCCTCCACCCAGCGCGGGATGTCGAGCGCCGGACGGACGACCTCGGCCGCCTGGGTCCTGTTGAGGGAGTTGAACGCGGTGAGCTTCATGGAGTGTGCCTGTCACCTCTCTGTATTCCGTAATGTGGAAGAAAACTTTCACTAAGTATAGTGAACTGGTTCACAAGCTGGAAGTCAATGGTCGCATCCTTGTGTTACTGATTTTTTGCAGAGAGATGCCGGGAGTGAAACTTCGGTTTCACCGCGGGGCAGGAGGATTGCGGCCATGCCGAGGGAGTGCGGAAGGAACGTCATGGATGGAGCAGGGGATCGGCACGGCGGTCCGGGTGCGGAGGACAAGGTGCTCGTGGTGACGGGAGCCGGTTCGGGGATCGGCCGCGCGGTGGCGCGCGCCTTCCTGGCGGCCGGGTGGGTGGTGGTGCTGGTCGGCCGGCGGCGTGCCGCCCTGGAGGAGGCCGCCGCCGGGGCGCCGGGCGCCCGGATCGTCCCGGTGGATGTGGCCGACGCCGAGAGCGTGGCCTCGGCCTTCCGGGAGATCGAGGAGCTGACCGGGCGGATCGACGTCCTGTTCAACAACGCGGGCACGTTCGGGCCCCGCGGCGGGGCGGACGAGATCGATCTCGCGGAGTGGCAGCGCACCCTGGAGGTCAACCTCACCGGCACGTTCCTGTGCTCGGCGCAGGCCGTCCGGATCATGAAGCGGCAGCAGCCCCGGGGTGGGCGGATCATCAACAACGGCTCGATCTCCGCGCACGCGCCCCGGCCCCTGTCCGCGGCCTACACCGCGAGCAAGCACGCCGTCACCGGCCTCACCCGGTCCCTGGACCTGGACGGGCGCCCCTACGGCATCACCTGCGGGCAGATCGACATCGGCAACGCGGCCACGGAGCTGCTGGCGGGCCTGGGCACGGACGGTGGCGCCCTGCAGGCCGACGGCACGCTGCGACCGGAACCGAGCTTCCCCGTCGAAGAGGTGGGGCGGGCGGTGCTGATGATGGCCGAGCTGCCCGCCTCCGCCACGGTGAACTCGCTCGTGCTGACCGCCTCGGGGATGCCATTCGCCGGCCGCGGCTGACGGATCGGTGCCGCACTCCGCGCCGGGGACCTCCGCGACGCTGTCTCCGCGACACTGTCTCCGGGGGGCGCCCGTTCTCGCGATCCCTCTTGACGAGCGCCCCAGGAGGCACTAATTTCATATTGTGGAAACTTGATTCCATAGTACGAATCCTGGAGGAACCCGTGAACCACACCGCGCCGTCGCCCGCACCCGCGATCTTCTTCGACTACACCGCCATCGACTGCGACCCGGACCTCAGCCGCCCGCTGCACCGGCACCGGCGGACCGCACCGCTGTGGGCGCTCGCGGTGTCCTCGGCCTGCGTGGGCGCGATGGTGGGCCGCGCGGCCGCTCGACGCCTCCCGTAACCACGTCCTCCAGGAGCCGGTGCAGACCAGCGCGCCGGCTCGCTCCACCGATCCACCCCTCGAGGAGAACCCATGACCCAGCAGATCCGGACCGGCCGGCAGGCCCCCGACCTCGCACTGACCGACCACGAAGGACAGCAGGTCCGGCTCTCCGAGCTGCGCGACCACAAGGTGATCGTCTACTTCTATCCCAAGGCCTTCACCCCCGGCTGCACCTCCGAGGCGTGCGACTTCCGGGACAGCCTCGCCTCGCTCCAGCACCTGGGCTACACCGTGCTCGGGGTCTCCGGGGACGACCCCGAGACCCTGTCCCGATTCGCCGAGGAGTACCACCTTCCCTACCGGCTGCTCTCCGACCCCGACGGTCAGGCCGCCCGGGCATGGGGTGCCTGGGGGGAGAAGACGGTCAACGGGGAGACCCGGACCGGCCCGCTCCGCTCGACCTTCGTCATCGAGCAGGACGGCACCGTGAGCTCCGCGGAGTACAACGTCCAGGCCGAGGGCCACGTCAAGAGCCTGCGGGAGCGGCTGGGCGCCTGAGCCGCACCGGTCGTCGGACCCGGATGGGCTCAGGCCCGGAAGGTCAGCTCGGTGCAGAGGTCGTCGCCGAGCACGAAGCGGCGCACCGGGGCGCGCAGCGCCCCGGAGAGGTGGTCCGCGCCGGGGAACCGGATGCCGGGCACCCCGTCCCCGATGAGCATGGGCGCGGTGGTGAGGTAGAGACGGTGCAGCGTCCCGGCCGCGAGGAACCCCGAGACGGTGCGCCCGCCGCCCTCCACGAGCACCCGCCGCAGGCCCCGCCGGGCCAGCGCCTCGAGCACGGCCCGGGGTGCCAGCCCGTGCTCGCCCACGGGCACCCGCAGCACCGCGACGTGCGGCGCCGGCGCCGTGGGCGCGTCCGCGTCCTCGCCCACGACCCACAGCGTGGGCGCGGCTCCGTCCGTGAGCACGGCCGAGGTCAGAGGGGCGCGCGCCGAGGGGTCCAGGACCACCCGGGTGGGATGGGGGCCGGGCACGGCGCGGACGGTCAGCCGGCAGTCGTCGGCGACCACGGTGCCGACGCCCACGACCACGGCCTCCACGAGTGCGCGCAACCGGTGCAGGTGCTCCCGGTCCTCCGGGCCGGTCACGAACTCGGCGTGCCCGGTGCGCGAGGCGATGAACCCGTCCAGGCTCTGTCCCAGCTGGGCGAGGACGAGGGGGCCCCGGTGCGCCACGAGCGGTCCGTAGCGTTCGACGAGCTCCGCCCCCGGCGGCGGAACGGGGCCGGTCCGGCCGGCGAGCAGCGCCTCCCAGGCGGCGGCGGGGGAGGCGTCCGGGGCGGCCGGGCCGGAGGCGTCGTCGTCCGCGGGCGGTGGGGCGGCCCCGGTGCCGCGGGGCGCGGAGCTGTCGGTCACGGCTTCGGTCACGGGGTCAGTCCCGGGCGAGGAACCGGTCCCGTGCCGTCTCCGCGGCGATGGCCCGCAGGCGGTCGTACTGGTCGGCGGCCCCGGCCTCGAGGGTCCTCAGCTCCTCGGCGTCGAGGCGCGGCTCGGCGGGGGCGAGCTCCAGGAGCGTGACCCACATGCTGCGCTTGGCGACCACCAGGGACTGCAGCATCTCGAGCTCACCGTGGGCGGCGATGCCGGTCCGCTCCCGGATCCGGCTCAGCGGATTGAGCCGGGAGGCAATGCCGGTGACGGTTCCGAGCCCCTTGGCCACCGTGCGCCGGCCGGAGCCCAGACGGTCGATCATCGCCTCGAGGCGGCCGATGTCGTCCTTGATCTCGTCGACGAACGCCGCGAACCGGCCCTCGTAGGGGGTGCCGGCCCACGTGGTGGCCGCCTCGTCGAAGAGCCGCACCCCGGAGAGGGCCCCCATGTAGTGCCCGAGCATGTAGGCCTCGAGCTTGTCGGACCGGACTCCGGCGCCCGCGGCGCCGTTCGGGCCGGTGGGCGGCTGCTCGCTCATCTGCTACTCCTCGCTCGTGGGAAGGGCGTCGCCGGGGCCCAGCACGGATCTCCCCGGGGCCACCAGCCTACTGACTCCGTCCCCCTCGCGGCAGGAGGGGTGCGGCAGGACGGGGTGCGGGGCCGCCGGGCCGGGCGGAAACCATAAGGGATGTGACTATCATGGGGCGCATGACTGAGAACGCGAGCGGATCCCCGGACCCCGACGAGCAGCAGACCATCGGCGCCTCCAGCCCCGAACCGGGCAGCGGGCTCGACCGCGACCCGGACGAGTGGGCCACCGGCGAGGAGCCGATGACCAGCGCGCAGCGCAGCTACCTCGACACCCTGGCCCGCGAGGCCGGCGAGGAGCTGCCGGCGGACCTCACCAAGGCCGAGGCGTCCAAGCACATCGACCGCCTGCAGGGCGAGAGCGGCAGGGTCCAGGACCAGTAGGTCCTGCACCGGCGGAGGGGGAGCACCGTGAAGATCGTCGTCCTGGGAGCCACGGGCAACGTGGGCACCGCGGTGCTCCGCCGGCTGCACGCCGCGCCGGAGGTCACCCACATCGTCGGGGTCTCCCGCGAGGGGCCCGAGCGGGGCGGGGAGCCCTACGACGGCGTGGAGTGGCACACCGTCGACGTCGCCGCGAAGGAGTCCACCGCGGCGCTGGCGGAGATCATGGCCGGCGCGGACGCCGTGATCCACCTCGTGTGGCTCATCCGCCCGAACCGGGACTTCGCGCTGATGCACGAGACGAACGTGGACGGCCTCGTCCACGTGCTCGACGCCGTGGTGCTCGCCGGCGTGCCCCAGATCGTCTACCCCTCCTCGCTCGGCGCCTACAGCCCCGGCCCCAAGGACCGGGCCGTGGACGAGTCCTGGCCGGTCGGCGGGGTCGAGACCTCGCACTACAACGTGCAGAAGGCCGAGACGGAGGCGCTGCTCAACCGGTTCGAGGAGGCCCACCCCGGGATCGTGGTGACCCGGCTGCGGCCCGGCTTCCTGTTCCAGGCGGACGCCGCCCCCGAGATCGGGGACTACTTCTTCGGCGCCCTCGTGCCCAGGAAGCTCATCGCCCGGCTGCGCCTGCCCGTGCTGCCGTTCCCCGAGAAGTTCCGCTTCCAGACGCTGCACACCGACGACGTCGCGGACGCGTTCTGGCGGGTCGTCCAGCACCGGGCCGGCGGGGCGTTCAACGTCGCCGCCGAGCCGGTGCTCGGCGCCGACGGCGTGGCGCAGGTGCTCGGCGCCCGGCGCGTGCTGCCCGTGCCGCCGGCCCTGGTGCGCGCGCTCGTGGCGATCACCTACCGGCTGCGGCTGCAGCCCACCGACCCCGGCTGGATCGACCTGGCCGGCGCCGTGCCGATCATGGACACCACGCGGATCCGCGAGGTCACCGGCTGGTCGGAGAGCGTGAGCTCGCTCGAGGCGCTGCGGGAGCTCGTCGACCACCTGGACGGCCGGGAGGGCCTGGGCAACAAGGAGCACCGGCCCAAGTCGCCGCTGGTCTGACCGCGTCGGCCCCGCCGGGCGGGTCCGTGGACCCGGACGTCCCGCGGGTCAGCGGTCCCGGCGCCGGAGCACGGCCAGCACCGCGCTGATCAGGACCATGGCGCAGGCCGCGCCGACCGCGGCGGCGAACGCGCCCCGGTGCCCGGCGGTCTCGGCCAGGAGCCCGGCCGACGCCGCGCCCACGGCGGAGCCGAGGACCACGCCGCTCGCGAGCATCGTCATGACCGTGCCCAGCCGCTCCGGCCGGGCGACGTCCCCGCCGATGGTGTAGATCGTGACCATGGCGGGCCCCAGCGGCAGACCGGCGAGCAGCAGCACCACGAGCATCGACCCGATCCCGCTCGGCAGCAGGAACAGCAGGCTCAGGGCGGCCATGGCGCCGGAGCTGACCAGCCAGCGGGAGGCGGGCCGGAAGCGCTGCGGCCACCACGCCACCGACAGGGCCGCGGCCGCCGAGCTGATGCCGAGCACGGCGTAGAGCAGACCGGTCGCGCTCTGGATCCCGAACTCGCCGCCGAAGGCGTTGAGACCGTTCTGCACGGCGCCGAAGAACGCGCCCATGGCCACCATCCCCAGGACGGGGAGCAGCACGAGGACCCGCTCCCGGACGGGAACGGGACGGGCCGCCGCACGGCGCCGGTCCTCGCGCGAGACGGCCGGGACCGCCAGGCGCGTGGGGTGCACGGCGAAGGTCGTGACCATGGTGAGGGTCAGGACGGCCGCGAGGACGAAGGGGGACCAGGGGGCGACCAGGGAGGCCAGGACACCGACCAGGGCCGGGCCGAGCACGAAGGTCAGCTCGTCGGCGGTGGACTCGTAGGACAGGGCGGTGTCCAGCTCGCGCCGGTTTCCGCCGACCAGGCCGCGCCACCGCACCCGGGCCAGCGGGCCGACCTGGGGGCAGGTGGCGCCCACGAGCAGGGACGCGCCGACGAGCAGCGGCACGGCCGGCGCGTCCGGGCCCGCGGGGGCGTAGGCGGTGACCAGCAGCAGCGCGATGGCCACGGCGTGGGCGAGGGCGGAGACCAGCAGCACGGCCTGCTGGCCCAGGCGGTCGGCGAGGTGGCCCATCAGGGGCCCGCCCAGCGCCGAGCCGACCCCGACGGCGCCGGCGGCCAGCCCTCCGACGACGTAGGAGCCGCTGACGGCGGTGGCGAGGGTGAGCGCCCCGACGGTGAGCATGGCCAGGGGCAGGCGGGCCGCGAAGGCGATCGGCAGGAAGTCGCGCCCGGCGAGCTGCACGAGCCGGGCGTACCGGCCGCCGGACGAGGGCGTCGTCCGGCGGCCGGTGTCGTGCGGGGCGGCCGCGGGGTGCTCCGCGGCGGGGGTCGGGGCGGCGGGCACGCGGGCCGCGCGCTCGGCCGTGGAAGGGGTGGTCAGGGGGTTCACAGGGGTCCTCGGAGGATGTGCGCACCGTCCCCCCTCCCGGTGCGCCCGACCCGGACAACAGGGTCCAGTCTACCGCCCGGACGCCCCGCTGCCAGGGGCGGCGGACCGGCCGCCGTAGGTGATCTCCGCCGCGCCCACGGCCGAGGCCACGTACAGGCAGGGGCGGTCGTCGGGGACGGCGGCGCAGACGGTGGCCGCCGTCAGGTCCTCGGGGTCGCGGTCGTCCGCGCCGGCGACCGCGGGGGTCCACCAGTCGGCGTCCGGGACCGCGGCCTCGACGGCCCCCGCCCGGGTGGTGACGGCCACGCGCCGCGGGGCCTCGCCCACGAGCCGGACCTCGGTGGCCCCGACCTCGGTGTGCACGTCCAGGTCCTCGCGGACCCGGATCCCGTCGAGGTCCACGGCGCCGACCTCCGAGGACGCCCACAGGGTGCGGGCGCTGCCGCTCGCCTCGATCACGCCGGCCTCCGTGTCGAGCCGGACGTCGCCGAAGTCGCCCTCGACGCTCAGGGCGCCGGCGTCCCCGGAGAGCCGCAGGTCCACGGGCTCGTCCGCGGCCGGGACGGTGATCCGCACGTGCATCCCGCTGCCGGCGCCCGGCCAGGAGCGGGACGGGAGGGCGTCGATGCTCAGCCGGCCGTCCTCGACCCGGGGCTCGGGGGCGCTCTCGAGCCTGAACCCGGCGTACACGGACTCCACCCGCAGATCGGGGACGTCGGCCGTCACGACCTCGACGACCGCCGACCGGCCGTCGACCACGACCGTGTCCACGGACTCGGTCACGGTGGTGTCCACCCGGTGCTCCTGGACGGACAGGGACGCGGCGGCGGTGGCGCCGCCGGCGCCCAGCAGGAGGAGGGCGCCGATGCCACCGAGCACGGCGGTGGGGACGAGCCAGGCCGTGCGCTCGTTGTCGCTGACGACGTCGTGGGAGGAGTCGTGGGCGGCGGGGTGCTCGGGGTGGGTGCTCATGGCCGGTGCTCCTGGTGGGACGGGTTTGCGGACGGGGTGTGGCCGGGCCCGGGGTCCGGGTAGCCGAGGTAGCGCAGGACCGCACGGACGCGGCGGTTGCCGCCGTCCTCGTGGGCGAGGCCCAGCTTGGTGAACACGGAGCGGATGTGCTTCTCCACCGAGGACTCGGTGAGGAAGAGGTTCGCGGCGACCGAGGCGTTGGAGAGCCCCTGGGCCATGAGCCCGAGCACCTCGTGCTCCCGCGGGGAGAGGAGCTCCAGGTCCTGGCGGTTCCGCGAGCGCACGAGCAGCTGGGAGACGACCTCCGGGTCCAGGACGGTGCCGCCCGCGCCCACGGTCTCCACGGACTCGAGGAACTGGTCGACGTCCGCGACCCGGTCCTTGAGCAGGTACCCCAGCCCGTCCCGGCGGGACGCGATGAGCTCCGAGGCGTAGCGCTCCTCGACGTACTGCGAGAGCACGAGCACCGCGATCCGCGGGTGCTGGGAGCGGACGAGGACGGCGGCGCGGATGCCCTCGTCCGTGAACGTCGGCGGCAGCCGCACGTCCACGAGGGCGAAGTCCGGCTCGTGCTCCTCGACGGCCCGGAGCAGGTCCTCCGCGGTGTCGACGTCGGCGACCACCTCGTGGCCGGCCTCGGTGAGCAGGCGGACGAGGCCCGCGCGCAGGAGGACGGCGTCCTCGGCGATGACGATGCGCATCAGGATCCCGCCCCCCGGTCGACCGGCAGCTCGACGGTCAGCTCGGTCGGCCCGCCCGCGGGGGAGTCGAGGAAGAAGTGCCCGCCCGCGGAGCGGATCCGGTCGGCGATCCCGGACAGGCCGCCGCCGGGGACCACCACGGCGCCGCCGCGGCCGTCGTCGGCGATCCGGGCGACCACGCGGGTGCCTCCCGCGGGATCGGTCTCGAGGCCCACCCGCACCGACGCGGCGCCGGCCTGGGCGTGCTTGACGATGTTGGCGATGCCCTCGGAGACCGCGAAGTACACGGCGGCCTCGGTCTCCGGCGCCAGCCGCGGCACCCGCACGTCCACGGCGACCGGGACGGGGGACTGGGCGGCCACGGCGGAGAGGGCGGCATCGAGGCCCCGGTCCTCCAGGACCGCCGGGTGGAAGCCCCGGGCCAGGCGGCGCAGCTCGGCGATCGCGGCCTTGGTGGTGGCATGCGCCTCCCCGATGAGGTCCTTGGCCCCGGCGGGGTCGTGGTCGATCCGGCGCTGGGCCATCGACAGGTTCATGGCCACGGACACGAGCTGGGGCTGCACGCCGTCGTGCAGGTCGCGTTCGATCCGGGAGCGCTCGGTGCGGGCGCCGCGGACGGCGGTCTCGCGGGCGGCCGCGGCCTCGGCGGCCCGGCGGCGCAGCTCCGCCGCCTCGTCCACCCGGAGCAGCAGCCGGGACAGGCCCCGGTGCGCGGCCACGGCGAGGACCACGACGAGCAGCCCGAGGAGGGTCAGGGTGATCCCGGTCAGGACCACGGCCCAGTCCGGCCAGGTCCCGACCACCTCGGAGGGCCAGAGCGGGTTGTTCGGCGCCGCGTAGAGCGGCGCGAAGGCCAGGGCGACGGCGGCGCCGGTGCCGGCCAGGGCCGCCACGGCGACCCAGCCCAGGACCGTGGTGAGGAGCAGGTGCAGCAGTCCCGTCCAGAACGCGGCGTCGGAGACGTCCAGCCACCACTGGTGGACGATCCGCCAGCCGTCGGTGCGGGGCGAGCGGCGCCGGCGCGGGCCAGGCAGGTGCAGCCCGAACGCCGCCTGCGTGCGGCGGCGCTCGACCCACTCGATCCCGCGGACCGCGTAGATCGCGGCCACGAGCAGGACCACGCCCACCAGGGCGGCGAGCGAGGCGAAGCCGGCGGAGACCAGGGAGACCAGGGCCGTCAGCCACAGCGTGCCGAGCGCGGCGTCCACCACGAGGTCGGTGGTGCCGAAGAACAGGGTCCTGGGGGACCACGGTCCCCACTCCCGGGACCGGGCCCCGGCGGCGGGGCCCGCGGGCCGGGAACCGCCCGCGGGGCGGGGGGCGTCGTCCGGGGTCCCACGACCGCTGCCGGGATCGGTGCCGGGGCTGCCCCACGGTACGGGTGGAAGGGGCCGGGTCTCGTGCGGTGTGCTCATGCCTTCACGCTACGGTCGCGGGGGTCGTCGCCGCAGCGACGTTCTCCACCTGGTACGCCTGCGGTTTTCCGCACCCCGGTCCGGCGCTCCGGGCGCCGGCGCGGCTCAGCCGGCGTCCAGCAGGCCGACTCCCATGGCCGCGAGGGTGCCGAAGGCGACGCCCCACAGGACGATGGAGACGATCTGCCACCGGATGACGGCGTTGCGGTCCGCGCCGAAGGAGACCATGGCGGTGGCCGTGATCTGGCTGGGCAGGATGGTCTGGCCGAGCAGGCTTACACCGGCCACACCGTACTTGTCGAAGGCCCGGCGCAGTCTCTGCTGCCGGGGCGAGGGCTCCCGGGGGTCGCCGGCGAACCTGCGGCGGAGGCCGTGCGCGCCCAGGACCAGCGCCAGCATGGAGGCGACGTTGCCGGTGACGGCGGCCCCGACGGCGATCGCCGGGTCGAGGCCGGCCAGGACGCCGACGACGGACCCGAAGTAGGACTCGACGAACGGGATCGCTCCTGCCACCACCACCCCCAGCCACTGGAGCAGCGGCGGCAGGGAGGAGGTGAATTCCTGCAGGGCGTCGATCATCGGGGTCCTTCCGGGGGAGGTCGGCGCGGCCGGCCCGCGTCCGTCGCCGGGGCCGCTCCCAGCACGCTATCGGCGCGGCCCGCCCCGGGGCCTCCCCCGGCAGACGGAGCCTCGGCCGCTCCGGGCGAGGGAACCGTCAGCGGCCGCCGGCCGGCTCCGCCCCGGGGCGGAGGTGGCGGACCAGGAACCGGGCCTGGTCCTCGAGCACGCGCGAGCGCACGGGGTCCTCGTAGACCGCGAAGTGCCCCACCGGGTACGTCACGACCTCGCCCCGCGGCGCCGCCCGGGCGATCCGCGCGGCCCGCCGCGGATCCGTCTCGGTGTCCTGCTCCGCGACGCACACGAGCAGCGGCGCCCGCACCCGTTCGGCGGTGCCCGGCAGGTACACGGGAGGGTGGAGGAGCAGCCGGGGCGCGAACTCGTTGCGCCAGGACGGACCCGTCCTCACGGCGTGCTCCAGGTACCGGTCGCTGTCCGGGTCGATGATCGCGCCCACGTCCCCGGGGAGCGCGAACACCGGGATGCAGCGCGGGGGGAGCCCGCGCCGTCCCCGCAGCTCGTCGCGGACCGCGGCGGCCAGCAGCCGGACGGTGGTCCGCAGGAGCAGCCCGAGCGGGATGTGCTCCTGCTGCTTCTTGGCCCGGATCTCGCCGGCCGTGCCCTCGGAGCCCTTGCCGAACTCCGGCACCTGGGCGACCACGGCCCGGGTCCGCCGGTCCGCGGAGGCCAGCCGCAGGACGTGCCCGCCGGACAGCGAGCTGCCCCACAGCGCGGTGCGGGCCGGGTCGAGGCCGGGCAGGGAGCGGGCCAGGCGCACGGCCGCGCGCCAGTCCTCGAGCTGCTCCGCTGCGTCCACGATCTGCCGGGGTGCGCCGCCGCTGCGGCCGAACCGCCGGTAGTCGAAGGTCAGCACGGCCAGGCCGTGCTCCGCGAGGCCGGCGGCGTGCTCGGCCAGCTGGTCCTGGGTGCCGGTGAAGCCGTGGCCCATGACCACGCAGGGCACCGCGGCGCCGGCCGGCGCCGGGCGGTACAGCGCGGCGGCGCACGGGACGCCGCCCGAGTCGAACGTGAGAGCCTCTGGCATCGTGTCCTCCACCGGCCGCGGCGGACCCTGGTGCCCGCCCGTGGGGTCCATCGTGCGCGCGTTCCGGCGCCGGTGCCAGGGCCCCGGGCGGTCAGGCCGAGGTCACCAGTTCGGACCGGCGCAGCCGGTGGCCCCGGATCGAGACCAGCCGCCGGAGTCCCGTGCGGTCCTCGAGGACCCAGGCGATCCCCAGCTGCGGGACCACCTCGCTGACCGTGCCGGTGAAGCGGGGCTGCCGGTGCTCCCAGGCCTCGATCCGATCACCCGGCCGCACCCGGGCCAGGCCCAGGATCCATCTGTTGCTCGCGGTCATGGGGAGCCCCTTCCGTCTCGTGCGCCCGGTTCCCCCATCCTCGTCCCGGCATGTGGCCGCGGCGTTTCCGGCTGGTTGACGTCCCATGTCCTCTCCTCGGTCCCGGGGGCCGCCCCGGGCCCGGAGGGAGGGCCGGCGGGGTTCAGTACTTCCGCAGCGCCACGCGCGGCTGTCCCGTCCACCGCGCGCGCAGCAGCGCCGAGACGTCCAGGAGCAGGTCCGTGAGCTCCGCGGAGCCGGGGCCCAGGGCGCGGACCACGAGGCCGGGCACCGGCAGCTCGGAGACCCCGCACCGCAGCCCCGGCACCCGGGCCTCGGCCGCGGCGAGCAGGCCGTGGACCTCCTCCACCAGCTCCCGGTCCGCCCGGGGGTCCACGACCAGCAGGGAGCCGAGGTGCGTGCGTCCCTCCAGGAAGCCGAGCCCGGCCACGGCATCCTCGCCCGGGCGCAGGCGGAGGTTGTCGAGGACCACCGTGCGCCCGCCCATCAGCACCTCGGTGCGCAGCACCACGCCGCGGTAGCGGAAGACGGTGCCGTCCGGCGCCCACCCGGGGGTGACCACCTCGCCCGCCACGAGGCAGGCCGAGGGGTCCATCGTCACGGTCGTGGACTGCACGTAGTCGGCGTCCTCGTAGGCGATGAGCTGGTCCGGCAGGTACTCGAGGACCGCGCCGGGGCCGAGCGCGAGACGTACGTCCTGGCGGGCGGGGGCGGCCGGGGTGCGGTAGACCTTGGTCGCGGACTGGGTGGTGACCAGAGCGGTGCCGGCGGCCCCGACCGTGACGTCCAGCTCGTAGCGGTCCCCGCCGAGGTACCCGCCGCCGGGATTGACGACGACGAAGCACGGCTGCCCCGACCCGTCCAGGTGGTGCGGGCGCAGCACGCGCAGGGCGCCGGCGTGGAACTGGTGGGCCGCCACGGTCCGGTCCCCGCGGGGCACCAGCACCAGCTCGAGCCGGCCTGTCGGCGCGGAGGCCGGCGCGGAGGCCGGCGCGGAGGCCGGCGCGGCACGCCGGCCGGGTGCCGCGGCGGCGGGCGCGGCGGCGGTCACGGGACCATGTCCAGCATCAGCACGTCGTGCCGGATCCACGCGAGGATCCGCTCGAGGCCCTCGTCGGTCCGGAGGTTGGTGAAGCAGAACGGGCGGTTCTTGCGGAACACGGCGGAGTCCGCGGCCATGACGTCGAGGTCGGCGCCGACGTGCGGGGCGAGGTCGGTCTTGTTGATGACGAACAGGTCGGACTTGATCATGCCCTGCCCGGCCTTGCGGGGGATCTTCTCGCCCTGGGCCACGTCGATGACGTAGATGGAGAAGTCGACCAGCTCCGGGCTGAACGTGGCGGAGAGGTTGTCCCCGCCGGACTCGACGAACACGATCTGCAGGTCCGGGTGCTGGGCGCACAGCTTCTCGATCGCGGCCTCGTTCATCGAGGTGTCCTCGCGGATCGCGGTGTGCGGGCAGCCGCCGGTCTCGATGCCCACGATCCGGTCCAGCGGCAGCACGCCGTTGCGGGCCAGGATCCTGGCGTCCTCGATCGTGTAGATGTCGTTGGTGATCGCGGCCATCGAGACCTCGTGGATCAGCGCCCGGGTGACCCGCTCCACGAGCTGGGTCTTGCCGGCGCCCACGGGCCCGCCCACGCCGATGCGCACGGGGCCGCGGCCGGTCGGCGCGGAGGGGGCGGGGGAGACGGTGGTCATGGTGAGCTCCTGGGTCGGTGCGGTCGGTGCGGTCGGTGCGGTGGTGGGTCAGGACATGAACATGCGGGCCCGCTGCCAGGCGTGGCGCATCTGGGCGATCTCCAGGCCGGGACTGGTCGCTCCGGCCTCGTGGTCGGCCATGGACCCGATCCGCTCGACGCCGCGGGCGACGTCCTCGTGCAGGGCGCGCAGCACGCGCTGGCCGGCGTTCTGGCCGATGGGGATGCCGCGCACGGCGTTCTGGGTCAGGGAGGTCACGGTCGAGAAGAGGTACGCGCCGGCCAGCTGCTCCCAGGTCACGCCCAGGCCGGCGCCCACGAGCGCGAAGGCCACCGCGGGACTGCCGCGGCTCGTCCCGGCGCGCTGGCGCTGCGCGTAGGCCAGCAGCCGGGGGGAGGGGAAGTTCTCGGCGCCGATGTCGGTCATCCGCCGGCCCATCGCGGTCGCGGCGTCCCGCACCTGGACGGGCAAAGCCTGGGCGGCCAGCAGGTCGTCGGCGCGCCACACGGCGTCGTCGTCGGCCGCCGTGGCGACCGCGCGCACCGCCCAGCCCTCCGCCGGCACCACCTGGTGGTGCAGGCAGTGCCGGACCCAGGCCAGGAAGCTCGGCTCGTCGTGGACCGTGCCGTCGTCCACGTAGGTCTCGAGCCCCAGGGAGTGGGCGAACGCGCCGGTGGGCAGGGCGGAGTCGGCCAGCTGCAGCACGGCGAGCGTCCCGGCGAGCGATCCGGCGGCGCCCGCGGGGGAGTGCTCAGTGGGTGTGCTCGGCATGGCGGAAGGGGACCTCCATCTGCCGCTCGACGCGAGCGAAGCGCACCCCGGCGCCCTGCAGGAAGGCCTCGGCCGTGTGGTCGTACTGCAGGACCATGACCCCGTCGTGACCGGGCAGCTCGGGGACCTCGGCCGCGGGGCCCAGGAACTGGGCGGGCAGGTGCCGGTTGCCCAGGGAGTGGGCCACGAGGCCCATCTGCTCGATCGTGGCGGGCGCGACCACCAGGACGTCGGTGGGCAGGGTCGAGACCACCACGGCGTTGTGGCCCTCGCGGTGCAGGATGTCGCCGTCCCTGAGCTCCCGCCGGGCGGTCAGTCGGATCCCCACCTCGGTCCCGTGGTCGGTCACGACCCGCTGGACGCGCTTGCGCAGCTCGGGCCCGGAGAGCGCGACCCGCTCCAGGTGCAGGCCGGCGCGCTCCGGCTCGGTGAGCTCGGCCAGGTTGCCGAGGACGGCTTCGACGATCACGGGTGCGGGTCCTCTCGGGGTGCTCCGGGGTGCTTCGGGATGCTCCGGAGTGCTTCGGGATGTGCGGGGCTCGGCCGGCGGGCCGGTCAGAACAGGAAGTACCGCTGGGCCATGGCCAGCTCCTCGGCGGGCTCGCACGTGGCGAGCTCACCGTCCACGCGGACCTCGTAGGTCTGCGGGTCCACCTCGATCTCCGGGGTGGCGTGGTTGTGCCGCATGTCCTGCTTGGTCAGGCCGCGGATCCCGCCCACGGGCAGCACCCGCTTGCGCAGGCCCAGGCGCTCGCCGACGCCCGCCTCGACGGCGGCGCGGGACATGAAGGTGATGGAGTTGGCGTGCGGGGCGGTGCCCTTCGCGCCGAACGCGTCCCGCATCAGCTGCGGCTGCGGGGTGGGGATCGAGGCGTTGGGGTCGCCCATGAGCGAGTGCACGATCTGCCCGCCCTTGAGGACGGCGTGGGGCTTGACCCCGAAGAACACCGGGTCCCACAGCACGAGGTCCGCGAACTTGCCCGGCTCGACCGAGCCCACGACGTCGGCGATCCCGTGCGCGACCGCCGGGTTGATCGTGTACTTGGCCACGTAGCGCTTCAGCCGGGCGTTGTCCCCGCGGCCCGTCTCCTCGGGCAGGGGCCCGGTGCGCCGCTTCATCTGGTCGGCGAGCTGCCAGGTGCGCAGCACCACCTCGCCCACGCGGCCCATGGCCTGGGAGTCGGAGGAGGTCATGGAGAACACGCCCAGGTCGTGCAGCACGTCCTCGGCGGCGATCGTCTCGGGCCGGATCCGGGAGTCCGCGAACGCCACGTCCTCGGGGATGTCCGGGTTGAGGTGGTGGCAGACCATGAGCATGTCCAGGTGCTCCTCCGCCGTGTTCCGGGTGAAGGGCAGCGTGGGGTTCGTCGAGGACGGCAGCACGTGGGGCAGGGCCGCGATGCGGATGATGTCCGGGGCGTGGCCGCCGCCGGCGCCCTCGGTGTGGAACGTGTGGATGACGCGCCCACCGATCGCGGCCACCGTGTCCTCGAGGAACCCGCACTCGTTGAGGGTGTCGGTGTGGATGGCCACCTGCACGTCGAACTCGTCGGCCACGCCCAGGGCCGTGTCGATCGCCGCCGTGGTGGCGCCCCAGTCCTCGTGGATCTTGAGCCCCACGGCGCCGGCGCGGATCTGCTCCGCGAGGGGCTCGGCGGCGCTCGCGTGGCCCTTCCCGAGCAGCCCGAAGTTCATCGGGTAGCCGTCGAGGGCCCGGAACATGCGGGCGAGGTGCCACGCGCCGGGGGTGATCGTGGTGGCGTTGGAGCCCTCGGCGGGGCCCGTGCCGCCGCCGAACATCGTGGTGATCCCGGAGGACAGGGCCGTGCCGATCTGGTCGGCGCCGATGAAGTGGATGTGGGAGTCGATCCCGCCCGCGGTGAGGATCCGGCCCTCGCCGGCGATCACCTCGGTGGAGGCGCCGATCAGGATGTCGACGCCGTCCATGATGTCCGGGTTGCCGGCCTTGCCGATCCCGCTGATGTGCCCGTCCCGGATGCCGACGTCCGCCTTGTAGATCCCGGAGACGTCGAGCACCACGGCGTTGGTGACCACGGTGTCCACCACGCCGGCGTCCCGGGTCAGCCGCCCGTTGTGGCCCATGCCGTCCCGGATCACCTTGCCCCCGCCGAAGACCACCTCGTCCCCGGGGACCGTGCGGTCGTGCTCCACCTCGAGGAACAGCTCGGTGTCCGCCAGGCGCACCAGGTCCCCGGTGGTGGACCCGTAGAGGCTCGTGTACTGGGCGCGGGACATCTCGTGGCTCATGCCTGCTCCTTCCCGGAAGCGTCGGGGCGGGGGCCGCCGTCGGTGCCGGGGGCGTCCGTGCCGGGGGCGTCGAGGGGCCCGTTCACCCGGTTCGCGAGGCCGTGGACCTCGCGGCGCCCCGCCAGGGCGACGAGCCGGACGCGCTTGCGGTCGCCGGGCTCGAAGCGCACCGCGGTGCCGGCGGGGACATCCAGGCGGAAGCCGCGGGCCGCCGTCCGGTCGAACTCGAGGCCGGGGTTGGCCTCGGCGAAGTGGAAGTGCGAGCCCACCTGCACGGGGCGGTCGCCGCGGTTGACCACGTCCAGCTCCGTGGTGGGCCGGCCGGCGTTGATCACGACGGGCTCGGGCCGCAGGACGTACTCTCCGGGGATCACGGGCGCTCCTTCGGTGCCGGGGGCGGGCGGGTCAGCGGATGGGGTCGTGGACGGTGACGAGCTTGGTGCCGTCCGGGAAGGTCGCCTCGACCTGGACGGAGTGGACCATCTCCGGCACGCCCTCCATGACGTCCGCCCGGGCCAGGATCGTGGAGCCCCAGGACATGAGCTCGGCCACGGTCCGGCCGTCCCGGGCGCCCTCCAAAAGCTCGGCGGTGATCAGGGCGACCGCCTCCGGGTGGTTGAGCCGCAGCCCCCGGTCCCGGCGCCGCCGGGCGAGGTCGCCGGCCACGACGACCAGCAGCTTCTCCTGCTCACGGGGTGTCAGGTGCACGGCTCTCCTCGGGACGGCGGGTGCTCAGGGACAGTCGTCACCGTAGGGGCTCCGTGTTTCGGCGAGGTTCACCGGGTGTTTCCGGCACGTGCCGGGGCGCGGGCGCCCGGGCAGGCGCCCCGGCACGTGCGCCCGCGCCGGCTCAGAGGGCGAGCGCCGCCCGGGCGTGCTCCTCGGCCCGCTCCCCGGCGCGGCCGGAGGCGCTGACCCGCCCGGAGTCCAGGACGTACCAGTCCGTGGCCGAGCCCAGGGCGAAGCCGATCCGCTGCTCCACCAGCAGCACCCGGATCCCGGTGCCGGCGGCCAGCTGCAGGATCTTCTGCTCGATCTCCTGGACCACGGACGGCTGGATGCCCTCGGTGGGCTCGTCGAGGATCAGCAGGGACGGCTCGGTGATCAGGGCGCGGGCGATCGCCAGCTGCTGGCGCTGCCCGCCCGAGAGCAGCCCGGCCCGGCGCTCGAGCAGCCCCTCGAGCGCCGGGAACATCGCCAGGGACCGGTCGACGGCGGCCCGTCCGCTCCGCCGGCCGTCGGCCACCACCTGGAGGTTCTCCCGGACGCTGAGCCCGCCGAAGGAGCGCTGGCCCTGCGGGACGTAGGCCATGCCGCGGCGGACCCGGGCGTGCCCGCTGAGCCCGGTGATGTCCTCGCCGTCGAGCAGGATCCGGCCGGAGGTCACCCTGTTGAGGCCCACGACCGCCCGCAGCAGCGTGGTCTTGCCCGCCCCGTTGTGGCCGAGGAGGGCGACCACGGCGTCCCCACCGACGGTGAGGTCCACGCCGTGGACCACCTCGGTGCGGCCGTAGCCGGTGTGCACGTCCTGGAGCTCGAGCATCAGGAGTCCCCTTCCCGGGAGTCGGCTGCGGTGGCGGCGGCGGTGGCCGCGGTGCCCAGGTAGATCTCCTGGACCCGCGGGTCGGCCTGCACGTGGGCCACGGAGCCCTCGCTGATCACCCGGCCGTCGGCCATCACGGTGACGGAGGTGGCGTAGCGGCGCAGGAACTCCATGTCGTGCTCCACCACGATCGTGATCCGGTCGCCGCCGATCCGGCGCAGCAGCTCACCGGTCTGCTCCCGCTCCTCGTGGCTCATCCCGGCCACGGGCTCGTCGAGCAGCAGCACCTGCGCCTTCTGCACGAGCAGCATCCCGATCTCGAGCCACTGCTTCTGCCCGTGGGCCAGCACCCCGGCCGGGACGTCCCGCAGGGCCGAGAGGTTGATGATCTCGAGGGCCTCCTCCACCTCCCGGGACACGGACCGCCGGGCGGCGAGCAGGGACAGGGGCGGCCGGCCGGCCTCCGCGGCGATGTCGAGGTTCTGCAGGACCGTGAGCTGCTCGAAGACGCTCGCGGTCTGAAAGGTGCGGCCCACGCCCAGCCGGGTGATCCGGTGCGTCCTGCGGCCCACCAGCTGATGGCCGTCGTGGTCGATCGACCCGCGCGCGGGGACGAGCCCGGTCACCGCGTCGATGAGGGTGGTCTTCCCGGCGCCGTTGGGGCCGATGAGGAAGCGCAGGTCGCCCTGGTTGACCACGAGGTCCACGCCGTCCACGGCCGTGAAGCTCCCGAAGGACACGGTGAGGTCCGTGATCTCGAGGTAGGAGGGGCGGCCCGTGCGCAGCCCACCGGGCTGCGGCGGGGTGTGCCCCAGCAGAGTGCTCCTCCACTCGGGGCGGCGCGCGGACAGCATCTCGGGGCGTGCGGCGGCGTTCATCGGGCCTCCTCCGCGGCCAGGGCCGCTGCCGGGGTGGGGACGGGGTCGTCGGGGGTGGTGGCCCCTCCGGGGCCGCGGCCGTCTCCGTCGCCGGGGGCGGGCGCGGGGGCGCGACGACGACGCCGGAGCACCCCGGGCAGCGAGGCGATGCCGCCGGGCAGGAACCCGACCACCAGCACGAAGAGCAGGCCCTGGAGGTACACCCAGAAGGACGGGAACGCGGAGGCCAGGGACGTCTCGGCGAAGGACACGGCGATCGAGCCGAGCACGGGCCCGAGCAGGGTCGCGCGGCCGCCGACGGCCACGCCGATGAGGAACGCGATGGACGGGATCACCCCGACGTCGGCGGGGGAGACGATCCCCACGACCGGGACGAACAGCGCCCCGCCGATCCCGGCCATGACCGCGGCGAGGACGTAGGCGGCGGTCTTCACGAGGGCCGGGTCGTGGCCGAGGAAGCGCACGCGCTCCTCCTGGTCCCGCACGGCCACGAGCAGCTCGCCCCACCGGCTGCGGTGGAGCTGCCAGGTGAGGGCCACCATGGCCAGGAGCAGCGCCGCGGTGACGAGGTAGAGGACCAGCTGGTTGCGCGGGTCGGCGAGGTCGTAGCCGAAGAGGGAGCGGAAGCTGCTCAGCCCGTTGGACCCGTTGGTGAGAACGGGCTGCCCGATCAGCCAGACCGCGAAGGCCGCGGCGAGGGCCTGGGACAGGATCGCGAAGTAGGCGCCCTTGACCCGCCGGGTGAAGATCGCCAGGCCCAGGGCCGCGGCCACCGCCGCCGGCACCAGGACCACGCCGAGCACGGCGGCCACCGGGTGGGCGAACACGGCCCACACGGCGGGCAGCTCGGTGACGCCGTTCTGTCGCATGAACTCGGGGACCTGCTCGCCCAGCAGGCGGGTGTCCGCGAGCTGCAGGTGCATGGCCATGATGTAGGCGCCGAGCCCGAAGAACAGGCCCTGGCCCATGGTGAGCATCCCGCCGCGGCCCCAGGCCAGGCCGATGCCCACGGCGACCATGGCGATGCACAGGTACTTGCCGAGCAGGCCCAGGCCGAACCCGCCGAGGGTCAGGGGCGCCAGGACGAGCAGCAGGAGCGCGCCGAGGGCCAGCCCGGCGGCGGCCCCCCGGGGGCCGGTGAGCCGGTCGCGCCACGCGGCGGCGGGACGGGGTGCGGTGGTGGTGTTCATGCCAGACCTCTCGTTCGGACGCTGAAGATCCCCTGGGGGCGCAGCTGCAGGAAGGCGACCACGGCGACCAGCACCAGGACCTTGGCGATCGAGGCGGTGGTGGAGTACTCGACGAAGGCCTGGAGCACGCCCAGGCCCGCCGCGGCGAGCACCGCCCCGCGGATCTGGCCGATGCCGCCGGCGACGACCACGAGGAAGGCGTCCACGATGTACGTGGTGCCGAGGGTGGGGCTCGTGGAGCCCACGAGGGTCAGCGCCACCCCGGCCACCCCCGCGAGCCCGGAGCCGATGAAGAACGTCAGCTGGTCGGTGCGCCGGGAGGAGATCCCGCTGACCTCGGCGAGGTCGCGGCTGAGCACCACGGCGCGGATCCGGCGGCCCAGGGAGGTGCGGTGGAGCACGAGCGCGAGGGCGGCGACCACGACGACGGCGAGGGCCAGCAGGAACACGCGGGACGCCGGGACGGGGACGCCCAGGACCTCCACGGGGCCCTGCAGCAGCTCGGGCAGCCGCACGTCCACGCTGGGCGCGCCGAAGACGTCCCGGGCCACCTGCTGGAGGACCAGGGACACCCCGAAGGTGACGAGCAGCGTGTCCAGCGGGCGGTGGTACATGCGCCGCAGCAGCAGCCCCTCGATCAGCAGGCCGAGGGCCCCGCCCACGAGGAACGCGAGGGGGATCGACAGCAGCAGGGAGACCCCGGCGTGGCCGAGCACCTGCTGGACCGTGAACGCGGTGTACGCGCCGGCCATGATGAACTCGCCGTGGGCCATGTTGATGACGCCCATCTGCCCGAAGGTCAGGGACAGCCCCACGGCCGCGAGGAGGAGGATGGAGCCGAGGCTGAGCCCGGCGAACAACTGGCTGACGATGACTTCCATGGACGGCTCTTCTCTCGGTCTGCGGGGCGTCGGGGGGCGGTGCCGGCGGTGGCGGGGCGGCTCAGCCGGAGACGCCGTCGGCCCAGTCGTAGCCGGTCAGGAACGGGTCGGGGACCACCGGCTCGGCGGCCTCCTCGACGGTCTCGATCAGCCCGTCCTCGCGGATCCGGCCGATGCGCGGGGTCTTGGTGATGTGCTGGGTCTCCCCGTCCACCTCGACGGTGCCCTCGGGGGCCTCGACCACGGTCCCGTCGGCGGCCTCGCGCACGGCGTCGACGTCGAAGGACCCGGCCTTCTCGACCATCGCCCGCCACAGGTGCACGGACGTGTAGGCGGCCTCCATGGGGTCGCTGGTGACCCGCCCGCCGCCGTACCGGTCCTGGAACGCCCGCACGAACCGCTCGTTCTCGGGGGTGTCGACGGTCTGGTAGTAGTTCCAGGAGGTCAGCTGGCCGGCGATGTTCTCCACGCCGATGCCGGGGACCTCCTCCTCCGCGACCGACACGGACACCACGGGCACCTCGCCGGCCTCGAGGCCCACGGAGGAGTACTGGCGGAAGAACGCCACGTTGGAGTCGCCGTTGAGGGTGTTGAACACCGCGTCGGCGTCCGAGGCCAGGAGCTTGTTGACGATGGTCGAGAACTCGGTCGAGCCCATGGGCACGTACTCCTCGCCCACCACCTCCATGCCGTGGGCCGCGGCGTAGGCGTTGATGATCCGGTTCGCCGTGCGGGGGAAGACGTAGTCGCTGCCGACCAGGAAGATCCGCCGGTGCCCCTGCTCCCGCAGGTGGTCGAGGGCCGGGACGATCTGCTGGTTGGTGGTGGCCCCGGTGTAGAAGATGTTGGGGGAGGCCTCGAGCCCCTCGTACTGCACCGGGTAGAACAGCAGCGAGTCCTGGGCCTCGAAGACCGGGAGCATGGCCTTGCGGCTCGCGGAGGTCCAGCCGCCGAACACCGCGGCCACGCAGTCCTGCCGGATCAGCTTGGCGGCCTTCTCCGCGAACACCGTCGGCTCGCTCGCGCCGTCCTCGGTGACGGGGTCCAGCTCCTTGCCGAGCACCCCGCCGTCGGCGTTGATCTCCTCGATCGCCAGGTTCAGGGAGCGGTTGACGGTCGTCTCGCTCACGGCCATCGTGCCCGAGAGGGAGTTGAGCAGCCCCACCTTCACGCTGTCCCCGGAGGTGTCCACGCACGAGCTCGACGGCGCCTGGGCGGCCTGCGCGCTCGGCTGCGGGTCGTACTTCGCGCCGCACCCCGTGAGGAGCGTGGCCGCCACGAGGGCCGGGATCAGAGCGCGCCGTGCGGGGACCGTCATGCCGTCCTGCTTTCCGGGGAGGAGTCGCTGGGTGCCGGGCGGTGGTCCTGCGCGGGGCGGGACCCGGTCCGCCGGGATGGGAGCGACGCTAGCCAGCCGGGATTTCCGGGGTGCGGCGCAGAGGTTTCCCGGCGATGTCGGACGCGGCGCCCGGTTTCGGGCGTGTGTCGCCCGGTCCCGCAGCGGCGCCGTCCGACGCAACTCCGTATGCTCGGGACCGATGGAGAGCGCGGTCCGCCGGGACCGCCCCGGTGGTTGGAAAGGTCGTGCGGCGATGTCCCCCTCGGTGCGCCCGCTCGCGGTGGCGGTGCTGGCCGCGGCCCTGGTCACGGGGTGCGGCTCCGGGTTCCCGAAGGACCCGGAGGGCACCCTCGACCGGGTGCGCGGCGGTGAGCTGCGGGCCGGGGTCTCGGAGAGCCCGCCCTGGACGGAGGTCGCCGACAGCGGCCGTCCCTCGGGGGTGGAGGTCGAGCTGGTCGAGGAGTTCGCCGAGCGAATCGACGCCGAGGTCGTCTGGACCTCCGGCGCCGAGAGCGACCTGATCCGCTCGCTCGAGGGCGGCGACCTCGACGTCGTCGTCGCAGGCCTCACCGAGACGTCCCCCTGGGAGAAGCACGCCGCGCTGACCCGCCCGCACACGGAGATCGAGACGGGGGACGGCCGCACCGAGAAAATCGTGCTGGCCACCCGGCTGGGGGAGAACGGCTTCCTCACCGAGCTCGAGACGTTCCTGGTGGAACGGGAGGAGGGGTGATGTCGCAGTCCGGGGCGAAGGCCCGGTTCGGGTCCACCGAGCTCACCGGCGCCCAGGCGCGCACCCTGGCGCGTGCGGTGCGCCTGGAGAAGATCACCCTCGGGGTGCTCGCCGTGACCGTGGCCGTCGTGGCGCTCGTGGCCGGGCAGTCCCAGGCCATGAAGGTCGCCTGGATCGAGGACTCGCTCTCGTTCCTGCCGCCCCTCGCCTTCCTCGTGGCGGTCCGCGTCGCCGGCCGGCGCCCTACGCCCCGCCACCCCTACGGCTACCACCGCTCCGTGGGCGTGGGCCACCTCGTGGCGGCGGTCGCGCTCCTGGCGATGGGCGCGTTCCTCGTGGTCGACTCCGGCTCCGGGCTCCTGCGGGGCGAGCGGCCCCCGATCGGGGTCACGAGCCTGTTCGGCACGCCGGTGTGGTCCGGGTGGCTGATGGTGGCGGCGATGACGCTCACCAGCATCCCGCCCGTGATCCTGGGCCGGATGAAGATGAAGCTCGCGGAGGAGCTCCACGACAAGGTGCTCTACGCCGACGCCGACATGAACAAGGCGGACTGGATGACCGGCCTGGCCACGGCGCTCGGTGTGCTGGGCATCGGGATGGGCCTGTGGTGGGCGGACGCGGTCGCGGCGCTCGTGGTCTCCACGTCGATCCTCAAGGACGGGGCCACGAACCTCAAGGGGGCCGTCGCCGACCTCGTGGACTCCCGCCCGACCACCTACGACGACGCCGCGCCCCACCCGCTCGTCCAGGACGTGGAGACGGTGCTGCGCCAGCAGCCGTGGGTGCAGGACGTGGGCGTGCGGGTCCGGGACGAGGGCCACGTCTTCCACGTGGAGGCCTTCGTGGTCCCGGCCGAAGGGGTCGTCCCGACGCTCGGGCAGCTCGCGGCCGCCCGGAAGCGCTGCGCGGACCTGGACTGGAAGATCGAGGACGTCGTGCTCGCCCCCGTGACGGAGCTGTCGGAGGACCAGGTCCCGCGCTGACGCGATCCCTGCCCCTGCGCGAGGGGTCTCGTCCCGAGGCCATCCGGGCTGTGTTCCGACAGGAGGCAACCCCTCGGCAGGGATGTGGGTGGAACTGGACCCCCGGCGGGGTCAGATCTTCAGGTGCACCAGGCTCGGCCCCTCGACCGCGAGCGCCTCGACGACCTTCTCGGCCAGGTTCTCCGGGGTGGCCTCGAACCCGACCGCGCCGAAGGCCTCCGCGAGCGCGGGCCAGTCCGGCTGCCGCAGGTCCACGGCGAGCGGGTCGATGTCCCGGTCGGTCATGTTCTGCCGGATCTCGCCGTAGCCGCCGTTGTCCACGCACACGATCGGCAGGTCCACGCCGAGCTCCACGGCGGTCATCAGCTCCTGGATCGAGAACATCAGGGCGCCGTCGCCCACGAGGCACAGCACGGGCCGGTGCGGGGCGGCGAGCTTCGCCCCGATCGAGGCGGGCAGGCCGTAGCCCAGGGTCGCGTAGGTCCCCATGTAGAGCAGGGAGTGCGGGAGCTGGGCGCGGAAGAACGTGGTGGAGCCCAGGTAGGTGACCTGGGAGGAGTCGCCGCCGATGATCGTGTCCTCGGGCACCACCGCCATGATCGTCTCGTTGAGCGCCGCGAGCTCGGGCGCGGTGCGGCGGCCCTCGTCGTCGAGCCGGGCGAAGACCTCGGTGAGGTCGCGCGGGGGGCGCGGGGCGAGCGGGCCGATCGCCTCGAGGAGCTGCGGGACCACGGCCGCGGAGTGGCCGGGCAGCTCGATGTCCGGGTCCAGGTTGCACAGCATCTGGTCCCGCATGATGTCCACGCGCACGACCGGGCCCCGCGGCGTGATGTCCCCGCCCCACAGCTCGGCCTCGCCCACCTTCGAGCCGATCACCAGCAGGGCGTCGGCGGAGCGCAGGAACTCGTGTGCGGTGGACAGGCGCAGGTCGGCGCCCAGCGAGAGGCGGTGCCGCTCGGGGATCGCGCCCTTGCCGTTGGTCGTGGTGATGACCGGCGCCTCGAGCAGCTCGGCGAGCTCGAGCAGCCGCGCGCCGGCGGCCAGCGAGCCGCCGCCCGCGAGGATGACAGGGTGCTCGGCGTCCCGCAGCACCTCGGCGGCGCGGCGCACGTCGTCGACCGGCGCCGGCTGCGGGGCGCCGAGCCGGCGCGGGGCCACCTGCCGGTCGGTGTAGTCGAGCTCCGCCTCCAGGACGTCCAGCGGGATCTCGATGTGCACCGGCCGGGGGCGGGAGTGGGCGAAGTCCCGGAAGGCGTCGTGGACCATGGTCACGGCCTCGGCCCCGCTGGTGACCCGGCGGCTGCGGCCGACGATCGCGTCCACGGCCGCGGACGGGTTCTTCGTCTCGTGCAGCGAGCCGATGTCCCGGAAGTCGTGGCCCACCGGACGGCCGGGGGACAGGATGATCATCGGGCGGGACTCGGCGTAGGCCGTGGCCGCCCCGGACAGCGAGTTGAGCAGGCCCGGCCCGGACGTGGTGATGACGACGCCCGGCAGCCCGGAGACCTGGCTCCACCCGTCGGCGCCGTACGCGGCGCCCTGCTCGTGGCGGGTGGTGACCGCCCGGATGCCCAGCTCGCGCAGCGGGCGGTAGAACTCGAGCGAGTGGGTCCCGGGGATGCCGAAGACGGTGTCGACGCCGTAGCCCCGGAGCGTCTCCAGCACGGCACGGGCGGTGGTCCTGCGGGCGGTCATGAGCGGTCCTCCAAGGGGTGGGGCGGGTGGTGCGGGGCGGGTGGAGCGGGCGGAGCAGGGCGGGACGTGCGGCGGACGCCGGCGGTCAGCCCTCCCCGGCGGGCCGGTCCTTGACGTAGAGCAGGCGCTTGTTGACGAACTCGTCCATGCCCAGCGGGCCCAGCTCCCGGCCGTAGCCGGAGCGCTTGACCCCGCCGAAGGGCATCTCGGCGCCCTCGGCCTCGGCGGCGTTGACGGCGGCCATGCCCGCGTCCAGGCCCTCGGCGAGCCGGCGCGCCCGCTCGGGGTCCGTGCTGAAGACCGCCCCGCCGAGCCCGTAGGGGGTGTCGTTGGCCAGGGCGAGCGCCTCCGCGTCGTCGGCCACCCGATAGACCACGGCCACGGGGCCGAAGAGCTCCTCGTGGTGCGCGGCCATGTCCGGGGTGATCCCGGTGAGCACGGCCGGCTCCAGGTACGCGCCCGGGCCCTCGAGCAGCCGCCCGCCGGCGTGCAGGGTGGCGCCGGCGTCCACGGCGGCCCGGATCTGGCGGGCCAGTCCCTCGGCCGCGGCCCGGGAGGACAGGGGGGCGAAGGTCCCGGGGGCGGCCTCGGCCGGGTCGCCCGGGGTCAGCGCCTCGGCCTGGCGGGTCAGCTCGGCCACGAACTCGTCGTAGAGGTCCGCCATGACGATCATGCGCTTGTTGGAGTTGCACGCCTGGCCCGTGTTGCCCATCCGGGTGGCGAAGGCCGCGCGGGCGGACTCGCGCACGTCGTCGGTGTCCAGCACCACGTAGGGGTCGGAGCCGCCGAGCTCGAGGACGACCTTCTTCAGGTTCCGCCCGGCGATCTCGGCGACCTTCGCCCCTGCCCGCTCGGACCCGGTCAGGGACACCCCCTGGACCCGCGGGTCGGCGATGATGTCCGCGACCTGGTCGTGGCTCGCGAAGACGTTGGCGTAGGCGCCGGCCGGCACCCCGGCGTCGTCCATGAGCTGCTGGAGGGCCAGGGCCGCCCGGGGGCAGGACTCGGCGTGCTTGAGCAGGATCGTGTTGCCCAGCACCAGGTTGGGGGCGGCGAAGCGGGCCACCTGGTAGTAGGGGTAGTTCCACGGCATGATCCCCAGCAGCACCCCCACGGGGCGCTTCTGGACCACCGCCCGGCCGCCGCCGGAGGCCGTGATGGGCTGGTCGGCGGCCAGGGCCGGGCCCTGCTCGGCGAAGTACGCGAAGATCTCGGCACAGAACGCGACCTCGTCCCGGGCCTCGGCGAGCGGCTTGCCCATCTCCTCGGTGATGACGGCGGCCAGCTCCTCGACCCGTTCGGCGAACAGCGTCCCGACGCGGGCCGCGACGGCCGCCCGCTCCTCGATCGGCAGGGTCCGCCAGGCGCGGAACGCGGCGTCGGCGCCGGCCAGGGCCTCCTGCACCTGGGCATCGGTGGCGGTCGGGTGCTCGGCCAGGACCCGGCCGGTCGCCGGGTTGACGGACCGGTAGGCGGAATGGGCGGTGGATCGGGCGTCGGCGGTCATGGCGGGGTCTCCTCGGGAGTGATCGGATGTCGTCGTCGTCGGCGGCGGCGTCGGCGTCGGTGGCGTCGTGGTCCCGGGGCGGGGACCGGGCAGCGGCGGCGCGGGGCTCACGGCTGCATCGCCACCGCCCGCACCGGGGAGCCGTCCAGTCCGCGCAGCCGCAGCGGCAGGACGCTCACCAGCGGGTCCCGCCAGTCGACGGCGTGCAGGTTCGTCAGGTTCTCGACGATCGCCCCGCCCGCCCCGAGGACCGCCGCGTGCACCGGCAGCTCGGGCGGGCCGGACGCGCCGGCGTCCGGGGTGCGGTCCGGGTTGAGGGTGTCCGTGCCGAGCACGTGCACGCCCGCGGACAGCAGGCGCTCGGCGATCTCCACGTCCAGCACCGGGTGCGCCAGGTAGCGCGGGGTGCCGAAGTGCCGGGACCAGTCGGTGCGGAACAGCACGATCGTGCCGGCCCGCACGTCCTCCAGCTGCGCGCGGACGTGCGCCCAGCGGATCACCTCGTGCCCCCGGAGGTCCGGCACGTGCACGATGCGCGCCGGTCCCACCAGGCGGGCGAGGTCGAGCTCGTCCACGGGCGAGCCGCCGTCCACGGTGTGCAGCGGGGCGTCCACGTGCGTGCCGCTGTGCGTGCCCAGGTGCAGCTCGGCCACTTGGAAGCCGTCCCGCGGGACGGACGCCGCGAGCCGGGAGTCCACGGCCGGGTCCCCCGGGAAGACCTGCATGCCGGCCTCCACGGGGTGGCTCAGGTCAACGAGGCGCATCGGCGGCCTCCTCCGGCCTGCCGGCCGCGCCGACAGTGCCGACAGTGCCGACCGTGCAGGGTCCGCCGGTCCGCTCGGGCGCGGCGGCCCCGTCCCGCGCCCCGGCCCCGTCCGTCCCGGTCCTCCCCGCCTCGGCGAGGTGTCGCTGGACCGGCCGGCCCGGCACGATCCGCTTCGCCGCCAGGGCCCAGAGCAGGTAGAGCGCCGCGGAGAGGGCGAACGTGGGAATGGTCGCGCCCACGGGGCTCGGCAGCACGTAGGTGAGCACCAGCGAGCAGACCGCGCCGACGGCCCACACCGCCACGGCGGCGGGGTTGACCCCGCCCCGGTACCAGTACCGGCCGCCGCGCCCGCGCAGGATGTCCGCCGCGTAGGCGCCGCGCTGGACCATGTAGTAGTCCACCAGCATGATCGCGAAGACGGGGATGAACAGCGAGCCGATCAGCACCAGGAACTCGGTGAACTGGTCCAGCAGGCCCAGCCGGGTGGACCCGAGGACCGACACGGCCCCCAGTACGAGCGCCGTGGGCAGGAACCGCAGCCTCCGCGAGGGCGTGAGGTTCACCACCGAGGAGACCATGCCGTAGACGACCATGGTGTTGGTGGCCATCACCGACAGGAAGACCACCACCGCCAGGGGCGCGCCGAAGGCGGCGACGAGCACCGTCGGGTCGAACCCGACCGCCTCCCCGCCGTCGAGCACCACGTAGGCGACGGCGGTGGCCCCGAGGCTCATGGCCGCGACCGTGGACAGGACGTACCCCGCACCGGAGCCGATCATGCCCGCGGACTGCCGGCGGGCGAGCCGGTTGAACTCCGCGGAGAGCACGGTCCAGGAGATGGCCGTGGCGATGACGACGTCGAGGACCGCGATGGGGGACCAGCCCGCCCCGGGGTCCACGGGCAGGGCGGCGAAGTCGGCCACGGGGTAGGACGTGAACGCCACCGTGAACACCCAGGCCATGATGCCCAGGATCACCACAGCCAGCCACGGCTCCACCCGGGCGATGCCCTCGTGGCCGAGGACGGCCAGCGCCACGACCAGCGCCTGGCAGAGCACCGAGAACAGCACCGGGTTCGAGTAGCCGGTCGCCTGCGCCACGAGGAAGTTCACGGTGACGCCGGCGAGCATCGCCTGCACCCAGCTCCAGCCCATGAGGATGACCACGTTCGCGGCCACCGGCAGGAAGGACCCGCGCAGGCCGAAGGAGCCCTTGGTCAGGGACATGGTGGCGAGACCGGTGCGGGTGCCCATGTTCCCCACGAGCACCAGCACCGCCCCGCCGATCAGCGTGCCCAGGACGATCATGGCCAGGGCCGTGGGCCAGGACACCCCGGGCACGAACAGCGTCCCCGTCAGCAGGGTGGTCACCACCAGGTTCGCCGCGAGCCAGATCATCCCGATCCGGCCCGCGCCCAGCGTGCCGCGCAGCGGGCCGTAGCCCTCGGAGTTCTCGTCCAGGTGGTCCGAGAGCCGGGACCAGGCGCTCACGGGCGGGCCTCCGCGCGGTCGGCGCCGGAGCCCGCGAGGCGCTCGTTCCACTGCCGCAGCACCCCGGCGTGCGTGGGGCGGGACAGCAGCGAGACCACCACGTAGACCAGCGCGGAGCTCGCCAGTCCCAGGTAGATGGGGGCGTTGGCCAGCACGCCGAAGACCGCCATGGACGCCACGGTCACCACGGACCCGACGAGCATGGACAGGGCCGCGCCGAGGCTCGTCCCCCGCCGCCACAGGAGCCCGCCGAGGATGGCGACGAGCAGGCCGCCCACCAGGATGTCGTAGGCGATGGTCAGGGCGGTGACGGTGTCCGAGACGAAGATCGAGATCACCGTGATCACCACGCCGAAGACGAGCACGTAGAGCCGGTCCCCGCGCAGCGCCTCGGCGGTGCCCTCCGGGGCGGGGGCCGCGTGCCGGGTGAGCAGGGACCTCAGGGTCGGCACGACGTCGACGCGGGCCACCGTGGCCGCGGCGATGAGCGCGCCCGAGGCCGTGGACATCATGGCGGCGACCCCGGCCGCGAGCACGACCCCGCCGAGCCCGGCCGGGACGTACTGCTGCGCCATCGTGGCGAACGCGTCGTCCGGGGAGGAGAGGTCCGGGGCCACGGCGGCGGCCGTCATCCCGATGACGGCCCCGGCCACGCCGTAGAGCGCCACGTAGGCCGCGGAGGCGAGCCCGCCCCAGCGGGCGACCTGCGGGGAGCGGGCGGTGAAGACGCGCTGCCAGATGTCCTGGCCGATCAGCATGCCGAAGCCGTAGACCACGAACTGGGTGACGATCGCCTGCGTGCCCATGCCGTCCCAGGTGAAGAACGTGGCGTCCAGCCGGTCCTCGAGCCCGGTCCAGCCGCCCGCCGCGGAGAGGGAGAACGGCAGCAGCACCAGGAAGATGCCGACCGTCATGAACACGAACTGCATCATGTCGGTGAGCGTGATCGACCACATCCCGCCGAGCACGGAGTAGGCCACGACCACCACGCCGCCGAGCAGGATCGCCCACGACCGGTCGAGCGGGAAGAGGACCGAGAAGATCGCGGCGTACGCGGAGGTGGAGGTCACCGAGAGCATCACGGTGTAGGCCAGCATCACGAACGAGGACGCCTTGGCCCCGCCGCGCTCGCCGTAGCGCAGCTGCAGCATCTGGGAGACGGTGAACACCTTGAGGGACTGGATGCGGCCGGCGAAGAACAGGCTCAGCGCGGCCAGGCCGGTGGCGATCGCCACCACCAGCCACATCCCGGAGATGCCGTAGGTGTAGCCGAGGCCCACCCCGCCCACGGTGGACGCGCCGCCGAGGACCACCGCGGCCATCGTCCCGGTGTAGAAGCCGGGGCCCAGGCGGCGGCCGGCCACCCGGTAGTCCTCGGCGTCGTGGGCCCGGCGGCTGGCCCAGAGCCCGACCGCCACCATGGCGACCAGGTACAGCACGATGATCAGCACGTTCATGGGTGTCGCTGCTTCCTCGGGGCGCGGGCGCCCACGGGGTCGATCGGGAGCCTCCCCGGAACGGGGTTGCTCTACAAGAAACAAAAGTTGTCCCACATAGTATGATGCAGATCATGTTTTGGGAACGGGTCCGGGTCGTGACGGGCGGGTAAAACCGTCCGGGAGGAGGCGTCGTCGTCGTGAAAGCACTGCCCATCGAGAGCTCCGGGCACACCGCCGCCGTGGGGTCGCGGCTGCGCAACCACCGGCGGCGCAGCCACATGACCATCGACCAGCTCGCCTCCGCCGCGGGCCTCACCAAGGGCTTCGTCAGCCGGGTGGAGCGGGACATCACCTCCCCGTCCGTGGACTCCCTGGTGCGGATGTGCCAGGTGCTGCGGATCGACGTGGGCGCGCTCTTCGCCGGGCCCGCCGACGTGGAGCTGGTCCGGCTCGAGGACGCCCCGCACATCGACCTCGGCGGCGAGGGCATCGAGGAGCAGCTCGTCACGCCGTCGGCCCAGCGCCAGGTCCAGGTCATCCGGGCCCGCGTGGCCGCCGGGGGCCGGGGCGAGGACGCGATGTACAGCATGGACTGCGAGACCGAGGTGCTGCACCTGATCAGCGGCCGGTTCCGGCTCCACGTCCCGGACCGCACCTTCGACCTGGCGGCCGGGGACACCGTCACCTTCCCCGGCTCCGAACCGCACACCTGGGAGAACCCCGGCACCGAGGACGCCGTGCTGCTGTGGATCCTCGGCTCGTGAGCCCCCCGCCCGGCCCGTCCGCCACCCCCGCCAGCACGCCTGTCAGCACCCGTGTCAGCATCCACCGAGAGGACCGCACACCATGAACCCCGAGCGCATCACCGGCACCACCCCGGACGGCACCCCCGTCGTCGGACCCGTCAACGCCGCCCTGACCCCGCGCTGGGCCGGCCTGGGCACGTTCGCCCGCCTGCCGCGCACGGACGAGGTCGAGCACACGGACATCGCGGTGGTGGGCGTGCCGTTCGACGCCGGCGTCTCCTACCGGCCCGGCGCCCGGTTCGGGGCCAACCACGTCCGGGAGTCCTCGCGCCTGCTGCGCCCCTACAACCCCGCGCAGAACGTCTCGCCGTTCGCCGGGGCGCAGGTCGCCGACGCCGGGGACATCGTGGCCAACCCCTTCGACATCGCCGAGGCGATCGCCTCCATCGAGGCCCAGGCCAAGGAGCTCATGGGCGAGGACACCCGGCTCGTGGCGATCGGCGGCGACCACACCATCGCCCTGCCGCTGCTGCGCGCCGCCCACGCGCGCTACGGCGAGGTCGCGCTGCTGCACTTCGACGCCCACCTGGACACCTGGGACACCTACTTCGGTGCCGAGTACACCCACGGCACCCCCTTCCGGCGCGCGTTCGAGGAGGGCCTGCTCGACACGGACGCCGTGTGCCACGTCGGCACCCGCGGGCCGCTCTACGGCACCGAGGACCTCGACGACGACGCCCGCTTCGGCTTCGGCATCGTCTCCTCCGCCGACGTCATGCGGCTGGGGGTGGACGCCGTCGTCGCGCACCTGCGCGAGCGCGTCGGCGACCGCCCGCTCTACGTCTCGCTGGACATCGACGTGCTGGACCCGGCCCACGCCCCCGGCACCGGGACCCCCGAGGCCGGCGGCATGACCAGCCGGGAGGTGCTCGAGATCCTGCGCGGGCTGCGCGGGACGAACGTGGTCGGCTGCGACGTCGTCGAGGTCGCCCCGGCCTACGACCACGCCGAGATCACCGGGGTGGCGGCCGCCCACGTGGCCTACGAGCTCATCAGCCTCCTCGCGCTGGGACCCGGCGCGGCGCCGGGCGGACCCGCCTACGGGCTGGCCGGGCACGTCTACGGGGACGCCGTCCCGGCGCAGGCCCCGGCGGGGGAGGACCGGTGACCGGGGGCGCGGCCGTGACCCCCCGGCCCGACCACACCTCGCTGTTCGCCCACCGCTCCGAGGAGTTCCGGCCCTCCCCGGTCCGGGCCGTGTTCGAGATCGCGATGCGCCCCGGGATCATCTCCCTGGCCGGCGGCAATCCGGACATGAGCGTGCTCCCGCACGACGTGGTGGCCGCGATGTCGGCGCGGATCCTCGCCGAGCGCGGCCCCGAGGTGCTCCAGTACGGCTCCGGGGCCGGGATCGGGCGCCTGCCGGGGCTGGTCGTGGAGCTCATGCGCCTGCAGGGCGCGGAGACCACGCCCGACACGATCCAGATCACCGCCGGGTCCCAGGCGGGTCTCGACCTCGTGACCAAGCTGTTCTGCGACCCGGGGGACGTGGTCGTGGCCGAGGGCCCCACCTACGTGGGGGCCCTCGGCGTGTTCGGCAGCTACGAGGTCGAGGTCGCCCACGTGGACGTCGACGACGACGGACTGGACCCCGAGGCGGTCGCCGGGCGGATCGACGGGCTGCGGGCCGCCGGCCGGAGCGTGAAGTTCGTCTACACCATCCCGAACTTCCACAACCCCACCGGGGTGACCCTCACCGAGGAGCGGCGCCGCCGGCTCGTGGAGGTCTGCGCCGAGCGCGGGGTGCTCATCCTCGAGGACGACCCGTACGCGCTGCTCGGCTTCGACCGCGCCCACCGGCTCCCGTCCCTGTACTCGCTGGACCCGGGCACCGTGATCCACCTGGGCAGCTTCTCCAAGATCTTCTCGCCCGGGCTGCGGGTCGGCTGGATTGCGGCGGCGCCGGCGGTGCGGGCCCGGCTGCAGATCGCGGCCGAGGCCGTGACCATCCACCCGTCCGTGCTCGGCCAGGAGCTCGCCGCCGAGTACGTGGCCAGCGAGCACTGGCGGCCCGCCCTGGACCGAGCGGTGGACCTGTACCGCGCGCGCTGCGCCGCCATGATGACCGCCCTCGAGCGGTTCATGCCCGAGGGGGTGCGCTGGACGCGTCCCGCCGGCGGCTTCTTCACGTGGCTGGACCTGGACCCGGCCCTCGACCACGGGGACCTCCTGGGCCGGGCCATCGGGCACGGCGTGGTGCTGGTGCCCGGCGGCGCCTGCTACGCGGACGGGCGCGCCTCCACGAGCCTGCGCCTCGCCTACTCCGCGGCCTCGCCGGAGGACATCACCGAAGGGGTCCGGCGGGTGGGGGAGATGCTGCGCGACTGACCTGCGGCGCCGCCCCGGAGCTGGTGCGGTGTCCCCGGGAGGGGCGATACTGACCACATGAGCGAGGAGCGGGCCGGGGGACTGTGGTCCCGCGCCCGGGGGAGCGGGCCGGAGTTCGTCCTGCTGCACCCCGGGGGCACGGACTCCCGGGCCCTGGACCCGCTGGTCGCGGAACTGGCCGGCCGGTACCGGGTGATCACCCCCGATCAGCGCGCGCACGGCCGCACCCCCGACCGGGAGGGCCCGCTCTCCTACGCGGCGATGGCCGAGGACACGATCGCCTTCCTCGAGGAGGAGGCCGGCGCCCCGGTGCACCTGCTGGGGTACAGCGACGGCGCCGTCGTCGCCCTGACCGTGGCGCTGCGCCGTCCCGACCTGGTCCGGGACCTGGTGCTGGCGGCGGGGGTGCACCACCGCGACGGGTGGGAGCCCGGCGTCCTGGCGGGCGAGGCGGAGGTGCCGGCCTTCATGGTCGACGCCTACGCGGAGGTCTCCCCCGACGGGCGCGAGCACTACGGCGAGGTCGCGGCGAAGCTGCGGCGGATGCACGAGGAGGGACCGGTCTTCCCGGACGCGGACCTGGCGGGCCTCGACCTCCCCGTCCTGGTGCTCGTCGGCGACGACGACGAGGTGCGGCTCGAGCACGCCGTGGCCGCGTACCGCGCTCTGCCCCACGGGGAGCTGGCCGTGGTCCCGCACGCCTCCCACGGCGTGCTGGTCGAGAAGCCGCAGCTGTGCGCGCGCCTGATCACCGACTTCCACGCCGCCGACAAGCCGGCCACGTTCGCCCCGAGACGGCGCCGCTCCCTGGGGGCCGGCGCCGAGGAGGCGCAATGAGCACGCAGAGCCCCGGCGCGGGCGTCGTGATGCCGGCGGCGTTCTTCGGGCACGGCAACCCGATGAACGCCCTGGAGGTCAACCGGTACACCTCCGCCTGGCGGGCGTTCGGGGCCTCGGTGCCGCGGCCCCGGGCGATCCTGGTGGTGAGCGCCCACTGGTACATCAACGCCACCGCGGTCACCGCGATGCCGGCCCCGCGCACCATCCACGACTTCTACGGCTTCCCGCAGGAGCTCTTCGACGTGCAGTACCCCGCCCCCGGGCTGCCGGGCCTGGTCGAGGAGATCAGCGACACCGTCCACCCCACCTGGATCGGCGCCGACGTCGACAGCTGGGGGATCGACCACGGCACCTGGTCCGTGCTCACCCACGCCTTCCCGGACGCCTCGGTCCCGGTGCTGCAGATGAGCATCAACGCCGACAAGCCCCTGGGCTACCACCTGGACCTCGGGGCCCGGCTGGCGCCCCTGCGGGAGGCGGGCGTGCTGATCGTCACCAGCGGCAACATCGTGCACAACCTGGGCGGGATGGACTGGACGCGCACCGACGACGGCTACGACTGGGCGCGGCGCTTCAACGAGGACGCCAAGGAGCGCCTCCTCACCGACCCCACCGAGCTGGCAGCCCTGGACACCCACCGCGACTGGGACCTGGCCGTGCCCACCCCCGACCACTTCATCCCGTCCCTGTACCTGGCCGGGCTCGCCGGGGCCGCCGGCTCCGCGGACACCGCGGTGCTCGTCGACGGGTACTCCTACGGCTCGCTGTCGATGACCGCCTACACCCTGGGCATGGACTGCCCCCAGTCGGCCGGTGCGGGCGGGTCCTCCCGGCCGCCGGCCGACCTTCCTCCGGACGCCTCCAACATCTGAGCCCGGAGGCCCGGGGCCGGCGACCTGTCCGGTGGACGCGGGGGCTCCGCAACGGCGGCCGGCTCCTCGCGCACCGGCGCCCCACCGGTTCCGTCCGGTCGCCGGTCTGCCGATGGCTAAGCTCGGGGGACGACGTCGAGCTGCTCCGCGGGGCAGCCTCCGAGGCCGCGGCACCACGTGCCGTGCGCTCGGGGGAGGAGGCCATGTGCAGTCATTGACCGTAGGGGTTCTCGCTGATCCGGGGCTGCCGGAGAAGGTGGCCCGCCGGGTGGCCGAGGACCTGCCGCGGGCGCTCGCGGAACGCTCCGGCCCGGAGATCTCCTGGACGGTGGAGGTCAGCCGCGAGACCCTGCCCCTGACGGCCGAGGGGAACATCCCGCTGCTGGACAAGGCCGGCTGGCTGCGCGAGGAGCACGGGTGGGACTTCGTGGTGTACCTGACGGACCTGCCGCGCGTCCACGACGGGGAACCGCTGCTCTGCGAGGTCGGCGCGGCCGACGCCGCGGCGCTGGTCTCGCTGCCGGGCCTGGGCGCCGACCACTTCTCCCGCAAGACCTGCCGGCTGCTGGCCGCCCTGGTCGGCGCGATCCGGGACGGCGCCGAGGACGCCCCTTCGCCGTCCGCGGTGCACGGGGCCCTGGGACGGGCGGCGGCGCGCAAGGTCTCCTCGGGGGAGGCGGGAGGCGCGGCCTACGTCGTGCTGCCCGGGCGGATGAACCGGCTGCGGCTGCTGATCGGCATGATCCTGAGCAACCAGCCCGGGCGCCTGCTGCCGGCCCTGGCCAGCTGTGTGGCGGCCGCGGCGGCCACCGGCGCCTTCGGCATCTTCTACGCCTCCATCTGGAACATGTCCGACGTCCTGTCCCCGGTCCGGCTGGCCACGATCAGCGTGGTGGTCACCGCCGCGCTCAGCGGCTGGCTCATCCTCCACAACGGCCTGTGGAACCGTTCCGCGGACGACGGCGAACCCTGGCGGTCCCGGTCGGACAACGCCTCCACCGTCATCACCGTGTGGCTGAGCGTGGCCCTGATGTACGTGCTCCTGTGGGCGATGCTGCTCCTCGTGGGCCTGGCGGTGATCGAGGCCGGCTACCTCGAGTCCCAGCTGGGCCATCCCGTCGATCTCCTCGACTACCTGCACCTGTCCTGGCTCGCCGCGTCGCTGGGCACCCTGGCCGGCGCCCTGGGCTCGAACTTCGACAGCGACGAGGCCATCCGCGAGGCCACCTACAGCCGCCGGGAGCACCAGCGCCGCCGGCTCGCCGACACCTACGACGACTGACCCGGCGTGGCCGGGTCACCCCCGCAACCAGCGGGCTCAGGCCAACAGGGCCTCGGCCGCGCGGCGCCCGGAGCGCAGGGCGCCCTGGGTCGAGCCGTCGGTGCGGTGGTCGCCGCACACGTACAGGCCGTCGCCGAGGGCGGCGGGCCGGTCGGCCACGAGCCCGGGCGGCTGCTCCGGCAGCGCCCGGCGCACCTCGTGCACGGTCAGCAGGTCCCAGGCGGCGGCGTCGGCGGACCAGATCGTGCCCAGCTGCCGGCGGACGTCGGCCTCGGCGGGGAGCTCGGCGCCCCGCGGCAGGAGGGCGGTCGCCTGGATCAGCGCCCGGCCGTCCGGGGCGTAGCTGGGGGCGGCGTTGCTGACCACGGCCGTGTCGACGAGCGGGCCGGTCGACTCGCCCGGCAGGACCAGGCACCCGAGGTCGGAGGGCGCGGCGTCCGCCGCGAACCACCAGGTCGCCTCGCCCTTCATGGGGGTGTCCGGCAGGTCCAGGAGCCGGGCGGCGGCCGGGCCCTCGGTGGCCACGACCACGGAGGACGCCCGCCAGGCGGCGTCCCCGGCGCCCACGGTCCACCCGTTCCCGGTGCGCTCCACCGCGTCCACGCGGGCACCGAGGACGGCCGGGGACCGGAGCCCGTCGTGGATCCAGGCCGGGAGCGCGCCCATGCCCCCGGAGGGCAGACCGGGGGTGCCGAGCAGGAACCAGCCGACGAGCTCGCGCACGAAGGCGGCCGAGGTGCGGCCCTCGTCCTCGAGGATCACGCCGGCCAGGAACGGCTCGAGCACCAGGTCCCGCAGCGGTCCCCGCACTCCTGCGGCGTCGAGGGACTCGTGCCAGGGCAGGTCCCGCCGCTCCCGGCGCCGCGCGCGGGGGTCCAGGCCCGGGGCGAGCCAGGCCGCCAGGGCGGGCAGCCGGCGCAGCTCCACGAGCGGGCTGCGCAGCGTCCCCGGCAGCCGGGAGGGGACGCGGCGGGGGTCGGCGAGGACGTCGATGCCGTCGCCGCGGCGGACCCCGGCGGCGGCGTCGAACTTCTGGATCCCCAGGGCCGCGACGTCCACGCTGCGCCGCAGCTCGGTGTAGGCGGGGTTGAGGACCTGGAACCCGCGATCGCAGCGGAAGCCGTCGACCGTGTCGGTGCGGATCCGGCCCCCGACGCCGTCGGAGGCCTCCAGCACCACCACGTCCAGTCCGTGCCGTTCGAGCAGGTGGGCGCACTGCAGGCCGGCGAGCCCGGCGCCGACGACGACGACGACGTCGTGGTCCACGGGAACCTCCTAGCGGATCGGGACGGCCGCGGCGGGATCGAGCTCCGCGGCCGGTGCCGCGGCCCGGGCGGGGATCGTGAACAGCGCCGACTCTACGGTCAGGCCCGGCCCGAACGCCAGGGCGCAGACGGTGCGGGTCTCGTCCGCCGGGGCCGCGTCGATCACCTGGCGCAGGACGTGCAGGACGGTCACGCTGCTCATGTTGCCGCGCGTGGCGAGCACGTCGCGGGACTCCCGCAGCGCCTCGGGCGGCAGCCCCAGGGTGTCCTCGAGCTTGTCGAGGATGCCGCGGCCGCCGGGGTGGAGGGCCCAGTCGGTGATGCGGTCCCGGTCGACGGACCCCTCCGGCCCGTCCAGCAGCGCGGCGAGGGCGGTGTGGATGTTGTCCTCGAGGACCTGGGGCACCGCGGCGCCGAGGATCATCTCGAACCCGGCGTCGCCGATGGTCCAGGCCATGGCGTCCTCGCCGTCCGGGATCACGAGGGTGCGGAACCGGTCGAGCTCGAGCAGCGGGGTGACGCCCTCGGGCGTCCGCGCGCTGACCACGGCCGCCGCGGCGCCGTCGGCGAAGAGCGCGGCCCCCCGGATGACATCCGGGTCCCGGGCTGGGCGCAGGTGCAGCGTGCACAGCTCCACGGCCACGAGCAGGACCACGGCGTCCGGGTCCGCCGTGGCGATGGCCGCGGCCTGGCGCAGCCCGATCAGGCCGCCGTGGCAGCCCATGAAGCCGATGTGCGCACGGCGGACGGCCGGGTCGAGGCCGAGGTCCCGGACCAGCTGGTAGTCGGGGCCCGGGGCGAAGAAGCCGGTGCAGGAGACGGTCACCACGTCGGTGACGGTCGCGGGGTCGAGCCCGGGGCAGCGGGCGAGGGCGTCCCGCGCGGCCTCGGCGAAGAGCGCGGGGGCCTGCTCCACGTAGGTCCGGTTCCGGACGCCGGTGAGGGGGGTCAGGAACCGGCCGTCCTCGGTGATGTACGGGGAGCCGGCGCGGGCGCCCTCCTCGACCAGCTCGGAGAGCACCGTGTGCCGGCGCTGGACCCCGGAGGCGCCGAACACAGTGCGCAGCAGCCGGGCGTTGAGCCGGTCGGTGCCGGGCTGGGCCTGGTAGAGGTCCTGGGCATCGGTCTGCTCGAGCACGTGCGGCGGGAGGGCCGTGCCGAGGGACAGGAGTGCGGGCGTCATCCCGTCCAGTATCCGTCCTCGGGCCGACAGGTGCCACGGAGGGCGCGCGGGGGCCGGGCGGACCCGCGGCCGGCGGGTCCGCCCGGGGCCGCCTCAGACAGTGCGGGTCGCGGCATCGAAGTCCAGGCGCGGCAGCCGGTCGTGGCGCGGGGCGGCGGGGGCGCCGATGTTCACGACCATCAGCGCGCGCAGGCTCGTCCCCGCGTGGAACTCGGCGTCCACCCCGGGGGCGTCGAAACCGCCCATGGGGCCCGCGGCGAGGCCGACGGCGCGCACGGCGAGCACGAAGTACCCGGCCTGCAGGTGGGCGTTGTCCCGGCCCATCTGCGCGCGCAGCTCCTCGTTGCCCGCGAACATCTCCTGATTGCCGGCGGCGGGCGGGAAGACGACGGGCAGGTGCTCGTGCCAGTCCACGTCGTAGCTGAGCACCGCGACGGCGGGCGCGGCGGCGGTCTTCGCCCGGTTGCCCTCGGCCATGTGGGGGAGCAGACGCTCCCGGGCCTCCGCGGAGCGGATCCACGTCACGCGCAGAGGCTGGATGTTCATGGCCGTGGGGCCCATCCTGGCGAGCTCGAAGGCCGCCCGGAGCTGCTCGTCGGCCACGGGCTCGTCGAGGAACTCCGAGGCCGTGCGGGCCTCGCGGAAGAGGAGGTCGGCGGCGAGGGCGTCGAGGGTGAGCTGGTCCTGCAGGGTCTCGGGGGCCACGGGGTGTCCTTTCGGAGGCACGGTCGTCTTGATGTACACGTCAACAAAGAGGGGGGCGGGTCTATGCCGGGGGCGTCGTGTGCCGTCCGTCACGTCGCGGCGCCTCCCGCTGGGTACCCTGGCCCCATGCCCCTCCGTCTCCCGCAGCTCCTGTCCGGACCGGACCGCCGCGCGGCCGGCTCCGGCGCCGAGGCGGCACGTGGCCTCCGCCTGGGCGCGGCCCTGTGCGGGACGGGCGTGCTCCACCTCGTCCGGCCCGCGCTCTTCGACGGGCTGATCCCGCGGTCCCTGCCGGGCCCGCCCCGCGCCTGGACGCTGGGCTCCGGGGCTGCGGAGATCGGCGTCGGGGCGCTGCTGCTCCGTCCCGGCACCCGCCGCGCCGGCGGCTGGGCCGCGGCTGCCCTGTTCGTGGGCGTGTGGCCGGGCAACGTCACCATGGCCTGGCGGGCCCGCCGCGGCTCCCCGGTCCGGCGGGCCGTGACGCTCGTGCGGCTCCCCCTGCAGGTCCCCCTGATCGCCGGAGCCCTGCGCATCGCCCGGGCGGGCTGAGAGCCCGCCGCCCGGTCCGGGGCGTCCCCCCGACCCCGGTCCACGGGGTTCGCATTCGGTCACACACGCACACCGTCCCTACGCTGGGCAGAGCACAGGAGTGGGGGCTCCGTTTCCGCAGGGGGATCGCTCTCGCTCCAGTCCATCGGGGGGTGGGCTCTGCGCACCATGCCGCCTCCCGTCCCGACGGCCGGAGGAATCCTTGACCACCACCCGCAGCACCACCGCTTCCCTCGCGCTCGCGGCCGCCCTCGCCCTCGTCCCGCTGGGCTCCGCCGCGGCGGCGACCGGGGCCGCCGCGACCGCGGGCCAGGCCGTCCAGCCGGTCCCGGCGGCCACCGGAACCGCTCCCGGTGCCGACTCGGCAACGGCGGCGGCGACCGACCGCGTCGTCGTGAAGTTCCGGGACGGCGCCGCCCCCGAGGACTCCCGCGACGTCGTGTACGCGCAGGCCGCCGGCCGGTCCGGGGGCGCCGGGCTCGTGGAGACCACGGCCACCGCGGACGGCGCCCAGGTGGTGCGGACCGACGGGATGCTGGCCGGCGCCGAGCTCGAGGCGCTGACCACCGCCCTGGAGCAGGACCCCGCCGTGGAGTACGCGGAGCCGGACCTCCTGGCGACCACCACCGCCGTGCCGAACGACCCGTCCTACGCCGCGCTGCAGTGGAGCCTGTGGGACGACCCGGCCGGACTGGGCATGCCCCTCGCGTGGGACCGGGCCACCGGCGCCGGGCAGACCATCGCCGTCGTGGACACCGGCATCACCGCCCACCCCGACCTGGACGCCAACGTCCTGCCCGGCTACGACTTCGTCTCCACGGCCCAGAACGGCCGGGACGGCGACGGGTGGGACGCGGACCCGACGGACATGGGCGACTACCCCGACGCCGTGCTGTGCCCCAACAGCCCCATGCCCCCGAGCTCCACCTGGCACGGCACCCACACGGCCGGCATCGCCGCGGCCGACGCGAACAACGGGCTGGGCGTCGCGGGGGTGGCCCCGGACGCGAGGATCCTGCCCGTGCGCGCCGTGGGCGCCTGCAGCCAGGGATACATCACCGACGTCGCCGCCGGCGTCCTGTGGGCCGCCGGCGCCCCGGTGGCGGGCGCCGCCGCCAACCCGAACCCCGCGACGGTCATCAACCTCAGCCTCGGCGTGCCGGGGGAGTGCCCGGCGGTGCTGCAGTCCGCGATCAGCGAGGCCGTGAACCGCGGGATCCCCGTGGTCGTGGCCGCGGGCAACCAGGCCGTGGACGCCGCGCAGTCCGCGCCGGCCAACTGCGCCGGCGTGATCTCGGTCGCTGCGACGGACGTCTCGGGCGCCCTGGCCCCCTACTCCAACTTCGGCTCGGTCACGGTCGCGGCCCCGGGCGGGGACCCCTACGCGCAGATCCTCTCGACCGGCAACGCCGGGACGCAGGGCCTCGGCGCGCCCACGTACACGGAGCGCAACGGCACGTCCATGGCGGCCCCGGCGGTCGCCGGCACCGTGGCGCTGCTCCGGGAGCTCGCCCCGGGGCTGGGCGTGGCGGGTCTCCAGGACGCCCTGACCTCGACGGCCCGGCAGGCCCCCGGCGGGTGCGCGCCCGGCTGCGGCGCCGGCATCGTCGACCCGGTCTCCGCGCTGGTCGCGGTGCAGGGCGGCGAGCCCTTCAGCACCGCGGGCGGCATCGGGGCGCTGCACCGGAAGATCGGCGCGACCACCGGCGAGGCCCGCTCCCGGGAGCTGTGCGCCCTGGGCGGCACGCCCTGCTTCCAGGAGTTCGCCAACGGCTGGATCGTCTGGAACGCCGGCCTCGGGGCCCGCTGGCAGCAGGTCCTCCCGGCCCAGTGGTGGGCGATCCCCGCCGCCGGCTGACCCTCGCCCCGCCCGCCGGCGCCGTCCACCCGCTCGGGGTGGGCGGCGCCGTCGTCGTCCCCGGGCCGTTCCTCCGGAACGACCTCAAAGTCCAGCGAAAAGCATGGATCTTCCCATTCGGTAACACGAGCAGACGCTCCGTACGCTGAGCGCAGCGGCGCCGGCTCCCCTTCCCGTGGTCGGCGCGCCGCAGCTCCCCCGCTGCGCGCTGCACCCCCACCGGCTGGAGAGTCCATGACGTCCTTCCACGGCCGCGCCCTGACGGCCGCCCTGGTCCTGATCCTGGCCGGCGCCGCGGCCCCCGCCACGGCCCGGCCCCCGGTCGGGACCACCATGCCCGCCGCACCGGCGCCCGCGCCCGCTGCGGAGGGGGCCGGGAGCCCCGGCGCGACCGACCGGGTGATCGTGAAGTTCAAGGACGGCGCGGAACCCGCCCCGCTGGCCCGCGAGCGCGTCTACGCGGAGGCCGCGGAACGGATCGCGCCCGGGGGCGCGGCGGCGGGCGAGCCGGCGGCGGCGCCCCTGCTGGACGAGATCAGCCGGACCGTGGACTCGGCCCGGGTCGTGGCGGCGGACGGGCTCCTCGACGCGGAACAGCTCGAGACCCTGACCGGCGCCCTCGAGGAGGACCCGGCCGTCGAGTACGCCGAGCCGGACCATCTCGCGAGCATCGCCGCGGTGCCCGACGACCCGTACTACGCGACGTCGCAGTGGAACCTCCAGCCCGCCGCGGCAGGCCTCGACCTGCCCAGCGCCTGGGACCGGGCGACCGGCAGGGGCCAGACCATCGCGGTCGTGGACACCGGGATCACGTCCCACCCCGACCTGGACGCCAACGTGGCACCGGGCCACGACTTCGTCTCCCTGCACGCCGGGGGCGTGCAGCCGGGCCACTCCCGCGACGGGGACGGCTGGGACCCGGACCCGCGGGACGAGGGGGACCACGCCGGTCCCGGCGAGTGCGGATCCGGCTCCGCCGCCCGCTCCTCCTCCTGGCACGGCACGCACACGGCGGGCATCGCGGCGGCGCGGGGCAACAACGGCACCGGTGTGGCCGGTGTCGCCCACGGCGCGACGCTCCTGCCGGTGCGCGCCCTCGGGGCCTGCGGGGACGGGTACGTGTCCGACATCGCCGTGGCGATCGCCTGGGCCGCCGGCGAGGACGTCGACGCCGTCCCGGCGAACCCCCACCCGGCGACCGTGGTGAACCTCAGCCTGGGCTTCCTCTCCAGCACGTGCCCGGCCGCCCTGCAGGACGGGATCGACCGGGCCCTGTCCCGCGGGGCGAGCGTGGTCGTGGCGGCGGGCAACCACGACCGCGACGCCAGGATGGAGTCCCCGGCCAACTGCCGGGGGGTGATCACCGTGGCCGCCAGCACCGCCCAGGGCGCCCGCGCCGGGTACTCCAACTGGGGCCGGGTCACGCTGGCCGCCCCGGGCGGGGACCCCTCCCGGCAGATCCTGTCCACCGCCGACACCGGGAGCGCCCGGCCCGGCGGCGGCACCTACTCCTACAAGTACGGCACCTCGATGGCCAGCCCCACGGTCGCGGGGGTCGTGGCGCTGGTCCGCGAGACGGACCCGTCCCTCTCCCCGGCCCAGGTCAAGGAGGTCCTGGCCGCCACGGCCCGGCCCCTGCCCGGGTCCTGCCCGGGCGGCTGCGGCGCAGGGCTCGTGCACCCCAGGGCCGCCGTCGCCCGGGCCACGCTCCAGGAGGGCTACCGCACCCAGGGCGCCATCGGCGCCCTCCACGCCCGGATCGGCGCCTCCACCGGGGCGCCGCGCTCGCACGAACGGTGCGGCCTCGCCCAGGACGGCTGCTACCAGGAGTTCGAGCGCGGAGCCGTCTACTGGAGCGCGGACTCGGGCGCCCGGTGGGTGCACGGCGGTGTGCGCGGCGCCTGGAACCGCGCCGGCGGCGTGAACGGCCTCCTGGGCTATCCCCGGACCGGGGAGCGCGACAACGGCGCCGGCGGCGTCCACCAGCACTTCCAGCGGGGCACGGTCGTCTGGAGCGCCGGGACCGGTGCGGCCCCCGTGCACGGCGCCGTCGGCGCGCGCTGGGCGGCCCTCGGCGCGGAGACGGGTCTGCTGGGGCACCCGCTGGGCGGTGAGCACCGCGGCCCGGCCGGCGGGGCGCACCAGTCCTTCGAGCGGGGCAGGATCCTGTGGTCGCCCGCGACCGGCGCGCAGCCCGTGCGCGGGGCGATCGGCCGGGCCCACGCCGACCTCCGGGGCGAGCACGGCCGCCTGGGCTACCCGGTGTCCCCGGAGCAGCGCTCCGGGGACACGGTCGTCCAGCGCTTCCAGGGCGGATCGATCGGCTACCGCCACGGCGCGATCACGGTCTCCGCCCGCTGAGCGGGCCCGGGCCGCCCGGACCCGCTTCAGGAGTTGAGCTGGTGGATGCGGGCGCTCAGGACCGTGGCGAAGCCGCACCAGCCGGCGTAGGGGAGCAGGGCGGCGCCGTGCAGGGGCCGTGCCTGCGCCGCCCGGCGCGCGAGATCGGCGGTGCTGACGGTCAGCGCCGCGGCCGTGACCGTGGCCAGGCCGGTGTCGTGCTTCGTGAAGAAGACCCAGCTCCACCCTGCGTTGAGGGCGAGGTTCAGCGCGAGCGCCCGGCGGTAGCCGCGCTCGCACCGTGCCGCCTCGGACGGGACGCACCCCGGGCGCCGGATCGTCCGCACCCGCGGGCCGCGCCGGCGCGCGCCCGGGCGGTCTGCCGCTGCAGCTCGGTGAGCACGGCCGCGGAGGTCACCGCGAGATCCGCGTAGAGCACGGTCCACACGACCGGGAACACGGCGGCCGGCGGCTGCAGCCCCGGCTTCCGCAGGTCCCGGTACCAGGGGCTGTCCACCCCGGCGGAGGCCGCGGTGCCGGCCGCGGCGGCCGCCCCCGTCTGCGCGCTGGTCTTGAGCAGGTTCGTCCAGAACATGGGTCAGTCCTTCGTCTCGGTGGTGTCCGGGTCCTCGGCGGCGTGCCGCCTCCCGACGGCGTCCCGGGGGCCGGTGCGGTCCGGTGGGCCGGCGCCGTCCGGACGGGTGCCGCCGGAGGCGTCCGCCCGCTGCCGGGCCCAGGTGCCCAGGATCCCGGCGACCACCGCCCCGGCGTGGCCGGCGGCCATGTCGCCCATGGTGTCCAGGTAGCCCACGTTCACCTGGGGGTCCACGAGGTAGTAGCCGGCGAACTCGAGGTACTCCCACACGAGGGCCAGTGCCGCGCCCAGGGAGCTGACCAGGACCACGTGGGAGACCGGGCCCGGCGACGAGAGCCGGGACCACCGCTCGAGGGCGCGGAACGTCAGCTCGGCCAGCACCGCGGTGGCCGCGAAGTGGACGACCAGGTCCCAGTGGTCGTACCTCTCGTAGAGCAGGAACACGGAGCTCCAGGCCGCGACCAGCAGCGTCAGGTCCGTGGTGATCTCCAGGGCCGCGGGCAGCCGGGCCCGCCACGTGATGGTGATGGCCAGGCACACGAGCATCATCACGGAGGCGCCCACGGCGTCGAAGAACAGGGCGGTGAGCAGCACGGAGAGCGGGCCGAGCCACCGCACCGCCAGGGCGAGCCGGCTCATGCGCGGCCCCCCGGCAGCCGGTGCCCCAGGCGCGCCTGCCACCGCTCCCACGGGCGCTCGTCGGCCCAGTTGAGCCGGATCGTCCGGAAGGCGCGCGCCAGCCGGCGGACGGCGGGGCGCCCGCCCCGCAGCGCCCGCGGGGACATGCCCACGGACAGGCCGGGCCGGAAGAGGATCCGGTGCGCCGGGTCCAGCCGGAAGCTGAGGTCGAAGTCGTCGTGCAGCTCCGGGTCGTGCCGGTGGACGCCGTCCCGGACCTCGAGCCACCAGGAGCGGCGCATCGCCATGTTGGTGCCGAACAGGGGAGGGTGGGCCAGCGCGGCGGCCGTGCTGAGCACGTACAGGCCGATGTAGAGGGCGGAGAGCAGCCGGTCGAGGCCGGGCGGCAGGCCGTGGAAGCGGCCCGGGCCGGCCACGGCGACCACGTCGGGGCGGGACGCAAGGGCCGCGAGCAGCCCGGCGATCCACTCCGGGCCGGGGACGGTGTCCGCGTCGCAGCGCACCACCACGTCCCCCCGGGCGGCGTCGTAGCCGGCGGCCGCGGCGGGCGGGATGCCCGGCGCGGGTTCGAACACCACGCGGGCCCCGGCGGCGCGGGCCACGTCCGCGGTGCCGTCGCTCGAGGCGTTGTCCACCACCACGATCTCGTCCGGCGGCCGGGTCTGCGCGGCGAGCAGCCCCAGGCAGCGCGCCAGGTGCACGGCGTCGTCACGGGCCGGCACGACCACGGACACCGTGGGGGCGCCGGACGCCCCCGCGGGTGGGTGGCCGGGTCCGGTCGGGTCTCTGCTCTCCGTCATGGCCCCATTCTCTCGCGCCCGCGCCCTAGAATCGGCACATGCAGTCCGACGAGGGCACGATGAGCACGTCCGGCGCCGCGGCGCCGGGCGGCGGCGCGCACCGGGGGCGGCGCGGCTTCGACGTGCTCTTCCTGCTGCAGCAGTTCAGCACCGAGGCCGAGCGGTACGCGGACCAGGTCCGCCGCCGCTTCGGGCTGGCGCACAAGGACGTCCACGCCCTCAACGAGGTCATGCAGGCCAACCGCGCCGGCCGCCCGATCCGCGCCGGGGACATCGCCCGCCGGCTCGTGCTCAGCGGCTCGGCGACCACCACGGTGATCAAGCGCCTGGTCTCCGCGGGACACCTGGTGCGCGCGGTCGACCCCCGTGACCGCCGGGAGGTCAGCCTGCAGGCCACCGAGCACGCCTACCGCTCCGGCCGTCGGATGTTCGCGGCCATGGGCGAGGAGGTCCTGGCGGTGCTCGACGACTGCACCGACGAGGAGATCGACGTCCTGCGGCGGCGCCTGCCCCAGCTCACCGAGGCGGTCCGCCGGGCCGGTCACCGGGCAGGGGAGGGCGCGCCCGAGGTCGGGGCGGCCACCGGGGGGACCCCGCCCGCGGCGGCTCCGGAGGGCCCCGGGAGGGCTCCGCGCCCGGCGTGACACGGACAATTGATTCGATTTTCGAAGGACTGTGGTGGAATGGGGGAATGGTGACGGTCTTCTCGCGCGAATCGGCCTTCTCGAGCGCTCGTCCGGGCACCGGGACGCGGTCCGGGCACGGCGGGGGGCGGGAGCCTGCCCGGGTGCCCGTCCTGGAGGAGTTCCTCGCCGAGGCCACCGGCCGCGCCGAGGCCGTGGACCCCGGCTTCGCCCGGCTGTGGGGCGAGGTCGCCCGGCTCAGCTCCGGCGGCAAGCAGATCCGTCCGCACCTCGTGCGGCTCACGGCCGGCGCCTATCCCGCGCCCGAGCCGGACCCCGTGGTCGAGTCCGTCGGGGCGGCGTTCGAGCTGCTGCACACCGCCCTCATCGTGCACGACGACGTCATCGACCAGGACGAGCTGCGCCGGCACCAGCCCACCATCAACGCCGCCGCGGCCTCCCGGGCGTTCGCGTCCGGCTCGGGGCCGGACCAGGCGCGCCAGTACGGCGCGAGCGTGGGCGTCATCGCCGGGGACCTCGCCCTGGCCGGCGCGTACCGGCTCGTGGCCCGCTCCGGGCTCTCGCCCGAGCGGCTGCCCCGGGTCCTCGACCTGCTCGACGCCGCCCTGTTCTCCTCGGCCGCGGGCGAGCTGCTCGACGTCGACCACACCCTGCCCGGGGCCCGTCCCGGCCGCGAGCAGATCCTCGCGGCCACGTGCCTGAAGACCGCGGTCTACTCCTTCGAGACCCCCCTGCAGGCCGGGGGAGTGCTCGGCGGGGCCCCCGACCGGGACGTGGAGGTGCTCGGGCGCCTCGGCCGGACCGTGGGCACCGCCTACCAGCTCGTGGACGACCTGCTCGGCGTCTTCGGCGACCCGGAGGCCACGGGCAAGTCCGCGGTCAGCGACCTGCGGGAGGGCAAGCGGACCATGCTCGTGGCCGCCGCCCAGCGCACGCCCGCCGGTGAGGAGCTCGACGCGATCCTGGGCCGCCACGAGATCAGCAGCGAGCACGCCCTGCGCGCCCGCGACCTGCTCGAGCAGTGCGGGGCGCGGCAGGAGGTCGAGGACATGGTCGCCGGGTGCGCGGCCGAGGCCCGCGCCCTGCTCGACGCCGCGGGGCTGCCCCCCGCCCTCGAGGAGGACCTGCGCCGCATCGTGGCCGGGGCCACGGAGCGCATCCGGTGACCGCCGCCCAGCACACCGGGTCACCGGCCGAGGCCGCCGCCCGGTACGACGCCACCGCCCAGCAGGCCGCCGCGACCGTCATCCGCCGCTACTCCACGTCCTTCGGCCTCGCCTGCCGGCTGCTGGGCCCGGAGATCCGCCCGCACGTCTACGCCGTCTACGCCCTGGTGCGGATCGCCGACGAGATCGTCGACGGCGCCAGCGCCGGCGCCGGCGTCCCGCCCCGGGGCTCGCGGGAGCTGCTGGACGGCCTCGAGGACGAGACGTACGGGGCGATCGAGCGCGGCTTCAGCAGCAACCTCGTGGTGCACGCCTTCGCCCGCACCGCGCGCCACGCGGGGATCGGCCCCGACCTCGTGCGCCCGTTCTTCGCGTCCATGCGCGCCGACCTCAGCGAGGACCGGCACAGCGCCGACTCCCTCGACGAGTACGTGTACGGCTCGGCCGAGGTCGTGGGGCTGATGTGCCTGCAGGTCTTCCTGGCCGGCCGCACCGTGCCCGAGCGGCGCCGCGCGCAGCTCGTGGCGGGGGCCCGCCGCCTGGGCGCGGCGTTCCAGAAGGTCAACTTCCTGCGCGACCTGGCCGAGGACTACGGGGAGCTCGGCCGCGTGTACTTCCCCGGCGTGGAGCCGGGGGAGTTCTCCGAGACCGAGAAGAACCGCCTCCTCGACGACATCGACGCCGACCTCGCGGCCGCCCGCGCGGTCATCGACGACCTGCCGGGGTCCTCCCGCCCCGCCGTCCTCGCCGCCCACGACCTGTTCCGGGAGCTGTCCGTGCGGATCCGCGCCACCCCTGCCCGGGAGCTGCTGAGCTCCCGCATCCGCGTGCCGAACCCCCGCAAGGCCGCGCTCGCCGCGGCCGCCGTGGTCAGGGCGCGCACCCGCCGCCGCCCCACCGGGCCCCGGGGGCGGCACGCCGTGGTGGTGGGGGCCGGGATCGCCGGGCTCGCCGCCGCGGGCCTGCTCGCGAAGGACGGGTGGGACGTGACCGTCCTGGAGCGCGGGAGCACGACGGGCGGGCGCGCCGGGCGGCTCGAGCGGGACGGCTTCCGCTTCGACACCGGGCCCTCCTGGTACCTCATGCCGGAGGTCTTCGACCACTTCTTCCGGCTCATGGGCTCCAGCGCCGCCCAGGAGCTCGAGCTGCTCCGCCTGGACCCCGCCTACCGGGTCTGGGGCGAGCGCTACGAGCAGCCCATCGACATCCGCTCGGACCTCGAGGACACCGTGGCGCTGTTCGAGTCCGTGGAGCCCGGGGCGGGCGAGCGGATCCGGGCGTACCTGGCCTCCGCGAAGCGGACCTACCAGCTGGCCGTCGACCACTTCCTCTACACCTCCTACGCCTCGTTCACGCCGCTGCTCACCCGGCCGGTCGTGCGGGGCCTGCCCGAGCTCGCCCGGCACCTCACCGGCTCGCTGCACGACTTCGCCGCCGGCACCGTGAAGGACACGCGGCTGCGGCAGGTGCTCGGCTACCCGGCCGTCTTCCTGGCCAGCGCGCCCCGCATGACGCCGTCGCTCTACCACCTCATGAGCCACATGGACCTCACGGACTCCGTCCAGTACCCGCAGGGCGGGTTCCGCCGGGTCGTCGAGGCCGTCGAGCGGCTCGCCGTCGCCCACGGGGCACGGATCCGGACGGGCGCGGACGTGGTGCGGATCAGCACCTCCCCGGCCGCCGAGGGCCCCGTCCGGGCCACCGGCGTCGTGTGGCGGGACGCGGACGGGGCGGAGCACGAGCTGGCGGCGGACGTCGTCGTCTCGGCCGCGGACCTGCACCACACCGAGACCGCGCTGCTCCCGCGCGAGCTGCAGAGCTACCCGCAGCGGTACTGGGACCGGCGCCAGACCGGCCCCGGCGCGGTGCTCGTGATGCTCGGGGTCCGCGGGGAGCTGCCCGAGCTCCCGCACCACAGCCTGTTCTTCAGCGAGGACTGGGACACGAACTTCCGGGCGATCTTCGAGGAGCCCACGAGCGTCCCGGACCCCGCGTCCGTCTACGTCTGCAAGCCCTCGGCGACCGACCCCGGCGTGGCCCCGGACGGGCACGAGAACCTCTTCGTGCTGATCCCGGTCCCCGCCGACCCCGCGCTGGGCGCGGGCGGACCGGACGGCACCGGCTCCCCGCGGGTCGAGGCCGTCGCGGACCGGGTGATCGACCAGGTCGCGGCGTGGGCCGGTGTGCCGGACCTGCGGGAGCGCGTGGTGGTGCGCCACACCGTGGGCCCCGAGGACTTCCGGCGGGACTTCAACTCCTGGCGCGGCAACGTGCTCGGTCCCGCCCACGTGCTCAAGCAGTCCGCGTTCTTCCGGGGCGCCAACCGCAGCCGGAAGGTCGCCGGCCTGCACTACTGCGGGGCCTCGACGATCCCCGGCATCGGCCTGCCGATGTGCCTGATCAGCGCGGAGATCCTGCTCAAGGACCTGCGCGGGGACACCTCCACCGGACCGCTGGCAGAACCCCTGGTGCCGCGCGGATGAGCTTCGTGTACCTCGGCTTCCTGCTCCTCAGCCTGGCCGGGATGGTGCTCCTCGACGTGCGGGAGCGGCTGTTCTTCGCCCAGGACCCCCGCCGGGCGGCCCTCGTGCTGCTCGCTGGCCTGGTGTTCTTCCTCGCCTGGGACGTCGCCGGGATCAGCCTCGGGATCTTCCTGCACAGCCGCAGCGCGTGGGCGACCGGCTGGATGGTCGCCCCGCAGATCCCCGTCGAGGAGGTCGTGTTCCTCGTGTTCCTCTGCTACCTGACGATGAACCTCGTCCGGCTCACGGAGAAGGCGCTGGCGCGCCGCTCCGCGGCGGCCGGTCCGGCCCGCGGAGGAGCGGACGCCCCGTGACCTACGCCCTCGTGATCCCCGTCTTCCTCGCGCTCGCCCTGACCCCGGCCACCCTGCTGGTCCGCCGGCCCTCCCCGGCGCCGCCGCGGCGCCGGGCCCTGGCCGTGCTCGGGATCTCCTTCGCCGTGCTCGCGCTGCTGACGGTCGTGTTCGACAACCTCATGATCGCCGCCGGGTTCTTCGACTACGGGGCCGGGCACATCACGGAGCTGCGGATCGGCCTCGTGCCGGTCGAGGACTTCGCGTACCCGCTCGCCGCGCTGCTGCTGCTGCCCTCGCTGTGGTGGGGGCTGGCCGAGCGCGGCCGGCTCACCGCCACCGTGCGCACCCTGGTGGCCACCTCCCGGCCGGTCTCCTGGGTCAACACCGCCTACCCCTTCGCGGCGGCCTATGTCCTGACCACGGGCCGGGTGGACCTGCCCCTGGTGGTGGGGACGCTGTTCTTCCTCTTCCCGTACAACCTCCTGATGTACGGGATCAACGACGTCTTCGACTACGAGTCCGACCTCCGCAACCCCCGCAAGGGCGGTGTCGAGGGCGCGCTCGTGGACCGCTCCGAGCACCGGTCGGTCCTCGTGGGCTCGGTGCTGACGGCGCTGCCGTTCCTGGCGTACCTGTTCCTGGCGGGCGGGGCCGCCGCGGCGGGGGTGCTCGGGATCAGCCTGTTCGCGGTGGCGGCCTACAGCCTGAAGGGGCTGCGCTTCAAGGAGGTCCCGTTCCTGGACTCGGCGACCTCCGCCACCCACTTCGTGTCCCCGGCGGTCTACGGCCTCGTGCTCGCCGGCGCGGCCTGGTCGGGGGGACTCGTGGCCCTGTGCGCCGGGTTCTTCCTGTGGTCGATGGCCTCGCAGGCGTTCGGGGCCGTGCAGGACGTCCAGGCGGACCGGGAGGGCGGGCTGCGCTCGATCGCCACCGTCCTGGGCGCCCGCCCCACGGTGTGGGCCGCCGCGGCCCTCTACCTCGCCGCCGGGGTGCTCCTGCTGCTCGCCCCCTGGCCCGGGCCGGTCGGGTCCCTCCTGGTGCTGCCCTATCTCGCCAACCTCGTGCCGTTCCTGACCATCACGGACGCCGGCTGCGAGCGCGCCAACCGGGGCTGGCGGCGGTTCCTGTGGCTGAACTACCTCACCGGGTTCCTCGCGACGCTGCTGCTGCTCTGGGCGTGGGAGCTCGCCCGCTGATCGGCCGCCCGGCCCGGGGCGGGGACCTGCCGGGGGCTCCGGCCCTACCCGAGGCGCTTCAGCAGCTTGTCGGTCGAGATCATGGCGCCGCCCAGCACCGCGGGCAGCCCGCCGCCCGGGTGCACGGATGCGCCCACCCGCCACAGCCACGGCCGCAGCGGACTCGTGTGGGCCGGGGCGTGGAACGGGCCGCTGCGCCACGCGGGACGCACGGCGCCGTAGAGCGCCCCTCCTGCCGAGCCGTGCGCGGCGAAGTACGCGGGGTCCAGGATCTCCGCGCTCCGGAAGCGGTCCGTGATCGGCCCGGGCAGCCCGAGCACCCGCGCCGTGCGCTCGAGCTCGCGCGCGACGAACGGGTCCTCGAGGGTGTAGGACTTCCCGTTGGCCGGCGCGGTCAGCAGCAGGGCGAGCGTGGCCGCGCTGTTGGGGTGGCCCGCGTGCGCCGGGTAGTGGTTGGCGAAGGCCATGGTCTGCTCGGGCTCGGTCCCGGCCTCCAGGTCGGCGTAGAGGTCGGCGGGCCGGTCGGGCATGATCACCCCGTGCCGGGGCGTCCCCTCGGGCAGCTCGTGGTCGAGCACGGCGTAGACCGCGATCGCCGAGCAGCTGAGCCGGCGCGGGGCCCGGGGCGCGCGCCCGGCGAGCAGCCCGTCCAGCCGGTGGGCGTCGAGCCCGCTGACGACGGCGTCGGCCGGGTACGCGCCCCGGGCGGTCAGGACGCGCCGGCGGGCGACGGAGGTCACCGGCTCCCCGGTGCGGAGCTCGACCCCGGCGTCCACGGCGAGGCGCCGGAGCGCCTCGACGAGCTCGTAGACCCCGCCCCGGGGGATCCAGACGCCGTCGCGCGCCATGACGGCGGGCATGCTCGCGTACAGGGCCGGGGTCCGTGCCGGGCCGACACCGGCGTTGAGAGTGTGGATGGCGATGACCTCGCGCAGGCCCTCCGGCATCCAGGTGAGGCTGTCGAGGTAGTCGCGGGTCGTGAGCCGGCGCCCGTACAGCGTCCCGAGCCGGCCCAGCGCGGGATAGGCCGCCCGGTCCAGCACGTCGGTGGTCAGCAGCCGGGTGATGTCCGGGCCGAGCACGCCGTGCTCGGCCTCGAATCGGGTCCAGGCCGCGTGCCAGGGGTGCCCGGGCGGGACGGGCAGCTCGCACCGGGTGCCGCGGTAGTAGTACGTGCCGACCGCGGGCAGGCGCTCCAGCTCCAGCCCGGCGGTCTCCTCGGCCCTCGGCGCTCCGGCTCCCGCGGTGCCGGCGTCCCGCAGCCGGTCCAGGCGGCGGAGGAGCTCCTCCCACACCCCCGGGAAGGTGAAGAGGGACGGTCCGGTGTCCAGGCGCTGCCCCTCGGCCTCGAGCCGGCGGCTCTTGCCGCCGAGGTGGTCGGCGGCCTCGAGGAGGGTGACGCGGTGACCGGCGTGGCCGAGCAGCACGGCCGAGGTCAGCCCCCCGATCCCCCCGCCGACGACGACGACGCGGCTCACGGGTACAGCCCGAAGAACAGCGCCACCGTCAGCTGCACGCCGGCCACGGCGCCGGCGACGTAGGGGAACGCGATCGAGTACCGGTACAACCGGTGCCCGGTCCCCGGCCTCGGGTCCCGCAGGAGGGAGACCACGAGCCACCCGGCGATGAGCGCGTTGACCGCGGCCACCGGGAGGCTGACCAGCGCGAAGCCCAGCGTGGACACGGCCCACCAGCCGCCGCTCCACAGGGCCGTCCCGCGCGCGCCCAGCCGGACCGCCGTCGTGGTGATGGCCACCGCGCGGTCCTCCTCGATGTCCTGGACGGCGTCGAACGCGTGCTTGGCCACGCTCCAGGCCATCAGGCCGAGGGCCGCGGGCCACACGGGGGCCGCCCCGAGCGCGTGGGCGACGAAGACCAGCGGCAGCGCGTAGGCGGCGTTGCTCAGGGAGTCGAGGTATGCCCGGGCCTTGAAGCGCAGGGGAGGGGCCGAGTAGAACACGAAGACCAGGACGTACAGCGCGATCCAGCCCAGCGCGGCCGGGGGCAGGGTCACGGCGAACCAGACGACGAACGGCACATTGGTGACGAGCACCGCGGTCAGGATCGTGCGCACCTCCTCGGACCGGATGAGGGCTCCCTCGAGCGAGCCCTTGCGGGGGTTGAGGGCGTCGGTGTCCTGGTCGAAGACGTCGTTGACGCCGTAGATCAGCAGGTTGAAGGGGAGGGTGAGCCACAGCAGCAGCGGCAGCGCCTCCCACTGCCAGAGCGAGCCCGCCAGCCACATGCCCACCACGCCGGTGCCCAGGGCGTTGATCCAGAGCACCGGTCGCGAGATGTGCACGATCCGCTGGAGCGCGGGGGCGAATCCGGCCTGGGGCACGGCGGCGGACCTCCTCGGACGTCAGGTGACCCGGGGGTCCGGGTGCACCCCACACTACGTCGGTTCCGGGGCCGGTGCGGCGGCGGGCCCCGGCGGTCCCGGGGTGCTCCGCCGGTCCGTTCGTGCGCCGTCCCGCCGCGGGGCAGACTGTGGGGGTGCGCATGATGCTGCTGACCTCCGGAACCCGCGGCGACGTGGAGCCCTTCGCGGCCCTGGCCCGGCACGCCGCCGCACAGGGCCACCGGGTCCGGCTGGGGGTGCCGGAGAACTCCGGGGTGGACCTGGCCGGGATCGACACCGTCGGCCTGGACGTGGACTTCCACCGGCTGATGGACGCCCCCGGGGCCTCGCCGCGGGCGGCGGTGCACCACGTCCGCGCGGAGGTCCGCCCCGGGATGCGGCGGATGTTCTCCGCGGCGGTGCGCGAGACCCTGGCGTTCGACCCGGACCTGGTCCTGCACCACCCGCTGATCCTCAGCGCGCCGGCCGTGGCCGACGCCCTCGGCGTCCCCCGCGCGCTCGCCGAGTTCGTGCCCGTGGCGACGCCCACCCGGGAGTTCTCCGCACCGGGCGGGCCCACGGTCTCGAAGGACCTCGGGCGGTTCAACCGGGCGACCTACGCGGTGCCCCGCGGCGGCGCCCGGCTGTTCCGCCGGGACGTCGAGCACGCGTGCCGGCAGCTGCCCGGCGGCCGGGCGCCCCGGCACCCCGCACCCTCCCGCGCCACGCTGATGGGGATCAGCCCGCAGCTGCTGCTCCGGCCCGCCGACTGGCCGGCCCGGGTGCACCTGACCGGTGCCTGGCACCCCGGCGCGGCCGCCCCCGCCCCGGACCCGGCGGTGGCCGAGTTCGTCCGGGGCGGGCCGTGCCTGGTGGCGACCTTCGGGTCCATGGCGGCCGGGGACCCGTCCGCGCGGGGGAGGACGGTCGTGGACAGCGCGCGCGCCCACGGGCTGCGGACCCTCCTGGTCACGGGCTGGGGCGGTCTGTCCCTGCCGCCGGACCGCCGCGGCGAGGACGTGCTGGTGGTGCCGGCCGCCCCGCTGGGCGCCCTGCTCCCGGACGCCGCGGTGGCGGTCCACCACGGCGGAGCCGGGACGGTGCACGCGGTGGCCCGTGCGGGCGTCCCGTCCGTGGTGGTGCCCTTCCTCGTCGACCAGCCCTTCTGGGGCCGGCAGCTGCACCGGCTCGGCATCGCCGCGGCCCCCATCCCGCGCCGGTCGCTGACGGCGGAGGCCCTGGTCCCCGCCGTGGGCGACGCCCTCGCCCGCCGGGAGCGGGCGCAGCGCGTGGGGCGCGCGGTCCGGGCGGAGCAGGGCCTGGACACCGCCCTCGACGTCCTCACCGGCCTCTGAGCGCGGGCCGCCTCCCGGGGCACGTCCCCGGGATCTCGTGACCGGGCTGGCGACCCCGGCAGAAATCATCAGCGGGGCTGACGGATCAGCATGGGAAAACATCGCTGTTCCGCACGGATGACGCCCCCGATACTGGAGGGACCGGGCGACGCCCCGCCCGCCACCACCCTCCCGGAGGACTGCACCATGACCGTCGACCTGCTCCCGCCCCGTTCCCCCCGGACCTCCTCGCGCCCGGACGGCGCCGCCGGCCGCGGACCGGCGGCACCGCTCCTCCGGGGCGGGCGGCACAGCTGGGCCGACGTCGAGCAGGACTGCCCGTACTGCGCGGGCCCCGAGACCGACTGAACGGCGCACCGCCCCCGGCGTCGTCGGGGCCTCCGACGTAGTGTGGTCGGGAACACCCCGACCGTCAGGAGGTCCGCCGTGGAACGGCGTCTGCCCCAGTGGTCCGAGCTGCGCCCGCTCCTGCAGTTCGAGACCCCCGCCCTCGACCGCCGCGCGGCCCGGCTCGCCCGGGCCGCGGACCTCTGGGACCTGCGCCGGATCGCCCGCCGCCGCACCCCGCGCCCGGCCTTCGACTACGCGGACGGCGCCGCCCAGCGCGAACTGACCCGCCGGCGCTCGCGGGAGGCGTTCGACGCGGTCGAGCTGCTGCCCCGGATCCTGCACGGCATCGCCGCTCCCGACCTGTCCACGCCGATCGCCGGGGCGCGGTCCGCGCTGCCGTTCGGGATCGCCCCGACCGGCTTCACCCGCTTCATGCACGCCGAGGGCGAGATCGGGGGAGTCCGTGCGGCGGAGCAGGCCGGCATCCCCTTCACGCTGTCCACCATGGGCACCCGCTCGCTGGAGGAGGTCGCCGCGGCCGGACCGGACGCCACCCGCTGGTTCCAGCTGTACCTGTGGAAGGACCGGGCCCGGTCCCGGGACCTGCTGGAGCGCGCCGCGGCCCACGGCTACGGCACCCTGCTCGTCACCGTGGACACCCCGGTGGCGGGCCAGCGGCTGCGGGACGTGCGCAACGGCATGGTCATCCCGCCCAGGATCACGCTGCGGACGGTGGCCGACGCCTCCTACCGGCCCGAGTGGTGGTTCAACTTCCTCACCACGGACTCCCTGAAGTTCGCGTCCCTCTCGAGCACGAGCGCCGACCTGCCCACCATCACGAACTCGATGTTCGACCCGACCTTGTCCTACGCGGACCTCGAGTGGATCCGCTCCGTGTGGCCGGGGAAGCTCTTCGTGAAGGGCGTGCTGACCCGGGACGACGCCCGGCAGTCCCTGGCCGCGGGGGCCGACGGGCTGGTGGTCTCCAACCACGGCGGCCGCCAGCTGGACCGCGCCCCCGCCTCGCTGCACGCGCTGCCCGAGGTGCGGGACGAGGTGGGGGAGGGCGTCGAGCTGATCCTCGACTCCGGGGTGATGAGCGGCGCCGACGTGATCACCGCCCTGTGCGCCGGAGCGGACTTCGTCCTCATCGGCCGGGCCTACCTCTACGGGCTGATGGCCGGCGGGCAGCAGGGCGTGGAGCGGGCGATCGAGCTGCTGGCCGAGGAGGTGCGGATCAGCATGCAGCTGATGGGCGCCGAGACGGTCGCCGACCTGGGTCCGCACCTGCTCGGCGCCCGCCACCACCCCGACCGCTCCCGCCGGGACGCCCCGGCCGACCGGCGCTGAGCCACCGGCCCCGGCACCGAGGGGCCGCGTTCCGCCTCCGCCGCTGCCGAGGGGTCGCGTTCTGTCGACAAGTGACCGCGATACCAGCCGAACGCGACCCCTCGCGATGGGGGTGCGCCGAACGCGACCTCTCGCGGGCGGCAGGCCCGCGGGCCGCTACAGGTCCGCGAGCACCGACACCGGGTTCTCCACCGCGTCGGCCACCATGCGCAGGAAGCCGCCGGCGGCCCCGCCGTCGCACACCCGGTGGTCGAACGCGAGGGAGAGCTGGGTGACCTTGCGGACGGCCAGCTGCCCGTCGACCACCCACGGGCGGTCGATGATCCGGCCGATTCCGAGGATCGCGACCTCCGGGTGGTTGATGATCGCCGCGGCCCCGTCCGTGCCGAACACCCCGTAGTTGTTGAGGGTGAACGTGGAGCCGGACAGCTCGGCGGGCCCGGCTTTGCCGGAGAGGGCGAGCTCGGTGAGCCGCCGGAGCTCGGCGTCGAGCCCGCGGGCGCTCAGGGTGTGCGCGCCGCGGATGTTCGGCACCACGAGCCCGCGGTCGGTCTGCGCCGCGAAGCCGAGGTTCACGCCGTCGAAGCGCACGATCTCCTGGCTGCCGTCCTCGAGGGTCTCGATCCGGGTGGCGAGCTCGGGGTGGCGGGCCAGGCCGGCGAGCACGAACCGCGCGATCAGGGCCATGAGCCCCGGCGCGGTCGCGGGGTCCTGGGCCTTGAGCTCGGCGCGCAGCTCCACGAGCCTCGTGGCGTCCACGTCCACCCAGACGGTGGCCTCGGGGATCTCGGCGCGGGAACGGGTCATGGCCTGCCCGATGACCTTGCGGATCCCGGAGACCGGCACCCGCTCCGCGACCCCGAGCCCCGTGCGGGCGTCCACGGCGGACGGCGCCGCGGTGGGGGGCACGGTGGTGGACGGCGCCGGGGCCGACGACGACGGGGCCGTGCTCTCCCGTGCGGCCGGCGCGGCGGTGGCGGCGGGGGCGGCCGCCGCGGTCACCACGTCCCGGCGCAGGATGAGCCCGCCGGGGCCCGAGCCGCGCACGGTGGAGATGTCGACCCCACGGTCCTTGGCGAGCTTGCGCACGATCGGCGAGACGACCGTGGGCGCCAGGCGCGGGGCCGAGGCCATCGCGTCGTGGGCGGCACCCGCGGCCTGCTCCGCGGCCCGCGCGCGGGCGGGCTCGGGGACCGGCCGGGCGGCGGAGGCGGCCGGGCCGGTGGCACCGGACCGCTTCGGCCGGCGCCGGCGTCCGGCCGTGCCGCCGGCGGGCGTGCCGTAGCCGATGAGCACGCTGCCCGACCCGGCGTCGTCGTCGGAGGCCGCGGCGACCGCGGAGGCCTCGGCGGCCGCCGCGGGGTCCGCCCCGGCGCGCTCCTCCTCCCGGTAGGACTGCCCGCCCTTCGGGCCGCCGCCCTGCGGGGCGGGCGTCCCGGCCCGGTCCGCGGTGTCGACGGAGATCAGCGGCGCGCCGACGTCGAGGGTCTGCCCCGAGGCGCCGTGCAGCTGGTGCACGGTCCCGGCGAAGGGGCAGGGCACCTCCACGGCGGACTTGGCGGTCTCCACCTCGGCGATCGGCTGGTCCACGGCGACGGTGTCGCCCACCTGGACGAGCCAGCTCACGAGCTCGGCCTCGGTCAGTCCCTCGCCGAGATCCGGCAGGGTGAACGTCTTCACGGTCATGGTCAGTCCTCCCACTGCAGGTCGTCCACGGCGTCGAGGATGCGGTCGACGCTCGGCAGGTAGTGCTCCTCGAGCTTGGGCGCCGGGTACGGGATGTCGAACCCGGTCACGCGGCGCACGGGCGCGGCCAGGGAGTGGAAGCAGCGCTCCTGGACGCGGGCCACGATCTCGGCGGCCACGGACGCGAAGCCCGGCGCCTCGGCCACGACCACCACGCGCCCGGTCTTCCGCACCGACGCGGCGACCGTCTCGTCGTCGAACGGGACGATGCTGCGCAGGTCCACGACCTCGAGCGAGCGACCCTCGGCGGCGGCGGCCGCGGCGGCCGCCACGGCGGTCGGCACGGACGGCCCGTAGGCCAGCAGCGTGGCGTCCTCGCCGGCGCGGGCGACGACGGCGCGGCCCTCCCGGCGCTCGGGCGCCCCGTTCTCGTAGCGGTCCCTCAGTTCGGCCAGGTCCACGGGGGCCTTGGACCAGTAGAGCTTCTTGGGCTCGAAGAACACGACGGGGTCGTCCGAGTCGATCGCCTCGCGCAGCATGAGGTAGGCGTCCTCGACCGTGGCGGGGGTGAACACCTTCAGGCCCGGGGTGTGGGCGTAGTAGGCCTCGGAGGAGTCGCAGTGGTGCTCCACGCCGCCGATGCCGCCGGCGTAGGGGATCCGGATGACGATCGGCAGGCGCACGGCGCCGCGGGTGCGGTTGTGCATCTTCGCGATGTGCGAGGCGACCTGCTCGAAGGCCGGGTAGGCGAAGGCGTCGAACTGCATCTCGATGACGGGGCGCATCCGGTTCATCGCCATGCCCACGGCCATGCCGGCGATCCCGGACTCGGCCAGCGGGGTGTCGAAGCACCGGGTGCGGCCGAAGCGCTTCGTCAGCCCGTCGGTGATGCGGAAGACGCCGCCGAGGGTGCCGACGTCCTCGCCGAAGACGACGACGGCGGGGTCGGCGGCCAGCGCGTCGGCCAGGGCGGTGTTGAGCGCCTGGGCGAAGGTGGCGGGCTTGACCGCCGGGGCCTCGCCGGCCGGGGCGGGGGCGTGCAGGGTGCTCACTGTCCGGTCTCCTCTCGGGCGAGCTCGGCGGCCAGGAACTGCTCCTGCTCGGCGAGCTGCGGGGTCTGCTCGGTGTAGACGTGGCGGAACAGCTCGAGCGGGTCGATCTCCACGTCGGCGTTCATGCCGTCGCGCAGGGCCGTGGCGACGTCCTCGGCGGCGGCGGCGATGCGCTGCTCCGCCGCGTCGTCGAGCACGTCCTCGGCGCCGAGGTAGGCGCGCATCCGGGTCACCGGGTCCTTGGCGATCCACTCCTGCACCTCGGCGTCGTCCCGGTAGCGGGTGGCGTCGTCGGCGTTGGTGTGCGCCTGCATGCGGTAGGTGTGCGCCTCCACGAGGAGGGGCTCGGACTCGGAGCGGGCCAGGTCCACGGCGCGCCGCAGGGTGGCGAGCAGCGCCACGAGGTCGTTGCCGTCCACGCGCTCGCCGGCCATGCCGTAGCCGACCGCCTTGTGGGCGAGGCTCGGGGCCGCGGACTGCTGGGACAGGGGCACGGAGATCGCGTAGCCGTTGTTCTGCACGAAGAACACGACCGGCAGCTTGAACACGGCCGCGAAGTTCAGGGCCTCGTGGAAGTCGCCCTCGCTGGTGGCGCCGTCCCCGCACATCGCCAGGACCACGGTGTCCTCGCCGCGCAGCTTGGCGGCGTGGGCCACGCCCACCGCGTGCAGCAGCTGGGTGGTGAGCGGGGTCGACTGGATGCCCACGTGGTGCTCGTGCGGGTCGTAGCCGCTGTGCCACTCGCCGCGGAAGATCGCCATGACCTGCATCGGGTCCACGCCCTTGGTCATGACCGCCACGGTGTCCCGGTAGGTGGGGAACAGCCAGTCGCCCTCCTCGAGGCACAGGGCGGCCGCCACCTGGCAGGCCTCCTGGCCGTGGCTGGACGGGTAGACGGCCATCCGGCCCTGGCGGACCAGCGCGGAGTTCTGGTCGTTGACCCGCCGCCCGACCACCAGCTTCTCGTAGGCGCCCAGCAGGACGTCCGGGGCCGGCAGCGGGTACTCGTGGCCGGGGCCGGTGCCCTGCTCCTCGGGGGCGAGCAGCCGCCCGCTCGGGTCGACCATGCGGATCTCGCCGCGGGCCGGGAGCATGTACTGCTCCGGTGTGATGCCGAAGCTCTGGGAGGCCCGGAGGATCGGGTCCTCGGGGGTCTCGACGGTCTGGCTCATGGTGTCCCCTCGGTCGGTCCCCGGTGCGGCCGCGGTCCGGGGAGGGCAGGAAGGTGGTGCGGCTCTGTCTCCCCAGTATGGGAACCGGGCATGGTTCGTATCCACAGAGCGGGGAAAATGCAGAAGTCTGAGACGGACAGTGCACCGCGCGTGGACGACATGTTCTAGTGTGGCGTGGAGCACACGCATTCGTCCGACACGTTCCGGGCCCCGCGCCCGACCCGCCCCGAAGGAGCCCGCCGTGCCCTCGACCCCCGTGCCGCTGGACGAGACCGACCGGAAGATCCTCGCGGAGCTGTCCCGAGACGCGAGGCAGTCCGTGACGGCGATCGCCGCGGCCGTGCACGTCTCCCGCGCCCACGCCTACGCCCGGATCAACCGGCTCCGGGACGAGGGGGTGATCCTGCGCTTCAGCACCGTGATCGACCCGGTCCGGGCGGGCCTGCAGGCCTCCGCGTACGTGACGCTCAAGCTCCAGCAGAACACCTGGCGGGAGCTGTGCGCCCAGCTCCAGGCGATCCCCGCCGTGCACCACATCGCCCTGGTGGGCGGGAACTTCGACGTCATGCTCCTCGTGCGGGCCGTGGACACCGTGCACCTGCGGCAGGTGATCTTCGAGCACGTCCAGCAGCTGCCCGGCGTGGTGGACACCCAGACGTTCCTGATCTTCGAGGACATCGACACCCGGGCCTGACGCGCCGGCCCCGCGCCGGGCCCGGCGCGCACGGCCGGCGTCACGAACCGTCACGGTCGTCATCTTCCGACGCGGAGGGACACCCACTACCTCTGCGCATAGTGTTGTTCCAGCTTCACGAGACGTGACCGCCAAGCTCCGACTTGGTCACGCACCAACCCCATGCTCATTGGGTGGTTCGGATGAGGAAGCGGCCTGCATCTTCCGCGGCGTGCCCACCGGGCCCGCGCGGATGACCGGTGCGGGTAAGAGCAAGGCACAGGAGCAGCGCCATGTCCATCCCCGTGACCGACCACGACCTCGCGACCCGGCAGATCCACGCCGGCACCCACGACCAGGTCGTCCAGCGCACCCTGACGGTGCCGATCTACCAGACCGCGGCCTTCGAGTTCCCGGACTACGAGGCGGCCCGGCAGATGTTCGCCCAGACCCGGGCAGGCTTCACCTACACGCGCACCGGCAACCCCACGGTGGCCGTGCTCGAGCAGCGGATCAGCGACCTCGAGGGCGGCGCGGGCGCCGTGGCGACCGGCTCGGGCCAGTCCGCCGTGGCCGTGGCGCTGCTGGCCCTGCTCGGCCAGGGCGCCGGGAAGCATCTCGTGGCCTCCGAGAAGCTCTACGGGGGCACGGTGGACCTGCTCACCGACTCCTTCGCGGACTACGGCATCGAGGTCTCCTTCGTGGACCCCACCGCCCCGGGGGCGTGGGCCGCGGCCGTGCGCCCCGACACCCGCGCGTTCCTGCTCGAGTCCATCGGCAACCCGCTGGCCACCCTCCCGGACCTGCCCGGGATCGCCGACGTCGCCCGGACCGCCGGCGTGCCCGTCGTCGTCGACAACACCCTCGCGTCCCCGGCCCTGTACCGGCCGCTGGAGAAGGGCGCGGACATCGTGGTGCACTCGGCCACCAAGTTCCTGGGCGGGCACGGCAACGCGCTCGCCGGGGCGGTCGTGGACGGCGGGACCTTCGACTGGTCCGCCCGGCCGGACAAGTGGCCGCAGTTCACCCAGGCCCGCGCCCGCTGGGGCGGACTCAGCCTCGTCGACAAGTGCGCCGCCGCCAGCCCCTACCTGCACCTGGTCCGGGCGAAGTACGTGCACGACCTCGGCACCACGCTCTCCCCGTTCAACGCCAGCCAGATCCTGCAGGGCACCGAGACCCTCGACCTGCGCGTGGCCCGCCACACGGCCTCGGCGCTGGCGGTGGCCGAGTTCCTGGCCGGGCACCCCGCCGTCGCCCGCGTCCACCACCCCGGCGTGCCCGGGGACCCCGGCGCCGGGATCGCGGCCCGGGACTTCCCGCGCGGGACCGGCTCCGTGTTCTCCTTCGACCTCGCCGCCCCGGACGGCGCCGTGGGCCCGTTCATCGACGCGCTCCGGCTGTTCAAGCTGGTCGCCAACATCGGGGACACCCGCAGCCTCGTGGCCCACCCGGCGGCCATGACCCACTGCCGCCTGACCCCCGAGCAGCGCCGGGCCGGCGGGATCGCCGAGACCACGATCCGGCTCTCGATCGGCCTCGAGTCCCCCCAGGACCTCGTGGCCGACCTCGGCCAGGCCCTCGACACCGTCGTCACCGCCGTCCAGACCACCCGGAAGTGAGCCCCGCCATGACGTCCCCCACCGAGACCCGCACCCGCCACCGGGGCTTCACGACCACCGCCGTCCACGCCGGCCAGGAGCCCGACCCGCTGACCGGGGCGGTCATCCCGCCGATCTACCAGACCTCCACGTTCGCCCAGGACGGGATCAACGTGCTGCGCGCCGGGCACGAGTACAGCCGCGGCTCCAACCCCACCCGCAGCGGCTTCGAGGAGCAGCTCGCGGCCCTGGAGCGCGGCGAGCGGGGGTTCGCGTTCGCCTCGGGGATCGCGGCAGAGGACGCCCTGCTGCGCGCCGTGCTGCGCCCGGGCGACCACATCGTGCTCGGCGCCGACGGCTACGGCGGCACCAACCGGCTGATCACCCGGGTCCTCGCCCCGTGGGACATCGGGCACACGCCCGTGGAGATCACGGACCTCGACGCCGTCCGGGCGGCCGTGCGCCCCGGCGCCACGAAGGTGCTGTGGCTCGAGACGCCGTCCAACCCGCTGCTCGGCATCGCCGACGTCGCGGCGTGGGCGCAGCTGGCCCGGGACGCCGGGGCGCTGCTCGTCGTCGACAACACCTTCGCGTCCCCGTACCTGCAGACCCCCCTCGAGCTCGGCGCGCACGCCGTGGTGCACTCCACCACGAAGTACATCGGGGGGCACTCGGACGTGCTCGGCGGCGCCGTGGTCGTGGGCGCGGCCCAGTGGCGCGGGGCCCCGCTCGCCGAGGCGGTCGGCTTCCAGCAGTTCGCCGCCGGCGCCGTGGCGGGCCCCCAGGACAGCTACCTGGCCGCCCGCGGGCTCAAGACCCTGAGCCTGCGGATGGAGCGCCACCAGGACAACGCGCAGCGGATCGCCGAGTGGCTCCTGGAGCGCCCCGAGGTCGCGCAGGTGCTCTACCCCGGGCTGCCCGGGCACCCCGGCCACGCGCTCGCCGCCGCGCAGATGCGCGGGTTCGGCGGCATGGTCTCCTTCCGGCTGACCGGCGGGGAGGCCGCGGCCCGTGCGGTGGCGGAGGGCACCCGGCTGTACTCGCTGTCGGTGAGCCTGGGCGGGGTGGAGTCCCTGATCTGCTACCCCTCGGAGATGACGCACGCCTCCGTGAAGGGCACCGCGCTGGCCGTGCCCGTGGACCTGGTGCGGCTCTCGGTGGGCATCGAGGACGTCGAGGACCAGCTGGAGGACCTCGAGCGCGCGCTCGCCGCCTGACCGGTCTTTTCCGCCCGGTCGGCTGCGCCGCCGGCGCCGCCGGCGGCGCCGGTTCCGCCGGGTCAGCGGGCCGCGCCCGGTCCGCCCCCTGGGTCCGGCCTGACGGATGCGTCCGGCTCCGGCCAGGCCGGAGCCGGATCCTCCCGGCCGAGGAGCAGCCGGCGGACCAGGTGCACGAGCATGGCAGTGAACACCATCGCCCAGGCGCTCAGGGCCACCCACAGCCAGACGGCCCCGACCAGACCCACGATCGGCAGGTCGTCCGCGCGGCCCAGATAGATGCTGGCCACGGCGTACATCCCCAGCGGGAAGACCACACTCCACAGCGAGGACTCGTAGCGCAGCGGCACCCGGTGCACGCGGTGGCGCCACCACCCGGCCGCCACCAGGGCCGGGATCAACCAGGTGGCGAACGCCCAGAAGACCAGGCCCAGACCCGCCACGAGCCCGCGGACCACGGCGACCATCGGGGTGTCGGACATCTCCACGATCCGGGATGCCGCCAGCACGGTGATGGCGCACGCGCCCATCGCCACCCAGTACGGCGGGGTCAGGTCGACCGGCCGCAGCGGATAGAGCATCATGCGCAGCGTCACGAGCACGCCCGCCGCGGCGTAGAGGAACAGCCCCACGGACCAGCCGGCGACCGCGACGACGGAGAGCACGTGCCGCCAGGCGTCGCTGCCCACCACCGGGTCCAGGGCCGCGGCGGCCACGGCCACGGACTGGCTGGCCACCACCCAGATGAACCAGGTCCCGTTGGCGGTGCTGACCACGGGGCGGGTGCGCCGGGAGAGCACCGCGCTCCACGGGACCACGTAGCCGAGGCCCAGCCATACCGCCCCGGCGAGTCCTAGGAGCGCGGCCGTGGCCCCGTGCCAGCCCGTCGTCGCGAGCCGGGACGCCAGCACGTTCGTGCCGGCCACGAAGGTGAAGAAGCCGAACGCGCGGCGAGGGTCGAGGAACTCCACGACGAACTCTCGCCGGAAGACGGCGAACCGCCAGACGGTGAGCAGGCACAGCGCCGCCCAGCTGCCCGCGCACACCGCGAGCAGGGCCGTGGACAGCGCGGCGAAGCCCTGCATCTGCAGGCCCACCGAGAGGATGCCGCTGGCCATGACGAGGGCGAAGTAACCGGGCGCCAGGCCGCGGACGCCGCCGAGGACACGTTGTCGGAGCGATTCGGCCACCTGCCCAGGCTACCGGGGCCCCGCCCGCGGCCCCGCCCCGTGCGGCTGCCGGGACGGTACTGCCCCGGCGGAACTAGCCTTGGACGCATGAGCACCGGCACCCGGAACGACGACATCAGCGCATCGCTCGAGCTCCCCGGGCCCGTGGTGAGCACCCACTGGCTGGCCGAGCACCTCCAGGACCCCCGGCTGGTGCTCGTGGACGCGAGCTCCACGCTCAACCGGACCGAGGAGGCCCTCCCCGGGGCGGTGCTCCTGGACCTGGACGGGCCCTTCTCGGACCCGTCCTCGGACCTGCCGCACACGGCGCCCCCGGCGGAGCAACTGAGCGCGGCGGCCCGGGCGCTCGGCATCTCGCACTCGAGCACGGTCGTGGCCTACGACGCCAAGGGCGTCTTCGCGTCCGCCCGCGTCTGGTGGCTGCTCCGGACCGCGGGCTTCGACCGGGTCGCCGTCCTCGACGGCGGTCTCCCGGCGTGGGCCGCGGAGGGCCGGCCCACGGGGGCGCACGCCGCGCCGCCGGCCGAGCCCGGCGACGTGGAGCTCGTGCCCCGTCCGGGCGGCTTCGTCGGGGCGGAGGACGTCGCCCGCGCCCTGGCCGACCCGGGCGCCACCGTCCTGGACGCCCGCTCCGCCGGCCGGTTCGCGGGCACCGAGCCCGAGCCGCGGCCGGGTCTGCGCCCCGGGCACATGCCGGGGGCGGTCAGCCTGCCCTACACCGACCTGCAGGACGGACAGGGGCGGCTGCTGCCGCTGCCGCAGCTGCGGGAGCGGATCGCGGCGGCCGCGCCCGAGGGGCGGCGGATCGTCACCAGCTGCGGCTCGGGCCTCACGGCGTGCGTCCTGGCGCTCGGCGCCCACCTCGCCGGCCGCGAGGACGTCGCGGTCTACGACGGCTCCTGGAGCGAGTGGGGCCGCCCCGGTCCCCGGCCCGTGGCGGGCCCCGAGGGGCTCAGCCGCGGGCCGGTGTCTCCCCGGCAGGACTGATCCGCGCCGCGGCCCCGTCGGCCTGGTCTGCCTGGTCCGACTGTCCCGGGGCGCCGGGGGCGGGGTCGTCCAGCGCGGCGGCGGTGGCGAGGATGTTGCGGGCCATGGACGGGAAGATGAAGCCGTGGAAGGGCCACACGCCCCACCAGTAGAGCCGGCCCGGCAGGCCCCGGGGGAAGAAGATGGCCCGCTGCCTGTACCGGCTGCCCTCGCCCTCGGGCTCCACGGACAGCTCGAGCCACGCCCGGCCGGGGGCGCGCATCTCGGCGTGCAGGAGCAGCTTGTGCCCTTCCTCCATGGCCTCCACGCGCCACCAGTCCACGTACTCGCCCACCTGCAGGTCCGTGGCGTCGCGGCGGCCGCGGTTCAGGCCGGCCCCGCCCACGAGCTTGTCCATGACGCCGCGCACCTGCCACGCCAGGGGCAGCGAGTACCAGCCGTTGCGCCCGCCGATGGACTCGACGACCCGCCACACCTGCTCGGGCCGCGCCGGTCCCGTGCGGCTGCGCTCGTCCACGAACACGGTGCGCCCCGCCCAGTCCGGGTCCGAGGGCAGCGGGTCCGCGGCCGCCTCGGAGGAGCTGTAGTGGACGTCCCACGTGGTCTCCACGGAGTTGTCCTCGATCTTCTTCAGCGCGAGCGCCACGGCGCGGCGGTAGCCGGCCAGCCCCTCGGGGGGCGGCGGGATGTGGTCGTCGATGTCGTGCTCGCCCGACACGGCGTCGTGCTGCAGCGACTGCACGAGCGGCACGGCCAGGCCCAGGGGGATCGGGGTGACCATGCCCACCCAGAACCCGGACAGCCGGGGCGCGGGGAGGGGGAAGTGGAAGACCACCCGCCGGCGCAGCCCGGCCACCCGGGCGTAGCGGCGCATGGCGTCCGCGTAGGTCATGACGTCGCGGGAGCCGATGTCGAAGGTGCGGTTGAGGCCCTCCGGCAGGTCCATGGCGTGGATCAGGTAGTACAGCACGTCACGGACGGCGATGGGCTCGATGCTGTTGGTCACCCAGGACGGCGCCGGCATGATCGGGAGGGTGTCGCCGAGGTGGCGGATCATCTCGAAGGACGCCGAGCCGGAGCCGATGACCACGCCGGCCTGGAAGACCACCGCCGGGACCGAGCTCGCGAGCAGGATCTCGCCCACCCGGACCCGGGAGCGCATGTGCTGGGACAGCTCCACGCCCTGGGGGTGCAGCCCCGAGAGGTAGACGATGCGCCGCACCCCGGCCCGCTCCGCGGCCCGGGCCACGGTCCGGGCCATCTCGGCCTCCTCCTCCTCGAACTCCCGGGAACCGCCCATGGAGTGCACCAGGTAGTAGAGGGTGTGCACGTCCTGGCACGCGGCGGTCATCCCGTCGAGGTCGTTGAGGTCCGTCTCGGCGACCTCCACCCGGTCCCGCCACGGCACGGCGCGCAGCTTGCCGGGGGACCGGACGGCGACGCGCACGGTGTGCCCGGCCTCCAGCATCCTGGGCGCCAGGCGCCCTCCGATGTAACCGGTGGCACCGGTGATGAGGACGCGCTGGGGAGAGCTCATGGCCTGCCTTTCGTGCGGGTCCCGCGAGCCTACCAACGCCGCCCGACAGGAGCCCGGCCCGGTCCCGGCACGCGGAACGGCCGCGTGCCGGAGCATCGCGGCCGTTCGGCCCGTCGTCGTGCGGGGACGGATCAGGGCAGGGCCAGGCGGAACACCTTCGCCCACGCGGAGGCGACCTGCTTCGGCAGGGGCCCGGTGGTGTAGGGCAGCTCGTAGCGCTCGCAGATCTCGCGCACCTTGACGGCGACCTCGGCGTAGCGGTTCGAGGGCAGGTCCGGGAACAGGTGGTGCTCGATCTGGAAGGACAGGTTGCCGGTCATGAGGTGCATCAGCCTCGACCCGGAGATGTTGGCCGAGCCGATCATCTGCCGCACGTACCAGTCGCCGCGGGTCTCGCCCTCGATCTGCTCCTCGGTGAACGTGTCCGCCCCGGCGGGGAAGTGGCCGCAGAAGATCACGGCGTGCGCCCAGACGTTGCGGACGGCGTTGGCGGTCAGGGTCGCGGTCAGGGCCTGCTTCCCGGAGCCGGCCAGGGCCGCGGCGGCGGGGGTGGCCACGTAGTCCTTCGCGGCCTGCTTCAGGAACTTCGCCCCGAGGGCCTTCAGGCTGCGCCGGAGCTCCGACTTCGGCTTGCGGCCCTCGCGGTACTCGTCGAGCTCGAGGTCGTAGATGGCGATCCCCCACTCGAAGACCGGGGCGAGCAGCGCGTTGTACACCGGGTTGCCGAGGTTCCAGGGCTTCCACTCCTGGTCCTCGTCCATGCGCAGGATGGTGTACCCGACGTCCCGGTCCTTGCCGACCACGTTGGTCCAGGTGTGGTGCAGGTCGTTGTGGGTGTGCTGCCACGCCCGGGACGGGGTCACGAAGTCCCACTCCCAGGTGGTGGAGTGGATGTCGGGATCGCGCATCCAGTCCCACTGCCCGTGCAGCACGTTGTGCCCGATCTCCATGTTCTCCAGGATCTTGGCGACGGTCAGCATGCCGGTGCCGGCGAACCAGGCGGGCTTGTGCTTGGCGAACAGCAGCGTGGCGCGCCCGGCCAGCTCGAGGGAGCGCTGCGTGGCGATGACGCGGCGGATGTAGGCCGCGTCCTTCGCCCCGCGGGTGGCGATCACGGACTCCCGGAGGGCGTCGAGCTCGCGGCCCAGCTCCTCGACCTGCTCGTCGGAGAGGTGCGCGGCGGCGGAGGGCTTGGCCGACTCGGTGGGGCGGCCCGAGTCGAGCAGGAAGGGGGTGACGATCGTCATGGTGTCGGTCCTTTCGGAACGGGGTCGGGGAACGAGTGCTGGAAGCTTCGGGGTCAGGCGTCGAGGCTGACGGGACCGGCGGCCGTGGACACGCAGGTCTGGACGAGGTGGCCGGGCTCGCCGTGGACCTCGCCGGTGCGGGTGTCACGGACCTGCCCGGAGAGCAGCGGGGTCACGCACGCGTGGCAGATGCCCATGCGGCAGCCGCTGCGCATCATCAGACCGGCGTCCTCGCCGGCGGCCAGGAGGGTCGTGGCGCTGTCGGCCTCGACCTCCTTGTCGGACTTCTCGAAGGTCACGCGCCCGCCCTCCCCGCCGGAGCCGGGGGCGACCACGGCGGCGAAGCGCTCGACCCGCAGCTCGCCCTCCTCCCGCTGCCAGAGCGCCTCGGCGGCGTCGAGGAAGTCGGCGGGGCCGCACGCGTAGGCGGCGCGGTCGCGCCAGTCGGGGCACGCGGCGTCGAGGTCGGCGGTGGCCGCGAGGTCGAGGCGGCGGCCGCGCTCGCCGGTGAACCACTGGACCAGGCGGAAGCCGGGGAACTGGTCGGTGAGCTCCAGCAGCTCCTCGCGGAACAGGGACTCCTCCGGGGAGCGCGAGGAGTGCACGAGCACCAGGTCGGCGTCCGGGCGGCGGGGCACGAGGGTGCGGATCATGGACATGACCGGCGTCAGGCCGCTGCCGGCGGTGAGCATCAGCAGCGGGCGCGGGCTCTCGGGGAGGACGAAGTCGCCCTCGGGCGGGGCGAGGAACAGCACGTCACCGGGCCGGGTCCCCCGGACGAGGGCGGTGGAGACCTTGCCCATCGCCGTCACCGTGATCGCCGGGTCCTGGCCGGCGCCCGTGCTGAGGGAGTAGGAGCGCCAGTGCCGCACGCCGTCGATCTCCACGCCGATGCGGGCCCACTGGCCGGCCTCGTGCGCGTTCCAGCCGCGGCCGGGGCGGAAGCGGATCGTCACCGAGTCCGCGGTCTCGGGCACCACGGCGGTCACCAGGCCGCGCAGCTGGCGGGCGCTGGCCAGGGGGTCGATGAGCCGCAGGAAGTCCTCGGGGGAGCGGGGCGTGGTGAAGGCCGAGGCCAGGCGGGTGAACAGTCGCAGTTGGGGCACGTAATAACTGTGCCCCAAATCCGACGGCAGTTCTCGTCCCGTCGCGTACTCTTTCAGCAGAGAAATTGTGGTGTCGACATGAAAGCGGGGGATCGTGGAGCGGGTGGACCACACGACGGAGCACGCGGGACCGGCGGGGCGGGCGGACCGGGAGCTGCCGTGGACCTCCCTCCCGCCGGCGCTGACCCCCCTCCTGGTCCCGCACCTGCCCGCGGTGACGGAGGAGCTGCTGGACGCCGTGCGGCTCGACGTCCCGGTCTACGCCCGACCGCTGGAGGGCCTGTTCGGCGACAGCATCCGGCGCGGGGTCGAGGTGGCCCTGACCCGGTTCCTGCAGCTGCCCGGCACCCAGCAGCCCGCGCTGATGGGCGACGACCGGCGGGTCTACGAGGGGCTCGGCCGCGGCGAGGTGCGCGAGGGCCGGCCGATGGACGCCCTCTTCGCGGCCTACCGCTCCGGGGCGCGCACCACGCTGCGCTCGCTCTCCCGCGTGGCCATGGACGCGGGGTTCGAGGCGTCCGTGCTGATCGGCCTCGCGGAGTCCGTGTTCGCCTACATCGAGGAGCTCTCCGCGGCCAGCGCCGAGGGCTATGCCATGGAGCAGTCCGAGCGTGCCGGGGAGCGGGACCGTCTGCTGGACGCGCTCGCGGACATGCTCGTCCGCGGCCACGTGGTGGAGGACGCGGTGCGCACGGCCGCCGCCGCCGCGGGGTGGCCGGTGCCCGACCGGGTGGTCGTGGTGACGCTGGCCGCCGACCGGCGGGTGGGGCTGCGCTCGCGCCTCGGGGAGCGGGCGCTGCTCACGTCCCGCCCCGGCGACGTGGTGGCGGTGGTCCCCGAGCCCTCCTCGCCGACCGGCCGCCGGGAGCTGGAGCGCGCGCTCACCGGGCGGGGCGCGGTGATCGGCCCGGGCCGGCCCTGGTACGCGGCCCCCGAGTCCCTGCGCCTGGCCGTGCTGACCCGGGACCTGCTGCAGCGGGAGGAGCCGGCCGACGCCGGGCCGCTGTGGGTCTCGGAGCACCTCATGGAGCTCGTCCTGCACAGCGAGCGCAGCGTGGTCGCGGACCTCGCCGCGCAGTGCCTGGCCCCGCTGGACGAGCTCAAGGCCGGGCAGCGGGAGCGGCTGGTCGCGACCCTGCTGTGCTGGCTCGAGCACCACGGGCAGCGCGCGGCGATGGCCGCCGAGCTGAACATCCACGAGCAGACGGTGGGCTACCGGGTGAACCAGCTCCGGGAGGTCTTCGGGGACCGCCTCAACGACCCCAGGAGCCGGTTCCAGCTCGAGCTGGTGCTGCGCGCCGGCTTCCGCTGAGACGGTGCCCCGGCCGGGCTCAGCCGGTGCGCTTGTAGGCCTCCCGCTCCCGGGCGTCGGCGTCGATCTGCTCCTGGACCGTGATCGCGCTCCCACCCCGGTGCGCCGGCATCCACCACGCACCCGGCTCCGGGGTCACGGGGTAGCTGTCGATGCACCGGTCGATCCCCTCCTGCAGCACCGCGCGCAGCCGGGCGCTCGCGGCGCGGACGTCCTCGTCGGGGTCCACCCGCAGCACCGGGCCGACGTGCACGCGCACCGGTGTGCGCCACACGTCGCGCAGCCGGATCCGGCCGCGCCCGCGGGTGAGCATCCGGTGGCCGCCCCACACGGACACCGGGATGACGGGGGCGCCGGTCTCGGCGGCCATGCGCACGGCGCCGGTGCGCAGCGGGCGCACGGTCCAGCTGCGGCTGACCCCGCCCTCCGGGAACACCGCGAGGAACTCGCCGCGCGCCAGCTTCGCCACGGCCTCGGCGTAGGCCGGGGCGCCGTCGGCGCGGTCGACGACGACGTGGTCGCACAGCCGGCACACCGCCGTGACGAAGGCGCTGCCGGTGTGCTTGCGGGTGATGAGGAAGCGGGAGTGGGCCCGCAGCCGGCGCCAGACCACCAGCTGCGCGAAGACGAAGTCGAGGTAGCCGAAGTGGGTCACCGCGACGACGGCGCCCCGGCCCGGGCGGACCTCCCGGTGCAGGCCGCGCACCACCTGGTCGGTGGGCAGGTGCTCCTCGCCCGAGGCCAGCAGGGGCACGCGGAAGAGCTTCACCGCGGCGAGGCCGGCGAGCACGATGGCCCGGTAGGCGTACTTGTTGGGGCGCAGCTGCGGAGCCACGGGCCTCCCTCGGGAAGAGACCCGCGGGGGCGGGCCGGGAACGGTCTGCCGAGAATCGTAGACCAGCGCGCGGCGCGGCGCCGTCGTCGGTGCCGTGCGTGACGGCGGGGATCCGCCGCCGTCGAGTGCGGTCTTCCCCCATACCGGGCGCGGGCCCCGCCCCGATACGCTGGCTGCACCGCGCCGGTCCGGCGTCCGCTGCACCCGGTGCCGCGACCGGTTCCGCCACTGCCCACCAGGAGAACCCCATGTCCTACCTTCCACCGTCAGCACCCCGTCCGCAGTACCGGGCGCAGGGGGACGACCGCACCATCGCGGTCCTCACCCACCTGTCCGGACTGATCGGCGCGCTGGTCTCCGTCGGGTGGCTCGGATTCGTGGGTCCCCTCGTCGTCTGGCTCGTCCACCGCGACAAGAACGCGTTCCTGCGCGCCACCTCCGCCGGGTCGTTCAACTTCAACCTGTCCATGTGGCTGCTCAACGTGGTGGCGTGGGTGTGCCTGTTCACCGTGATCCTGATCCCCGTGGCGATCGTGCTGTGGATCCTCGCCGCGGTCCTGCTCGTGGTGTGCCACGTCCTGGCCGTGCTCAAGGCCAACAAGGGCGAGGTGTACCGCTACCCGCTCCAGCTGCCGGTGCTGCAGTGACGTCCTTCCGGACCGGCCGGCGGCATCCTCCGGACGGTCCGGAACCATTCCTTCGGCCGATGGCCGAGGCTTCCCGGCTCTCGTAGATTCTGAGCCATCACCCGGGGAACCCGCCGGATGATGCACCCCCCACAGAAACCTCGGGAACACAGGAGCTCTTCATGACCACCCCCCGCACCCCCTCCGTCCGCACGGTCCTGCCCGTCTCGGCCGCCGCCTCCGTCGCCGTCCTCGGCCTCGTCCTCGGCGGTGTCGGCATCGCCTGGGTCGCCGGCTCCCTCGGCATCTCCGCCGCGTCCGCGAGCCAGATCGTGGCCGCGGTCGAGGCAGGCGGCTGGGCGCTGACCCTCGTGGCCGCGATGTTCGGCTTCGGCATCGGCGGCGCGGTCGTCGGCACCATCCGCTGGTACCTGTCCAAGAAGGCCCGCAACCTGGCCATCGCCTGAGCCGCCGCCCGCTCCGCCGACCCTGCCGGGACCCCGCCATGAAGACCGTGCCCACGGACCTCCGCACTGCTCCCCGCGACGCCCGGGCCGCGCGCCGCACCCTCGGGTGGGCGGCGGCGGCCGCCACGGCGCTCTTCGTGGCGGGGTTCCTGGTGGGCTACGAGAGCATCTCCCGCGTCCCCGCGACCCTGCAGGACACGGCCGGCGCCGGTCAGGACCACGACGGGTCCTTCGGCGCCATCGTGGTCCGCAACCTCGGCGCCGCCGCCCTGCTCTACAGCGGCGTACTCACCGGCGGCCTGCTGACCGGCACGTCCCTGGCGCTGCTGTCGGTCTACGTGGGGGCCACGGCGAAGATCGGCGTGCTCAACGTCGGCGCCGCCGCGCTCGTCGGTGCGGCCGGGTGGTACGCGGGGCTCGAGTTCCTCGGCTGCCTCGTGGCCGCGGCCGCGGGCCTGCTCCCCCTCACCGCCGCCCTCACCGCCCGCCGGCACGGCCTGGTGCGCGGCTACCTCACGGCGCTGCCGGCCTCCCTCGGCGTCCTCGCCCTCGCCGTCGCCCTCCTGCTCGCCGCCGCGGGCATCGAGGCGGCGCTCATCGCCCGGCGGTGAGCGCCGCCGTTCCCCCGCTATCGGAAGGCCCCCGATGTCCAGCCTCCACGTCTCCGCCCACCCCGGCGCCGGGACCCCTGCCACCCGTCCGCTGCCGGCGACCACCCGGCCCGTCCGGACCGTCCTCTGGGCGGTGGGGCTCGGGCTGCTGCTGCTGCGGCTGCCGGCGACCACCGACCAGATGCAGGACCAGGCCGCGGCGGCCGTGACCGGCGAGCTGGAGGGGGTCGACCCGTCCCTGATCGGGCTCTCGGTCAACGTCGCCGTGCTCGTCGGCGTCCTGGTCTTCGCCGTGGTCCTCGCCCTGTACCTCTGGTTCGCCGGGCTCCTCGAGAGCAGACTCCTCCCGCAGGGCCTGCCGCTCGGCGGCGGGCAGCGGATCGGGCTCTACACGCTGGTGGTCGGCGGCCTCACGGTGCTGTCCCAGGGCTGGGCCCTGGCCACCGGGCGGATGGCGGAGGGACCCGTGGAGGCGGCCGCGGTGCTGGTCCTCGCCCTCGCCGCGGCGCTGCTCTACCGCGGCCGGTGGAGATCCTGCGGCGCCGGCCGCCAGGTGCTCGTGGTCGGCGTCGCCGTCGCGACCGCCGCGCTCGTCGCCATGGTGTGACCCGGCCACCGATCCCGCCGCCCCCCAGCCCGCCGCCGGCCCCGCCCCCACCGCTCATCAGATCCTCGACCACCAGGAGTGCCCACCGTGCCGACCCTCACCCAGAACCACGTCCGACTGGTCCTCGTCACCGTGGCCGTCCTGAGCGCCGCCGCCCTGACCGCGATCCTCCTCGAGGGCCGGGGCACCAGCACCGTCCCGGTCGGGCTGTGGTCCCTCCTCGTGGGCGGGCTGGCGGTCGCCGGGGTGCTCCTGCCGCTCGTGGCCGCCGCGACCCCGCTGTCCCGCCCGCGCTCCGTGGCACCGGCCGTGCTGCTGTTCCTGGCCATGACGGCCCACGCGACCTTCCTCGACGAGCAGCTGAGCGGGTTCCCCGTCGGCTGGCTGTGCACCATGGGCGTGGTCGTCGCCCTCGCGGGCACGGTCGTGCTCCTGTTCAACGCGCTCGGGCTGCGCCGGGAGCGGTCCGGGACGCGCAGCAGGCTCTCGTGACGACCAGCGCGACCGCGAGCCCCACGAGCGGGCCGGTGCGGCGGCGGCGGCCGGCCCCGCCGGCCCGCCGCCGTCTCCGGCTCCTGGCGGACCTGCGGATCGCGGACCTGCTGCAGGCGCTGGGCACGTCCGTGCCGGTGGAGACCGCCCGCCGCATCGTGGTCGGGGCCGCGGCAGGGGCCGTGCTCCTGGCGTTCGCGGCCGGGATCCTCGCGGCGCGCGCGGCCGCGGTGCTCGCGCCGGGCGCGGACGTGATCGGGCTCTTCGTGCTGCTCTGCGCCTACGCCGGGCTCGGCGCGCTCGCGGGCGAGACCCTCGGCCGGTTCCGCAGCTGCGTCAGCGACCACCCGCAGCGGGACTTCTTCGTGGGCCTCGACGTCCGGGCCGCGGACGTGTTCGTCGTCCACGCCCTCCCGCGCGTGGCCGTGGCGAGCGCCGTGTGGGGCGCCGCGGGCCTGGGAGTGCTCGCCGGGTCCGTCCTGGCCGGGCACGGGCCCGGGGCCGCGGGGACGGCGCTGCTGCTGGGGACGCCCGTGGCCTTCGGCGCGCTGACGGCCGCCGGGGCGCTGCGCTCCGCCGCCCGCCCCGAGAACGGGCGCCGGCACTTCCCCGCGGTGCTCGCGGCGGCGTCCGTCCTGGCCGGGGCCGGGGCGCACGGGGCGGTGCTGCTGCTGGCCCCCCTCGTCCCCGGCGCCCTCGCTCCGGCGGCCGGTGCGGCACCCGGTCCCGCGCCGGGGCTGCCGGAGCCCGTCCTCCTCGCCGGCCTCACGGCGGTCGCGGCCGTCGGCGCGGCCGGTGCCGTCGCCGGCCGCCGCGCCCTCGCGGCGGTGTCCTTCCCGGCCCGGCGCGCCGCGCCCCCGGTGCGCCGGCCGCGCCTGAGCGGTCCCGCGGTCCTGCAGTTCGCCCGGGTGCTGGGCCTCCAGCGGGCGCACGGGTGGCGCCTGCGGGCCCAGCAGCGGATCACCGCCGCGGTCGCCGCCGCGACCGCGGCGCTGCTCGGGGCGACCTCCGCCGGTCTCCGGATGCCGCCGCTGCCCGCCGTGCCGGACGTGGCGTGGGAGGCGGCGCTGCGGCCCACCCTGGGCTTCGCCGCCCTCATGACGGGCCTCGCTCTCGCGGAGCTCGTGAGCTCGGACATCGGCGCCTTCCGCTACGGCCGCCACCTGCGCACCGCCGTGGAGTCCGGGGCGGTCCGCTCCTCCGTGGCGCTGGGGCACCTCACCGCGCTCACCCTGCCGCTGCTGCTGCCGGGCCTGCTGCTCGTCGTCGCGGCCCGGGTGCTCACGGGGACCCTGTCCGCGGCGCCCGCGGCCGTGGTGCTGGGCGCGGTGTGGGCCGCGACCGTCGCGGAGCACCTGCTGCCCCCGCCGCGCACGGTCGAGGGGACGGGCGCGGACAGCCCGCTCACGGGGGTCCTCACCGTCGTCCTCGCCGCCGCGCCCGTGGCCGTCCCGCTGACCTTCCCCGCCACCGACCCCTGGATCGTCCCCCTGCTCGCCCTGACCCTCGCCGGAGGTGCCCTCGCATGCCTGCACCGCTCCCTCACCCGCCGCTGATCCACGTCGAGGCGGTGAGCGCCGGCTTCGACGCCGGGCGCCCCGTCCACCGGGGGCTCACGCTGCGGATCGACGCCCCCGGGCTGACGCTGCTGCAGGGCCCCAACGGCTCCGGCAAGTCGACGCTCGTCGAGGTCCTCAGCGGGCACCTGCCGCAGACCGCGGGCACGGTCACGCTCGCCGGCGTGGACGCACGCTCGCCGGAGGCCTCCCGGGTGCGCCGGATCTGCCGCACCGAACCGGCGCTCTACCCCACGATGACCGCACGGGACCACGTGGTGTTCGCGAGCGGCTGGTGCGGCGCCGACCCGCAGGAGGGGCTGCGCCGGGCGGAGCGCCACGGGCTCGGACCGTGGCTGGACGAGGCCGCCGAGCACCTGTCCACGGGCAACCGGCGCAAGCTGTGGACGATCGTGTGCACCAGCGGCGACTTCGACGTCGTCGTCCTGGACGAGCCGTTCAACGGACTGGACGGCGCGTCCACGACGGTGCTCTGCGAGGAGCTCACGGAGTGGGCGGCGCGGCGCGCGGTCCTGGTGGTGTCCCACCGCCCGCCGGCGCAGCTGGCGCCGGACGCGGTGCTGACCCTCCCCGGCGGCGCGGACCCGCGGGCGGCTCAGGACGAGGGGATCGTCACCAGCCCGGTGCGGTAGGCCTTGATCACCACCTGCACCCGGTCCCGCACCTCCATCTTCGTGAGGATGTGGCTGAGGTGGGACTTGACGGTCGGCTCGGACACGAAGAGCGCGGCGGCGATCTCGCGGTTGCTGAGGCCCTCGCAGAGCAGAGCCACGACCTCGCGCTCCCGCGCCGAGAGCCCCTCCACCGCGGCGACGTCCTCCGGGCGCGGCGCCGCCGGCTCCGGGTCCGCGACGACGCTGCGGACGAGGGTGGCGGCCACCCGCCGGGAGATCGCGGCCTCCCCGGCCAGCACGCTGCGCACGGCGCCCACGATCTCGTGGGGCTCGGAGTCCTTGACCACGTAGCCGCTCGCCCCTGCCCGGAGCGCGGGGATCACCCAGTCCTCCGAGTGGAACGTGGTCACGGCCAGCACCTTCACCTCCGGGTGCTCGTGCGTGATCGCACGGGTGGCCTCGATGCCGTCGAGGACCGGCATCTGAAGGTCCATGACCACCACGTCCGGGCGCAGGGCGCGGCACTGCTCGACCGCCGCCCGGCCGTTGCGGGCCTCGCCCACGACCACGAGGTCCTGCTCGGCGTCGATGAACACGCGCAGGGCGCGGAGCATGAGCTGCTGGTCGTCGACGATCAGGACCTTGACGGGGCTCGTCGCCGGCGCGTGCTCGTTCATAGCTCTCACCGTAGCGGAGAGGGGCCGCGGCGCCGGCGGGACGGGGCCGCCCGGCGCGCGGGTCCGCCCAAGGGATGACCCCCGGCCATCCTCCCGGATGACCCCGCGGACCCCACCCCTCGGCGACCATGGTTCACGACCGCACACCGATCGGGTGCGGCGCACTGCCGGAAGGACCCCCCGTGAACACGCTCTCCGCCGCCTCACTGCTCGCCGCCGTGCTGCTGACCGCCGGCGGTGTCCCCACCGCCGTGGCCCCGGAGCCGCCGGTCGCCCTGGCGCCGGTCCTGAAGGTCGACCCCGGCACCGACAGCCCGGACGGGCACACGAGCCGCGGGTGCTCGTTCCTCTTCCTGCGCTGGTGCTGATCCGGCGCGCTCCCGGACGGGCCCGGCGCCCGCGGCTATCCTCCGAGGTGGACCGGAGCACCGGGCCACCGCACCGGAAGGACCGCATGGCACGCCGCGCAGCGCAGCAGGACCGCCGGCCCGGCCTGGGCGCGCTCCTGCCGCAGGGGATCGCCCGGGCCCGCCCCCTGCACCGGTGGGTGCGGGCGGCCCTGCTGCTGTTCATCACGGTGAGCGCCCTGGACGCCGTCCGGCTCGTCCTGACCGGCCCGGGCCTGGGCTTCGGGGACCGGGACTACGAGCTGCTGCTCGTGGTCCTCGAAACCGCCACGGTCGCCGTCCTGGCGCTGCGCTCCAGCTGGACGTGGCTGCCGCTCGCCGCGCTGCTGGTCCTGCTCCACCCCCAGACCAACCCGGGCAGCTACATGGTCGTGATCCCGCTGGTCCTGGCCTTCTCCGCCTACGGGGCGGCCCTGCCCGGACTCGCCGCGGCCGTCGGGGCCTTCCTCGTGTGGCAGACCTCGTGGGCCGTCAACGTCTCGGTCGTGGGCCCGCAGTTCCTCTGGAGCTACGTGCCGCTGACCCTGGTCCTCCTCCTGCCCGGTCTCGTCCTGCGGGCCCTGAGTGCGCAGCAGGAGCTGGACCGCGTCGAGATCGCCGCGGGCCAGGAGCGCACTGCCCACGCCCTCGAGCAGCAGCGCCTCGAGCTGGCCCGGGAGCTGCACGACATCGTCGCCCACGACCTCACGCTCATCGCCATGCAGGCGCGCTCGGGGGCCTACTCCCGGGACCCGGAGACCATGAAGGAGGCCCTGGACGTGGTGGGCGACTCCTCCCGCGCGGCACTCAAGGACCTGCGCCGGCTGCTGGGGATCATGCGCGTGGAGCCGGGCGCCGGGCTCGCGCAGGACTCCAGCGCCGCCGCGGCCGTCGACACGGGCCGGGGCCTCGAGGAGGTCGCGGCCGCGCTGCGGGAGGTCGGGTTCCGCACGGACACCCGGGTGCGGGGCGACCTCGCGCGGATCCCGGAAGGGGTGCGGCCCACGGTCCAGCGGGTCCTCCAGGAGGGGGCGACGAACATCATGAAGCACGCGCCCGCCCGGACGAGCTGCGTGCTGGCCGTGCAGGTCGACGAGGCCGACGTCGTGGTCGAGGTGCACAACGCCGCGGGGCCGGGCTCCGGGCCCGGCCTCCCGGCCTCGGGGTACGGGCTGCTCGGGCTGCGCGAGCGCGTCCAGCTGCTCGGCGGGGAGCTAGCGGCGGGACCGGCGGACGGCGGCTGGCGCGTCGGCGCCCGCATCCCGCTGGGTCCGGCCGCCGTGTGAGACCACCACGACCGCCACGAGGACGAGCAGGGCCGCGCTGAGCCCGTCGAAGCCGATCAGCGCCAGCACCGGTCCGGCGAGCGCCCCGCCGGTCGCCCCGGCGAGGTTCATGAACAGGTCCGAGACGCCCTGCAGCTTCGGCCGCTCGGCCGGCGGGACGGCCTCGGCCACGAGCGTGGAGCCCGCGACCGTGGAGGCGGACCAGCCGAGCCCGAGCAGGACCAGGCTGACCGTCACCAGCACGGGGGACGTCGAGCCGAACCAGGACAGCACGAGGGACGCCACGAACAGGGCCTGGCCGAGCAGGACGGTGGGGCGGCGCCCGGCCCGGTCCGCGAGCCAGCCGAACACGGGGGCGAGGGCGTACATCCCGGCCACGTGCAGGCTGATGGTCAGGCCCACGACGCTCAGCGACGCCCCGTGGAGGGTCAGGTGCACGGGCGTCATGGACATGAGCGCCACCATGACGGCGTGGCTCAGCGCCACGGTGAGCACGGCCCGGCGGGCCGGCGACGAGGCCCGCAGCACCGCCAGCCCGCCCGCGGGGGAGGGCTTGCCCCTGCCCGCGGCCTCGCCGTCGGCCACGGCCAGCAGCAGGGGGTCCGGCCGCAGCGCCGTGAGGTAGACCAGGGCCCCGAAGGCCTGCGCCACGAGGGCGATGACGAATCCGCCCGTCAGCGCCGGCAGGCCCAGGGCCCGCCCGAGCAGCTCGCCCGGCTCGAAGAGGTTGGGGCCGAGCACCGCGCCGATCGTCGTGGACCAGACCACCAGGGAGAGGTCCCGGGCGCGGGTGTCGTCCGCGGCCAGGTCGGTCGCCGCGAACCGGGACTGGAGATTGAGCGCCGAGCCGGCGCCGAGCAGCGCCAGGCCCAGCAGCAGGACCGGGAAGCTCGAGAGGACGGCGGCGCCGATCGTGATCGACGCGCCCGCCATGGCGGTGAACGCCCCGGTGCTCAGCGAGATCCGCCGGCCGCGGGCCTGGGCGAGCCGCGCGAGGGGGACGGCGAGCAGGGCCGCGCCGAGGGTGTTCATGGTCGCGGCCATGCCGGACCAGGCGGAGGAGCCGGAGACCTCGGTGACGAGGAGGGCGCCGAGGGCCAGGGTGGCGCCGACGCCCAGCCCACCGAGGATCTGGCCGAGGGCGAGGACGCGGACGACCCTCCGCTGCAGGGCGCGCCGGTCCACGGCGGGGTTCGTCGGGTGCATGACCGCCATCCTATACCCCTGGGGGTACTCGCCCCGGGTGTGTCGGAGCCCCTCGGTGTGGTTCGATGCTCGGCATGAGCTCCCTGCCCGATCCCGCGACCGGACTCGTCCTCGGCGAGGACGGGCTCGCCCGCCCCGTCTGGGCCGCCACGGACCCGCTCCTGCGCGAGTACTACGACACCGAGTGGGGCGTCCCCGTGCGGGACGAGCGGGGGCTCTACGAGCGGATCTGCCTCGAGGGCTTCCAGTCCGGGCTGTCCTGGGCCACGATCCTGCGCAAGCGGCCCGCCTTCCGGGCGGCCTTCGCGGGCTTCGACCCGGACACGGTCGCGGGCTTCGGCCCGGTCGACGTCGACCGCCTGCTGGGCGACGCCGGGATCGTGCGCCACCGGGGCAAGATCGAGGCCGCCGTCGGCAACGCCCGCGCCACCGTGGCCCTGCGCGCCGAGGGCGGGCTGACCGAGCTCGTGTGGTCGTTCCGCCCGGCACGGACCCCGCGTCCGCGCACGGCGGAGGAGGTCCCGACCCGCTCGCCGGAGTCCGAGGCGCTGTCCCGGGCCCTGCGGGCGCACGGCTTCCGCTTCGTGGGGCCGACCACGATGCACGCGCTCATGGAGGCGGTCGGGATCGTCGACACCCACCTGCTCGGCAGCCACCGCCGGGGCAGCTCCGGGGTGTGGCCGGAGGCGCCGGAGGGTGCGTAGGATTCCTGGCACCGAACCCGACGACGCCCCGCGTCGCCTTCCGGCAGGAGGCCCGGCCATGTACGACAACAGCGAGCAGCGCAGCGCGGTGCTGCCCCTGGTGCTGAGCACCGTGGGCTCCGTCCTGGTCGGCCTGGTGGTCCGGAGGCTGCGGGAGGACCGGGCGGCGGCCCGTGGCGGGACCGCCGGCGGGCCCGCCGGCCGGGACGCCCGGCGGACGGGACGGGCCCGGCCCGCCCGGAGGAACACGCGCGGGCCGGTGCTCTGAGACCATGACGAGCCACGCGATCAGCTGGGTGGACGTCTTCTCGCCGGCGCCGCTGGGCGGCAACCCGCTCGCCGTCGTGCACGGGGCCGACGCCCTCGACGAGGCCACGATGGCGCGCTTCGCCCGCTGGACCAACCTCTCCGAGACCACGTTCCTGCTCGAGCCCACGGTCCCCGGCGCCGACTACCGGGTGCGGATCTTCACCCCCGGCGGGGAGCTGCCCTTCGCGGGTCACCCCACGCTCGGGACGGCGTCCGCCTGGCTCGCCCTCGGCGGGGAGCCCGCGGGAGCGGACGTCGTCCAGGAGTGCGGGGTCGGGCTGGTGACCGTCCGGCGCCGCGAGGGCAGGCTCTCGTTCGCCGCCCCGCCCCTGACGCGCTACGAGCCCGTGGCGGAGCCCGCGCTGCTGGACCGGGTGGCGCGGTCCCTGCGGCTGGACCCGTCCGCGCTGCTCGACGTGTCCTGGCTGGACAACGGCCCCGGCTGGATCGGGGTGCGCGTGGCCGACGCCGGGACCGTGCTGGGCGTGCGTGCGGACTGGTCCGCCATGGCCGGGCTCAAGCTCGGCGTGGTGGGCCCCCACCCCGAGGGCGCCGAGTGCGCGGTCGAGGTGCGGGCGTTCGTGGGGGACTGGGTCGTGGAGGACCCGGTCACGGGCAGCCTCAACGCGGGCCTGGCCCGGTGGCTGACGGACAACGGGTGGGCTCCGGCGCGCTACGTCGCCGCCCAGGGCACCGTGCTCGGGCGCACCGGGCGCGTGCTGCTGGAGCGGGACGCGGACACCGTCTGGGTCGGCGGCCAGGTCAGCCCGGTGGTCCGCGGGACCGTGGAGCTGTAGCCGACGGTGCGGAGGGCGCCCTCGGTATCGTGGGGGCATGACCACCCAGGACATCACCTTCCGCACCCGCAAGTGGGTCGAGCCGGAGGACCTCAACGCCAACGGCACCCTGTTCGGCGGCAGCCTGCTCCGCTGGACCGACGAGGAGGCGGCGATCTACGCCATCGTCCAGCTCGGCAACCAGCGCGCGGTGACGAAGTACATGTCGGAGATCCTCGTGAACCCCGACCGGGACCGGATCCCCACCACGGCGCTGCCCGCGGTGCACGGGAAGGGGCTCTGAGATGGCGGCGCGGCGGCTGCGCGCCGAGCGGATCACCGACTCCGTCACCTACCACGGCGAGGGGCCGTGCTGGTCGGAGTCCTGGGGCGGGCTGCGGTGGGTCGACATGCTCGCCGGGGACGTGCTGTCCCTCGGCGCGGACGGCGAGGTGCTCCGCAAGCACGTCGGGGACGTCGTGGCCTGCGTGCGCCCGCGCGCGACCGGGGGAGCGGTGCTGGCCCTGGAGACCGGCGTGGCACTCGAGGACCCGGACGGCACCGTCCACCCGGCCGAGCAGCTCTGGGAGCCCGGGGCGGTCCGGATGAACGAGGGCGGGGCCGGCCCGGACGGCTCCTTCTACGTCGGCTCCATGGCCTGGGACCAGACGGAGGGCGCGGCCACGCTCTGGCGCGTGCACCCGGACCTGCGCGGGGAGCCGGTCCTGGAGGGCGTCACCGTCTCCAACGGCATCGCCTGGTCCCCGGACGGCACGCTGGCCTACTACAACGACACGCCCACCGGGAAGGTCGACGTCCTCGACTGGTCCCCGGACGAGGGTCTGCGCGGGCGCCGCACCTTCGTGGTGCCCGAGCTCGCGGAGGGGGACGTCCATCCCGACGGGCTGACCGTCGACGCCGAGGGCGCAGTCTGGGTGGCGCTGCACGGCGCCGGGCAGGTGCACCGCTACACGGCCGACGGCGCCCTGGACACCGTCGTGGAGGTCGGCGCGCGCCAGACGACCGCGTGCTGCCTGGGCGGGGAGGACCTGCGCACCCTCTACGTCACCACGTCCCGGGAGAACCTCGCCCCGGACGAGGACCCCGCCGCGGGCTCCCTGTTCGCGGTCCGGGTCGACGTCCCCGGCCTGCCCGTCCTGCCCTTCACGGGCTGAGCGCGGTGCGGAACCCCAGGCGCACCGCCGGACTGCTGTGGCTGCTCGTGCTCGTGTGGGCCGTCGCCCTCGTGGGCTCCCTGCTCAGCGGGGGCACCTCCTCGGCGCTCTCCTTCGCCGTGCTCGGGGTGCTGTGCGCCGCCGGGGCGGTGCTCTTCGGCGCCCGGGCCCGCCGCTGACGGGCTCGACCCGCACACGGCGGGAGGCCCGGGTCTACCATCGTCAGCGAGGAGGCACCCATGACCGAGACCCCCCGGGCGGCCCCGGACGTCGTCACCGGCTCGATCCGCCTGCTCGCGGAGCAGGGCTGGGACGCCACGACCGTGGACCGGCTCGCGCTCGCCGCGGGCATCAGCCGGGCCACGTTCTTCCGCAAGTACGGGTCCAAGGAGGACATCGTCTTCGCGGACCACGCCGCGAACCTCGAGCGCCTCGAGCAGCAGCTGGCCCGGGCGGGGGAGGAGCCGGGCACCGATCCGGCCGTCGCCCTGCGGGACGGCGTGCTGCTGGTCTTCCGCCACCACCTCGACCACCGCGAGCGGGCGCTGGCCCGCAACGCCCTGCTCCGGCAGGTCCCGCAGCTGCGGGACCGGGAGCTCATCACGTCCCACCGCTACGAGCGGGTCCTGCGGCGCTACCTGCGCTCCGCGCTGCCCGACTCGCCGGGGCGGAGCACGCTGGCCACGGCGCTGTCCGCCGCCGCGGTGGCGGTGCACAACGCCGCCCTGCGGGCCTGGCTGCGCGCACCGGACACCGACCCCTCGGCCGAGCTGGCCGGGCAGCTCGAGCGCCTCGCGCACACGCTCGTCTCCGGCTACGAGGACGGCGCGGCGCGGCCGGCCGCCGCGCCCGGGGCCCGCCCCGCCGTCGTCGTCACCGTCCTGGACCCCGGCGCGGACACGGAGGAGATCCTGGCGTCCGTGCGGGACGCCCTGCGCCGATGACTCAGACCTCGTCGGCGAGGATCGCGTAGATCAGCTCGTCGCGCCACTCGCCCAGCTGGCGGTGGCTCTCGCGCAGGGTCGCCTCCAGGCGCATGCCGATGCGCTCGCAGACCTTGGCGGAGCTCACGTTGAGGGCGTCCAGGCTCGCGCAGACCCGGTGGGCGCCCAGCTCGGCGAACGCGAACTCGATCGCGGCGCGGGCCGCCTCGGAGGCGATGCCCCGGCCGGCGTGGTCGGGGTGGACCACCCAGCCGATCTCGACCTGCGCGGCCGCCGCGTCCGTGAGGGTCAGCACGATCTCGCCCACGAGCTCCCGTGAGCCCCGGGGGGAGACGGCGAAGCGGACGGAGTCGCCGTCCCGGCCCCACGGCCGCAGGCCGCTGTTCTCGGCCAGGGTGCGCTCGCACTCCTCGCGCGTGCGCGGGCCCCGCCACGCGTACTGCGCGTAGTCCTCGCGGCTCTGGTAGGAGTGCATGGGCTCGAGGTCCGCGCCGTCGAAGCGGCGGAACGCGAGGCGCTCGGTCTCTGGGGGCAGCACGTCGATCATCACCAGCCAGAATACGGCCTGAACGCCCCGGAACCGCACGCCGCACCACGACACTGAGACTCAATCCCTTGACCTGAGACTCCGTATCAGTCAGAGTGGTGACGATCACACCACTCGTCAGGAGTCCGCCCATGGCACCCGCCGCGCCCGCCCCGTCCTTCCCCTCCACCGTCGCGGTGGACGTCGAGCAGCTGGTCCTGCCCGGACGCTCCGCGCCCGTCGCCCTGGTGCGGCTGGACTCCACCCCGCCGGGCGGGCTGATCATCTGGGGCTCCGCGGCCCTGGAGCAGCTCCGGGACGTCCTGGGCTCGATCGACCAGTCGGCGGTCGAGGCCATCGTGGTCACCGGCAACGCCCGGTCCTTCGGCGCGGGGGCCAACCTCAAGGAGATCCGCCACGCCCAGCTCAGCGGCGTCTCCGACCGGTACGTGGGGCTCGGCCACGAGGCCTTCGGCGTCCTGGCGGACGCGAGCGTGCCCACCTTCTCCCTGCTCACGGGTCAGGCCCTGGGCGGCGGGCTCGAGCTCGCGCTGCACACGGACTACCGTGCGGCCCACCCGCGCACCGGCCCGCTCGGACTGCCGGAGTGCCGGCTCGGCTTCTTCCCCGGCTGGGGCGGCGTGCACCTGCTCCCGCACCTGATCGGCCCGGCCGCGGCGCTGCGCGTCATCGTGTTCGACTCCCTGCGGGGGCGGAACACCAGGGCGGCGGAGGCCCTCGAGCTCGGCCTCGTGGACGTGGTGCTCGACGCCGCCCCGGGGACCGGGGAGTGGGACACCGCCTGGCAGCGGTGGGTGGCCGGCACGCTCGACGCGCTCGACGCGGGGGGGACCCGCCGCCGCGCGGGCACGCCCGGCGGCACCGGGGAGCAGGAGTGGCAGGACGCCGTGGACCAGGCCCGGGACCGCGCCGAGCGCACCTGGCACGGCGCGGCGCCGGCACCGCTCGTGGCGATCGACCTCGTGGCCGACGCCCGGACGGAGTCCCGCACCGAGAACGGGACGAAGGCCGTGGCCGCCTTCGCCGAGCTGGTCCGCGGGGACGTGGCCAAGGCCTCCCTCTACGCGTTCGAGCTCGTCTCGGCCCGCTCCCGGCAGGCGGCCGACGTGCCCGCCGCCGAGCCCGTGCCCCTGCGCAAGGCCGCCGTGATCGGCGCCGGCCTGATGGCCGGCCAGCTCGCCTCGCTCATCGCGAGCGGCGCCCGGATCCCCGTGGTCATGACCGACCTCGACGACGAGCGGCTCGCCGCCGGCGTGGCCCGGACCCGGGAGCGCTTCGCGGCCCAGGCGGCCAGGGGCCGGATCAGCGCGGAGCAGGCCGAGCAGCTCGGCGCCCTCGTCACGGGGGCGAGCGGGCCGGAGGACCTCGCCGACGCGGACTTCGTGATCGAGGCCGTCTTCGAGGACCTCGACGTGAAGAAGAAGGTGTTCGCCCAGTGGGAGCAGGTCGTGCGCCCGGACGCGATCCTCGCGACCAACACGAGCTCCCTGTCCGTCACCGCCATGGCGGAGGGCCTCCGGCACCCCGAACGGGTGGTCGGCTTCCACGTCTTCAACCCCGTGGAGGTCACCCCGCTCCTCGAGATCGTCGCCGGGCGGCGGACCGGCGACGCGGCCCTCGCGACCGCCTTCGAGCTCGCCGCGGCGCTGCGCCGCACGGCGGTGCGCGTCCAGGACGCCCCCGGCTTCGTGGTCAACCGGGTGCTGACCCGGCTGTTCGACGTGATCGTCCAGGCGATCGACGCGGGCACGGACGTGGCGGTCGCCGACCACGCCCCCGACCCGATGGGCCTGCCCATGACCCCGCTGCGGCTGCTCGACTTCGTGGGCCCGGCCGTGCTGCACCACGTGGACGAGACCATGCACCGGGCCTACCCCGAGCGCTACGCGCGGTCCCCGTGGATGGAAGCGGTGGTCGGGGCGGGCCTCACCCACGTGCTGCCCACCGAGCAGGCCCCGGGGACGGGCGCGGACGGCTACCTCGCCGCCGACGCCGCCCGGCTGCTCGAGCGGACCCGGGCGGAGCACCCCGCCGGCGCTCCCGTCCCGGCGGAGGAGCTGCTCGTGCGGGTGCAGGACGCCCTGGCCGAGGAGATCGGCGCGATGCTGGCCGAGGGCGTCGTCGCCGGGCCCGAGGACGTGGACCTGTGCATGGTCCTCGGCGCCAACTACCCCTTCCACCTGGGCGGGATCACCCCGTACCTCGACCGCACGGGCGCCTCCGAGCGCGTCCTCGGACGCCGCTTCCAGCAGGACTGACCCTGTCCCCGACCGACCTCCCACCAGCCCACAGAACGAAGGACCCAGCCATGACCGCCACCCCCGAGACCGGCGCGACCCTGTTCCCCGCCGGCACCGTGGAGCCCGACTACGTCCTCGACAAGGCCCTCGACACCGACGCCGCCGGCGCGTTCGACGCGGTCTCCGACACCGACCGGGGGCACTGGATGCGCGCCCGCCGGTTCGTCCAGGAGGACCTGCTGCCCGTCATCGGCGAGCACTGGGACCGCTCGGAGTACTCCCTCGACCTCGTCCGCCGGCTCGGGGAGCTCGACCTGCTGCGCGACGGCGTGGCCGTCGACGGCTACGAGCAGATGTCCAAGACCGCCGCGGGCCTGATCAGCATGGAGCTCTCCCGCGGCGACGGGTCCATCGCGACCGTCTCCGGCGTCCAGGGCGGGCTCGCGATGCGCTCGATCGCCATGTGCGGCTCCGAGGAGCAGCGGCAGCGCTGGCTGCCGCGGATGGCCACGGGCGAGCTCCTCGGCGCGTTCGCCCTCACGGAGCCCACCCACGGCTCCGACTCCGTCAGCCTCGAGACCCGTGCCACCCCGGTGGACGGCGGCTGGGTGCTCAACGGGGAGAAGAAGTGGATCGGCAACGGCTCGATGGGCGGGATCACCGTGGTGTGGGCCCGCGCCGACGAGGACGGCCAGGTCAGGGGTTTCGTGGTCCCGCAGGAGAGCGAGGGCTACACCGGCACGACCATCCGCGGAAAGCTCGCCCTCCGGGCCATCCACCAGGCGCACCTGCGGTTCGAGAACGTCTTCGTGCCCCAGGAGAACGCGCTGCCGGCGGCACGGTCCTTCAGGAACACCGCCGACGTGCTGTTCGCGACCCGCATCAGCGTGGCGTGGGGCGCGGTGGGGCACGCCCAGGCCTGCTACGAGACCGCCGTGCAGTACGCGGCCCAGCGCGTGCAGTTCGGCCGCCCGCTGGCCGCCTCGCAGATCGTGCAGGAGCGGCTGGCCCGGATGCTGAGCGAGCTCACCCAGATCCAGCTCCTCGTGGCACGGATGACCGAGCGGGAGGAGGCCGGCCGGCTCACCGCCGAGCAGGCGTCGCTAGCGAAGTACACCTCCACGCGCACGGCCCGCTCGATCGCGGCCAACGCCCGGGACCTCCTGGGCGGCAACGGCATCCTCATCGAGAACCGCGTGGCCCGCCACTTCGCGGACATCGAGGCGCTGCACACCTACGAGGGCACCGAGACCGTGCAGGCCCTGATCATCGGACGCGGGATCACGGGCATCTCCGCGTTCGCCTGACCTACCGGCGCTCCGACCGACGACGGCGCCCCGACCGACGACGGCGCCCCGGCCGTGGAGGCCGGGGCGCCGTCGTGCTCGGTCCGTCGGGGCTCAGAGGTCGGCGCCGCCGTGGAACGAGTCGTTGCTCGGGTCGACCTCGTCCTCGAACGCGGGGTCCTCGGGGACGTCGAGGTCCGCGATCGCCTCGCCCATGCGGGGCTCCTCGGGCGGGACCTGCTCCTCGCCCGCCTCGTAACGGGCCTCGGCCGTCTCGTCCCGGAGCTCCTGCTCCGAGGGGACCTCCGGGTGCTCGGGGTCCACGCGCTCGTCCTGCGCGCCGGCCTCGGCGCCCTCGATCAGCGGATCCTCGCGCCAGTGCTCGGGGTCGACCTCGGCGGCGCCCTCGTAGGTGTCGGGGGTCTCCGGCAGCTCTTCCGGTGAGGTGCTCATCTGCTGTCCTTTCGGGTCGGGGCATCGATGTGCCATCAGCCTACGCACTGCCGTCGCCGCCGCTCCGGCCGCCGGTCCTCCGGGGTTTTGACGGTCCTGCGGGGCGTGTGTAATGTATTCCGAGTCGCCGCAAGGGACGCGAGAGATCGCCCCGGACGGCAACGCCGAATCCGGCGGACCGAACCCCCTCGAACCATCAAGCCGATCACCGCTGCGCGGTGGCCGACAGCTTGTGGGCCGGGACCGGGTCGGGTACGCTGGTGGAGCTGTTTCGGGCAGCAGCGAGGAATCGCTGCGGCCCACGGCGTCGAATCCGGCAGATCCAGGAATTCTCCTCCCGAAGAGCTTTTTCGCCGCTGAGCGAAGGAAAAGCGATTTGGGAAAGCGGAGAAGATCGGGATAAGCTGAGGAGGTCGCCGCGGGGAGAGCGAGAGATCGCGAGAACCGAGCGAAAAAGAATTCCAACACGGTTTCCGGGTGTGGTGCCTGGTTGCTGGTCTGTTGTTTGAGAACTCAATAGTGTGCCATGTTTGTTGATACCGGATGTTTTATTCGGTTGATTGGTTGTCGCCGTCCTGCCTCCGTGGGGTGGTGGCGACATTTTCAGCCGGGGTTTGATGTTTTCGTTGTTTTTTTGACGGAGAGTTTGATCCTGGCTCAGGACGAACGCTGGCGGCGTGCTTAACACATGCAAGTCGAACGATGATGCCCAGCTTGCTGGGCGGATTAGTGGCGAACGGGTGAGTAATACGTGAGTAACCTGCCCTTGACTCTGGGATAAGCCTGGGAAACTGGGTCTAATACTGGATACTACCTCTTACCGCATGGTGGGTGGTGGAAAGGGTTTTACTGGTTTTGGATGGGCTCACGGCCTATCAGCTTGTTGGTGGGGTAATGGCTCACCAAGGCGACGACGGGTAGCCGGCCTGAGAGGGTGACCGGCCACACTGGGACTGAGACACGGCCCAGACTCCTACGGGAGGCAGCAGTGGGGAATATTGCACAATGGGCGGAAGCCTGATGCAGCGACGCCGCGTGAGGGATGACGGCCTTCGGGTTGTAAACCTCTTTCAGTAGGGAAGAAGCGAGAGTGACGGTACCTGCAGAAGAAGCGCCGGCTAACTACGTGCCAGCAGCCGCGGTAATACGTAGGGCGCAAGCGTTGTCCGGAATTATTGGGCGTAAAGAGCTCGTAGGCGGTTTGTCGCGTCTGCTGTGAAAGCCCGGGGCTCAACCCCGGGTCTGCAGTGGGTACGGGCAGACTAGAGTGCAGTAGGGGAGACTGGAATTCCTGGTGTAGCGGTGAAATGCGCAGATATCAGGAGGAACACCGATGGCGAAGGCAGGTCTCTGGGCTGTTACTGACGCTGAGGAGCGAAAGCATGGGGAGCGAACAGGATTAGATACCCTGGTAGTCCATGCCGTAAACGTTGGGCACTAGGTGTGGGGGACATTCCACGTTTTCCGCGCCGTAGCTAACGCATTAAGTGCCCCGCCTGGGGAGTACGGCCGCAAGGCTAAAACTCAAAGGAATTGACGGGGGCCCGCACAAGCGGCGGAGCATGCGGATTAATTCGATGCAACGCGAAGAACCTTACCAAGGCTTGACATTCACCGGACCGCCCCAGAGATGGGGTTTCCCTTCGGGGCTGGTGGACAGGTGGTGCATGGTTGTCGTCAGCTCGTGTCGTGAGATGTTGGGTTAAGTCCCGCAACGAGCGCAACCCTCGTTCTATGTTGCCAGCACGTGATGGTGGGGACTCATAGGAGACTGCCGGGGTCAACTCGGAGGAAGGTGGGGATGACGTCAAATCATCATGCCCCTTATGTCTTGGGCTTCACGCATGCTACAATGGCCGGTACAAAGGGTTGCGATACTGTGAGGTGGAGCTAATCCCAAAAAGCCGGTCTCAGTTCGGATTGAGGTCTGCAACTCGACCTCATGAAGTCGGAGTCGCTAGTAATCGCAGATCAGCAACGCTGCGGTGAATACGTTCCCGGGCCTTGTACACACCGCCCGTCAAGTCACGAAAGTTGGTAACACCCGAAGCCGGTGGCCTAACCCCTTGTGGGAGGGAGCCGTCGAAGGTGGGACTGGCGATTGGGACTAAGTCGTAACAAGGTAGCCGTACCGGAAGGTGCGGCTGGATCACCTCCTTTCTAAGGAGCCGTTGACTACCGTGTGGTGGTCGCCCCCGCCCTAGTGCCCGTCCGTGGTGCTGGTGGGGTGAGCTCATGGGTGGAATATCAACGAGCAAGTGGCCGCACTCCTCCTGTGCTTCCCGGGTTCCGATCCGGCGGGTGTGGGGGTTGCCGGCCGGGTCGGGTCCTAGTACCTGTCCCACCGTGGTGGGCCCTGTGGGGTTCCTCCGGTGTGGGTGGTGGAAGAGAGCCGGTCCGGTGGTGGGTGTGGTCCGTGGCGCACTATTGGGTCCTGAGACAACAGGCCCTGTCCCCTTTGGTGGGGGTGGGGGTGTTGTGTCGCAGGTTCCCGGCGTCCTGCCGGTGGTCGTGTTCCCGTTAGGGGGTGCAGCCACCAGTGTGCAGGGTGTGCGGGTTGTTGTTTGAGAACTGTATAGTGGACGCGAGCATCTTAAGAACAGGTGCCGCAGGCAGCCGGGCGTCGCTCCCTTCGCGGGGGGTGTGTCTGGTGGGTTGTGGTGCCGTGTTCGTGATTGATCGCCGAGATACCGCTGCCGTACCCCGTTGGGGTGTGGTGGTGGTGGTATCGGTGTGTTCTGTGATCATGTGGCAAGTTTTTAAGGGCGCACGGTGGATGCCTTGGCATCAGGAGCCGATGAAGGACGCGGTAATCTGCGATAAGCCTCGGGGAGCTGATAAACGAGCTGTGATCCGAGGGTCTCCGAATGGGGAAACCCCACTACGTGTTATGCGTGGTGACCCGCACCTGAATTCATAGGGTGTGTGGAGGGAACGTGGGGAAGTGAAACATCTCAGTACCCACAGGAAGAGAAAACAACAGTGATTCCGTCAGTAGTGGCGAGCGAACGCGGAAGAGGCCAAACCGATGGTGTGTGATACCCGGCAGGGGTTGCATCATCGGGGTCGTGGGGCGTGTCGTCCCGGGTCTGCCGGCCCGGGCGTGTGAGTGCAGGGCGATAGTCGAACCGGTGTGAGTGCCGGACCGGAGAGGGTGAGAGTCCCGTAGACGAAATCGTTGCTGCCGCACGGTACGCGTACCCAAGTAGCACGGGGCCCGAGAAATCCCGTGTGAATCTGCCAGGACCACCTGGTAAGCCTAAATACTACCTGATGACCGATAGCGGACCAGTACCGTGAGGGAAAGGTGAAAAGTACCCCGGGAGGGGAGTGAAATAGTACCTGAAACCGTGTGCCTACAAACCGTCGGAGCCCTACAAGGTGACGGCGTGCCTTTTGAAGAATGAGCCTGCGAGTTAGTGTTACGTCGCGAGGTTAACCCGTGAGGGGTATCCGTAGCGAAAGCGAGTCTGAACAGGGCGAGTGAGTGGCGTGATCTAGACCCGAAGCGAAGTGATCTACCCATGGCCAGGTTGAAGCGCGTGTAAGAGCGCGTGGAGGACCGAACCCACTTCAGTTGAAAATGGAGGGGATGAGCTGTGGGTAGGGGTGAAAGGCCAATCAAACTTCGTGATAGCTGGTTCTCCCCGAAATGCATTTAGGTGCAGCGTTACGTGTTTCTTGCCGGAGGTAGAGCTACTGGATGGCCGATGGGCCCTACAAGGTTACTGACGTCAGCCAAACTCCGAATGCCGGTAAGTGAGAGCGTAGCAGTGAGACTGTGGGGGATAAGCTTCATAGTCGAGAGGGAAACAGCCCAGACCACCAACTAAGGCCCCTAAGCGTGTGCTAAGTGGGAAAGGATGTGGAGTTGCTTAGACAACCAGGAGGTTGGCTTAGAAGCAGCCATCCTTGAAAGAGTGCGTAATAGCTCACTGGTCAAGTGATTCCGCGCCGACAATGTAGCGGGGCTCAAGTACACCGCCGAAGTTGTGGCATTGCACCAATGATACCCAACCGGTCTTCGGGCCGGTTCAGGTGGTGCGATGGGTAGGGGAGCGTCGTGTGGGCAGTGAAGCTGCGGGGTGACCCAGTGGTGGAGCCCACACGAGTGAGAATGCAGGCATGAGTAGCGAATGACGGGTGAGAAACCCGTCCGCCGGATGATCAAGGGTTCCAGGGTCAAGCTAATCTGCCCTGGGTCAGTCGGGACCTAAGGCGAGGCCGACAGGCGTAGTCGATGGACAACGGGTTGATATTCCCGTACCGGCGAAGAACCGCCCCTATCGAACCGGGGACACTAACCACCCGAACCGGGCCATGCGGTGACCATTGGTCGCCGCCGGCTCCGGGGAGCGTGGGACCTGAACCGGGGAGGTAAGCGTATTAACAGGTGTGACGCAGGAAGGTAGCCGAGCCGGGCGATGGTAGACCCGGTCTAAGCGTGTAGGGCGATCCGTTGGCAAATCCGCGGATCATTGAGCCTGAGACGTGACGGGACCCCCATTCGTGGGGGGATTCGGTGATCCTATGCTGCCGAGAAAAGCATCGACGCGAGGTTCCAGCCGCCCGTACCCCAAACCGACACAGGTGATCAGGTAGAGAATACTAAGGCGATCGAGAGAATCATGGTTAAGGAACTCGGCAAAATGCCCCCGTAACTTCGGGAGAAGGGGGGCCCCGACCGTGGACACCACTTGCTGGTGCGAGCGGGTAAGGGCCGCAGAGACCAGGGGGAAGCGACTGTTTATCAAAAACACAGGTCCGTGCGAAGTCGCAAGACGATGTATACGGACTGACTCCTGCCCGGTGCTGGAAGGTTAAGAGGACCTGTTAGCCTCACGGCGAAGCGGAGAATTTAAGCCCCAGTAAACGGCGGTGGTAACTATAACCATCCTAAGGTAGCGAAATTCCTTGTCGGGTAAGTTCCGACCTGCACGAATGGAGTAACGACTTCCCCGCTGTCTCAACCATGAACTCGGCGAAATTGCAGTACGAGTAAAGATGCTCGTTACGCGCAGCAGGACGGAAAGACCCCGAGACCTTTACTATAGTTTGGTATTGGTGTTCGGTGTGGCTTGTGTAGGATAGGTGGGAGACGGTGAAGCGGGCACGCCAGTGCACGTGGAGTCAACGTTGAAATACCACTCTGGTCACTCTGGACATCTAACTTCGGCCCGTGATCCGGGTCAGGGACAGTGCCTGATGGGTAGTTTAACTGGGGCGGTTGCCTCCTAAAGAGTAACGGAGGCGCCCAAAGGTTCCCTCAGCCTGGTTGGCAATCAGGTGTCGAGTGTAAGTGCACAAGGGAGCTTGACTGTGAGAGCGACAGCTCGAGCAGGGACGAAAGTCGGGACTAGTGATCCGGCGGTACATTGTGGAATGGCCGTCGCTCAACGGATAAAAGGTACCTCGGGGATAACAGGCTGATCTTGCCCAAGAGTCCATATCGACGGCATGGTTTGGCACCTCGATGTCGGCTCGTCGCATCCTGGGGCTGGAGTTGGTCCCAAGGGTTGGGCTGTTCGCCCATTAAAGCGGTACGCGAGCTGGGTTCAGAACGTCGTGAGACAGTTCGGTCCCTATCCGCTGCGCGCGCAGGAAATTTGAGAAGACCTGTCTTTAGTACGAGAGGACCGGGACGGACGAACCTCTGGTATGGCAGTTGTACCGCCAGGTGCACCGCTGCTTCGCTACGTTCGGAAGAGATAACCGCTGAAAGCATCTAAGCGGGAAGCTCGCTTCGAGATGAGATTTCCAGACACCATTTGGTGTGAGAGGCCCCCAGCTAGACCACTGGGTTGATAGGCCGGAGGTGGAAGCACGAACCAACGACGTGTGCAGCCGACCGGTACTAATAAGCCGACAACTTACACCACACCCCCACCCCCAACACGTGTTGGGAACGAAGGGTGGGGTCACCACAGAACACCGCGTCCACTATACGGCTCCCAACCAACAACCCACCCGTCGCTCTGGCGGCGGGCACAGGGAACCGCAATTGAATACCGCCCACCACGGGCGGACAACCACAGTGACTTACCCACCCCCGCGAGCACCCGGCGGGGTCGGGCACCAGAGTTACGGCGGTCATAGCGTGGGGGAAACGCCCGGTCCCATCCCGAACCCGGAAGCTAAGACCCGCAGCGCCGATGGTACTGCACCCGGAAGGGTGTGGGAGAGTAGGACACCGCCGGACCACACCAAGGGTCGAGCCCCCGCACCACACGGTGCGGGGGCTCCCCGCATTTAACACCCTCCGTCCTCGTTGTATCCCCTCCGACCACGGCTTATGGTCAAGGACCAGGACCAGGACCAGGACCAGGACCCGGTGACGACGAGGAGGAGCCGTGCGACGGAGCAGGCTGATGGCAGCAGTGATCGGAACGACCGCTCTGGTGCTCGCCGGCTGCGGCGGGGGCGGTGACGACAGCGCCGTGGTCGAGGAGACGTCGGCCGCCCCGGAGGCGGCTGCCGGCTCCCGCGCCGTCCTCCAGGACACCGAGGGCTCGGAGGTCGGCAGCGTCAGCTTCGCGGAGGTCGCCGCCGGCACGGAGGTCGTGGCCGAGGTGCAGGGGCTCGAGCCCGGCTTCTACGGACTGCACGTGCACGCGACCGGCCTCTGCGAGCCCGACAGCGCGGCCCCGGGGGACCCCGGCACCACGGGTGCGTTCCTCTCCGCGGGCGGCCACCTCGGGAGCGAGGACGCCGAGCACCCCGACCACCGGGGTGATCTCCCCGCCCTCCTGGTGACGGAGGAGGGGACGGGCTTCCTCACGACGGTCACCGACCGCTTCGGTGTCCAGGACCTCGTGGCCGACGACGACGGCAGCGCCGTGATGGTCCACTCGGGCCCCGACAACCACGCCAACGTCCCGGAGCGCTACGCCCCCGACGGTCCCGACGAGGCCACGCTGGGCACGGGCGACGCCGGGTCGCGGCTGGCCTGCGGCGTCGTCGAATGACCGCGGGCCGTCCCGGCCGCGGGTGAGACCCGGCCCTGCGGCGGCGTCCTTCGCTACTCTGGGAGCGTTCCTGCCGTACGCCCGAGAGAGGGGTCTCCCACCATGCCCGACGTCAGTTCCGCGACCGCCCGGATCAACGGGGTCACCATGACCTACACCGACCGGGGGGAGGGGCCGGTGCTGCTCCTGCTGCACGGTCACGCCTACGACCGCAGCATGTGGGCCCGCCAGGTCGAGGTGTTCGCCGACCGCGGCTGGCGGGTGGTCGCCCCCGACCTGCGCGGCTTCGGCGGGTCCGAGGTCACCGAGGGGATCGTCTACACCGAGGAGTTCGCGGACGACGTCGCCGCGCTGCTCGAGCACCTGGGCGTCGACCGGGCAGTGGTGGTCGGGTTCTCGATGTCCGGCCAGATCGCCATGGAGCTCCTCCACCGGCACCCCGGCCGGGTCCGGGCGCTGGTCGTCAACGACACCGTCCCCGAGGCGGAGGACGCCGCCGGCAGGAGGCGCCGCCACGTCGCCGCGGACGCCATGCTGGCCGGCGGCATGGAGGCCTACGGCCGCAACGTCCTGGGCAGGATGGTCGCCGAGTCGACGGTGGAGACCCGCCCCGGGGTGGCGGCCGAAGTGCTGGCCATGCTGCAGAACGCTCCCGCGAAGGGGGCCGCCGCGGCCATGCGCGGGCGCGCCGAGCGCCGGGACTTCACCGAGCTGCTCCGCGGCGCCCGGATCCCCGTGCTCGTCGTGGTGGGCGCGGACGACGCCTTCGACGGCGGCGCCGGCCAGCGGATGACCGAGCTGGCCCCCGGGGCGGAGCTCGTCGTCGTCGACGGCGCCGGGCACACCCCCAACCTCGAGCAGCCCGCCGCGTTCGACGACGCCCTGGAGAACTTCCTGCACCGTCTCGACGCCTGAGCGCGGTCACCCCGCGGCAGTACGCTCCTGCGCCCCGTGCCCCTCGGCGGTCCCTCCGTCACGGGGGCGCGGGGTGTCCTGTTCTCCCACAGAGAAGCCGTTGTCCTGCCGACCGCATCATCAGTATGCTGTCCAGATCAGTGCACGACGAGAGGAAGTGGAGCATGGCCGAGACGAACAGCGGCAACCCCGAGAACGCCGACCGCGAGACGGTGGACCAGCTCGCGTTCCAGAACCCCGTGACGCGATACCCCGTCCTGTCGCCCCCGAAGCAGGACCAGCCCGAGCCGGGCCTGGACGTCGAACTCGAGCCCAGGACCGACCGCGGGGAGCTCTCCTACCGGGGGACCGGCCGCCTGGAGGGGCGCAAGGCCCTGATCACCGGGGCGGACTCGGGCATCGGCGCGGCCGTCGCCATCGCGTTCGCCAAGGAGGGCGCCGACGTCGCGCTGAACTACCTCCCGGACGAGGAGCCCGACGCGCAGGTGGTCAAGGCCGCCATCGAGAAGGCCGGTCGCACGGCCGTCCTCCTCCCCGGGGACCTGACCGACAAGAACTTCTGCGCGGCCCTGGTCGACAACGCCGTGGACGGGCTGGGTGGCCTCGACATCCTCGTCAACAACGCCGGCAAGCAGGTGGCGGTCGAGAGCCTCGAGGACCTGAGCGACGAGCAGTTGGTCGACACCTTCACCGTCAACATCGTGGCGATGTTCCGGATCACCAAGGCGGCGTTGCGGCACCTGCCCGCGGGCTCCTCCATCATCAACACGACGTCGATCCAGGCGTACCAGCCGTCGCCGGCCCTCCTCGACTACGCGTCGACCAAGGCGGCGATCAACAACTTCACCAAGGGCCTCGGCCAGCAGCTGGCGCCCAAGGGCATCCGCGTCAACGCCGTGGCGCCGGGACCGTTCTGGACGCCTCTCCAGGTCTCGGACGGGCAGCCGAAGGACGCGCTGCCAGAGTTCGGGCAGTCGACGCCCCTCGGCAGGGCCGGCCAGCCCACGGAACTGGCCCCCGCCTACGTGTTCCTCGCCTCCTCCGAGTCGAGCTACGTCATCGGCGAGACCCTCAACGTCAACGGCGGCAGCCCGTCGCCGTGAGGACGCGCCGATCCGGCGAAGGGCTTGGCTCCGTGGAGCCTTCGACCTAGGCTAGAACCAGCCCGCACCATCAGTGGACTTATGAAATGTTCCAGAAAGGCGGAATCATGACCACCAACCCCTATGACCCCACCCCCTACGACGCCGGTTCGAGCCACGCGGCGCAGACCGGCACCTCGTCCAAGAAGGACGTCGCGGCGGAGCAGGGCAAGGCCGAGGCGAACCAGCTGAAGCACGAGGCCGCCGGCTCCGGCCAGCGCGTCAAGGAGACGGCGAAGGAGCAGGCCGGAGCCGTCAAGCAGGAGGCCACCGCCCAGGCGCAGAACCTCCTCGGCCAGCTCCGGAGCGACCTGGGGGACCAGGTGGCCCCCCAGCAGGAGCGCATCGCCTCGAGCGTCCGCTCCGTCAGCGACGAGATCAACGCCCTGTCCCGCGGTGAGAAGCCCGAGACGGACTTCGTCACGGGTCTGCTCGGCAGCGTCTCCGGGCGCGTCGACTCCGTGGCCTCCTCCTTGGAGAACAAGGACGCCCAGGACCTGTTGCAGGACGTCCGCCGGTTCGCGGCGCGTCGCCCCGGGACCTTCCTGGCCCTGGCCGCCGGCATCGGGCTCCTCGCCGGTCGCGCCACCCGCGGCGTCAAGGACAGCGACGAGATCGCGACCGACCGCCAGGGCGCCAAGGAGTACTTCGGCGTCTCCGGCCGGCAGGACCAGGGCACCGCGGCCGGGACGGGCGTCGCCACCGGCGCCGTCTACGACCAGGGCTACGACCGCAACCTCACGGCGACCGAGACCTCGGGCTACACCCCGGCCGACCCCTACGCCTACCGCTCCGACGAGCAGGGCGAGGCGGCCCGCACCTACACCGACCGCGTGCCCGGCACCGTCTACCCGGACCAGGAGGGCGACCGTCGATGAGCCATCCCATTCCCCCCTCGGACGCCGAGGACAGGGCGGAGCACGAGTCGCTCGGTGAGATGTTCAAGTCGCTGAGCACCAACCTCTCCACCCTCATCCAGCAGGAGATCGCGCTCGCCAAGGCCGAGACGACGCAGGCGGTGCAGGAGGCCAAGCAGTCCGCCAAGGACACGGGCAAGGGTGCCGGCATGCTCGCCGGGGCCGGCGTGGCCGGTCACTTCGTCCTGCTTTTCCTGTCCCTCGCGCTCATGTGGGGACTCAGCAACCTCGTGGGCCTGGCCTGGTCCTCGGTCATCGTGGCCGTGCTCTGGGCCGTCATCGCCGGCATCCTCGCCGCGATGGGCAAGAAGAACCTCAACGAGGGCAAGCGGGAGATGACCGAGGCGACCCAGGATCCGCTGCCCCTCACCCGCGAGACCGTCTCCGAGATCCCGGACACCGTGAAGCCCTCCAAGAAGGAGAACCGATGAGCCAGCAGAACCCCGAACAGATCCGCGCCGACATCGAGGCCACCCGCGCTCGGCTCGGCTCCGACGTCGACGCCGTCGCGGAGAAGGTGACGCCCGAGCGCGTCGTCGAGCGGCAGAAGGACAAGGTCCGCGGCAAGGTCCAGGACACCGTGCACGGAGTGAGGGAGCGAGTCATGGGTTCTTCCGACGACGAGTTCACGGTGGGCGGCTACTCCACCGGTGACGTCAGGGACGAGGCGGCGTACCGCGCCGACCAGGCCCGCGGCGCCGTGCAGAACGCCCCGGCCACGGCCAGGGCGAAGACCCGGGGCAACCCGCTGGCCGCCGGTCTGATCGCCCTCGGCGCCGGCTGGCTCGTCGGCTCGCTGCTGCCCTCCACGCAGAAGGAGCAGGAGCTCGTCGCCGACGCGGCGGACCGGGTGCAGCCCCACGCCCAGCACGCGGTCGAGTCCGCGAAGGGCGCGGCGCAGGAGGTCGCCCAGGACCTGAAGGAGCCGGCCCAGGAGGCCGCGCAGTCCGTCAAGGAGACCGCGCAGTCGGGCGCCCAGGAGGTCAAGCAGCAGGGCCAGAGCGAGGCCCAGCACCTGAAGTCCTCCGCCCAGGACTCGGCGCAGTCCGTCAAGGACGAGACGAAGAACGCCTGATCCGCGCCCGGCCGCACCCCGGCCGGGAGCCGGTGACGCACCGGGCACGACGAGGCCCCCGGACCGTCGGTCCGGGGGCCTCGTCGTGCCCGGGGAGCGGTCAGCGGGCCCGGGCGGCCTGCCCGAGGAGCCCCGGGAAGTAGCCGGAGAGGTAGCCGCGCTCGGTCGGGTGCAGGTTGTGGCTGCCGGCGTCGGGGCCGAAGAGGATCCACGGGTCCGCCGAGCCGACGCCGTGGCCGCGGAAGCGGTCGGTGACGTCCACGAAGACGGCGCCCTCCTCCTCCACGCCGGCCGCGAGAGCCGCGTTGAGCTCGTCGGTCCAGTCGTTGAGCTGGGCGGCCCGCTCGGCGGAGATCAGCGGGCTGTCCGCGCGGTCGTCGAAGAGGTGCGGATAGCCCAGCACCACGATGCGCGCGTCCGACGCCGCGTCGACGGCCGCGACGGTCTTGCCCGCGGAGGCGGCGGCGGACGCGATGAGCGCGGGGGCCTCCGCGAGCTTGGCGTCGCACGGCGCCGGACCGTAGGCGGCCTCGGCGGGGGCGCTGCACGCCTCGATGAACCCGCCCCACCCGATGTCGTTGCCCCCCAGGGTCAGTGTCACCAGGTCGGCCGAGTCGAGGGCGTCGGCGACCGGCTCCGTGGCGACGAGCTTCCGCACATGGTGCGTCTCGTAGCCGGCGCACGCCGCGTCCAGGGTCACCTCGATCCGGGGGTGCGCGTCCAGCTTGTCGACGTGGTCCCGTCCCGTGCCCTGGACGCAGCCGGGAACGCCCTCGACCGCCTGGAGCCCGCCCGTGCCGAAGGCCGCGGAGTAGGAGTCGCCGAGGTTGACGACCTCGACGGTGCGCGGGGCCGCGGCGGCGGGGGAGGCGGCCGCGCCCGAGAGGGCGAGCGCCGCGGCCAGGGCGGTGACGGTGCGTCGGGCGATGATTGAGGACATGGCGGGGACCTTTCGGGGGGCGGTGGCGCCTCCCGGGGGCGGCGCCGTGACGGCGGACGCCGGTGACTCCCTGAATTTACAGTCGCGACGCGGCGGAGGGAAGGTCTGTCCCGGCGTCCTGACCCCAGGACCCGGCCAGGAGCTCGAGGGAGCGCAGCACCTGCTCCTGGGTGGGGGACGCGGGGGCGATCATGAGCTCGTCGGCGTCCGCCGTGGCCGCGAAGTCCTCCAGGGCGGACCGGACCTCGTCGCCCGTGCCCGCGGCCGACCAGTGCAGCATGTGCAGGATCTGCTGCCCGGCGGGGCTGTCCATCACCATGTCCAGCTCGGCCTCGCTCAGCTCGCGGCCGCGGCCCACCATGGCGCGCACCCGTTCGCGCCGGGCGGTCCCGAGCTGCTCGGCGGCGTCCTTGGTGGTGTCCGCGGCGATGACGTTGACGGCCGCGACGACGTACGGCTCCGCGAGCTGCTCGGAGGGACGGAACCCGGCGCGGTAGGCGGCCACGGCGTCCACGAGCGCGTCGGGGGCGAAGTGGGAGGCGAAGGCGTAGGGCAGCCCGTAGGCGGCGGCGAGCTGGGCGCCGAACAGCGAGGAGCCCAGGATCGTGAGGGGCACGTCCGTCCCGGCGCCCGGCACGGCGCTGACCCCCGGGACGATCGAGCGGCCGCTGAGATAGCCCTGCAGCTCGCGGACGTCCTGCGGGAACTGCTCGGCGGCGGAGGGGTCCCGGCGCATGGCCCGCACCGTCCGCAGGTCCGTGCCGGGGGCCCGGCCCAGGCCCAGGTCGATCCGTCCGGGGTGCAGCTCGGCGAGCGTGCCGAACTGCTCCGCGATCACGAGGGGGGAGTGGTTGGGCAGCATGACGCCGCCCGCGCCCAACCTGACGGTGGAGGTGTGCGCGGCGACGTGGGCGATCAGCACGGCCGGGGCCGAGGAGGCGATCGTGGGCATGTTGTGGTGCTCCGAGTACCAGACCCGCAGGTACCCCAGGCGCTCGGCGTGCTGGGCGAGGCGCACGGAGTCGGCGAAGCTCTCGCCCACGGACGCGCCCTTGCGGACGGTGGCGAAGTCGATGACGGACAGGGGCAGCGGCACGGCGGACCTTTCACGGTGATCGGGAGACCCTCCACGCTACTCCTCTCCGCCCGGGACCGCCGTGGCGGGGCGCACACCGGTGCCGCCGCCCGCGGTGCCGGTGCGCGGTGTCGGCGGTCGCGGCTACGCTCGGCAGCATGATCGACCCCTCGACCCCGTTCTCGGCGCCCGAGCTGTTCGAGCTGCCCCGGGAGCGCGCGGAGATCGCCCCCGGCGCCGTCCACGTGCCGGGGTGGCTCGGGCCCGAGGAGCAGCGGGACCTGGTGCTCCGCTGCCGGGAGTGGGCCGTGGGCCCGGTGCCCATGCGGCACATGGTGCTCCCGGGCGGCGGCCGGATGTCGGTGCGCTCCACGACCCTGGGCTGGGACTGGGCGCCCTACCGCTATCTTCGCACCGGGGAGCGCAAGCGGGCACCGGACATGCCCCCGTGGCTGACCGAGCTGGGCCGCCGGGCCGCCCGGGAGGCCTACGGCCCCGGCAGCCCGGACGCGCAGGACTACCGGCCGGACACCGCCCTGGTGAACTTCTACGACGCGGACGCCCGGATGGGCATGCACCAGGACAGGGACGAGGCCTCCGCCGCGCCGATCGTCTCCCTCTCGCTCGGGGACACCTGCGTCTTCCGCTTCGGGAACACGCAGACCCGCTCGGCGCCGTACCGGGACGTGGAGCTGCGCAGCGGCGACCTCTTCGTCTTCGGCGGACCCTCCCGCTACGCGTTCCACGGGGTGCCGCGCATCCGCCCCGGCACGGGGGCGGCCGCGCTGGGCATGAAGGGCGGGCGGCTGAACCTGACCCTCCGGATGACGGGACGGTCCCGGCCGGAGCGCTGAGTCCCCGTGCCAGACTGGCGGGATGGAGCTCCCCGATCCCGCACCGGCCCACCTGATCGACCCGGCGGCGCCGGACGCCGAGGACGTCGGCGCCTACCGCCTGCTCGCCGCGGACATCGCCTCCGGCGTGGCGGTCGTGGCCGCCCGGCACCGGCGGCGGGACGTCGCCGCGACCGTGACCGGGTTCCTCGACGTCTCCTACGACCCGCCCACCATGCTCGTGAGCCTCTTCGAGGAGGGGCGGATCTGCGACGCGGTGGAGTCCTCCGGCGCGTGGACGCTCTCCGTGCTGCGCCGGGACCAGGAGGGCGTCGCCAACTGGCTCGCGAGCCCCGGCAATCCGGTCGAGGGCCTGCTGGACGGCGTGCCCTTCCGGCGCGCGCCGCGCTCGGGGGCGCCCGTCCTGGACGGGGCGCTCGCGTGGTTCGAGCTCTCCACCGTGGCCGTGCACACCGCCGCGACGCACCGGGTCGTCGTCGGCGAGGTGACCGCGATGGGCCGCGGAGTCGCGGAGGCCCGGGCCGACGACCCGCTGGTGCACTACGCCCGCGGCTACCGGGGCCTGACCCGGTGACCCGGGGGCGCCGGACACGACGACGGCCCCCGTGCAAGACTGTGACGTCGGGTTTCTCCCGCCCCGTCAGCGGCGGAATCGATTGACTTCCGCTCCGGTTCCGGACGTAGCGTGGACCGGTGGGGCCGCCCGGCGGCACCGTTCCCACGGCTCTCCACGGAAGGACACTCATGGCGGCCCAGCACCACGAACGCCGGCCTCGTCGGGGGCACGGCGACGACGCGCCGGCCGGCGGCGCACCGGAGCAGAGCCCTGCGCGGACGCCCGAGCGGACGGCGGAGGAGCCGCGGCTGAGCGCGGTCCCGCGGCCCGGCCCCCCGGCCGAGCGCGCGGCCGCGTCGGTCGCCGACCTCGAGGTCCCGGCAGACCACCTCCAGGACCTGGAGCACGTGGGCGAGGCGTTCAAGGCGGCCTTCGCCCACCACCCCGCGGGGGTCGCGATCATCACCGCGCGGGGCCCCGAGGGGCCGGTGGGCCTGACGGCGTCCTCGGTGTCCTCCGTGTCGGCCGTGCCGCCGATCCTCGGCTTCTCCCTGCAGGCCCGTCAGGGCTCGGCCGCGCTGCTGGCCGAGGCCGACTCCTTCCTGGTGCACCTGCTGGACGCCGAGAACCTCGACCTCGCCCGGTCCTTCGCCGTCTCCGGGGCGCCGCGCTTCGGGGCGGACATGCCCTGGGAGTACCTGGAGACGGGGGAGCCCCGGCTGCTCAACGTCGCCCGGGTCCTGCGCGCGGTCCCGCTGGCCCGGATCAAGGCCGGGCCCGCCCTCGTGTTCAACGCCGCCGTGGTCGACGTCCTCGGCCACGAGGGCACGGGCGTCCCCCTCGTCTACCACCGCCGCCGGTTCCACGAGCTCAACGACCGCTCCGCCCTGGACCCCGAGGCCTGAATGTCCGGGGGCGGCCCCCGGGAACCCGGAAGAACTTCGGACTTTGTTGTTGACACATCACCAAGGCGCTCCTAGAGTAGTTGACGAAGCAACAACCTGCTCGCCACCGATCCCCAAGGAGAACACCATGTCCCAGCTCAACGGTCTCGTCCCCGGTTCCTGGACCTTCGACCCCGCCCACTCCGAGGTCGGCTTCACCGTCCGCCACGCCGGCATCTCCAAGGTGCGCGGCACCTTCGGCGAGGTCGACGCGCAGCTCGAGGTCACCGACCCGGTCGAGAGCTCGACCCTGAACGCCACGGTCCAGATGGCGAGCATCGACACCAAGAACGCCGACCGCGACGCCCACGTGCGCAGCGCCGACTTCTTCGCGGTCGAGGAGCACCCCACGATGACCTTCACCTCGACCGCCGTGGCCTTCGACGGCGAGGAGGGCACGATCACCGGTGAGCTGACCATCAAGGACGTGACCCGCACCGTCGAGCTCGCCACCGACTTCAGCGGCGTGGTCGTCGACGCCTTCGGCGTGACCCGCGCCGGCTTCTCCGCCGAGACCACCATCTCCCGCAAGGACTTCGGCATCACCTGGAACGCCGCGATGGAGGCCGGCGGGGTCCTCGTCTCCGACAAGGTCGTCATCAGCCTCGACGTGGCGTTCACCGCGCCGCAGAACGACCCCGAGGAGACCGTCGAGGGCCAGGAGGCCGCCTCGGCCCAGGCCTGATCCCCGACGGGCGCGCACGGGAGCGGTGCCGCGGGCCGGTGCGGCTAGCGGAGCTGCTGCACCAGGAACCAGATCGCGGGACCCGCGACCAGCAGCAGCAGCGCCCACCGGCGCAGCCGCACCTCGAACGTGGCGGCGTTGAACCGCCGCCCGTCCTTCGGCCGGGACTCGGCGATCTCGTCCTCGAGCGGCTTGGGGGAGGGCTCCTGCGACTCCTCGTGCGGGTCCTGGTGCGGGTCCTCGGGGCCGGTGCCGGCAGGGGGCACCGAGGTCACCGCCACTTCGTGGTCATGATCAGCCCCACCATCATCAGGGCCAGGCCCACCCCGATGTTCCACGTGCCGATCCCGGGCACGGGATAGGTGCCCTGGAAGAGGTAGTAGACGATGAGCCACAGCAGCCCGGCCACCAGCAGGCCCAGCATGATGGCCTTGTACCAGGTGGGCGTCGGGGCGTGGGTCTCCGGGGAGCCGTGCCGGGAGCGCTCGGTGAGCTCCTGCGCCACCGCGTTCGCGGCGGCCTCCGGGTCGAACGCGGTGGAGCCGCCGGGCAGCCCCTCCGCCGCCAGCCGCGCCAGCTCCGCGTCGACGGGCGGGGCGGCGGCCGGCGTCGACCGTCCGGAGCCGCCCGGACGGCGGGCCGGCTTCTTGCGGCGGTTCTTGGACTCGGGCACTGATCCTCCTGATCACCAAGCGGGCCGTCTTCACGGCGGGGGGTCCGGTGCACCAGTCTAGCCGCCCGGTGCGCGCCCTCCTGCGGACGCGTAAGCTGGACGGGCGCACGCGCCGAGAGGCACCCCACTCCCAGGAGATCCTGTGACCGTCAAGATCCTCGTCGTGGACAACTACGACAGCTTCGTCTACACCCTCGTCGGCTACCTCGAGCAGCTCGGTGCGAAGACCACGGTCATCCGCAACGACGACCTCGACGAGACCGCCGCGTGCGCGCTCGCCGACGAGCACCAGGGCGTCCTCCTCTCGCCCGGCCCGGGCGCTCCCGCCGACGCCGGCGTGTGCACCGCCCTGATCCGCCACGCCGAGCGGACGGGGCAGCCGCTGCTCGGCGTCTGCCTCGGCCACCAGGCCCTCGCGGAGGCGTACGGGGGAACCGTCACCCACGCCGAGGAGCTCATGCACGGGAAGACCTCCCGGGTGGAGCACAACGGCACGAGCGTCTTCGGCGCCGTGCCCAGTCCGTTCACCGCGACCCGCTACCACTCGCTCGCCGTCGTGGACCAGTCCGTGCCCGACGTCCTCGAGGTCACCGCCCGCACCCCGAACGGGGTGATCATGGGGCTGCGCCACAAGAGCGCCCCGCTGCACGGGCTGCAGTTCCACCCGGAGTCCGTCCTCACCGAGGGCGGCTACCTCATGCTCGGCAACTGGCTCGAGCTCGTAGGGCTCAAGGGCGCGGCGCGGGCCGCCATGTCGCTGTCCCCGCTGATCGCCGTCTGACCCTCGGCCGCCGGCCCGGACGTCAGTCGCGCCGGGGCCCTCGGTCCGCGCCCTGCTCGAGCGCTTCGCGGGCCCGGTCGGCCGCCTGCTGGGGGATCCCGTCCTGCTCGTCGTCGTCGCGCGCCTCGGTCTCGGGGGAGTCCTCCGGGGACGTCTCGGCGGAGTCGTCCGGGGTGCTGCCGGGCTCGGACTCCTCCTCCTCCGGTGCGGCGGTCTCCTCGGCCTCCTCCTCGTCCTCGGTCGCCTCCGGGGAGGGGGACGGGGTGGGCGAGGGGCTCGGCTCCGGAGCGGGCTCGGGCTCCGGGGCGACCGCCACGGTGAGCGTGATCGTCGAGCCCTGCGGCGCGGACTGTCCGGCGTCGACGCTCTGGTCCACGACCTGCCCGGCGGGCACTCCGGCCCGGGGGGTGGTGACGACCTCGGACGAGAGGCGGACCGCGTCCGCGCCGAGGGCCGCGACCGCCTCCTGCCGGCTCAGGCCCACGAGCTGCGGCACGGTCACCCGCCCCGTGGACAGCACGAGCTGCACCTCCGAGCCGCTCGGAACGGTGGTCCCGCCGGCCGGGTCGGTGGCGACCAGCATCCCCTGGGGCACCCACGGGCTGTTCGCCGTGCGGGTCGCCCCGGCCTCGAGCCCGGCGGCCTCCAGGGCGTCCCGCACGTCCTCCTCGGACCGGCCCGCGAGGTCGTCGGGGACCTCCACCTCGGCGGGCCCCCGCGAGACCGCGAGGACCACGGCGGAGCCCTCCTCGACCTGTGTGTCGGCCGTGGGATCGGTGCCCACGGCGTCGCCCTCGGGCACCTCGTCGTCGAAGACCTCCTCGCGCTGCGGCACGAGCTCCGCGTTGCGCAGCGCCGTCTCGGCCACCGCCGCGTCCATCCCCGCCACGTAGGGGACGGCGACGAGCGCGGGTCCGCCGCGCTGGTCCTGGACCCACTGGAGGGCCACGACCCCGAGGACGGCGAGGACCGCGAGGGCGAGCAGGCCGATCAGCGCCGCGCGCAGCGGTCGCCGTCGGCGGTCCCGCGCAGGGGTCGAGCCGCTGCCGGGGTCGTCCGCCGGCACCGGCGCCGCGGCGACCGCCGTGCCCGCCGCCGTCGGCGGAGCGGCCGCCCCGGCGGGCACGGGGACGGGCGGGAGGGTCTTGGTGTCCTCGTCCCGCTGCCGCACCGCGTGCAGGGGCTGGGTGGCCTCCAGGTCCCCCGGCACCGCGGGGCGCAGCTCCCGCAGCGCCCGGCGCATCTGCCCGGCGTCCTGGAAGCGGGCGGAGCGGTCCTTGGCGAGGGCCTTCGCCAGGAAGTCGTCGACGCGCCCGCCGAGCCGCGGGTCCAGCTCGGAGGGCGCGGGGGGATGGTCCCGGACGTGCTGGGCGGCGATGTCCACCGAGGACCCGCCCACGAACGGCGCCCGGCCCGTGAGCATCTCGAAGAGCACGCACGCGGCGGAGTAGAGGTCGGAGCGGGCGTCCACGGACTCGCCCCGGGCCTGCTCCGGGGACAGGTACTGCGCGGTGCCGAGGACGGCCTGGGCCTGGGTCAGGGCCGGCGAGGTGTCCTCCACGGCCCGGGCGATGCCGAAGTCCATGACCTTGATCTGCCGCTCGGGGGTGACGATCACGTTGGCGGGCTTGATGTCCCGGTGGACGATGCCGGCCCGGTGGCTGTACTCCAGGGCGTCGAGGATGCCCAGGGTGATGTCCACGGCCTCCTGGGGCGTCACGGCGTTCTCGTGGATCAGCTCCCGCAGGGTCCGGCCGGGCACGTACTCCATCACGATGAACGGCCGGTCCACGCCCTCGTCGGTCGTCGCGAGGATCTCGCCCGTGTCGTAGACCGAGACGATCGAGTGGTGGTTCAGGGCGGCCACGGACTGGGCCTCGCGCTTGAACCGCTCGTGGAAGGTGCCGTCCCGGGCCAGTTCGGGGCGCAGCACCTTGATGGCCACCCGCCGGCCCAGCCGCAGGTCCCGCCCCAGGTGGACGGTGGCCATCCCGCCGCGGCCGATGGTCTCGCCCACCTCGTAGCGGTCGTTGATGAGGGAGGGGACGGGGTTCCGGCCCGGCACGGCTCAGCCCTCCTGGCCGGGCCCGGTCGGTGTCGCGGTGGGCGAGGGCGATCCGGTGGTGGGGGCGGTGGTGGTCTCGGGCGCCGCGGCGACCCACATCTCGATGGTGTCGCCGGGGCGGACGGTGGACCCGCCCAGGGGCTGGGTGCGCAGCACGGTCCCGGGCTCGGCGTCCTCGGTGGTCTCGTCGTAGCGGATGATGTTCACGCCCAGGAGCCGGATCTCGTCGATCAGCGGGTCGGCCGGGCGGCCGACCATCCCGGAGGGCAGCTCCACGGTGTCCGGGCCGGTCGAGTAGACCACCGTGATGGTGGTGCTCCGCGCCACCTGGCCCACGGGGTTCAGGGACAGGACGGTGTTCTGCTCCTCGTCCGCGGTGCGGCCCTGCCGCTCCACGGGGAAGCCCAGGTCGGAGAGCTCCTGCACCACCTCGTCCACCGGCCGGCCCTCGTAGCGGGCGGCGAGGACCTCCACGGTGTCCGCGCCGGGCTGCTCCGCCGCCGGGGGCGTCGGCTCGCCGGGCACCGTCGAGGTCGAGACGGTGCCCGTGGGGGAGGGCTCCTGGCTCACGGGCGCCGGCTCGCGCAGCAGGAAGAACCACAGCAGCCCCGCCACGAGGAGCAGCACCAGGAGCACCGGCAGCAGCCAGGCCCACACCGAGCGGCGCTCCCGGCGCTCCTCGGGACGGGCCGGACCGGTGCCGGGGTCCTCCCCGGGGCCCTCCCCGGGGCCCTCCGGGCCGTCGACGACGTCCAGCTCGGCGGTGATGGGCCGTGGCCCGCCGGCGGCGGCGGCTCCGGTCGCCGCGGCGGCCGCGGTGCGGTCCCGGTCCAGCACCTGCGTCGGCTCGTCGCGCACGGGCTCGAACGCCTGGGTGGCGTCGTCGTCGGGCAGGTCGAGGAAGGGGCGCATCCCCGGGACGGCCGCGACCGCCGCGTCCTCGTCCCCGCGGCGGATGGCGTCCACGGCGGTGGCCAGGGCGCCGGCCGTGGCCGGGCGGTCCTTGGGGTCCTTCGCCAGCATCGACATCAGCAGCGCCCGCACGGTCTCGGGCACGCTGTCCTTCAGCGGCGGCGGCGGGTCGTTGACCTGCGCGAGGGCGATCGCGATCTGCGACTCACCGGTGAACGGGCGGCGCCCGGCCAGGCACTCGTAGCCGATGATGCCCAGCGAGTAGATGTCCGAGGACCCCGTGGCGGTCTGACCCGTGGCCTGCTCGGGCGCGAGGTACTGGGCGGTGCCCATGACCTGCCCGGTGGCCGTGAGGGGCACCTGGTCCGCCAGGCGGGCGATGCCGAAGTCCGTGACCTTCACCCGGTTGTCCGGGGTGATGATGAGGTTGCCGGGCTTCACGTCGCGGTGCACCAGGCCCTGGGCGTGCGCGGCCGCCAGCGCCCGTGCGGTCTGCCCGATGTAGTTGAGCACGGTGTCCGGGGCGAGCGTCTTCTGCCGCTCGATGATGTTGGACAGCGGCTCGCCCGGGACCAGCTCCATCACGAGGAAGGCGGAGCCCTCCTCCTCGCCGTAGTCGAAGACGTTGGCCACCCCGGGGTGGTTCAGGAGCGCGGTGTGCCGGGCCTCGGCGCGGAAGCGCTGCAGGAAGTTCGGGTCCCCGTTGTACTCCTCCTTGAGGATCTTCACGGCCACGATCCGGCCCAGGACCCGGTCCTTGGCCTTCCACACCTCACCCATGCCGCCGATCGCGATCCGATCGGTCAGTGCGTAGCGCCCGCCCAGGACGGTGCTCGACGATGGTCTCACTTGTTCAACACCGCCTCGAAGAGTCGCTTGGCACCGGGACTGGTCAGGGAGGCGCCCGTCGCCACGTCCACGTCCTCGAAGACGACGGCGAGGGCCACCTGGGGGTCGTCGGCCGGCGCGAAGCCCGTGAACCAGGAGTCGTTGAGGCCTTCGTCCGAGCCGATCTCGGCGGTGCCCGTCTTCCCGGCCACCTCGACCCCCGGGACGGCCGCGCCGCGGGCGATGCCGTCCTCGACGACCTGCACCATCAGGTCCGAGACGGTCCCGGCGACGTCCGCGCTCGTGGAACGGCGCAGCTGCTCCGGGTTGAGCTCCTCGATCACGGACAGGTCGGCGGAGCGCACGGTGCGCACGAGCTGGGGCTTCATCTGCACGCCGTTGTTGGCGATCGTGGCGCTCATCATGGCCACCTGCAGGGGCGTGGTGCGCACGTCGTACTGGCCGATCGAGGACAGCGCGAGCTGGGCCTCGTTGAGCTCCTCGGGGAACACCGACGGGGTCACCTTGAGCGGCACCGAGAGGGGCTCCCCGTAGCCGAAGTTCCGGGCGGTCTCCCGGATCGCGTCCTCCCCGAGGTCCAGGGCGATCGAGGCGAACGGCGTGTTGCAGGACTGCTCGAGCGCGAACTCCAGGTCCGCCTCCGCACGGGCGGTGCAGCCGCCGCCCACGTAGTTGGGCAGGGTCACGTCGGTGGCGGGCAGGGGCAGCTCCTGGGGGTTCGGGATCAGGGTCTCCGTGGTGTAGTCCCCGGACTCGAGGGCGGCCACGGTGTCGATGATCTTGAACGTCGAGGCGGGGGCGTAGAGGTCACCGGCGACGGCCCGGTTGACGAGGGGCGCGTCGGGGTCCGCGTTGAGCCGTTCCGCGGCGGCGATCACGGAGCCCGAGTCGTGCGAGGCCAGCTCGTTGGGGTCGTAGCCCGGGGTGGAGACCATGGCGAGGATCGCGCCCGTCTCCGGGTCGAGGGCCACGATCGAGCCCTTCCGGCCCTCGAGCACCTCGGCCGCGGTCTGCTGCAGCACCGGGTCGATGGTGAGCTCGACCGACGCGCCCGTGGGCTGGTTCCCGGAGAACATGGAGACCACGCGGTCGTAGAACTGCTCGTCGGAGGCGCCGGAGAGCTCCTCGCCGAGGGCCGCCTCGAGCCCGGTGGCGCCGTAGACGAGGGAGAAGTAGCCCGTGAGGTGCCCGTACGTCAGCGGGTCCGCGTAGACGCGCTGGTACTCGAAGTCGTCCTCCGAGGGCACGGAGGACGCCTTCGGGTCCCCGTCCACGAGGATCGCCCCGCGGTCCGCGCCGAACTGGTCGTAGAGGCTGCGGTTGTTCCACGGGTGCGCCTCGAGGGTGCGCGCCGCGACGAACTGCACGTAGGTCAGCGCGAGGAGCAGCACGGTGAAGATCGCCACGCCGGCCACCCAGGTGTGTCGGATCGCCCGGTTCACGATGCTCCTCCGTTCTCGGTGCTCCGGGACCCGCCGGGGCCCCTGCGGTCCTTGTCGGTGAGGCGGGACATCGCCTCGGTGGGGGTGCCGCCGTGGTGGTCCGCGTCCTCGGCGTCCCGGTGCCCGTCGAGGCCCGCAGCGGCGATCGGCTCGGTGGCGGCGGTGTCGGCGGGCACCGCCGGGCCGCGGGCCGTGTCGGCCCCGGTGCCCCGCCCTCCGGCGGCGCGGTCCACCCCGTCCGCCTGCCCCGCGTCCTGCTCGGGCCCGTCCGGATCCGTCCCGGGACGGCGGTCCCGGCGGCGTCCCGGGCGCTCGGCGCGCTCCTGCTCGTCGCGCCGCGCCGCCTCGCGCAGCGCGGCCTCGTGGGCGGCGATCTCGGCGAGGTCGGCCTCGGTGGCCGGACCGGTGACCACGGGCCGGCGGGCCGTGTGGGAGATCGCCAGGATGATCGCCGCGATGATCCAGTTGGACAGCAGCGAGGAGCCGCCCGCGGACATGAACGGGGTGGTCAGCCCGGTCAGGGGGATGAGCCGGGTGACCCCGCCCACCACCACGAACAGCTGCAGCACGATGACCGCGGACAGCCCCGCCGCCAGCAGCTTGCCGAAGGAGTCACGGGTGCCCAGGGCGGCCCGGAAGCCCCGGGTGACGAACAGGAAGAACAGCACGAGCACGGCGCTCAGGCCGATGAGCCCCAGCTCCTCGCCGAACGCGGTCATGATCATGTCCGAGTTGGCGTAGGAGACGAGGTCCGGCCGGCCCTGGCCGAGCCCCTGCCCGAAGAGCCCGCCGGAGGAGAGCCCGAACAGGCCCTGGACGATCTGCCCGGAGCCGCCCGGGGCCCGGTTGTACACCTCCGGGTCGAACGCGTTGAGCCAGGAGTCCAGGCGTGCCGCCACGTGGCCGAAGGTCTGGCTCGCGAAGAACCCTCCGACGGCCACGAGCAGCAGCCCGATGACGATCCAGCTGAGCCGGCTCGTGGCGAGGTAGATCATGGCCAGGAAGAGGCCGAAGAACAGGATCGCGGAGCCGAGGTCCCGCTGGAACACCAGCACGCCGATCGCGATGATCCACGCCGCGAACATCGGCGCCATGTCCCGGAACCGCGGCAGGCGCACGGGGCCGATCTTCTTGCCGGCCAGCAGGATGAGGTCCCGGTTGGTCGAGAGGTAGCCGGCGAAGAAGACGGCCAGGGTGATCTTGGCGACCTCCCCGGGCTGGAAGGTGCGCCCGCCCACGGAGATCCAGATCCGGGCGCCGTTGAGCTCCAGGCCGAGACCGGGCAGGAGGGGCAGGAGCAGCAGCAGCCCGCTGAGCACCAGGCAGATGTAGGTGATCCGCCGCAGCACCCGGTGGTCCTTGAGGAACCAGAGCACCAGGCAAGCGGCGGTCATGGCGAAGGCCGTCCACACCACCTGGGAGCCCGCGGCCGTCTGGTCCGTGGTGAGGTCGATCCGGTGGATCATGGCGATGCCCAGCCCGTTGAGGGCCACCACGATCGGCAGGACATAGGGGTCCGCGTACTTGGCCCGCAGCCGCAGCACCACGTGCAGGACCAGCGCGCCGATGCCCAGGACCAGCCCGGAGACGAGGAGGTGCGGGTCCCCCGAGCCCACCTGGTCGGGGTCCACGAGGACGTTCGCGCCCACTCCGATGCCCACGGCGAGCACGAGCAGGAGCAGCTCGGTGAGCCGCCGCGGCTTCTGGCGGGGCTCGGCCTGCTCCTCCCGGGGGGAGGTCGCGGCGGGGGCGCTCATCCGTCACCCCCGGGAGAGGCCGCGGGCGAGGGGGTGGGCGAGGCGGTGGGGGAGGCGGTGGCCCGCTGGACGGTGCCCGTCGGGCGCGGCTCCGGGCCGGGCGTCTCCTCGGGCACGGACTCGCGCAGCTCGCCCACGATCCGCTCCGCCTCCTCGAGGCTGCCGGCGGGGATGGCGTTGCGGACCCGTTCCTGGGCGAAGCCCGGGAGGTCCTCGACCCGCAGGTCCGTGGCGCGCTCGAGGTCGCTGAGGCTCACGGGCCCCAGCGACTGCGAGACGCCGTTGTAGATCGCCACGTTGCCCTGCTGCTCGCCGACGTAGTACTGCGAGCTGATCCAGCCGCTCGTCAGCCAGCCCCCGGCCACGAGCAGCAGCCCTGCCGTGGCCAGCGCGAGCACGGCCACGGCGCGCCGGTGGCGGCGCCGGCGCGGGGACGGGACGGTGGCGTCGGCCCGGTGCAGCGCCGACTCGACGTCCCGCGGATCGGCCAGCGTGTCCGGGGCGGAGGTCTGCAGGAGGGTCGCGCGGCGCTCCAGGACGCTGTCGCTCACGGTGGGGATGCGCCCGGTCTGGGTGGCGTTGGCGGCGGCGCCCACCAACAGGTGGGGGCGCGCGGCGAGGTCGCGGCGCAGCGCGGCCGCCGAGGACTCGGCCTCGGCGGTCCCCTGCGTCCCGGCGTCCCCGGTGATCTCGTCCGAGGTGCGGGCGAACTCCGGGTCCGGGACGGCGCCGCGGGCCTCGCCGGCCTGCGGCACGGGGGCGGTGTCGTCGGTCTCGAAGACCTGGACGACCACCACGGTCACGTTGTCGGGGGCCCCGCGGTCCAGGGTCAGCTCCACGAGCGTGTCCACAATCTGGTTGAGGTCGTCGGTGGAGCCCAGCACCGAGTGGATGGTCTCCGGGCGGACCACGGCGTTGAGCCCGTCGGAGCACAGCAGCCAGCGCTCGCCGCGCTCCGGGCGGAGGGTCTCCACGTCGATCTCGGGGGAGGCGTCGACGTCCCCGAGCACGCGCATGAGGACGTTCTTGTGCGGGTGGGACTCGGCCTCGTCCGGGCGCAGCCGGCCCTCGTCGATGAGCCGCTGGACGAAGGTGTGGTCCTTGGTGACCTGGCGGAACTCGTCGCCCCGCAGCCGGTACGCGCGGGAGTCCCCGATGTGGGCCACGACGAGCTCGTCCTGGTCCGCGAGCAGGGCCGTGACGGTGGTGCCCATGCCGCCCAGGCGGGCGTTGCCCAGGACCAGCTTGGCGAGGTTCTGGTTGGCGTTCTGGATCTCGTCCGTGAGCACGGTGGCGCCGTCGCCGTGGTGGTCCGGGCGGTCGAGGCTCGTGAGGTCCATGACCGCGGAGGCCGAGGCGACGTCCCCGCCCACGTGCCCGCCCATGCCGTCGGCGACCACGGCGAGGTGACGGCCCGCGTAGGCGGAGTCGTCGTTCTTCGAGCGGACCCGGCCCACGTCGGAGCGCGCCGCGTAGCGGAAGGCGATCGCCATGCGTCAGGACCTCAGTTCCAGGACGGTCTTGCCCACCCGGAACGGGGTCCCGGGGTCGAGCGGCACGGCCCGGGAGAGGCGCTGCTGGCCGACGAAGGTGCCGTTGGTGGAACCGAGGTCCTCGAGGAACCAGCGGGAGCCCTGCGGGAACAGCCGGGCGTGGCGCCCCGAGGCGTAGTCGTCGCCGAGGGGCACGGTGGCCTCGGGGGAGCGGCCCAGCAGCACCGGGGCGTTGCCCAGCGGGTAGCTGCGGCCGCGGAGCGGGCCGTCGAGGACGACCAGGGTCTGAGGGCGGGAGCGCTGCCCGGTGCTGGGGCCCGCGGCGGGCGGCACCGGGTCCTCCACGGCGCCCCGGCGCTCGGCGCGGGACCTCGTGAGCACCGCCGGGAGCTTCCCGCCGACCGCCAGGTCACGCCCCTGGCTGGCGACGATGCTGAAGATGAAGATCCAGAGCAGCGCCAGGAAGCCGAAGCGGAGCAGGGTGACGGTGAGTTCGGACATTCAGCGGTTCCCCTTCGGGGTCAGGAGGCGGAACGTGATCCTGGTCCGACCCATGGTGATCACGGAGCCGTTGACCAGCTCGGTGCGGCCGATCACCCGCTCCCCGTCCACGTAGGAACCGTTGGTGGAGCCGAGGTCCACGGCCACGAAGTGCTCGCCCTGCCGCCGGATCTCGAGGTGCTTGCGGGACACGCCGGTGTCCTCCACGGTGATGTCCGCCTCGGCGGAGCGGCCCAGCACGATCGAGTCCGCGTTGAGGGAGTAGCGCGCGCCGTCGACGTCGAGCACCGGGATCCAGTGCGGCGCGGGCACGGAGCGCGTCGGCTCCCCCTCGTCCTCCTCCCGGCGGTGGCCGCGGGCGATCCGCTGCCCGCTCGGGGTGGCGGGGGTGTTGGGGGACTCGGCGGTGCGCTGGGCCGAGGAGTGGACGCGGAACTCGCCGGCCTCCACCTCCGGGTTGCGGGTGAAGGACACCTTCACCGCCCCCTGGAGCGTGTAGGCCTGGCTGCGGGCGTGCTTGATGACGACGTCGCACAGCTCCTCCGCGAGCGGCGTGCCCCAGTCCTGGGCGCGCGGGAAGTCCTCGTCCGAGAACTCCACGACGAAGACGTTGGGGGCCATGGTGCGGCCGGCGGAGATCGTGAACGCCTCCTGGTCGAGCTCCCGCCGGAGGGCACTGGCGATCTCGACGGCCTCCACCCGCTTCCGGGAGCCGGTGGAGAAGGTGGCGCGGACGGCCTTCTCGATGTTCTTCTCGAGGCTCTCGAGGAATCCCATGCCGCCTCCTTCCTGGCGTCGATCACGGTGCGCATGCACCCGGTCCCGGGTCAGGCGTTCTCCAGGATAGTAGACGCGACGCCTGTGAGCCCGGTGGGGGGTCCGCGCCGGGCGGGTCAGCGCCCCGGTCACGTCCTTGCCAGGGGGTCCGCAGGGGAGAAGAATCCCGGGTATGAAGCACACTGACCGAAGGCACCTGTCCCTGGCGGCGCTCGCCCTCTCCGCCCTGCTCCTCACGGGCTGCGGCGGCGACGGGGGTGACGGCGGCGCCGGAGGGGACGGCACCACCGCCCCGGCGGAGACCGGCGCCCCGGCCGACACCGCCACCCCCGACGACAGCGCGAGCCCGGACGACACCGCCACCCCGGACGACAGCGCGAGCCCCGACGACAGCGCGAGCCCCGACGACGACGGCACCGCCACGGCCTCCGGCTCGGCCTCGCCCTCGGAGAGCCCCGGCGACGACGCCACCGGCGGGTCCGGCGGCGAGGCGGCCGTCGTGGCCTCCGCGGTCGCCGCGGCCGAGGACGCGGTGGGCGGTGACGCCCAGGCCTTCGAGATCGGACGGGAGGACAGCCCGGCCAGCTGGGAGATCACCGTCGCCGCCGACGACCGCGAGCACCAGGTGTACGTCTCGCAGGACGGCGAGGACGTGATCAGCCAGGAGGAGGAGGGCGGCCTCGACAGCGACGACGGCGAGAAGCTCGCCCAGGTCCGGGTGCCCCTCGACGAGGGGCTGGCCACGGCGCTGGAGACGGTCAACGGCACGGTCGACGAGGCGCAGCTCGAGACGGAGGACGGCACGACCGTGTGGGAGGTCGAGATCGACGAGCCGGACGGCAACTCCGTGGACGTGTTCGTCAACGTCGAGGACGGCTCCGTGCTGAAGATCGACCGCTGACCCCGTGGTCGCGGACCCCGGCCGCACGGAGCGCCGCCGGCTGCGGCTGACGTTCCTGGGCCTGCTCATGGCGGTCCTGCTGGCCGCCCTCGACCAGACGATCGTGGCCACGGCGCTGCCCTCGATCGTCGGGGACCTGGACGGGCTCGACCGGATCTCCTGGGTGGTCACGGCGTACGTGCTCGCCGCCACCGTGGGCCTGCCGGTCTACGGGAAGCTGGGCGACCTCTACGGGCGCAAGCGGATCTTCCTGCTGGCCGTCGTGGTCTTCCTGCTCGGCTCCGTGCTCTCGGGCGCCGCCCAGGACATGACGCAGCTCATCGTCCTCCGCGCGCTGCAGGGCCTGGGCGGCGGCGGCCTCCTGATCGGGGCGCAGGCGATCATCGCGGACCTCGTGCCGGCCCGCGAGCGCGGCCGGTACATGGGCGTGATCGGGGCGGCCTTCGGTCTCGCCTCGGTGAGCGGGCCGCTGGTCGGGGGGTTCCTCACGGACCTCGTGAGCTGGCGGTGGGTGTTCTACATCAACCTGCCGCTGGGCCTGGTGACGCTCCTGTTCATCCCCCGCTTCCTGCACCTGCCGCACGTCCCCCGGGGACGGGTGCGCCTCGACGTGCTGGGCACGGCGCTGCTGGCGCTGGGCAGCGTGGCGTTCGTGCTCCTCACCACGTGGGCCGGCACGGCGTACGCGTGGTCGAGCCCGCGGATCCTCGGCCTCGCCGGGGCGGTCCTGGTGCTCGGCGTGCTGTTCGTGCTGGTGGAGCGCCGCGCCGCGGAGCCGATCATCCCGCTGCACCTGTTCCGCGTGCGCAACTTCGTGGTGCCCACCGCGGCGGCCGTCGGCATGGGCGTGATCATGTTCGCGACCATCACCTACCTGCCCACCTACCTGCAGATGGTCGACGGCGCCTCGGCCACCACCGCCGGCCTGATGATGATCCCCGTGACGGCCGGGATGCTCGTCGGCACGATCGGCACCGGCCGCCGCATCGCACGCACGGGGCGCTACAAGCACTGGCCCGTGCTGGGCTCCGCGGTGATGGCCGCCGGGCTCGCGCTGCTCTCGCTGATCGACGAGTCCACCCCGTACGCCCTGACGGCCGCGGGGATGGCCGTCACCGGTCTCGGCATCGGCTGCCTCATGCAGAACCTCGTCCTGATCGTGCAGAACGCGGTGCCGCCCGCGGAGCTGGGGGCCGCGACGTCGTCGTCGAACTTCTTCCGCCAGATCGGGGCGTCCTTCGGGATCGCCGTGTTCGGCTCCGTCTTCGTCGCCCGGCTCGACGACGCGCTCGGGGGCCGCGCCGTGCCCGCCCTCGACCTCGACGCCCTGAGCCCCCAGGTGCTCGCGGGACTGCCCGCCCCGGTGCAGGAGGCCGTCGCGCAGGCCTTCGCCCAGGCGCTGCCGCCGATCTTCCTGTGGGGTCTCCCGGTCGCGGCGGCGTGCCTCGTGCTGTCCCTGCTCATCGAGGAGATCCCGCTGGGCACGACCGTGCCCGCCGCGCGGGAGGAGGCGCCGGGGCCGGCCGCGGCGCCCGCCGGGGCCGAGCGCGGCGGTTCCGCTGGCTAGGCTGGTGCCGGAACCACCACCGGATGCCTCAGGAGCAGCTCATGACCGATCCGCGCCCGTTCACCACCGCCGACCTCTACGACGAGCGCGGGGAGCAGCTGATGTCCTGCCCGCGCCAGTTCCTCGACCTGGGCGGGACGGCCGCGTTCACCGGGCCGGTGCGCACGGTCCGCTGCTTCCAGGACAACGGCCTGGTGAAGGCCGTGCTCAACTCCCCGGGGGAGGGCGCGGTCCTCGTCGTGGACGGCCACGGCTCCATGGGCACCGCGCTCATGGGGGACATGATCGCCGAGTCCGCGGTGCGCAACGGGTGGGCCGGGGTCATCATCAACGGCCCCGTGCGGGACCGGGTCGCCCTGGCCGGGCTGCCCCTCGGGGTCAAGGCCCTGGGCTCCAACCCGCGCAAGTCCGCCAAGGACGGCGTCGGGGAGCAGGACGTGCCGGTCGTCATCGAGGGCGTGACCTTCCGCCCGGGCCGGACGGTGTGGGCCGACGAGGACGGGATCCTCGTGGAGGGCTGAGCGCTGTCCGCTCCGTCCGGCGCCGTTCAGCCGGCGCGGTGGGTGAGCCGGCCGCCGCGGTAGGTCGCGCGCACGCCGATGTGCTCCACCGACCCGCCCCGCCGGTGCACCTCGAGGGGGTTCTCCTCCAGCACCACCAGGTCCGCGAGCTTGCCCGGGGCGAGCGAGCCGATCCGGTCGAACATCCCCAGCGCCTTCGCGGCCTCGGACGTGTAGGCGGCGAGGGCCTGCAGCACGTCGAGCCGTTCCCCGGCGGGCCCGAAGCGCCGTCCGTCACCGTCGAGGCGGTCGGTCCAGGCCTGGACCGAGCGCAGCACGTCGCCGTCGGCGACCGGCCGGTCGGAGCTGCCCGCCAGCCGCACCCCGGCGTCCAGGAAGCTGCGGCCCCGGTAGGTCCAGTCCGTGCGCTCGGGGCCCAGGAGCCGGCGGAACTGGGCGGCCATGGGGCGCAGGAAGCCGATCTGCGGGGTCACCAAGATCCCCGCGGCCGCGAGCCGCGGCAGCTGGTCCGGGCGGGTGATGCTCGCGTGCTCGATCCGGTTGGGCAGCCGGTGGCGCCCGTGCTGGTCCTGGCAGCGGGTGATCACATCGATCGCGAAGTCGATGGCCCGGTCCCCGATCGCGTGGGCGGCCACCGACCAGCCCGCGCGGTACGCCGCGTGGATCGCCTCGGCCATCTGCTCGGGGTTCTCCTGGAAGTAGCCCGTCGAGTGGCCTCCGCAGAACGCCTCGGTCACGGCGGCGGTCTCCCCGAGCAGCGAGCCGTCCACGAACACCTTGACCGGTCCGAGCCTGAGCTCGTCGTCGCCGAAGCCGGTGCGCAGCCCGAGGTCGAGCCCGCGCTCGGAGCCGTCCCCGAGGCCGCTGATCCCGTGCAGGACGTCCAGCACGGGCATCACCTGGGCCCGGGCGTGCAGGACGCCGGCGTCCCGGGCCTGCTGGTAGGCCTGCAGCTCGGAGGGGTTGTGCCCGATCCACCCGGCGCCCACCCCCGCCTCGGCGAACGTGGTGATGCCCTCGGCGGCGTAGCGGGCGGTGGCGCGGTCGAGCGCCGCCACGATCCGGTCCACCGGGTAGGGGCGGAACAGCTCCTGCACCACGGCCTGGGCGGTCTCCTCGACCAGGCCCGTGGCGCGGCCGGTGTCGTCCCGCGCCACCCGCCCGCCCACCGGGTCCGGGGTCCCCGGGGTGAAGATCTCCGCCCGCCGCAGCGCCTCGGAGTTCACCACCGCCGCGTGGCCGGACGTGTGCCGGACGAACAGCGGCGTGCGGCCCGTGATGCGGTCGAGGACGTCGATGTCGGGCAGCGACCCGCCCACGGTGGCGGGGAGGAAGCCGGTGGCCATGAGCCACTCCTCGTCCCGCGGCTTCGCGGCCATGCCGCGCTCCAGGGCCGCGTACAGCTCGTCCAGGGATGTGCAGCCGGAGAGGTCCACCTCCGCCAGGCCGAGCCCGAACCACGCGGTGTGGCAGTGCGCGTCCACGAACCCCGGCAGCACGGTGGCCCCGCCGAGGTCCACGGTCTCGGCCGCCGGCACGTCCGGGTCGTCGAGGACCACGATCCGCCCGCCGTGCACGCCGAGGCTCGACGCCGTCGGGCGGTCCGGGTCCATGGTCAGGACCGTGGCGTTGACGAGCAGGAGGTCGAGCTGCATGGGGATCCTTTCCGCGGGAGTGACCCCATCGTGGCACCCGGGGCCCGGTCCCGCACATCGCCGCACGGCGCGGCCCGCTCCTGGCCCGGCCCTGCCCCGCCAGGCCGGGCCCGGGCCGGGAGCGGTCAGCCCAGGGCGGCGACGAGCTCCGTGGCCTGCCGGATCGCCCGCTTGGCGTCCAGCTCGGCCGCCACGTCCGCCCCGCCGATGAGGTGCACCGGTACGGCGCCGGTGTCGTGGCCGGTCCCCAGCAGCGTGTCGTGCAGCCGCCGCAGCGGCTCCTGGCCCGTGCACAGCACCACGGTGTCGACCGGCAGCACCTGCTCGACCGGCTCCGTGCCGTCGGGTCCCGGCGCGGTGAGGTGCAGCCCGTCGTCGTCGATCCGCCGGTACACGACCCCGCTCAGGGTGCGGACGCCGCCGGCCCGGAGCGAGGTCCGGTGGATCCAGCCGGTCGTGCGGCCCAGGCCGGCCCCGAGCTTGCCGGGGGAGCGCTGCAGCAGCGTCACCTCGCGCGCCGGGCGCCCGGGCCGGGGCTCGACCAGCCCGCCCCGGGCGGACAGCGTCGTGTCGACGCCCCACGCGCGGTAGAAGTCCGTGCCGGCGGAGTGCAGGAGGAACTCGGCGACGTCGAAGCCGATGCCCCCGGCGCCCAGGACCGCGACCCGGCGTCCCACGGGCGCCCCGTGCTGCAGGACGTCCCGGTAGCCCACGACCGAGGGGTGCTCCACCCCCTCGATCGCGGGCACGCGCGGTTCCACGCCGGTGGCGAGCACGAGCCGGTCGAAGCCGCGCAGGTGCCCGGGCCCGGCCTCCGTCCCGAGCCGCACCTCCACCCCCAGTTCGGCGAGCCGCACCCCGTAGTAGCGCAGCGTCTCCGCGTACTCCTCCTTGCCGGGGATGCGCAGCGCCATCAGGAACTGCCCGCCGATCCGGTCCGCCGCCTCGAAGAGGGTGACGGCGTGCCCGGCCTCCGCGGCGCCGACGGCGAAGGCCAGCCCCGCGGGGCCCGCGCCGACCACGCCGATCCGCTCGGCCCGGCGGGTGGGGCCGAGGCGCAGCAGGGTCTCGTGCCCGGCCCGCGGGTTGACCAGGCAGGACGCCGTGCGGCCCGCGAAGGTGTGGTCCAGGCACGCCTGGTTGCACGCGATGCACGTGTTGATGGTGTCCGCCCGGCCGCGCGCGGCCTTGACCACGAAGTCCGGGTCCGCGAGCAGGGGCCGGGCCAGGGACACCATGTCGGCGTCCCCGTCCGCCAGGATCCGCTCCGCGGTCTCCGGGGTGTTGATCCGGTTCACGGCGACCAGCGGGATCCCGACCTCGCCCTTGAGCCGGCGCGTCACCCAGGAGAAGCCGCCGCGGGGGACGACCGTGGCGATCGTGGGGATGCGCGCCTCGTGCCAGCCGATGCCGGTGTTGAGCAGGGTGGCGCCGGCGGCCTCGACCGCCCGGGCCAGTGCCACGACCTCCTCGAGCGTGGAGCCGCCGGGGACCAGGTCCAGCATGGAGAGCCGGTAGATGAGGACGAAGTCCGGGCCGGTGCGCTCGCGGACGCGGCGGACGATCTCCACGGGCAGGCGCATCCGGTTCGGGTAGCACCCTCCCCACTCGTCGGTGCGGTGGTTGGTCTCGGCGGCGACGAACTCGTTGATGAGGTAGCCCTCGGAGCCCATGATCTCCACGCCGTCGTAGCCGGCCTCCCGGGCGAGCGCGGCGGTGCGGGCGAAGTCCTCGATGGTCCGCTCGATCTCCTCCGCGGTGAGCTCGTGCGGCACCACGGGGCTGATGGGGGCACGCAGGGAGCTCGGGGCCACGGCGGCCGGGGCCTTGGCGTAGCGGCCGGAGTGCAGGATCTGCAGGGCGATCCTGCCGCCCTCGGCGTGCACGGCGCCGGTCACCAGGCGGTGCCGGGCCACCTCCTCGGGGGTGCGCAGGAGAGCACCCCCGGCCCGGGTGGCGCCCTCGGGGTTCGGCCCCACGCCGCCCGTGACGATGAGTCCCACCCCGCCCCGCACCCGCTCCGCGTAGAACTCCGCGAGCCGCTCGAACCCTCCGGGCAGCTCCTCGAGACCGGTGTGCATCGATCCCATGAGCACCCGGTTGGGCAGGGTGGTGAAGCCCAGGTCCAGGGGTGCGAGCAGGCGCGGATAGGGCACGGTCATCTGATACTCCTCGTCTCAGGTACTTGGTCACCGTAGGCGAGGAGTGAGCCGCCTCACAAGCGCGGCACGGGCTCAGAGCGCGGCCAGCAGGTCCTTCCAGGCCGCGCGCCACCGCACGACGTCCTCCGCGGAGGCCAGGCCGGTGTGCGCGAGGGCCACCGTGGCGCGGCCACCGGCCTTGGCGCCGATGTTCGCGGAGACCCTGGACCCGTCGGCGAGGCGAGCCCGCCAGTAGCGCCACTTCGCGGTGGCGGCGGTGGTGGGCGGCTGCTGGAACGGGACGCCGCCGACCTCCGTGCGGCCGGCCATGAGCGCGCTCCACCGGGCGAGCGCCTCCTCCGGGGTGCCGGTCACGGTGCGGCTCGCGCTCGCCCCGAAGGTGCCGTCCCCGGCCTGACCGGGCCGGCGGGCGCCCGTGTGCTGCTCGTGGGCCACCGCGACGGCCTGCGCCCACCACTCGTGGTTGTCGACGGCGCCCTCGAGCTGCTCGGCCACTCGGCGGGCGAGCTCGGCGTGGCCCATCGTCCGGGCGCCGAGCTCGTCGAGCCGGGCCGTCCAGGTCTCCCACGGGACGCCGGTGGCCCGCGCGATCCCGGCGGTGCTGGTGCTGCGGGTGCTCATGGGACCCAGGGCAGCGGCGGCGCGCCGGGTCAGTCCCCGGCCGTGGGGCCGGGGCCGCCTGCCCCCGCGCCGAAGTCCGGGTCGGCGGGGTCCGCGGCGTCCCCCGCGCTCGGCACGCGCTGGCCGGCGTTGGTCTGGCCCAGGGGGTCCGGGGCCGTCTCGAGGTCGCGCGCCGGGGTGTCGGGGACGCCGACGTCGTCGGCCAGGTGCGGGTCGTCGGGGAGCTGGTCGCCGGAGGCGGGAGTCGTGTCCATGGGCCCCAGCCAATCAGTGGCTCCGCGTCCTGGCAAGGCCCCGATCAGGCGTCCTGCGGCGGGCGCGCATCCCCTGGATATCGCGGACAGCGAAGCGAATGGACAGGGTGCTGACAGTGGGTGGGAGGCGTGCCATAGTGGGGGCAGAGGCCCGTCCCGCGGGCCGCCCGCAGTTGTCGAGCCAGGCCGCCGCCCCGCGGCGGCCGGAAACACGGAGACGAACTCATGGCCACCCCGAACCAGCGCACCGCCCCCTACACCGTGCCCGGCCTGTCCACCGAGAACGGTCACGAGGTCGCCCAGACGCTCCAGCAGCGCCTGCACGCCCTCAACGACCTCCAGCTCACGCTCAAGCACGCCCACTGGAACGTGGTGGGCCCCAACTTCATCTCGGTCCACGAGATGCTGGACCCGCAGATCGAGCTCGTGCGCGGCTTCGTCGACGAGCTCGCCGAGCGCATGGCCACCCTGGGCGTGGGCCCCTCCGGGCTGCCGGGCGATCTCGTCCAGGCCCGCACCTGGGACGACTACTCGGTCCACCGCGCCACCGGCGTGGAGCACCTCGCCGCCCTCGACATCGTCTACAACGGCGTGATCGAGGACCACCGCGACGCGATCCAGAAGGTCGGCGAGCTCGACCCCGTCACGGAGGACATGCTCATCGGCCACGTCAAGGAGCTCGAGCTCTTCCAGTGGTTCATGCGCGCCCACCTCGAGAACAGCGGCGGCGACCTCCAGCACGGCGGCGCCCGCACGGAGCAGGGCGCGGCGGAGTCCGCCGCCCAGTAGTCCGCCCCGCGACCGTGGCAGCCCACGCCCGCCCCGGCCCCGCCGACCCCCGTGGTCCGCGGGGCCGGGGCGCGTTCACGGCCATGACCTTCAACGTCCGGCGTCCCCTGCCGAAGTACGGCCGGACGGCGCCGGACGCGTGGTTCACCCGGGCCCCCGCCGTGCAGGCCGTGCTCCGGGCCCACCGGCCGGAGCTGGTCGCCCTCCAGGAGGTCCTCCCGGAGCAGCTGCACCACGTCCGGCAGGCCCTGGGGCCGGACCACGTCCTCCTGGGCGGGGGCCGGGACGCCGACGGCGGCGGCGAGCGGTGCCTGCTGGCCGTGGACACCGCCCGCTTCCGGATCGAGCGCTGGCAGCAGCGGTGGCTGTCCGCGCTGCCGGAGGTCCCGGGGTCGAAGGTGCCGGGGGACCTCTTCCCCCGCACCCTGGTGCTGGCCGACCTCACGGACCGGCGCACGGGAGTGGCCTGGCGGGTGGGCGCCACCCACCTCGACCCGTGGCCGGAGCGGGCGCGACTGCGCCAGCTGGCCGCGCTCCAGGGCCTCCTCCTCGGGTGGGACGGCCCCCTGGTGCTCCTCGGGGACATGAACGCGGCTGCCGGCCGCTCCCGCACCTGGGACGCCGCGCTCGCCGGCGGGCTGCGGGACACCCTGCCCCCGGACGCCGCGGGGACCTTCCCCCGCTACCGGGAGCCCGGGGCCAGGACGGCGCGCCTGGACTGGATCCTGTACGGCGGCCCGGTCCGCGTGCTCGACGCCCGGGTCCTGGCCGAGCGTCCGCGCGGGGTGTGGGCCTCGGACCACTTCCCGGTGCGGGCCGAGCTCGAGCACGACGGCGGCCCCGCCTCCTGAGGCCGGGACCGCCGTGCCCGGCACGCGGCGCTCCCCAGGGCGGCGATCCGTGCTCCGCGTGCCATCCGCCGCCTCCCGGTGGTAGGAATGAGCCGTCCGCCCGGGAGCACCCGGCAGGTGCTCCGTGCGGCCGCCCTGCCGGTGCGCACCCGGTCGTGGGTGTCGTCCCACCCTGTGCACCCGGGACGGCCCGCCACCAGCACCGCGGGCCCGGCGTGCCGGGGTGGAGGACGTCCCGCCCCGGTCCGCGCGGGGCATCCATCGACAACGAACCGGCCGGCACGGACGTGCCGGCCAGGAGGTGCTCGTGACCTACACCGTGATCGCCCGGAGCGCGGACTCCCGCCTGCTCGGCGCCGCCACGGCGAGCTGCTCGCTCGCCGTGGGCAACGCCGTGCCGGCCCTCGTGCCCACCGCCGGGGTGGTCGCCTCCCAGGCGTGGACCAACCGGCGGCTGCGCTTCGAGATGCTCCGCACCCTGCACCACGGGGGCACGGCCGAGGAGGCGATCGCGGCCCTGACCGACGCCGACCCGGACCTGGCGCTGCGCCAGGTGGCCGTCCTGCCCGTGGCGGGGCCCGGCGCCCACCTCACCGGCAGCCTGTGCACGCCCTGGGCGGGGGGCGTGGCCGGGGCCGACTTCGTGGTGATCGGCAACTACCTGACCGGCCCGGAGGTCGTCGAGTCGATGCGCGCCGCGATGGACGAGGCGCTCACGGGGTCCGGGCCGACCAGCACCGAGATGGCCGGCGCGCTCCTGGCCTGCCTGCGCGCGGGCCGGGACGCGGGTGGGGACAGCCGGGGGCAGCAGAGCGCCGCGGTGCTCGTGGCCGACACGCTCGCGGGCTTCCAGTACCCCGTGCTGCTCGACGTCGACCTGCGGGCCGACAACTCGCCCACCCCGCTGGAGGACCTGGAGGAGATGCTCGCGCTGAAGGGCAGGGCCCACCCGGCGCCGGCCGAGGTGGTGCCCAGCACCGAGGTCCCGCACCGTCCCGAGGACGAGGGGCTCTGGTCGACGGTCCTGTCCTGACCTCCCTCGGGTGGGCGGCCCCCGCCGGGGTGGCCTACCCTCGGTCCATGAGTTCTCGTCGTGTCCTCCCGCCGGTGCGCTACGGCCCCGCGGCGGGCCTGACCGCGGTCCTCCTGGCGGGGGCGACGGTCCTCGCCGGCTGCTCCCCGGAGCCGGCCGGGCCGCCGGCGAGCGCTCCGGACGGGACCGGGGCGGCGTCGTCGGCCCCCGCAGCGCCGGAGGCGGCCCCGGACCGGCTGGAGGTCGTGGTCACCGGCGACGTCCTGCTCCACCCGGGGCTGTGGGCGCAGGCCGAGGCGGACGGGGACGGGGAGCTGGACTTCGGCCCGCTCGTGGAGGGCCTGCGCCCGTTCACGGAGGACGCCGGCCTCGCCGTCTGCAACATGGAGACCCCGTTCGCCGCGGCCGAGGGCCCCTTCTCCGGGTACCCCTCGTTCGAGGTGCCGCCGCAGATCGTCCCGGCGCTGGCGGACCTCGGCTACGACGCGTGCACCACGGCCTCGAACCATGCGGTGGACGCCGGCCCGGAGGGCCTCGAACGGACCCTCGACGTCCTGGCGGACGCCGGGATCGCGACCACCGGCACGTACCGCGCCGCCGAGGACGCGCGGGAGCCGCTGGTCCTGGACGCGGACGGCGTGCGGGTGGGCCTGGTGACCGGCACCTACGGGCTCAACGGCAACGTCCCGGACGCCGCGTGGCGCGTGGACCTGCTGGACGTCCCCGAGATGGTCCGCAAGGCGCGCGCGGCCCGGGCGGCGGGGGCGGAGATCGTGCTGGCCGCGGTGCACGCCGGCGAGGAGTACTCCTCGGCGCCCGACCGGCAGCAGTTCGAGGTCACGCACGCGCTCGCCGACAGCGGGGAGTTCGACTTCGTCTACGGCCACCACACGCACTCGGTGCTGCCGATCGAGAAGCGCGGGGACACCTGGATCGTGCACGGCCTGGGCAACAGCGTCTCGGAGCACGCCACCCGGGTGCCGGTCAACAACGAGGGCCTGACGGTCAGCATGTCCTTCGCGCGCGAGGACGGGGAGTGGGTGGCCGGGGACCCGGTGTGGACCCCGCACATCCTCACCCTGGACCCGATCCGGTGGTGCGCGCTGCCGGCCGAGGACGTCTGCCGCTCCCGCGAGGAGGACGCGGCGTCCCTGGCGCGCACCGCGCGGACCGTGGGGTCGATGGGGGCGGAGGCCGACGGCGCCCGCCCGTGGCGCCCGCTCGCCCTCGGTCCCGCAGGGGAGTAGCGCTCAGTCCCGGTCGAGGGTGACGAGCGCCTGCACCGGGGCGTGGTCGCTGGGGTGGCCCCCCGCGAAGCGGGCGGTGTTGATCGCGGCGCGGCGCACCCGGACGCCGGGGCCGGCCAGCACCCAGTCGATCCGCTCCTCGCCCTCCACGGCCTCGCCGTAGTCCGGGAAGGTGCCCCACGCGGGGGTGAGCCGTTCCTCGGCGGCCGTCCAGGTGTCGGCGAGCACCCCGGAGCCCACGAGCGTCTCGTAAGCCCCGGAGTCCCCCGCCTCCGCGTTGAAGTCCCCGGTGACCAGGGTGGGGGTGTGCGGGTGGAAGCTGTGCACGAGCTCGACCAGGGCCTCCGCGCTGCGGTCCCGGGCGGTCTCGGAGTCGTGGTCGAAGTGGGTGTTGACGAGCACGAGGTCGGTGCCGGTGCCGCGGTCCAGGAAGCGGCCCCAGGTGACGATGCGCGGGATGTCGTTGCCCCAGGTGGTGGAGCCGATGAGCTCCGGGGTGCCGGAGAGCCAGAACTGGTCCCACTCCACCAGCTCCAGGCGCCGGGCGTCGTAGAAGATCGCGGAGTACTCGCCCTTGCTGCCCCCGGCGCGCCCGTAGCCGACCATCCGGTAGCCGGCGGGCAGCGCCCGCTCCACCGCCGGCAGCTGGTGGTGGAGGGCCTCCTGCACCCCGAGCAGCGTGGGCTGCTCGAGCTGCAGCAGCCGCGCCAGCCGGGGCGCGCGGTCGGGCCAGTGGTCCGGGTTCCCGGCGTGCGTGCCGCTGTGGTGGAAGCGGATGTTGTAGCTCATCACGTGCAGGGCGCGGCCCGTGGCGGGACCGATGAGCGGCACCGCGGGATCGGCGACGCCGGGGGTCGTGGAACGGTCGAGAAGGACGGTGTCTGAGGACATCACTGCTCCAGGGTGGGGGAGTGCGGGGGCGTCGTCGTCCCATGGTGGACCGGGCGGCCCGACCACGGTGCCACCGAGGGGGAACCCCCGGTGATCATCCGGTGAACTCGTGGGGTCCTCCACGGGGACCGCGGCCCCGTGGCCGGCGGTGCACGGCTCAGGCATCGGTCACCGCCACGGGGAAGTGCCGGATCTGCCCGGCGGCGAGCTCGTGGACCTCGCCGTCGACGTTCACGCGCACGGGCTCGGCGGGGCCGGGGGCGAGGTAGAGCCGCAGCCCGGCGCGGGTGACCTCGACCTGGATGGGCTGGTCCCGGTAGCTGATCGAGAAGGACACCTTGGGCAGCTGCGGGGGGATCGCCGGGTGCAGCCACAGCATGTCGTCCCGGACCTCCAGGCCCGTGTAGCAGCGGGTGAGGATGTCCACGGAGCCGGCCATGGCCCCCAGGTGCACCCCTTCGCGGACCGTGTCCCCCTGGGCATCCACGAGGTCGCTGTTGAGCGCCCGGGTGAGGAAGGACCAGGAGCTGGGGCGGTCCCGGCGGGCCTCGACCCAGGAGTGCACCACGTTGGAGAGCGTGGACCCGTGCGAGGAGCGGTCGCAGTAGAAGGCGACGGTGGCCCGGACCGCCTCCGCCGGGAAGTCGTAGCCCATCTGCCCCAGCAGCTCCCGCAGCTCCTCCGCGGAGAACAGGTACAGCAGCATCAGGACGTCGGCCTGCTTGGCCAGCCGGTAGTCGTTCGTGGAGCGCCCCTCGGCGTCGAGGATGAGGTCGAGGCGCCCGATGTAGCCGTAGCGGGTCCGGTAGTCCTCCCAGGCGAGCTCCGGCAGCTCCTCGTAGCCCTCGAACTGGGCGAGGACGCCGCCGGCCAGGAACGGCACCCGCAGCCGGGTGCGGACCCGCTCCCAGCGGGCCACCTCGTCCTCCCGCAGGCCCAGGCGCCGCCACAGGGGCCCGCCGTAGTCCTGGCCGAGACGCTCGACCATCTCGACCGCCCGCGCGAGCAGCCACGCCGTCATGACGTTGGTGTAGGCGTTGTTGCGCAGCCCCGAGCCCGGCGCGCCCGGGGCGCCGTCGTGGAATTCGTCCGGGCCCATCACCCCCGTGATCACGTACCGGTCGTCCTCGGGGTCGTGCACCGCGAGGCTCGAGAAGAACCGGGCGATCTCCACCACGAGCTCGGCGCCCTGCTCGATCAGGAAGCGGGTGTCGCCCGTGGCCTGGTAGTACTGCCACACGCTGTGCGCGACCGCCAGCCCCACGTGGCGCTGCAGCCGCGAGTGGTCCGGGATCCACCGGCCGGTGCGGGGGTTGAACAGCGCCCGCGGGGTCTCCTCGCGGCCGTCGCTGCCGCTCTGCCACGGGAACATGGCTCCCTCGTGGCCGGCCGCGCGGGCCGCCGCCCGCGCCTCGGGCAGGCGCCGGTACCGGTAGGCCAGCAGCGCCCGGGTCCACTCGGGCCGGCGGAGGGTGAGCATGGGGTAGACGAACATCTCGTCCCAGAACACGTGGCCGCGGTAGCCCTCGCCGTGCAGCCCGCGGGGCGGGACGCCGGCGTCCAGGTCCGGGTGCGCGGCCGCCACCGACTGCAGGACGTGGAAGGTGTTGAGGTTCACGGCCAGGCCCTGCTGGCCGCCGGCGTCGGTGGCCACGGCGAAGGCGGACCACAGGGCCTGCCACGCGACCACGTGGGCGGAGAGCAGCTCGTCGAAGCCGCCCGCCCGCTCCAGCAGCGTGGACGCGGCGTGCGCGGGCGTGGCGATCGCCCGGTCCTGCGAGGTCACGAGGGCGACGACCTTCTCGACCCGCACGGCCCGCCCCGGGTCCATCCGCAGCCGCAGCTCGTGGCCCACCACGCCGGGCGCGGGCCGGGACGGGACCCGGGAGAGCAGCCGGTCCTCCGTGCCGCTGCGGAGCACCCGGGTGCGGGCGGCCACGGCGATCCGGACGCCGGACCAGGACGTGGCCACCTCGACCCGTGCGGTCCCGTGGCCCAGGTCCTCGAGCCGGGCGTCGGCCAGGTGCCGGCCGGCCAGGGCGGCGTGCTCCGCGACGTTGCGGTTGCGGACGTCGGCGTCCACGAGGCTGCGCACGGTCAGGGTCCCGCTCCAGTCCTCGGCCTCGAAGACCGTCTCCTGCCCCGCCAGATGGCGCTGGTCCTGGGAGACGAACCGGCGGGTGGTCACGCGGGTGGTGCGCCCGGCCTCGTCCCGGAAGCGCAGGGTGCGGGTCAGCACCCCGGTGCGCAGGTCGAGGTCCTGGTGGTGCTCCAGCACGTTGTCCGGGGTGGGCTCGAACCAGTAGCCGTCCTGGACGCGGTACTGCACCAGCAGCCAGTTGGGGGCGTTCACGAGGTCCTCGTGCTCCAGGACGAGACCGGCGGCCTCGGAGCGCAGCCGGTTGTAGACGCCCGCGAGGTAGGTGCCGGGGTAGTGCGTGCCGTCGGCCCGGGACTCGCTCGCGGCGCCGCGCACGGCCATGTACCCGTTGCCGAGGGTGCACAGCGACTCCCGCATCCCCTCGCGCGGCGGGTCGAGGTCGGCGTAGGTCAGGTTCCACGGGCTGCCCCCGCCGCAGCCGCCGGCCCAGTCGGAATCCCCCGGGGCGGTGGCGACCGGGATGTCGAGGTCCGTGAGGTCGTCCACCACGAGGTGGGCGCCGGCGGCGAGCAGCCGGCCCCGCCGGCCCGCGCCGTCGAGCCCCACGACGAGCCCGAAGCCGTGGGTCACGGCGGTCCGCACCAGGCGGTCGCTGTCGCTGACCACCACGATGTGCTCGGGCTCCACCGCCAGCCGGCGGGAGGCGAGCAGCAGGGAGGCGGCCGGCGGGTGCGGGTCCGGCCCGTCCCGCCCCGCGGTGCCGTCCCGCGGCGGATCGGCCGCGACCACGATGTCCGCCGGCGGTCCCGCGCCCAGCTCCGGGTGGGTGGTGACCAGGGCCGTGAGCACGCCCTCGGCGCGCAGGCGGGCGAAGAGCTCGGCGGCCCCCGCCTCGTGGCGCGGGTGCAGGACTCCGCCGGTGGGGCGTATCGGGACCGGGGCGGCGTCGTCGCCGGCGCGGGCGGTGTCGGCGGGGCCCGGTGCGGCCCCCGCCGGTGCGAGGGCGAGCACCACCGCTCCGTAGGTGCTCCTGCCGTGGACGGCAGGCTGCTCCAGGACGCCGCTCATGCGGTCATTGTGCCACCTGCCTCCGTCAGGAGCCGGAGGCGGGCGGTGCGTCAGTTGATGGTGCTGAGACGGATGGTCTCGGGCAGCCCCAGGATCTGCTCGATGACCTCCCGGGTCACGCCGTTGCCGGCGTCCGTGACGAGGTAGCCGGTGTCCCCGCGGGTGGACAGCTGCTGGCGGTCGATGTTGATGCCGTGGTCGCCGAGCACGCTGTTGACGGTCGCCAGCACGCCCGGGACGTTGCGGTGCAGGTGCAGGATGCGGGTGCCGTTGACGGCGGTGTCCAGCTGGACCTGCGGCATGTTCACCGACAGGGTCGTGGAGCCCGAGGTCGCGAAGGACGAGAGCTTCCCGGCCACGAACCGTCCGATGTCCACCTGCGCCTCCTGCGTGGAGCCGCCGATGTGCGGGGTGAGGATCACGTTGGGCAGGCCCTGCAGCACCGAGGTGAACGGGTCCCCGGCCACCTTGGGCTCGTTGGGGAAGACGTCCACCGAGGCGCCGGCGATGTGCCCGCTGACCAGGGCGTCGCGCAGCGCGTTGTAGTCGACCACCATGCCGCGGCACAGGTTCAGGAACAGGGACCGGGGGCGCATCCGCTCGAACTGCTCCCGGCCGAAGAGGTTGTTGTTGCTGGTGCGCCCGTCCACGTGCAGCGAGACGGTCTCGACCCGTTCCAGCAGCTCCTCCAGCGTGTCGCAGCGCTGGGCGTTGCCCAGGGGCAGGCGGTCCACCACGTCGTAGTAGTAGACCCGCATGCCGAGGGTCTCGGCGAGCACGGACAGCTGGGAGCCGATGTTGCCGTAGCCCACGATGCCGAGGGTGCGGCCGCGGACCTCGTGGGCGCCCTCGGCGGACTTGTCCCACACGCCCTCGTGCATGCCCTTGTTCTTGTCCGTGAGGTGCCGGGCCATCGAGATGATCTCGGCGATCGCGAGCTCCACCACGGACCGGGTGTTGGAGTAGGGGGCGTTGAAGCACGTCACGGCGTGCTCGGTGGCGGCCGCCAGGTCGATCTGGTTCGTGCCGATGCAGAAGGCGCCCACGGACAGCAGCTGCGGGTGGGCCTCGAACACCTCCCGGGTCACGTGGGTCTTCGACCGGATGCCGAGCAGCTCGACGCCCTCGAGGGCGTCGACGAGCTCTCCGGTGTCGAGGGCGCCCTTGCGGGTCTCGACCTCGATGCCCTTCTCGGACAGGATGCGTTCGGCCTCGGGGTGGACGTTCTCCAGGAGCAGTGCTTTCACAGTCGCCCAGTCTATGGCTACGGCGCAGGGGATCGCGACGCCGGGCGTCACCCCGCGGCCGATGTGGTCCGGATCACCGGGCTCCGCGGGGGGCCGTCCCGCGCGGAGCCCGTGGACGTTCCGCCGGCGGACGCAGGCCTACCGAGCAGTACTTCCACTGTTGCGGGCCGGCCGGTGACGGACGTGTGCCATCGCGAATAGCATCGCGAGCACCCCCTCAGGCGCGGCCCCGGGCCGCACCGGCAGCCCCATCCCCCAGGAGGACCAGCACATGATCCCTCAGCACCGAGACCCCGCGACCGCACGCTCCTCGGGCCGCCCGCGCCGCCGGCGCCGGACCGCGGCGGCGCTCGCGCTCGCCGTCGCCCTTCCCCTCGGTGCGGCCGCACCTGCCGCCGCGGACGCGAACTTCCCCGCCACGGAGGGGAGGACCAGCATCTCGAGCATCCTGACCCCCGACGACGTGGAGCGGGAGCTGCAGAAGCTGGAGCGGACCAGCCGCCACGGTGTCGACGCCTTCACCCTGGCCGAGGCCGGCATGGAGGTGAGCACCTCCGAGCAGGGCCGGGACCTGTGGGTCGCGACCGTCGGCTCGGGGACGGAGCACGTGTGGCTCCAGGGCCGGATCCACGGCAACGAGCCCTACGGCACCGACGCCCTGCTGAGCCTGCTCAAGGAGCTCGGCACCGACGGCTCGTCCGAGTACGAGCTGCTGCGCTCGAGGTTCACCTTCCACATCATCCCCATGTACAACCCGGACGGCGCCGAGGCCAACATCCGGCACACCGTCCTGTGGGACCAGGTCTCCGGCGCGCCGGAGGGCGGGACGCCGCAGCGCATCGACCTCAACCGCGACTGGACGGCCGAGGGCTTCGCGGCCGACGAGTCCCGCGCCTTCTACGAGTACTGGACGACGGTCGACCCGGCCTGGGGCGTGGACATCCACCACCAGGGCCTCAAGACGCAGTACGGGACCGGCGACGACGTCACCCTGTCCCTGGGCATCTCCCTCGCTCCCGGCGGACCGACCCTGCCGGGGCTCGAGGGCGGCGCCTACGACCGGCTCACCCGGCAGATGAACGTGCACGTCTACGACGAGCTATCGAAGTACGGCTCCATCAACATCGACCGCTACCAGGTGGGCGGCAGCTACGAGATCGACATCAAGGGCGGTGTCGTCTCGGCGATGATGCTCGGCCTGGACCACGGCGGGCTCAACCCCGAGGGGCACTCCCACCCGGTGGTGTTCTTCGAGACCTCGGGCAACTCCTCGGACGGCAGCCTCGGCCAGAAGGCCCGCGGCAAGAGCGTGCGGCAGAACGTGCTCGCCGTGAAGGAGCTGCTGCTCGGCCTGGCCACCGGGGAGGTCCAGCAGGAGGACCCGGAGCGCTGGGACGAGATCCCGCACGCCCCGGTCACCGGCTACCAGACCGACTACGCCGGGGTGATCCCGGTCGGCTGAGCCCGGCCGCCGGGGCCCGGCTGCTCCGGCCGGTCCGGGTGCATCATAAAGAGACGAAGCGGGACATCCGTCGGATGTCCCGCTTCGCCTGTGTGGTGCGCGAGGGGGGAGTTGAACCCCCACGCCCTTTCGGGCACACGGACCTGAACCGTGCGCGTCTGCCTATTCCGCCACTCGCGCTGATGGATCACAGCGGCGGACCGCTGTGGGCAACGACGACAATCCTACCCACAGTCGCCCCCGTTGGCCAATCGTGGTCTCCGGCCTGCCGTCAGTAGGCTTGCCGCATCCCGGTCAGGGGTCGACGAGGGCACACAGGGGGCACGGATGGAACCCGACAGGGAGAATCTTGAGGAGAAGCGCAAGGAGCTGGGCAGGACGGACGAGCCGCTCGAGGACGAGCTGGTCGAGGAGTTCGAGAACACGGTCACCGAGGGCGCGGAACGCCTGACCCGCACGTGGCGGGCGATGACCATCACCGGACTCTTCGGGGGCATCGACGTGGGGGTGGGCATCCTCGCCTACCTGGCGGTCAAGGAGGCCACCGGATCGGACCTGCTGGCCGGCGCGGCGTTCGGCTTCGGGCTGCTCGCGCTCCAGCTCGCCCACTCGGAGCTGTTCACGGAGAACTTCCTGGTGCCCATCTACGCCGTCGTCTCCCGGCACAGCACCTGGTGGCAGCTGGCGCGCTTCTGGACGGTGACCCTGCTGACCAACCTCCTGGGCGGATGGCTGTTCACCTGGTTGATCGTGGCGGGGTTCCCGCAGTTCCACGACGTCCTTGAGGAGTCGGCGACCAAGTACCTCGAGGGGGGCCTCACCGTGGAGTCGGCCGCTCTGGCGCTGCTGGCCGGCAGCACCATCACGCTCGGGACGCGGATGAGCCAGGGATCCAGCAACGAGGTGGTGCACACCGCCATCGCGCTCATCGACGGCCTGCTGGTCGTCGGGCTGGGCATGCTGCACGGCGCACTGAACTCGGCGGTCATCTTCGGGGCGATGCACGCGGGCGCCGACATCTCCTACACGGAGTGGCTGGTGTGGATGCTGTGGGTCATCCCGCTGAACATGGTGGGCGGGCTCGTCATCATCACGATGCCGCGGCTCATCCGCACGCTCGAGCTGATCATGAAGGAGCGCGGGCAGCAGGTGCGCGAGCACGCCGCCGACGGGCGGGTGGTCTGAGGCTCAGGCGACCACGAGCCCGGTGGTCAGGGCGAAGGCCCCCCACAGGCCCGTCAGGGCGAAGAGGGTGATCGGGGCGAGCAGCGCGATCTCCGCGGCCGAGCCGGCGTTGCCGATCAGCGGCACCGTGAGGAAGGACCGGTTCTTGTACACCGACCGGGGCAGGGGCAGCGGCATCCGCAGCGGGTAGAGCAGGTGGATCCCGCGCGTGGTCACCAGGTCCCCGGCCAGGTGGGCGACCACCCCCGTGGCCACGGCCGCGGCGAACCACCACTCGTGGGCGGGCGGGTGCAGCCCCACCAGGACGCCCAGCCCGATCCCCACGACCCAGTTGAGCTTCGCGACCCGGTCCGGCACGAAGGCGAGCACCTGCACCGCGAAGGCGATGAGGAGCACGGACATCACCGCGGCGAGCGGCCACACCCAGCCGAGGCCCTCGACCGGGATCCCGATCTTCTGCGCCGCGGCGGCCAGGCCGGTGAACACCGCCACGCCCAGCACGGAGTGGGTGCCGCGCCGGTGCCCGCCGGAGAGCCGGCAGATCCCGCGGGCCAGCCAGGTGGACAGCGGGCGCAGGGACCGGGCCACGGTCCCGTCCGGGTGGTCGAGGTCCGGCAGCAGGGCCGCCCCGGCGGTGACGAGCGCCCCGGTGAGCACACCGGCGTCGCCGACGTCCAGGACGCCCCAGCCGATCGGGACGGTGAGGTCCTGGAGGTGCAGCTGGTAGTCGGCGGTCAGCGCCACCCATGCGGCCGCCCCGCAGGCCGCATGGCTCGGTCCCATCATGAGAGTGATGTCCTCCTCGGATTTTCGGTGCGGTGGGGTCAGGGCGACCTCACCAGCGGAAACACTAGGGTCCCGGCCGGACAGCACAGCGCCGGGGACTGCCCGACGGGCGCCCGGTGACACCGGATCCCCCGGGTCCGTAGGCTGACGGCCAGGACTCCGCCGACGGAAGGACAGCGCCGTGCTCCGATCCGATCGCTCCGGTTCGGGGGCGCCCACCCTGCTGCTGCTCCCGGGGCTGCTGTGCACCCAGCGGCTGTGGGACCGGGCGCGGCCGCTGCTCGAGGCCTTCCACGACGTGCTCACGGTGGACCTGCCGGGCGTCGGCGGCGGCGACCTCCCGGAGGGAGCCGCCGACCTGGAGGCGTACGCGGACCGGGTGTGCGAGGTGCTCGACGCCGTGCGGGAGCACGGCGTCGCCGCCTACGCGGACCGGCAGATGCCCCGGACGTTCCGGGAGGACGCCCGCGAGGAGGACGTCGAGGCCGCGCTCCGGCAGGCCCGGGACTGGCCGGAGGACGCCGTGGTCCGGGCCCTGGAGGCCATGCGGGACCGGCCGGACCGCACACCCCTGCTGCTCGAGCACACCGAGCTGCCGGTGCTGCTCATCCAGGGGGACGACGACCCCGCGATCGACGCGCTCGACCCGGAGGAGGGCCATGTCACGCGGATCGTCACGGACACCGCGCACATGGGCGTGCTCACCGACCCGCACACCTTCGCGGGCATCGTGCACGGCTGGGTGGCCGACGAGCTCGAGCGCTCTGCCTGAGCGGGCCTCGTCGGGGAGCGGGGCGTCAGGGGGCTGCCACGGACCGCCACCCCGCGGAGTCCACCTCGACGACGACGGGTGCCCGGCCGCGCACGCTCCGCCGCCGCAGCGCCGCCTCGATGTCACCCGCGGGGGCGGCGACCACGAAGGTCTCGCCGCGGAACAGGTCGGCCGAGTCCTCGACGAGCGAGACCAGCTCCTCGGCGCCGCGGGCCGTGAACCGCTCGGCCACGCGCAGGCGCGCGGTCCACGGCGGGGGAGGGACGGCGTCGTCGAGGAGGACGGCCGTGGCCGGGCACTGCAGGTCGGTCATGACCTCAGTCTTCCCCTCGCGCCGCGGCGGGGGAAGGCGGGAGCCGCAGAGCACGGCCACCGGTCCCGGCCGACCGCTCAGTCCAGGGACTTGGGCCGCCACGGCAGCTGCTGGTCGCAGCCGGGGGTGAGCCAGGCCTTCACGAAGCCGCCGGACTGGTAGATGAACTCCCGCAGGTGACCCCGCGGCACGGCCGGGTAGTCGAAGGAGAGCACGTCCAGCTCCCCGGCGTAGCAGCGTTCCAGCAGCAGGCGGGAGCGGGCGACGTGCTGACGGTAGGTGAGGGCGCTGACGTGCTCCCACCCTCGCTGCTCGCTGAGTGCGCGCAGCTCCATGGCCTCGCCCTGGGTGGTCGAGGGGTCGGGGCGGAAGCAGATCACCTCGTAGTCCTGCTCGCCGCCCCCCGCGCAGGTCTGCGCGGCCCGCGTGTAGTACACCCGGCCCGAGGCGTCGCCGAGGTCGCCGGTGCCGGGGTTCGCCACGACCAGCACGGGCGCCACCCCGGCGTCCATGAGCCGCAGCGCCTCGGCCATGCGGGTCCGGTCCGGCGGGCCCAGCACGAGCAGGGCGTCCGAGCGCGCCGGGACGTCGGTCCGGGGGTGCTGGAACGCCGTCCAGCCGGCGACCAGCCAGACCAGGAGCAGCGCGAGCACCGGGACGAGCACCCAGGTCGCCCGGGCAGAGCAGTGGACGGGGCGGCGGGTGGTGCGGGCACTGCGGGGCATCGGGGCCGCTCCTCGCCGGTCGTGGGGACGGAGTCCGGATCAGCCGACATTGTCGCACCCGCCGCTGGGCGCGGCCGCCGTGTGACGGGCCGAGACCGCCCGGGCGGGCCGGTGCGGGCCTACGATGTAGCACGCCGGTGCGGTGCGCGCGGGCGTGCCGCGCGGACGTGCCGTGCGCACGGCAGGTCGAGGACCGAGGAGGACGGACCGCATGACGGTGGAGGACGAGACCGGGGTGCTGTGCCGGGTGCCCATGCGCTGGGGCGACATGGACCCGTACGGGCACGTGAACAACGTGGAGGTCGTGCGGCTGCTCGAGGAGTCGCGGATCGCGGCCCTGGGCGTGCCCGTGGGCACCGGCGACCAGGTGGAGCCCCCGCTGATCCCGTTCTTCTCCGCGCTGCCGGAGGGCACCCAGGCGCTGATCACCGAGAACCGGATCAGGTACCTCCGCCCCCTCGAGTACCGCAACACGCCGGTGGAGGTCCGGGTGTGGGTCGTCTCCGCCCGCGGCGGGTCGCTGACGCTGGGCTTCGAGATCACCGACGTGGTCTCGCGCCGGGCGTGCGTGCGGGCCGAGACCCAGCTGGCGTTCTTCGTGCCCGCCACGGGGACGGTGCTGCGCATCTCGGCGGAGCAGCAGGAGCTCCTCGCCCCGCACGCGGGCCCGCGCGTCTTCCGCTGACCCGCGCGCCCCGCGGCGGGGTGCTCAGGCCTCCGTGCGCGCCCGGTGGGCCGCCTGCGAGCGCCGGTACTGCGCCGCGAGCCGGACCGGGGCGTTGGGCGCGCCGAAGCCGGAGTACCCGTTGCGGCGCTCGACCACCTCGAAGAACACCGTGCCCAGGGTCTCCGTGTAGAAGTGCAGGAACTCGCCCTCGGCGTCCCGGTCGTAGAGCAGGTGCAGCTCCTGCAGGGACGCCAGGAACCCGGCGTCGAGGTCGAAGCGGGCGTCGAGGTCCTCGTAGTAGTTCTGCGGCACGGGCAGGAACCGCAGCCCGCGCCGGCGGGCGCGCCGGGCCGCGGCGAAGACGTCCGTGCAGGACAGCGCCACGTGCTCGGGGTAGGCCGCGCCCACGAAGGAGCCCTGCTCCGCGGCGGCCGGGGCCACGTTGAGCGGCATCCGCACCGCCCCGTTGGCCGAGCGCATCACCTGGCTGCGCACCAGCCCCGAGGGGCCGGGGACGTCCTGGGCGGCCTGCGCCTCCAGCGCCAGCACCGAGGTGTAGAACAGCACGGCCTCGTCGTAGTGCTGCCACGGCTGGGCCATGTTGACGTGGTCCACCCCGGTGACCAGGGCCCCCGTGTCGAGCTCTTCGTCCGCGCCGAACTCGCCCAGCCACCCCGGGACCCCGTCCGCCGTGCGCTCGCAGAAGAAGATCTCCGTGCCGTCCGGGGCGAACACCCCGCGCAGGACCTGCTCGTCGTCGCGCTGGGAGCGGGGCACGGGCAGGGCCTTGAGCCGGGCGGCCCGGTCGACGGCGGCGTCCGGGTCGGCGACGTCGAAGCCGAGCGCGGCGACCTCGGTGGGGGAGCCGTCCGGGACCGCGTCGTTGACGACGACCCGCACCGGTCCCTGCACCCACACCTGCACGTTCTCCTTGGACTGGTGGTGCCCGCCCAGGGCGAAGCCGAGCTGGTGCAGGAGCCGGGTGGTCTCGCCGAGCCGCCCGGTGCGGATCTCCACGAAGTCGTGGCCGGCCGGCTCCTCGACCGCGGGCAGCGGCTGGAGCTCGAGCGTGTCCCGGGTCCGCTCCCCGGCCAGGGCCCGTCGGGTCTGGTCCTCGAGCCAGCGCAGGGAGCGCAGCCCGTCCACCGCCGTGCGGTTGACGTCGGCCTGGCGGAAGGCGTCGTTGAAGATCTCCAGGGACACGGGGCCGTCGTAGCCGGCGCGGACCAGGTGGGACATGAAGCCGACCATGTCGAAGTCGCCCTGCCCGGGGAACACCCGGTGGTGGCGGGACCAGGACAGGACGTCCAGGTGCAGGAGCGGGGCGTCGGCCAGCTGCACGAAGAAGATCTTCTCCGCCGCGATGTCCTCGATCGGGGCCGGGTTCCAGGCGCGGGAGAGGATGTGGAAGCTGTCGAGGCAGGTCCCCACGCTCGGGTGGTCGGCGAGGTCCACGATCCGCTGGGCGCGCTCGAAGTCGTTGACGAACCTCCCCCAGGCCAGTGCCTCGTAGGCCAGGCGCACGCCGTGGCGCGCGGCGAGCTCGCCGAGCCGGTGCAGCTGCCCCGCCATGACCTCGTCGTCGTCGATCTCGGCCGTGGCCACGTTGGAGCACACGAGCAGGGTCTGCGTGCCGAGCCGGTCCATCAGCCGGAACTTGGCCTCGGCGCGCCGCAGGTTCGCGGCCAGCCGCTCGGGGCCCACAGCGTCGAAGTCCCGGAAGGGCTGGTAGAGGTCCAGGCTCAGGCCCAGCTGCGCGGCGAGCTCCCGGATCTGCTCGGGGGAGGAGGGGGAGACGACCAGGTCCTGCTCGAAGACCTCGATCCCGTCGAACCCGGCGGCCGCGGCGGCGTGCATCTTCTCCTCGAGGGTGCCCGAGAGGCAGACCGTGGCGATCGAGGTGCGCATCAGCGTGCCGCCCCGGCGGCGGCCGGCTCCGCGGCGCCCTCGTTCTCGGCGCCCCGGCCCCGGGCCTCGAGGGCGCGCAGCTCGGCGGCCTCGGTGCGCGAGGTGTGCAGCGCGTCGATCTCGTCGAGGGACTTCCGCGCCGTCTCCTTCGCGGTGAGCGCGGCGCCGCCGGAGATCAGGCACGCGACCGTGACGAACACGGCCACGCCCAGCCAGTTGTCGCCGGCGGGACCGGCCACGGCGGAGGCGAGGACGGGCGCGAAGCCGCCCGAGACGGCGAAGCCGATCTGGGTGCCCAGGGCCAGGCCGGTGACCCGGACCCGCAGCGGCAGCATCTCGGCGTAGAACGAGGGCCAGATGCTGTTGGCCATCGAGTAGAAGCACCCGGACATGACGGCGCCGAGCACGAAGATGAGCGGCCAGTTCCCGGCGTGGACCGCCGAGAGGTAGGGGTACATCAGCACGGCGGGGCCGAGGACCCCCGCGAGGAAGACGGGCTTGCGGCCGATGCGGTCGGCGAGCACGGCCACGACCGGGATCACGAACAGGGCGACGGCGTTGGCCAGCACGGAGACCCACAGCATGGTGGAGCGCTCGAGGCCGACCACGGAGGTGGCGAAGGAGAGCGACCACACCGTGAACACCACGTTGACGGTGTTGATCATGGCGGCAGCGGCGATCCGGACCACGGCGGCCCGGTGGTGCCGCAGGAGCACGCGCAGCGGGGACTCCGGCTGCTCGGCGGGGGTCTCGGCGCGGGCCTCCCGGAAGGCCGGGGGCTCCTCCAGGTGGCGGCGGATCAGGTAGGCCACCACCACGACGACGGCGGAGAGCCAGAACGGCACGCGCCAGCCCCAGCTGAACAGCGCCTCCTCCGGCAGGAGGCTGAACGGGATGAACACGGCGGTGGCGAGCAGGGTCCCGAACTGGGTGCCCTGCAGGGTCCAGCTGGTGGTGTACGCGCGGCGGTCCTCGTCGGAGTGCTCGAGCGACATGGAGATGGCGCTGGCCTGCTCGCCCGCGGCGGACAGCCCCTGGACCACGCGGCACAGCACGAGCAGCACCGGGGCCAGCATCCCCACCTGGTCGTAGGTCGGGAGGCAGCCGACGGCGAAGGTCGCCCCGCCGATCATGAACAGGGTCAGCATGAGCACGAACTTGCGGCCGAACCGGTCGGCCAGCGGACCCATGACCAGGGCCCCCAGCGGGCGGACGACGTACGCCACGCCCACGGTGCCCATGGCGAAGAGGATGGCCACGCCGGGGGACGTCTCGGCGGGGAAGAAGAGGTGGTTGAGCACCAGGGCGGCGGCGGTGCCGTAGACCGCGAAGTCGTAGTACTCGAGGGCGCTGCCGATCCAGCTGGCCAGCGCGGCCTTGCGGGGCGTCCGGCCGGAGGGCGGCGGGGCCGTGGTCCCGGCGGTCGTCGCTGCTGAGCTCATGGAGGTCCTTCGGGTCGGTCCACAACGCCATCTGGTTCTCATATTGTGGAAGTCACTGCTACTGTGTGATCATGATCTCTGTGAGCTGGTCCACATGTCAACCGCAGGACGAACGGAGCGCTGCTGTGCGAACGTCGATCAGAACCGCCTTCCCCGGCGCCAGGGGCCCCCGGTGACGGCCCCGGAGCCGGCGGGGGCCGCCCGCCAGGACATGGTGGGCAAGGCCCTCCGGCTGCTCGAGCTGCTGGGGGAGCACCCGGACGGGCTGACCGCGGCCGAGGCCACCAAGATCTGCGGCTACCCCTTCAGCACCACCTACCGGCTGCTCAACGCGCTCGTCCGGGACGGCTTCGCCGAGCTGCAGGAGGACAGGCGCTACGTCCTGGGGCTGAAGATCTTCCACGCCGCCCACAGCGTGGCCCAGCGCCTCGGGATCACGGGGACGGTCGTGCCCGTGCTCCGGCGGATGGTCGAGCGCACGGGGGAGTCCTGCCTCTTCGCCGTCCTGGACGGCGACCGCTTCCACACCCTCGCCAAGGAGGACGGGCCGGACTTCCGGGTCACCTCCGACCCCGGCTACCGCGGCGCGCTGCACTCCTCGGCCCTCGGGCTGTGCCTGCTCGCGTTCGCCCCGGAGGACGTGCGCGAGCACCTGCTCGGCACCATCGAGCTCGAGGCCCGCACCCCGGCCACGCTCACGGACCGGGACGAGCTGCGCCGGCGGGTCGAGCGGATCCGGCGGGAGGGCTGGGCCACCCAGGACCAGGAGCACGACGTGGGGATGGTCGCCGTCGCGGTGCCCGTCCTGCGGCCGGGCGGGGGCTGCATCGGCTCGCTCGCGCTGTCCGCGCCGGTGTTCCGGCACCGGCTGGAGGACCTCGTGGACATGGTGCCCGCCCTCCGGGAGGCGGCCGGCGAGCTGGGTGCGCGGCTCACGGGCTGAGCGGCCGGGGCGGGCTCAGGGGACGGACTGGCCCCGCGCCGCCGTGAGCAGCGCGTACCAGTCCTCGTGGCCGAGCCGGGACGCGAGCTCCTCCGCCGCGGCGCACGCGGCGATCCGCTCCGGGTCGGTGGTCCCCAGCACCGGGCGGATCCCGCCGGGGTGCTTCATGAGCCACGCGAGGACCACCGCCTCGCCGGGGACGCCGTGCGCCGAGGCGATCCGGTGGACCGTCTCGGCGGTGGCCGCGGCGTGCTGGTCCTCGGGCGGGATCGGCGCACCGGTGTACAGGCCGCGGGCCAGGGCGCCCCACGCCTGCACCTCGATGCCGTCGGCCGCACAGTACTCCAGGAGCCCCTCCGGGAAGGAGTGCTCCGCGCCCTCGGGGTGGTTGGCCAGGATCTGCTGCTCCACGAAGCTCCGGTGCCGCAGGCTCAGCTCGAGCTGCACCGCGGTGACGGGCGTGCTGAGCACCTGCTGGTAGCGGGACACCTGGCGGGTCGACATGTTGGACAGGCCCACGGAGCGGATCAGCCCCTCCTTGCGCAGCTCGTCCAGGGTCCCCGCGACCTCCCGGGGATCGGCCAGGGGGTCCGGCCGGTGCAGCATGAAGCGCTCCACGGAGTCCACGCGGAGCCGGCGGAGGGACCCCTCGAGGCCGCGCCGGATCGTGTCCCGGTCCAGCCGGTAGTGGGTCGGCGCGCCGGGTGCCGCGGTGTTGCCCGGCAGGCGCACCCCGCACTTGGTCTGGAGGCGCACCCTCCGGCGCAGCTCCGGGTCCTCCGCGAGGAGCTCGCCGAAGACCTCCTCGGACTTGCCGTGGGCGTAGATGTCGGCGTGGTCGAAGTCGGTGATGCCGGCGTCCAGCGCCGCGTGCACCGCGGCCCGGGCACGGTCCACGGTCCCTGCGCTCGGCGGGGCGTCGTCCCACGACCCCCCGATGGTCATGCAGCCGTAGATCAGGCGCGAGCTCATGAACGGTCCTCTCCGTCGGGCACCCCGGCGTCCCGGGCGGGGCTCTGCTGCTCCAGGCGCTGCTGCTCGGCGGACCAGCGCAGGCGGGCGGCCGCCGCGTAGGCGGCCCCGGACTCCTTCATCCGGCCCGCGCGCTCGTAGAGCCGGCCCAGGGCGGTGAAGCACTCCGCCTGGTCCGTGGCCGTGGCCTCGGTCTCCTGGTAGAAGTCCAGCGCCCGGTTGTAGGCCGTGATGGCCTGGGTGTGGCGCTCGCCCAGCTCGTACACCCGTCCCAGGTTGACGTGGCACTGCGCCTGGTCCTGCGCCTCGTGCGGGGCGTCGAGGTACTGGCCCAGGGCGTCGAGGAGGTGCTCCTCCGCGTCGTGGGCGCGGTCCAGCTCGAGCAGCAGGCTGCCCAGGATCAGGTGCGTGCGGGCCAGGTGCTTGCCGCTGCCGGGGATGCGGCAGAACAGCCCGAGGGCGCTCTCGTAGGCGGTGACGGCCCGGCCGGGGCGGTTCATCCCCAGGTAGAGATGGCCCAGGTTGTAGTGGCAGGCGGCCTGCTCCTGGAGGGAGTCGCCCTCCTCCTCGAAGAGCACGATGGCCTGCTGGTAGGCGGTCTCGGCCTCGTCGAGCCGTCCGCGGTCCTCGGCGTCCAGGGCCCGGGTGAAGAACCCGTGCCCGTCCTGGGTGTAGCTCATGCGGAGTCCTTTCTCGGCCGGGTCCTGCGGGGGTGTCGGCGGGCTACGCGGGGTGCGGGTCCTGCGGGCGCGGGGCCCGGCGGCCCAGCGCGAACCACAGTCCCGCGCCGGCGACGGGGAACGCGAGGATCACGAGCAGCCACAGCAGGCGCAGCACGGGATCCAGGGCCGGGCTGCGCAGCAGGGAGACCGTGGCGGCCACCATCAGCACGACGACGACCGCTCCGGCCACCGTCGCACCGCTCTCCCACGCCCCCGTCCGCACGGCCTCGGCGCCGCCGGCCGCGAGGGCGGTCCAGGTGCTCATGCATCGATCCTCGCACCGTGGGCCCGGGCGGACAAGGGCGGGCGACCCGGCGCGCCGGTCCCCGGTCCCCCGTAGAGTGGAATGCGCCACAGCTCAGCACGCTGATAAAATGTGGCTGTCGACTGCAACCCCGAGGAGAGTCCACGATGTCCACCTCCGACGACCGCCCGTACGACCAGGAGTCCGCCCACGAGGAGCCCACCGCCGGGCGCGCCGGCGGGCGGGACGCGGACGACACCGGGGTGGAGCGCCACCCGCCCAGCTCGGCGACCGAGCTCTGGGACCACAACGCCTACGGGCGGGAGGACGGCGACATCGGCGGCTCCGCGACCTCGGGTGCCACCGACACCCGCGACCCGCGCGGCGGGGCTCCCGCCTACAACATCGACGCCGGGGACGACGACGCCGTCCGTCACGGCGACGACTCAGGCCGCGACGACGGCTCGCCCGTGCGCGGGACCGGCGAGTCGCTGACCGGGGCGGACGCCACGGCCGGCCACGACCGCGAGAGCGTGGGCGACGATCGGTCTGACGACCGGCGCGACCACGGCCGGCGCGACGAGCCGTCCGGCGCCGGCGGAGGGGCCTTCGACCAGGAGGCGACCGGCCGGGACGCCACCGGCCGGGACGCCACCGGCCGGGACGTCACCGGCCCGGACACCGCCGACCTGGACACCGTGGAGCGGGACGCCACCGGCCCGGACACCACGACCCGGGACACCACGGACCGGGACACCACGACCCGGGCCGGGGCGGAGCGCGGTGCCGGCCGCCACGCCGCCGGGGACGCGACCGGTGACCTCGGGGGCGGTGGTCGCCCCGGCGAGACCCCCTCCGTGGTCCGGCACGAGGAGCGGCTGCAGGTCGGGACCGAGCGCGTCGAGTCCGGGCGGGCCCGGCTGCGCAAGTACGTGGTGGAGGAGCCGGTGCGCGCGGAGCAGACCCTGGCGTCCGAGGACGTCGAGGAGGTCCGCACCCCCGTCACCGAGGAGGAGCGCGAGGCGTTCCTCGCCGGCCGGGAGCTGCCGGTGGGGGAGGACGAGGTCATCCTCTACCGGGAGGTGCCCGTGGTGCAGACGGTGCGCGTGCCCTACGAGCGGGTGCGCCTGGTGGTGCGCCGCACGGAGCGCACGGAGGTGGTCGAGGAGACCGTGCGCCAGGAGCGGGTCGACGTCGAGGAGGACTGAGCCCCTCCGTCCCGGACCCCCTCGGCCACGGCGCCGAGGGGGTCCGTTCCGCTCCGTCCGGGGAGTCCGCCCGGGGCGCGGTCGGCTGTTCACCCAGCGCGGAGGCGGGTCCGGTGACTTGTGCCCTGCCTCACGGGAGTGCACTAATGGTAAGTGAGCTGGTCGTTCCCGTCCGTCCGGACCGGGACCGGCCGGTGTCGACCGCACTTCGACGACCGGGAGGTCCATCATGCGCAAGAGGCTGAACAGGAAGAGGCAGAGGACCGAGGGGCAGGCGCCCATGGCTCCCGGCGTCCCCGGCAGCGAGACCGCCCCGCTCGCGGAGCCCACCACGCCCCGCCCGCCGCTGCCGCCCAAGCCGGACCAGGGCACGCCGGAGCCGGTGAGCCCCACGGGCCAGGACACCGGGATCGACCCGACCCTCAACGCCCAGGGCGGCGAGCACCTGACCACCGCCCACGGCTCCCGGCGCGCCGACACCGACCACTCCCTGAAGGCGGGCCGGCGCGGTCCCGTGCTCCTGCAGGACCACCACTTCCGGGAGAAGATCAGCCACTTCGACCACGAGCGCATCCCGGAGCGCGTGGTGCACGCCCGCGGCGCCGGCGCCCACGGCGTGTTCCGCTCCTACGGCACCGCGAGCAGGATCTCCTCCGCCGCCGTGTTCGGCAAGGACGTCGAGACCCCGGTCTTCGTGCGCTTCTCCACCGTCCTCGGCTCGCGCGGGTCCGCCGACCTCGCCCGGGACACCCGCGGCTTCGCCACGAAGTTCTACACCTCCGAGGGCACGTGGGACCTCGTGGGCAACAACATCCCCGTGTTCTTCATCCAGGACGCCATCAAGTTCCCGGACGTCATCCACGCGGGCAAGCCCCACCCGGACCGGGAGATCCCGCAGGCGCAGTCCGCCCACGACACCTTCTGGGACTTCGTCTCCCTGCACACCGAGGCGCAGCACCACACGATCTGGAACATGTCGGACCGCGGCATCCCCCGGTCCTACCGCACCATGGAGGGCTTCGGCGTCCACACGTTCCGGCTCGTCGACGACGCCGGCCGCAGCGTGCTCGTGAAGTTCCACTGGAAGCCGAAGCTCGGCGTGCACTCGGTGCTGTGGGAGGAGGCGCAGATCGCGATGGGCATGGACCCGGACGTGCACCGCCGGGACCTCGCGGACGCCATCGAGGCAGGCGCCCACCCCGAGTGGGAGCTCGGGGTGCAGGTCTTCGAGGACAACGAGGAGCAGGTCTTCGAGGGCATCGACCTGCTCGACCCCACGAAGATCGTCCCGGAGGAGCTCGCGCCCGTGGAGCCGGTCGGGCTGATGACGCTCAACCGCAACCCGTCCAACTACTTCGCCGAGACCGAGCAGGTCGCCTTCAACCCGAACAACCTGGTCCGCGGCATCGACGTCACCAACGACCCCCTGCTGCAGGGCCGGCTGTTCTCCTACCTGGACACCCAGCTCAGCCGGCTGGGCGGGCCCAACTGGACCCAGCTGCCGATCAACCGCCCGCACGCCCCGGTCAACGACATGCTCCGGGACGGGATGCACCAGACGGCCGTGCACAGCGGGGTGGCGCCCTACCACCCGAACTCGCTGGACGGGAACAACCCCTTCCCCGCCGACGAGCCGGCCCACCCCTTCATCGACCACCCGGCCCCGGTCGCGGAGTCGGTCAAGGAGCGCGGGAACCCCGTGACCTTCGAGGACCACTACACCCAGACCCGCCTGTTCTGGCTGTCGATGAGCGACGTCGAGAAGGAGCACATCGCGCAGGCGTACACCTTCGAGCTCGGCAAGTGCTGGGAGCAGGCGGTCAAGGAGCGCCAGCTGCAGGCCCTGGCCAACATCGACGAGAAGCTGTGCGCCGTGGTCGCCCAGGGCCTGGGCCTTCCGGCGCCGAAGCCGACCGTCAAGCACGGGAGGATCAAGCCCAGCCCCGCCCTGTCCCAGGTCGGCGGGCAGTGGCCCCTCGACGGCCGGCAGGTCGGGATCGTGGTGGGCCCCGACCCCGACGAGAACGACCTCCTGGCCGTGGTCTCCGCGATCGACGACGCCGGGATGGTGCCGCTGGTCATCGCCCCGCACGGCGGGCCGGTCGGGCGCGGCGGGAAGGTCGTGGCCCACCGGACCTACCTCACGGCGCGCTCCGTCGAGTTCGACTCGGTGCTGGTGGCCGGCGCCGTCCCGCCGGCCCCGGACGCCCGGCAGGGCCTCGACGCGAAGGCCGGAGCCGTCGCCCCCGGCGGCGTGGACCCGCGCGTGCACCTGCTGCTCGGCGAGGTGTTCCGCCAGGCCAAGGCCATCGGCACCTGGGGCGCCAAGGGCCAGGTGCTCGCCGCGGCCGGCCTGCCCGAGGGCGCGCCCGGGGTGGTCTCCGGCAAGGACGCCGCCGCCGTGGTCGAGCAGGTGGTCACGCTCATGAAGAGCCACCGCGCCTGGGAGCGGTTCCCGGTCTCCGGCCGCCTCTGACGGCCGTCCTGCCGCTGACCCACCACGTCGGCCCGGGCACCCCGCGGATCCGCGGGGTGCCCGGGCCGACGTGGTGGTCCCGGCGGTGGCGGCGGGCGGGCCGGGGCGGGTCAGAAGCGGCCCAGCTCCTCCCGCAGCGCCGAGCCGAGGTCGGGGTGGCGGAACCGGTAGCCGCGGTCGATGGCCCGGTCCGCCGAGACCCGCTGGTCCGCGAGCGCCATCAGCTCGGCGCCCTCGGAGCCGAGCACGAGCTTCGGCCCGAACCCCGGGGTGGGCAGCAGGGCCGGCCGGCCGAGGACCTTGCCGAGGGTCCGGGCGTAGTCGCGGCCCGTCACCGGCATCGGGGCCACGGCGTTGACGGGCCCGTGCAGGCCGGGGGAGAGCACCGCGTGGGCGAACAGACCCACCGTGTCGTCCAGCGAGATCCAGCTCAGCCACTGGTCCCCGGAGCCGAGCCGTCCCCCCAGCCCCGCGAGGAACAGGGGCAGCTGGGCCTTGAGGGCGCCGCCGGCGGGGCTCTGCACCACCCCGGTGCGCACCGTGACCACGCGGGTGCCGATGGCCTCGGCCTCCTGGGCGGCACGCTCCCACGCCGTGCAGACCTCGGCGAGGAAGTCGTCGCCCGGCGGGGACTTCTCCGTGACGCTCTCCCCGTGCGTGTCCGCCCCGTAGTATCCGATCGCGGAGCCGTTGACCAGCGCGGCGGGGGCCTCGTCGCCGAGCGCGACGAAGGCGCGGACGAGCAGCCGGGTGCCGAGCACCCGCGAGTCGTGGATCTGCTCCTTCGCGGCGTCCGTGAGCCGCCCCCCGATGCTGCGCCCGGCGAGGTTCACCACGACGTCCACCCCCCGCAGCGCGGCGGGGTCCAGCTCCCCGGCCGCCGGGTCCCACGAGATCTCGAGGGGGGTGCGCGCCTCGCGGCGCACGAAGCGCAGGACCGTGTGGCCTCCGGTGCTCAGCAGCGCGGCCAGCTGCACGCCGATGGTGCCCGAGGCCCCCGTGACGGCGACGGTCAGGGGCCGGCCGGGATAGCGGCTGTGGAGCTCGAGGTCGGCGGCCAGCCGCCGGGCGCGGGCCTCGAACTGGCGGCCCAGCGCCGGGCTCATCAGCCGGTCCCCGAACGCCCTGCTGCCCGGCAGCGCCGCGTACTCCACGGTGTCCGTGACCACGGTCCCGCCGTGCCCGTCGTCGTCGAACCGGTGGTGGTGCTCCCACGAGGCGAGCGGGCCCTTCACCATCCGGTCCCGGAACTCCCGGCCGGGGACGAAGCCGTGGTGCTCCGCGGTCCAGGGCACCGAGGCCAGCCCGTAGGAGCCCGGCACGGCCACCCGCAGCCGGGACCGCGTCCCGTCCTGCAGCGGGGGCGAGGACTCCTCCACCACGGAGCCCGTCCACGCGGGCGTGAGCCGGGTGAGCGCCCCCGGGCGGGCGTGCCAGGCGAAGACGTCCTCGACGGGGTGGGGCACGCGGGAGCTGAACGTGAAGGTGGTCATGCGTGCCACTCAACCCGCATTGCCCCGGTTCGTCCAGGACCTCGGGCCGCGGGCCGTCCGTGTCCTGGCCCGGAGGGCCGGCGGCGGCCGGGTGCGGTGCGGTGCCCGGGCCCCCGCGGACCGGGATTCCCGCCGTCCCGCTTGCCCCCCGGCGGGCCGTCGCCCAGAGTGGGGGACGTGAACACCCCCGGACGCATCGTGCTCATCCGCCACGGCCAGACCGACTGGAACCTCGAGGAGAGGCTCCAGGGCGCCACGGACGTCCCGCTCAACGACGCCGGGCGGGAGCAGGCCCGGGTCGTCGCCCGCCACCTGCACGCCGAGGCCCTCGGCTGGGACGTCCTGGTCTCCTCGCCGCTCGGCCGTGCCGTGGAGACCGCCCGGATCATCGGCGAGGCCCTGGGCCTCGAGCTGGCGGCGACCTACGACGAGCTCGTGGAGCGCAGCTTCGGCCCGCTCGAGGGCTCGCGCCTGGCGGGTCTCGAGGGCGCCGCGCGGGAGCAGGTGCTCTCCGCCGGGGAGCCGCCGGAGGCGGTCGTCCGCCGCGGTCTGGCGGCGCTGCGCCGGATCCGCGCCGACCACCCCGGGCGCCGCGTGCTGGTGGTGGCGCACGGCTCGCTCATCCGCCTGACGGTCTCCGAGCTCAACGGGGAGGCCCATCCCCGGGTCGGCAACTGCGAGGTGGTCCCCGTGCGGACGGAGGCCCTCGGCGCCGCGCGCCTGCGAGATGACGCGTCGGAGTCCACCGCACCCTGACAGTCCCGGCTTCGTTCAATAAGCTGGGACCACCAGGGACGGTCCCACGAGGTGCCGTCCACCCCCTGGGGCGGCGAGGGCGGCGCACGGACCGTGCCCCCTGCCGTCCACGGCGACGAAGGCGTGATGCGGCTGTGGCCTCTGACCAGTACACGATCCCCGACGAGGACCGGACCGAGGCGCTGCAGGTGATCCCGCGGGCCCCCGAGTGGTCCGGGGACCGGGCGTGGATCAACGAGTACTACCGCCACGTGCCCCAGGAGGACCTGCTCGCGCGCACCGAGGACCAGCTGCGCGAGCGGGCCGACCACCACCACGAGGTGGGCCGGGTCCGCGCGCCCCGGGAGATCGCCGTGGGCGTGCGCCAGGAGGACTCGACCTCCGTGGTCTTCGTGGTCACCGAGGACGTCCCCTACCTCGTGAGCACCGTGTCCGCGGAGATCGCCGCCAAGTGGGGCGGCGCCCGTCTGCTCATCCACCCCGTGCTCGTCGCCGCCCGGGACGCCGGGACGCACGAGCTGCGCGAGCTCCAGCAGGTCCCGGACTTCTCGGCCACCTCCAGCGGCGACACCACCGCGCTGCCCAGCCTGGCCGGGTTCCGCTCGGACGGGGGCACCACGCACGTGGTGGAGTCCTGGATCTCCGTGGAGCTCTCCCGGCAGATCTCGGACGAGACCGCCCAGGAGCTGGTGCACCGGCTCACGAGCCTGCTCGAGGACGTCCAGCGGGTCGACGACGACCAGGTGGAGCTCAAGGAGCGCGTCGGACGGCTCGCGGACGAGCTCGACCGGCTGCGGCGGCTGGACCTGCCCGAGGGCGGGCACCCGCCGCTGGTCGGACCGTCCCAGGAGTTCCTGCGCTGGCTGGTCCGGGGCAACTTCATCCTCATGGGCTTCAAGGAGTACGACCTCGAGGACTCCGGCGACGGCCTCTCCCTGGTCAGCCGTCCCGGGACCGGTCTGGGCCTGCTCGTGGAGCACGACCGCAAGCCGCACCGGCAGGTCCTGACCGGGCTGGGCCGGGAGCACGCGCGCGAGGCCGGCACGCTGTTCATCACGAAGGCCAACCGCCGCTCCTCGATCCACCGCAGGGAGTACCTCGACTACATCGGCGTCGCGAAGTACGACGACGAGGGCCGGATCGTGGGCGAGTACCTCGTGCTGGGGCTGTTCACCCGCCGCGCCTACAACACCCCGGCCCGCGAGACGCCGCTGATCAAGGACAAGATGGCCGAGGTCGCCGAGCGGTTCGGCTTCCTCGAGGACTCGCACTCGGCCCGGGACCTGATGGGCAACATCGAGGACTACCCGCGCGACGAGCTGTTCCACATGACCGCGGACGAGCTCTACGACATCATGCGCGGCGTCATGGGCCTGGACGAGCGGCGGCAGACCCGGCTGTTCCTGCGCCAGGACCACTTCGGGCGGTTCATGTCCGCGGTCGTCTTCCTGCCCCGCGACCGGTACAACACGTCGGTGCGCGGGCGGATCGAGGCCGAGCTGAAGCGCACCTTCGACGCCGAGTCCATCGACTTCGACGCCCGGCTCACCTCCTCGACGCTCGCCCGCCTGTTCTTCCGCATCCGGCTGCCCTACACCGGTCAGGTGCAGTCCTTCGACCGCTCGGGCCTGGAGGCGCGGCTGCGGGCCGCGGTGCGGTCCTGGTCCGAGGCGCTGGCGCGCGCGATCCACCGGGACTTCTCGGAGGAGCTCGCGCGGACGCACGCCGAGAACTGGGCGGAGGCGTTCCCGGACGCCTACCGGGCGGACTACGAGATCGAGGAGGCGGTCGAGGACCTCCAGCGCTGCGAGGAGCTGTGGGGACGGGACCCGGACCTGCCCGCGGAGGTGCGCGTCGTCGACGACCCCGGGGGCGTGCGGCTGAACATCTACCTCACCCGCTCCCTGTCCCTGACCGAGCTGCTGCCGATGCTGCAGAACCTCGGCCTGACGGTCCTGGACCAGAAGCCGTACGAGGTCACCCCCGCCGACGGCCGCCACTTCCAGCTCTACGACTTCGGGGTGCGGCTGCCGGAGGGCGTGGACGCGACCGGCCCGGAGGACGCCAAGACCGAGGACCTCATCGAGGACACCCTGTGCGCGGTGCTGTCCGGACGCTCCGAGTCCGACTCCCTGAACCGGCTGGTCCTGACGGAGCGCATGACGTGGCGGACCGTGGCCGTGCTGCGCTCCTACGTCCGGTACCTCCTGCAGCTGGGGCACCCCAACTCCTTCGACTACATCGCGGACACGCTCCTGGGCTTCCCGCGGGTCACCCGGGCGCTGGTCGAGTTCTTCGACGCGAGCTTCAACCCGGCGCTCGACGACGCCGTGCGCGGCTCCCAGCGCGACGCCGCGCAGGGGCGGCTCACCGAGGCCCTGGACGAGGTCCCCACCCTGGACGCCGACAAGCTGCTGCGGGCGCTGGCCGAGTGCATGGCCGCCACGCTGCGCACCAACGTGTACCGGCACCGCCCCACCATGGCGTTCAAGCTGGACCCGCGGCGGATCAGCACGGCCCCGCTGCCGCACCCCATGTTCGAGGTCTGGGTGTGGTCCCCGCGGGTCGAGGGCACGCACCTGCGCTTCGGGCCCGTGGCCCGCGGCGGCCTGCGCTGGTCGGACCGCCGGGAGGACTTCCGCACCGAGGTCCTGGGCCTGGTGAAGGCGCAGATGGTGAAGAACTCGGTGATCGTCCCCAACGGGGCGAAGGGCGGGTTCTACCCCAAGCAGCTGCCCGAGCCGGCCGCGGACCGGGACGCCTGGGTGGCGGAGGGCCGGGAGGCGTACAAGCTGTTCATCGCCTCCCTGCTGGACATCACCGACAACCTCGTCCGCGACGCGTCCGGCCAGGACGTCGTCGTGCACCCCGAGAACGTGGTGCGCCGCGACGGCCAGGACTCCTACCTGGTGGTGGCCGCGGACAAGGGGACGGCGTCCTTCTCGGACACCGCCAACGCGATCTCCGCGGAGTACGGGTTCTGGCTCGGGGACGCCTTCGCCTCGGGCGGCTCGGTGGGCTACGACCACAAGGCCATGGGCATCACGGCCCGGGGGGCGTGGGAGTCGGTGAAGCGGCACTTCTTCGCGCTGGGCGTCGACACCCAGGCGGAGGACTTCACCGTGGTGGGCGTGGGGGACATGTCCGGCGACGTGTTCGGCAACGGCATGCTGCTGTCCGAGCACATCCGGCTGCTGGCCGCGTTCGACCACCGCGACATCTTCCTCGACCCCGACCCGGACCCGGCCGTCTCCTACGCCGAGCGCGAGCGGCTGTTCGGCCGCCCGCGCTCCTCGTGGCAGGACTACGACCCGGAGAAGATCTCGGCCGGCGGCGGCGTGTACTCGCGCACCGCGAAGTCCGTGCCGATCTCCCCGCAGGTCCGCGAGGCCCTCGACCTCGACGACGGCGTCGAGGAGCTCTCCCCGATCGAGCTGATGCGGGCGATCCTGACGGCGCCCGCCGACCTCCTGTACAACGGCGGGATCGGCACGTACGTGAAGTCGGCGCAGGAGACCTCCACGGACGTGGGGGACAAGGCCAACGACCCGATCCGCGTCGACGGCGGGGACCTCCGGGCCAAGGTCGTCGGCGAGGGCGGCAACCTGGGCTGCACCCAGCTCGGCCGCGTGGAGGCCGCGCTGAACGGGGTGCTGATCAACACGGATGCGATCGACAACTCCGGCGGCGTGGAGTCCTCCGACCGCGAGGTCAACATCAAGATCCTCGTGGACCGCATGGTCGTGGCGGGCGAGCTCTCCGCGGCGGAGCGCGCCGGCTTCATCGAGGCCATGACCGACGAGGTCGCCGGACTGGTGCTCGAGACGAACGTGGCGCAGAACGTGCTGCTCACCACGGAGCGCTCGCGCGTGCGGGCCCTCAACGAGGCCTACATCCGGTTCCTGCACTGGCTCGAGGACGAGGCCGACCTCGACCGGGGCATCGAGTTCCTGCCCTCCGACGAGCAGCTGCGCGAGCGGGTCCGCACCGGCCACGGGCTCACGTCCCCGGAGCTGTCCGTGCTGGCGGCCTACGCCAAGATCCAGCTCTCGGAGGCGCTGGTCGAGGGCGGTCTCGCCGAGGACCCGTGGTTCGGGGAGGTCCTGGAGGCCTACTTCCCGGAGCAGATCACCCAGCGCTTCGGCGAGCTCGTCGGCACCCACCCCCTGCGCGCCGAGATCATCTGCACGATGGTGGCCAACCAGATGGTCAACTACGGCGGCATCCCGTTCGTCTACCGCGTGATGGAGGAGACCGGGTGCGGGCCCGTGGAGGTGGCCCGGGCCTTCGTGGCGGCCGTGCAGATCTACGAGATCGACCGCTACGCCCACCAGCACCGGGAGCTGCCCGCGGAGGTGCCCACCGAGGTGTGGGACCGGATGTTCCTGGACATGCGGCGCCTGCTGGACCGCGTGGTGCGCTGGCTCATCAACCGGGAGGAGACGGCCAACCCGGTGGCCGAGGTCATCGACCGCTACAAGCCCACCGTGGACATCCGGTTCCTCGAGGACCGGCTGCTCGGGGAGGACTCCCGGCAGCGGGTCGACTCGCGGGCGGAGGCCGCCGCGCGGCAGGGCGTCCCCGGGGCGCTGGCCACGGAGTGGTCGCAGCTGCTGGACGCGTTCGCGCTGCTCGACGTCGCCCGGCTCGCCCACGCCTCCGGCGAGGCGATCGCCGAGGACGGCGGCCTCGACGAGGAGCAGATCAAGACCATCGCCAAGGTCTACTTCCGGCTCTACGACCGCTACCGCATCGAGAGCCTGCTCAACCGCATCACCGGCCTGCCGCAGACCACCCGCTGGGAGAACCTCGCGCGGATGTCCATGCGGGAGGACGTGTACGCGACCCTGGTGGCCCTCGCCGACCAGGCGCTCGAGGCCCCCGGCCGGGACGCGCGGGAGAAGGTGGAGTCCTGGGAGTCCAGCAACGAGTCCCGCCTGGGCCGGCTGCGCGAGGTGCTGGGGGAGATCGAGGCCGAGGACACGGGCGAGGCCTCCGCGGAGCTCGCGTCCCTGTCCGTGGCGCTGCGGACCATGCGCAGCGCCCTGGTCGGCTAGGACGGCCCGTGCAGGGGACGGCCGCGGTCGTCGGCTCGGGGCCCAACGGGCTCGCCGCGGCCGTGGTGCTGGCCCGCGCGGGCCTCGACGTCACGGTCCACGAGGCGGCGGGCTCGGCCGGCGGCGCGGCCCGCTCCGCGGCCGTGCTCGGCCCCGGCACGGTGGTGGACCTCGGCTCCGCCGTCCACCCCTTCGGCGTGGCCAGCCCGCTGTTCGCGCAGCTGGGCCTGCACCGGCACGGCCTGGAGTGGCTGCACCCGCCGGTCGTGGCCGCGCACCCGCTCGACGACGGCCCGCCGGGCCTGCTGCACCGCTCGCTCGAGCGCACGGCGGCGGGGCTGGGCGCGGACGGCCGGGCGTGGTCCCTGCTGCACCGCGGCGTGGTGGAGCGCTGGGAGGAGACGGTCGAGTCGGTGCTGGGCCCGCTCGTGCGCGTGCCCGAGCACCCGCGGGCACTGGCGTCATTCGGTCTGCGCGCGCCGTGGCCCGCCGCGGCCACGGCGCGGGCGCTGTTCCGCACCGAGCAGGCCCGGGGGCTCTTCGCCGGGTCCGCCGCCCATGCGGTGCTGCCCCCGCGGCACGCGCTGACCTCCGCCTTCGGGACGCTGTTCGGCGCCGCCGCCCACGCCACGGGGTGGCCGGTGGCCCGCGGCGGCACCCAGGCCGTCGTCGACGCCCTGGTGGCCGATCTCGAGGAGCACGGCGGGCGGGTGCTCGTCCACTCCCCGGTGACGGACCTCGCCCAGGTGCGGCCGGCCGACGTCGTCCTGCTGGACCTCACGCCCCGGCAGGTGCTGGGCCTGCGCGGGCTCGAGCTGCCGGACCGGTACCGGCGGGCGCTCGCCCGGTGGCGCTACGGCACGGCCTCCTACAAGGTGGACCTGCTGCTGGACGGCCCCGTGCCGTGGCGGGACCCGCGCGTGGCGGAGGCCGGGACCGTGCACGTGGGCGGGACGCTCGCCGAGATCGGCGCCGCGGAGCAGCAGGCGCGGGCGGGCCGGCTGCCGGAGCGCCCGTTCGTGCTCGTGGTCCAGCAGGGGGCCGCCGACCCGTCCCGGGCGCCCGCGGGCCGGCAGGTGCTGTGGGCCTACGCCCACGTCCCCCACGGGTGCGACGACCCCCGGGCGGGGGAGCAGGTGCTCCGGCAGCTCGAGCGCTTCGCCCCCGGGGTGCGCGACCGGATCCGCGAGCGCGTGGACACCTCCCCGGCCGGGCTGGAGGCGTGGAACGCGAACCTCGTGGGCGGGGACATCGGCGGCGGCTCCCTGGACGGGCTGCAGCAGGTGTTCCGGCCGGCCGTGCAGGCCGACCCCTACGCCACCGGCGTGCCGGGGGTCTGGCTGTGCTCGTCGTCGACGCCCCCGGGCGGCGGGGTGCACGGCATGGCCGGGTACCACGCCGCCCGCAGGGCGCTGCGGGGCCTCGCGAGGAGCCGGCGGCCCGCCGGCTGACGAGCGCTCAGGCGCCGACCCCGGCGTACGTCGTGGCCGCGAGCTCGCGGATCTGCGCCACGTAGCCGCGGGTCTCCGCGAACGGGGGGATCCCGCCGTGCCGCAGGACCGCCGTGGGCCCGGCGTTGTAGGCGGCCAGCACGAGGTCGATCTCCTCCCGGGCCGAGGCGGGCGCCAGTCCCCGCACCATGCGCCGCAGGTCCTTGAGGTAGAGGCCCTGGGCCCGGATGGCGGCCCGCGGGTCGAACGGGTCGCCCCGGCCGTAGCGCTTCCACGTGTCCGGCATGAACTGGGCGAGGCCCTGCGCCCCGGCGGGGCTGACGGCCCGGGGGTCCCAGCGGCTCTCGACGTCCAGCTGGGCGGCGACGATCTCGGGCGGGAGCCCCGAGAGCTCGGCGGCGGCCAGGACGTCATCGCCCCACGGCTCCGGGACGGGCGCGGTGCGGATCGGCTCCTCGCCGAGGGACGCCCCGCAGCACCCGGGGGCGTTGGCGTGGAAGAGCCCGCCGGTGCCGATCAGGAGCAGCACCACGGAGGCCAGCAGGAACCACCGGGAACCGCGCGGGGCGAGTTCCTCGGTGCCGGGGCGCGCGGGGTCCAGGACGGTGGTGGCCATTTGTCCCAGGCTAGGGCGGCCCGCCCGCCCCGGTCTGCGGCCTCTTGGGGGGACAGCCTCCACGCCCGCCCGGTGGACGGGAGGGTCAGCCGGTGACCTCGATCAGGCCGCGGGCTCCTCGCTCGGCCTCCACGAGGGAGTGGTTCACGAAGGGATAGGTGCCGGGCTCGGAGAACTCCAGCTCCACGAAGCCGCCCTGGGCAGGGGCGAGGTCGAGGGCCTGGGCCCCGCCGGATCCCGCGCCGCCGCGCTCCAGGAGGTAGGCGCCCTCCTTGTGCACGGTGTCGAACTGAGCGCCGACCACGTGGAAGCTCAGCCCCGTGGACGGCCCGGCCGCGAGGACCCGGATCCGCACCCGCTCCCCGGCGCGGGCGGTCAGCGGCTCGTGCAGGTACTGGGTGGCGTGGCCGTTGAAGACCGTGAAGCTGGGGACCCCGCCCGGGATCCTGGCCGGGTCCACGGCGGCGTCCACCCCCGTCCCGTCGCCGGCGTCCTCCCCGGGCGGGCCCAGGTACGTCTCGTTCTGCACGAGGAGGTAGTCGCGGTCCACCTCCGGGAGCCCCGGCGGGTCTATCACCACGGCGCCGAACATGCCGGCCGCCACATGCGTGCTCATCGGCGCGGTGGAGCAGTGGTAGAGCCAGATGCCGGAGCGCACCGCCTCGAAGCGGTAGACGAGGGAGTCCCCCGGGGCAAGGGTGCGCATGTTCTCGTCGGGCGCCACCGTGCCCGCGTGGAAGTCCACCGAGTGGCCCATCGTTGCGCCGTTGGTCAGCGTGATCTCGAAGACGTCGCCGACCTCCCCGTGCAGCGTGGGCCCCATGTAGCGGCCGTTGTACGTCCACGCCCGCATGCGGACGCCGGGGGCGATCTCGTGCTCGCCCTCCGAGACGTCGAGGTCCACCCGGTGCACCCGCCGGCCGTCCTCCTGCACGCCCGCGCCGACGGGCTCGAGCACGGGGGAGCGGACCTCGACGCCCTCTCCCGGGGCGGCCCCGAGGTCCGCGCCGTCGGCCGGATCGGTGCCGGCGGGGACCACGCCGGGCGCCCCGCGCCGCTGGCCGGCCGCGGAGGGCGCGTCGAGGGGAGCGCCGTCCGCGCCGACGGCGACGACGTCGAGGGTCATCCCCATGCTGCGGTGCCCGACGATCGAGCACCACGCCTCCAGGGGTCCGTCGACCACACCCGCCTCCACGGTCACCGTCTGTCCGGGGCCGACGCGCCCGGAGCTCGTGCCGGAGGCCAGGACGAGGTCGTGCACGTTGGTCGGGTCGTCGTTCGTGAGCTCGATCACGAGCTCGTCGCCCAGCGGGACCTCCACGACGGAGGGCTCGAACCGCATCCCCTCCCGGGCACTGACCTGCACGGTGGTCGTCCCGCCCGTGGCCGGGGCCCCGGAGCCGCCGCCGCGCAGGTCGAACCCCGCCGCGGCGGGGTTCACGGCGATGCCCGCCGCGACGCCCAGGGCCACCACGAGCACCCCCGCCAGCGCCTCGCGGGCCGGCCGCGGAGGCGCGGCGGGGGCGACGGCCTCCGGCATGGGCACCGGCTCCCCGGCCCGGCGGGCCATGGCCGCCCGGCGCCCCGCCAGCGAGGTCCGGGCGGCGGAGACCATGAGCGGGACGAACGCGAAGAGCGCCGCCGCGCCCAGGACGGAGACCACGGCCCGGACCCAGGAGGGCACCGCGCCCGGTGGGAGCGCGAAGAGCAGCACGCACAGGTTGACGACCACCACGCGGAACGTCCCGGCGCGGTTGATGGCCCGGTGGGCCGCCCGCACGGTCGCCGGCCCTCCCCCCATGGTCACCGGCAGGAGGTAGGTCATGGCCCCCAGCAGCACCTGCACCAGGAAGCCGGCCACGAACGGGACGGTCAGCTGTCCCAGCGCCGCCGCGTCGAAGCAGTGCAGGGCCACCACGAGGACGGCGGCCACCACGGTGACCGTCCACCACAGGACGCCGGCGGCCACGGACCAGCCCGCGTAGTCGGAGGGACGGGCCCGCACCGCGGTCCGGGCCATGACCGCGACCACGGCACCCAGCCCCGCGGCGTAGACCGCCAGGCCCGCCGCGGCGAGCACGGGGGACCCGGCCAGTGCCGCCGTCCCGGTGAGCACCAGCCCCCCGGTCAGCACGGGCAGCGCCGCGGTGCTGACCCGGGTGGAGAGCTCCGGCATGCGCGTGCGCAGGATCGTGGGCCACAGGGTGAGCGCGGTCCCGGCGACGGTCAGGCCCACGAAGCCCAGGACGTTGGTGACCTCGTGGGCGAGGAGCAGGCGCGCGTGCCAGGCGCCGGCGGGGCCGGTGGTCAGGAGCGCGCCGAGGACCGCGCCCACCGGCAGCAGGAAGGCCGCGACCACGTAGTAGCGCACGGTCACGGCGAACCGGGACGGCAGCGCCGTGCGCAGCTGCCGGAGCAGGGCCGCCCCGTGCCAGGCCACCGCGGCGCCCACGGCGGTCGAGGCGACGAGCACCAGCACGTACCAGCCGGTGAGGAGTCCCACGACGAGCAGCACGGTGCCGGCGTTGAGCAGCCCGATCCGGGCCAGCTGCCGACCCCGGGCGTCGTCGGGCACCCGGTTCTTCAGCAGGGAGTCGGTGAAGTGCTGTGACCACACCAGGACCGAGTTGGTCACGAGCCCCAGGGTGACGAGGTGCACCAGCAGCCACCGCGTCTCCGGGAGCCAGCGGTGGAAGAGCACGACGAGGAGCAGGGCCGCCATCCACAGACGGACCGGTCTGCCGGCCCGGCGGTGCCAGGACGTCCGTCCCCGGGGGCGTGCGGATGCGTGCACGGAGCTCACCTGCCCATTTAATTTGCGTATCAGATACTAGTATACGGTGCGGCTGTCACCGGGTGTGCCGCCTACGATGAGGGCGTGACTGCCGAGATCATCGCGACCCTCATCACCGCCGCCCTGCTCGTCGTCGGGTGCCTCGGCATCATCGTGCCGGTGCTGCCGGGCTCGATCCTGATCGTGGTCGGCCTCCTCGTCTGGGCCCTCACGGTCCAGGCGGTCGAGGGCTGGACCGTGCTGGGGATCGGCTCCGCGCTGGCGATCGCCGGGATGGCCGCGAGCGCCGTGCTCACCGGCACCCGGCTCAAGCGCCGGCGGATCCCCAACCGCTCCCTCCTCTACGCCGCGGCCGGCGCCGTGGTGGGCCTGTTCGTGATCCCGGTGGTCGGGATCTTCGTGGGGTTCTTCGTGGGCCTGCTGCTGAGCGAGACCGCCCGCCAGCGGGACCTCCGGGCGGCGCTGGACTCCAGCTGGGCGGGTCTCAAGGCGGCGGGCCTGGGGATCGTCGTGGAGTTCGCGTGCGCGCTCGCCGCCTCCACGGTCTTCGTGCTGGGCGCGCTGGTCCTCTTCACGACCGCCTGAGCCCGCGAAGCCGGGGACGCCGAGGGCCCGGACACCAGCGGTGTCCGGGCCCTCGGCGTCCCACGGCGCGTCAGCGCCAGGGCAGGGGGACCACCTCGACGTCCTGCCCGGCGGCCACGCCGCCCGGCGGGACCACGGCGATGACGTCCGCGTGGGCGAGCCCGCGGAGCATGTTCGCGCCGACCCGGTCCCGGGGGGCGACCGTCCCGTCCCGGAGGTAGGCGGGCACCAGGGCGGTGACCTTCTGGCCCGGCAGGTCCTCGGCCGCCGGCAGGGTGCGCGTGGCCGGGGGCCGGTCGCTGTGCAGCTTGGCGAGCAGCGGCTGGGCCACCGTGAAGATGCTGGTCATCGCCGCCAGCGGATTGCCGGGCAGGCCCACCACGAAGGGGCCGTCCTCGGGCAGCCGTGCCAGGAACGTGGGGTGGCCCGGGCGCTGGGCGAGGCCGTCGAGCAGGAAGACCGCCCCGAGCTCCTGGAGCGCCGACCGGACGTGGTCGGCGTCGGAGTGCCCGGTCCCGCCGGTGGTGATGACCACCTCGGTGCGGGCGTCGAGCACCGACGCCATGCCGGAGGGCGCCTCGGTCAGGGCGGAGAGCATCGCCTTCGCGGTGTCCTCGACGCGCCGGAGCTGGTCCACGGACCCGCCCAGCATCTCCACGAACGTGGGCAGCTGGGGGCCGAAGGCGTCCCGGACCTGGCCCGGCTCGGGGATCCCGTCCTCGACCACCTCGCTGCCGGTGAGCAGGATCGTCACGCGCGGACGGCGGCGGACCGGGAGCATGTCGTGGCCGCTGACGGCGGCGAAGGCGATGTGCGCCGGGTTGAGCAGGCAGTCGGCGTGCAGGATGACGTCCCCGGCCGCGACCTCCTCGCCGGTGCGGCGGATGTTCTGCCCGTAGGGGATGTCCTCGGCCGAGGGGGCGTGGGCCGCGATCGTGAGCACGGTGCCCTCCTCGGACAGCTGCGCGTACTCGTCCCGCAGCACGGCCCGGGCCCCGGCGGGGACGAGTCCGCCGGTGACGATGCGGGTGGCCTCGCCGGGCTCCAGGTTGAGCACCGGGCGGTAGAGCTCCCGCGGCGGGATGGTCAGCATCTTGCGGGGGTCGGTCTCCACAGGCTCGGGGAAGACCACCGTCCACGGCTGGGGGCCGGCCACGGCGTAGCCGTCCATGGCGGAGGAGGCGTAGTGCGGGACCGGGATCGGGGCGGTGACGTCCTCGGCGAGGACCTCGCCGAGCGCCTCCTGCAGGGGCAGCCAGTGGCTGGGCAGCGCGGTGGCGATGTCGTAGGAGAACTGCCGGGCCCGGTGCCAGTCGGCCTCGTGGACGGTCTCGACCTCCTCGGGGGCGCTCTCGGGCGTGCCGCTGTCGTCCTCGATGACGGGCAGCGCGTGCGTGTAGGGGCTGTTGGTGTCGTGGGGCAGGGGCAGTCCGGACATCAGTTCTCCTCGGGGGTTCGGCGGGCGGCGGGGACGAGACCGTCGACGGTCTGCAGCGCGCGGTCCAGGACGCGGTGCTCGTCCTCGCCCGCGGCCGCGGCGCGGCCCACGTGGTAGCCGAGCAGGTAGGCGGTGGGCGGGACGGCGGGGCGCACGGTGCCGTGGGCGATCCTGCCGGTGAGTCCCAGCACGGCGTCCAGGGGGAGGCCGGCGTCGGGCACGTCCAGGGCCGCCCGCACGGCCTCGACCCACCGCTCCAGGATCTCGTGCTCGGACGGGCTCAGGTCCTTGGGCATGCGCCGCTCCTCCCGGGCGGTGGGGCCGCCCGCTCGTGGTCAGGTCAGGTGGTGCCTGTGCACATCGTCCCACGTATCGACGTCCGCGGTGGCGTCCTCGGGCACGGTGACGTCCCGGAGCGGGAGCTCGCGCACGAACGAGAACACGGACCGGTCCGCGGCGTCCTGCCCCGCGAAGGCCCGGCGCAGCACGGCGCTGCGGTAGAGGGCGGCGAGGGGCTGGCGGTGGCCGTCGGGCGGGACCGACACGTAGCCGGCGGCGCCGTCACCGGTCCGGGCCGCCTCCAGCAGGAGGGGCACGGCCCGCGACACCCCGGGCATGTCGCACGCCAGGGTCAGGGTCCACTGCGCGGCGGGCAGGGCGTCGAGGGCGCGCAGCCCGGCGGCGATGCCCGCGGCCGGGCCGGAGAACGGCGGGTCCTCCCGGGTGCGCAGCACGTGCGCGGGGACGGCCGGGTCCGCCGGGCCGACGACGACGACGCCCGCCGCCTCCCGGACCGCGTCCAGCGTGAGCTCCAGCAGGGTGCGCCCGGCTCGCCGCAGACCGGCCTTGGGCCGGCCGCCCAGGCGGGCGGAGCGGCCGCCCGCCAGGACCACGGCGTGGAAGACCGGGGCCGGTCCCGGGGCGCTCACGCGCTCATCCGCCGGAGAAGGGCGGCAGGACGTCGAGCACCGCCCCGGACGGGACCGGGGTGTCGGGATCGGGGCAGGCCACGCCGTCGAGCAGGAAGCTGGACCGGGCCAGCACCTGCGCCAGCGGAGGCTGTCCCGGCGGCGGCTCGGGGTGGGCCCGGGCCAGCAGGTTCTCCACGTCCCGGCGCGTGCAGGGCCGGTCGTCGGGGACCTCCAGGGTCTCGGCGTCGGTGCCGGCCGCAGCGCGGGCGGCGGCGAAGTAGCGGATCAGCATCCCGGCTCAGCCTCCGATCGCGCTCATCGGGCGTTCCGGCTGGACGTAGTCGGAGGAGTCCAGGCCTACGTGGTCCATGCCGTGGGCGGCCGGTTTCGCCCACATCGCCGCCCGCCAGCGCTCGGCCAGCTGTCCGTCGGTGGCACCGGCCCGCAGAAGCGGCAGCAGCTCGACCTCCTCGTGGGAGAACAGGCAGGACCGGATCCTGCCCTCGGCGGTGATCCGGGTCCGCTTGCAGTCGGCGCAGAATGGCTCCGTCACGGAGGCGATGACCCCCACCGTGCCCAGCGGCGGGTCCTGGGCGCCGGGGCGCAGGGCGGAGGACGCGGCGGGGGGCGCCGCGGACGTCGCGTCCGAGGTCGCGCCGGAGTCCACGAGGGCGGCGCTGGCCGTGCGGGCGTGCACGTCCCAGAGTTCGGCCGGGGCGCCCTCGCGCGGGCCCGGGTGCGGGGCCAGCCGGAACCGGCCGGCGAGCCGGTGGCGGATCTCGGCGGCGGTGACCATCTCCGCCCGGGTCCAGCCGTGGTCGGCGTCCAGGGGCATCTGCTCGATGAACCGCAGGGCGAAGCCGCGCGCCAGCGCCCACGCGAGCAGCTCCGGGGCCTCGTGGTCGTTGACCCCGCGCATCAGCACCGCGTTGATCTTCACCGGGGTCAGCCCGGCCGCGGCCGCCGCCTCCGCCCCGGCCAGCACGTCGGTCAGCCGGTCCCGGCGGGCCAGGGTGCGGAAGGTCGCCGCGTCCAGGGAGTCCAGGGAGATGTTGATCCGGCTCAGCCCGGCCTCGGCCAGGCCCTGGGCGCGGGCGGCCAGACCGATGCCGTTGGTGGTGAGCGAGACCGGCAGGTCCGGGTGGGCGGCACGGATCCCGGCCACGATCTCCTCGAGGTCGGCCCGCACCAGGGGCTCCCCGCCGGTCAGGCGCAGCTCGGTGACCCCGAGCTGCTCGACGCCCACGCGCACGATGCGGGTGATCTCGGCGGGGGTCATCAGCTGGGCGGCGGGCAACCAGGGCAGGCCTCCGGCGGGCATGCAGTAGGTGCAGCGCAGATTGCACTTGTCGATCACCGACAGGCGCAGGTCGGTGGCGCGGCGGCCGTGGCGGTCCATCAGCCCGGCCCCGGACGGGGCGCCGCTGGGGCCCGGACCGGTGTCGCGGAGCCGCGGCAGTCCCAGGGAAACGCTCATGTCACCGCCTCGGTGGTCGTCCCCGGCCCGCACGGTGCTCGGCGTGCCGGGATGGTCCGCCCAGTGTAATCAGTCCCCAGCATGCCGAGAACGCCCCGGGCGCCGTACGGCGTCACGCCGGCTCCGGCGGGGCCTGCTCGTCCAGCCGCGCGAGAGCATCCGTCCACCGGGCCTCCTGCTCGGCGGGCGACTGCTCCCACCACGGCGTGCCGCGCTCACCGAGGCCCAGCTTGGCGATCCCCACCCGGTCCCGCACGGCCCGCAGCTCCTCCTCCGTGCCGTCCCGCCGCACCGTGCGGACGGCCGCCCGGGCCCGGCCCAGGTGGGACGTCAGCCGGGCCGCGACGTCCTCGGGCAGCCCGGGATCCTGGCGGCGCCACCGCCGGCCGTCCACCACGATCCACCGGCCGTCCGGCGTGTGCTCCACATCCCGTTGCGTCATGGCCCCGATCCTGCCAGGACGGGCGCGCCCCGGCACCTACGCTGGAGGAATGAGCAGGCACGCGCAGCACCCGGTCCGCAGCGTCGACGAGCACCGCCGCGCGGTCACGGAGGCCCTGCGGGGCGTCCGCGCCCGGACGGAGACCGTGCCGCTGGCGGCCGCGGCGGGCCGGGTCCTGGCCGAGGACCTCGTGGCGCCCCTGAGCCTGCAGCCCTTCGACAACTCCCAGATGGACGGTTTCGCGATCCGTGCCGCCGACAGCCGGACGGCGCCCGGGGAGGACGGGCGCACCCCGTTCGTCGTCGTCGCCCCCGTGCCCGCCGGCCACGTCCCCGGCCCGCTCGGTCCCGGGGAGGCGGCCCCTGTCATGACCGGCGCGCCCCTGCCGCCCGGCGCGGACGCCGTGGTGCCCGTCGAGGAGTCGCTGCCGGGGGGCTTCCCGGCACCCGGGACGCACCTCCGGCTCCCGGCGGGCCAGCCGGCCGGGAGGTTCGTCCGCCGGGCGGGCGAGGACGTCGTCGCCGGGGACACGGCGCTGGTCGCGGGGCAGCGGCTCACCCCCGCCCGGATCGGGCTCGCGGCCGCGCTGGGGTGCGCGGAGCTGACCGTGCGCGCCCGCCCCCGGGCCGTGCTCTACACGACGGGCGACGAGGTCGTGGCGCCCGGCGCCGCGCGCGGCCCGGCCCAGATCTTCGACGCGAACGCGGCGATCCTGCGCGCCCAGCTCGCGGAGGCGGGCGTGGAGGTGGTCGGCGCCCACCTGCTCTCCGACGACGCCGGCGCCTTCGCGGCACGCCTGGCGGAGGACACCGCGCGGAGGCCCGACTTCTTCGTCTCCTCCGGCGGGGTCAGCGAGGGCGCCTACGAGGTCGTCCGGCAGGTGCTCGCGCCCCACGGCGAGTTCGTGCACGTCGCGATGCAGCCCGGGGGGCCGCAGGGCCTCGCGGCACCGGGCGGCGTTCCCTTCGTCTGCCTGCCCGGCAACCCCGTCAGCACCCTCGTGTCCTTCGAGATGTTCCTCCGCCCCGCCCTGACCGGGACCGTGGGCGCCCCGGCGCCGCGGGCCCGCCGCACGGGGCCCCTCGCGGAGGCCGTCCGGCCGCTGCCCGGGCGGACCCAGGTGCGCCGCGCCGTCTGGGACGGCGCCACGGTGCGGATGGCGGGCGGGCCCGGCTCCCACCTGCTGGCCGCCGCGGCCCGGGCCAACGCCCTCGCGCTCGTGCCGGCGGGCGGGGCCGAGCTGCCGGCGGGGACCCCGGTGGAGCTGCTGCTGCTCGACTGACCCGGTGCGCGCCCGGCCCGCGGGACCGCAGGGCCGCACCACCGCAGGACCCCACCACCGCCGGGGCGGCTCCGGCCGGGCCCGGGGCGCCGCGGCGGTGTCCCCGCCGCTCGCTAGACTGGTCCGCGCCCCCGCCCGGACGATCGCACAGAACAGGTCCCCATGACGTCCCTGCTCGCCCCGCTGCTCCTCGCCGCCACCGCCGTGATCCAGGCGCTCGGCCGCTACGAGTACCACCAGAACGGCATCACCGTGGTGGGCCAGATGCTCTTCCCGATCTTCTTCGCCGTCCTGGCGCTCTTCCTCGCCCGCCGCGGCGAGCGGGGCGCCTTCGGTACCGCGCACCTCGGGCTGCTCGTGCTCGGCGGCATCCTGTTCGTGCTCACCCTGGTGGGCTGGAACGGCACCGTCCCCCAGCTCTACCCCTCCGTGGGGATCTACTACGCGGCGTTCGCGCTGCTGGCGGTCCAGGCCGCGCTGCGCATCGCGGGGACCCCCCGGCGCCGGCGCGAGGACGCGCCGTCCGAGGGACCCTCCCCGCGGGGCTGAGCCGCTACGGGGTGTTCGCGGTCCCGCCGACGCGCTCGAGCACCAGTCCCGCCAGCTCCTCGGCACGGGTCTCCGGCAGCCAGTGGCCGGCGTCCAGCTCCACGAACCGGTAGGGCCCCCGCACGTGCTCGGCCGTGAGCTCCGCGGCCCGCCGGCCCAGGGCGGGGTCCCGGGCGCCCCACGCGTACGTGGTCGGAACGTCCACCGGTCCGGTGCGCAGCCGGGACAGCGGCAGGGCGCGGTACCAGTTCAGGGCGCCGGTGAGCGCGCCGGGCTCCCGCATCCGGGCCGCGTAGCGGGCGGCCTCCGCCGCGGGCAGGCCGGAGCGGCGCAGGAGCTGCTCGAGGCGCGGACCGAGCAGCGCCTCCGGGAGCCGGGGCAGCTGGAAGGCCCCGACGTAGGCCGAGCGCAGCGCCTGCGGCGAGCGGGTCAGGGAGCGGGCGAGCGCCCGGGGGTGCGGGACCGAGGCCACCGTCAGGGACGCCGTCCGCTCCGGCCGGTGGGCCGCGAGGGTCCACGCCACGATCCCGCCCCAGTCGTGGCCGACGACGTGGGCGCGCTCCAGCCCGGCGGCGTCCAGCAGCGCCACGGCGTCCTGGACGAGCAGCTCGAGCCGGTAGGCGCGGCGACCCCGGGGCCTGGTGCCGGGGGAGTAGCCGCGCTGATCGGGCACCAGCGTGCGCAGGCCGGCGCGCCGCAGCACGGGCGCGACCCCGGACCAGCTCGTGCCGTCCTGGGGGAAGCCGTGCAGCAGCAGGACGGGCTCCCCGTCCGGGGGCCCGTCGTCGCGCACGTCGAGGCGCACGCCGGGGCGGAGGTCACCGGGAGGGCGGAGGGTCGGTCGGTCCATCCGGCCAGGCTAGTCCCGGCCGGCGCCCGTCCGCGCGAGAGCCGGGGCTCGGTCATCCCCTTTCCGCCGAGAAAAACAAGGGTGCCGGAATTCTTGACGGAAAATGAATTCTGAAATTGATGTGTCATGAATTCTTTTCCACCGAATTGCCGTTCATTGGTCCACAAGAAAATCCTAATTCAGAATGCCGAATTCGATAGGTTGGCACCATGGTTGCCAGCTCCGTTCCGCCGGGCACCGATGGCCCCGCGTCCCACGCCCTGCTCAAGCTCGGGAAGTTCTTCACCCGCTGGGAGGAGTCCCCGGACGGCCGCGCGGTCTACCGCGAGGGCGGGCGGGCCGGTGACGCGTTCTACCGGAACCGGTGGAGCCACGACAAGGTGGTCCGCTCCACGCACGGGGTGAACTGCACGGGCTCGTGCTCCTGGAAGGTCTACGTCAAGGACGGGATCATCACCTGGGAGGCGCAGGAGACCGACTACCCCTCGGTGGGCCCGGACCGCCCGGAGTACGAGCCGCGCGGCTGTCCCCGCGGCGCCGCCTTCTCCTGGTACACCTACTCGCCCACCCGGGTCCGCTACCCGTACGTCCGCGGGGTGCTGCTGGAGATGTACCGCGCGGCCAAGGAACAGGTGGGCGGGGACCCCGTGCTGGCGTGGCAGGCGGTGGTCGGCGACCCGGAGAAGCGCCGGGCCTTCCAGCAGGCCCGCGGCAAGGGCGGCCTGGTGCGCTCGAGCTGGCAGGAGGCCCTCGAGATGACCGCCGCCGCCCACGTGCACACCGTGAAGACCTACGGCCCCGACCGGTGCACCGGCTTCTCCCCGATCCCCGCGATGTCCATGGTCTCCCACGCCGCGGGGGCCCGGTTCATCAACCTCATCGGCGGTGTGATGAACAGCTTCTACGACTGGTACGCGGACCTGCCCGTGGCCAGCCCCCAGGTCTTCGGCGACCAGACCGACGTCCCGGAGTCCGGCGACTGGTGGGACGCCACCTACCTCATGATGTGGGGCTCGAACGTCCCGGTCACGCGCACCCCGGACGCGCACTGGATGGTGGAGGCCCGCTACCGCGGCACGAAGGTCGTCTCGGTCAGCCCCGACTACGCGGACAACACGAAGTTCGCCGACGAGTGGCTGCCGGCCCAGGCCGGCACGGACGCCGCGCTCGCCATGGCGATGGGCCACGTGATCCTGCGGGAGAACTTCGTGGAGCGGCGGGTGCCGTTCTTCGAGGACTACGTCCTGCAGTACACCGACCTGCCCATGCTCGTCACCCTCGACGAGCGCGAGGACGGCACCGTGGTGCCCGGCAAGTTCGTCACCGCCGCGGACCTGGGCGGGGGCGAGGCGACGGCCTCCGACGCGGCGTTCAAGACCGTGCTGATCGACCGCGACGCCGGCACGCCGGTGGTCCCGAACGGGTCCATGGGCTTCCGCTACAACGAGCAGGACGAGGGGAAGTGGAACCTCGACCTGCAGGGCGTGCGCCCGGCGCTCTCGCTCGCGGACGCCTCCTCCTACGAGGGCTCGGTGAGCGCGGTGCACCTGCCCGCCTTCACCGACGCCACGGGGGAGGGCTCGGTGCTGCGCCGCGGCGTGCCCGTCACCGAGGTCGCCGGACGGACGGTCACCACGGTCTTCGACCTGATGCTCGCCCAGTACGGCGTGGGCCGCGAGGGCCTGCCGGGGGACTGGGCGGCCGGGCTCGACGACGTCGCGACCCCCTACACCCCGGCGTGGCAGGAGGAGATCACCTCGGTCCCGGCCCGGGCCGTGATCCGCACAGCCCGCGAGTTCGCGGCCAACGCGGAGAAGTCCGGCGGCCGGTCGATGATCATCCTGGGGGCCGGCATCTGCCAGTGGTACCACGGGGACGTCACCTACCGGGCGATCCTCGCGATGCTCATGCTGTGCGGGTGCCAGGGCCGCAACGGCGGCGGGTGGGCGCACTACGTGGGCCAGGAGAAGGCCCGCCCCATCACGGGCTGGGCCGCGATGGCCGCGGCCACCGACTGGACCCGCCCGCCGCGCTTCATGATCGGCACCGCGTTCTGGTACATGCACACCGACCAGTGGCGCTCCGACGGCTACTCGTCCGACTCCCTCCAGTCGCCCCTGGCGGAGGGCCACCTGAAGGGCATGCACACCGCGGACGTGGTCGCGAAGTCCACCCGGATGGGCTGGATGCCGTTCTACCCGCAGTTCGACCGCAACTCCCTCGACGTCGCGGACCTCGCCGCCGAGGGCGTGGCCCGGGGGGAGGCCCCCGACGAGGCCCGGTGGGTCGCGGACCGGCTGAAGTCGGGGCAGCTGCGCTTCGCCGTCGAGGACGTCGACGCCCCCGAGAACTGGGCCCGCACCCTGGTGCTGTGGCGCTCCAACCTGCTGGGGTCCTCCGCGAAGGGCGAGGAGTACTTCCTCCGGCACCTCCTCGGCACGCACCACAACGTCATGGGGCAGGACCACTCCGCGTCCCGGCCGCGGGACGTGACCTGGCACGAGCAGGCGCCCGAGGGCAAGCTCGACCTGCTGGTCTCCGCGGACTTCCGGATGACGAGCTCCACCCTGCTCTCCGACGTCGTCCTCCCCGCGGCCACCTGGTACGAGAAGCACGACCTGTCCTCCACGGACATGCACCCGTACGTGCACGCGTTCACCCCGGCGATCGACCCGCCGTGGGAGGCCAAGACCGACTACGAGCTGTTCCGGCTGCTCGCCGAGGAGTTCTCCCGCCAGGCGCGGACCCACCTGGGGGTGCGCAAGGACCTGGTGGCCACCGCGCTCACCCACGACACCCCGGGGGAGATCGCCCAGCCCGGCGGGCACGCGCCCGACTGGAAGCACACCGACCTGCCGGCCGTGCCCGGGAAGAACCTGCCCAACCTCGCGGTCGTGGAGCGGGACTACACCGCGGTCGGGGAGAAGTTCTCGGCGGTGGGGCCCCTGGCCGAGCGGCTGGGCTTCACCACGAAGCACATCACCTACGACGTCTCCCACCAGGTGGACCAGCTGGCGCGCCTGCACGGGGTCTTCGACTCCGGGGCCGCGGCGGGCCGCCCGGCCGTGGACACCGACGCGCGGATGGCGGAGGCGATCCTGCTCTTCTCCGGGACCACCAACGGGGAGCTGGCCGTGCAGGGCTTCGAAACCCTCGAGAAGCGCACGGGGGTGGAGCTCGCGGACCTCGCCCGCGGCTCCGAGGAGAAGCGGATCAGCTTCGCCGACACCCAGGCCGCCCCGGTCCCGGTGATCACGTCCCCGGAGTGGTCCGGCTCCGAGACCGGGGGACGGCGCTACGCCCCGTTCACCATCAACATCGAACGGCTCAAGCCCTTCCACACCCTCACCGGGCGGATGCACTTCTTCCTGGACCACGACTGGCTCAAGGACATGGGTGAGTCCCTGCCGATCTACCGCCCGCCCCTGGACATGCACCGCCTGTTCGGGGAACCCAAGCTCGGGCAGCGCGGGGAGCTGTCGATCGCCGTGCGGTACCTGACGCCGCACAACAAGTGGTCGATCCACTCGGAGTACCAGGACAACCTGTTCATGCTCTCCCTGGCCCGCGGGGGCACCACGGTGTGGATGAGCCCCCAGGACGCCGCACTGATCGAGGTCTCCGACAACGAGTGGGTCGAGTGCGTCAACACCAACGGCGTCTACGTGGGCCGGGCCATCGTGAGCCACCGCATGCCCGCCGGCGTCGTCTACGTCCACCACGCCCAGGAGCGCACCATCGACGTGCCGAAGTCCGAGGCGACCGGCCGCCGCGGCGGGATCCACAACTCGGTCACGCGCATCCTCGTCAAACCCACCCACATGATCGGCGGCTACGCGCAGCTGTCCTGGGCCTTCAACTACCTCGGGCCCACCGGCAACCAGCGCGACATCGTCTCCGTGGTCCGCAAGCGCTCCCAGGAGGTCCAGTACTGATGCGAGTCATGGCCCAGGTCGCCATGGTGATGGCCCTCGACAAGTGCATCGGGTGCCACACCTGTTCGGTGACGTGCAAGCAGGCGTGGACGAACCGCGCCGGCACGGAGTACGTGTGGTTCAACAACGTGGAGACCCGTCCCGGGCAGGGCTATCCCCGCCGGTACGAGGACCAGGAGAAGTGGAAGGGCGGCTGGGAGCTCAACCGCCGCGGCAACCTCAAGCTGAAGTCGGGCGGGCGCTGGGCGAAGCTCGCGGGCCTGTTCGCCAGCCCCGTCCAGCCGGAGCTCGACGACTACTACGAGCCGTGGACCTACGACTACGAGACCCTCACCAACGCCCCCGCCGGCACCGACTTCCCCGTGGCCCGCCCCAAGTCCCTGATCACGGGGAAGGACACCAAGATCGAGTGGTCCGCCAACTGGGACGACAACCTCGGCGGCGTCACCGAGGCCGGCCACCTGGACCCGATCGTGGAGAAGGTGCGCCGCGAGTCCGAGGACAGGATCAAGTTCGAGTTCGAGCAGACCTTCGCGTTCTACCTCCCGCGCATCTGCGAGCACTGCCTGAACCCCTCCTGCATGGCCTCCTGCCCCTCGGGGGCGATCTACAAGCGCACCGAGGACGGGATCGTGCTGGTGGACCAGGACCGCTGCCGCGGCTGGCGGCAGTGCGTCACCGGCTGCCCGTACAAGAAGATGTACTACAACCACAAGTCCGGCAAGGCCGAGAAGTGCACGTTCTGCTATCCCCGGATCGAGGTGGGCATCCCCACGGTCTGCGCGGAGACGTGCGTCGGCCGGCTGCGCTACATCGGCATCTTCCTGTACGACGCGGACCGGGTCACCGAAGCCGCCGCGACCCCGGACGAGCGGGACCTCTACGAGGCCCAGCTGGACCTGATGCTCGACCCGCACGACCCGGGGGTGGTCGCCGCGGCCCGCGCCGAGGGCGTCCCGGAGGACTGGCTCGACGCCGCGCGCCGGTCCCCCGTCTACACCCTGGCCAAGGAGCTGCGGGTGGCGCTGCCGTTGCACCCGGAGTACCGGACGATGCCGATGGTCTGGTACGTCCCGCCGCTGTCCCCGGTGGTGGACCTGCTCAAGGACCAGGGGCACGACGGCGAGGACGCGGGCAACCTGTTCGGCGCCATCGACTCGCTGCGCATCCCGGTGGAGTACCTCGCCGAGCTGTTCACGGCCGGGGACACGCAGATCGTCACGGACGTGCTGCGCAAGCTCGCGGCCATGCGCTCCTACATGCGGGACATCGCCCTCGGGGACGCCCCGGACGAGTCGATCGCCGAGGGCGTCGGGATGACCGGCTCCGAGATCCAGAAGATGTACCGGCTCATGGCCATCGCCAAGTACGACGAGCGCTACGTCATCCCCTCCGCCCATCTGGAGGACGCCCACAACCTCGAGGAGATCGGCTGCTCCCTCGACGTGGACGGAGGGCCCGGGATGGGCCAGACCGGCGTCTTCGGCGAGGCCTCCGGGCGCCCCACGCCCGTGGCCGTGGAGAACTTCAACGCCCTGCTGGCGCGACAGACCGGCGAGTCCGCCACCTCGGAGCAGCAGATGGCCGGGCGCGTGAACCTGCTCAACTGGGACGGCCGAGGGGCGCCCGCGGGGCTGTTCCCGCCGCGCTCCGAGGACGGGGACCGGCCGTGAGCCTGCTGGAGAGGCTGCTGGGCAAGGCCGGCAGGGGAACTCTCGACCCCGGGCGCTGCACGGACCGGCACCCGCGGCGCAGCGCGGTGGCCCGGCAGGCCGCCGCCGTGCTGCTCGGCTATCCCGACCACGAGCTCCTGGTCATGCTGCCCGTCCTGCGGGAAGCCCTCGAGGAGGTGGGCGCGCCCGTGCCCGAGGACCTCCTCGACTGGCTGCGCGCCCGCCCGCTCGACCAGGTGCAGGCCGACTACGTCCAGGAGTTCGACCTCTCCCGGCGGCACAGCCTGCACCTGACCTACTGGACCGACGGGGACACCCGGCGGCGGGGCGAGGCGCTCGCCGCCTTCAAGGAGGTCTACCGCTCCCACGGCGCGCAGCTGGACGGGGCCGAGCTGCCGGACTACCTGCCGCTCGTGCTCGAGTTCGCCGCGAAGGTCTCCCCTGAGGACGGCTACGAGCTGCTCCAGCGCTACCGGCCGTCCCTCGAGCTGCTGCGGCTGGCGCTGCGCGACGACGGCCTGCCGTACCACGGCGTCGTCGCCCTCGTGTGCTCCACCCTGCCCGGGGTCTCCCCGGAGGACCGGGACGCCGCCCTGCGGATGGCCGGCTACGGTCCGCCCACGGAGTCCGTGGGCCTCGACCCGTACGACCCCCGGCTGCTGCCCGTCACCGAAAGGAACAGCGCATGACCGCCACCGCCGCGAGCCTGCTCGCGCCCGGGACCTCCCTCCCCCTCGAGGCGGCGGCCCCGGCCGCCGCCTCCGTGGGGGTCGGCGACATCCTGCTCTGGGGCGTGCTGCCCTACGTCGTGCTGGCGGTCGTGATCGGCGGCACCGTCTGGCGGTACCGGTACGACCAGTTCGGGTGGACCACCCGGTCCTCGCAGCTCTACGAGTCCCGCATCCTGCGCATCGCCTCCCCGCTGTTCCACTTCGGCATCCTCGCCGTGCTCGCGGGCCACGTCATGGGTCTGATCATCCCGAAGACCTGGACCGAGGCCGTGGGGGTCACCGAGGGGATGTACCACTTCCTGGCCCTGAGCATCGGGCTCGTGGCCGGCGTGGGCACGCTGCTCGGGATCATCATGCTCATCTGGCGCCGGCGCACCACCGGACCCGTGTTCATGGCGACCACCAAGAACGACAAGTTCATGTACGTCATGCTCGTGGCCGCGCTGCTCACGGGGCTGGGCACCACCCTCATCTCGGTGTTCGACCACTCCGTGCCCGACTACCGCCAGACGGTCTCCCCGTGGTTCCGCTCGATCTGGATCCTGCAGCCGGACGTCGCCGCGATGACGGCCGCCGGGATCTCCTTCAAGGTGCACGCCCTGTGGGCCATGGGGCTCTTCGCCGTCTGGCCGTTCACCCGCCTGGTGCACGCGTTCACCGCCCCCGTGCACTACCTGTTCCGGCCGTACATCGTCTACCGCTCCCGGGACCACCGGTCCACCGGGTCCGTGCCGGTGCGCCGCGGCTGGGACCCCGTCGGGACCCAGGACCGGGACAGGAGCGCCCACCGCAACCGCGCCGGCACCCGCCGCTGACCAGCCCCATCTGCGAGGACCGCCATGTCATCTTCGTCGTCGTCCGCCGCCTCCCCGGGCACCGCGGCCCCGGACCTGCGCTCCGGCCAGCTGCGGAACCTGCTCCTCGCCACGCTGGCGTCCACCGCGGGCTTCTGGGCCTGGACCATCGTGGGCCCGCTGTCCAGGCGCTACGCGGAGCAGATGGAGCTCAGCTCCTCGCAGACCGCGTTGCTCGTGGCGATGCCGATCTTCGTCGGCTCCATCGCCCGGGTGCCCGTCGGCGCCCTGACGGACCGCCTCGGCGGGCGGGTGATGTTCACGGCGATCCTCGCCCTGACCGCCCCGCTGGTGCTGCTCACCGCCCTCGTGGGCCAGCTGGGCAGCTTCGGGCTCCTGCTGGTCGTCGCGTTCTTCCTCGGCATCGCCGGCACGGTCTTCGCCATCGGCATCCCGTTCTGCTCCGCGTGGTACGAGTCCCACCGCAAGGGCTTCGCCACCGGCGTGTTCGGCGCGGGCATGGCCGGCACCGCGGTCTCCGCGTTCGTCACCCCGCGCCTGGTCGCGGGCATCGGGTACCTGGGCGCCCACGCGGTCATCGCCGCGATCGTCGCGGCCATGGCCGTGGTCTGCTGGCTCGGGCTGCGCGAGTCCCCGGTCCGCGCCGGCGCCGTGCCGCAGCCGGTGCTGCCCCGGATCAGGCACGCCTTCACCCTGCGGGTGACCTGGCAGCTGTGCTTCCTCTACGGCGTGGTCTTCGGCGCGTTCGTGGCGTTCTCCAACTACCTGCCCACCTACCTGAACACCGTCTACGGCTTCGACGCCACCGCGGCCGGGACCCGCACCGCCGGCTTCGCCCTCGCCGCGGTGGTCGCCCGCCCGGTCGGCGGGATCCTCGCCGACCGCCTCGGCCCGAAGATCGTCACGATCACCTCGCTCGTCGGCACGGCGGTCCTCGCGATGGTCGTGGCGCTGCAGCCGATCCAGGAGGTGGCCTACGGCGCCACGTTCCTGGCCATGGCGGTGTTCCTCGGCCTGGGCACCGGCGGCGTGTTCGGGTGGGTGGGACGCGCCGCCCCGGCGAAGGACGTGGGCACGATCGGCGGCATCATCGCGGCCGCCGGCGGCCTGGGCGGCTACTTCCCGCCGCTCGTGATGGGCGCCACCTACGACGCCGAGAACAACAGCTACTTCGTGGGGCTGACCCTGCTGGCCGTGTTCGCGGTGACCGCCCTGGTGCTCACCTTCACCGTGCGCAACGGGGGCAAGGACGACGAGCGGGCCCGGACCTGACCGCCGTCCGGGCGCCGGACGCGCAGCCCGGACCGCAGCCGGCGGTCAGCTCGGGAGCGGGGCGGCCCGGCGGAGGAGCACGTCCCTGCGCAGGCTCACTCGTCGGGGGAGCGCCGCACCCCCGACAGCGGGGTGCGCCACACCTCCGGGTCCGCGACCGGGAACCGGCGGCCGGTCACGAGGGACGGCACGACCCGGACGAAGATGCCCTTGCGCCCCGCCTGCCACGGGAACAGCGGGAGGTCGAGGGTGTCCGTGAGCTCCTGGACCTGCTGGATGCGCTCGGCGCGGCCCTTGACCACCACGCTCCACGCCTTCCCGGCGGGCTCGTCGTACCCGTCGATCTCCACCGCCACGGGGACGTCGGTGAGGGCCCCGGCGACCTTCGTCCCCTCGGCCGAGCGGAAGACGAGGGTCCCATGGTCCACCACGAAGTTGATCGGGAAGATGTCCGGGTGGTCCTCCACCCACACGGCGAGGCGGCCGACGCCCGCGTCCCGGAGCAGGTCCCAGCAGCTGTTGACCGCCAGCTCCTCCACGTGGTTGCCGTGCGTGTCCGTCATCGTGTCCTCCGTCGTCGTCGTCCGGCCCTCGGGCCGTGTCCTGGTCCTGCCCCGGTCGTTCTCCCGGGGCCTGCACGGCCGGTCACTCGAAGTCGGCGAGCCAGAGGTCCGGGCCGAACACCTCGTACTGGATGTCCCGGGGCGGGACTCCGCGGGCGACGAGCGCGCTGCGCACGGCCTGCATGAAGGGGAGCGGCCCGCACAGGTAGTACTGCGCGTCGTGCGGCAGCTCCACGGCGCGCAGGTCCATGAACCCCTCGTACTCGTTCTCGGCGCGCTCGCCGGCCGCCCGCGGCTGCTCGAACCAGGCCTTCAGGGAGCCGTCCTCCAGGGCGGCGAGGTCCTCCTCGATCTGCCCGCGCAGCGCGAACGTCTCCGGGGAGGCGTCCGCGTGCAGGAACTGCACGGTGCGCTGGGAGCCGTCCTTCACCAGGTGCGAGAGCATGCCCGCCATCGGCGTGACGCCGATGCCCGCGCTGGCCAGCACCAGCGGCCGGTCCGAGTACTCCAGGACCACGTCGCCGGAGGGCACCGAGAGCACCACCTCGTCCCCCACCTGCACCGTCTCGTGCAGGAGGGTGGACATCTCGCCGGCCGGCGTGCCGTTGCCGCGCACCCGCTTCACCGCGAAGCGCCGGTGCTGTCCGTCGTCGGCGCGGGTCAGGCTGTACTGCCGGGGCTGCAGCACGCCGTCGGGCATCTCCATCCTGAGGGTCACGTACTGGCCGGGCAGGGACCGCTTCACCTCCCGCTCGTCGACGCGCTCCACCACGAAGGTCGTGACGTCCTCGGTCTCCGGGATCTTCTCGACCACCCGCCAGGTCCGCCAGACGGTCTCGGGGGAGAGCCGGACCGCCTCGTAGAGGCCGCGCTCCTGGTTGATGAGCACGTTGGCCATCAGCCAGTAGACCTCGTCCCAGGCCGCGGCGACCTCCGGGGTCACAGCGTCGCCCAGGACGTCCACGATGGCCCACATGAGGTTGTCGTGCACGATCTGGTACTGGTCCGGGTGCAGCCCCAGGGACACGTGCTTGTGCGCGATGCGGGACAGCAGGTGGTCCGGGAGCTCGGTCGGCTTGTTCACCAGGTAGCCGGCGAAGGCGGCCACGGACCCGGCCAGCGCCTGCTGCTGCCGGCCGTCCGCCTGGTTGCCGCGGTTGAACAGCCCGTCCAGCAGCTCGGGGTGCTCGCCGAACATGTGCGCGTAGAAACGCCGGGCGATCTCCTGGATGTTCTCCCCGACCACGGGCAGCGTGGCCTTGACGACGGGGTACGAGGTGTCTGACAGCACGGTGGCTCCTTCCGAGTGCCGGCGGCGTCGACGGCGCTCTGGTCGCGTTCCGTCAAGCTAGCACCGCGCCCCGGCACGGGACCAGACATGACGCGGCGGTGCGCGGCGCGGGGGTGGGCCAGAATGGGAGGGACGCACCATCCGGGAGAGCCGAAGGGGACCGAACCGACATGACCGAGCAGCAGCAGAGCCTCACGCACGTCCGGGCGGACGGGTCCGCGCACATGGTGGACGTCTCCGACAAGGCCGTGACCACCCGCGAGGCCACCGCGACGGCCACGCTGCGCACCCGCCCCGACGTCGTCGAGCAGGTCTTCGCCGCGGACCTCCCCAAGGGGGACGCCCTGCCGGTGGCCCGGGTGGCCGGCATCATGGCGGCCAAGCGGACCCCGGAGCTCGTCCCGCTGTGCCACCCGCTGCCGATCAGCAAGGTGACCGTGGACTTCGAGCGGCTGGCGGACGGCGTGCGGATCACCGCGACGGTGCGCACGCGCGGGGTGACCGGCGTGGAGATGGAGGCGCTGACCGCGGCCTCGGTGGCCGCCCTGACCCTCTACGACATGATCAAGGCCGTGGACAAGCTGGCCGAGATCGACCGGGTCAGGGTGCTCGCGAAGTCCGGCGGCAAGTCCGGGGACTGGGCGCGGACCGACGGGGACGCCGCATGAGGAGCGCCGCCGTCATCGTCGCCTCCACCCGCGCCGCCGCCGGGGTCTACCAGGACCGGAGCGGGCGGATCGCCGCCGACTGGTTCGGCTCCCACGGCTTCGAGGTCGAAGGTCCGTTCGTGGTGGCCGACGGCGAGGACGTGCGCGCCGAGCTGGAGCGGCTGCTCGTGACCCGGGCCCCCGCGGACCGCCCCCGGGTGGTCGTCACCAGCGGCGGGACCGGCCTCGGCCCGGACGACCTCACCCCCGAGATGACCCGGCCCTTCCTCGACCGCGAGCTGCCCGGCATCATGGAGGCACTGTGGGCGGAGGGCCGGAGGACCACCCCCCTGGCGGTGCTCAGCCGCGGGCACGCCGGGGTCAGCGGCGCCACCTTCGTGGTCAACCTCCCCGGCTCCACCGGCGGGGTCTGGGACGGGCTGAAGGTCCTCGAGCCGATCCTCGACCACGTCTGCGACCAGCTCGAGGGCCACCGCGACCGCGGGCACGACGGCCCCCGCCACGACCCCCGACCGCACGAGGAGACCGACCGATGAGCACACCCGGACCGATCCAGGCGGAGACCGCCGTGGTCGGCGCCTTCGTCACCGAGGAGCCCCTGGACCACGCCCGGGCCGTCGAGGCCGTGCAGGACGAGCGCACCGGCGCCGTGGTCTCCTTCAGCGGTGTCATCCGCGACCACGACGGCGGCCGCCCCGTCACCAGCCTCGACTACACCTGCCACCCCGGCGCGGACCGGGCCGTCCAGGACGTGGCCCGCCGGGTCGCCGAGGAGTTCCCCGGGGTGCGGATCTGGGCCGCCCACCGGGTCGGCCACCTGCGCGTGGGGGACTCCGCCCTGGAGGCCGCCGTGGCCGCCGCCCACCGCAAGCTCGCGTTCGCCGCCTGCGACGCGCTCGTGGACCGGATCAAGACCGAGGTGCCCATCTGGAAGGAGCAGCGGTTCGCGGACGGCTCCACCGAGTGGGTCGGACTGGACGCCTGAGCGCCGTGGACCTCTCCCCGCTCGTCGAGCCCGCCGCGGAGCTCACCGACGCCGAGCTGCGCCGCTACGCCCGCCACCTGACCGTCCCCGAGATCGGCGAGGAGGGCCAGCGGCGGCTCAAGAACGCCCGGGTGCTGTGCGTGGGCGCGGGCGGCCTCGGCTCCCCGGCCCTGCTCTACCTCGCCGCCGCGGGCGTCGGGACCCTCGGCGTCGTCGACGACGACGACGTGGACGCCTCCAACCTGCAGCGCCAGGTGATCCACGGCGAGGGGACCCTCGGGGCGCCCAAGACCGCCTCGGCCGCCGCGCGGATCGCCGACCTCAACCCGCTGGTGCGCGTCGTGGAGCACCGCGAGCGGCTCACCGCGGACAGCGCGGAGGAGGTCCTCGCCGGGTACGACCTCGTCCTGGACGGCACGGACAACTTCGAGACCCGCTACCTCGTCTCCGACGCGTGCGAGCTGGCCGGTGTCCCGCACGTGTGGGGCTCGATCCTGCGCTTCGACGGCCAGTACTCGGTGTTCTGGGGCGCGCACGGGCCCACCTACCGCGACCTCTACCCCGTGCCCCCGGCGCCGGGCACGGTGCCCAGCTGCGCCGAGGCCGGGGTGCTCGGCGTGCTGCCGGGACTGCTGGGCACCGCCATGGCGGTCGAGGCCGTCAAGCTGGTCACCGGGATCGGCACCACGATGCTCGGCCGGGTCGCCACCTACGACGCCCTCTCGGCGCGCTGGTGGGAGATCCCGCTGGTGCCCACGCCGGGCCGCGCGCCCGTGACCACCCTGACGGCGGCCGGCGGGGCCGCCCCCGCCTGCCCGGCGCCCGGCCCGCAGCCGGGAGGCGTCCCCACCGTGACGGCCCCCGAGCTCGCGGAGCTGCTGGCGGCACGGGAGCGCGGCGCCGCGGACTTCGAGCTCGTCGACGTCCGGGAGCCCTACGAGGCCCGGCTCGCGGCGATCCCCGGGGCACGGCTGCTCCCGCTGGAACAGTTCGAGTCCGGGGAGGCCCTCGCCCGGATCGCCCCGGGCCGCCGGGTGCTGCTGCACTGCAAGGCCGGGGCGCGCTCCGAACGGGCCCTGCACCTCCTGCGCGCCGCGGGCCGCACCGACGTCGCGCACCTCGAGGGCGGGGTGCTGGCGTGGATCGAGCAGGTGGACCCGTCCCAGCAGGCCTACTGACCCGGTCCGCCGAGGCCTGCTCGCGGGTCCTCGCCGGAGCGCTGCGGAGGGGGGCGCGAGCGGGCCCGGCGGGCAGGACGTAGGCTGATCGTCTCCCTGCCGCCGACCGATGGACACCGCATGCCCCCGCCGCACCCCCGACCCGCCGCCGGCCCCGGACGCGCCGAGGAGGCCGCGGCGGCCCTGCGCGCCGGCACCCCGGGCGCCCTGGACCGGGCCCTGGGCGTGGCCCGGGCGCTCGGCGCGGAGCTCCCCCTGCCCGGCGCCGGCCGCACCGGACAGCTGTGGCGGCGGCTCGCCGAGCTCGCCCGGCTCGACCTGTCCCTCGCCCGCGTGGTCGAGCCGCACCTGGACGCCCTCGCGATCCTGCACCAGGCGGGACTCGAGGAGCTCGCCGGTCCGCCCGCCGCCTGGGGCGTCTGGGCCGCCGAGGCCCCCGGTCACGAGCTCGTGGCCCGCCACGGGACCGGCGGATGGGAGCTCACGGGCACCAAGGCGTGGTGCTCGCTCGCCGCGCACCTCGACCGGGCCGTGGTCACCGCGAGCACCGGCGGAGGCCGCCGCCGGGCCTTCGCCGTGGACCTCGCCCACCCCGGGGTCGTCCCCGGGAGCACCGAGGACTGGCGGCCGGCCGGGCTGCGGGACGTGCCGACCGGCGCCGTGCGGTGCACGGCGGTGCCGGCCGTGCCGGTCGGCGAGGACGGGTGGTACCTGGAGCGCCCCGGCTTCGCCTGGGGCGGGATCGGCGTGGCCGCGTGCTGGTACGGCGGCGCGGCCGGGGTGGCCGACGTCCTGTGGGGAGACGCCGTGCGGCGCCGGGCCCCGGACGTGCGGCCGCTGGACCAGGTGGGGCACGCGGCGCTCGGCGTCGTCGACACCCTCCTGCACTCCGCCCGCACGGCCCTGCGCTCGGCGGCGGAGCAGGTCGACGCCGGCCGGGCCGGCGGGGAGCGCGGCGCGGTCCTGGCCCTGCGCACCCGCCGCGTCGTCGCCCGGACGGCGGAGGCCGTGACCGCGGAGGTCTCGGCCGCCACCGGGCCGGGCCCGCTCACCGGCGCCCCCGAGCACGTCCGCCGGGTGAGCGCCCTGCAGGTGTACGTCCGGCAGGAGCACGCGCAGCGGGACGCCGCGGCACTGGGCCGGGCCCTGCTCGAGGGCGCGGCGGGGGACCGCCCGTGGTGACGTTCGACCACCGGGACCCCGGCACCCCCGAGGCGGTGTGGGCGCGGGCGCCGCGCCTGCACGCCGCGCGCCCGCTCGAGCTCGACGGGATCGACCGCCTCGTGGTCCTCGCCGCCCACCCGGACGACGAGAGCCTCGGCGCGGGCGGCCTGATCTCCCTCGCGGCCCGGGCAGGCGCCCGGGTGCGGGTGGTCGTGGCGACCCTGGGCGAGCAGTCGCACCCGCGCTCGCCGACCCGGACCCCCGCCGACCTCGCCCGGGTGCGCCGGGCCGAGGCCTCCGCCGCCACGGACCGGCTCGCCGACGGCGTGGTCCCCGAGCTCCTGGGGCTGCCCGACGGGGCCCTGGCGTCGGCGGGGGAGGCGCTGCGCGCCCCCGTGGCCGAGGCCGCGGCGTGGGCCGCCGCGGGGCGGCGTGGCGTGCTGGCCGCCCCGTGGGGCGACGACGGGCACGTCGACCACGAGGTGCTGGGCCGGGCCGCCCGGGCGGCCGCCTCCGTCCACGGCGTCGAGTGTCTCGAGTACCCCGTCTGGCTGTGGCACTGGGGCGGGCCCGAGGACCTGCCCCCGCACGGGATCCGGGTCCTCGCCCTGGACGCCCCCGCGTGCGCGGCCAAGGAGCAGGCCCTGGCCGCGCACGCCTCGCAGGTCCTGCCGCTGTCCCCGGCCCCGGGCGACGAGGCCCTCCTGGGCCCCCACGTGCTGGCCCGGTTCCGCCGCCCGGCCGAGCACTTCTTCGTGCTCCCGCCCGCAGGACAGGCCCCGGACGCCGCCGCCGTGTTCGACGACGTCCACCGCGGCGCCGAGGACCCCTGGGACGTCGACTCATCCTGGTACGAGCGGCGCAAGCGCGCCGTGACCCTCGCCGCGCTGCCGCGACCCCGGTACCGCCGGGTCCTGGAGGCGGGGTGCTCCCTCGGCGCCCTCACCGCCGAGCTCGCGGACCGGGCGGAGTCCGTGCTGGCCGTGGACGCGAGCGGGGTGGCGGTCGAGCGCGCCCGGCAGCGGCTGGCGGAGCTCCCCGGCGTGCAGGTGGAGCAGCGCAGGCTGCCCGGGCAGTGGCCGCCCGGGCGGTTCGACCTCGTGGTGGTCTCCGAGACCGGCTACTTCCTCGACGCCGCGCAGCTGGGCGGGCTCCTCGACCGCGTGGCCGGGTCCCTCGAGCCGGACGGCCACCTCCTGCTGTGCCACTGGCGCCACCCGATCGAGGGCTGGCCCCTCGACGGGGCCGACGTGCACGCCGCCGTGCACGCGGACGCCCGCTTCGGGCCCCTGCTGCGCCACACGGAGCGCGACTTCCTGCTGGAGGTCTTCGAGCCCGTGGGGCCGCGGACCGCCGGCGCGGGCACGTGCTGACCGGGGTGGAGCGGGTGGTCGTGGTGGTGCCGGTCCGGAACGAGGAGCGGCTGCTCGGCCGGTGCCTGGCCACGGTGCAGCACGCCGCCGCCCGGGCGCGGGCGGCCCGGCCCCCGGTGCAGGTGGACGTCGTCGTGGCCCTGGACCGCTGCACCGACGGCAGCGCCCGGATCGCCGCGGCGGCGGGGGCGGACGCCGTCGCCGGGTCCTGGGGCACCGCGGGGGCGGCCCGGGCCGCCGCGGTGGCCGCCGCGGGAGCCGCCGGGGCGCGCACCTGGATCGTGTCGACCGACGCCGACAGCGCGGTGCCCGCGCACTGGCTCACCGGCCACCTGGACGCGGCCGGGCGCGGGGCGGAGCTGCTCCTGGGCACCGTGGAGCCCGACCCCGGGGACCTGGCCGCGGGTCTCCTGGCGCGCTGGCACGCCCGGCACCGGCTGGAGGAGGGGCACCCCCACGTGCACGCGGCGAACCTGGGCGTGCGCGCCGACGTGTACGCCGCGTGCGGGGGCTTCCCGGCCCTGCCGCACGGCGAGGACGTCGGGCTGGCTGAGGCGGCGCGGGCGCGCGGGCACCGGGTGCTCGCCACGGACCGGGTGCGGGTGCTGACCTCGGGCCGGAGCACCGGCCGGGTCGACCGGGGATTCGCCGGCTATCTGCGGGCGCTGGCGGGGGAGCCGCAGGGCCTCGGCGCGGGGCAGGGCTGAGCGCACGGGCCGGACCCGGCTACGCGGGGAGCGGACAGCCCTGGCCAGGGACCGGCCCCGTCTGCCTACGGTGGGGCCGTACCGTTGCCGACGAGAGGAACCACCCGTGTCCGAGAACAGCCTGTCCGCCAGCCGCGTCATCGACGCCCCCGCCGACGCCATCTTCGACGTCCTCAGCCTGCCCTCGCGCCACCGGCAGATCGACGGCTCCGGCACGGTCGTCTCCGGCGACGACCAGCGCATCCAGAAGGTCGGCCAGGTGTTCGTGATGAACATGAACGGCGAGCACATGGGCGGCGACTACGTCATGGAGAACACCGTCTCCGGCTACGACGAGAACAAGCTCCTCGCCTGGAAGCCCAAGCCGCAGGGCGCCGAGCTGGAGGGCTGGGAGTGGATCTGGGAGCTCGAGCCCCAGGGCCCCGGCGCCACGCTGGTCACCGAGACCTACTCGTGGGAGCACGCGACCCCGGAGGCCAAGAAGGCCGTGTCCTTCCCGCTCTTCGAGGAGGGCGCCCTGGAGCACTCCCTCGAGCGGCTCGCGGCGGCCGTCTCCGAGAAGTGAGCACCTGAGCCGCCGAGACGGGACGGAGCCCGGTCACCCGTGGTGACCGGGCTCCGCCGTGCCCGCGGTCACCGCCGGCGGGCGGCGCGGACGGAGGCCGCCGCGGGATCGACCCACAGGATCTCCCACTGGTGGCCGTCGGGGTCCCGGAAGCAGCGCGAGCGCAGGAAGCCGTAGTCCTGGGCGTCGCCCTCGGTCCCGCCGGCGCGGACGGCGCGGTCGACGATGACGTCGATCTCGTCCGGGGAGTCGACGCTGAGCGCGTTGACCACGGAGGCGTCGGCCGGGGTGCCGGGGGTCCCGGGCCCCACCAGGCGCAGGTGGCGGTCCTCGCTCAGGACCATGACGTGCTCGTCCTCGCGGATCTCGACGGTCCCGGCGCCGGTGCCCTCGAACGCGGGGTGCAGCCGCCAGCCGAGACAGGAGTAGAACCGTTTCGATCGCTCCAGGTCCGAGACGGGAAGGGTGATGAAGTCTGTCGGTGCCATGGTGCTCCCCTTCGTGGTGCGGCGGGACCCGCCCTCAGCATGGCCCCGGACCGGCGGGGCCGCAACGGTGTGACGGGATCCTCGCCCGCATGTCAGGACGGCATCGGAACGGCATCGTCACGGCATCGGCGCGGGGCCGGAATGGGCGCGGGCGCCCCGGGGTTGGAACGGGCATGCGAGTCATCGGAGTCGAGACGTTCGGAGGGCCCGAGGTCCTCGCCGTCCACGAGGTGCCGGACCCCCACCCCGGCCCCGGAGAGGTGCGGATCCGGGTCAGGGCGGCCGCCGTCAGCCCCACGGACACCCTGCTGCGCGCGGGCGGTCAGCCCGTGGAGCACCTGCGGCCGCCGTACGTGCCGGGGATGGACGCGGCCGGGGTCGTCGACGAGGTGGGGGAGGGCAGCGCCTGGCGGGTGGGGGACGCGGTCATGGCCATCGCCCTGCCGCGCGGGGAGCACGGGGGCGCCTACGCGGAGCTCCTGGTCGCCCCCGACGACTCGATCGCCCGCCTCCCGGCGGACACGGACTTCGCCACGGCCGCCACGCTGCCCATGAACGGGCTCACGGCCCTGCAGGTCCTCGAGGTGCTGGACCTCCAGCCCGAGCAGACCCTGGCCGTCACCGGGGCCGCCGGGACCCTCGGCAACTACGTGGTGGAGCTCGCCAAGCACGAGGGCCTCACCGTGATCGCGGACGCCGCGGAGCAGGATCTGGAGCTCGTCGACAGTCTCGGCGCCGACCACGTGGTGGCGCGCGGGGACGACGTCGCCGAGCGGATCCGGGAGTTCTTCCCCGACGGGGTCGACGCCCTCGTGGACGCCGCCGTGCTGAGCGAGAAGGCGGCCCCTGCCGTCCGGGACGGCGGAGGGTTCGCGACCGTGCGGCACTGGACGGGGGACCCGGGCCGGGGGATCACCGTGCACCGGATCAGCGTGCCCCAGGAGTACCACTCGGGCGCGAAGCTGGACCGGCTGCGCCGGTACGTGGAGGAGGGGGTGCTCTCCCTGCGCGTGGCCGCCGTCCTGCCCGCCGCGGACGCCGCCGAGGCGCACCGCCGGCTCGAGGCCGGGGGCGTGCGGGGGCGGCTCGTCCTCGAGTTCTGACCCGCCCCGGTCCCGGAAGCGGTCCTAGAAGTGCGAGCGGTACTGGTGGTCGATGCCGACCTGGTCCACCTTCCGGTGGAAGCGCATCCCGGCCAGGCCGCCGAGGACCGCCGCGAGCAGCGGGATCAGGACGGCGACCACCAGGGCGATGATGCCGCCCGTGGTCAGGGCGCCCTCGCCGATGGGGATGCGGGGGAAGCTGTTGAGCTCGCGCAGCACGTTGAACTGCTCGCCCGCCACCGCGCCCAGGACCGCCAGGACGATCGCGATGAGGACCGCCCACACCCACACGGCGACCCCCTGCTTGGCGCCGTCGAACCGGGCCATCCGCCCGGCCACGTAGCCCCCGGCGAAGTAGGCGACGAAGAGGACCAGGGCCAGGGCGATGCCGCTGACGAGGCCCACGGTGCCGGCGTCCTGCGCCACCTGCTCCGCGATCTCGCCCGGGTCCGAGCTGGTCGCCACCCCCACGCCCGCGCCGATCGCACCGAGCAGGGCGGTGAGCAGCACGGCGATGCCCGTGGCGGTCATCCAGCCGAAGAACGCGGAGCCGAACTTCACGCCCCCGAACTCCCGCTTCTCCGCGGCGACCACCTCCTGCCGCCGCCCCCGCGGGGTGGAGGCGCCCGGCCGGTCCTTTCCGCGCTCCCGGGGATCCTCCGGGACGGTCGATCCTGACGGGTCCTGGTGTGCCATGACGCTCTCCTCGTCTCCGACCATCAGCTTGCTCAAGAGCTTCCTCTCCTCGGTCGCGGTCCGCAACGGCTCCGGCCGGGGGGTGTGCGCCGCGTCACCGCCGGGAATAGGCTGGTGCCCCCGGGCCGTCCCGCACGGCGGTCCGCGCTCTGCACGGAGGGAAGGCGACGACCATGGAGCACGCTCCCGACTTCGAGCCCCGCACGGCCGTGGTGACCGGCTCCGACTCCGGCATCGGGCGTGCGACCGCCGTGGCGCTCGCGGCGGCCGGCATGGACGTGGGGATCACCTGGCACCGGGACGAGGAGGGTGCCGAGCGGACGGCGGAGGAGGTCCGGTCCTACGACCGCCGGGCCGTGGTGGCGCGGCTGGACACCACGGAGCTGGAGCGCTGCGGCGCCGTCGTCGATGGCCTCGTGCAGCGGCTGGGCGGCCTGGACGTGTTCGTGCACAACTCGGGCACGGGGGCGAACGTCCCGTTCCTGGAGACGTCCCTGGGCACGTGGCGCAAGGTGCTCGCCACCGATCTCGACGGCGCGTTCGTGTGCCTCCAGGCAGCGGCGCGGCATCTGGTGGCCGCCGGACGGGGCGGGCGGCTGATCGCCGTCACGAGCGTCCACGAGCACGTGCCCCGGGTCGGCTCGAGCGCCTACGACGCCGCCAAGCACGGCCTCGGAGGACTCGTGAAGACCATCGCGCTCGAGCTGGGGGAGCACGGGATCACCGCGAACTCGGTGGCCCCGGGGGAGATCGCCACCCCCATGACGGGGCAGGAGGACGAGAACCCGAGGGCCGCCCACCGTCCCGGCGTGCCGCTGGGCCGGCCCGGGGACGCCCGCGAGGTCGCCGCGGTCATCGCGTTCCTCGCGTCCCCGGCCTCCGCCTACGTCACCGGGGCGTCCTGGGTCGTCGACGGCGGCATGGTGCAGATGGGACCGCAGGCGGGCTCGCACCTGACGAGCGACGAGTGGCGGAAGGGGTAGCCGCTCCCGCACGCACGCGGCCCCGGTCCCTCCGCGGGAGCGGAGCAGTGCCCGCCGGAGGGGCCCTCAGCGGTCGAAGTGGGTGGTGGCCGGGCCCTGTCCGACGGTGGCGACCAGCTCCGCGGCCAGGTCGCGCAGCTTGACGTTGCGGTGGCTGGAGGCGGACCGGAGGATGTCGAAGGCCTGCTCCTGGGTGCAGCGGTTCTGGCCCATGACGATGCCCACGGCGAGATCGATGGTGGTGCGCGAGGCCATGGCCGCCTTCAGGTCCGCCTCGGCGTCCCGGTGCTTCTCCATCCGCACGGCCAGGCGCAGCGCGCTGGAGGCGGAGGCCACCTCGCGCTGGATGACCTCGATCGTCGCCCGGTCGAACTTGTGCGGACGGTCGGCGTAGACGTCCAGGGCCGCCGAGGCTTCGCCGGCGAGGTCCAGGGGCACCCCCAGGGCGGAGAGGATGCCGTGGGCGGCGGCGGCCCGGCCGTACTCGGGCCACCGGGGATCGGAACGGGTGTCCGGGACGTGGACCAGCCGGTTCTCGCGGGACGCCGTGAGGCACGGCCCGTCGCCGTAGTGGTACTGGATCTCGTCCAGGGCCTCGGCCGCGGGGCTCGAGGAGGCCACGGTGGAGGACCGCTTCGGCCGGAGCAGGGTGACCGCGCACCACACCTCGTCCCCGTCGGTGGACAGGGCCTGGGCGATGCGGCCCGAGAGGGCGTCGAGGAAGGACGCGATGTCCTCGCTCTCGAGCAGCAGCTCGTGCGGGGACGCCCCCGCCGGGCCGCCCGTCTGGTGCTCCGTCATGGTTCTCCTCCGGTGCTCGCGGCAGGCACGCGGTCCCGGTTGCCCGGGGGCCGTGCCGTCGCGGTGTCTCCGACGTGTCAGGGTCCATCATGCCGTGTTCCCGGGCCGTCGGTCCCGGCCCCGGGCCGACCGGGACGGGGGGGGGTGCCTCTATGGTTTCCGTCAAGCGGCCAGGGCCACCGGTGACGTGTTCTGGGGCTCGGTGGGGTCTTGGTAGAGGGTGCCGTCGCGCAGCATGGCGAACAGGACGTCGGTCCGTCGGCGGGCCAGGGCGATGATCGCCTGGTTGTGGCGTTTGCCCTGGGCGCGTTTCCGGTCGTAGTAGGCCCTCGAGGGTGGGTGGTTGAGTGAGGCGAAGGCCGAGAGGAACAGTGCCCGCTTCAGGCGTTTGTTGCCGCCCTTGGCGGCGTGCTCGCCGCGGATCGAGGTTCCCGACCTTCGGGTGACCGGGGCGATCCCGGCGTAGGAGGCCAAATGCCCGGCATCTCGGAAGTCCTTGCCGACGACCTCGGTGAGGATTCTCGCGGCGGTCCTGACCCCTATCCCGGGCATCGAGGTCAGGACCGGGCAAAGAGGGTGGGCCTCCACGAGGGCCTCGACCTGGGCGGCCACCGTGGCCCGTTGGTGGATCAGGCCGGCCAGCTGCCCGGCCAGGATCGGCACGACGGTGGCGGCGGCCTCGGTGCCGGCCACGACCACGGTCTGCTGCCCCAGAGCGTCGAAGATTTCCTCGGTGAGGGTCTCGGCCAGCCGGGGTGCGTGCTTCTTGAGCCTTGCCCGCACGTGGCCCCTGCCGGCCGCGGCGAGCTTGGCCGGGGTCGGGTAGCGGCTGAGCAGATCGGCGACCGCCGGGTGGGTCACCCGCGATCCCAGGACCCGTTCCAGGGCGGGGTGGATCTGGGTGAGCATGCCCCGTAGGCGGTTGGAGGTGGCGGTGATCTGGGTGGCGAGGTCGTCGTCGAAGCCGGCCAGCACGGCCAGTTCGGCGATCTGGGCCTCATCGACCTGGATGTCACGCAGGGTGTGCGGCATGGTCCGGGCGGCCTCGGCGATGATCAGTGCGTCGCGGGCGTCGGTCTTGGCCGTGCCCGGGTGCAGATCGGCGATCCGGCGCATCGCCAGCCCGGGCAGGTAGGCCACCTGTACGCCATCGGTGCCTTCGGCGACGGCCACCGGCAACGCCCCGATCGTGGCCGGCTGGTCCACGACCATCAGCACCGGCCCATGGGCCGCGGCCAGGTCGGTGAGGATGGCCCGCAGCCGGGTCTCGTCGTTAGGCAGGGCCTTGTCGTAGACCGTCTTCCCCGCAGCCGTCACCGCCACGGCGTGGTGGTCGGACTTGCCGACGTCGAGGCCGACGAACACCGCCGGTTGTGGTTGCTCTGACATGGCCGGGCCCCTTCTCATCCGCTGCTGTACGAGCATGCTGGCCGGCCGGATGGTGATCACGCTCGGCATCCACGTTACGAAGGCCCTAATCCAGCGGGCCCTGCCTCTATTAGCGATCCGCGATCACCGGACCGGTCCTCGGTGACTACACCCCCCGGATCATGGATGACTGGGGGCAAACGATCATGCCGAGGACCGGCCGGTCAGCACCCCTCCATCCTGTCGGACCGAGGAGTTGGGAAGAAGGTAACGGGGGGGGGGGGGGGCGGGACCGGGCGGGCTTAGAGTGGGTGCCGCAACCTCCGCCTGCGTCCGCTCCGGCACGCACCGACCCGAGAACTGAGGCCCTGGTGAGCGTTCCGTCCGCCGCCGTCGCGTCCCGCACCGGACGCTCGACGGCGCTGACCGGCCTGGTGTGGCTGCTGCTGGCGGGCGTGCTGGTGCGGTCCGTGTGGCTGGTCCTCGACAGCAGCATCGACCTGGACGTCTACCGGCTCGGCGGGATGGCCGTGGTGGACCGGCACGGCTTCGACGACGAGCTCTACGGCCCCGGGCTCAGCCCGGACGGCGACGGCGGGCTGCCGTTCACCTACCCGCCGTTCGCGGCGCTGCTGTTCGTGCCGCTCGCCTTCCTCCCCGAGCGGCTCACCGAGCTCGCCCTGGGGCTCGCCTCGATGGGCGTCGCCGCGGTCCTCTCGGCCGTGCTCCTGCGCCGGGCGGCCGCCCGCGGCCGGCCGCTGCCCCTGCAGGCCCTGCTGGGCCCCGCCACCGCCGTGGCCGCCGGCACCGCCGTGCTGCTGTGGTCGGGGCCGTGGATGCGCAACGTGGGTCTCGGGCAGATCAACGCGCTGCTCATGGCCCTGGCGCTCTACGACCTGCTGCGCACCCGCGACGACACCCTGCTGGGCCGGATCCCGCGCGGGTTCTGGATCGGCCTGGCCGCCGGCATCAAGCTGACCCCCCTCGCGTTCGGGCTGGTGTTCCTCGTGCGCGGACAGCTGCGGCCGATCCTCACGATGGGCCTCACCTTCGCCGCGACCGTGGTGATCGGGTTCCTGGCGCTGCCGCGGGACGCGGTCGTGTTCTGGACCGAGGCCGTGCTCAGCGACGAGCGCGTCGGCGACACCGCGTACGTCGACAACACCTCGCTGCAGGGGGTGCTCCTCCACCTCGGCGTCCCCGGGGGGCCGGAGCCCCTGCTGCGCGGGGTCCTGCTCCTCGCCGCGGTCGTGGGCGTCGCCCTGCTGATCCGGGTCCTCGCCGCCCGGGGGATGATCCTCTCCGTGGTGGCGGTCAACGCCCTCCTCATGCTCTACCTGTCCCCGGTCACCTGGTCCCACCACCACGTGTGGTGGGGGCTCGTGTGCACGGCGCTGTGGGTCGAGGCGTGGCCGGCGTTCCTCCGGGACGGTCCGCGCCGGCTCGCCCTGGTGCTGGGCGGGGTCGCGCTGGTGGGCCTGTACGTCGGGCCGATCCGCTGGGACGCGTGGCTGAGGCCGGTGGGGGTCCCCGGGCCGGCGATCGACGCCGTGGCCGCGCTGCCCTATCTCGCCCTGTTCCTGCTCCTGGGCCTGTGGGTGGTCACCGGGCTGCGGGCCGGGGCCCGGGAGAACCGCGGGGCCGGTCGTGGCTGAGCCCGGCGGCTGGACCGGCTACGACCGCGGCAGCCGGGGCTACCGCCGGGTGCTGCTGGCGCTGCTGTGCGCCGGCGTGGCGACGTTCGCCCAGCTCTACTCCGTGCAGGGCGTGCTGCCCCTCCTGGCCGCGGACCTCGGGATCGACGCCGCGCGGGCCTCCCTGGGCGTCTCCGCCGCGACCTTCGGCCTCGCCGTGGGCGTCCTGCCGTGGTCCGTGGTCTCCGACCGGTGGGGCCGGCTGCGGACCATGGTCATGGCCGTCGTCTCCGCCACGGTCCTGGGGCTCGTCATGCCCCTGGCGCCGAGCTTCGAGGCCGTGGTGGCGCTGCGCTTCGCGGAGGGCATCGCCCTGGGCGGGATCCCCGCCGTGGCCATGGCCTACCTCGCGGAGGAGCTCGACCGCCGGCACGCCGCCGTGGCCGCCGGCACCTACGTGGCGGGCACCAGCCTGGGCGGCCTCGCCGGGCGCATCATCGCCGCACCCGTGGGCGACGCGTTCGGCTGGCGGACCGGCACGATCACCGTGAGCGTGCTCGCCGCGCTCGCCGCCGTGGTCTTCGTCCTCATCGCCCCGCGCCAGCGCGGGTTCGTGCGCCAGACCGTCCGGCTCACCGGGCCGGCCGGGCTGCTCGGGCGGCTGGGGGCGAATCTGGCGGACCGCGGTCTGCTGGTGCTCTACCTGCAGGGCTTTCTGCTCATGGGCGGGTTCGTGGCGATCTACAACTACCTGGGCTTCCACCTCGGCGAGGAGCCGTTCGGGGTGTCCCAGACCGTGGTGAGCCTCCTGTTCCTCGCCTACCTCTCGGGCACCTGGTCCTCCGGGACGGCCGGCCGGATCGCGGCGGCCCACGGGCGCCGGGTGGTCCTCGCGAGCAGCGGGACCGTGATGCTCGCCGGGCTGCTGGCCACGCTGGTCCCGTCGATCCCCGTGATCGTCGTGGGGCTGCTGCTGTTCACCGCGGGCTTCTTCGCCGCGCACGCCGTGGCGTCCGGGTGGGTCCCGGTGCGCTCCCGCACCGGCAAGGCGCAGGCCTCGTCCCTCTACACGCTCTTCTACTACGCGGGCTCGTCCGTGCTGGGCACGGCCGGCGGGGTCTTCTACACGGTCACCGGCTGGGCCGGGGCCGTCGGCTTCGTGGCGGCCCTCGTGGTCCTCGCCGTGCTGCTGGTGCTCCTGGTCCTCCGGGAGCCCGAGCCGGCCTGAGCGCTCCGCGCCGGCGGAGCCGGGCTCAGTCCTCCGTGCCGCCCCACCGCAGGGGGAGCACCTCGAAGGAGCTCGCGAGCGGCACCCCGAGCCGCTCGCCCACGGCGGCGGCGTTGCCCCGCAGGAAGGCGTCCGGGTCGAAGTCGGTCCAGCCCAGGCCCTCGAGGTAGGCGCCGTGCGCGCGCAGGGACTCCACGCCGGCGTCGAAGGTCTCCGTGACGTCCGCCGCGTGCCGGGAGTCGGGCGAGGCCGCCGCCCACACCGCCAGCACGTCGGGCCACGGCTGCAGGCCCGCCTCGACCTGCTCCGGGAAGACCCACCGGTTGCCGGCGTCCCGCACGGCGTCCAGGGTGGCCCGGCCCGTGGCGATGTGGTCGGCCTGGTTCAGGTTGGTGGCGCCGTCCCAGGTGTCGCGGAAGTTGTTGGTGATGACCACGTCCGGGCGGTGCCGGCGGACCACCTCCGCGATCCGGCGCCGCAGCGCCACCCCGTACTCGAGCACCCCGTCCGGCAGGTGCAGGAACTCCACCTGCTCCACGCCCACGACCCGGCAGGACTCCCGCTGCTCCGCCTCCCGCAGCGGACCGCACTGCTGCGGCTCGAGGCCGTCGATGCCGGCCTCGCCGCTGGTGACGAGGCAGTACACCACGTCCTTGCCCTGTCCGGTCCAGCGGGCCACGGCCGCGGCGGCGCCGAACTCCATGTCGTCCGGGTGCGCCACCACCACCAGGGCGCGCTGCCAGTTCTCGTCGACGTGCGTGAGCGGGGTCTCGGTCATGGTCCCCATCATGGCCCCGCCGCCGGGGACCGGCAACGGCGGCTCGCCCGGCGTCGACGGTCCGGCAGGCCGCCCCGGCCCCGGGCGAGCGCTGCGCCGCTCAGCGGCCGGCGGCGGCGGGCACCAGCGGCAGCGCCTCCGTCGGGGCCTCCGCCGGGGACGTCTGCTCCCCGGCCGGGAACTGCTCCGCCACGCCGCCGGCGCCGTGGTCCCGCTCCGCGTCCCTGTCCGCGTCCGTGCTCTCGTCCGCGCTCTCGTCCGTGGGCCGGGCGCGGTCCCGGACGGCGCCCACGAGCTGCCACAGCGCGTAGCCGAACAGCGCCGCGGCGACCAGCACGATCCCGCTGCGCTTCTGCTCCGCGTCCAGGAGGGTGGCGGCGTAGCCGGCCCAGGGCACGTGGTACTTCACCAGGCCGCGCAGCTGGGTGGCGGTGACCGGCTCCGCGTCCGGGGCGGCGTTGGCGTCGCCCTGCGTCGTGAAGCTGCGCCGCCCCTCGCCGTCCACCGCGACGCCCACGATCCGGTGGGTCACGAGGGTCGGGTCGTCCGGACGGGGCATGAACGTCACGACGTCCCCGGTGCTCAGTCCCGCGGCGTCGTCCTCGCCCTCGAGCGGGGCGACCACGACCTGGCTGCCGGTCGGGACGGTCGGCTCCATCGAGCCGGAGAGCACCGTCAGGGGCACCCAGCCGAGCGCGAGCGGGAGGACGACGACGGCGAGCAGCAGCGCGGCCACCGCGGCCAGGGCGAGCACGAGCAGCGGGTGGAGGGTCTTGCGGAGCACGGTGGTCATGACGGGAGTCCTTCACAGTTGATGTTGTGGCTTGCGCCGGCCGTCCTGACCGTCCACGCATAGGCGCTGTCCACGTGGGGGATGGCTCCGCCCGTGAGCACGGCCCGGACGAGGACGTCGTAATCCTGATTCTTCTCGTGGCCCGCGACACTTCGGAGCTCGTCGGTGGACAGCCGGATCTCCCGTGCGGAGCCGTCGGTCAGCCGCTTCACCGGCGTGGGCGCCACGGTGCTGCCCCTCGGGCGGACCAGGAGGTGCCACTCCGCCACGGTCGGAGCGCCGGTCCAGGACCACCGGAGCTGTGCGGCGCTGGTGTCCGCACCGCAGCGCGCCGCGTCCTGGGCCGTCGGGCGGTCGGGCGCGGTCACGGGGGGCTGCTCCACGGGAGGCGCCTCCACGGTGAACGGCGCCGTCCAGGAGCGGGTCGTCGACCAGGTGCCGGCCCCGAGGGTGCTGGCCTCCACCACGGTGACGACCTGCAGCACCTGCCCGTCGAGCGCACGGAGCGCGTCCTCGGCGACGGCGTCGGTCGAGACGGTCAGGCACAGCCCGGCAGGCCGGTCGTGCTCCAGGGACGCCCGCGTCCCGCCGTCGACGCGGGCCGGGGCGGATCCTCCGGGTGCGGTGGCGGTCCACTCGGCCGGCGCCGCGCCGTCGTCGCAGGCCGCGCCGGTGCGGTACGCGAAGCGCATGCCCGCCGGCGCGGCCACGGACCGCCCGGCGGAGTCCACCAGGGAGACCTGCACCGGCCGGTACCGGACGTCGAAGCCGGACGTGCTGGTCAGGGTCGCGGCGCCTCCGGCGCCCTCGACCGCGGTGATCTCGAAGCCGATCCGGCCCGTGGTCATGGTGGGCACCTCGGCGAGGGCGGTGGCGGACCAGCGGGCGTGGGTCCCGCCGTTCGGGGTCGTGAGCACGATGACGGCGAGCAGGACGAGGACGCCGAGCACGTAGGCCGTGGGAGTGCGGTACTGGCTCATGGGAGCTCCTGGGGGAGGGGGGGTCAGTGCTGGGTGAGGGCGACCGTGAGCGGGCCCGGCGTGACGGTCGTGCCCTGGGCGGCGGGGTCCGGGGACACCTCGTAGGAGACGGTGACGTCGTAGACCGCGCCGTCGTGGGCCGAGGTCACCGTCCAGGAGGACGGCCCGGGCTGCGGCGGCGCGCCGGAGACCGGCACCAGCTCGACGCGGGGGACGACCGCGCCGCCGGCCGGCACGCCGGGATCGACCGTGAGGGTCGCGGCGATGTTCGCGCCCTCGACGTCGAGGACCGCGCGGGTCGTGACGACGACCGTGTCGCCGGGGGCCAGTGCGGACAGGGCGTCCGCCGCTCCGGTGAGGTCGGTGGATCCGCGCCGGAGGGCACCGGTCGTGGGATCGACGTCGGTGCGGTGGAGGGTCGCCCGCGCGGGCTCCAGCGCCACGTCGAGGGCGCCGGTGCTGACGGCCTGCGTCTCGAGCGGTGCCGTGTCGGACCAGCGGGCGGCCGTTCCGAGGCTGTTGCCCAGCAGGGTCAGTGCCAGGAGCGCGGCCGCGGCGGCGGCGAGGGCGCGGCCGGCGGTCGAGGGGCGGGAGCGGGAAGTGCGCGTCATGGGGGCCTCTGGGGGTGAGACGGAGCGAGACGGGGACGGGGCACCCCGGTGCGACATCGTCGCTACACCGGGGTGCCGTGGGGCCGGTCGGCCCCGCGTCACACGTTCTGCACGAGCGTGAGCTTCATGGCGTCCAGGGCGAAGTTCTCGTCCTGCATCGTCTGCCCGTTAGTGAGCTGCTCCGGCCAGGTGATCTTCGCCGTCACTGTGATCGGCTGACCGTTGTCCGCCGGCGTGACCCGGTACTTGCCGTCGCCGTCCGTGTCCTGGTCGGCCAGACCCGTGATCGTGACGTCGTAGCCCAGGGCGCCGTGGGCCAGCATCTGCTGGATGCCGGTCGGCAGCTCGGAGGTGTCCACGGAGAGGGTGCCGGTGACGTTCTTGCCCTCGGCGACCACGGAGCTGCCGACGGTGTAGGACAGCGAGTCGCCGGGGACCATTTCGAAGGAACCGAAGTCCTCGAGCACGCCGTGCTGATCGGACCACTGGGTCGTGGTGATCTTGCCGAGATGGAGCTTGCCGGTGGACACCGAGGTGCCGGCGGCGAAGATGTCCTTGTCGTCGGACCACTTGGAGAAGGTGCCGCCGCCGGCGGCGAGGAGGCCGACGGCCACGGCGCCGGCCAGGACGGCCTTGCCGGCGCGCCGGTTCCGGCCGGCCTTCGCGGTGGACTCGGACAGGGGGGTCTGCGCTGCAGTGTTCATGGTTCCGCCTTCGAGCGAGAGAGGGGTGAGAGGAGAGGCCGCGCGGGATCGGTGCGCGTGTGGTGCCGGGCATCCGGTGGGGTGTCCGCGGAGGCGGCGTGCACCCGGTCCCCCCGGATCACGGGGGACGGGGTGCTCGCTGCGACGGCCGCGCCTCGGCGCGCCGGCCCGTGGAACCGCAGTGGATCGCCCGGAGGATCCGCCGGCAGCCCTGCCGCCGAATTCCCTTGACACGTCAACTCTAGACAAAAGTCTATGAATAAGAACAGAACTTGCCTGTCCCCACTTCGCCCGACGTTACTGTTCGGTAATGCGGCTGCTTCGGCCGCCACGGGCCGCGCCCATAGGATGCCGGGGGAGGGCTCCCACCCGGTGGAGCCGGGACCGGAGGACCGCCATGACCCGAGCTTCCCAGCGGCGCCGCGTGCACCGGTACACCGCCGACGGCGGCGGGACCGGACGCGCGGACACCCTGGCCGGTGAGGAGCCCCTGGAGATCCGGCTCGACGGCAGGCCGTTCACCGTCACGATGCGCACCCCGGGTCACGACTTCGACCTCGTGGCCGGGTTCCTCGTCTCCGAGGGCGTGGTGCGCGCGCCGGCCGAGATCGTGCAGATGGACTACCGCAGCGGCATCGGTCCGGACGGGCAGCGGACCTACAACGTGGTGGAGGTGCGGCTCGCGCCGGGGGTCGCCCTGCCGGACACCTCCATGGAGCGGCACGTCTACACGTCGTCGTCGTGCGGGGTCTGCGGCACGGCGTCCATCGAGGCCGTCACCAAGGTCTCCTCGTTCGACCCCGCCGCGGACCGGACCGGGCTCCCCGTGCCCGCGCTGCTCGCCCTGCCGGACCGGCTGCGCACCGGGCAGAAGCTGTTCGCCACGACCGGCGGCGTCCACGCCGCGGGGCTCTTCCGCTTCCCGGACGGCCCCGGCGGCGACGGCGAGCCCGAGCTGCTGTGCGTGCGGGAGGACGTGGGGCGGCACAACGCCGTGGACAAGGTCGTGGGCTGGGCCCTGCGCGAGGACCTCCTGCCCCTGGGCTCCACGGTGCTGCAGGTCTCGGGCCGCGCCTCGTTCGAGCTGGTGCAGAAGGCGTACATGGCCGGCGTCCCGGCGCTCGCGGCTGTCTCGGCGCCCTCGGCCCTCGCCGTGGACCTCGCGGAGCAGACGGGCGTCACCCTGCTCGGCTTCAGCCGCGGCACCTCCTTCAACGCCTATGCGCACCGGGAGCGCCTCGTCCCCTGAGCGGTCGGGGGAGCGCTCCGCCGCTGGCTACGATGGGGTCATGAAGCCCTTCCTGCTGCTCGCCACCCGCGCCGAGGACGACGTCGCGGACGAGGAGTACGAGACCATCTGCCGCTTCAGCGGCCTGCAGGAGAGCCACCTCCACCGGGTCCGGCTGGAGGCCGGGCCCATGCCGCCGATCGACCTCGAGCGCTACTCCGGGGTCGTCATCGGCGGGTCCCCGTTCAACTCCTCCGACCCGCCGCAGCAGAAGTCCGAGGTGCAGCGACGGGCCGAGTCCGAGATGCGGGACCTGCTCGACGAGGTCGTCGCCCGGGACTTCCCGTTCCTCGGCGCCTGCTACGGCGTCGGCACCCTGGGCACGCACCAGGGCGGGATCGTGGACCGCACCCGCGGCGAGGAGATCGGCGTCATCGAGGTCACCCTGACCGAGGAGGGGCTGCGGGACCCGCTGCTCCGGGAGTTCCCGCCGGCGTTCCACGGGTTCGTGGGGCACAAGGAGGGCACGCGCACCCTGGCGCCCGCAGCCGTCCTGCTCGCGACCGGCGCGGACTGCCCCGTCCAGATGTTCCGGATCAAGCAGAACCTCTACGCGACCCAGTTCCATCCCGAGCTCGACGCCCCCGCCCTGCTCCGCCGGATCGAGGCGTACAAGGAGCACGGGTACTTCCCGCCCGCCGAGGCCGAGGACGTCAAGAACCGCATCCGCACGGGGCCGCCCGTGACCCAGCCCGAGAAGATCCTCGCCGCGTTCGTGGACCGCTACGCCCGCTGACGCGCCGCGGACGGGCCCGTCCCGTCGTCACCGCGCGACGCGGAGCGACTTCTCCGCGGTCTGAGAGAGCGCTCTCTTGACGGTGTGACCCGGGGCACATACAGTCGTGGCACAGCAGAGAGAGCGCTCTCTGGACAGCAGCTCCTCTCCAGCCCTTCACAAAGGAGTGACCGTGGGACACACGCGACTCAAGAGAATGACAGCCCTGGCGGGTGCGGCGGCACTGGCAGCCGTCGCCACGGGGTGCGGCGGGGGCGGAGGCGAGCCGGCCAGCGCCGACAACCCCGTGGAGCTCACCGTCACCACCTTCGGGACCTTCGGCTACGACGACCTCTACGGCGAGTACGAGGAGCTGAACCCGGGCGTGACCATCAAGGCCACGAACATCGACCGCGGCTCGAACGCCCGCACGGACGCCTTCACCAAGATCGCCGCCGGGTCCGGGCTCAGCGACGTCACCGCCATCGAGGAGGGCTGGCTCGGCTCGATCATGGAGGTCTCCGACCAGTTCGTCGACCTCAACGAGCACGGCGCCGCCGACATCAAGGACAACTGGGTGCCGTGGAAGTTCGAGCAGGGGACCGACCCGGAGGGCCGCGTCATCGGGTACGGCACCGACATCGGTCCCCAGGGCCTCTGCTACAACGGAAAGCTCTTCGAGGAGGCCGGTCTGCCCAGCGACCGCGAGGAGGTCGCGGAGCTCTTCGGCGGCGACGACGCCACCTGGGAGACCTACTTCGAGCTCGGCCGCGAGTACCAGGAGACCACGGGCAAGGCCTGGTACGACCAGTCCGGCTTCGTGTGGAACTCGATGGTCAACCAGCTCGACGAGGGCTACTACACCGCCGACGGCGAGCTGAACGTGGAGGGCAACGAGCAGCTGCGCGAGCGCTTCGACCTGCTCGCCGCGGGCACACTGGACGGCCTCTCCGCCAACCAGACCCAGTTCGACTGGGGCAACGGCCAGGCCTTCGTGGACGGCTCCTTCGCGACCTTCGTCTGCCCCGGCTGGATGCTCGGCACCATCGAGGGCCAGCTCGAGTCCGCCGGCGGCGGCGAGGGCAGCGGGTGGGACTTCGCCGACGTCTTCCCGGGCGGCGCCTCCAACTGGGGCGGCGCGTTCCTCTCCGTCCCGGAGACCTCCGAGCACCCGGAGGAGGCAGCGAAGCTCGCGGCCTGGCTCACCGCGCCCGAGCAGCAGGTCAAGCAGTCGGCCAAGGCGAACAACTTCCCCAGCACCATCGAGGCCCAGGAGAAGCTGGTCGAGGACGCCGAACCGAACCCCGTGTTCAACGACGCACCCACCGGGGTGATCCTCGCGTCCCGCGCCGAGGGGGTCGTCGCCCAGTTCAAGGGCCCGCACGACTCCGTGATCCAGGAGAACGTCTTCCTGCCGCCGCTGAAGCGCCTCGACGCCGGGACCGCCACGGCCGACGAGGCCTGGGACGAGGCCCTCGCGCTTCTCGACGACCTGGTCGTCAACAACTAGCAGGACCCGGCCACGGGGCCTCCGGAATCCGCCGGAGGCCCCCTCACGGAAGCGCGAGACCCTCATGACCACGACAGCCCACCGCCCCGCCGCCGCGGCGCCCGCCGCGCCGGCGCCGAGTCCGCCCAGGCCGACCCGCAGACAGCGGCTCATCGTCCTGGACCTGAAAGCCTCCCCCTACCTGTACATCGCGCCCTTCTTCGTCCTCTTCGGAGTGGTGGGGCTCTTCCCGCTCGGGTACACGTTCTTCGTCTCGCTCTTCGACTGGCACCTGCTCACCGGCCGGGGCGAGTTCGTGGGGCTGGGCAACTTCACCGAGGTGCTGCGGGACCGGTTCTTCTGGAACTCGCTGTTCAACACGGTGAGCATCTTCCTGCTCTCGAGCATCCCGCAGCTGGCGGCCGCGGTGCTGATCGCGGCGGTCCTGGACCAGAACCTGCGCGCCAGGACGCTGTGGCAGATGAGCGTGCTGCTGCCCTACGTGGTCACCCCGGTGGCCGTGGCCATGATCTTCACGAACATGTTCGGCGAGCAGTACGGGCTCATCAACAACATCCTCGGCAGCTTCGGGGTCGACCCGATCCTGTGGAAGAACGAGACGCTGCCCAGCCACATCGCCATCGCCGCCATGGTCAACTGGCGCTGGACCGGCTACAACGCGCTGATCCTGCTCGCGGCGATGCAGGCGGTGCCCCGTGACCTGTACGACGCCGGCGCGATCGACGGCGCGGGCCCTCTCCGCCGGTTCTTCAGCATCACCCTGCCGAGCATCCGTCCCACGATGGTGTTCGTGGTCATCACGACCACCATCGGCGGCCTCCAGATCTTCACGGAGCCGAGGCTCTTCGACCCCGTGGCCGCGGGCGGCACGCAGCGCCAGTTCCAGACCACGGTCCTCTACCTCTGGGAGATGGCCTTCCAGCGGCAGAACTTCGGCAAGGCCGCGACCATCGCCTGGCTGCTCTTCCTCCTCATCCTGCTCTTCGGCCTGGTCAACTACCTGGTCTCGCGCCGCATCGCGACGGCGTCCGACGGGGGGAGGCCGCCGCGCAGGACCGGGCGCGGGGCCGGTCGGCGGCGGAGGCCGCGTGCGGTGGACGCCGTCGTCCCCGACGCGGCGGCGAACACCGGCACCGGCGCGCCACGGGCGGCCGCAGCACCGACGACCACGAGGAGGACACGATGACCGTCACCGGCGCACCCACGAGGACCAGGACGCGGCGGCCGCGGGCGGTGCCCGTGCGCCGGCGGATCTTCGGGGACGGGCACCGCCCCGGCTTCCTCACCTACGGCCTGCTGTCCGCGTTCTTCCTGGCCAGCGCCTATCCGCTGTGGTGGTCGGTGATCATCGGCAGCCGCTCCAACGAGGCCCTCGGCCGCACCTGGCCGCCGCTGCTGCCGGGCGGCAACTTCTGGACGAACGTGGGCGAGGTCTTCGACACCATCCCCTTCTGGCTGGCCCTCGGCAACAGCGTGCTCATCTCGGGGATCATCACCGTCTCGGTGGTCACGTTCTCCACCCTCGCCGGGTACGCGTTCGCCAAGCTGCGGTTCAAGGGGCGCGACGGCCTCATGGTCGCGGTCGTCGCGACCATGGCCATCCCCACGCAGCTCGGCATCATCCCGCTGTTCATGCTCATGCGCGAGCTCGGCTGGACCGGCGAGATCGGGGCGGTCGTCGTGCCCACCCTCGTCACGGCGTTCGGCGTGTTCTTCATGCGCCAGTACCTCGTGGACGTCATCCCCGACGAGCTCATCGAGTCGGCCCGGATGGACGGGGCGTCGATGATCTCCACCTTCTGGCACGTCGCGCTCCCCGCGGCCCGCCCGGCCATGGCCATCCTCGGCCTGTTCACCTTCATGACGGCGTGGACCGACTTCCTGTGGCCGCTGCTCGTCCTCGACGCGAGCAACCCCACCCTGCAGACGGCGCTGAGCCAGCTGCAGTCGGCCCGCTACGTGGACTACTCGATCGTCCTCGCCGGCGCCGTCATGGCCACGCTTCCCCTCCTGGCGCTCTTCGCCGTCGCGGGCAGACAACTCATTTCCGGAATCATGCAAGGAGCAGTGAAGGGCTAATGCCGAACAACGCAGAAGACGCAGCCGTGCACCACCGCAGCTGGCCCGAGGGCTTCCTCTGGGGCTCGGCCACCGCCGCGGCCCAGGTGGAGGGCGCCGGGCACGAGGGCGGCAAGGAGGACTCCGTCTGGGACGCCTTCGCCCGTCTGCCGGGCGCCGTGGCCAACGGCGACACCCTGGAGGACGCCGTGCAGCACTACCACCGGATGCCCGAGGACGTGCGGATCATGAAGGAGCTCGGGCTCGGCTCCTACCGCTTCTCCACGAGCTGGGCGCGGGTGCGTCCCGGTGACCGGGCCCCGAACCCCGAGGGCCTGGACTTCTACTCCCGCCTGGTCGACGAGCTGCTCGAGGCCGGCATCCTGCCCTGGCTGACCCTGTACCACTGGGACCTGCCGCAGGCGCTCGAGGAGAAGGGCGGGTGGGCCCACCGGGACACCGCGCACCGTTTCGTCGAGTACGCCGACGACGTGCACTCGGTGCTCGGCGACCGGGTGCGGCACTGGACCACGTTCAACGAGCCCTTCTGCTCGTCGCTGCTCGGCTACGCGGCCGGGGTCCACGCGCCCGGCCGGCAGGACCCCCGGGCCGCCGTCGCCGCCGTGCACCACCAGCACCTGGCCCACGGCCTCGCGGTCGAGCACCTGCGGTCCCGCGGTGCCGAGCACCTGGGCATCACCCTCAACCTCAGCAACTCGATCCCCCGAGACCCCTCGGACCCGGTGGACCTCGACGCGGCCCGGCGGTTCGACTCCCTGCAGAACCGCCTCTTCCTGGACCCCATCCTGCGCGGCGCGTACCCCGAGGACACCCTCGCGGACCTGGACCGGTTCGGCCTCCGCGAGCTCGTCCGGGACGGTGACCTCGCGACCATCGGGGCGCCCCTCGACTTCCTCGGCGTGAACCACTACCACGACGACCTCATCAGCGGGCACCCGGAGTCCTCCGGCGGCGACGGCCACTCCGGCGGCGCCAGCCGCCCCACGTCCTCGTGCTGGATCGGCTCCGAGGACATCGCGTTCCCGAGCCGCGGCCTGCCGCGCACGGCGATGGACTGGGAGGTGAACCCGGACGGGCTGCGGAAGCTCCTGGTGCGCCTGGGCGAGGAGTACCCCGCGCTCCCGCCCCTGTACGTCACCGAGAACGGCGCCGCCTACGACGACGTCGTCGGCGACGACGGCGCCGTCCACGACACGGAGCGCACCGAGTTCGTCCTCGGCCACATCGCGGCCGTGGGGGAGGCCATCGACCAGGGCGCGGACGTCCGCGGCTACTTCGTGTGGTCGCTGCTGGACAACTTCGAGTGGTCGTGGGGCTACGGCAAGCGCTTCGGCGTGGTCCGGGTGGACTACGGGACGTTCGAGCGCACGGTCAAGGACAGCGGTCGCGCCTACGCCGGGGTCATCGCCGCCGCCGCGGACCGCACGCCGGTGGCCCCGTCCACGGGCGCCTAGCATTGATGCCAGCCCACCCGCCGAGAGCACCGGAGATGATCATGACGCAGCGCGCAGGCGGCCCCCGGCCCGTGCCGACGCTCGAGATGGTGGCCGCGCTGGCCGGGGTCTCGCGGGCGACCGTGTCCCGGGTGGTGAACGACTCGCCCAGCGTCGACCCCGAGCTGGCGCAGTCGGTGCGGAAGGCCATCGAGGCCCTCGACTACACCCCGAACCGGGCGGCGCGTTCGCTGGCGAAGCGACGGGCCAACTCGGTCGCCCTGATCATCCCGGAGTCCACGTCCAAGGTGTTCGCGGACCCGTTCTTCACGACCGTGGTCCAGGGCATCGCGATGTACCTGACGGACACCGACTTCACCCTGAACATGGTCATCGCGTCCGAGGCGAAGCCCGAGAAGACCCGCAGCTTCCTGCTCGGCGGCAACGTGGACGGTGCCCTGGTGGTCTCGCACCACAGCGGCGACCACTCGTGGACCCACCTCTCGGGGTCGCTGCCCATGGTGTTCGCGGGTCGCCCGCTCGTCGGCGCCGAGGACGCCTACTACGTGGAGGTCGAGAACGAGGCCGCTGCCTGCAGCGCCACCCGGCTGCTCACCGCGAGCGGGCGGCGGAGCATCGCGACCATCGCCGGGCCGCAGGACATGCCCCCGGGCATCGACCGGCTGGCGGGCTGGCGGACCGCGGTGCGGGAGGCCGGGCTGGACGACCAGCTGGTGGAGGTGGGCGACTTCACGCTCGCCTCGGGGGCCCGGGCCATGCAGCGGCTGCTGGACCGCGGCCGGCCGGTCGACGCCGTGTTCGCCGCGAACGACCAGATGGCGGCCGGGGCGTACACCGTGATCCAGGGCCGCGGCCTGCGCATCCCGGAGGACATCGCCGTGGTGGGCTTCGACGACGACTCCTTCGCGACGTCGGTGACCCCCGCGCTGACCACGGTGAACCACCCGATCGTCGAGCTCGGCCGGAAGATGGCCGAGACCCTCGTCGACATGATCGAGGGCCGGCCGACGGACCGGGTGACCATCATGTCGACCTCGCTCGTGCTCCGGGACTCCGTCTAGTCCTTCCCGCCCCGAGCCGGGCGACGCCCCGGCGCCGTCGTCGGCGTCCCCGGATCCTCCCCGAAAGGCCACCATGCCCCCTCCAGCCCTCCCCGCCCCGGTGACGGGCGACGACCCCGCGACGGCGACCGGCCGTCCCGTGCACTGGGGCGTCGTCGCCACCGGGTCGATCGCCGGCCGCGTGGTCCAGGACCTGGCGCTGCTCGACGACGCCGTGCTCTCGGCCGTCAGCTCCCGCTCCAGGTCCTCCGCCGAGGCGTTCGCCGAGCGCTTCGGCGCGGCCCGGAGCCACCACGACCACGACGGCACCACCGGCTGGGAGCGCCTCGTCGCGGACCCCGCCGTGGAGGTCGTCTACGTCGCCACGCCCCACGCCCAGCACCACGCGGTGGCCCGCGCGACCCTCGAGGCCGGCAAGCACGTGCTCTGCGAGAAGCCGCTGACCATGAACGCCCGGGAGGCGGGGGAGCTGCGGGAGCTCGCCCGGGCGCGCGGGCTGTTCCTCATGGAGGCGGTGTGGACGCGCTTCCTGCCGAGCTTCGGGCGCGCCCTCGACATCGTCCGTTCCGGCGAGATCGGACGGGTCCGCTGGCTCCAGGCGGACCTCGGCGCCCCGGTTCCGTACGACCCCGGGTCCCGGCTCTGGGATCCCGCGGCGGGCGGAGGGGCCCTGTTGGACCTCGCCGTGTACCCGCTCACCTGGGCGCTCGCGGTGCTCGGCGCACCGGCCGGCCTCACGGCCCACGGCGTCCTCCACGAGGACGGCGTGGACCTGCACAACGGCCTGACCCTCACCTGGGCGGACGGGGCGCACGCCCACCTCACCACGTCCATCGAGACGGACTGCCCGGGCACGGTGACCATCAGCGGGACGGACGGCTGGCTGCGCACCGGGGCGCCCCTGTACCACCCCGGTGAGCTCGTGGTCCGGTCCGGGGGAGCCGCGCCGCGGACCGAGCGCTTCCGGGCCGCCGGGCACGGCTTCGCCCACGAGCTGCGGGAGGTGAACCGGTGCCTCCAGGCCGGCCTGACCGAGAGCCCGCGCATGCCGCTCGCGGACACCGTGCTGGTGCTGGAGCTGCTCGACGACGCGCGCCGGCAGATGGGCCTGCGCTACCGCAGCGACCTGCCCTGACCGGCGGGCGCCACGACGGGGCGCCCCCGAACTGTCGCGTGTCCGGAAGGGACCGGCTGCGGATACCGTGGGAGGCATGACCACGCGCGCCGCCCCCTGGAGGCAGGGATCCCTCGACGACGACCCCTCGGGCCCCGGGCCCCGGCTCCTGCCGTACCACCGGCTCGGCCACGCCGACCCCGACCACCGGTGGTGGAAGCCGCTCGTGGAGCTGCTGCTCTTCGGCGCCTTCTACGGGGTGCTGGCCGTCGTGTTCGGCATCGTGTGGGCCGTGGGGCTCGTGGCCGTGCGCGGCGAGGAGGCCCTGGACGAGGTCTTCCTCGGGGGCACGGAGCTGGACATGATGGACCCGGCGATCTTCTTCATGCTGTTCTTCTCCCTGGTCCTCATGATCCCGGCGCTCCTCGCGGCCCGGGCCATCACGGGCCCCCGGCCCCTCGGGCTGCTGCTGTCGGTGACGGGACGGCTGCGCTGGGGCCTCCTCGGCCGGTGCCTCCTCGTGGCCCTGGCGGTCTACGCGGTGGGCCAGGCGGCCGCCCTCCTCGTGGAGTACGCGCTGCTCGGCTCGCTGACCGCCCCGCAGCCGGTGGAGGGCTTCTGGTGGCTGATCGCCATGATCGTGCTGGTGGTCCCGCTGCAGTGCGCGGCGGAGGAGCTCGTCTTCCGGGGCTACCTGCTGCAGACCGTGGGACGGTGGCTGCGCCGGCCCGTGTTCGCGATCCTGCTGCCGGTGCCCCTGTTCACGTTCGGGCACCTGTACGACGCCTGGGGGCTGCTGGCGGTCGCGGTCATGGCGGTCGTCGCCGGCTGGCTGACCTGGCGCACCGGCGGGCTCGAGGCGGCGATCGCCCTGCACGTGGTCAACAACGTCATCGCCACGCTCTTCGGCGCGCTCGGCCTGGCCGACCCGGACGCCGAGGAGTCGTCCTGGGTGGCCCTCGCCCTCTCGGCGGGCCTGCAGCTGCTCTTCGCGTGGCTCGTGGTCCGCGGTGCGCGCCGGCGCGGCGTGGAGGTGACCCGGACCGTGCACCCGCCGGGGCCGGCCCTCCTCCTCGCGGCCGGCCCCGGACCCGGTGGGGAGGGCCGTGGGCCCGGAGCCTGGGTGTGCCCCGGCCCGCCCGCCTGTCCCGGCCACTGGGCGGGACAGGTGCCCGGGCGAGCGCCCCAGCACCTTTCGTAGACTGACGGCATGGAACCCCGCACCACAGTCGACCCCCGGTCCGCCGTCGAGGACCTCGGCCGCTACGTGATGGAGTCGCCGAGCTCCTTCCACGCCGCGCACGCCGCCGCCGCCCGGCTGGAGGAGGTGGGCTTCGTCCGCCTCGACGAGACGGAGGACTGGGCCCGGACCGGCGTCCGCGGGCGGCGCTACGTGCTCCGCGACGGGGCTGTCATCGCGTGGGCCACCCCGGCGGAGGTCCCCCCCGCGGCGGGGTTCCGGATCCTCGGTGCGCACACCGACTCGCCGGGCTTCAAGCTCAAGCCGAGGCCCACCACCACGGCCCACACCTGGCACCAGGCCGGGGTCGAGACCTACGGCGGGGCGCTGCTGAACTCGTGGCTGGACCGCGAGCTGCGCCTGGCGGGCCGGCTCGTGGTCCGCGGGACGGACGGCGCCCCGGTGGAGCACCTGACCGCCACCGGCCCCGTGGCCCGCATCCCGCAGCTCGCCATCCACCTGGACCGCGAGGCCAACAAGGGCCTGCAGCTCGACCGCCAGCAGCACGTGCAGCCGATCTGGGGAGTGGGACAGCCGGAGGACGCGGACGTCCTCGCGCTGCTGGCCGAACACGCGGACGGCGGGCCCGTGGACCCGGCCCGCATCGTCGGCTACGACGTGGTGCTGGCGGACGCCCAGCCCCCCGCCGTGTTCGGGCAGGGCGGGACGCTGTTCGCCTCCGGGCGGCTGGACAACCTGTCCTCCGTGCACGCCGGGCTGAGCGCGCTCGCCCGCGAGGCCGAGGCGGTCGAGCAGGGCCGGCACATCGCGGTGCTCGCCGCGTTCGACCACGAGGAGATCGGCTCCCGCACCCGCTCCGGCGCCGCGGGACCGTTCCTCGAGGACGTGCTGGTGCGCATCGGTGAGGGCCTGGGCCGCTCCGCCGCCGAGCACCGGCGCTCCCTGGCCGGGTCCGTGTGCCTGTCCGCCGACGCCGGGCACCTGGTGCACCCCAACTACCAGGGCCACCACGACCCCGTGAACCGGCCGGTGCCGGGGGCGGGGCCGCTGCTGAAGATCAACGCGGACCAGCACTACGCCACGGACGCCGTGGGCGCCGGGATCTGGGCCGAGGCCTGCGCGCGCGCCGGTGTGGGCTACCAGGAGTTCGTCTCCAACAACCGGGTGCCGTGCGGGTCCACCATCGGGCCCATCACCGCGGCCCGGCTGGGGGTGCGCACGATCGACGTCGGCATCGGCCTGCTGTCGATGCACTCCGCCCGGGAGCTGTGCCACGTGGACGACGTCGCCGCCCTCGGGGCGGTCGCGGGGGCCTTCTACACCGCCTGACCCGCCGCGCCGCCTGCTCGACCTGCTGCGCGGGGGGTCGCCACTGAACGGTGCGAGTCGGTCGTTCCGTTCGGTGGCGACCCCTCGGCGCGGACGGTCCGCTGCCGGTGAGGGGCGGCTCAGCCGGGGATCGACGCCGTGCCGACCGCGACCCGCTCGGCCGGGAACTGCGGCATCGCGATGTCGGCCATCCGGGCGAGCACCCGCACGACCTGGCAGGAGTAGCCGAACTCGTTGTCGTACCAGACGTAGAGCACCAGCGAGCTGCCGTTGACGATCGTCGCGAGACCGTCGACGACGCCCGCGCGGCGGGAGCCCACGAAGTCGGTGGACACGATCTCGGGGGAGTCGGTGTAGTCGATCTGCTTGCGCAGGGACGAGTTCAGCGAGATGTCCTTCAGGTACTGGTTGACCGCGTCCTCGGACTCCGGGGCCTGCTCGAGCTGCAGGTTGAGGATGGCCATGGACACGTCCGGGGTGGGGACGCGGATCGCGTTGCCCGTCAGCTTGCCGGCCATCTCCGGCAGGGCCTTGGCCACGGCCTTCGCGGCGCCGGTCTCGGTGATGACCATGTTGAGGGCGGCGGAGCGGCCCCGGCGGTCGCCCTTGTGCCAGTTGTCGATGAGGTTCTGGTCGTTGGTGTAGGAGTGGACCGTCTCCACGTGGCCCTGCGCGATGCCGTACTTGTCGTGCAGGACCTTCACGACCGGGGTGATCGCGTTGGTGGTGCAGGACGCGGCGGACAGGATGGTGTCCTCCGGGGTGATGGCGTCGTCGTTGACCCCGCACACGATGTTCTTCAGGTCGCCCTTGCCCGGTGCGGTGAGCAGCACCTTGGCCACGCCCTTGGCCTGCAGGTGCTTCGAGAGCCCGGCCTCGTCGCGCCACACGCCCGTGTTGTCCACGACGATCGCGTTGTCGATCCCGTAGGCGGTGTAGTCGATCTCGGTGGGGTCGTTCGCGTAGATGAACTTGATGGCCACCCCGTTGGCCGTGATGACGTCGTTCTCCTCGTCGACGTGGATGGTCCCGTCGAACTTCCCGTGCACCGAGTCGCGGCGCAGGAGGGAGGCGCGCTTGACCAGGTCGTTGCCCGGCTTCTTGCGCACCACGACGGCGCGCAGGTTCAGGCCGGTGCCGTCGTTGCGGTTGATGAGGATGCGGGCGAGCAGGCGGCCGATGCGGCCGAACCCGTAGAGCACCACGTCCTGGGACTCCGGGGAGTTCTGGGCCCTGCGGTCCACCACGGGGGCGAGCTCCTCGCGCAGGAACGACTCGAGGTCCTGGTCCGACTCCTGGGCGAGCCGGTTGAGCTTGCCGAGGTCCACCGCGCAGGTGCCGAGGTTCAGCCCGGACATGGCCTCGAGCAGGCGGGTCGTGTCCTCGAGGGGCAGCTCCTCGCCGTCGATCCGGCGGGCGAAGCGGTGCGCCTTGATGATCTGGGTGACGGACTTGTGCACCAGGGAGCGGCCGTAGACCGTCGGCACGACCTTGTTCTCACGGTGCAGGCGTCCGACCAGGGGGACGATGCCCTCGGCGAGCGACTCGCGGTCGGCCCAGCTTTCAGGAGTGCTCAAGAATGACTCTCTTCCTCGGCCGGGGACGTCATCGTGTCCGGCCGTGACGTGCCGCGCCTCGTTGCGCGGTCGGGTGCGCGCCGCTGCGGTTCGCGCAGGACGCCGCCCTCCATTCTAGGGGCACCGGGGGCGGGAAGGGCTCCCGTTACGGGCCCGGCGGGCCGGTCCGGTGCCGGGGGCGGCGGGGCCGGCGGGTGCTACCGTGAGAGCATGCTGACGGTCATCGGTGAGGCGCTCGTGGACGTGGTCTCGAAGCGCGGCCAGGAGCCCCGCGCGCACGCCGGGGGAAGCCCCATGAACGTGGCCGTGGGCCTGGCCCGGCTCGGCCACGAGGTCCAGTTCCTCGGCCGCTACGGCGAGGACGAGTACGGCACGCAGGTCGAGGCGCACCTGCGGGACAACGGCGTGCTCCTGCCCTTCGACGCCGACACGCGGCCGACCTCCGTGGCCGAGGCCGTCATCGGGGAGGACGGCGCCGCGACCTACGACTTCCAGCTCGACTGGTCCCTGGACCTCTCGGACGAGCAGCTGGCCGAGCTGCTCCGGGACACCTCCCTGCTGCACGTCGGGTCGATCGGGGCGATGCTCGAGCCCGGCGCCTCGAAGGTCCTGCACGCCGTGGAGCAGGCCCACCGCTCGGCCCTGATCTCCTACGACCCCAACTGCCGGCCGTCCATCATCCCGGACTCCTCGGACGCCCGGGCCCGGGCCGAACAGCTCGTGGCCCTCGCCGACGTCGTGAAGGCCTCGGACGAGGACCTCCTGTGGCTGTACCCCCACCGCAGCGTCGAGGAGAGCGCGGGCGCCTGGCTCAAGGCCGGCGCGGAGCTCGTCGTCGTCACCCGCGGGCCCCTGGGGCCCTGGGCCCGCACCCGCGCCACCGGGCCGCGCGGGGTGGAGGTGCCCGCCGCCCGCACCACGGTCGTGGACACCGTGGGGGCCGGGGACTCCTTCATGGCCGCGCTGCTCGGCTGGCTCACCGACCACGGCTACACGGGCGCGCCGGCCCGCGAGCGGATCGACAACCTGGACGAGCAGCAGGTCGGCGAGCTGCTGCGCTACGCCGCCGCGGCGGCCGGCGTCACGGTCTCCCGCGCCGGCGCGGACCTGCCCCGCAAGGACGAGCTGCCCGCGCCCTGACCCGCCCCGACCCCACCCGTCCCGTCCCGTCCAAGGAGAGCCCGTGCCCGAGCGCGACCCGTACGCCGACCTGCCCGACCTGCCGAGCTTCACCCTCACCTCCGAGGACATCTCCGACGGCGGCCCGCTCGCCCCGGCCCAGCTCTCGGGCATCATGGGCGCCGGCGGCCAGGACGTGTCCCCGCAGCTGAGCTGGTCCGGGGCCCCGGAGGGCACGAAGAGCTACGTGGTCACGGTCTTCGACCCGGACGCCCCCACCCCCAGCGGCTTCTGGCACTGGTGCCTGTCCAACATCCCCGCCGACGTCACCTCCCTCGCGCGCGGCGCGGCGTCCGACCCTCCGGCCGGGGCGGTCAAGCACCGCAACGACGGCGGCACCGACGAGTACGTGGGCGCCGCCCCGCCCCCCGGCCACGGGCCGCACCGCTACATCGTGTGCGTGACCGCGGTGGGCGAGGAGCAGATCGACGTCGACGAGAGCGCCAGCCCCGCCGTCGTCAACTTCCAGCTCTTCAGCTCCGGGATCGCCCGCGCCTGCCTCACCGGGACGCACGAGGCCTAGGTGGCAGAACACCCGTGAGCCCTGATCCGGAGGTCCCCGGGACGGCGCCGATCCGGATGATCGCCAGCGACCTCGACGGCACCGTCCTGGGGCACGACTTCCGCTTCCGCCCGCGCACCGTCGACGCGATCCACGCCGCCCAGGACAGCGGCATCCACGTGGTGTTCGTGACGGGCCGGCCCATGCGCTGGCTCGACCCGCTGCGCGAGCAGCTCGGCCACGAGGGCGTGGTCATCTGCTCGAACGGGGCGGTGGTCTACGACCTCAGCGCCGACCTGGTCGTGGAGTCGAGCCTGTTCCCGGCCCGGGACGCCTTCGCGGTCATGGACGAGGTCGCGGCCCGGCACCCCGGCACGCTGTTCGCGGCGGAGACCCTCGAGGGGGTCTTCACGGACCACGGGTGGGCCAGGACCGACCGGATGGAGGTCGGCGCCCCCCTGGTCGGGGCGCTGCGGGACCGGCTGCCGGAGGACCAGGGGCTGGTGAAGTTCCTGGCCAAGCTGGACACCGCCGAGCCGCAGGAGTACTTCCGGGCGCTCGCCGAGCTCGTGGCCGGCCGGCTGTCCGTGACGCACTCCGTGGCGGCGGCCCCGCTCGTGGAGATGGGGCAGAAGGGGCTCACCAAGGCGCGCACCCTCGAGCAGTACGCGGCCGAGCGCGGCATCCGTCCGCACGAGGTGATGGCCTTCGGCGACATGCCCAACGACCTCGAGATGCTCACGTGGGCCGCCCACGGCTACGCCATGGCGAGCGGGCACCCCGCGGTCGCGCGGGCCGTGGGCCGCACGGCCCCGCCGTTCGAGGAGGACGGGGTGGCCCAGGTGATCGAGGCCCTGCTGCGCGGCGGCCGACCTGGCGCGTCATGGGCGGGACAATCCGCTACCACGGGGTAACAATAGGGGGGTGACCCCTCCAGCGCACCGGCGCGACGCCCCCGCAGCCCTGGCCCACCGCGGTTTCTGCCGGGACGGTGCCGAGAACACCCTCGACGCCTTCCGGGCGGCCCGGGACCTCGGCTACGAGTGGATCGAGACGGACGTCAACACGACGGCCGACGGGGTGGTCCTGTCCTTCCACGACGAGACCCTCGACCGCGTCACCGGCGGCAGCGGGAAGGTCTCCGCCCTGACCTGGGCGCAGATCAGGGCCGAGCGCGTCGCCGGCGTCGGGCGCATCCCCCGCTTCGCCGACCTGCTGACGGAGCTCCCCGAGCTGAAGTTCAACGTGGACGTCAAGGACGAGGCGTCCGTGGCGGCCCTGCCGGCGCTGCTCCACGAGCTCGGCGCCGTGGACCGGGTGCGGGTGACCTCCTTCTCCGAGAGCCGCCGGCGCCGCACGCTGCGGCGGATCCGCGAGCTGGACGGCCGGACCGTGCCCACGTCCTCCGGCAAGGAGGGGATGCGCCTGCTGCTCGTGTGCTCGTGGCTGGGCGGGCCCACCTGGCGTCTCGCGCGGCGGGCGGCCGCCCGGTGGATCGAGCCGTTCGACACCGTGCAGATCCCCCGCCGGTACCGGGTGCGGGGCGGGGCCGAGGTCCAGCTCGTGACCCCCCGCTTCCTGGACTTCGCCCACCGGCACGGCATCGACGTGCACGTGTGGACCGTCAACGAGACGGCCGAGATGGCGGAGCTGCTCGAGCTCGGGGTCGACGGGATCGTCACCGACCGGGCCGACCTGCTCGCCTCCCTCCTGGCGCAGCGTGGACAGTGGCCGCCCTCCGGCGTGTGAGCCGTGGCACGGCGGCGCGGCCCGTGGCAGGGTGGGAGCCATGACCGACACCGCCACGACCGGCACCGCGCAGCACGTCCTGACCGAGGTCCGCAACGGCACCGGACACATCGTGCTCAACCGGCCCCGTCAGCTCAACGCCCTCACCGCACAGATGTACCGGGACCTCAAGGCCGCGCTCGACGCGTGGCGGGACGACGACGCCGTGCGCCACGTGCTCGTCACCTCGGCCTCCCCGCGGGCGTGGTGCGCCGGCGGCGACATCCGGGAGGTCCGCGACGCCGTGCTCGCCGGGCGGACGGAGGAGGCCACGGGGGTGTTCGCCGTCGAGTACGCCCTCGACTGCCTGATCGCGGACTACCCCAAGCCCTACGTGGCGCTCATGAACGGGATCTGCATGGGCGGCGGCATGGGCATCTCCGTGCACGGTTCCCACCGCGTGGTGGGTCCCTCCACGGTCATGGCGATGCCCGAGACGAAGATCGGCTTCTTCACCGACATCGGCGCCTCCTGGTTCCTGCCGCGCGTCTCCCGGCCGGACCACCGCGGCGAACCGGGCCTGGCCGTGGGCCGCTGGCTCGCCCTCGGCGGGCAGCGGCTCGGCGGCGCGGACGCCGTCGCCCTCGGGCTGGCCGACGTCCTCGTGGCGGACGAGGACTTCGAGGCCCTCGCCGGGGCCGTGGTGGAGGAGGGCCCGGAGGACGCCCTCTCCCGCTTCGCGCGCGAGCCCGAGCCGTCCTCCGTGGTGGCGCGGTGGGAGGAGATCGAGGAGCGCTACGGCGCCCCGACCCTCGAGCAGATCGTCGCCGCCGCGCCGGAGGACCTCGCGGGGATGAGCCCCTCCTCGCTGGTGCGCACCTTCGAGCTGCTGGAGCGCGGCGCGGCCGACGACAGCGTGCGCTCCTGCCTCGAGCGGGAGCTGCGCCTCGCCGCGGACACGATCGCCCGCCCCGACTTCGCCGAGGGCGTGCGGGCGGTCCTCGTGGACAAGGACAACCGGCCGGCCTGGGAGCACGCCTCCGTCACGGACGTCGACGTCGCGGCCGTCCGGGCCGTGCTCGACGAGAAGCTGCCGCTGCCCCGCTGACCGGCCGGCACCGGCCCGGCGCGCTCAGCGGCGGGACGGGTGCTTCCCGTTGTCGCTGACCACCGGCCGGGGAGGACCCCACCGGTCACCGGCCGGGGTGGGGCGGTCCACGAACCGGCGGTAGCCGAGGTACAGCACCACGGCCAGCGCCACGGTGACCACGGCGAACGAGGCGACGGTGTCCTGCGAGACCAGGCTGCGGACCACGCTGTGCAGCAGCGTGAACAGACCGCCGAGCAGCACGCCGTGGGCGAGCACCGGCCGGCGCCGCTCCACCGCCAGGCTCGCCCCCAGCAGCACGACGGACGCGACCAGGGCGATCACGCCGACGTCGCGGCTGTACCGCATGTGCTCGACCTCCCACGCCCCCCGTTCGCGCTCGTAGGCCGCCCACTGCTGCTGCTCCTCCGGGGCGAGCTCGCGGGTCTCCCGCGCCATCGCGACCGCCGGGGGCGGCGCGGGCTCCTCCGGGCCGGGGTGGACCGTGGCGACGCCGAGACCCACGGACAGGGCCAGCAGCAGCCCCAGGAAGAACGTGTAGACCGTCCGCATGACCCTGCCGTCCGTGCGGTCCTCGGCGCTGTCCTGCGTGCGGTCCTTCATGCGGCGTGCTCCGTCTCCCCCGCCGGTGCGGGACGTCCGTCCAGGGCGCCCGGGTCCGCGGCCGGCCGGCCGCCGGGGCGTGCTCACATTGTGGGGCGGGCCTGCTCCGTTGTCCACGTCCGTCACCTGGCCCGCGGGCCTTCCACCGTGTTCCCCGCCTGCCTACGCTGGAGTCCTCCGCGGCGGCCCACGGGACCCGGGGGCGCGAACGGAGCCGGGCGAGCACCGGAGGGCGGTGGGCCGCGCGCCCGCCGGAGAGGCGGTGGGGACCATGGTGGTCTTCGAGAACAGGGTCGAGGCCGGGCGGCAGCTGGGGAAGCGGCTGAGGTCCCTGCGCGGGCAGGACGTGGTGGTGCTGGGGCTGCCCCGCGGCGGGGTGCCCGTGGCCCACGAGGTGGCCCGCATCCTGGACGCGCCGCTGGACGTCATCGTGGTGCGGAAACTGGGGGTCCCCTCCCAGCCCGAGCTGGCCATGGGCGCCATCGGGGAGGAGGGCGCCCGCGTGCTCGACGAGCGGACCCTCCAGTACTTCGGGGTGACGGACGCGCAGCTCGAGCAGATCGAGGCGCGGGAGCGGGCCGTGCTCGAGGCGCGGACGGCGCGCTTCCGGGAGGGCCGGGAGCGGGTCGATCTCACCGGGCGGACCGCCCTGGTCGTCGACGACGGCATCGCCACCGGCTCCACGGCCCGCGTGGCCTGCCGGATCGCCCGCCAGCTGGGCGCCGCGCGCGTGGTGCTGGCCGTCCCGGTGGCCCCGCAGGAGGCCCTGGGCCGGGTGGTGGAGGCGGACGAGGTGATCTGCCTCGCGACCCCGCCGTACTTCACGGCCGTCGGCTACCACTACCGGGACTTCTCCGCCACCGAGGACGACGAGGTGGTGGCCCTGCTGGACGCCGCCCGGCGCCGCCACCAGCCGGAGCTGCCCGCGCCGCCCCGGGCGGGGCCGGCCGCGCACGGCTATCCGGTCGACGCCGACGTGCGCATCCCGGCCGGGAGGGAGCAGCTCGAGGCGCACCTGCACCTGCCGGCGCCCGGCGCCGGGGTGGTGGTCTTCGCCCACGGCAGCGGCAGCAGCCGGCGCAGCCCGCGGAACCAGTACGTGGCCTCCGTCCTGCAGCAGGCGGGGCTCGGCACCCTGCTGCTCGACCTGCTCACCCCCGGGGAGGAGACGGACCGCGGCAACGTCTTCGACATCGGCCTGCTCGCCGAGCGGCTGCTCCTGGCCACGGCGTGGCTGCGTGAGCAGCCCGGTTCCGCGGCGTCCCCGGTCGGGTACTTCGGGGCGAGCACCGGCGCCGGCGCCGCCCTGTGGGCCGCGGCCGAGCCCGGCGCGTCCATCGCGGCCGTGGTCTCCCGCGGCGGCCGGCCGGACCTCGCGGACGAGCGGCTGCGCTCGGTGCAGGCACCCACCCTGCTGATCGTCGGCAGCGAGGACTCCGAGGTGCTCGGCCTCAACCGGTGGGCGCAGGAGTCGATGCGCTGCCCCACCCGGTTGGCCGTGGTGGAGGGCGCCACGCACCTCTTCGAGGAGCCCGGCACGCTCGCCGAGGCCGCCGCGCTGGCCCGGGACTGGTTCCTGCGCCACCTCTCCCCGGCCGGGGAGCACGGCGACGGGACGTCCCGGTGAGCCCGCTCGGGCGCGGCCCCTCCCGGGAGGCCGGGGTCCTCGCGGAGATCCGCTCCCTCGCCCAGCCGCTGGAGACGGCGCAGGACCTCGACCCGCTCGTGGAGCGCTGCGCCGGCGCCCGGTTCGTGTGCGTGGGGGAGGCGTCCCACGGCACGCACGAGTACTACCGGTGGCGGGCCCTGCTCAGCCGCCGGCTCATCGAGGAGCACGGCTTCACCTGGATCGGGGTCGAGGGGGACTGGCCGGACTGCTGGCGGATCGACCGGTGGGTGCGCGGCGAGGCGGACCAGGACCTCGACGCCCACGGCGTCCTCGCGGGCTTCGAGCGCTGGCCCACGTGGATGTGGGCGAACGAGGAGGTCGCCGAGTTCCTCGACTGGCTCCGGGAGGAGAACGCCCGCCGGGCCGGCCACGAGCAGGTCGGCTTCTACGGCCTGGACGTCTACTCGCTGTGGGACTCGCTGCGGGAGATCATCGGCTGGCTCGGGACGAGCGCCCCCGAGGCGCTGCCCGCCGCGCTGCAGGCGTGGCAGTGCTTCGTCCCCTTCCACGAGGACCCGCACCGCTACGCGTGGCGGACGCGGATCGTGCCCGAGAGCTGCGAGGCCGACGTCGTCGCCCTCCTCGCCGAGGTGCGCCGGCGCACCATGGACCGGACGGCCGGGGACCCCGCCGCGTTCGACGCCGTCCTCAACGCCATGGTGACGGTCGACGCCGAGCGCTACTACCGGACCATGGTGCGCGGCGACCAGCAGTCCTGGAACGTGCGGGACGAGCACATGGCGGACACCGCGGACCTGCTCTCCCGCCACCACGGGCCCGGTGCCAAGGGCCTGGTGTGGGAGCACAACTCCCACGTGGGGGACGCCCGGGCCACCGACATGTTCGACGCCGGGCTGGTCAACGTGGGTCAGCTGCTGCGCGAGCGCCACCCCGCGCACGAGGTGGTGCTGGTCGGCCTCGCCTCCTGGACCGGCACGGTGGTCGCGGCGGAGGCGTGGGGCGCGGCCGAGGAGGTGCTCGCCGTCCCGCAGGCTCGTGCCGGCAGCCACGAGGACCTCCTGCACCGGGCGCTGGAGGAGGACGCGGTGCTCGTCTTCGGCCGCGACCGCTCCGGGCCCTGGCTCTCCGGGAGGTTCGGCCACCGGGCCGTCGGGGTGGTGTACCACCCGTGGCGCGAGGCCGGCAACTACGTCCCCACCCGCATGGGGGAGCGCTACGACGCGCTGCTGTGGTTCGGGACGACCGCCGCCCTGCGGCCCCTGCACCACGAGGCCCCGCCCGAGGAGCCCGAGCTGGAGACCGAGCCGACGGGCTTCTAGAGGCGTCCCGGCGGAGCGGCTCAGACGCCGCTCTGCTCCCGGTGCGCCTCCTCGGGCGCGCCCGCCGGGGGACGGTCCTGGAAGAAGCGCCGGTGGCCGAGGACCAGCACCACCGCCAGGCCCACGCTCACGGCGACGAACGTCATGGTGGTCTCGCTGGAGGCGAAGCTGCGGCCGATGGCGTAGATCAGGGTGAACAGCCCGCCCAGCATCACCCCGTTGGTCAGCACCCTGTTGCGCTTCTCCAGCACGAGGCTGAGACCGAGCAGCACCACGGAGGCGCCCAGGGCCACGACCGCCACGTCGCGGCTGTAGCTCTGCTGCTCCTCCTGCCACTGCCGCCACTGCCGGTCGTTCTCCTCCATCTCCGCGCGCTGCTCCTCGGTCGGAGCGCCCCCCTCGGGCACGAACTCCATCCCCGCGGTCGACTCCGGCATCTCCGGCCCCGGATAGAACGTCTGGATCCCCAGGCCCACGAACAGGGCCAGCAGGGCCCCCAGGAAGAACGTGTAGACGATCTTCATCACGTTGTTGTCCACCGCGGACACCCCGCTCTCTCCCGGTCCCCGGGGTGGCCGCCGGACGGCGACAGAACCCGTGGGGATGCCCCGATTATCGCCCTGTCGCACCTGCGAATCCAGTGTCCCCGGGGGCCGGTGGAGCGGGCCCCCGTCATCATGCGTCCCGGACCCCGCGGCCCTTACGCGCCCGGTCGGCGGTGTCTACGCTTGAAGGGTCGAGGCGGACCGCACCGGTCCCGCCGGCCGTCCGGGACGACGTCCCGGACGGCCGCGGCACCGGTGCCACGGGAAGGAGTCAGGTCATGGCCGGATTGATGCGCAGGGAGGGGCTGGAGATGCTCGAGCCCCTCCGACGCCTCCTGGAGGGGGACGTCGAGGCCTCCTGGCCCCGTGTGGAGGAGTACCGGGACGGCGACACCGTGGTGATCCGGGCGGAGCTGCCCGGCATCGACCCCGAGCAGGACGTGGAGCTCACGGTGGCCGACGACGTGCTCCACCTGCGGGCCGAGCGCAGGGAGCGGACCGAGCACAAGGACAAGGGCGGTTACCGCTCGGAGTTCCGCTACGGCTCGTTCTCCCGCGCCCTGCCGCTGCCCGCCGGGTGCCGGGACGAGGACATCAGCGCCGCGTACCGCGACGGCGTGCTGGAGGTGCGCGTGCCCGTCGCCGGGCACGTCGAGCCGCCCGCGACCCGGAAGATCCAGGTCACCCGCGGCTGAGGACGCCGCGCGCCGCCCGTGCGACGGCAGGCGGGACGGGGCGGTGCCGCCAGTCGGCCGTCATGCGGGCCCCGGGACCGGGGATCCGTTGTGACGGACCTCACCGGGTCCTATCGTGGAGACAGGCGGACCGGCCGGCCCGCCGGAAACAAGGGGGAACACCATGGGCGAGCCGTCGTCCGGAGGCCGGATCGTCGTGGGAGTCGACGGGTCCGGGTCGTCCAAGGCCGCGCTCCGGGAGGGAGTGCGGCTCGCCGAGGCCCTGGGCGCACCGCTCGAGGCCGTCATGTGCTGGGAGGACCCGCTGCTCTACGAGAGCTACCGCGTGGTGGACCCCGAGGAGTTCCGCCGCGGCAGCGAGCAGCTGTTCGAGAGCACCCTCGAGGAGGTGTTCGGGGAGCAGCGCCCGGCCAACCTGACCACCCGGCTCCTGCGCGGCCAGCCCGCCGCCCGGCTCATCGAGGAGAGCGAGGAGGCCCGGATGCTCGTGGTGGGCCGGCGGGGAACGGGCGGGGTGCTGGGGATGATCCTCGGCTCCGTCTCCTCGGCCCTCGTCTCCCACGCCAAGTGCCCCGTCCTCGTGGTGCGGCACTGAGCGGTCCGCCAGGTTCCTGGCGGCCGGAGCGCGCCCCGGGCACGGACCGCGGGCGCCGGAACGAAGGAGCTCGGCCATGGAGACACCGTCACAGCAGCGGATCCTCGTCGGCATCGACGGATCGGACTCCTCGAAGGAGGCCCTCCGGGCGGGGGACAGGATCGCCCGCGCCCTGGGCGTCCCGCTGACCGCCCTCATGTTCTGGGAGGGGCCGCCCCTCTACGAGGGCTGGGAGACCGTCGACCCGGACCGGCCGCCGGCCGGCAGCGTGGAGCTGCTCCGCTCGACGGTCGCCGACGTGTTCGGCGCGGACCCCCCGGAGCACGTGCGCGCCGAGCTGCTCCACGGACGGGCCGCGGCCCGCCTGGTCGAGGAGAGCGAGAACGCCCTGATGCTGGTGCTCGGGCGCCGCGGCCACGGAGGCCTGCGGGGCTCGGCCCTGGGCTCCGTCTCCAACGCGTGCATCGACCACGCCCACTGCCCGGTGCTGGTCGTCCGGCACTGACCGGCCGGCGCCGGACCACCCGGCGCGGGCCACGCGGCACCGAAAGGCCGGCTCCCGGCAGCCGGCCCGGACAAGGAGGTTCGGTCATGAACGCACCGACGGACCAGCGGATCCTCGTGGGGATCGACGGCTCGGAGTCCTCGATGGAGGCCCTGCGGCTCGCCGCGAGGCTCGCGGAGGCCCTCGACGCCCCGCTCGAGGCGATCGCGTGCGCGGGGGACCCCACCGTGCTGGACGCCGAGCTCCTCGTCGACGAGGAGGCGCTGCGCGCCAACCACGAGCGGATCCTCGCGCGCACGGTCGCGGCCGTCTTCGGGGAGGACGTCCCCGGCCGCCTGACCACCACGGTGACGCACGGCCGCCCGGCAGGCCGGCTCATCACGGAGAGCGAAACCGCGCAGCTGCTCGTGCTCGGCCGGCGCGGCCGCGGCGGGCTGCTCGGCTCCTCCCTGGGCTCGGTCTCCCACGCGTGCGTCTCCTACGCCCACTGCCCGGTGCTCGTCGTCCGGCACTGAGCCGGCCGGTCACCGTTCGCCGCGGGGCCCGCGGAGGGCGCGCAGGGCGTTGAGGATGGCCAGGAGGTCCACGACCTCCTGGCTGAGGGCGCCGAAGATCGCGGGGATCGCCCCGGTGGCAGCCACGAGCATGAGCACCACGGACAGGGCGATGCCCAGCCAGATGCTCTGCAGTGCCACCTGCATGGTGCGCCGGCCGATCCGCACCGCCGTCGCGGTCCTGGCGAGGTCCTCGGTGAGGATCACGACGTCGGCGGACTCACTGGCGGCGGTCGCGCCCCGGGCGCCCATCGCGACGCCGACGTCGGCGGCGGCGAGCACGGGGGCGTCGTTGACGCCGTCGCCGACCATGAGCACCGGACGGTGCGGGGCGCTGCGGACGGTGCGGACCTTGTCCTCGGGCAGGCACTCGGGCAGCACCCGGGTGATGCCCAGCGCCGCGGCGACGTGCTCCACGGTGGCGCGGGCGTCACCGCTGAGCACGAGGATCTCCCGGACCCCGAGCGCGGTCAGCTCGGCCATCGTGGCCGCCGCGTCCTCGCGCACCTGGTCGCTCATCACCAGGGTGCCGGCGAAGCGGCCGTCCACGGCCACGTAGACGGCCAGCTCGCCCGGCCCGAGCGCCTGCTCGACCACGTCCGGGGCGGAGCGGGCCACGTGGGCGCGCTTGCCGACCACCACCCGGCGTCCCTCCACGGTGGCGGTGACCCCGTGGGTGGCCTCCTCGTGAGCCTCCTCGGCCGGGGCCGGCACGAGCCCCCGGGCGAGCGCGGCGTCCCGCACCGAGGCGGAGAGCACGTGGGAGGAGTACTGCTCGGCGGACGCCGTCAGGCGCAGCAGCTCCTCCTCCGGGAACGGGGGGCGGGCGTGGACGGCCAGCAGCTCGGGGCGGCCGTAGGTGATCGTCCCGGTCTTGTCGAAGGCCACGGTGCGCACCGCGGCGAGCCGCTCGAGGGTCCCGGCGTTCTTGATGATGACGCCGTTGCGCGCCGCCCGGCTCATCCCGCCCAGGAACGCCACGGGGGCGGCGATCAGCAGCGGGCAGGGGGTGGCCACCACGAGCACCTCCGCGAAGACCACCGGGTCCCCGTGGTACCACCACGCCAGCCCGGCCACGAGGAGGGCGAACGCGGTGAAGGGCACGGCGTAGCGGTCGGCCAGGCGCACCACCGGCGCGCGGGACTCCGCGGCCTCCCGCACCATCGCCACGATCTGGGAGTACTGGCTGTCCGCCGCGGTGGCGGTGGCCCGCAGCACCACGGCCTGCTGCTCGTTGAGGACGCCCGAGAGCACCGGCTCCCCGGCGCGGCGGGTCACGGGCAGGCTCTCCCCGGTGATGGAGGACTCGTCGAAGTCGGCCTCCGCGCCGACCAGGCACCCGTCCACGGGGACGACCTCGGCGGGGCGGACCAGCAGCTCGTCCCCGGGGCGGACCTCCTCGACCGGGACGTCCTCGACGGACCCGTCCGGGTGCCGCCGGTGGGCCAGCACCGGAGCCCGCTCGAGCAGCGCGTTGAGCTCCTTGCGGGCCCGGTTCGCCGCGTAGTCCTCGAGGGCCTGGCCACCGGTGAGCATGAGGACCACCACGAGGGACGCCAGGTACTCGCCGACCGCCACGGTCGAGCTGATCGCCGTGACGGCCAGCAGGTCCACGCCCCAGTGCCCGGCGACGACGTCCGCGACCATGCCCCACGCCACCCGGGCGGCCACGACCAGGGCCCACCCGGAGCCCAGCCACTGCGCCGGCCCCGGCTGCCCGGCGACCAGCAGTCCCACGACCACGGCGCCCACGGCCAGGGTCACGGCCACGAGCGGATAGCGCCGCGGGAACTCGAGCAGCCGTCCCGCGCGGCCGGGCTCGACGTCCAGGTCGGGGCGTGCGCCCACCGAGAGGCTCATGCGTCCATTGTGCCCCCGGGCCCGGCCGCGAGGCGCCGCTCGGTCTCGGCGATCCGCCGCGCGGTGCGCAGGAAGCTGTCCGGGTTCAGGGAGATCGAGTCGATCCCCTCCCGCACCAGGAACTCGGCGAAGTCGGGGTGGTTGCTGGGCCCCTGGCCGCAGATGCCGATGGGGATGCCCGCGGCGTGGGCCTTGCGGATCGCCTCGCTGATCATCCGGGTCACGGCCTCGTCCCGCTCGTCGAACAGCGCCCGCAGGGCCTCCGCGTCCCGGTCCACCCCCAGGACGAGCTGCGTGAGGTCGTTGGAGCCGATGGAGAAGCCGTCGAACCGCGTGGCGAACTGCTCGGCCAGGACCACGTTGGAGGGGATCTCGCACATCATGTACACCTTCAGGCCGTGCCGCCCGCGCTCGAGGCCGTGCTCGGCCATCGTGGCCAGGACCCGGTCCGCCTCGCCCACGGTGCGGCAGAAGGGAACCATGACCACCACGTTGTCGAAGCCGATGCGCTCGCGCACCCGCCGCAGCGCCCGGCACTCGAGGGCGAAGCCCTCCCGGTACCGGGGGTCGTAGTAGCGGGAGGCTCCCCGGAAGCCGAGCATCGGGTTCTCCTCGGGCTCCTCGAAGGCCGCCCCGCCCACGAGGTGGGCGTACTCGTTGGACTTGAAGTCGCTGAGCCGCACGATCACCGGCCGGGGGTGGTACGGGGCGGCGAGCTTGGCGAGGCCCAGCGCCAGCGTCTGCACGAAGTACTCCTGGCCGTCCGGGAAGCCCGCCGTCAGCTCCGCGATCCGCCGGCGGTCCGCCTCGTCCCGGACCCGCTCCGGGTGCACGAGGGCCATGGGGTGGACCTCGACGATGTTGTTGACGACGAACTCCATCCGGGCCAGACCCACCCCGTCGGCCGGCAGCCGCCACCAGCGGAAGGCCGCGGCGGGGCTCGCCACGTTGACCATGATCGCGGTGCGCGACTCCGGCAGCTCCCCGAGGTCGACCTCCTCGACGTCGAACGGGAGGGTGCCCTCGTAGACCGTGCCCCGGTCGCCCGCCGCGCAGGAGACCGTCAGCTCCTGGCCCTCCGGGATGGTCCGCGAGGCGTCCCCGGTGCCGACGACGGCGGGCAGGCCCAGCTCCCGGCTGACGATCGCCGCGTGGCTGGTGGTCCCGCCGTGGTCGGTGACGATCGCGGCGGCGCGCTTCATCACCGGGACCCAGTCCGGGTCCGTCATCTCGGTGACGAGCACCGACCCCTCCCGGAAGGACTCGATGTCCGCCGCGGTGCGGACCACGCAGGCCGGGCCGGTGGCCACGGCGTCCCCGACCGCGGCGCCCACCGCGAGCACGCGCCCCTCGCCCCGGAGGTGGTGGATCGTGAAGCGGGTCCCGCTGCGACCGGCCTGGACGGTCTCCGGCCTGGCCTGCAGGAGGAACAGCTCTCCCGTCAGCCCGTCCTTCGCCCACTCCAGGTCCATGGGGCGGCCGTAGTGGTCCTCGACGAGCACGGCCCAGCGGCCGAGCCGCAGGACGTCGTCGTCGCCGAGCACCCACGCCTGCCGCTCCGCGGGGGAGGTCTGCACGAGCCGGGTGGCGGCGGCCCCGGCAGGGGCGTCGTCGTCGTGGACGAGCTTGTGCAGCTTGGCCCCCCGGGTCCGCTCCACGATCGGGGCCTCCGCCACGTCGAGGAGGGGCTTGAACACGAGGTACTTGTCCGGGTCCACGGTGCCCTGCACGACCGTCTCGCCCAGGCCCCACGTCGCGCTGACCACGGCCACGCGCGGGAAGCCGCTCTCGGTGTCGATCGAGAACATCACCCCGGAGCAGCCGAGGTCCGCCCGGACCATCTCCTGCACGCCGACGGACAGGGCGACGGCGAGGTGGTCGAACCCCTTGAGCTCCCGGTAGGTGATGGCCCGGTCCGTGAACAGGGACGCGTAGCACCGCCGGCACGCCTCCAGCAGCTCGTCCTCGCCGACCACGTTGAGGAACGTCTCCTGCTGGCCGGCGAAGCTCGCGTCCGGGAGGTCCTCGGCGGTCGCGCTGCTGCGCACGGCCACGGACAGCCCGGCGCGGCCCGTGCGCGCGGAGAGCTCCCGGTAGAACTGCCGGATCTGCCGTGCCGTCCCCGCGGGGAACTCGCCGCGCAGGAACAGCTCGCGCACGGCGGCGCCGGTCTCCCGCAGCGTGGCACGGCCCGCGCGGTGGTCCTCGAGCCGGTCCCGGAGGGCGGGCCCGATCCCGTTGGCCTCCACGTAGGACCGGTACGCGTCCGCGGTGGTCGCGAAGCCCCCCGGCACGCGCACCCCCCGCGAGGCCAGCTCCCGGACCATCTCCCCGAGGGAGGCGTTCTTGCCGCCCACCCGGGGGACGTCCGCGATCCCGAGCTCCTCGAACCAGTGGACCTCGGGGGCGGCCACGTCAGCTCCTCCGGCTCAGCAGGTCCGCGCAGGCCTCGTCGCACCGCTCGCACGCCTCGGCCACGAGGGCGCAGTGCTCGTAGACCTCGGCGTGCCGCCGGCACACGTCCCGGCACGCCCGGGCCGCGGCCCCGCACGCCTCGAGCAGCGGCACCAGCACGGCCCGGCCGTCCCCGGGCTCCGGGAAGCCGAGGCGGGCCAGCACCTGGGCGGTGGCCGAGCCGATCACCGCGCAGTCCTGCTCGGCGCGCAGGCAGTCGCGGAGGTCCGCGACGGCGTCCTCCTCCACGCAGGCGTCGGCGCCGATCCGGCAGATCTGGGCGGCCTCGAGGCACGCCTCGATGCACCGGACCTCCGCCGCCCGCTCCTCGCGCGCGAGCTCGGGGGCGGCGGGGTGCGCCATCAGGGCGCGGCTGATCGTGCTCACGGGGTGTCCTCCCTCTGGTGGGACGGTACGGGCCGGTTCAGCCCGCGAGGCGGGACCGCGGGGCGGCTCCGCTCCGTGCCCCCCGGCGCGCGGGCTCGGGGGCCCCGGGGCGGCGGCGGGCGTTCGCCCACCCGGCGAGCCGGGTCACGGTGCCGTGGCCGGGGAGCTCGGCGGGGAGGACGAAGTCGACGGCGGGCGTGCCGCGCACCGCGTCCTCGTGCTCCGCGGCCCAGCGCAGCAGGTCCACGGCGACCGGTTCGACGTGGTGGGCGGTGGTGAGGTCCACGACCACGGCGATGTCCGGGGCGAGGGTGCGGGCACGGCGGACGAGGGGGCACAGGGCCCGGTGGTTGAGCTCGGTGACGCACCCGCTGACGACGAGCCGGATGTGCCGGCCGTCGAGGTCGACCTGGACGAGAACGGACGGTTTGTGGTGCATGGTCTCTCCCCTGCAGCTCGTGGTGCGCGGCCGGCTGCTCGGCCCTCCCGCACTCCACGCTAGGGGAAAGGAGACCTGGGTCACCAAGAAAGGCGGCCCCTCACCGGCACATTTCGTCTACCGACGAGTAGAGGGGTGTTCGGCGCAGCTCAGCCCAGGGGGGAGGGCAGCCGCGTGGTGTCGGGGGCGAGCGGGTCGCTGCCCACCGTCCCCCGCACGCGGGCCAGGAACGACATGAGGTGGTAGACCACGAGCGTGGCCGCCGTGCCGAGGGCGATGCCCGCGAACTGCAGCCCGGAGGCCTCCCACGTGTAGTCGGCGATCCCGATGATCATGGCCACCGCGGCGGTGGTGAGGTTGACCGGGTTCGAGAAGTCCACGCGGTTCTGCACCCAGATCCGCACGCCGAGCATGCCGATCATCCCGTACAGCACCGTGGCGGCGCCGCCCAGGACCCCTGCGGGGACCGTGGCCACCGCGGCGCCGAAGACCGGGAAGACGCTCAGCAGGATCGCCACCACGGCGGCGACCCAGTAGGCCGCCGTCGAGTAGACGCGCGTGGCCGCCATGACGCCGATGTTCTCGGCGTAGGTCGTGGTGCCCGAGCCGCCGCCCGAGCCGGCGATCATGGTGGCGAGCCCGTCGGACATGATCGCCCGCCCCATGTACGGGTCGAGGTCGTCGCCGGTCATGAGCGCCACGGACTTCACGTGCCCGATGTTCTCGGCGACCAGCACGAGGATGACGGGGACGAACAGGCCCATCAGGGGCAGGTGGAACTCGGGGGTCTGGAACGGGGGCAGCCCGAAGAGGCCCTGCTGCTGCCAGGCGGTGTCGATCCGGCTGAAGTCCACCTCGTCGCGCAGCACCGCGGTGACGTAGCCGATGGCCACGCCCAGCAGGATCGACAGGCGCCCGGGCAGGCCGCGGAAGAGCACCGAGACGAGGATGATGGAGGACAGCGTCACCAGCGCGGTGACGGGGGCCTCCATGAAGTTGTCCTTCGCGGACGGCGCCAGGTTGAACCCGATGAGCGCCACGATGGTGCCCGTGACCAGCGGCGGCATGAGCTTCTGGAGCCAGGCGGTGCCCGCGAACTGCACCACCAGGCCGATGAGGAACAGCGCCGCGCCGGCCATGAGGACCCCGCCCAGCGCGCCGCCGGGACCGTACTGGTTCATCGAGGCGGTGATGGGGGCGATGAAGGCGAAGGACGAGCCGAGGTAGGAGGGGACCCGGCCGGCGGTGACCACCAGGAACAGGATCGTGCCCACGCCGGAGAAGAACAGCGTGGTGGACGGCGGGAAGCCCGTGATCAGCGGCACCAGGAACGTGGCGCCGAACATGGCGACCACGTGCTGCGCGCCGATGGTGACCGTCCGGGGCCAGGTGAGCCGCTCGCGCGGCCTGACGACCTCCCCGGCAGTGACGGTGCGGCCGTCGCCGTGGAGGCGCCAGCCCAGGCCGAGGCGGGTGGCGATGGTGCGTCCGGGCACGGGGGAACTCATACGGGTCTCCTCGACGGCGGGGTGGGAGCCCGGATCCGGGCCTCCACCACTGTACTCGGTGCTCCGCCGGGCGGAGCGGGGGGCCGGACCCGGCGCTGTCGGAGGCCGTCCATATGATCAGCACGGTGATGGAAACTATGATGGTGGGCGATCACCCCCCGCGTCCGGACAGGAGTCGACACATGCGTCAGCCACAGCCACGAGGGCCGCTCGGCGAGGACCTCCTCGCGGTGCTCCGGGAGGAGCCCGGCACCCCCGGGGCCGAGGCCCGGGCCGGGGCGCTGCCGGCGGCCGCCCGCGCCGCCGTGTCCCGCGCGGACGGCGTGCTCGCCGACGACGACGTCCAGCTCAGCCTGTTCGTCCTGCACGCCCTGCACTACCAGGGCGTCGACGGGGTCGACGACCGCTGGGAGAGCGACCCCGAGCTGCTGCGCGCGCGGGAGATCCTCTCCGGCGCGCTCGAGGCCGAGCTGCGCGCGGAGCTGCCCGCCGACACCGTGCCCGGCACACCCCAGTCGGTCGCCGACGCCCTGTTCGCCATCGCCGCCGACGACGACGGGCCGAGCCTCGCGCGCCACCTCTCCGGCCGGGCGGACGCCGAGCAGGCCCGGGAGTTCCTGCAGCTGAAGTCCGTCTACCAGCTCATGGAGGGCGACCCGCACACCTGGGGCATCCCCCGGCTGAGCGGCCGGGCGAAGGCGGGCCTGATCGAGATCCAGGTCGACGAGTACGGCGGCGGCGACGCCGCGCGCATGCACTCGGCCCTGTTCGCGGCCGGGATGCGCGAGGCCGGCCTCGACGACTCCTACGGCAGCGCCGTGGACCGGGTGCCCGCCGAGTGGCTCGCCGGGGTCAACACCGTCACGATGTTCGGTCTGCACCGCCGGCTGCGCGGCGCGGTGGTGGGGCACCTGGCGATGTACGAGATGACGTCGTCGGTGCCCTCCAAGTTCCTGGCGCGCGGCTTCCACCGCCTGGGACTGCCCGCCGCGGCGGCGTTCTACGACGAGCACGTCGAGGCCGACGCCGCCCACGAGCAGATCGCGGCCCGGGACATGGCCGGCGGCCTCGTGGTCGACGAGCCCGCCGTCGCGGCGGACGTCTTCTTCGGCGCCCGCTGCGTCCTGCACCTGGACGCGCTCGCCGCCCGCCACGCGCTCGCGCGGTGGGAGGCGGGGGAGTCCGCGCTGCGCCCGGGCGCGGCGGAGCCGTCCCGGCGCGGCGCCGCGGAGCTCGTCCGGTGAGCGCCGCGGAGCGCCCCGAGGACGCCCGGGCGGCCCCGGGCCCCGCCCCGGCCCCCGGCACTGCGCCCGTGCCCGAGTCTGCGCCGGCGCCCGACCCCGGGCCGGCCGCTGCAGCCGGGTCCGGTGCGGCGGCGACGATCACCGTGTGCCCCGACGGCCCGCTGCTGGTGCGCGGGGGCTACGAGCTGCTGGACGGCGACGACCGGCCCATCGACCCCGGGCGCGCCACCGTGGCGCTGTGCCGCTGCGGGGCGTCGTCCATCAAGCCGTTCTGCGACGGCTCGCACAAGCGCGCCCGGTTCCGGGCCCGCTGAGGCTCAGCGGCGCGGACCCGGCTCGCGCAGCAGCCACTGGGCGAGCTGGTCCAGCGCCATGCCCAGCAGGCCGATGACGAGGATCACCACGAGCATCTCGTCGTAGGCCAGCCGGTCCCGGGCGTTGAGGATCTCGTAGCCCAGGCCGCTGCTGACCCCGAGCATCTCGGCCGGCACGATGACCACCCACGAGATCCCCAGGGCCAGCCGCACCCCGGTCATGACGAACGGCCGGATGCTGGGCAGCACCACGGTGCGCAGCCGCTCGACCGGGGTGGCCCCGAGCGTCTCGGCGACCCGCAGGTGCAGCGGGTCCAGGGCCTTGACGCCGGCGGCCGTGTTCATGGTGATCGGCCAGACCGCGGCGGCGGCCACGAGGAAGACGACGGGGGCGTTGCCCACCCCCAGCAGCGCCACGGCCACCGGCGCCCAGGACAGCGGGGAGACCATGCGCAGGAACTGCACCACCGGGGCGCTGGTCCACCGGAAGCGGCGGTAGGAGCCGATGAGCAGGCCCAGCGGCACGCCCAGGCCCGTGGCCACGGCCAGCCCGCACAGCAGGCGCCACAGGCTGGTCAGGCCGTCCTGGACCACCACCCCCCGCTCGGCCAGCGAGGCCACCGCACCGGGCATGCGCTCGGGCTGGAAGGAGGCGATCATGGTGTTCGCCCCGGCCGCGGCGTGCGTGAACGCCCACCACACGGCGATCGTGACCAGCACCCCGAAGGCCCCCCAGGCCGGGCCGGTCCAGCGGGACCCGGTGCGCCGGGGCGTCCGCGCCGGGGCGGGGCCCGCCGGACCGGTCCCGGCCGGAGCGCCGCGGGCGGCGTCGTCGAGGTCGGTGGGGGACGCCGGGGTGTCGTGCGGGGCGGGGTGCGGCGCGCTCATGCGCTGATCTCCTCGGTCCGGGTGGTGCCGGTCATGCCGAAGGCGGCGAGGCCGCCGGCCTTCTCGATGCTGCGGGTCACGAGCGTGTCGTCGACGAGCTCGCGGTGCACGAGCGCCGGGTCCAGTCCGTCGAGGAACCCCGCCGGGGCGTCGACGACGGTGTCCTGCATGGCGCGGACCAGCTCCTCGGTGAAGCTCGCGTACGGGTAGGGCCGGAAGTCCAGGCGCTCGCCGTGCCAGTCCGGGTGGTGCAGGGCGTCCCCGTGCGCGGCGGCGGAGTAGGTCAGGGCCTGCTCGATCACGGGCCGGGGCTGGGGGAGGTAGCCGGCGGCCAGCAGCGCCGCGGTCTCGGGGCGGTTCTGCCGGGCCCAGGCCTGGGCCCGGACGAGGGCGTCCATGAACCCCGCGGCGTGCGCGGGGCGGTTGCGGAGGAGCTCGCCGCGCATCATGGTCACGCAGCACGCGTGGTCGCGCCACACGTCGCCGAGGAACCGGTGGATGTGCCCCACCTGCCGCGCCTCGGCGGCGGCGTTGAACGGGTCGGCCACCACGTACCCGCCGATCACGCCGTTGTTCAGCGCGGGGAGCATGTCCGAGGGCGCCATGGGCAGCAGGGCCACCGTGCGCCGCGCCCGGGACGGGCTCTCGCGCATCACCGGGGTCAGGCCCGCGGCCCGCAGCAGCTTCTGGACCACCACGTTGTGCACGGACCACCACGCCGGGATCGCCACGGACTCCCCGGCCAGGTCGGCGATCTCCGCCACGTCCGGGCGGACCGTGAGGGCGGAGCCGTTGGTGTGGTTCCACGCGGTGATCCGCACGTCGGCCCGCAGCCCGTAGCGCATGTACAGGGCCATGGGCATCAGCAGGTGGATCGCGTCCACCTTGCCCGCCACGAACGCCTCGGACAGCGAGGACCAGCTGCGGAAGAGCACGGGGTCGGCCACCGGGACGGCGGCGTCCTCGTAGTACCCGTTGGCGTGGGCGACCAGCAGGGGGGAGGCGTCCGTGATCGGGAGGTACCCGATCCGCACCGGGCGCTCCGGGTCGGCCGCGCCGCGCGCCTCCTGCTGGCTGTCCGCGTAGAGGGAGCCCGCGCCCCAGCCGAGCCCGGTGAGGGCCGCGGCCCCCGCCCCGGCCCGCAGCAGGACCCGCCGGCTCGGCCCGCCGGCGCTCATATGACCCAGTTCCCGGAGCCGTCGTCGGCCCCGCGGTAGTGGGCGAGGATCTGCTCGGCCGTCGTGCCGTCCTGCGCCGGGACCCACTGCCGGCGGAAGCCGCGCGGACCGGCGAAGAAGCCGATCCGGTCGCCGAGGGTGATGGCCTCGTCGACGTCGTGGGTGACGAGGAAGACCGTCAGGTCGAGCTCCGTCGCGAGCCCGCGCAGCCACAGCTGGAGGTCCTTGCGGGTCGCCGGGTCCAGGGCGCTGAACGGCTCGTCGAGCAGCAGCACGTCGGGGCGCACCGCGAGCGCGCGGCCCACCGAGACCCGCTGGGCCTGCCCGCCGGAGAGCTCCTGGACGGGGGTGTGCGCGAGCGGGACCAGGCCGAGGATCTCGAGCAGGTCGTCCACGCGGGCGTCCTCGAAGCGGTCCCGGTTGCGCCGGTACCGGCCGCCGAGGGCGATGTTCTGGCGCACCGACAGCCAGGGGAACAGCCCGGGGTCCTGGAAGACGACGGCGAAGCGCTCGTCGGCGCAGCCGAACTCGATGCTGCCCCCGTCCAGGGGCTCGAGCCCCGCGATCGCCCGCAGCAGCGTGGACTTGCCGGACCCGCTGGGCCCCAGCACCGCGAACGTCTCGCCGCTGCGCAGGGTCAGGTCCACCCCGTCGAGGGCGGGCGCGGAGGCCCCCGGGTAGCTCTTGCGCAGCCCGCGGACGGTGAGCGCCGGCGCGGCCCGGCTCAAGCCAGGTTCTGCAGCACCCACCGCAGGTGACCTTCCGTGGGGGACTGCACGGGCAGGAACGCGGCCTCGCGGGCCCGGCGGGCGGTGGGGGAGGACATGGCGTAGCCGCGCCCGCCCACGACCTTCCCCTCGATCCGGGTCGCCCGGCCCGTGAGCAGCGCGGCGTCCAGCCGGAGGGAGAACAGCTCCCGGGGGGAGGTCTCCCGGGGCGCCTCCGCCAGACGCAGGAGGTCGGCGCGCAGGCGGCGGTACTCGGCGGTCGCCTCCTCGAGCTCCTCCCGGAACACCTCGGCGACGCCCTGCAGGGCCTCGTGCGCGGCGGTCAGCGCGGCGGCCGAGAGGCCGAGGCAGAAGGCGGTCTGCAGCAGCAGGAACGGGCCGCGGACGGCGGCGAGGAAGGCCGGGACGTCCTCGCTCAGCAGGTCCTCGGCGGGGTCGACGGCCACGCCCTCGAGGACGAGCACGCCCGAGGCCGTCGCGTTGAGCGCCATCAGGTTCTCGAGCAGGCGCACCGTCACCCCCGGTGCCGAGACCCGGGTCCGGACCACCACGCGGGTGCCGTCCTCCCGGACGGCGGGCAGGACCACGACGCCCTCGGGGTACAGGTTGGAGGCCCACGGCACAGTGCCGTCGAGGACCGGTCCCGCCGCGCCGGCGGTCAGCGTCACGGGGATCTCGCCGATGCCGGCGGCGTCCTTGAAGGCCGGCGCCATCGCCGAGCAGCCGGGCACGGCCCCGGAGCGCACGTCCGCGGGGATCTCCGTCCCGGTGGCGGCGAGGTACTCGACGGTCGCCCGGTGGGCCCACAGGGAGAACGCCGTGGCGGTGCACTCGGTGGCGAGGTCGAACACGACGGCAGCCTGCGGGGCCAGCGACCCGGTCAGGCCGAGGTCCAGGAGCCCCCGGGCGCCCAGCTCGCGCAGGGTCCCCAGCGGGGAGGCGGCGGCCGTGTCGACGTCGCGGGCCCGCGCCGCGGCGGTGCGGCGGACGAACTCGTGCTCGGGGTAGTCGACGAGCGGCGCGAGCAGGGGCCGGCTCTCGGGGTCCGGCCCGCCGGCCGTGGACGGGGAGCGCGTGGACTGGGTCATGGTCTTCCGTTCTGCCGGGGAGTGCGGGGCGGGGCTCGTCCGCTCGGCGGGCGGGCCCGGGCGTCGAAGCACCACGGCGGCCCCCGGCTCGCGGGGACCGCCGTGTCGTCGTGTGCTGCGGCCCGTCAGACGTTGAGCTTGAACAGCCGGTCGAACGGGGTGCCCACGGCCTGGCGGGCCCGCTCCACGGCCGCCTCGTCGGGGGCGTTGTAGAAGCACAGGCACTTGGCGGTGTCCTCGCGCACGTAGGTGCGCAGGAAGGAGACCTCGGGGACCTCGGCGTACTTCGGGGAGTTGGCCTTCTTGCGCGCCAGGTACTGCTCCATGGTGATCTCGGCGGGGATGTCCCACTCCACCAGGTACTGCGCGTCGCCCTTGAGCTTCTTGATGTCGTCGAGCTCGGCGCCCACGAGGCGGACGGCGTCGGGGCCGGTGACCTCCGCGGCGGCGTCCCCGGCGGCGGTGCGCACGGTCTGGGCGAGGCCCTCGGCGCTGTCGGCCTCCACGATCACGAACACCCGTCCGTGGTCTGCCGTGACCTGGGACTCGATGAACTCGGCGCCCGCCGCGGAGACGGCCTCGGAGACCGTGGCGATGAGCTGGGTCACGGCGTCCTTGGACGCGGAGGCGGGAACGATCTCGAGCAGGTGGAGCGACATGGGGGTTCCTTCCGTCGGGTCGGGGCGGCGTCGTCGCCGCTCGGGCACTCCTGCCAGGCTAGGCTCCTGCCCCCGGAAGGTCCCGGGATCCGTCACACTTCGCAACACGGGGCGTCCGGGCGGGTTCTCCTCGTGCCGGGGGCCCGCCGGGTGCACAATGCGCCCCGGTCCGCCCGCCCGGGGTCGGCGCCGGGCGGCGCCGCCTGCGGGTCGCTAGCCTGGGGGAGTGCGCGCGGAAGAAGTGAACCGGTCCGTCCAGGACTGCCTGAAGACGGTCTGGCTGGCCCAGGAGTGGTCCTCGGACGCCGTGACCACCACCGGGCTGGCCCAGCGGCTGGGCCTGTCCCCGTCCACCGTCTCGGAGGCCGTCAAGAAGCTCACCGCGCAGGGGCTGCTGAGCCGGCCCGCCCACGGCGGGATCGTCCTCACCGACCGCGGTCGGGACGTCGCCGTCCAGATGGTGCGGCGCCACCGGATCCTCGAGGCGTTCCTCACCGGCCACCTGGGCTACTCCTGGGACGAGGTGCACGAGGAGGCCGAGGTCCTCGAGCACGCGGTGAGCGAGAAGTTCGTCGCCCGGCTGGACGCCCTCCTGGGCCATCCGGAGCGGGACCCGCACGGCGACCCGATCCCGCGGCGGGACGGCACCGTGCCGTCCGCCCCGGCCGTGCTCCTCGCCGACGTCGCCCCGGGCAGTCCCGTGGTGGTGGCCCGGGTCTCGGACGCGGATCCGGCCGTGCTGCGCCGGCTCGGAACCGCCGGCATCCGGCCGGGCACCGAGCTCGTGCTCGGCGAGCACCGGTTTCGCGCGGTGCCCGTGGTGCTGGACGGGGACGTCGTCGAGGTGGACGTCCTCGCCGCGGAGGCGGTCTGGGTCCGGCCCCGGGACCGGCCCGGACCGCCTCCGGGGCCCGTCAGGAGATGACGCCGTCCACCAGCGCCTTGGCCTCCCGCTGGACCTGCTGCAGGTGCTCCTCGCCGAGGAACGACTCCGCGTAGATCTTGTAGACGTCCTCCGTGCCGGACGGCCGGGCCGCGAACCACGCGTTCTTCGTGGTGACCTTCAGCCCGCCGATCGCCGCGCCGTTGCCGGGGGCGTTCGTGAGCTTCGCCGTGATCTGCTCGCCGGCCAGGGTGTCCGCCTCGACCTGGGCCGGGGAGAGCTTCTTCAGGGCGGCCTTCTGCTCCCGGCTCGCCGGGGCGTCGATGCGCTGGTAGACCGGGGCGCCGAACTCCTCGGTGAGCTCCGCGTAGCGCTGGGACGGGGTCTTGCCGGTGCGGGCCGTGATCTCCGAGGCCAGCAGGGCCAGGATGATCCCGTCCTTGTCGGTGGACCACACGGAGCCGTCCCGGCGCAGGAAGGACGCGCCCGCGGACTCCTCGCCGCCGAAGCCGATCGAGCCGTCCATCAGGCCGGGCACGAACCACTTGAAGCCCACCGGCACCTCCACGAGCTCGCGGCCCAGCGAGGCCGCCACCCGGTCGATGATCGAGGAGGACACCAGGGTCTTGCCGACCCCGGCGTCCGGGGACCAGCCGGTGCGCTCGCGGAAGAGGTAGTCGATCGCCACCGCCAGGTAGTGGTTCGGGTTCATCAGCCCCGCGTCCGGGGTCACGATGCCGTGGCGGTCGGTGTCGGCGTCGTTGCCGGTGGCGATGTCGTACTTGTCCCGGTTGCCGATGAGGGAGGCCATGGCGTTCGGGGAGGAGCAGTCCATCCGGATCTTCTCGTCCCAGTCGAGGGTCATGAACGCCCACTGCGGGTCCACCTGCGGGTTCACCACGGTCATGTTCAGCCCGAAGCGCTGGGCGATCTCGCCCCAGTAGGCCACGGAGGCCGAGCCCATGGGGTCCGCGCCGATGTGCAGGCCGGAGTCCCGGACCACGTCGAGGTCGACGACCTCCGGCAGCGTCCGCACGTACTCCTCGAGGAAGTCGTAGGCGCCCGTGGTCTCCGCCGCCCGCGCCCGCTCCAGGGAGACCCGGCGGACCCCGGACATGCCGTTCTCGAGGAACTGGTTGGCCCGCTGGGCGATCCACTCGGTGGCGTCGGAGTCCGCGGGGCCGCCGTTGGGCGGGTTGTACTTGAAGCCGCCGTCACCGGGCGGGTTGTGCGAGGGGGTGATGACGATGCCGTCGGCCACCGCCTCCGCCCGGCCCGCGTTGTGGGTCAGGATCGCGTGGGACAGCGCCGGGGTGGGCACGTAGCCGTCCCGGGAGTCCAGCAGGACGGTGACCTCGTTGGCGGCCAGCACCTCGAGCGCGGTGTCCTGCGCGGGCCCGGACAGGGCGTGGGTGTCCTTGCCCATGAACAGCGGGCCCGTGATCCGCTGGCCGGCGCGGTACTCCACGATGGCCTGCGTGATCGCCGCGATGTGCTGCTCGTTGAACGAGGCCTTGAGGGACGAGCCGCGGTGCCCGGACGTGCCGAACGCCACGCGCTGGTCCGGGTCCGAGGGGTCGGGCACGACGTCGGTGTAGGCGTCGAGGAGCTTGCCGAGGTCGACGAGGTCACTGGGTTGGGCGACGGTGCCCGCACGATTGGTCATGGCGCCCAACCTACCGCCGGGCGGCGGGCCCGCGGAGGCCGGCACGCGATCGGGTCGCCAGGTTTCGTGCTCCGTGCCGCGCGGGAGGCCCGCGCGGGGGTGGAGGAATCGTGGCCGGTGGGACAGGATGAGGGCACCAGACAGGGCAGGACCGAACGAGGAGGCAGGGACACCATGAGCGACGCACCCGGCGGGACGACCGAGGGCTCGGGCAAGGGCCCGGAGGGCACCGTCCCGGACAACGAGCAGGGCGTCGGGCTGACCACCGACGAGAACGCGACCGGCTTCGAGCCGGAGGAGGACCCCCAGGCGGCCACCGATCCGGACGACCCCGACTCGGAGGAGGAGGCCCTGGGCCACTCCTAGGCGGTGGCGCGGGGGCCGGGGCGGCCCTGGTCCTCGAGCTGGGCGACGACGGCGAGCAGCTGCGCCTCCGCGCTCGGGCGGCCGATGAGCTGGACGCCCATGGGCACGACCGGCCCGTCGTCGTCGCTCGCCCCGCGTGTCCACAGCGTCGGGACGGTCACCGCGGGCAGGCCCACGACGTTCACGACCGAGGTCCACGGCGTGTACGCGCACTGGCGCCGGTAGTCCTGGTCCGCGCCCGCGGGGTCCGCGAGGTCGTAGCCCTCCCAGTACCAGCCCAGCGGCCGCGGTGTCATGGCGAGCGCGGGCGTCAGGACCACGTCCCAGGCGCCGTAGGCCCGGACCACGTCCTGCTCGATCCGGCGCAGGACGCCCACGGCCTGCGCCAGCTCGACCGCCGACCGGCGCAGGGCGCGGGCGCGGAAGGCCCCCGCGAGGCCGGTCAGCCTCCCCGCCTGCTCGTCGTCCAGCGGGGCCGTGCCCATCGAGGTGGTCCACACGTCGAAGAAGGCCCCCGGGTACTCGGGGTCGTAGGACAGCTCGGCCTCCTCGACCTCGTGCCCGGCGGCCCGAAGCCGGGCGACGCCCGCGTCGAGGGCGGCGCGGGCCTCCGGGGAGACCTCGATGTCCTGGACGGCGTCGAACGGGGAGGCGGTGCTCACCCCGATCCGCAGCGGCCGGTCCCCCCACGGGAGGTCGCCCCGCTGGGCCGCGCGCACGCCGTCCAGGAAGGACCCCTGCGGGGCGGCGCGGACCGCCCGCCGCACCACGTTGCCGTGCGCCGGGCCGGGCGCGGGGGCGCACAGGACGTCGAGCAGCAGCGCCGCGTCCTCGGCCGTGCGGGCGAGCGGGCCGTTCACCACAAGCTGGGCGGCGTCCGACTGCGCGTCCGCGGTGGGCACCCGGCCGCGGTTGGGCTTGAGCCCGACCAGCCCGCACACCGCCGCCGGGATGCGCACCGACCCTCCGCCGTCGGAGCCCGGCGCCACCGGGAGCAGACCCGCCGCCACGGCCGCCGCCTGGCCGCCCGAGGAGCCGCCGGCCCCCGTGGACGGGTCGTGCGGGTTCCGGGCGGGCGGGGCCACGAGGTTCTCGGAGTAGCAGTTGAGGCCGAACTCGGGCACCTGGGTCTTGCCCAGGCACACCGCCCCGGACGCGCCCAGCAGGGCCGCGAGGTCGTCGTCGTCCTCCGCCACGGGCGCGCCGCCGCGCCGCCCGGTCACGGCGGCGGAACCGTAGGTGGTGGGCATCCCGGCGACGTCGTGCAGGTCCTTCACCGCGAGCGGCACGCCGTGCAGCGCTCCGCGGGCGGCCCCGGCGGGCAGGGCGTCGAGCGCGCGCGCCCGGTCGAGGGCGAGGTCCGCAGCGACGTGGACGAACGCCCCCAGCGCCGGATTGCGCGCCTCGATCCGGGCCAGGAAGTGCTCGGCGGTCTCCACCGCGCCGAGCTCGCCGCGCGCGAGCGCGTCCCGCAGCTGCACGGCGCTGAGGTCCCCGATCGAGGTCACGGCAGGCTCCTGTCCGACGGTCGCGCGGTCCCCCTCCGGGGCTCCGCAGGGCGCTGAGCCCAGGCTAGTAGGCTGGCGGCTGTCCGGACGTGCCCGCGCGCCCCGGTTCCCGATCTTCTCCGACCCGCAGGAGTCCCCCGTGCCCACCGCCTGTGCGCCCCGTCCCGCGGCGATCCGCGCGGCGACGGCGTCCGTCCTGCTCCTGGCCCTCGCCGGCTGCTCGTCCTCCGCCGAGGGGGACGGCGCGGCCGGCAGCGGTCCGGACGCGACGGCGTCCGCCGCCGCGAGCGCCCCCACGGCCTCCGGCGGAGCCTCGCCGGCCACCGTCCAGGAGACGTGCGCCCGCGTGCTCGAGACCGTGCGCACCGCGCCGCAGCAGCTGCGGGACGATCCCGCCGGGCTGTTCTCCGACGTCGACGAGCTCGCGGCCACCGCCCCGGACGAGCTGTCCGGGCAGCTCACCTCGGTCCGTGAGGCCGTCGCCGGCTTCCGGCAGGGCGAGCGCTCCTTCATCAGCGTGGTCCAGGAGGTCAGAGGCCTGCAGGAGCGCTGTTCCGGCTGACCTCCCGCCGTGCGCGAGGGGTCGCGTTCGGCGCTCCCGGGGGCGCGAGGGGTCGCGTTCGGTGGGAAACAGCGCCGCGGAGGGTCCGGCAGCGACCCGTCGGTGATGGCGACGTGCAGAACCCGCCCCCTCGCCCTGGAGGGGCCGCAGAATGCCGGGCGGCGCAATCGCACTCCACCGGGGCACGATGACGGTCCGGGAGAGCAGGACTGCGCCACTCCGTGTGCTCGCGCCCTCCTCCGCCCGTCCCCGGCGGTCATGCTCCCGGCATGAGACACCCCGCACCCCTGCCGCCCGAGCTCCGTGGCATCGGCTTCTCACGTCGGGAGGCCCTCGCCCTGGGCGTCGCGGAGCACCGGCTCCGGGACGCCGACCTCACCAGTCCCGTCGGCAGGGGAGTGCGGGTCCCCGCCGGCTGTCCCGCTCCGCTGCTGGAAGCGGCACGGGCACTGACCCGCCGGTATCCGGGGACGGTGATCAGCCACCGCTCCGCGGCGCTGCTCCACCGGATGCGGGTTCCTGACCCCTGGCAGCGGTCCTCGCAGCTGTGGCTCACGCGCGCCGACGACTCGAGGGCCCTGAGGCGGCCCGGCGTCGTCTGCCGGAGGGGACGCCTCCGTCCGCACGAGGTGGTCCGCGTCCACGGGGTGGCCGTCACGTCACCGGTGCGCACGTTCCTTGACGTCTGCGCCGAGCTCACGGTGACGGAGGCAGTGGTGCTCGCCGACGGGCTGGTCGACGCCCACCGCCACGGGATCCGCCGGGCCGTGGCCGCGGTGTGCCGGCCGGACGAGCTCGAGACCGGGGTGCGGGCGCACGCCGGGCGGCGTGGCATCCGTACGGCCCGCGCCGCGGTCGAGCGGATGCGGGTGGGGTCGGACTCGCCCGGCGAGACACGGCTGCGGCTGCTGCTCGAGGACCACGGGATCCGGGGCCTGGTGCTCGACCATCCGCTGCCGGGGCCGGACGGGACGCTGCTGGCGCAGCCCGACCTCGCCCTGGAGAGCCACCGGCTGAGCCTGCAGTACGAGGGTGCCCACCACGACCGGGCGGAGCAGCGAGTGCTGGACATCAGGCGGTTGCGGGCCACGGAGTCGGCGGGGTGGCGGGAGCTCCGGATCTGCGCTCACGACCTGCACCGGCACACGACGACGACGCGGGGCCGGGTGCCGGTGGCGGTCGCCCTGGTGTGGGAGGCCATGGGGGTCGCGCACCGCCGGTGACGGGGCCGAGCCGGGGTGCGCGGGGCGAGGGGTCGCGACCGGCCGCCCGCCGCGCCGAGGGGGCCCGTCCGGACGGAATGTGACTGACTGACCGTGCGAACGAGACCCCTCGGCGTGAGGGGGATGCTGAACGAGACTCCTCGAGCTGGCCTAGGTGTGATGTCCAGGGAGGTTGTCCCGCCGCAAGGCGGTGAGTCGGGCTGACACGGGAAGGCCTCCGGTAGTGAAGTGGAGCTGTCTAGTTCACCGCTTCACCCACCGGAGGCCTTCATGTCCCACGTTAACGCCGTCCTGACCCCTCGTACACGCCTACGCCTGGCCCGGCTGATCGTCGAGGATCAGTGGACCTACGCCGCGGCGGCCAAGATGTTCATGGTCTCTGCCCGCACGGCCAAGAAATGGGCCGACCGCTACCGGGCCGAAGGCCAAGCCGGGATGGCTGATCGCAGCTCTCGCCCGCGCACCAGCCCGACCAAGACCGCCCCCGGGGTGGTCCGGAGGATCGTGGCCCTGCGGTGGCGACACCGGCTGGGCCCAGTGCAGATCGCCGGCCGACTCGGAATGCCGGCCTCGACCGTGCATGCGGTGCTGGTGCGCTGCCGGATCAACCGGCTCTCCCGCATCGACCGGGTCACCGGCGAACCCCTGCGCCGCTACGAACACGACCATCCCGGATCACTGATCCACGTCGACGTCACCAAGTTCGGCAACATCCCCGACGGAGGTGGCTGGCGCTACCTCGGTAAGCAGCAAGGCGACCGCAACCGCGCCACCACCGATACTCAACGCCGCAAAGGCCCAGTACGTGGCCCCCTGATCGGGACCGCCTTCGTGCATACCGTGATCGATGACCACTCCCGGATGGCGTACGCGGAGATCTGCACCGATGAGAAGGCTGCCACCGCGATCGGGGTGCTGCGCCGAGCCAGGGCGTGGTTCGCCGACCAGGGCGTCACCGTGGAGCGGGTGCTCTCGGACAACGGGTCCTGCTACCGCTCCCATGCCTGGGCCCAGGCCTGCGCCGAGCTGAGCATCAAGACCAAACGCACCCGCCCCTACCGGCCCCAGACCAACGGCAAGATCGAACGCTTCCACCGCACCCTGGCCGATGGCTGGGCCTACGCCCGGTTCTACCCCTCCACGGCAGAGCGCGACGATGCCCTACCGGGCTGGCTGCACTTCTACAATCATCATCGAGCCCACTCCGCACTTGGAGGCCAGCCACCGGTCACCCGCCTGACCAACCTCCCTGGACATCACACCTAGGCCGCCGCGTTGCGGACGGCCTGGGCGAGCACCTGCAGGCCGTCGCGCAGCAGCTCCTCACCGATGACGAGCGGGGGCAGCAGGCGCACGATGTTGCCGAAGGTCCCGCAGGTCAGGATGATGACGCCCTGCGCGAGGCACTCCGCGGCGATCGCCTTGGCGGCGTCGGCGTCGGGCTCCGTGCCGCCGGGCCGGACGAACTCCAGGGCCATCATGGCCCCGCGGCCGCGGATCTCGCCCACGGTGCCGGTCTCCTCGGCCACCGGGGCCAGCTCCTCGCGGATGATCTCCTCGATCCGGCGGGCGCGGGCCACGAGGTCCCACTCCTCGATGGTCTGCAGCGCGCCGAGGGCGGCGGCGCAGGCCACGGGGTTGCCGCCGTAGGTGCCGCCGAGGCCGCCCGCGTGGACGGAGTCCATGATCTCGGCGCGGCCGACCACGCCGGACAGCGGCATGCCGCCGGCCACGCCCTTGGCCACGGTGATCAGGTCGGGGACGACGCCCTCGTGGTCCACGGCGAACCACTCGCCGGTGCGCGCGATGCCGGACTGGACCTCGTCGACGACGAACACGGCGCCGTTGTCGGTGCACCACTCGGACAGCGCGGGCAGGAAGCCGTCGGCCGGCACGATGAACCCGCCCTCGCCCTGGATGGGCTCGATCACGACGGCGGCCACGTTCTCGGCGCCGACCTGCTTCTCCACCTGGAGCAGCGCGCGGCGGGCGGCCTCGGCGCCGGTCATGCCCTCCGGGTCCCGGAACGGGTAGGACACGGGCACGCGGTAGACCTCGCCGGCGAACGGGCCGAAGCCCTGCTTGTAGGGCATCACCTTGGCGGTCATCGCGAGGGTCATGTTCGTGCGCCCGTGGTAGGCGTGGTCGAACACGACCACGGCCTGGCGGCCGGTGTGCACGCGGGAGATCTTCACGGCGTTCTCGACGGCCTCGGAGCCCGAGTTGAACAGCGCGGCCTTCTTCTGGTGGTCGCCGGGGGAGAGCTCGGCGAGCTTCTCCGCGACGGCCACGTAGCCTTCGTACGGGGTGACCATGAAGCAGGTGTGGGTGAAGTGCGCCACGGCCTCCTGCACCTTGGCGACCACGGCGGGGGCGGAGGCGCCCACGCTGGTCACGGCGATGCCGGACCCGAGGTCGACGAGCTGGTTGCCGTCGACGTCGAGCACGATCCCGCCGTCCACGTCCGCGGCGTAGGCGGGCACGGAGGAGGCGACTCCGGAGGCGACGGTCGCGGCGCGCCGCTCGGACAGCTCGCGGGACTTGGGGCCCGGGAGGGCGCCGTCGAGGTGACGGACCTGCTCGAGCCGGTACTGGATCTCGGTCACGACGAGATCTCCTTTCGGTGGGGACGGGACGGTGGGGACGGGACGGTGGGGACGGGACGGAACGGTCGGGGGCGCCGGGCGGGAGTGCCCCGGCACGGGACGGCGGCCGCCGCAGCTGCCTGCGACGACCGCCGTCCCGGTGCGGGAACGCGGGTCAGGACCTCAGGCGGGGGTGCCGGTGCCGGGGTTCGGGACGTTGGCCCAGGGGTTCTCCACGCCGATGTACTGGGTGGTGGTGTACTCGTGGAGGCCCTCGGCCCCGCCCTCGCGGCCCAGGCCGGACTGCTTGACGCCGCCGAACGGGGCGGCCGCGTTGGAGATCACCCCGACGTTGAGGCCCATGAGGCCGAACTCGATGCGGTCGCCGATGCGCAGGCCGCGGGAGATGTTCTCGGTGAACACGTAGGAGGCCAGGCCGTACTCGGTGGAGTTGGCCAGGGCCACGGCCTCGTCCTCGTCCTTGAAGGTGACGACCGGGGCCACGGGGCCGAAGATCTCCTCGGTCACCGCGCGGGCGTCGACGGGGACGTCGCGCAGCAGGGTGGGCTGGAAGAAGTAGCCGGGCCCGTCCACGCGCGCCCCGCCGACGACGACCTTCGCCCCGCGCTCCACGGCGTCGGTGACGAACTCTTCGACGGAGTCGCGGGCCTTGGCCTCGACCATCGGGCCCACGCTCACGCCGTCGTCCACGCCGTTGCCCACGGTGAGCGCGGCCATCTTCGCGGCCATCTTCTCGACGAACTCGTCCACGACCGACTCGTGCACCAGCAGCCGGTTGGCGGCCGTGCAGGCCTCGCCCATGTTGCGCATCTTCGCGGCCATGGCGCCGGCCACGGCCTTGTCGATGTCGGCGTCCTCGAAGACGATCAGCGGCCCGTTGCCGCCGAGCTCCATGGAGGTGCGCAGCACGTTGTCCGTGGCCAGCTTCATCAGCTGCTTGCCCACCGGGGTGGAGCCGGTGAAGGAGACCTTGCGCAGGCGCGGGTCGGCCATGATCGGCTCGGAGACCGCCGCGGCGGACTTGGAGGAGACGACGTTGAGCACCCCGGCCGGCAGGCCCGCGTCCAGCATGAGCTGGGCGAAGTACTGGGAGGTGAGCGGGGTCAGCCGGGCGGGCTTGAGCACCATGGTGCAGCCGGCGGCCACGGCCGGGGCGACCTTGCGGGTGGCCATCGCCAGCGGGAAGTTCCACGGGGTGATCAGCAGGCACGGGCCCACGGGCTTGTGCGTGACCAGCATGCGCAGGTTGCCCTCGGGGGTGTCGAGGTAGCGGCCGTAGTCGCGCACGGCCTCCTCGGCGAACCAGCGCAGGAACTCCCCGCCGTACTTGACCTCCCCGGCGGCCTCGGCCAGCGGCTTGCCCATCTCCAGGGTCATCAGCAGCGCGAGGTCCTCGGCGCGCTCCTGCACGAGGTCGAACGCGCGCCGCAGGATCTCCGAGCGCTCCCGGGCGGGGGTGCGGGCCCAGGACTCCTGGGCGTCGGCGGCGGCGTCCATCGCGGCCTGGGAGTCCTCGCGGGTGGCCGAGGCCATGGTCGCGATGACCTCGCCGGTGGCCGGGTTCTCCACCTCGAAGGTCCCCCCGTCCGAGGCGTCGCGCCACCGACCGTTGATCAGCAGTCCCGTGGGGGTCTTGGCGAGGACCGCCTCGATGCGGTCCTTCATGCCGGTGGCCGCGGGGGCCTTGTCCGTGGTGCTCATGTATCAGCCTCTCTTCTCGACGCGCGCCGGGCCACCGGGCACCGGTGGCGCTGCGCTGCGTCAGGGGGTTCGTCGGACGGGCGGGCGACAGCACTGGGCCCGCCCGTCCATCGTAGGACTCCGGACGGGCTCCCCCGCGGGGACGTCGTCACCGGGTGACGCCGAGCCGGGGCGGAGCCGGCGCCGAGGGGCCGCCACGGTCCCCCGACTGCTCCAGGCTAGCGCCGGGGCGACCCAGCAGGATGCTGAATCTTCGTGACGTCGTCGTGCACAGTGCACAGAGGCACGACGGCGGGCTACGGCGTCGACCGGTCGGGCCGGTCGGACAGCCGCAGGGCGATCCACAGCTCCGCGCGCAGCTGCGGGTCGTCCACGGACCGGCCGAGCGTCTCCTCGATTTCCTGCAGCCGCTGCTGCAGGGTGTTGCGGTGGATCCCCAGGGCCTCGGCCGTCCCGCTCCGGTTGCCGTTGTGGGCGAGGAACGTGCGCAGCAGGGACAGCCGCCCGGCCCCGTCGAGGGGGCCCAGCAGCTGCCGCGCCCAGGCCCGGGCGGTCTCGGGCGGGAGGAGCCCGGCGACGCCGCCCGCCACGAGGTCGTCCCACGTGCCGACGCGCTGGCGGTCCGTGGTGCGCTCCAGCGCCTCGCGGGCCTCCCGGTCGCTCGCGTCCGTCTCGTGCACGGCCGCCGGGCCGCCGATGCCGGCCCGCAGCCCGGAGGCCTCGGCGGCGGCACGCACCTCGGCGAGCCGCTCCGGGAGGTCCTCCAGCAGCACCGCGACGGTCTGCTCGCCGCCGGGCTCCGTGGCCGGCGCCCCGACGAGCACCGGTCTCGCGCCGTGGGCGGCCTGCGCCTCGAGGTGCCGCACGCCGTCCCGCAGCTCCTCGGCGCCGCCGCGCAGGCGGGCCACCCGCACCCGGGGCGCCGTCGACCACGTCGTGTCGTCCGCCACCCCCAGCAGTGCGTCCGCCGAGCGCACCTCGCCGTTGAGCAGGAGGGCGAGGGCCCCCGCGCGGACCCGGCGGCGGAACAGCGCCTGCTCCGCCGCGCGCTCCGCGTGCAGCGAGAGCAGGGCCACGGCGGTGGCGATGACGCCGGTCCGGACGGGGTCGGCCGGGCCGGGCAGGACCACCACGAGGTAGCTCTGGGGGGCGCCGTCCACCCCGAGGGGGTGGACGACCACCGCGCCGGCCGGGCCGGACTCGCTCAGGGACCCGCGCAGCCCGGCCGGGCGCAGCCGGTCGAGGAGCTCGGGGAGCGTCCGGCCCGCGGGCAGCTCGGGCAGCCCGGGGCCGGAGCGCTCCACGATCCGGGCGTCCGCCGCGCAGACGCCGGCCCACCCGCCGCCGAGCACCGACACCAGCGTGCGCACCACCCGGGCCGGGCCGTTCCGCCCCACCGCGGCCCGGGTCAGGCGCCGCTGCTCGGAGAGCATCGCCTCGAGGGCGGTGCGCGCCTCCGCCGCGCGCATCTCGGCCGCGGCGCGGATGATGCCCAGGAAGGGCGTGCGCTCGGGGACCCGGAACAGGGTCAGCCCGGCGTCCCGGCACGCCGCGGCGAGTGCGTCGGGCACGCGGAGGTAGGACAGCTGTCCGCCCACGCCCAAGCCCAGCGCCACCACGCCCCGGTCCGTGAGCCGGCGGACGTACTCCGTCCAGGAGTGCGCCCGGGCGGAGGTGTGGAGGCCCGTCAGGAGGAGGACCTCCCCGCCCTCGAGGTACGGGGTGGGGTCGGCGAGCTCGCTGGTCACCACCCAGCTCACCGGCAGGTCGGTGGCCGCCTCGACGACGGGCTCCAGCCCGAGCCCGGGCAGGCCGAGCACCTGGGCGACCGTGACCATGGGCAGTCCTCCTCTTCCGCAGTCCTCGCTGTCCTTCCCGGCGCGGCGGCCGTCTCAGCTCCGCTGCCTGCGGCGCTCGACCTCGGCGACGAGCCGGTGCTCGGCGTCGGCGCCCGGCCGGATCCCGGTGGGGATGCGCAGCAGGAACACGAGCCCGAGCAGCCACCACAGCCCGAAGATGGTCCAGGCGGGCGCGCTGAGGAAGGCGGGCATCCCGGGCAGGTACAGGCTGATCAGGGCGAGGCACAGCACGACCGAGAGCACGCCGATCGCCGTTCCGCCGTGGCCGTGGCCGCCGATCCGGAAGGGGCGTTCCATGCCGGGCTCGCTCCGGCGCAGGATCACGAAGACCACGGAGACCAGGGCGTAGGCGATCACGATGGACGGGGAGCCGGAGTCCACGAGCCAGCCCAGCATCTCGGCGCCGAAGAACGGGGCCACGAAGGAGAGGGCGCCCACGAAGAGCAGGGCGTTGGCCGGGGTGCCGTACTTCGGGTGGAGGCGGCCGAACCACTGCGGCACCATCCGGGAGTTGCCGAGCGCCCAGAGCAGGCGGGACGCCCCCATGAGGAGCGAGTTCCAGGACGTCAGGATGCCGGCGAGGCCGCCGGCGATGAGCAGGTTGGCCACGGCCGTGCTGGAGAACATGGCTCCCATGGCGTCCGCGACCGCGATGTCCGCGCCGGCGATGTCCGCGCCGGACATCGCCGAGGACGTGGTGAGCACGACCATGACGTACCAGGCGGCGGCGAGCAGGACGGAGACGATGATGGTCCCGCCCAGCTGCTTGGCCGGCAGGTGCATCTCCTCGGAGACCTGGGGGATGACGTCGAAGCCGACGAACAGGAACGGGACGGTGACGAGCACGAGGAAGAAGCCGGCCGTGCCGCTCGTGAAGAACGGCTCCATGGTGTCGACCGAGCCGCGGGTGAACGCCCCGAAGATCATCATGAGTCCCACGATCAGCAGGAAGAGGATCACGAAGATCTGCACCATGGAGGCGTGCTTCACGCCGCGGATGTTGATCGCGGTGATGATGACGGCGGTCAGCGACCCCACCAGCGCCCAGGTCAGGTTCACCTCGAAGCCGGCCACGGTCCACAGCGGGATCTGGCTCAGGCCCGGGAAGATGTACTGCAGGGTGCGGGGGACCGCCACGGCCTCGAAGGCCACGATGGTGATGTAGCCGCCGGTGATGGCCCAGGACCCGACGAAGGCCCACCGGGCGCCCATGCCGCGCAGGAGGTAGTTGTGCTCCCCGCCCGCGTACGGCATGGCGGCGACGAGCTCGCCGTAGACGAGTCCGACGACGGCCATGATGAGCCCGCCGGTGACGAGGGCCAGCACGGAGCCCATGGTCCCGGCCTCGGCCAGCCAGTCGCCGGTGAGGATGACCCAGCCGAAGCCGATCATCGCGCCGAAGCCGAGGGCGATCGCGTCGAGGCGGCCCAGGACCTTCTTGAAGCCGTGGTCCTCGCGGTCCGGGGCGTCGGGCCCCGCGCTGCGGGGTTCGCTGGTGCTCATGGGAGTTCTTCCTTCTGTCGAGGACACCCGGACGAGGTGCCTGATCGGACCCGCCGCACGGCACTCCCGGCGGCGAGGGCACAATTTATACAGGGATTGTTTCGTCCCTGTGTGCCGCCTGGAAGCCCCCGGCCGCCCGCAGCTCGCTCGGCACCGTATCTTTGCGAAAGAGAATCTGTTCGCCGCTTCCCTGAGGATGCCATGACCCAGCGCCGGGCCGCCCTGTTCATCGATTTCGACAACTTCTTCGGCGGTCTGCTCGGCAGTGATCCGACGGCGGCCATGGCGCTGGCCGAGCGGCCGTCCGTGTGGATCCACCGGCTGGCCGCGGCGAGCGGCGGGGAGGGCGCCGACAGTACCCGGCGCTGGCTGGTGCTGCGGTGCTACATGAACCCGTCCGGGAGCGTCGCGCATCCGCTGAACCCGGGGCAGAGGCTGTACTTCTCGACGTTCCGCCCCTTCTTCACGCAGGCCGGCGTCGAGGTCGTCGACTGCCCCAGTCTCACCCGGGGCGCGAAGAACGGGGCAGACATCCGGATCGTGATCGACGTGATGACCGCATTGCAGCACCACGCCCACTACGACGAGTTCGTCCTGGCCTCGAGCGACGCCGATTTCACGCCGCTGCTCCAGGTCCTCAGGGCCCAGGACCGCAGGACCTGCATCATTGCGACCGGGGCCACGGCGGTGGCCTACGAGGCGCTCGCGGACCAGTACCTCGACGAGCAGGACCTCTTCGACCTCATGGCGCCTGCGCCGGCGGAGGAGCCCGTGCCCGGCTCCGGGGACCGGGTGCCGGCCCCCGGAGGGTGCTTCTCCCCGGGCGCCGCGCCGATCGCGGGCCCCTCGGAGGACCCGGGGGCGTGGCACGAGTTCTGCGCGGTCGTGCGCAGTGACTACGAGTCCTCCGAGGGGCCCGTCAGCCTCTCCCGCCTGGCAGGTCGGATCCACGCGGACATGGGAGAGGTCGTCACCCGTACCCGGTGGTTCGGCAGCGGCTCCTTCCGCCGGGCCGTGGAGCTGGTCGACCTGCCGGAGGTCGAGTTCTCGAACCTGCACTTCTGGCACCGCACGAGGCACCGGGCGCCGGGGCCGGCACCCGCGGCGCCGCCGGCTCCTGTCCGGCCGCCGCTGCCGGCGGCCGTCACCCGCTTCTGCGACGTCGCGAAGATGCCGCGGCTCTGCCGGGCGGTGCTCGCCAGCGTGCTGGAGCAGGCGGTCCTGGCGGGCTTCCATCCCTCCGCGGCGGAGCGGCAGGAGCTGGCCGCCTGGCTCGGGGCGGGCGCACCGGCACCCGTGCCCGCGGACTAGGCTGGTCCGGGACAGCCCGTTCCCGACGAGAGGACCCGGACCATGGACAACCTGGACAGCCTGCCGAGCGCCTCGGTGGAGGAGATCCCCGAGGGCGCACGCGTCCTGGACGTGCGCGAGGACGAGGAGTGGGAGGCCGGGCACATCGCCGGTGCCCAGCACATCCCGCTCCGGCAGCTCCCGGAGCGCTACGGCGAGGTGCCGGTGGACGAGGACGTGTACGTGATCTGCCGCTCCGGCGGCCGGTCCCTCAAGGCCACGGCGTACCTCCAGCAGTACGGCTTCGACCCCATCAACGTCCTGGGCGGCATGGGGGCGTGGATGGACGCCGAGAAGCCCATGGTGTCCGAGACGGGCGAGACCCCGAACGTCCGTTGAGGTACGCCTACCTGGGCCCCGCCGGCACCTTCACCGAGGCCGCGCTGCTGAGCGTGGCGGGCGCCCGTGAGGCGGAGCGCCTCCCCGTGTCCTCCGTGCCCGTGGCGCTCGCGGCCGTCCGCTCCGGCGAGGTCGACGCCGCCATGGTGCCCATCGAGAACTCCGTGGAGGGCGGCGTGACCGCGACCCTCGACGCGGTGGCCACCGGCAGCGAGCTGCGCATCGTCCGTGAGGCGCTGGTGCCCATCAGCTTCGTCCTCGTGGCCCCGCCGGGCACGGCGCTCGCCGACGTCCGCACGGTCTCCACGCACTCCCACGCCTGGGCCCAGGTGCGGGGCTGGATGGACGAGCGGCTGCCGGGCGTGGACTACGTCCCGGCGTCCTCCACGGCCGCCGCGGCGCTCGCGCTGCTCCCCGGCGGGGCGGGGCGCGAGGGGCCGGCGTCCCGGGCGGGCTTCGACGCCGCGGTCTGCTCGCCCGTGGTCGTCGAGCAGCACCCCGAGCTCGAGGTGCTGGCGGAGGACATCGGGGACAACAGGGCCGCCGTCACCCGGTTCGTGCTCGTGGCCCGGCCCGGGGTGCCCCTGCCGCCGCGCACGGGCGCGGACCGCACCACGCTCGTCATTCCCCTGTGGGAGGACCGCGCCGGGGCCCTCATGGAGATCCTCGAGCAGTTCGCGACCCGGGGGGTCAACCTCTCGCGGATCGAGTCGCGGCCCACGGGCAACTTCCTCGGGGAGTACTTCTTCAGCGTGGACGTCGACGGTCACATCCTCGACGCCCGGGTGGCGGACGCCGTCGAGGGTTTGCGCCGCGTCTGTCCCAGCACGCGCTTCCTCGGCTCCTATCCGCGGGCCGACCACAAGGTGGCGACCGTGGCCCCGCACCACTCCGACGACGCCTTCCGCGAGGCGGCGGCCTGGGTCGCAGCCCTGCAGGACAGCGACCGCCGGACCCCGGAGAACCCGCCGGCGCAAGGCGCACCGGGCGGCGCGTAACGCGAGGACGCGCACCGCACCCCCGCTTGTTAGCAATTGCGAATACATGCACCATGGGGAGTGCGGGCGCGTCCGTGCCCGCGATCTTCAGCCGGTGTCGATCGACCCCCCGGGTCGGGACCGAGCCCGACCGGAGGTGCCACCATGCCTGCTCCCGCCGTCCGCCGCCTCGCCCTCGCCGCCGCCCCGGCCCTCCTGGCCTGCGCGCTCGCCGCTCCGCCGGCCGCGGCGGCCGCGCCGCCCGAGCCGAGTCAGGTGGTCCGCGTCGAGATCGGCCCGAGCCCCGTCGTCGGGGACCCCCGGACCGCCGACGCCCTCGACCTCGTGCCGGCCTCCCGGGTCGTCCCGGAGCCGGTCGCCTCGGTCACGGACCGCGGGCAGGGCCCGCTCGTGGCCGTGGGACTGGCCGTGCTCGCCCTCGTGGCCGCGTTCGTGGCGGGCCTGAGCCGCCGGCCCGATCCCGCCGACTGACCCGCGGGGCCCGGGCGCCCGTGCGGGTCAGTCGCCCTGGGAGGGCGGAACCCGCACGGAGAGCGCGCCCGGGAGGATCTCGGACTCGAACCCGTTGATCAGCCCGGTGCCGTCCCCGTCCATCTGGGACTCGATGGGCTCGTGGAACTCCACGCGCACCTTCTTCGCGGCGAAGAACTCGATCACGGGCAGGTCGCGCCGCTGCCGGAACACGACCTTGGCGGCCATCAGCGCCCACTCCAGCGTGCTGCGCGGGGACATCACCACGAGGTCCAGCAGGCCGTCGTTGATCTTCGCCTGCGGCACCAGGATCAGGCCCGCGGTGAGGATCCCGCAGTTGGCGGCCATCACGGAGCGGACGCGGCGGCTCTGCCACTCGCCGTCGTCGATCCGGAAGCGGGCCCACCGCGGGGGCGCGATCAGGTGCCGGACCCCGGCCTCCCCGTAGGCCGCCCAGCCGACCAGCTTCTTCAGCTCGTCCCGGGTGTCCGTCATGATCTGGGCGTCGAAGCCCGCCCCGCCCATGACGCAGAACGCGTGGTCCCCCACGGTCCCGTCCTCGAGCTCCACGCGGAACGTGGCCATGTCGATGGCCCGCTCCGCGCCGAAGAGCGCGATGTCCACGTTGCGGTGGGGATCGCCCAGGTCGGCGCCCAGGTTGCGGGCCAGGAGGTTGCCGGTGCCCAGCGGGATGAGGCCCAGCGGGGTGTCGTGGCCGACCAGCGCCTCCGCCACGGCCCGGACGGTGCCGTCGCCGCCGGCGGCGATGACGAGGTCGGCGCCCTGCTCGAGCGCCTCGCGGGTCATCGAGGAGCCCGGGTCGTCCTCCGCGGTCTCGTAGAACACGGGGTCGGGGAACCCGCCCTTGCGGCACCCGATGATCACGGCGTCGCGGGCGACGTCCGCGTCGGCCTTGATGGGGTTGATGACGACGGCGACCCGTTTGGGGGCCACGGGAGTGGCGGTCACGGAAGGACTCCTCGGTTCTGCGGCGCCGGGGACCGGTGGCGCCGTGCGGTGGGGCGGTGGCGCCGCGGCACGGGGCCGCGGGCCCGCGGCGCCGGGCGGATCGCGACGGGCCTCCACCCTAACCCCCGTCGCGTCCGGAGGACTTGGGTACCCTGTCAGGGTGATCGACATCAACCAGCTCCGTGAGAACCCCGACGTCTTCCGCGCCTCGCAGCGTGCCCGCGGGGCGGACGACACCCTGATCGACCGGATCCTGGAGGCGGACGTCGAGCGCCGCCGGCTGATCACCGAGTACGAGTCCCTGCGGGCCGAGCAGAACGCCTTCGGCAAGCAGGTGGCCCGGGCCCAGGGCGAGCAGAAGCAGGCGCTGCTCGCCGAGGTCAAGGAGCTGGCCGCCCGGGTCAAGGAGGCGCAGGCGGCCGCGGAGGCCGCCCGTGCCGGTCAGGACGAGCTCGTCGCGGTCGTCGACAACCTCGTCCTCGACGGCGTCCCCACGGGCGGGGAGGACGACTTCGTCCTGCTCCGGACCGTCGGGGAGCCCCGCGACTTCGCCGCGGAGGGCGTCGAGCCCAGGGACCACCTGGAGATCGGCGAGCTCGTGGACGGCATCGACATGGAGCGGGGGTCCAAGGTCTCCGGCGCCCGGTTCTACTTCCTCAAGCGCGACGTCGCCCGGCTCGAGACCGCCCTGCTGCTCATGGGCCAGGACCAGGCGCTGGACAACGGCTTCGTCCCCATGACCACCCCGAACCTCGTGCGCCCCGAGATCATGAGCGGCACGGGCTTCGACGTCGCCCACTCCGACGAGATCTACCACGTGGGCAAGGACGAGCTGTACCTCGTGGGCACCTCCGAGGTCCCCCTGGCGGGCTACCACGCCGACGAGATCCTCGACCTCTCCGACGGCCCGCTGCGCTACGCCGGCTGGTCCTCCTGCTACCGCCGCGAGGCCGGCTCCGGGGGCAGGGACACCCGGGGCATCATCCGCGTGCACCAGTTCAACAAGCTCGAGATGTTCGTCTACTGCTCCCCGGAGGACGCGGAGGCGGAGCACGCGCGGCTGCTCGCGTGGGAGGAGGAGATGCTCGCCAAGTGCGAGCTCGCCTACCGGGTGATCGACACCGCCGCCGGGGACCTCGGCACCTCCGCGGCCCGCAAGTTCGACTGCGAGGCCTGGGTCCCCACCCAGGGCAAGTACCGGGAACTGACCTCCACGTCGAACTGCACCACCTACCAGGCGCGGCGGCTCAACATCCGGGAGCGGCTGCCCGAGACCACGGACGCCGCCGGCAAGGTCCGCAAGGGCGGCACCCGCACGGTGGCCACCCTCAACGGGACGCTGGCGACCACCCGCTGGCTGGCCGCCATCCTCGAGACCCACCAGCAGGCCGACGGGTCGGTGCGCGTCCCCGAGGCGCTGCGGCCCTACCTGCGCGGCCAGGAGACCATCCCCATCCGGCGCTGAGCCGCCGGGAGGCGTTCGGCTCCCGTTCATCTCACATCGACATCTCGGCCATCCTGTCGGTGTGATGTGGCACCATGTCCCGCATGACAAAAGAAAAGACCGCTGGCACCGAGGACCAGCACGAACTCGTCGGCATCAACTCCACCGTCCCGCTGAAGGTCGAGCACTCGGAGGACCTCAGCGACACGGCCGGCGGCACCACCGCGCCCGCGCGCTCCGCCGCCGACGTCCGGATCCCCCTCAAGGTCCAGCCTCCCCGCTCGAACGGGTGGAAGAAGGAGGCGGGGGTCCAGTACCTGGTGGCCCTCGACGTCGACGGCACGCTCGTCGACCACGACGGCCACATGTCCCGGCCGGTGCGCGAGGCGGCCCAGGCCGTGCTGGCGGCCGGCCACCACGTGGTCATCTCCACCGGCCGCTCCAAGGGGGCGACCCTGCCCGTGGTGGAGCTCATCGGCCAGGAGCGCGGCTACGCCGTGTGCTCCAACGGCGGCATGACGCTCGAGCTGGACCCGGAGCTGCCGGCGTACCACCGGGTGCTCGAGTGCGTCTCCTTCGACCCCGGCCAGGCCCTCGAGGCCCTCGAGCAGCGCCTGCCCACCGCGAAGTTCGCCCTCGAGACCGAGGACGGGTCCTTCTACTCCACGGAGCGCTTCCAGGACGCGTCCTTCGGCATCGAGGCGATCGGCGTGGACCTGCACCAGCTGGCGCGGATGAAGGCCGTGCGCATGGTGGTGTACAGCACGGAGCACACCCCGGAGGAGTTCGCCCGGGCGATCGACGAGGCCGGGCTGCACGGCGTCACGTACTCCGTGGGCTGGAGCGCCTGGCTCGACATCGCCGCCAACGGCGTCTCCAAGGCCAGCGCCCTGGAGCAGATCCGCCGCCGGCTCGGCGTGGACCCGTCCCACACGGTCGCCGTCGGCGACGGCCGCAACGACATCGAGATGCTCGACTGGGCCGCCCGCGGCGTGGCCATGGGCCAGTCCCCGGACGAGGTCGCGGCCGCGTGCCACGAGGTGACGCACACGGTCTACGAGGACGGCGTCGCCCGGATCCTGCGCTCCCTGCTCTGAGCCCGGCGGCTCAGAGCCCGTACTCCTCGAGCAGCCGCAGCCAGACCTCGCTGATGGTGGGGAAGACGGGCACCGCGTGCCAGAGCCGCTCCAGCGGCACCTCGCCGACCACGGCGACGGTCGCCGCGTGCAGCAGCTCCGTCACGTCCGGGCCGGCGAAGGTCGCGCCCACGAGGGTCCGGTGCCGGCGGTCGACCACGAGCTGGGCCCAGCCCCGGTAGTCGTCGCGGTGCAGGAGCGCCCCGGCCACGTCGATGGCGTGCTCCACGACGTCCACCTCGAGGCCGTCCGTGCGGGCCTGCTCGGCGGAGCGGCCCACGGAGGCCACCGCGGGGTCGGTGAAGACCACCTGCGGGACGGCGCACCCGTCGGCCGTGGACGCGTACGGGGACCACGGGGGCGCGGACGCCCCCAGCCGGCCGGCCGCGCGCGCCACGACCGCGTCCGCGACGGCGCGCGCCTGGTACTTCCCCTGGTGGGTCAGCAGGGGCCCGCCCGCCGCGTCCCCGGCGGCGTAGAGCCAGCCGCCCTCCGCACCCGCCACGAGGCCCGAGCCGTCGACCCGCAGCGCGGAGGGGTCCAGGCCGAGCTCCTCGAGGCCCAGGTCCGCGAGCGCGGGCCGCCGCCCCGTGCTCACCAGCAGCTGCTCCGCGGACACGGTCCCGCCGCCCTCGAGGTCGAGCTCGACACCGCCGCCGGCGGACCGGACCCGCTCCGTGGCCCGCCCCTCGACGACCGTGACGCCCTCGGCGTCGAGGGCCTCGGCGACCAGCCGCGCGGCGGTGGACGGGAAGGCGCTCAGCAGCCGGCTGCGGGCGACCACCGTGACCCGGGAGCCCAGGCGGGCGAAGGCCTGCGCGAGCTCCGTGCCGGCCACGCCCCCGCCGAGCACCGCCAGGGACCCGGGGACCTCCTGGGCGGCGGTGGCGTCGCGCGTGCCCCAGAACGGCACGTCCCCGAGACCCGGGACCGGGGGCACGACCGGCCGCGAGCCCGTGGCCAGCACCACGGCGTGCCGGGCCTCGAGCACCCGGACGCCGCCGTCCTCGGCGGTGACCCGGACCCGCCGGGGCCCGGCCAGCGCGCCCCGGCCCCGGACCAGGTCCACGCCGGCCCCGGCCAGCCACTCCGCCTGGCCGGTGTCGTCCCAGTGCGCCGCGAACCCGTCCCGGCGGCGCAGCACCGCCGCCGCGTCCGGCGGGCCGGTGACGGCCTCGGCCGCCCCGGCCACTCCGCGGGCGGCCTCGAGGGCCGCGCCCGGGCGCAGCAGCGCCTTCGAGGGCGTGCACGCCCAGTAGGAGCACTCCCCGCCCACGAGCTCCGCCTCGACGAGCGCGGCGCTCAGCCCGCCCCGCACCACGCGGTCGGCCGCGTTCTCGCCGACCGGACCACCGCCGATCACCACCACGTCGTACCTGTCCCGGGGCTCTGTCATGCCCCGAGTCTGCCAACGGGCGCGCCGCCCGACAACAGCCCCGACGGCGCTCGGGCAGGTGTGATCCGGGCCATCTCCATGAGAACGGAGTGCTAGCCTTCTTGCCAGGCCGGGTGACCACGTCATCGACGACGACCGAAGGGTGTGCCGTGATCGAGTACGTCTCCGACCGGTGGGAACAGATCCTCTTCGCCAGCTGGCAGCACTTCTCCCTGGTGGTCCAGTGCCTGGTCCTGGCCACGGTCCTGGCGGTGGCCCTCGCGGCGCTGTGCTACCGCTCGCCCCGGCTCACGACCGTGGCCAACAACGTCTCGGCCGTGGGGCTGACCATCCCGTCCTTCGCGCTCATCGGCCTGCTGATCGCCCCGCTGGGGTTCGGGGTGGCCCCCGCCGTCGTCGTCGTCACCTTCTTCGCCGTCCTCCCCGTCCTGCGCAACGCGCTCGTGGGGCTCGCCGGGGTCCCGCAGGCCACCGTTGAGGCGGCGCGCGGGCTCGGCATGAGCAGGGCGGCGACCTTCCTGCGCGTGGAGCTGCCGATGGCGTGGCCGGTCATCCAGGCCGGCATGCGGGTCTCGGCGCAGATGGTGATGGGCGTGGCCGCCATCGCCGCCTACGTGCTCGGCCCCGGCCTGGGCGGCTTCATCTTCTCGGGCCTGTCGCGGCTCGGGGGCGCCAACTCCTTCGCGTCGGTCGTCACCGGCGTCGTGGCCGTCATCGTCGTCGCACTCATCCTGGACGGGCTGCTCGTGCTGCTCGGCCGGCTCACCACATCGCGAGGTATCCGTGTCTGACTCCATGACCACCCCCCGCACAGACTCCTCCGTCACCGGGGCCCGGATCCTGCTGGAGAACGTCTCCAAGCGCTACCCCGGGCAGGCCAAGGCCGCGGTCGACGGCCTGACGCTCGAGATCCCCGCGGGCAGCATCGTCATGCTCGTGGGCCCCTCCGGCTGCGGCAAGACCACCACGCTGAAGATGATCAACCGGCTCATCGAACCCACCGAGGGCCGGATCGTCATCGACGGCCAGGACGTGACCTCGATGAACGGCGACGAGCTGCGCCGCGGCATCGGCTACGTGATCCAGGCCGGCGGGCTGTTCCCGCACATGAGCGTGGCCACCAACATCGGCATGGTCCCGAAGATGCTCGGCTGGGACAAGCAGCGCATCGCCGCCCGCGTGGACGAGCTGCTCGAGCTCGTCTCCCTCGACCCGGCCGTCTACCGCGACCGGTACCCGAGAGAGCTCTCCGGGGGCCAGCAGCAGCGCGTCGGGGTGGCCCGCGCCCTGGCCGCGGACCCGCCCGTGCTGCTCATGGACGAGCCGTTCGGGGCCGTGGACCCCATCACCCGCCAGCGGCTCCAGGACGAGCTCATCAACATCCAGCACGAGCTGCAGAAGACCATCGTGTGCGTGACCCACGACTTCGACGAGGCGGTCAAGCTCGGCGACTGGATCGCGGTCTTCGACGAGGGCGCCCGGATCGTCCAGTACGACGCCCCGGAGCGCGTCCTGGCGGAACCGGCGGACGAGTTCGTGGAGGACTTCATCGGCTCGGGCGCGGGGCTCAAGCAGCTCACCCTCACCCGGGTCCGGGAGGTCGACCTCGTCCCCGCGGTGACCACCCGCCCCGGCGAGGACGTCCGGGCGGTGCTCGGGCGGGTCGACGAGGCGGGCACCCGGGACGTCGTCGTGGTCGACGACCGCGGCCGGCCGCTGTCCTGGCCCTCCCGCCGTCAGCTCGAGCGCTTCGGGACCGTCCCCGGGGAGCGCAACGACCGCCTGCCCCTCGTCGGCACGAGTTCCACGCTCAACGACGCGCTGGACACCATGCTCGTCTCCAGCACGGGGGCGGCGCTCGTGGTGGGGCCGCGGGACCGGTTCGAGGGCGTCATCTACGTCGAGACCGTCATGGCCGCGATCACCGAGGCCCGCCGGGCCGTGGCCGCGGAGGACGCGCCCCTCGGCCACAACACGGGTGAGATGCCCGCGGTCAGCGCGAGCCCGGGAGGCGGGGACCGATGAGCGCACAGACCGAGCGCCCCGCCGCCGCGGAGCCGGAGCCCGCCGACGACCCCGTGTCACGCCCGGCCGCGGCCGACCCGGACCAGCGCACCTGGAAGGGCCTGCTCCTGCAGCCCGTGGCGATCCTCGCGGCGCTGGGCCTGCTCGTGCTCTGGCTGACCACGGCGGAGCTCACCGAGACGGAGGCCGTGACCCTGAGCCCCGCATCGCTGTGGGCCCTGACCCTGGAGCACCTGCAGCTGACGGTCGTGGCCACGGTGGTGGTCCTGCTCATCGCGATCCCGGTCGGCATCCTCCTGACCCGCAGACCGCTGCGCTTCCTCACGGGCCCGGTCATCGCGCTGGCGAACGTCGGCCAGGCCGCCCCGGCGGTGGGCCTCGTCGTCCTGTTCGCCTTCTGGTTCGGCTTCGGCTTCCGGGCGGCCGTGGTCGCCCTGATCGTCTACGCGATCCTGCCCGTCCTGAAGAACACGATGGTGGGCCTCGACGGGGTGGACCGCAGCCTCGTCGAGGCGGGCCGGGGCATGGGGATGAGCGCCGCCGCGGTCCTGTTCCGGGTCGAGCTGCCCCTGGCCGTGCCCGTCATGCTGGCCGGCGTGCGCACCGCCCTGATCCTGGTGGTCGGCACCGCGACCCTCGCCACGTTCATCAACGGCGGCGGGCTCGGGCTGCTGATCACCACCGGGGTCAACCTCAACCTCGTGCGGGTGCTGATCGCCGGCTCGATCCTCGTGGCGCTGCTCGCCCTCGCCATCGACTGGGTCGGCCGTGTCGTGGAGCACGTCGCGCGGCCGAAGGGACTGCGATGAGAACCTCCCGCGCCGCCGGCGGCGCCCTGCTGCTCTCCTGCGCCGGCCTGCTGCTGACCGGCTGCGGGCTCGAGCCGTCCACGGCCTACGTGCCCGACGCCGCGCCCGGCTCCATCCGGCCCGTCGAGGGCGCGGAGGGGACCGAGGTGCGGGTGACGTCCAAGAACTTCACCGAGCAGCTGATCCTCGGCAAGATCGGGGTGCTCGCGGTGCAGGCCGCCGGCTTCGAGACCGAGGACATCACCAACGTGCCCGGGTCCCAGCCGGTGCGCGAGCTCATGCTCTCCGGGGACGCCGATCTCACCTTCGAGTACACCGGCACGGCCTGGCTGACCTACCTCGGGCGGGCGGAGGGCATCCCGGACCAGCAGGAGCAGTGGCGGGCCGTGTACGAGGAGGACCTCGGCAACGGGCTGACGTGGGGCGCCCCGGCGGCCCTCAACAACACCTACGCCATGGCCGTGCGCTCCGAGTACGCCGAGGCCAACGACCTGGCGACCGTCTCGGACATCGCGGACCTGCCGGTGGCCGAGCGGACGTTCTGCGTGGAGTCGGAGTTCAACTCCCGCAGCGACGGGATGACCCCCCTGCTGGCCCACTACGGCCTGGACCGCGGCAGCGAGGTGCCCGAGGGCAACATCGGCATCTACGACACCGGCGCGATCTACTCGGCGACCGACGACGGGGAGTGCAACTTCGGGGAGGTCTTCTCCACGGACGGCCGCATCCCGGCCCTGGACCTGACCGTGCTCGAGGACGACCGGCAGTTCTTCCCCGCCTACAACGCCGCCCCCGTCTTCAGCACGGAGCTGCTGGACGAGTTCCCCGCGCTCGAGCAGGTCCTGGAGCCGATCGCCGCGGCGCTCACCGACGACGTGATGCAGGAGCTCAACCGGCAGGTGGACGTCGAGGGGCGGGACCCGGCCGACGTCGCCTACGAGTGGATGCTCTCCGAGGGGTTCATCGTCGAGCCCTGAGCCCCGCCCGCCGGGCCGCCCCGGGCCGGCTCGCACAGGCCCAGCAGCCGGGCCGCCGCGGGCCGGGCGTCCTGCTCCTCCTGCCACAGGGAGCGGGCCACCGCCTTGGACACCGCCTGCGGGGAGATGCCGAGCTCGGCGGCCACGGCCTTCTGCTGGCCGCGGGCCCCCGGCACGAGCAGGTCGACCACGCGCCACTCCGCGTCGCTGCGCTCCGCCACGATCCGGCCCAGCAGCCGCAGCACGGCCTGCGCCTGCGCCGCGGCGGGCGCGTCCTCGGCGACCACGCGCACCGGCACCCGGCCCGCGGCGGCCTCGGCGGCGGCGCGCGCGTGCGCCGTCCCGGGGCCGTCGGCGCGCAGGCCCGTCCGGCCCGCCGGGTCGGTCGCCGTCTCCAGCCGGACCGGCCCCACCCCGACCCCCACGCTCCAGGCCGATCCGCGCAGACCGGCGAGCGCGGCCGCGACCGCGGCGCCGGGATCGGCGGTGATGCCCTGCACCGCGTGCGCCCGGGCGCGCTGGAACGGCACCACGGTCTCGAGGTCCGCGAGGCGGCGCAGGAGGCCCGGCACGAGGTCGCCCGCCTCGCGGCGGCGCTGGTCCAGGGTCACGACGTACACGGTCCCAGTATCGGGCACGGGGGCCGCGGGGGAGGGGGGGCGCGGCGGGGACTCACTCCCAGAACCGCGGCTCGATGTCGACCCCCTGCACGATGAGCTCGTCCTCGAGGGGCTCCCGGCACACCACGGGCAGGCGCAGGCAGCCGATGCGGTCGTCGGGGCCGAAGTAGGCGGTGAGCCGGTCGAAGCCCTGCCGGAACGAGGCCAGCTCCTTGGCCGTGGCGGCGACCTCCGCCAGGTCGGCGTCGGAGCCGAGCACCCAGAAGGAGTCCGGGTCGGTCAGCTGGAGCAGTCCCACGGCCGCCCCGGCGTCGTTGTTCTCGGTCCCGGCCCAGCCCGGGACCCGCAGCCACCCGCCCGGTGCCGCCGCGCCCAGGGCCGGCGCCAGGGGGTCGTACTCCCACGCCCGGGCCTGCTGCAGCCACGCGGGCGGCGCCGGGAGGTAGAGCGGGCCGTCGAGGTCCACGGGCCACCGGGCGGCGGCGAACGCCCCGGCGTCCACGCGGTCCCAGAACTGCTCCGCGGTGAGGTCGGTGCCCACGCTGTTGAGCGCCGCCCCGGGATCGTCCTGGTGCATGCCGTGCCAGTAGGTGGGGCGGGTCCGGACGTCGGCGCGCCGCAGCAGGGCGTCCAGCTCCTCCAGGTGGGCCGGCTCGCCGAGCACCACCGTCCTGGACTCGAAGTGCAGGACGTAGGGCACGCGCTCGGTGCTCACGGCAGCCCCGCGGGCCGTCCGCGGCGGCACAGCCGCGTGAAGCGGCCGAGCACCTGCAGCGCCTCCGGGGTGGCGGGCAGGTAGTCCGTCAGGGCGGGGGAGCGCACCACCACGGCGCACCACTGCCCCCGGGAGACCGCCACGTTGAGCCGGTTGGGGGAGAGCAGGAACTCCATCCCGCGGGGGCCGTCGGCCGCGGAGGCGGCCATCGACACGATCACGACGGGGGCCTCCTGGCCCTGGAACCGGTCGACGGTGCCCACCCGGACCCCGCCGCCGTCCTCGTCCCGCAGGCCCGCGGCGGCGAGCTCCCGGCCGATCAAATCGACCTGGGCGTTGTACGCGGCCACCACGAGCACGTCCTCGGGCGCCAGCGGCACGGGGGGTGCCCCCGGACCGGAGCGCCACGGCGTCCCGGCGAACTCGTGCACCAGCTCCACGACGCGCCGGGCCTCCTCGGGGGAGGCCGTGCGGTTGCCGGTGTGCTCGACGTAGCAGGTGCGCAGGCCCGGGGCCACGCCGGTGAGCTCTCGGCGGCCCGCGGCCGGGGCGGACCCGAGCCGCCCGGCGTAGGAGAGCTCGGAGACCGGTTCGCACAGGGCCGGGTGCATCCGCCACGTGCGGTCCAGGAAGTAGCCGTGCTCGGCGGGCAGGGTGGGCGAGCCGTGGGAGAGCCAGCCCAGCGCCGACTCGTCCACGGGCAGGGGGTGGGTGCCCTGCGAGACCTGCGGCAGCTGCTGCGGGTCGCCCAGCAGCAGCAGGCGCCGCGCGGCCCGGGACACGGCCAGGGTGTTGGCCAGCGAGTACTGCCCGGCCTCGTCGACCACGAGCAGGTCCAGGGCCTCGTCCTCGAGGTGCTTGGCGTTGGAGAAGTCCCACGCGGTGCCGCCCACCACGGCGCCGCCGTCCGCCAGGAACGCGGCGAAGTCCTTCCCCGGGACGTCGCGCCACGGCGTCTCCCGGTCCGCGGGCCGGCCCGAGGGCGGCTTCTTGCCGACGCGCTCGGGGGCGACCCCGCCCTTCTCGAGCACCCCGGTGAGGAGGTTCTCGACGACGGCGTGGGACTGCGCCACCACGCCGATCCGCCAGCCGGCCTCCACGAGCCGGCCGATCACGTGGGAGCCGAGGAACGTCTTGCCGCTGCCCGGGGGCCCCTGGACGGCGAGGAAGCTGCGGTCGAGCGAGCGCAGGGCACGCACCACGGCGTCGATCGTGCCGTCGGGGCCGTCGTGCGGGCGGGGCAGGGGGCTGCCGTCCGCGGGCCGCGGCGCCCGGCGCTGCAGCAGCTCGAGGCCGGGCTGCCGCGGGAGCTCCGGCAGGGCGTCGGCCGTGCGGGCGGCGAGGGTCTGCAGGGACTCCTCGAGGGAGCGGGTGGCGATCGGCTGGGCCGGGCCCAGTGCGATCGGCAGCTCCGCCCAGGGCTCGGGGGCCGGGGCGTCCCGCGGCTTCTTGAGCCGTTCGCGCACGGTGAGCACCGCCGTGCCGTCCTCGTGCTCCTCGACGTGCTCGAGGGCGGCGGTCCAGTCCCCGGCGCGGCCGCTGCCGCGCGGGGCGGCGTCCTCGGCCAGGTGCGCGGGCACGGGGGCCCCGTACATCAGGAACAGCCCGGCGGTGCCGGGTCTGGGGGTGGAGCCCTCGCCGAACCGGCCCGCGAGGCGCAGGAGCCGGGTGGGTGCGGCGCTGCTGCGCTTGCCCGGGTCCTTCGCCCAGTCCTCCAGGACCTCCGCGCGCCGGACCACGAACACGTCGCGGGTGTCCTCCCAGTCCTCCACGGGGCCCTCGAGGCGGTCGAAGTGGGACCACCAGTACTGCTTGCGCTCGCGCCGGTGGTAGCCGGTGGCGGAGGCGACCATCGCGACGGCCGTGCGCTGCTCCTCGGTCAGGGCCTCCCGCGCGGACGGGTCGTCCAGGTGCTCGTGCAGGCGCTGCTCGGCACCGGTCATCCCGGCGTCCGGCAGCTCCTCGGGCAGCTCGAGCCGCTCCTGGGTGGGGCGCGGCGGGTGGTCCGCCGGGTCCGGGGAGATCCCGGCGAGGCCCAGCAGCCAGTCCCGCAGCCGCAGGGTCGAGAGGCAGTCGTAGGCGTTGTAGTCGGCGATCCCGGCCAGCAGCCGCGCCGCGTCCTCCTCCCGCCCGGCCGCCCGGGCCGTGCACCAGTCGGCGTAGGCGACCACCGACGCACCGGCGTCCACGACGTCCCCGGTGCGCAGGTGCTCGCCCATGTAGAGCGGCTCCAGCTTCTTGATGGAGTACGAGCTCTCCGACAGCCGCAGGCTTCCCCGCACGGTGTCGTAGAGGTCCACCAGCACGTTCTCGCGCAGCAGCTCGTCCACGGCGTCCTCGCCCACGGCGTGCACGAGCGAGAGCCGGCGCAGGGCCGCCTTCTCGTAGTTCGCGTAGTGGTAGACGTGCATGCCGGGGAAGCGCCGGCGCCGTTCGGCCACGTAGTCGAGGAACGCCCGGAGCGCGTCCCGCTCCTGGGCCCGGGAGTGCGCCCAGAACGGCCGGAAGACGGGGGCGGCGCCGGGCCCCGGGGGCTGCTCCACGACGCCGAACAGGTACTCGAGCCCCCAGGACGTAGGGTCCCCCGGGTCCTGCCACAGCGGGTCGCCCTCGAAGTCGAAGAACACGTCCCCGGCGTCCGGGGCGGGCAGCCGCCGCACGGGGTCCGTGGCCGTGACCCGGTAGGCGATCCGGCGGATCCCCCCGTCCTTCCGGTACTCGACCGAGCCGTCCTCCCCGCCCCGGCCGGTCTGCATGGCCGCCTGGTCCCGCAGCCGCCGCAGCGCGGCGGGGAGCCGCCGGTCCTCCAGCAGCGCGAGCTCGTCGACGGTGCGCACGCCGTGCCGGTCGCGCAGCGTGCGGCGCACCCGCACGGACAGCCCCGCCGTCAGCAGCAGGTCCCGGTGCTCGGCGACGGCCCGGGCGCAGTGCTCGCACCGGCCGCAGCGGGCGACGTCGTCGTCCTGCCAGTCCACGGGCCCGGTCCGCGCCCGGTGCGCGGCGGCGGCCGCGACGAAGCGCTCCCGGCGCTCGCGGTAGACCGCCAGGTGCTCGGAGACGGGGAAGACCGCCTCCCGCTGGTCGCCGAGGACCAGGGTGACCTCGGGGGCCACGTCCACCCCGGCCCGCTCGAGCTGGTCGGCGTAGGCGGCGAGCTGGAGCAGGGCGGTGACCTTGGCGTGCCGGGCGAGCTTGGTGTCGTGCACCGCGTACGCGCCGTCCGGGCGGCGGACGAGGAAGTCGGCGCGGCCGTGGAAGGCACCGTCGAAGAAGGAGGCCTGGAAGACCACGTCGGCGCCCGCGCGCAGGGCGTCCAGGGACTCGGCGTGCTTGGCGGTCAGCTCGTCCCGGTCCATCCGCCGGGCCGGCTCGACCTCGTGCACCCCCCGTCCGGTCGCCGCGTCCCACGGGCCGAACGCCGCCAGGTGCGCGGCCAGGACCCGGTGCTCGTGGGCGTCGCCCAGCTCGGCCGTGCGGGCGAGCATCGCGTCCCGCTCCGGGGCCCGGCGCGGCGCCCGCCCCAGCTTCTCGTCCAGGACGCACAGGCTCGCGTAGGGGCACTCGGCCGCGCGCACCAGGTCGCTCGCGGAGAAGACGAGGTCCGCCTCGGGGCCCAGCAGGAACATGCGCATCCTTCCGACGGCGCCGGGTCCGTCCCGGGTCCGCGTCCATCGAACCACAGGGACCGGACGTCACAAGGAGGGCGGGACCGGCAGCGCAGCACGGGGATCGGCCGGCAGGTCCTCGGACCTGCCGGCCGACTCCCGGGGGCCGGTGACCGGCCCGCCGGGATGGACCGGGAGAGATCGATGGGATGCGGCGCGGGTGGGGGGACCCCCGCCGCCACCGGGCACCTCGCGGGTGCGCTCCGGCGACCTCGATCCCGGTCGGCGGCCCGGATGCCGATGGGGGGATGCATCCTGGGGCCGTCGGGCCGGCTGAGCCGGCCGATCCCAATATAACGAAATTCATGGAATCCCTGTAGGGCGCACGTCACGCGCCGACCCGGGTCGGGCCCGGGGCCCCGGACGCGCGGGGGCCGGGGACCCTCCGGTCCCCGGCCCCCGCGCGTGCCCGTCCGCTCAGTCGGTGGACGGGGCCTTCTCCTCGGCCTCGGCGGCCGAGTCGTAGTGGGACTGCTCGAAGCGCTCGCGGGCCTCCTCGACGAGGCGCTCGGCGGTCTCCCGGCCCTCCCAGCCCTCGCCCTTGACCCACTTGTTGGGCTCGAGGTCCTTGTAGCGCTCGAAGAAGTGCTGGATCTCCTTGAGCTTGTACTCGTCGATGTCGTCGAGACCCTGGATGTGGTCGTAGCGCTTGTCCGTGGACACGCACAGGATCTTCGCGTCCCCGCCGGCCTCGTCGTTCATGTTGAACACGGCGATGGGGCGCGACTCCACGAGCACGCCCGGGACGATCTCGAAGTCCAGGAGCACGAGGGCGTCCAGGGGGTCGCCGTCCTCGCCCAGGCTGTCCTCGAAGTAGCCGTAGTGCGCGGGGTACTGCATCGACGTGAACAGGACGCGGTCCAGGCGGAGGCGGCCGGTCTCGTGGTCGATCTCGTACTTGACGCGCGATCCCCGGGGGATCTCGATGGTGACGTCCAACTCCATGGTGCTTCTCCTCGTGCTGGATGGGCCCGGAAGGGCCGGAAAGGGCTGACAGCGGCCGAGCGCGGCCGCACCACCCTGGGCGGGGTGGGGCAGATCCGAGACCCACGATAGCGGCGGCCCCGCGGGCGGCGGTAACCGTCCGGCCCGCCACGGGGCCGCGCCCGGCCCGCCGCGGCGCCGCTCCGGGGCCGGCGCCGGAGCCGCCGCGGCGCCGCGGACCGGGCCACAATGGGGGCATGAGCAGTCCCCGACGCCACGGTCCCCCCGCCGGGCGACGGCGGCCGCGGGCCCGTCCGGGCCCCGGTCACCGCGCCCTGACGGCGCTGCTCGCCGCCGGCTGCGTGGGCGTGGCGGGCTGGCTGCACCCCCACTGGGCCCCCGCGCTGGGCCTGGGCGGGGACGACCTCCCGGCGGCCCGCGTCCTCCCCGCGGAGGCGCCCGCCCCCGCCGGGGCCGTTCCCCCCGACCCGGCCGCCCCCGTGCCCGGCGCCGCCGAGGTGGCCGCGGCGGTGGAGCCCGTGCTCGCCGGCACCGCCGGACGGCGCTCCGTCCTCGTGGCCGACGCCCTCACCGGGGAGCCGCTGCTCGAGCGGGACGCGGACGCGCCCCTGGTCCCGGCCTCCAACCAGAAGCTCGTCACGGCGCTGTCCCTGCTCACCCACGCCGATCCCGGCCGGCGCCTGCGCACCACGGTGGTCGAGGGGCCGGAGCCGGGCACGGTGGTGCTGGTGGCCGGCGGGGACACCCTGCTGAGCCCGGGCGGCTCCGACCCGGACGCCGTGCTGGGCCGGGCCGGGATCCGGACCCTGGCGCAGGAGACGGCCGAGGCGCTCGCCGAGCGCGGGGCGGCCGGGCCCACCGCCGTGCGGTGGGACGCGAGCCTGTTCGCCGGACCGGACGTCAACGAGGACTGGGCCTCGGGGGACGTCGCGGCGGGGCAGATCGGGCCGGTGGCGCCCATGGCGTTCTGGTCCCACCGCGTGCCCGCGGGGGAGGGCCCGTCGGCGGAGCGGCCCGTGGACGCGGCGCAGGACGTCGCCGAGGTCTTCGCGGCCGAGCTCGCGGCCCGGCTCCCCGGGGGCGGGGCGCCCTCCGTCCCCGCGGTCGCGCCCGGCCGGGCGCCCGAGGGTGCGGCCGAGCTGGCCGCCGTCGAGTCCGCGACCCTCGCCGAGCAGGCCGAGCTCATGCTGCAGGACTCCGACAACCACCTCGCCGAGGTCCTCTCGCGGCTCGCGGCCCGGGCCGCGGACCGGCCCGCGAGCATCGCCGGCGGCCGTGCCGCCGCGGCCGCGGCGCTCGAGGCGCACGGCGTCCCGGCGCCGGGCGCCGTGCTCTCCGACGCGTCCGGGATGTCCCTGCGCAACCGCATCCCCGCCCGCGCGCTCGAGCAGGTCGTGCGGGCCATGGTCACCGACCCCACGGGGGCGCTGACCCCCGGCGCCCGGGCGCTCCCGGTGGCCGGCGGCAGCGGGACCCTCGCCGGCCGGTTCGACGACGACGCCGAGCGCCCCGGGCGAGGCCTGGCGCGGGCGAAGACGGGCACGCTGAACTCCGTGGTCGCCCTCAGCGGGCACGTCAGCACGGACGGGGGGCGGCTGCTGACGTTCTCCGTGGTGCTCAACGAGGTCGCCGACCCCGCCGCCGCCCGGGACGCCGTGGACCGCGCGGTGGCGGCCCTGGCCCTCCTGTGACGGCCCGCGCCGGGCGCTCCCAGACGCGTGTGGTTGCATGAGGCCATGAGCGCAGCACAACGACCGCCGGAGACGGACGCGCCCGGGATCGTCCGGTGGGACCTCGCGGCCTCAGCCGCCGCCCGGCTCACGCCGCCGGGGCCGAGGATGTCCGCCCGGGCCATGCAGGCGGCGGTGGCCTCCATGCGCCGCCACGCCGAGGCGTCCGTGGACCACGTCCACCGGATCACCGGGCTCGAGGCGGCGCGGGACCTGCGGGACTCCACCGTGCTGGTCGTGGACCGCGCCGGGTGGTCGAAGGCCAACGCCCAGGCCTTCGAGGTGCTCATGGAGCCGGCGGTCGAGGCCCTGCGCCGGCGCCGCCCGGAGCAGTTCGGCGCGGCCGCCACCGCCCTCGGCGGCACGGCCACCGCCATGGAGATGGCGGCGGTGCTCGGGTTCCTCTCCGCCAAGGTCCTGGGCCAGTACGACCCGTACGCCGGGCTGGTCTCCGCCGTGGCCGCGCAGCGGCACCCCGGCGGGCGGCTGATGCTCGTCGCGCCCAACATCCTCACGGTCGAGCGGGAGCTCAACGTCGAGCCGGAGGACTTCCGGCTGTGGGTCTGCCTGCACGAGCAGACCCACCGCGTCCAGTTCGCCGCGGCCCCGTGGCTGCGCGAGCACATGATCGAGCAGATCAACGAGCTCGCCGACTCCCTCATGGGGCACGCCGAGACCCTCGGGGCGCGGCTCACGGAGGCGGTCCGCGCCCTGCCCGGGCGCGGCGCGGGGGCGGAGGAGCCCCGGGCCTCCCTCGGCGTGGTGGGCCTGCTCATGGGGCGGCGGGAGCGGGAGGTGCTCTCCCACCTCACCGCCGTGATGAGCCTGCTCGAGGGGCACGCGAACTTCGTGATGGACGGGGTGGACGCCTCCGTGGTGCCCTCCGTGAAGACGATCCGGCGGCGCTTCGAGCGGCGCTCCGAGCTCCAGGGCAGCCTCGACCGCTTCGTCCGGCGCCTGCTCGGGATGGACGCGAAGATGCGCCAGTACAGCGACGGCCAGCGGTTCGTCACGACCGTGGTGGGGACCGTGGGGCTGGAGTCGTTCAACCGGATCTGGGAGGCCCCGGAGCACCTGCCCACGGAGGCCGAGATCCACGCCCCGGAGCGCTGGATCGAGCGCGTGCTGGGCCCGGGCGCACCGCCGCGCCGGCCCCTCCCCGCCCCGGAGCCGCCGGGAATGTGGTAGACACCACGCACCCCCGTTTGACATGCAGATTCATACACATTAGGGGTGGGGCGTCCCGCCTCGGAGACCTCGGTCACGGCGCGACACGCGGTAGGTCGGATCACCTTTGTGTGACAAAATCTTTACGTGAGCACAGAGAATATCGAACAGCAGGTCAAGCTGTACGGCCAGCCCCTGTCGGAGCGCTTCGGCACGGTCGTCCAGGCCTACGGCATCACGCAGCGGCGACTGGCCGAGGTCCTCGGCCTCTCCGCCCCCATGCTGTCGCAGCTCAACAGCGGCCGCCGGATCAAGATCGGCAACCCAGCGGTCTACGAGCGCCTGGTGATGCTGGAGCAGCGCATCGGCACCCCGGACATCGAGGAGGTCCTCGCCGCGGTCGAGGCCTCGCAGCCCGTGCTGTCGACCACGCAGATCCAGGCCGGCATCCACAGCGAGACCAACGCCGTCGCGGCCCTCGCGCACGTGGTCCCGCGGCACGAGCTCGAGGCCGCCCTGGACCTGCTCGGCGAGACCGCCCCGACCCTCGCCAAGGTCGTGCGCCTGGCCGTGCGGGAGTCGCAGAACCAGCAGGCCGCGAGCGACCGCGAGGACGCCCGCCGGTGACCCAGTTCGCCCGCCGCGGCCGACTGTCCCCGGACGTCGCCGCGGGGCGGCGCCGTGTGCTCGACTCCGTCCGGCAGCACGTCCCCCGGACCTCCGCGGAGCCCCCGCTCGTGCTGGTGGCCTGCAGCGGCGGCCCCGACTCCCTCGCGCTGGCCGCCGCCGCGGCCCACTTCGCCCGGCGCGGCACGCTGCGCGTGGGCGCCGTGGTGGTCGACCACGGCCTCCAGGAGGACTCCGCGGCGGTCGCGGCCCGCGCCGCCCGCACGCTCGAGCAGACCGGGCTGGCGCCCGTCGTCGTCACGGCCGTGACCGTGCGCCGGGACGCGGGCGGCCCCGAGATGGCGGCCCGCACCGCCCGCTACGCGGGCATCGCGGAGGTCGTGGGGCGCACGGGCGCCGACGCCGTGCTGCTCGGGCACACCCTGGACGACCAGGCGGAGTCCGTCCTGCTGGGCCTCGCCCGCGGCTCCGGCACCCGCTCGCTGGCCGGGATGCCCCCCGTGCGCGAGCTCGACGGCGTCACCTACCTCCGCCCGTTCCTCGACCTCTCCCGCGCGCAGACCCTGGAGATCTGCGCCGCCGAGCAGCTCGAGCCCTGGCACGACCCCACGAACCGGGACACCACCCTGATGCGCTCCCGGGTCCGCCACCGCGTGCTCCCGCTGCTGGAGGACGAGCTCGGCCCCGGTCTGGCCCGTGCCCTGGCCCGGTCCGCCGCGATCCTCGGCCCCGACGCGGACTACCTCGACGGCGCCGCGGGGGAGCTGCTCGAGCGCGCCCGCGCCGCCGCCCCGGAGCTGCCCGGCTCCCTGGCCCTGGACCTCGCCACGGTGCGGGCCGCGCACCCCGCGCTGCGCCGCCGCGCCCTGTCGGCGGCCGTGGTCGCCGCCGGCGGGCAGACCCCGGCCTACGAGCGGCTCGGCGCGCTGGACGAGTTCGCCGCGGGACACGGGGCCGCGGGGCCCGTGCAGATGGCGGGTAAGGTGTCGGTGTGGCGCCGCCGCCCGACGGCGGGCACCCGTGGCCCGGGGCACCTGGAGCTCGTCCGCCCGCGGCCCGCGAGCGCCACCCGACCCGCATCCGCATCACCCGAGGAGCGCCGTGAAGGCTGAGGACGTCCAGGGGGATCTCACCGAGGTCCTGTACAGCAAGGAAGACATCGACACGAGGATCGCCGAGCTGGCGGCCGCCGTGGACGCCGACTACCGGGGCCGGGACGTCCTGCTCGTGGGCGTGCTCAAGGGTGCGGTGATGGTCATGGCCGACCTGTGCCGGGCGCTCCAGGGCCAGTACCCCATGGACTGGATGGCCGTGTCCTCCTACGGCTCCGGGACCAAGTCCTCGGGCGTGGTCCGCATCCTGAAGGACCTGGACACGGACCTCACGGGGCGGGACGTGCTCATCGTCGAGGACATCATCGACTCGGGCCTGACCCTGTCCTGGCTGCGCGCCAACCTCGAGTCCCGCGGCACGGCCTCGGTGGAGATCTGCGCCCTGCTGCGCAAGCCCGAGGCCGCGAAGACCTCCATCGACGTCAAGTACGTGGGCTGGGACATCCCCAACGAGTTCGTGGTGGGCTACGGGCTCGACTACGCCGAGAAGTACCGCAACCTCGACTGCATCGCGACCCTGGCGCCGCACGTCTACGAGTGAGCCGGCGCCCCGGGCGGGCGTGCGCCGCGGCGGTTCCCGGGCCGGGTGTCCGCTGACAGGGAACTCCCGGCCCGTCCGGGGCCCGACCCCGAGTCCGGGCTGTACATTGTAGGTCTGCGTCCCCTGGACCTCCGGCCCTGGGCGGGCACGGGCTCGAGGGGGCCCGGACAACCATCCACGGGAGGATCAGCGGCTTGGCCACGGCGAAAAAACCCAACAACTTCTTCAGAGGACCCTGGTTCTGGGTCCTGCTGGCCGCTCTGATCCTCTTCCCCCTGGTGGGCACGCTCACCACGGGCTCCTCCGGGCGCGTGGACACCAACGTCGGCCTGCAGCTGCTCCGCGAGGGCCAGGTCGCCGAGGCGAAGATCTACGACGGCCAGCAGAAGGTCGAGCTCCAGCTGGAGGAGGACCTCTCCCTCGACGGCCGCGACCTCGGGCGCAGCGTCGAGTTCTACTACGTCACCCCGCGCGGGGAAGAGGTCGTCGACGCGATGAACGCGGCGGACCTCCAGGGGTTCACGGACCAGCCCGTCGAGTCGAACTGGTTCACCAGCCTTCTCGGCTTCATGCTGCCGTTCCTGATCATCCTCGCCATCTTCTGGTTCGTGTTCTCCCGGATGCAGGGGGGCGGGTCCCAGGTCATGCGCTTCGGCCGCTCGCGGGCCAAGATGTTCGACAAGGACAACCCCACGGTGACCTTCGCCGACGTCGCCGGCGCGGACGAGGCCGTGCAGGAGCTCGACGAGATCAAGCAGTTCCTGGTGGAGCGGGAGCGCTTCACCGCCCTCGGCGCGAAGGTGCCCAAGGGCGTGCTGCTCTACGGCCCTCCCGGCACCGGCAAGACCCTGCTCGCGCGGGCGGTGGCCGGCGAGGCCGGCGTGCCCTTCTTCTCGATCTCCGGCTCCGACTTCGTCGAGATGTTCGTGGGCGTGGGCGCCTCCCGGGTCCGCGACCTGTTCCAGCAGGCCAAGGAGAACGCGCCGGCCATCATCTTCGTGGACGAGATCGACGCCGTGGGCCGCCAGCGCGGCGCGGGCATGGGCGGCGGCAACGACGAGCGCGAGCAGACCCTCAACCAGCTGCTCGTCGAGATGGACGGCTTCGACGCCACCACCAACGTCATCCTGATCGCCGCGACCAACCGCCCCGACGTCCTGGACCCGGCGCTGCTGCGCCCGGGCCGCTTCGACCGCCAGATCGGCGTGGAGGCCCCAGACATGAAGGGCCGCCTGCAGATCCTCCGGGTGCACTCGCAGGGCAAGCCGCTCGCGGACAACGTGGACCTCGCCGCCGTGGCCAAGCGCACCCCCGGCTTCACGGGCGCCGAGCTCGCCAACGTGATGAACGAGGCCGCGCTGCTGACGGCCCGCTCCCACGCCCAGCTCATCGACGACCGCGCCGTGGACGAGGCGATCGACCGGGTCATCGCCGGTCCGCAGAAGCGCAGCCGGATCATGAAGGAGCTCGAGCGCAAGGTCACCGCCTACCACGAGGGCGGGCACGCGCTCGTGGCCGCGGCCCTGCGCAACACGGACCCGGTCACGAAGATCACCATCCTTCCCCGCGGCCGGGCCCTGGGCTACACCATGGTCATGCCCATGGACGACAAGTACTCGACCACCCGCAACGAACTGCTCGACCAGATGGCCTACGCCATGGGCGGGCGCGCGGCGGAGGAGATCGTGTTCCGGGACCCGTCCACCGGCGCGTCCAACGACATCCAGAAGGCCACCGACACGGCCCGCAAGATGGTCACCCAGTACGGCATGAGCGCCCGCGTGGGCTCGATCAAGCTGGGCGGGGACAGCTCCGAGCCGTTCCTCGGCCGGGACGCCGCCGGCTCGGGCCGGGAGTACTCCGAGCGCACCGCCGCGATCGTCGACGAGGAGGTGCGGGCCCTGCTGGACCAGGCCCACGACGAGGCGCACGCGATCCTCATGGACAACCGTCCCGTCCTCGACCGGCTCGCCCTCGAGCTGCTCGAGAAGGAGACGCTCAACGAGGCGCAGATCGCGGACCTCTTCCACGACATCCGCAAGCGGGACCTGCGGCCCGTGTGGCTGTCCAAGGACACCCGGCCGCTCTCCGAGGACCCGCCCGTGGTCACGCAGGCCGAGCGCGAGGAGGCCCGGCGGCTGCACGCCCAGGACCCCGCGACCCTGGCCCCGCAGGACCAGGCGGCCGCCGCGAAGCCGGAGCACCCCCTCGAGGTCCCGGAGCGCGGGCACTCGGTGCCCCCGGGGGAGGGGGCGGGCTCCTCGAGCACCACCGGACCCTCCGCGGAGCGCGCCCCGGGGGCCGGCACGGACTGAGCCGGGCCTAGGATGGAGCGACAGCCGGTCGCGTCCGCCGACTCCCGTCCCGTCCGGCAGACCCCGCCGCACCGGCAGATCCCGAAGGAGGGCGCGTTGCCCCACGAGGCCCGCACGAAGCAGACGAGCGCGCACGACCTGCGCGCGGAGGCGTTCGACCCGCCGTACCCCGACCCTGCCCCCGCGCTGGAGGCCGGCGCCGGGGCGGTCGACCAGCCGCGCGTCGCGGCGGCCGTGCGCGAGCTGCTGCTGGCGATCGGCGAGGACCCGGACCGGGACGGCCTGCAGGGCACCCCGGGGCGCGTGGCGCGGGCGTACGCGGAGATGTTCGCGGGCCTGCACCAGGACCCCGCCGAGATCCTCGGGACGACCTTCGACATCGGCCACTCCGAGATGGTCCTCGTCAAGGACATCCCCTTCTACTCGACCTGCGAGCACCACCTCGTCCCGTTCCACGGGCACGCCCACGTGGGCTACATCCCCGGCCACGACGGGATGGTCACCGGCCTGAGCAAGCTCGCCCGCCTCGTGGACCTCTTCGCCCGCCGGCCCCAGGTCCAGGAGCGGCTGACCACCCAGGTGGTGGAGGCGATCGTGGAGCACCTCCAGCCGGCCGGGGTGATCGTGGTGGTCGAGTGCGAGCACCTGTGCATGTCCATGCGCGGGGTGCGCAAGCCGGGCGCCAAGACCGTCACCTCGGCCGTGCGCGGACAGCTGCGCGAGCCCGCCACCCGCGCCGAGGCGATGAGCCTCATCCTGGGGCGCTGAGCACATGACGACCCCCCTCCGCACCGACCCCGCGCACCGGCCCTCCGGCTGGGGCTCCTTCGAGAACCTGCCCACCGGGCGCACGCTGGTCATGGGCATCCTCAACGTCACCCCCGACTCCTTCAGCGACGGCGGCGAGCACGCCGGGCACGAGGCCGCGATCGCGCACGGGCTGCGCATGCTCGCCGAGGGCGCCGACATCGTCGACGTCGGGGGCGAGTCCACCCGGCCCGGCTCCGAGCGGATCGACCCCGCCGAGGAGCGGCGCCGGATCCTGCCCGTGGTCGAGGCCCTCGCCGCCGCGGGCGCGGTGCTCAGCGTCGACACCCTCCACGCCGGGACCGCCGAGGCCGTCCTGGACGCCGGGGCGCACATCGTCAACGACGTCTCGGGGCTGCGCGCGAGCCAGGACATGATCGACCTGGTCGCCGAGCGGCAGGCCCCCTACGTCCTCATGCACGCCCGCGGCCTGCCCGACGTGCAGGACTCCCGGGCCGTCTACCACGACGTGGCCGGGGAGGTGCTCGGGGAGCTCGAGGCGCTGACGGAGCGCTGCCTGGCCGCCGGCCTGGCCCCCGAGAAGCTGGTCCTGGACCCCGGGCTGGGCTTCGACAAGCGCGGGGCGCAGAACTGGGAGCTGCTCCGGGCGCTGCCGCGCTTCACGGCCACCGGCCACAAGGTGCTCGTGGCGGCGTCCCGCAAGCGCTTCCTCGGCACCCTGCTCGAGCAGGACGGCGCACCGCGCCCCGCGGCCGGGCGGGACGCGGCGACGGCCGCGATCAGCGCGCTGTCCGCCCACGCGGGCGCGTGGTGCGTGCGCGTCCACGCCGTGCGCCCGAGCGCCGACGCCGTGGCCGCCGCGCACGCCTGGCGCGGCGTGGAGCCGGCCCTGCTGCGCCCCGCCGCCGACGCCGGCGTGCTGCCGGCGTCCTCCGGAGCGGACCGGTGAACCGCGTGCCGCGCGAGGACGCGGACGCCGCCCGGATGCGCGCCGGGGACCGGGCCGGCCGCCAGCACGTCCCGGTGTCCACCACCAGGGCCCCCGACCGCCGGGACCGGATCAACCTCCTGGGCATCGGCGCGGTGGGCTACCACGGCGTCTTCGACCAGGAGAAGCGCAGCGGCCAGCCCTTCTTCGTGGACCTCGTCATGTACCTGGACCTGGCCGCGGCGGGGGCCTCGGACGACGTCGCCCTGACCGCCCACTACGGCGAGGTCGCCGAGGAGGTGCGGGACATCGTCATCGGCCCCAGCGTCAACCTGCTCGAGACCCTCGCCGACCAGGTCGCCCGGCGGCTGCTCGCCCGCTTCCCGCTCGACGCGGTGGAGGTCACCGTGCACAAGCCCAAGGCGCCCATCGAGGTGACGTTCTCCGACGTCTCCGTCACGATCTACCGGGAGCGCTGAGGTGGGCACCCGGGCCGTCCTCGCCCTCGGCGCCAACCTCGGCGACCGGGAGGCCACCCTCCGCGGCGCCGCCCTCGAGCTGGCCGCCCACCCGCGGATCACGCTGGTCCGCGCCTCGCCCATCGTGCGCTCCCGGCCGGTCGGCGGACCGGCCGGCCAGGGGGACTACCTGAACGCGGTCGTCGAGGTGGAGACCGAGCTGAGCCCCTTCGGGCTGCTGCGGGCGTGCCAGGAGGTGGAGGAGCGCCACCACCGGACCCGGACGCAGCGCTGGGGCCCGCGCACCCTCGACGTCGACATCGTGGTCTACGGGGACCTGCGCCTGGACGAGCCGGACCTCACCGTGCCCCACCTGCGCGCCGGCACCCGCGCGTTCGTGCTCGTGCCCTGGGCCCTCATGGACCCCGGCGCGACGCTCGAGGGGCGCAGCGTCGCCGAGCTGGCCCGCCGGGCGGAGGACCTCGGCGGCCTGGGGCCGGACACGATCCCCCTGCTGCCCGAGGACCCCGCTCCCGGCGGGGACGGGGACTGAGGGGGAGCCGCCGTGCACGTGCTCACGGTCCCGGCGCTGCTGATGTGCGCCGCCGCCGCAGGCGCCGTCGGCTGGACCGCCAACCGGCTGTCCACGGGCGCGGGCGGGCCGCTGCTGATCCTGCCGTGGGCCTCGCTCGCGGCCCTCGCCGCCGTGGCCGCGGCCCTGCTGGTGCTGGGCGTGCGGGTCAAGCGGCACCAGGACGGAGCGCGCCCGGAGCGTTTCGACCCGCTCGTGGCCGCCCGCACCGCGGCCGGCGCGCAGGCGGTGGCCTGGGCGGGGGCGATGCTGACCGGCTGGCACGCCGCCGTGGCCGTCGAGCAGCTCGCGCTGGTGACCGTGCGCTCCGAGCAGGGCCCGCTGTGGGCCAGCCTGGTGCACGCCGGGGCCGGGCTCGTGCTCGTGGTGGTGGGCTGGATCGTGGAGGGCTTCTGCAAGCTGCCGCCGGACGATCCCGACGCGGAGGAGGGCGCCGAGTACCGTAGGGGGCGGCAGAAGGAGCTTCCCGAGGGAGAAGGTGGTTATGCCCGAGAGATCCGCCCACGGGCCCGTCGGCGGCCCCGTGGCGGGGACGCCCGGTGACCGGGTGCCCCTGAGCAACCCCGCGATCGACCCCGAGGGCCTGGCCTGGACCCGGGTCTCGCCCAAGCACCTCTCCGTGGTGGTGCTCTCCACCCTCCTCAGCACCCTCTTCTGGCTCGCCGCCCTCGGCTGGCCGGCGGTGCTGGCGGCCACGGGCGTGTGGTCCGGCGCCCCCCTGGGCCTGCTGCTGCTGCCGCCCGCGGCCGTCCTGGCGGCCGGGCTGCTCTCCGTGCTCCTGGCCCCGCGGCGGGTCCGGGCGATCGGCTACGCCGAGCGCGGCGAGGACCTGCTCGTGCGGCGCGGCCTGCTCTACCAGCGGGTCACGGTGATCCCCTACGGCCGGATGCAGTACGTGGACGTGTCGGTCTCCCCGCTGCAGCGCAGCTTCGGCCTGGCCACCGTGAAGCTGCACACCGCCGCCGTGGGCAGCCACGCCGAGATCCCGGGGGTGGAGCACGCCGAGGCGTCCCGGCTGCGCGAGCGGCTCACCGCGCGCGGCGAGGCCCTCCTGGCGGGCCTGTGAGCGCTGCCCCCGCCCCCGCGCCGGCCCCGCAGTGGCACCGTGTCCACCCGCTGACCCCGGTGGTCAAGGGGTGGCTCGCGATGGTCGTGATCGCGGGCGCCTTCGTCAACATCCTCCTCGACGACTTCCTCAACGCCTTCCTCGGCCGCGGGGACGCCGTGCCGCCCCAGGACTTCGACCCGGCCCGGATGGGCGCCGTCTTCTGGTGGGTGCTGGCCGGGCTCGTGGCGGTCGTGCTCCTCGTGTTCGCCGCGGCCGTGCTGGTCTCCTGGTGGTTCACCCGCTACCAGGTGACCCCGGAGCACGTGCGGATCCGCTCCGGGGTGCTCTTCCGGCAGGAGCGCCAGGCGCGGCTGGACCGGGTGCAGGCCATCGACATCCACCGCCCGTTCCTGCCCCGGCTGCTGGGGCTGGCGGAGCTGAAGTTCGAGGTGGCAGACGCCGGGCAGTCCGCGGTGTCCCTGTCCTACCTCACCCACCCCCAGGCGCGCGTGCTGCGCGGGGAGCTGCTGGGCCGGCTCGGCCTGGCCGCCCCGGGCCAGGACCCCGCCGCCCCGGCACCCGGTGCGGCGCCCGGCGCGCCCGTGCGGCGACCGGCCCCCTGGGCGGTCACCGGGGACCAGGAGCGCCCGGTGCTCGGCGTGCCGGTGCCGCGGCTGATCGGCTCCGTGCTCGCCTCGGGCTCGTCGGTCGCCCTGGCCGTGCTGCTGGCCGCCGCACCGGCCGCCCTGCTGGTGGACGCCCGTGCCGCCCCGGCGATGCTCGCCGCCTGGCTGCCCGGGCTGATCAGCTTCGGTGCGGTCTCCTACCGCCGGGTCGAGCAGGGCTACCACTTCCGGCTGCTGCGCGTCCCCGAGGGCATGCGCGTGCGCTACGGCCTGTTCAGCGTCCGCTCCCAGACCGTCCCGGCGGGGCGGATCCAGGCGGTGGGCGTGGACCAGCCGCTGCTCTGGCGGCCCTTCGGCTGGTACCGGGTGCGGGTCAACGTGGCCGGCTACGGGCCCGCGGCGGGGGAGGGCGACGCCATGCGCTCGACCCTGCTGCCCGTCGGCACCCTGCCCCAGGTGCACCAGGTCCTGCACCTCGCGCTGCCCGGCGCCCGGGACGGTGACCTCGCCGCGCTGCTGCGGGAGGGCCTGCACGGCCTGGGCGCGCAGGGCCGGTTCACCACCTCTCCGCGCCGGGCCCGGTGGCTCGACCCCCTCGTGCACCGCCGGACCGGCTTCGCCGCGACCGAGGACGTCCTCGCGGTCCGGTCCGGGCGGCTGAGCCGGCGCACCGCCGTGCTGCCGCACGAGAAGACCCAGTCGGTGGCCGTGAGCCAGGGCCCGCTCGAGCGGGCCCTGGGGCTCGCCGACGTCCAGCTGCACTCCACGCCGGGGCCCGTGAGCGTCATGGTCCCGCATCTCGACGCCGGGGACGCCCGGGCGCTCGCCGCGGCCCAGGCGGTGCACGCGGCCGGGGCCCGTAGACTGGCCGACGGCCCGAGCCACCCCCACACCCCCCGCCAGGAGAGACCATGAGCCACCCGTCCGACCGCCCGGGACGCCTCGGGGTCGGGGTCGTCAGCGCCGGGAAGGTGGGCGCCGTCCTGGGCGCCGCGCTGCGCGCCGCCGGCCACGCCGTCGTCGGCGTCAACGCCGTCTCCGAGGCCAGCCGGGACCGCGCCGAGGCCCTCCTGCCCGGCGTGCCCGTCCTCGAGGTCCCGTCCGTGCTCGAGCGCGCCGAGCTCGTGCTGCTCGCCGTGCCCGACGACGAGCTGCCCGGGCTCGTGCAGGGCCTCGCCGACGCCGGGCTGTGGCAGGCCGGGCAGCTCGTGGTGCACACCGCGGGCCGCTGGGGCACCCGCGTCCTGGACCCGGCCCGCCGGCTCGGGGCGATCCCGCTCGCGATCCACCCGGCCATGACCTTCACGGGCATGAGCCTGGACCTTGCCCGGCTGAGCGACTGTTCGTTCGGGATCACGGCCCCGGGACCGGTGCTGCCCATCGCCCAGGCGCTGGTGGTCGAGATGGGCGCCGAGCCGGTGGTCGTCGCGGAGGCCGACCGCCCGCTCTACCACGCGGCCCTCGCCCACGGCGCCAACCACCTGATGACCGTCGCCGGACAGTCCATGCAGGTGCTCCGCGACATCGGCGTCGAGCGCCCCGACCGGATGGTGGGGCCCCTGCTGCGCGCGACCTTGGACAACGCCCTGGCCGCGGGGGAGTCCGCGCTCACAGGACCCGTGGCCCGCGGCGACGCCGGGACCGTGGCCGCCCACCGGGACGCCCTCGACGAGTACGCCCACGGCCACGGGAGCGACGACGTCCTGCTCGCCTACCTGGACCTCGCCCGCGTCACCGCCCGCCGTGCCCTGGACCGCGGCCTGCTCGACCGCCCGCGCTACGACGCCGTGCTCGCCGCCCTTGAGCTCACCCGGGACACCGACGGCACCGAGGGCACCCGCGGCACCGGCGGAGAGGGCACCCTGTGAGCGACCCCACCGGCGCCCCCACCGGCGTCCCCCGCGTCTGCCGGGGCATCGAGGAGTTCCGGGCCGCGCTGGCCGACCGGCTCGGCGCGGCCCGGGACGGGGCGCCCGGTGAGCGGGCGTCCCTGGGCCTCGTGCCCACCATGGGCGCCCTGCACGAGGGGCACGGCCACCTGGTGCGCCTCGCCCGGCAGGAGAACACCGTGGTCGCGGTCTCGGTCTTCGTGAACCCGCTGCAGTTCGGCCCCGACGAGGACTTCGAGCGCTATCCGCGCACCCTCGGGGCAGACGTCGAGCTGCTCGGCCGGTTCGGCGCCGACCTCGTCTTCGCCCCGTCGACGGCGGAGATGTACCCGGACGGGGAGCCCCTCGTGCGCGTCACCTCCGGCCGGCTCGGCGCCGTGCTCGACGGCGCGAGCCGCCCCGGCCACTTCGACGGCGCCCTGACCGTGGTCAACAAGCTGCTCAACATCACCGCCCCGCCCGGGCCGGCCGCGTTCCGGGCGTACTTCGGGGAGAAGGACGCCCAGCAGCTGCTCCTCGTGCGCCGGATGGTCGCCGACTTCGACCTGCCCGTCACCGTCCGGCCCGTGCCCATCGTGCGCGACGAGGACGGGCTGGCCCTGTCCTCCCGCAACCGCTACCTCGACGCCGCTCAGCGCCGCTCAGCGCTCGTGCTCCCGCGCACCCTGCGGGCGCTCGCCGCCGGGGAGCTGGAGCTCGAGGCCGCCCGGCGGCGGATCGACGCCGAGGACGGGGTCCGGCTCGACTACCTCGTCGTCGTCGACCCCCGCACCCTGGCGCCGGTCGAGCCGGCGCCCGGCGCCCTCGCCCTCGTGGCCGCCCACGTGGGCGGCACCCGGCTGATCGACAACCTCGTGCTGTGAGCGCCCCGGCCGGGATTTGACCCTCCCCGTTATCCTGGACAACTGTGACCAACGCGCAGAACACCTCCCCGACCGCCCAGGCAGAGGCCGAGCAGGCCGAGCTCTCGGACCAGATGCAGTTCCGCCTCGCCAAGCGCGCCCGGCTCCTCGAGTCGGGCCGGGAGGCCTACCCCGTGGGCGTGGAGCGCACGCACACCCTCGCCGAGGTGCGGGAGGCCCACGGCCACCTCGAGCCCGGCGAGGAGACCGGGCAGTTCGTCGGCGTGGCCGGGCGCGTGGTCTTCGTGCGCAACACCGGCAAGCTGTGCTTCGCCACCCTCCAGGAGGGGGACGGCACCCGCCTGCAGGTGATGATCTCCCTGGCGAAGGTGGGGGAGGAGTCCCTGGGCGAGTGGAAGTCCCTCGTGGACCTCGGCGACTTCGTCGCCGTGCACGGCGAGGTGATCGCCTCCCGCCGCGGCGAGCTCTCCGTGATGGCCGACGCCTGGACCATGGCGTCCAAGGCGCTCCGGCCCCTGCCCACGCTGCACAACGAGCTCAGCGAGGAGACCCGGGTGCGCCGGCGCTACCTCGACCTCATCGTCCGGCCCGAGGCCCGCGACGTCGTCGTGCAGCGGGCGCGGATCATCCAGACGGTGCGCAACGTCCTGGTGGAGCGCGGCTACGTGGAGATCGAGACGCCGATCCTGCAGCTCGTGCACGGCGGGGCCACGGCCCGGCCGTTCGAGACGCACCTCAACGCGTTCGACCAGGACATGACCCTGCGCATCGCCACGGAGCTCTACCTCAAGCGCGCCGTGGTCGGCGGGATCGAGCGGGTCTTCGAGATCGGGCGGGTCTTCCGCAACGAGGGCGTCGACTCCTCGCACAGCCCCGAGTTCACCACCCTGGAGGCCTACGAGGCCTACGCCGACCAGTTCACGATGGCCGAGCGGATCAAGGAGATCATCCTCGCGTGCGCCGACGCCCTGGGCGTCGACACCATCGAGACGGACAAGGGCACGATCGACCTGCGCGGGGAGTGGCGCTGGCTGTCCGTCTACCCCGCCCTCTCCGAGGCCGTGGGGCAGCGGATCACCCCGGAGACCCCCGTGGAGACCCTGCACCGGATCGCCGAGGAGCACGAGGTCCCCGTCGGCCCGATGTGGGATGCGGAGAAGTACGTGCTCGAGCTGTTCGGCGAGATCGTGGAGCCCACCCTGGTCCAGCCGACCTTCGTGTGCGACTACCCGCCCTCGGCGCAGCCGCTCGCCCGCCAGCACCGCTCCGAGCACGGCCTGATCGAGGCGTGGGACCTGATCATCGGGGGGATGGAGCGCGGCACGGCGTTCTCCGAGCTGATCGACCCCGTGGTCCAGCGCGAGCGGCTCACCGAGCAGTCCCACCGGGCCGCGGCCGGCGACGACGAGGCCATGCGGCTGGACGAGGACTTCCTGCGCGCCCTCGAGCACGGCGCCCCGCCCATGGGCGGCCTGGGCCTGGGCCTGGACCGGCTCATCATGCTCTTCACCGACCTGGGGATCCGGGAGACCATCCTGTTCCCCCTCATGAAGCCCGAGCAGGACTGAGCCCGGGCCGCGGCCGTGCCGCGGCCCCTCGCCGTCCCCAGCCTCCGCCCAGATCTCCCCGGGAGAATCGCACCCATGGAATACATCGCTGTCCTGCTGCCCTCGATCAGCATCGGCATCATCTTCTGGTTCATCCTCCGCTGGATCTTCCGCGGCGACCGCACGGAGCGCGCCGTCGAGTCCCGCTCGCAGGAGGACGCCGAGCGCTGGTACGAGGAGCTCAAGCAGCGCGACGGCGAGGACCTGCCGTTCGGCCACTCCCCGCGCCGCGGCCGCCGGACGGAGCGCTGAGCTCCCGGCCCCCGCCGCACCGTCTTTCGAATGAATTCGAATTGGCGCCCTGTTTGTCCGCCTTTTCGTGCTGTTGAATTCCGCCCGGTAATTGTAGGATAAACTCGACGACGCCGGGTGTTCGGGTCCGTCGGAGTTCTCCGGAATTCACGATCAGGATCATCCGGTATCACACGGGGAATCAGCACCGCCTCAGGAAGCGCCGCTCTCGGCGCGGCCGGGCAGAGACGAGCGCCGAAAGGCGGAGGAGAGTTCCAGTTATGGCACAGACCGTGCAGATCATTCTCGAGGACGACCTCGACGGCGGGCCCGCGGAGGAGACCGTGCGCTTCGGCCTCGACGGCGCGCAGTACGAGATCGACCTCTCCGAGGAGAACGCCGCCAAGCTGCGCGACGCCGTGCGGCCCTTCATCGCCAAGGCCCGGCGCGCCCAGCAGGGCAAGCAGACGTCCAAGCAGGCCCGGCCCACCGGCAAGTCCAATCCGGACACCGCCGCCATCCGGCAGTGGGCCCGAGAGAACGGCCACCCGGTCTCCGACCGCGGCCGTATTCACCAGGACGTGCAGAAGGCGTACTACGACGCCCACAAATAAGAGCGCGCGTTCCGCGTCCGGCGGAATAGAGGAGGGGCCGGTCCGCCGGTCCCTCCTTTCCCTTTTCCTTCCGCCGGGCTCGTGCCCCTATCGGCCGCCGCGGGGCCCGGGCACGAAATGCCCCGGCATTCTTTTGATGACCTGCGCCTTTGCCGGTGCGGACGCGAACACCGGCATTTCCCCCGGGCTGTTCCGGGGACGGCCCGCGCCCCGGCCGTCCGGTCTTCTCGCCGGTGGCGAACAGCCCCCCGATCACCCCCTCGGGTGCGTAGCATCGGGTGCAGACATCGACTGAGGAGTATCCATGTTCGAACGCTTCACCGACCGCGCCCGCCGGGTCGTGGTGCTGGCCCAGGAAGAGGCCAGGATGCTCAACCACAACTACATCGGCACCGAGCACCTGCTGCTCGGGCTGATCCACGAGGGCGAGGGAGTGGCCGCCAAGGCGCTCGACTCGATGGGCATCACCCTCACCGGCGCCCGCGAGCAGGTCCAGGACATCATCGGACCGGGCCAGCAGGCCCCGTCCGGGCACATCCCCTTCACCCCCCGGGCCAAGAAGGTCCTCGAGCTCTCGCTGCGCGAGGCCCTCCAGCTCGGCCACAACTACATCGGTACCGAGCACATCCTGCTGGGCATCATCCGCGCGGGCGAGGGCGTGGCGGCGCAGGTGCTGACCAAGCTCGGCGCGGAGCCCCAGAAGGTGCGCTCCACCGTGCTGGAGCTGATCTCCGGCTACCAGGGCGGGGGCACCCCCGAGAAGGAGGGCGCCGGTGTGCGCTCGGCCGGCCAGTCCGAGGGCACGCCCGCGGGCTCGGCCGTGCTGGACCAGTTCGGCCGCAACCTCACCGCGGCCGCCCGCGAGGGCAAGCTGGACCCCGTCATCGGGCGGTTCCGCGAGATGGAGCGGGTCATGCAGATCCTCTCCCGGCGCACCAAGAACAACCCGGTGCTGATCGGCGAGCCCGGCGTGGGCAAGACCGCGGTGGTCGAGGGCCTGGCCCAGGCCATCGTGCGCGGCGACGTCCCGGAGACGCTCAAGGACAAGCACCTCTACACCCTGGACCTCGGGTCCCTGGTGGCGGGCTCCCGCTACCGCGGCGACTTCGAGGAGCGGCTCAAGAAGGTGCTCAAGGAGATCCGCACCCGCGGGGACATCATCCTGTTCATCGACGAGATCCACACCCTCGTGGGCGCCGGCGCGGCCGAGGGCGCGATCGACGCCGCCTCGATCCTCAAGCCCATGCTGGCCCGGGGCGAGCTGCAGACGATCGGCGCCACGACCCTCGACGAGTACCGCAAGCACATCGAGAAGGACGCGGCTCTCGAGCGCCGCTTCCAGCCGATCCAGGTGGACGAGCCCTCCGAGGCGCACGCCGTGGAGATCCTCAAGGGCCTGCGCGACAAGTACGAGGCGCACCACCGCGTCTCGATCTCGGACGACGCCCTCGAGGCGGCGGTGCACCTGGCCGCCCGGTACGTCTCCGACCGGTTCCTGCCGGACAAGGCGATCGACCTGATCGACGAGGCCGGTGCGCGCCTGCGCATCAAGCGGATGACCGCCCCGCCGGAGATCAAGGAGCTCGACGACCGCATCGTCGAGGTCAAGCGGCTCAAGGAGGCCGCGATCGACGGTCAGGACTACGAGAAGGCCGCCTCGCTGCGCGACACGGAGCAGAAGCTCATCGCGGAGCGGGACGACAAGGACCGTGCCTGGCGCGAGGGCGGCGACGAGCTCGCCGAGGTGACCCCCGAGGTCATCTCCGACGTCCTCTCCGCCTCCACGGGAGTGCCCGTCTACAAGCTCACCGAGGAGGAGACGGGCCGTCTCCTGCACATGGAGGACGAGCTGCACAAGCGCATCATCGGCCAGGACGACGCCATCAAGGCGCTCTCCCGGTCGATGCGCCGCACCCGGGCGGGCCTGAAGGACCCCAAGCGCCCGGGCGGGTCGTTCATCTTCGCCGGGCCCACGGGCGTCGGCAAGACCGAGCTCGCGAAGGCGCTGGCGGAGTTCCTGTTCGGGGACGAGGACGCCCTCATCACCCTGGACATGTCCGAGTACCAGGAGAAGCACACCGTCTCCCGGCTCTTCGGCGCCCCTCCGGGCTACGTGGGCTACGAGGAGGGCGGCCAGCTCACCGAGAAGGTGCGCCGCAAGCCGTTCTCGGTGGTGCTCTTCGACGAGGTCGAGAAGGCGCACCAGGACCTGTTCAACTCGCTGCTGCAGATCCTCGAGGACGGTCGCCTGACCGACTCGCAGGGCCGGGTGGTGGACTTCAAGAACACTGTGATCATCATGACCACGAACCTGGGCACCAAGGACATCTCCCGTGCCGTCCCGGTCGGCTTCCAGACCGGCGTGGACCCCGCGTCCAACTACGAGCGCATGCAGGCGAAGGTGCAGGACGAGCTCAAGGAGCACTTCCGGCCCGAGTTCCTCAACCGCGTGGACGAGATCATCGTCTTCCCGCAGCTCACCGAGAACGAGATCGTGCAGATCGTGGACCTGTTCGTGGCCCGGCTGCAGGAGCGGCTGCGCGACCAGGGCATGTCGATCGAGCTCTCCGACGCCGCGAAGCGGTGGGTCAGCCGCAAGGGCTACGACCCGTCCATGGGCGCCCGCCCGCTGCGCCGCACCATGCAGCGGGAGATCGAGGACCAGCTGTCCGAGAAGATCCTCTTCGGGGAGATCAGCACCGGGGAGAAGATCTTCGTGGACACCGAGGGCGAGGGGGACGCGGAGAAGCTGACCTTCTCCTCCACCCCGATGTCCGACCTCACCGGCGACGGCATGGTCGACCCGATGGGCGGCCTCGAGGACGTCGACGTCGCCCGCGGCGACGGTGAGAACCGCTCCGAGGGCTGAGCCGGCCCGGTGCCCGCCGAGGGGCCCGTCGCGCAACCGCGCGGCGGGCCCCTCGGCGTCCGCCCAAGTGGGGACGGTCACGGAGAGAGGCTCCGGCGGGCCGGCGGAGTTCGCAAGCGTACACTGGGGGTCGTGACCGACCTGCGCCTCCGACCCGCCCGCACCTCCGACGTCCCCGCCATCAAGGACCTCGTGGCCCCCCTGGCGCGCGCCGGGGTGCTGATCAACAAGGACACGGTCGCCTACTACGAGGGCATCCAGGAGTTCCTGGTGGTGGAGGCGGTCGGGGACGAGCAGGCCGGTCTCGTCGGCTGCGGCGCCCTCCACGTGATGTGGGAGGACCTGGGCGAGGTCCGCACCCTGGCGACCTCCGACGAGTGGCGGGGCCGTGGGGTGGGACGCACCCTGCTGGCCGGGCTGATCGAGCGGGCCCGCGCCGTGGGGGTCTCGCGCGTGTTCTGCCTGACCTTCGAGGTCGACTTCTTCAGCCGGCACGGCTTCGCGGTCATGCCCAACCAGAACCAGGTGCACCCCGACGTGTTCGCCGAGCTGCTGCGCTCGCACGACGAGGGCGTCGCCGAGTACCTGGACCTCGCCCGGGTGAAGCCCAACACCCTCGGCAACACCCGGATGCTGCTCCAGCTCAGCCCGGAAGACTGACCCCGGACGGTCCCGCGGCGGCCAGCCCGTCCCGCAGCAGCCCGTCCAGGGCGCGCCGGCGCTGCTCCTCCGGGGCGCCCAGCCCGTGCAGGGCGTCCAGGGCCCGCAGGGCCTCCGGCGCCAGTCCCGCGCCCGTGCCGACGTCCACGGGGCCCGTGAGGGAGGGCGCCGGCACCGGCGCGGACCCGGCCCGCAGCACGGCCATGATCGCCCCGCGGACCTGGCGGTCCGTGCCGTGCCAGGCCTGGCCGCGGGGCGCCTCGACGGGCTCGGGCCGGCCCGCGGCGACCCACGCGCACGCGTCCCGCACCGGGCACTGCTCGCAGCGGGGGGAGCGGGCCGTGCAGACGAGGGCGCCGAGCTCCATCACGGCCTGGTTCCAGCGCACGGCCAGGGCGTCGTCGGCGGGCATCAGCTCCTCCGCGAGGCGCAGCTCCGCGGCGGTCAGCGACCGCGAGGGCAGGGCCCGCCCCGTGACCACCCGGGCGTGCACGCGACGGATGTTCGTGTCCACCACGGTCTGCCGGTCGCCGAAGGCGAAGACCGTGATCGCGGCGGCCGTGTAGGCGCCCACCCCGGGCAAGGCCAGCAGCAGCTCGTGCGCGGCCGGCACCCGGCCCCCGTGGTGCTCGGTGATCTCGACGGCGGCCGCGTGCAGCCGCAGGGCCCGCCGCGGATAGCCGAGCCGGCCCCAGGCGCGCACGGCCTCCCCGGTGCTCTCCGCCGCGAGGTCCGCGGGCCGCGGCCAGCGCTGCATCCACGCCCGCCACACGGGCAGCACGCGCACCACGGGCGTCTGCTGGAGCATGAACTCGCTGACCATGACCCCCCACGGGGAGCAGGACGGGTCCCGCCACGGCAGGTCCCGGGCGGCGTCGTCGAACCAGTCGGTCACGGCCCGGTGCAGGCCCGGCGGAGCGGGCTCCGCGGCGGCGGTCGGGGCAGTGTGCGGGGAGCTCATCGCAGTCCACTGTAGCCTGGGAGCATGGCGCAGAAGGGTTCCGGGAGCACCCCCCACGGACGGTCGGGGAACGGTCACGACGACGACGGACGAGCTCCCCGCGACCCCGGATCCCGGCGCTTGAGCCCCGAGGTGTACCGGCGCCGCCGGCTCGTGGCGGCCCTCGCGGCGGGCGTGCTGCTGGTGCTCGTGGCGGTGGGACTGGTCTCCGCGGTCGCGGGCATGCTCGGCTCCGGGGAGACGGAGGACGTCCCGGCGCCGGAGGCCGCCACCGCCTCGGCCGCCGCGGCCTCGGAGGAGCCCTTCGCGGACTTCACTCCGCGGCCGGACGAGAGCGCGTCGGCGTCCGGGTCCGCGTCCGGGTCCGCGTCCGGGTCCGCGTCCGCGCCCGCCACGGAGGGGCCGGTCGAGGAGTGCGGCCCCGACCTCGCCGTGCGGGCGTCGACGGACCGGGAGAGCTACCCGGAGGACGTCGAGCCGGTCCTCGAGCTGACCCTGGAGAACACCGGGGAGGACCCCTGCCGCGTCAACGCGGGCACGTCCCAGATGGTCTACGAGGTGACCTCGGGGGCGGACACCGTCTTCGACAGCAGGCACTGCCAGGCCGGCTCCGAGGACGCGGAGGTGACGGTCGAGCCCGGACAGGAGAAGGTTGCCCGGCTGACGTGGAACCGCCTGCGCACCGCCGAGGGCTGCGCGGAGGCGGGGGGCGAGGCCCAGGCCGGGTACTACCGTCTCGTGACGTCCCTCGGGGAGCGCACCGCGGAGCCGGTGCCGTTCGTCCTGGAGTGAGCGCGCCGCGCGCGGCTCACATGAAGCGTTCGAGCAGGCTGGTCTCGGCCATCCGGGAGAGGGACTCGCGCACCGTGCGGGCCCGCTGCTCGCCGATGCCCTCGACCGCCTTGAGGTCCTCCAGGTTGGCGGCCATCAGGGACTGCAGGCCGTCGAACTGGCGCACCAGCCGGTTGGCGACCGCCCGGGGCATCGACTTGATGCCCTCCAGCAGCCGGTAGCCGTGCGGGTGCAGGTCCGTCTCGAGGCTGCCCTGCGGCTCGACGAGACCCACCGACACCGCGATCCGCTGCAGGTCGATGAGCTCCGTGGGCGTGAGCTCGGCGAGCCGCCCCAGCCCCTCCTCGATGCCCTCCACGGGGGTGCCGTCGGGCAGGTAGTCCCGCAGCACCACGTCCGGCCCCGGGCCGGTGCCCGCGGTGAGCTCCTCGAGCTGCAGCGCGATGAGCCGCCCGTCCACGCCGAGCTCGAGCACGTACCAGCCGATCTCGGAGGAGATCCGCCGGACCATCTCCATGCGCTGGAGGGTCAGGGCCACGTCCCGCACCGTCACGGACGCCTCGATCTCGAGCGAGGACAGGTTGCCGAGCACCTGCTCCATCCGGTGGCTGTAGTGCTCGAGGGTCTGCAGGGCCTGGTTTGCGCGGGCCATGATCGACTGGGAGCCCTCGATGGCGTACCTGGTCTCGCCCACGTAGATCGTGATGACGCTCATGGACTGGCTCACGGAGATCACCGGCACCCCGGTCTCCTTGGCGGTGCGCTCCGCGGAGCGGTGCCGGGTGCCGGACTCCGTGGTGCCGATCGAGGCGTCGGGGACGAGCTGCACCCCCGCCTTGAGGATGCGGGTGGCGTCCCGGTCGCAGATGATGGCGCCGTCCATCTTGGCCAGCTCCCGCAGCCTGGGCGCGGTGAAGTCGGTGTCGATGTCGAAGCCGCCGGAGCAGATGGCCTCGACGGAGCGGTCGAAGCCGAGCACGAGCAGCCCGCCCGTGCGCCCGCGCAGGATCCGCTCGAGACCGGTGCGCAGTTCCGTGCCGGGTGCGATGCGGGCCAGCGTCTTGCGCAGTGCGTTCTCAGGGGTCTTCGCCACGGTCACATCATACGGCCGCGGCGGTCTGCCGGTTCCGGGCGGGCGCGGCGGCGGACCGGGGGAAGAGCAGCTCCATGGCGTCGCTGATGGTGGTCACCTCCCGGACGGTGAACCCCGCCGGGACCGGGCCCGGGCCGGTGGGGCTCGCGGGCACGACCGCGTGGGTGAAGCCCAGCCGGGCGACCTCCTGGATGCGGCGCCCGATGCCCGGGACGGGCCGCACCTCGCCCGCCAGGCCCACCTCCCCGAAGCACACCAGGCGCTGCGGCAGGGGCCGGTCCTGCGCGGCCGAGGCCAGCGCCATGGCCACGGCGAGGTCGGTGGAGGGCTCCGTGAGCCTCACCCCGCCGACCGTGGAGACGTAGCAGTCCAGCCCGGCCAGGTTCACCCCGGCCCGCCGCTGCAGGACGGCGAGCAGCATGGCGACCCGCTGGGAGTCCAGGCCGGCGGTGGCCCGCCGGGGCTGGGCGGTGGAGGAGCGGTCCAGCAGCGCCTGCACCTCGGCCAGCAGGGGCCGCCGGCCCTCCAGGGTCACCGTGAGGCACGTGCCGGAGACGGGCAGGGCCGTGCGGGAGACGAACAGGCCCGAGGGGTCCTCCACGCTCGTGATCCCGGTCTCGGTGAGGTCGAAGCAGCCGACCTCGTCCGTGGGGCCGTAGCGGTTCTTCACCGCCCGCAGCAGCCGGATCCGGGAGTGCTTCTCGCCCTCGAACTGGCACACCACGTCCACCAGGTGCTCGAGCAGCCGCGGCCCGGCGATGGAGCCGTCCTTGGTCACGTGGCCCACGAGCAGCGTGGTCATGTTCCGCTTCTTGGCCGCGGCGATCAGGGAGGCGGCGACCTCCCGGACCTGCGTCACCCCGCCCGCGGAGCCCTCGACCTCGGCGCTGGCCAGCGTCTGCACGGAGTCGACCACGAGCAGGCGGGGGGAGATCTTCTCGATGTGGCCCAGCGCCGTGGCCAGGTCCGTCTCGGCGGTGAGGTACAGGGTGGGCGCCACGGCGTCGATCCGGTCCGCGCGCAGCTTCACCTGCGCCGCGGACTCCTCGCCGGTGACGTAGAGGACGTCGCGGGTGCCCTCGCCCGCGCCCTCCGCGAAGCGGGCGGCGACGTCGAGCAGCAGCGTCGACTTCCCGACCCCGGGCTCGCCCGCCATCAGCACGACCGCACCGGGGACCAGTCCGCCGCCGAGGACCCGGTCCAGCTCGGGCACCCCGGTGGGCGCGGAGGCCGCCACCGTGGCGTCCACCTGGGCGATGGGACGGGCGGGCTCGGCGATCGACCGGGCAGCCGTGGTGCGGGCCTTGTGCTCGCCGATCTCCTCGACCGTGCCCCACGCCTGGCACTCCCCGCAGCGGCCCACCCACTTGGCGGTGCTCCAGCCGCACTCGGTGCAGCGGTAGGCGGGGGAGTTGCGGCGGGTGCGGGTGCTCATGGCGTCCAGGCTAGCCGCCGCCTCGGACGGCCGAAGCGCCGCGGCCGGCTCAGCGCAGGTCGAGGAAGGCGCGCAGCTCCGCGAACGCCCCGGGCACCACGGAGTAGTGCGCCCACTTGCCCCGCTGCTCGCGGGTGAGCAGCCCGGCCTCGACGAGCTTCTTCATGTGGTGGCTGACCGTGGGCTGGCTGATGCCGAGGTCGTCCGTGAGGCTGCAGACGCACACGGTGTCGCAGCCCTGGGCGGCCACGTGGGAGAGCAGGCGCAGCCGGGTGGGGTCGGCCAGGGCCTTGAGCAGGCCCGCCACGCGCCGGGCGTCGTCGTGACCCATGGGCCCGCCCGAGAGCGAGCAGCACTCCGTGGCCGGCGCGCCGGGGGCGCACCGGTCGGCGGTCCCGGCGTCGGCCGTGCTGTCGAGGTCCGGAGCGGGAGTCATCCCCCCATCCTACATTGACGGGCGTCGATGTGACCCGTACTGTGCGGGATAGATGCCCGTCGATGTGAAGAGGTTCGCCCGCCCATGAGCACCACCACCGCCTCCGCTGCCTCCCACGGGGTGATGAAGGACCTGTCCTTCCTCGACCGCTGGCTGCCCGCCTGGATCATCGCGGCCATGGTCGCCGGCCTGCTGCTCGGTCGCTTCGTCCCGGGCTTGAACACCGCCCTGGAGGCCGTGCGGATCGGCGAGGTGTCGCTGCCCATCGCGATCGGGCTGCTGGTGATGATGTACCCGGTGCTGGCCAAGGTCCGCTACGACGAGACCCACCGCGTGGCCGGCGACAAGCGCCTGATGGGGGCGTCCCTGGTGCTGAACTGGATCGTCGGGCCGGCGCTGATGTTCGCCCTGGCCTGGATCTTCCTGCCCGACCTGCCCGAGTACCGTACGGGGCTGATCATCGTGGGCCTGGCCCGCTGCATCGCGATGGTGCTGATCTGGAACGACCTCGCCTGCGGGGACCGGGAGGCCGCCGCCGTGCTGGTGGCGGTCAACTCCGTGTTCCAGGTCATCGCCTTCGGCGCCCTGGGCTGGTTCTACCTCCAGGTCCTCCCGGCCTGGCTGGGCCTGCCCACCACCTCGGCCGAGTTCTCGGTGTGGTCGATCGTGCTGAGCGTCCTGGTGTTCCTCGGGATCCCGCTGGTCGCCGGGTTCCTCACCCGCACCCTGGGCGAGAAGGCCAGGGGCCGGGAGTGGTACGAGACCACGTTCCTGCCCAAGCTCGGTCCCTGGGCCCTGTACGGGCTGCTGTTCACCATCGTGCTGCTCTTCGCCCTGCAGGGTGACGCCATCACCTCCAACCCCTGGGACGTGGCCCGGATCGCCCTGCCCCTGGTCGTCTACTTCTTCCTCATGTTCGGGGTGGCCCTGCTGGCCTCCCGGGCGCTGGGACTGAACTACGCGAAGTCCACCACCGTGGCGTTCACCGCCGCCGGCAACAACTTCGAGCTCGCCATCGCCGTGGCCATCGGCACCTTCGGAGTCACCTCCGGACAGGCCCTGGCGGGCGTGGTCGGCCCCCTCATCGAGGTGCCCGTGCTCGTCGCGCTGGTCTACGTGTCCCTGTGGGTGGGCCGGAAGCTCTTCCCCGGCGATGCCACCGTCCCCACCCGCTGACCCCCAGATCCAGGAGCAACCGTTGAGCGAGACCACCCAGCCCTCCGTCCTGTTCGTGTGCGCCAAGAACGGCGGCAAGTCCCAGATGGCCGCCGCCCTCATGGAACACCACGCCCGTGGGGCGGTAGAGGTCCACTCCGCCGGCACGAAGCCCGGCAGCAAGATCAACGCCCTGTCCGCCGAGGTGGTCGCCGAGGTCGGTGCGGACATGTCCTCCGGAACGCCGAAGCCCATCGACCCCGAGCTGCTGCGCCGGGTCGACCGGGTGGTCGTACTGGGCGATGAGGCGAGGGTCGAGCCGGTCGAGGGGATGACCGGAACGATCGAGACCTGGCACACCGACGAGCCCTCCGTCCTCGGCATCGAGGGCGCGGAGCGGATGCGCCTGGTCCGCGACGACATCGACACCCGGGTCCGGCGGCTGCTGGACGAGCTGACCGCGGAGCGCACGGACCGGCCCAGCGTCCTGTTCGTGTGCGTGCACAACGCCGGGCGCTCGCAGATGGCCGCCGCCTACCTCAGCCACCTCTCCCGGGGGCGCATCGAGGTGCGCTCGGCCGGCTCCGCGCCGGCGGACTCCGTGAACCCGGCCGCCGTGGCGGCGATGGCCGAGGAGGGCATCGAGATGAGCGCCGAGACCCCCAAGGTCCTCACCGACGAGGCCGTGCAGGACTCCGACGTGGTCATCACCATGGGCTGCGGGGACGCGTGCCCGTTCTACCCGGGCAAGCGGTACGAGGACTGGGCGCTGGCGGACCCGGCGGGGAAGGGCGTGGAGTCCGTGCGCCCCATCCGGGACGAGATCAGGGCCCGGATCCAGCAGCTGATCGCGGAGCTCCTGCCCGGCGAGACCGCCGGCTGAGGGGCCTCGGGGCCGGGACCGTCCCGGCTCAGGCGCGGTCCCAGCCCTCGAGCCGGGGGAGCTGGTCCCGCGCCTCGTCGTGCGTCATCCCGGCCGCCTCCAGCAGGTCCACGACCATCGGGCGCATGTCCAGCACCAGGGTCTCACCCTCCATGGTGCGCACCCCCATCTGCCCGGGGTGCAGGCGCCCGGCCACGTTCGCCAGCTCGTTGCGGGCCTGGCGAAGGTAGCTCTCCCGGGAGCCGGGGGAGGCCACCGCGAGCGCGTTGCCCAGGGTGACGACGGCGTCCGCGAGGTCCTCGAGGGCGGCGCTCATGGCGGCCACGGCCTCGTCGGAGAGCGTCACGTGGTTGAGCACGGAGGCGAGGCGGCGGGCGAGCACCCGGGCGTTGCGCACGGCGAGGTCCAGGTAGCGGATGGAGTGGGCGATCCCCTCGACCTCCGCGCGGCGGCCGCGGTAGAGCGGCGAGGCCGTGGCGATCTCGAGGGCCGACTTCAGTCCGGACGTCACCGAGTCCACCAGCGGCTGGGTCTGCCGGGCACGCACGAGGGCGTGCCAGGCGGCGGTGGCGTCGTAGTCCTCCATGGCCCGGCTCGCCTCCCGGAGCACCCCGGAGAACTCGTCGACGAGCGCCCGCAGGCCCTGGCGCGGCTGGCTCCGCGGGTCCGTGGGCACGAAGTAGGCCATGGCCAGGGCGCACAGCCCGCCCACGACCGCGTCCGTGGACCGCGCGAAGACCCCGTCCTGGGACGGCGGCAGCAGGACCACGAGCACCGACTGCAGCCCCATCTGGGTGGTGAACAGCGTGCCGTTGTCCAGGAAGCGGGCGAGCAGGATCGAGGTCATCAGGACCACGCCGGCCTGCCAGACGCCCGTGCCCAGGACGTGGATCAGCGTGTCCCCCACGGCGATGCCGAGGGTGCAGCCGATCGAGACCTCGAGGACCCGCCGGTAGCGCAGCCCGTCCTTCGCGAAGCCCAGGGCCACCAGGGCCGCGGTGGCCGCGAAGATGGGCCCGGAGTGGCCCAGCAGCTGCTCCGCGATCACGTAGGCGCCGACGCTGGCGACCGTGATCTGGAAGCTCTGGAGCAGCCCCGTCCGGACCCGCGTCACACCGATCCGGGTGCGGCTGCGCACCGCGCGGGCCGCGGCTCGCGCACGGTTGCCTGGCTGCATGGGGCCATCCTAGGCGAGCAGCACGGGACCGCCGGTGCGGGGGGCCGGAGCCCCCGCGCCGGGCCGGGATCGGGTGGGCGCGGTGTGAGATGTGCAACGACGGCACGGCTGCGGGGGGCGGTGTTCACCCTCCGTTCACCTTCACGGGCCAATCTGGCCACCTGCGCTCCCTAGCGTCTCTCGGTGAGAGGTCCGCGGCCCGCCCGCAGATCCACCTCTCGCACCGGCCCGGAACTCTGTCGGCGCCACATCGAACGACGGCCCCTCGACGGGGCACCACTGTGATCTGAAGGGGCTACTCAAGTGAAGGTTTCCCACCTCGGCCGTTCCGCAGCCGTTCTCGCCATCGGCTCGCTCGCGCTCACCGCGTGCGGTTCGGACAACGCCACGGGCGAAGGCTCCGGCTCCACCGAGACCTCGGCCGCCGGCGCCGGCGTCTCCGGCACGCTGACGGGTATCGGCGCGTCCTCGCAGCAGGCCGCCATGACCGCGTGGCAGAACGGCTTCCAGGAGGCCAACCCCGAGGCCACGGTGCAGTACTCCCCGGACGGCTCGGGTGCCGGCCGCGAGGCCTTCATCGCCGGCGGGGCGGACTTCGCGGGCTCCGACGCCTACCTCGACGACGAGGAGTACGAGGCGTCGAAGGAGGTCTGCGGCCCCGACGGCGGCTTCCACGTCCCGGCCTACATCTCCCCGATCGCGGTGGCCTTCAACCTGCCCGGCGTCGACACCGTGAACATGGACGGCGAGACCATCGCCCAGGTCTTCACCGGCGAGATCACCGAGTGGAACGACCCCGCGATCGCCGAGCAGAACCCCGACGCGGAGCTGCCGGAGACCCCGATCACCGTGGTGCACCGCAACGACGAGTCCGGCACCACCGAGAACTTCCAGGAGTACCTGGCCGCGGCCGCCCCCGGGGTGTGGACCGAGGAGGTCTCCGGCAACTGGCCGTCCCAGTGGGCCGCGGAGAACAACAAGGGCACCGCCGGCGTGGTCCAGTCCGCCGGCGCCACCGAGGGCGCCATCACCTACGCGGACGCCTCCGCCGTGGGCGACCTCGGCACCGTGGCCGTGGGCGTCGGCGAGGAGTATGTGAACTACTCCCCGGAGGCCGCCTCCGCCGCCGTCGAGAACTCCTCCCCGGTCGAGGGCCGCGCCGAGTACGACATGGCGATGGACCTGGAGCGCGACACCACCGAGTCCGGGACCTACCCGATCGTGCTCGTGTCCTACGAGATCTTCTGCCCGCAGTACGATTCCCAGGAGACCGCTGACCTCGCGAAGGCGTTCGGCGAGTACGTCATCAGCGAGGAGGGGCAGCAGGCGGCGTCCGAGGCCGCCGGTTCCGCTCCCATGTCCGAGAGCCTGCGCACCGCCGCGCAGGAGGCGATCGACCAGATCACGGTCGCCGGCTGATCCAGTTCTGCTGGTCCCGTTCGGTGCGGGCCCGGGCCCTTCCGCCCGTGCCCGCGCCGAACGGGACATTCGTGTGTGAGGCGCCTTCCCCGTGAGGCGCGTCACCGGACCCACGCGCCGGGGCACCACCCCGTCCCGGCGCCATCCGTGTCAGGCAATCGAAGGGGCACCCGACATGTCCACCACCGTCACCACCAGGAAGACCGCCGCCGGCGGCAAGGCGGGCGACTCGATCTTCTCCGGGCTCAGCCTCGGGGCCGGCGTGCTGATCCTCGCCGTCCTGGCGGCCGTGGCGCTGTTCCTGTTCCTGCAGGCGCTGCCCACCTTCCAGGCCCCGGCCGAGGAGATCTCCGGCGGGGCCGGCTTCTGGTCCTACATCTGGCCGATGGTCATCGGCACGGTGATCGCGGCCGTGATCGCCCTGGTGATCGCCACCCCGATCGGCGTGCTGGTGGCCCTGTACATCTCGCACTACGCGCCGGCACGGATCGCCAAGCCCGTGGGGTACGTCATCGACCTGCTGGCGGCGATCCCGTCGGTGATCTACGGAGCCTGGGGCACCACGGTCCTGGCCTCCTCGGTGGTGCCCTTCTACGACTGGCTCTCGACCAACCTCGGGTTCGTCCCGATCTTCGGCGGCCCCGCCTCCCAGACCGGCAAGACCATGCTCACGGCCGGGATCGTGCTGGCCATCATGATCCTGCCGATCATCACGGCGATGTCCCGGGAGCTGTTCGTGCAGACCCCGAAGCTCCACGAGGAGGCGGCGCTGGCCCTCGGCGCCACCCGGTGGGAGATGATCCGGATGACGGTGCTGCCCTTCGCCCGCCCCGGCATCATCTCCGCGGTGATGCTCGCCCTGGGGCGCGCGCTGGGTGAGACCATGGCGGTGGCCCTGGTGCTCTCGAGCGGACCGCTCACCGCGTCCCTCGTTCAGTCCGGCAACCAGACCATCGCGGCGGAGATCGCCCTCAACTTCCCGGAGGCCTACGGCCTGCGGCTGTCCGAGCTCATCGCCGCCGGACTGATCCTCTTCGTGATCACCCTGGTCGTGAACATGATCGCCCGCGCCATCGTCGCCCGCTACAAGGAATTCTCGGGAGCCAACTGATGTCCTCCACCGCCTTCCGCAGTCCCACGCCCGTGCGCCCGTCCTCGCCCCGCCGGTCGATGCTCACCCGCAACCAGAAGCCGAAGTGGCTGGTGCCCGTGATCGGTGCCGGCGCCGTGGTGGTGGGCGCCGCCCTCGCGGCGCTCCTGGGCTTCTCCACGGCCCTCTGGGCCGTCCTCGCCGCCGCGGTCTTCCTGGTCGCCGCGCCGATCGTCGTCTCGATGATCGAGGGCGGGCGCAAGGGCGCGGACTCCCTGATGACCTACCTCGTCTACACGGCCTTCGTCCTCGCGGTGATCCCGCTGATCTCCGTGATCTGGACGGTGCTCGCCAACGGGCTCCCCGGGCTGACCTCCAACCTGCTGCTGACGTCCATGAACGGTGTCACCGGCGCCACGGACAACGCCGCGGCCGCCGGGGACGGCCCGGTGCTGGGCGGTGCGTACCACGCGATCGTGGGCACCGTGTCCATCACCTTCTGGGCCACCCTGCTGTCGGTCCCGATCGGCCTGCTGACGGCCATCTACCTCGTGGAGTACTCGCGGGGCGGCTGGCTGGGGCGGGGCATCACGTTCTTCGTGGACGTCATGACGGGCATCCCCTCCATCGTGGCCGGCCTGTTCGCCGCGGCCCTCTTCGGCCTCCTGTTCGGCCCGTCCACCCGCTTCGGCTTCGTCGCGGCGGTCGCGCTGACCGTGCTGATGATCCCCACGGTCGTGAAGAACACCGAGGAGATGCTGAAGATCGTCCCCAACGAGCTCCGCGAGGCCGCCTACGCCCTGGGCGTGCGCAAGTGGCGGACGATCCTCAAGGTGGTCATCCCCACGGCGATCTCCGGGATCGCCTCCGGCGTGACCCTGGCGATCGCCCGGGTCATCGGGGAGACCGCTCCGCTGCTCGTCACCGCCGGCTTCGCGACCGCCATCAACTGGAACTCGTTCTCCGGGTGGATGACCACGCTGCCCACGTTCATCTACTACCAGATCATGACGCCCACGTCCCCGACGAGCCCGGACCCCTCGCAGCAGCGGGCGTGGGCCGCGGCGCTGCTGCTGATCCTGATCGTGATGCTGCTCAACCTCGTCGCCCGACTGGTCGCGAGGGCGTTCGCCCCCAAGGTCGCCGGCCGCTGACGCGCCCCGCACCCCGATCCCGCACGCACCCCTGCGAGAAAGAAGCAAGGAACACACATGTCCAAGCGAATCGACGTCGACCACCTCAATGTCTACTACGGCGACTTCCTGGCCGTCGAGGACGTCGGCATGGGGATCGACGCCCGGTCGGTGACCGCGTTCATCGGCCCGTCCGGCTGCGGCAAGTCGACCTTCCTGCGCACCCTCAACCGCATGCACGAGGTCATTCCCGGCGCCCGCGCCGAGGGCCAGGTGCTCCTCGACGGGGAGGACCTCTACGGCCCCGGCGTGGACCCCGTGGTGGTGCGCTCCATGATCGGGATGGTCTTCCAGCGCCCCAACCCGTTCCCCACCATGTCCATCCGCGACAACGTGCTCGCGGGCGTGAAGCTCAACAGCAAGCGGATCTCGCGCGGTGACGCCGACGCGCTCGTGGAGAGCTCCCTGCAGGGCGCCAACCTGTGGAACGAGGTCAAGGACCGCCTCGACAAGCCCGGCTCGAGCCTCTCCGGCGGCCAGCAGCAGCGCCTGTGCATCGCCCGGGCGATCGCGGTCAAGCCGGACGTGATCCTCATGGACGAGCCGGCCTCCGCCCTGGACCCGATCTCCACGCTCGCGATCGAGGACCTGATCAACGAGCTCAAGCAGGACTACACCGTGGTGATCGTGACCCACAACATGCAGCAGGCCGCGCGGATCTCGGACCGGACCGCGTTCTTCAACATCCAGGGCACCGGCAAGCCGGGCAAGCTCATCGAGTACGGCCCCACCTCCGAGATCTTCAGCAACCCCCGGGAGAAGCAGACGGAGGACTACGTCTCCGGCCGCTTCGGCTGAGCCGCCCCGGCACCGACGACGACGGGCGCCGGTCACCTCCGCGGAGGCGACCGGCGCCCGTCGTCGTCGGTGCGTCCGCCCCGGCAGGCAATGCTCCGGGGCCGGCGGCCCGGGGCCCGCGGCGGCGCCGCCGCGGCGTCTAGAGCAGCGGTGAGAGGGCGAGCAGGAGCGTCCCGGAGAGCACGCCGCAGGCCGGGACGGTGAGGACCCACACCAGCAGGACCCGCCGCACCACCCGGACGTTGACCGTGTGGAAGCGCTGCTGCCGTCCCGCGCCCAGGATCGCGGCGGCCGTGGTCTGGGACGTGGACATCGGCACGGGGATCAGCGTCCCGCCCAGGAACAGCAGGGACCCGGCCACGCCCTGGGCCACCGCGCCGCGGAACGGGTCGATCGTGATCATCCGGGAGGACAGGGTGTAGGCGATCCGCCAGGCCCCGAACAGGGTGCCCACGGCCAGTCCGGTCGCCACGAGCAGGAACAGCCAGGGGCCGGCCCCGCCCGCCAGCGGGTCCTGGAGGCCGGCGCACAGCAGCAGCGTGGCGAGGACCCAGACGGCTCGGCGGCCGTGGTGGATGCCGTGCCCGAAGGAGACGGCCGCCGCCCCGATGGCCAGGACGAGCCGGGAGCGGAACGTGGTGGCGTCCGGCTCCGAGTGCCGCAGCAGGTGCAGCAGGGGGACCACGAGCACCCAGGCCGCGGCGTAGGCGACCAGCGGCGCCAGCACCAGGGGCACGACGACCTGGTAGAAGGCCGTGGCCGTGAGCGGGTCCACCGCCGGGAGCCCCACGGCGCGGGCGCCCAGCAGGGCGCCGAGCAGCCCGCCGGCCAGTGCCGTGGTCGAGGAGCTGGGCATGCCCCACCGCCACGTGAGCAGGTTCCAGCCGATCGTGGTCACCAGGGCGCAGACGATCGTCGCGGAGCCCACCACGCTGTGCGGCACGGGGACGCCCGTGATGACCCAGTCCGCGAGCAGGTACGCGGCGGCCCACACGCCGGCGACGTTGACGAGGGCGGTGAACACCAGGCCCACCCGGGGCGTGAGCGCGCGGAAGCGCACCGGCAGGGCGAGGGCGTTGGGGGCGTCGTGGAAACCGTTGACGACGGTGTGGGTCACGGCCAGGGCGATCCCGAGGACGGTCAGGGCCGTCAGCACGGGCTCAGGACTCCGCCACGACGATGCGGCCCACCTCGGTCGAGACCCGCACCAGGGCCCGGGCGGCCCCGGCGAAGCGCCGGACGGCGCGCTCGCGCCGCATCGCGGGGATCGCCTTGTGGTTCTCGAGCAGGTGGCCCATGTGCAGCTGGTAGATGCGCTCGGACTGCTTGCCCAGCCGGAGCATCTCGTACCAGTAGTCGTCCAGGCCCTGGAGGCTGCCGAGGTCGCGCATCGCCCGGGTGGTCAGCTCGGACATCCGCTCGATCACCCCGAGCTGGTCCGTGGCGTAGGAGGGCGGCCGGCTGAGGGCGTAGGCGACGTGCGCCTCCGCGACCGCCAGCAGCTCCTCCGCGGCCTTGTTGAGCCAGTGGCCCAGGATGTAGACGTCCTGCCGGGGGATGGGGATCACGAACGTGGAGCGCACCGTGGTCATCACGGAGAAGTACAGGTCGGTGGAGCGGGCCTCGCACTCGCGGATCGCGTCGAGGGTCGCGGTGTCCGTCTCGGGGGAGCCCATCAGCTCGGACAGGAGCCGCACGGTCTCCGTCACCTGTCCCGACATGTCGGCCAGCAGGTCCAGGACCAGCTCGTCCTCCGGGAAGATGCGAAGCGCCATGTGTTGACCGTCCTGGGCGTCGTGACCTGCGCCGCGGAGCACGGCGGATCCCACTGTACATGGGGCCGCCGGGCGGCCCGGGGGCGGCCCGTGGTCCCGGAAGGAGGAGGGGGCGGTGCCGGACCGGGAGCGCCTCTCGGCGGAAGGCCGCTCGTGGCGGCTATGTGATGGAGCCCGGGGCTGCCGCGGCCCGGCACCTGGGTTCCATGGTAGTCGACGTGCTCGTGGGGCCAAGTCCTGCGGCTGTGGGCTCCCGCACGGCGGGACCTCCGCACGCCCGGACGGCGGGGCTCAGTCGAGGTGGCCGCGGCGCCACTGGTGCGCCGCGGCCTCGAGCTCCTCCGCGGTCCGCTCGAGCCGCTGGGTGAGGGCCACGGTGCTCGGCGCCCGGGCCGCGTCCGGGTCCACGACCGGCATCTGCCCGGTGTCCGCCAGCCGGATCCGGCCGAGGGCGATCACGCGGCAGAAGGCCGCGAACCGGTCCAGGGCGACGTCGAACTCCCCGTTGAACGCGCCGGAGAGGATCGCGTCCGCCATCGAGGTGATCTCGTCCGCCCCGGGGGGCTCCGCGACGCCGGCCACCACGTGCGAGACCTGCGCGGTGCCCCGTCCCGCCGTGAAGTAGCGGCCCATCCGCACCGGGTCCTTGCGCACCCCCGCCCGCAGGGCGTAGAGCCGCCAGAGGGCCCCGGGCAGGGACACCGCCGGGGCCTCGGCCCACATCTCGGCGATCCCCTCCAGGCCCTGCTCGTCGGTCAGCTCGATGAGCCGCCGGCTGATCTCGGGATCGTCGCTGGCGCGCCCGCGGGAGACCAGGGCGTGGGCGGCGAGGTGGGCCGCCTCGGACACGCGGGCCGGGTCGGGGCCGCCCTCGTGCGCTTCGAACTGCTCCGGGGAGAACTTCACCGGCTTGTGGTGGCGGGGCGCGTCGCTCATGCGTCCAGCGTACGGCCGTGGCCCGCGGCGGGCCACGGAGCGCTCACCAGTCGCTGGTCGAGGCGTGCACCGCCGCGTCCCGCCACTGCTGGTCGGTCTGCTCGAAGCCGTCCCGGGCCAGCGCCTTCCACAGCCGCAGCCCCAGGGCGGGCTCCTCCTGCTCGAGCTCCGCGAGCGCCTGCGGGAGCAGCACCCGCGCGGTGACGTCGGTGACGGCGCTCAGGGTCGCGTGCTGCTTGTTCCCGGTGCCGAGGGCCAGCTCCCCGAAGCTCATCCCCGGGCCGAGGACCTGCAGCTCGATCCGCTCGCCGGTGGGCGTGCGCAGGGACATCGACACGCTGCCGCTGACGATGAGGTGGATGCCGGCGAAGTTCTGCCCCGTGCGCAGGATGTTCTCCCCGGCCGCCCACGTCCGCTCGACGGTCCGGGCGCGGAGGTCCCGGGCGTCCTCGGGGTCCAGCCGGGAGAACAGCTCGGACTCCACGGGCTTCACCCGGGACGGGGTGCACTCCGGGCCGCCGTGCTCCTCGAGCAGCCGGTCCTCGACCCACTTGATGGCCGCGGCCCGGCTGGGGAACACCTCGAGCGGCGGTTCGCCCCCGAAGGAGCCGGCGAAGCCCGGGTCCGTGGCCACCGCCACCACGGTGCGGCCCGCCGCCTGCAGCTCGGCCCGGGTCTTGGCCAGGAGCGGCATCGCGTACTCCGCGATCACGTCCACCCGGCGCATGTCCACCACCACGTACGAGGCCTCGTAGGCGACGTCGCGGACGGTGCGGATCGCGGTTTCCGTGCCCGTGAACAGCAGGTCGCCCTGGAGCTCCACGACGACGGCGTCCTTGCCGTGGTCGGCCAGCACCGCCTCGGCCTCGGCGTTGCGGCGGACCAGGGAGGGGGACTGGTCGATCGGGTAGCTGGCGCGCACCGTGGAGCGGGCCACGCGGGCGGTGTGGGTGAAGTGCAGGTCGAGGTCCTGGGAGAGCCGCTCGCAGGCGAGCACCCCGCGCACGCTGTTGCCGTGCCGGTCCAGCGCAGGGGAGAAGGTCGCCACGGCCAGCTCCCCGGGCAGGACGGCGATGATGCCGCCGCCCACCCCTGACTTCGCGGGCAGGCCCACCCGGACCATCCACTCGCCGGCGTCGTCGTACATGCCGCAGGAGCTCATCACGGACAGCACCCGGGAGACCGTGTCGACGTCGAAGACCTCGTCCCCGGTCAGCGGGTTGGTGCCGCCGTTGGCGAGGGTCGCGCCCATCAGGGCGAGGTCGCGGCACGTGATCAGCACCGAGCACTGGGCGAAGTAGTCCTCGAGGGCCTGGGTCGGGTCCCCCTCGATGATCCCGGCGGAGGCCAGGAGGTAGCCGAGGGCGCGGTTGCGGTCCCCGGCGGCGTGCTCCTGGGCGAGGACCTCGGGACTGATCGCCAGGTCCCGGCCCGCGCACCGCGAGTAGGCCTCGCGGATCCGGTCCCGGCGCAGGTCGCGGTCGCTGTCGGGGACGAGCCACGTGGAGGCGATCGCACCGGCGTTGATCATCGGGTTGGCGGGGCGCCCCGTGCCGGGCTGGAGGGAGATCTCGTTGTAGGCGTCCCCGCTCGGCTCCACGTCCATCTTCGCGTGCACCGCCTCCGCCCCGAGGTCGGACACGGCGAGCGCGTAGGTGAACGCCTTGGAGATCGACTGGATGCTGAACTCGTCCCGGGTGCTGCCGGCCTCGTACACGTGGCCGTCCGCGGTGGCGATGACGACGCCGAAGCGCTCGGTGTCGGCCTGTGCCAGGGCGGGGATGGAGGAGCTGGGCTCGCCGCCGCGGACGTCCCGCAGCTGCTCCACCACCTGCTCGAGGTACTCGGTGACGGCCGACGGACCGAAGAGCTCCGTCTCCGTGCGTGCTTCTTCCTCGGTGCTCGGGTGCGGCACGGTCGGTCCTCCGGTCGAATCGGCATGGGTGGCACGGGACTGCCCACCACTCTAGGCGTCCGGCTCCCGGGGGGACCGTGCGGTAGAGTGGTGCCCGCTCCGGACCGGCCGCCCCGCGCTCGCCGGTGGAGCACGGGCCTCTAGCTCAGCTGGTAGAGCAGTGGACTTTTAATCCATGGGTCGTGGGTTCGAGCCCCACGGGGCCCACCCGCGACAGAACCCCATCGCTCCCGGTGCGCCCGGGGCCGGTGGGGTTCTCTGCTCCCCCGCGGCGGGCGACCCGGTGCGCGGGGGCGCCCGGCGGCGCCGGTGGTGCTACCGGTCGAGCAGTGCGAGGGCCTCGCCGATGCGGTCGTGCAGGGCCCTGGCCTGCTCCACGGTCCACGCCTCGTGGCCGATGTGCAGGACGAGCCCGTCACGGTGGGCGTAGGAGCCGTCCGCGGTGGTGATGACCTCCCAGGTCTCCAGGAGCGCGACCGCCGACGGGCCGGCGAGGGACCGGGCGGGCAGCTCCCGCGAGTTGGTGACCGTCTCGGGGTCGGTCAGCTCCTGATGGGTGGCCCAGCGGGGGCGGGGAACGAGAGCGGTGTTCTCGTACATGGGGGAACCTTCCAGGGAGAGGGGGTATGCCCATGTTTATGCATGTGATAGCCCGGGGGCACCCGTGGCCCGCGCGTGTCGCCGAGGGATCGAGGTGTGGACATCCGTCGGCATCCCCTGCACTTTTGTCCGGCCGGACGCCGGCGTCCTCCCGCCCGGGCCGTGCTACGGCCCGTCGAGCTGCTCGGAGGGGGTGGGGACCGACTCGGGGCCGGGCGGGTCCGGGGCCGGAGCCGCGGACCCGGTGCCCGGATCCGTGGGCAGGCCGTCGGGCGTCGGGGTCGGCGTGGCGGTGACCGGGGGAGGAGGACTGAAGGAGGTGGGGGAGGCACCGGGGGTGCTCGCCACCTCCTCCGGCCGGTCGTCGCACCCGGTCAGCGTCAGCGCGAGCAGGGCCACGGCGGGAAGGGTGCGGCGCATCGGGGGAGCCTCTCTGTCGGGGACCTCTCCACGGTAGCCCGACGGCCCGCCGTGTCGGGGGAAGGGCGGCGGATGACGTTCCCGGACCGGAGTCCCGCAGGACGCACCCGTCCGGGATGTGCGAGGATCCGGGGACCAGGACGCCGACCGGCAGGAGCCGCCATGTCCGAGCGAAGCAGCGAGCGCACCGCGCTGATCCTGCTCTCCGCGACCGCGGTGCTGCTGCTCGCGGGCCAGCTGCTCACCTGGTCCTCGGAGGACGGGGTGTTCAGCGCCTTCGTGTTCGTGCTGCTGCTGCTCTGGGCCGGGGTGATCGCCGTCCGGGTGGTCCGCTTCGTCCGGCGCGACCGGCGACCGGAGGACCTCGGACCCGACGACCCGGTCTAGGGGGCGGCCGCGCGCTGGTCCCAGCCGCCGGCGAGCCGCTTCCGCACCGCCGCGACCGTGTCCCGCGCCGAGCGGCCGACACCGACGAGGGTTGCCGATCCCGGGCCCGTCCAGTCCCCGTACCCCACGAGGTACAGGCCGGGCACCCGGGTGGAGGCCGTTCCCTCGGTGCGGATCCGCCCGTCGTCCTCCCGCAGGTGCAGGGGCCGCAGGTGCCGGAGGGCCGGGCGGAACCCGGTGCACCACACGACGGCGTCCACGGGCTGCTCCCGGCCGTCCGTCATGACCACGCCGTGCGCGGTGAAGCGCGTGAACATCGGCCGGGGGTCGAGCACCCCGGCGTCGCGGGCGCGGCGCACGGAGGGAACGGCCACCACGTCGCCGAGGCTCGCCACCCCGCCGGGATCCGGCCGGCCCGCGGCGAGGGCCTGCGCGCGCAGCGTGGCCACGCGGAACAGCTCGCGCCCGTCGACCTCGTCGGGGAGGTAGCGGGGCGGGGCGTTGGTGCACCACGTCAGCTCGCACACCTCGGCGAGCTCGGCGGCGATCTGCGCCCCCGAGTTCGCCCCGCCGACCACGAGCACGCGGCGGCCGCGGTACCGCGCCGGCCCCTCGTAGTGGGCGCTGTGCACCTGCTCGCCGCGGTACTCCCGCTGCCCGGGGAGGGCAGGCCGGAACGGCTGCGACCACGTGCCGGTGGCGCTCACGACGGCGCGCGTCCGCAGCTCGCCGTCGTCCGTCACCAGGCGGAACCCCGCCCCGTCACGGTGCACGGCCCGCACCCGGACCGGTCGCCGGACGGGCAGCCCGTAGCGCTCCTCGTACCGGGACAGGTAGTCGACCACGTGCGCGGCGTCCGGGGCCGCCCCGGCCGTGTCCGGCATCGGGTGCCCGGGCAGGGACGAGTACGCGGCGGGGGAGAACAGCCGCAGCGACGGCCAGACGTGCCGCCACGCCCCGCCCGGCGCCTCCTGCTCGTCGAGGAGCGCGAAGGACAGGCCGGTGCGCCGGAGGTGGTAGCCCACGGCCAGTCCGGCCTGCCCGGCGCCCACCACGGCGACGTCGAGGACCTCGCCCACGTCCGTGCTCCCGTCCCGGCCGGTCAGCGGAGGGTGATCGAGTCGAGGGCGGCCTGCGCCTCGGCGGTCAGGTTCTCCGGCAGCGGGGCGCTCTTGACGGCCTCCGAGGAGGCCTGCTGGCCCTCCTCGCTGACCACGTAGTGTCCGAACTCCTTGGCCAGCTCGAGGACCTCCGGGTCCCCGTAGCTGCTGCAGTAGATGTGGTAGGAGACGAGGACCACCGGATAGGCCCCGGGCGCGTCCGGCTCGCGGTCCAGCTCGAGGGCGATGTCGTGCCGGCCGGTGCCCTCCACCCGGGAGGCCTCGCCGACCGCGGTGCCGGCCGCCTCGCCGGACACGGCCACGTACTCGGAGCCCACCTTCACCCGGGCCTTGCCGAGGGAGTCGTCCACGAGCGAGTCGTCCGCGTAGGTGACGGCGCCCTCGGTCTCGGCCGTGAGGCTCACCACCCCGGCGTTGCCCTGGGAGCGCTCCGTGGGCAGCCCCGCCGGCCAGCCGCCGTCCTCCTCGTCCGTCCACACCTCGGGGACCACCGAGTGCAGGTAGTCGGTGAAGTTCTCGGTCGTCCCCGAGTCGTCCGCGCGGGCGATGGGCGTGATCGGCAGGTCGGGCAGCTCCACGCCGGAGTTCTGGGCGGCGATGGCCGGGTCGTCCCACCGGGTGATCTCGTGGCGGAAGATGCCCGCGATGGTCGCGGCGTCGAGGTCGAGCTCCTGGATGCCGGGGAGGTTGAAGGCCACGCTGATCGGGGAGATGTAGACGGGGATGTTCAGGGCGCCACCGGGGCCGCAGAAGTCCCGGACCTCGGCCTGCTCCTCCTCGTCCAGGTAGGCGTCCGAGCCGGCGAAGTCGGTGCCGCCCCCCACGAGCGCGCTGCGCCCCGCCCCGGAACCCGCGGAGAGGTACTGCACCTGCGCGTCCGGGTGCATCGACTCGAAGCCGCTCCGCCACGTCAGCATGGCGGCGTTCTGCGCCGAGGAGCCCACCCCGGTGAGGATCCCGGACAGGTCCGAGCCGCCCTCTTCCGCGGCGCGGCGCTGCTCCTCGCCGAGGGGGTAGTCCGAGCCGCACCCGGTCAGCGCCGCCAGGGCCAGGACCAGGGCCAGGACCAGGGCCGGGGCCGCGCCGGCCCGCAGCGCACGGCCGGTCCTGTTCCGTCGGCGCGGTCGCGAAGCGTTGAGCATGGGGAGGTCTCCTCGAGGGCGGTCAGGTGGGGCGTCAGGGAGGTGGCGCGTCCGCGGGTGCGCGGGTCCGGGCGCCCAGCCTACCGCCACCGCCGGGAGGGGCAGGTCTAGGGTGGGCGCATGGACAAGCTCTCCGGCTCGTGGCGCCGGGTGTTCGACAGGTTCTGGTTCGTGCCCGCCGTGTGCGTTCTCGCCGCCGTCGTCCTGGCCCAGTCCGTGGTGGCCGTCGACCGGTGGCTGCCCGAGGACCTGGACTCCCCGTGGATCGCGTGGGTCTACGCCGTCGGCATCGACGGGTCCCGGTCGATGCTCTCCGCGATCGGCGGATCGATGCTGGGCGTGGCCGCCACCGCCTTCTCCATCACCATCTCGGTGATCGCCACGGCCAGCTCCACGTACGGGCCCCGGCTGGTGCGCAACTTCATGGCGGACCGCGGCAACCAGGTGGTGCTGGGCGTGCTCGTGTCCACCTTCATCTACGCGCTGCTGGTCCTGCGCACGATCCGCTCGGCCTCCGACGACCTCGCCCAGCCGTTCGTCCCGCACCTGGCGGTCAACCTCGGCGTGCTGCTGGCGGTCGCGGACGTCGCCCTGATCGTCTACTTCATCCACCACATCGCGGACTCCGTGCAGGTGGACACCCTCGTCCACGGCGCGCGCCGGCGCCTGCTGGACGTGATCGAGCGGTGGCACCCGGAGGAGACGCCGGAGGAGCTGGTCCGGACCGCGGGGCGCCGCAGCGGCGGGGGAGAGGTCCGTGCGGGCAGCGTGGGCTACGTCGTCGGCGTCGACTACGAGCGGCTCCGGGACCACGCCGCGGCCGGTGACGTCGTCCTCGAGCTCGTGCCGCGGGTGGGCGACCACGTCCTGGCGGAGGAGCCGCTGGTCCGGGTGTGGCCCGCGCACCGGGCCGGGGAGCTGGCGGACCGGCTGCGGCGCTGCGTGCGGGTGGGCGACTCGCGCTCGGCGCTCCAGGACGTCCGCTTCGCGGAGCAGCAGGTCGTGGAGCTCGCCGTGCGCGCCCTCTCCCCGAGCACCAACGACCCCTACACCGCGGTCAACGCCGTCGAGGAGGTCGCGTCCGGGATCGTCGCCGCCGTGGCCCGCCCGCTGCCGGGGAACACGGTGGTGGTCGACGGCGTGCACCGGCTGCGCTACGGGACGGTGGGGGTCGAGGAGATCGTGGACATGCCGTTCGACCAGATCGGCCCGCACGCCACCGGGCACGTCAGCGTCCTGCTGGCCCTCGTGGACCTCGCCGCCCGGATCGAGGCGGCCAGCGTCCACCCGTCCGTGCGGCGGCAGGCGCGCGAGCACGTCGACGTCCTGCTCGCCCGCTTCCGCGAGAGCGAACCCCACCCCCGGGACCTCGCCCGGGTGGAGCAGCACGTCAGGCTGCGCTCGGCCGACTGAGCGGATCCGCTACCGGCGCCGGAGCCGCGGGACCCGGCGCAGCAGCAGGCTCACGGCCACGCCGGTCCCGGCCAGCAGGGCGGCGCCGATCCCGGCGGACAGGTGCACGCCGGCCTCGAAGGCCGCCACGGACGAGGCCAGCAGCTCCCCGGACGCGTCCGGGCCGAGGGCCGCGGCGACGTCGACCGCCCCGCCGAGGGTCTCGGACGCGGTGGCGGCCTGCTCGGGGTCCAGGCCCGGCGGGACCTCCACCCGGGCGGCGTAGGTCGCGGTCACGGCCGTGCCCAGGACGGCCACGCCCAGCCCGGCCCCCAGCTCGTAGGCGGTCTCCGAGATCGCGGAGGCGGCGCCGGCCTGCTCGGGGGCCACCTCGGTGAGGATCAGGTCCCCCGCGATCGTCTGGGCCGCGCCGGAGCCCAGCCCGATGACCACGAGGGCCACCACGAGCACGGCCCCGCCGGAGAGGTCCCCGAGCAGGACGAGCAGGAAGCCCGAGGCCATGACCAGCAGCCCGCCGCCGAGCACGAGCGCGGGGGGCACGACGCCGACCACGTGCACCACCAGCAGCCCCGAGACGATCGTGACCACGGCCCCCGGCAGCAGTGCGAGGCCCGCCTCCAGGGGCGGCAGGCCCTCCACCAGCTGCAGGTACTGGGAGACGAAGAACAGGAAGCCGATGAAGGTGGTCGAGGCCACCAGGTTGTTGAGCAGCCCGCCGGTGAACGGGGCGTGGCGGAACAGCCGCAGGTCCAGCATCGGCACCGGGCTGCGCAGCTGGCGGCGCACGAACAGCGTCCCGGCGGTCACGGCCAGCACCGCGGCGGCCAGCACGCCGGCGGACGGGCCGTGGCCGCCGAGGTCCTTGATGCCGTGGACCAGCGCCACCATGGCGGTCATGATCAGCGCGGCGCTGGGCACGTCCACCGGGCCCGGGGCCGGGTTGCGGGACTCCGGCACCAGCACCGGCGCCAGGACCAGGAGCGGCAGCAGCACCGGGACCGCGAGGAGGAACACGGAGCCCCACCAGAAGTGCTGGAGCAGGAACCCGCCCACGACCGGCCCCAGGATCCCGCCCGCCGAGAAGCCCGTGGCCCACACCGCGATGGCCGCCCGCCGCTGCGTCGGGTCGTGGAAGATGTTGCGCAGCAGGGACAGGGTCGCGGGCATCAGCATCGAGCCGAAGAGTCCCAGCAGCGCCCGCGCGGCGACGAGGGCCTCCCCGGTCGGGGCGAACGCGGCGAGTGCGGACACCGCCGCGAAGCCCGTGCTGCCCACCAGCAGCAGCCGGCGGCGGCCCACCCGGTCCCCGAGGGCGCCCATGGGCACGAGCAGCCCGGCGAGCACCAGCGGATAGGCGTCCACCATCCACAGCAGCTGCGTGCCGGTGGGGCGCAGCTCGCGGGAGATCTCCGGCAGCGCGAAGTTCAGCACCGTGTTGTCCACCGAGATCAGCAGCACCGGAAGCATGAGGACCACGAGGGCGGCCCACTCGCGGGCGCCGGCGCGGACCGGGACGTCGGGTGCCGGGGACAGCATGGCGGGACGGGCTCCTTCCGGGCGGGGGTGCGGCCCCCATCCTTCCAGAGCCGGCACCGGGCCCGCCCCCGGGACGGGGGAGGGGCGCCGCACTAGACTGCACGGGATGGCCCGCCGGACGGTTCCGTCCGGCCCGCAGCGACAACCATGGAGGTCCCCGATGGCCGAGCCGGTCCCCACCAGTGCGACGTCCGACGCCGCCCCCGGCGTCTCCGAGCAGTACGAGGCGGCACGGGACCGCGTCCTGGCGCTGCGCGAGGACTACGACCGGGCCCGCGAGGAGTTCCGCTGGCCCCGGATGGAGCACTTCAACTACGCCCTGGACTGGTTCGACCACGTCGCCCGGGACCCGGAGCGCGGGGCCCGGGACGCGCTGTGGATCGTCGAGGAGGACGGCACGGAGCTCCGGCGGACCTTCCGGGAGCTCGCTGGGTCCTCGGCGCGCACCGCGAACTGGCTGCGGGGCCTGGGGGTGCGGCGCGGCGACCGCGTGCTGCTCATGCTCGGCAACCAGCTCGAGCTGTGGGAGACCCAGCTCGCCGGCATGAAGCTGGGCGCGCCCCTGATCCCGACCGCCGTGATGATGCCGCCGGCCGACCTGCTGGACCGGGTGCAGCGCGGCAAGGTCTCGTGGGTCGTCACGGACGCCGCCAACGCCCCCAAGTTCGCGGGCGTCGACGGCGACTACGAGCTCGTCGTCGTCGGTGCCGCCGCGGAGGTGGAGGCGGCGCGCGCACAGCTGCCCGGCCGTCCCGTGCACCCGTACGAGCAGGCCGCGGCCGCGGACGCCGTCTTCGTCCCGGAGGGCGTCACGCGCTCCCGCGACCCCCTGCTGCTGTACTTCACCTCCGGCACCACGTCCCAGGCCAAGCTCGTGGAGCACACCCACGCCTCCTACTCCTTCGGGCACCTGTCCACGGTCTACTGGATGGGCCTGCGCCCCGGGGACGTCCACCTGAACATCGCCTCGCCGGGGTGGGGCAAGCACTCGTGGTCCAACTTCTTCGCCCCGTGGATCGCGGAGGCCACCGTGTTCGTCCACAACCAGTCCCGCTTCGACGCGGCGGGTCTCCTGGAGCAGATGGGCCGGGCCGGGGTGACGAGCTTCTGCGCGCCGCCCACGGTGTGGCGGATGCTCATCCAGGCGGACCTGCACCGCGTGCAGGACCCGCCGACGTCCGCCGTCTCCGCCGGCGAGCCGCTCAACCCCGAGGTGATCCGCCGGGTGCAGGACGCCTGGGGCGTGACCATCCGGGACGGCTACGGGCAGACGGAGACCACGCTGCAGATCGCCAACACCCCCGGGCAGCCGGTGGTGCCGGGGGCCATGGGCCGGCCCCTGCCGGGCTTCGTCGTCGACCTCTTCGACCCGCAGACGGGCGCACCCGCCGAGGAGGGGGAGATCTGCCTGAAGGTCGACGACGACCCGCCCGGGATCATGGCCGGCTACATCGACGAGCCCGAGCGCACGGCCGAGGTCGTCAAGGACGGCTGGTACCACACGCGCGACATCGCCCGCCGCGACGAGCACGGCGTCTACACGTACGTGGGCCGCACCGACGACGTGTTCAAGGCCTCCGACTACCGGATCTCCCCGTTCGAGCTGGAGTCCGTGCTCATCGAGCACCCCGCGGTGGCCGAGGCCGCCGTGGTCCCGGCGCCGGACCCGGTCCGGCACGCGGTGCCGAAGGCCTACCTGGTGCTCGCCGCCGGCGCGGAGCCCACCCGGGAGCTCGCCGGGGAGATCCTGCGCTTCGCCCGGGAGAACCTCGCCCCCTACAAGCGGGTGCGCCGGGTGGAGTTCACGGACCTGCCCAAGACGATCTCCGGCAAGATCCGCCGGGTGGTGCTGCGCGAGCGGGAGGAGGCCGCGGACCGCTCCGGCCCCGCGACGCCCGGGGCCGACGGGTACGGCGTCGAGTACACGGAGGCCGACTTCCCGGGGCTGCGCGGCTGAGCGCCCGCAATGTGACGCCGCGCACGGCGCCCTGCGTGCGCCCAACGGGGGACGCCGAGGGCCCCGGATGTCCCCACTTCGTGCCACGCCCGCCGCCCCCCGAATACCCACCGGTAGCGAAAAGCCGCCACAGAACCCTCTGTTGACTAGTGCAAATAGATGAATCTGCTTGAGTGTCCCCCGGATCGAATGTGACTTCACGGTCCGTGACAGGTCACAGAAACCCTGCCACCATGGTGCCAATTGGTTCACCCGATGGGGCGGAACCAACCGATCCGCCGGGGGGGCGGATCGACTGTGGTTCATCGGGGGATGGGCCGCGTGCACGCAGGCATCGGGGGGTGCCGGTGCAACCGGTTCATCGGGGGGTGAACCGAATGGGAGCACCGCTGGGGGGCGGTACTCCCGCCAGGCGAGTCTCTGCTCGCCACCGGCCGCCAGGCCGGTCGATGCGCCCGCTGCGGGGGCCATCCGTTCGACGGATGGGCAGCGGGCGCATCGCTCTGTCCGGGCCCCGTCGCCACTGCACGCCCCGCCCTCCGGTCGGGCGGCGTCGGGGGGCCCTGGAAGACTGGGGCCATGACGACTTCCCCGGCCCACGACATCGCCGCCCACGACACCGCGCCGGACCCGGCCCTGCACGAGGACGCGCTCCACCTGCTGCGCGCGCTCACCGGCCGGCCGGACGCCGCCTTCCACCCCGGGCAGTTCGAGGCGGTCGAGGCCCTCGTGGGGCGCGGCCGGCGGGCCCTGGTGGTGCAGCGGACCGGCTGGGGCAAGTCCGCGGTCTACTTCCTCTCCGCCCTGCTCCTGCGGGCCCGGGGCCGCGGGCCCACCCTGATCGTCTCCCCGCTGCTGGCCCTCATGCGGGACCAGGTCTCCGCCGCCGCCCGCGCCGGGGTCCGGGCGGCGGCCATCAACTCCGCCAACGCCACCGAGTGGGGGCAGATCGCCGCGCAGCTGGAGGCCGACGAGCTCGACGTCCTGCTGGTCTCCCCGGAGCGGCTCAACAACCCCGTGTTCCGCGAGCAGCAGCTGCCGCAGCTGGTCGCCCGGCTCGGGCTGCTCGTGGTGGACGAGGCGCACTGCATCTCCGACTGGGGCCACGACTTCCGCCCCGACTACCGGCGCATCCGCGACCTCATCGCCCGGCTCCCGGAGCAGGTCCCCGTCCTGGCCACGACCGCCACCGCGAACGAGCGCGTGGTCGCCGACGTCGAGGAGCAGCTGGGCGTGCGGCCCGGCGGCAGCAGCACGGGGGAGGTCTTCACCCTCCGCGGCCCGCTCTCCCGGGCGTCCCTGCGCCTCGGCGTGCTGGACCTGCCCTCGGCCACGGCCCGCCTCGCCTGGCTGCTCGAGCACGTCGGGTCCCTCCCGGGCAGCGGGATCATCTACGCGCTGACCGTGGGGGCCGCCGAGGACACGGCCCAGGCGCTCGCCGACGCCGGGATCCCCGTGCGCGCCTACACCGGGCGCACCGACCAGGGCGAGCGCGAGGAGCTCGAGGCCGCCCTCAAGGAGAACAGGGTCAAGGCCCTCGTGGCCACCTCCGCGCTCGGGATGGGCTTCGACAAGCCGGACCTCGGCTTCGTGGTGCACCTGGGGGCGCCGTCCTCGCCCGTGGCCTACTACCAGCAGGTGGGCCGTGCGGGCCGCGCCACGGGCAACGCGGACGTCCTGCTGCTGCCGGGCACCGAGGACCGCCGGATCTGGGAGTACTTCGCCACCTCGTCGATGCCCACCGAGCAGAAGGCCGCCGCCGTCCTGGACGAGCTGGGGGCCGCGGGCGGCGCCCTGTCCGTGGCCGTGCTGGAGTCCCGCGTGGACGTCCGGCGCAGCCCGCTCGAGCTGCTCCTGAAGGTGCTCGCCGTCGAGGGCGCGGTGGAGCGCGTGCAGGGCGGCTGGCAGAGCACGGGCGTGCCGTGGCGCTACGACGCCGAGCGCTACGGCCGGATCGCCGCGGCACGGGTGGCCGAGCAGAACGCCATGCTCGAGTACGAGCGCACCACCGGGTGCCGCATGGAGTTCCTCGCCCGGCAGCTCGACGACGCCACGGCCGAGCCCTGCGGGCGCTGCGACAGCTGCGCCGGCCCCTGGTACCCCACGACCGTCGACGAGTCCGCCACCGACTCCGCGGGCGCCGCCCTGACCCGGGTGGGCGTCGTGGTGGAGCCGCGCGCCCAGTGGCCCACCGGGATGCCGCGCCTCGGGGTCGAGGTCAAGGGCCGGATCCCCGAGGAGGAGCGCTGCGCCGAGGGCCGGGCACTCGCCCGGCTCACGGACCTCGGCTGGGGCAACCGGCTGCGCGAGGTGTTCCGCACCGACGAGGAGGGCGCGCCGGTCGACGGACCGGTGGACCCCGCCCTCGGCCGGGCGTGCGTCCAGGTGCTCGCCGAGTGGCGCTGGTCGGACCGGCCCGCGGCCGTCGTCTCGATCCCGTCCCGCTCGCGCCCCCGGCTCGTGCGCTCCCTGGCGGAGGGCATGGCCGAGGTCGGGCACCTGCCCTATCTGGGGGAGCTCGAGGTCCCCGAGGGCTTCCCGTCCGGCGGGCACGGCGGCAACAGCGCGTACCGCCTCGCGGCCCTGTGGGAGAAGTTCCGGGTGCCCCCCGAGCTCGCGGAGGGGCTGGACCGGCTGGGCGGGCGCCCGGTGCTGCTGGTCGACGATCTCGTGGACAGCCGCTGGACGCTCGCCGTGGCCGCCCGCGCGCTGCGCCGGGCCGGGTCCGGACCCGTGCTGCCGTTCGTCCTGGCCTCCCAGGGCTGAGGCGCGGACCGCGCCGGGCGGCCGGGCCCGGCGCGGTCTTGTACGCTGGCCTGCGTGTCCCCTGCCCCCGCGCCGCTCGTCGACGTCATCATCCCGGTGCACACCCCCGCCCGGCCCGTGGACCGGGCCGTCGGCTCCGTGCTGGCCGGGGGGCTCCCGGTCGGCGACCACGGCGGGGTGCACATCACGGTGGTGTGCCACAACGTCGAGGCGGCACTGATCCGCGACCGCCTCGCGGCGGAGCACCGGCCGCTCGTGGAGCTGGTGGAGTGCTTCGACGGCACCGGCAACCCGGCCGGGCCCCGCAACCTGGCCCTCGAGCGCTCCCGCGCCCGGTACGTGTCCTTCGTGGACAGTGACGACACCCTCGCCCCCGGGGCCCTCGCGGCCTGGACGGCGACCGCCGAGCGCCACGGCTCGGCGGCGGTGCTCCCGCGGCTGGTCAAGGACTCCGGCCGGCCGGTGCGCACCCCCGTGCCGCGGCCCTTCCGCCGCGCGGACCTCGACCCGGTCAAGGACCGGCTCGCCTACCGGACCCACGTCTTCGGGCTGCTCCGCCGGGAGCTCCTGGTGGACCGCGGGGTCCGCTTCAACGGCCGGTACGCCACCGGGGAGGACCAGGAGCTGGTGGCCCGGGCCTGGTTCGGCGACGGGCGGGTCGACCTCGCGCCCCGCGGCGCCGGCTACCTCCTGCGGGAGGGGGCCGCCGACCGGATCAGTGCCGCGCCCCGGCCCCTGACGGACGACCTCGCCGCGGCGACCGACCTGCTCGGCGGCTCCTGGTACGCCGGGCTGTCCGTGGAGCAGCGGACGGCGATCGCCGCCAAGATCCTCCGGGTCCAGGTCTTCGGCGCCGTGCGCGCCCGGACGGCGGCCGGGCGCTGGACCCCGGAGGACGCGGACCAGGTGCGCGGCCTGCTCGCACTGGTCGGCACGCGCGCCCCCCGCGCGCTCACCGTGCTCTCCCGCGCGGACCGGGAGGTCCTGGACCTCGTCGTCCGGCGGGGGGCGACGGCGGAGGCCATCCTCCGGGTGGACAACGCCCGTCGCCGCTTCGGCTGGCCCAGCACCCTGCTCACCCGGGACCCGCGCAGGGTCCTGCGCCGCGAGGCCCCCCTGCGGTTCATGGCCGCGTCCCTGCTGGTGTGACCGGGAGACGCCACCGTCCAGTGTGACAATGGTGCCGAGCCAGTCGTCCGACCCCCCGCCCGACGAGAGAACTCCATGAGCCGCCTCCTCCCCGCCGACCCTTCCCCCGGGGTCGCGAACAGCACCGCGCCCCCGGCGGGCGCCTCCGCCCCCGCCCACCGCTTCCGCCCCGAGGTCCAGGGGCTGCGCACCGTGGCCGTCCTCCTGGTCGCCGTCTACCACGTGTGGATCGGCGGGGTCTCGGGCGGGGTGGACGTCTTCCTGTTCATCTCGGCGTTCCTCATGACGCTCTCCTTCGTCCGGCGGCTCGAGGCCGGGAAGGGGCCGCAGCTGGGCCGCTACTGGACCAGGACGTTCTCGCGGCTGCTGCCCCCCGTCGTCGTCACGGTCCTGGGCACTCTCGTCGTGGTGCGGCTCCTGTTCCCGTCCGACCGCTGGTACGCCGCGATCGAGGAGGCGGCGGCCACGGTGCTGTACTCCCAGAACTGGGTGCTCGCCCTCAACGCGGTCGACTACTACGCCGCGGACACCTCCGGGGCCAGCCCGTTCCAGCACTTCTGGTCCCTGTCCGTGCAGGGCCAGGTGTTCCTGCTGTGGCCACTGCTCCTCGCGCTGTGCGGGCTGATCGCCGAGCGCACCCGGTGGACCGTCACCACGGTGGCCACCGGCGTGTTCAGCGCCGTCTTCCTCGCCTCCTTCGCCTTCTCGGTGGTCTCCACGAGCAGCGAGCAGGCCTTCGCCTACTTCGACACCCGCGCCCGGCTGTGGGAGTTCGCCCTCGGCTCCCTGCTGGCCCTGGCCGTGCTGCGCGGCGTCACCCTGCCGGGCGCGCTGCGCCTCCTCCTGGGCTGGACCGGGCTCGTGGCCATCGCCGTGTGCGGACTCGTCCTCGACGTCCAGGGCTCCTTCCCGGGCTGGGCGGCGCTCTGGCCGCTGACCGGGGCGGCCCTGGTGATCCTGGCCGGGCACACCGGCGACCCCCGCGGGGCCGACGCCCTGCTCAGCCGCCGGCCCCTGCTGGTCCTGGGCGAGGCGTCCTACGCCGTCTACCTGGTGCACTGGCCGGTGCTCGTCACCTACCTGGTGGTCACGGACCGCGCCAAGGCCACGCTGGGGCACGGGCTGCTCATCCTCCTGGGGAGCATCGTGCTGGGCGTGCTGGTGCACCGGCTCGTCGAGCGGCCCCTCCGGCCCCGCACCGGACCCCGCGCGAGCCTGCACCAGCTCGGCCTCGTGGTGCTGTGCGTGGCCCTCGTGCTGGTCCCCGCCTCCGGGGCGCGGCTGGTCCTCGACCGGCACGCCCAGGAGGCCGCGGAGCAGGCCGCGCTCGAGAACCCGGGGGCCGCGGTGCTGACCGGGGACCTCGCCTGGGAGCAGGACCCGCAGGTGCCCACGATCCCGAACCCGCTGGTCCGCGAGGGGCAGTGGTCCGAGCTGCCGGAGTCCTGCGACGCCGCGACGGAGGAGTGGTTCGACGGCTACAAGGTGGCCTGCTCGACCCTGCCGGTCGACCCGGACGCCGAGGTCGACGCCATGGTGATCGGCAACTCCCACGCCGAGCAGTGGCTGCCGGCGTTCCAGCGCGTCGCCGAGGACCGCGGCTGGAACCTGGTCTCCGTCATCCGCGGCGCCTGCCGGTTCCAGCCCGTGGAGACCACCGACAACACCGAGTGCCAGGAGCTGATCGGGCTCACCGACCGGTACATCGAGGACCACGGGATCGACGTCGTGCTCACCACGTCCACCGTGACCGCCGACGAGGGGCCCGGCGAGCAGATCGCCCCCGGGTTCGCCCAGGTCCTGGCGGACCTCGGCGAGCGGGGCATCACGGTGGTCGGGATCCGGGACAACCCGCGGTTCCCCTTCAACATGGTCACCTGCATCGACCAGGACGGCCCGGACGCCGAGCGGTGCAACCCGCCGCGGGCGCAGAAGCTGGCCCCGCAGAACCCGGCCGACGCGCTGACGGGGCGGCACGGGAACTTCGTCAGCCTCGACATGAGCGACTGGATCTGCCCCGACGGCACGTGCCCGTCCCGGATCGGCAACCGCTGGGTCTACATGGACGACAACCACATGCCCCGCGACTACGTGGTCACGATGGTCCCGGCCTTCGCGGAGCAGTTCGACCGGCAGTTCGGGCAGCGGGCCCGGCCCGCCGGGTGAGCGGGGGCCGGGTGGGCGGGGGGCGTGCTCAGCGGCGGAGCCGGGCGCCCGCGGCGCGCAGGGCCGGCCGCAGGTCCCGGGCGCTGAGCCCGGCCCAGACCGCGAGGAACACGGCGGTCGCCCCGAGCGCCGGCAGCACCCGGAAGTCGGGGCCGAGCACCTGCAGCGCGACCAGGATCATCGCGTAGCCGGCCACGATCCGCAGCAGGACCGTGCCCCACCGCATCCGGTCGAGCCGCCAGACCACCAGCAGCGGCAGCACCGCGCTCAGCAGCGAGCCCACGAGGTATCCCACCGCGGAGGCGGTGATGCCGAGCTCCGGGCCCAGCAGGAGCATCGTCACCACGCCCACGACCAGACCCAGGCCGTTGGCGGCGGCGAGCACCTTGACCCCCCAGGGCTCGGTGCCGTTGAGCCGGGCGTTCGCGGCGTTGAAGCTGGTCGCCGAGACGGCCAGGAACAGCAGGACCAGCAGCGGCTCGGCCTCCGCGAACTCGGGGTCCCCGAAGTAGACCACCCGGAGCACCGGCTCCGCCCACAGGGCGCCCACGCCGAAGACCGGCAGGAACACCGTGACCATCGTCCGCAGGATCGTGTCCACCTGCCGGGTCAGGCCCGCGGTGTCCCCGGCGGCGTACATGCGGGCCACGCTGGGGGACAGCGCGGTGAGCATCGCCCCGGACAGCATGCTGGCGGGGGTGGCCAGGGACACCGCGGCGGCGTAGAGGCCGACCTCCGCCTTCGTGGCGAAGCTGTCGCCGATCACCAGGGACAGCTGCATCAGACCGCTCGCCGCCAGCAGGTGGGCCGATCCCCACGCGGTGAAGACCAGGATCTCCCGGCGCACCGCCGGGTCGAGGCGCGCCCCGGTGCGGCGGGGCCAGGAGGGCAGCGCGTAGACCGTGTAGCCGAGGATCAGGGGCAGCAGCAGGACCCAGTGCCAGCCGGCGAGCAGGACCAGCAGCAGCAGGGTGAGGGTGAGGAACGAGCTGATGGTGTCCCACGCCGTCGTGGTCACGAACTGGTTGTTGCCCGTGCGGACGCCGCGCACGAAGTTGTAGGCCGACAGGGAGAGCACGAGCAGGCCCGCCGAGAGCGCGAAGCCCCAGGAGAGCTCGAGCGCGAACGCGGCGTAGAGCACCGCCGAGACGGACAGCAGCGCCATCCCCGCGGACGCGCTGCTCGCGGTGAAGGAGGCCGTCGCCGCCTGCCCCTCGGGGTCCTGGCGGCCCCGGGCCATCGCGATGAACTTGGCGGCCCCCGTACCCGAGGCCTGGGGCCACAGCAGGACGAGGAAGAGGGCCAGCGAGATCGTCAGGTTGACCTCGGCGAGCGCCTCCTGGCCCAGCAGGTTGCCCACCAGGACGCTGTAGCCGAAGCGGGACAGCCCCTGGACGAACACGGCCACCACGGTCAGCGCGAACGCCGACCCCAGGGGGTTATCGGTGTTCGCGTGGTTGGGCGGCGGGAAGAGGATCGAGCGCAGCCGGGACATCAGGCGGCCGACCCGGGGACTGGGCTGGTCATCGCGCCCGAGTCTACTCGCGCCCCGGCGCGGTGCCCGGAGCGCCCCGGCCGTGGCCCCGCCGATAGGGTGGCACCATGATCGCCGTCCCCACCCCGTCCAGCACAGTGCCCGGCACCGCGTCCGGCCCCCCGTCCGGCACCGCGCCCGACGCCGCCCCCGGTCGCACCGGCGCGGTAGGGGGCTGAGCGCCGTGCGCGTGCTCGTCGTCAGCACCTGGTACCCGTCGGGGGAGCGCCCCGGGGAGACGCCGTTCGTCCCCCGGCACGTGCGCGCCGCCGCCCGCCACCACGACGTCCGGGTGCTGCACCTGCGGCTGCTGCGCACCGGGCCGGCCGTCCCGGAGGAGTGGGACGGGGTGCCGGTGCTCCGGCTGCCCTTCCACCCCCTGCGCCCGCTCACGCTGCTGCGGGCGTACGCCGCGCTCCGCCGCCACCTGACCGGGGCGGACGTCCTGCACACCATGCCCTTCTCGGCGGCGCTCGTCTGCCTGCCGCTCGCAGGACGCCGCCCGTGGGTGCACACGGAGCACTGGAACGGCGTGCTCACCCCCGAGCAGAACGGGCCCGTGTGGCGGCTCCTCGCCGGGAGCCGCCGGATCCTGCGCGTCCCGGACCGCGTCACCGGCGTGAGCACCATGATGTGCGACGTGCTGCGCCGCTTCGCGCCGGCCGAGCGGGTGGAGCGGATCGGCAACGTGGTCGACCACGCCGCGCACGTCACGGACCCGCCGCGGGGGCACACCCTGGAGCTCGTCGCGGTCGGCGCCCTGCGCGAGATCAAGGACCCTCTCCTGGCCGTGGACACCGTGGCGTGGCTGCGCGCCGCCGGCCACGACGTCCGCCTCACCTGGTGCGGCTCCGGCGGCCTCAAGCAGGAGGTCCGGGAGCGGGCGCGCCGGCTCGGGGTGGGGGAGCGCGTGCAGCTCCTCGGCAGCGTGGGGGCGGACGAGGTGCAGCGGCGCCTGGCCGCCGCCGACGTGTTCCTGCTGCCCAGCCGGTCCGAGACGTTCTGCGTGGCGGCGGCCGAGGCCCTCGCCGCGGGCCGGCCGGTGGTCATGGGCGCCCTCGGCGGGCAGGGTGACTTCGTGCACCCGGGCAACGGGCGCCTCGTGGCCGAGCGCACCCCTGAGGCCTTCGGCGGCGCCGTGCTCGACGTCGTGGCGGATCCCGGCCTGCTGGGCCCGGAGGCCATGGCGGCGGAGATCCGCTCCGTCTACGGGTCCGAGCGGATCGGGGCGGACCTCGACCGGCTCTACCGCTCGGTGCTCGCCGGGCGGCACGGACGCCGTCGGCTTTGACCCCGTGCCCGGTCCTCCCTTAAGCTGGCCCGTGTTGTCCACCCGCGTGGTGGGCCACGGATGGAGACGTGCCAGAGCGGCCGAATGGACTTCACTGCTAATGAAGGGTCGGGGTTAAACTCGACCGGGGGTTCAAATCCCCCCGTCTCCGCGCTCGTGACGTCCCAGGACGTCGGAAACACCCCGGACCCGCGGTCCGGGGTGTTTCGCGTTCCGAGCCCGCGCCCGGGCCCGTCATCTGCGGCCGCCCCGTGACCGGGGGCCGGCGGTTTCCTAGACTGGGGCTCAGCGCGCCGCCGGCGCCCGAGCCCAGGAGGCCACCATGCCGGAGCAGGACCGTCCGCAGACCACGCCCGCCGCACCCGGTGCGCCCCGCCCCGCCCCCGCCTGGCGCGCCGGGCTCACGGACCGCTCCGTCCTCGAGGAGGCCGTCGACGCCGTGACGGTGCGCCGGGTCTTCGGGGAGGCGTACGAGGCGTACGGCACCACGGTCGTGCCCGTGGCCCGCGTCAGGGGCTGGGGCGGCGGTGGCGGGGGCTCGGGCGAGGAGAAGGACAGCTCGGGCAGCGGATCGGGCGTGGGCTACGGCGTGCACGCCGAGCCGGCCGGGGTGTACGTGGTCCGGGGGGACAGCGTCACGTGGCGCCCCGCCGTGGACGCGGGGCGGATCGCCCTCACCCTGGGCCTGGCGCTGTGCGGCGCGGCCGCGCTGGTGGGCTGGGCCGCCGTCACCCGCCGTTCCTGACAGGATGGGGCCATGTCCTTCCTGCTCCGTGTCCTCGTCAACGCGCTCGCCATCTGGGTGGCCGCCTGGATCCTGCCCGGGATGGGCATCGCGGCGGACCCGTCCGTCGTCTCGGCCGTCGGGGGCGAGACCACGGCGTCGGTCCTGGCCTACCTGTTCGTCGGCCTGGTCTTCGGCGCCGTGAACGCGGTCGTGCGGCCCGTGCTGACGATCCTGTCCCTGCCGATCACCTGCCTCACGCTGGGCCTGTTCGCCATCGTGGTCAACGCGGCGATGCTGTGGCTGACGTCCTGGCTGAGCTCCTTCACGCCCCTGCGGCTCGAGATCGACTCCTTCCTCTGGACGGCGGTGCTCGCCACCCTGATCATCGGGGTGGTGTCCCTCCTGATGGGCTGGGCCGTCCCGGACCGCGAGCGCCGCTGACCCGCGCCGGGGCTCAGCCCCGGTGCAGCGCCGTCCAGAGGAACTCGTGGGACAACGCGTGCAGGCGGGCGGCCTGCTTGTTGTCGCCCGCGCCCGCGTGCCCGCCCTCGGTGGCCTCGTAGAACCACACGTTCTCGTAGCCCATGCCGAGCATCCGCGCGGCGGCCTTGCGCGCCTGGACGGGGCCCACGCGGTCGTCGCTCGTGGCGGTCCAGAACAGGACGTCCGGGTAGTCCCGCCCCTCCTCCAGCAGGTGGTACGGCGAGAACGTGCGGACGGACTCCCACTGCTCCGGGTCGTCCGGGTCGCCGTACTCCGCGATCCAGGAGTAGCCCGCGGACAGCTTCGTGTAGCGGCGCATGTCCAGCAGCGGCACCCCGCAGGAGATCGCCCCGAACAATTCGGGGTGCCCGGTGAGCATGTTGCCCACGAGCAGCCCGCCGTTGGAGCCGCCCGAGCACGCGAGCGTTCCCCGGGTGCACACCCCGCGGTTCTGCAGGTCCGCGGCGACGGCCGCGAAGTCCTCGTACGCCCGGTGCCGGTTCCCCTGCAGGGCGGCCCGGTGCCACGCGGGGCCGTACTCGCCGCCGCCGCGGATGTTGGCGAGGACGTAGACCCCGGACCGCCCGGCGTCGTCGGTGCGGGTCAGCCAGGACCGCCCGAGGGCCCCGGAGTAGGCGGGGGTCCGGGAGACCTCGAAGCCGCCATAGCCGGAGAGCAGCGTCGGGTTCCGCCCGTCGAGGACCGGGTCGGCGGGGCCCACCTGGAAGTAGGGCACCCGAGTGCCGTCCGCCGAGACCGCGAAGTGCTGCTCGACCGAGAGCCCGGTCGTGTCGAAGAACGCGGGGGCGGTCCTCGCCACCCGCGGCGGGGCCGTCACCCCGCCGCGGGCCGGGAGGGTGCCGCGGGACACGGTGGTCGGGGTGAGGAAGCCGGTCGCCACGAGCCAGTAGTCGTTGCCCGCCTCCGGGTCCTCGTCGTCGACGGCGTAGGCGTCCACGCTGTGCAGGGCCGGCGCCCCGGGCAGCTCGGACGAGGTCCAGGGGCCCGGCTCGGCGACGCGGACCACCGAGGAGACGTCCCGCAGCAGGTTGAGGATCAGCCGGTCGGCCGTCCAGGACCAGGACTGCAGCGACGTGCGCGCGTCCGGGACGAACACGGCGGTCACGGAGCGGTCCCCGGCCAGGAACGCCTCGAGCTCGGCCACGAGCAGGGACCCGGCCGGGTGCACGGTCCCGTCCAGCTCGAGCTCCTCCTGCGGGCGCAGCAGCAGCCACTGCCGGTGCAGGTCCACCGTCACCGAGTCGGGGACGTCGACGTGCACGAGCTCCTCCTCCCGCACCAGGTAGGTCCGGGAGGCGAAGAAGTCGACCACGTCCACGGCCACGTCCCGGACGAAGCCCGGGGTGTGGTCCCGCACGAGCACCGCCTGCACGTGGTCCTCGGCCACCTCGAACACCTGCCGGGCCTCGGCGAGGTCCTGCCCGCGGCGCAGGACGCGCACGGTGCGGGGGTAGGAGGAGGTGGTCATCGAGCCGGGGCCGAAGTCGGTGCCCACGTGCAGGGTGTCGGCGTCCACCCACGTCACGGTGGACTTCGCCGTGGGGACGTCGAAGCCGCCAGGCACGAACCGGCGCTCGTCGAGGTCGAACTCGCGCACCCGCTTCGCGTCGCCGCCGTCGGGGGAGAGGCTGAGCAGCGCCAGCCGGTGCTGCCCGCCGGTGTACTGCGGGCGCAGCAGCCGGGCCCCGCCCCAGACCCAGTCGACGCCCTCCACGGCGGCCAGCGCGTCGACGTCGAGCAGGACCTCCCACTCGGTGTCCCCGCCGAGCCAGGACTCCCACGTGGTGCGGCGGAAGACGCCGCGGGGGTGCTCGGCGTCGCGCCAGAAGTTGTAGTAGTGCGGCCCGTGCTTGGCGACCATGGGGATCCGCTCGGTCGAGTCCATGACCGCGAGCACGTCGGCCTCGAGGCGGCGCAGCCGCGGGCTCTCGAGCGCCGCCAGGGTGCGGGCGTTCTGCCCGGCGACCCACTCCAGGGGCGCGTCCCCCGTGATCTCCTCCAGCCACAGGTTCTCGTCGTGCGGCTGCTCGGCGGTCGGGCGGGCGGCGGTCTGCGCGGTCTCGGTCATGTCCGCCATCGTAGGCGCAGCCCCGTGCCCGTGGCCCGGCGGGCGGGTCGATATCCTGAGGGCCATGAGCGCAACGGGCAGGCCAGGTTCCGAACGACGTGTCACGGTGATCGGGGCGGGCCCGCGCGGGCTCTCGGCCGTGGAGCGGCTCGCGGCCCGCGCCGCGGCCTCGGGCGCCCGGGTGCGCATCGACGTCGTCGACCCCTTCCCGCCCGGTCCGGGGCACGTGTGGCGGACGAACCAGTCCCCGCTGTACCTCATGAACACGCCCTCGGTGTTCCCCACGGTGATCGCCGACGACGGCGTGCTGCCCGTGGACCCGCTCGAGCCGCTGCGGAACATGAGCTTCGAGCACTGGCGGCTCGCCGCCGTGGCGGGGACCATCGCCGTGGACCCCGACGACGCCGCGCACCTGACCCGGATGACGCCCCAGTCCTATCCGTCCCGGCGGATGTACGGGGTCTACCTCTCCTGGATCTTCCGCACGCTGCAGGACGCCCTCCCCGCCACCGTGCAGCTCGCCGTGCACCGGGCCGAGGCCGTGGGCGTGCACGTGCGGGAGCACGCCCGGCACCGCTACGACGTGGAGATCAGCGGCGGGCAGAACCTCCCGGCGGACGCCGTGGTGCTCGCCCTGGGCCACCTCGACGCCGACCTGCGCCCCGACCAGCGGGAGCTCGTGGACGGCGCCGCCGAGCTCGGGCTGACCTACTGGCCGCCCGCCGTGCCCGCCGACGTGCACTGGGACGACCTGCCCGCCGGGCGCACCGTGCTGGTGCGCGGCATGGGCCTGAACTTCTGCGACGTCCTGGCCCAGGTCACCGAGGGCCGCGGCGGGATCTACACCCAGGACGGGGAGCGCTACGTCTACCACCCCTCGGGGCGGGAGCCCGTGATCGTGGCCGGCTCCCGCCGCGGCGCCCCGTACCGCTCCAAGGCGGTGCTCGAGGGCTACTACGCCGGCTCCCTCGTCACCCGGTTCTTCACCCTCGACGCCGTGCGGGCGCTCGCGGCGCGGGCGGAGGGACCGCTGTCCTTCGAGACGGACCTCTATCCGCTGATCCGCAAGGACGCCCAGTGGAACTACTACTCCGTCCTGGCGCGGACCGCCCCGGACGCCTTCGAGACCGACCCGCAGGAGTTCCTGGCGCGCTTCGACGCCGTGCTCGGCACCGGCGACGACCACCCCGAGGGGCCCTGGACCTCCCGGGCCGAGCGGCTCATCGCGTCCGCGGTGGTCCCGGGACGGCAGCTCAACGCCCTCCGGCTGGCCCGCCCCTTCGAGGGGCTCAGCTTCGGCTCCCACGACGAGTACGCGGCGGCCTTGGTCCACCACCTGGACCGGGACGTGCACGGCGCGCTGGCCGGCGAGGACGACCCGCTGCAGATGGCCGTCGCCTCGCTCAACGCCGCGCGCACCGTGCTCAAGGCCGTGCTGGCGGACCTCGGGATCAGCGACGCCTCCTGGACCGACGAGCTGCGGCGCACGTTCGAGCCCTTCGTGGAGGGGCTCGCCTCCGGGCCGCCGGTGCTGCGGAACCAGCAGCTGGCGGCGCTGGCCCGTGCCGGCGTGGTGCGCTTCCTGGGCCCGGACCCGCAGTTCCTCGTGGACGAGGAGGAGGGCCGGTTCGTGGCGAGCTCCCCCTGGGTCAAGGACGAGCCCTTCCGCGCCGAACACCTCGTGGAGGCCATGTCCCCGCCCAACGACGTCCGGCGCAACATCTCCCCGCTGCTGTCCGCGATGCACCGGGAGGGCCTGGTGCGGGTCCGGGCCATGGAGACCCGGGACGGCGTCGCGACCGTGCCCGGCACCGGGCTGGACGTCACCCGGCCCCCGTACCGGGCCGTGCGCGTCGACGGCGGCGTGGAGCCCGGCGTCCTCGTGCTCGGCCTGCAGCTCTCGGCCGTCCAGTGGGGCGTGGCGATCGCCGCGGAGGCCGGGGCGTCCGCGGAGCTGGGTGCCCGGACCCTGGCGGACGCCGACCGCATCGCCGCGGCGGTGCTGGGCCCGGCCCCGGCACGCGACTGACCCCGGGGGCACCGGGGCCGGCCGGCGCGCCGCGGCCGGGTCAGCCGAGGCGGCGGTGCAGGACCTCGCGGGCCCGGTCGTCGGCGTGCTCCCGGAGGCCCTTGCCGGGGTGCTCGCCGGAGTTGCCCCTGCCCGGCTTCTGCGGGCCGGCGGGCTCGGCGCCGGCGGGGGCCAGGCCGACGATCTCCGGGTTGTGGTCCGAGGCCCGGTACGGGTCGGCCGCGTAGAGGTCGACCACGTTGTGGTTGTGCCGGCTGTACTCCAGGCCCACCGACTCGTGGGCGTTGATCTCCCAGATGTCCGAGCCCGTGACGGTCCCGGCCGCGGCGGGGGACGCCAGGACGTGGTCGAGGGAGCCGACCATCCCGCCGTAGGCGTAGGAGTGCTCGCCCGCCGGCGCCAGGTCCGTGTAGCCGGCCTCGTGCAGGACCCGCATCGGGTCCTCCTGGTCGTAGGAGTTGAAGTCACCGGCCAGGAGGACCCGGTCGGTGCCCTGGGTGGACTCCAGCCGCTCGGCGAAGGCCACCAGGGCCTGGGCCTGGGCGGTGCGGTCGGCGTTCCACGCCCCGGCGCCGTCCCCGGCGTCGGCGTTGGGGCCGGTGGAGGGGGCGGAGCCCTTGGACTTGAAGTGGTTGACGACCACCGTGAAGTCGCCGCCCGCGTCCCCGCCGGCGGGGCGGAACGTCTGGGCCAGCGGCTCGCGGGCGTTGTCGAAGTTCTCCTCGTCGTCCAGGATCACGGACTCGCCCACGGTCTCGAGTGCGGCCGGCTGGTAGATGAACGCGGTGCGGATGACGTCCTCGTCCTCGACGGCGGGTCGCTCGGCCGGTGACGGCACGTACGCCCAGACCTCGGAGCCGGCGGCGGTGTTGAGGGCCTCGACCAGGTCGGACAGGGCCTGGTCCCGGTCCTTGCCGAACTTCGCGGAGTTCTCGATCTCCTCCAGGGACACGACCTCGGCGTCCAGGGCATTGATCGCGGCGACGATCTTGGCCTGCTGGCGCTCCAGGTCCTCCTGTTCGGCCGCCCCGCGGGCGTCGCAGCCTCCGCGCACCGAGACCGGGTCGCCGGCGCGGTCCGTGTAGTAGGTGCAGCCGGTCAGCTCGTCGCCGGTGGTGGTGAAGTAGTTCAGCACGTTGAACGTGGCCAGCTGCACGTCCCCGCCGACGTCCTCGGGGGCGGCGGTGCGGGTGTTCTCGGCGACCACGGGGGCGTCCTGGGCGTTGTCCCCGGTCACCCGGGTCGTGGGCTGGAGGCGCCACTCCTCGAACGAGTAGCCGAGCACCACCGGCGCCACGAAGTCCACGGGCGCGCCGATCCGCATCGGGGTCGTGGGAGAGAGGTAGGGGAGGGGGACCGAGGCGTTGGCGAAGTTGCCGTAGTTGGTCGTGGCGCCGTCGTCGAGCAGGAGGCCCCGGGCCTCGTTGTCGGCGGCCTGCGCGGCGGCCTCGGGCGAGCCGGGCGCGCCCACGGCGGTGGGCTGCACGAGCGGGGTGGTGCCGGCCGCCAGGCCGATCTCGCCGTAGCCGTTCAGGGCGTAGTTGTCGGTGATCACGAACTCACCGGCCGGGTTGAGCAGCATGCCCTCGAGGTCCTCGCGCTCCGCCTCGTCCGTGGGCCAGCCGACGGCGGCGGGCTCGACCGCCTCGGCGGCCTCGTCGAGGACCGTGACCCCCTCCGGGTGCACGCTGATCTGGGTCTGTCCGTGGTACTCGGCGACCGTCCCGGTGACCTCGACGTACTGGCCGAGCTCCACGTTCGCCACGGCCGAGGGTGAGTACACGAAGACGCCGTCGGAGGCGTCGTGGGCGGCGGTGTCCAGGTCGCCACCGGTGCCAGGGGTCTGGAGGTACCAGCCGTTGAGCCCGCCGGTGGCGTAGACGGCGGTGACCACGCCGCGGGTGGTCACGGCCTGTCCGGCCCTGGGGGAGACGTCGCCGGTGCCCTGGATGTCCCGGATCGCCAGCTCCACCGGCGGGGCGGCGGGCTCCGGGCTCGGCTCGGGGACCGGTTCGGGGGCGGGCTCGCCCCCGCTGCCACCGGAGTTCTGCGGGGTCACCGCGGTCGTGGCGGTGAAATCGGCGGAGTTGTCGTCGGTGTCCACGCCGTCGGCGCGGGTCATGGACTTCGGGTCCGCATTCGCCGACGGGCCAGTGGCGGGCGCGGTCTCGTAGGTGTTGGAGGTGCCGTAGCCGAGCAGGTCCACGAGCCCGTCGGTACCGGTCACCGAGCCAGTGGGGGCGGCCAGGGGCTGCTCGCCGTCGGAGAGCACGATCGTCCCGGAGACGCCCGCCGGGTTGAACGAGGTGGCGAGGTCGGGGGCGGGCAACGCGGCACCGCTGCCCGCGTTGGACCCGCCCTGAACCAGGAAGTAGCCGCCCGGGGCGATGGTCCCGGACAGCGCCACCGTGCTGGTGACGGTTCCGGTGCCGGACGCGGAGCGGTACTGCAGGGTCCAGCCGGTGAGGTCCACCGGCTGGACCGTGGGGTTGTAGAGCTCGACGAACTTGTGGGTGTAGACGGCGTTGGCCGAGCCGCCGTTGGTGTAGGCCTCGTTGATGACCACGTTCGCCCCGTCCGGGGCGGCGTGCACGGGCACGGTCAGCGGCGCGGCGAGCAGGGCCGCGGCCAGAGCCCCGCTCAGGGGCAGGGAGAACAGCTTGTTCACGGTGGGGAGTTCCTTCAGTGGGGGCAGGGGGAGAAGGGGAGAGAACGATCGGGGCTCAGCCGAAGAGACGGCTGAGGACCTGGTGGGCCCGCTCGGAGCCGTGCTTCCAGTCGCCGCGGCCGGGCTCGCCCTGGCCGGGGTGCTCGCCGGAGTGGCCCGTGCCGGGTTTCTGCGGCTCGGTCGGCCTGTCGGTGGGCTCCGGCTCGGTGGCGCAGTCGGTGAGCAGGTCCAGGACAGCCTCCGGCACGCGGACCTGCGTGCCGGACGGCTCGGCGACCAGCCACACGGCGGCGTCGTCGGCCAGGCCGGTCGTGTCGAGGCTGACCGAGGTCGTGCCGTCGGTGACCGGTGCCGTGCCGAGTTCAGTGCCGTCCGGGTCGCCCGCGCGCACGCTCAGCCAGGTGTTCTCCGGTGCGCCCAGGGAGGTCATGTCCAGGGAAGAGACGTCGAAGGTCACGGTGCAGCCGTCCGCGGCGGCCCCGGTCAGCGCCACGGACCGGCGGTCGAACTCGGGGGACAGCGGGCTGTTGGCGGCGAGGTACTCCATCCAGGCGTCGCGGTCGATCCGGCCGGTGTCGGTGACGTCGGTGCCCTCGGTCAGGGCGGTGAAGTTGTCGCCGCCCTCCACCAGGAAGGACACCGAGCCGATCACGTACTCGGCGGCCGGGTCGACGGGCTGCCCATCGACCGTGATCGAGGTGATCCGGTCCCCGGCCGGGCGGGCGGCGTCGAAGGTGTAGGACACGTTCTCGGACAGCCCCAGCTGCAGGTACGGCCGGGACGATCCCTCGGGCTGCCACTGCTGCTCGAGGACCCGCTCGAACTGCTCGCCGGTGAGGGTCACGGTGGTGAGGTTGTTGGCGAAGGGCAGCACCTGGTTGGCCTCGGACTCCGTCACCACGCCGTCGCGCTCGCCGTCGATGGCCTGGCCGGGGTCGTCCGCCCAGAGGAGGTCGGCGCGCAGGCCGCCGGGGTTGATGAGGCCGATCTGCACGCCGTCCGACTCGTCCAGGCTGTCGCGGATGGACTCGGCGACCAGGTTGCCGAGGCTCGACTCGGCGCCGCGGTCGTCGCGGGCCTGCACGCCGTCCCGCAGACCGTAGGCGGTGGTGATGTCCCCGGTGATCTCGCCGACCGGGGTGCTGCCCCGCTCCAGGGCCACCGCCTCGGCGTCCGCGACGATCCCGGCGACCTCCGCGACGCGCGGATACCGGGCGACCAGCTCCTCCTCGGTCGCGGTGACGACCTCGTCGACGGCCAGCACGCCGGTGGTGAGGTCGACGTCGTCGGCGGCCTCGTCGTAGCTCAGGGAGATCCGCCCGAGGCTGCCGCCGTACGAGCCGGCCTGCAGGACCGCGCGGTCGAGGTCGCCGTCGCCGTCCACGTCGACGCCCTCGTCGTAGACCTGGTGGGTGTGCCCGTTGAGCACCACGTCCACGGTCGCGCTGGTGCCGGTCACCAGCCGATCGCCGAGGGCGTCGGCCGCGTCGGCGGCGCCCTCGTGGTAGACGGCCACCACGACGTCGGCCCCGTCCGCCTCGAGCCGCTCGGCCTCGGCGTTGACGGCCTCGACGGGGTCGCCGAAGGTGATGCCCTCGATCGCACCGGGCGAGACGAGCGTGGCGGTCTGCTGGGTGACGGCGCCGACCACGCCCACGCGCACGCCCTCGACGTCGAACGTCGCGGACGCCTCGGTGACGAGCTCGCCGTCCGGGCCGGTGACGTTGGCCGCCAGGTAGGGGAAGCCGGCGCGCTCGGTGATGCGGCCGGTCAGGTCGTCCGCGCCCCGGTCGAACTCGTGGTTGCCCACGGCGGAGGCGTCGAGCTCGAGCGCGTCGAGCACGTCGAGCGTGGGGTCGTCCTGCTGCACGGCCGAGACGTATTCGGAGGCGCCCACGTTGTCCCCGCCGGACAGCAGCAGCGTGCCGTCCTCGTTCTCCGCGCGCAGCTGCTCGATCGCGCCCGCGAAGAGGAGGGGGTCGGAGGAGAGCCGGCCGTGGTAGTCGTTGAAGTAGAGCAGCTCGACGGCCGTCTCCCCGGCCGCGGTCGCCCCCGCGCCCGGTGCCGGCGGGGGCGCCGTCCCCTGGGCGGACGCCGCGGGGAGGACCAGACCGGTCGAGGTGACCACGGCGCCGGCGGCGAGCGCGGCGAGCAGGGCAGGACGGTGCTTCTGGGGCGCCATGGGGGTCCTCCGGGGGATGCGGCGGTGCGTTGTCCCCATTTCAGCACGCGGAGGTGAACGGCGGACCACGACACCGCGACATTTCTCCGGCCCCGGGACGGGACGAGGCCCCCACCGGCCGGTTCGCGGTGGGGGCCTCGTGCGGAGGCGGAAGGTAAGGGATTTGAACCCTTGGTACGGGGTCACCGCACACCGGTTTTCAAGACCGGCTCCTTAGGCCGCTCGGACAACCTTCCCCGCGCCCGCCCGGTCCCCGGCGGGGGCGGCGGAGCGCGCAGCCCATTCTTCCACGGCGCCCGGAACGCCGCCAAAGCCCCGGTAGGGTGAGCGCGTGGACGCACCCGAGAGCCCCGACCGCGGGACGACGACGATCGTGTGGTTCCGGGACGATCTGCGCGTCACGGACCACCCCGCCCTCGACGCCGCGTGCCGGCGCGGCGCGGTGGTCGCCCTCTGCGTCCTGGACCAGGAGTCCGAGGGGGTCCGGCCCCTCGGCGCGGCCGCGAAGTGGTGGCTGGACGGGTCGCTGCGGTCCCTGCGGGAGTCGCTCCGGGAGCTGGGCATCCCCCTGGTGCTGCGCCGCGGCCCCGCCGGGACCGTGCTCCCCGAGGTCCTCGAGCGCACGGGGGCGGGCGGCATCACGTGGAACCGCCGCTACGGCGGGCCCGAGCTCGCCGTGGACGCCGGGGTGAAGCAGTGGTGCGCCGAGCACGGGGTGGAGGCGCACTCGTTCCAGGCCGCGCTGCTGCACGAGCCGTGGACCCTGCGCACCGGCGCCGGCGGCCCGTACAAGGTGTTCACCCCCTTCTGGAAGGCGCTCCGGGCGCTGGAGATCCGGCAGCCGCTCCCCGTGCCCGGGCCGGGCCGGGGGGCCGCCGCGGAGGTGGCGGCGGCCGCCGGCACCGAGGACCAGGTCGACTGGGACCTGGTGCCGTCCCCGGAGTGCGCGGCCGGGCTGGCCGCGGTGTGGACGCCCGGGGAGGCGACCGCGTGGGAGCGGCTGGACGACTTCCTGGACCGCGTCGAGGACTACGCCGAGGGCCACGACCGGCCGGACCGGGACGGCACGAGCCGGCTCTCCCCGCACCTGCGGTGGGGCGAGATCAGCCCGTTCGCGGTCTGGGACGCGGCCGTCCGGCACCGGTCCGAGCAGGGGAGCAGCCCGGGGCTGGAGAAGTTCCTGGCCGAGCTGGGCTGGCGGGAGTTCAACTGGCACCTGCTCCACCAGGTGCCGGACCTGCACGTGCGCCACGTCCGCCCGGCCTTCGACGCGTTCCCGTGGCGGGACGCGGCGGAGGCGGCCGGCGACGTCCGGGCCTGGCAGGAGGGGCGCACCGGCTTCCCGCTCGTGGACGCGGGCATGCGGCAGCTGCGGGCCACGGGGTGGATGCACAACCGGGTCCGGATGGTCGCCGGGTCCCTGCTCACCAAGAATCTGCTGGTCGACTGGCGGGTGGGGGAGCAGTGGTTCTGGGAGACGCTCGTGGACGCCGAACCGGCGAGCGGGCCCGGGAACTGGCAGTGGGTCGCGGGCTCCGGCGCGGACGCGAGCCCGTTCTTCCGGATCTTCAACCCGCTGACCCAGGGCCGGAAGTTCGACCCCGAGGCCCGCTACATCCGCCGCTGGATCCCCGAGCTGGCCGGCGACGAGGGCGTGGACCCGCACGAGCCCGGTCTGCTCGGACCGTCGGTCGGCTACCCGGAGCCGGTCGTGGACCTGCCGGCCAGCCGCGGCCGCGCCCTCGACGCCTACGCCTCGATCCGCTGAGGGCGGCGCCGGCGTCCGCCTGTTCGCCACGGGCCGACGCCGGGTGACCGGGTGCCCGCCCCGCGACACAATGGGAGCGACCGTCGCCCCCGACCGGAAGGCCCCACCATGCGCGCAGTGCTCGAGACCACCCCCGGCGGACCGGAGGTCCTCGCCGTCGCCGAGGTCCCCGCCCCGGAGCTCACGCCCGACGGGGTGCGGATCCGGGTCCGGGCCGCCGGGATCAACCGGGCGGACGTCATGCAGCGGCTGGGCCGGTATCCGGTCCCGCCCGGGGCGTCGACCGTCTTCGGCCTCGAGGTCTCGGGCACGGTGCAGGAGCTCGGCCCCGAGGTGCCCGCCGGCGCCGGGTTCGCCCCCGGCGACGAGGTCGTCGCCCTCCTGGACTCCGGGGGCTACGCCGAGGAGGTCGTCGTCCCGGCCGGCCAGGTCCTGCCCGCGCCCGCCGGGGTGGACCTCGTCGCCGCCGCCGGCCTGCCGGAGGTGTGCGCCACGGTGTTCTCCAACGTCTTCATGGCCGCCGCCGCCCGCGAGGGCGAGACGGTCCTGGTGCACGGCGGCACCGGCGGGATCGGCACCAACGCCCTCCAGATGTGCCGGGCCCTCGGCCTGCGCGTGCTCACCACGGTCGGCAGCCCGGAGAAGGCCGAGGCTGCACGGCGGCTCGGCGCCGAGGCGATCGACTACCGGCAGGAGGACTTCGTGGCGCGCGTGCGGGAGCTCACGGACGGGCACGGCGCCGACATCGTGCTCGACGTCGTGGGCGGCTCCTACCTGGGGCGCAACCTGGACGCGCTGGCCACCAACGGCCGGATCGCGGTCATCGCCACCCAGGGCGGCCGCACGGGGGAGCTGGACCTCGGCAAGCTCATGGCCAAGCGGGCCGCCGTGATCGGCACCACGCTGCGCCCGCGGCCCGTGGCGGAGAAGACCCGCATCATGGCCGCCGTGCGGGAGCACGTGTGGCCCCACGTCGAGTCCGGCGCCGTCCGCCCGGTCGTGGACCGCACCTTCCCCCTGGACGAGGTCGCGCGGGCCCACGAGTACTTCGACTCCGGCACGCACATCGGCAAGGTGCTGCTCGTCCCCTGAGCGCACCCCTCGGCACGGCCGCGGACGGCCCCGTCCCGGCCCGTCGCCGGGCCCGGCCCGCCCTCCGCGCGCACGGAGGGCGGGCCGGGCCGCCGTAGGATGGACTGTCTCCACTCGAAAGGACCGCCCGTGGCATTCCTGCGCGACTACCGCGCCGCTCGCCGTGACGAGGCCGAGCTCGGTCTGGGCGTGTGGCGCCGCGCCCACGACCGGTTCCGCCGGGGTCTGGACCGCTTCCACCAGATCCTCGAGAGCCTCCCGGACAAGACGCTCGCGCAGTCCGTGGTGCCCACCGCCAACGCGCTCGCCGATCTGCTGCCGGAGGTACGGGCCGTGTGCGCGGCGGTGCAGCGCACGGCGCCGAGCAGCAGCCACGACATCCCGGCCTCCGCGGGCGGCTACCTCAACGACGTCCACCGTGAGCTCTCCCGGGCCGGCAACGCGATGGCCCAGGCGGCGGAGGCCCTCACCATGGCCCGGTTCGTGCGGGCCGACGAGGAGTCGTCCGCCCACCGGCTGGACGCGGTCGTCCGCCGGGCCGAGGCGGTGCGGGAGCACGTGGAGCGCGCCGAGGAGCTGCTGCGCCGCGGCTGAGCCCGTTCCCGGCGGCGACGGGGTGGACCCGACAGCCTGCTGATGGTTTGATGGGCGGCATGAACCCCTCCGGATACGACTACCGCGCGGCCGACGGCGAGTTCGACGCCCGCTGGTCCCGCTCGCCCCTCGGCCGACCCGGCCGCGGAGGCCCCGGCCGCTTCGGCCCGGGCTACGACCTGCCCGGCCGCCGGGGCGGGGGGTACGGCCGCCGTTCCGGCTTCCGGATGCTCCCCTTCCCCGGGTACTCCACCCGGACGCGCCGGGGCACGAACGTCACGGTGGGCGGTTGCTGCCTGCCCCTGCCGATCGGCTGCCTGACCACCACGGTCCTCGCGGGCGCGGCGGCCGTCCTCGTGGGCCGCACCGCCCGCGGCTGAGCGTCCCGGCGGGCCGGGCGGCGGATCACGCGGCCGCCGGCTCCGCCCGCAGGACCTCGATCGGGACGGGCACGACGCGCTCGACCGGGGCGGGGACGGCGTGCTTCGCCGGGACGGGCGCGAGGTGCTCGACCGGGACGGGCCCGTCCTCCTCGGCCTCCAGCGGCGGGCTGAGGCGCCAGCCGACGGCCTCCAGGTCGAGGGCGAGACGCGTCTGGCCGGTCACGGCGCCCTCGTCGCAGTAGCGGCCGAACGACCGGTGGACGTCCTCGAGCGCCTGCCAGCGGATCAGCGCGGCCGGGCCGCCGACGGCGGTGGACCGGGCGGAGACGGCGCCCACGTTGCGGTCCCGGAGGGCGGCCAGGGCGCGGGCAAGGAAGCCCGGCGGCAGCTGGACGCCGGGGTCGAGGACCAGCACCAGGTCGTCCGGCTCCATCCGGACGGTGTCCAGGGCCTGGTTGAGCGCCCCGGCACAGTGGTGCCGGTTGTCGACGGTGAGCAGGACCTCGGCGCCGGCGTGCAGGGCGACCTCGACGGTGGCGTCGGTGGAGTCGTCCGACATGACGAGGATGCGCTCCGGCGGACGGGTCTGGCGGTGGAGGGAGACGACCGCGTGCTCGACGCGGGCCGCCTCGTCGTGGGCGGGAATGATCGCGGCGATCATGACGACTTCTCTCGGCGTGCCCGGCGTGCGTCCCGCCGCTGACGTCCCCCTGCGGCGGGGCGCCCGACCGGCCCCTGAACGAGTGTTCTCGGTGACAACGTGAGCCCCCTGACGTGTTGTCCTGGACCAAAGTCTAGGCACCGCGGCGGACACTTTACATCCGCAAATCAGGGGACGTCCGCCCCGGCCGGACGCGGGTCCGGCGCGTCCCCGGGGGGCGCTACACCTCGTCCCGGCCGCACAGCCGGCACAGCTTCCACACGTTCGTGTCCCCGTGCCGCTCGAACACCACCCGGCTGACCAGGGCCTGGATGAGGGCGAGCCCGCGGCCGGACTCGCGGTGCTCCTGCGCCATGGCCCCCGTGAGGTCGACCTGCGCCGGTGCGGCGCCGATCTCGTAGATCCTCGCCTCCAGCCGGTGGGGGTCCGCGACCAGGTCCACGGAGAGCTCGATCGGGTCCTCCGCCGCGGGTACCGCGTGCACCACCACGTTGCCGGCCGCCTCCACGACCGCGAGCGTGAAGGCCATCCGGTCGGTCTCGGGCACGAACGCGGCCTCCCCCCACAGCGCGTCCAGGTCCTCGTGCAGGGCGTCCACCGTCAGGGCGGTGGCCGGGCCCCGGCGCGAGCGGCGGGCCGTGGGCTCAGTCATCGGCGAAGGCCGCGTCGGCGGTGTCGTAGGGGGTCAGGACGCGGTGCATGCTGGTGAGCTCGAGGACCATGCGGACCTGGGGGCGGACGTTCGCGATCCGCAGGTCGCCGCCGGCCTGACGGGCCAGCTTGAGGCACCCGATGAGGGCGCCCAGACCGGACGAGTCCATGAACTCGGTGCCGCCGAGGTCGACCACCACGTGGTTGCTGCCCTCGTCGACGACCTTCGCCACGACCTCCCGGAGCTTGGGCGCTCCCACCATGTTGAGCCGTCCGGTGCCCGTGATGTGGGCGAACCTCGGCTTCTGCTCAATCGTGAACTGCATCGGCACTCCTCTCCTCGGGCTCGAAGCCCGTGTATCTCGCGGCGGTGACGAGCACGCTCAGCACCACCAGGTCGAAGGCGACCCAGGCCACGTTGACCAGGGTTCCCACCGGTTCGTTCAGCCCCACCGCCAGCCGGGCGGTCCCCACCAGGAGGGCCGCGGCCAGCAGCCCCATCACCACCAGCTGCGGGCGGATGAGGTGCCAGGCCGGGCCGGCGTCCTGCCGCACCTTGGGCGTGACGGCGAAGCCGAGGGGGCGGCCGAACCAGACGTTGCGGGCGGCCGTGGTGCACGCCCTGATCCAGATGGGGAACAGGGCCAGGCTGTACTGCTGGCCGCGCCAGGTGGGGATGCCCCGGCCCACCACGAGGAACAGCAGCTGGTTCACCACCATGAAGGGGATGAAGCGGACGAAGAAGTCCCAGCTGAGGCTCGTGACGGGGAGGATGCCCAGCACCAGGTACACGATGGGCGCGGCGAAGTAGACGACGGCCGCGAAGCCGGACAGGTAGCTCCACATCGTGGCGAAGTACATGAGCCGCTGGCCCCACCCCAGCCGGCGCTGCAGCAGCGGGTTCTCCCGGAGCAGCACCTGCACCGTGCCCTGCGCCCAGCGCAGGCGCTGGGTGAGCATGGTCTTCAGGTCCTCGGGGGCCAGGCCGTGGGCGAGGACCTCGTGGTGGTAGACGCTGCGCCAGCCCAGGCCGTGCAGGCGCATCGCGGTGGCCATGTCCTCGGTGACGGAGATCGTCGCCAGCGGCATCACCGGCTGGGCCTCGCCGGGCCGGTCCACGGAGACCGCCTCGAGCACCTCCCGGACCGGTTCCACGGCGGCCAGGGGGGACAGGTCGCGGCGGGACATCCGGTCCACGGCGGAGGCGAGCTCGTCCGGCCACACCATGCCGTCCTCGGGGGGCAGGTCCAGGGCGGCGATCGAGGCGAGGTCCGCCTCGATCTGGGAGAAGTCCTGCGTGACGGTGCGCCGGGCCGCCGCGTCCACCTCGCGCTGCAGGCGGTAGGTCAGCTCGGTCAGGGGGGCGCCGGCCTTCAGCTCGGCGCGGGCCCGCGCGGTGGCGGCCTCGACGTCGTCGAGCATGCCCGCGACGACGGGGTTCGCGGCCTCCGGGGACCGTCGCGCCCTGCGCAGGGCGGCCCGGGTGCGGGCGAGGGACTCCTTCACGTCCTGCTCGACCTCCTGGACGTAGCCGGAGAGGCCGAGCTGCATGAGCGCCTCGCGGCGCAGGATCGCGTTGGAGCCGCAGAAGAAGGCGGCGTTCCAGCCGTCCTTGCCCTGCTGGATGGGGCCGTAGAACAGGGGGGCCTGGCTGCCGAGCGGATCGTGGTCCGGCACGTTGACGAACCACTGCGGCGTCTGCACGAGCGCCACCCTGCGGTCGTTGAACCAGCCCAGGGTCCGGTCCAGGATCTCCGGGGCCGGGACCTGGTCGGCGTCGAGGATCAGCAGGAACTCGCCCTGGGTGAGCATCAGGGCGTTGTTGAGGTTGCCGGCCTTGGCGTGGCGCGGCCGGTCGGTCCAGTCCTCGCTTCGCGTCAGGTAGCCCAGCCCGTGCTCGGCGGCGAGCGCCTCGAGCTCGGGGCGGGCCCCGTCGTCGAGGATCCACGTGCTGTGCGGGTGCCGGATGGCCTGCGCCGCCAGGGCGGTGCCCATCACGAGGTCGAGGGGCTCGTCGTAGGTCGTGATGAACACGTCCACGGTGGCGCCCGCGGGCGGGGCGCCGGCCTCCCCGCGCCGCCGGAGCCGCCAGACGGTGAGCCCGAACAGCGAGACGTCGATCAGGCTGTACGTCTCGGCGAGCACCAGGGGAACGGCGATCCACCACGCCGACCAGTTCAGCGACTCGAGCCAGCGCCAGGCGATGTAGTTGACGCCCAGCAGGAGGGTCAGGACGACCAGGAGCCGGACGAGGAAGCGGTTCACGGGGCGGACCGGCGGCGGACGACCACGGCGGTGACGTCGTCGGTGCGGGTCTCCTCGCCGGCGAGGTCGAGGACCGCGGTGCAGGCGGACGCGGCGTCCTCGTGGCGGGAGACCACGTCCGCGACCGCCTGCACGGCGTCGTCGACGTCCTCGTACGCGTCGAGGAGGCCGTCGCTGACGACGACGAGGGCGTCGCCGGGCGCGAGCACGATCCGGCCGGGCACCCACTGCGTCCCGGGCACCGCCCCCACCGGGGGGCCGCCCGGGCGCAGCCGGTCGATCCCGTCCGCGCGCACGTGCAGTCCCAGCCCGTGGCCCGCGTCGACGTACTCCACGACCCCGTCGGCCGTGTCCAGGCGGGCGTGGAAGAGCGTGACGAAGGAGTCGGAGTGGGCGAGGTCGTGCTCGAGGTGCCGGCAGGTGTCGCCGAAGGCCTGCGCCATGTCCGGCTGCCCGGCCGCGGAGCGCAGCACGGCGCGCACGGTGGCGGCGATGAGCGCGGCCCCCATGCCCTTGCCCATGGCGTCGGCCAGCGAGACCTGGAGCCCGCCCTCGGTCGTGTACCAGTCGAAGAAGTCCCCGCCCACGCTGCGGGACGGCCGGCACGCCCCGGCCACGTCGTAGCCGGGCACGGCCGGGGCGGCGGCGGGCAGCAGGCTGCGCTGGACCTCGGCCGCGCGGCGCAGCTCCTCGGCGTCGGCCTGCTCCGCCCGGGCGCGCGGCCGGCGGAACATCGCCTCGATCCTGGCCTGCAGCTCCCGGGGGCTGAACGGCTTGCTGATGTAGTCGTCCGCCCCGCGCTCGAGGCCCTCCAGCCGGTCGATCTCGCCCGGGCGCGCCGTGACCATGAGCAGGTAGGCGTCCGAGAACTGCCGGACCCGCCGGCAGACCTCCAGCCCGTCGAGGTCCGGGAGGCTGAGGTCCAGGGTGATGAGGTCGGCGCCGTCGCGGCGCACGGCCTCGATGCCCTCGAGGCCGGTCGCGGCGGTCGTCACGGTGAAGCCGCGCATGCCGATGGTCTGGGCGAGGAGGTTGCGGATGTCGTCGTGGTCTTCGATCACGACGGCACGGCGACCCTGGGGGGAGGGGGTCATGGACCCATTAAGCCGCTATTCTTTGCAATTGTCATCCCGACCCCCCGAGGGTGACGCACCCAGTCGGAAGAGTTCTCCCGTGGACCGCTTGCTCACCGTCCTCTCCCTCGACCGGATCAGCTTCCACGAGCTGTCGATGCGCCGGCGCGTGCTCCTCAGCCAGCTGCCGCTGTTCGTCACGACCGTCGTCCTCGTCGCCGGGATCTGGGTGGTCCACGAGCCGCTGCGGGGCGACCTGCGGGTGCAGCTGGCCCTGGCGCTCACGGTGGCGCTGGCGGCCCTGTGCGCGCTGGTGCCGTGGGACCGGCTGCCCTACGGGGCGTTCCTGGCCGTCCCGGTCCTGGACTTCGTCCCCATCACCCTGCTGCGGGAGGGCACGCTGAGCACGGTGACCGGGGTGGGCATCATGGCCGCGTTCCCCGTCATCTGGCTCACCGGCTCCGGGCGGCTGCCCCGGGCGTCCGCCCCGCTGGGGTTCGTCCTGACCCTCGCCATGGTGTGGGTCCCGCTCCTGGTCCCGTCCCGGCCGCTGAGCGCGCAGCTGCTGACGGCCCCGCTGCTGATCCCCGTCATGCTGCTGGGCATCGGGCTCACCGTCCAGGTGCTGTCGAACAGCATGGAGCGCCAGAACGCCGAGCTCGAGGCCAAGGACGCCGAGCTGCGCCGGCTGCTGGGCGTGACCGCGCGGCGGGAACGGCTGCTGAACACCGTCCTGGACACGGTGGACGTGGGCGTGCTGGCGATCGACGAGCACGGCCACGACATCCTCATGAACCGCCGACAGCACCGGATCCACGAGCTCTCGCTGCCCGAGGGGGTGCGGGACGGCGCCGAGGCGGACCTGCGGGTCTACGCGGACGGGGACGGGACGCCGCTGCCCGTGGACCGGCGTCCCGCCCGCCGCGCGATCCGCGGCGAGTCCTTCTCCGACGCCCTGGTCTGGGCGGGGGAGCCGCCCCTGCAGCGGGTGCTCTCCGTGTCCGCCCGCGTGCTCCGGGACGAGGACGGCGGGACCGAGGGCTCCGTCCTGTCGTTCAACGACGTGACCGAGCTGGTGGCGGCGCTGCAGGCCAAGGACGACTTCGTGGCCGGCGTCTCCCACGAGCTGCGCACGCCCCTGACGTCCATCCGCGGCTACACCGAGCTCCTGGCCATGGACGAGCGGCTCCCCGGGCACGTCCGCTCCGGGCTGGAGGTCGTCGAGCGCAACGCCGACCAGCTGCTCGTGCTGGTCGAGGACCTCCTCCGCACCGCGGGCCCCGTCCTGGCGCTGCAGCCGGCGGAGGCCGACCTCGTCCAGGTGGTCCAGCAGTCCGTCGCGGCGGCCGGGCTCCGGGCCGTCGAGGCGGGGGTGGACCTGCGGGTGGAGGCCCCGTCCCGCCTCGTGCTGGCCTGCGACCCCGTGCGCCTGGGGCAGGTGCTCGACAACCTGCTCTCGAACGCCATCAAGTACTCCCCGGACGGCGGGCCGGTGACGGTCCGGGTGGTCCGGACCGGGACGACCGTGCAGGTGCAGGTGGCGGACCGCGGCATGGGGATGCGCCCGGAGGACGCCGAGCACGTGTTCGGCCGGTTCTTCCGCAGCAGCAACGCCCGGATGAGCGCCATCCCGGGCCTGGGCCTGGGCCTGGCGGTCGTGCACGAGATCGTCGAGCGCCACGGCGGCACCATCCGCTGCGAGAGCGCCCCGGGGGAGGGGACGGTCTTCACCCTGACCCTCCCCATGGCCGGACCGGCGGGGGCGGAGGACCCCGGCCGGGCGGAGCAGGACGGATCAGCGGCTGTACTCCAGGCGGACCGAGTTGTCGTCGGGCAGCACCAGGACCGTGCTGCCGGCGACCGTCCACTGCTCGGGCAGGAGGAAGTACCGGCCGCCCCGCAGCGTCAGGAGCCGTAGCCCGTCGTAGCGGTGGAGCGGGTCGTCGGGTCCGCCCAGCTCCTCCGCACGGACCCCGGGCAGGCCGATGTGCAGGGGCTTCTCGCTGTAGACGACCGTCCGCGGCATCGTCCCCAGCTCCTCCTCGAGGTCGTGGGCCAGGGCCCGTCCCATGGCCTCGGCCACCGACGACGTGCCCCAGAACACCAGGAGCGCGACCACGGACAGCAGCGCGAAGCTCCGCAGGAGCGGCCGCTCGGGCGCGGTGGGCCGCTCGTCACGGGCGGTGACGCGCCGCCGCAGACCGGCGGCCCAGGCGGCGGCGAGGACGCACAGCGCCATGGCGAATGGGATCACCCAGGCCTCCTCCTCCGGCACGGCGCCGCCCAGGAGCCGCACCGCGACCGCCAGCCCGATGAAGAACCACGTCCCCCGGCGCGCCCACCGCGCCACCGGGGCGCTCCCGGACCGGCGGGCACGGGCCTCCACGCGCTCGCGCAGCCGGCGGTCCAGCCAGATCCCGCCGAGCACGGCCACGGCGATCCAGAGGAGCTGGACGTACAGCGAGCCGATGCTCAGGAGCAGGTAGTCCTGGGTGGTGTAGCCGAAGAGGTTCGCGTCCAGGCCCATCTCCCGGGCCTGGGCGCCGGCGCGGACCCAGCCGAAGTAGACCAGCAGGGCCGTCAGCAGGCTCACCCCCACGCCCAGCTTCGAGACCGCCTGGAAGAGCCGCCCCCAGAGCGGGGACCCGTCCGGCTCCTGCTCCGCCACCGTGGCTCCTAGAGTGTGGGTGGAGCGGTGGGCGCGGGCGCCGGCGGGGGGTCGGGACAGGCGGCGGCCGGCACCTGGTACACCAGGTAGCCCTGCCCGCCGACCGGCCAGTCCGCGTCCGAGACGGTCACCGGGACGGGGCCGGCGACGTCCGACGGCGGGGCGCGGAAGAACAGGCTTCCATTGCCCTGCTGCACCGGCACGACCGCGGCGCCCACCGACACCGCGCGGATGCCCTCCGGCGGCACCCACTCGAGGTTGCCCTGCAGGAAGACCGGTGCGCCGCCGCAGGTGGACACGGGGATCTCCAGGCCCTCGACACCGGGGGCCAGCGGCGAGAGGAGGCCCTCCAGCACGAGGGGGCAGGCCGTGCCGTCGGGGACCTGCAGCTCCGGGACCGCCTCCGGGGCCCGGCGGTGGAACTCGACCAGCCGCCGCAGGCCCGCCACGGTCTCCTCCTCCCAGCAGCCGGCGGGCGCCGGGACGGCAGCCAGGGCGTCCTCGCCCTGCCGCCACAGCTCGGGGTCGTTGGTCGTGGCGGCCTCGCACAGGAGGGCGCCGGCGCGCGGGACGGGCTGGGCCCGGGACGCGAGCAGCTGCTCGTCGCCGCAGTCCCCGTCCTTCAGGGGGTCGTACCACAGCGGGGTGCCCTCCCCGGTGGGCCCCATGCGGAGCCAGGTCAGGATGCGGGACACCCGGGGCTCACCCGGTGCGGGCGAGGCCGGGGAGGCCGTGTCCGGGGGAGGAGCCGTCTCCGGCGGAGGACCGGGGGAGGGGCCGCAAGCGGACGTCACCAGGGCCGCTCCGGCGAGGACGAGCAGGCCGAGGCGCTGTCGCGAACGGAGTTGCATGGTGCACCGCCCAAGTGGTCCGTGGCGGCCGATCGCGCCCGGTTGCCTCAGCGTACGGCGGACCCCACCCGCCGAACACCACTGTGACCAGGGGGGACGCGACTGTGACGGCCGGTGCGCACCGCCCGTCGCGGGGTTCGAGGGGCGGGGGCAGGTGGCCCGGTGGACGGGCGCGGGGCGGGACGACGAAGGCTCCGGACCCAGGGGGTCCGGAGCCTTCTTCCGGTGGGAGCCTCCTGTCGGAATCGAACCGACGACCTTTTCATTACGAGTGAAACGCTCTACCGACTGAGCTAAGGAGGCGTGCACGCGGCCGTCCGGGACGGCCTCAGTGCAGGTGAAACTGTAGCAGAGAGCACGGGGGCGTCCCCAATCGGCGGGGCCGGGCGCGGTGCGCGCGTTCCCCGGGAGTTCACCGGCTCTTCGGCTCCCCGGCCTTACCGGCCCGCAGGGCCGGGGCGCAGCATGGACGGACACGACGACGGGGCCGGCCGCTGCGGTCCGCCCGGAACAGGAGCAGCCCAGTGCGCACACCGGACGGCGGCATCGCGCCGGATCTCGAACTGGCCTTCCTGGACATGTCCGGGACCGTGTTCCACGACAACGGGATCATGGAGCGGGCCTTCGAGCGCACCGTGACCGGTCTCGGCGTCGACCCCGGCTCGGAGCGGTTCCGGCAGATGCTCCACCACGTCCGGGACACGCTGGGCCAGTCGAAGGCGGGAGTGCTCGAGCAGCTGTTCGCGAGCGACCCCCACCGGGCACGGCAGGCGGTCCGGGACTTCGAGCGCCACCTCGACGAGCTGCTGGCCACCGAGGGGGTCATTCCCGTGGAGGGCGCGGAGCAGGCCGTCACGGCGCTGCGCGAGGCGGGCCTGCGGGTCTGCCTGGCCACCGGCTACAACCGGCACAGCCTGAACACGCTCCTCGAGCAGCTCGGCTGGACGGGTCTCGCGGATCTCAGCCTGTGTCCCTCGGACGCGGGGCGCGGACGACCCTGGCCGGACATGGTGCTCACCGCCGTGCTGGCGCTCGACCTCGGCGACGTCCGCCGGGTCATGGTGGTGGGGGACACCGCGGCGGACGTGCAGGCCGGCCTGCGGGCCGGCTCCGCCGCGGTCGTCGGCGTCCGCACGGGCGCGCACGACGCCGCGTCCCTGCGCGCGGCCGGCGCCCACGTGGTGGTCGACTCGGTCCGGGACCTCCCCGGACTCGTCCGCACGCCGGTGCCCGGCGCGCGCTGACGCCCACCGTGCCGGCACCGGTCGCCCGGGTCGCGGCGGATCAGGAGCAGGTCGTCCCCTCCGCGGGGAGCTCGCCCTCCAGCAGGTAGGCGTCCACGGCGTCCTGCACGCAGCGGTTGCCGGCCGTGTAGGCGGTGTGGCCGTAGCTGTCGTAGGTCAGCAGCCGGGCGCTGTCGAGCTGCTCCACGAGGGCCTCGGACCAGTGGTAGGGGGTCGCGGGGTCGTGGGTGGTGCCCACCACGAGGACGGGATCGGCGCCGGCGGCGTCGAGCGGCTCCGGCAGGCCCGCCGGGTCGACCGGCCATCCCTGGCACGCTGCGTCGCCGTAGCCCAGGTACGGGCCGAAGGTCGGGGCGACCCGCTCGAGCTCCTCCTGGTGCTGAGCCATCTGCTCCGCCGTGACCGTCCCGTCGGGCCGGTCGAGGCAGTTCACGGCCGTGAACGCCATGGTGGTGTTGCTCGTGTACCGGCCCTCGGCGTCGCGCCCGTGCGTGGCGTCCGACTGGGCGAGCAGCGCGGAGAAGTCGCCGTCGAAGGCGGCGCCCAGGGACTCGTTGAGCGTCTCGTAGCCGGTGGTCGCGTAGAGGGGCCCCAGGATGCCCTCGACCACGTTGGTGGCGGTGACCCGCCGGCCGTCGGCGGCGGTCACGGTCTCCTCCTCGACGGAGGCGATGAGCTCCTGGATCCGGGTCATCGCCTCGTCCGTGGAGACGTCGGCCACCACGCAGTCCCGGATCTCGAACTGGCACTGCTGCACCCAGTGGCGCAGGTTGTCCTCGAAGCCCTCGGCCTGGTCGGCGGTAGCCTCCATGTCGCTCAGGGTGGGGTCCACGCCGCCGTCGAGCACGAGCCGGCCGACCCGGTCGGGGAACAGGTCGGCGTACACCGCGCCGAGGTGGGTGCCGTAGGAGAAGCCCAGGTAGGTCGTCCGCTCGTCGCCGAGCACGGCCCGGAGCACGTCCATGTCCCGGGCGGCGCTCACGGTGTCCATCTGCGCCACGAGCTCGCCGGAGTCCTGCACGCACGCGGCGCCGAGCTGCTCGTACTCCTCCTGGATCTGCTCGACCGGCTGCTCCTCGGGGTCGAACATCGGCTCGGCGCGCCACGCGTCCAGCTCCGCGTCGTCGAGGCATTCGATGCCCTCGGAGCGGCTCACCCCGCGCGGGTCGAAGCCCACCACGTCGTAGGCCTCGCGCACGTCGCCGGTGACCGTGTACTGCGCGTAGAGCATCGCGTCCACCCCGGAGGCGCCGGGCCCGCCGGGGTTGAGGAGCAGGCTGCCGCGGGCGTCCCCGCCTGCGGGCAGGCGGGACATCACCACGGTGGTGGTCGCCCCGCCGGGGTCGGCGTAGTCGAGGGGCACCTCGACGTCGGCACACTGGAGGTCGTCCTGCGCGCCGTTGGTCTTTACCTCGAACGTGCAGTCCTCCCAGGCGACGGTCTGCGTGTAGTAGCGCTGGAGCTCCTCGGGGGTGCCCTCGACGACGGCGCCGGTGGCGCCCCCGGAGGTCGGCTCGCCCGTGGCGCCGGCCCCCAGGGACGAGCAGCCGCTCAGGAGCAGGCCGGTCGCGGCCAGCGCGGCCGTGACGGGCAGGAGGGCGCGGCGCGAGGGGGCGGCACGGCGGGTCATGGGGCTCCTCGAGGGGGTGGGGGGATGGGGGTCGGGGGCGGGGTCAGAGCAGGGAGACGGCCATGGCTTCGAAGGCCAGCTGCGCGCTGACGTTGGTGCGGATCCGGTCCCGGGTCCGGCTGATCACGTCGATGCGGTGCAGCGTCCGCTCGGGGGTCGAGTTGGACGCGTGGTCCTGCAGCTGCTGGGCCAGGTGCTCGTTGACCAGGGCGGAGCCCGTGCGCAGCTGGAGGGTCAGGACGTCGCGGTAGAAGGTGGTGAGGTCGATGAGGAAGCGGTCGAGGGTGTCCGTCTGGATCCGCCGGGACCGGCGCTTCTGGTCGGCCTCGAGCCGGTTGAGGGCGCCGCGGATGGCCGGCGGCACCCGTCCGGACTCCGGCGCGCCCAGGGCCACGAGCAGCTGCTTGCGCTCCGCCTCGTTGCGGGACTCGGCGTCCGCCTGGGACTCCTCCACGGCGATCTTGTGCAGCCGGTCCGCGGCGCGCACGGCGTCCGGCACCCCGGAGAGCTTCAGCGGCATGGACACGACCTCCTGCCGCCGGGTGCGGGCGTCGTCGTAGAGGGCGAGCCGCTTCGCGATCCCCACGTGGGACTGCGCCAGCCGGGCGCTCTCCTCCGCGCGCTGCCGGGGCCCCCCGTGCCGGCGGATCAGCAGCTCGGCCACATCCGCCACGGCGGGCACCTTCAGCGTGGCCGGGCGGCAGCGGGAGCGGATGGTCACGAGCACGTCCATCGGGCTCGGGGCGCACAGCAGCCAGATGGTGTTGGGCGGGGGCTCCTCGATGGCCTTGAGCATCACGTTCGAGGTGCGCTCCGCCATGCGGTCGGCGTCCTCGACCACCATGACGCGCCAGCGGCCCACCGAGGGCCGGTCCTGGGCGCGGACCACGAGCTCGCGGGCCTCCTCGATGGTGATCTGCGGGTTCTCCGTGACGAAGTGGGTGAGGTCCGCGTGCGAGCTGGCCAGGACCGTGCGGCACGCGTGGCACTGCCCGCACCCGCGCTCGACGGGGTCCTCCTGCTCGCACAGCAGGGCCGCGGCGAACGCGAGCGCCGCGTTGGAGCGCCCCGAGCCGGGCGGACCGGTGAACAGCCAGGCGTGGGTGGGCCGGTCCTCCTGGGCGGCGCGCCGCAGCTGCGCCACCACGGCGTCCTGGCCCAGCAGCTGGTCCCACACGCTCACGCGCTCACCTCCGCGGCCCGGGCGGAGCGGGCGAGCCCGGTGAGGCGCTCGCGCACGGCGGCCGAGAGCTCCCCTGCCGGCCGGGTGGCGTCGAGCACCAGGTAGCGCTCCGGAGCCCGGCCGGCGAGCTCGAGGAACGCCGCCCGGTTCGCGTCGTGGAAGGCGTCGGGCTCGGTCTCCAGGCGGTCGCCCGCGGTGCCGTCCCGGGCCTCCCGGCGGGTCCGTCCCGTGCCGGCCGGGACGTCGAGCAGCACGGTGAGGTCCGGGACGAGCCCGGCCGTGGCCCACGCGTTGAGCTCCGCGACGCGGTCCAGGCCGAGGCCGCGCCCGGCGCCCTGGTAGGCGGCGGAGGAGTCGGCGAAGCGGTCGCAGACCACGGTCCGGCCGGCGGCGAGCGCGGGGCGGATGAGCTGGGCGACGTGGGCGGCGCGGGCCGCGGCGAAGAGCAGGGCCTCGGCGCGGGCGTCGACGGGCCCGTGCGCCGGGTCCAGCACGAGCTCGCGCACCCTCTCGCCCAGCGGGGTCCCCCCGGGCTCCCGGGTGCGCAGGGTGTCGTGCCCCTCGGCGCGCAGGGCGTCCACGAGCAGGCCGACCTGGGTGGACTTCCCGGCGCCGTCCCCGCCCTCGAACACCACGAAGAGCCCGCGCCCGGACGGCGCGGGGGAGGACGCCGCGGCGGAGGCGGGCGGCGGGGCGGGGGCCGGTCGGGAGGTCACGGTCCCAGCCTATCCACCCGCGCGGACAGCGCCGCCGGTGCGCGCGCGGCTGGGGACGCCGCGGGCCGATAGCCTGGGGCCATGACTGCGCGCCCCGAGACCCCGCCCGCCCACGGCTCCGCCGACCTCCGCCCGGACACCGTGCTGGTCGCGGGCGGGCGGCCCGCACCGGAGCACGACGCGCCGGTCGGCCCGTCCATCGTCCTCACCTCCACCTACCGGGGCTCCGCCGGGCTCGACGCCGAGGACCGCACCTACGGGCGGTTCAGCAACCCCACGTGGGAGGACCTCGAGGACGTGCTGGCGCGGCTCGAGCGGGCGGAGCTCCCCGCACTGGCCTACGCCTCGGGACTGGCCGCCGTCGCGTCGGTGCTCTCGCTCGTCCCGGCGGGCGGTCGCCTGGTGCTGCCCCGGCACAGCTACCAGGGCTCCCTGGCCCTGGCCGCGGACCTCGAGGCCCGCGGGCTGCTCACCGTGCGGACCGTGGACGTCACGGACACCGAGGACGTGGTGGCCGCGCTCGACGCCGCCGACCTGCTCTGGCTCGAGAGCCCCACCAACCCCATGCTGGAGGTCGCCGACCTCCCCGCGCTGCTCGCGGCGGCCCGCGAGCGCGGCGTGCTCACGTGCGTGGACAACACCTTCGCCACCCCGCTGCTGCAGCGCCCGCTGGAGCACGGCGCGGACATCGTGGTGCACTCCGTGACCAAGTACCTGGCGGGGCACTCCGACGTCGTCCTGGGGGCCGCCGTCACCTCCGACCCTGCCCTGCGGACCCGGCTGAAGGGGCACCGCTCCCTGCACGGCGCGGTCCCGGGGCCGTTCGAGGCGTGGCTCGCGCTGCGGGGGATGCGCACCCTGGCGGTGCGGGTCGAGCGCTCCGCGGCCACCGCTGGGGAGCTCGCCCGCCGCCTCCAGCAGCACCCGGCCGTGCGCGAGGTCCGCTACCCGGGCCTGCCCGGGGACCCCGGGCACGCCCGTGCCGCCGCGCAGATGGACGGCTTCGGCTCGATCGTGGCGATCGTGCCCGCGGGGGACGTCGCGGCCGTCGAGGCGGCCGTGGACGCCCTGCGCGTGTGGACCCCCGCGACCTCGCTCGGCGGGGTGGAGTCGCTGATCGAGCGGCGGCGGCGGCACCACGAGGAGCCGCCCAGCGTCCCGGAGACGCTGCTGCGCCTGTCGGTGGGCATCGAGAACGTCGAGGACCTCTGGGAGGACCTCGACCGCGTCCTGTGCGCGATCGACCGGTAGGCTGGACGGCGTGGACATTCCCTGGGTCTTCTTACTCGTGCGCTTCATCGACATCGCGCTGGCACTGGTCGTCGCCGGTCTGGCCGTGTGGGCCTTCGTGGACTGCCTGACCAAGGCGCCGGTGCAGTTCCAGCGCGCCTTCAAGCGCACGAAGGGCTTCTGGCTCGCGCTCACGGGCGGCTCCCTCGCGTTCACGGTCTTCACGCTGATGCTGCTGCGGCCCAGCCTGTTCGTCCTGCTCATCGCGGGCACGGCCGTGGGGGTCTACCTGGCCGACGTCCGCCCGGCCGTGGGCCTGGAGTCCAAGGGCCCCAACAACTGGTGACCGCCGGGCGCGCGGCGCCCGGCCCCGCGACACGGGGCGCCCGTGACGCCGGCTTGTCCCGCGCCGCCGCCCGGGTGGAAGAATGGCCCCATGGCTACCGAATCAGCACCGCACAAGCTCGTCCTGCTCCGGCACGGACAGTCCGACTGGAACGAGAAGAACCTGTTCACCGGGTGGGTGGACGTGGACCTGACCGAGAAGGGGCGGGAGGAGGCCGTCCGCGGCGGTGAGCTGCTCGTCGAGAAGGGGATCGCCCCGGACGTCCTGCACACCTCGCTCCTGCGCCGGGCCATCACCACCGCCCACCTCGCGCTGGACCGGGCGGACCGGCACTGGATCCCCGTGAAGCGGTCGTGGCGGCTCAACGAGCGCCACTACGGTGCGCTGCAGGGCAAGGACAAGACCCAGGTCCGCGACGAGTACGGCGACGAGCAGTTCATGACCTGGCGCCGCTCCTACGACGTCCCGCCGCCCGAGCTGGAGGACTCGTCCGAGTTCTCGCAGGCCGGCGACCCCCGCTACGCGGACGTGCCGGACGCGCCCCGCACCGAGTGCCTCAAGGACGTCCTGGACCGCTTCATGCCGTACTGGGAGCAGGAGATCGTCCCCGATCTGCAGGCCGGCCGGACCGTCATCGTCGCGGCCCACGGCAACTCCCTGCGCGCCCTGGTGAAGCACCTCGACGGCATCTCGGACGAGGACATCGCGGCGCTGAACATCCCCACGGGCATCCCGCTCTACTACGAGCTCGACGAGAACCTCCGCCCGCTCGTGGCCGGCGGCGAGTACCTCGACCCCGAGGCCGCCGCGAGCTCGATCCAGGCGGTCGCCAACCAGGGCAAGAAGTAGTCCCGGAAGGCTCCCGCCCACGGACAGGGGCCGGGTCCACCGTGCTGGTGGACCCGGCCCCTGTCCTGTGCCCGGGCGCGGCTCGGCCGGCGCCCGGGCGGGGGCTCACTCGCCCCCGTCGCGGCCCACGTGGCCGTGGCCGGTGGGGCGGTCGGAGCTCGCCGGGACCCAGTCCCCGGTCACCAGGTAGGAGACCTTGCGGGTCACCGAGACCCCGTGGTCCCCGATGCGCTCGAGGTACCGGGAGCACAGGGTGACGTCCACGGCGGTGGGCACCGACGAGTCCCAGCTCGGCGCGGCGAGCGCGTCGAAGACGGACTGGTGCAGCTGGTTGACCTCGCCCTTGAGCGAGTAGATGTCGTCGGCGAGGGAGAGGTCCCGGGTCTGGAGCACCTGGATGACCCGGTCCAGGATCTGCAGGTCGAGGTCGAACATCCGGGTGAACGTCTCCACGAGCGGCTCAGGGATGACCGGCTCGGGATAGCGGATGCGCACCGCCTGGGCCAGGTGCCGGGCGAGGTCGCCGGCACGCTCCAGGGAGGCGCTCATCCGCAGCGCGCCCACGATCATCCGCAGGTCCGAGGCCACGGGGCTCTGCAGCGCCAGGATGTCGATCGAGCGCTCGTCGAGGTCGTTCTGCAGGAAGTCGATCCGGGCGTCGTTGGAGATGACCTCCTCGGCGAGCTGGATGTCCGCGTCGAGGAGCGCGTCCTTGGCGCGGGCGAGGGCCTCGCGCACCAGGGTCGCGATCTGGATGAGCTCCTCGCCGACCTGGTGGAGTTCTGCCTGGAAAACCTTGCGCACGGATGCGTCCTTTCGAGATGCGGCGGCGTCCGCGGCAGCCGCGGCCGGGGTGCGGCGCGGAGCGGGACGGATGACATGGGGGCCGGGTGCGAGCACACCCGCCGCCACCGTCACAGCCAGGAGTGAACTTTCGCTCATCTTAGGATGAACGTTGGTTGAACCTGTAGCTCGTGACGCCCGGCACGGGGTCCCCGCGCCCCCGAGTGCCTAAGCTGGTTCCGTGAGTCCAACTGCCATCGCCGTCGCCGCGGGTCTGCTCGGCTTCGCCCTCGGGGTGAGCGGTCTGATCGCCCTCCGGGTGAGCGGACGGGGCCGCCGCGCCCGCGCCGACGTCCAGGAGCCCACGCTGCCCGACGGCACCGCGGACGTGCTCGCGGTGATCGGCCGCGCCTACGTGGTGGTGGACGGGGTCGACGGCGTGGTGCGCGCCTCCCCGGCCGCCTACGCCTTCGGACTGGTCCGCGGGCACACCGTGGTGCACGAGCAGATGCTCGAGATGATCCGCCGGGCCCGGCGCAGCGGCGTGATCGAGGAGCGGCGGGTCGAGCTGTCCCGCGGACCGTTCCAGACGGGCGCGGTGGTGCTCGACGTCCGGGTGGCCCCCATCGCGGAGGAGTACATCCTGCTGCTCGCCGACGACCAGACGGAGATCGTCCGGGCGCAGTCGATCCGCAACGACTTCGTCGCCAACGTCTCGCACGAGCTGAAGACCCCCGTGGGGGCGATCGGGCTGCTCGCCGAGGCGATCGAGGACGCGGCCGAGGACGAGGAGGCCGTGCGCCGCTTCGCCCAGCGCCTGCACAAGGAGTCAGCCCGGCTGACCGCCCTCGTCCAGGACATCATCGAGCTCTCCCGCCTGCAGGGCGCGGACGTGGTCACCGAGGGCCGGCCCGTGGACCTCAACCAGGTGATCGCCGACGCCGTGGACCGCAACCGGTTCCCGGCCGAGAACAAGGGCATCGAGATCGCGGTGGGCGGGCGCGTCACCCGGCCCGTGTTCGGCGACCCCGACCTGCTCGTCACCGCGCTGCGCAACCTCATCGACAACGCGGTGCACTACTCCCCGGAGGGCACCCGCGTGGGCGTCGGCGTCCGGGAGCGGGACGGGATGGCCCAGATCTCGGTGACCGACCAGGGCCCGGGCATCCCCGAGGACGAGCAGGACCGGATCTTCGAGCGCTTCTACCGCGTGGACGCGGCCCGCTCCCGCCGGACGGGCGGCACCGGGCTCGGACTGAGCATCGTCAAGCACGTCATGTCCCAGCACGGCGGCGAGGCCACCCTGTGGTCGCAGCCGGGCCGCGGCTCCACGTTCACCCTCAGCATCCCCCAGATCGAGGGCGCCGACGACCCCGGGGGGACCGCACAGCCGGTCCCCGGCGCGACCGCCCGCCCGGTGCCGCAGCAGGCACCACCCCGCCCAGACGCATCGACCCCACGGCCCGCCGCCCCCGCGGCGCGCGCCGGGAGCACGGAGGACCGACAGTGACCCGCATCCTGATCGTCGAGGACGAGGAGTCCCTCAGCGACCCGCTCTCCTACCTGCTGGGGAAGGAGGGGTTCGAGGTGGCGGTCGTCGACAACGGCGTGGACGCCGTGGCGGAGTTCGACCGGTCCGGGGCCGACCTGATGCTGCTGGACCTCATGCTCCCCGGGCTGTCCGGCACCGAGGTGTGCCGGCAGGTGCGGCAGCGCTCCTCCGTGCCGATCATCATGCTCACGGCCAAGGACGCCGAGATCGACAAGGTGGTCGGGCTCGAGCTCGGCGCCGACGACTACGTCACCAAGCCGTACTCGTCCCGGGAGCTCGTGGCCCGGATCCGAGCGGTCCTGCGCCGGCAGGGAGAGCCCGAGGAGCTCGTCTCGGCGACCGTGCAGGCCGGTCCCGTGCGGATGGACATCGAGCGGCACGTGGTCAGCGTGCACGGGGAGCGGGTGGCCATGCCGCTCAAGGAGTTCGAGCTGCTGGAGATGCTGCTGCGCAACGCCGGGCGCGTGCTGACCCGAGGGCAGCTCATCGACCGGGTCTGGGGCTCGGACTACGTGGGGGACACCAAGACCCTCGACGTCCACGTCAAGCGCCTGCGCGCCAAGATCGAGCCCGATCCCTCCGCCCCGCGGCACCTCGTGACGGTGCGGGGCCTCGGCTACAAGTTCGAGGGCTGAGCCGGCGCCCCGGCAGACGGAAGGGCCCGGAACCCCGAGGGGTTCCGGGCCCTTCCGCTCGTGCGCGCCGGTGGGAGTCGTCAGTGGCCGCTCTCCTGGCCCACCATCTCCTCGACGGGCACGGGCGTGTTGGAGGGGTTCGCCGGGGTGCTCGGCGCGCCGCCGGGTATGAACTCGGCGTAGCGGGAGAAGGTGTGGTCCAGGACCGGGACCCGCTCGGTGAGGGACTCGCCGCCGGCGGTGAACTCGGTCTCGACCATGAGACCCGGCTCGGCGCCGGCACGGTCCACGGTCACGACCGGGTCGTCCTGGTCGAGGTCCACGGTGCCGCCGGCGGGGATCTGCACCTCGGCGGTGGCGCCGTCGACGTCCATCGACAGCGTGACGTCCTGGTCGCCGTCGTTCACCAGGGTGCCCAGCACGCGACCCTCCTGGTCGGCGCCGGTGGCCACGATCAGCACGTTGGCCAGCTTGACGTCCCCGACCTGCTCCACGATGCCGTCCGCGGCCGAGTACACCATGGTCGTGGCCGGCGGGTTGATGTAGGCGCATCCGGCGGTGGTCAGCAGGGCGGCCGCGGCGGCGGCACTCAGGCCTGCGCGACGCAGCTTCTGGCGGGCGGCGATCTTCACGGCGCGTACTCCTCGGGAGCTCAGGACGATGTCCCGACCAGCTTATCCGTTTGCCGACGGATCGTCCGCATCGACGGGCCCCCGGTCCCCGCCCGCCCCGGATCGGCGAATCCTACACCGTGTTAGAATGGAAGTTCTGAAAGGGGTATTTCCATATGGTTTTTGAGGTTGGCGAGACGGTTGTCTACCCGCACCACGGCGCGGCGACCATCGAGGAGATCAAGACCCGCACCGTCAAGGGCGAAGAGAAGATGTATCTCAAGCTCAAGGTGACCCAGGGGGATCTGGTGATCGAGGTACCCGCGGAGAACGTCGACCTGGTGGGCGTGCGCGACGTCGTCGACGAGGACGGGCTCAAGAAGGTCATCTCGGTCCTGCAGGCGAAGGACACCGAGGAGGCCAGCAACTGGTCCCGGCGCTACAAGGCCAACCTCGAGAAGCTCGCCTCCGGCGACGTGCTCAAGGTCGCCGAGGTCGTGCGCGACCTCTGGCGCCGCGACCGCGACCGCGGGCTCTCGGCGGGGGAGAAGCGGATGCTGACGAAGGCCCGCCAGATCCTCACCTCCGAGCTGGCGCTCGCCAAGAAGATCGACGAGGAAGAGGCCGAGAAGCGCCTCGACGACATCCTGGCGTCCTGACCGACCCGTGAGCGGGAACGCACCACGGTCCACCACGGCGAACCCGCCCTCCCCGGAGGGCGGGTTCGCCGTCGTCGTCGTGGCGGCGGGCTCCGGCACACGACTCGGGCACGGCATCCCCAAGGCCCTGGTGGCCCTCGACGGCCGCCCCCTCCTGGAGCACGCGCTGCGGGGCATCCGGTGCGCCGGGCTGACCGGGCCCGTGCTGGTGACCGTCCCGGCCGGGGACGTCGAGCTCTCCGCGACCGCCCGGGCGCACGGCGCGCGACCCGTGACCGGCGGCGCCTCCCGCGCGGAGTCCGTGCGCGAGGCGCTGACCGAGCTCGCGCGGTCCGAGCCCGCCTCCACCGCGGTGCTCGTCCACGACGCCGCCCGCTGCCTCACCCCGCCCGAGGTCTTCCGCACCGTCGTGGACCGGCTGCGCGCCGGGGAGCGCGCCGTGGTCCCCGTGCTGCCTGTGGCGGACACGATGCGCCGGGTGGACGACGCCGGACGGTCGCTCGGCACCGTGGACCGCACGGTGCTGCGCGCGGTCCAGACCCCGCAGGGCTTCGACCTCGCCCTGCTCCGGTCGGTGCACCGCGCCGCCGCGGAGGCCGGGACGGACCCCGGGTCCGTCACCGACGACGCCTCCCTCGTGGAGGCGCACGCCCCGGGGGCCACCGTGCTGACGGTGCCCGGCCACGAGCACGCCTTCAAGATCACCCGCCCGCTCGACCTGGTGCTGGCCGAGGCCGTCCTGCGCGGCCGCGCACCGGGCACGGACGCCGCGGTGCCCGTCACCGCCGCTCCTACCCCCGGCCCTCACCCCGATCTGCTCGACCCCGAGGAGCCCTGACCCGTGATCCTGCCCCGCACCGGCATCGCCGTCGACGTCCACGCCTTCGGGCCCGAGGGCACCCCGCTGTGGGTCGCGGGCCTCGAGTGGCCGGGGGAGCGCGGTCTCGCCGGGCACTCGGACGGGGACGTCGTGGCCCACGCCGCCGCCGACGCCCTGTTCTCGGCCTCCGGCACGGGCGACCTGGGCGCCAACTTCGGCGTGGACCGCCCCGAGCTGGAGGGCGCGTCCGGGGTGCGGATCCTCACTGAGGCGGCCCGCATCGTGCGGGAGGCCGGCTTCGAGATCGGCAACGTGGCCGTGCAGCTGATCGGGAACCGGCCGCGGTTCGCGCCGCGACGGGCCGAGGCCGAGGCCGTGCTCACCGCCGCGGCCGGCGCGCCCGTCACGGTCAGCGCCACGACCTCCGACCGGCTCGGGCTCACGGGCCGCGGCGAGGGCCTCGCGGCCGTGGCCACCGCGCTGGTCGTGCCCGCGGACGCGCGCCGGGCCTGACCGGGGCGCCACCGCCCGCCCTTATGATGGGCCGTGTGACTCTGCGCTTCTACGACACCGCCACCGCGACCGTGCGGGACTTCGCGCCCGCCCACCCCGGCGAGGCCCGTCTGTACTACTGCGGCGCCACCGTCCAGGGCATGCCGCACATCGGCCACGTCCGCTCGGCCCTGGTCTTCGACCAGCTCGCCCGGTGGCTCGCCCACCGCGGCTACCGGGTCACCACCGTGCGCAACGTCACCGACATCGACGACAAGATCCTCGCGAACTCGGCCGCGTCCTTCGCCCCCGACTACGCCGGCGACCACCCCCGCGAGCCGTGGTGGGCGCTGGCCTACCGGTTCGAGCAGGCGTTCAACGCCGCCTACGACGCCATCGGCGTCGGCCGGCCCACCTACGAGCCGCGCGCCACGGGCCACGTCCCCGAGATGCACGCCCTGATCCGCACCCTCGTCGACGCCGGGCACGCCTACCCGGCGCCGGACGGCTCCGGGGACGTCTACTTCGACGTCCGCTCCTGGGAGCGCTACGGCGAGCTCACCCACCAGTCGGTCGACGACATGCAGGACGCCCCCGACGCCGACCCCCGCGGCAAGCGGGACCCCCGCGACTTCGCCCTGTGGAAGGGGCACAAGGCGGGCGAGCCCGAGACCGCCCGCTGGGACTCGCCCTGGGGCGCCGGCCGGCCCGGCTGGCACCTCGAGTGCTCGGCCATGGCCGCGAAGTACCTCGGCGAGCACTTCGACATCCACGGCGGCGGACTGGACCTGCGCTTCCCCCACCACGAGAACGAGCTGGCCCAGTCGGCGGCGGCCGGGCAGCGGTTCGCGACGCTCTGGCTGCACAACGGGCTGGTCACCTACGCGGGCGAGAAGATGTCCAAGTCGATCGGCAACACCGTCTCCCCGGCGGAGATGCTCGCCGAGGCCCGGCCGCTGGCCGTGCGCTACTACCTCGGCCAGGCCCACTACCGCTCCGTGCTGGACTACCGGCCCACCTCCCTCGCCGAGGCCACGGCCGCGGTCGAACGGGTCGAGTCCTTCCTGCGCGCGGCCCGGGACGCCGGCGCCGACCTCGACGGGGCGGCCGGGGACGTGCCGCCCGCCTTCGGCGACGCCATGGACGACGACCTCAACGTGCCACAGGCCCTCGCCGTCCTGCACGAGACCGTCCGCGCCGGCAACTCCGCGCTCGCCGACGGCCTGGACGCCGCCGCGCCCGCCCGGGCGGTGCGCGCCATGACCGACGTCCTCGGCCTGACCGCGCTCATGGACCTCGGGGACGCCGCCGGGAACGCCGCCGAGCACGCGGCCCTCGACGCCCTCGTGCGCTCGCTGCTGGCCCAGCGCGACCAGGCCCGCGCCGCCAAGGACTGGGCCCGGGCCGACGCCCTCCGGGACGAGCTCGCCGCCGCCGGCGTCGCGGTGCGCGACGCCGCCGGCGGATCCACCTGGTCCGTGGCCTGACCGGGCCGCACCACACCGACCGAACAGAGGAACCCATGCCAACCCCCAAGCAACGTCCCGGCGCGATCCGCAAGAACAAGAAGGGCCCGCTGGTCGGCACCGGCGGCCACGGACGCAAGGCCCTCGAGGGCCGGGGCCCCACCCCCAAGGCCGAGGACCGCCCGTACCACAAGGCGCACAAGATGAAGAAGGCCGCCGACCGGCGGCAGGGCCAGGGCGGCCGCTCCCCGGCCCGCACCCGCGGCAAGGTCCAGGAGGACCTCGTCACCGGGCGGAACTCCGTGGTCGAGGCGCTGCGCGCGGACATCCCCGCCAAGGCCCTGTACGCGGCGAGCAAGATCGACGTCGACGACCGCGTGCGCGAGATCCTGCAGCTCTGCGCCGAACGCGGGATCACGATCCTCGAGGCCTCCAAGGGCGAGCTCGACCGGCTCACCAGCGACGCCGTGCACCAGGGCGTGGCCCTGCAGGTGCCGGCCTACGAGTACCAGGACGCCGTGGAGGCGGCCCGGAAGTTCATGACCCAGTGGGAGAAGCGGCACATCCGCCGCCCCCCGCTGATGGTCGCCCTCGACGGGATCACCGACCCCCGCAACCTCGGCGCCATCATCCGCAGCGTCTCCGCGTTCTCCGGCAACGCCGTGATCGTGCCCGAGCGCCGGTCCGTGGGCGTCACGGCCTCCGCCTGGAAGACCAGCGCCGGCGCCGCGGCCCGCGTGCCCGTCACCAAGGCGGCCAACCTCAACCGCACCCTCGAGGAGCTCAAGGCCATGGGCTACTTCGTGGTCGGCCTCGACGGCGGCGGCGACGTCGAGCTGCCCGGCCTCGAGCTGGCCACCGAGCCGCTCGTCATCGTGGTCGGCTCGGAGGGCAAGGGCCTGTCCCGGCTGGTCACCGAGAACTGCGACCAGGTCGTCTCCATCCCCATCGACTCCACGATGGAGTCGCTCAACGCCTCGATGGCCGTGGGCATCACCCTGTACGAGGTGTCGCGACGCCGTGCTGGTTCCTGAGCCCCGGCGGCAGGACACCGGTCGGCCGTACGTCTCCCACCCCTACCCCCTCGGGGTCCACCCCTCTCCCGAGCGCGACGGCAGCGCGAACGTGGCGGTCTACGCCCCGGGGATCCCCGACCTGGACATCGTCTTCCGGTTGCCCGGCGGCCGCTGGCAGCGGCGGCGGCTCACCGGCCGCACCGGCGGTGTGCACCACGGGACGATCCCGCCGGCCGAGCAGCAGCGGCTCTCGGAGACGGGCTTCGACTACCTGCGGCACCGGGACGAGGCCCCGGCCCTGCCCGCCGGCACGGAGTACGGGTTCGTGCCCGCCGACTCGCCGGTCGCCTCCCGCCACCGCTCCCCGGACCCGGCCGCCCAGCAGATCCTGCTCGACCCCTACGGCAAGGGGCTGCGCCGCGTCGCCCCGCCGCCCGGCGTCGTCGATCCCGGCCCCGACGCCTACGGGGGCCGCTACGTCTCCGTGGTCGTCCAGCAGGACTTCGACTGGGACGAGGACCGCCGCCCGGCCACCCCGTGGCGGGACACCGTCGTCTACGAGGCGCACGTCAAGGGGCTGACCGCCCTGCACCCGGACGTCCCGGAAAAGCTGCGGGGCACGTACGCCGGGCTCGCGCACCCCGCGATGACCGGGTACCTCACGTCCCTGGGCGTCACGGCCGTCGAGCTCCTGCCGGTGCACGCCCACCTGGACGAGCCGCACCTCACGTCCCTCGGGCTGAGCAACTACTGGGGCTACAACACCCTGGGCTTCTTCGCCCCGCACGCCGGCTACGCGACCGAGGCCGCCCGCGCCCGGGGACCGCAGGGCGTGCTGGACGAGTTCAAGGCGATGGTCCGGGAGCTGCACCGCGCGGGGCTCGAGGTCTACCTCGACGTCGTCTACAACCACACGGCGGAGGCCGGCCAGGAGGAGCCCGCCTACTGCTGGCGGGGACTCGGCGACGAGGCCTACTACCGCCACGGCGAGGACGGCCGCTACGTGGACGTCACGGGGTGCGGCAACTCCGTGAACTTCGGCAACCCGCGGGTGGTGCAGATGGCGCTGGACTCCCTGCGCTACTGGGTGGAGCGCTGCCACGTGGACGGCTTCCGCTTCGACCTCGCCCCCGAGCTGGCCCGGGACGAGCGCCACCGCTTCACCCGCAACCACCCCTTCCTCGTGGCCGTCGGCGCGGACCCCGCCCTGTTCGGGACGAAGCTCATCGCCGAGCCCTGGGACGTGGGCATGGGCGGCTGGCAGACCGGTCACTTCCCCGAGGGGTGGGCCGACTGGAACGACCGCTTCCGGGACACCGTCCGCGACTTCTGGCTCACCGGCCCGCGCAGCATGAGCCTGGGCGGGGACGGGGGCAACGCCGCCCGGCTCGCCGGGGCGCTCGCCGGCTCCTCGGACATGTTCGCCGCGTCCGGGCGCAGCGCCCTGGCGTCCGTGAACTTCGTGACCGCCCACGACGGCTTCACCCTGGCGGACCTCGTCTCCTACGACAACAAGCACAACCAGGACAACCTGGAGAAGAACCGGGACGGGACCAACGACAACCACTCGTGGAACCACGGGGTGGAGGGCCCGGCGCGCGACGTGCGGATCCGGGCCGACCGGGCCCAGACCATGCGCAACGTCATGGCCACCCTGCTCTTCTCCCAGGGCGTGCCCATGATCACGGCCGGGGACGAGTTCGGCCGCACCCAGCGCGGCAACAACAACGCCTACTGCCAGGACAACGAGCTGTCCTGGGTGGACTGGCGGCTCACGCCGGCGGACCGCGCCATGCTCGCGGCCACCCGATCCCTGATCGGCGTGCGCGGGGAGTTCCTGGCCGGACAGCCGTCCCACTTCCCGACGCGCCCCGACGAGGTGATGATGCACTGGTTCGGCCCCGACGGGTCGGCCATGACCGCCGCCGGCTGGCAGACCCCCGGGGCCCGGACCATCCAGGTGCTGATCGGGTCCCGCGGCGGCCGGGTGGCGGGGCTCATGGTGATCAACGGCGCGAGCGCCGACATGGCGATCACCTTCCCGAACCTCGCGGAGCTCCTGCGGCCGGACGAGCAGGGGCACCCCCTCGCGAAGGCCGACGGCGTCTACTCCCTGGTGCACAGCACGGCCTCCGTGCTGCACGGACGCTACGGGACGCGCTACCGGGCGGGCCAGGCGCAGGGCGTGCCCGCCGGCTCGGTGACGCTCTTCCGGGTGCTCTGAGCACCCGGGTGCGCTGAGGGGCCCGGTGCGCCGAGCTTTCCGGTGCGCCGAGCTTTCCGGTGCGCCGAGCTTTCCGGTGCGCCGAGCTGCGGCGGCCCGCGCGCAAGAGGGGCCGCACCCGTGGATCACGGGTGCGGCCCCTCCTGCGCGCCGCGCGGCGGCTGCTCAGGCGTTGGTCACCAGTCCCAGCTCGGCCTTGTCGGCGAGCTCGGGGTGGGCGGGCAGCAACCGGACGGTGTAGCCGAACGGGCCCGAGCGGTCCACGGTGATCGTGCCGCAGAACTTGTGCCGCCCCCCGCCGAGGTCGCCGACGGGGCTCAGGCCCGCGTACTTGCGCTCGTGGATGTGGTCCGTCTCCGAGACCCGGCCGTACCCGATCTCCGCGCACACGTCCTCCGGGCTCAGCGAGCCGAGGGACACGTAGGCGCACACCGTGAGCTCGTCCCCGATCTGGGGCTCCTGGGCCACGCCCTCGGCGTCCACGTGCTCGACCGCCACCTGGCCCCACGCCTGGCGCACGCGCCCGACCCACCGGGACTTCGCCCGGGCGGCCGCGTGGCCGTCCAGCGCCGCCCGGCGGCCCGAGACGGCGGCCGGGACGTAGAGGTGCTGCACGTAGTCCTCGAGCATGCGCTTGGCGGAGACCTGCGGGCCCAGCGTCGCCAGGGTGTGCTTGACCATGGCCAGCCACTGGTGGGGCACGCCGTCGGTGTTCGGGTCCGAGCCCTCCGCCGTCTCGCCGTAGAACCGCGGGGCCACGTGGTTCTCGATGAGCTCGTAGAGGGCGGCGGCCTCGATGTCGTCGCGCTCGTCCGGGTGCGCGCCCTCGTCGGCGGTCGGGATGGCCCAGCCGTTCTGGCCGTCGTACATCTCGTCCCACCAGCCGTCGAGCACCGAGAGGTTCAGCCCGCCGTTGAGGGCGGCCTTCATCCCGGACGTGCCGCACGCCTCGAGCGGGCGCAGCGGGTTGTTCAGCCACACGTCGCAGCCCGGGAAGAGGGTCCGGGCCATCGCGATGTCGTAGTTGGGGAGGAACACGATCCGGTGGCGCACCTCCGGGTCGTCCGTGAAGCGCACGAGGTCCTGGATCAGGCGCTTGCCCTGCTCGTCGGCAGGGTGGGACTTCCCGGCGACCACGAGCTGGACGGGGTGCTCCGGGTCCAGCAGGATCCGCTTGAGCCGCTGCGGGTCCCGCAGCATGAGCGTGAGCCGCTTGTAGGTGGGCACCCGGCGGGCGAAGCCGATCGTGAGCACGCCCGGGTCGAGGACCGAGTCGGTCCAGCCCAGCTCGGCGTCCGCGAGACCGCGCTTCTTCCACGACGCCCGCAGCCGGGCCCGGACGTCCTCCACCAGGCGGGTGCGCAGCTCCCGGCGGACGGCCCACAGCTCGGCGTCGTCGACGCCGTAGATCCGGCGCCACCGCGCCGCCCGGTTCAGGTCAGAGCCCATCGGGTCGAGGGCCAGCTCCGCCATGCGGGGGTCGATCCAGGTCATGACGTGCACGCCGTTGGTGATCGAGCCGATCGGCACCTCGTCGGCGTCGAAGCCCGGCCACAGCCCCTGGAACATGCCCCGGGAGACCACGCCGTGCAGCTTGGCCACCCCGTTGGCCCGCTGCGCCAGGCGCAGGCCCATGACGGCCATGTTGAACTTGGCGGGGTCGCCGCCGTCGTAGTCCTCGGCGCCCAGGGACAGGACCTTGGCCGTGGGCACGGACGGGGCGAGACCCGCGTTGAGGAAGTGCTCGATCTGCGCCTGCTCGAACCGGTCGATGCCCGCGGGCACCGGGGTGTGGGTCGTGAACACGGTGGCCGAGCGCACCGCGGTCAGGGCCTCGTCCCACGTCATCGGCTCGGTCCCGTCCGCCGGGTCCATGAGCTCCGCGATCCGTTCGACGCCCAGGAACCCGGCGTGGCCCTCGTTGCAGTGGAAGACCTCCGGGGCGGGCGCCCCGGTCAGCCGGGAGAAGGCCCGCAGCGCCCGGATCCCGCCCATCCCGAGGAGCAGCTCCTGCTGGAGCCGGTGGTCGCCGCCGCCGCCGTAGAGGCGGTCCGTGACGTTGCGGGCGTGGTCGTCGTTGTCCGGGATGTCGGAGTCGAGCAGCAGCAGGGGGACGCGGCCGACGTCGGCCCGCCAGATGTGGGCGGACAGGGAGCGGCCGTTGGGCAGGGGCAGGGTGATCCGGACCGGGTTCCCGTCCTCCTCCCGCAGCAGCGTCAGGGGCATGCCGTCCGGGTCGAGCACGGGGTAGGACTCCTGCTGCCACGCGTCGCGGGACAGGGACTGCTTGAAGTAGCCGTGCTGGTAGAACAGGCCGACGCCCACCACCGGCACGCCGAGGTCCGAGGCGCTCTTGAGGTGGTCGCCGGCGAGGATCCCCAGCCCGCCCGAGTACTGGGGGAGCACGGAGGTGACACCGTACTCGGCGGAGAAGTAGGCGATGGACCGCGGGGCGTCCTCCGCCTGCGTCTTCTGGTACCACAGGTCGTCGGTGAGGTAGCGCTCGAGATCGGCGTCCAGCTCCTCGATCCGGCGCACCGTGGCCGGGTCCTGGGCGATCTGCTGGATCTCCTCCCGGGTGAGGGAGCCGAGGAGCTTGACGGGGTCCCCGTGGACCGCGTCCCAGGCCTGCGGGTTCAGCTCGGCGAACAGCTGTTCGGTGGGCCGGTGCCAGGACCAGCGGAGGTTCCTCGCGAGTCGGCTCAGAGGGGCGATGGACTCCGGCAGCACGGTGCGCACGGTGAATCTACGGATTGCCTTCACGCCGTCAGACTACCGGTGCGGCGGCGCCGGACGGCGGTGCCGCCGCCCATCCGTCCCCCGGCGCGCCGCACCGCCCGACCGGGGCCGTGACACTGGGACGGCGACACCGTCCCACGGTTCGACAGCGGGCTTAACGATCGCCGGGTTTGTCGCTAACGTGGTCCAGGTGAGCCAAGCCAACACGCCGCCCCCGTCCGACCCGGCCTCGAGCCCGGCCGGCGCGCCCGCCCCCGACCCCTCGACGACGACGCCCGCCCTTCCCGGTGCCGGGACCGGTGCCGCCGCGGCGCCGGCCGAGCAGCCCGCGAAGAAGGCACCGGCGCGGCGCAGAGCGTCCACCGCCCGGAAGGCCCCGGAGCCCGAGGTCACGGCGCCCGTGGCCGACGAGCCCGGCATCGCCGTCGTCCCCGCGGCGGAGCCCAAGCCGCGTGCCAAGCGGACGTCCACGGCCAGGACGGCCGCGGCGAAGTCAGCCGCAGGGACGCCTGCGGCCAAGGCCGCCGGCACGAGGACGGCCACCGCCAAGAAGGCCACCACGCCGCGGAAGTCGACGACCACGCGCCGGAAGGCCGCCGGCTCGGCGTTCTCCCGCGAGGACCTGGTCTACGGCCGGATCCCGGTCGTCGGCGTGAGCCCCGTGGTCGAGGACGGCCGCTTCCCGGCGAAGGCCGTGCCGGGCGAGTCGATCCGCGTGGGCGCCACCGTGTTCCGTGAGGGCCACGACGCCCTGGGCGTGACCGCGGTGCTCTACGACCCGCAGGGCGCGGAGGCCGAGCGCGTGCCGATGCGCCTCACCACTCCCGGCACCGACCGCTACGAGGCGTGGCTGACGCCGTCGTCCGAGGGCGCCTGGACCTTCGCCGTGGAGGGCTGGGGCGACCTGTTCGAGACGTGGCGCCACGCCGCGGAGATCAAGGTGGGGGTCGGCCAGGACGTCGACCTCATGATGGCCGAGGGTGTCGTGCTCTTCGACCGCGCCGCCGCGGAGCCGGGCCGCCCGGACTCCGACGCCGAGCTGTTCCGCGCGGTCTCCCGCACGCTCGGCAACGGGGAGCTGCCCGCCGAGCACCGGCTCGAGGCCGGCACCTCCGCCGAGGTCCTGGCCGTGGTTGCCGAGCGGCCGCTGCGGGACCTCGTGACCGAGAGCCGCCGCTACCCGCTGAAGGTCGAGCGCGCCGCCGCCGGCCGCGGGTCCTGGTACGAGTTCTTCCCCCGCTCCGAGGGCGCCGTCTTCGACGCCGAGTCCGGCACGTGGGCCTCCGGCACCTTCCGGACCGCCGCCGAAAGCCTCGACCGTGTCGCGGCCATGGGCTTCGACGTCATCTACCTGCCCCCGATCCACCCGATCGGCACGGCGCACCGCAAGGGCCCGAACAACACCCTGGTGGCCGGTCCGCAGGACCCGGGGTCCCCGTGGGCCATCGGCGCCCCCGAAGGCGGGCACGACGCGATCCACCCGGACCTCGGCTCGTTCGAGGACTTCGACGGCTTCGTGGCCCGCGCCGGGGACCTGGGCCTCGAGGTGGCCCTGGACCTCGCTCTGCAGGCCTCCCCGGACCACCCGTGGGTCACCGCGCACCCGGAGTGGTTCACGACCCGCGCCGACGGCTCCATCGCGTACGCGGAGAACCCGCCGAAGAAGTACCAGGACATCTACCCGATCAACTTCGACAACGACCCCGAGGGCCTGTCCCTCGAGGTGCTGCGGATCGTGGAGCTGTGGATCTCCCACGGGGTGAAGATCTTCCGGGTCGACAACCCGCACACCAAGCCCCTGTGGTTCTGGGAGTGGCTGATCGGCACCGTCAACGCCAAGCACCCCGACGTCGTGTTCCTGGCCGAGGCGTTCACCCGCCCGGCCATGATGCAGGGCCTCGCCCGGGTCGGCTTCCAGCAGTCCTACTCGTACTTCACCTGGCGCAACACCAAGAAGGAGATCGAGGAGTACCTCGAGGAGATCAGCCACGAGACCTCGGCGGTGTACCGGCCGAACTTCTTCGTCAACACCCCCGACATCCTCACCGAGTACCTGCAGTTCGGCGGGCCCGCGGCCTTCAAGATCCGTGCCGTCCTGGCCGCCACTGGCTCGCCCCTCTGGGGCGTCTACGCCGGCTACGAGCTCTACGAGCACGTGGCCCGGGCCGGCGCCGAGGAGTACGTCGACAACGAGAAGTACGAGTACCGGCCCCGTGACTTCGCCGGCGCCGAGGAGCGCGGCGAGTCCCTCGCCCCGTACCTCACGCGGCTCAACGAGATCCGGCGCCGGCACGCCGCGTTCGGCGACCTGCAGAACCTGACGGTGCAGTCCACGTCCGACGACGCCCTGGTCGCCTACTCGAAGACGAAGACCGTCCGGCACGGGGGCTCGAGCTACAAGGACACGGTGATCGTGGTCGTGAACGTGGACCCGCACGCGACCCGGGAGGGCACCGTGTGGCTGGACCTGGAGACCCTGGACCTGGACGACGCGGACTTCAACGAGGACGGCAGCTTCTGGGTGGACGACCTGCTCAGCGGGGACTCCTGGAAGTGGGGCACGCACAACTACGTGCGCCTGGACCCGCACTACGACCCCGCGCACGTCCTGCACGTCCGCCGCAACGTCAAGTAGGGGCTCGACCGCACCCCGTCGGGGCCCTCCCGGGCGACGTCCCCGGGAGGGCCCCCTCCGCAAGCTCCGATGGCCTCCGACCCACCTGTCCGAAAGGCGGCACCCCCGCATGAGCATCTCGCCGTACTCGCTCAACGCCCCCGGCATCTCGCACGACCCCGACTGGTTCCGCAAAGCGGTGTTCTACGAGGTGCTCGTCCGGGCGTTCTCCGACGCCAACGGTGACGGCTCCGGCGACTTCTCCGGCCTGATCGACAAGCTCGACTACCTGCAGTGGCTCGGCATCGACTGCCTCTGGCTGCCGCCGTTCTTCGAGTCCCCGCTGCGCGACGGCGGCTACGACATCTCGGACTACTACTCGGTGCTCGACGAGTTCGGCACGATCAGCGACTTCAAGCGCCTCGTGGCCGAGGCGCACGCCCGCGGCCTGCGGGTGATCATCGACCTCCCGCTCAACCACACGAGCGACCAGCACCCGTGGTTCCAGGCCTCCCGCGAGGACCCCGAGGGGCCCTACGGCGACTTCTACGTCTGGTCGGACACGGACGAGCTGTACCAGGACGCCCGGATCATCTTCGTGGACACCGAGGAGTCGAACTGGACGTTCGACCCGATCCGCCGGCAGTTCTTCTGGCACCGTTTCTTCTCCCACCAGCCGGACCTCAACTTCGAGAACCCCGCCGTGGTGGAGGCCGTCCACGACGTGGTGAAGTTCTGGCTCGACATGGGCATCGACGGCTTCCGGGCCGACGCGATCCCGTACCTGATCGAGGAGGAGGGGACCAACTGCGAGAACCTCCCCGGCACCCACGACTTCCTGGTCGAGCTGCGGCGCATGATCGACGACCAGTACCCGGGGCGCGTGGTGATCGCCGAGGCGAACCAGATGCCGCACGAGGTGGTGGAGTACTTCGGGAGCGAGCAGGACCCCGAGTGCCACATGTGCTTCCACTTCCCGATCATGCCGCGGATCTTCTACGCGCTGCGGGACCAGAAGGCCGCCCCGATCGTGGAGACCATGCGGGAGACGCCGGACATCCCGCGCGGCACCCAGTGGGGCACGTTCCTGCGCAACCACGACGAGCTGACCCTCGAGATGGTGACCACCGAGGAGCGCCAGGCGATGCTCGGCTGGTACGCCCCCGACTCGCGCATGCGCGCCAACGTGGGCATCCGCCGCCGCCTGGCCCCCCTGCTGGACAACTCGCGGGCCGAGATCGAGCTGATCCACGCCCTGCTCCTGTCCCTGCCGGGCAGCCCGTTCCTGTACTACGGGGACGAGATCGGGATGGGCGACAACATCTGGCTCGACGACCGCGACGCGTCCCGCACCCCCATGCAGTGGACCCCGGACCGCAACGCCGGGTTCTCCAAGGCGGACCCGGGCAAGCTGTACCTGCCCGTGGTGCAGTCGCTGGTCTACCACTACAACCAGGTCAACGTGGAGGCGCAGCTGGCGTCGTCGTCGTCCCTGCTGCACTGGATGCGCCAGATGCTCGCGGTGCGCAAGGCGCACCCGGCGTTCGGCCTCGGCTCGTACGTCGGCGTGGAGACGGACCACGACTCCGTGCTCGCGTTCCTGCGCGTGCTCCCCGACGAGGAGGCCGACGACGGGCGCGGCGAGACCGTGCTGTGCCTGTTCAACCTCGCGCACACCCCGGCGTGCGCCCGGATCCGGTTGCCCCAGTTCGCGGGCCGCGGGCTGCGCGAGCTCTTCGGCGGCGACCTGTTCGGCGAGGTGGACGAGGCCGGGGAGTACCGCATCACCCTCGGCAGCCAGGACTTCTTCTGGCTGCGCCTCCGGGCCGCTCCCCGCGACGACGGCACGTCCCCCCAGACCACGGCCATGCCGATCATCACCGCCACCAAGTCCTGAGCGCGTCCGTGCGTCCGGCCACCTCCTCGCCCGTCCCGGAAGGACCCGATCCCATGACCGACCAGCACCCCCACGAGCTCCTCGACCTCCTGCGCCGGTGGCTGCCGCGGCAGCGGTGGTTCCCCTTCGCGGACGGCGGTGCGGGCACGGAGCTGCGGGTCGTCGCCCAGCTGGCCCTCCCGGACCAGGAGGGCGCCGGCGCCCGGCTCCTGCTGGTCGAGGCCTCCGAGGGGGCGCGCACCGAGCTGCTCCAGGTGCCGCTGAGCTTCCGCGCCGCGCCCCTGGAGGGCGCCGAGCGCTTCCTCGTCGGCGAGCTGGCGCCCGCCGCGGCCGAGGACGCCGGGACGGGCGTCCCGGCGGAGGAGACCGCCACCCCGCGCCGGGCCGCGCGCTTCCTCCGGGACCGGGCCGCCCGCGCCGGCCGTGCCGTGGCCCACCGCACCGGGCTGCCGCTGCCCGGTGCGGAGGACGCCGTGGCCGGCCCCTGGGTCTACGACGGGGTCGGCGACCCGGCGTTCGTCGGGCCGGTCCTGGGGCTCATGCAGCGCGCGGAGCAGCTCAGCTCGGGCCCGCTGGGGCTGACCGTGACGGGCGCGCACGCCGACGTGCTGCGCGTCCCCTACGCGGTCGAGACGCCCGCGCAGGTCCGCGTGATCTCGAGCGAGCAGTCGAACTCCTCGGTGATCCTCACCCCGCCCGCGGGCCGGGCGGACGCCGACGCCGTGATCGTGAAGTTCTTCCGCGTGCTGGGGGAGGGCGACAACCCGGACGTGGAGGTGGGTCGCGAGCTCACCGCGCTCGGCTGCCCCGCGGTGCCGAGCACCTTCGGGTGGCTCGACGCCCGCTGGCGCACCGGGCTGAGCACCGTGCAGGGCCAGCTGGCCGTGGCCACCGAGTTCCTCGCCGGCTCCGCCGACGCGTGGGGCCGGGCCGTCGAGGCCGCGGAGCAGGGCACGGACTTCACCGAGGAGGCCCGCGAACTGGGCCGCACCACCGCGCGCGTGCACCGCGACCTGGGCCGCGCGTTCGGCGCGGACGTCCCCGACGACGACGCCCGCGCCCGCCTCCTGAACGACCTCGGCGGACGCCTGCGCTGGGCCCGCACGGAGACCGGCTCCCTGTTCTCGGAGCACTCGGCCGCCCTCGACCAGCTGATCACCTCCCTCGACGACGTGCCGGAGCTGCCCCCGCTGCAGCGCATCCACGGCGACTACCACCTGGGCCAGGTCCTGCAGACCGAGGACGGGCAGTTCAAGGTGCTCGACTTCGAGGGGGAGCCCCTGCGCGCCATCGAGGAGCGCACCCGGCCGGACGTCGCCCTGCGCGACGTGGTCGGCATGCTGCGCTCCTTCGACTACGCCGCCGCCTTCGGCGCCCGTGCCGGCGCGGCGGACGCCGAGGCGTGGGGCCGGCGCGCCGGCGACGCGTTCCTGGCGGGCTACGAGCAGGGCGCCGGGCACCCGGTGGACCGCGGTTCCCCGCTGTTCCAGGCGCTGTGGCTGGACAAGGCCCTGTACGAGGTCGTCTACGAGCAGCGCAACCGCCCCGACTGGGTGGACGTCCCGGCAGCGGCGGTTCGCCGTTCACTGGAGAGCCTCCGGTCGCGTAGCGTGAACCCTGATACCGCCGGTGCGGACCCCGCCCCCGGCACCGACCACGACGACGACAGCTCCCGCTCCGCGCGGCTCATCCCTGCGGCAGCGGGAACGGAAATCGAGGACGCAGTGAGCGCCAGCACTCCGCAGGACCGATCCGACCCCGTCCAGAAGTCCCGCGCCGTCCCGGCCGGCCACGACGTGGCCCCTGCGGGACCGGTGCACGTGGCCGAGCACGTGCTGGCCGCCGTGTCCGAGGGCCGCCACCACGACCCGCACAGCGTCCTGGGCGCGCACCTGAACCCGGACGGCAGCGTCACCGTGCGCACGCTGCGCCGGTTCGCGACCGCGGTCGCGGTCGTGACGCAGGACGGCACCTTCGAGCTCGAGCACGAGTGGGGCGGCATCTTCACGGGCGTGGTCCCCGCGCACGAGCCGGGCCGGATCCCCGACTACCGCGTGGACGTGACCTACCGGGACCTGGAGCCGCAGCGGCTGGACGACCCGTACCGCTTCGGGCCGACCCTCGGCGAGCTGGACCTCCACCTCATCGGCGAGGGCCGCCACGAGACGCTCTGGACCGTCCTCGGCGCGCACGTGCGCCGCTACCCCTCCGCGATGGGCGACATCACCGGCGTGGCCTTCGCCGTGTGGGCGCCCAACGCCCAGGCGGTGCGGGTCATCGGCGACTTCAACGGCTGGGACGGCAGCGAGCACGCCATGCGCTCCCTCGGCTCCTCGGGCGTGTGGGAGATCTTCGTCCCGGGCCTGGGCTCCGGCGCCACCTACAAGTTCCGCATCCTCGGCCGGGACGGCGGCTGGCGCGAGAAGGCGGACCCCATGGCCTTCGGCACCGAGGTGCCGCCGTCCACGGCGTCCCGCGTCTTCGAGTCCGACTACGAGTTCCAGGACGACGCCTGGATGGCGCGCCGGGCGGCGACCGATCCGCACAACGCGCCCATGAGCGTCTACGAGCTGCACATCGGCTCGTGGCGCAAGGGCCTCGGCTACAAGGACCTCGCGAAGGAGCTCGTCGAGTACCTCACCTGGCAGGGCTTCACCCACGTGGAGTTCATGCCCGTGGCCGAGCACCCGTTCGGCGGGTCCTGGGGCTACCAGGTGACGTCCTACTACGCGCCGTCCTCCCGCTTCGGCAGCCCGGACGAGTTCCGCTACCTCGTGGACAAGCTGCACCAGGCCGGCATCGGCGTGATCGTGGACTGGGTCCCGGGCCACTTCCCGAAGGACGAGTGGGCACTGGCCCGCTTCGACGGCGAGCCCCTGTACGAGCACGCCGACCCCCGCCGCGGCGAGCACAAGGACTGGGGGACGCTGATCCCCGACTACGGCCGCAACGAGGTCCGGAACTTCCTGGTGGCCAACGCCTCCTACTGGCTCGAGGAGTTCCACGTGGACGGCCTGCGCGTGGACGCGGTCGCGTCCATGCTCTACCTGGACTACTCGCGCAACGAGGGGGAGTGGGAGCCCAACGTCTTCGGCGGCCGCGAGAACCTCGAGGCGATCGCGTTCCTCAAGGAGGCCAACGCCACCGCGTACAAGCGCACCCCGGGGATCGTCATGATCGCCGAGGAGTCGACGTCCTACCCGGGCGTGACCCGGCCGACCGACGCCGACGGGCTGGGCTTCGGGCTCAAGTGGAACATGGGGTGGATGAACGACACCCTCGAGTACATGGCGGAGGACCCGGTCAACCGGTACTACCACCACAACAAGCTCACGTTCTCGCTGGTCTACGCGTTCTCGGAGAACTTCCTGCTCCCGATCTCCCACGACGAGGTCGTCTACGGCAAGGGCTCCCTCCTGCGCAAGATGCCGGGCGACCGGTGGCAGCAGCTCGCCAACGTCCGCGCCTACCTGGCGTTCATGTGGGCCCACCCCGGCAAGCAGCTGATCTTCATGGGCACGGAGTACGCCCAGGAGTCCGAGTGGTCCCAGGAGCACGGCCTCGACTGGTGGCTCTCGGAGACCCCGCCGCACAAGGGCGTCCAGGAGCTGGTCCGCACCCTCAACGGGATCTACCGGGAGACCCCCGCGCTGTACGAGCGGGACAACAACCCCGCGGGGTTCGAGTGGATCGACGCGGCCGACGCCGGGCGCAACACGCTGTCCTTCACACGCTGGGACGAGCAGGGCAACCCGCTCGTGTGCGTGGCGAACTTCGCTGGCAACCCGCACGAGAACTTCCGGCTGGGCCTCCCGTGGGCGGGGGAGTGGGTCGAGGCGCTCAACACGGACTCCGAGCTCTTCGGCGGTTCGGGCGTGGGCAACCTCGGCAAGGTCACCGCCACCGAGGGCGCCCACAACGGCAACCCCGCCTCGGTCGAGCTGACCGTCCCGCCGCTCGCCGTCCTGTACCTCAAGCCGGCCGAGCACTGAGCCGGCCCCGGCCGTTCCCGCGGGAGCCGGCCGGAGTCACGGGAAGGGCCCGGGTCCTCGGATCCGGGCCCTTCCGCCGTCCCGGGACCGGATGCGGGGCGCCCGGAGAAACCGCCGGCGGGCGGCGGCGGCGGGTCCGGGAGGCCGGTTTGCACGGGCCGCGGAAACCGAGTAACTTCATCCAAGTCGTCGCGGCGAGGAACTCCTCCGGGAGATCCACGGGGCGGCATCCCCCACCGAACGGTCCCGACCGAGCAGCCAGCGAGTTGCACGGGAGCGGAAGAGTGTTAGGGTGGGAGATTGTGAGCTTCGCTGGAAGGCGGCGCCGTCACGATCAGGTAACCAAGAGTTCACCTGAGATTGACCGGGGTCGACCGGAAGGGCTAAGGTTGCAGAGCACTCCGGCAGCAAGGTGTCAAGCGAGACACGGCTGATCGGTCTGTTGTTTGAGAACTCAATAGTGTGCCATGTTTGTTGATACCGGATGTTTTATTCGGTTGATTGGTTGTCGCCGTCCTGCCTCCGTGGGGTGGTGGCGACATTTTCAGCCGGGGTTTGATGTTTTCGTTGTTTTTTTGACGGAGAGTTTGATCCTGGCTCAGGACGAACGCTGGCGGCGTGCTTAACACATGCAAGTCGAACGATGATGCCCAGCTTGCTGGGCGGATTAGTGGCGAACGGGTGAGTAATACGTGAGTAACCTGCCCTTGACTCTGGGATAAGCCTGGGAAACTGGGTCTAATACTGGATACTACCTCTTACCGCATGGTGGGTGGTGGAAAGGGTTTTACTGGTTTTGGATGGGCTCACGGCCTATCAGCTTGTTGGTGGGGTAATGGCTCACCAAGGCGACGACGGGTAGCCGGCCTGAGAGGGTGACCGGCCACACTGGGACTGAGACACGGCCCAGACTCCTACGGGAGGCAGCAGTGGGGAATATTGCACAATGGGCGGAAGCCTGATGCAGCGACGCCGCGTGAGGGATGACGGCCTTCGGGTTGTAAACCTCTTTCAGTAGGGAAGAAGCGAGAGTGACGGTACCTGCAGAAGAAGCGCCGGCTAACTACGTGCCAGCAGCCGCGGTAATACGTAGGGCGCAAGCGTTGTCCGGAATTATTGGGCGTAAAGAGCTCGTAGGCGGTTTGTCGCGTCTGCTGTGAAAGCCCGGGGCTCAACCCCGGGTCTGCAGTGGGTACGGGCAGACTAGAGTGCAGTAGGGGAGACTGGAATTCCTGGTGTAGCGGTGAAATGCGCAGATATCAGGAGGAACACCGATGGCGAAGGCAGGTCTCTGGGCTGTTACTGACGCTGAGGAGCGAAAGCATGGGGAGCGAACAGGATTAGATACCCTGGTAGTCCATGCCGTAAACGTTGGGCACTAGGTGTGGGGGACATTCCACGTTTTCCGCGCCGTAGCTAACGCATTAAGTGCCCCGCCTGGGGAGTACGGCCGCAAGGCTAAAACTCAAAGGAATTGACGGGGGCCCGCACAAGCGGCGGAGCATGCGGATTAATTCGATGCAACGCGAAGAACCTTACCAAGGCTTGACATTCACCGGACCGCCCCAGAGATGGGGTTTCCCTTCGGGGCTGGTGGACAGGTGGTGCATGGTTGTCGTCAGCTCGTGTCGTGAGATGTTGGGTTAAGTCCCGCAACGAGCGCAACCCTCGTTCTATGTTGCCAGCACGTGATGGTGGGGACTCATAGGAGACTGCCGGGGTCAACTCGGAGGAAGGTGGGGATGACGTCAAATCATCATGCCCCTTATGTCTTGGGCTTCACGCATGCTACAATGGCCGGTACAAAGGGTTGCGATACTGTGAGGTGGAGCTAATCCCAAAAAGCCGGTCTCAGTTCGGATTGAGGTCTGCAACTCGACCTCATGAAGTCGGAGTCGCTAGTAATCGCAGATCAGCAACGCTGCGGTGAATACGTTCCCGGGCCTTGTACACACCGCCCGTCAAGTCACGAAAGTTGGTAACACCCGAAGCCGGTGGCCTAACCCCTTGTGGGAGGGAGCCGTCGAAGGTGGGACTGGCGATTGGGACTAAGTCGTAACAAGGTAGCCGTACCGGAAGGTGCGGCTGGATCACCTCCTTTCTAAGGAGCCGTTGACTACCGTGTGGTGGTCGCCCCCGCCCTAGTGCCCGTCCGTGGTGCTGGTGGGGTGAGCTCATGGGTGGAATATCAACGAGCAAGTGGCCGCACTCCTCCTGTGCTTCCCGGGTTCCGATCCGGCGGGTGTGGGGGTTGCCGGCCGGGTCGGGTCCTAGTACCTGTCCCACCGTGGTGGGCCCTGTGGGGTTCCTCCGGTGTGGGTGGTGGAAGAGAGCCGGTCCGGTGGTGGGTGTGGTCCGTGGCGCACTATTGGGTCCTGAGACAACAGGCCCTGTCCCCTTTGGTGGGGGTGGGGGTGTTGTGTCGCAGGTTCCCGGCGTCCTGCCGGTGGTCGTGTTCCCGTTAGGGGGTGCAGCCACCAGTGTGCAGGGTGTGCGGGTTGTTGTTTGAGAACTGTATAGTGGACGCGAGCATCTTAAGAACAGGTGCCGCAGGCAGCCGGGCGTCGCTCCCTTCGCGGGGGGTGTGTCTGGTGGGTTGTGGTGCCGTGTTCGTGATTGATCGCCGAGATACCGCTGCCGTACCCCGTTGGGGTGTGGTGGTGGTATCGGTGTGTTCTGTGATCATGTGGCAAGTTTTTAAGGGCGCACGGTGGATGCCTTGGCATCAGGAGCCGATGAAGGACGCGGTAATCTGCGATAAGCCTCGGGGAGCTGATAAACGAGCTGTGATCCGAGGGTCTCCGAATGGGGAAACCCCACTACGTGTTATGCGTGGTGACCCGCACCTGAATTCATAGGGTGTGTGGAGGGAACGTGGGGAAGTGAAACATCTCAGTACCCACAGGAAGAGAAAACAACAGTGATTCCGTCAGTAGTGGCGAGCGAACGCGGAAGAGGCCAAACCGATGGTGTGTGATACCCGGCAGGGGTTGCATCATCGGGGTCGTGGGGCGTGTCGTCCCGGGTCTGCCGGCCCGGGCGTGTGAGTGCAGGGCGATAGTCGAACCGGTGTGAGTGCCGGACCGGAGAGGGTGAGAGTCCCGTAGACGAAATCGTTGCTGCCGCACGGTACGCGTACCCAAGTAGCACGGGGCCCGAGAAATCCCGTGTGAATCTGCCAGGACCACCTGGTAAGCCTAAATACTACCTGATGACCGATAGCGGACCAGTACCGTGAGGGAAAGGTGAAAAGTACCCCGGGAGGGGAGTGAAATAGTACCTGAAACCGTGTGCCTACAAACCGTCGGAGCCCTACAAGGTGACGGCGTGCCTTTTGAAGAATGAGCCTGCGAGTTAGTGTTACGTCGCGAGGTTAACCCGTGAGGGGTATCCGTAGCGAAAGCGAGTCTGAACAGGGCGAGTGAGTGGCGTGATCTAGACCCGAAGCGAAGTGATCTACCCATGGCCAGGTTGAAGCGCGTGTAAGAGCGCGTGGAGGACCGAACCCACTTCAGTTGAAAATGGAGGGGATGAGCTGTGGGTAGGGGTGAAAGGCCAATCAAACTTCGTGATAGCTGGTTCTCCCCGAAATGCATTTAGGTGCAGCGTTACGTGTTTCTTGCCGGAGGTAGAGCTACTGGATGGCCGATGGGCCCTACAAGGTTACTGACGTCAGCCAAACTCCGAATGCCGGTAAGTGAGAGCGTAGCAGTGAGACTGTGGGGGATAAGCTTCATAGTCGAGAGGGAAACAGCCCAGACCACCAACTAAGGCCCCTAAGCGTGTGCTAAGTGGGAAAGGATGTGGAGTTGCTTAGACAACCAGGAGGTTGGCTTAGAAGCAGCCATCCTTGAAAGAGTGCGTAATAGCTCACTGGTCAAGTGATTCCGCGCCGACAATGTAGCGGGGCTCAAGTACACCGCCGAAGTTGTGGCATTGCACCAATGATACCCAACCGGTCTTCGGGCCGGTTCAGGTGGTGCGATGGGTAGGGGAGCGTCGTGTGGGCAGTGAAGCTGCGGGGTGACCCAGTGGTGGAGCCCACACGAGTGAGAATGCAGGCATGAGTAGCGAATGACGGGTGAGAAACCCGTCCGCCGGATGATCAAGGGTTCCAGGGTCAAGCTAATCTGCCCTGGGTCAGTCGGGACCTAAGGCGAGGCCGACAGGCGTAGTCGATGGACAACGGGTTGATATTCCCGTACCGGCGAAGAACCGCCCCTATCGAACCGGGGACACTAACCACCCGAACCGGGCCATGCGGTGACCATTGGTCGCCGCCGGCTCCGGGGAGCGTGGGACCTGAACCGGGGAGGTAAGCGTATTAACAGGTGTGACGCAGGAAGGTAGCCGAGCCGGGCGATGGTAGACCCGGTCTAAGCGTGTAGGGCGATCCGTTGGCAAATCCGCGGATCATTGAGCCTGAGACGTGACGGGACCCCCATTCGTGGGGGGATTCGGTGATCCTATGCTGCCGAGAAAAGCATCGACGCGAGGTTCCAGCCGCCCGTACCCCAAACCGACACAGGTGATCAGGTAGAGAATACTAAGGCGATCGAGAGAATCATGGTTAAGGAACTCGGCAAAATGCCCCCGTAACTTCGGGAGAAGGGGGGCCCCGACCGTGGACACCACTTGCTGGTGCGAGCGGGTAAGGGCCGCAGAGACCAGGGGGAAGCGACTGTTTATCAAAAACACAGGTCCGTGCGAAGTCGCAAGACGATGTATACGGACTGACTCCTGCCCGGTGCTGGAAGGTTAAGAGGACCTGTTAGCCTCACGGCGAAGCGGAGAATTTAAGCCCCAGTAAACGGCGGTGGTAACTATAACCATCCTAAGGTAGCGAAATTCCTTGTCGGGTAAGTTCCGACCTGCACGAATGGAGTAACGACTTCCCCGCTGTCTCAACCATGAACTCGGCGAAATTGCAGTACGAGTAAAGATGCTCGTTACGCGCAGCAGGACGGAAAGACCCCGAGACCTTTACTATAGTTTGGTATTGGTGTTCGGTGTGGCTTGTGTAGGATAGGTGGGAGACGGTGAAGCGGGCACGCCAGTGCACGTGGAGTCAACGTTGAAATACCACTCTGGTCACTCTGGACATCTAACTTCGGCCCGTGATCCGGGTCAGGGACAGTGCCTGATGGGTAGTTTAACTGGGGCGGTTGCCTCCTAAAGAGTAACGGAGGCGCCCAAAGGTTCCCTCAGCCTGGTTGGCAATCAGGTGTCGAGTGTAAGTGCACAAGGGAGCTTGACTGTGAGAGCGACAGCTCGAGCAGGGACGAAAGTCGGGACTAGTGATCCGGCGGTACATTGTGGAATGGCCGTCGCTCAACGGATAAAAGGTACCTCGGGGATAACAGGCTGATCTTGCCCAAGAGTCCATATCGACGGCATGGTTTGGCACCTCGATGTCGGCTCGTCGCATCCTGGGGCTGGAGTTGGTCCCAAGGGTTGGGCTGTTCGCCCATTAAAGCGGTACGCGAGCTGGGTTCAGAACGTCGTGAGACAGTTCGGTCCCTATCCGCTGCGCGCGCAGGAAATTTGAGAAGACCTGTCTTTAGTACGAGAGGACCGGGACGGACGAACCTCTGGTATGGCAGTTGTACCGCCAGGTGCACCGCTGCTTCGCTACGTTCGGAAGAGATAACCGCTGAAAGCATCTAAGCGGGAAGCTCGCTTCGAGATGAGATTTCCAGACACCATTTGGTGTGAGAGGCCCCCAGCTAGACCACTGGGTTGATAGGCCGGAGGTGGAAGCACGAACCAACGACGTGTGCAGCCGACCGGTACTAATAAGCCGACAACTTACACCACACCCCCACCCCCAACACGTGTTGGGAACGAAGGGTGGGGTCACCACAGAACACCGCGTCCACTATACGGCTCCCAACCAACAACCCACCCGTCGCTCTGGCGGCGGGCACAGGGAACCGCAATTGAATACCGCCCACCACGGGCGGACAACCACAGTGACTTACCCACCCCCGCGAGCACCCGGCGGGGTCGGGCACCAGAGTTACGGCGGTCATAGCGTGGGGGAAACGCCCGGTCCCATCCCGAACCCGGAAGCTAAGACCCGCAGCGCCGATGGTACTGCACCCGGAAGGGTGTGGGAGAGTAGGACACCGCCGGACCACACCAAGGGTCGAGCCCCCGCACCACACGGTGCGGGGGCTCCCCGCATTTAACACCCCGAACAACAACAGAGCAGGCCCCCACCGGCAACGGTGGGGGCCTGCTCTGCTCTGTACGGACCCGGGAGGGTCAGCCGACGATCTTGCCGGGGTTGAAGTTGCCGCCCGGGTCCGCCGCGGCGAACAGGCTGCGCAGGAGCTGCACGCCCTCGGGGGAGACGTCCTGCTCCATCCAGGGGCTGTGCTCGAGTCCCACCCCGTGGTGGTGGGACAGCGTGGCGCCGGCGTCGATGAACGCCTGCTGGATCGCGCTCTTGATCACGGCGTACTCGGCGTGGGGGTCCTCGCCGATCTCGTAGCCGAAGGTGAAGTAGAGGCAGGCGCCGGCGTGGTACGAGTGGGACATGTGGGACATGATCCACCCGGTCTTGCCCTGCGCCTCGAAGGCCCGGTGCGCGGCGTCGTAGACAGCCTGGTGCACCGTGGTGAGCTTGGACCACGGTGCGGCGGTCTCGGAGACGTCGCCGATGGTGTTCTGCTCGAGCAGGAAGTCGCGCAGGTACGGGGTGTCGAACTTCTTCTGGTCGTAGAGCGCGCCGGGGCCCGCGCCGAGCACCAGGGCGCCCTGCTTCTTGACGATGCCGGCCACGGCCTTCTTCCGGCGTTCCACCTCGGGCTTGGCGCCCTCGAAGCAGACGTAGGCGATGCACATGGCGTCGGTGTCCCAGCCGCGGCGCCGCATCAGCTCCCACAGCACGTCCTGGCCCTTGGCCGTGACCTTCTTCTTCAGCGTGGCGGGGGCCTTCTGGGTGGAGAGCGAGAACGCGGTCTCGTGCGCGTCGGAGACGCGGGCGAACGTGGTGCTGATGCCGGACCGGGCGATCTCGCGCATCGCAACGAGCGCCTGCTGCCACGTGGGGAACATGTACGCGATGACCTCGCGGTGCTCGGCGATGCGGTGCACGTGCACGTCCAGCTGGGTGATCACGCCCAGCCTGCCCTCGGAGCCGATCATCATCTCCCGCAGGCTCGGACCCGTGGAGGTCGAGGGGAGGGGGCGCAGCACCACGGTGCCGCCCGGGCGCACCACGCGCAGCCCGCGCACGATGTCGGCGATGTCCCCGTACTTGTCCGACTGCATCCCCGAGGAGCGTGTGGCGGCCCAGCCGCCGAGGGTCGAGTGTGTGAAGGAGTCCGGGAAGTGGCCCAGCGTCCACCCGCGGGCGTTGAGCTGCTCCTCCATGTCCGGGCCCAGCACGCCGGCCTGGATGGTGGCCAGCCCCGACGTCTCGTCGAGCGAGAGGACCTGGTTCATCCGGCCCAGATCGAGGGAAACGATCGTTCGTTCCTCATGGGGATCCGGCTGGAGGCTCCGCGAGATGCTCGTGCCGCCGCCGAAGGGGATGACCACGAGGTCGCGCTCCACCGCGAGCCGCAGCACCTGGGCGACCTCCTCCTCCGTGCCGGGGTACACGACCACGTCGGGCACCCGCGCGAAGTCCCCGGCCCGGGTGAGCAGCAGCTCGGTGACGGACTTGCCGGCCCAGTGCACGATCCGCAGCTCGTCGTCGAGGGTCAGGTGCTCTGCGCCGGTGATGGCGGCCAGCGCCTCCAGGAGGGGCTCCCCGGCGCGGGAGGCGGGGACGCTGACCGTGGAGAAGTCGATGGTGTCGCGCTGCCGGGGCCGCAGGTCCACGTCCAGGGCGTTCTTGACGAACGGGGCGAAGGCGGGCTTGTTCGCGTACTCGAAGTGAACGCCTTCCTCGCCCCACCCCCACCACTTCATGTGCTTCACGTGTGCCATCTGCGCAGTACTCTCCTGGTTCTCGGGGGGTGACGGTGGTTCAGGCGTCGATGCGCGGGCGGTGCTCGGCGTAGAGCGCCCGCACCGAGGCCTCGATGCGGTCGTTGAAGGACGAGGTGGGCTCCTTCTCCCGGGCGACCAGCGGCTCGCCGACGGCCACCACCACGCGGGGGCGGCCGCGGCGCGGCCAGCGGGCGCCGCGGGGCATCGCCTCGTAGGCACCGATCAGGGCGACGGGGACCACCGGCACTCCCACGGCCTTGGCCAGGCCCGCGGCACCGATTTTGAAGGACCCCATCTTCCCCGTGCGGGACCGGGTGCCCTCCGGAAAGATCAGCAGCGGGACGCCGGCCTTCAGCAGCTGCTTGGACAGCCCCCGGTTCGCTCCGGTGCCCGTCCGGTCCACCGGGAAGGCGTTGAAGATCAGCTCGGTGAACATGCGCTTGTGCGGGGCGGTGAAGAAGTAGTCCGCGGCCACCCCGGTGGCGAGGTCCCGGCGGATGCGGCGGGGCACCGAGCCCAGGACGAGCGGCGCGTCGAGGTGGCTCGAGTGGTTGGCCACCACGATGCACGCCCCGTCCAGGGCGTCGGCCGCGGGGTGCGTCACCACGGTCCGGCGGACCGTGCGGTACGCGAGGCCCTGCAGGAACACCCGCTGGGCGATCCGGCGGGCGAGGCGGCGCCGCGGGTCACGGAAGCGGTCGGGGCTCAGCTGCGCGGATGACGCGGGCGGGGCCTCCGGCGCGGCCTCGGGGGAGGAGCCGGCGCTGCCGCCGTCGATGGAGCGCTGGACCGGGACCGGGTCCTGGGGGTCGCGGCGGGTCACGAGCCGGCCGCCCGTTCCTTCTGGCGGGCCGAGGCGACGAGCCCCGAGATCCGGCGCACCGCGGAGCGCGGCAGGTGCCGCAGGGCGAACCCGAGGAGCCGGTAGCGCTTGGTGGGCATCGAGAGCACCTTGCCGCGCGCGACGTCGTCGAGGGCCTCCTCGACCACGCGCTCGGGGCTGAGCCACATGAAGGAGGGGATCGAGGAGCCGCTGATGCCGGCGCGCTCGTGGAACTCGGTGCGCACCCAGCCGGGCAGCAGGGCGGTGACGTGGACGCCCGTCCCGTGGAGCTCCACGGCGAGGGCCTCGGTGAACGCGGTCGTGTACGCCTTGATCGCCGAGTACGAGCCCATCGTGACCAGGCCCGCGGTGGAGGAGACGTTGATGATCCAGCCGGAGCCGCGCGCCGTCATCGCCCGTGCCGCGGCCGAGGAGAGCACCAGGACGGCCCGGCACATGACCTCGAACGCGCGGTCGTGGGCGCCGGTGTCCGGATCGGCGAAGCTGGTCTTCACGGAGAACCCGGCGTTGTTCACGAGCACGTCCACGGGTCGCTCGGGGTCCTCGACCCGGGCGGCGACGCGGTCCACGTCGGTGCGGTCGGAGAGGTCCGCGGGCAGGACCTCGACCGGCACGCCGTGCTCCGAGCGCAGCCTGGAGGCCGTCTGCTCGAGGCGGTCCGCGTCGCGGGCCACCAGGACGAGTGCATTTCCCCGGCGGGCCAGGGCTTCGGCGAACGCGGCGCCGATGCCGGACGTCCCCCCGGTCACGAGAGCGGTAAGCATGAGATCTAGGCTACACTACGGTAGCCGTAGCGCAGCCGGGTGCGGTCCGCTCGAGGGGCGTCGTCGTCGCCCGCCGGGCAGGGCCCGCCCGCAGCCCCCCGCCCGCTCCGCACCGGCGGCGGACCAGCACACCACCGGAGGAACACCGTTGACCGAGACCCCCACCACGCGCGTCCTGCTGACGGGAGCCACCGGCTTCCTCGGGCAGGCGGTGCTCGAACGGCTGCTGTCCGCCCACGAGGGTGTGCACGTCACCGCCGTCGTCCGTCCCAAGGGCAGCATCAGCGGTGAGCAGCGGCTGCGGCAGCTGCTGCGCAAGCCCGCCTTCCGCACCTGGCGGGAGAGCGTGGGCGACGACGAGGCGAAGCGGGTCTTCGCGGAGCGCACCGCGGTCCTCGAGGGGGACCTGTCGGCACTCGCGGGCATCACGGAGCCGTTCGACGTGGTGATCCACTCGGCCTCCACCGTGTCCTTCGACCCGCCCATCCACGAGGCCTTCAGCACCAACGTCGGCGGCGCCACCGGTCTCTACGACGCGCTCCTGGCCTCCGGGCAGGACCCGCACGTCATCCACGTCTCCACCTGCTACGTCGGGGGGATCGCGAAGGGCCTGCGCCCCGAGGCGGCCGTGGACCACGAGGTCGACTGGGCCGCCGAGTTCGAGGCCGCCCAGCGGGCGCGCGAGGAGGCCGAGATGGCCTCCCGCACCCCGGAGCGGCTGCAGGCCATCATCGACGCCGCCACCGCGGACCACGGCAAGGAGGGGCCCAAGTCGGTGGCCCGCGCCGCGGAGGCCGCGCGCGAGGAGTGGGTCCGCACCCGCCTCGTCGAGTACGGGCGCACCCGGGCGCAGTCCCTCGGCTGGACCGACATCTACACCTTCACGAAGGCCCTGGGCGAGCGGGTCGCCGAGCAGAAGTGGGCGGGCGCCGGCCACCGCCTCTCCGTGGTGCGTCCGTCCATCATCGAGTCCGCGCTGCGCCACCCGTACCCCGGCTGGATCGACGGCTACAAGGTGGCCGACCCGCTGATCATGGCCTACGCCAAGGGCGCCCTGCCGGAGTTCCCGGGGCTGCCGGACTCCGTGCTCGACGTCATCCCCGTCGACTTCGTGGTCAACGCGATCGTGGCGCTGGCCACGGGCGGGCACCGCGCCCCGTCGGGCGCGGCCACCCCCGACGGGCAGGCGGACCCCACCCCCGCGTACTACCAGGTCTGCTCGGGCGCCTCGAACCCGCTCCCGTTCCACCAGATGTACGAGAACGTCCGCTCCTTCTTCCTCGCCCACCCGCTCGAGGACGCCGACGGCAAGCCCATCCGGGTGCCCGAGTGGAAGTTCCCGGCCAACAACGCCGTGGAGCGCTCGCTGGCGGTCAAGGAGCGGCTCTCCGCCGTGGGCGGCCGGATCACCTCCGCGCTGCCCGCGACCTCCCGCACCCGGGAGTGGTCGACCTCCCTGCACCGGATGCAGTCCGGCCTCGGCTCCCTGCGCACCTACGTGGACCTCTACCAGTCCTACACGCGCACCGAGATGATCTTCGACGACGCCAGCACGCGGCAGCTCAACGACTCGCTGCCCGCCGGCACGCCGGAGGACCGGACCTTCGACGTCCGGTCGATCGACTGGGCCGACTACTGGAAGAACGTGCACCTGCCGGCGCTGACCACGATGACCAAGGCCTACGGCCGGCTCCAGGCGGCGTCCAAGCGGCGCGGCACGACCCGGCGGGGTCTCAGTGAGGGCACGGACGTGCTCGCGGTCTTCGACCTCGAGGGCACCGTCCTGGACTCCACGGTCATCCGCCAGTACCTCCAGCTGCGCCGCCGGACGCTGCACCTGGCGAAGTGGCCCGCGGAGGTCGCCGACCTCGTCTCGAGCGCCCCGACCTACCTCAAGGCCGAGAAGCGGGACCGGGGGGAGTTCATCCGGGCGTTCATGCGCCGCTACCAGGGCGTGCCCGCCGGGACCGTGCGGGAGCAGGTGGCCGGGCCGCTCGGCGAGGACATGCGGCGCCTCCTGCGCCCCGGGGCCCTGAGCCGGATCGAGGAGCACCGCGCCGCGGGGCACCGCACGGTGCTGGTCACCGGGTCCATCGACCTGCTCGTGGAGCCGATCGCGCACCTCTTCGACGAGGTCGTGGCGGGCCGGATGGACGAGCGCGACGGCGTGATGACCGGCTACCTCGCCGCTCCGCCCCTGGTCGACGAGGCGCGGGCCCAGTGGCTCAAGAAGTACGCCGAGCAGGGCGGCTACGACCTCTCCCGCTCCTACGGCTACGGGGACTCCCACGCGGACGCCAGCTGGCTGCTGCTCATGGGCCACCCGTACACGGTCAACCCCGACCTGCCCCTGTACCGGCTGGCCCGGAAGAACCACTGGCCCATCGAGGACTGGAAGACCGCCTGAGCGCTCCGGCGGCGGACGGCGAGCAGGAGGGCACCGATGGGCGACGACGACCGGACCGATCCGCGGACCGTCACCACCGACAAGAAGATCACCGCGGCGGCACTGGCCCTCCTGCGCGAGGGCGGACCGCACCGGGTGACCATCGAAGCGGTCTCGGCGGCCTCCGGCGTGGCCAAGACGTCGATCTACCGCCGCTACGCGAACAGCCTGGAGATGCTCGAGGGGGCCCTCGAGGACGCCGTGGCCACGTACTCGCCGCAACGGCCGAGCGCCCCGGCGAGCTGGGACGAGGGCCTCGCCGAGGCACTGGACTTCCTGCTCCACGACATGGGCATCGGGGTGGCGGTCTCCCTGCTGAGCGACCCGGAATCGGAGACGTCCCGGATCCTGCGCGCGCACCTGGTCCGCCCGCGCGTGGAGCGGCTCAAGGAGCTCCTCGCGGCGGAGACGGCGGCGGGACGGCTGAGCCCGGACCTGGACGTCGACGTCGTGCTGGACTTCGTGCTGGGCTCCGCCTACTCGCACGTGGCCCGGTACGGGAGCCTGGGCGACGACTGGCCCCGGCGGGTGCACCGGACCCTGACCGGGGTCCTCGAGGCGCACCGGCCCTGACACGTGCGGGCCGGCTCCCGGCTCAGAAGACCTCCCGCTCGTCCGGGCGCTGGGCCAGCTCCGAGGCCACGTAGTCCTCGACCGCCGTGTGCGTCGCCACGTCCTTGCCGGCGCGCTCGGAGAGGAACCACCGGTGCTCGAGCACCTCGTGCACGATCTCGGCGGGCTCGAGCTTGCGGCGCATCGGCGGGGTGACCGCCTCCATGATCGGGGAGAACACCTCGCGCATCCACAGCTGGGCCACGAGCTCCTCGGGCAGGCCGGGGTAGAGGTCCTGCCCGAGCTGGGCGATGTCGGTCAGCAGCCGGCGCGCCTGGTTCTCGTGGGCGCCGAGGCCGGTGAGCCGCTGCAGGCGGCGGGTGTGGTGGCCGGGCTCCACGACCTGCGGGCGCAGCCGGATCCGCCCGTCGACCGTGTCCATGGACGCCTCCTCGACGTCGAAGCCGAGCTCGTTGAGGCGGCGCACCCGCTCGACCACGCGCCAGCGCTCGTCCATGCTGAAGGTCTCCTCGACCGTCAGCTCGCGCCACAGGAACTCGTAGGTGGCCACGAGCCGGTCGGAGACCTCGAAGGGGTCCACCACGTCCGCGATGTCGTGGCCCTCCTCGACGGCGCCCGCGAGCAGGTCCATGATCTCCCCGGCCACGTTGGTGCGGGCCAGCTCGATGTCGTACCCCCGCTGGCCGCGCGTGAGCTCCGGGTGGATCTCGCCGGTCTCGGCGTCCACCAGGTAGGCGGCGAACGCGCCGGCGTCCCGGCGGAACAGGGTGTTCGAGAGCGAGACGTCGCCCCAGTAGAAGCCCGAGAGGTGCAGCTGCACGATGAGGGAGGCCAGCGCGTCCACGAGCCGCTCGACCGTGGCGGCGCTGGGGCCGGCGGAGAAGATGGCCCGGTAGGGCAGGGAGAAGCTCAGGTGGTCGGTCACCAGGGCGGCGGGCAGGGGCTCGCCCTCGGGCGTGTACCGGTCCGTGACCACGGAGTCCGGTACCACGGACGGGATGCCCATGCGCTGCAGCCGGCGCAGGGTGGCGTACTCGTGCCGGGCGTAGTGGGGGACGGTCTCCTTGACGGCGACGATCTTCTCGCCGGCGTGGGCGAAGCGCACCACGTGCCGGGAGATGCCGCGGGGCAGAGCGGCGAGGACGTCCTCCGGCCACTGCTCGAGGGGGGTGTCCCACGGCAGCTCCAGGAGCACGGGGTCCGGGAAGGCCGTCTGGATGGACACGCTCCCGGACCGTCCGCCAGGGGCGGTACCGTCCTGGGGTGCGAGGGGGAAGTGTGGGGCCAGGGAACCCTTCATACCTGGTCATGCTAGCAACCGGCACAGGCCGGAAGTCCCCGCGGGGCCTCCGGCGCTCGATCCCGGCGGTCGCTAGGGTGGGGAGGGTGTCGATCGAACAGCGCATCCATGCGCACTACGCCGGGCTCTCGCCCCAGGAGCAGCGGGCCGCCGACCTGATCCTGGACCACCTGGACGACCTCGCCCTGTACAGCTCGGCGGAGCTGGCGCAGATGAGCGGCGTCTCCCGCGCCACCCTCTCCCGGCTGTACCGGCACCTGGGCTTCGAGTCCTTCACCGACCTCCGGGAGACGGCCCGCACCCTGCGCCAGCAGGGCGTGCCGCTCGGCCCCGACGCGGACCCGGAGCTGAGCCAGCACCTGGAGCAGGAGCTCAAGAACCTGCGCAAGGTCCTGGACCCGGCGGGGGAGGACCGCCCGGCCCGGGCCGTGCGCGCGCTCGCCGACGCGGGAACGGTCCTGGTCGTGGGCCTGCGCAACAGCTACCCGGTCGCCCTGCACCTGAAGCAGCAGCTGCAGCAGGCGCGGGACCGCGTCCGGCTCGCCCCGCTGCCCGGCCAGACCCTCGGCGAGGAGCTCGTGGACGTGGGCGAGGGCGACGTCGTCGTCCTGCTGGGCTTCCGGCGGCGCCCCCGCGGGTTCGAGCGCCTGGTGGAGGTCTGCGCGGCCACGGGGGCGCGGACCGTGCTCGTCGCCGACAGCACGGCCCGGCGCCACGCCTCGGCCGTGGACCTGTGGATCGAGTGCCCCCTCGACGGCGTGGGCCCGTTCGACTCCTACGCGGCGGCCATGAGCCTCGTGTCGGTGCTCGCCGACGGCGTGCTGGCCGCCGCGGGTCCGGACGGGCGACGACGGGTGGGCCGCACCGCCGAGCTCTACGAGGAGCTCGAGGAGCTGGACCTGCGCTGAGCGCCCGGCGGTGCCGAGGAAAGGGCCACCGGGCGCCGCGTCCACCACGGCGGTCCCGGTCCGACCCTGGGTCGGCAGTGCGCGGCCCCGCAGCATCCACTAGAATTCGTCAGTTGGCTGATCACTCCGGGTCCTGAGCGACCCGGTCCGTCCCGAGAGGAACCCGCCATGCATGAACCCCAGGCGCTCGCCCAGGCCGAGACGCACCTTCTCCACGTGCTGGAGCACTCCGATCCGCCGCGCGACGCCAGTCGCTACAACGTGACGGCGGCCGCACGGGACTACCACGACCGCACCGGCACCTGGGACGTGCAGGACGCCGACCCGGACCTCGTCGAGCAGGTGCTCGCCGCTCACCCCGCCGACGGCTGATCCGGCCCCGGACGCGCCACGGCGCCCTCCCCGTCGGGGGAGGGCGCCGTGGCGTCGGTGCGGTCGGTCGGCCGCTGGGGTCAGTCGGGGAGGCGGTTGCCGGTGGCGGTGTCGAACAGGTGCACGTGGTCGAGGTTCGGGGCGACCCAGATCGTGGCCCCGGCCCTCGGCGGGGTGCGGCCCTCGACCCGGACGATGATCTCGTGGGCCCCGGCGGCGTCCTCCTCCACGGTCCCGGTCGGGTCCACCGTCACGACCGTGTTCGCCGCGGTGACCGGGGCGAGGTGGCCGTAGACGAAGGCGTCGGCGCCGAGCTCCTCGACCACGTCGGCCTCGATCGGCAGCCCGGTGCCCTCGGCGGCCGGGTGCAGGTCCTCGGGGCGGATGCCGACGGTGACCTTGTCCCCGGTCAGGGCCGCCTGCTGCTCCCGGGTCAGTTCCAGGCGCATGGTGCCGAAGGTCGCCGCCCCGCCCGCCACGGGCACCCGGAAGAGGTTCATCGCCGGGGAGCCGATGAACCCGGCCACGAACTCCGTGGCCGGCCGGTCGTAGAGCGCCCGCGGGGTGTCGACCTGCATGAGGTGCCCGTCCTTGAGCACCGCGACCCGATCGCCCATGGTCATCGCCTCGACCTGGTCGTGGGTGACGTAGACGGTGGTGACCCCCAGCCGGCGGGTCAGGGAGGCGATCTGGGTGCGGGTCTGCACGCGCAGCTTCGCGTCCAGGTTCGACAGCGGCTCGTCCATCAGGAACACCTGCGGGGAGCGCACGATGGCACGGCCCATGGCCACGCGCTGGCGCTGCCCGCCGGACAGCGCCTTGGGCTTGCGGTCCAGGTAGTCGGTCAGGTCCAGGATCTTCGCCGCCTCCTCGACCCGGCGGCGGCGCTCCTCGGCGGAGATCTTGGCGATCTTCAGGGCGAAGCCCATGTTCTCGGCCACGGTCATGTGCGGGTAGAGGGCGTAGTTCTGGAAGACCATCGCGATGTCGCGGTCCCGGGAGGGGACGTCGGTGACGTCGCGGTCGCCGATGTAGATGTTGCCCCCGGTGACCTCTTCCAGCCCGGCGAGCATCCGCAGGGTGGTGGACTTCCCGCACCCGGAGGGGCCCACCAGGACGAGGAACTCCCCGTCGGCGATGTCCAGGTTCAGGTCGGTCACCGAGGGCCGCTCGGCCCCGGGGTACTGGCAGGTCACATTGGCGTAGCGCACAGAAGACATGGTTCAAGGCCTCTTTCCCGGCAGGCACGTGCCGGACGATCCGAAGGAGAAGAGCTGCCCCCTCAGGTGATGGGGGCCACAGTGATCCTAATCACCTTCGGGGCGTCTCCGCCATCGGCGCGCCGTCATCCGAGGTCACGGCAGCGCGCCCCGGCGCAGTTCGGACAGCCGGATCAGGGCCGCGGCCAGGTCCTCCGGGGACGCGACCCGGTGCGCGGCCACGCTCTGCCCCGTGCCCACCTTGATGCCGAGATCGGCGGGGCCGAGCTCGCGCATCGCGTTCTCGTCCGTCACGTCGTCGCCGGCGAACAGGGTGACGTCGGCGCCGGTGGCCTGCATGAACGCCGTGATGCCCTCACCCTTGGTCGCGGAGTGCACGGAGGACTCGACCACGTGCTGGCCCGGGGTGATCTTCAGCCCCTCGAGCTGCTCGAACTGCTCGACCATCTCCTGCTCCGCGCGGGCGCACAGGCTCTGGTCCGCCATCGTGCGGGTGTGGAAGGCGGCCCCCGTCGGCTTGAGCTCCAGCCTGGACCCGGGGTACCGGGCCACCTGTGCCTCCACGAGCGCGGTGGCCTGTGCCAGCAGCTCCAGCTGGGCCGGGGAGAGCTGCAGGGCGGTGTCGGCGGCGGCGTCCCCCAGGGCGTCGAGGAGCAGCTCCGCCCCGTGCGAGCCGGAGAGGAGCATCCGGCCGTCCGGGTCCACCACGGAGCGGAGGAACCGCATCGGCCGGCCGGAGATGACGGCCACGTACGTGCGGTCCAGCGTCAGGAGCTCCTCCAGCGCGGACCGGGCCTCCGGCAGCGCGCGGCTGTCGTCCGGGTCGTCCGTGAAGGGCGCCAGGGTGCCGTCGAAGTCGAGGGCGACCAGCAGGGTCCCGGCCTCCGCCGCGCGGGCGAGGGCCTCCTCGAGCGCCGGGCGGGTGTCGTCGTGCGGGGCCATCACTGCTCCTCCTCCTCGGTCGTCCCGGGGCGGGTGCGGGCGAGGTCCCGCAGGAACGCCTCGGACCAGTCGTTGACGTCGTTGCCCAGGACCTGCCGGCGCATCGAGCGCATCCGCTTCTTCGCCTCGGGCGCGGGCATGTCCTTGGCCCGCAGCATCGCGTCCTTGAGTCCGTCGATGTCGTGGGGGTTGACCAGCAGCGCCTGCTTGAGCTGCTCGGCGGCGCCGGTGAACTCCGAGAGGACCAGGGTCCCGGACCCGTCCGTCTTGGCCGCCACGTACTCCTTCGCCACCAGGTTCATGCCGTCCCGGAGGGAGGTCACGAGCATGACGTCGGTCGCCAGGTACAGCGCCACCATCTCCTCGAACGGATAGCCGTGGTGCAGGTAGCGGATCGCGGTGTGCGAGATGGTGTCGTGCTGGCCGTTGAGGTGGCCCACGAGGCCCTCCACGTCCTCCCGCAGCTGGACGTAGGACTCCACGCGCTCCCGGGAGGGGTTCGCCACCTGGATCAGCACCGACGGCCCCACCGTCAGCCTGCCGTCCTCGAGCAGCTCGCCGTAGGCCTTGATGCGGTGCAGGATGCCCTTGGTGTAGTCCAGGCGGTCGACGCCCAGGAACACGGTCTCCGGGTCGCCGAGCTCGTGCCGGATCTCCCGGGCCCGGTCCTTCACCTCCGGCCGGGAGGCCAGCTCCTGGATCGACTGCGCGTCGATGGAGATGGGGTAGGACGCCGCGCGCACGGTCCACGCGTCGTCGTCCGTGCCGAACCGGGCCGCTCCGTTCTTGAACGGCACGTCCAGGAACCGCCGCACGCAGCGCTGGAAGTTCTGGGCGTCACCCGGGCGCTGGAAGCCGATGAGGTCCGCGCCCGAGAGCCCGTCGAGGACGGCCCGCCGCCAGGGCAGCTGCGCGAAGATCTCCAGGGGCGGGAACGGGATGTGGTTGAAGAACCCGATCGTGAGGTCCGGCCGCAGCTCGCGCAGCATCTTGGGGACCAGCTGCAGCTGGTAGTCCTGCACCCACACCGTGGCGTTCTCGGCGGCGATCTCGGCGGTCCGCTCCGCGAAGCGGCGGTTGACCTGGCGGTAGCTGTTCCACCACGTGCGGTGGAACTCCGGCGGCGCGATGACGTCGTGGTAGAGCGGCCAGAGGGTCGCGTTGGAGAAGCCCTCGTAGTAGGCCTGCACCTCCTCGGCGGACAGCGGCACCGGGGCGAGGTGGAAGACGTCGTGGTCGAAGCGCTCGAGCGTCTCGTCAGGGGCCCCGTGCCAGCCCACCCAGGCGCCGGCGTTGCGGGCCATGACGGGGGACAGGGCGGCCACGAGCCCTCCGGGGGAGCGGCGCCAGGAGGACTGCCCGTGCTCGACGACGCGCTCCACCGGCAGCCGGTTGGAGACCACGACGAAGTCGTAACCGGCCTCCTGCGGCACGTCCGTCCGGGGTTCCGGCACCTCCTCCAGGTCGGCCGAGGAGGCGGTGGGGGGATGCTCTGCACTCACGGGATGTCCTTCCGGTAGGTCGTCGTCGTCCTCGTCCCAGTCTATTCATCAGCGTGCTCACGGTTCTGCCTGGGGATCTCCTGAGTCGGCGGCCCGGGAGGGGGTCCGATAATCTGGGCGACGACACCTCCCCGTCCACCCCCCAGGATCTTTCGAAGAGGACCCATGGCAGCCAGCAGCAGCACCACCCCCGATCCCCGGAACCGCGACGCCGCCCGGGAGCGGGCTCGGCAGGTCGCGGACCAGCACGCACGGCAGGACAAGCGCTCCCGCCGGATCCTGCAGCTGGGCATCCTCGCCCTGGTCCTCGTGATCGTCGCGGTGATCGGCGTCGTCGTGGCGCAGAACCGGGCCCAGCAGATCCCCGAGGCCGGGCCCGTTCCCGCCAGCGCCAACCAGTGGGGCGGCACGGTGCTGACGGCCGACGGGATCCGCACGGGCGAGTCCGAGGTCGAGGAGCGCGACCTCGCCGAGGTGCCCGAGGCCCCGGAGACCCCGGACGACTCCGCCGTCCCGCCGGGCGTCGAGGCCTCGGGCGACGGCGAGCCCGTGCAGGTCGTGATCTTCCAGGACTTCGAGTGCGTGCACTGCGCCGACTTCGAGGCCGAGAACGCCGATGCGCTCGAGGAGGCCGTGACCTCCGGCGACATCGTCCTCGAGTACCGCAACCTCAACTTCCTCGACCGCTCGACGCCGACGCAGTACTCCTCGCGGGCCGCGGCCGCCGCCTACGAGGTGGGCAACCAGTCCTCGACCGAGCAGTACCTGGCCTTCGTCGAGGAGGTGTTCAGCCACCAGGGCACCGGTGGGCTGGACGACGAGCAGCTCGTGGAGATCGCCTCCTCGCACGGCGCCGACATCGCGGGCGCGCTCGAGGAGGACACGTGGCGGCCGATGGTCAACGTCGTCTCGCAGGAGTCCCTCGCCAACGGCGTGTCCGGCACCCCGACCGTCTTCATCGACGGAGAGCGGCTGGGCAACGAGGCGTTCCAGGAGGCCCTCGACGCGGCCGTGGAGGCCAAGGAGTAGGGTCCCCGCTCCGCCGGAGCAGCGAGAAGGCGCCGTGTCCCCGCGCGGGGCACGGCGCCGTCGCGCTGTGCGGACCGTCCGGGCGCCCGGGGATTTCGGGGTCCTGCAACGCGTCCGATATCCTGAGGAACCGGCCGCCGGGGCCGCACCCGTGCGGAGGCCCGAGGGCCGATCCGCCTCCTTAGCTCAGCTGGCCAGAGCACCTGTCTTGTAAACAGGGGGTCACCGGTTCGAATCCGGTAGGGGGCTCCACCGGTCCGCGACGTTGCACTCGCGACCGCTCATGACGTCACATGTTGCGCCGCGGTCTCGGTGCGGGGTGTGCGCATGCTGATGTCCGTGTCCCGGCCGGGCTGCGGCGAACTCGCTCCTGACCCCCTCGGAAGATGTGCGGTGGCAAGGGGTGAGCCGGAGATCCGCGCCGTCACGGGGATTCTGCCGGTCCGGCTTCCGGGGTTGCCGGCGGCCCGACCGCGCCGGGACCGCACCGGCGAGGGTCCGGACAGGACATGCCGCTCCGGGGATGCGACGAGACGGAACCGTGATCGTGATCGCCCCGGCCGGAGTCTTGAACCGTGACTCAGCTCACTCCTACGGTGTTCCTACCTATCTCATAGGTGAGACCTCTTGCCCAGGTCTCGGAACATCTCGATCGCATGACGATCCCCATGTCATGCCCTCTCCACAGGAGCAGCAATGAGCAGTCTGCGGAAGACCCTCGTCGGCGCGGCCATGGCCGCCGCCCTCGTGGGAGGAACGGTTGCCACCCCGGCGGTCGCGGGGTCAGATCAGGATAACGGCAAGAGCCGTGGAGACCACAGTGAATCGCATGAAAGTCGTCACGACCGCGGCGACCGCGGCGACCGCGGCGATCGCGGCGACCGCGGCGATCGCGGCGACCGCGGCGATCGCGGCGACCGCGAGGATCGCAGGGACCGCGGTGACGACGAGGAGCGGAAGTACGCATACCATCGCGGCGGCAACGGCGACGACGACCGGGGTCGCGACGAGGAGCGCGACCGGGACGACCGGGACCGCAGGGAGCACCGGGACGACAAGTACGACCGGGACGACCACGACGGCAAGTACGACCGGGACGACAAGGACGACAAGGACAACAAGGACGACAAGTACGACCGGGACGACGAGGACGACCACGACGGCAAGTACGACCGGGACGACAAGGACGACGAGTACGACCGCGACGACGGCGATCACCAGGACCACTGGTGGTACTGCGAAGAGCACGAGAAGTGGCACTTCTACGACGACGACGACTGGAGGAGCAGGAAGCACCACGACGACATGAAGGACGAGGGCGAGCACTCGCACCAGAAGGGCGATGACGACGGCGAGCACTGAGCGGCCCGGCACCGACGGATCCCGCCGGCGCGGTCCGCACGAAGCCGGGGGATCCTGAGGGGGAGCCTCCGGGGACACGGCCCGAGCCTCCGCGCATCCGGAGCCGCACCGTGATGATATCGGTGGACGCACGCGGGGAGAGTCCTCCCGCGTGACGTCCGTCGTCCGCCGCAGGCCCCCCGGCCGCCTCGGCACCCCCGGGCGACGGTCCCCCCTGCGAGCGGACGACGCCGCACGCGGACCGACCCTGGAGGGCACCCTGGTACCCATCGTCCGAGGACGCGTGCGCCCCCCCGGCCACCGCGGCGCTGATCCTGCTCCTGCTCGCGCTCCTCCTCGTGCCGTCCGGGGCCGCCCGGGCCGCGGAGGACGAGGGCCCAGAGGGCCCGTACCTGGGGGCCCTGCTGGACTGGGGCACGGACACGGCGGCCGGCCACGCCGAGCGTCTCGGCGCGCCGGCGGCCGTCTACGGCAGGCCCGTCCCGCTGCCGATGGACGAGCAGGAGCAGGGCCACCTGCGGGACTACCTCTCCCAGGTCTCCGCGCAGGGCGCCCACGCCCTGCTCACCGTCCGCCCCGAGATCGCGCTGGACCGGGTGGACCAGGCGCAGGCCGCGGTCCTGGCAGGACAGCTCGCGGACGCCGCGGAGGGGTTCCCCGGCACGGTCTTCGTCCGCTTCGCCCCGCAGATGAACACCACCTGGGTGCCGTGGGGGCAGCAGCCCGAGGCGTACACGGAGGCGTTCCGCACGGTGGCGAGCGCGCTCGACGCCGAGCTCCCGGACCCGGTCATGGTCTGGTCGCCCACGGTCGGCACGGACTACCCCTTCCGGGACCCGTCCAGGGTCCCGGCGCAGGACGGTGGACCGGCCGCCCCGGACACGAACGGCGACGGCGTCTGGGACCGGGAGGACGACCCCTACGGTCCCTACTACCCGGGCGACGACGTGGTCGACTGGGTGGGACTGGTGGCCTATCTCGACGAGACCGGCACGGGTCCGGCCCGCAACGTCCTGCCGGAGGCCGGCTCGTTGGGCGCCATGCTGGGCTCCGGGGAGCCGGCCGGATCCGCGGGGCAGGACGACTTCTACGCCGCGTACGCCGTCGGCCGCGAGAAGCCGCTCATGGTGGAGACCGGCGCCTTCTACGATCCGGGGACGGACGGCCCGTCCGAGCGCGACATCAAGGAGGCATGGTGGGACCAGGTGCTCGCGACGGTCGCAGCCGGCGACCACGACCGCATCCGCGCGATCGTGTGGAACGAGACGGTCGAGCAGCGCGACGACGGTGCGGTGACCGTCGACTGGCGCGTCACGGCCGATCCCGGGCTGGCCGCGGCCGTCGGCGAGCGGCTCCGGGACTCCGCCCTGGTCAGCGGGCCGGTCACGGCGGCGGCGCCGCTCCCGGGCGCCGGTCCGGCGGCGGCGGGGGCCGTCCTCGAGGGGCCGGCCGCCTGGGGCGCGGCGGCGGCCGTGCTCGCCGCGGGCGCGCTCCTCTGGCTCCTGGCGCGGCGGGGGCCGGCCCGGGCCTGGGTGTACGCCGAGCCCGCCCCGCGCGACAGCCGGATCGACATGCTGCGGGGCCTCGCGATCGTGTTCGTCGTCGTCAACCACGTGGGCCTCACCTCGTTGTTCCAGCTGCTGACCCAGGAGACCGTGGGCGTGGTCTCGGGGGCCGAGCTGTTCGTCCTGCTCTCCGGGGCCGTGCTGGGGATGGTCTACGGGCCCCGGACGAAGAACGACCTGGGGACCGTCGTCGACCGCACCGCCGCGCGGGCGTGGAAGCTCTACGTCACCGCGCTGGTCGTCGTGCTGCTCGTCTACGGACTCAGCCTGCTGCCCTTCCTGGACGCGGGCGCCGTCACCACGTTCACCGACCAGGGCACCGGCGCCGCCGGCAGAGGGGCCTCCGGCGCCACGTACGACCTCTACGCGGGCATGGACGGGCTCCTCGAGTTCCCCGTCCGGGCCCAGCTGATCCCCGCCGTGCTGCTGCTGCAGGTGGGCCCGTGGCAGTTCAACATCATGGGTCTCTACGTGATCCTCCTCCTGGTGAGCCCCCTCGTGCTCGCCGCCCTGGCCCGGGGCTGGGCCTGGCTGGTCCTGCTGGTCAGCGCCGGGCTCTACGCCGCGGGCTCGGTCTTCCGGATCCGCCTTTTGCCCTCCCAGTTCGAGGACTCGTTCCCCCTGCTCGTGTGGCAGGTGCTCTTCGTGCTCGGCATGGTCACCGGGTTCTACCGGCGGCAGCTCGTCACGTGGTTCGCCGACCGGCGCCGCCGGCCGCTGCTCGTCGCCTGCCTGCTGCTCGCCGTCGCCCTCGCCCTGTTCTCCTGGTCGAGTCCCTACGCCAGCAGCGCCTACGACGTCCGGCTGGCCCTGCTGCCGGAGCCGGCGTTCCGCACGGTCTACGACGCCTACTTCGGCCGGACCTACCTGGGGATCGGCCGGCTGCTGAACGTGCTCCTCGTGGTGATCGCCGGCTACGCCGTCCTCAGCGCCTACTGGAGGCCGCTCGAGCGCGCGCTCGGGTGGTTCCTCGTTCCGCTGGGACGGGCCACCCTCTACGTGTTCATCGTGCACGTGTTCCTGATCCTGGCCGTGGCCAACGTGCCCGCTCTCCAGCAGGGGGACGTGTGGCTCAACACCGCCGCCTACGTGGTGGTCCTCGGCCTGCTGTGGGTCATGGTCCGGACCCGGTTCCTCTTCCGGCTCGTCCCCCGGTGAGATGCAGCCGGCGGACCCGGCCCGGCCCAGGCCGTGGTCCACTGCCGGCCCGCGTCGTTCCGTGACGGAGGGACCCCCCGTCCGGTCAGCGCGTATGACGCGGCCGGCGGGCGGGTGGGGGAGCGGCCGCCCGCGGGTGGTAGTTTGCGCTCGCTAATTCTCGTGGCCCCGTGCGAGACCCCCCAGCGCGCTCGCCGTCGGCGGGGAGCCCGCTCCCGTCGGAAGAACCCCCATGCCTGCTTTCGTTCCCCCACGTGTCCTGTGCTCCCTCACCGCGGCCGCCGCCGCCGTGGCCCTGGGGCTCGTCGCCGTGCCCGCGGCGCACGCGGCGCCCTCGGTCCACCTCCCGGCCGGACCGGCGGCGCTCGCCCCGGCCAAGAAGCCGGTCCCGACGGCCGCCGTCGTGCCGGCCGAGCCCCAGGTCCGCACGTGCCCCCTGCGCTTCGGCGTCGGCACGGCCGGTGGTCCCGCCGCCTCCACCGAGCTCGCCGAGGTGGCGTCCCTGGCCGGTGAGAAGCCGTCGATCGTCCTCTCCTACAAGGACTTCGCCCAGCCCGTTCCCTACTGGGAGCTCGAACAGACCCGCGCGGCCGGGGCCACCACCCTGCTGACCTGGGAGCCGTGGGTCTGGGGCGGCGGGATCGACCAGCCGGCCCACTCCCTGGACGCGATCGCCTCCGGCGCCCATGACGCCCACATCACCGACTGGGCCACCCGCCTGGCCGACTGGGGATCCCCGGTGATGCTGCGCTTCGGCCACGAGATGAACGGGAACTGGTACCCGTGGGCCGAGGGGGTCAACGGCAACGGCGCCGGGGACTACGTCGCCGCCTGGCGCCACGTCCACGACATCTTCACCCGCGCGGGGGCCGACAACGTCCAGTGGGTCTGGAACCCGAACGTGCCCTACTACGGGTCCACGCCCCTGGACGGGCTCTACCCCGGCGCCGACTACGTCGACGTCGTGGCCCTGGACGGCTACAACTGGGGCACCTCCCAGAGCTGGTCCAGCTGGCAGCAGCCGTGGGACCTGTTCGCCTACGGCCTGTCCGAGATGCGGCGCCTGGCCCCGGGCAAGGAGATCGTCGTCGCCGAGACCGCCACCGCCGAGGCCGGCGGGTCCAAGGCCGAGTGGAACGCGCACCTGGTGTACTACCTCGCGCAGCAGCCCGACGTCACGGGGCTCGTCTGGTTCCACCTCGACAAGGAGGTGGACTGGCGGATCAACTCCTCCACCGCCTCGGCCCAGGCCCTGGCCGCCGAGCTCGCCAAGCGCCCCTGCCCCTGAGCACCGCGGCGCCGCGCGCCACACCGGGTCATGCGAATCACAAAAGCAAACAGCGCGTGTAGCGTGACCCCCAACGACCGGCGCCGCGCCACCGCTCATCCGGAGGCGGCGCGGCGCCGGTCGGTCCCCCCCAGGACCGTGTCGAGGAGTCCCCCCATGGCAGTTCCCCTCACCCCGCCCCCCGGCCGCCGGCTCGGACCCGTCTGCGCGGCGCTGCTCGTCGTCGCGCTGGCGGGCTGCGCCGAGGACCGGGGGACCGGCACCACCGCGGCGTCCAGCGCGAGCCCGCCGGCGGCCACGGCCGGTTCCGCGCCCGCGTCGGGGGCGGACGGAAGCACGACGCCGGAGACGCCCCGCGACAGCCCGGCCCCGCCGGGCAACGACGTGGCCCCCTACGACGACACCGCCACCCGGGACGCCGCCGGATCCTTCGGCGCCGCCCAGCGGCTCGAGGACTCCCTCGAGGCGGTCGTGGAGGGCCCCCGCCCCGGCACCACCGGCGAGCGCCCCGTCCGGGCCGCCCCCGGCACCCCGGTGCAGGTGTTCACGCTGACCCTCACCAACACCGGGGCCGCCCCGGTCGACGCCGTGCCGTGGTCCTTCCCGGTCGCCGTCGACGGCGAGGCCCCGGCGCCCCCCGTCTTCGACGACTCGCTGGGCGTGCCGATGGAGACCTTCCCGACCATCGCCCCCGGCGGGAGCGCCTCCCTCGAGGTCGCCTTCTCCGCGGAGCACGACGCCGACCTGGCCGTCCGCGTCTTCGACAACACCACCCCCGACCACTACGTCGAGTTCACCGACTGAAGCCCAGCAAGGGACCCCCCATGAAGATCTCAGCTCTGCGCATCCCCGCCGCGGTCGCGGCCTGCTTCGCGGTCGTCCTCGCCGGTGCCCCGGGGGCGTCCGCGGCGCCGTCCGCGCCCGCCCCCGGCGTCTCGGCCGGTCCGACGACGACCCCCGGACCCACGGCGGGTGCCGTCGCGGCGACCGTGCGGCTCGAGCCGGTGGACGACGAGTCGACCGTGCCCGAGCGGGAGACCTCGCTCGTCGACGTCCTCGCCAACGACGGCCTCGAGGACCCCGCGACGGTGCGGCTCCTGCTCGTGGACCCCGCGGCCCGCGCGGCCGAGGACGAGCTCGTCGACGAGCTGCGCACGGATCTCGGGTCCCTGCGCGTGGTGTCCCCGGACACGGAGCCCGACGCCCTGCCCGAGGGCTGGGAGGTCCCGGACCACCCGGTCCTCGCCCTGACGCCCGCTCCGGACCGGCCCGCCGACGCCGCCTCGGTGGAGGTGGCCTACGCCGTGCTGGGCGCCGGGGGCGAGGCGGCCCGGGCCGTGCTCACGGTCGCCCCGGACCAGGAGGCCCCCGGGGCCTCCGCCGCGCCCACCGCCTCGGGGGAGCCGACGGAACCGGCGGTCCCGGCCGAGCCGACGGACGGCGCCGAGCCGACGACGGAGCCCTCCCCGGGCGCGGAGCCCGCCGAGGAGCGGCCGGCCGCACCGCGGCCGGAGTCGCAGGAGACCGCCGCCGCGGCCGCCGCGGAGAACGCGGACGTGCCCGCCGAGGTCCGGCAGGCCCTGGAGGCCGCCGCGGCCCGGGCGTCCGCCAGGACCGGGGAGCCGACCGGGGAGATGCGCCCCTGGAAGGGGGGCTGGGAGTGGCCGCACCAGAGGGGCGTGGTCCTCTGGTCCGAGGCGCACGGTGCGCACTTCGTGCAGCTGCGGGGCGCGATCGGGCACCGGTGGAGCTCCACGGGCGGCGTGGACGTGCTGGGCTGGCCCGTGGACGACGAGTCCTGCCTCCTGACGGGCGGCGGGTGCCGGCAGTCCTTCTCGAAGACCCGCACGATCTACTGGAGCTCCTCCACCGGGGCGCGGACCGTCAACACCCGGGGGGCGATCGGCCACCAGTGGGTGCTCGGCGGGCGCGAGGCCGGGGCCTACGGCTACCCCACGACCGACGAGGTCTGCGGGGCGGCCGGCGGGTGCCGCCAGTCCTTCGCGGGAGACCGGACGATCTACTGGACCTCGTCCACCGGGGCGCGGACCGTCAACACCCGGGGCGCGATCGGCCACAAGTGGGTCCTCGGCGGGCGCGAGGCCGGGAGCTACGGCTACCCCACGACCGACGAGGTCTGCGGGCTGGCCGGGGGCGGGTGCCGTCAGTCCTTCACCAAGGCGCACACGATCTACTGGAGCCCCGGGACGGGGGCCCGGGCGGTCAAGACGAAGGGCGCGATCGGGCAGCGGTGGATCGCCACGGGCCGCGAGCGGGGGTCGCTCGGCTACCCCGTCACGGACGAGGTCGGCACCGGCACCGTGCACCAGAAGTTCCAGCGGGGACTCGTCACCTGGAGCCGCGCCACCGGCGCCCGGACGCACCTGTTCCGCGGCGAGTGCCACCACCTCAACACGGGGCGCTCCGTGCAGCCGACCCGCAACGCGGCGCGCGTGTCCCTGACCATCGCCGAGGGCTACGGGCGCTCGCAGGCCACGTTCGTCAACTGCGTGCGGATCGGCGGAAGCTACGTCGAGGAGTGGCGGACGTCCGCCTACGTGGGGGCCAGCGGGTTCAAGCGGCCCGGGGTGCCCTCGGGGCACACGCAGTACCTGTTCTCCCCGCAGGGCTCGTACTCGGTCACGGAGTCCTTCGGGGTCTACAACCCGGGCACCGCGCTGCCCTACCGGCAGCTCAACCCCAGCTCCCGGTGGGGCGGCCGCCTGGGCACGCTCTACAACAAGTACTTCGAGTCCACCGGCTACACCTGGCCGGACGAGAACATGTGGTACTTCTCGCTGTCCGGCGACTACCGGCTCGGCGTGGTGATCAACTACAACCGCCCGCCCGACTCGTCCATCGTCCAGGGCAACGGCTTCGCGATCTTCCTGCACGCGAACAAGAAGCCCACGGCGGGGTGCATCGCCCTGCACGAGCACGAGGTCGCCCGGTACATGCGCACCGCGCGCCCCGGTGACCGGATCATCATGGGCGTCCGGGCGGACCTGTTCCGCTGACGGACCGGGGACGCCAGGAGGGGGACCGCGCGGCGCGCGGTCCCCCTCCGTCGTCGGTGCGGGTCACGGGCTACTCGACGGACTGCTCCACCCGGGCCTGCTCCCGGCGGCCCAGGGCCCACAGCACCAGCTCGCTCGGCACGGCGCGCAGCACGCGCACGGTCCCCGTCCTGCCGCGGCCGCCGCGCACCGCGCCGTAGGACGGGGCGATGAGCACCACGGTGTCCTCCTCGTCCTTGAGCACCACCTTGGCCAGCAGGCTCAGGGACCGCCACAGGGCCTGCTCCTCGTCGTGCAGCAGCGGGCGCTCGTGCCAGTCGGGCTGGGCCCGGCGGACGTCCTCGTGGTGGACGAAGTACTCCACGGTGTTGATCCGCTTGTCCACCGGTCCGAGCCGCGCGGGCGAGTACAGCGGCGGGTGCTCCACCTTCCGCACGAGCTCCTCCCAGGGCTGGCCGGCGACGGCCTGCTCGGCGCGGCGGGCGCGCTCGCCCAGCACGGGCACCCGCGGGAGCACCTGGCCGGCCAGGACGTCCGGCCGCCCGGAGCGCACGACGAGGTGCACGGCGAGGTCGCGGGTCCTCCAGCCCTCGCACAGGGTCGGGGCGTCGGGGCCCAGTCGGCGCAGGAGCGCGGCGAGGTGCCGGCGCTCGACGTTGGCGAAATTGGTCACGTGGATCCTCCTCGTGGCGCCGCCGTCGGTCGGCGGGGCCGTCCTGATGTCCACGCTATACCGGGTGCGTGCCCGCCAGGAACCGGCGCGGCCGGGCCGGGCTCAGCCGCGGGGGACGGGCGGGCCCAGGTACAGGAGCACCGAGGTGAGGCCCGCCACCACGACCGCGCCCGCCGCCACGGCCAGCCATGGGCTGCGGAGGGACCAGGCCTCCAGCCGCTCCGGCACGGTGGTGGGACGGTCGCCGCCGGGGGCCAGGCGCCAGCCGCCGTCGAGCCGGCCCGTGCGCTCGGCGCGGCGCTCGAAGGGGATCGTGGCCCAGGGGACGACCGCGCTGGCCAGGCCCAGGGCCCCGAAGCCCGCCGACCACCGCTGGTCCACCCAGACGAAGCAGGTCACCACGCAGTAGCCGAGGAACACGACCCCGTGCAGCATGCCGAAGACGGGCACGAAGGCATCCGAGACCCCCGTGTACTTCAGGACCATGCCGAGGATCAGCAGCGTCCAGGTCACCGCCTCGGCGAGGGCGAAGCGGCCGTAGAGCTCACGGGGTGTCATGGGTGGTGCTCTCCTGCACGTCGAGGGGCTGCTGGTCGGTGGGGGCGTCGTCGGGGACCGCCGGAGCCGCGAACTGGCTCGCGTGCAGCGCGGCGTACGCGCCCCGGGCGGCGAGCAGGTCGTCGTGGGCGCCCCGCTCCACGATCCGGCCGTCCTCCATCACCAGGATGATATCCGCGTCGCGGACGGTGGAGAGACGGTGCGCGATGACGAACGAGGTCCGGTCGCTGCGCAGCGCGGCCATGGCCTGCTGCACGAGCACCTCGGTGCGGGTGTCCACCGAGGACGTCGCCTCGTCCAGGATCAGCAGGGAGGGGTCGGACAGGAAGGCCCGGGCGATGGTGATGAGCTGCCGCTCGCCCACGGACACGTTGCTGCCCTCCGGGTCGATCACGGTGTCGTAGCCCTCCGGCAGCGCGCGCACGAAGCGGTCCACGAGGGTCGCCCGGGCGGCCTCGAGCACCTCCTCGTCCGTGGCGTCCAGCCGTCCGTAGCGGATGTTCTCCCGGATGGTCCCGCCGAACAGCCAGGCGTCCTGCAGGACCATCCCGACCCGGGAGCGCAGCTCGGCGCGGGAGAGGTCGGTGATGTCCACGCCGTCCAGCGTGATCCGCCCGGCGTCGAGCTCGTAGAAGCGCAGCACCAGGTTCACGAGCGTCGTCTTGCCGGCGCCGGTGGGCCCCACGACGGCCACGGTCCGGCCGGGGAGCGCCTCGAAGGTCAGGTCCTGGAGGAGCGGGGCCCCCGGGACGTAGGAGAAGGAGACGTGCTCGAAGCGCACCCGGCCGGGGGACCGTTCGGGCAGGCGGGCGCGGGCGGTGTCGGCATGCTGCTCCGGGGCGTCGAGCAGCTCGAAGGCGCGCTCCGCGGAGGCCACCCCGGACTGCAGGGTGTTGGCCATGCCCGCCATCTGGGACAGGGGCTGGGTGAACTCCCGCGAGTACTGGATGAACGCGGTCGCCGCCCCGAGGCTCAGCTGCCCGGAGGCCACGCGCAGCCCGCCGAGCACGGCGATGCCCACGTAGGAGAGGTAGGAGATGAACTGCATGACGGGCATGATCGTGCCGGAGACGAACTGTGCCCCGAAGGCCGCCCGGTACAGCTCCTCGTTGCGCTCGTCGAAGCGCTCGGCCATCTCCTGCTCGCGGCCGAAGACCCTGATCAGCTCGTGGCCGGAGAACGAGTCCTCGATGTGCCCGTTGAGGGCGCCGGTGGCGCGCCACTGCTCCGTGAACAGGCGCTGGGCGCGCACCCCGATGAACCCGGCGGCCCCCGCGGACAGGGGGAGGGCGACCAGGGCCACGAGCGCCAGCTGCCACGACACCACGAACATCATGATCACGATCCCCACCACCGTGAGCAGGGACTGGACCAGCTGGGCGAAGGAGTGCTGCAGCGCCGTCTGGACGTTGTCGACGTCGTTGGTCACCCGCGAGAGCACGTCCCCGCGCTCACGGGTGTCGAACCACCCCAGCGGCAGCCGGTTCAGCTTGTCCTCGACCGCGCTGCGCAGGTCGTGGACCACCTGCATGACCAGGCGGTTGAGCAGCCAGCCCTGCGCCCACATCAGCAGCGAGGCCACCAGGTACATGACCAGCACCGCCGCGATCAGCCGGGCGAGCGCGGAGAAGTCGATCCCCGCCCCGGGGACGACGTCCGCGGCGGAGACCAGGTCCGCGAGGTTCTGCTCGCCCCGGTCCCGCAGGTCCTGGGCCACCTCCGCCCGTGTCGCGCCCGCGGGCATGTCCCGGCCGAGCACCCCCGTGAAGATCACGTCCATCGCCCGGCCCAGGACGAGCGGGGCCCAGACGTTGAGCGCCACGGACACGGTCCCGGCCAGGAGGACGAGCACCAGCGCCCGCCGCTGCGGGGCGAGCAGGCCCAGCAGTCGTCCGGCGGAGGACCAGAAGCGCTGGGGCCTGCGCGGCGGGGCGGGCGCGGCCATCAGGCCACCTCCTCCGCGCGGGTCTGCGACTCGACGATCTCCCGGTAGGTGCCGGAGGTGGCCAGCAGCTCGTCGTGGGTCCCGCGCGCCGTGATCCGCCCGGCGTCCAGGACGAGGATCTGGTCCGCGTCCCGGACGGTGGACACGCGCTGGGCCACGACCAGGACGGTCGCGTCCCGGGTGGCCGGCACGAGGGCGGCGCGCAGCCGGGCGTCGGTGGCCACGTCCAGGGCGGAGAACGAGTCGTCGAAGAGGTACACCACCGGGCGGGCCACCAGCGCCCGTGCGATGCACAGCCGCTGCCGCTGCCCGCCGGAGACGTTGACGCCGCCCTGGGCGATCGGGGCCTCGAGCCCCCCGGGCATCCGGCGGACGAAGTCCTCCGCCTGCGCGGTGCGCAGCGCGGTCCAGAGCTCCTCGTCCGTCGCCCCGGCGTCCCCGAGCCGGAGGTTGGAGGCCACGGTGCCGGAGAACAGGTACGGCCGCTGCGGCACGAGGGCCACCCGGGCGGCGATCTGCTCGTGGGACAGCCGGGGCAGCGGGACGCCGTCGAGCTCCACCGTGCCCCCGGTGGGGTCCAGCAGCCGGGGGACGAGGTGCAGGAGGGTGGACTTGCCCGACCCGGTGGCGCCCACGACGGCGGTCGTCCGGCCCGGTCCGGCCCGGAAGCCCACGCCCTCCAGCACGGGCAGCTCCGCCCCGGGGTACCGGAACGTCACGTCGCGCAGCTCCACCGCGCCGGTCCGGGAGGCGGGGACCACGGGCGCGGCGGGCTCCCGAAGGGAGGGCTCGGTGCGCAGGACCTCGGTGATGCGCTCGGCGCACACCATGGCGCGCGGGACCATCATCACCATGAAGGTCCCCATCATCACGGCCGTCAGGATCTGCAGGAGGTACTGCAGGAACGCGGTGAGCGAGCCGACCTGGATCTGCCCGGCCCCCACCCGCTGGCCGCCGAACCACAGCACGGCAGCGGTGGCCAGGTGCAGGATCATGGTGATGACCGGGAACATCAGCACGAACAGGGAGCCGATGCGCACCGACACGTCGGTGAGCTCCCGGTTGGCGGCCGCGAAGCGGCGGCGCTCGTGGTCCTCCCGCACGAAGGCCCGCACCACCCGGATGCCGACGATCTGCTCGCGCAGCACCGCGTTGATCCGGTCGATCCGCCCCTGCATGAGCCGGAAGAGGGGCATGAGCAGGCCCACCAGCACGCCCACCGCGATCCCGAGCACGGGCACCGACACCCACACGAGCCAGGAGAGCCCGGCGTCCTCCCGGAGGGCCATCACGATCCCGCCGGCGCACATGATGGGCGCCGCCACCATGAAGTTGAGCCCCATGAGCACGAGCATCTGGATCTGCTGGACGTCGTTGGTGCCCCGCGTGATGAGGGTGGGGGCCCCGAAGCCGTTGACCTCCCGGGAGCCGAAGGAGCCGACCTGCCGGTGCACGGCGCGGCGGAGATCGCGGCCGGTGCCCATCGCTGCCCGGGCCGCGCAGTACACCGCGGCGACGGCGGCCGCCACCTGCAGGAGCGCGACGCCGAGCATCACCTCCCCGACGCGCAGGATCAGGCCGGTGTCGCCCCGGACGACGCCCTCGTGGATGATCCGGGCGTTGAGGCTCGGCAGCAGCAGCGCGGCGATCGTGGCGACCAGCTGGAGCGCGACGACGGCCAGGACCCACGGCAGGTAGCGGCCGGTGTGCTGCCGGACGAGACGGAGAAGCATGGGCGTCCGCTCCTGGTGGCGGGACGGGCGGGGCGGACCGGGCGGTCCGTGATCCAGGCTACGCCGGGACGCGGACACCGTGCCCCGCCCGGTCGGCCGGGGCCTCGCCGCCGATTGCGGCCTTTCGTGAAGTGGATCACCACAACCCCTGGTAAAACCACACGAACTCACATAAACTCAAGGGAACGCAAAGACAGTCCATCGTTCCCGTCCGTGAGGTGCACGCCATGTTCGCAGAAGAACGCCAGGCCGAGATCGCCGAGCTGGTGCTCACGACTCGCCGGGTCAACGGCGCGGACCTGGCACGCCGCTTCGACGTCACCATGGAGACGGTCCGGCGCGACCTCGCGGCCCTCGAGGCCGCGGGCAGGCTCCGCAGGGTGCACGGGGGCGCCGTCTCCGCGGACCAGTCGACGTCCGACGAGAAGGCCATCTCGTCCCGCAAGCACCTGAACACCCCGGAGAAGCGGCGGATCGCGCAGGCGGCGTTCGACCTCCTGCGCACCAGCGGGGCGGGGGCCGTCGTGCTCGACGCCGGCAGCACCGTTGAGGCCCTGGCCGACCTCATCGTCCGCACCGACTCCACCCTGCCGGACGGGCAGGAGCAGCTCATCATCACCCACGCCCTGCACATCGCCGCCAAGCTCGCCGACGCCTCGGGCATCGGGCTCGAGCTCGTCGGCGGGCGCGTCCGCAAGCTCACCTGGGCCGCCGCCGGCGGACGGGCCGCGGAGCACTACACCCGCCTGCGCCCGGACCTCGCGTTCGTGGGCTGCAACGGGATCCACGCCGCGTTCGGGCTGAGCACCCCGGACCCCATCGAGGCGGTCGTCAAGACCGCCATCATCCAGACCTCCCGCCGGGTCGTGGTCCTCTGCGACTCGGCCAAGCACGATCAGGAGACCCTCATGCGCTTCGCGTCGCTGGACGAGATCGACACCCTCATCACCGACCGGGCCCCCGGTCCCGAGCTGGCCGCCGCCCTCGAGGAGGCCGACGTCGAGGTGGTGATCGCGTGATCCTCACCGTCACCCTCAACCCGTCCCTCGACCGCACGGTCGAGCTCCCGGCGCCGCTGCGCCGCGGCGCCGTCCAGCGCGCCGACGGCGCCCGGCAGGACGCCGGCGGCAAGGGCGTGAACATCTCCCGGGCGCTGCGCGCAAGCGGCGTCCCGACCCTGGCCGTGCTGCCGGGCGACCCCGGCGATCCGCTGCTGGCGGAGCTCACCGCGGCCGAGGTCCCCTACGAGGCGGTCCCCGTGGGCGCCCCGATCCGCTCGAACATCACGATCACCGAGCCGGACGGCACCACCACCAAGATCAACGCCCCGGGTGCGCCGCTGGGCACCGAGCACGTCGACGCCGTCGTCGAGCTCCTGGTGGACCGCGGCGCGGACGCCTCCTGGGTGGTCCTGGCCGGCTCGCTGCCGCCCGGCGCCCCGGAGGACGTCTACGCCCGGATCGTCCGCCGGGTCCGCACGGCCCTGGGGGAGCGCTCGCCCCTGTTCGCCGTGGACACCTCCGGGGCGGCGCTGCAGGGCGCCGTGTCCGGCGACGACGCCCTGCCCGACCTCATCAAGCCCAACGGCGAGGAGCTCGCCGAGCTCGTCGGGACGGTCGACGGCGAACGGCTCGAGGCGGACCCCGACCTCGCGGCCGCCACCGCCGCCGCGCTCGTGGACCGCGGCCTGGGCGCGGTCCTCACGACCCTCGGGGCCGGCGGGGCCGTGCTCACCGTCCCGGAGGGCTCCTGGCACGCCGTCCACGCCCCCGTGGCCGTGCGCTCCACCGTGGGCGCCGGCGACAGCTCGCTCTCGGGCTACCTCATCGCCCAGGAGCGCGGGGACGCGGCGCCGGAGTGCCTGCGGCAGGCCGTGGCCTCCGGGTCCGCGGCGGCCGCGCTGCCGGGCACCCGGGTCCCCACCCTCTCCGAGACCACCCCCGAGGCGGTCACCGTGCGGGAGCTCCCCGCGCGCGCCGTCTCCGGCTGAACCGAACCACTCCACCCCACCTCATCCGAACCACCCGGGCCACCGGCCCGGCCGCTCAAGGAGGACATCGTGTCCGAGCTCATCACTCCCGACCTGGTCTCGCTCGACCAGGACCTGGGAGCAGACAAGGAATCCGTCATCGGCCGGCTCGCCGCCCTGGTGCAGCGCACCGGCCGCGCCGAGCAGCTCGACGGGCTGCTGGCGGACGCCATCGCCCGCGAGAACAAGACCGCCACCGGCATCCCCGGCGGCATCGCGATCCCGCACTGCCGCTCCGCCGCCGTGACCGAGCCGACCCTGGTCATGGCCCGGCTCGCGCAGGGCGTCCCCTGGGGCGCCAAGGACGGCCCCGCCGACATCGTCTTCTTCATCGCGGCGCCCGAGGGCGCCGACCAGACGCACCTGAAGCTGCTGGCCAAGCTCGCCCGCTCGCTGATGAAGAAGGACTTCGTGGCCGCCCTGCGCGCCGCGCGGTCCGAGCAGGAGGTCGTCCGGATCGTCGACGACGCGCTGGGGCTCGGCGGGACCGCCGAGGGCGCCTCCGCGACCGGCCCGGCGACCGCCGGCGCCACGTCCGCCGCCGCGGTGCCCGCCTCGGTCGACGCCCGGGCCGCGGACGGGGGCGCCGCGCCGGCGTCCGCCGCCCCGGCCGCGGGCGACGCCGGCCCGCACGCCGGCAAGAAGATCGTGGCCGTCACGGCCTGCCCCACCGGCATCGCCCACACCTACATGGCGGCGGACGGGCTGACCTACGCCGCCGAGGACATGGGGGTCGACCTCCAGGTCGAGACCCAGGGCTCCGCCGGCTTCACCAAGCTGGACCCCGCCACGATCGCCGCGGCGGACGCGGTGATCTTCGCGACCGACGTCGACGTCCGGGACCGCGCCCGGTTCGCCGGCAAGCCCTTCGTCGCCTCGCCGGTCAAGCGCGGCATCGACGAGCCGAAGGTCATGATCGAGGAGGCCCTCGCCAACGCCGGGAACCCGAACGCCCCGCGCGTGCAGGGAGGGGCCGGCGGGGACGCCGACCAGGGCGCCACCGGCGGCGCGAACGAGGGCTGGGGGACCCGCATCCGCAAGGCCGTGATGACCGGTGTCAGCTACATGATCCCGTTCGTGGCCGCGGGCGGGCTGCTCATGGCCTTCGGCTTCATGGTGGCCGGGGCGGACATCGCCAACATCGCCGACGACGTGCTGACCGGCTCCACCATCTGGAACCTCGGCGAGTTCACCCTCGCCCAGTACATCGGCGCGGTCCTGTTCAAGATGGGCAACCTGGCCATGAGCCTGCTGGTGCCCGCACTGGCCGGCTACATCGCCTACGGCCTGAGCGACCGTCCCGGCATCGCCCCGGGCTTCGCGGCCGGCCTGGTCGCGAACTTCATGGGCGCCGGGTTCCTCGGCGGCATCGTCGGCGGTCTGCTGGCCGGTCTCGCCGCCTACTGGCTGGCGCAGCCCCGGCTGCCCCGCTGGCTGGGCTCGCTGATGCCCGTGGTGATCATCCCGCTGCTCGCCACGATCTTCGCCGCGGGCCTGCTGCTGCTGGTCCTGGGCGGGCCGATCGCCACCTTCATGGCGTGGCTGACCGAGGTCCTCAACGGCATGACCGGTGCCAGTGCGCTGGCGCTCGGCGCGATCCTCGGCCTGATGATGGGCTCGGACCTGGGCGGGCCGATCAACAAGGTCGCCTACACGTTCGCCGCCGCCGGCCTCGGGGCCGCGACCGTCGCCAACACCGCCCCGCAGGAGATCATGGCCGCGGTCATCGCCGCCGGCATGGTGCCCCCGCTGGCCATGGCCCTCGCCTCGACGGTGGCCAAGCGCTACTTCACGGTGGCCGAGCGGGAGAACGGCAAGGCCGCGTGGCTGCTGGGAGCCTCCTTCATCTCCGAGGGCGCCATCCCGTTCGCCGCGGCCGACCCGCTGCGCGTGCTCCCCGCGTCCATGGTCGGCGGCGCCGTGACCGGCGCGATCAGCATGGCCACGGGCGTCACCTCCGCCGCGCCGCACGGCGGGGTGTGGATCCTGCCGGTGATCGGCAACCCGCTGATGTTCCTGCTCGCGGTGGTTGTCGGTACCGTGGTCACAGCAGGCATCGTCGTCGCCCTCAAGCACGTGGGCGGTGCGCACGGCCGGGTGGCCGACGCCACCCGCTCGCGCGAGGATGCCGCCGCTGTGCCGACCACCGCCTGAGCGGTGCGCACGGGCCCCGACCGGGGCCCGTGCGCACCGATCCGAGCCTTCTCGAGGAAGAGGAACACGATGCAGACACTGACAGGCGTGGGGGTGTGCGCGGGCCGCGTCATCGGCGAGCTCGTGAGCATGCCGGAGCCGGTCTCCGAGCCGGCCGCGGGGCTGATGCTGCGGGACGAGGAGCCCGAGGCGGCGGTGGCCCGGCTGCACACGGCCGCCGCCGCGGTCAAGGCCGAGCTCAAGCGCCGCGCCGAGGTGGCGACCGAGAAGGACGCCGCGGACGTGCTCAAGTCCACCGCGCTCATGGCGGGGGACAAGGCACTGCTGAAGAACGCCGCGAAGCTCGTCAACGGCAAGGGGCTCGCCCCCGAGCGCGCCCTGTGGGAGGCCGCGAGCGACTACGCGGACCAGATGCGCGCCCTGGGCGGGTACATGGCCGAGCGCGCCGCGGACATCGAGGACGTCCGGGCGCGGCTCGTGTCCCAGCTCCAGGGGCTGCCCATGCCGGGCGTGCCGCAGCGGGACGTCCCGTTCGTGCTGACCGCCGAGGACCTCGCGCCCGCCGACACGGCGACCCTGGACCCCGAGATGGTCCTGGCCCTCGTCACCTCCGGCGGCGGCCCGCAGTCCCACACGGCCATCCTGGCCCGCAACCTCGGGCTCCCCGCGGTCGTGGCGGCCCGGGGCGTCGAGGCGCTCGCCGACGGCACCCGCGTGTTCGTGGACGGCGCCACCGGTGAGATCCGCACCGAGCCCGGCGCGGACGAGCAGGAGCTCGTGGAGGCCTGGGTGCGCAGCGCCGCGGCGCGCGAGGCCTTCGACGGCCGCGGCGTGCTCTCGGACGGCACCGAGATCCCGCTGCTGGCCAACGTGGGCACCCCCGAGGACGCCCGCACGGCGGCCGCGGCCGGGGCCCAGGGCGTGGGGCTGCTGCGCACCGAGTTCTGCTTCCTGGGCCGGGACAAGGAGCCCTCGGTCGAGGAGCAGGTGGAGCAGTACACCGCGATCCTCGAGTCCTTCGCCGGCAAGAAGGTCGTGGTCCGCACGCTCGACGCCGGGGCGGACAAGCCGCTGCCCTTCCTCACCGACACCGCCGAGCCGAACCCCGCGCTCGGGGTCCGGGGCTACCGCACGGACCGCTCCGTGCCGGGCGTGCTCGCCCGGCAGCTCGAGGCGATCGCGCTGGCGGAGAAGGCCACGGACGCGGACGTGTGGGTCATGGCGCCGATGATCGCCACGCCCTCCGAGGCCCGGGACTTCGCCGTGATGGCGACCGCCGCAGGCCTGCGGGTGCCCGGGGTCATGGTCGAGACGCCGTCCGCGGCCGTCACCGCCGACCAGATCCTGCGCCACGTCAAGTTCGTGTCCCTGGGCACCAACGACCTGACCCAGTACACGATGGCCGCCGACCGGATGATGGGCTCCCTCGCGGAGCTCAACAACCCGTGGCAGCCCGCCGTGCTGCGGATGATCCGGTACACCGTGGAGGGCGCCCGCCGGGCCGAGTCCGAGGGCGCCGGTCCGCGCAACGTGGGCGTCTGCGGCGAGGCCGCGGCCGACCCCGCGCTCGCCGTGGTGCTCGTGGGCCTCGGGGTGCACACCCTGTCCATGAGCCCCCGCGGACTGGCCGCGGTCGCCGCCGTGCTGCGCAGCGTCGACCTCGCCACCGCCCAGGCCCTCGCCGAGGTCGCGATCGAGCAGCCCAGCGCGGAGGAGGCCGCCGCCGCCGTGCGGACCGAGCTCAGCGTGCTCGCCGAGCTCGGCCTCTGACCCACCGACCGCACCGTTTCCGCACCACCCCAACCACCGGGGCCCGTCACCCAGGGCCCCGCAACCCGAAGGAGCACCACCATGGCAGAACGCACCGCCACCATCGCCTCGTCCGTCGGCCTGCACGCCCGTCCCGCCGCGATCTTCGCCGAGGCCGCCGGGGAGTACGACCTCGACATCACGATCGCCGCCGAGGGCGAGCCCGAGGACGAGGCGATGGACGCCTCGAGCGTGCTGTCCCTCATGTCCCTCGGCGCCGGCCAGGGGGACAAGGTCGTCCTCCGCGCCGAGGGCGCGGGCGCCGACGACGCGCTCGACGCGCTCGTGCAGATCCTCGAGACGGACCACGACGCCGAGTAGGACCCCGCCGCACCGTCCAGCCACGGCGCCCGCCCACCGCACGGTGAGCGGGCGCCGTCGCGCGTGCCGACCCGCCGCACCGACCTCTCACGTGCTCCGACTACCGTGGAGGGGATGCCCGCACTCTCCGATGGAGGACCGATGACCGCCGATCGACCACCGCTCGACCACCGCCGCCGGGAGCCGGAGCGCGCCGCGCAGGCCCCGCGGCGGGCCCTCGTCGTGGGCACGGGCCGGGACCGGGGGGCCCTCGCGGCGGCGCGCGCCCTCGAACGGGCGGGCTGGCGCGTGGGCGTCGGCACCCCGGACGGACCGGGCATGCTCGGCGCCACGCGGGCGGCCGCGGCCCGCCACGAGGTGCCCCGCCCGCGCGGGGACGGCGCCCGCTTCATCGACGGGGTCCGCCGGGCGGTCGCGGAGGGGTCCTACGACGTCGTCTTCGGCGCCGGCGACGACTGGATGGCCGCGGTCTCGGCCTACCGCCAGCACCTCCCGGCGGCGGTGGCGCACCCGGGCCCGGACGTGGTCGCGGAGGCCCTCGACAAGGTCGGGCTCGCGGACCGGGCGGCCCGGGCGGGCCTCGCCGCCCCCCGGACGCTGGCGGCCACGGACGAGGCGCTCGCCGCCTGGGACGGCCCGCTCGTCGTCAAGTGCCGGGCGCACTGGGCGCCCGGGCAGACCCGGCCCCACCGCATCGAGGCCAAGCTCTTCCCGGACGCCCCCGCCGCCGCCGGACAGGTGCGGCGGATCCGCGAGGCCGGTGCCGAACCGGTGCTGCAGGTGCCCGTGCGCGGCACCCTCGGGGCCCTCATCGGGGTCCACCACGACGGCCGCCTGCGCGGCCGGGTGCAGCAGACCACCTCCCGGCTGTGGCCCACGCCCAACGGCGTCTCGGCCCGTGCGCAGACGGTGCCCGTCGACGAGGAGCTCGCGGCGCGCGCCGAGGTGCTGCTGCGCGACCTGGGCTGGTGGGGCCTCGTGGAGCTGCAGTTCCTCACCGGGGACGACGGCGTCCCGCAGCTCATCGACCTCAACGGCCGCTTCTTCGGCTCGATGGCCCTGGCCGAGGCCGCCCGCCCCGGGCTGGCCGACGCGTGGGGCCGGCTGGTGCTCGGCGCGCCCGTGCCGGAGCTGCCGGACGCCCGCCCCGGGGTCCGCTACGCCTGGCTCGCCGGGGACCTGCGGCGGGCCTCCGTGGAGCGCCGCGGCGGTCTGGCCGCGGACGTCGCCGACACCCTCCGCTGGGGCCGCGGCGCCCAGCACAGCGTGTGGGACCTGCGCGATCCCGGACCCACGTGGCACCTGGCCACCTGGCGGCTCAGGAACGGCGCCCGCTCCGGGTAGGGCGGCGCCGCGTCAGCGCCTCCGGCGCAGCGTCCGCAGCGTCTCGCCCACGAGCAGGCGCTCGGGAGCCCGCAGCACGACGAGCCCGAGCAGGTACGTCCCGCCCACCACGGCGGCGCAGAGCGCCGCGAGCACGAACGAGGGCAGCTCCGCCAGCGCCTCCCGCGCACCCAGCCCTGCGGCGCCGGCGACGGCCGCCAGCACGAGCGCCCGCGCCACCAGTGCCGTCGTCGCCCTGGCGTCCAGCCCGGCGTGCCGCCGGTGCAGCAGCCACGCGTTGAGCAGCGCCGCCACGACCAGGGACGCGGTCGTGGCCGCGGCGATGCCGGCGAGGCCCAGCACCGGGGCCAGCAGGACGTCGCCGACCACGTTGACGACCATCGCCAGCACCGCCACGACCACGGGCCCGCGGGAGTCGCCGATGGCGTAGGACGCGCGGACCACCACCTGGCGGAAGCCGAGCGCGAGCAGCGCCGGCGCGTACCAGGCGACCGCGGTGGCCGTCGCCGCGACGTCCCCGTCGTCGAACGCGCCGTGCCCGAAGGCCGTGGCGACGAGGGGTCCGGCCGCGACCACGAACACCGCGCACACCGGGGCGAGCACGGTGACGACCACGGACAGCCCGCGGTCGACGAGCCGGCGCAGCTCGGGCCGGTCGTCCGCGGAGGCGCCCAGGGCCGGGTACAGGGGGACGAGCAGGGCCGCGATGACGAGGGTCTCCGGCAGGTCGACCAGGCGCCAGCCGTAGGTCAGCGCCGTGATCGTGCCGTCCTCGAGGGTGGAGCCCACCGCCCGGTCGACGAGGGTGTTGATGTTGACCACGGCGTTGCCCACCAGCATGGGCGGCACGAGCCGGGCGATCTCCCGGAAGCCCGGGTCCCGCAGGTCCCACCGGGGCCGGAGCCGGGAGCCGAGCGCCCGCACGGGGGGCACCTGCATCAGCAGCCGCGCCGCCGAGCCCACCACGTAGCCCACGGCGAGCGCCGAGACGCCGTACCGGGGCCCGAACAGACCTGCCGCGGCGATCATGACGAGGTTGAACGGGACGCCCTGCAGGGAGGACCACGCGAAACGGCCGTGGGCCTGGACGAGCGAGGCCAGCAGGTCCGTGCCGGCCACGAGCACCGTCGCGACGAGGACGATCCGGGTGAGCGAGGCGGCCGTGGCGGTCTGGGCGTCGTCGAACCCGGGGGCGAGCAGGGCCGTCACCGGTTCCGCGAGCAGCCCCGTCACCACGGCGGCCAGGCCGAGGAGGACCACGGTGACGGTGAGGGAGACCTCGAAGCCGCGGTGGCCGCGGCACCCCGTGCCGTCGGCGCGCTCCCGGGCGGCCTCCCGCGAGGTCACGGGGGTCACGGAGCGCGCCATCGCCCAGGCGATCAGGCCGAGGACGACGTTCAGCACGCCTTGGGCCACCAGCCACGCGTCGAGCTCGGCGCCCGCGCCGAAGACGGCGCCGACGACGACGTCCCGGGCGAATCCCAGCACGGTGGAGACGGCGGTCAGTCCGGTCACGAGGACCGCGGCGCGGGCGATGCTCCAGCGCCCGCCCGGTCCACCCACGGCTCCCGCCACCTCCCTGGTCCGGACCGCGCCGGGGATCGGAGCGGACCTGCCGGTGCGCGCCGCGGACCTGCCGGTGCGAACCGCCTGAACAGAATACACAGCGCGGCACCCGGCGCCGCCCCGGGCCCGTCCCGGGCCCGCCGCGGGGACGGGAACGGGGGCGCGGCGCCCGACCGGCACGGCTCAGAGGCCCCTCAGGCCCGCGCGGTTAGACTGACCGGGGCCGGCCCCCGCCGGCGCACCGGCCCGCCGGCCACCCCCGGCCGGCCGGCCCCGACGACCCCGACGATTGAGAGAGCCTTGCGAGAGTTCACCGCACGCTTCGCCACCGCCCAGGAGATCGAGGCCTGGGACACCCACGTCACGGCGAACCCGCACGGCGGCAACCTGCTGCAGTCGGCGTCCTTCGCGGACGTCAAGGCGGACCACGGCTGGCGGCCCCTGCACCTCGTGCACGAGCCCGCCGACGGCGGACAGGCGTCCTACAACCTCGTCCTCGAAAAGGCGGTGCCCGCCCTCGGCAAGCTCTGGTACATGATCAAGGGCCCGGACGTCGCCTCCGTCGACGACATCCCCGGGATCGCAGCGGCCAGTGCCCGGCTCGTGGCCGAGCAGCGGCTGAACGTCTTCGCGATCAAGATCGAGCCGGACGTCCTGGACTCCGACTACGCCCGCGGCGTGCTCGCGCGGGCGGGGCTGAAGAAGTCCTTCAACATCCAGCCCAACGACTCCACGGCGGTCCTCGACACCGACCGGGACGAGGAGGCCGTGCTGAAGTCGCTGCACTCCCGCGGGCGCAACGCCGTCCGGCGGGCCCTGCGCGAGGGCTGCACCGTCGAACGCGTCGAGCTGACCGAGCAGAACATGCGCCGGATGTACGCGCTCATGGACACCGTGGGGCAGGGGGACGCGAACGTGAACCTGCGCTCCTACGAGTACTACGCGAAGTTCTGGACGGCGTTCGAGCAGGCCGGCCAGGGGCGGCTGTACTTCACCTACGAGGACGGCGAGCCCTCGGTGGGCGCCTACGTCATCGCCTACGGCACCAAGGGCACCTACAAGGACGGCGGCTCGAAGCCCCGGCGCCGCCAGTACGGTGACTCCCACCTGCTGCAGTGGACCGCGATCACGGACCTCATGCGGGAGCACGGGATCGTCGAGTACGACTTCTGCGGCACCCCGCCGAGCGACCAGCTCAAGAACAAGGAGCACCCCTACTACGGTCTGGGGCTGTTCAAGACGAGCTTCACCAAGACCGTGGTCGACTTCGTGGGCGTCCACGACCAGGTCCTGAGCCCCGCCAAGTACGCGGTGTGGACCAACGTGGCCGAGAAGGTCCAGCGCCAGCTGTGGGTCCGCCGCACGGGCCAGCCCTTCTACTGATCCGACCCCGACCCCGACCGCCCGCCGGGCCCCCGCCCCCGCGCCCCGGAAGGAGGAACGCCGCGTGGTGACCGACCAGCGCGCCCCCCTGCGCCCGTTCGCCGCCTACCCCTCGTCGGACGGGGCCGAGGAGCCCGACCTCCACGTCGTCGAGCCCTTCGGTCCCGGCGGGGACACGACGCTCACGGGCGCCGCCCGCCCGGTCGCCCGGCACGGCGCGGGCCTGCCCGCGGTGCGCCCCACCGAGGACCAGGCCCAGCACGCCCGGCGCCGCGCCGGGACCACCGTGCTCGACATCGTGCCCGACGCCCCGCAGGCGCTGCCCGTGCTCAGCACGAGCCTGATCCGCCGGCACGGGGACACCCCCGAGCCGGAGAAGCGCCGCGAGCTGCTCTCCGCCGCCGAGACCGTGCCCCTGCCGGCGTCGGCGCGCCGGCGGCGCCGCACCGGCACCGACACGGTCCCCGTCTCCCGCCCGGAGACGACGACGATCGGGCCGCTCCCGGCTCCCGGCAAGAGCTCCGACCGGATGCAGCGGGGCGCCTACCCGTCCACCCGGGCGCAGGGGGCCCGGCCCGGCGGGCGCGCCCGGCTGCGCTCCATCCTGCAGGGGGAGGCCGCCCCGACCGCCCCCATGCGCGTGGTGGAACGGCTCAACGCCTCGCCCTTCGCCAATCTGCGCCGGTTCGGGGAGTCCACCAGCCGGCAGGCCCGGCGCACCCTGAACTTCGCGCTGCGGCTCGCGGAGACCATGTTCCACTACGGCGCCGACGCCCTCGACGTCGAGAACGCCATCATCGCCGTGTGCGCCACCTACGGGGTCGAGAACGTCGAGGTGGACATCACCAACCAGGCCGTGACGATCAACTACATCGCCGACGACCAGCCGGACGGCGGGGACACCCGCACCCGCGAGGACGTCTTCAACGACCCGGACACCAACAGCCACACGGTCATGCGGGTCGTGCGCTCCTGGACGGACAACTACGCGGGGCTGGCCGAGACGCACCAGCTGGTCGCGGACATCACGGGCGGTGAGATGCCCCGCGGGGAGGCGGAGCGGCGCCTCGAGGCGATCAATGCCAAGCCCAAGCCCTATCCGCGGTGGATGGTGCGGGCCGCCACGGCCGCCGCGGCGATGACCATCACCGTCGGCATCGGCGGGGGAGTGCTGGGGGCGCTCGTGGCCGGTCTGTCCTCGGTCATCAACCAGGTCGTGGCGCACCGGCTGGGCGTCTGGCGGATCCCCGAGTTCTTCACCATGGCCGCCCAGTCGGGGATCCTCACCACGATGGCCCTGCTGATGTCCTGGGCCGGTGTCGACCTTTCCCCGGCACGGGTCATCGCGGGCGGGATCATCCTGCTCCTGCCCACCACCCGCATGGTCTCCACCATGCAGGACGCGATCAACGGGTTCCCCGTCACGGCGGCCGGGCGGCTGCTCTCCACGTCCATGGCGTTCCTCGGCATCGTGGCCGGCATCGCCGGTGGCATCTCCGTGGCCGGCTACGCCGGCATGCCCCGGGTCGACGTCTCGCAGAGCGCCTTCGACCCGGTGGGCCCGCTGACCAACTCCGTGTTCATGCTGATCGCCACCGGGCTCATCGCGGTCACGATGCAGGCCAAGCCCCGTCACGTGCTCTCGACCGTGGCCGCCGCCCTCGGCGGTCTCGTGGTCTACCACACCGGCATGGCCGCCGGCCTGGGCTCCCGCCTGGACACGGCGCTCGCGGCGATCACCAGCGGGTGCGTGGCGACCGTGCTCGCGGCCCGGCACCGGATTCCCCAGCTGGTCCTGGCGATCCCCGCGATGACCTTCCTGCTGCCCGGGCTGTCCATCTTCCGCGGCATGTACACCATCACCGTGGAGACGGACACCTACGGCCCCGGGATCGTGGGGCTCGTCAACGCGATGGCCTCGATCGTGGCCCTGGCCTCCGGGGTGGTGCTCGGCAAGTACCTCATGCGCCCCTTCGTGGGGCACCTCAACGGCACCAGTTCCCGGCGCAACCGGCGCCGCTGACACGCTGACCAGTGTCAGCACCGTAGGGCGCTGTGGGCCGGGCCGGCACCGTGGTGGGCTGTGGGCCGGGGCATCGCCGGGGTGGATCGTCGGTGCGGCTCAGAACGGGGGCGGGTCGTCGTCCTGCCGGACCCCGTGGGGGCGGACCTGGTGAGGCCGGGCGCCGGAGGGCACGGTCCTGCGGGGTGTCCACAGGACCGCAGCCGGTGACGGCTCGTCCGGTGCCTGCTCTGCCGGGGGGCCGCCGTCGACGGGCAGGTCGTCGGCGATCCGCAGCGGCGAGAGCACGGGGTGGTGGTGCTGCTGGGGGTAGGTCACGTGGACGCGTCCTGCCGGTGAGGTCCATTCCAGGACGCCCTCCGGGGACTCCCGGCGGCGGTGCCGGACCCGCCAGCGCCCGAGCGGGCCGTCCCGGTGCTTGAGGACGTGGTGGTGACGGCACAGATGGGCGAGGTTGTCCGCGGCGGTCGGCCCGCCCTCGACCCAGGCCACGGTGTGGTCGAGGTCGCAGCGCTCGGCACGGCGCCGGCATCCGGGGAACCGGCAGGTGCCGTCCCTCGCTCGCAGCCGGCGCTTGAGATCGGCCGGCACGGCGTACGTGGTGCGGTCGTGGTCCAGGACGGTGCCGGTGACCGGATGTGTCAGAACCCTCGACCAGGACCCGGCGCCGGCGGCGATCCGCTCGGCCACGCTCACCGGGATCGGCCCGTAGCCGGCCAGCTCCGCGCAGCCCGGGCTCCCAGCAGGCCCGCCGCCGGTCGTTCCGCCGGCGCTGCGTGATCGGCCGGGGAGCCCGTCTCCGTCGGGTGATCGGCCGGGGACCGCGTCCCCGTCGGGTGATCCTCCGGGAAGCCCGTCTCCGTCGGGCGACCGGCCGGAGGATCCGCGGCCGGGAGTCTGTGCGCTGTGCTCCAGCAGCGAGAGCACGGGAACGGTGACCGTGACCTGCCCGCGGATCCCGCGCAGGTGCTCCGGCATGCAGGAGGGCTCGCCGTCCAGCAGCAGTGCGGCGAGCACGTCCGCGCGCAGCTGCCCTGCCGTGCGCGGCCCGTCCTCCCAGCAGCTCCGGTCGTCGTCCGGGCCCCGGCCCTCAGCAACGCCCTGGCCGCCACACGCAGACTCCGCCAGGTCCGACGCCGGGCTGTGCGGATCCACCCGGGCGGCGACGGACGCGAGACGGGCGTGGACCGCGTGGGCGGTGGCCGCGTCCAGGAGCGCGCACAGCCGCGCCATGCCGTCCTCCTCGGGTTCTATCCACACCCTGCGCCCCCGGCGGGCCAGCCGGTGACGGTCCTCCTGGGACCCGGCCAATAGCCATGCCCGCCGCCGCCGGGCCAGCGCCCGGAGCTGCGACGCGGTGGCCGTCGGCGCCTTCTCCAGCAGCTCGTCCACGACACGGGACACGGCCTCGCCGAGTGGCCACGGCTCGGGCGGCCGACCGGTCGCACCCACCAGGTCCCGCCACAGGTCCACGATCACCTCGGTCTGGCGCGGGGCGATCGCCCCGGACTCGAGAGCCTGCAGGACCCGGGGCAGGCTCTCGGCGAGCAGGACCGCGTTCTCCACCCGGCGCACCGCCGTGCCCGCCGGCAGCCGCAGCGCCGGGCCGATCTCGTCGGCCACGTCCAGCACCGTGCGCTTCTCCGGTTCCGGGACGTGCTGCCCACGACTGCGGGCGCGCTCGTTCGACCAGCGTGCCCGGGCCGCCCGACGCCGATCGTGCGCCTGCTCCTGCAGCTGCCACATCCGGTGGATCACCCGCAGCTGTCGGCCCGCAGCGCGGGCCTCCGCCCGGGCGTCCTCGACCAGCTCCGTCACAGCACCGGCGTACTCGCGGTCGGCAACGGCCGTGTCCTCCCGGAGGACCTCCTCCGGGCTCCGCGGCCGGCCGGCGGTAGTGGTCATGTCTCATGATCCCCACCGGGTCCGACACCATAAGGACGGAGACGGAGACGGAGCCCGTGACCCGGACCGTGACCATGCCCTGGGACGGGGAGGAACGGCCGTGAGATGGGGAGGAACAACCCGGTTCTCGGGCGCGTCCGAGATCCGGGGCCCGATCTCGGGACGAGCAGCTCAGCGCCGCACAGTCCGAAGGATCACCGCTCGCGGGTCCGGCTCAGAGGATCTGGCCGACCGGCAGCTTCTTCTCCGCCTGGAACACGTCCTCGGTGCGGCCCCTCGCCCAGTAGCCGGACAGCGAGACCTGGTCCCGCTCCAGCCGACGGCGCGTGAACAGCTCCTCGCGCAGGGCCTTCATGACCTCCCGCTCGCCGTGGGCGAAGACCTGGACCCCTTCCGGGTCGGTGGGCCACCCGACCTCGCGCACGGCTCGCACCAGGGCAGGGTCCTCTCCGGGACCGCTGTCCGCCCGGAACACCCAGCGCACCGTCATCCCGGCCGGGGCGGACACCGGCTGGATGTCGGAGGGCGTGTCCACCTCCAGCAGCACCTCTCCCTGCGCGGAGGCCGGGAGGGTCTCCAGGACGGCGAGGGCGGCGGGGATCGCGGCGTCGTCGGCGGCGATCAGGGTCCACGCTGCGTCCGGGGCCGGCGCCCACTTGCCCCCGGGGCCGAGGGCGATGATGCGGTCCCCGGGCTCGGCGCGGGCCGCCCACGGGCCGGCGAAGCCGTCGTCGCCGTGCAGCACGAAGTCCATCCACAGCTCGTGCCGCTCCGGCACGTACCGGCGGATGGTGAGGTGGCGGGTGACGGGCTGCCGGTCGCCCGGCAGGGTCTCCTTGAGCTCCCAGTAGTCGGGGTTCCGGCCGGGCTCCGCCCCCGGCCGCGACGAGCCTGCGGTCTCGGAGTCCGGAGCGTCCGTGCCAGGGTTCGCGGTGCCAACACCTGCCGTGCCGGGGAGCGCGGTGCCGGCTTCGCCCGTGCCGGGCCGGAGGAAGACGAGCTTCACGTACTTCTCGGGCGGGACGATGTCCGCGTAGCGCTCGGGCTCGTCGATGCCCAGGACCACCCGGACCATCGACGGGGACAGCAGCTCGCGAGAGCGCACCGTTAGGTTGAGCTGCGGCTTGCGGGGTCTGGCGGGCCGGGCCCCGGGGGTCGTCGTCATGCCGCCCACCCTAACGGAGGCCTCCTGGTGTCACAGCCGCCAGTCGACCGGCTCCGCGCCCTGCTGCTCGAGGAGCTGGTTCGTGCGGGAGAACGGCCGGGAGCCGAAGAAGCCCCGGGACGCGGACAGCGGGGACGGGTGCGCGGACTCGACCGTGGGGAAGCCGTCCAGCCACGCGGCAGTGCTCCGCGCGTCCCGGCCCCACAGGATGGCCACCAGCGGGGTCCCGCGGCCGGCGAGGGCCTTGATGGCGCGCTCCGTGACCGCTTCCCAGCCCTTGCCCCGGTGGGAGGCCGGGGCCCCCTCGCGCACGGTGAGGACCCTGTTCAGGAGCATCACGCCCTGCCGGGACCACGCGGAGAGGTCCCCGTGCTCCGGCGGGTCGACGCCGAGGTCGTCCCGCAGCTCCTTGTAGATGTTCTGCAGGGAGCGGGGCACTGGACGCACGTGGGGCTGCACGGAGAAGGACAGGCCCATGGCGTGGCCGGGAGTGGGGTAGGGGTCCTGCCCGACGACCAGCACCCTGACCTGCTCGAGCGGCTCCTGGAACGCCCGCAGGACCGCCGGGCCCTCCGGGAGCGTGCGGTGCCCGTCGGCGTGCTCCTCGCGCAGGAACCGGCCCATCTGCCGGATCTGCGGTTCCACGGGGGCGAGGGCCTCCGCCCAGTCGGGGGCCATGATCCTGTCCAGGGGCTGGGGCTCGCTCACGGTGCTCCTCGGTGCGGGTGTCGTGCGGGTGTCGGCCGCCGGGACGGACGGCAGGTGCCGGTCCGGGCACCGGTGCTCCGGCAGGTGCGGACCCGGATGTGCCGGAGCACCACTCTAGGCCGGTGCGGCGTCGCCCGCGGTCCCGGTGTCCGACGGGTGGTCCGCACCGTTGCCCGGACCGGTGTGCCGGTGCCGGAGGGCACGGCCCTCCTCGACGAGCTCCTGCTCCTTCGCTTGCATCCGCCGCACGCCCCGGAGGTCCCGCGGCGGCAGCCGCAGGTTCTCCTCGGCCTCGATCCCGGCCTGGAGCTGGCGTCCGCGCTCGATCTCGGCGTTGAGCTCGGCGCCCGCGAGCAGCACGATGTTCATGATCCAGATCCACAGCAGCAGGACGATCACTCCGCCGATGGCACCGTAGGTGGCGTTGTAGTCGTTGACGTTGGACACGTAGAAGCTGAACCCTGTGGTCGCAGCGCTCATGACCAGGATGGCGACCACCGAGCCGATGCTGAGCCACCGGAACCTCGGCTGCCGGATGTTCGGGGTGGCGTAGTAGAGCAGGGCGATCACGAAGACGAGCAGCAGCAGCAGGGCCGGGATCCGGGCGGCCTGCCAGAGCCGGAGTGCCGCCTCGCCGAGGCCGATCAGCCCGCCGAGCCGCTCGGCGACCGGCCCGGAGAGCAGCAGGAGCAGCATCATGCCCACCACCAGGACCACCAGGGACAGCGTCACCGCGATCATCAGGGGGTAGAGCTTCCAGACGGGGCGGCCCTCCTCGACCTCGTAGATCCGGTTCATGGACCGACCGAAGGCCCGCACGTAGCCCGAGGCCGTCCACAGGGCGCCGACCAGACCGGTGACCAGTGCCAGGCCCGCGGACGGGAAGCCGGTGAGCTCGCCGATCGGCCCCTCGAGCACGGCCACGGCCCCCTCCGGGACCCCGAACTCGTCGAGCAGGCGCAGCAGGGTCCTGGTGGTCGCCTCGGCCTGACCGACGACGCCGAGCATCGACACCACCGTGAGCAGCCCCGGGAAGACGGACAGCACGGCGAAGAACGTCATCACCGCCGCCGAGTCCGTGCACTCGTCGCGGCGGAACTCGTGGACGGTCCGGCGCAGGATGTAGCTCCACGAGGGTCTCGTGATCTGTGCCGGCGACGAGGGCTTCTCCGCGCTGTCCGGGTCCGCCCCGGGATCTCCCGCGGCGTGGGGGTCGGCTGCCATGGGGCTCCTCCGTGTGGTCGGCTGCGGGCCAGGATACCGGGGCCGCCACCGCCCCGGCCCGTTCCGTCCGGGGCGGGCGGGACCGGCGGCGGACTGGCTAGAGTGGGCGCATGAGCGCTTCCTCCACCGAGACCCGACCCCTCGCCGTCGTCACCGGGGCCACCGGAGGCATCGGCCGCGCGTGCGTGGTGGACCTCGCCCGCGACCACGACGTCCTGGCCCTGGGCCGGGACGCCGGCCGGCTGGCCGAGCTCTCCGGCCTCCCGCACGTCACCGTCCGCGCCGCCGACCTGACCGACGTCGCGGCCCTGCCGTCCGTGGTGGCCGGCCTGGACCGGGTCGACGTCCTGGTGCACTCGGCGGCCGTGGCCGGGCGCACCACGGTGGAGGCCGCCTCCGTGGCGGACTGGCGGGCCCAGCTCGAGCTCAACGTGGTGGTCCCCGCGGAGCTGACCCGGCTCCTGCTGCCGGCCCTGCGAGCGGCCCGGGGGAAGGTCGTGTTCCTCAACTCCGGCTCGGGGCTCAACGCCCGCGCCGGGGACGCCGTCTACGCGGCCTCGAAGTTCGCCCTGCGCGCGCTCGCCGACTCGCTCCGACAGGAGGTCGAGGCCGACGGCGTCGTGGTCAGCTCGGTGCACCCCGGTCCGGTCGACACGCAGATGCAGCGGGACATCCAGGCGGGCCTGGGCCACGAGTACGTCCCGGAGCGCTACCTCCGGCCGGAGTCCGTGGCCGCGGCGGTGCGCGCCGTCGTGGACGCGGGCGAGGACGCGCAGCTGACCACCCTCTCCCTGCGGCCGCGGGCCGAGTCGCGGTGACCGGCGAGGACGCGGTGCCCGACGACGCGGTGCCCGCGGACGCCCGGGCCGACGACGCCGCCGTTCCCGGCGCGGAGCCGGTGCCCGACGGGGAGGCCGCCCCCGGCCGGGAAGAGCCCGGGGAGGGGGCCGGTCTGGACGCCGTGGACCGCGAGATCCTCTCGCTCGAGAACCTGCAGTGGAAGTACCAGGGGGCGAAGGAGATGGAGATCCGCCGCCGCCTGAACCTCTCGCCCACCCACTACTACCAGCGGCTCAACGTCCTGATCGACACCCGCGCCGCCCTCGAGCACGACCCGATGCTCGTGGCCAGGCTGCGCCGGCAGCGAGGAGACCACGGATGACCCAGTACCCGCACGACGAGTTCGACGACGTCCCCGAGGACGGGCCCCGCCAGGGCGCCCACCGCGGTGTCCGGCCGACCGTCCGCGTGGGCGCCCGGGAGCTCACCGCCATCGTCCTGGCCGGGGTGCTGACCCTCGGCGTCGGGGTGTTCTCGTTCCTCAACGCCCCGGGCGAGGCCGCCCCGGCGCCGGGCGCCACGTCCACGGGGTCCTGAGCCGGCCCGGTCCTCGAGGCGTCCCCCATCGGGCTCCGGTCCCGGAGCCCGACCGCTCCGACGTCGTCCACCACGACGTCGTCCACCACGACGTCGTCCACCCCTGACGCCACCGGAAGGAACCACCGTGCAGATCGAAGGAAGCCGAGTCCGCGTGCGCGACTGGACCGAGGAGGACCTCGTCGACTACGAGGCGTGGATCATGCCGCCCGCCGGCGGCGGCGAGCACGAGTGGCAGCGCACGGACGGCCCGTTCTACCCGAACTTCACCGCCGAGGGCGCCCAGCGCTGGCTCGGCACCCTCCGGGAGCACGTGACGGCCGGGGACTGGCCGGACCCGCGCGAGACGATGGTGATCGCCGACGCCGCCGACGACCGGTTCATCGGGCAGGTGTCCTGGTACTGGTCGGAGAAGCCCACCGAGGACCCCGGTGACGGCACGCACCTGCTGCCGCTGCGCTCCCTGGGCATCACCGTGTACTCCCCGGAGCACTGGAGCGGCGGCTACGGCACCGAGGCGATGCGCCTGTGGATCGACTACCTCTTCGCCCACTCCGACTCCCACCGCCTCGACCTGGAGACGTGGAGCGGCAACGCGGGCATGTGCCGCGTGGCGGTGAAGCTGGGCTTCACCGAGGAGGCCAGGATCCGCCGGGCCCGCAGGGTCGGCGGCGAGTACTACGACCGGATGGTCTACGGCGTCCTGCGCGAGGAGTGGCAGGGCTGAGCGGAATCGGCTCAGGGGTTTGCACTCTCCGGGGACGAGTGCCAAGATTGCGATTAGCACTCAGTCGTGTGGACTGCTAATGGCTCGGTCCCCGGCCCGACCCGGGCAGCCACCGGCACAGGAGTGACACCTCAACCACCACGGTGAGGTGCCGCACGGCGTCGGGAAGAGTCCGCCGTCGTGCGCGCCGTCCGTCGCGGGCACCGTGGAGGTCGACCGTTTGTCTACCGTCCAGGAGGGACGAAGTCACATGGCAAAGATGATTGCTTTCGACGAAGAGGCACGCCGCGGACTCGAGCGGGGCCTGAACACCCTGGCCGACGCCGTCAAGGTCACCCTCGGCCCGCGCGGCCGCAACGTGGTCCTCGAGAAGGCCTGGGGCGCCCCCACGATCACCAACGACGGCGTGTCCATCGCCAAGGAGATCGAGCTCGACGAGCCGTTCGAGAAGATCGGCGCCGAGCTCGTCAAGGAGGTCGCCAAGAAGACCGACGACATCGCCGGCGACGGCACCACCACCGCCACCGTGCTCGCCCAGGCGCTCGTCAAGGAGGGCCTGCGCAACGTGGCCGCCGGCGCCGACCCGCTGAGCCTCAAGCGCGGCATCGAGAAGGCCGTCGCCGCGGTCACCGAGGAGCTGCTGGCCTCCGCCAAGGAGGTCGAGACCGAGGAGCAGATCGCCGCCACGGCGTCGATCTCCGCCGGCGACCCCGAGATCGGCCGCCTCATCGCCCAGGCGATGGAGAAGGTCGGCAAGGAGGGCGTGATCACGGTCGAGGAGTCCAACACCTTCGGGCTGGACCTCGAGCTGACCGAGGGCATGCGCTTCGACAAGGGCTACCTCTCGGGCTACTTCGTCACCGACGCCGACCGCCAGGAGGCCGTCCTCGAGGATCCCTACATCCTCGTGGTCAACTCCAAGATCTCCGCGGTCAAGGACCTGGTCCCCGTGCTCGAGAAGGTCATGCAGGCCGGCAAGCCGCTGCTGATCATCGCCGAGGACGTCGAGGGCGAGGCCCTGGCGCTGCTGGTGCTCAACAAGATGCGCGGCTCCATCAAGTCCGTGGCCGTCAAGGCCCCCGGCTTCGGCGACCGCCGCAAGGCGCAGCTGGCCGACATCGCCATCCTCACCGGTGGCCAGGTCATCACCGAGGAGGTCGGGCTCTCCCTCGAGACCGCCACCGTGGACCTGCTGGGCCAGGCCCGCAAGGTCGTCGTGACGAAGGACGAGACCACCATCGTCGACGGCGCCGGCACCGCCGAGGAGATCGAGGGCCGCGTGGCCCAGATCCGCGCCGAGATCAACAACTCGGACTCGGACTACGACCGCGAGAAGCTGCAGGAGCGCCTGGCCAAGCTGGCCGGCGGCGTGGCCGTCCTCAAGGCCGGTGCCGCCACCGAGGTCGAGCTCAAGGAGCGCAAGCACCGCATCGAGGACGCCGTGCGCAACGCCAAGGCCGCCGTGGAGGAGGGCATCGTCGCCGGCGGCGGCGTGGCCCTGATCCAGGCCGGCCAGAAGGCGTTCGACAAGCTGCAGCTCACCGGCGACGAGGCCACCGGCGCGAACATCGTGAAGGTCGCCATCGACGCCCCGCTGAAGCAGATCGCGATCAACTCCGGCCTCGAGGCCGGCGTGGTCGTGGACAAGGTCCGCGGTCTGGCCCAGGGCCACGGCCTCAACGCCGCCACCGGCGAGTACGAGGACCTGATGGCCGCCGGCATCAACGACCCGGTCAAGGTGACCCGGTCCGCGCTGCAGAACGCGGCGTCCATCGCCGGGCTGTTCCTCACCACCGAGGCCGTCGTCGCCGACAAGCCGGAGCCCGCGGGCGCCGGTGCCGGTGCCGACGACGGCATGGGCGGCATGGGCGGCATGATGTGATCGACGGCTGACCCGTCGAGCGTGCCCAGCACGCATCCGGCACGGGCCGGGCACCTCGCGGAGGTGCCCGGCCCGTCGTCGTCCCGCACCTGGTGCCGCAGGGCCGGAAGTGGTGTTCAATCGTGAGCACCAGCTGCCGGAGGAGGTGCCGTGGACGTCGTCGTGTGGGACGCGGTCCCCGTCCAGGTCTCGCTCGTGCTGATCGCCTTCGGGCTCACCTCGCTGGTGGGCCTCGAACGGCGGCTGCGGCGCAAGAGCGCCGGACTGCGCACGCACGCCCTGGTCGGCACCGGGTCGGCGGTGTTCACCCTCGTGTCCGCCTACGGCTTCGGTGTCCTGCCCGGCATCGACGCCGGTCCCGACCCCTCCCGCGTGGCGGCCCAGATCATCACGGGCATCGGCTTCCTGGGCGCGGGCGTGATCTTCACGAACCGGGACGTGGTGCACGGCCTGACGACGGCTGCGAGCATCTGGCTCTCCGCGGCCATCGGGATGGCCTGCGGGGCCGGGCTCGTGCCGCTCGCCGTCGTCGCCACGGGCCTGCACTTCGTCTCCGCGATCCTGCTGACCCCGCTCTCCCGCCGCCTGCCCGGGATGGTGGCCCCGCAGGGACTCCGGCTGCGCTACGAGGACGGGCACGGCGTGCTGCGGGAGGTCCTGACGGTGGTCGACGAGCTGCAGCTGAGCGCCTCCGTGGTCTCGAGCCGGACGGTCGAGGGGTCCGAGGGCACCGAGGTGGAGCTGCTCCTGCGGCTCGAGGGCAAGACGGACCTGCGCACGGCGGCCGTGCAGCTGTCGAGGGTCGCCGGGGTGCGCGACGTCGCCCAGCAGCAGCTCGATCAGGAGCCCGGCGACTGAGCCGGGGGCGCACAGGACCCGTGGCGCACGGCGTCCGGGCGCCGTGAAAAGATGAGTGCCATGACGATCACTGCTGCCGCCGACGGCTCCGCGCTGGGCAATCCCGGTCCCGCGGGATGGGCCTGGTACATCGACGACAACACCTGGCGGGCCGGCGGGTGGCCGCACGGCACCAACAACATGGGCGAGCTCAAGGCCGTCCTGGACCTGCTCGAGGCCACGGCCCACCGCCCCGACGAGCCCCTGCGGGTGCTGTGCGACAGCCAGTACGTCATCAACTCGATCACGAAGTGGATGCCCGGCTGGAAGAAGAAGGGCTGGAAGAAGAGGGACGGCAAGCCCGTCCTCAACGTGGAGCTCATGAAGGCCCTGGACGCCGCGATGGCGGGCCGCGACGTGCGCTTCGAGTGGGTCAAGGGCCACGCCGGCCACGAGCTCAACGAGGCCGCCGACGTCCGTGCCCGGGCCGTGGCCACCGCGTTCCAGACCGGTCGCCCCGCGCCCGAGGGACCCGGGTTCGACGGCGCCGCCCGGCACCCGGACGGAGCGGGCACCCGGACCTCGGCCCGGGAGCTGCTGGACGCCCCGGAGCCGGTGGACGCCGCGCCGCTGGTGGAGGCCCCAGGGCCGGGGGAGGACACGGATCCCGGCGCGTTCGAGGACCGGCACGACCCCGATCTGCTGAGCGAGCTGCTCGCCCACGAGGAGGAGCTCGCCCGCGGCCGCACGGCGGGGGAGACCGTCCAGGAACTCGAGCGGGACCTGCTCCGCCCGGAGGTCAGGGCGGACCCGGGCCGGCTGGGCCAGCTGCTGCACGAGGCCTTCGCCGAGGTCGGTGCCTCGGGGTCGTGGCGCTCCCGGGCGGACGTCCTCGACCGGCTGCCCCGCGAACCCGGGCTCGGCGCGGTGGACGTGCACGTGCTGGAGGCCACCGAGCTCGGCCCCGCGGCCGTGCACCTTGTCTACCGGCTCACGGCGGGGGACCGCACGAGCCTGCGCAGCTCCCTGTGGGTCCGGGAGGACTCCCGCAACGAGCTGGGGCCCTGGCAGCTGCGCTTCCACCAGGGCACCGACGAGTCCTGACGGGCCCGCTCACACCTCCGGGGCGTCGTCGGCGGGCTCGATGCCCGGCACGCGCACGGTCATCGTCGCCCCGCCGCCGGGGGTCTCGGTGAGCCGCACCGTGCCGTCGTGCTGCTGGACGATCGCGGCCACGATGGACAGCCCCAGCCCCGTCCCGCCGGTCTCGCGCGTGCGGGAGGAGTCGGCCCGGTAGAAGCGCTCGAAGACGCGCTCCGCGTCCTCGCCCTGGATGCCCGGGCCGTGGTCGCGCACCTGCAGGACGGCGTTGAAGGAGTCGTCGACCGAGCGCTCCACGCCCACCGCGATCTCGATCGGCGTGCCCTCCGGGGTGTAGCGCAGGGCGTTGGTCACGAGGTTCGCCACGACCTGGCGCAGCCGGAACTCGTCGCCGTGCACCCATGCCGAGACCGGGCCCCCGCCCCCCAGGCCGCCGACCTCGATCCGCCGGTCGGGGGCGGAGGCGCGGGCGTCCCCTGCCGCGTCGAACGCGAGGTGGAGCAGGTCCACGTCGACGTTCTCCGCGGGCCGCCGCTCGTCGAGGCGCGCGAGCATCAGCAGGTCCTCCACGAGCTGCGTCATCCGCTTCGCCTCCGACTCGATCCGGGACATCGCCCCGGCCACGTCCTCGGGCTCCTGCAGGGCGCCGTGCCGGTAGAGCTCCGAGTAGCCCCGGATGGTCACCAGGGGCGTGCGCAGCTCGTGGGAGGCGTCGGCCACGAACCGCCGGAGCTTGGTCTCGGACCGCGTGCGGGCGTCGAAGGCGTCCTCGATGTGGCCGAGCATCGCGTTGAGCGACGCCGAGAGCTGGCCGATCTCGGTCTGCCGGTTGTAGCCCTCCATGCGCTGGGAGAGGTCGCCCTCGGCGATCCGGGCGGCGGTCTGCTCCACCCGGTGCAGGGGCGCGAACGCCCGGGTGACCAGGATCCAGCCGACCGCCATGGCCGCGAACAGGGTCGCCACCCCGAAGCTCAGCGTCAGGAGGGTCACCGCGCTGAGCATCGCGTTCATGTCGTCGAGCGGCTCGGCGACCGCCACCACGAGGTTCAGCCGTTCCGTCTCGGCCGCGACCACCCGCCACCGGCGGTCCGGGGCGTCCACGGAGCCCACGGTCGTCGGCTCGAAGGGGTTCTCCCGCACGTGCTCGAGGTCGACCTGCGACAGGTCCGGCCGCCGCTCGAGCACGCCCTCCGGGGTGTGCACCGCCTCGGCGAGGGTCTCGCCGTCGGCGTCGAGCAGGAACCCGGCGTGCGGCACCTGGACGCCCTGCGCCCCGCCCATGTCGGCGACCAGCACGGTGGAGACCGGCCGGACGGAGTCCCGCAGCCCGCGGTCGATGTCGTTCAGGAGCGAGGTGCGCAGCACCGAGATCGCCACGAAGCTCGTCACCAGGATGGACAGCGCCAGGAGCAGGCCCGTGAGCACCATGAGCTGCGAGCGCAGCGATGCCGAGCGCCACCGGGAGGACAGGGTGTGCATCCCGGGGCCGGGTCAGTGGTTCTTGTGCTGGGAGCGCAGGAGGTAGCCGACGCCGCGCTTGGTGTGGATCAGCGGGGGCAGCTCGGGGTCGTTGTCGATCTTCCGGCGCAGGTAGGAGATGTAGGACTCCACGATCGAGGCGTCCCCGTTGAAGTCGTACTCCCACACGTGGTCGAGGATCTGCGCCTTGGACAGCACGCGGTTCGGGTTGAGCATGAGGTAGCGCAGCAGCTTGAACTCGGTGGGGGACAGGTCGATCTCCCGCTCGCCCCGGAACACCTCGTGCGCGTCGTCGTCGAGGACCAGGTCGTCCACGCGCAGCCGGGAGTCGTCCTCCTCGGCGGGCTGCGTGCGGCGCAGGACCGCGCGGATGCGGGCGACGACCTCGTCGAGGCTGAAGGGCTTGGTGACGTAGTCGTCGCCGCCCACGGTCAGACCGGTGACCTTGTCCTCGGTCTCGTCCTTCGCCGTGAGGAAGAGGATGGGGAAGTGCTGCCCGGACGCGCGCAGCTTGCGGGTCACGGTGAAGCCGTCCATGTCCGGGAGCATGACGTCGAGCACCGCGAGGTCCGGGTTCTCGGACTCCGCCTTGGCCAGGGCGTCACGGCCGTTGGCGGCGGTGACCACCTCGAAGCCGGCGAAGCGCAGGGACGTGGCCAGCAGCTCGAGGATGTTGGGCTCGTCGTCGACGACGAGCAGTTTCGCTTCGGGGTTGTCGTTCTTCACGCCGCCCATTTTCTCGGAACACCCTGAACGCCGCCTGAACGGCGCTCACCGGTCCTCGGGGAGTTCGCCGGGGGCCTCGACGGCGGCGGCGTCGACGATCCGGTAGGCGTAGCCCTGCTCCGCGAGGAAGCGGCGGCGCCGGGCCGCGTAGTCGGCGTCCACGGTGTCGCGGGCCACCACGGTGTAGAAGGTCGCCGGGCGGCCGTCGTGCTTGGGCCGCAGCAGTCGGCCCAGGCGCTGCGCCTCCTCCTGGCGGGAGCCGAAGGCCCCCGAGACCTGCACCGCGACCGAGGCCTCCGGCAGGTCCACCGAGAAGTTCGCGACCTTGGAGACCACGAGCACCGGCAGCTCCCCGGCCCGGAACGCGGCGAAGAGCTTCTCCCGCCGGGCCGTGCCGGTGCTGCCGTTGAGCACCGGGGCGGCCAGCAGCGCGCCCAGCTCGTCGAGCTGGTCCAGGAACTGCCCGATCACGAGCACCGGCTCCCCGCGGTGGCGGGCCACGAGCCGGGCCACGACGTCGAGCTTGTGCGCGGAGGACGAGGCGAGGCGGTGCCGGTCGGCGTCCTCCGCGGAGGCGTAGGCCATCCGGTCCGCGAGGGGCAGCTCCATCCGGACCTCGACGCAGTCGGCGGGGGCGATGTGGCCCTGGGCCTCGATCTCCCGCCACGGCGCGTCGTAGCGCTTCGGGCCGATGAGGGAGAACACCTCGCCCTCGCGGTGGTCCTCGCGCACCAGGGTGGCCGTCAGGCCCAGCCGGCGCCGCGCCTGCAGCTCGGCGGTCATCCGGAACACGGGGGCGGGCAGCAGGTGCACCTCGTCGTAGACGATCAGCCCCCAGTCGTGCCCGTCGAGCAGCTCGAGGTGCGGGTGGATCCCGCCGCGGCGCGCCGTCAGCACCTGGTAGGTGGCGATCGTCACCGGGCGGACCTCCTTGACGGCTCCGGAGTACTCGCCGATCTCGTCCTCCGTCAGGGTGGTCCGGCGCAGCAGCTCGGCCTTCCACTGCCGCGCCGAGACCGTGCTCGTGACCAGGACGAGCGTCGTCGTCGAGCTCGCGGCCATCACCCCGGCACCCACCAGCGTCTTGCCGGCGCCGCACGGCAGGACGACGACGCCGCTGCCGCCCGCCCAGAAGTTCTCCACCGCGTGGCGCTGGTAGGGGCGCAGGGCCCAGGCCTCGCCCGTCACGGGGTCCGTCTCCGTCAGGGCGACCGGGTGGGGCGTGCCGTCCACGTAGCCGGCCCGGTCCTCCGCCGGCCACCCCACGGTGAGCAGCAGCTGCTTGAGCTGGCCGCGGGCGCTCGCGTGCACCACCGTGGTGGCGCCGTCGATGCGGGGACCGAGCAGCGGGGCGATCTTCCGATGCCGGGCGATCTCCTCCAGGACGGGGGCGTCGTGGCAGCGCAGCACGAGCCCGTGCACCGGGTCCTGCTCGAGCACCAGGCGGCCGTAGCGGGACATCGTCTCGTCGATGTCCAGGAGCAGGGCGTGGGGGACCGGGAAGCGGGAGCGGGTGAGGAGGACGTCGAGCACCTGCTCGGCGTCCAGCCCGGCGGCCCGGGCGTTCCACAGGCCCAGCGGGGTGATGCGGTAGGTGTGCACGTGCTCCGGGGCGCGCTCGAGCTCCGCGAAGGCCGCGAGCTCCCGCCGGACGTCGTCGGCGTCCTCGTGGTCGAGCTCGAGCAGCACGGTCCGGTCGCTCTGGACGATCAGGGGTCCCACGGGGTGGCTCCTCCGCTGTCGGTCGGGTCGTCGATCAGGTCCTCGGCCGGGTCGTCCGGCGGGCGCCGCGCGCGGTCCCGGCCGGTGAGCCGGTCCACCAGGTCCTCGATCTCCTCCGCGGAGGGGACGGGCAGGCGCGGGGTGGGCACCTCGAGCAGCAGGGTCGGGTCGGCGGGGACGTCCGGGAGGGCGAGGTCCGGCAGGGCGGGCTCCGCGGGGGCGACGTCGAGCGCCGGCTCCGTGCCCGTGGCCCGGACGGCCGCCGCGAGCTCCCGGAGCCCGCCCGCCCTGCCGGCCGATGCCCGGCCCCGGTCGGGCGCCTCCTCGCCGGCGTCGACCACGAGCACGCCCGGGGCGGGCCGGCGCAGCCGGCGCCCCGCGAGGTCCGGGGAGCCGGCGAGCGCCGCCAGCAGCTCCTCCTCACCGGTGAGCACCCAGTCCGCCCGGGTGATCCGGATCCGCCCGTGCGCCCGGCCGGCCTCCTCGACCAGGTACGCCAGGGCCTGCGGGACGGGACCCCGGCTGTGCTCCTCGAGCCACGCCAGGATCGAGGACGGCGTCCAGCCGGCGTCGAGGGCCCGGTGCAGGGAGCGTTCGCCGAAGCGGTGCCGCGGGACGGGTCCGTGGCCCTCCGGCTCCGCCAGCCGGTCCAGGGCGCGGGCCACGTCCGGCGCGAGGTAGCCGGTGGCCGTCGCCGTGAGGTCGCTCTGCAGCAGCACCGTCCGCGCGGGTGCGGGCAGCCACCCGGTCACGGCGTGGACCGCGTCCTCGGACCGGTCCTCCACGAGGGCCCGGCCGGGCTCCGTGAGGGCGTCGGCGCCCACCAGGCCGAGCTCGGCGGCCTCCGTCAGCATCCCCGGGCCCCACCGGTCCAGGGCGCGGGCCAGGCGCGGGCGCCGCCAGCGGGCGAGCGCCAGGACGTCCTCGGGGCCGTGGCCCCCCGGCGCCCGCTCGGCGAGCTCGGCGTGGGCGGCCAGCAGCGCCCGGCGCACCGCCGGCGCCTCCGGGGCGTGGGTGCCGCGCGTGAGGACCCCGACGACCGTGCCGTCCGCGAGGGGCAGTCCCACCGCGGAGGGGACCACGTCGGAGGCCAGCCACGTCCGCACCAGGTGCCACCACTGGTCGGGGCGCGCGGCGTCCTCGAAGGGCGCCGGCGCGGGGCGCCAGGACGAGGTGTCCGGGTCCAGCCGCACGAGACCGGACAGCTCGCCCAGGCCGAGGAGCCGGACGAGCTCGGGGTGCTCGATCCCCAGGGCGGAGCGCAGCCGGCGCAGCTCGCGCACGCCGACCCCGCCCGCCCGCAGGGTGGTCAGCGGCCGGGCCCGCAGCTCCGCGCGCAGGGCGGCGGTCCGGCGCAGCAGCTGCTCGACCGCGGCGGCGGCGGCGTTGTCCCGCAGCCGCCCGGGCACGCGCGCGGCGGGTGGGACGGGCGGCTCCGGGGAGGCCGTGGCCCAGGGGCCGGGCCCGCGCAGGAGCAGGCCGACCTCCCGGGGGAGCTCCACGTGGCGGGTGTCCACGGGCAGCAGGACGCCGCGGGCCAGGAGCCAGTCGAGCGGCCGGGAGTCCGCGTCGGCGGCCGGATCGGTCCGGCGCAGCGCGTCCGGCAGGGATCCCACGGGCCGGGAGCGGAAGCGTTCCAGGACCTCGCGCACGGAGGCGGGCCACCGGGCGAGCTCCTCGGCGGTCCAGGCCGGGCTCCCGGCTCCCGGCGCGGGCGGCGCCTCGCCGCGCAGCCGGGCGGCCAGGGCGGCGAGCACCGGCTGCGGGCGGCCGAGTCCCGCCGGGTAGCGGCCGAGGGCCTCGGCCAGTCCGGGCACCAGGCGCAGCGCCTCGCCGTCCCGGTGGACGAGGGCCAGGAGGTGCAGGCGGTCCCAGGGCGGGCCGGCCAGCAGCCGCGCGGCGGGATCCTCCGGCGGGCCCAGCAGCACGGCGCGCTCGACGGCGTCCAGCTCGGGCCGGGAGAGGGCGTCGAGGGCCCGGCGCAGCCCCGCCCGGGACAGCAGGGCCTCGGCGAGGTCCTCGAGGGACCTCGTGCCCGGGCGCGCGGCGTCGGGCCGGGCGGCGAGCAGCTCGCCCAGCTCGGCGGGGGAGCGGGACGCGAGATCCCGGAGCAGCCCGTCCGGGAGCACGGATCAGGCCCGGCGGCGGCGCAGCAGGGAGCGCACGAGGACCGCGCAGAACAGCAGGAAGGCCACCGGGAACGCGAACCACGGCACCACCGTGAGCCCGTCCCAGGGGTCCGCTCCGACGGCCGTGAGCACGAGCAGCAGGGCGAGGCACACGGCGCACACCAGGCCGAGCACCACCGCGGAGACGCCGAGGACGTCGATCCCGGGGCGTCGGGCGGTGCGGGGCGCGGGCGCACGGTCGTCGGAGACAGGCATGGCTCCAGGGTACCGAGCGCAACGGTGTGCCGCTGACCGCGCCCCGGCGGTCCCCGCCCCCGGAGCAGGGCTAGAATGGGAGGTTCCACAGGGTGGCTCGGCGGCAGGGACCGGCGGGCCGCCCCTCCACGAACACGAGGACGAGGGAGACAGCGTGCCCACCGGCAAGGTCAAGTGGTTCGATGCGAAGAAGGGCTTCGGCTTCCTGGCGGCCGACGACGGCCAGGAAGTGTTCCTGCCCTCCTCGGCGCTGCCCTCCGGTGCCACCACGGTGAAGCCGGGCACGCGGATGGAGTTCGGGGTGGCCCAGGGTCGGCGCGGCGCGCAGGCGCTCTCCGTCCGGATCCTCGACCGGACCCCGTCGGTCGCGAAGAACGTCCGCAAGCCCGCCGACGAGATGGCGGTCATCACCGAGGACCTCATCAAGCTCCTGGACGAGATGTCCAACGGGCTGCACCGGGGCCGCTACCCGGACTCCGCGCACGGGAAGAAGATCGCCGCCATCCTGCGCACGGTGGCCGACAACCTGGACGTCTGAGGCCGCCGCGCCGTTGCCGTCCACCGATCCCGAGCAACCACCCGCCGGCCCCCGCCGGCACCCACCCGAGGGAGACCAGCAGTGACCGAGGAGACCGTCCAGGACGCGCCCGCCGAGGCCGTGCCGCCGGCGCCCGAGCAGGCGGCACCGGTGGCGGCGGCGCCCCGCCGTCGCCGGGCCCCGAAGCAGGACCCCCTGCTCGTGGCCGACGTCGCCACGGCTCGCGCCGGGGTGGAGCAGATCGCGGAGCCCTCGCAGATCGGCGGCGGTCACCGGGTGACGGTGGAGGAGGACCGGCTGGTCGTCCACCACTTCGAGTGCACCCTGCCCGGGTACCGGGGCTGGAACTGGTTCGCGAGCCTGGCCCGCGCCCCGCGCAGCAAGGCGGTGACGGTCTGCGAGGTCGGCCTGCTGCCGGGGGAGGATGCCCTGCTGGCGCCCGAGTGGGTCCCGTGGTCCGCCCGCGTCAGCGCCGAGGAGAAGGCCCAGGAGGAGCAGGACCGGGCCGAGGACGAGGCCGGGGAGACCGCGGCGGCCGGCGGGCCCGAGGGCTCCGGCGGCGCCTCCGACGGCGAGCCGGCGTCCGGTGACCGGGCCGAGGACAGGCCGGTCCCGCCGCAGGAGGGCGAGGAGCTCTGACCGTCCCGCCGGGGACCGCGAGGACGGACGAGGCCCCGGAGCCCGCGCGCGGGATGTTCCGGTCCTTCCGGTTCCGCAACTACCGGCTGTGGTTCCTGGGCGCGCTCGTGTCCAACATCGGCACGTGGATGCAGCGCACGGCCCAGTCGTGGCTGGTCTTCGACGAGCTCTCGGACCACGACGCCACCGCCATGGGCGTGGTGACGGCCCTGCAGTTCCTGCCCCAGCTCTTCCTCGCGCCCTGGGCCGGCGTGCTCGCGGACCGGCTCGACCGGCGGCGCCTGCTGCTGTGGACCCAGACGGCCATGGCGGTGCTGGCGGCCGGCCTGGGGGCGCTGGTCCTGGCCGACGCGGCCACCCTGTGGCACGTCTACGGCTTCGCCCTCGCCCTGGGCGTCGTCTCCACCCTCGACGCCCCCGTGCGCCAGACCTTCGTCTCGGAGATGGTCGACGACGCATACCTCTCCAACGCCGTGGCCCTGAACGCGACCTCGTTCAACGCCGCACGGATGATCGGGCCCGCCGTGGCCGGCGTGCTCGTGGCCGCCATCGGCTCGGGCTGGGTGTTCCTCCTCAACACGCTGACCTTCGGCGCGATGCTCGCCGCCGTCCTGGCGATCCGCGCCGACGAGCTGCGCGGGATGCCGCGCTCCGGCCGGGGGCGGGGCCAGATCCGGGAGGGGCTGGCCTATGTGGCCGGCCGCCCCGACATCGTGGCGGTGCTGGTCACAATCTTCCTCATCGGCACCTTCGGGCTGAACTTCGCGGTCTTCCTGGCCGCCATGGCCGGACCCGAGTTCGGCCGGGGCTCGGAGACCTTCGGGCTGCTCAACTCGGTGCTCGCGGTCGGCACGGTGGCCGGGGCCCTGCTCTCGGCCCGGCGCCGCAGCGCCCGGCTGCGCTACGTCTACGGGGGCAGCGCCGTCTTCGCCCTCAGTTGCCTGGGCGCGGCGACGGCGCCCACCCTGCCGCTGTTCGCGCTGTGGCTGGTCCCCTGCGGGCTGTCCTCCCTGACCATCATGACCACCGCCAACGCGTACGTGCAGTCCACCACCTCGCCGGTGATGCGCGGGCGCGTCATGAGCCTCTACATGGCCATCTTCATGGGCGGCACCCCGATCGGGGCGCCGGTCGTCGGCTGGATCACCGACGCCCTCGGGGCGCGCTGGGGCATGGGGGTCGCCGTGGCGGCGGGACTCGGCGGGGCCCTGGTGGGCTTCGTCGTCTGGCTGCGGCTGCGCGCGGAGCGCTCCGCGCCCGAGAACTCCGGCTAGCGCCCGGCTCCTCCGCGGAGCTGCTCGACGACGTGGTCCACGCAGGCCAGCAGCCGGGCGACGTCGTCGGGCTCGATGGAGACGAACGTGGCGATCCGCAGCTGGTTGCGCCCCAGCTTGCGGTAGGGCTCGACGTCGACCACGCCGTGGGCGCGCAGGACCGCCGCGACGGCGGCCGCGTCCACGGCGGCGTCGAAGTCCACGGTGGTGATCACGGTGGAGCGGTCCTCGGGGCGGGCCACGAACGGGGACGCGAAGGACGAGGCCTCGGCCCACCCGTAGACCAGGTCCGAGGAGGCCTTCGTGCGGGCCGCGGCCCAGGTCATGCCGCCCTGGTCGTTGAGCCAGCGGACCTGCTCGTCGAGCATCACCAGCGTGGCCAGGGCCGGGGTGTTGTAGGTCTGGTTCTTCCGGGAGTTCTCCAGCGCCGTGGTCAGCTGCAGGAAGTCGGGGATCCACCGCCCGGAGGCGCCGATCCGCTCGATCCGCTCGATCGCCGCGGGGGAGAACGCGCCCAGCCACAGTCCGCCGTCCGAGCCGAAGTTCTTCTGCGGGGAGAAGTAGTAGACGTCCGCCGCGGCCACCTCCGCGGCCATCCCCCCGGCGGCCGAGGTCGCGTCCACCAGCACCAGCGCGTCGTCCGCGATCCCGGAGGGCCGGTGCACGGGCGCGGCGACACCGGTGGAGGTCTCGTTCTGGGGCCACGCGTAGACGTCCACGCCCTCCTCCGCCCGGGCCTCCGGGCGGGTGCCGGGGGCGGACTCCACGATCGAGGAGGGCTCCAGGAACGGTGCGCCGTCGGTGGCCTGGGCGAACTTCGCGCCGAACTCCCCGAACACCAGGTGCTGGGCCCTCCGCTCGACCAGCCCGAACGCGGCGGCGTCCCAGAACGCGGTGGCCCCGCCCAGGCCCAGGAGCACCTCGTGGCCGGCGGGCAGGCCGAGGAACTGCGCGAGGCCCTCCCGCACCGAGCCCACGAGCTCCTGCACCGGCGCCTGGCGGTGGGAGGTGCCGAGCAGGCCGGCCCCGGCGCGCGACACGGCCTCGACCTGTGCCGGGCGGATCTTGGAGGGGCCGGCGCCGAAGCGGCCGTCGGCGGGCAGCAGGTGCTGGGGGATGGTGACGTGTGCGGGCAACGGGCGCTCCCTCGTGGGTGACGTGCGGCGGGTGGTGCGCGACGGGCACGGCCGCCGCGGAGGCCGCTCGCGCCGTTCGCGACTCGGCCCATTCTGCCCCACCCGCGGACGGCGGGCCCCGCGGGCGCCTCCTCCCTCCGGGCGGCCGGAGGGCTCGCGCACTAAGCTCGTGCGGGAAGACCGGACCGGGCGGGATCCCCGGGCCGGGACGGCCGGACGAAGGATGACTGAGGCATGAGCGACCTGATCGACACCACGGAGATGTACCTGCGGACCGTCCTCGAGCTCGAGGAGGAGGGGATCACGCCGATGCGGGCGCGGATCGTCGAGCGCCTCGACCACTCCGGGCCCACGGTCTCGCAGACGGTGTCCAGGATGGAGCGGGACGGGCTGCTGACGGTGGGCCAGGACCGGTCGCTGCTGCTCACCCCTGCCGGCCGTGAGCGTGCGGTGCAGGTGATGCGCAAGCACCGGCTGGCGGAGCGGCTGCTCGCCGACGTCATCGGCCTGGACCTCGCCCAGGTGCACGACGAGGCGTGCCGGTGGGAGCACGTGATGAGCGAGCAGGTCGAGCGGCGGCTCGTGGACCTGCTGCACAGCCCCCGGTACTCGCCGTACGGCACGCCGATCCCCGGTCTGGCCGCCCTCGGGGTCGAAGAGAGCCCCGCAGCGGCGCACCCCTCCCTGCTCGACGCCGCCCGCCACGACCCGGACGGGTCGCACACCGTGGCGCTGCTGCCGGAGGTGGTCCAGGCGGACGCGGACCTCCTGGGCGTGCTGAGCGACGTGGGAGTGCTCACCGGGGCGGAGGTCACGGCCCGGGTGGACGGTCAGATCGTGCGCATCGAGGTGGCGGCCACGGGGCGGTCCGCGGAGATCGACCTGCGCACCGCCGCGGCCATCCGCGTCCTCGCTCCCTGAGGCGCCGCCGTCTCCCGGAGCGGGGCGGCGAACGGTTCTTCCCGGGTGTGGGGACGTTCACAAGCCACTTTCGGCCAGTCCGGCCCGAGCCGGACCCCGGAGGCGCGGCTTCCCTGGTGACAGGCGGATTCCCAGGGCGCTCGAAGACACTGCACAGCTCGTCACAGGTGCGAATTGATTCGACCTTTCCTCTCAATAGCTACTCATTGAGACCCGCGGCGTTGTCCGGCTGTTATCTGTCGTGATCAAAACGTGACACTTCCGTAATCTGTCATGTACTGTTCAACGCGTGCCGATCACTGGTCGGATCGGCGCCCTCGGAGCACATCGCCGAATTCTGCCGGTGCCCGTGGCCTCTACACAGAAACTGCTTGGCAGAAGCGGGGGAACCACTTTCGGTCCCGGTGATCCGGGTCCTTGGGGTTAAGTCGTCAGAGCGCGTGCGTTCTGCGGCCGGGTGTCTCCCACCCGAATCCGACAGCTCACCTCGTAGGCAAAGGGAGGAACTCAACCATGTCGCTTTTCACGCTGAACGCTGCCCGCCACCGTGCCGAGACCACCTCGCACGTCGTGCGCAACACCACCATCGCCGCCGCTGCCGGCGCCGCGATGATCGGCTCCGTCGCCCCGGCCCAGGCCTTCGCCCAGGCTCCCGTCGAGACCGGCGCGGCCTACTCGGCCCCGGCCTCCGCCTCGCTGGCCGAGTACTCCTCGTACACCTACCAGGCCCCGGTCGCCGCGCAGCCCGCCGCTCCCGCCTACGAGGCCCCGGCCCCGGCCCCGCAGCAGACCGCCGCCACCTCGAGCGTCACCCCGCAGTCCACCGCCACCACCGAGATCGCCCCGGCCGCCGGCGGCGTCGTGGGCACCGCGATGTCCGCGCAGGGTGCGGGCTACGTCTACGGCGGCACCGCCTACGGCGCCTGGGACTGCTCCGGCTTCACCCAGTGGGTCTTCGCCCAGAACGGCATCGACCTGCCCCGGACCACCTGGTCCCAGTTCGCGGCGGGCACCCCCACCGCCAACCCGCAGCCCGGTGACCTCGTCTCGCAGAACGGCGGCGCCCACGTGGGCATCTACATCGGCGGCGGCAAGATGATCTCCGCCCTCAACCCGACCCAGGGCACCCAGGTCCACTCCGTCAACGCCATGCAGCTGGACGGCTACTACACCTTCTGATCCGGTCCGCCGCCCGCGACGACCCCGCTCGTCGCGGGCGGCACCCGATCACCCCCCCACCCCGCACGCCGAGAACCGCTCTCCCGGTTCCCGGCGGTGCCTGCTGTCCGACCGGACGGCGCCCCCTCCTCCGCTCGCCGGCCGTCGTTCCCGATCCCGGAACGCACCCCTGCCGGACACCGGCCCACCCCGCGCACTGCCCGGGGCGATCCGTGCTGTCACCCGCGCCCTCCGGCAGGCCCGGCTCCGAAAGAAAGTCGTCTGAACTCCTCATGACCCGTGATCTGACCTCCTCGAACGGCATCGGCTCGCTCTTCTCCGGCAAGGCCCGCACCGTGGCCGCCGTGGCCGCCTTCTCCGGGCTGGCCCTCGCCACCACCGTCTCCGTGCAGGCCGCTCCGGCCCAGGACGCCTCCGCCGACGCCCCGCTGTCCGCCGTGGCCGCGGCCACCCCCGCCGCGGCGCCCGCCGTGTCCCTCGAGCCCGTCGCCCACGTGCAGAAGGTCGAGTCCGACCGGAAGTCCGAGAAGAAGGTCGAGAAGAAGGCCGAGCGGCAGAAGGTCGAGACCCCGGTCGTCGCGGCTCCCGCCGTGGCCGCTCCGGCGCCGAAGGCCGCCGCCGCGCCCGCACCGGTCGCCGCCCCGAAGCCGGCCGTGCAGGCGGCTCCGGCCCCGAAGCCCGCCGCCGCGCCGGCCCCGAAGCCGGCCCCGAAGCCCGCACCGGTCGCCGCGCCGAAGCCGGCCGTGCAGGCGGCTCCGGCCCCGAAGCCCGCCGCCGCGCCCGCCCCGAAGCCGGCCGTGCAGGCCGCTCCGGCCGCCCAGCGCACCGTCACCCCGCAGAGCTCGGCCTCCGGCAAGGGCGCGACCATCTCCTCCGCCGCCATGGGCCAGCTCGGCGTGGGCCAGGACTGCACCGCGCTCGTCACCAACGCGCTGCGCGCCGCCGGCATCAACCACCACGGCTGGCCGGCCTCCTACCTGAGCCTCGGCACGCAGGTCTCCGCCGGCCAGGCGCAGCCGGGCGACCTCGTCTACTACGCCGACGGCGGCATGGGTGCGGCCCACATCGGCGTCTACATCGGTGGCGGCAAGGCCGTCCACGGCGGCTGGAACGGCGGCACGACCGTCATCGACAGCGTCAACGTGGGCTCCGGCCCCGTCTACGTCCGCGTGCGCTGACCGCACGCGAGAGCACCGCTTCGGGTGCGCGGTTCCTGGTCGGCCAGACGGGAACCGCGCACCCGCTGTCGTCCCGCCGCCCACCGCGCCGGCCACCACGGCGCCCCGCCGGCGGCCGATAGACTGGGCCCATGTCCACCGACTTCAGCCGCAACGCCCGCACGAGCCTGGATCGCGAGTACGCCTACATGGCCTACGGCATGATCGGCGGCGCGGTGCCCGGCATCGTGGCCGGCTTCGTCGTCGCCGCGTTCGTGGGGCACGCCGCGATGTGGCTCTCGGTGTTCGGGGGCATCGGGATCGTGCTCGGCCTGATCACCGGGATCCTGCTCCACCGGAGGCGGCACGCTGCGGCCGTGACCGAGGACCGCCGGGAGCGCGGCGCAGCGCCGGAATGACGTGCTCCCGCAGCAGCGGGGCCAGGTCCGCGGGCAGCGCGCCGGGGGAGTCCTCGTCGACGGGCTGCCAGCGCAGCTCCTCGATCTCCGCGAGCGGCACCGGCCGCCCCGTGAGAGGTGCCGTGAACACGGTGCACCGCACCCACGTGCCCGCCTCGTTCGCGGCCGGCGCCACGAACACCCCGAGCGGGCGCAGCTGGGCGGCGTCCAGCCGCAGCCCGACCTCCTCCGCGGTCTCCCGCACGGCGGCGGCCGCCGGGGACTCGCCCGGGTCGAGCTTGCCGCCCACCAGCATGAAGCGCTCCGTGCCCCGCTTGCGCACCGTCAGCAGCGCCCCGTCGTCGTCCTGCAGGCACACGGCGGTGATGGTCAGCACCTCGGCGTCCGCCGGGGGAGCGGCCGGGGACTCCTCGGCGGCCGCGCGCAGCCGGTCGATCTCCTCGTCGAGGTTGCGGGCCGCCGCCGGACCCCACCGGTCCTGCGCCGCGGCGGTCCGGAACAGCGGATACCGGCCCCGGAGGTCCTCCAGCACCTCCAGCCGGGCCCGGGCGAACTCCGGTCCGGGCACGTGCGCGTACTCCTTCCGCACGCCCGCCGCGTAGGCGGCGTACCCGTCCGGGTCCGCGCCGAGCACGGAGAGGTCGGCGTCCAGGAGCACCCGTCCGGCGGCGTCCCCCTCGGGGACCCGGTGCCCGAGGGTGAGCAGGACGAGCCGCTCGACCTCCGCCACGAGCGGCGCGGCGAAGCCGGCGGCGCCCAGCCGGGTGCGGGCCAGCTCCGCCGACTCCCGTTCGTCCGCTCCGGGGCGGCCCCGGTAGACGGCGTCGTGGAACCAGGCGGCGAGGACCAGGGCGGCGGACCGGTCGGGATCGAGGTCGACGCCGGGCCGCAGCAGGTCGACGGCCTCGAGCACCGCCAGCAGGTGGGCGGGACCGTGGTAGTGCCGGTGCGGCTCGCCCCACCGGTCCACGAGCTCCTCGCCCAGCGCCGGGTGCCCCGGGAAGCGGGCGGCCCACCGCCGCAGCAGGACCCGGGCGATCCGGTCCGGGCGCGCCCGCGCCGGGACACGCAGCCCGCTGCGCACGAGCAGGCGCGTGAGCTGCCGCCCGTCGACCGGCACCGCGCCCGCGGCCACCGCCCGCCGGTACAGGTTCTCCGGCACGTCGTAGTGGTCCCGGTCGAAGGCGCGCCGGGCCACGCCCAGCCGGTCCGCGAAGTCGTGCAGCTCCTCGTAGGAGGTGCCGGAGACCAGGTGCGAGAAGTGCGTCCCGTGGGCGGGCCAGAGCGGCGGATCGATGTAGACGGGCATGCGACCGATCCTAACGGGGCCGGTTAGCGGGGGTCCGGGGGACCCCCTAGACTGTTCGCGTCGCCCTCGTAGCTCAGGGGATAGAGCACGGCTCTCCTAAAGCCGGTGTCGTTGGTTCGAATCCAATCGGGGGCACGCACGGACGCCCCGGACCGCACGGTCCGGGGCGTCCTTTTGTCCGGAACGGAACCGGCGGGGCCGGGCGGCCTCCGCGCGACCGGGAGCCGGGCTCACCCCCGCTGTCCGGAACGCGGGTCCTGCCGCGGGGCGCCGGCGGTCCTCGACCGGCGCCGCAGGGCCTCCACGGCCACGGCCCCGGTCACGGCGAGCAGCAGCACGAGCAGCACCCAGCGGGCGATCACCAGCACGGACGCCGTGGTCACGGCGGCGCCGTCCCCGGGGTCCGCGAGAGCGGCGTCGATGGCCGCGTTGCCGGCCAGGGACACGGCCGCGAAGCCGAGCACCACCGCCGAGCGCAGCCACCGCCGGGCGCGGGACTGCGTGTTGACCGCCACGAACAGCAGCCACGCCAGCCCCACGAACAGCGGCGCCAGCAGCCCGGAGGAGCCGTGCACCGCCTCGTACTGGGCGAGTCCCTCCTCGCCCAGCGCCGCGGCGAGCCGCTGGGCGTGCGCCTGGTCGAAACCGCCCGGCATCCACTCGGGCAGGGTCAGCCCGCCGGCCGCGGCGGCGCCGAACCGGGGGAGGACCCCGGCGTGCACCCAGAGCCACAGGAGCGCCGAGACGGACATGGCCACGCCCACCACGAGGCCCGAGCTCGACCTCGTGGGCTCGGGGCGGAGCTCACCGGGAGCCGCCTCGTGCAGGCGGGTGCCCCGGGCCGGTCCCGGGGGTGCCGCGGTGCCGCCGTGCTTGCGTGCCTTCTGTGCGCGTGTCAGTCCCATGCCCCCATTATCCGGCGCGCGCGCCCGCCGCCCAACGCCGGGACCGCGGGGTAGGCTGGGGCCACCCGCACCGGCCCTGACGGGCCGCACGGGGGGCGGACCGGCCGACGACGACCGGGCGCTCGACGAGGACGACACGGAGGTGCCGGTCATGGAACTGTCCATCGGACTCCCGGACGGCCTGCTCATGCGGCTGACCGAGGGCAACGTGCTGACGCTGTTCGAGAAGGACCACGAGACGGTGCGCCGCACGGTGGACTGCTCCGTCCTCGGAGGCGCCCCCATCGCCGACATGGTGTGGTCGCACAAGCTCTCGGCCGTGATCGTGGCGGTGCCCTCCCTGCACCGGCTCTTCCGCTGGGACCCGTACACCGACGTGCTGTACGAGTTCGCCGGCACGGGCGAGTCCGGGCGGCGGGACGGGAAGGCGGCGCAGGCGAAGTTCGCCGCGACCGTCTCCATCACCGAGGACGGCAACGGCACGCTGTGGCTCATCGACCGGGACTCCTCGTCCCTGCGCTGCATCGAGATCGACACCGACAAGCCCGACGGCTCCCCGCAGGTCTGCACCGTGGTCGGCCGGGCGGGCGCGGGGTTCGCGGACGGGCCCGCGGACGTGGCCCAGCTGGACCACCCCGAGGACCTGCAGATCCTCTACGACGGCTCCATCGTGATCGCCGACACCGGCAACGACGCCATCCGGCACCTCGACCCGGCCAGCCGGGAGCTCGACACCGTCTACGGCGGAGGGACCGAGGGCTCCGTCGAGTTCGACGACGACATCGAGCTGAAGCGGCCCGTCCGGGTCACGGTCGCCGACTCGGAGCTGTGGGTCGAGGACGACAACGGCCGGCACCGGCTCGAACTGCACTTCGTCTGAGGGCCGTTCCCCGGCCGGCCCGGCTGTCACCGGGCCTCGGTAGACTGGGTCCACGATGGACTACCTCTTCGACAACCCGCTCCTGCCCTCCGCCTCCGTGGCCCGCCCCGGCACCGACGCCCGTCCGAGGCGGGGCACCGTCTCCGCCGAGGCCCTGGTGGAGGGGCTCAACGACCCGCAGCGGGCAGCCGTGGAGCACTCCGGCTCACCGCTGCTGATCGTCGCCGGCGCCGGCTCCGGAAAGACCCGGGTGCTGACCCACCGGATCGCGCACCTGCTGGCCACCGGGCGCGCCCACCAGGGCGAGATCCTGGCGATCACGTTCACGAACAAGGCCGCCGCCGAGATGCGCGAGCGCGTGGTGGAGCTGGTGGGGGACTCCGCGAGGTCGATGTCGATCTCCACCTTCCACTCCTTCTGCGTGCGCGTGCTGCGGCGGGAGGCCGCCAGCGTGGGCCTGAAGTCGACCTTCTCCATCTACGACTCCGCCGACTCCCTGCGGCTGCTCACCCTCGTGGCCAAGCAGCACGACCTCGATCCGAAGCGCTTCGCCCCCAAGAGCATCCAGCACCGGATCTCCGCGCTGAAGAACGAGCTCGTCGACGACGAGACGTACCTGTCCCGGGTCTCCGAGACCGACCCCTTCGAGAGCGCCGTGGCCCAGGTCTACCGCGGCTACACGGAGCGGCTGCGCGCGGCCAACGCCATGGACTTCGACGACCTCATCGCCCAGACCGTGCACATGCTCCGGGCGTTCCCGCAGGTCGCCGAGTACTACCGGCGGCGGTACCGGCACGTGCTCATCGACGAGTACCAGGACACCAACCACGCCCAGTACGCGCTGGTCCGGGAGCTCGTCGGGACGGGGGCGGACGCCGCCGGGACCGGACCGGGGGCGAGTCCCGTGCCGCCCGCCGAGCTGACCGTCGTGGGCGACTCGGACCAGTCGATCTACGCGTTCCGCGGGGCCGACATCCGCAACATCGTCGACTTCGAGCAGGACTACCCCCAGGCCCGCACCATCCTGCTGGAGCAGAACTACCGGTCCACCCAGAACATCCTCACCGCGGCCAACGCGGTGATCGCCAAGAACAAGGGCCGCCGGGACAAGCGGCTGTGGACGGCTTCCGGCAGCGGCGAGAAGATCACCGGCTACGCCGCCGAGAACGAGCACGAGGAGGCCCGCTTCATCGCCGAGGAGATCGACCGTCTCCAGGACGAGGACGGGTACCGCCCCGGCGACGTCGCCGTGTTCTACCGCACCAACGCGCAGTCCCGCTCCCTCGAGGAGATCCTCATGCGTGTGGGCCTGCCCTACAAGGTGGTGGGCGGCACCCGCTTCTACGAGCGCAAGGAGATCAAGGACGCCCTGTCCTACCTGCGCGCGATCGTGAACCCGGACGACGACATCAACGTCCGCCGGATCGTCAACGAGCCCAAGCGCGGGATCGGCGACCGTGCGGAGGGCGCCGCCGCGGCCCTCGCCGAGCGTGAGCGGGTCTCCTTCATGGCCGCGCTGCGCCGCGCCGACGAGGCGCCCGGCATGGCCACCCGCTCCCTGAACGCGGTCAAGGCCTTCGTCCAGCTCATGGACGACCTCGCCTCGGTCGCCGAGGGCTCGGGGGCCGCCACGGTCCTCGAGGCCGTCCTGGAGCAGTCCGGATACCTCGCCGCGCTGCGCCAGTCGCAGGACCCCCAGGACGAGTCCCGGGTCGAGAACCTCGCGGAGCTCGTGGCCGTGGTCCGGGAGTTCGAGCGGGACCACCCCGACGCCGGGCTGCCCGAGTTCCTTGAGCACGTCTCCCTCGTGGCCGATGCCGACCAGATCCCGAACCGGCCCGCCGCCGGCACCGAGGGCGGTCCGAGCGCCGAGCAGATCGCGGCGGAGGTCGCCGAGGCCCGCGCCCAGGGCGTGGTCACGCTCATGACCCTGCACACCGCCAAGGGCCTCGAGTTCCCCGTGGTCTTCCTGACCGGCATGGAGCACGGGCTGTTCCCGCACCAGCGCTCCCTCACCGACGAGAAGGAGATGGAGGAGGAGCGGCGGCTCGCCTACGTGGGGCTCACCCGGGCCCGCGAGCGCCTCTACCTCACCCGCTCCGAGTTCCGCTCCATGTGGGGGCAGTCCCAGTACAACCCGGCCAGCCCGTTCCTCGACGAGATCCCGGCGGAGCTCCTCGACTGGAAGCGCGAGGGGTCCTCGGCCCCGGCGTCGTGGGGCTCCGCGCTGCACGGCGGCTCCGGGCAGCGGGACCCGATGCGGGGCTCGTACTGGGGCGCCGCCGCGGCGTCGAACGCGGCCTTCGAGCGGATGGCGCCGTCCCGGGCCACCACGGCGGGACGGGTCCAGCCCAATAAGGAGATCCCCAGCCTCTCGGTCGGCGACACCGTGGACCACACGGCGTTCGGGAAGGGCACCGTGGTGTCCCTCGAGGGCGCCGGCGACAAGACCGTGGCGAAGGTGCGGTTCGGGGCCGACGAGAAGCGGCTGCTGCTGCGCTACGCGCCGCTGACGAAGGTCGGCTGAGCCGCCCCGGTTCCCGGTGCGCCCCGGGACAGGCCGCGCCGGCAGGCGTCGCCCCGGTCCCGTCCGGGAGCGGGGCGGGGGCGGAACGTGCGGAGAGCCTCCGGCCGGACGTGGTTCCTGACCGCGTCCGGCCGGAGGCTCTCGGCACGACAGGGTGTCCCCGCCGCTGACCTCTCGGGCTGTTCCTAGGAGGACTTCGCCTTCACCGTGTAGATCGCACCGGTCGAGACGTCCTCCTCGAGGGCCTCGAGCGTGCGCCCTCTGGTCTCCGGGACCTGCGTGTACACGAAGATCAGCGCCAGCACACCCACCCCGGCGAAGAGGAAGAACGTGCCGGTGATGCCGACCGCGGCGACCAGGGAGGGGAAGTAGAGCGAGAGGACGCCGTTGGCGACCCACAGGGCGAAGATGGACACGCCGATCCCGAAGCCGCGCATGTGCAGGGGGAACACCTCGGAGAGGTACACCCACACGGCGACGTTGAGGAACGTCTGCATGGAGCCCACGAACGCCACCACCAGCGCCAGGATCACCCAGGGCCGCAGCGGGTTGCCCTCGTCCAGCGTCATCGCGGCGATCCCGATGAGCAGGTGGCAGGTGGTGGTGAGGGTGAGGCCGATCATGAAGGTCTTGCGCCGGTCGAGCCGGTCCATCATGTAGAGCGCGATGAAGCCGCCGACCACGGCGATGACCCCGGGGGCGATGTTGGCGATCAGGGCCGCGTTCGCGCTGAAGCCCGATTCGATCAGCACGATCTGCCCGTAGTACATGATCGAGTTGATGCCGGTGAGCTGCTGGGCGATGCCGAGGCCGATGCCGACGAGCATGATGCGGACCAGGTGCTTGTTGGTCAGGATCGCGCCCAGGCCGATCTGGTTCTCGGCGCGCTCCTCCTCGGTGATGTGCTCGACCTCGCCGAGCTCGGCGATCGCCCGGTCTTCGGAGCGCACCGTCTTGAGCACCTCGAGGGCTTCGGCGTGCCGGCCCTTCTCGACGAGCCAGCGCGGGGACTCCGGCATCCGGAGCATGCCGATGAACAGCGCCACCGCCGGCAGGGCGGAGATCGCGAACATGATCCGCCACACGCCGGTGACATCGCTGAAGACGTTGCCGATGATCGCGTTGATCACGAACGCCGAGAGCTGGCCGATGACGATGGCCACCTCGTTGCGGCCCGCGATCGAGCCGCGGATCTCGTAGGGGGCCAGTTCCGCGAGGAAGACGGGCACCACGCCCGAGGCCCCGCCCACGGCCAGGCCCAGGCAGATGCGCCCCACCACGAGGATCTCGTAGCTGGGGGTGAAGACGACGATCATCGTGCCGACGAAGAAGAGGACGGCCAGCAGGAGGATGGTCTTCCGGCGCCCCCAGGCGTCCGAGAGGCGACCGCCGGACAGCGCGCCGGCGGCGGCGGCGAAGACGAGCGAGCTGGTGACCACGCCCTCCGTGAAGGGGGTGAGGCCGAGCTCGGCCGACATCGGGCGGAGCGCGCCGTTGATCACCCCGGTGTCGTAGCCGAAGAGCAGTCCGCCGAAGCAGGCGACGACGGAGATGAGACCGAGGCGCTTGCGATGCGGTCCGGACGTGAGGGGAGGCAGCGCGGCGGCTGCTTCCCGGGGTGAGGAGGTGGCCATCGGGAGTTCCTTTGCTCGGGCGCAACCGGTGCGCTCTTCACGGTGGTGACGGGGCGGACGGGCCACACGAGGGGTGACGCACGTCTCAGTGGTCCTGATGTCATTATGTTAGGACATATGACCGGGGTGAGGAACCCCGGTGGGCAAGTTTTTGTGATCGCCGCAACATCCGCCCCCGAGGCCGGGCCGAGCAGGGGCCGGAGAGCCCTGCGGCACCGAGGGCCCGGTCGGCGCCGTCAGACGAACAGCAGCACCGCCACGGCCGCGGGGGCCGTCCAGCGCAGCGACCTGCCGGTGAGGTTGTGCACCACGCCCAGCAGCGTGCAGCAGACCACGGCCGTGGCGACGGAGGCCCAGCCGCCCAGGACCAGCCCGGGCAGGGCGAGCAGGAGCCCGAGGACGAGCCCGCCCACCGGGGCGACCCGTGTCCAGGGGGCCGGCCGGCGCAGCTCCACGGCCCGCTGCACGCACGTCAGGACCAGCGCGAGGAGCAGGGCCCGCCCCACGTGGTAGGCGGCGAAGCCCACCATGCCGAGCCACGCGCCCGCGCCGTACTCCGCGTAGAGGTCCAGGTAGAGCTGGATCGGCTGCACGCGCCACTCGCCCACGAGGAAGACGGGCAGGATCACCCCGAGCAGGACGGCCAGCACGAAGACGACCAGGGCCGTGGTGGTCCGCCGGTGGTCGACCGCGGACGAGGGGGAGGGGTCCGAGGGCGCAGGGACCGCGGGGTCCGCCGCCCGGTGGCGCAGCCACGCCACGAGGCCCCGCTGGATCCCGAGCCACGCCGCGCCGAGGGTCAGCCAGGTGACGACCTGCCAGCCCAGCGGGTAGACGTCGGGGATTCCGCCCGTGAAGGTGAGCACCGTGCCGTCGACCACGGCCTCCAGCCCGAGGGCCACGAACGCGAAGGTCGCGATCGAGACGAGGAAGCCGGCATCGGCGGGGGCGAACGCCCGGTTCTCGGGGGAGTCGACAGAGCTCATGGGGCCAGTCAATCAAGAATCGCCGGGCCGCACGCGCGCGTCCCCGGTTGTGGCCGCAGTTTCAGCATGCACTACAGTCTCGTACAGGGAGTGCACCGGTACGTCCCGCGCCCGGAACGGCTCCGCGGAACGGCCCGGACGCGTCCTGTCGGCCCCGGCCGGGAGGATGCGGAGTGCTCCGTTCACCACCAGGTCGGAGGACGACCCGCACACTGCCCGGGTCGCCGCCGCCCACGACTTCGACGAAGAAGGGCATTCACCCGTGGACCTGTTCGAATACCAGGCACGCGACCTGTTCGAGAAGCACGGCGTCCCCGTGCTCCAGGGCATCGTCGCGACCACCCCCGAAGAAGCAAGGGCCGCCGCCGAGAAGATCGGCGGGGTCACCGTCGTGAAGGCGCAGGTCAAGGTCGGAGGCCGCGGCAAGGCCGGCGGCGTCAAGGTCGCCAAGACCGCCGACGAGGCCTACGAGTACGCCCAGCAGATCCTCGGCATGGACATCAAGGGCCACACCGTCCACCGCGTCATGATCGCCCAGGGTGCGGACATCGCCGAGGAGTACTACTTCTCGATCCTGCTGGACCGCGCCAACCGCTCCTACCTGGCCATGTGCTCCGTCGAGGGCGGCGTGGAGATCGAGCAGCTCGCCGTCGAGCGGCCCGAGGCCCTCGCCCGCGTCGAGGTCGTCCCGACCGAGGGCATCACCGAGGCCAAGGCCCAGGAGATCGTCCGCGAGGCGAAGTTCGACGACGAGACCGCCGCGAAGGTGGTCCCCGTGCTCGTGAAGCTGTGGGACGTCTTCAAGAAGGAGGACGCCACGCTCGTCGAGGTCAACCCGCTGGTGAAGACCGGCGACGGGCAGGTCATCGCCCTCGACGGCAAGGTCACCCTCGACGAGAACGCGGAGTTCCGCCAGCCGGAGCACGCCTCCCTCGCCGACAAGTCCAGCGCCGACCCCCTCGAGGAGAAGGCCAAGGAGCACGACCTCAACTACGTCAAGCTCGACGGCGAGGTCGGCATCATCGGCAACGGCGCGGGCCTGGTGATGTCCACCCTGGACGTCGTCGCCTACGCCGGCGAGAAGCACGGAAACGTCAAGCCGGCCAACTTCCTGGACATCGGCGGCGGGGCCTCGGCCGCGGTCATGGCCGCCGGCCTGGACGTGATCCTCAACGACCCGCAGGTGAAGTCCGTGTTCGTCAACGTCTTCGGCGGCATCACCGCGTGCGACGCCGTGGCCAACGGCATCGTGAAGGCCCTCGAGATCCTCGGGGACGAGGAGGACAAGCCGCTCGTGGTCCGCCTGGACGGCAACAACGTCGAGGAGGGCCGGCGCATCCTGGCCGGCGCCAACCACCCGCTCGTCACCCTCGCCGAGACCATGGACGAGGGCGCGGACAAGGCCGCCGAGCTCGCCCACGCCGCCAACTGATCCGCCGACCGGACGAACACTTCTAAGGAACGAACAGCAATGTCAATCTTTTTGAACAAGGACTCCAAGGTCATCGTTCAGGGCATCACCGGCGGCGAGGGCACCAAGCACACCGGCCGCATGCTCGCGGCGGGGACGCAGGTCATGGGCGGCGTCAACGCCCGCAAGGCCGGCACCACCGTGGCCCACCAGGACAAGGACGGCAACAGCGTCGAGCTGCCGGTCTTCGGCACCGTCGCCGAGGCCGTCGAGAAGACCGGCGCGGACGTGTCGATCGTCTTCGTGCCGCCGGCCTTCACGAAGGACGCCGTGATCGAGGCCATCGACGCCTCGGTCCCGCTGGTGGTCGTCATCACCGAGGGCATCCCGGTGCAGGACTCCGCCGAGTTCTGGGCCTACGCGAAGTCGAGGACCGGTGCGGACGGCCAGCAGACCACCCGCATCATCGGCCCGAACTGCCCCGGCATCATCACCCCGGGCGAGTCGCTCGTCGGCATCACCCCGGCGAACATCACCGGCAAGGGCAAGATCGGCCTGGTCTCCAAGTCCGGCACCCTGACCTACCAGATGATGTACGAGCTGCGCGACATCGGCTTCACCACCGCCATCGGAATCGGCGGCGACCCGGTCATCGGCACCACCCACATCGACGCCCTCGAGGCGTTCGAGGCGGACCCCGAGACCGAGGCCATCGTGATGATCGGCGAGATCGGCGGCGACGCCGAGGAGCGCGCCGCGGACTTCATCAAGGCGAACGTCTCCAAGCCGGTCGTCGGCTACGTCGCCGGCTTCACCGCTCCCGAGGGCAAGACCATGGGCCACGCCGGCGCCATCGTCTCCGGCTCCTCGGGCACGGCGCAGGCCAAGAAGGAGGCCCTCGAGGCCGCGGGCGTGAAGGTCGGCAAGACCCCGTCCGAGACCGCCCAGCTGATGCGGGAGATCTTCGAGACGAAGTGATCCGGCGGGCTCCGGCCCGTCGACCCAGCACCCGGGAAAGGCCCCGTCCGCGAACACCGTGGACGGGGCCTTTCCCGTGCGCCGAGCCGGCCGAGGGGTCAGAGCCGGCCTTCGAGGAACTGCGCGACGCCCTCGCCGAAGGACCAGTCCTCGCGGGTGTTCTCGGTGACGGAGACGATGAGGTCCTGCGGGTCCAGCCCGGTGCGTGCGCGGAGGCGGTCGGCCAGGGCCCGGTACATGGCCTGCTTCTGGGCCTCGCTGCGGCCCTGCTGGACGACCTGGACGATGACGAGGTCGTCGGTGCGGGTGAGGCCGAGCCCGGTGTCCTCGGCGATGATCTGGCCGGGCCGGTGCTCGGTGATGATCTGGTAGCGGTCGCGGGGCGGGGCCGCGAAGGTGTCGAGCATGACGTCCTGGACGGTGTCGGCGAGCTCGCGGAGCTGTTCGGGGGTTCGACGGTCTTCGGTGACGTCGATGCGCACGAGGGGCACGGGTGGGTCCTTCCGGTGGATGACACGTGGTGGACGACTGTTCCACCGTGCTCGAAAGTATGTCAAGACATTACAACAAAGAAAAGACCTGATGGGCGTCCCTTCGCCCCTTCCGTGGCCCCGAACCGGGTGTCGGGGATCGCCCGGCGCGCAGTTAGACGGTATGTCTTTACAAACTGACCTGATGTCGTATTCTGGTTGTGATCCGGACCACTGATCGGCCGGGCGCACGGGATCCGCACCGTGACGCCGGTCCAGCACCAGAAAGCAGGTCACCATGGCGCAGCAGAGCGCGACCTCCACGACCGCCGGCGCGGCGGCACAGCAGCAGAACCCCGTCCTCATCGGCACCGCCCCCGACTCCTGGGGCGTGTGGTTCGCCGACGACCCGAAGCAGACCCCCTGGGAGCGCTTCCTCGACGAGGTCGCCGAGGCGGGCTACTCCTGGATCGAGCTGGGTCCCTACGGCTACCTGCCCACGGACCCCGCCCGGCTCGCCGACGAGCTCGCCCAGCGCAACCTGAAGGTCTCGGCGGGCACCGTCTTCACGGCGTTCCACCGCGGCGCCGGCCAGTGGCAGGAGGCGTGGGAGCCCGCGCGGAAGGTCGCCGAGCTGACCGCAGCCATGGGCGGCGAGCACATCGTGGTGATCCCGGCCATGTGGCGGGACGACGTGACGGGCCAGGCGCTCGAGAACGAGCACCTGAGCACCGAGCAGTGGAACGCGCTGTGCGAGGGCCACGACCGGCTGGGGAAGGTGCTGCGGGAGGACTTCGGTCTGCAGCAGCAGTTCCACTCCCACGCCGACTCCCACGTGTGCGGCCAGCCCGACATCGAGACCTTCCTGCAGCGCACCGACCCCGAGCTGGTCACCCTCTGCCTGGACACCGGCCACGCCGAGTACGGGGGAGCGTCCTCCGTGGACCTCATCCGCCGCTACCCCGAGCGGATCGGCTACCTGCACCTGAAGCAGATCGACCCCGTGGTCCTCGAACGCGTGCGCCGGGAGAACCTGACCTGGGCCGCGGCCAACCTCGCCGGTGTCATGGTCGAGCCGCCCGCCGGTCTGCCGGACCTCGCGGAGGTCATCGCAGAGGTGGAGAAGCTGGAGCGGCCGGTCTTCGGCATCGTCGAGCAGGACATGTACCCCGTCTCCTCCTTCGACGTCCCGCTGCCCATCGCCACCCGCACGCGCTCCTACCTGCTGGGCTGCGGCTCCCGCACCCGCGTCCGCTGACCCGTCCGCGCACCACAGACCTGGAGATCCGCCCATGAAGATCGCCCTCGATCCCACCCCGTTCCACTCCACCCACTCCCTGCTCGAGTTCCCGCAGCTCGCGGCGGACCTGGGCTACGACCACCTGCAGCTCACGCCGCACGCGGACTTCCTGCCCTTCTTCGGCCACCCCAAGGCCGACGACCGGCTCGTCGCGGACCTGCGGGCGGCCTGCCGCGCCGCCGGGGTGCAGATCGCCTCCGTGCTGCCCGTGCTGCGCTGGTCCTCCCCGGACCCCGACGCCCGTGAGGCCGCCGTGCGGTACTGGAAGCGCGCCGTCCGGATGACGGTGGACCTCGGGGTGCAGCAGATGAACACCGAGTTCTCCGGCCGGCCCGAGCTGTCCGAGGAGTCCGAGCGCGCGTTCTACCGCTCCATGGAGGAGCTGCTGCCGCTCGTCGAGGCGGAGGGCGTGCACATCGCGATCGACCCGCACCCCGACGACTTCGTGGAGCAGGGCCTGGCCGCGTGGCGGGTGATCCGGGGCGTGAACTCCCCGAACCTCGGCTTCGCCTACGTGGCCCCGCACACCTTCCACATGGAGGACGCGCCCCTGGACATCATGGCCGCGGTGGGCGACCGCCTGCGCGTGGTGCACGTGGCGGACACGATGGACCACCACCGCTCGCACGGGCTGCGCTACATCACCAACCCCCCGGGCAACGCGGCCCGGGTGCACCAGCACCTGAAGATCGGCGACGGCGACGTCGACTGGGACGAGTTCTTCGGCGGCCTCGCCACCAACGGCTTCGTCGACCGGGCGGACTCCGTGATGGTCTCCTCGGTCTTCGCCGAGGACGAGAGCGCGATGGAGGTCTCCCGCTACCAGCTGGAGCAGATGACCGAGCGCGCCGAGGCGGCCCGGAAGGCCGCCGCCGGCACCCCGCAGCACACCGAGCAGAGGACGGAGGCCCACGCGTGAGCTACGACGTCGTGACCCTGGGACGCATCAGCGTCGACATCTACCCCGACGACATCGGCGTCGGACTCGAGGACGTGACCACGTTCCGCAAGTACCTCGGCGGTTCGCCCTCCAACGTGGCGGTCGCCGCGGCCCGCCACGGCGAGTCCACCGCGGTGATCACCCGCACCGGCGACGACCCGTTCGCCACCTTCCTGCACCGCGAGCTCACCCGCTACGGCGTGGACGACCGGTTCGTGAGCGCCGTGCCGGGGCTGCAGACCCCCGCCACGTTCTGCGCGATCCGCCCGCCCGAGGACTTCCCGCTGTACTTCTACGGACGCTTCCCCACGGCCCCGGACCTGCAGATCCGGCCCGAGGAGATCGACACCGAGGTCGTGGCCGACACGCGGATCCTGTGGTCCACCGTCACGGGTCTGTGCCAGGAGCCGTCCCGGGCGGCCCACTTCGCCGCCCACGAGGCCCGTCCCCGCGAGCAGCTGCGGGCCGACCAGCACACGATCCTGGACCTCGACTACCGGCCCATGTTCTGGGAGTCCGAGGAGGACGCCCGCGCGCAGGTCCACGAGCTGCTCGGCCACGTGACCATCGCCATCGGCAACGACAAGGAGTGCGCGGTGGCCGTGGGGGAGGGCACCCCCGACGAGCAGGCCGACCGGTTGCTGGAGGCCGGCGTGCGGATCGCCGTCGTCAAGCTCGGCCCCGAGGGGGTCATGGCCAAGACCCGCGACGAGCGCGTGGTCTCGGCCCCCGTCCCGGTGGAGACCGTCAACGGCCTCGGCGCCGGCGACTCCTTCGGCGGGGCCTTCTGCCACGGCATCAACCAGGGCTGGAGCCTCGAGCAGGTCCTCGACTACGCCAACGCCTCCGGCGCGATCGTGGCCTCGAAGATCTCCTGCTCCGACGCCATGCCCACCCCCGCCGAGGTCTTCCAGCTGCTGCGCGAGCGCGGCCGCGCCGTACCCGAAGGAGCCACCCGATGACCACGACCACCCCCCTCGAGCTCGACACGGCGGACCCCCGCCGCTACGAGCACCTGACCCGGGTCCGGCTGGAGGACCCGCGCGCCGTCCAGCGCGCCGCCGACTCCCGCCGTCGTCACCCCGGACCCGTGCACGGGCGGCAGAACTTCGTCGTCGCCGCGGACCACGCGGCCCGCGGCGCCCTGCGGGTGCGCGGCGAGGCCGACGCCATGGCCGACCGGCGCAGCCTGCTCGACCGGCTGCAGATCGCCCTGGCGGACCCCCAGGTGGACGGCGTGCTCGCCTCCCCGGACGTGCTGGACGACCTGCTGCTGCTCGGGGCGCTCGAGGGCAAGCTCGTCTTCGGCTCCATGAACCGCGGCGGTCTGCCCGGCCTCGTCAACGAGATCGACGACCGCTTCACGGGGCACACGGCCGAGGCCCTGGACCGGATCGGCGCCGACGGCGGCAAGATGCTCACCCGCATCTGCTTCGAGGACCCGCACACCACCTCCGTCCTGGAGAACACCGCCAGGGCGGTGGACTCCCTGGCCGCCCTGGGGCTCATCGCGATGGTGGAGCCGTTCATCTCCCGGATCACCGGCACCGGCATCGTCAACGACCTCTCCGCCGACGCCGTGATCCAGTCCGTGGCGATCGCCCAGGGGCTCGGGGGAACCTCCGCGCACACGTGGATGAAGCTGCCCGTGGTCGAGGACATGGAGCGCGTCATGGCGGCCACCACCCTGCCCACGGTCCTGCTGGGCGGCGACCCGAGCAGCCGGCCCGACGAGGTCTTCGCGACCTGGGAGGCCGCCCTCGCGCTGCCCGGCGTCCAGGGCCTGACCGTCGGACGCACCCTCCTCTACCCCGAGGACGGCGACGTCGCCGGCGCCGTGGCCACCGCCGCGTCCCTGCTCAAGGGGCACACCGTCGAGGAAGGAGCCGCCCGATGAGGACCCGCACCCTCTCCGTCTCCCAGGCGCTCGTGGAGTTCCTGGCCAACCAGTGGACCGTCGACCGGATCGGTGCCGAGGAGTACCGGCAGCGCACGATCCCGGGCATGTTCGGCATCTTCGGCCACGGCAACGTGGCCGGGGTGGGCCAGGCCCTGAAGCAGTACCAGGCCCAGGACCCCGCCCTGATGCCCTACTACCAGGGCCGCAACGAGCAGGCCCAGGTGCACCAGGCCGTCGGCTACGCCCGGCACACCCGGCGCCGGGCCACCTTCGCGGTGTCCACCTCGATCGGCCCCGGTGCCACCAACATGGTGACCGGCGCCGCCCTGGCCACCACGAACCGGCTGCCCGCGCTGCTGTTCCCCTCGGACCAGTTCGCCTCCCGGCGCCCGGACCCGGTGCTCCAGCAGCTCGAGCGGCCCGACGCCAACGACATCACCGTCAACGACGTCTTCCGGCCGGTCAGCCGCTACTTCGACCGCGTCTGGCGGCCGGAGCAGCTCTTCTCGGCGCTGCTCAACGGCATGCGGGTGCTCACCGACCCGGCCGAGACCGGCGCCGTGACGATCGCGCTCCCGCAGGACGTGCAGGCCGAGCCGCTCGAGGTGCCCGAGGAGTTCCTCGCCCCCCGGGAGTGGCGGATCCGCCGGCCGGCGCCCGAGGAGGAGGACGTCCGCGCGGCCGTCGCGGCGATCCGCGCGGCCGAGCGGCCCGTGGTCATCGCCGGCGGCGGGGTGCACTACTCCTTCGCCACCGAGGCGCTGGCCGAGTTCGCCGAGACCACCGGGATCCCTGTGACCTACACCCAGGCGGGCGTGGGGGTCATGGACTGGGACCACCCGCTGTGCCTCGGGGCCGTCGGCTCCACCGGCTCCACGGCCTCCAACGCCGTGGTCGCCGAGGCCGACCTGGTGATCGGCATCGGCACCCGGTACGAGGACTTCACCACCGCGTCCCGCACCGCGTTCCAGCACCCGGACGTGCGCTTCGTCAACATCAACGTCGCGGCGTTCGACGCCTACAAGCAGGGCACCGCCGTGCCGGTCGTCGCCGACGCCCGCAAGACGCTCGTCGAACTGACGAGGGCGCTCGGCGGGTACCGGGTCGGTGCGGACCTCGCCGAGACCGTCGAGCGGGAGAAGCAGCGCTGGGACGCCACCGTGGATGCGGCGTTCTCCGAGCGGCACCTGCCGCTGCCCAGCCAGAACGAGATCATCGGGGCCGTCAACGAGGCCATGGACGACCGCGACGTCGTCGTGTGCGCGGCGGGCTCGCTGCCCGGTGACCTGCACAAGATGTGGCGGGTCAAGGACGCCTTCGGCTACCACGTCGAGTACGCGTTCTCCTGCATGGGCTACGAGATCGCCGGCGGGCTCGGGGTCAAGCGGGCCGCCGTGGCCGAGGCCCAGCGGGCCGGGACGCCGCAGGACGCGCGCGACGTCGTCGTCATGGTCGGGGACGGCTCCTACCTGATGATGCACACCGAGCTCGTCACGGCCGTGGCCGAGGGGCTCAAGCTCGTGGTGGTGCTGATCCAGAACCACGGCTACGCCTCGATCGGCGCGCTCTCGGAGCAGCTGGGGTCCCAGCGCTTCGGCACGAAGTACCGCTACCTCGACGGGCGGCGGCACAGCTTCGACGACGGCTCGACGCTGCCGATCGACCTCGCCACCAACGCCGAGTCCCTCGGCGTGCGCGTGCTGCGGGTCGAGCCCGGCGATGGCGTGATCGACCGGCTGCAGGCGGCCGTGGCCGAGGCCAAGGCCGTGCCCGAGGGCTCCGGTCCCGTACTCGTGCACGTGGAGTCGGACCCGCTGATCGACGCGCCCAGCTCCGAGTCCTGGTGGGACGTGCCCGTCACGGGCACCGCCACCCTCGAGTCCACGAACGAGGCCTACGAGGTCTACCAGCAGCACAAGGCCCGGCAGCGTCCGCTGCTGGGGAACTGAAGGAGGAGTCCCATGACCCAGCAGATCGACAGGACCGACCAGCAGATCCAGCACGTCGAGCACTTCATCGCCGGGGCCCGCACGCCCGGCACCGGTGACCGCACGCAGGAGATCTACAACCCCGCCACCGGGCAGGTGTCCGGCATCCTGCACCTGGCCACCGACGAGGACCTGCAGACCACGGTGGCCGCGGCGCGGAAGGCCGCCGACTCGTGGGGCGACGTGTCCCTGGCCAAGCGCACCGCCGTGCTGTTCAAGTTCCGCGAGCTCGTGGCCGCCCACACCGACGACCTCGCCGCCCTGATCACCGCCGAGCACGGCAAGGTGCTCTCCGACGCCAAGGGCGAGGTGGGCCGCGGCCTCGAGGTCGTCGAGTTCGCCTGCGGGATCGCCGAGCAGCTCAAGGGGGAGTACTCCGACCAGTTCTCCACCGGCATCGACGTCTACTCCTTCCGCCAGCCCCTCGGCGTGGTCGCGGGCATCACCCCGTTCAACTTCCCCGTGATGGTGCCGCTGTGGATGGCCCCCGTGGCGATCGCCACCGGCAACGCCTTCATCCTCAAGCCCTCCGAGCGCGACCCCTCCCCGGCCCTGCTGATCGCCGAGCTGTGGCAGCGGGCCGGCCTGCCGGACGGGGTGTTCCAGGTGCTGCACGGCGGCAAGGAGGCCGTCGACGGGCTGCTGACCCACCCGGACGTGGACGGCATCTCCTTCGTGGGCTCCACCCCGATCGCCCAGTACGTGCACGAGACCGCGACCAAGCACGGCAAGCGCGTCCAGGCACTCGGCGGGGCGAAGAACCACGCGATCGTGCTGCCGGACGCGGACATGGACTCCGCTGCCGACAACCTCACGGCGGCCGCCTTCGGCTCCGCCGGGGAGCGCTGCATGGCCGTGTCCGTGGCCGTGGCCGTCGGCGAGGCCGCCGACCTGCTCGTGGACAAGCTGGCCGAGCGGGCCAAGGACATCACCGTGGGCAACGGCATGGACGCCTCCTCCGACATGGGCCCCGTCATCACCCCCGCGTCCCGGGACCGCGTGCGCCGGATCGTCACCGCCGCCGAGCAGGACGGCGCCGCCGTCGTCGTGGACGGCCGCGACCTGATCGTGAAGGACCACGAGGACGGCTTCTTCGTGGGCCCCACCGTCCTGGACAGGGTCCGGAAGGACATGCAGGCCTACGAGGAGGAGATCTTCGGGCCCGTCCTCGTGGTGCTGCGCGTGGACACCCTGGACGAGGGCATCGAGGTCATCAACGCCAACCCGTACGGCAACGGCACCGCGATCTTCACCTCCTCCGGCGCCTACGCCCGCCAGTTCAAGCGGCAGGTGACCGTGGGCATGATCGGCGTCAACGTCCCGATCCCCGTGCCCGTCGCCTGGCACTCCTTCGGCGGCTGGAAGGCCTCGCTGTTCGGCGACCACCACATCTACGGGCCCGACGGCGTGCGCTTCTACACCCGCGGCAAGGCCGTCACCGAGCGGTGGCCCGAGCCGCACCACGCCTCGGGGGCGTCCTTCGCCTTCCCGTCCTCGTCCGACCACTGACCCGCACGCCACCCCGCTCCCGCCGGTCCCCGCACCGGCGGGAGCGCCCCGCACATCCCGCCCCGCAGGGGCGGCGGAAGGAGAACACCATGAACACCCCGCTGCGCGTAGCCGTCGTCGGAGCCGGCCGCATGGGCGCCGACCACATCGAGCGCATCCACCGCCGGATCAACGGCGCCGAGATCGCCGCCGTCGTCGACATCGACCGGGCCCGGGCCGAGGCCGCCATCGCCCACATCCCCGGCGCGGTCGCCCACACCGACTTCCAGGAGGTGCTCGACCGGGACGACATCGACGCCGCCCTCATCGCCACCCCCGGGTTCCTGCACGAGCAGGTGCTGCTGTCCGCGATCGAGCACGGGCTGCCCACGCTGTGCGAGAAGCCGCTGACCCCGGACGCGGAGTCCTCCTGGCGCGTGGTCGAGGCCGAGGTGGCCGCCGGCCGGCAGCTGATCCAGGTCGGCTTCATGCGCCGCTTCGACGCGGGCTATCTCGCCCTGCGCCGGATGATCGAGGAGCAGCCCTACGGGGAGCTGCTGACCCTGCACCACCAGCACCGCAACCCGACCACCCCGCCCGGGTTCACCAACGAGATGATCATCAACGACTCCGTGGTGCACGAGTTCGACGCCGTGCGCTTCTTCACCGGGGAGGAGATCACCTCGGTCCAGGTCCGGATCGGGCGCTCCACCCGCAACGCCCCGGAGGGCCAGAAGGACCCGCAGCTGGTGCTCATGGAGACCGAGTCCGGGATCCTCGCCCAGGTCGAGGCCTACGTCAACGCGCAGTTCGGCTACCAGGTCGCCACGCAGGCGTCCTTCGAGACCGGCGTGGTGGGCATCGGCGGCGACAGCGAGCCCTACGTCCGCACGGCCGGCACCTGGGGCGGCAGCGTCACCCCGGGCTTCGAGGAGCGCTTCGTCGAGGCCTACGACCGCGAGATCCAGGCGTGGGTCGACGCCGCGGCGCGCGGGCAGATCGGCGGTCCCTCGGCGTGGGACGGCTACGCCACGGCCGCGTGCTGCGAGGCCGGCGTCCGGGCGCAGGCCAGCGGGGAGATCGTGCCCGTGCGGATGCAGCCCAGGCCCGAGCTCTACAGCACGGCACCGGTGGCCGCCCGCGCCTGAGCGGCAGCGGGGGCCGGCGTCAGGGCGCGGCGGGGCGACGGCCCCACCGCGCCCTGACGCGTCTCCCCGGCGCGGCGGCGGGGCGCTCGCGGGGCCCCGCCGTCACCCGGTCGCGCGGGGTGCCGCCGTGGAGCCGCGGACGACCAGCTCCGGCTCGAGCAGGACCGCCGCCCCCGTGTCCGGGCCCCCGCCGATCCGGGCCACCAGCCGCTCGGCGGCCACCGCGCCGATCTCCGCGTTGCGGCTGTCGACGGTGGTCAGCCGCAGGAGGTGGGTGGAGGCGATGGGGGAGTCGTCGTAGCCGACCACCGAGAGCTCCTGCGGCACGCGCAACCCGCGCTCACCGGCCGCCGCGAGGGCCCCCATGGCCATGGTGTCGTTGGCGGCGAAGACCGCCGTGGTCTCCGGAGCGGCGTCGAGCAGGCGCACCGCGGCGGCGTAGCCGTCCTCCTCCGTGGTGGCACCGTGCCCGGCGACGGCGCGGGGCTCGAGGCCGGCCGCGGCCATCGCCGCCGCGAAGCCCTCCGCCCGCAGCCGGGCCGCTCCGCCGCCGCCCGTGAGGTGGCCGATGCCGCGGTGGCCGAGGCCGATCAGGTGCTCCGTCGCCAGGCGCGCGCCGAGCCGGTCGTCGTTGGCGACGACCTCCGCACCCGGTATCACGCCCTCCCGGTGGCCGGCCACCACGACGGGCAGCCCCTCGGGCACACGCATGGCCCCGGTCGGCTCGGTGGCGATCACCAGCCCGTCGACGCGCATCGACAGGAAGCCGTCCAGCGGGTGCGCCTCCACGTGCGCGTTGAGCGTGTGGTCGGCGACCGCGATGCGCAGCCCGTGCGGCGCCAGGCCCTCCTGCAGACCGCGCAGCAGCTCCACGAACCACAGGTTCCGCCAGTCGTCGATGACCACCCCGATGGTGCGCGTCGTCGCCCCGGCCAGCGCCGCGGCGGCCTGGCTGGGGCGGTAGCCCAGCCGCTCCACCGCCTCCAGGACGGCGGCCCGCCGGGCCTCCGAGACGCTGGGGGAGCCGCGCAGGACGAGGGACACCAGGGACTTCGAGACGCCCGCGCTCCGGGCGACGTCGTAGATGGTGGGCGGACGCGTGTTCACCAGAGCATTGTCTCCCGAAATGTGTCCTGACAAACCTCTTGACCCGGTTCGGGGGAAGACCCTACGCTCATTGGAGCGCTCCAATCGTGACCGGTGCCACAGTGCCCGGCGCGACGGTCGCTCTTCCTGCGTGTTCGTCCTGTTCCCGAACCGTCCTCATCCCGCCCCCAAGACCCGTCCCCAGACCAGGAGAGAAACATGACCGACAGCATCGGCATCGCCGTCATCGGCGCCGGCATGGCCGGCCAGGCCCACGCGGCCGCCTACCGCGTGGCCCCCACGCTCTACGACCCCGTCCTGCCTCCGCTGCGCTACGTCGCCATCGGCGACGTCAACGAGACGCTGGGGGCGCACGTGGCCCGCCGCTACGGCTACGAGAAGGCCCTGGGGTCCTGGGAGGCGGTCGCGGAGGACCCGGAGATCGACGTGGTCAGCGTCGTCATCGCGAACCGCTTCCACCGCCGGGCCGTCGAGGGCCTGCTGGCGGCCGGCAAGCACGTGCTGTGCGAGAAGCCGCTCAGCGACACCCTCGAGGACGCCCGCGCCATGGCCCGGGCCGCCGAGCAGGCCGAATCCATCGCCCGCATCGGCTTCACCTTCCGGCGCACCCCCGGCATCGCCGCGATCCGCGACCTGATCCAGGGCGGGACGCTGGGGAAGGTCCTGCACTTCAGCGGCCGGTACTGGACCGACTACGGAGTGAACCCGAAGGCGCCCATGAGCTGGCGCTACAAGGGCGGCCCGGGCTCCGGGGCGCTGGCCGACGTCGGCAGTCACCTGGCCTATGTGGCGGAGTTCCTCTGCGGGGACGTCCGCTCCGTCAGCGGTGGCCGGCTGGCCACGGCCATCTCCGAGCGGCCGCTGCCCCTGGGTGCGGTGACCGGCCACCACCTGGTGGAGGTCAGCGACGACTACGAGCCGGTCGAGAACGACGACTACGCCGCGTTCTCGGCGGAGTTCGCCACCGGCGCCGGCAGCCTGGAGGTCTCCCGGGTGGCGGCCGGGCACCCCAACACCCTGACCTTCGAGGTGTTCTGCGAGAAGGGTGCCGCGCGGTTCAACCAGCTGCGCCCGGCCGAGATCGAGCTGTTCCTCACCGACGGACCCGAGGCCACCAACGGCTACCGCACCGTCAACCTCGGCCCCGGCCACGCCTACCTGTCGCAGGGACTGGCCATGGACGCCCCCGGCGTCGGGTTCGGCCAGAACGACGCCTTCGGCTACCAGGCCCGCGCCTTCCTCGAGGAGGTCGCCGGTCTCGAGGAGTCGGCGTCCCTGCCCCGCAACGCCTCCTTCGCGGACGGCGTGCACAACATGGAGATCCTGGAGGCGGCCGTGGAGTCCGCCACCCACCACGGAAAGAAGGTCGTCCTGTGAAGCTCGGCGTCTACAACGCGATCCTGCACGACCGCCCGCTCCCGGAGGCGCTGAAGGTCATCGCGGACCTCGGCCTGACCGGCATCGAGATCAACACGGGCGGGTTCCTCCCGGCCGTCCACGTCCCGGACATGGACCAGATCCTGGAGAGCGACGCGGCCCGCGACGACTACCTGGGGCTCTTCGAGGGCACCGGCGTCTCGATCGCCGGCCTCAACTGCAACGGCAATCCGCTGCACCCCAAGCGGGCGATCGGCGAGAAGCACGCCGAGGACATCCGCCGCTCCATCCGGCTCGCACATCGCCTGGGCCAGGACCGCGTGGTGACGATGTCCGGGCTGCCGGGCGGGGAGCCCGGGGCCACGGTGCCCAACTGGATCGTCAACGCCTGGAACTCCGGGGCCCTGGACATCCTGGACTATCAGTGGGGCATCGTCGCCGACTTCTGGAAGGAGACCGACCGGATGGCCGCCGATCACGGCGTGAAGGTGGCCCTCGAGCTGCACCCGCAGAACGTGGTCTTCAACACCGCTGACGTCCGCAAGCTCATCGACCTGACCGGCGCCACGCACGTGGGCGTCGAGCTCGACGCCTCGCACCTGTTCTGGCAGCAGATGGACCCGGTCGCCGTGATCCGCGAACTCGGCCCGCTGATCTTCCACGCGGCCGCGAAGGACGTGCGGATCAACCAGGAGAACGCCGCGCTCTACGGTGTGCTGGACAACAGCTTCCGCCGGCTCTCGCCCGAGGAGGACCGCACCAACCTCGGCGGCGACGAGTGGGCCAACGAGTGGCCGAAGGACTCCGCCTGGGACTTCGTGGCGCTGGGCCGCGGCCACGACACCGCCTACTGGGCCGAGTTCCTCACCGCCCTGCACGAGGTCGACCCGGACATGGCCGTCAACATCGAGCACGAGGACGTCTCCCTGGGCCGCATCGAGGGCCTCGAGATCGCCGCCGGCGTCCTGAAGGACGCCGCCGCGTCCGTCGGCGCCCTGCGCTGACACCGTCCACGGACGACGACAGGGCCTCCTCCACACGGAGGGGGCCCTGTGTCGCGCCCCTGGGCCGGTGGAGCGGGGGCTCCGAACTCCTCATCCTCCTCGGGGTCCCTGCCCCGGATCCGACCCTGCTCCGACCCGTCGACGGCGGCCGTCTGCTCGGGAGGGGGTTCGAGGTCCAGCTTCCGGTCGACGCGGCGTCGCTCCGGGTTCGCGCAGGTGGGGATCGGGACGACCCTCGGCTGGAGTGCCGGCGCAGCACGACCTGCCCGGTCCCGACGCCGTGGGCGCGGGCGATCTCCTCCGGTGCCGGTTCGGCCGGCAGGGTCGTGCCGTCGTGGAGCGGGTGTTCGGGCTGGGCGGTCATGGTGTCCCCTTTCCTGAAGGGGTGCGGGGTGGCGCCGCGACGGTGGTGGCGTGCCCGCTGACGTGCTCGGCCACCGAGGGCGGGAGCCGCAGCGCACTGACCAGGGGCAGCAGGAGCAGGGCCGCCATGACGGCGAAGGCCGCCCGGTACGGGAGCAGGTCCCCGGCCTCGGGGAGAATGCCGGCAGCGGCCGAGGCCAGCTGCAGGACGAGGGCCCCCACGGCGATCCCCAGCCCGGTGGCCAGCTGAGCGCTGGTGGCGGACAGGGTGTTCGCCGAGGAGATCTGCGCCGGTTCCACGTCGGCGAACTGCAGGGAGTTGTAGGCGGTGAACCCGATCGAGCGCAGCGCCCCGCTGGTCAGCAGCAGCAGGGCGACGAGCCACAGGGGCGTGCCAGGGGCCAGGAGCAGGAACGCCGCGATGCAGACCGCGCCGCCGGACACGGAGGCGATGAGGACGGTGCGGAACCCGAACCGGCGCAGCAGCGGGGTGGTGGCCGGCTTGACGCCCACGTTGCCGAGGAACACCGCGGTGACGAGCAGACCGGACTCCACGGGCGACCGGCCGAAGCCGTCCTGGAGCAGCAGCGGCAGCAGGAACGGGACCGAGCTGACGACCGCCCGGTAGACGAAGCCTCCCGAGTTCGCCGCCCGGTAGCCGGCGATCCGGTAGACCCGCAGGTCCAGCAGGGGGTTCGCGGCGCGCAGCAGCCAGCGAACGGCGACGGCCCCGCTGAGGGCCGCGGCGCACAGCAGCCCGACCGCGGCGCCGGCCCACCCGGCGAGCGGGACGAGCTGCAGACCGGCGACCAGGCCGAACACGGCGACCGTGCACCACAGCAGTCCCGGCACGTCGAGGGACCGGCGTTCGGTCTCCGTGTCGCGGACGAGCAGCAACGCCGCGACGAGGGCCGCCGCGCCCACGGGGACGTTGATCAGGAAGATCCAGTGCCAGCTCGCCCAGGAGGTCAGCAGCCCGCCCACGAGCGGGGCCAGCACGGGCGCGAGCAGCGCCGGCCACGTGATCCAGGCGATGGCCCGCAGCAGATCGCGCCGGTCCGTGGCGCGCAGGACGATGAGCTGCCCGACCGGGACCATCATGGCCCCGCCGAGGCCCTGAAGGACCCGCGCGGCCACCAGTGCCGGGAGGCTGCCGCCGGCGGCGCACAGGAGGGAGGCGAGCGTGAAGACGACGATGGACGCGCAGAACACCCTCCGGGGCCCGAACCGGCCGGCGAGCCAGCCGCCCACGGGGATGAACGTGGCCACTGTGACGAGGTAGACGGTCATCGCGAGGCCGATCTCGGCGCTGCCGACGCCGAGATCGGCCGCGATGCTCGGCGCCGCGGTGACGAGGATCGTGCCGTCGAGGTGCTCCATGAACAGCACGGTGGACACGAGCAGCGCGAGCCGGCGGCTCCACGGGCGGGCGGTCCCGTCGTCCGGGGGACGACTCCGGGTGCGGTCGCCCGGACGGATCGGCACGGAACCGGTCAGCGACCGAAGGGCAGCCGGGGGTCGACCGCCGACTCGTCCCAGGTCCGGCGGATCCAGCCGTGGTGGGGGTCGTCGCTGATCAGCCACTCCCGCACCCGGCCCGGCCCGGCCATGACGTTGAGGTAGTACAGGTCGTAGCCGGGGGTCGCCATGGCGGGCCCGTGCCAGCCGTAGGGCACCAGGACGACGTCGCCCGAGCGCACCTCGGCGCTGACGTCGATGGGGCGGTCGTCCGAGGCGTAGACCCGCTGGTAGCCCATGGGGTCGGCGCCGCCGCCCGCCGGCACGGGCATGCCCGCGGCGAGCTGCGTCTCGAAGTAGTAGATCTCCTCCAGGGCGGTCTCCCCGTCCTTCTCCTCGTCGTGCTTGTGCGGCGGGTAGGAGGACCAGTTGCCGGCGGGGGTGAGCACCTCGCACACGATGAACCGGTCGGCCTCCAGCGCGGCGGGCGTGCCGAAGTTGTGCACCTGGCGCGAGCAGTTCCCCGCCCCGCGCAGCTCCACCGGGATCTCCTCGCGGGTCACGAGCCGCGTCGGGTGCTCCGCGCGGGCCGGCGCCGAGGCCACGGCCACCCGACCGCCGGTGGCGGTGGACACGGTCAGGTCCCGGCGGATCCCGGTGTAGAGGACGTCGGTGGGGCCGGCGAAGACCGAGGGGCGGCCGGCGAGGTCGTAGCTCTCACCGCCCGTCTCGGCCGTGAAGCTGCCCGCGAGGGGCACCACGATGCGCTCCTCCTCGGCGGCGTCCAGGGCGATCCGCTCGCCCGGGCCAAGGTCGGCCACGCGCAGGCCCGTGTGGGCCCAGCCGGGGACCTCGGCGGCGGAGTCGTGGCCGCCCAGGGAGACGAACCAGCCGTCCTGGGCGGCGGAGTCCTTGGGGTGGACCCATTCGGGGCGGGAGCTGTCGGTGTGCATGGGTCGGTGTGCCTTCCGGTGTCGTCGTCGTGCGTGGTCCCGGGCCGGGACGGTGGTCCTGCGCTCAGCGCTGGACGAGGGTCAGCTCGAAGGTGTACTTGTCGGCCCGGTACACGTGCCGGCCGGTCTCCACCTGCCGGCCGAGGTCGTCCATGGCGGTGCGGTGCATGCTGACCAGCGCGGCGCCGGGCTCGACGCCCAGCTGCTCCGCCTGGAACGCGTCGGCCGAGACGGCGCCCACCCGCTGGTGGGCCAGCTGGAAGTTGACGCCCTGGCCGCGCATGAGGGAGTACAGGCCCTCCTGCTCGAGCTGCTCGCGCGTGAGCTCGCACAGCGCGCAGGGGATCCAGTTCTCCATGAGGGCCAGCGGTTCGCCGTCCGTGCTGCGCAGGCGCACGAGGTGGTAGACCTCGTCGCCCGGCGCGATGCCCAGCAGCAGCGCCACCTCGTCGTCGGCAGGGATCCGCGCGAAGTCCAGCACGTCCGTGCTGGGACTGCCCCCGCTGCGCTGGAGGTCCTCGTGCAGGCTGGTCAGCTCGAGCGAGCGGCGCACCTGGCTGCCCACCACCTGGGTGCCCACACCGCGCTTGCGCACCAGCAGCCCGGCGCGCACGAGCTGGTCCATGGCCTTGCGCATGGTGGGCCGGGACAGGTTGAGCCGGTTGGCGAGGTCGATCTCGTTGTCCAGCTTGGTCCCCGGGGGCAGCTCGCCGCTGCGGATCGCGTCCTCGAGCCCCTGCGCCACCTGGTGGTAGAGGGGCACGGGGGAGGTCTTGTCGACCGTGAGACGGAGTGGGCCGGACATGGTGGACCTCCAAGGGGGTGGGACCGAGCGGGCGGGACCGCCGACTCCCTCCATTGTGAACGGCAAGATGTGAATATGTCCATACATTCTATTGACATCTGTGATCCGGGTCACCCAGGATGATCCCCAAGCGGACGGCCGAGGCGGCGCCCGGAGGCGCGAGGCCCCGCAACGACACGAGGAGAACTCCCCATGACTGCACGACGTCCTTCCCACGAGAGCCTGCGGCCGAGGGCGCCCCGGCGTCTCCTGACGGCCGCCGCTCTGCTGGTCCCGGCCATGGCGCTCGCCGGCTGCTCGTCCGAGGGCGGCCGGGAGACCACGGCCGCGGGCGAGGGCGGCGGTGGCCAGGTGGCCCAGACCGACCCCATCAAGATCGCCATGGTGACCCATGCCCCTCCGGGCGACACCTTCTGGGACACCATCCGGGCGGGCGCGGAGGAGGCCGCGGCGAAGGACAACGTCGAGTTCCTCTACGCGGGGGACGTCGAGGGCGGCCGGCAGGCCCAGCTGATCCAGCAGTACATCGACCAGGACGTCGACGGGATCGCCGTGACCTTGGCCAAGCCCGACGCCCTGCGGGACGTGCTGCAGCAGGCGGAGGACGCCGGCATCCCCGTCGTCTCCTTCAACGCGGGTGAGAACGAGTACGCCGAGATGGGGGCGTTCGCGCACTTCGGGTCCGACGAACAGCTCGCCGGGCAGACGGCCGGGGAACGGCTCAAGGAGGAGGGCATCCAGCGCCCGATCTGTGTCATCCAGGACCAGGGGCACGTGGGGCTCGAGGCCCGGTGCGCCGGCGTCAAGGAGCAGCTCCCCGAGACCGAGATCCTCTACGTGCAGGGCACGGACATGACCCAGGTGTCCTCCACCGCCACGGCCAAGCTGCAGACCTCCCAGGAGGCGGACGCCATCATCGGGCTCGGCGCGCCGATCACCATGACCCTGCTCGAGGCGAAGGAGTCGGCCGGCAGCGACGTCACCGTCGCGTCCTTCGACATGAACGGCGACCTCGCCCAGGCCGTCGTCGACGGGGACGTGCTGTTCACCATCGACCAGCAGCCGTGGCTGCAGGGCTACATGTCCGTGGACTCGCTGTGGCAGAACCACCGGGGCGCCTTCAGGATCGGTGGCGGCCAGCCGACGCTGACCGGCCCCGCCGTCGTGGACTCGTCCAACGCAGAAGAGGTCCTCGAATTCGCCAACGAGGGCATCCGCTGAGCGGGCCCTGGAACCAGGAGCAGAAGACCATGTCCTCCACCCGCACACCCGCCGCCGCACCGGCGCCGGACCGCGGCTCCTCCGGAGCCCCGCCCACGCCCACCGCCGGCGCCCCGGCCGACGAGCGCATCCAGACCAAGGGCCTGCTGGGCACCTTCCTGGCCCGACCAGAGGTCGGCGCCCTGGTCGGTGCGATCGTGGTCTTCGTGTTCTTCGCCGTCGCAGCTCCGTCGTTCACCCAGCCCCAGTCGATCTCCACCGTCCTCTACGGGGCGTCGACCATCGGAATCATGGTGGTCGGGGTGTCGCTGCTGATGATCGGCGGGGAGTTCGACCTCTCCACCGGTGTGGCCGTGATCACCTCCGCGCTGGCCGCCTCGATGTTCAGCTGGTTCTTCGCCGTCAACGTCTGGGTCGGTGTCCTGGTGGCACTCGTGGTGTCCCTGTCCATCGGCTTCGTCAACGGCTGGCTGCTGATGCGCACCAAGCTGCCGTCCTTCATCGTGACCCTGTCGACGTTCCTCATGCTCACCGGCCTCAACCTGGCGCTGACCCGGCTGATCGGCGGCTCGGTCTCCTCGCCCTCGATCAGCACCATGGACGGGTTCGACGCGGCGAAGGCGGTCTTCGCCTCCTCGGTGAGCATCTTCGGTGTCGACGTGCGGATCACGGTGTTCTACTGGATCGCCCTGGTGGTCGTCGCCTCCTTCATCCTGCTCAAGACGAGGATCGGCAACTGGATCTTCGCCGTGGGGGGGGACGAGAACGCCGCCCGCGCCGTGGGCGTGCCGGTGGCGAGGACCAAGATCGGTCTGTTCATGGGCGTGGGCCTGTGCGGCTGGCTGCTGGGCATGCACAACCTCTTCGCCTTCGACTCCGTCCAGTCCGGGGAGGGCGTGGGCAACGAGTTCCTCTACATCATCGGCGCGGTGATCGGCGGCTGCCTGCTCACCGGAGGCTTCGGGTCCGCGATCGGCGGGGCCCTGGGCGCCCTGATCTTCGGCATGGCCTCCCGGGGCATCGTCTACGCGGAGTGGAACCCCGACTGGTTCAAGTTCTTCCTGGGCCTGATGCTGCTGCTGGCCACCATCGTGAACATGTACGTGCGCAAGCGCGTCGAGAGGAAGTAGGTGACCACCGTGTCGACGCAGAACACGCCCACGGGCACCACCACCGCCGCGGCCCTGGTCGAGCTGGAGGACGTCGGCAAGCGCTACGGCAACATCATCGCCCTGCGCGAGGTCACCATGACCGTGGAGGCCGGGAAGGTCACCTGCGTGCTCGGCGACAACGGGGCCGGCAAGTCCACCCTGATCAAGATCATCGCCGGACTGCACCAGCACACCGACGGGACCCTGCGCGTCAACGGGGAGGAGACCACCTTCGGCTCCCCCCGGCAGGCCCTCGACGCCGGGATCGCCACCGTCTACCAGGACCTCGCCGTGGTCCCGCTGATGCCGGTGTGGCGCAACTTCTTCCTCGGCTCCGAGCTCACGAAGGGCTTCGGCCCGTTCAAGCACCTGGACGTGGCGAGGATGAAGGAGATCACCAAGCAGGAGCTCGCCGACATGGGCATCGACCTGCGAGACGTGGACCAGCCCATCGGCACCCTCTCCGGTGGTGAGCGCCAGTGCGTGGCCATCGCCCGGGCCGTGCACTTCGGGGCGAAGGTCCTCATCCTGGACGAGCCCACCGCGGCCCTGGGCGTGAAGCAGTCCGGGGTGGTGCTGCGCTACATCCTCCAGGCCAAGGAACGCGGCCTGGGCGTGGTGTTCATCACCCACAACCCGCACCACGCCTACCCGGTGGGGGACCGGTTCCTGCTGCTCAAGCGCGGCAAGTCCATCGGCTACTACGAGAAGAAGGACATCCTGCTCGGGGACCTCACCGCCCAGATGGCCGGCGGCGCCGAGCTGGAGGAGCTCACCCACGAGCTCGAGCAGCTCGGCGGGCACACCCAGCAGATGCAGCAGGTCCAGGCCGACATGGCCGAGTCCCAGGCCCGCCCCCGCGCCTGACCGGACCCCGGCCCCGCGCCCCCGGACGACCCGGGGGCGCGGGGCCGGTCCCACACCATCACCCCTGCGGAAGGACCCCTTGACATGACCGTCCGGATCGGACTGATCGGCGCCGGCCGCATCGGCGCCATGCACGCCGCACACCTGACCGCCCTGCGCACCCCTGAGGGCGAGCCCGCGGTGCGGCTGAGCATCGTGGACGCCGTGCCCGGGCAGGCGGCCGCCGTGGCCGGCCGGACGGGGGCGGTGCCGCTGCCCACGGTCGAGTCGCTGCTCGAGGACGGGGTGGACGGCCTCGTCGTGGCGACCGGCACGGCCACGCACCCGGGGCTGATCCGGACGGGCCTTGCCGCGGGGCTGCCGGTCTTCTGCGAGAAGCCGGTGGCGCTGTCCGTGGCGGAGGCGCTGCCCCTGCTCGACGAGATCGAGCGAGTGCAGGGCGTGGTCCAGGTCGGTCACCAGCGCCGCTTCGACCCCGGCTACGTCCGGGCCCGGGAGCTGTACGCCGCGGGCGAGCTGGGCTGGCTGCACACCGTGCGCGCGATGACCGGTGACATGACCCCGCCGCCGGTCGAGTTCCTCGCGACCTCGGGCGGGCTGTTCCGGGACTGCTCCGTGCACGACGTCGACGTCCTCCGCTGGATCACCGGCCGCGAGGTCGTCGAGGTGTACGCCCGCGGGTCCAACCGCGGGGACCCCCGGATCGGCGAGGTGGGCGACGTCGACACCGCGCTGGCCGTGCTCACCCTCGACGACGGCACGGTGGCCACCGTGGCCGCGACCCGCTACAACGGCGCGGGCCACGACGTGCGGCTCGAGCTGCAGGGCTCGAAGGGCTCGGTGGCCGTGGGGATGGACGAGCACATGGCGATGCGCTCGGCCGAGCCCGGGGTCGGGTTCCCGGCCGGGCCCCCGCACACCACGTTCCACGAGCGCTTCGCCGAGGCCTACCGCCGCGAGATGGCGGCCTTCGTGCGCGTGGTGCGCGGGGAGATCCCCAGCCCCTGCACGGCCCGCGACGCCGTGGCCGCCTCCCGGGTGGCCGACGCCGCGCAGCGCTCGCTCGAGACTGGCGCCCCGGTCCGGGTGGAGCCTCTCGGGACGTCCGACGGCTCGGCGCCGCCGGTCCGCCGGCCCGCCCGCGCGTGAGCGCGCCCGGCCGCCCCGGGGCGCGGGGGCCGGGTCAGACCAGGACGATGGTGCGGTTGCCGGAGAGCACCACGCGGCCCTCGGCGTGCCACTTCACGGCGCGGGACAGCGCCTGCATCTCGGCGTCGCGGCCCACCGCCACGAGGTCCGCCGGGGTGTGGGCGTGGTCCACGGGCATGACGCGCTGGGCGATGATCGGGCCCTCGTCGAGGTCCGCCGTCACGTAGTGGGCGGTGGCCCCCACCATCTTCACGCCCCGGGCGTAGGCCTGGTGGTAGGGCTTGGCGCCCTTGAACGAGGGCAGGAAGGAGTGGTGGATGTTGATGCACTTCCCCGACAGCTCCCGCGTCAGCTCGTCGGAGAGCACCTGCATGTAGCGGGCCAGCACGACCAGCTCGACGTCGTAGCGGTCCACGAGCTCGAGCAGCCGGCCCTCGGCCTGCGGCTTGGTCGCTGCCGTGACGGGGATGTGGTGGAAGGGAACCTCGTGCCACTCCACGAGGCTCTTGTGGTCGAGGTGGTTGGAGACCACGGCCACGATCTCGATGGGCAGCTCGCCGATCCTGGTGCGGTGCAGCAGGTCCGTGAGGCAGTGGGAGAAGCGGGACACCATGACGAGCACCCGGGTCCGGCGCTGCACGGGGACCAGCCGGAACCGCATGTCGTGCTGCTCCGCGACCGGGGCGAAGCCCTCGGTCAGGGACTCCACGGTGGCGGTGCCGGCCTCGCTGACGGTGTGGCAGCGGATGAAGAACTCGTCGGTGAAACGGTCCGAGAAGTGCTTCACGTCGAAGATGTCGCAGCCCTGCTGCGTCAGGTTGGACGTGATGGCGCTCACGAGCCCGTGGGCCTCGGGGCAGTGGACGGTCAGGACGTGTTCGACGGTCCCCTGGGCGGGCATGGGCGGGCTCCTCGGCGCTGATGACGGGTGCGCCGCGCGGTCCGGTCTCGACGACGGCGGGCGCGGCCCTACGATCCTAGCCCCAGCGGGCAGGGCGCCGGGACGGCGTGCGGAGCGGGACGACCGGGGCGGAGGTGGTGCGGTGTAGACCGATGGCCGCGGGAACGGGCGGTAGGAGTCCGCCCGGCGCGGGGAGAGATGCGCCTCCCATGGAGGACCCGCGGCCATCGGCAGGCGTTGAACGCCTCAACAGAGGAGAGCCGTGGGCTGAGCGGCTTTCAGAACACGGATGCCGCAGACGGTGCACCCCCCAGTGCGTCCGAATCGGTCCGATCCGTGCAATTTCCCCCATTGCTGTGGTTCTCACCACGATCGCAACCTTATCCGACGCGGTGCCGCGTCCGCACCCGGTTTCCGCGGGGAATTCGCGGGGCGGGCCCTGAGCCGCCGGCCGCCCCCGGAACGTGGGCCCGTCGGCGGGGCGCGGGGGCGGCGGAATCGGCAGGGAATCCGCTCCGACCAGGGGTTTCGCGGACGGCTGCGGAGCCGGGGGCTCCGCCGGCCGCCCGGGATGTCCCCTCAAGTGAGGACAGCCTCGGTTTGCCTTCGTGACGACCGGTCAGGCGACGCTCGTGTTGAAGAGCAGGCCGAGGAGATACGTGGCCAGGGCGGCGCCGTAGCCGATGGCCAGCTGGCGCAGCCCGCGCTTCCAGGGTGAGGCCCCGGAGAGCAGCCCGACCAGGCCGCCCGTCACCAGCAGGGCGAGCCCCACGAGGACGAGGGCCACGAGCATCGCGGGGACCCCGGTGAGGCCCGCCAGGTACGGCAGGATCGGGATGATCGCGCCGGAGGCGAAGAAGCAGAAGCTCGACGCCGCGGCCCCCAGGTCGGTGCCGAGGGCCACGGTGGAGTGCGGCGCCGGCTCGTCCTCGACGGTGTCGCGGAACGACCGGGAGGGATCGCAGTCGCACTCGAAGAAGCCCAGCCGCTCCGCCGCACGGTGCTCGGCGGCCTCCTCGCTCATGCCCCTCGCCCGGTAGATCAGCACGAGCTCGTTGGCGTCCAGGTCCAGGTTCGGCGCCACGTGCAGCGTCACCTGGGTCGGCTGGGAGGCGTCGAGCAGCTCGCGCTGCGAGCGCACGGACACGAACTCCCCGGCCCCCATGGACAGCGCTCCCGCGAGCAGGCCGGCGATGCCCGCGAAGAGCACCATCCCGGGGGAGGTGCCGGTGGCGCCCACGCCCATGACCAGCGCGAGGTTGGACACGAGGCCGTCGTTGGCGCCGAAGACCGCTGCCCGGAAGTTGCCGGAGAGCTTGTGCCGGCCCTCGGTGGCGAGGGCGCGGATGATCTCCTCGTGCACCGCCTCGTCGGCCGCCATGGCGTCGGACGCGTCCTCCTCCCGGTCGTAGGGGGAGCGGCTCTCGGCGCGCTGGATCAGGGCCAGGACGAAGACGGAGCCGAAGTGCGTGGCGAGGAAGATCAGCAGCCGGGAGTACAGGGACGGCCGGGCCTCGGCCTCCGCGTGGGGGCCGAGCAGCCGGACCCAGTGCTCGGCGTGGCGCTGCTCGGCCTCGGCGACCTGGTGCAGGATCTCCTGCTCCCGGCCGGTGCTGCGGGCGGCGAGGAGGCTGTAGATCCGCGCCTCGGCGCGCTCCTCCGCGAGGTACTTGCGCCAGCGGCGGATCTGTCCGCGCTCGGGCCGGGCCGGGCGGGCGGGGTCTCCCCGGGGCGTGGGGGCGTGGGCGTCGGGTGCGGGTGTCATGCGGCCTTCCTCGGGCCCGGCGCGGCCCGGGGCGGCACGGGGCGCGCGGGGTCCGACCGGGGTGCGGTGTCGTCCGGAAGGTCTCGTTCGCCCGCGGGCACGGGTGGGCTGCCGGGACTCCTCGTCGAGACCGGGATGGCGACAGACCGACGGGTGCACGGCACCCGGGAACTACTCCCCTTCGCTTCCCGACGAGTGTAGACCCGGGGCGCCGGCCCCGGGATTCGGTGCGCCGAAGCCGCGCGGGAGTGCTCAGCGGGTGGCGGCCGCCGCGGGGCGGCGCAGGATCGCGTACGACCCGATGCCCGCGAGCATGCCCCAGAACGGGGAGACGATGCCGTAGGGGGCGATGCCGGAGACCGTGACCACCAGGGTGATGAGCGCCGCCTCGATGACGGCCGGCTGGTGCCGGCCGGGGTGCATGCTGTCGAAGAAGGACCCCTGCAGGGCGCCCAGCAGGGCCACCCCCGCGAGGGCCGTGATCATCCCCGGGGGGATCGCCGCGAACGCGGCGACGAGGGTGTCCGCGAACAGGCCGAAGAGGACGTAGAAGACCCCGCACGAGATGCCGGCCACGTAGCGGCGGCCGAGGTCCGGGTGGGACTCGGGGCTGGTCGCGATGCCCGCGGTGACGGCCGCGAGGTTCAGGGCGTGGCTCCCGAAGGGCGCGAAGGCGACCGACGCGACGCCCGAGGCGCCGAGCAGCAGGCGGTCGCGGGCGGCGTAGCCCGCCGTGTGCATCATGGCCAGGCCCGGGGCGTTCTGCCCGGCCGCGGTCACGATCAGCAGCGGGATGCTGATCCCGGCGATCGCCTCCCACGAGAACGTGGGCACGGTCAGCACCGGCTGGGTGAGGGACAGGTCCAGGGCCACGGGCTCGATCCGGCCGCGGACGAGAGCCGCCAGCACGCCCAGGCCCAGCGCGGCGAAGACGGCGTAGCGGGGGAAGAACCGCCGGCCCAGGAGGTAGCCGAGGACGAGGGCGCCGGCCACCCACGGGTTCTCGACGACGGCCGCCGCCACCTTGATGGCGAAGGGGAAGAGCACGCCGGCCAGGACGGCGGCGGTGATGGGCTTCGGCACGGCGGCCAGGATCCGGCCGATCAGCCCCGTCACGCCCAGGACCAGGCCCAGGACGCCCGTGACCACGTAGGCGCCCACGGCGTCGGAGAAGGAGTAGCTGCCGAGCGAGGTGATGAGCAGCGCAGCCCCCGGGATGGACCACGCCACCATGACGGGCTGGCGCGTCCACAGGCTCATGAGGGCGCACGTGACGCCGGAGCCGACCGAGACGGCCCACAGCCAGGAGGAGGTGAGCTCCGGGCTGAGCCCGCCCGCCCGCGCCGCCTCGAGGACCACGAGCACGGGGCCCGAGTAGGAGACGACGACGGCCACGAAGCCCGCCAGGGCCGCCGACGCCGACCAGTCCCGCCGGAGGCCGCGGGCAGGCTGCCCGTCCTGCCGGGTGGTGCTCGGCACGTGGCGGCTCATGGGGTGCTCCTGGGGGCGGGGTCGGGTGACGGCGTCCGACCGCAGGACCGGACGGCGGCGTCAGGACCGGACGGCGCCACCCGGTGGCGGAACAGCGGACCGTGCCAGCCTAGGACGCCGCTCCCCCGGGGATAAATATCGATCCTGCATGATTCTCCGCCCCCGGCATATGAGTGGGCGGGCGGGGCTCAGGAGTCGACGGTGTCCGGGGCCGCCGGGGTGCGCCACTGCCGGCGCTCGGGGGCGATGACCGAGGCCTCGTCGCGGGTCTCCGCGGGGAAGGAGCCCACGCCCCAGTGGAAGCGGTACGGGTCGGCGCAGCCCCAGCCGAAGCGCAGGCCCTCGATGAGCTTCTGCGCCGCCTCCGGGAAGCCCAGCGGGGCCGTGGTCCACGGCTGGTCCCAGCCCGTGGGCTCGTTCCACTCGTCCTCGTGGAAGAAGGTGGCGTCCACGGGCCAGGCCGCGTGCGCGAGCTGGCCGCCCGAGAGCACGGCGCACTCCACGCCGTGCGGGCCGACCCCGGCCCACGCGACGGGCGCCTCCGACCGGTCGTCGTCGCGCTCGTACTCCACGACGAGGAAGTCGTTCCAGGGCAGCCGGGCGAGCACCGTGGCGATGAGCCGGCGCAGGTCCTCCCACACGTCCTCGCCGGCCACCGGGGCCGCCGCGTCCGGCAGGACCACGCCGATGCCGGCGCGGCCCAGCATCTCCTGGGCCTCCGGGGTGGCCAGGTCGGACCAGGTCCTCGTGTCGGCGAAGCCGTCCCCGACGGGCTCCCCGGCCGGCTGGCGGGCGGAGGCGAAGCGCATGGCCTCCTCCCAGGAGCCGAAGAAGCGGCGGACGCCGTCGAAGTAGGGGCGGCGGGTGCTGCCCGCCTCCTGCTCGACGACCCACCGGCCGTAGCGGGCGGTGGTCGGGTGGTGGCCGGTGCTGCGGCAGTGGGAGAGGAACGCCGTCACGGCGGTCGCGTACTCCTCCTCCGTGAAGACGTGCTCGAGGGCGGGCTCCGCGCCGGCCTGCAGCCCGATCCGCTCGAGCGCCACGTCCCACCGCCCGCCGCCCAGGCGCTGGGAGACGGTGCGCTCGGGAACGGGCCAGTGGTGGGCGAGCACGCACAGGAAGTCGGACTCCGTGCACAGGCCCAGCCGGGCGATCTCGTAGCTGTGCGCGCTGAGCGGGCGGCAGGAGGCCTTCTCGGCGCAGTGCTGCTGGGCCGCCCCGATCAGCCCCAGGGTCCGCCGGGTGAGCGAGCCGTCGGCGTCGGACGCCGCGAGCAGCCCCGTGACGTCGCGGACCAGGGCAGTGCTCAGGTTCAGCGCCGCGTAGTCCGGGGCCGGGACCAGGCCGAGGTGCTGGGCCATGACCAGCCACACGCCGGCGCCGACCGCACCGTCGTTGAGGTCCGGGGCCGAGGCGTCCTGCGGGAAGCGCTCGCCCAGGTGGGCGATCGCCGCGTCCAGCAGGGCGGTCGACTCCTCGGGGAACAGCAGCTGGAAGCGCATCCGCACCTGGCCGCGGGTCATCCCGCGGTCGGCCATCGCGTGGATCAGGGAGCCATAGCGCTGCACGAAGGCTGCGAGACCCGCCACGGCATGAGGCATGGAGGATCCTCCGGTCGGATGGTCAGATGGTCGGATCGGCTCGGGGAAGGCGCCCGGGCCGAGGGGGCCGCGCCGCCGTACGACACCACGCCGCCGCACGACACCACGCACTTCCGATGCTAGTGCCTGCTCCCCGGTCGTCGCGCGTGCGGGGGAATGTGACCCCCTGATGACGCGTCCAGCAACGGCCGGTGGACGAACCCGCAGGTCACGGCGTGAGCAGGCCCCGGATGTCCTCGGCGGTGAGGGCGCTGGAGAACATCCTGTCGTCGTCCAGCACGGCGGTGAACAGCCTGGCCTTGCGCTCCTTGAGCTCCATGACCTTCTCCTCGATCGTGTCCCGGGCCACGAGCCGGTAGACCATGACCTTCTTCTGCTGACCGATCCGGTGGGTCCGGTCCACGGCCTGCTCCTCGGTGGCGGGGTTCCACCACGGGTCCAGGAGGAAGCAGTAGTCCGCCTGGGTGAGGTTGAGCCCGAAGCCGCCGGCCTTGAGGCTGACCAGGAACACGGGGACCTGCCCGGACGTGAAGCGCTCGAGCACCCTGGCCCGGTCCGTCGTGGAGCCGTCGAGGTAGGCGTAGGGGATCCGCAGCTCGTCCAGGCGGGCCGCAGCCTTCTTGAGGAAGCTCGTGAACTGGCTGAACACCAGGGGCCGGTGGCCCTCCGCCACGATCTCGGGCAGGTGCTCGAAGAGCAGGTCGAGCTTGCTCGAGGAGACGTCCGCCGTGGGGTCCACGAGGGACGCGTCGAGACTGAGCAGGCGCAGGGTCGTCAGGGACTGGAAGATCGTGAACCGGTTGCGGTCGAGGTCGCGCAGCAGGCCCAGGACCTTCTGCCGCTCGCGCTGCAGGCGCGTGTCGTAGATGCGGCGGTGCGCGGGGGAGAGCTCCACCTCGATGGTCTGCTCGAGCTTGGGGGGCAGCTCCAGGTCCACGGACTCCTTGGTGCGGCGGAGCATGAGGGGCTTGACGCGGCGGCGCAGCCGGGCGAGGGCGGCGGCGTCCTCCCCGCGCTCGATGGGGCGCTGGTAGGTCTCCGTGAACTTCCGCCGGGACGGGAACAGGCCGGGCGCCGTCAGGGACAGCAGCGCCCACAGCTCCACGAGGCTGTTCTCGAGGGGGGTGCCCGTGATCGCCAGCTTGAACGGGGCGTCCAGGTCCTTCGCGGCCCGGTGCGCCTTGGTCCGCGGGTTCTTCACGAACTGCGCCTCGTCGAGGAGCACCCCCGCCCAGGGCATCCCCCGGTAGGCGGCCTCGTCCAGGCGCAGCAGGGTGTAGGAGGTCACCACCACGCGGGCGCCGGCGGCGGCGTCCACGAGATCGGTGCCGGCCTTGGCCTGGGTGTCGGTCACGCCCACGACCGGCATAGACGGGGCGAAGCGGCGGATCTCCGCCGTCCAGTTGGGCACCACGGAGGTCGGGGCGACCACCAGGAACGGGGGGAGGTCCGGGTCGCGCTCGACGGCGCGGCAGATCAGGGCGATGGCCTGCACGGTCTTGCCCAGACCCATGTCGTCGGCGAGGATCCCGCCCAGGCCGTGGTCCCACAGCACGCTCAGCCACGAGTAGCCGTCGCGCTGGTACGGCCGCAGCTCGGCGTGCAGGGTCGCGGGCACGGGGGGCGCCTCGAGGGTCCCGAGCTCGAGCAGGGAGCGCACCCCCTCCCGCCAGGCCTCGGCCTGGTCGGTGTCCGTCGCGACGTCCTCGAAGTCCTGCCACAGCCCGGCCTGGTGCCGGTGGATGCGCAGCGGTCCCTCGGGGGTCTCCTGCAACGAGCGGGCCTCGGCGATCAGCTCGCGCAGCCGGTCGAACTCGGGGCGGTCCAGGGAGAACCAGGACCCGTCCGGGGCCAGCATCACGTCCTGGCCGAGGTCGAGGGCGCGGAAGACGTCGGCGAAGGAGATGTAGAACTCGCCCACCTTGACCGTGACCCCGAGGTCGAACCAGTCGCGGCGCTCGGTGGCGGCGGTGCTGACGGTGATGGTGGGCGGGTCGGCGATCTGCTGGTACGCCATGCGCCCGCCGGTGTGCTCGATCCGCAGGTCCGGGACCTTCTCGAGGGCGGGCAGCCACTCCCGCACGAGCACCAGCGCGTCCTGCGCCACGTAGCTCGAGCGGCGGAAGTCCACCCCCGGCGCCCGGTGCCGGACGGCGGCGGTGACCGCCGTCTCCCAGGACGACTCGCGGTGGACGGGCTCGTCGGCGAGCGGGTCCTCGGGGCGGAAGGGCAGCAGGATCCGGTCGCGGCCCTTCTGGTACTCCCACTCCCAACGGGCGCGGATCGTGAGCTCCTGGTGCTCCAGGGTGAGCACCAGCTCGGGGTCCGCGACCTGCGGCAGCTCGATGGACCCGTCCCCGGTGTCCACGTCCATGCTGCGGTGCAGGCGCGGGAAGTAGCGGTCGAAGAACTCCTCGACCTCGTCCTCGGGGATCCGCAGACCGCCCGCCGTGTCCAGGAACCGCCGCTGCTCGCGGGTGAGCCGGGTGGCCAGGGGCACGAGGCGCAGCGGGAAGACGTTGAGGTCCTCGGTGTCGGCGACGTCCTGCGGGTCCCCGTCCGGGGCGAACAGCCCGTGCCCGGGGTCCCCGATGATCCGGGCGGTGCCCAGGGCGATCCGGCGGCCGCCGCTGTCCACCGTGGGCCGCAGCTCGAGGTCCTTCCCGGGCCCGCGCAGCACGTCCACGTGGAAGCGTCCGGGCTCCTCGACCGTCACGGGCAGCCCGTGCTCCCGGCCGACCAGGGTGATCCCGGCGGTCTCCGCCCGGGCGAGGATGCCCCACAGGAGGGGGGAGGCGTAGGAGTCGAGCCGGATCCAGTGCCGGTCGTGCACCGCGTAGGGGGAGCGGGTGGCGCTCAGCGCCCGGAGCTCGTCGAACCAGTCGACCTGCGCGGGGCTCAGCGACCACCGGCCGGCGTCGGCGGTGACGCTCTCCCAGTCCAGCCCGCCCTTGATCCACCCGCCCCGCCGGCCCCGGCGCACCGGGCGGACGTAGAGGTGCCACGGCGAGCCCGCCCGGCCCGTGCCGTGCACGTAGCGGTACGGCTCCCGGCGCAGGTCGAACTCCAGGGCCACCCCCTCGGGCTCCTCGGCGGGCGGATCCGCGGGGTCCGGCCCGCCCAGGATCTCGGTCAGGGCGTCCTTCCAGTCGGGGGCCCCGCCGCGTCGCCCGGGCGCGGTGCGCGCCCGGGGGGCGGCACCCTCGGGGGCCGCGGCGCCGGCCGGGGACGACGGCGCCGCGGTCCCGCCCTGCTGGTGGGCCCGGACCGCGGTCTCGAAGTTGTGGCGCAGCACGGTGGCCACCGCGTGCTTGCAGAACCCGCCGGCCGGGCAGCTGCACCAGGCCGGTCCCGGTGCGCCGCCGGCCCCGACCCGCACGGTGACCGAGTACACCGACCCGGAGCCCTCGACCTCGGCGGAGAGGCTGCCGGACCCCTCGGCGCCCGGGGACCAGCGCACGGCGCGCACGCGTCCGGTGCGGAAGTACTCCTGGCCGCGGCGGAAGACGGCGGGCCCGGAGGCGGCAACGAGCCGCCGGGAGTCCACGAGGGGACCGGGAGGGGAGTGCATCGTCCCACCGTATCGGGCCGGGGCGCCGGGCGCCGCGCGTGCGGAGCGGCCCCGCGGGCTCTCTATAATCGAGGCGACCCCTCGAACGACGACAGCGGCCCCACGTGCGGCCGCGGACGGAGGACTCGTGCCCGACACTGCTGGGCTCCGCCTCGGAGACCATGCCATTGCCGACAGTGCCGAGGAGCTCGCCTACCTCCGCTGGAACGACGCGGTCTGCGCGGCGTTCTTCGGCCCGGACCGGGCGGGAGAGCTGATCTACCTCGACCTCGACGACAAGACGCTCGCCGCGATCGGCGAGGAGCGCGGCCTCGACGGGCCCTCGACCCTGCGGGCGCTCGCCGACTCGGTGACGCCCCTGCTGGTGACCGAGGACGGGCGGCGCTCGGTGTTCGACGTGTTCAACCGGCTCAACGGCCAGTGGTACCGCGCCACCCGCCGCAGCCTGGACTCCATCGCGGAGATCCCGCCGCCGCCCGTCGTCGCCCTGCTCGCCCTGTTCGCGCTCGCCGGGCGGCACATGTCGACCCTGGCCGCGCGCACGGGCAACAAGTCCGTCTCCACGTTCTTCCTGCCCCTGACCGTGCTCCTGCAGGCCGGGCCGGAGAACGCGAAGGCCCTCGAGTCCTCCTTCAAGAAGGACACCGAGGCGTACTGGGACGCGCTGCGCTACTGGCTCGAGCTGCGCAACGGCGAGATCGGGCTGCCCACGGCGTACGCGGTGAACCAGCGGCCGGTCGGGCTCGCGCTGTCCCAGACGATGTTCGGCGAGGCCGAGCGGCGCCAGCTGCACCGCATGTTCGAGGACCTGGGGATGACCACCGCGCAGGGGCTCTCCGCCGCCGAGCTCGGGGTCTACCTCGACTTCTGGCTCGACATGGCCGAGACGAAGGCGTCCAAGGCCATGAAGCAGGTCTGGGCGAACCCCCTCACCCGCGAGCCCGGTCTCGAGATCGCGCTGGCGGAGCTCGCGGTCTGGGAGCAGTCCCGCGAGCAGGCCCGCGCCGAGGTCCGCGCGAACGGCCGGGGGCCCGGCCGCAGCGCCGTGAAGTCCTGCTCGCTGTCCCTCACGGACAGCACCGACTACGTGGGCAACCCCGTGTTCGAGCTCGGCTTCGTGGTGCCCAAGCGCTTCCTCTCCGGCCGGGAGGTGGAGCTCGAGACCACGGCGGGGCCCCGCACCGTGTTCCTGTCCTTCATCGGGGACGCCTTCCTGGGGGTCTCCGCCTACACCGCGCGGATGGACCCGGGGACGCTGCTGGGCGGGACCCTGCAGCTCAGCGCCGGGGACGTGCGCTTCGAGCGCCACCCGCGCCCCGTCGTCATCTTCGCGAAGGACGGGTTCTCGGACACCTTCATCTCCGTGGACCACATCCCCGCGGCCTGGCCGTGCCGGATCATGGTCCGGGACGAGCCGGAGTGGATCGCCCAGATCAAGCGGATCCTCGACGACTCCGCCTCCCCGGACTACCGCTTCGTGGAGGCCGGCAGCCACGGCCTCGCCGAGGGGTGGGTGATGTTCGACGACGTGCAGGTGCTGCGCGCGGGCAACCCGGAGCTGACCGCGAACGACAACTTCTCCGGCCTGGTGCCCCGTCTCGTGCCCGCCGTGACCCTCTCCGGCGGGCTGCGGATCCCCGGCGACGTGGTGCGCTGGTCCGCGCTGCGCCCGCCGCAGGTGACCATCACCTCGGACACGGACGCGCCCCTCACCGTGGAGTGCGAGTGGCGCAACCCGCACTCCTTCAAGCTGGAGAAGGCCAAGCTCGTGGAGGGGCGCGTGCCCCCGTTCCAGATCTCGCTGCACGGCACGCCGATGGCGCGGGCGGACCGGACCCTCAAGCCCAACGACTACACCCTCGTCCTCAAGGCGGGGCGCACGGTCCGGCAGCGCCGTGAGTTCAAGCTCCGGGACTCGTCCTTCCACCTGACCCAGCGCTCCCTCGGCTACGAGGGCGAGATGGTGCACGTCGAGGAGGAGCCCCTGTGGCCCGTCACCGCGGGCATCGTGGCGGAGCTGCCCGAGCGGTACGTGCAGGGCGCGTTCGACAACCTGCCCGCACGGGAGGCGGCCGGGGACCACGAGGTCCCCGGCGCCCCGGGCTGGCACTCCTCGGAGGGGCAGCTGCTGCTCGAGCGCACCAACGCGCTGCCCGAGCCGGAGGGGCGCTCCTGCCTGGCCACCGGCCGGCACCGCATCGTGCTGCCGGCCATGGAGCCCAAGGCGAAGGCGCCGTGGATCTTCGGGCAGTGCGCCCAGTGCGGGCTGCAGAAGCGCTATCCGGGCCGGCTCACGAAGCCCTCCGCGCTCACCTCCACCGGCTCCGTGGAGGCGCTGCGCTTCATCGGCCCGGACGAGGGGGAGTACCCGACGTCCTGGGCGCCGTTCCGTGACGCCCTCACGTTCCTGGGCGGCGGGAAGCGCTCGAGCCTGTCCATCGTGGCCCGCCAGCTCGAGGACTCCGAGCGGTTCGAGGAGTGGTTCGTGGGCCACCTGCAGGCCCTCGGCTTCCTCGAGGTGGTCCGCGACGAGCACTGGACCGTGCGGCGCTGGCAGGTCTGCGGGCCCTCCCTCACCCAGCTCGTGGACGGCTCCGTGCTGCTCACGGGCGGCTGGACGCCGGAGAAGGAGGCCGTGGTCGCGGAGGCTGCCGCGGCCCAGGACGCGTCCGTGGTGGTGCTCTCCCCGGAGGACCACGGGACCACCCTGCTGCAGGACGTGGACCTCGGGACGCTGCAGGAGGCGCTGCCGGTGGGGCTGTGCGACGTCGTCTTCGACGCCGGGCCCGCGATGCTGGAGACCCTGCCCCCGCTGTCCGAGGTCGAGGAGCAGCTGCGGCGCGCGGAGATGCAGTACAACGGGGTGGCCGAGCGCTTCGTCCCCGAGGACGCCACGTGGGAGCTCACCGAGGACCGGAACCGCCCGGGGCTGTACCGGATCAACCACCACCACCGGACCCGGTACGCGTTCCGCACCCCGGCCGACGTCGAGTCCGGCCACGCCCGGTTCGTGGCCTCGGGCATCGGCAAGCACTTCGCGGCCCGGCAGGCGGGGGTGCCGATCGTCTCCTACGACCCCGAGCTGGAGCTGCTCTCCGTGCCCATCGGCGCGGAGCTGGCCGGGCTCTACGCCCGCGCCGCCGTCCTGTGCTCCGGGCTGCTGCCCGCCAAGGTGGACGAGGACTTCTCGCTCAACTACGGGGACGTCACGCCCGAGTTCGCCCAGGCCCTGGTGGACAAGCTCATGAGCTGAGCGGGCGGCCGGTACGGACGGGCCCCGGGTCGGTGTGCGACCCGGGGCCCGTCCGCGCCCGGTCCGGCGGCGGGGGTGCTGCGCGGGAGGCGCTCAGGCGTCCGCGGCGATCAGCTCCGCCGCGCGCTCCCCGATCATGTAGACGGTGATGTTGGGGTTCACCGTGGTCAGCTCCGGCATCACCGAGGCGTCGGCCACGCGCAGGCCCGCCACCCCCTTGACCCGCAGCTGCGGGTCCAGCGGGGACATCGGGTCGTCGGCCGGTCCCATCCGGCAGGACCCGGCCGGGTGGTAGACGGTGTTGTGGGTGCGCCGGACGTAGTCGGCGATCTCCTCGTCGGTCTGCACGTCCGGGCCCGGGAACAGCTCCGCACCGGCCCACTCGGCCAGCGCCGACTGGGCGACGATCTCCCGGGCCCTGCGGATCCCGGCGGTCATGATGCGCAGGTCGTAGCCCTCGGGGTCGGTGAAGTAGCGGGGGTCGACCCGGGGCTTGTCCCGGAAGTCCCGCGAGCGCAGGCGCACCGTGCCGCGGGAGCGCGCGTGGGTGACGTTCGGGGTGAGGCAGAAGGCGTTGTCCGAGGTGGGGTAGCCCTGCCGGTAGGTGTGCAGGTCGAAGTTGACCGAGCCGTAGTGCATCATCAGGTCCGGCCGGTCGGTGTCCGGGTCCACCTGGGTGAAGATCCCGGCCTCCCACCACTGGGTGGACTCGGTGACCATGGGCCGGCGGGCCTCCCACTGGAGCACGCCCTCGGGGTGGTCCTGCAGGTGCTCGCCGACGCCGGGGGCGTCCACGAGCACGTCCACGCCGACCTCGCGCAGGTGCTCGGCGGGTCCGATCCCGGAGAGCATCAGCAGCTTGGGGGTGTCGATGGCGCCGGCGGAGACGACCACCTCGCGGCGGGCGCGCACGGTCCGGGACGTGCCGAAGGCGTTGTCCACCACCTCGACGCCGGTCGCCCGGCCGTCCTCGACGACCACGCGCTTGGCCTGGGTCGAGTGCAGGACCGTGAGGTTGTCCCGGTCGGCGGCCGGGTGCAGGTAGGACACGGACGAGGACGCCCGGGTGCCGTCGGCGCGGCGGTTGACCTGGAAGAAGTTCGCGCCGTTGACCACGGTCTTGCCGGTGTTGAAGGTGGTGCGCGGGATCCCCGCCTGCTCGCAGGCCTCGAGCAGGGCGACGCCGCAGGGGTCGTCGTCCGGGATCTGCATCAGGTGCACGGGCCCGTCGTGGCCGTGGTGGGCGCCCTCGTCGTCGTTGGTCTCGAGCTTCTGGTAGAGCCGGAAGGCGGTCTCGGCGTTCCAGCCCTCGGCGCCGTGGACCTCCTCCCACTCGTCCAGGTCCTCGGCCGGGGCCCAGAACGCGATGCACGAGTTGTGCGACGAGCAGCCGCCCAGCACCTTGGCTCGGGCCATGCGCATGTGCGAGTTGCCGTTCTCCTGCTCCTCGACGGGGTAGTCCCAGTCGTAGCCGGACTCCAGCAGCTCCATCCACCGGCTGAGGGTCAGCACCTCGTCGATGCCCCGGTCGTGCGGTCCGGCCTCGATCAGCCCGACGCTCACGGACGGGTCCTCGGACAGGCGGGCGGCGACGACGGCGCCGGCGGAGCCGCCGCCGACCACCAGGTAGTCGAACTCCTGCGGGGTCTCGGGCGCTGGGGTGGTGCTGGGCGTGGTCATGTCTCTCCTCGGGAAGGTCTCGGGAAGTTTTCGGGGCGTGGCAGTTCTAGGGGCGCGCCGGCGTCGTCGTCGTGCGGGCGACGACGACGCCGGGCGGGCGCGGGTCAGGGTGCGGCGAACCAGCCGGTCACGGCGGGGGCCGTGTTCTGGTAGACGTGCTTGAGCTCCTGGTACTCGCCGAGGCCGGTGGGGCCGAGCTCGCGCCCGACGCCCGACTGCTTCATCCCGCCCCACTCCGCCTGCGGCAGGTAGGGGTGGAAGTCGTTGATCCAGATCGTGCCGTGGCGCAGCCGGCTCGCCACGCGGTGGGCGCGGCCGGCGTCCGCGGTCCACACGGCCCCGGCGAGGCCGTAGATCGTGTCGTTGCCGATCTCGACGGCCTCGTCCTCGGTGCGGAAGGTCTCGACCGTGACGGTGGGGCCGAAGGCCTCGTCGTGCACGCAGTCCATCTCGCGGGTGCAGCGGTCGATCACGGTGGGCGGGTAGAAGAAGCCCCGTCCGAGGTCCAGCGACCCGTCGGCGGACGTCCCGGTGGAGTGCTCGCCGCCGGTGCGGACGCGCGCCCCCTGCTCGCGGGCGCGCTCCACGTACGCGTGCACCTTCTCGCGCTGGGCCGCCGAGATGAGGGGCCCGGTCTCGGCCTGGTCATCGAAGGGGCCGCCGAGGCGGATCCGCTCGGCCCGGCGGACGAGCTCGTCGACGAAGCGCTCGGCGATCGGCTCCTCGACCACCAGGCGAGCCCCGGCCGAGCAGACCTGCCCGGAGTGCACGAACGCGGCGTTGAGGGCGTTGTCCACGGCGGCGTCGAAGTCGGCGTCCGCGAAGACCACGTTGGGGTTCTTGCCGCCGAGCTCCAGGGCGACCTTCTTCACGGTGGGCGCGGCGGCGGCCGCGATCCGCCGGCCGGTCAGCACGCCGCCGGTGAAGGAGACGAGGTCCACGTCGGGGGAGGAGGACAGCGGCGCGCCCGCCTCGGCGCCGGCGCCCAGCACGAGGTTGGCCACGCCGTCGGGCAGGCCGACCTCCTGGAGGACCTGCATCATCAGGATCGCCGTGTGCGGGGTGAGCTCGGCGGGCTTGAGCACGAAGGTGCACCCGGCGGCGATCGCCGGGGCGATCTTCCACGCGGCCTGGAGCAGCGGGTAGTTCCAGGGCGTGATCATCCCGCACACGCCCACGGGCTCGGTGACGACCTTCGAGACCACGGTGGGGTCCCCGGCGTCGACGACGCGCCCGGCCTGCTCCGCGGCGGCCTTGCCGAAGTACGTGAAGCACGCGGCGATGTCGTCCATGTCGATCTCGGACTCGACCAGCCGCTTGCCGGTGTCGAGGGACTCGGCGCGGGCGAACTCGTCCTTGCGCTCGCGCAGCCGGGCCGCGACCCGCAGCAGCAGGTCCCCGCGCTCCGGGGCAGGCACGGACGACCAGCGGCCGTCGTCGAAGGCGCGGCGGGCCGCGGCGATCGCGCGCTCGGTGTCCTGCGCGGTCGCCTCGGCGACGGTGCCGACCTCGGCGCCGTCGGCGGGGCAGACGATGGTGCGGGTGCCGCCCTCGGCGGCGGCCTGCCACTGGCCGTCGATGAACAAGGTGCTGCTCACGGGTGTGCCTCCTTCGCCGCGGGGATCTGCCCCGTCGGCACGTCGTGGATGTCGGTGGACCAGTCGGGGTGGCCCTGCTCGCCGTCCTGGATGACGGACGGCCCGTCGTGGATGCTCAGGAAGGCCAGGTGCGCCTCCCAGCTGTCGAGGACGTCGTTGATGACCTGCTCGTGGCTCCAGTCCATGACGTCCGTGCCCTGGGAGCCGGTCTCGTTGAAGACCTCCAGGCGGTAGTACAGGTCGGAGTCCGGGTTGGTGCGGAACCCGCCGAAGGCCGGCACGGGTGTGGCCACCGGATAGATCTGGTAGCAGAAGTCCCGGTCCTCGCCCATCCGCACGGTCAGCGTGTGCTCGGACAGGTCCTGGTAGCCGACCACCGAGCTGGTGAGCTCGGCGTCGAGGCCCTGGGCCCGGAACTCCTCGACGACCTCCGCGAGGGCGGGGACGAGCGCCTCGTCCTCGTAGCGGCGCACGGCCTTCGGGCCCGGGAACGAGCCGGTCCGGGAGAGCCGCCGGCGCCAGTGGCTGTCCGGGCCGGGGATGCGGGACGCGGCCGCGGAGCGGCGGGTGGAGCTGCGCCCCTCGCGCTGGGAGCGCTCGGCGCGCAGGGCCTTCCAGAACCCGATCATGACCAGGTACATCACGATCGAGAAGGGCAGGCCGATGATCAGCGTGGCGGCCTGCAGGGTCGGCACCCCGCCCACCAGCAGCATCGCCAGGGTCAGCAGCCCGGTGGCGGCGGCCCAGAAGATGCGCAGCCACTTGGGCCCGTCCTGGGTGGGGTCCTGGTTCGTCGAGGTGAACGTCGACATCACGAGCGCGCCCGAGTCGGCGCTCGTGACGTAGAACAGCAGCCCGGCCAGCGAGGCGAGCGCGATGAGCACCGGCGCGCCCGGGTACTGCTCGAGCAGCGAGTAGAACGCCCGCTCGGGGGTGTTCATGGCGGCCTGGCCGAAGGCGTCGTCCCCGCCCGTGACGATCGCCAGGGCGCTGTTGCCGAAGACCGAGACCAGGATGAGGATGAACAGGAACGGCACGGTCAGGGTCGCGATCACGAACTCGCGCAGGGTGCGGCCCCGGGAGATCCGCGCCAGGAACAGGCCGACGAACGGCGCCCAGGCGATCCACCAGGCCCAGAAGAAGAGGGTCCACCCCGCCATCCACTCCGCCGCACCGGTGTAGGCGAACGTCTCCATGGTCATCCCCGGCAGCGAGGAGACGTAGTCGCCGAGGTTCTGCACCGTGGCGTCGAGCAGGAACGAGGTCCGGCCGGCCACGAGCACCCAGACGATCAGCGCCACGGCCATGAGCACGTTGAGCTCGGAGAGCCTGCGGATGCCCTTGTCCACGCCCGAGACGCACGAGGCGGTGGCCATCACCACGGCCACGACGATCAGCCCGATCTGCGCCGCGGTCCCCTCCTCGATCCCGAAGAGCAGGTAGAGGCCGTAGTTGAGCTGCACCACGCCGATGCCCAGCGAGGTGGCCACGCCGAAGATCGTGCCGAGCAGCGCCGCGATGTCCACGACGTCCCCCGTGCGCCCCTGCACCCGCTTGCCGATCAGCGGGTAGAGGGCCGAACGGATGCTCAGGGGCATGTTCCACCGGTAGGCGAAGTAGCCGAAGGCCATGCCCATCAGCGCGTACATCGCCCAGCCCGTGACGCCGTAGTGGAACAGCGTCCACACCACGGCCATGCGGGTGGCCTCGGCCGTCCCGCCCTCCCCGGCGGGCGGGCCGTAGTACTGGGTGACGGGCTCGGCCACGGAGAAGAACAGCAGGTCGATGCCGATGCCGGCGGCGAAGAGCATCGCGGTCCAGGTGAACAGGTTGTACTGCGGCTTCGAGTGGTCGGGGCCCATCTTGATGGTCCCCTCGCGGGAGAACGCCACGACCAGGACGAAGACCGTCACCACCGTGGCGGTGAGGACGTAGAACCAGCCCATGTTGGTCGCGATCCAGCCGACCACGGCGCTGATCACCGCGGAGGCCTGGTCGGGGGCGAGGATCGCCCACAGGGAGAACAGGACGATGGTGATGCCCGAGCCGGCGAAGACCGTCCGGTTCACGGCCGGCCGGGAGCGCCCGGCGGGTGGGGTGCCGCTCTCGGGCGGTGACTGGTGCAGGGCGGAAGTCATGGGACGAGTCCTCCTGGAAGTGGTGATCCGGGTCGGGGAGCACCTGCCGGGTCCAGCGCGGACCGGGCAGGGGCGGGACGTCGTCGTGCCCGCGGACCGGTGCGGCGGCCGAAACCCGCGCCCCGGGGATGCTCAACATCGTGTCACCACCCTTCCGGTTGGTAAAGTTCTTTCTCATGAGCACCTCCTCCCGCGAGCGCATCCTCGACGGCGCCCTCGAGCTGATCCGGGGCGGCGGCACGGTCTCCCTGGCGTCGGCCGCGCGGCAGGCGGGTCTGACCAAGCCCGGGGTGATGTACCACTTCCCCACCAAGGAGGCGCTGATGCTCGCCCTGGTGGACCGGGTGATGGACGGCTGGGACGCGCAGATGGCCCGCCGCCTGCCCGGCCCCCCGGAGCAGGTGCCCGCGGCGGAACGGCTGCGCGCCTACCTCGACTGGTGCCTGTCCGGGGAGGTCGACGAGACCGACCTCGTGATGCTCACCGACCAGCGGCTGCGCGCCACGCTCAAGGAGCGCTGGGTCGCGCGGGTGGAGCCGTGGGTGCACCTGCCCGCGGACCTGCCCGCCGAGCGCCGGAGCCGGCTGCTGGCCGTGCGGCTGCTCGCCGACGGCGTGTGGTTCGCCGACGCCGCGGGCGTCTTCGCCCCCGACCCGCAGGAACGGGCCCGGGTCAGGGCGGTCGCCGACGAGCTCCTGGAGGGCTGAGCCGTGCTGCGCCGGCTGCTGCTGCTCGCCGCCGTGCTCGCCGAGGTGGCGGCCACACTGTCGCTGAAGGCGGCTCTGGACGAGCCCGCCTGGTACGCGCTCGTCGTCGCCGGCTACCTCGCCGCGTTCACCCTCCTGGCGGCCGTGCTGCGCCGCGGCATGCCGGTGGGGGTCGCCTACGGCGTGTGGGCCGCCCTCGGGGTGATGCTCACCGCTCTGGCGGCGGCCGTGGTCTACGGTGAGCGGCTGAGCCCGGCCGTGCTGGCCGGGATCGTGCTGGTCGTGGCCGGCGTGCTCTGCGTGGAGCTCGGCTCCCGCCGCCCCGCCCCCGAGACCGAGGAGGCGGCCTGATGGCCTGGCTCTTCCTCAGTGTCTCGATCCTCACCGAGGTCGCTGGAACCCTGTCCCTGCGGATGGCCGCCCGGGGCCGCCGCCGCTGGTACGCCGCCGTGGCCGTCGGCTACCTGGTGGCGTTCACCTGCCTGAGCCTCGTCCTGGCCGAGGGCATGGCGCTGGGCGTCGCCTACGGCATCTGGTCGGCCTCCGGCGTGGCGCTGACGGCACTGGCCGGCCGGGTCCTGTTCCGCGAGCCGTTCACCTGGGTGACGGCGGCCGGGGTGGCCCTCATCGCCGGCGGAGTGCTCCTCATCGAGCTCGGCGCCCCGCCGGTCTGAGCGGTCCCCGGTGCCGGGCCGGGTCCGGCGCCCCGTCCCGGGTGGTGCGGCGCCGGATCTCGTGTAGAGTAGTCTGGAGTTGTTGAGGTTCGTTTTTGTCTTTCAAGCAGTTCGGCCCACTCGGGTGCAGCAGTTTTTCTGAGAAGACGTTTTCCATGCATCACAACTGTTTTGTTTCTCGAACGTCGGGAAACGTTCATCTCATGAAGGATCAGGTCTCCCATGACTACCGGTATCGTCAAGTGGTTCAACGCTGACAAGGGCTTCGGCTTCATCACCCCCGAGGACGGCTCCAAGGACGTCTTCGCCCACTTCTCCGCGATCAACTCGAACGGCTTCCGCTCGCTGAACGAGAACGACCGCGTCGAGTTCGAGACCCAGGACGGCCCCAAGGGCCCCCAGGCTGCGAACATCAACGTCATCTCCTAAGGATCTTCCGCGGGCTCCGGCCCGTTGATCCTCCAGAACCGTCGTCGGGCTGCGCCCGGCGGCGGTTCTGTCGTCGTACCCGCCGAGCAGCACCGGGAGGAAGCGCCGTGACCGTTCCCGATCCGCTCCCCGCCGCGGAGGAGCCGGAGGACCCCTTCGTGGTGAACCGGGTCTCCGACGCCGAGCTGGACGTCTCCGTGCCGTTCGAGGTCGAGGCCTCCGAGTGGGGATTCGACGGCTCCGCCGACGAGGCCGGCGGCGGCTGGGGCTCGGCGGGGGACTACGGCCTCGAGTGAGCACCCCGCGGGTCCCACCGGCGCTCCGGACGTCACCGTCCTCCCGCACGACGGAGGCCGCAGCCCGACGGGCTGCGGCCTCCGTGCGCTCCTGTCCGCCGGCTATGCCGACAGCGGGAGGGACGAGGGGTGGAGCTTGAAGAACGGGTGCCGTCCGGTCGCCGCGAGGGCTCCGGGAACGAGGAGCTGGCGGTACTTGGCGCACCATTGCGCCGTACCCTCCGTGTGCTCCGCCGCGGCGGCCAGGTCGTCGGCCTCGGGGCTCAGGTACTCCTGCACGTCCCCGTCGGTCGACGTGAGACGGACGAGGTGGAGATCGGGGAGGGCGGTGACGGTCACGTCGATCCACTCCTCGCGCTGGTCGGTGGTGATGGCTGTTCTTTCTTCGGACATGGTCATGTTTTCTCCTGACGTTCTTGCAGGCATCCGATGGCGTTGCCCGCCGCTTCGTCATCCGATCCACCCGGGAACATCGGGTTGGCGCGCAGCGGGTCGGAGCCCCTCCACGGTTCCGCCGGGGATCGTCGATCTCCGGCCGAGGGCGTGGACGCCGCATCTCGAGAAGCAGGTTCAGGCTACCCCGCGGCACCGACACCTCGACAAGCGAGTCGTGAGTTGTGTCACTGAAACGTAATGCGCGGGGCCGTCGCCTGCGCCGTCCCCGGTCCTACGGGACCCATTCCAGCGCAACGATGTGTCGTCGAGATGTCCGGGCGGTGACACCCCGGGGAAGGCCTGTGCACAGGAGGGGGCACCGGATCCGGCCAGGTCGCCGCACGCGGACACTGTTCGGCCGATGTGGTTCAATGGGGAGAGCTTCAAGAGACCCGGTCGGCAAGCTCCGACTTGACCGGGCACCAACCCCATGTTCACGGGTGGTTCGGATGACGAAGCGGCTCGCATCGCCGCAGCAGCGGTACCCGGTGCGAGCAAGAGCGCACGAAGGATCCCGGTCATGTCCGACCCCCGCCACTCCGCCGCCCGCACGGGCGCGTTCCCCCAGCCCTCCCACGCCGTCCCGGCCACCGGGGACGGGACCCGCCGCGACCCCGCGCCGAGCGTCCCGGCGATCAGCGTCTCCGCCATGAGCGTCGAGGACTACGCCCGCGTGGTGCAGGTCCGCACCGAGTTCGTGGACTTCCTGCTGGCTCCGGCCCGCGGGGAGCTCGCCGCCGCGGCCTGAGGCCCGCCGCCGTGGACCTCCTCCTGGACCGTTCCGTGCTGCTGGGGGTGCGCACCCCGGAGCGCTGCCCCGAGCTGGCCGAGGTCCTGCGCCGGCACGGACACCGGCGGCTGTTCCTGCCCGCCACGGTGCTCGGGGAGCTGCTCGCCGAGCGGCCCGACGAGACGCTGTGGGCGGAGCAGCTCGAGCTGCGCTTCCCGGGCCGGGTCCTCCCCGCGGACGCCGCCGTGGCCCGGGCGTGGGGAGCACTGGCCGCGACGGGGGCGGCCGACCCGCTCGCCGGGCTCACCGCGGCCACGGCCCTGGTCCACGGGCTGACCGTGCTGACCGCGGAGCCGGGGCGGTACGCCGGCACCGGGGCGCCCGTACTGGATGCGTCCCCCGCCCGCCGGTAGCCCTCAGACGGCCCGGCGGTGCCGGCGGCTGCGCCCCTGCCCCTGCGCCGAGAGCGCCACGGCGCGCTCGTAGTGCTCGAGCAGCTGCCCGACCAGCACGTCCCACGTCCGGCCCTGGACCGCCGCGTGCGCCGCGACGCCGAACGCGGCCCGCTTCGCCTCGTCGCCCAGGAGATCCGCCACGTACCCGCGCAGCGCCCCGAGATCGCCCGGGGGATAGAGCCAGCCGGTGCGGGACCGGTCCACGAGGTCGAGGGGACCGCCCCGGCCGGTCGCGACCACCGGCACCCCCGAGGCCATGGCCTCCTGGATCGTCTGGCAGAACGTCTCGAACTCGCCGGGGTGGACGAACACGTCGAAGGACGCCATGATGCGCGCCAGGTCGGCACCGCTGCGGCGCCCGGTGAAGTGGGCCTGCGGGAGCCGGCGGCGCAGGGCGTCCTCCTCCGGGCCCGAGCCCACGACCACCAGGCGGGTGCCGGGCAGGTCCGCGACCGCGGAGAGGTCCTCGACCTGCTTCTCCGGGGCGATCCGGCCCACGTAGCCGACGATCCGCCGGCCGCCGCCGACCTCCTCCCGCCACCGCTCGTCCCGGTGCCGGGGGGAGAAGCGGGTGGTGTCCACCCCGCGCCGCCACAGGTGCACGTCCTGGACGCCGTGCTCGGTGAGCTGCCGGACCGCCGCGGTGGACGGCGCGAGCGTGAGCGTGGCGAGGTTGTGCATGGAGCGCACGTGCCCCCACAGGAGCTGCTCGAGGAACGGGGCCCCGTACTTGGCCGCGTAGCCGGGCACGTCGGTCTGGTAGACCGCCACGCACGGCACCCCGAGCTGCTGGGCCGCCAGGATCGCCCGGCGGCCCAGCACGAACGGGGAGGCCACGTGGACCACGTCAGGCCGGAAGCGCTCCAGCTGCCGCCGCACCCGGGCCACGGTCCCGCCGGCCACCCGCACGGCGGGGTAGCCGGTGAGCGGAACGGCTGGCAGCCGGTGCACCGGCACCCCGTCGAGGTCCTCGACGACCTGCTCCGCCGGGCGCCCGAGCGGCGCGGGTTCGTAGGAGGGCGCCACGACCACGACGTCGTGCCCGCCGGCGACCAGCTGCTCGACGACCCGCAGCACCGAGTGGGTGACTCCGTTGAGGTGGGGGAGGAACTGCTCGGCGACCACGGCGACTCTCATGCTCCCGAGCCTGCCGGGGCCGGGCGACCGGACGGCGAGCGGGGCGTGGCCCGCCGGTGAAGGCGCCGTGAAGCCTCGGCCGGGGTGCCGCCCGGGCGTGGGAGGATGGTCGGTGATGAACTCCCAAGGCCTGTCCTCCCCCGCTGCACGCCCGGACCGCCGGGGTGTGCCCATGCCGCTGTGGCTGCAGGGCGTGCTGGAACTCGGCTCCGTGGCCGTGGTGTCCTACCTGCTGGTCCTGCTGACCGTCCTCATGGTGTGGCTCGCCGACGGCTTCGACACCCTCGGCCTGACCGGCGGGTTCGTGCTCTCCGGTCACGTGTGGCTGCTCGCCCACCTCACCCCGCTCCAGGTGGCCCTGGACCCGGGCGCAGGGCTGCCCGCGACCACCGGGACGCTCAACCTCGTCCCGCTCGGGCTCACCCTGGTGCCGTTCGCCCTCTCCTGGCACGCCGGGAGACGGCTGGCCCGCGCCTGCTGGGAGGGCCAGTTCTGGCAGCCGTACCTCAGCGGACTGGCCGCCTACTCCGCGTTCGGCGCCGCCGCCGCGCTGCTCTTCAGCGGAGGGGAGGTCTCGGCGAGCCCGGCCGCGGCCGCCGTCTTCCCGCTCGTCCCCGTGGCCCTGGGCGGCTTCGTGGGCGCGTACCGGGCCTCCCGGTCGCTGCCGGGACTGATCGGCGTCAACGCCGCCGCGTGGGTCGAGCGCACGAGCCAGTACTCCCGCTGGGCCGGGTCCTACGTGTGGGCGGTGCTGCGCGCCGGCTTCGTCGCGGCCGTGGCCGGGGTCGGGGCCGGGGCCGCCCTGCTGGCCGCCGCCCTGTTCTGGAACTGGAACGACGTGGTGGGCGTCTACCAGCGGCTGGGCACCGGCGTGCCGGGGGACACCGCGCTGACGGGACTCCAGCTCGGCTACCTGCCCAACCTCGCGGTCTACGCCCTGGCCTGGGCCACGGGCGCGGGCTTCGAGCTCGGCTCCGGCACGCACGCCTCTCCGCTGGGCACCGAGGCCGGGCCCGTGCCGCTGCTCCCGGCGCTCGCCGCGCTGCCGCCCGCCGAGCTCCCGGCCTGGGCGCTCGTGGTGGTCGTGCTGCCGGTCCTGGCCGGCGTCCTCGCCGGCTGGTGGTTCCTGCGCGAGGGGGAGAACCACCTGGACGACTGGATGGCGCTGCGGCTGCCCGCGCGCTGGATCACGTACCCGCTCTCGACGCTGCTGACCGGGGTCTTCGTGGGCGCCGTCGCCGGCGTGCTGGTGATGCTCCTGAGCTGGCTCGCGCACGGCTCGCTGGGGCTCGGGCGGCTCACGGACGTGGGACCGGACGGTCCCGCCGTGCTGCTGCTGTTCGGCGCCGAGGTGGCCGTCGGGGCGGCGGTCGGCTGTGTGCTGGGACCGTGGCTCGAGCACGAGCCGCCGTTCGCGCCGCCCCGCGGCGGCGAGGACGGCGAGGACCGGACGCCGGCCGGCCGGCGGGCAGCGCGCCGGCGGCGCCGGGAGGAGACCGCGGCCCGGCGCGCCATGCGCTCGGCCGGCCGGCGGAGGCCGCGGCCCGCACGCGGGCACGGGGCCGACCAGCACGGGACCGAGGGGCACGGCGCGGACGGGCCCAGGACCGGCCGCAGCACCGCGGACGGGCACCGGGACGCGGGCCCGTGGGCGGCTCAGGGGCCGGCCGTGGCGGAGACCGGGTCCGCGGAGGCGTTCGACGTGGACGCGGCCGAGGCACCCGCGGCGTCCTCCGACGCCGGCGCCGCCGGGCCGCCGGAGAGATAGCTCCAGATCCCGTCCTCGAGCTCCTGCTGGCACTGCGCCGCCCCGGAGAGGGTGAGGGTGCCGGCGACGCACTCCTGGTAGGCCTCGGCCACCGGCCACAGGGCCAGACGGGCCCCGCCGGTGAGCAGGCTCAGCGCGCCCAGCACGATCGCGGCGACCGCGCTCAGCACCAGCAGCCGGCGCCTGCCGGTCCCGCGGGAGCGCACGAGCGCCGCGACGCCCAGCCCGATCCCGAGGACGGCCAGCGCGACCCCGGCCACGGTCGGCCACAGGGCGGAGCCGACGAGCACCAGGGCGACCGCCGCGCACACCAGCGCGCCCCCTGCCGTGCGGGTCGCGGCGGCGCGTCGTGCGTCCGCGGGGGCTGCCTCGGGGGTCGGGCGGGGAGGGGTCATGCCCTTCACTCTAGGGCACCCCGGGGGCCCCTCCCCGCCCGCCCGACTAGACTCGGGGGCATGCGCATCGTGGTCATGGTCTCCGGCTCCGGCACCAATCTGCAGGCGGTCCTCGACGCCGTCCGGGAGGGCCGGATCGACGTCGAGATCGCCGCCGTGGGCGCGGACAAGCCCTGCACCGGCCTGGAGCGGGCCCGGGAGGCCGGCGTCGAGACGTTCCTCGTCCGGCCCGGCGACCACCCCGACCGGACGCGGTGGAACCGTGCCCTGCAGGAGGCGGTGGCCGCCCGGGAGCCCGACCGGATCGTCTTCGCGGGGTTCATGCGGATCGTGGACGCCGAGTTCGTCGAGGCGTTCGCGGGACGCATCGTCAACACCCACCCCTCGCTGCTGCCGTCCTTCCCGGGGGCGCACGCGGTGCGGGACGCCCTCGCGCACGGGGTGAAGGTCACCGGCGTCACCGTCCATGAGGTCGTGGCCGACGTCGACGCCGGTCCGATCCTGGCGCAGGCGGCGGTGCCCGTGGAGGAGGGGGACACCGAGGCGCAGCTGCACGAGCGGATCAAGGCCGCCGAGCGCGAGCTGCTCGTGCGCACGCTCGGCGCGGCGGCCCGGCAGGGAGCCCTGCACGACGCCCGGTGAGCAGGCCCGGCGAGGGTCCGTAAAATGGTTCCCGGCGGATCCCGCCGGCAACCCCAGTCCTCGAACGCTTGGAGAACCTGTGAGCCCCACCCAGCTTGACCGCGTGCCCCTCAAGAGGGCGCTGGTGTCCGTCTACGACAAGACCGGGCTGGAGGGTCTCGCCACGGGGCTGCACCGGGCCGGCGTCGCGATCGTGTCCACCGGCTCGACCGCACGGCGCATCGCCGACCTGGGCGTGCCGGTGACGGAGGTCGCGGAGGTCACCGGGTTCCAGGAGTGCCTGGAGGGGCGGGTCAAGACCCTGCACCCGCGGGTGCACGCGGGCATCCTCGCGGACCGCCGGAAGCAGGACCACATGGACCAGCTCGCCGAGCTGGAGATCGAGCCGTTCGACCTCGTGGTCGTGAACCTCTACCCGTTCGTGGACACCGTGCGCTCCGGCGCGGGCCAGGACGAGGTCGTCGAGCAGATCGACATCGGCGGCCCCTCCATGGTCCGGGCCGCTGCGAAGAACCACGCGGCCGTGTCCGTGGTCGTGGACCCGTCCTCCTACGACGCGGTCGTGGAGGCGGCGGCCTCGGGCGGCTTCGACCTGCGGGCACGCCGCCGGCTGGCCGCCGCGGCGTTCGCGCACACCGCCGCCTACGACACCGCGGTGGCCACCTGGACGGCCCAGCAGTTCGAGCAGGACGAGGACGCCAACTTCTGGCCGCCCTACGCCGGCCTGGCCCTGCAGCGCTCGGCCTCCCTGCGCTACGGCGAGAACCCCCACCAGAAGGGGGCGCTCTACGTGGACGACGCCGCGTCCCCCGGCATCGCCCAGGCCGACCAGCTGCACGGCAAGGAGATGTCCTACAACAACTACGTGGACGCCGACGCCGCGCTGCGCGCCGCCTACGACTTCGACGAGCCGGCCGTGGCCGTGGTCAAGCACAACAACCCCTGCGGGCTGGCCGTGGCCACCCCCGGCGCCGAGGACCCGATCGCCGACGCCCACCGCAAGGCCCACGCGTGCGACCCGCTCTCCGCCTACGGCGGGGTCATCGCCGCGAACCGGACCGTGACCCGGGCGATGGCCGAGACCGTGCAGGACATCTTCACCGAGGTCGTCGTGGCCCCCGGCTTCGAGCCGGCGGCCCTGGAGATCCTGCAGGCCAAGAAGAACATCCGCCTGCTCGAGCTGCCCGAGGGCTTCGAGCGGGACGTCCTCGAGTACCGGCAGATCTCCGGCGGCGCGCTGCTGCAGGTCTCGGACCGGCTCGACGCGGCGGGCGACGACCCCGCCGGCTGGACGCTGGCCGCGGGGGAGCCGGCGGACGAGCGGACGCTCGCCGACCTCGCCTTCGCGTGGACGTCGCTGCGGGCGGTGAAGTCCAACGCGATCCTGCTCGCCGACCGCGGCGCGTCCGTGGGCATCGGCATGGGCCAGGTCAACCGGGTGGACTCCTGCAAGCTCTCCGTGGAGCGGGCCAACGCCCTGGGCGAGGACGGCGCCGAGCGCGCGCGCGGCGCCGTGGCGGCCTCGGACGCGTTCTTCCCGTTCGCGGACGGCCTCCAGGTGCTCCTCGACGCCGGCGTGCGCGCCGTGGTGCAGCCCGGCGGCTCGATCCGGGACGAGGAGGTCGTGGCCGCGGCCGAGGCCGCCGGCGTGACGATGTACTTCACCGGGGCCCGGCACTTCTTCCACTGAGCCGTCTCCCGGGCGGCATGCCCCGCGCACGGCAGCGGCCGCACTCCCCGCGGGGAGTGCGGCCGCTGCCGTGCGTGCTGCCCGTGCCGGAGCGCGCGGTCGGCCCGCGCGCTCCGCTCAGGCGCTCAGCTCACGCGCTCAGCTCACGCGCTGAGCGAGGAGAGGACCCGGTTGAAGGTCTCCGAGGGGCGCATCACCGAGAACGTCTTGGCGTCGTCCGGGCGGTAGTAGCCGCCGATGTCGGCGGGACGGCCCTGCACGGAGAGCAGCTCCTCGTTGATCGCGTCCTCGTTGGCCGCCAGCTGCTCCGCCACGGAGGCGAAGGCCTGCGCCAGCTCGGCGTCCTCGTCCTGGCGGGCCAGCTCCTGGGCCCAGTACAGGGCCAGGTAGAAGTGGCTGCCGCGGTTGTCGATCTCGCCGGCCTTCCGGCTCGGGGACTTGTTCTCCTCGAGGAACGTGCCCGTGGCCCGGTCGAGGGTCTCACCGAGGATCCGGGCGCGCTCGTTGTCGGCCGTGGTCGCCAGGTGGTCGAGGCTCGCGGCGAGGGCGAGGAACTCCCCGAGGCTGTCCCAGCGCAGGTGGTTCTCCTCCACCAGCTGCTGGACGTGCTTCGGCGCGGACCCGCCGGCGCCGGTCTCGAAGAGCCCGCCGCCGTTGATGAGCGGGACCACCGAGAGCATCTTCGCGGAGGTGCCCAGCTCGAGAATCGGGAACAGGTCCGTCAGGTAGTCGCGCAGCACGTTGCCGGTGACCGAGATGGTGTCCTCGCCGCGGCGGATCCGCTCGATCGAGAACGCGGTGGCCTCCTCGGGGGACATGATCTCGATCTGCAGGCCCTCGGTGTCGTGCTCGGTCAGGTACTGCTCGACCTTCGCGATGAGGTTGGTGTCGTGGGCGCGGGTGCGGTCCAGCCAGAACACGGCCGGCGTCGCGGAGGCCCGCGCGCGGGTCACGGCGAGCTTGACCCAGTCGCGGATCGCGACGTCCTTCGTCTGGCACGCCCGCCAGATGTCCCCGGGGGAGACCTCGTGCTCGATGAGCACGGCGCCGGAGGAGTCGACGACCTGGACGGTGCCCTGCACGGGGATCTCGAAGGTCTTGTCGTGGGAGCCGTACTCCTCCGCCTTCATCGCCATGAGGCCGACGTTGGGCACGGAGCCCATGGTGGTCGGGTCGAACGCGCCGTGGGCGCGGCAGTCGTCGATGACCACCTGGTAGACCCCGGCGTAGGAGCTGTCCGGCAGCACCGCGAGGGTGTCCGCCTCCTCGCCCTCGGGACCCCACATGTGCCCGGAGGTGCGGATCATGGCCGGCATCGACGCGTCGACGATGACGTCGGAGGGCACGTGCAGGTTCGTGATGCCCTTGTCGGAGTTCACCATGGCGAGCTTCGGGCCCTCGGCGAGGCCCTTGTCGATCGCGGCCCGCACGTCGTCGCGCACGTCGGCGGGCAGGGCGTCGAGGCCGTTGAGGATCGCCGCGAGCCCGTTGGCGGGGGAGAGACCCGCCTTCTCCAGGGCCGCGCCGTGGGCGGCGAAGAGCTCCGGGAAGAACGCCTCGATGACGTGGCCGAAGATGATCGGGTCGGAGACCTTCATCATGGTGGCCTTCAGGTGCACCGAGAGCAGGACGTCCTCCCGCTTGGCGCGCTCGACCTGCTCCGCGAGGAACGCGTCCAGGGCGGCGGCCCGCATCACGGTGCCGTCGACGACCTCGCCGGCCAGCACGGGGACGGACTCCTTGAGCACCGTGGTGCTCCCGTCCTCGGCCACCAGGCGGATCGTCAGGGTGTCGTCGCCGTCCATGACCACGGACTTCTCGTTGTCCCGGAAGTCGTCGGCGCCCATCGTGGCGACGTTCGTCCTCGACTCCGCCGTCCACTCGCCCATGCGGTGCGGGTTCTTGCGGACGTAGTTCTTGACCGAGGCGGGGGCGCGGCGGTCCGAGTTGCCCTCGCGCAGCACCGGGTTGACGGCGGAGCCCTTGATCTTGTCGTAGCGGGCCCGGGTCTCCTTCTCCTCCTCGGTGCGGGGCTCGTCCGGGTAGTCGGGGAGGGCGACGCCCTGCTCCTGCAGCTCCTTGACCGCGGCCTTCAGCTGCGGGACGGAGGCGGAGATGTTGGGCAGCTTGATGATGTTGGCCTCGGGCTTCTTGGCCAGCTCGCCCAGCTCGGCGAGGGCGTCGTCCACCCGCTGCTCCGCGGGGAGGCGGTCGCCGAACGCGGCGATGATGCGCCCGGCCAGGGAGATGTCGCGGGTCTCCACCTCGACGCCGGCGGTCGAGGCGTAGGCCTCGATGATCGGCTTGAAGGAGTAGGTGGCGAGCAGGGGCGCCTCGTCGGTGCGGGTGTAGATGATCTTGGCCATGTGCGGGCTGTCTCCCAGGATGTCGTCGGATCGGTGGTGGTGCTTCCTGGTGCCAAGATACCCGAGGCGGCGCCCCGCCCGCTGGCCGGGCCCGCCGTCCGGCCGGAGGCCGCGGGCGGCCCGGGCACGGCGGCGGGCCCGTTCCCCGCGGGGAACGGGCCCGTGGCCGTGGGGCCCCGCCCGGGGGCGTGCCGGTGCCGGGGGCCGGGCTCAGCCCTCCGTGGACTGGGTGGACCCGGCGCCGTTGACGAGCTCGCCCTCGCCGATCACGCGGTCGCCGGACTCGTCCCGGCCCTCGCCCAGGGCCTGCTGCTCGCCCTGTCCGGAGATCACCTGGATCTTGCGCGGCTTGGCCTGCGCCGAGACGGGGATCGTGACCGTGAGCACGCCGTTGTCGTAGTTCGCGGCGATGTTCTGGATGTCGATGCCCTGGCCCAGGTTGAGCTGGCGGACGAACGAGGAGCTCTGCCGCTCCCGGGTGATCCACTGGACGTCCTGCACCTCGGGCAGCTCCCGCTCCGCGCGGATCGTCAGCAGCTGGCCGTCGACGTCGACGTCGACGCTCTCCGGGTCGATGCCGGGCAGGTCCGCCCGGAGGATGTACTGGTCGCCGTCCCGGTACAGGTCCATGGGCATCTCGCGCAGGCCCTGCCGGGCGAACAGCGAGGCGGCGAGCCGGTCGAAATCGTTGAACGGGGTGAACATCGTGGCCACGTCAATCATCTCCTCAACCATATGAGCAATGTCTTCGACATTTAGTTGAGTCCGATCAACTCAACTGTTGACCATGATAATCCCGCTCCCCGCGGTCTTCAACGGGTCCCGGCCCCCATCGCCCAGGGCGAACCGCCCTCAGCGGGCGTCGTGGGGATACCGCACGCCGATCTGCGCCCGCACCCGGTCGAAGAGCTCCACGAGCTCGAGGGAGTCGGCCCACGGCATCACGGGGGACTCGAGCAGGCCCTGCTGCACGCAGCGGGTGGCCTCGCGCATCTCGAACACGTATCCGGCGCCCGCCACGTCCACGCGCTCCACGACGGGGGCGGCGCCCGTGCGGGCGCCCTCGGCGGTCTGCAGCACCAGGGTGGTCGGGCAGTTGATCCGTCCGTCCACCCGCAGCCAGCCGTCCGTGCCGCTGATCGTCACCTGGTGGGGGACCGTGGCGGACAGGGTGCCGCTCACGTGCGCCCGGCCGTGCCCGAAGTCCAGGGTCAGGGCGGTGTCCAGGTCCACGTCCGTGGCGCCGAGCTCCGCGCGGGCGCTCCAGCGCTCCGGGGCCCCCAGGACCGCCGAGGTCCACGTCAGGGGGTAGACCATCATGTCCAGCAGCACCCCGCCGCCGTCGGCCCGGCGGAACAGGCGGTGGGCCGGGTCCAGGGCCCGGTGCGTGCCGATGGACCCCTCGACCGAGCGGACCCGGCCGAGCCGGCCCTCCCGGACCCAGCGCATCGCGGTGCGGAAGCCGGGGGTCATGCGGGTCCAGACGGCTTCCATGAGGAAGACGCCGTGCTCGCGGGCCAGGTGGAACAGGTCGCGGACCTCCGCCGCGGTCATGGCGAGGGCCTTCTCGCACACCACGTGCTTGCCGGCCCGCAGCAGCGCCGAGACGTCCCGGTGGTGGTAGCCGTGCGGGGTGGCCACGTAGACGATCTCCACGTCCGGGTCGGCCGCGAGCCGGTTCAGTCCCGTGCTCGTGGCGGTGCCGCCGTAGGCCCGCTCCACCCCGTGCCGGCGGGCGAAGTCCTCGGCGCGGTCCTGGTCCCGCGAGCTCACGGCCACGAGCCGGGCGTCGGGCAGCGCCGCGATGTCTGGGACCACCTTCTCCGCGATGTCGGCGGTGCTGACCACGCCCCATCCGAGCGTGCGGCCGGTCGCGGTGCCGGGGTCGTCCAGGTGGGCGGCGTCGAGGGAGGCGTCGACGAACGGGCTGAGGGTCTGGGCAGGCATGGGCGCATTCTGCCACGCCGCCCGCCGCCGGGGTCCCGCCCGCCGGCTCCGATCGAACGTCCGTTCGTGGCGTAGGCTGAGCCCGTGCCCCGGGTGAGCCAGCAGTACAAGGACGAGCGCCGCCGCGAGATCGTGGCCGCCGCCAGTGAGTGCTTCCTCGAGCACGGCTACGAGGGGGCGTCGATGCACCGCATCATCGCCGCCACGGGGCTGTCCGCGGGGGCGCTCTACAACCACTTCCCGAGCAAGCAGGAGCTCGTGGCCGCGGCCGCCCGCGCGGCCCTGGACCGGGTCCTCGCGGCCGCGGAGGACGAGCCCGGCGCCGACCCCGCGGCGTGGGTCGTGGGACTGCTGGAGCGGCTGGCCGCGGATCCCGCCACCACCCGCCTGCTGCTCATCACGTGGGGCGGGGCGGTGAGCGACCCCGGTCTGGCCGCGCTGGCCGGGGAGCACCTGGGGCGCGTGCGGGACCGGGTGGAGGAGCGCTACGGACGGTGGGCGGTCGAAGAGCTGGGCCTCGACGACGACGCGGCCCGCGAGTGGGCCGGCATGTTCGCCCAGGCCATCCTCTCGGTGCTGCAGGGCTGGGTGGTGCAGTCCTGCCTGCTGCCCGGCTTCGACCACGGCGCGTACCTGGACTACGCGCGCACCCTCGCGGCGCAGTGACGGGCCGCCGGGCCCGGCTCAGGCGGTGAGCCGGCGGTGCTCGGCGGAGAGCCGGACGTAGGTGCGCGCGTTGGCGCGGACCTTCTCCTGCTCCTCGTCCGTGAGCTCGCGCCGGACCCTGCCCGGCACCCCCGCCACGAGGGACCGGGGCGGCACCACGGTGCCCTCGAGGACGACGGCGCCCGCGGCCACCAGCGAACCCGTGCCGATCACGGCGCCGTTGAGGACGGTCGCGTTCATCCCGATCAGGACCTCGTCCTCCACGGTGCACCCGTGCACCACGGCGCCGTGGCCGACGCTCACGTCCGCGCCGATCGTGCAGGGGTGGCCGGGGTCGGAGTGGACCACCACGTTGTCCTGCAGGTTGGACCGCGCGCCCAGCCGGACGGGGGAGCGGTCGCCGCGCACCACGGCGCCGTAGAAGACCCCGGACTCCGGTCCCAGCTCGGCGTCGCCCACGACCGTGGCGGTCGGGGCCACGAAGGCGGAGGAGTCGATCCGGGGCTCGTGCCCCCCGTGCGGGAGGACCGTGCCGGGCGTCGTGGAGTGTGCCATGGGCCCAGCCTAGCGGCGGGCCCGCCGCCCGCGGCTCAGACGCCCTGCCGCGTGACGGCCGGCCGCGGGGCGCGCTGGTGCCCGTGCTGGATGGCCACGCGGATCTTCTGGCCGCCCTTGAGCACGTACTCCGCGCCGTGCACGTGGATCGTGACGTCGTCCGCGCGCCGGGAGGCCCCCTCGAGCTCCAGGACGTGGTGGTCGATGCAGACCCGGATCACCTGGCCGCGGTACAGCACCGTGAACGAGACGGTGTCCAGCTGGCTCGGCAGGGCCGGGTCGAACTCGAGCCAGCCGCCGCGCACGCGCAGCCCCGCGTAGGCGCGGGTCACGACGTCGACGGAGCCGGCCATGGCGCCCAGGTGGATGCCCTCGCCCGTGGTCCCGCCCTGGGTGTCGTCGAGGTCCACCAGGAGGGAGTCCTGGAACGCGGACCACGAACGGTCCGGGTTCAGCCAGGCGAGCACCGAGGCGTTGACCACCCGGGACAGGGAGGAGCCGTGCGAGGACCGCGCGATGTAGAAGTCGACGGTGCGCTCGATGGCGGCGTGGTCCACCTCGTAGCCCATCCGGCCGAGCTCCTCGACCAGGCCGTCGGGGCCGAAGAGGTAGACCAGCATGATCGTGTCGGCCTGCTTGGCCAGCTTGTAGTTGTTGGTCATGTCGCCCTCGTTCTCCAGCAGGAGGTCGAGGCGGCCGATGTTGCGGTACTTGGCCCGGTAGTACTCCCAGTCCAGCTCGTCGAGGTCGTCGTAGCCGTGGAACTGGCTGATGGTGCCGTCCGTGTTGAACGGCACGAACATCCGCTCGGCCATCCGCTGCCAGGTCCCGACCTCCTCGGCCGAGAGGTCGAAGCGGGCGGAGAGCTCCTCGCGCTGATGCTCCACCATGTCGTGGAAGATGTGCGCGCTGTGCCGGAACAGCCAGGCCGCCAGCACGTTCGTGTAGGCGTTGTCCTTCAGCCCGCCGCCGTGCTGGCCGCGCGGGCCGTCGTGGTACTCGTCCGGGCCCATGACGCCGGCGATGTGGTAGCGGCCGTCCGCGGGGTCGTAGTCGGTGAGGGACGCGAACAGCCGGGTGATCCCGATGATCAGCTCCGAGCCCTGCCCCGCCAGCCAGGCGAGGTCACCGGTGGTCTCGTAGTAGATCCAGGCGTTGTAGGCGATCGCGAGGCCCACGTGGAACTGCCGCCACGAGTTGTCCGGCAGCCACCGGTTGGAGTGGTGGTTGAACAGCTCCGGCGGGGTCTCCTCCCGGCCGTCCGAGCCGGACTGCCACGGGAACGCCGCGCCCTCGAGCCCGAACTCGGTGGCCCGGTGCTTGGCCATGGGCAGCCGGCGCCACCGGTAGGAGAGCAGGGCGCGCGTCACCTGCGGCTGGTGCAGGTTGACGACCGGGAGGATGTAGAGCTCGTCCCAGAAGATGTGCCCCCGGTAGCCCTCGCCGTGCAGGCCGCGGGCCGGGACCCCGGCGTCGCGCAGGGACATGTGCGGCGCCAGCGTCTGGGCCACGTGGAACAGGTGCACCCGCAGCGCCAGCTGGGTGATGGCCAGCTCCCCGGTGCGCTCCTCCGGGTCCGGGCACACGTCCACGTCGAAGCGGTCCCACAGCAGGGACCACTCGATCTCGTGCGAGGGCAGCAGGCCCCGGACGCCGCTGGGGTTGCGGTCGAGCTCCGCGAGGGCGCCCTCGCGGGGCGAGCCGATCGCGGCGTCGCGGCTCGTGACCACGGCCGTGGTCGAGTCGATGATCACCGGGCGGCCGTCGGCGATGTTGACCTGGTGGCGGCGGAACTCGGTGCCGCCGGGCCGGATCTCGCGGCGCTCCCGGACGTTCTGGCCGCCCTCGATGGTGGTGCGCTGGGCCGTGGTGATCTCGATCTTGGACTGGGTGGTGCGCACGTGCGAGAGCAGGGTCTCGTGGTCGTCGGGCAGCGAGGTCGACTCGAGGTCCACCAGGTGGTGGTCGTTGAGGTCCTGGTACTCCGCGACCCCGTTGTTGCGAACGCTGGGGTCGATGCCCGTGCGCAGGTGCAGCCGCCCCGAGAACCCCCGGGCGGTCACCGTGGTCTCCTGCGCCCCCAGGTGGCGGAAGCGCAGCGACACGAGGCGGCGCTGGACGATCTCCAGCCGGGCGTGGGCCCCGTCCTCGCCCCGGTCGCCGTTGAGGTCGGTGAGGATCAGGGACCGGATGAGCAGCCCGCGGCGCAGGTCGAGCTCGATCCGCTCCTCGGAGGGGCGCAGCCCGCCCTCCGACCACCAGTCGCCGCCGGAGACCCGCAGGTCCAGGTGGGTCCAGTTGGGGGCGTTGACCATGGACTCGTGCTCGACGTCGCGGCCGCTCAGGTGGCTCACCACCCGGTTGAAGATGCCGGCCAGGTAGTTGCCGGGGTAGTGCACCCCGTTGTCGGGGAACTCGCAGGCCGACCCGCGCACGCCCATGTAGCCGTTCGCCAGCGTCAGCAGGGTCTCCCGCCGGGCCTCGGTGGCCGGGTCGAAGCCCTCGAAGACCAGCTTCCAGGGGTCGTCGCGGCGGGCGCCGAGGTCGAGCTCGCCGACGTCGTTGAGCACGACCGTGGCCCCGGCCCGGTACAGGTCCTTGCGCTCGCCGTGGCGGCGGATCCCCACCACCATGCCGAAGCCGCCGGCGGCGGCGGCCTGCACCCCGGACACGGCGTCCTCCACCACCGCGGAGCGGGCCGGGTTCACCCCGAGCATCTTCGCGCAGGTCAGGAACGTGTCCGGCGCCGGCTTGCCGGGCAGCCCGTGCTCGGCGGCGAAGTGGCCGTCCACGATGATGTCGAAGGAGTCCTGCAGCCCGGCCGCCGCCAGCACGGGGACGCTGTTGCGGCTCGCGGTGACGAGACCCACCGGCACCCCGGCGGCGCGCAGCCGCTCGATGAGCGCCACGGTCTTCTCGAACACCCGGACGCCCTGGACCTGCAGGGCGTCCTGGAAGTAGGTGTTCTTCAGCACGGCCTGGCCCTGCACCGTCCACGCCCCCGGCGTCTCGTCGCCCTCCGGCAGGCAGGCGCCCCGGGCGGCGAGCAGGGAGCGGATCCCGTCCTCGCGCCGCCGCCCGTCCACGTAGTGACGGTAGTCGGCGTCGGCGTCGAAGGGTCGGCGGTCCACCGTGGTGCCGGCCTCGGCCGGCTCGAGCCGGTCGTCGGCCAGGATCGCGTCGAAGAGAGTCTTCCAGGCCGTCGCGTGCACGGCGGCGGTGTCCGTGACCACCCCGTCCATGTCGAAGATCACGGCCTCGTGGGGGATGCGCAGCTGGTCGACCGCCTGCGGCAGCGCGTCCGCGCCCTGGATGCGCGGCAGGGAGGCGGTGAACGGGGCGGTGGGCAGTGCGTTCACGAGAGTTCCTCCGGAAGGTGGGTGCGGCGTCCGCGACCCCTCGGAACCGCACGGAGAAACCCCCAGCACGCGGCACGCGACGGACCCCGGACGCGGCGTTGCGGTTTGGCACTGGAGCGGGGACGGCCGTCCGTGCCGACGGTTCCTGACCAGCTCATTAAACGGCCCGGGGGCCGCGGGGGCAAGCCGCGTCCGCTCAGCGGTCGGCCAGGGGGAGGCGGACGGTGAACCGGGTGCGGCCCGGGACGCTGCTGACGTCGATCCGCCCGTGGTGGGCGCGCACGATGGCGTCGACGATCGAGAGGCCCAGGCCGGCGCCGCGGGAGCTCGCGGCGCGGGCGTGGTCCTCCCGGGCGAAGCGGGAGAAGATGTGCTCGAGGAAGTCGGCGCCGATGCCGGGGCCGTCGTCGCCCACGGCGAGCACGGCCTCGCCGCCGGGCCCCGGTCCGGCGCCCGCCTCCGTCCCGAGCGAGGCCGTGACCGTCGTCCCCGCGGGCGTGTGCTGGTGGGCGTTGGCGAGCAGGTTGATGAGCACCTGGCGCAGCTGGGCCGGGTCCCCGCGCACGAGCACGGGCTCGTCGGGCAGCTCGAGGCGCCAGACGTGGCCGGGCGCCGCGACCCGGAGGTCGCTGACGGTCTCGACCACCAGCTCGAGGAGGTCGACGTCCTCGGTGACCACGGCCCGGCCCTCGTCCAGGCGCGCGAGCAGCAGCAGGTCCTCGACGAGCGCGGTCATCCGGGCCGCCTCGGACTCCACCCGGGACAGGGAGCTGCGGCCCTGCGCGCTCATCGGCTCCGTGAGCCGGATCAGCTCCGCGTAGCCGCGGATGCTGGCCAGGGGAGTGCGCAGCTCGTGGCTGGCGTCGGCCACGAACCGGCGCACGCGCGTCTCGCTGCGCTGACGGGTAGCAAGCGCGTGGGCGACGTTGTCCAGCATCCGCCCGAAGGCGTGGCCGAGCCGGCCCACCTCCGTGTCCGGGTGCGCGGCCGGCGCCACGGCCCCCACCGGCAGGACCACCTCCCCGTGGTCGAGGTCGAGCTCCGAGACGCGGGTCGCCACGTCGGAGAGCCGCTCCACGGGGCGCAGGGTGCGCCGGACGACGACGAGCCCGACCAGCCCCGTGGCGGCGATGGCGCCGGTCGAGATCGCCGCGGTGCTCACCCCGAAGCTGCGCAGGGTGTCCTCCTTGTCGGCCAGCGGCAGACCGGTCAGCACGAGGCCCCAGTCCCACGGGTCGTCGACCACCAGCACGCGGTAGCCGCCCACGGCCAGCTCCACGTCCACGGGGCCCCACTGCCGGCCCCCCTCCTCGTCCGACTCGGCGCCGAGCGCCGTCACGAGCTCCCCGATCCGCCGCCGGTCCTCGTCGGTCAGCTCCTGCCGCGTCCCGTCGGGGGCGAAGAGCCCGGCGCGGACCACCTCGCCGTCGACGACCCGGGCGTTGAGGGTGCCGGCGCCCTGCGCGGGGACGTCCATCATGGCCTCGAGCTCCTCCGAGGGCCCGGCGGCGGCACGGACCCCGTACTCGATCGTGCGGAACGAGGCGTCCCGGACCCGGCCGTCCAGCTGCTCACCCAGGGACACGTTGAGGACCGCGAGACCCAGGGCGCCCACGGCGGCGCACGCGACGGTCAGCAGCGCCAGGACCGTCAGCAGCAGCTTGGTGCGCAGCTGCAGCGCCCGTCCCGCTCCCCGCGGCCGGGCCCGCGCCCCGGTCGCCTCCGGGTCCGTGGGACCGGTGCCCGTCGGGCCGGTGGCGGTCGGATCGGTGCTGGTCGGATCGGTGCTCGTGGGACCGGTGCTCATGGGGCGGCACGTCCTCGGCGGGTGCTCACTCGGCCGGTTTGAGCACGTAGCCGGCGCCGCGCACGGTGTGGATCATGGGCGGGCGCCCGGCGTCGATCTTCTTGCGCAGGTAGGAGATGTAGAGCTCCACCACGTTGGTCTGGCCGCCGAAGTCGTAGCCCCAGACCTGCTCGAGGAGCTGCGGCTTGCTCAGCACCCGGCGCGCGTTCTCCATGAGGCAGCGGAGCAGGTCGAACTGGGTGGCCGTCAGCGCGATCTCGTCGCCCCCGCGGCTGACCTCCCGGGTGTCCGCGTTGAGCACGAGGTCGCCCACGACCAGCTCCGCGGCGTCCGGGTGGGCGATGCCCGCGCGCTGCACCAGGCGGTGCAGCCGCAGCAGCAGCTCCTCCATGTCGAACGGCTTCGTCACGTAGTCGTCCCCGCCCGCCGCCAGGCCGGTGATGCGGTCCTCGGTGCTGTCCTTCGCGGTGAGGAACAGGGCCGGGACGGTGGGGGAGAAGGAGCGGATCCGCTCGAGCACCTCCACCCCCGAGCAGCCCGGGAGCATGACGTCCAGCACCAGGACGTCGGGCCGGAAGCCGCGGGCCTCGGCCACCGCGGCGTCCCCGTCGTGGGCGGAGCGCACCTGCCAGCCCAGCATCGACAGCCCCATGGACACCATCTGGGCCAGCAGCGGCTCGTCGTCGACGACGAGCGCGCGCACCGGTGCCCCGTCGGGGTGCCGCAGGCGCGGGAGGTCCACGGCGGTGGGCCGCTGCACGGGCTCGGTCACGACGGAATCCCTCCTGGTCCCCGCCGGCGGCACCGGCGTCCTCGGACCGTCCTCAGCGTAGCGCCGCACCGGCCCCCGATCACCTGCGGATCGTTTGCGGACGCACTTCACAGCCCCGGCACAGGAACCCGATAAGAGCGCCACATCCCCGTCTGCTGGAGTGGATTCACGACCGGGCCCGGAGGCCCGGACCCCCGGGCAGGTGCCCGCGGGGCACCACGAGAGGGGAACCACCGCCATGCTGCACACCCGCCACCCCGCCGGACAGGCCCGGGCCGCGGCGCCGTCCGCGGGCCCACCCGCCCGCCGGCGCCTGGTCGGGATCGACGCGGCCCGCGGCCTCGCCCTGCTCGGCATGGTCTCCGTGCACATCCTGCCGTCCTGGGACCCGGAGACCTTCGAGGCCACCGCCCAGTGGACGCTGTTCTCGGGCCGGGCCGCCGCCCTCTTCGCCCTTCTCGCCGGCGTGGGCCTGGCCCTCGGCTCGGGCGGGACCCGGGTGCACGAGGGCCGGCGGGCGACCGCCGACCGGGCCGGCCTGCTCGTGCGCGCGGTGCTCATCACCGCGCTGGGGCTGCTGATCAACCAGCTCTCGCCCGGCGACCCGCCCGCCTACAACATCCTGGTCTACTACGGCGTGTTCTTCCTGCTCGCCCTGCCCTTCCTGCACCTGTCCGTGCGCGCCCTGCTCGCCTGGGCGGCGGGGCTCGCCGTGCTCGGTCCCGTGCTGGTGCACTCGCTCGGCCCCGTGCTGCCCGGGTTCACCGTCTACAACCCCGGCCTCGCCGAGCTCGTCACCGAGCCGGGCACCACCCTCGCCCAGCTGCTCGTGACCGGTTCGTACCCCGGGGTGACGTACCTCGTCTACCTCCTCGCAGGCCTGGCCCTGGGCCGGCTGGACCTCTCGGCCGTGCGCACGCAGGCCGGCCTCGCGATCGGCGGGGCCGCGCTCGCGGTGTTCTCCGCCGTCACCTCCTGGTTGCTGCTGCACCCCCTCGGCGGCATCGAGCGGCTGCTCGCCGCGAGCCCCTCCCTGGACCGGGGGGACGTCCAGGACGTCCTCGTGTACGGGCCGGACCCCGTCCTGCCCTCCGCCACCTGGTGGTGGCTGGCCGTGACCGGGCCGCACACCAACACCCCGCTCGCCCTGCTGAGCGGGGTGGGCACCGGCGCCCTCGTGCTCGGCCTGTGCCTCCTCGTGGCCCGCCGGGCCGGGCACGTGCTGCTGCCGCTGGTCGCGGCCGGCTCGATGACGCTCACCCTGTACTCGGCGCACCTGCTCGGGCTCTTCCTGGAGCTGCACTACGAGCAGCCGGTGCTGTGGTTCCTCGTGCACGTCCTGGTGGGCACCGTGTTCGCCGTCCTGTGGCACCGCGCCCGGGGCCAGGGACCCCTCGAGCGGGTCCTCGGCCGGGCCGCCCACGCCGGACGGGACCGGGTGCTCCGCCATCGCCTAAACTCGTAGACGGTCCACCCAGGTCCCCGACTTCAGGAGCGGCATGTCCACGAGCACGTCCCCGTCCGTCACCAACCAGCCCCTCGCCGAGGTCGATCCGGAGATCGCGGCGGCGATCGCCGACGAGCTCGGCCGCCAGCGCGGCACCCTCGAGATGATCGCCTCCGAGAACTTCGCGCCCCGGGCGGTCCTCGAGGCCCAGGGCTCGGTGCTGACGAACAAGTACGCCGAGGGCTATCCCGGGCGCCGCTACTACGGCGGCTGCGAGTTCGTCGACGTCGTCGAGAACCTGGCCCGGGACCGGGCCACGGCCCTGTTCGGCGCCGAGCACGCCAACGTGCAGCCGCACTCGGGCGCCCAGGCCAACACGGCCGTCATGCAGGCGCTCATGGCCCCCGGCGACAAGCTGATGGGCCTCTCCCTGGCCCACGGCGGCCACCTCACCCACGGGATGAAGCTCAACGTCTCCGGCAAGCTCTACGAGATCGCGGCCTACGAGGTCGACCCCGACACCTACACGATCGACATGGACAGGGTCCGGGAGCAGGCCCTCGCCGAGCGCCCGCAGGTCATCGTGGCCGGCTGGTCCGCGTACTCGCGGGAGCTGGACTTCGAGGCGTTCCGCGCGGTCGCCGACGAGGTCGGGGCGAAGCTGTGGGTGGACATGGCCCACTTCGCCGGCCTCGTGGCCGCGGGCCTGCACGCCAACCCCGTGCCGCACGCCCACGTGGTCACCTCGACCGTGCACAAGACCCTCGCCGGACCCCGCTCCGGCGTGATCCTGACCACGGGCGAGCTCAAGAAGAAGATCGACTCCGCCGTCTTCCCGGGCCAGCAGGGCGGCCCGCTCATGCACGCCATCGCGGGCAAGGCCGTGGCCTTCAAGATCGCGGCCACCGAGGAGTTCCGCGCCCGCCAGGAGCGCACGGTCGAGGGCGCCCGGATCCTCGCCGAGCGCCTCGGGGCCGACGACGTCGCCCGGGCCGGGGTGTCCGTGCTGACCGGCGGCACCGACGTGCACCTGGTGCTGGTGGACCTGCGCGACTCCGAGCTGGACGGCAAGCAGGCCGAGGACCTCCTGCACCGGGCGGGGATCACCGTCAACCGCAACGCCGTGCCGTGGGACCCGCGGCCGCCGATGGTCACCTCCGGGCTGCGGATCGGCACCCCCGCGCTGGCCACGCGCGGCTTCGGCGCACCGCAGTTCGAGGAGGTCGCCGAGATCATCGCCACCGCCCTGAAGCCCGGGGCCGACATCGACGCCCTGCGGGCCCGCGTGGACCGGCTGGCCGCGGACTTCCCGCTCTACGACGGCCTCGAGGAGTGGTGAGCGTGGGCGCACGGATCCTCGACGGACGGGCGGCCTCCGCCGCCATCAGGACCGAGCTCGCCGAGCGCGTGGCCGTGCTGGCGGAGCGGGGGGTCACCCCCGGCCTCGGCACGGTGCTCGTGGGCGACGACCCGGCCTCGCACTCCTACGTGGGCGGCAAGCACAAGGACTGCGCCGAGGTCGGCATCTCCTCGATCCGCCGCGACCTGCCCGCGGACGTCTCCCAGGAGGAGCTCGAACGCGTCCTCGACGAGCTCAACGCGGACCCCGCATGCACCGGCTACATCGTCCAGCTGCCGCTGCCCGGGCACATCGACACCAACGCCATCCTCGAGCGCATCGACCCGGACAAGGACGCCGACGGGCTGCACCCGACCAACCTCGGCCGCCTCGTGCTCAACGTCTCCGAGCCGATGACCTCCCCGCTGCCGTGCACGCCGAACGGGGTGATCGAGCTGCTGCGCCGCAACGACGTCGAGCTCGCGGGCCGGCACGTGCTCGTCGTGGGCCGCGGCGTGACCGTCGGACGGCCGATCGGGCTGCTGCTGACCCGCAAGGAGATCAACGCCACGGTCACCCTCGCCCACACCGGCACGCAGGACCTCGACGCGCTGCTGGCCCAGGCCGACGTCGTCGTGGCCGCCGCCGGGCGGCCGCACATGATCACGGCCGACAGCCTCAAGGACGGCGTGGTGCTCCTCGACGTCGGGGTCTCCCGCGTGGAGGACCCCGAGACGGGAAAGAAGAGGCTCACCGGGGACATCGACCCGGCCGCCGCGCAGAAGGCCTCCTGGATCTCCCCCAACCCCGGCGGGGTGGGGCCCATGACCCGGGCCATGCTGCTGCTCAACGTGGTGGAGACCGCGGAGCGGCACGCCGGCCTCCGCTGAGCGCCGTCCACCGCGCCGCGCCCCCGGGAGCCCTCGCTCCCGGGGCGCGGCCGTCCCCGGCGCCGGGCGGGGACGGCGCCCGCGCCGGTTCGTGGCCCGGGCCGGGATTTGAGACAATGGGGACCATGCGCTCCCTCGGATCCCCGACCCCGTCCACCGCCCCGGCCGCCGAGCCCGCCTCCCGCACCGCCCTGTGGGGCACGGTGATCGGACTGGCCGTGCTCGTGGTGATCTTCGTGGTGGCGCTGCTGCAGGCCGCGAACGCCAACTCGTGGCTGGGCTGGGCGCTCGCCGGCATCGCCCTCGGCTGGCTGCTGCTCGCCACCTGGGTGGTGCTCATGGTCCGCAAGGCCGCCCGCTTCGGCCGCCGGCAGGTCGACGAGGCCCGGGAGCAGCTGCGCACCGGCTCCGGCCGCGCCCCCACCGTCACCGGGTCCGCCGCCGCCGGCTCCATGCGGGACGAGAAGCTCTCCCACAGCTTCCAGATCGTCCTGGTCCAGTCCAAGGTGATCAAGCAGGAGCTCGCCGCGCTGCCCGTCGAGGGCCCCGAGCGCGAGGCGCTGGACCGCGCCCTCGACACCATCGACATCACGGCCGGCAACGGGATGAGCATGCTGCGCCAGGAGCCCCTCAGCGGCACCGTGGTCGACTGACCCCGACCGCCCCGCGGCACGAACCCCCGCAGCACGACCCCCGCTCACCACCACCCGGAAGCCAGGTGCCCCCGCATGTCCCGCCCCGAGAACGTCCTGCGCGTCGCCACCGTCAACGTCAACGGCATCCGCGCCGCCTACAAGCGCGGCATGGCCGACTGGCTGGCGGGCCGTGACGTCGACATCCTGTGCCTGCAGGAGGTCCGGGCCCCCGACCGGATCGTCCGGGACCTGCTCGACGAGCAGGTGTGGGACGTCCACCACGCCGAGGCCGCCGACAAGGGCCGGGCGGGCGTGGCCGTGGCCACCCGCCGGGACGCCCGGGACGGGTCCCTGCTGCCCGTGCGGCGGCGCGACTCCATCGGCCACGAGCACTTCGAGACCGCGGGCCGGTGGGTCGAGACGGACCACGACCTGGCCGACGGCACCACGCTCACCGTGGTCTCGGCCTACGTCCACTCCGGGGAGGTCGGCACCCCCCGCCAGGACGACAAGTACCGCTTCCTCGACGTCATGAGCGAGCGGCTGCCCGAGCTCGCCCGCACGCGGGAGCACGTGCTCGTCGTCGGCGACCTCAACGTGGGGCACACCGAGCTCGACATCAAGAACTGGAAGGGCAACGTCAAGAACGCCGGCTTCCTGCCCGAGGAGCGCGCCTACTTCGACCGCTTCTTCGGCGAGCACGGGTACAAGGACGTCGCCCGGGAGCTGGCCGGACCGGTCCCCGGGCCGTACACGTGGTGGTCGTACCGCGGCAAGGCCTTCGACACCGACGCCGGGTGGCGCATCGACTACCACATGGCCACCCCGGGGCTCGCGGCCCGGGCGGTGACCGCCGCCGTGGACCGCGCCCCCAGCTACGACACGCGCTTCTCCGACCACGCGCCCGTGGTGGTCGACTACCAGCTCTGACCCGTTCGCCCGCTCCGCGCCCCCGCCGGCGCCCGCCCGATCGAAGGACCCCGCACCGTGACCCCTGAGCCCGTACCGTTCGACGTCCCCACCGCCTCCGGCAGACCCCGTGTCGTCTCGGGGGTGCAGCCCTCGGCGGACTCCCTGCACCTGGGCAACTACGTGGGGGCCGTGCGCAACTGGGTGGACCTGCAGGACGACAACGAGTGCGTGTTCTTCGTGGCCGACCTGCACGCCATCACCGCCGAGCAGGACCCGGCCGCCCTGGCCCAGCGGACCCGTGTCACGGCGGCCCAGTACATCGCCGCGGGCATCGACCCCGAGCGCTCCACCCTGCTGGTGCAGTCCCACGTGCCCGAGCACGCCCAGCTGGCCTGGGCGCTCAACTGCATCACGGGCTTCGGCGAGGCGTCCCGGATGACGCAGTTCAAGGACAAGTCCGCCCGGCAGGGCGCCGAGAACGCCACGGTCGGCCTGTTCGCCTACCCGGTGCTCATGGCCGCCGACATCCTGATCTACCAGGCGCACCAGGTCCCGGTGGGGGAGGACCAGCGCCAGCACCTCGAGCTGACCCGCAACCTCGCCCAGCGCTTCAACACCCGCTTCGGGGACACGTTCGTGGTGCCGGACGCGAAGATCCTCGCCGAGTCCGCCAAGGTCTACGACCTGCAGAACCCCACCGCCAAGATGTCCAAGTCCGCCGCGTCCGAGAGCGGGCTGATCCGGCTGCTCGACCCGGCCAAGAAGAACGCGAAGAAGATCAAGTCCGCGGTCACCGACGACGGCACGGAGATCCGCTTCGACCGCGAGGCCAAGCCGGGCATCGCCAACCTGCTGACCGTGTACTCGGCGCTCACCGGCCGGCCCGTGGCCGACCTCGTGGCGGAGTACGAGGGGAAGCTGTACGGCCACCTCAAGGTGGGGCTGGCCGAGGTGGTCACCGAGACCCTGGACCCGATCCAGTCCCGCGCCCAGGAGCTGCTGGACGACCCCGCGGAGCTGGACCGCCTCCTCGCCCGGGGCGCCGAGAAGGGCCGCGAGATCACCGTCCGGACCCTGGCGGGGGTCTACGACCGGATGGGCTTCCTGCCGCGCCTGGGCGGGTCCGGGGGGCTGGGCTAGGCTGGGTCCCGTTCTGTGAGGAGTTGAGTTGACCCGAACGCAGCAGTCCCCCACCATCCGCCCCGGCCAGGTGTACGCGGGCGTGGTGATCGAGCTGCCCGAGCCCGTGGGCCGGGAGCTCCAGGACTGGCGCGCGTCCTTCGGGGACCCCGCCTCCTACGCCGTGCCGGCGCACATCACGCTGATGATCGCCCCGCAGGCGGAGCGCTGGGCGGACGTCGTGCAGCGGGTCGGGGCCGTGGCCCGCGAGTGGGAGCCGTTCCGGGTGGAGATCAACGGCACCGGCACGTTCCGCCCCGTGAGCCCGGTGGTGTACCTGCGCATCCAGGAGGGCGAGGAGCAGTGCCGCGCGCTGCACGACGCCCTGCACGAGGAGCAGCTCGTCTCGGCGTCCCCCTTCGAGTTCCACCCCCACGTCACGATCGCCCAGGCCGTGGAGGAGGAGGACCTCGACCGCGCCCAGGAGATGCTGCGGACCTACCGCGCCGGGTTCCTCGTGGACCGGATCGGTCTCTACGAGCTCGACGGCCGGGGCGTCTGGCGGATCCGCGAGGAGTTCCCCTTCACGGGGCGCGACCGCGACCGGCGCTGAGCCGCCCGGCCATGAGCACCCGCGCCGGCCCCCGCACCGGCCCCGCCCCCGAGCTGCCGCCGCGCGCGATCGACCGCCACGGCATGCGGCGCGAGGCCCTGCGCCAGCGGGCGCTGCTGCGCGAGAAGCGGGCCGCCGGCGCCGGCGCCCTCGGGCTGGCCGGCTCGGTGCTCGCCGTGGCGCTCGCCGAGACCTACCGGCGGATGCCGGTCCGCGTGGTCCTGCACTACCTCTTCCACGGCGGGCCCCTCATGGCGGCGGGCCTGTCCTTCGTGCTGATCTTCGCGTCCACCGCCCTGCTGGTGATGGGCTTCTCCGTGATCGGCGTGTTCCTCGGCAACGACCCCCTGGTGCGCGACGCCGTGGTGGAGGCCGTGACCGAGCGCGTCCCCGGCCTGCTGGACACCGGGGACGGGGGAGTGGTCCCCCTCGAGCTGCTCGAGGACACCCGGCCCTTCACCCTGGCCACGGTGATCGGCGCCGCGGTCCTGTTCTTCTCCGGCTGGCGCTGGGTCTCCGGGGTGCGGCTCGCGTTCCGCCGGCTCTTCGAGGTGCCCCCCGCGCAGGGCCTGCCCATCGCGGCCGTGCCGCGGGACCTGCTGGGGCTGCTGCTGCTGGGCGTGCTGCTCGCCCTCTCGGTCGTGGCCAACGGCGCGGCCTCGGGCCTCCTGGGCTTCCTGCTGGACACCGCCGGCGAGCTCGGCTGGGGCAGCGGCCCCGACTGGCTGCGCACCGGGCTGACCTGGGCGCTGAGCACCCTGCTCGTCGTCGTGCTGGACGCCCTGTTCGCCCTCGAGCTCGTGCGGGGCGTGGCCGGGCTGCGGATCACCCGCCGCGCCCTGACCGTCACCGTGCTCGCCGCGGCGGCCGGCAGCTTCGCGCTGCGCTACATCGGGGGCACGGTGGTCGCCGGGGCCACCACCAACCCGTACCTGCTCTCGGTCGCCCTCGTGGTGGGCGTGCTCCTGTGGTTCTACCTGTTCAACCAGATCCTGCTGTTCTCGGCCGCGATCGGGGCGATCGTGCACGCGGACCAGCGCGGCGGGCGGGTGCACCCCGACGGGGAGAACGTGGCGATCACCGTGGTGCCCATGGCCCCCCTGACCGGGCGCCGCTGAGCCGCCGCCGCGCACGGACGACGGCGGCCCGCCCCCTGCCGTGCAGGGGACGGGCCGCGGCGGCCTGGGGCACGCTCACATGGAGCGGCTCAGGATGGCGTTCTTGACCTCGGCGATGGCCTTCGTGACCTGGATGCCGCGCGGGCACGCCTCGGTGCAGTTGAAGGTCGTGCGGCAGCGCCACACGCCCTCCTTGTCGTTGAGGATCTCCAGGCGCAGGTCCCCCGCGTCGTCGCGGGAGTCGAAGATGAACCGGTGCGCGTTGACGATCGCCGCCGGACCGAAGTACTGGCCGTCGGTCCAGAACACGGGGCAGGACGACGTGCACGCGGCGCACAGGATGCACTTGGTGGTGTCGTCGAAGCGCGCCCGGTCCTCCTGGGACTGGTAGCGCTCCATGGTCGGCTCGTTGCCGCCGGCCACGAGGAACGGCATGATCTCGCGGTAGGACTGGAAGAACGGCTCCATGTCCACGATCAGGTCCTTCTCGCACGGCAGGCCCTTGATGGGCTCCACCGTGACGGGCTTGGACAGGTCGAGGTCCTTGAGCAGCACCTTGCAGGCGAGGCGGTTCTGGCCGTTGATGCGCATGGCGTCCGAGCCGCACACGCCGTGCGCGCAGGAGCGGCGGAAGGACAGCGAGCCGTCGATCTCCCACTTCACCTTGTGCAGGGCGTCCAGCACGCGGTCGGTGCCGTACATGGTCAGCTTGTACTCGTCCCAGCGGACCTCGTCGGAGACCTCCGGGTTGTAGCGGCGGATCTGCAGGGTGAGGTCGAAGGTCGGGATCTCGTCGCTGCCCTGCTGCTCCTCGGGCAGGTCCACGCGCGCGGCGGGCTCCCCGCCCTCGGCGTTCTCGGCGGCGGGGTCCACGGCCGGGGCCGCGGCCTCGTCGCGCTCGTCGACCGACCCGGCGTCCGCGTCGGTCTTGTAGCCGGCACGGTCGTCCTGGGCGTGGCCCGGGGCGTGGCCGTGCTCGGGGGCGCGGTCCTGGGGGTCGTCGTCGCGGCCGTCCTCGGGCCGGTCGGGAGTGTGTGCGGTAGACATCAGTACTTACGCTCCATGGGCTCGTAGCGGGTGAAGATGACGGGCTTCGTCTCCTGCCGGATCCCCGCGGTGGGGGAGGAGGGGTCGAGGTAGACCATCGAGTGCTTCATGAAGTTGGCGTCGTCGCGCTCCGGGAAGTCCTCCCGGAAGTGCCCGCCGCGGGACTCGGTGCGGTGCAGGGCGGCCACGGTCATGACCTTCGCGAGCTGCAGGAGGAAGCCGAGCTCCACGGCCTCCAGCAGGTCCAGGTTGAAGCGCTTGCCCTTGTCCTGGATGGAGATGTTCGCGTACCGGGCCTCGAGGGCGGCGATGTCGTCCAGCGCCGTCTGCAGGGTGTCGGCGGTGCGGAACACCTGGACGTTGAGGTCCATGGTGTCCTGCAGGTCCTTGCGGATCGCGGCGACCTTCTCGGTGCCGGTGCCGTTGCGGGCGTTGTCGAGCAGCGCCACGGTGCTGTCCAGGGCGGTGTCCGGCACGGGCACGAACTCGGCCCGCTGCGCGTACTCGGCGGCGTAGATGCCGGCGCGCTTGCCGAACACGTTGATGTCCAGCAGCGAGTTGGTGCCCAGGCGGTTGGAGCCGTGCACGGACACGCAGGCGACCTCGCCGGCGGCGTACAGGCCCGGGACCACGTTCTCGTTGTCCTGGAGCACCTCGGCCTTGATGTTGGTCGGGATGCCGCCCATGGCGTAGTGGCAGGTCGGGAACACCGGGACGGGCTCGGTGTAGGGCTCCACGCCCAGGTACGTGCGGGCGAACTCCGTGATGTCGGGCAGCTTCGCGTCGATGTGCGCCGGCTCCAGGTGGGTGAGGTCGAGCAGGACGTAGTCCTTGTTCGGCCCGGCGCCGCGGCCCTCGCGCACCTCGTTGGCCATGGAGCGGGCCACGATGTCGCGGGGGGCGAGGTCCTTGATGGTCGGGGCGTAGCGCTCCATGAACCGCTCGCCGTCGGCGTTGCGCAGGATCCCGCCCTCGCCGCGGGCGGCCTCGGAGACGAGGATGCCCAGCCCGGCCAGGCCGGTGGGGTGGAACTGGATGAACTCCATGTCCTCGAGGGGCAGGCCGTTGCGGAACGCGATGGCCATGCCGTCGCCGGTGAGCGTGTGGGCGTTGGAGGTCGTCTTGTAGACCTTGCCCGCCCCGCCGGAGGCGAAGACCACGGACTTGGCCTGGAAGACGTGCAGCTCCCCGGAAGCGAGGTCGTAGGAGACGACGCCGGCGACGCGGCGCTGGCCGTCGACCTCGGTCATGATCAGGTCCAGGACGTAGTACTCGTTGAAGAACTCCACGTTGTGCTTGATGCAGTTCTGGTACAGCGTCTGGAGGATCATGTGGCCGGTGCGGTCCGCGGCGTAGCAGGCGCGGCGCACGGGGGCCTTGCCGTGGTCGCGGGTGTGGCCGCCGAAGCGTCGCTGGTCGATCTTGCCCTCGGGGGTGCGGTTGAACGGCAGGCCCATCTTCTCGAGGTCGAGGACGGCGTCGATGGCCTCCTTGGCCATCACCTCGGCGGCGTCCTGGTCGACCAGGTAGTCACCGCCCTTGATGGTGTCGAACGTGTGCCACTCCCAGTTGTCCTCCTCGACGTTGGCGAGGGCCGCGCACATGCCGCCCTGCGCCGCGCCGGTGTGGGACCGCGTGGGGTACAGCTTGGTCAGTACGGCAGTGCGGGAGCGCTGACCGGCCTCGATGGCGGCGCGCATACCGGCACCACCGGCGCCGATGATGACCACGTCGTACTTGTGAACCTGCATACCGGTTGTTCTTTCTGTTGGGTGTTCCGTCGGATGTGCTGGGGCCCGGTCGCCTGTGACCGGACGGCGGAGACGGCCCGCCGCGGGGCGGGCCGTCTCCGGCAGGGATCAGCCCGCGGTGCAGAAGCTCGCTAGCAGCGCGGGGTCCGCGCCGGCCGGGCAGGGCTCGAAGGTGAAGATGACGAGGGTGCCGAGCAGGATCACGAAGGCGGACGTGGTGAAGAGGAAGACCTTCAGCCAGAACCGGGTCCGGTCCTTCTCCGCGTAGTCGTCGATGATCACGCGCAGCCCGTTCGTGCCGTGCAGCATCGCCAGCCACAGCAGGAGCATGTCGAAGACCTGCCAGAACGGGCTGGCCCACTTGCCGGCCACGAACGCGAAGTCGACGGCGTTCACGCCGCCCTCCGGGCCCACGAGGTTGACCCAGAGGTGGACGAAGACGAGCACCAGCAGGATCACGCCGGACAGGCGCATGAACAACCACGCGAACATCTCGAAGTTGTTGCGGCGGGACGAGGAGCGGTTGTACTTGATGCCGTTGACCTCGAGGTCCTTGCTCCGGGGGACCGAGATGCTTGCCTTGAGCGGAGTGCTCATAGTGATTAACCCCCGAAGACGTGGGACAGGTGACGGATGAGGAAGGGGATCATGACGACGACCCACAGGGCCAGGACGCCCCAGAGCATCTGCTTCTGGTACTTGGTGCCGCTGGACCAGAAGTCGACCATGATGATGCGCAGGCCGTTGAAGGCGTGGTAGACGATGGCCGCCACGAGGCCGGCCTCGCCCAGGCCCATGACCGGGTTCTTGTAGGTCGCCATGACCGCGTTGTAGGCCTCGGGGGAGACCCGCACGAGCGCCGTGTCCAGGACGTGGACCAAGAGAAAGAAGAAGATGGCCACGCCGGTGATGCGATGGGCCACCCAGGACCACTGGCCATGAGCCTGGCCGCGGTACAGGGTGCCCTTGGATGTCTTCGCCACTGAAAAACCTCCCTGAGTCGCTCGCCGTCGTGCGCTCTAGAAATGTTCGGGAATTCGCACTGCGCACGACGTGAGCGGAGCCCTCCGGCTCTGTGTCGGATGATGCGCGAGTTCCCTCCCACGATACCAGCACGACCGGTGTTTACTGACAGGCTGTCCCGCACGGGCGCACGGGTTCCGCCGCGCGCGCACGTCGTTTTCCGCGGGCTCCCGGGCGACGTCGTATGGTGTTCTCCGTGACCTCCCCACTCGCGCACTTCCACCCCTTCATCCCTGCCGGAGGGGTGGGCTCCCGGCTGTGGCCCCTCTCCCGGGCCGACGCCCCCAAGTTCCTGCTCGACCTCACCGGCTCCGGCTCCTCCCTGCTCCGCGCCACGTACGACCGGCTCGCGGGCCTGGGCGACGGCCCGGTCATGGTCGTGACCGGGCGCACGCACGCGGCCGCGGTCTGCCGCCAGCTCCCGGAGCTCTCCACCGGCGACCTCGTGCTCGAGCCGTCCCCGAAGGACTCGGCGGCGGCCATCGGCCTGGCCTGCATGCTCGTCCAGCGCCGCGACCCCGAGGCGATCATCGGGTCCTTCGCGGCCGACCACGTGATCGAGCCCGCCGGCGCCTTCCAGGACGTGGTCCGGGAGGCCGTGGCCGCGGCGGCCTCGGGGCGGATCGTGACGATCGGGATCCCGCCGAGCTCCCCGGCCACCGGCTTCGGCTACATCCGGGCCGGCGCCCAGCTCGGGCTGCCGGACGCGCCCCACGCCCTGCAGGTCGAGGAGTTCGTCGAGAAGCCCGACGAGGACACCGCCCGGCACTACGTGGCGAGCGGCAACTACACGTGGAACGCCGGGATGTTCGTGGCGCCCGCGTCCCTGATGCTGCGCCACCTCGCCGCGAGCCAGCCGGAGCTGCACGCGGGGCTCACCGAGATCGCCGACGCCTGGGGCACGCCCGCCCAGGACGAGGTGGTGGACCGGGTGTGGCCCGGGCTGCCCAAGATCGCGATCGACTACGCCGTGGCCGAGCCCGCGGCGGCCGCCGGGGACGTGGCCATGGTCCCGGCGAGCTTCACCTGGGACGACGTCGGGGACTTCGCCGCGATCCGGCGGCTCAACCACGTCGACCCCGAGACCGACCCCGACGTCACGGTCCTCGGCGACAACAGCCGGGTGCTCTCCGACAGCTCCAGCGGCATCGTCGTCTCGGACACGGGCCGGCTGATCGCGCTGATCGGGGTCGAGGACATCGTCGTCGTCGACACCCACGACGCGCTGCTGGTGACCACCCGGGAGCACGCCCAGCGCGTCAAGGACGCGGTGGCCTCCCTCAAGCAGAGCGGCAACACGGACGTCCTGTGAGCGTCGGGGGCGGCGCGCGCCCGGGAGTAGTCTGGACAGATGCCTGACGCGCCATCCTCCGCCGCGGCCCTGGAGGCCGGCCTCCCGCCCGCCATCGGCCCCCTGCTCAAGCGCTACCTGCCCGACCTGATCGCCTTCCGGCGGGACCTGCACCGCCACCCGGAGCTGTCCTACCAGGAGTTCCGCACCACGGACCGGATCGTGGGCGCCCTGGAGAACATGGGCCTGTCCCCGGTGCGGCTCTCGGACACCGGGTGCTACGTGGACATCGGGCACGGCCCGATCGGCGTGGGCCTGCGGGCGGACATCGACGCGCTGCCGATCCAGGAGGGCACGGGCCTCGAGTACTCCTCCGTCAACGACGGCGTGGCGCACTCCTGCGGGCACGACATCCACGCCACGGTGATGGTGGGCGTGGCGAAGGTGCTCGCGGACCTGCACCGGACCGCACACATCGCCGGGACCGTGCGGATCGTCTTCCAGCCCGCCGAGGAGCAGCTGCCCGGCGGCGCCCTCACCGTGCTGCGCCAGGGCGTCCTCGAGGGCGTGCCCCGGATGTTCGCCCTGCACTGCGAGCCCAAGGTCGACGTCGGCCAGGTCGGCACCCGGATCGGCGCGATCACGTCCGCCTCCGACACCGTGCGCATCGAGTTCACCGGCCGCGGCGGGCACACCTCCCGCCCCCACCTCACGCAGGACCTCGTCTACGCGATGGCCCAGATCGCCGTCAACGTCCCGGCCGTGCTCTCCCGGCGGATCGACGTGCGCTCCGGCGTGGCCGTGGTGTGGGGCCAGATGCACGCCGGCGTGGCGCCCAACGCCATCCCCGCCACCGGGTTCATGTCCGGGACGATGCGCTGCCTCGACGCCGACGCCTGGCACCGGGCGGGCACGCTGCTCGACGAGGTCGTGCACCAGGTGGCCGCGCCCTACGGGGTGGACGTGGAGCTGGAGCACATCCGCGGCGTCCCTCCCGTGGTCAACGGGGAGGTGGAGACCACCCTCATCGAGAACGCCGCCCGCGCCGAGCTCGGCGAGGACGCGGTGGTGCTGGTGCACCAGTCGATGGGCGGGGAGGACTTCGCGTGGTTCCTCCAGGAGGTGCCCGGGGCGATGATGCGGCTGGGCACGCGCACGCGGGGCGGGCACACCTACGACCTGCACCAGTCGGACTACGTGGCGGACGAGGCCGCGATCGGCTGCGGCATCCAGGTCATGACCAACACGGCCCTGCGCGCCATCCGGCTGCACTCCCGGCAGACACGGCCGGACGTCACCACGAATTAACGCGGGCCTCCGGCGCCCCGCCACTACCCGTGGGTAGAGTGGCACCACGTCGCGCTTGCCGCGTGACCGGGATCACCGCCCGGCCGCGCCCGTCTCCTGGAGGAACCATGACCTTCCCGCCCCGGACGTCCCGAGGAACCCGCCCGCTCTCCGCCGCCGCGCTGCTCGGCGCCTCCGCCCTCGTGCTCGCCGGCTGCGGCGCGGCCCCCGAGGAGGGCGGCGAGGCGCAGGAGCAGGCCACCGACTTCACCGGCTGCATCGTCTCCGACTCCGGCGGGTTCCAGGACCGCTCCTTCAACCAGAACTCCTACGAGGGCCTGCAGGCCGTCGAGGAGTCCATGGGCATCGAGGTCAACCAGGCCGAGTCCCAGGCCGAGACCGACTTCGAGCCCAACCTGACGTCCATGGTGCAGTCCGGGTGCGACCTCACGCTGTCCGTGGGCTTCCTCCTCGCCGACGCCACCCGGGCCGTGGCCGAGGCCAACCCCGAGTCCAACTTCGCGATCGTCGACGACGCCTCGATCGAGCTCGACAACGTCAAGCCGCTCGTCTACAACACGGCCGAGGCCGCGTTCCTCGCCGGCTACGTGGCGGCGGGCAGCACCCAGAGCGGGACCGTGGCGACCTACGGCGGCATGGACATCCCCACCGTGACGGTGTTCATGGACGGCTTCGCCGACGGCATCGACAACTACAACGAGACCAAGGGCGAGGACGTCCAGCTCCTGGGCTGGGACAAGGACTCCCAGGACGGCACCTTCGTCAACAGCTTCACCGACACCTCCGCGGCGAAGACCACCACGCAGAACTTCATCAACGAGGGCGCGGACATCGTGCTGCCCGTGGCCGGGCAGGCCGCCCTCGGCACCCTCGACGCCGTGGTCGAGGCCAACGGCGGGGGCGGCGACGAGGTCCGCTTCGTGTGGGTCGACGCCGACGGCTACGAGACCCTCGACCAGGGCCAGGAGTACCAGCTCACCTCGGTGCTCAAGCAGATGAGCACCTCCGTGCAGGACGTCGTCGAGTCGGCCGCCGAGGGCGAGTTCAGCAACGAGCCCTACGTCGGCACCCTCGAGAACGACGGCGTGGGCATCGCCCCGTTCCACGACCAGGAGGAGGCCGTGGGCGAGGAGCTCGCCGCCGAGGTCGAGCAGCTGCGCCAGGACATCATCGACGGCACGGTCACCGTCGAGTCCGAGAACTCGCCGCAGGCCTGATCCCGGACGACACCGACCACCGCACCCACCGCCGCCAGCGAGGGCCCCGGCCGCAGCTGGCGGCGGTGGCGTGCCCGCCCCGGGCCGGCGGACGGCCCAGGAGGAGGACCACCCCACCATGAAGCTGGAACTGCAGTCCATCACCAAGCGGTTCGGCTCCTTCGCGGCCAACGAGGACGTCGACCTCGTCGTGGAGCCCGGGCAGATCCACTGCCTCCTCGGCGAGAACGGGGCGGGCAAGTCCACCCTGATGAACGTCCTCTACGGCCTGTACCGGCCGAGCGGGGGGCGCATCCTGGTGGACGGCGCCGAGGTGTCCTTCCGGGGCCCCGGGGACGCCATGGCCGCCGGGATCGGCATGGTGCATCAGCACTTCATGCTGGTGCCGGTGTTCACCGTCGCGGAGAACGTGGCCCTCGGCGCGGAGAGTACCCGCGGCGGCACCCTCGACCTCGAGACCACCCGCCGCCGGATCCGGGAGATCTCCCAGCGCTACGGCTTCCACGTGGACCCGGACGCCGTGGTCGAGGACCTGCCCGTGGGCGTGCAGCAGCGCGTCGAGATCATCAAGGCCCTCGTGCGGGAGGCGCAGGTGCTCATCCTCGACGAGCCCACCGCGGTGCTCACGCCCCGGGAGACCGACGAGCTGCTCGAGATCATGCGCCAGCTGCGCGGGTCCGGGAAGTCGATCCTGTTCATCTCCCACAAGCTGCGGGAGGTCAAGGCGATCTCCGACGTCATCACGGTGATCCGCCGGGGCCGGGTGGTGGGCCAGACGTCCCCGGAGGCCTCGACCTCCGAGCTCGCGGCCCTCATGGTGGGCCGGGACGTGTCCCTGACCGTCGCCAAGGGCGAGGCCGAGCCGGGGGAGCGGGCCCTGGAGGTCTCCGGGCTCACCGTGGTCGCGGACAACGGCGTGAAGCTGCTCGACGACGTCGGGTTCGACGTGGCCCGCGGGGAGATCCTCGCGGTGGCCGGCGTGCAGGGCAACGGCCAGACGGAGCTGGCCGAGGCGATCCTCGGCCTGCGGGAGCGGGCCACCGGCTCGATCCGGCTGGGCGGCACGGAGCTGCTCGGGAAGTCCGTGCGCCAGGTCCTCGACGCCGGCGTGGGCTTCGTCCCGGAGGACCGCTCCACGGACGGGCTCGTGGGCCCGTTCACCGTCGCCGAGAACCTCGTGCTGGACCTCTACGGCGACGACCGCTTCTCCCGCGGCCCGTCCCTGCGGCTGGGCGAGGTCCAGGCCAACGCCCGCCGCGCCGTCGAGCAGTTCGACGTCCGCACCCCCTCCGTGGACGCCCCCGTGCAGACCCTCTCCGGCGGCAACCAGCAGAAGGTCGTCATCGCCCGGGAGCTCTCCCGGCCCCTCGAGCTCTTCCTCGCCTCCCAGCCCACCCGCGGGGTGGACGTGGGGTCCATCGAGTTCATCCACGAGCAGATCGTCGCCGAGCGGGACAAGGGCGTGGCCGTGCTCATCGTCTCGACCGAGCTCGACGAGGTGTACGCGCTCGCGGACCGGATCGCCGTGTTCTTCCACGGCCGGATCATGGGGATCGTGGGCCCCGACACCCCGCGCGACGTCCTGGGCCAGATGATGGCAGGGGCCACCGCCGAGGAGCTCGGCGCGGCCGGCGTCCGGCCCGACGGCGCGCGGCGGACCGGGGCGCAGCCGGCCGTCCCCCCGCAGACCGGCGCCCCACCGACCGATGCCCCGCAGGCCGGCGCCCCGCAGGCCACGGCGCAGCACCCGAAGGAGCAGGCATGAGTGCCACCGGAGCGGCCCCCGCGGCCGCCGACCAGCAGAAGGCGCCGCCGCCCACGGCCGTCGCCCCCGGGAGCTCCCGGCGGGACTGGACCGGCTCCGCGGTGCAGTCCGTGCTCGCGATCGTCGCCGCCCTGCTCCTGGGCGGGCTCCTCATCGCCCTGACCGACGACCGGGTGGCCGACGCCGCGAGCTACCTCTTCGCCCGCCCCGGGGACACGCTCGCGGCCATGTGGGCCGCCGCGTCCTCCGCCTACGAGGCGATGTTCTACGGCGCCGTCTACAACCCGAACGGCAGCACGTTCGCGCAGCGGGTCTACCCGCTCGCGGAGACCCTCACCGTGGCCACGCCGCTGATCCTGGCTGGGCTCGGGGTGGCCGTGGCCTTCCAGGCCGGGCTGTTCAACATCGGCGCCCAGGGGCAGCTGCTGATCGGCGCGGCGCTGGCCGCCTGGGTCGGCTTCTCCTGGCAGCTGCCGGTGGGCGTGCACCTGCTCGCCGTGATCCTCGCCGGGGCCCTCGGCGGCGCGCTGTGGGGGGCGGTCGTGGGCGTGCTCAAGGCCCGCACCGGCGCCCACGAGGTGATCCTGACGATCATGCTCAACTACATCGCGCTCAACCTCGTCGCCTGGCTGCTCACCCGCCCGGCGTTCCTGCGCCCGGGCTCCTCGAACCCCGTCAGCCCCCAGGTCGCGGACACCGCGATGTTCCCCAAGCTGCTGGGCGAGCAGTTCCGGCTGCACTGGGGGTTCGTGCTCGCGGTCCTCGCCACGGTGTTCGTCGCCTGGCTGCTCAGGCGCTCCACGATCGGCTTCGAGCTGCGGGCCGTGGGCGCCAACCCGCGCGCGGCCCGGACCGCCGGCATCTCGGTCACGCGCGGCTTCGTCGTCGTCATGGTCCTCGCGGGCGCCCTCGCGGGACTCGCGGGCGTGGCCCAGATCTCCGGCACCGAGCGCGCGCTGACCGCGGGCGTCGCCGCGTCCTTCGGCTTCGACGCGATCACGGTGGCCCTGCTGGGCCGGTCGAAGCCGTGGGGCACGTTCTTCGCGGGCCTGCTCTACGGCGGGTTCCGCGCCGGCGGCGTCACCATGCAGTCGATGACCGGCACGAACATCGACATCGTCCTGGTCGTGCAGTCCCTGATCGTCCTGTTCATCGCCCTGCCGCCGCTGGTGCGGACCGGGCAGGACCGGGTCCGCTCCCGCCGCGGCGGGAGCGCCACCACCACGGCCGCCACCGCCACCGCCACCGAGGGAGGCCGGGCATGAGCTCGCAGCATCCGGAACCGCGCCCCGAGCAGGCGCCCTGGGACTCCGGCGGCCCGGCCGGCGGTCAGGCCGGCGGCACGGCCGCGACGACCCTGCCCCCGCCGGCCGAGGCGGAGCTGTCCACGACCGCGGCCAACGAGGTCGTGGGCGTCACCAGCTGGCGCACCCCGGTGGTCCTCGGCCTCCTGAGCCTCGTGGCCCTGCTGCTGTTCGGGCTCAACGCCCCGGACAACACGGTGAGCTTCCGCGTCTCGGAGGCCGGCGACCTCTTCCGCGTGCCGGACCTCGTGGTGCACGGCGTGCTGTGGGGCTGGCTCACCGTGGCCGTGCTCGCCGGGCTGACGGTCCTCGCGGTCCTGCGCGCCCGGGCCGGGGCGCACCTGCCCCGGTGGGCGGTGCTCGTGTTCGGCTTCTTCTTCGTCAGCGGCTTCCTCGTGTGGGTCGTGGGCAGCGCGCGCAGCCCGGACGTGTCCCTGTCCGGGCTGCTGGCCGGGTCCGTGGCCCTGGCCATCCCGCTGATCTTCGGCTCCCTGGGCGGCCTGCTGTGCGAGCGCTCCGGCGTGATCAACATCGCGATCGAGGGCCAGCTGCTGTTCGGCGCGTTCTCCGCGGCAGTGGCCGGCTCCCTCTCCGGCAGCGCCTGGGTGGGGCTGCTCGCCGCCGTGCTGGGGGCCGGGCTCGTCTCGCTCGTCCTGGCGGTCTTCTCGATCACCTACCGGGTCAACCAGGTGATCGTGGGCGTGGTGCTCAACGTGCTCGTGTCCGGGCTGACCGGCTTCCTCTTCGCCACGGTGCTGGAGTCGGACCCGGGCGTGTTCAACTCCCCGCCGCGGCTGCCGCGCTTCGCCGTGCCCGTGCTCTCGGAGATCCCCCTGATCGGGCCGATCGTCTTCGACCAGTCCGTGATCGGCTACCTGATGTACGCCGCGGTGGCGCTCGTGTGGTTCGCGCTCTACCGGACGCGCTGGGGGCTGCGCACCCGGTCCGTGGGGGAGCACCCCAAGGCCGCGGACACCCTGGGCGTGAAGGTCAACGCCCTGCGCTTCCGCAACGTGCTGCTCGGCGGGATGGTCGCCGGTCTCGGCGGCGCCTTCTACACGCTGGTCTCCGTCTCCGCGTTCACCCGGGACATGACCTCCGGCGCCGGCTACATCGCGCTGGCCGCCCTGATCTTCGGCCGCTGGAACCCGGTCGGGGCACTGCTCGCGTCCCTGCTGTTCGGCTTCGCGTCCAACCTGCAGTCGATCCTGTCCTTCCTGGGCACGCCCGTGCCCAGCCAGTTCCTGGCCATGCTCCCGTACGTCGTCACGATCCTGGCCGTGGCCGGGCTCGTGGGGGTCTCCCGCGGTCCCGCGGCCATCGGCAAGCCCTACACCAAGGAGTGAGCGTCCCGTGAACGAGCTTCTGCGCCCCGGCGGCGAGGCGACCGACGACGGGCCCCGGATCGACTGGGACCGGCTGCGGGAGGCGGCCGTGGCCGCCCGCGAGCACGCCTACGTCCCGTACTCGCGCTTCCCCGTGGGCGCGGCAGCCCTCACCGAGGACGGGCGGGTGGTCTCCGGGTGCAACGTGGAGAACGCCTCCTACGGCCTGACCCTGTGCGCCGAGTGCGCCCTGGTGTCCGCGCTGCACATGTCCGGCGGCGGGCGGCTCGTCGCGTTCGTGTGCGTGGACGGGAACGGCGACGTCCTCATGCCCTGCGGACGGTGCCGGCAGCTGCTGCACGAGCACCGCGCGCCCGGCCTGCGGCTGCTCACCGTCTCCGGGGTGCGCACCATGGCCGAGGTGCTGCCCGACGCCTTCGGCCCCGAGAACCTCTAGTCCCCGAAAGGACCCCACATGACCGAGCAGTTCGACGCCGTGGACGTCATCCGGACCAAGCGCGACGGCGGTGCCCTCTCGCCCGGGCAGATCGCGTGGGTCCTGGACGCCTATACCCGCGGTGTCGTGGCCGAGGAGCAGATGAGCGCCCTGGCCATGGCGATCTTCCTGCGGGGCATGGACCGGGACGAGATCGCGGCCTGGACGCGGGCGATGATCGCCTCGGGCGAGCGGATGGACTTCTCCGCGCTCGTGCGCTCCGGGGCGCGCTCGGCCACCGCGGACAAGCACTCGACCGGCGGGGTGGGGGACAAGATCACGCTGCCGCTGGCCCCGCTCGTGGCCGTGTACGGCGTGGCCGTCCCGCAGCTGTCCGGGCGCGGCCTCGGCCACACCGGCGGCACCCTGGACAAGCTCGAGTCCATCCCCGGCTGGCGGGCGGCCCTGTCCAACGAGGAGATGCTGGCCCAGCTGCGGGACGTGGGCGCGGTGATCTGCGCCGCGGGCTCCGGCCTGGCGCCCGCGGACAAGAAGCTCTACGCGCTGCGGGACGTCACCGGGACGGTCGAGTCGATCCCGCTCATCGCGTCCTCCATCATGTCCAAGAAGATCGCCGAGGGCACCCAGTCCCTCGTGCTCGACGTCAAGGTGGGCTCCGGGGCGTTCATGAAGGACCTGGCCTCCGCCCGCGAGCTGGCCCGCACGATGGTCGACCTCGGCACCGGCGCCGGAGTCACGACCACCGCCCTGCTCACCGACATGTCCACGCCCCTCGGCCTGGCGGTCGGCAACGCCGTGGAGGTCCAGGAGTCCGTCGAGGTGCTCGCCGGCGGCGGCCCGGCCGACGTCGTGGAGCTCACCGTGGCGCTCGCAGCGGAGATGCTCGCCGCGTCCGGGGTCCCGGACGCCGACCCGGCGGAGGCGCTGCGGGACGGCCGGGCCATGGACGTGTGGCGGGCCATGGTGGCCGCCCAGGGCGGCGACCCCGACGCCCCGCTGCCGCGGGCCCGGGAGTCCGAGACCGTGGTGGCCGAGGCCGACGGCGTGCTCGCCGAGCTCGACGCCCACCGGGTGGGGGTGGCCTCCTGGCGCCTCGGGGCGGGCCGCGCCCGGCGCGAGGACCCCGTCCAGGCCGGCGCCGGCGTGCTGCTGCACGCCAAGCCCGGGGACGCCGTCCGGGCCGGGCAGCCGCTGCTGACCCTGCTCACCGACACCCCCGAGCGCTTCGCACGGGCCCGGGAGGCCCTCGAGGGCGCCGCCGTGATCGCCCCGGAGGCGCCGGCGTCCCGGCCGGACCGCGCCGTGGTCCTGGAGACCGTGCGGTGATCGCCGGCCGCTGAAGCGCCGGGGCCGGATGCCGGGCCCGCCTATACTGCGGAGAGAACCAGCGCGAAACGAGAACCGAGGGCGTGCGCACACGCTCGGAAGGGTGGGTCCAGTTGGGTCTGCGAGGCATTTTCCGGAAGAACACCGAGGACAGCACACCGCGCCACGAGACCGGACGGCCCGAGCAGCCGGCCGGTCCGACCGCCGGCCCCGACACCGGGACCCGGGAAACGGGCCGGGACGGCGACCGGGGCACCGGTTCCCGGGGTCCGGACGGGCACGGTCACGAGGAGCACGGCCCGGAGGAGGTCCGGCCGCTGCCGGACCGCGGACCGCTGCCCTTCCTCGTGGACCGGCTGACGTCCCGGGGGGCCGACCGCGCCGTGCTCACGCTCGTCCAGCGCGGCAACACCATGACCCACCAGACCCAGCAGTCCGTGGGGGACGCCGACCCGTCCGTGGAGTCCGGCACCGTGGACCAGGACTCACCGCTCTTCGACCCCGTGGCCGACCTCTACAGCGAGGCCATGTCCTCGCCCCGCGGCGCCTGGCAGAACGCCCGCATCGAGGTGGGCCCGGAGCAGGACGGGGTCCGCCCCGTGGTGACGACCTACGGCTTCGCCGACGGCAGCGAGGACGTCCGCACCTGGCGGTCGGGGCGGCCCGTGCCGGGCGCCGCTGCCGCGGGCACGCGGTCCACTGCGGAGACGAGCTCCGCCGAGGACCGGCCCGCCGGTGAGCGCCCCACCGGGGAGCGGTCCGACGACGAGCGCCGTCCCGCCGCATCGGAGCCGACGGGCCCGGCCGCGGAGCACTCGGCCGGGGGAGTCCCCGCCGCCGCGGCGGCCGCCGCTGCCGGTGGGGCCGGGTCCTCCGCGGCCGGCGCCGCCCGTGGCCCCGTCTCCGAGCCGACCGGCGTCCCAGTCTCCGCGCGGAGCGCTGAGCCGGCCGCCGAGCCGATCACCGAGCCGACCACCGGGGCGGAGCCCGTTCCCGGGGCCGCTCCCGCCACGGAGGCCCCCGCGGCCGGCCGGGAGCAGGACGAGCACCGCACCGCCGACCGGGAGGCCACCGCCCACGACGTCCCCGACCACGGCACCGCCCAGCACGAGGTCCCCGACCACGTCGACCACGAGGAGTGGCACGAGGACGTCGAGCCGGCCGCGCCCACCGGGGCGGCGGCCGCGACGGCCGCCGCGGCCGCCGCCGGCACCGCCGCCGGGGACGACCACGACTCCTCCGCCCCGGAGACCGCGGTCTCCACCGACGTCTCCCCGTCCTACCGGGCCCCGGCGGGGGCCCAGGACCGGCCCTCCCAGGACAAGCTGGCCGAGGGCAACCTCGTGCTCAAGGAGGTCGACGTCCTGCGCCGGCTCGCGGACGCCCAGCGGCGCCTGTTCGGCGAGGACGGCACGGCGATGGACGTCTCCACCGTGCTCGTGCGGGTGCGGGCCCTGGGCACCTACTACGACGCCCTGACCCACGTGCGGAAGAACGGCTTCTGGGACCAGCGCCGCACCTTCGACCTCGTCCCCGAGGAGCTGCTGCACGTGCAGGAGCTCAAGGACGAGTCCTACGTGGAGGGCAACGGGGCCCCGCTGGCGATGATGTTCCGCTTCCGGCCGGGCATCCCCCCGGAGGTGTCCTTCGACTACGCGGACGAGGAGGCCTTCGTGCGCTACGAGGACCGGCTGCCCGCGCAGAACTACCTCGAGGAGCTGCGCATGTACCCCCGCACCGGGGCGCACATCCCGCAGCACATGAACGAGGCCCTGCAGGACTGGAACTACTGAGACCGACCGAGACAGGGGCCGTCCCGACCGTGATGCTGACCTCCGCCGAACAGCACCCGGGCCGCGTGCCGGACCGGGTCCTGCGCGACCTGCCCAAGGTGTGCCTGCACGACCACCTCGACGGCGCCCTGCGCCCGGCCACGGTGGTCGAGCTGGCCGCCGCCGCCGGGCACCGGCTGCCGGCCGAGGAGCCCGAGGCGCTGGGCCGGTGGGTGCGGGAGAGCGCCGACTCCGGCTCGCTGCTGCGCTACCTGGCGACCTTCGAGCACACGGTCGCCGTGATGCAGACCCCCGAGGCGCTCGTGCGCTGCGCCCGGGAGTACGTCGAGGACCTCGTGGCGGACGGGGTGGTCCACGCCGAGGTGCGCTGGGCCCCGGAGCAGCACACCGCCGGCGGCCTGTCGATGGCGGAGGCCGTCGAGGCCGTCCGGCTCGGGCTCTCGGAGGGAGTGCTGGCCGCGGAGGACGCGGGCCACATCGTGTCCGTCACCCAGATCCTCTGCGCCATGCGCCACGCCGAGCGCTCCCTCGAGGTCGCCCGCCTCGTGGTGGACAACCGGGACCGCGGCGTGGTGGCCTTCGACCTCGCGGGACCCGAGGACGGCTACCCGCCCGCCCGCCACCGGGCCGCCCTCGAGCTGCTCGCGGACGAGCTGGTGCCCGTCACCCTCCACGCCGGGGAGGCCGCCGGCATCGAGTCGATCCGGGACGCGCTGGCCACGGGCCGCGCCCTGCGCCTGGGCCACGGGGTGCGCATCGCGGAGGACATCGACATCGACTACCTGGAGGACGTCGCCGTCGTCGACCTCGGCCGCACGGCCGAGTGGGTCCGGGACCGGGGCATCGCCCTCGAGGTGTGCCCCACGTCCAATCTCCAGACCGGGGCCGTGGCGGCGTTCGGCGGCGGTCCCGAGCGGCACCCGGTGGACATGCTCTACCGGACCGGCTTCACGGTGACCATCTCCCCGGACAACCGGCTGATGAGCGGGACCACGGTCACGGACGAGCTGGCCCTGCTCGTGAAGCACTTCGGCTACGGGCTCGAGGACCTGGAGCGGCTGCAGCGCAACGCCGCGGCCGCCGCCTTCCTCCCGCTCGAGGACCGCACCGCCCTGGACGGGATGATCACCGACGGCTTCGAGGGGATGCACGCATGAGCCAGGGGCACGGCACCGACGACGTCGCGGCGGGGCTCGGCGTCCCGGAGCGGACCGGGCAGCGCTTCGCGGAGCTCGTGGCGGTCATGGACCGGCTGCGCTCCCCGGGCGGGTGCGCGTGGGACGGGCAGCAGACCCACGAGTCCCTCGTGCGCTACCTCGTGGAGGAGGCCTACGAGGTCGTCGAGGCCGTGGAGGCCGAGGGCGGGCCGGCGGCCCACGCCGGGCTGCTCGTCGAGGAGCTCGGGGACGTCCTGCTGCAGGTGGTCTTCCACTCCCGGGTCGCCCAGGAGCGCCCGCGCGCCGAGGGCGGCTTCGACGTGGCCGACGTGCTCGAGGCCATCACCGCCAAGCTGGTCCGCCGCCACCCCCACGTCTTCGGCGCCGGCGCCACCGGGGACGTCGCGGGGGAGCAGACCCTCGAGCAGCTGCACTCCCGCTGGGAGGACCTCAAGCGGGCCGAGAAGCCCGAGCGGACCGGGCCCTTCGACGGCATCCCGCCGCACCTGCCGGCCCTGGCCCTCGCGGAGAAGACCCTCGCGCGGGCCCGCAAGCACGACCTCGAGCCCGCGGTCCCCGCCGCGGAGGAGCCCGGCGGCCCGCGCACCGAGGAGGAGCTGGGCGAGGCGCTGTTCGCGCTCGTGCGCTCCGCCTCCGCCCGCGGGCTCGACGCCGAGCGGGCCCTGCGCGGGGCCGCCCGCGCGTACGCCGCCGCCCGGAACGGGGACTGATCCCGTCACGGGCCGCCCCCGCGGCCGGCCACCGGCGCCGAGTCGCTAGGCTGGAGCCGCCGGGGGCGCCCGGCCCCGCCGGTGCGGACCCTCGGCCGGTGCCCCGCACCGGGGCCCCGACCGCCCCACCACGCACGTTCCACCCACGTCAGCGACAAGCTCAGCACCAACGTCAGGAGCAACCCATGGCCATGATCACCGCAGTGCACGCCCGCCAGATCCTCGACTCCCGCGGCAACCCGACCGTGGAGGTCGAGGTGCTGCTGGAGGACGGCAGCTACGGCCGGGCGGCGGTGCCCTCGGGCGCCTCCACCGGTGCCTTCGAGGCCGTCGAGCGCCGTGACGGCGATAAGAAGGTCTACCTCGGCAAGGGCGTCCTCGACGCCGTGAAGGCCGTCGACGAGGAGATCGCCGAGGCCGTGATCGGTCTCGACGCGACCGACCAGCGGCTGGTCGACCGCACCATGCTCGACCTCGACGGCACGGACAACAAGGGCAGCCTCGGCGCCAACGCCATCCTGGGCGTCTCCCTGGCCGTGGCCCGCGCCGCCGCCAACGCCTCCGACCTCGAGCTCTACAAGTACCTGGGCGGGCCCAACGCCCACGTCCTCCCGGTGCCCATGATGAACATCCTCAACGGCGGCTCCCACGCAGACTCGAACGTGGACATCCAGGAGTTCATGATCGCCCCGATCGGTGCCGCGACCTTCTCCGAGGCCCTGCGCACCGGCGTGGAGGTCTACCACTCCCTCAAGGGCGTGCTCAAGGAGCGCGGCCTGGCCACCGGGCTGGGCGACGAGGGCGGCTTCGCCCCGAACCTCGAGTCCAACCGTGCCGCCCTCGACCTCATCTCCGAGGCGATCGAGAAGGCCGGGTACACCGTGGGCACCGACGTGGCGCTCGCCCTGGACGTGGCCTCCTCCGAGTTCTTCGAGAACGGCAAGTACAGCTTCGAGGGCAAGCAGCTCAGCGCCGCGGAGATGACCTCCTACTACGAGGAGCTCGTGCGCGACTACCCGATCGTGTCCATCGAGGACCCGCTGGACGAGGACGACTGGGCGGGCTGGCAGGCCCTCACCGCGTCCGTGGGCACCCAGGTCCAGATCGTGGGCGACGACCTGTTCGTCACCAACCCGGAGCGGCTGGCCCGCGGCATCGACGAGGGCGCCGGCAACGCCCTGCTGGTGAAGGTCAACCAGATCGGCTCCCTCACGGAGACCTTCGACGCCATCTCCCTGGCCCAGCGGCACATGTTCCACTGCATGATCTCCCACCGCTCGGGCGAGACCGAGGACACCACGATCGCGGACATCGCGGTGGCCACCAACGCCGGGCAGATCAAGACCGGGGCGCCGGCCCGCTCCGAGCGCGTGGCCAAGTACAACCAGCTGCTGCGCATCGAGGAGGAGCTCGGGGACGCCGCGCGCTACGCGGGGGCCTCCGCGTTCCCGCGCTACACCGCGAAGTGACCACCGGCGGCTGACCGGCCCCGCCGGTCCGTCGTCGTGCGGGGGGAGCGGCCGTTCCCGGCGGCCGCTCCCCCCGTGAGCGCTACACTGGTCCCCGTCCCCGCCCTTCCCCCGTGAGGTCGCCATGCCCGATCCCCGCCCGCGCACCACCCGCCTGCTCGGCGGGCGCGACGCCGCGCCGGGCACCCGCGGGCGCGACGGCGGGACGGGCGGCGGCCCGGGCCACGGGCTGGGTGGCGGGTCCAGCGCCGTGGGGTCGCCGGTCCCCGCCCGCACCTTCAGCGGGCGGTTCCTGATCCTCACCCTCGTGGCCGTGCTCATCGTGTTCCTGGCGGCGCCGACCACCAAGATCTTCCTCGAGCAGCGGGCGGAGATCGCCCAGCTCGAGCGCGCCATCGCCGCCATGGAGGCCCAGCAGGCCTCCCTGGAGGACCAGGTGGACCAGTGGTCGGACGAGACCTACGTCAAGCAGCAGGCCCGGGACCGGCTCCTCTACGTGATGCCGGGGGAGCGGTCCTACCTCGTGGTGGGCGCCGAGGAGATGGACGGCGCCGTGGTGGACTCCTCGGCGGCGCAGGTCGAGGCCGAGAAGCCCGCCTGGGTGGACGCCCTCTGGCAGTCCGTGGTGGCCTCCGCCTACGAGGACGCCCGTCCCGCGGCGGGCACGGGAGCCGCCGGGGACACGGACGCCGCCGGGGACGCGGACGCCGACGGGGAACCGGCCGGCAGCGAGGACGCGGACACCGCCGAGGACGCGGACACCGCCGCCGAGCCGGGCGGCACCGACGAGCCCGCGGCCCCCGGACAGCCGGGCAGCACGGACGAGCCCGGCGCGGGCCAGGACCCCGGCACCACCGAGCAGGCAGAGCAGACAGAGCAGAGCGTCCCGGCCGCCCCGGCGGACGGGGCCGGCGCGCCGCAGGACGCGGCGACGGACAGCCGCGGCAGCGCCGCGGAGTGAGGAACGGCGTGAACCCCCAGCACGGACACGAGCCCGGCGACCGGCCGGCCCCCGCACCCCGGGGACTCGGCGTGACGGCCGCGACGGTCGAGCCCACGGCCCTGGACCTCCAGGTGCTCTCCCGGCAGCTCGGGCGTCCCGTGCGCGACGTCGTCGAGATCCCGGCCCGGTGCACGTGCGGGAACCCGCTCGTGGCGGCCACCGCGCCGCGGCTGGCCAACGGCACCCCGTTCCCCACGGTGTTCTACCTGGCCCACCCCGTGATCACCGCGGCGGTGTCCCGGCTCGAGGCGGCCGGCCTGATGTACACGATGACGGACCGCATCGCCGAGGACGAGGCGCTGGCCGCAGCCCACCGGGCCGCGCACGAGGACTACCTCGCCGAGCGTGCCCGGATCGGTGCCGCGGCCGGCACCGGACCCGTGCCCGAGATCGAGGGCATCTCCGCCGGCGGCATGCCCGTGCGGGTCAAGTGCCTGCACGTGCTCGCCGGCCACGCGCTCGCGGCCGGGCCCGGCGTGAACCCGCTCGGCGACGAGACCCTCACCGCCATCGCCGAGTGGTGGACCCCCGACGCCTGCCACTGCGACCCCGCCTGGCGCGAGGCCTGAGACCCACCCGCCCCCGACACCCCCGAGGACTCCCCATGCGCACAGGCGCCATCGACTGCGGCACGAACTCCATCCGACTGCTCATCGCCGACACCCGGGAGGAGCAGGGCCGCACGGTGCTCGACGACGTGGTGCGCGAGATGCGCGTGGTCCGGCTCGGCCAGGGCGTGGACGCCACCGGGTGGCTCGCCGAGGCGGCGCTCGAGCGCACGTTCGCGGCCACGGACGAGTACGCCCGGCTGCTGGCGGAGCACGGGGTGGAGCAGCTGCGCTTCGTGGCCACGAGCGCCACCCGCGACGCCGGCAACCGGGACGTCTTCCTCGCCGGGATCCGCGAGCGCCTCGGCGTGACCCCCGAGGTCATCAGCGGCGACGAGGAGGCCGAGCTGTCCTTCCGCGGCGCCGCGGCCGCCGTGGGCGGCGCGGATCCGGAGGACCGGGTCCTGGTGATCGACCTCGGCGGCGGGTCGACCGAGTTCGTGCTGGGCAACGCCCAGGGGGTGCGCGCGGAGCGCAGCGTGGACATCGGCTGCGTCCGCCTGACCGAGCGCCACCTCGGCTCCAACCCGCCCACCGCCGCCCAGCAGGAGGCCGTGCTGCGCGACGTCGACCACGCCGTGGACGTGGTCCTGCAGACCGTGCCCCTCGCGGAGGCGACCCACCTCGTGGGCGTCGCGGGCACCATCACGACCGTCACGGCCCACGCCCTCGGGCTGTCCGCGTACGACCCCGCGGCCATCGACGGCGCCGAGCTGCCCGCCGAGCGGATCGCGCAGGCGTGCCGGGAGCTCACGGCCATGACCCGCGCGGAGCGCGCCGCGCTGCCCTACATGCACGAGGGCCGTGTCGACGTCATCGGCGGCGGCGCCCTCGTGTGGCGGCGGATCGTCGAGCGGGTGGGCGCCGCCACCGGTGGACGGGTGGACTCGGCGATCGCGAGCGAGCACGATATTTTGGACGGGATCGCCCTGTCCCAGGTCGGCTGACCCGCCCGGACCCCCCGACCCGGAAGGACACATGTCTTCCAGCGCACCCCGCCCCCGCCCCCCGCGCCACCGCGCCCTCACCCGGTGGAGCGCGGTGGGGGCGGCCTCGGCCGTGGTCGGCGCCGGCGCGCTGGTCCTGCCCGGGACGGGGCCGGCGCAGGCCCGGCCCCCGGAGCCCGGCCCCGCCCCCAGCATCCCGCTCGAGGACCCCGTCAGCGTGGCACCCCCACCCGGTGACGGCGCCACCCCCGCCCCGGACACCTCCCGCATCGCCGAGGACGGGATCCGTCCGCTGCAGTACTGGCTGGACGAGTACGGCGTGCGGGAGGCCTGGGCGGAGTCCACGGGGGAGGGCGTGCGCATCGCCGTCATCGACACCGGGGTGGACGGCTCGCACCAGGACCTGGAGGGCGCCGTGGTGGCCGGCACCGACGTCTCGGGCGGCGGCTCCGCCGACGGCCAGGAGGGTCTCGGCACCGAGCCCGAGCACGGGACCCTCGTGGCGTCCGTGGCCGCGGGCCGCGGCCACGTGCCCCCGGGCGGACGGGACGACGACGCCCCGGGTCGGCCCGCCGGCATCGTGGGCGTGGCCCCGGACGCCGAGGTGCTCGCCGTGTCCACCTGGCTGGGCGACGAGAGCCCGGAGGTCCGCAGCGTCGACGAGCAGCTCCCGGACGCCGTCCGGTGGGCCGTGGACAACGGGGCGGACGTCATCAACATGTCGGTGGGCTCCAACGCCACCTCGTGGCCCGAGAGCTGGGACGAGGCCTTCCTCTACGCAGAGGAGAAGGACGTGCTCGTCGTCGCCTCCGCGGGCAACCGGGGGTCGGGGCTCGTCCAGGTCGGCGCCCCCGCCACCATCCCGGGCGTGCTGACGGTGGGCGGCGTGGGCCGCACGGGAGAGGCGAGCTGGGAGTCCTCCTCGCAGGGGATCTCGATCGCCGTGGCCGGCCCGTCCGAGGACATGGTGGGCGCCATCCCCGGCGACCGCTACGCTTCGTGGGCCGGGACGTCCGCGTCCGCCCCGGTCGTGGCCGGCACCGCCGCGCTGATCAAGGCGAAGTGGCCGGAGATGAGCTCCGCCCAGATCGCGAACCGCATCGTCTCCACCGCCCGGGACACCGGCTCGCCGGGCAAGGACCCGCTCTACGGCTACGGGGTGCTGGACGTCGAGGCCGCGCTCACGGAGGACGTCCCCGAGGTCGACCGCAGTCCCCTGGGCAGCATGGAGCAGTGGGTGCGGGTGCACCGCCGCAGCGCCGCGGCGACCCCCACGGCGGGCCCGGCCGAGAGCTCGGCGCCCGTCACGGAGGAGGTCGAGGCGGAGGTCGCCCCGCCCGAGCCCGTCGCCCCGATCGACGAGACCGGGCTGCTGCCCGTCGTGGTGCTCGCCGGGTTCGGGCTGCTCGTGCTGGGCCTCACGGCGGGTGCCGTGGTGCACATCCGCCGCATCGTGGCCGCCGACCCGGACGGGGGCCCGGGCGGCCGTCCCTGAGGCGTGCGCCGGAACACGGCGCGGAGGCCCCGGACGAGAACCGATATCGACAGCGTTCTGAGTAGACTCGGGGGCATGTCTTTCACTCAACTGGCCAAGGACCGTCCGCGCCTTCTGATCGTCGGCGGCGGCTACGTCGGCTTCACCGTGGCGCAGGAACTGCAGAAGCGGATCAAGGACTCCGGCGGAGTCGTGACCGTGGTGGATCCCAACCCGTACATGATGTACCTCCCCTTCCTGCCCGAGGTGGCCGGCGGCAACGTCTCCGCCCGCAGCGCGGTGGTGCCCCACCGGCAGCACCTCAAGGACTGCGAGATCGTCACCGGGCACGTGCTCGGCGTCGACCACGCGAACCGCACCGCGACCGTCAAGGGCATCGACGAGGGCGAGACCTTCGAGCTGACCTACGACGAGGTCGTCATCGCCGGCGGCTCCGTGACCCGCGCCTTCCCGATCGAGGGCCTCGCCGAGAACGGCATCGGCCTCAAGACCATCGAGGAGGCCGTGGCGGTGCGCAACTGGGTGCTCGAGCGCATCGAGGTCGCCTCCCTCACCACCGACGAGGAGGCCAAGCGCCGGGCGCTGACCTTCGTGGTGGTCGGCGGCGGCTACGCCGGCACCGAGACGATCGCCGAGATCGAGGACATGGCCCGCAGCGCCGTCGAGCGCAACGAGCGGCTCACGGTCTCCGACCTGCGCTTCGTGCTCATCGAGGCCATGGGCCGGATCATGCCCGAGGTCTCCGAGGAGCGCGCGGAGAAGGTCGTGGCGCACCTGCGCAGCCGCGGCATCGAGGTGCTGCTCAACACGTCGCTCGCCTCCGCGGTGGACAAGCACCTGAAGCTCGTCAACATGCAGGACAAGTCCCCGGCCGGCGAGTTCGGCACCGACACCCTGATCTGGACCGCCGGGGTGCAGGCGAACCCGCTGGTCAAGAGCACGGACTTCCCGCTCGACGAGCGCGGCCGCGTCCGTGCCGGGGCCGACCTGCGGATCACCGGCGACGACGGGCCCCTCGAGGGTGCCTGGGCCGCCGGCGACGTCTCCGCCGTCCCGGACCTCACCGGTGGGGGAGTCGGCGGGTTCTGCGTCCCCAACGCCCAGCACGCGGTGCGCCAGGCGCACACGATGGCCAAGAACATCATGGCCGCCCGCGCGGGCAAGCCGCTCGAGGACTACTACCACGAGAACCTCGGCGCGGTCGCCGGGCTCGGCCTCTACAAGGGCGTGGCCAGCATCAAGGGCCTCCCCGGTCTGCCGGCGAAGGGCCTGGAGTTCTCCGGCGTCGCCGCGTGGGCGATGCACCGGCTCTACCACGGCTACGCAATCCCCACCGTGGACCGCAAGGCCCGCGTCTTCACCGAGTGGGCCCTGAACTTCATGTTCGGCCGGGACACCACCACGCTGCGCCACGAGCGGGACCCGCGCACGCGGTTCCAGACCGCTGCCGGCAAGGCCCCCGCCCCGCGCAAGGCCAACCTCTGATCCGATCCGTCCACCGCTCGACCCCGTCCCGGCCACGTGCCGCGGCGGGGTCGAGCTGTTCCACGGGGCCGTGACGCCCCCGGCCCGGCCCCCGTGGCGCCTGCCCCGGGGGCCGGCAGGCCGCCCGTCCGTCAGTGGGTGTTCCGGGGGTGGGCGATCTCGCGGGCGTCCAGTTCCACGCTCAGCTCCTGGTGGCGCTCGAGCGTGACCGGGTGGGCGCCGGACGCGCTGCCGAGGTACTCGAGGTCGAGCTGCCGGCCGACCCTGCTGTGCAGGACGTGCAGCTCGGCCAGGGACAGCTCGGTCAGGTCGGCGGGGAACGCGTCCTCCGGCGCCAGGTAGGTCCTGCCGGTGGGCCGGGCGACGACCTCGCTCATGCCGCGGTCGTCCGGAACGGCATCGGGGTGCACCCGCACGGGGCGGGGACGGGGGGACGTCCGGATCCCGGCAGGAACCGGTGGGACGGGAGAGCGGGGTGGTGCACGGGAGCAGCCTCCTGCGGATGCGACGACATCGCGGCCGGCTGCTCGACCACCGTGCCAGCGTACTGGATCCTGCGCCCGGCCGACAGGCGCGGCTCCCGGCCGCGCCCCCGGCCCGTCCTGGTGGTGGGAGCGGGACGAGGCGATAGGGTGGACGGCGTCCCGGTGACGCGTCCGGGACCGGCCCCCATAGCCCAATCGGCAGAGGCAGCGGACTTAAAATCCGCTCAGTGTCAGTTCGAGTCTGACTGGGGGCACGAAGAATCGTTGGCAATCCGCCCAGACTGGCGGAGTTGCTCACCGTCACTTGGGGCCGATTCGACATTTGGCCTCCATTTCCGACATGGAATCTGCACCGGAGGCGGCCCGAGGTCCGGTGGGAGCGCGTTCTGCGGTCGCCATCCGACTGGCAGTCCAAAAAGCACTCCACCAGGCTCGACGCGAGGCTCGACGCCGACGATTTCCACCATGAGGTCATTCTGGCCGAGCATTGCTACCCGGTGCTGCTCGCCGTCTCGGCCGCGCTGTTCCTGGCCGCCGGCGGCTTCCTGATGTCCGGGGACTGATCGCCTTCGCCACGGGCGGCGCGCGCCGACAGGGGCGTTGCGTGCTGCGCGGCCACGCCCCCCGACGTGGCCTGCGCTGTGTCGGGCCGCTCGTGAGCTGCTCACCGACAGCTTCAGCTTAGAGGTCATTTCATAATGAGTTCGACGTAGCCCTTGAGTGCTGACGGGGTCCTCGGTGACCCTGGTGGGCATGATGGGGGATCTCGTACCGGACTCGCTGTGGGAGCGAGTCGAGCCGTTGCTGCCACCACGCCCACCCCGGCGCCACCAGCACCCAGGGCGCAAGCCCGCCGATGACCGGACAGCTCTGGCCGGGATCGTGTTCGTGCTCAAGACCGGGCTCGGCTGGAACCAGCTGCCCCGGGACCTGCTCGGCGTCTCCGGAGTGACCTGCTGGCGGCGCATGAGGGACTGGACCGAGGCCGGAGTGTGGCCGGCGGTACACGAAGTGCTGTTGGCTGAGCTGCGCGCGGCCGGGGCACTGGACCTAGACCGGTGCGCTGTGGACGGCTCGCACGTGCGGGCCCTCAAAGGGGGGACCACATCGGGCCCAGCCCCGTCGATCGCGGCCGGCCCGGTTCCAAGCACCACCTGATCGTTGAGGCGAACGGCATCCCGCTACAGGTCACCCTCACCGGCGGCAACCGCAACGACGTCACCCAGCTGTTGCCCCTGGTCGACTCGATTCCGCCGATCCGCGGGTTGCGTGGTCGGCCCCGCCGCAAGCCCCGGGAACTGTTCGCGGACCGTGGCTATGACCACGACAAGTACCGGCGGCTGCTGCGCGCCCGCGGGATCACTCCGCGCATCGCCCGTCGAGGCGTCGCCCATGGTTCCGGGCTGGGCCGGCATCGCTGGGTGGTGGAGCGCGGCTTCGCCTGGCTGCACTCCTACAAGCGACTCCGGACTCGGTGGGAACGCCGGGCCGACCTCCATCTCGGACTGCTGCAACTGGCCTGCGCGCTGATCTGCCACAGACGCCTCACCGCATTATGAAACAAGTTCTTAGAGAGCCTGACCGCACCCCGGCAGCCCCACTTCCGTGCACAAGCATGTGGTGCTGCGACGCCGATTGCCTGGACTACTTCGGCGCCTCGACGATCCGCAGGCCCGGAACATCCTCGGCGACTTGGTAGGCGACGGCCCGCCACCACCTGGCCGTGAGCGGCAACGGTGCGCCCGGCAGATCGAGGGCCGGCATGTCGGCGTCGCGGTCGTAGACCTCGAAGACCGGGTCGGGCCCGGTGTGCTCGAGCAGGTGGGCGGCCAGGTGATCTGCGACCTCGGCGGTATACGCCTCGATCCGTTCCACGTCCTCGCGCACGACCTTCAGCTCGATCGGCGTCATCCGCCCGTCGGCCGGCGACTGCACCGCGGGCACCGACTGCGGGCGGGACTGCGCCCAGGCGGCCAGGTCCTCGCTCACGAGCCCTCCACCGTCTGCCCGGTGTCGTCCTCGGGGTGGGCGGCGCCGAAGGCCCAGTTCCACGGGGTGGTCAGGAAGTCGTAGGCGTCCTGCGGGAAGCCGTCGGCGTCGATCAGGTCCCGGGCGGCGAGGGCGATCAGGGCGTGGGCCACGGGCATCTGAAAGCTGGTGGCGGTGGCTTCGGCGGCGCGCTCCAGGGCGTCTCCGGACGGGGGAGCGGAGTCGGGGCGGGTGTGCCGGTGCATCAGGAGGAACAAGTCGGTGGCAATCGCCTGCGACAGGCTCCGCCACGACCCGAGGATCTGGTCCAGGGCGTCCTGGCGCCCGGCGGCGGCCGCGGCGCCGACCGCCAGCTTCACGGCAGCCTGACCGAGCGCGTCGTAGTCCACCTCGACGGGGGTGTTGTCGGTGACGAACTTCTGGTGGAGCTCGGCGGCCTTGCGCAGCGCCTGCGACTGCTCGAGGCCGATGTCCGCAGCCTTCTCGAAGACGGCATGGACCTGCGGGCCCTGGGCGCCGGCCGCGGCGACGAGGATCTCAGGGTTCTGCCAGGTGGGGGTGCTCATCGCGCGGTGCTCCTCGGGGAGTCGGAGGCGGTGAGCGACGTGTTCGCCCGGTGCCTGCTGGTCGCACCGTAGCAGTCGTCCCGACGGCGACAACGAGCCTTCAAGAGCCGGTAAGCGTCTGGCCGCGTTAGCTGCTCGAGCCGAAGGCTTGCTCGAGAGATGTCCTCGAAACGCTTCCGGCCCCTAGGAGGCGCGGACCTTCAGCGCGTCCTCGGCGTTGAAGTCATCAGGGCCCACCGGCCAACGGCAAACCTCGCCGTCCAGGTCGGAACCGAGCCGGCCCAGCGGCAGCGGGTCCATCACGGAGAGCATCTTCGCCTCGGCGGCGAAGCGGGTGGGACCGGGGACGTTCACCGCGACGCGGCCCGTGGCCCGGATCTTCAGCACCAGCAACCTTCCGGTCTCGAAGCAGTACTCCCCATCCACCTCGACACCCGTCACACCTCCGCTACCGCGGCCGACCCGCACGACCTGAGGGCCGCGAGCAGGAGAGCATTTCGTGCTCGAACACCGGCGCGGAGACACCTGCCCTACCGGGCGTGGCCTCAGCCCCTCGGCGCGCCCTCCGTGAGACGGTCGAAGGCATCGGAGGCTTGTGTCGGTGAAGCGGAGGAGCAGCAGATGATGACCCGGTGCACGCGCGCGATGCTGGCGGTGACGATCGCTCTCGTCGTCGCTGGTTGCTCGCAGGACTCGGTCGACCTGTACGCCGGCGAGCAGACCGAGGACGACACGCTTCCCGCGGAGATCGATGCCGCGGAGTACGGCTGGGATGCCGACAGCTCTCGGTTGCTGGCCATCCACGAGGGCGCCGAGTTCTACCTCGTGGCCGGGGAGGAAGGCGACTGCCTGCTCACCTACGACCCGACGGCAGCCGGGGACTGGGTCGCTGGTTGCACTCCCGGCGGGCGCGTGGGCACCAGCGGGCAGTTGGGCATCAAGGCGGACTTCGCTCCGGCCGGCCTTCCAGGGGAGGAACCAGAGGGATGGGTGCGGCTCACCCCACAGCTGCAGATCGAGACCGGCTGATCCAGTCGCGTCGCGGCGACAGACTGCGTGCCGCCGGCGGCCGTGAGGGATGTCGGCCGTTGTTCCGGGGATCGGGTCTACCCCCGGCCGGTGTGGTCGGCGATCATGAGGCATGGCCGAGCGCGCAGACCCGGAGGAGACACCGCAGTTCGTCACGTTCCAGCCGTGGCGGATCCGGATCGCGATCGTCGTCGTGTTCCTCGTGCTGATCGTGGTCGCGGCCGCGCTCGTGCCGGAGGGACCGTATCTGCTGACGACCGGACCTGTCTTCGTAGTCGGCTACACAGCGCTCTCGTTCGTTGTGCATCGATCGGTCGTCCTCAGTCTGGGGGACCACGCCGTGGAGATCCGGCAGGGCTGGCGCAAGCAGCAGCAGATCCCGTACGAGCAGATCACCGAAGCAGCCGTCGGGCCGCGCACCGAGTGGTGGCGCATCGGCCGGCGTCGCCTGACGGGTGGGGCCACCGGCTACCTGATGGGCGGGCCCAGCGTGCGCATCAGCACCGGGGCGGAGTCGGTGGTGGTCTCGGCCGAGGAGTCCTACCGAGTCGTCGGGGCGATCCAGCGTCAGCGCGAGCACGTCATCGCCGAGCGAGCATCAGGCACGGAACCGACCGGGCGCTGAGACAACCGCGCCGGCGCCACAGCAAGGGAGAACAACGAGATGAGACCACTTCGATACTCGATCAACGTCACGCTCGACGGCTGCTGCCATCACGAGGCCGGGCTTCCCCCGGACGAGGAGTCGATGCGCTACTGGACCGCTGAGATGGAGCGAGCCGATGCCCTGCTGTTCGGCCGGGTGACCTACGAGATGATGGAGTCGGCGTGGCGGAGGCCGGCCACGGGCACGTGGCCTGACTGGATGGAGGAGTGGGAGATCCCGTTCGCCGAGGCCATCGACCGGGTGAAGAAGTACGTCGTGTCGAGCACGCTGAGCGAGGTCGATTGGAACGCCGAGCTGGTGCGAGGCGACCTGGGCCAAGCGGTTCAGCGGCTCAAGCAGGAGCCGGGCGAGGGTCTGTGGGTGGGTGGCGTGACGCTGCCGACGGCGTTGGCGGACCTGGGGCTGATCGACGAGTACGAGTTCGTGGTGCAGCCGGTCCTTGCCGGACACGGGTCGACGCTGCTCGCCGGTCTGCGCGAGCGCGTCCAGCTCGAGCTCGTGGACCGCCATGAGTTCCGGTCGGGGGCGGTCGCCCAGCGATACCGGCCCGCGCGAGTCACGGCCTGACGACCCGGACGAGGACAGTGGCCGGCCGATACCCGGGTACTGGGAGGAGCACCACGACCGGACACCCGAGCACGTGCCGCACCTGCCGGTCACCGGCGTCGTGCGCTCCGTCCAGGCGCTGCACTACGCCTTCGACGAGGGCGCGGACCCCGGCGAGCTGATCATCCGCCCCGACAGCGAAGTGGCCGTGGAGCTCGACGCCGTTCCCGGCGCCGCGACGCAGCTGCCGGGGCGCACGCGGGAGCACGAGGTGCTGGCCTACCGGGTGAAGCTGGAGGTCGCCGACGACGCGGAGCTGCCGGCCTACGTGCCGGACGAGCAGGCCTTGCTCGTTCCGGTCATCGGATCGTCGACCGGTGCGGCAGGTGCGCTATTCGGGAGCAGTCGTTGGTACGGCGGACACGCCCCAGAAGGCCTCGTAGCCCTCGGCTTCAGCTGCCACCGTGACCGTCTCCGGCGTCGTGTCGTCGGGGGCGCCGAGCTGCACGGTCGTGGTCACCGGTGAGCCCGCGCAGTCCCCTTCGCCGTAGGACCCGTGTTCCCCGCTCAGACTGATCCGTCCGGAGGATAGACCGGCGTCAGCCCCCCGGTCAGCCGGTGCGCACGCCATCGTGACCGCGTACCACCCGGGCTCCACATCGGTCGTCGAACCGGTGGCGCGACTGCCGTCGGTGCCGGTGCTGCCGGCGATGGAGAATCCTCCCTCGGCGACAGCAGGAAGGGTGTTGGCCGCCCACGTTTCGAGGTCGACCGAGGGAGCCGATGAGGACTCCGTTGACGGGCCGCAGGCTGTGATCATCAGCAGCACAGCGGCGGCAGCCAGGGCTGCGGACGTACGGCTTGTCATGTCCGTCACCCTAGTGCCCCGCCGGGGCAGCAGGCCGTCAGCCGGTGCGCTCGGCGGCGTGCAGGGCGTCCAGGTAGGCCCAGCCGCGGCGGGCGCGGAGGACCGGGACCACTGCGATCAGCATCATCAGGACGGCGGTCACCGCCCACCACGTCTCGGTGCGCAGGATCCAGACGGCGACGACGCCGGCGATCCCGGCCACGATCGTGGTCGCCGACTCCAGCTGAGTGCAAGCCAGCACCCCGGCGGCGACGCGGGTGCCCGGATCGTCCGGGACCAGACCGGAGGAGGCGGTGATCCCGATCGATCGGCGCAGCGCTCCCTTGTCCTGGTGGACGTCGAGGCGGGCACGGGGCGCCTGGACGAGGCGCTGCACGATGAGCGCCAGTCCCAGGAGCAGAGCCGGTCCGAAGGTGACCCAGGGGCTGCGTGCGGTACCGCTGTCGTCCAGTCCCCAGTGGACCAGGGCTGGGAACCCGACCGTGAGCACGGCGGCCGCCGGCACGGCGCGGGCGAGGACCTGGCCGCCGGTCGGCACGGGCACCTCGGCGGTCTGCTGGGCGGACTCGTTCATGGTGCCGAGGCTACCGGCCCCGTCCGGGCGCCGGCGCGCACGGCCACGAGGCCGGCGGCGGAGATCGTGACGCCGGCGGGTCATCGCAGGAGGTTCCGCTGCAGCCACAGGGTGCACCACATCTTCAGGCGCAGCTCGTCCCAGCCGGGGACGTCGACGATCAGGGCGGCGGGTCCGTACCGGTGGACCGATACGACGCCGTCGCGATCGCACAGCTCGGAGATCAGCAGGGGCACGATCTCCGGGCGCTCGGCCGGGATGTCTTCGCGCAGGCCCAGGTCGAAGCAGTCGAGCTCGGCGACGACCGTCACCAGCGGCTCGTCGACGGCAGCGGCCTCCGGTCCTCGCCCGTTCAGAGCGTCGACGGTCCGCTGGACGTGGGTGCGCATCTCGGTGCCGGACATCGGATCGCGGCCGTGGGCCGACTGGTAGACGCTGTAGAGCGGCAGGGCCGGCAGGAAGATCTGGTGGTGGTCCGAGGCGAGCACCGGGTAGTTCAGCAGCGGGTGGTCACTGATGCGGTGCTCACCGACCTGCCAGGACGCAGCGGGGACCGCGGCGGTCAGGAGCTGGCCGAGGTAGGTGGCGAAGCCGTCGACGAGTGCGATCGTGGCGGCCGGTGGGTGCGGGTCCACGAGTCGTCCGTGGCGTGCCCAGGACGGCCAGGAGGGGCGGGTGGCATCGTCTTCCAGTGACCGCGGGTCGACGCCGAGCCGCGCGGCTCGAGCGGTGAGCCATGCCCACAGCGGGGAGACGGAGTAGAGGGACCCGTCGAGCGTCTCGCGCGTGTCCAAGCCGGCGCCGGTCAGTGCTGCGCGAAGCCTCTCCAGGGCCGGTTCGCGTTCGGCGAGGTAGACGTCGAGGGCGTCGGCGGTCTGGCGCGCGTCCATCGATTCGTACGGCTGGTCTCCCATGGGCGTGACCCTACTGCCGGGTTCGCAAGCTGCGGAACCTCTGGTGCGCTTCGCGGCCAGCCGACCCGGCGGATCGTGCTGAAGGCCTCCCGGCTGCCACCCTCCGTGTGCGTGACAGCCCGGGGGTGCGGGGACAACGGCGGGTGGGAGGATAGCTTGAGACCATGGCCGACCCCCGACGAGCCCTCTGCTGCGCTCCCTGCGTCCTCGACTCCGGTCAGGCATCGACGATGCCCGCCGCCCCGCTGGTGCGCGGCGGTTCTGGGATGCCCGGGTGAGCACCGTGCTGTACGCGGTCTGGGCGCTGTTCGTCGCCGGGGCCGCCGGCTCCGTCGTCCACACGGTCCGGAAGAACAGGCGGCACGAGCGGCTGACCGCCCACTGGCCGAGGGCGGAGGCCACCGTGACCGGCAGCCGGGCCGGCTGGACCAGCGGCGTCGGCAGCACCAGCCGGTCACGCCGCTTCTGGCCCACGTACCGGTTCGCCGACCTGCACGGCACGGCGTTCACCGGGGCGTCGGAGATCTCCTGCGGCGCACGGCCTGTGCCGGGGACGGTCGTGGAGGTGGCCTACAACCCGGAGGACCCGACGGAGTCCTTCCAGGTCTCGAACCAGACGAGGGTCGCGTTGGGCTGCCTCATCCCGTTCTTCGTCGTCTTCGCCGCCGTCCTGTTCTGGTTCATCACCGTCCTCCCGCTGCCATGACCGCAACCTGTCCCTCGTGGAGGGGGCCGCTCTCCAGTCGATGGCGGCCCCGGCCGCCGAACCGATGAGCAGACGCGGGCGTCATGCCCGGGCAGCGGCGACCGGGGGAGAAGTAGCCGCTGCGCTTGCGCGCCCCACCGTTCATCCCACCCATCAGCGAGGACAGGCCATGATGCAGGACCGCCAGCGGCGTGATGACGTCACCCGGGCAGAGCACCAGCAGGCGCTGGCGAGAGGTGAGAAGCGGGTGCTCCGCACGACGGCCACCGGCGCGCTGCACAGCTACGCCGGTGACGAGATCGGGTTCACTCCGGGCCGCGGCCATGTGCAGGTCAGCACCTGGTGGGGCATGGGCATCGTGACGACGGTGCTCTGGTTCGGCCTCGTCTTCTCCTGGGTGCTGCTCTTCGCCCCCGTGGCGCAGGGCGAGCCGCCGATGTGGAGCGCCCTGTTCCTCACCGGGATCGGGGGGCTCATCGGCTGGTACACCCTCAGGATGGCCAGGGACGAGTACCGCGCGTCCAGGGTGCGCAAACAACGCGGCGTCCCCGAGCCCGGCACCAGCGGGAGCCTGCCCTCGTAGCGGATGACCGCAGGCCGCGGCATCTGCCGGCGCCGTCGAAGCTGTCGGGACCCGAGCGGACCCCCTCGAGCACACGAGGAGCGGGCGCTCTAGTGGATTGACAGACGCCGGCCGGCCGGCACTCGCAGGGGCGGGCCGTGGCCCGGTGCCAGGACGTCGAAGTCCGTGTCGGAGAGCAGCCGGACCGCGGTCCGCGATGCGGTCGGCAGATCGTGGTGGAACGGGTCGGCGAGAAGCTGCGGGACACCGTGCTTCTCGGCGACCATGTGGTCGGTGATCACCGCGTCGCCGGAGGCGAGCACCCCGGTGCCACCGATGAGGTAGGAGGTGTGCCCGGAGGTGTGTCCGGTGGTCGCCACCGGGCGCGGGCTCCCGGGGACGTCCAGGGCGGTCGCGTCGGGGGTGAAAGGAGTGAGCGCCTCGGGGTCCACGGTGACGTCCTTGAGGCCGCCGACCCGGATGGCGTGGATGCTCCAGGTGAGCCACTTCCACGAGCGGGCAGCGCGGGGGAGGGACTCCCTGGGCCCGATCTGCTCGCGGGCGGTGCCGGCCATGTTCGGCACCTCGGCGGCCGAGCAGTGCACCGGGACGCCGGCGGCGACGAAGCGGCCCAGGGTGCCGATGTGGTCGGCGTGGGCGTGGGTGATGACCACGGCGTCGGGCAGCCCGGGCACCCCGGCCGCCCGCAGGGAGGCGTCGACGAGCGTGCGGTCACCGGGGTAGCCGCAGTCGATCAGGGTGCAGCTGCTGCCTTCGCGCAGGATCAGCCAGTTGGCGGCGGGGCCGGTCACCAGGGTGGTGCCGGAGCCCAGGTCGTACAGGTTCTCCGCGGTGGTCCATCGGGTCATGCGGCTCGAAGCTCCTGGGGGAAGGCGGTGGCGGCGCTGTGCAACAAGCCTACCTGGATGGTTGCCCGCGGTCGGTGGGCCACCATGGCCGTGCCCTGACGGCGTACCCGGGCCGCCGGCTGCTCTGCCGGCCGGCACCGACCGGAACTGAGCGCCTGCTCGTGCGAGCACAGGACGATCATGGCGACCCCCAGTGGGCCGACCACGGGCAGCCGCCGCACCATGCGCCGGAAACACTCCGCCGCGACGACCTCGCCGGTCCTGCGTCATCGGGACGCCTCCATCCCCGGGTCGCGGCGGGGCCGGGCGTCCCAGGCCATCCGGGCCCCCAGGAACACGGCGCCGATGCCCGTGATGAGCCAGTCCCACTCGCCGAGAATCAGACGGATCCCGATGACCCAGGCGATGAGGACGACGACGTCCAGCGTCAGCAGCCTGGCCCGTCTCGACAAGGTGGACCTCCCGGATCGCCGTCGTGGTCCTCGCATCGTGCCACGCAGCAACCAGGACGGTCTGACCCCTCATTCGGGGGCGGCCGGCGCCGGCGGGATCCCGCGGAGGAGTCCATCGTCCTGGCGTGAGCGGACTCCGTCCGAGCACCCAGGATGAACGCCGTCCCGATGATGGGTCCGATCACCCAGGCCGAGTCGGTGACCGCGGTGTGCAGCGTCAGCGGGTCCAATTCCTCCCCGGTGGGGGAACGGGCGGTCCAGGCGGCCGAGCACCTGCCCGGAGGCGGGTCTCAGCGCGGCAGGTGGCGCTGCAGCCACAGCGTGCACCACAGCTTCAGCCGCAGCTCGTCCCAGCCGGAGACGTCCACGACCAGCGCGGCGGGCCCGTACCGGTGCACCGACTCGACGCCGTCGCGGTCGCACAGCTCGTCGATCAGCTGCTCCACGACCTGCGGGTGCAGGGTCGGGATGTCCTCGCGCAGCCCCACGTCGAAGCAGTCGACCTCGGCGACCACCGTCACCAGCGGCTCTTCGACGGCGGCGGCCTCCGGGCCCCCGCCGTGGAGGGCGTCCACGGTCCGGCGGATGTGGGCGAGCATCTCGGTCCCGGTCATCGGGGCGCGCCCGTGGGCGGACTGGTAGGCGCTGTAGAGCGGGATGCCGGGGAGGAAGACCTGGTGGTGGTCCGAGCCCAACACCGGGTAGTTGAGCAGCGGGTGGTCGGCGATCAGGTGCTCGCCGACCTGCCAGGTCGCCTCCGGTGCCGCGTCGCCGACGAGCTGCCCGAGGTAGGAGACGAAGCCGTCCAGCAGCGCGATGGTGGCGGCCGGCGGGTGCGGGTCCACGAGCTTGCCGTGCCGGGCCCAGCTCGGCCACGCGGGGCGGGTGGGGTCCTCGGCGAGCGGACGCGGGTCCACGCCGAGCTCGGAGGCCCGGGCGCTGATCCAGGCCCACAGCGGGGACAAGGAGTAGAGGGAGCCGTCGAGCATCTCGTCGGGCTCCAGGCCGTGCTCGGCCAGTGCCGCGCGCAGGCGCTCGAGTGCCGGACCGCGCTCGGCGAGGTACGTGTCGAGCGCGTCCGCGGCCTGGCGCGCCGTCATCCACTCGTACAGCAGAGTCCCCATGGGCGTGACTCTACTGCGGGGACGCCGGTGGCGGGACCGGTGGGGCGGCCGGCGCGTGGACTCCGGGACCTCGGCGCGTACGGTGCCCAGCAGGGCGCCGGACGCGCCGCGGCCCCGCTCCGACAGGACGGAGCGGGGCCGCGGCGGGACCGGTGCCGGGTCAGCGGTAGTCGATCCGGATGGATCCTCCCGGGCGCCAGGTGATGGAACCGCCCTGGTAGTACTGCACCACGGAGCGGTCGGCGCGGGTGATCTCACCCGTCCGGGGGAAGCCCAGGCGGCTCTTCGTGCCGCCGAGCGCCACGTAGGCGTTGCCGATCGAGCCCTTGGTCTCCTGGGCGTAGGTCCTGGGGCTCCAGTAGATCCGGCCCTTCTGGAACACCTGGTAGACGCCGCCCGTGCCGGTGGACGCCTCGTCGGTGGTGGGGTAGCCCAGGGCACCGGCCGTGCCGCCGGAGCGGTTGTGCTGGGCGCCGATCGAGCCCTTGAGGGCGTGGGCCCCGCCGGCGGCGCTCCAGACGATCCGGCCCTTCTGGAAGGACTGGGAGGTGCCACCCCGTCCGTCGGCGACGGCCCCGGACGTGGGGTAGCCCAGCGACCCGCGCTCGCTGCCGGCCCGTGAGTAGGCCGCGCTGGTGGCGCCGGTGATCGGGTGGGCGCCGTGGGCGGAGCTCCAGAGGATGCGGCCCTTCTGGAAGGTCTGGTAGAACCCGCCGATGCCGTTGCTCCGCCGGTCCGCGGTGGGGTAGCCCAGGGCGCCCTTCTCGTTGCCCGCCGCGGCGAAGACCGTCTCGATGTCCCCGGTCAAAGCGTGGGCCCCGGTGCGGGAGGACCAGAGGATCCGGCCGTTCTGGAACAGCTGGTAGGCCCCGCCGATGCCGTTGGACTTCTCGTCCGAACGGGGGAAGCGCAGGACGCCGGCGGCGGTGCCGTTGCGCTTGTAGGCGGTCTCGACGCCGCCCCGCACCCAGTAGGCGCCGGTGGCCGAGGACCAGTAGATGGTGCCCTTGGCGAAGCTCTGGCGGACCCCGCCGGCGACGGCCTGCTCGTGGGAGGTCGGGGCCCCGGTCTGGCTCTTGATCCGCTGGTACAGGGACCCGATCGCGCCCTTGGTGGTGTAGGTCGGGGTGGGCGCGGCCGGTGCGGCGGTGTCGGCGGCCTTCGTGATCCACAGCGCGTCGTGGGAGTTCAGCGTCTTGCCCCCGGGGAGGCTGTCCCAGGCGTCCCCGGAGTCGAGGATCAGCTGCTTGTACTGGTCGGAGCTCAGCGTCGGGTTCTTCTGCTTGAGCAGGGCCAGGGTCCCGGCCACGTGCGGGGTGGCCATCGACGTGCCGTAGTCGAAGCGGCTGTTGGGCGCGACCGGTCCCCGGGTGCCCGTGTTGCCCGCGGACAGGATGTGGTGGCCCGGGGCGTAGATGTCCACGGCGCCGCCGTGGTTGGAGTAGCTGGCCCGCACCCGGTCCGAGCCGATGGCCCCGACCGTGATGACGTTGTAGCAGTTGCCCGGGGCGTACTCGATCGCCGGGCGGCCGCTGTTGCCCGCGGCCACGGCCACCGGGATGTTCCGGAACCAGGCGGTGTTGATGGCGTTCTGCAGCGTGGCCGGGCACCCCCCGCCCATGGACAGGGACATGTTGATCACGTCGGCGCGCTTGCGCGGGGCGGGGGCCCCGGCCACGGCGTCGCCGGCCAGCCAGCGCACGGCGTCGGCCATGTCGGAGACGTAGCCGAAGCCGCACGCGCCCAGGGCCCGGGCGTTGAGCAGGGTGGCGTCGGGGGCGATGCCCACGGTGCCGTAGCTGTCCCGCTTGGCTGCGACGGTGCCGGCCACGTGCGTGCCGTGCCAGATGGAGTTGGTGGCCGCGGAGCCGGCGTAGCACTGGCCGGCCGTGGAGTAGGTGCCCGGGTCCCGCGGGTCCGAGTCCCGGCCGTTGCCGTCGTTGCCGAGGGCGGCCGTGGAGACGAAGTCGTAGCCGCCGATGGTCTGGGAGTCCAGGTCGGGGTGGTTGGCGAAGCCGGTGTCGACGACCCCGACGGTCACGCCCTTGCCGGTGGCGGTGTCCCACGCCTCGAAGGCGCGCAGGTTGGTGAGGGCCCACAGGGACGGGACGTCCGGGTCCGCGGCGGTCGCGGCGACGGAGCCCATGTCCTCCGGTTCCCCCTCGTCCGAGCCCGGGATCCGGGCGGTCGAGACGAGCCGGTCGGGCTCGGCGTAGGCCACGGCCGGGTCCTTGGTGAGCTCCTCGGCCAGCTTCTCGGCCTGGTCGGTCGAGACCTCGCCGGCCAGCTCGACGACGGCCGCACCGTCGCCGGTGGTCCGGACCTCGGTGGTGTCCTCGGCCTCCGGGACGTGGGCCTCGGCGGCGGCGTCCTCGACGACCTGCTCCGACTCGGCGTCGGTCACGGGGGTGCGGTACTTGACGATCATCCGGTCGGTGATCTCGGGCGGGGCCTCGGCGCTGACCTGCTGGGCGGACAGGGTCGTGGCGTTCTCGGCGGGGGCGGCGGTCGCGGGCGTGAGAGGAGCCAGCACGAGGGCCAGGGAGAGGGCGGACAGGGTGGGGGCGAGCATGGATCGTTGCATGGGCGAACTCCTGGGGGCTGGGGGGATCCCGGAAAAGGTTCTCACATGCAAATCAATGCGAACAGATCTAAAACAAGATCACGGCTTCATCACGAAGTGTGACGCCAGCCCCGTCGGCCCACGGTCCCGTCGGGGCGGTTCAGGCCGTCCCCACCAGCACGGCGAGCCACTCGAGATGGCGCAGCAGCGAGGGGACGCCCGCGGTCAGCAGGGCCACGGCGGTCGCGGACGTCGCGCGGCCCAGGTGCCTCCGCGCGGAGGCGCGGGCGCCGCGGGACCGGCGGCGGGCGGCCGGGGCCAGGTCGAGCGCGACCTGGACGAGGCTCCACAGGGCAGTGGCGCCCGCCCCGGCGACGACGAGGCAGCCGTAGAGGAGGACGGCTCCGGGCAGCGGGACCACGGGGCGTGCCGCCGCTCAGCCCGCGAGGACGGCGGCGGTCAGGCCCACGGCGAGCACCGCGGCCACCGCCCAGGTGAGCCTGTAGGCCCAGCGGTAGTGCTCCTCGCTGCGGAGCTCGAGCCAGGCGGCGGTCGCCGGGGCGGCGTCCGGAGAGGTCCGCGCGCGCTCCAGCTGGCCGATCGCCCCGAGGTAGCGGCTCCAGTGCAGGACGGCCAGGGCCCCGACGGCGAGCAGCACCGGGATCGCGGCCAGCGGCACCCAGTGGGCGGGGGACTCGGGCATGAGGGGCCTCCGGATCGGGACAGCGGTCGTTCCCACCAGCATGTGTGCAGGAGCAAAGACCTGTCTGTCCGCTCTCCTGGGGGCCGCCGCGGATCCTCGGCGAGCCGCCCGCACGCCCTCGGCTTAAGCACAGCAGTTCTCATGCTTTCGTCAGGCGGGCCTTGCTACGCTGGTCGCACATCTCGCACATCAGTGCCACGGAAGGACCCCTCAATGGCCGGCGGTAACCCGCTTCTCCGCGATCTCTCGAAGCCGGGCGCAGGCAGCGCCCAGTCCCACGGCAACCCGTACGGACAGAGCTCCTACGGAACCCCCTACCAGCAGCAGCCCGGCTACGGACGGACCGGCTACCAGCAGCAGGGCGCCCCGTACTCGGCCGAGCGCCTGGACTCGATGTACAACGCCCCGGCCGCCGGCACGAACCAGACCGGCCGGATGACCTACGACGACGTCATCATGCGCACCGCCACGGTGCTCGGCGCCGTGGTCGTCGGCGCGCTCGCCGGCTGGATCATGCCGATCCTCACGATCCCCGGCGCCCTCGTCGGTCTCGTGCTCGGCCTGGTCAACGCCTTCAAGCGCGAGCCCTCGCCCGCGCTGATCCTCGCCTACGGCCTGTTCCAGGGCATGTTCCTGGGCGGCATCTCGGGGATGTTCGAGGCCATGTACCCGGGCATCGTGGTGCAGGCCGTCATCGGCACCATCGCCGTGTTCGTCTCGGTGCTCGTGCTCTTCCGGTCCGGCAAGGTCCGCGCCTCCCCGCGCGCCACCAAGATCTTCATGGTCGCGCTCATGGCCTACGCCGTCTTCGCGCTGGTCAACCTGGGCGCGGTGCTGCTGTTCGGCTTCAACATCCGCACGGACAGCCCGCTCGGCCCCTGGCTGGGCCTGCTCATCGGCGCCGTGGCCATCCTGCTCGCGGCCTACAGCTTCGTGCTGGACTTCGACAACATCAAGCGCGGTGTCGAGGTCGGCGTCCCCGAGAAGATGGCCTGGTCCGCGGCCTTCGGCCTGACGGTCACGCTGATCTGGACCTACGTCGAGATCCTGCGCATCCTGGCGATCATCCGGGAGATGACCTCGAACTAGGTCCCCGCCCCGGCTGCGCCACCCACGACGGCCCGGCACCCGCGCACCGCGGGTCCCGGGCCGTCGTCGTGCCGCGACCCGCGGGCGGGCGCGGGGGAGGGGGTCAGTGGTACGAGATCCGGGGCCCGGGCGTGGGGCGGGTGGCCGTGTGCTCGGCGGCCGCGGCACGGGGCGGGCGGCCCACGAACAGCCAGCCGAGCAGCCTCTCCTCCTCCGTCAGCCCGTAGAACGCGCGGACCGCCTCCTCGCCCTCGCCGTCGCGGTGGGACCACACGGTGCCCCAGCCCGCGGCCCAGAACGCGGCCTCGAGCAGGGGGCGCGCCCCGTGCGCCGCGTGCAGCTGCTCCTTCCGGGGGACGCCCAGGGCGTCGTCGGGACTGAAGACGAGCGCGCAGCCCAGGCCGCCGGTGCTCGCCCACTTCAGGGCGCCCCGGAAGGCCGCGAGCCGGCGCAGCTGCTTGCCCTTGATCCGGGGGAAGGGCGCCGACATGTTGGGCACCCGGGTCAGCCCCGCCAGCGCGGCCGCGAGCTCCGGCGCGGAGCGGCGGGTGGTCACGGCCACCCGCCAGCTCAGGCCCGGATCGGCCGCCGCGGTCCCCGCGGCGGCGCGGAGCACGGCCTCCAGCTCCTCCCGCGGCGGAGCGTCCGGGGTCAGGCCGGGAGCCGGCCGGCGCTGGGCGAGAACGCGGAGGAAAGTGCGTGACATCCCGCCAGTCTTCCACCGCGCGCGCCCCGCGTGCCGGACCGGCCCGCGGAATCGTCGTCCGGCCCCGGCCGGGGGGCGCCCGGCGGTCGGACCGCCGTGCCAAGATGGCTCCATGCCTTCGACATCGCACGACGCCGAGCGGCCGCTGCGGCCGGGACCCGGCACCGAGCTCCCCCCGCTGCACGGCAACGCCGCGGGTGGCGTCGCGGTCTCGGTGCGGGTGGCCGCGGCGTGGTCGTGGCGGCTCATCATCATCCTCGCGGCCGTGGGGCTGCTCGGGTACATGCTGTCGACGATCACGGTGGTCATCATCCCCGTGCTCATCGCCGGCCTGCTCGCCGGGCTCCTGTTCCCGCTGGTGAAGTGGTTGCGCGGACAGCACGTGCCGGCGGGCCTGGCCTCGGGCACCGCGGTGCTCGTGCTCATCGGCCTCGTGACGGGTCTGCTCGTGCTCGCCGGCCGGCAGATCGTGCTGGGCTTCGCGCAGCTGTCCGAGAACGTGGTGGTCGGCACCCAGCAGCTGCTGGGCTGGCTCGAGGACGGGCCGCTGAACCTCAGCGCCGACAGCGTGAACGACTGGATCGACGACCTCGGCACCACGATCCAGGACAACAGCGAGGCCATCCTCTCGGGCGCCATGTCCTTCGGCTCGACGGCGGGCAACGTGCTGACCGGCATCATCATCATGCTCTTCACCCTGCTGTTCTTCCTCATGGACGGCGAGCGGATCTGGCTCTTCCTCGTCCGGCTGTTCCCGGTCAGCGCGCGGCGGGCCGTCAACGGCGCCGGCCGCCGGGGTTGGACCTCGCTCGTGCAGTACGCCCGCATCCAGGGCTTCGTGGCGTTCGTGGACGCCGTGGGCATCGGACTCGGCGCGGCGCTGCTCGGCGTCCCCCTCGCCCTGCCCATCGGCATCCTCGTGTTCCTGGGCTCCTTCATCCCGATCGTGGGCGCCGTGCTCACCGGCGCGGTCGCCGTGCTCGTCGCCCTCGTGGCCAACGGCTTCGGCACCGCCCTGGCCATGCTCGCCGTGGTGCTGCTGGTGCAGCAGATCGAGTCCAACGTCCTGCAGCCGCTCGTGATGGGCCGGGCCGTGTCCCTGCACCCCCTCGCGGTCTTCCTCGCCGTCGCGTCCGGCACCATCCTCTTCGGCATCGCGGGCGCCCTGTTCGCGGTGCCCGTGATGGCCTTCCTCAACACGGTGGTGCGCTACCTCGTGGGCGGGACGTGGAAGGCGGACGACGAGATCCCGTGGGAGCCGTACTACTTCCCGTGGGAGATCAAGAAGCACGCGCGCAAGAACGATCTCACCCGCGACCAGGTCATGGCCCAGCTCCAGCGCTTCCGCCGGACCCGCGCGAAGGAACGGCTGCAGGCCGCGCTCAAGCGCGGCCGACGGGACGACCGCGCCCGGGCCGCCGCCGGCACGGGTCAGGGCCGCGGCCGCAGCGACGAGCAGGGGGTCGGCCAGGGGGCGGGTTCCGGTGCTCCCGCCTCGCCGGAGCGCTCCCCGGGCAGCGACTAGGATGAGGACCGCGCCCGCCGCCGGCGGGCGCTCACCGTGGCACGACCCAGCGGGTCCCGCACGGCCCCGCACCGACGCACCGACCGGGAAAGAAGACGCACTGTGAGCCTGGCCGAACTGCCCGTCCGTCTCGCCGACATCCAGGACGCCGCCACGCTCCTCGAGGGCGTGATCGACCGGACCCCGGTGACCCACTCCCGGGCGCTCTCGCGGCTCATCGGCTCCGAGGTCAACCTCAAGGCCGAGAACCTGCAGCGCGCGGGCTCCTTCAAGGTCCGCGGCGCCTACGTGCGGATGGCCAAGCTCACCGACGAGGAGAAGGCCCGCGGTGTCGTGGCGGCCTCCGCCGGCAACCACGCGCAGGGGGTCGCCCTCGCCGCCGCCAAGCTGGGCATCACCGCCCGCATCTACATGCCGCTGGGCGCTGCCCTGCCCAAGATCGCCGCGACCCAGGACCACGGCGCCGAGGTGATCCTGCACGGCACCAGCGTGGACGAGGCCCTCGCCGAGGCCCAGCGCCACGCCACCGCGACCGGGGCGGTGTTCGTCCACCCCTTCGACCACCCGGACATCGTGGCCGGGCAGGGCACGCTCGGCCTCGAGGTGCTCGAGCAGGTGCCCGACGTCGACACCGTCATCACCGGGGTGGGCGGCGGGGGGCTGCTCGCCGGCATGGCCGTGGCGGTCAAGGCCCGCGCCGAGCAGCTCGGCCGGCCGATCCGGCTCATCGGCGTGCAGGCGGAGAACGCCGCCGCCTACCCGCCGTCCCTCGCGGGGGACGCGCTCGTGACCCTCGACCGGGTCTCGACCATCGCCGACGGCATCGCCGTGGGCAAACCCGGGCAGCTGCCGTTCAGCATCATCAAGGAGCTCACCGACGACGTCGTGACGGTCTCGGAGGACTCCCTCGCCCAGGCGCTGATCTTCCTGCTCGAGCGCAACAAGCTCGTGGTGGAGCCCGCCGGCGCCGTCGGCGTCGCGGCCCTTCTGGATGGCCGCCTGCAGGCCGCGTACCCGGACCTCGGCAACACCGTGGTGGTGCTCTCGGGCGGCAACGTGGACCCCATGCTCATGCTCAAGGTCATCCAGCGGGGGCTCTCCGCCGCCGGCCGGTACATGACCATCAAGATGATGCTCACCGACCGCCCGGGCGAGCTCGCCCGCATCTCCGAGCTCATCGCCGTCCAGGACGCCAACGTCACCGGCGTGGACCACACCCGGATCGGCGGCTCGCTCAGCCTGGGCGACGTGTCCATCACCATCGACATGGAGACCAAGGGGCACGAGCACTGCCGTCAGATCCTCAGGGCGCTCGAGGCGGAGGGCTACCACCCCGTCGTCGTGCACTGACCGCCGCCGGGCACCGGCCCCGGACGACGACGGCGCCGGTCCCCGCGGGGACCGGCGCCGGTGTCGGCGGGGGCGGCGTCAGGTGCGGCGCCGGCCGGTGAGGTAGGTGACGAACGCGCTGACGAACGTCGCGAAGACGAAGACGTTGCGCAGGCTGCCGGGGGCGCTCGCGGCGGGGTCGCCCTGACCCGCGAAGTGCAGCACCACGGCCACGACCCCGAGCACCGCCGTCAGGACCATCAGGGCCTTGGTGCCGGGGCCGGGGCTGCGCAACCAGTGGGTCGTCACGGGAGCCTCAGACCTTGAACGGCTTGGCGTCCAGGATCTTGACCGGGATCTCCTTGCCGTTGGGAGCGGTGTAGGACAGCTCGTCCCCGACCCGGTGGCCGGAGATCGCGGAGCCCATCGGGGACTTCTCGGAGAAGACCTCCAGCTCGCTGCCGGCGGCCAGGTCCTCGGCCACCTCGCGGGAGCCGATGAGGAAGGTCATCGCCTCGCCGGCGATCTCCGCGGTGACGACCATGCCGGCCTCGACGACCCCGTCGTCGGCAGGGGCCTCGCCGACCTGGGCGTTCTCGAGCAGGTTCTTGAGGTGGACGATGCGCCCCTCGTTCTTGCTCTGCTCCTCGCGGGCGGCGTGGTAGCCGCCGTTCTCCTTGAGGTCGCCCTCCGAGCGCGCCTGGTCGATGCGCTCCACGATCTCGTGCCGGTACGGGCCGGAGATGTGGTCGAGCTCCTTCTTCAGGCGGTCGTAGGCCTCCTGGGTCAGCCAGGCGCCGGTCTTGTTCGTGGTGGTCACAATCTCTCCTCGGTGAACGGTCGGTCGGGCCGCGGCAGTCCTCCCGGGGTCCGGGCGGGTCCGCGGCGGACCGGGACGACGGCGTGGGGGCCGCCGGCGGTGCGGGGGTCCGCTACGCAAAGACCCCGCCCCGGTGCGGGTCGTCCGTTTCGGACGGTGTCCGGCTGCCGGGGACGGGGAGTCCTGCTGCCCAGTCTAGGCGGGGCGGGCGGACAAGCCCAAAGGCCCGACGGCGGCGGCGACACACGGGCGGGACGACCGCCGGGGGCTCAGTCCTCGAGCCAGCAGGAGTCCACGACCGCGGTGGTCGCCAGGTTGGTGGTGCGCACGGCCGCGCGGTGGGAGCTCGTCCCGCCGTCGCCCAGGCGGTCCTCGGGCACGGTCCCGATGGTCACCTCGGACCAGCCCACCACGGCGTACTCCTGGTTGAGGGCCTGCACCGCGCACGTGACGACGTCCTCGGGACGCTTCGTAAGCTCGAAGTCCGCCGTGGCCCGCGCCTCCGAGACCACCTCGAAGCCGATGTCCTTGAACGTGGGGGCGCTCTGCCGCGCCGTGACCACCCAGACGACGAAGACGGCGGTGACCAGGGTGGCCGCCAGGGCGAGACCGATCCAGCCGCGCGTCCCGATCCGGCGCTCGCGGCGGGGGGCTCCGTAGCGGTCGCGGAGCAGGTCTGGGGAGTCGGTGGACACGGCGGCCTCGGGTCTCGGGGGCAAGGGGGCGGCGCCGGGCCCGGCGACCGCCCGACCACTGTAGCCGAGGCCCCTGGGAGCACCCCGGGCGCAGGACCGCCCGGCGAACGCGTAAAATGGGCCGCGGCCCGTGCCCGCACCGGCCGCTTCCCCGACTCCCCGACCGTTCCCGAGAGGACCCCCCGAGTGACCTCCCTGTCAGAGATGCGCCTGCTGGCCGTCCACGCCCACCCCGACGACGAGTCGAGCAAGGGCGCCGCGACCATGGCCCACTACGTCCGGCAGGGGGTCGAGGTCATGGTGGCCACGTGCACCGGTGGGGAGCGGGGGTCGATCCTCAACGCCGAGATGGAGGGCCACCCGCACGCCGAGCGCGACCTGACCGGCCTGCGCCGGCACGAGATGGCGCAGGCGGCCGCCGCGCTGGACGTCGACCACCGCTGGCTCGGGTTCATGGACTCGGGGCTGCCCGAGGGGGACCCGCTGCCGCCGCTGCCGTGGGGCTGCTTCGCCCTGCAGCCGCTCGAGCGCGCCGCCGCGCCCCTGGTCCGGCTCGTGCGCCGGTTCCGTCCGCACGTGATCCTGACCTACGACGAGAACGGCGGCTACCCGCACCCGGACCACATCCAGACGCACAACGTGTCCGTCGAGGCGTTCCGCGCCGCCGGCGACCCGGAGCGGTACCCCGGCCTCGGCGAGCCGTGGACCCCGCAGAAGCTCTACTACGACCGGGCCTTCAACCTGGAGCGCTTCGTCGCCCTGCACGAGGCCCTCGAGGAGCGCGGCCTGCAGTCCCCGTACGCGGCCCGGATCGCGATGCTGCAGGAGAGCGACCCGGAGGGCCACCGCCCGCCGGCCCCCCGGCACGAGACCACCACCAAGGTGCGCTGCCCGGACACGTTCGCGCTGCGGGACGAGGCGCTGCGCAGCCACCGGACCCAGGTGGCGCCGGACGGGATGTTCTTCGCCGTCTCCGCCGAGCTGCAGTCCCAGGTGTGGCCGTGGGAGGACTACGTCCTGGCGGAGTCCCGGGTGCCGACCGACCTGCCGGAGCACGACCTGTTCGCCGGGATCGTGGGCTGAGCGCCGGGATGACCACCGTGCTGAACGTGCTCGCCCTGCTGCCGGCGATGGCGCCCAACCCGATCGACGAGGGCACGCTGCGCCCCGGCCTGGACCCGAGCCAGGTGACCCCCGGGATGCTGGGGTTCCTCATGACGCTGCTGCTGGCCGTGGCCGTCATCTTCCTCGTGCGGGACTTCAACCGCCGCAACCGGCGGCTGCGCTACCGCGCGGAGTACGCCGAGCGCCGCGCCGCGGAGGAGCGGGCCGGCGGCCCCGCCGGGACCGACAGCGCCGGGACGGACGGCGCCGACGCCGGGACCGGCGCCGACGGCGACCGGGCCGGGGGAGGGCCGGCGGCGCGGGCCGAGGAGCCGGAGGGGCCCGCCCCGCGCGGCTGAGGCAAGAGCCCGGCCCCGCAGGCGCGGCCCCCGGGGCCCGCGGAGCCCGGTGAGCGGGTGGGCGGGGCGGAGCCGCTCAGCGGAGCATCGCGAGCATGATCGCCACGTAGTGCAGCACGAAGCCCAGCACCGTGAAGGCGTGGAAGACCTCGTGGAAGCTGAACACCTCGGGGAGCAGGCGCGGCCGCCGGGTGCCGTAGACCACGGCGCCGGTGATGTAGGCGATGCCGCCGGCGGCGGTCAGCGCGGCCGCCGGGGGGCTGATCTGCCAGAACTGCGGCAGGTAGAAGAGGGCCAGGCAGCCCATCACCACGTACAGCGGCGTGTACAGCCAGCGGGGCGCCAGGGTCCACAGCAGCCGGAAGAGCACCAGACCGGCGGCGCAGGACCAGATCACGACCAGCAGCAGCCGGGACTGCGGCGGGTCCAGCAGCGCGACCGCCAGCGGGGTGTAGGTGCCGGCGATCAGCAGCGCGATGTTCGAGTGGTCCATCCGGCGCAGGACCATGTGCAGCCGACGGGGCCAGTAGGCGCGGTGGTAGATCGCCGACACGCCGAACAGCAGGATGCCCGTCACGCCGTACACGGCGCACGCGATCCGCAGCTCGGTGCTGGGCGCCAGCAGGATCGCCACGAGACCCAGGGCGACGACGACGGGCGTGAAACTCGCGTGGATCCAGCCCCGCCACGCGGGCTTGCGCTCCACGAGTCCCTCGATCCCGTGCTCGACCGCCTCCTCGACGCGGCCGGCGGCCCGGCGGGCGGCGCTGTGCGTGTGCTCCATCATGTTCCTCCCGGCGTGCTGTGCGTGAGTCCGTCCGGTCTCCCACCGGGTAGTTTAGGAGGCGTCGCCGAGAGCCGGCCGGGTCCGTGACCACCACCACGCCCGGCACCGTGGCCCCCACCACGTCCGGCCCGACCCCCGACACCGTGCGCGAGAACCCGGGAGGAAGCACAGATGCCCAAGCCACGGCCGCTCTACCGGTTCTACGAGCGCCGGCTCTCCGCCGAGCTCGATCCGCGGCGGCTGCCCAAGCACGTCGGCGTCCTCGTGGACGGCAACCGGCGGTGGGCCAAGCAGTTCGGCGCCTCGACCGCGGACGGGCACAAGGCGGGCGCTCAGAAGATCGTCGAGTTCCTCGGCTGGTGCCGGGAGCTGGACATCGAGGTGGTCACCCTCTACATCCTCTCGACCGAGAACCTCAAGCGCCCGGCCGCGGAGCTGGAACCCCTGCTCGAGATCATCTCCGATCTCATGGACACGCTCACCGAGACGGGCATCTGCCGGGTCCAGCCCGTCGGCGCCCTCGAGATGCTGCCGCCGCAGCTCGCGGCGTGCCTGGCCGACCTCACGGAGCGCACCGCGGGCAACGCCGGCCCGCACCTGAACATCGCGGTCGGCTACGGGGGCCGGCAGGAGATCGTGGACGCGGTGCGGGAGGTCCTCACCGATGCCCTCGACGCCGGCGCGGACGTCCGGGAGCTCGCGCAGAGCCTGTCCGTGGAGGACATCTCCCAGCACCTCTACACGCGCGGGCAGCCGGACCCGGACCTGCTGATCCGCACCTCGGGCGAGCAGCGGCTGTCCGGGTTCCTCATGTGGCAGTCCGCCTACAGCGAGTACTACTTCTGCGAGGCGCTGTGGCCGGACTTCCGGCGCGTCGACTTCCTGCGGGCGCTGCGGGACTACGCCTCGCGGCAGCGGCGCTTCGGCGGCTGAGCCCACCGGACCCCGCCCGTCGTCGTCCCGGACGCCGTCCCCGGTCGCGGCGCCGGGCACGTCCGGGGCGGTCGCCGGCAATTTGTGCGCCGTTCACCGTTTCTGCTCGCGCGGCGGGTCCGGTCCGCATACGTTGTCCTCAGGCGGACGGCGCTGACGCCGCCCGCCGGACCGAGGAGGAAGGGCCACCATGAGCATCTCCAAGAAGCAGGAGCGCATCACCGACATCTCCGCCCCCCTGGGCGCCGGGGTGCGCTCCTACGTGATCGACACCTCGGTGCTGCTGTCGGACCCCCGGGCGATCCTGCGCTTCGCCGAGCACCAGGTGGTGCTGCCCGTCATCGTCATCACCGAGCTGGAGGGCAAGCGGCACGACCCGGAGCTGGGCTACTTCGCCCGGCAGGCCCTGCGGCTGCTGGACGACCTGCGCGTGGAGCACGGCGGGCTCAACCGGCCCGTGCCCCTCGGGGACCAGGGCGGGAGCCTGGTGGTGGAGCTCAACCACGTCTCGGACACCGTCCTGCCGGTGAGCTTCCGGCTCAAGGACAACGACTCCCTGATCCTGGCGGTGGCGCTGAGCCTCGCCAACGAGGGCAAGGACGTGTGCATCGTCTCCAAGGACCTGCCCATGCGGGTCAAGGCCTCCGCCCTGGGCCTGGAGGCCGAGGAGTACCGGGCCGAGTGGGTCGGCTCCGACGTCGAGTGGTCCGGGACCGCGGCCCTCGAGGTCCCCGAAGACGTGGTGGACCGGCTCTACGGCGGCGAGGCCGTCGTGGTCCCCGGCGCCGAGGGGCTGCCGGCCAACACGGGCCTGACCCTGCACTCCGTGCGCGGCAGCGCCCTGGCCCGGGTCCGCGCCGACGGCTCCGCCCGGGTGGTGCGCGGGGACCGGGACGTCTTCGGCGTGCACGGGCGCTCCGCCGAGCAGCGGCTCGCGATCGACCTCCTGCTGGACCCCGAGGTGGGCATCGTGTCGCTGGGCGGGCGCGCCGGCACCGGCAAGTCCGCCCTGGCCCTGTGCGCGGGCCTGGAGACGGTGATGGAGCGCCGGGAGCACCGCAAGGTCATGGTCTTCCGTCCCCTCTACGCCGTGGGCGGCCAGGAGCTCGGCTACCTGCCCGGCTCCGAGGAGGAGAAGATGAACCCGTGGGGCCAGGCCGTGTTCGACACCCTCGGGGCGCTGGTCTCGCAGGAGGTCGTCGAGGAGGTGCTCGACCGGGGCATGCTCGAGGTGCTGCCCCTGACGCACATCCGCGGCCGGTCCCTGCACGACGCCTTCGTGATCGTGGACGAGGCGCAGTCCCTCGAGAAGAACGTGCTGCTCACCGTGCTGTCGCGGATCGGGCAGAACTCCAAGGTGGTCATGAACCACGACGTCGCCCAGCGCGACAACCTCCGGGTCGGCCGCCACGACGGCGTGACCGCCGTGGTCGAGGCGCTCAAGGGCCACCCGCTCTTCGGCCACGTCACGCTGACCCGTTCGGAGCGCTCACCGATCGCCGCCCTGGTCACGGAGGTCCTGGGCGACCTGGACAGCTGAGCCGGGGGCCTCAGGGGCCGACGGGCCAGGGCAGGTGCCTGCTCACGTCCGTGAGGTCCAGGGGCACCGAGCGGAAGAGGTCGTCGATGAAGTACTCGTCCACGGCCTCGATCCGCAGGTCGTGGCCCGTGCCGGCCAGCGGGCCCTCGAGCACCTCGGAGCGGACGCAGACGGCCGTCCGCTCGTCCAGGAGCACCCGGGTGCGGGCCGGGGCCAGGGGGTGCCCCGGCGTCGTCGGGGTGTAGGCGTGGCCGGGGACCACCACGGCGCCGCGCACGGGCCGCCCGTGGTGGGTGCCGGTGCGGACGTCCTCGACCGTGCAGGGCCGCCGCTCCGGCAGGTAGGGCGGCACGGGGGCGTCCCCGGCCAGCTCGACGGGGTCGAGGATGGCCTGCCAGCGGCCGCCGCCGAAGACGGGGTCCCCGTAGGCCGCCTCGGGCCGGCGCTCGACGAGCCCGGAGTCCGTGAACACCGGGGCCACCAGCTGCGGGGCGAGCAGCCACGAGGCCGAGGTCGAGGCGACGTAGAAGTCGTCGCGCGACTGCTCCCGCGTGGTGGCCGTGTAGAGGGGGGTGCCGTCCAGGGCCTCGACGCGCAGGCCGTCCGGGCGGCGGACCCAGGCCCGGACGGGCCGGCGGGGCGCGGCGTCCGCGGGGGCCGGCCAGGACAGCACGAACCGCAGGGTGTCCCAGCGCCACGGGGAGGAGCGGCTGAGCGCGCAGAACTCGTCCTGGTCGGTGGGCGCGGGGACGGGGGAGCGGTGCATCACCCCAGTCTAGGGAGGGCCCCTCGCGTCCACAGGCACCCCGTCCCGGCGGGGGCCGGGGCTACGATGCCCGGTGTGGGCACCTTCCTGACCGAGCAGTTCACCCGCGGGGACGCCGCCGGGTGGGCCGCCGGGGCGCTCGCACTGCTCGGCACCGCCGTGCTCGTGGTCGCGTGCGCGTGGCTGTGGCGCACCGACGTGCGGGAGCACCGGCTGCCCGGCCGCGTGGTGCGCCCGCTGTACCCCGTGTGCGGGGTGCTGCTGGGCGGGGCGGCGGTGGTGGCCGGCGAGCCGGTCCGGCTGCTGTGGATGCTGTGGGGCCTGGTGGTCGTGGGCGGGCTCTACGTCCTGCTCCGCATGCTCCACCCGGCCGGGATGGGCATGGGCGACGTCCGGCTCTCCGGTCTGCTCGGCATGTGCCTGGGCTTCGTCTCCGTCTGGCACGCCGTGCTGGGGGCGGCGGCCGGGTTCGTGCTCGGCGGTCTGGCCGGGGCGGTGCTCGTGGTGCTCGGCCGGGTCGACGCCCGCTCCCGGGTGGCGTTCGGTCCCGCCATGATCACCGGGGCCCTCGGGGTCCTCCTGCTGCTGTGACGCGCGCCGGCCTGTCAGAATGGGCCGGACCCCACCCCGAGACGCCGCACGAGGAGCCCGCATGCCCACCCCCGAGTTCGTCCTGTCCCTGCGGCAGAAGATCGGCCACGACCTCCTGTGGTTGCCCGCCGTCACCGCCGTGGTGCTGCGCGAGGACGGCCGGGTGCTGCTGGCCCGGCGCAGCGACAACGGCAACTGGGGACTGGTGAGCGGGATCGTGGAGCCCGGCGAGGAGCCGGCGGTCACGGCGGTGCGCGAGTGCCTGGAGGAGACCGGCGTCGTCGCCGTCGTGGAGGAGCTCGTGGCGGTCAGGGCGGGGGAGCCCGTGCAGTACCCCAACGGGGACCGCTGCCAGTTCCTGGACCACACCTTCCGCTGCCGCTGGGTCTCCGGCGAGGCCCGCGTCAACGACGACGAGTCGCTCGAGGTCGGCTGGTACTCCATGGACGAGCTCCCGCCGATGCCGACCCACCAGCTCGAGCGCCTGCGGGCCGCGCGGGCGCACAGCGGCCCGCCCCGCTTCGTGGTCTGAGCCCCCGGATGCCGCGAGGGGTCGCGAACTGAGCCCGGACACAGCGAGGGGTCGCGTCCGGAGGGAATGCCGCAGCATTTCCGTCCGGACGCGACCCCTCGGTGCGCCGGGAGCGCAGGGTCAGGCGTTGGGGCCCGTCATGGTGGTGACGTCCAGCGCCCGGTCCAGCTGCTCCTCGGTGAGCTGGCCGTTCTCGACGTAGCCGAGGGCGATGGTCGCCTCGCGCACCGTCATCTTGTTCGCCACGGAGTGCTTGGCGATCTTCGCGGCGGCCTCGTAGCCGATGGCCTTGTTCAGCGGGGTCACGATGGACGGGGACGCCTCGGCGAGGAAGCGGCAGCGCTCCGTGTTCGCCTCGAGCCCGTCGATCATCTTCTCCGCCATCACGCGCGAGGAGTTCGCGAGCAGGCGGATGGACTCCAGCAGGGCCGAGGCCATGACCGGGATGCCCACGTTGAGCTCGAACGCCCCGTTGGTGGAGGACAGCGAGACGGTGGTGTCGTTGCCGATCACCTGCGCGCAGACCTGGATCGTGGACTCGCAGATCACCGGGTTGACCTTGCCGGGCATGATCGAGGAGCCGGGCTGGAGGTCGGGGATGAGGATCTCGCCGAGGCCGGTGTTGGGGCCGGAGCCCATCCAGCGCAGGTCGTTGTTGATCTTCATGTAGCTGTAGGCGACGTTGCGCAGCTGCCCGGAGGCCTCGACCAGGCCGTCCCGGTTGGCCTGGGCCTCGAAGTGGTTGCGGGCCTCGGTGATCGGCAGCCCGGTCTCCTCGGCGAGCAGCTCGATGACGCGGGCGGAGAAGCCGGCGGGGGTGTTGATGCCGGTGCCCACGGCGGTGCCGCCCAGCGGGACCTCGGCCACCCGCGGCAGCGAGGACTCGACCCGCTCGATGCCGTAGCGGACCTGCGCGGCGTAGCCGCCGAACTCCTGGCCCAGGGTCACCGGCGTGGCGTCCATGAGGTGGGTGCGCCCGGACTTCACGACGTCCTGGAACTCCGCGGCCTTCCGCTCGAGCGACTCGGCGAGCTGCGTCATGGCCGGGACCAGGTCGTTGATCAGCGCGCCCGTGACGGCGACGTGCACGGAGGTCGGGAAGACGTCGTTGGAGGACTGGGAGGCGTTGACGTGGTCGTTGGGGTGGACCTCGACGTCCGTGCCCTCGAGCGCCTGGTTGGCGAGGGTCGCCAGCACCTCGTTGGTGTTCATGTTGGAGGACGTCCCGGAGCCGGTCTGGAAGACGTCGATCGGGAAGTGCTCGTCGTACTGCCCCGTGGCGACCTTGTCCGCGGCGTCCGCGATGGCGCGGGCGCGCTCGTCGTCGAGCACCCCCAGCTCCGCGTTCGCCGTGGCGGCGGCCTTCTTGATCTGTGCCAGCGCGACGATGTGCTGGGGCTCGAGGGGCTTGCCCGAGATGGGGAAGTTCTCGACCGCACGCTGGGTCTGAGCGCGGTACAGGGCGTTCGCGGGAACGCGGACCTCGCCCATGGTGTCGTGCTCGATGCGGTACTCGGTGGTCTCTGCGGTGGTATCAGCCATGGCGCCAGTCTAGGACAGCGCCGGGTGACGCCCGGCACGGCGACCCGGGGTGACGGCCGCCGCGCCGGGCACCCGGTTCAGCGGCCCGGAAGCCAGGTGCCGTGCCCGTGGACGAGCTCCGCCTGGCCGTCCTCGAGGTGGTAGAAGACGCCGACCACGGCGACCTCGCCGTTGGAGACCGCGTCCGCGATCACCCGGGACTGCTCCATGAGGCGGGACGCCGTCTGCTTGGTGTGCTCCACGACCGCCGCGTTGACGTCCTGGTGGCCGTGGCGCTGGGTCTCGAGCACGGAGGGCATGATCCGCTCGATGAGGTCCCGCTGGAAGCCGCGGGGCATCTGCCCGGAGCCGGCGACGCTGTGCGCGGCGGTCACGGCCCCGCACGAGTCGTGGCCGAGGACCATGATCAGCGGCGTGCCGAGGTTCGCGACCGAGTACTCGATCGAGCCGAGCACGGCGTCGTCGATGACCTGCCCGGCGGTGCGCACCACGAACGCGTCGCCCAGGCCGAGGTCGAAGATGATCTCGGCGGCCAGCCTCGAGTCCGAGCAGCCGAAGATCACGGCGAACGGGTTCTGCCCGCCGGCCACGGACTGCCGCCGCGAGGCGTCCTGGTTGGGGTGCATGGACTCGCCCGCCACGAAGCGGGCGTTGCCCTCGCGCAGACGCTGCCAGGCGGCGGCCGGGGTGCGGGGCGAGGTGTCGTCGGGGCGGGTGTCCGGGGTCATGGCATCTCCGTGGTTCGCGGGGCAGGGGCGTCGGTGAGGTCCTCGGCGACGGCGGCGGCCAACCGGTCCAGCTCGGCGCCGGACGCGTCGCCCTTGAGCACCACGGTGGAGCCGTTGACCTCACCGGTGTACACGGTCAGCGCGTCCTGGTTCCGGGACTCCTCCCGGACGTGGACGTCCCACGGCACGCCGCCCACGTCGACCGTCGCGGTGGCGGGGACGGCCTCGGCCTGCTGGGCCAGCCACGTGGGGTTGGCCATGGACGTCTGCACCAGGCCGATGAAGCTGCCCTGCGGGGTGGCCCAGCCGATCTCCCAGAAGGGCACCCCCTCGGCGGCGCCGCCGTTCCACCGGGCGTAGTTGGCGGTCCAGTCCTCGCCCGGCTCCGGCACGACCGGGGTGAAGGGCGCCTCGTCCGCCACGAAGTCCGCCTCCTGGGCGACGTCGACGTCGGGGCGGTACGGCTGGGCGTCGGGGCGGGGCTGGAGCCACACGAACGGCAGGACCAGCAGGAGGAGGACCGCCATGGAGATGATCATCCCCTGCACCGGGGCGTTGAGCCGCCGGGCCTGCTTCTCCGTGATCTGCGGGAGCGGCTGCTCCGGGGCCTCGGCGGCCTCGGGGCCGGGGCCGGCGGCCGCGGGGTGCTCTGCCGAGGGGTGCTCTGCGGGACGGTCGGGGGTCGAGGAGCTCACCCGTCCATTGTGCCCTGTCCGCCGGCCCCTGTCCGCCGCGTCCGCCCTCCGTCCGCCGCCCCCGCTCCCTCCGCGCCGGGCCCGCCCGGACGCACCCGGCCGCAATGTGGCCCAGGTCGCGGTCCGCGGAGGCGTGGGCGATATGCTGGGCGGGACGTGGACCGCGCCCGCGGCCGAGCCCGGCCCGGGGGTCCCGAAGAACGTGAACTCGAAGGTGAGGAACAACGTGGCCGAAGAATCCACCGGAACGATCCCCGCGCGCACCAACAACGTGGCCGACCGCAACCTGGCGATGGAGCTGGTGCGGACCACCGAGGCGGCGGCGATCGCCGGCGGCCAGTGGGTCGGCGCCGGCGACAAGAACGCCGCGGACGGGGCGGCGGTCGACGCCATGCGGTCCCTGCTCTCCACCGTGCACTTCAACGGCACCGTGGTCATCGGCGAGGGCGAGAAGGACGAGGCCCCGATGCTCTTCAACGGGGAGCAGGTGGGTGACGGCTCCGGGCCGGCCTCCGACGTCGCCGTGGACCCGATCGACGGCACCCGCCTCACCGCGCTGGGCATGAACAACGCCCTGGCCGTCATCGCGGTGGCCGACGGCGGGTCGATGTTCGACCCCTCCGCCGTCTTCTACATGGACAAGCTCGTGGTGGGCCCGGAGGCCGCGGACTTCGTGGACCTGCGCCTGCCCGTCAAGCAGAACCTGCACCTCGTGGCCAGGGCCAAGGGCGTCAACATCAACCAGCTCACCGTGTGCGTGCTGGACCGCCCTCGCCACCAGCAGCTCGTCGACGAGATCCGCGCCACCGGCGCCCGCACCCGGATGATCCTCGACGGGGACGTGGCCGGGGCGATCGCGGCCTGCCGCGAGGGCACCGGCGTGGACGTCATGATGGGCATCGGCGGCACCCCGGAGGGCATCGTCACCGCGTGCGCCGTCAAGGCCACCGGCGGCATCATCCAGGGCCGGCTCGCCCCGGTCGACGACGACGAGCGCCAGAAGGCCCTCGACGCCGGACTGGACCTGGACGCGGTGCTGACCACCGACGACCTCGTCACCTCGGACAACTGCTTCTTCTCCGCCACGGGCATCACCGACGGGGACCTGCTGCGCGGCGTGCGCTACCGCGGCCGCCGCATCACCACCCAGTCCATCGTGATGCGCTCCCGCTCCGGGACCGTGCGGATGGTCGAGGCCGAGCACCTGGCCTCCAAGTGGGAGAAGTACGCGCGCCACTGAGCCTGACGCTGAGCCTGACACCGGGCCGGCGCCGGGCCCGGCCGGCACGGCCGTGACAGGACCCCCGCACCGACCTCCGGTGCGGGGGTCCTCCCGTCCCCGTCGCACCGTGTCCGGCCCCTCTCCCAGCCCCTCCCGGCCCTAGACTGGAGGCCGAACTGCGGGCGCCGACCGCGGTCCCCCAGCCGGGGCGGAGCGCCCGGGTGACGAGGAGGATCCCCACGTGAGCACCACGGTCAGCCCCTGTCCCAACCGCAAGACCTGGGACGCCACCGTCCGGGTGACCGGCGGGCACCCGCAGCAGCTGTGGGGCATCGGCGAGGCCCAGGTCTCCGCCGAGGGCCCCGGTCTGCGGGTCGACCGCGTCATGGTCCACGACGCCGAGCAGCGCACCGTGGGCTACGCGCAGCTCTACCTGCGCTCCGAGGCCGAGCGCGTGGTCGCCGGGACCGTGCACTGCCACGTCCACCGGCCCGAGGACCTGCCCGTGGTCGCCGCCGCCCTCGCCGACTGGGCCCGGGAGGAGCACTCGGCCGTCCTGCTGCGCTTCCAGGCCGACACCCTGCGCGCGCCCGGCACCCCGGAGGCGCTGGAGGCCGCCGGGTTCACCAGGCCCGCCGCGGGCGCCGGGCCGGAGGAGCCCCGGCGGCTGGAGGTGGTGCTCGGGGAGACCGAGCGGGACCTCTCGCGGCGGCTCTCGGAGGCCACCCTGGACCGCTGCCGCACGGCACTGCGCACCCCGGGCGTGACGGTGCGGGAGGTCACGGCGGGCAGCCGGGTCCTCGCGAACATCGGGCTGCGGACCCGGCTCATCACCCAGCTGCTGGAGGACCTGGGCGAGGACTCGCTGCTGCTCGTGGCCACCGAGGCCGCCGAGGACGGCCGCGAGGCCGCCCTGGGCTACCTGTGGTTCGTGCACACGCGCGGTCTGGCGATGATCTACCGGCTCGGCTTCACCCGCCGGGGCCGGGACCTGGGCGTGGACGACGCCCTGCTGCTGACCGGGATCGTCGAGCTGCAGAAGCGGCGCGTGCAGCGACTCGACGGCGGCGACCCGGACGAGACGGAGGTGCCGCTCGTGGTCCGCGAGCTGGCGGCGACGGAGCGCCCGGTGCTGGGCCCCTGGGAGAAGGCCCTGGGCCGTGGCCCGGCGGGGGAGTTCTCGGAGGACGTCGCCGAGGCCGCCGCCGAGGCCTCGGGGACCGCGGTCGCCGCGGAGCTGGGCCTGGGCGAACCGGCCCCGGCGTGGTCCCCCGACCTCGGGGAGCCGGACGACGTGCCCGAGGACGACGACGGCGCGTCCCGTCCCGTCCGGGGGCGTGCCCGGCGGGCCCGGGACCTCACCCGCCGCGTGGTCGGCGAGAGCATCTCCGCCCTCCGGGACGCGGCGGGGCGCTGAGACCGGGCGCTCAGGACTCCCGGCGGCGCATCCCGGCGACGGACTCCCGGAGCCGGCCGGTCAGGCCCGGGAGGCTCTTGCGGGCCGAGACGGCGGCCTCCCGGGCGGCGCGCACACCGGTGTACGCGGCGTACTTCCCGCGGCTCAGCGGCAGGTCCCAGGTCCCGGGATAGGACTCCGGGCGGCCGCCGAAGGACTTCTTGAACTTCGTGAAGCCGTGCCACGGGTGGTCCGGGCCGGCGTCCTCGGGCGCGGTGCCGAAGAGGTCGAAACGGCTCAGGCCCTTCTGCTTGGCGTCCAGGACCATCCGCACGACCAGGGGGATCCCCGCCGAGAGCCTGCGGTGCTCGAAGTCCATCGCGGCGTGGGCATAGGTGCGGGTGTCGTCGGAGTCGTAGACGAGGGAGGCGCCGATGGGCTCCCCGTCCAGCCGGGCCACGTAGAGGGCCGCCGCGCCCACGGGCATGAGGCTGCGGGCGGCCTCGCGCAGATAGGCGTCCTGCTGCCGGGCGAAGTCCTTGCGCTCGGCCGTGGCCTCGAGGAAGCCCAGCAGCACGTCGACGTCCTCGGGGTCGGCCGAGGTCGTGAAGGTCACGCCCTTCTTGGCGATGTTGCGGTGCAGGTTGCGGTTGGTGGACTTCATGTCCTTGAGGATCGCGTCCTCGTCCTGGATGAGGTCGATGACCTGGGTGTGCCCCGGCTGCACCTGCCGGGGGGCGGGGCGCAGCCCGCGCCGGCGCAGCGACGCCTCGGGCGTCTCGAGCCCGTCCGTCACCGCGGCGTCGACGGGCTCCACCCGCACGAACCAGCAGCGCTCGGACCGGGCGGTGCGGGCGAGGTCGTCGAGCGCGGCCTCGAAGGCCTGCGGGGTCAGCGCCTCGGGGCCGTACGGGCAGTAGAGGTAGCGGCCCGTCCGGCCGCCCTCGAGGATCGCGAGGTAGCGCCATCCGTCCCCGGAGGCCTGGAACACCTTGTGCCCCAGGTTCCGCTGGAATCCGGCCCATGCGTTCGACTGCAGTATGTTCGCCACGCCCCCACTGTACCGGGGCGTCAGGGCGCCGCCGGTGCCCCGCGGTCCGGGCCGGTCAGGGCGCCGAGCAGGTGCCGTTGGGCGTGAGCTCCTGCGTCCCCACGAGGGGCTTCGCCGCCGCGAGGGGGGCGGCCATCGCGATCCCGGAGCCCACCGGGGTGCCGGCCGGCAGGGCCTGCGCGTCCCGCGCGCCGCGGTCCGTGGCCTCCTCGAGCACCCGGTCGAGGTCCTCGTGCAGCAGGTCGAAGTCCGGGTAGGTGGGGAAGGACGGGTCGTAGTACGGCGGGCCGGCGGCGTACTGCACGAGCTCGTGCTCCTTGGCCTTGAGCGCCACGTCCACGAACGAGCCGATCTGGCTCTGCGGGATGTCGGTCTCGACGACCTGTGTGCCCGAGTTCGCGAGCTCCTCGAAGCGGGTCAGCACGTTGACGGGGTTGAGCTGCTTGAGCATCGCGGCCTGCACGCAGCGCTGGCGCGCCTGGCGGTCGTAGTCCGTGGCCCCCTCGCGGGACCGGGCGTACCAGAGGGCGTGGTAGCCGTCCAGGCGCTGGACGCCAGGCTCGATGTACCCGAAGATCTCGTTCGGCAGGCCCGTCACCAGGTCGGTGCCGCCGCCGATCGGGACGCGCCCGCCGACGTCGATGGTGATCCCGCCGAGGGCGTCGACGAGCTGCTCGAAACCGTTCATCTCGACGATCGCGTAGGCCTGGACCTCGATGCCGAGGACGCCCGAGGCGGCGTCCTTCATGGCCTCGGCGCCGGGGTCCGCGGCGTCGGGGTAGAGCTCGGCGTGGTTGTTCGTGACGTCGGTGTAGAGGGCGTTGAGGATGCACTCGTCGCCGCAGTCGAAGCCCTCGGGATAGACGTCCGCCAGCGGCGAGTCCTCGGGGAAGGGCGCGTTCTGCAGGTTGCGCGGCAGGGAGACGGTCACGGTCCGCCCGGAGTCGGCGTCCACGCTGAGCACCGTCATCGAGTCGGGGCGGCGGCCCGAGCGGTCCTCCCCGGAGTCGGTGCCCATGAGCAGGATGTTGTACCGCCCGTCCGCGGGCCGGAAGGGCAGCCCGCCCCCGAAGACGTCCGAGACCGCGCCGCGCGTCACGGACAGCAGGTAGGCGGACCAGGCCAGTCCGCCGGAGGTGACGAGCATGAGCGCCACGGTGGCCGCGGCCACCGCGCGGCGGGTCCGCTGCACGAGGAGGCCGGGCCGGATGAGCCGGAGGGTGTCGAAGAAGAGCAGCGCCCATCCCACCGCCAGGGCCACGAGCCCGGCGATCAGGAGCAGGGACGTGAACGAGTTCGTCAGGAACCAGACCAGGGGAGTGCGCCACAGCACCAGGGACAGGAGCGCCAGCGCCGCCGCGGCCCAGACCACCACGTCGACCTTGAGGACCGCCCGACCGACGGCCCGCCGGCCCGCGACGAGCTGCGCGCTGCCGGGGACCACGAGCGTGGACAGCAGCAGCGTCCACGCGCGCCGGGCCCGGGTGCCGTCCCCGGCGTGCTGCGGGTGGCGCAGCGGATCCGTGAGCCGGGGCGGGCTCGCCGCGTCGTCGTCGACGCCCCGCACGGCCGTCACGGCGTCGGGCGGGAGGTCCCGGGACCGGGAGCCCTCGGCGGACGGGTCGTGGGGCGGGCGGGGATCGTGCTCAGCGCGGGGGGTGTGGCTGTTCACGGGCAGCTCCGGCGGGGAAGGGCGGGCAGGGGGAAGGACGGGAGGGCGGGAGCGCGGGCGCCCGGGTCAGCCGTCGAGGCGGGTGCGCAGGGCGGCGCCCTTGGCGTGGGCGGTCTCCCGGAGCTCGTCGGCGAAGCGCAGGAGCTGCCGGCGCAGGGCCTCGGCCTGCGGGCCCGCGCCGGCGGCGAGGATCCGGGCGGCCAGCAGCCCGGCGTTGCGCGCCCCGCCGATGGACACGGTGGCCACCGGGACGCCGGCGGGCATCTGCACGATCGACAGCAGCGAGTCCATGCCGTCGAGGGTCTTCAGGGGGACGGGGACGCCGATCACGGGAAGGGGCGTCACCGAGGCGAGCATCCCCGGCAGGTGGGCGGCGCCGCCGGCCCCGGCGATGATCACCCGCAGCCCCCGCTCGTGCGCCCGCTGACCGTACTCGATCATCTCGGTGGGCATCCGGTGGGCGGAGACGACGTCGGCCTCGTACGCGATCCCGAACTCCTCGAGGGCGGTGGCGGCGGCCTCCATCACGGGCCAGTCGGAGTCCGAGCCCATCACGACGCCCACGACGGGCTGCTGCTTCTCGTTCACTGGTGCTCCTGCGCTGCTCGGCGGGTGGGGGCCGCCATCGCGGTCCGGTCTGGGGCTACGCTATCCGTCCCGGCTGGACGGGCCGTGGGAGGCACGCGGGTCAGGCCTGCCCGTCGCGCAGCACGGCCGCCACGCGGGTGGCCCGCCGGCGCAGCTCCGGGATCTCGTCCGCGGTGCCGGTGAGGTTGACGTGGCCGATCTTGCGCCCGGGCCGCACGGCCTTGCCGTAGTTGTGGATCTTGGCGCGGGGCTCCGCGCCCATGGCCGCCCGGTAGGCGCCGAAGAGGTCCTGGTTCGCCCCGCCCAGGTAGTTCTTCATCACCGCGGCCCCGCCGATCAGCCCGGTGTCTCCGAGCGGGAGGTCCAGCACGGCGCGCAGGTGCTGCTCGAACTGGCTGGTCACGGATCCGTCCATGGTCCAGTGCCCGGAGTTGTGCGGGCGCATGGCCAGCTCGTTCACCAGGAACCCGGTGCCGCGGCCGGGGGTCTCGAAGAGCTCCACGGCCATCACGCCGGTCACGCCCAGCTCGGTGGCCAGCGTCCGGGCGGCGTCCGCGGCCGCGGCCGCGACCTCGGGGCGCAGCTGCGGGGCGGGCGCGAGCACCTCGTCGCAGACGCCGTCCACCTGGATCGACTCCACCACCGGCCACGCCCGCACCTCGCCGGAGGGGGTCCGGGCCACGAGCGCGGAGAGCTCGCGGGAGAACCCGACCTTCTCCTCCGCCAGCAGGGGCCCGTCCGTGCGGGCGAACCACTGCGCCGGCTCGGCGCCGCGGGCGTCCTCGGCGGTGCCGAGCACCATGACGCCCTTGCCGTCGTAGCCGCCGCGCGGGGTCTTGAGCACCACCGGCCAGCCCGTGCGCTCCCCGAAGGCGATCAGCTCCTCGACGTCGGCGACCGCCTCCCACCGCGGGTTCGGCAGCCCGAGGCGCTCCACGGCCGCGCGCATCCACAGCTTGTCCTGGGCGTGCACCAGCGCGTCCGGGCCCGGGCGGACGTCCACGCCCTCGGCGAGCAGGGTCTGCAGGTGCTCGGTGGGCACGTGCTCGTGGTCGAAGGTCAGCACGTCGACGCCCGCGGCGAACCGGCGCAGCACGTCGAGGTCGGTGTAGTCGCCCACGGGGGCGGTGGGCACGGCGGCGACCGCCGAGACGTCGGGGCCCTCGGCGAGCACGCGCAGCTCGATCCCCAGGGCGGTGGCGGAGGGCGCCATCATGCGGGCGAGCTGCCCGCCTCCGACGACGCCGACGACAGGGGCGGTCACAGAAGAATTCACCCGACCAGGGTATCCCGGTCCGCCGGGACCGCTCGGCGGGCCGGGATGCCCTGCCTCCGGGGCCGCCCGCCGCCTGGTCTCCGGCGTCGTGCTCCCGCCTCGGCCCCGGCACCTGCCCGGCACGGGCCCCGCGACGGCCAGGGGACTGTGCTGTAACTCTCCGGTGCCGTGCAGGAGGGGCGGGGTAGGATGTGCCGAGGTCCGCCCCGGGTGCTCGTCCGTGGGCGTCGACCGCCGCGCCGGCCGGCGCCCACCGCCTCACCACCTGGGAGACCTGAAGCCGCGTGAACCGCCTCGTCGACCGTTTCGATGCCCTGTGGCACCTCTTCGTCAAGGAACTCATGAAGTTCGGCGTCGTGGGCGCCCTCGCGTTCGTGATCAACGCGTCGCTCACCTGGATCCTGATGCACACGGTGTTCGAGGACGGCCACCTCAAGGCGAAGTTCGTGGCGACGGCCGTGGCCATCGTCTTCGCGTGGGTCGCCAACCGGCTGTGGACCTTCCGGCACAAGCGCCAGTCGGACAAGCGCCGCGAGCTGGTCCAGTTCCTCGTGGCCAACGGCATCGGCATGGCCATCGAGCTCGGCTGCCTCGGCTTCAGCTACTACGTGCTGGGTCTCACCAGCGCCTACGCGTCCTTCGTGTCCGGCACGATCATCGGGACCATCCTCGGCACCGTCTTCCGGTACTTCGCCTACCGCTTCTGGGTGTTCACCGAGGAGCTCGACGAGGACCCCAACTTCGCGGACACCGCGGCCCTCGAGATCGCCCTGATCACGGGTCACCAGCCCGCGGAGGGCGCCGAGCACCCCCACCGCGCGCACCAGCACCCCCACCGGGAGGGCGCCCGGCACCGCGCGGGGAGTGCGGCGGCCCCCGGCTCGGACACCCACGAGAGCCACGAGAGCCACGGGAGCACGGAGGCGGCGGAGGGGCGCTGAGCCGTTCCGCTCAGAACGCGACGGCGTTCTCGGCCGTCAGCACGGACCGCCAGCCGTCGTCGGCCGCGTCCGCCGGACGGTCCGTGACGACCGCGGCCCGGCCCCCGGCCAGCACGGCCAGCACGCGCAGCAGGAACTCGGCGTCCATCCGCCGGCCCGGCACGTGCACGGCCGACGCCGTTCCCCACACGTCCTCCCGCCCGGCCGCGAGCTCGCCCGCGGCCGGCATCAGCCGGTCGTGCGGCAGGAAGCCGTCGTCGGTGCCCGCGGCCCGGAGCGCGGCACCGTCCGGCGCCGGCTCCTCGAGGCCGTCGTAGACGTCCGCGTGGGAGCGGACCTCGGCGCAGTAGTCGAGGACGTCCCCGTCCGGCAGCTCGCCGCGGTGGCCGAGCGAGAGCGCCGGCCGGTCCAGGACCACGGCCCGCGCCCCGGCGGGCACCCGGTCCAGCAGCGGGGGCGTCGCCCCCTGCGGGTCGACGAGGCCCACCACGGCCCGGTCCCCGGGCTCCGCCGCGTCCTCGCGGGGATCGACCACGCGCACCGCGGCCCCCATGGTCCACGAGCCGAGGACGGCCGCGAGACTGCGCCAGTGCACCTCGTCGCCGACGGCCACGACGTCGCCCGCCTCGAGGTCGAGCTCGTCCACCCACAGGTTCGCGGTCTTGGCCACCCAGTTGTCGAGGACCCGCCCCGAGAGCTCCACGCGCTCGCCGTCCCGGCCGTACCAGATCAGGGCCGGGCGGCTGCTGCTGCGCAGCTTGTCCACCAAGCGGGGGACAGATCGGGGGGTCGGGGTGTCCATGGTTCCTCCTCGTGGCTGCCGTGCCCGCGGCGGCGGTTCGGCATATGCGTAGAGTCGCATTCTTCGCCCTCTGCGGCATTCCTGTCGAAAATCGGGCCGTGACGTGGAAAAACGTCTACTCCCAAAGACATTCTTCCCGGATATCGTGGCATGGGCGGTCACCCGGGACGGGTTGACTCCGTACTAGTTACACACGTGTAATTGGGAAGTCCGGCAGACGATCAGCAAGGATACGTTCTCCGGGATGCACAGGGTCGGCGACCCCCGTACTGCGCCGCACCCGAGCAATCGTGTCGGATGGAAGGAAAGTCATGGGAGAGGCCGCACGACAGCAGGTCGTGGAATCCAGCCCCCTCGAGGCCCGTCGGCTGAGCATGCGCTCGGTGCCAGAGGACTGGTTCGTCGATCCCGTCGACCCCCGGGCCGCCGAGCGGCACGTCCGCCGGGCGGCCGGGAGCATGGAGGACCAGGCCACGGCCTACCTCCGGGCCCACGAGGCCGTCCAGAACCTCTCCGGCGCCGGCGCGGCACCCGCTCTCGACCTGCTCGATGCACCGGCCGCCGACGAGGGCTCCGACTGGAGCGCCGTGGCCGGGCTGTACGCCGTGGACGAGGACGAGGGCGAGCTCGCGTGGCAGACCGACGCACTGTGCGCCCAGACCGACCCGGAGGCCTTCTTCCCCGAGAAGGGCGGGTCCACGCGTGACGCCAAGCGCGTGTGCGAGGCCTGCCCCGTGCAGGCGGAGTGCCTCGACTACGCGATGAGCAAGGACGAGAAGTTCGGCATCTGGGGCGGGCTCTCCGAGCGCGAGCGCCGCCGCCTGCGCCGTCTCGCCCGCTGAGGTAGTTTCGGGCCATGAGCTCCTCCGGCAGTCCCACCCGCCTCTGCTCCCGCCAGACCTGCAGGCGGGACGCCGTCACGACCCTGACCTACGTGTACTCGGACTCGACCGCCGTGGTCGGCCCGCTCGCCGGACACGCGGAGCCCCACGCCTACGACCTGTGCGCCGTGCACGCCGACCGGCTCACCGTGCCCCGGGGCTGGCGCGTGGTCCGGCTGGAGCCGCCGGAGGCGCGGGCCCGGCGCGAGGACATCGGCGCCGTGGCGGAGGCGGTCCGGGAGGGCGAGCCCCCGGCGACCGTCCGCGACCGCCCGCGGACGGTGCTGCGCGACGTCTCCCTGCCGAGACCCCCATCCCCGGCGTCCTCGGCACCGCACGCGTCGCGTCCTGAGGGCCCCCGCACGAGCCCCCGGACCGGCGGCCGGACGGGTGCCCCGGAGCGTGCCGCACCGGGCGGCCCGACGACGGCCCCGCAGCGCCCCTCGGTGCCTGCCCCGGAGAACCCCCGGGTTGCCGGCGCGGAGCATGCGCGGGTACCCGCAGCGGAGGACCCCCGGGGGCCCGGCGCGGCGGACCCCCGGGACCCCGCCGCCGGCATTCCCCGCCCGGCCGCCCCCGAGCGCACTCCGCGGCGGGCGCCCGAGCCGGCCCCCGAGGAGCCGTGGAACGACGTCCCGGTGCCGGCGGCCCTGCGCCGGGCGCATCTGCGCCGGCCCGCCGTGCGCGGGGGCTCCGCCCAGCCCGAGGCCTGAACCGCGCGTCCCCGGCCGGTTCCGGGCCGTGCCGGTGCTCCGCCCCTAGGATGAGCCGCAGACCGCACCTGTCCGGTGCGGAAGGCTCTTCCCCCCGGAGCACCAGGAGTCCCCCATGACTGTCCCTGCAACGACGCAGCCGACCCACGAACTCCACACCGAGTTCCACACCGATCTCCGCACCGAGACCCGCCACGAGAGCAGGCCGGCGCGGCACCACGAGGCACCGGCCGACCGCCGTCCCGCCCCCTGGGCGCTGCCCGAGCCGGAACCGGTGCCCCCGGTGGCGGCCGCCCTGGCGCCCGGTCTCCTCGAGCTCCTGCGGTGCCCCCTCACGGGCGGGACGCTGATCCCCGTGGACGCCGACCGGCTGATGAGCGACCGCCCGTTCCGCGACGGCGTGCACCCGGTCTATCCGATCGCCCACGGCATCGCCTGCCTGACCCCCGGGCGCTGAGGCAACCGGCACGTCGCCGGGGGTCACGAAGGCGTTAACATTCGTGACCGATGGGCGGTGGGTGGGGCCGTCCGCGGCCGGCGGACCTATCGTGGGAGAAGTTCCCCCAGCGTTCCCCCCACCCCCCAGACGCCCGAGGTGCCGCTTCCCATGCCCCTGTCCTCCTGCCCGGTTCCCGCGCCCCCCGCCCCGCGAGCGCTGCCGTCCCCCCGGCGCCTGGTCGCACTGGGGGCCGTGACGGTCCTGCTCGCCACCGGCTGCGCCCAGGCCTCCGGGGCCCCCGCGGCAGAGCAGGCCGCCACCGCCCCGACGGCCACTGCCCCGGCCACGCCGTCCCCGAGCGGGCCGGCCACGGCCGCACCGGCCGAGGTCACCGTCGCCCCCGCGGACGCGGCGGTCGAGCACAACCCCGTGGAACCGGTCGTGGTGCGCGCCGACGGGGGCGAGCTGACCGACGTCGTGCTGGTGCCCGCCGCCGGCGGGGATCCGGTGCCCGGGGAGCTCTCCGCCGACGGCCGCACCTGGACCAGCACCGCGGTCCTGGCCTTCGACACCCCCTACGTCGTGCACTGGAGCGCCGCGTCCGGGACGGAGCCGACCACGGGCACCAGCACGTTCACGACCGTCCTCGCGGCGAACGAGGTCGACGCGCGCCTCAACGTGGCCGAGGGCGGGGTCTACGGCACCGGTCAGGTCCTGGAGTTCACCTTCTCCGAGCCCGTCGTGCACAAGGAGCAGGTCGAGGAGGCCGTCACCGTGGACGGCGGCGGCGACCGGGCGGGCGCCTTCCGGTGGTACTCGGACACGATGCTGCGCTACCGCCCCGCCGAGAAGTGGGCGCCGCGCTCGGAGATCACGGTCTCCCTGGACCTCCTCGGACTCGACGTGGGCCACGGCATGGTGGGCAACCACGACCTGCGCCGGAGCTTCTCGACCGGCGCCGAGCACTACGCCCGGGTGGACAACGAGACCAAGACGCTGACCGCCTGGGTGGACGGCGAGGTCGCGGGGACGTTCCCCGTGACCCTGGGCAATCCGGACTGGCCCTCGACCACCGGGCAGAAGGTCATCATGGAGCAGGCCCCGACGTACCTGTTCAAGGCCTCCTCGCTGGAACTGGAGCCGGGGGACCCGCACTGGTACGACACGTTCTGGGCCTCCAACGTGTCCCGGCTGACCGCCAGCGGCGAGTTCGTGCACCAGGCGCTGCCCTCCGCGCTGCCCGTCCTGGGGATCGCCAACGTCTCCCACGGATGCGTGGGCATGCCGCCCGAGGGCGCGAAGTTCATCCACGACGTGTTCCGGCCCGGGGACGTCGTGGAGGTCGTGGGCACCGGCTACCCGCAGGCCGATCCCGACGACGGGTACGGCGACTGGAACATCCCGCTCGAGCACTACGCGGACGAGGAGTGGAAGGGCGACTGGTGAGCCCCCGCCGGTGAGCCCCCGCTGGTGAGGGAGGGGGCCGGCGGTGGGTAGGATCGGGACCGGCCGGAGCGGACCCGCCCGCCCCGGACCACCGACCCCCTCCGACCGAAGGACCCGCCCGTGGCCACCCCCAGCAACGACAAGGCGCCCTGGCAGCAGGCAGACCCGCCCGCGGACGACCGGCAGCGCGAGGAGCCCGTGTGGACGGGCCTGCTCCCCGCCGTCGTCCCCGCGGAGAGCGCGTCCGAGGACGCGCACGACGACGACCGCCCCGGTGGGCGCGGCGGGAGCCGCGGCGCCGGGACGGGCCGCACGGGGGGCGGCGCCCGCGCCGTCGGGGCCGACGAAGCCGCGGGGGACGAGGACCCGGACGCGGAGGCGCGCCGCCGGTCCGCGCTGCGCCGGGACGCGCTGGCGGACGAGCCGCGGCTGCCGCGGCTGCAGCAGGTCCTCCTGGCGCTCGTGCTCCCGCTCGCGCTGCTCGCCGCGGCCGTGCGAGTGGTGGCCACGCCGCTGTTCCTGTGGGCGGAGTACCACCGCCCGGGCTTCCCGGCGGACTCCTACGGCTTCTCCACCGAGGAGCGGATGGTCTTCGGCTCCTACGGGCTGGACTACGTCATGAACTGGGCCCCGGCCGGGTTCCTCGGCGGGCTGCAGGACGCGGACGGCGCCCCGCTGTTCCTGGGCTCCGAGGTCGCGCACATGACCGACGTGAAGATCGTGCTGCAGGCCGCGCTCGCGGTGGTCGCGGTCCTCGCGTTGCTCGGCCTCGTCTCGTGCCTGTACCTGCGGGCGAAGGCCCCGGGGGCCGCCTCCGGCGCCCTGTTCTTCGGCTCGTGGTTGACCGTGGCGCTGCTGGTGGCGCTGGCCGTCGCCGCGGTGCTCGGCTGGCAGCAGTTCTTCGCGCTGTTCCACTCCCTGTTCTTCGCGGACGGGTCCTGGACCTTCCGGGCCTCGGACACCCTCATCCGGCTGTACCCCACCCAGTTCTGGATGGACGCCGCGATCGCTGTGGCCGGCCTCGCCCTCCTGGGGGCGCTCGCGGTCATGGCCGCCACCTGGCCCACGGCCTTCCGCCGGCACCGGGCCCTCGACCGGGTGCGCCGGCGGCAGGAGCTCAAGCGGCGGCTGGCCGGTCGCTGAGCCGGCGGGTCAGATCCAGGCGGTGAACCACATCCGCTCCCGCCACTGGGCGTACTCGACGGTCTCCGCGTACCAGACGGGGGCGAAGTGCGCGCTGAGCAGGAGCACCGCGGCCGTGAACACCCCCACCACCGCGAGACCCGCGCGCCGGCGCCGCACGGTGTCCCCGGGACGGCCCAGGACCAGGCCGAGCATGCCGGCGAGCATGAGCATCAGGGCCGGCTGCACGGGCAGCGCGTAGAAGTAGTACATGGTGCGCTCGGGGTACAGGAACCAGGGCAGGTACCCGGCGGCGAACACACCGGTCAGCGCCCCGAAGCGCCAGTCCCGCCGTACGGCCCACAGCCACGCGGCCACGAGCACGGCGGCGATCGCCGTCCACCACAGGAGCGGGTTGCCGAGGTTGAGGATCGCCTGCGAGCAGTGCTCCACCGCGCACCCGGACCTGCCCCGCTCCGGGTCCTCGTAGAAGTAGGAGGTGGGCCGGCCCAGGGTCAGCCACAGCCACGGCAGCGCCTCGTAGGCGTGCTCGGTGCCCAGGCCGCTGTGGAAGCCGTAGGCGGAGGAGTGGTAGGCCCACAGCGAGCGCAGGGGCGCGGGCAGCCACTGGGGGCCCTCGCCCGGGTGCTGCTGCGCCCAGGTGCGGTCGTAGGCGTCCGTCGAGGCGAACCAGCCCGCCCAGGTGGACACGTAGACCACCAGGCCCGTCCCGACGACCGCGAAGAACGCGGGCACGCCGTCCTTGAGCACCCCGGCGGGCAGCCAGCGCCGCACCCCGGCCACCCGGCGGGCGTTGAGGTCCCACAGCACCGTGAGCACGCCCAGCCCGGCCACCAGGAACAGGGCGCTCCACTTCACGCCCACCGCGAGCCCGCAGGCCGCGCCCGCCGCGATCCGCCACCAGCGCACGCCCAGCCACGGCCCCCACTCCAGGCGGCGCCGCAGCTCCGCCTCCGGGACGTCGCGGTCCGGGGCCACCCCCAGCCGGGCGACCAGGCGGCGGCGCCCGTGCTCCCGGTCCAGCAGGAGCAGGACGAACGCGAGCAGCACGAAGAACATGAGGAACACGTCCAGCATCGCGAGCCGGGACTGCACCAGGTGCAGCCCGTCCACCGCGGTGAACAGCCCCGCGAGCGTGGCCACCGTGACCGAGCGGAAGAGCAGCCACCCGGCGGCGCACACCAGTGCGATGGACAGCGTCCCGACCAGGGCCGCGGAGAAGCGCCAGCCCAGCGGGTCCTCGGCGCCGAAGAGCCACATGCCGAACGCGATGAGCCACTTCCCGGCCGGCGGGTGCACCACGTAGGAGGGGGTGGCCAGGGCCTCCGGCGGGGTGCCGGCCACGAACAGCTCGTCGGCGCCCTCCGGCCACTGCCGCTCGTAGCCGTGCAGCAGCAGCGAGTAGGAGTCCTTCACGTAGTAGGTCTCGTCGAAGACGATCGCGTCCGGGTGGGAGAGCCGGTGGAAGCGCAGCAGCCCGCCGAGCAGGACCACCAGCAGCGGCCCCAGCCACGCGAACCGGGCCACCGCCGCGGGGGCCGGCAGCAGCCGCTCCCGCAGGGCGGCGGGGGCCAGGGACCGGCGCAGGGTGCCCACCGGTGCCGCCGGCCGAGGCTCCGGCGCCAGGACTGGGGCGCGCACCGAGGAACTCACGGTGTCATCGTAGGGGACGCGTCCCGGCGCCCGCTGAGCCGCGGAGGAGGCCCGCGGGGCGCGCCGTAGAGTGGACCCGTGCACACGGAACCCCACGACGACACTCCTGCCGACGCCCCCACCGACGCCGCCGACGCCCGGAACGGCGCCCCCACCGACGCCGCCGACGCCCGGAACGGCGCCTCCGACGGCGCCGCCGCGGGCCCCGGGCAGGTGGTCCTGGCGGGCACCCCGATCGGCAACCTCGGGGACGCGCCGCCCCGGCTGCGGGCGGCCCTCGAGACCGCGGACGTGCTCGCCGTGGAGGACACCCGGCGGCTGCGCCGGCTCACCGCCGGGCTCGGGGTCACCACGCGCGGCCGGGTGCTCACCCACCACGAGCACAACGAGGCCGGACGGGTCGCCGAGCTGCTCGACGCCGTCCGGTCGGGAAGCACCGTGCTGGTCCTCTCCGACGCCGGGATGCCCACCGTCTCCGACCCCGGCTACCGGCTCGCGGAGGCCGCGGCCGCCGAGGGCCTGACCGTGACCGCGATCCCCGGCCCCTCGGCGGTGCTCATGGCACTGGCCGTGTCCGGCCTGCCCACGGACCGGTTCACGTTCGAGGGCTTCCTGCCGCGGAAGTCCTCGGAGCGTGCCGCTCGGCTGGCGGAGCTCGACGGCGAGCGGCGCACCATGGTCTTCTACGAGGCCCCGCACCGGCTCGAGGTCATGCTCGCCGCGCTGCGGGACGCGTTCGGCCCGGGCCGCCGGGCGGTCGTCGCCCGGGAGCTCACCAAGCTGCACGAGGAGGTCGTGCGGGGCTCGCTCACCGAGCTCGTGGACTGGTGCGGGCAGGGGCAGGTGCGCGGGGAGATCGCCGTCGTCGTCGCCGGTGCCCCCGCCCCCGAGGCCGCGCGACCCGAGGACCTCGTGGCCGAGGTGGAGGCGCTCGTGGCCGCCGGGACCCGGCTCAAGGACGCCGCCGGCCGCGTGGCCGAGCGCACGGGCGTGGGCAAGCGGCAGCTCTACGAGACGGTGCTGGCGGCCCGCAAGGCATAGGGGCGGTCCGGCCCGGGCGTCGCCTCACAGGCTCGCCGCGCCCCGGTGAGGCCGAGTTGACCCCCGGGAGCGGACGGGGACACGGTGCGGAAACACGGCCCGTCCAGACTGGGACGTGCCGGGAGCGGGGCACGTGCCGCGCGGGACCCGGCATCCTCCTGTCCGTCCAGCAACGGAGCCATGCCATGTCCTATGTGATGCCCGCCGACTTCGTCACGAAGATGATCGACGCCGGAGCGGCGAAGGTCGCCATGTCCACCCGCGACACCCTGATCCGTGCGTTCATGGCCGGTGCGATCCTCGCGCTCGCCGCGGCCTTCGCCGTCACCGTCACCGTGCGGACGGGCGAGCCCCTGCTCGGGGCCGTGCTCTTCCCGGTCGGGTTCTGCCTGCTGTACCTGCTGGGCTTCGACCTCCTGACCGGCGTGTTCACCCTCGTGCCGCTCGCGCTCATCGACAGGCGCCCCGGCGTCACCGTCCGCTCGATGCTGCGCAACTGGGGCCTGGTGTTCGCCGGCAACTTCGCCGGGGCGTTCGTCGTGGCCGTGCTGATGGCGATCATCTTCAACTACGGCTTCTCCCTGCCCCCGGACGAGGTCGGCCGCCAGATCGGCGAGATCGGCGAGGGCCGGACCGTCGGCTACGCCGAGTTCGGCGCCGCCGGGATGCTGACGCTGTTCGTCCGCGCCGTCCTGTGCAACTGGATGGTCTCCACCGGGGTGGTCGCCGCGATGATGTCCACCAGCGTCTCCGGCAAGGTGATCGCGATGTGGATGCCCATCATGCTGTTCTTCTACATGGGCTTCGAGCACTCGATCGTCAACATGTTCCTGTTCCCCTCCGGTCTGCTCCTCGGCGGCGACTTCTCGGTCATGGACTACCTCGTGTGGAACGAGATCCCCACCGTGCTCGGCAACCTGGTGGGCGGGCTGACCTTCGTGGGGCTCACCCTCTACGCCACCCACGCCCGCACCGGGGCGCCCCGCATCCGGCCGGCGGCGCAGGAGGACCGCGTCCCGGTCGCGTGAGCGCCGGATCCGGCCGACCCGCCCCCACCAGCTCGCCGACTCCCGAGGAGCCCCGCATGACCCCGATCCTGACCAAGTCCGACGCCGCCGACCTCGTGGTCGCCGCCCGGGTGCGCCGCGGCCTGTCCTGGCGCGAGATCGCCGACGAGATCCGCGCCCCGCACGTCTGGACGACCGCCGCGCTGCTGGGCCAGCACCCGATGACCCCGGAGCAGGCCCGGCAGGTGTGCGACCTGCTGGGCCTGGACGGGACGGTCGCCGAGAGCCTGCAGCAGCAGCCGTCCCGCGGCAGCGACCCGGCGCGGATGACGGACCCCACGGTCTACCGCTTCGTCGAGGCTCTCTCCGTGTACGGGCCGGCCCTGAAGGAGCTCATCCACGAGGAGTTCGGCGACGGGATCATGAGCGCCATCAACTTCCGGGTCGACGTCTCCCGCCGGCCCGACCCGGACGGCGACCGCGTGGTGGTCACCTTCGACGGGAAGTTCCTCGACTACAAGTGGTGACGCCCCGCCCCTGACCCCGTGGCCCGCCGAGTCCCCCCGGTGCCCGCAGTTCCCCCGGATCGATCGGGGGGAACTGCGAGCACCGGGGGGACTCGGCGGTCGGAGTGTCGCTCAGCGGCGGTGCGTCACCGAGCGGGGCGTCACCGAGCGGGGGAGCCACCGGGCGCGCCGTGCGCCGGGGCCGCCGCGCCCGGCCAGACCCGACCGCAGCGCCGCGACGTCCTCGGGGCCGGCCTCCGGGGTCCATTCCGCGGTGCCCGGCGCGTAGAGGGCCCGCTCCACGTCCCGGCCGAGCCGCCCCAGCGCCGACGCGGCGGCCGGGACCACGGCGCCGATCCGGTCCACGTAGGCCCGGGGCGTCTCCGCGGCGGCGCGGCCCAGCCCGTGGTCGACACCCAGGTCCTCGACCTCCGCCCACCCCGCCAGGGCCCGATCGGCCGCCGGCGCCTGCGCGTCGCCCAGCACCCGCATCCGGCGCCGGCGCCGCCGGGACCGGAGGAGCCGGGGGAGGGCGGCCAGCAGGGCGAGCAGCGCGGCGGTCAGGATCCCGGCCAGCCAGGGCAGCCACCCGGCCGGTCCGGCGTCGTCGTCGGCCTCCGGCGCGGCGGGGGCCTCCGGGGTGGGCACGGCGGTCGGCTCGGCGGAGGGGGCGTCCTCGTCGGGGCTGTCCGCCGTGCTCGCCGGGGTGGGGGCGTCGGTCGGGGCGCCGGTGGGCTCCGCGGTGCCCTCGCCCTCCTGCGACTGCCCGTCCCCGTCCTGCGGCCCCTCGGCGGCGTAGCCGGGGAGGTCGCCGGTGCCGGGGGTCGGCTCGAAGCGCACCCACCCGGAGCCCTCGAACCACAGCTCCGGCCACGCGTGCGCGTCGCGGGGCAGGACCGTGAAGGCGCCCGCCTCCGCCGCGTCCCCGAACGGCTCGTCGGCGTCCGCCGACCCGTCCGGGGCGGCGCCGGTGGCTGGGAGGTAGCCGACCGCCACGCGGGCGGGGATGCCGAGCTCCCGGGCCATGACGGCCATCGCCGGGGCGAAGTGCCCGGCGTAGCCCGTGCGCACGGCCAGGAACTCCTCGAGCGAGGCCATGCCGCCGGCGTCGTAGTCCTGCGCGAGCGGGGCGTCCACGTCGTAGCGGAACTCGTCCGAGCGCAGCCACTCCTGCAGGGCCAGGGCCTGGTCGAAGGCGGTGGGGGCGTCCCCCGCCCGCTCCCGGGCCGCGTCCCGGAGGGCGGCCGGGGTCTCGCCCGGCAGTTCGCGGAACGGGGCGAGCTCCGGGGAGTCCGGCGCGGCGGGGGCCTCGCGCAGCCGCGCGGACGTGGGCTCGGGCACGATCGAGCGGACCTCGTAGGCGGTGCCTTCCGGCGGGACCTGCTCCCCGTGCACGGTGAGGTCGAGCGGGCTCCAGGCCCAGCCGCCGTCCTCGAGCCCCGCCACGTCCACGGGCGCCCACGGCAGCGGAAGCCAGCGCTCGGACCAGTCCCGCAGCTCCACGGCGGTGCTGCGCTCGGGGCCCCCGCCCACGGGGTGCAGCGGGGTGGGGCCGAGGTCGTCGAGCTCGGGGTCCAGCCCGGTGGTGTCCGGGAACCACTCCGCCCCGGAGAAGTCGGCGAGGGTGAGGACCCGGAGCAGCTCGGGCTCGTCCGTGCTCGTCGTGTACTCGAGGCGCGGCAGCTGCTGCGCGGAGCGCAGGTCCTGTCCCACGGCCCGCAGCGGGCCCACCCCGGAGGCGCGATCGCCGGCGAGACCGCTGCCCTGGGGGAACGCGCCGTTGACGAAGCCGGGCACCAGGCCCGGGACCAGCAGGGTCACCGCGAGCACACCGGCGCCCACCACGAGGGCCCGCGGCCAGCTGCCCGGCGCCGCGGCGGTGCGGGGCTCGCGGACCGCGCCGAAGCGCCGTCCGCCGCCGAGCAGGACCAGGGCCGCGAGCACCGCGGCCGCCGTCCCGGCCGCGCCCACGCTCCCGGGCAGCACCAGGGCGGGCACCACCAGCAGCGCCAGCACGCCGAGCGCGCTGAGCCCCGGCAGCCGCAGCGCCACGAGCACCGTGTCCACGAACAGCGTCACGAGACCCGTGGCGAGGGCGGCGACGAACGCGAGCGCCGCGCCCCCCGGATACGGGGCCGGCCGCTCCGCGACGATCCCGGCCGCTTCCCGCCACAGCTCCGCGCCGAGGGACAGGCTCCCGGGGGTGGGCACGAGGCCGAGCAGCGCGGGCTCGCGCAGGAACAGCAGCGTGAGCACGAGCGTCAGGGCGCCGGCGCCGAACAGGGGCGCCAGCAGGCCCGGCAGCCGCAGCAGGCGGGACGTGGTGGTCGCCACGACCACGGCGAGGGCCGCGAGCAGCGCGCCGGGGACCCAGCCCGCGCCGTCGAGGACCCCGGTCAGCGCCACGAGGGACAGCCCGACCGCCACGAGGACCGTGCCGGCCAGGCCCAGCACGGCGGGCACCGGGCGGCGGCCCGTCCCGGCGTCCTCCGGCGGTCCGGCGGTCTCCGGCGGGCGGGTGGGCGCAGGGGCGCGGACGGCGGCGCTCACCGGACGGCCCCGGCCGCGCGGGCCGCGGAGCCCAGCTGCGCCCACGCGTCCTCGGGCGCGGCGGACGCCGGCACGACGACGACGGACCAGCCCGCCGCCTCGAGCACCCCCGCCCCGTCCGGGACGTGGTCGGGGGAGGAGGTCACCAGCACCGCGCTGCCGGCGGCCGCCCGCTGCGTACCGCCCAGGACCCGCTCGGCGGCCGCGGCGGAGAGGTCCCCCGAGACCAGCAGCACGGGGTGGACCAGGCCGTCGCGGTCGAACCGCTCGGCCAGCGCGTCCTCCGCGGTCCCGCCGGTCCCCGTCTCCCGGGGTGCGGGCTCGGGGCGGACGCGCGCGAGCCCGTGCCGGGCGTCCTCGGCGCCGTCGTCGGTGACGGCGGTGGCGCGGGTGCGGGCGGGAGCGTCGTCGTCGTCCTCGCCACCGCGGGGGAGCGGGCGGCCGAAGGTGTCGAGGGCGTGCAGGGCGGTCTCGCGCTGGGTGAGGTGCTCGAGCACGGCGGCCGTGAAGGACACGGCCCACTCGAACTCGGCGGTGCTGGGGAGCACACCGGCCCACAGGCGCTCCCCGGGCCAGGAGGCCTCGTCGCGGTCCAGGACCAGGGTCAGGCGGCGGGTGCTGCGGGGGTCCTCCTGGCGGACCATCAGCCGGCCCTGCTTCGCGGAGGCGGCCCAGTGCACCCGGCGCATCGGGTCGCCGTGCCGGTACTCGCGGGTGGTCACGTTGTCCGGGCCCGGCTGCGGCTGCGCCGTCCGGGACGGGTCGGTGCCGGACTCCCGCAGCCGGTCGGCGCTGATCTCCGGCAGCTCCACGGCGTCCGGCGCCACGTGCAGGGACGTGCGCTCGGAGGCGTCGAGCAGCTCGGCGGCGAGGCCGAACGGGTCGGCCACCCGCACGGTGGCCGGCCCCAGGGCGTACACGCCCCGGCGGCGGGGGCGCACGGTGTAGGCGGCGGGCTCCCCGCCGGCCTCCACGACCAGCTCGCGGTCCCCGCCCAGCGGCTCCGGGACCGTCTCGTGCACGGCGACCGCCCCGGTGACCGTCCCGCCGCGCCGGGTCCGGTGCCGCACGCGCAGCCGGACCACCGCGGAGTCCCCGGCCGTCACCAGCGCCGGGTCCACGCCGCGCTTGAGCAGCACCCTGGGCTTCACCACGTACAGGGACAGGGCCGCGAACAGGGGGGCGCCGCCGAGGAACAGGGCCAGCGCCAGCACGTCCTTGCGGCCCAGCCAGGTGGCCAGCAGCAGGCACAGGGCGCCAGCCCCCAGGAAGGCCCAGCCGCGCCCCGTGAACCGGGCGCGGGAGTCCACGGGCTGCTCCGCCCGCTCGCCCTCCGCCGTGCGCCCCGGCGCCGGCCGGCGCCTCATCGGGTCCGGGGGGTGTGCTCGGCCGGGACCCGCACCTCGTCCAGCACCGCTCGCACCAGCTCCTCCGCGGAGTCGGTGCCGGCGCGCCGGTCCAGGATCAGGCGGTGGGCGAGCACCGGCACCGCGACCGCCCGCACGTCGTCGGGCAGCACGTACTCGCGCCCGCTCAGGGCGGCCTCCGCGCGGGCCGCGGCCTGCAGCTGGAGCAGGGCCCGCGGGCTGGCGCCCAGCCGGATCTGCGGGTGCGAGCGCGTGGCCTGGCCCAGCGCCACGATGTAGGCGCGCACCGCGTCCGAGACGTGGATGCCGCGCACGTGCGCCACCAGGCGGGCCGCGTCCTCGAGGGAGACCACCGGCTGCAGGCCCTCCAGCGGGGAGCCGCCGCCGTGGTCGGTGAGCATCGTCATCTCCGCCGCGGTGTCCGGGTAGCCCATCGAGATCCGGGCCGTGAACCGGTCCCGCTGCGCCTCCGGCAGCGGGAACGTGCCATCCATCTCCACGGGGTTCTGCGTGGCCACCACCATGAACGGGGTCGACAGCCGGTAGGTCGTGCCGTCCGCCGTGACCTGGCCCTCCGCCATGCACTCGAGCAGCGCGGACTGCGTCTTGGCCGAGGCCCGGTTGATCTCGTCCCCGATCACCACGTTGGCGAACACCGGGCCGGGCTTGAACTCGAACTCGCGCCGGGCCTGGTCGTAGACCGAGACGCCCGTGATGTCCGTGGGCAGCAGGTCCGGGGTGAACTGCACGCGCGAGACCGTCCCGCCGATCGCGGTGGCCAGCGTGCGCGCCAGCATCGTCTTGCCCACGCCCGGCACGTCCTCGACCAGCAGGTGCCCGCCGGCCAGCAGCACGCTCAGGGCCGTGCGCGCCGCCTCCGGCTTGCCGTCGATCACCGCGTTGATCCGGTCCAGGATCGCCTGCGTGTACTGGGGGAAGGACTCCATGGTCTCCTCGGCTTCCTGCTCGCGTCTGCAGCTCCCAGTATGTCTGCCCGGGCCCAGCTCGTAGATTGGTCGGTGCCCGCGTGTTTCCCGTCGGCTCTCCTGTCCGCTGTCCGCTGTCCCGTCCCCTTTCCCGATCCGCTCCCCGAGACCTCCTGAGGTGCCGCCCGTGACCGACCCCAACGCCACCCTCCTCGCCGCCTCCCTGTGGCCCGACCCCGCCGCCCGGCCCGCTCCCGCCCCCGGCGCGGCCCCCGCCGCCTACGAGCCCGAGCACTACGCCGTGCCCGAGGACGTCCCCGCGGGAGAGGGCACCCGGCGCCGCTCCGCCCAGGCCGACGACGGGCGCCGCCGCAACCTCTCCTACCCGCCGGCGCCGGAGCCGCTGCCGCACCCGGTGGCCGACAACCACACCCACCTCGACCTGCAGGACGGCCGGGTCCAGGTCTCGGTCCGGGACGCCGCGGACGCCGCCGCCCTCGCCGGGGTGGGCGGCCTCGTCCAGGTCGGCTGCGACGTCCCCTCCTCCCGCTTCGCCGTGGCCGCCGCCGAGGCCGACCCCCGGGTGCTGGCCGCCGTGGCGCTGCACCCCAACGAGGCGCCGAAGCTCGCGGCCGCCGGGACCCTCGACGAGGCGCTCGCCGCGATCCGTTCCCTGGGGGAGCACGAGCGGGTCCGAGCCTTCGGCGAGACCGGTCTCGACTACTACCGCACCGAGGGAGAGGGGCGGGAGCATCAGAAGCGGTCCTTCCGGGAGCACATCCGCTTCGCCCAGGAGACCGGCAAGGCGCTGCAGATCCACGACCGGGACGCCCACGCCGACGTCGTCGCCGTCCTGCTGGAGGAGGGCGCCCCCGAGCGCACCGTGTTCCACTGCTTCTCCGGGGACGAGGAGCTCGCGCGCACCTGCAACGAGCACGGCTGGTACATGTCCTTCTCCGGGACCGTCACCTTCAAGAACAGCCACGACCTCAAGGCCGCGCTGCGCACTGCCCGCCCTGAGCTGGTGCTCACCGAGACCGACGCCCCGTTCCTCACCCCCCACCCGTACCGGGGCCGGCCCAACGCCAGCTACGTGGTCAACTACACGGTGCGCGGCATGGCGGGCATCCTCGAGCAGGAGCTCGAGCCGCTGTGCGAGCGCCTCTGGGCGAACACGCTGGAGGTGTACGGCCCCTTCTGACCCGCGGCGCCCCCATTTCCCCTCCCCGCCCCGCCGAGTCCCCACACCTTGGCCCCTTCACGCGGCGAGTCCCCAAAGTGCTCGCATTTCCCCAGAAACTCTCTGGGGAAATGCGAGCACTTTGGGGACTCGGCGGGCCAGTGGCGGGTACGCGGCGGGCCGGGAGGGATGGAGCCTGGGTCAGCGGGGCGTTGCCGTGCGGCGCAGTGCGGCCGAGATCCGGTCGACGGTCGCGGCCGGGGTACGGACGACGTCGTGCCAACCGACCCGGATGACGGTCCACCCGAGCTCTTGGATCTCGACCTCGCGCCGCCGTTCGTTGCGGATCACCGTGGCCGCGGAGTCGCTGTACTTGCTCTCGCCGTCGAACTCGAGCACCAGCCACTGCTCGGGCCACGCGAAGTCGGCCCGGTAGGTCCCCGTCCGGCCCACGATCACCCACTGCAGCTCCGGCGCCGGCAGGACGGACTCCGCCAGCATGAGGCGGGTAAGGGTCTCACCCACGGATTCAGAGCGCGTGTCCATGGCGGCGAGCACGCGCCGAGCTCTGCGCACGCCGCGTCGGCCGGCCCACTCCGGTAGTCGTTGCTCCAACCGGGCCCGCGTGAGACCGAAACAGTGCGCCTGGTCTGCCAGGACCACGGCGTCCGTGAAAGGCAGCAGGCGGGCGCAGTCCAGCAGAGTTCGTTCACCTGTGGTCGCGCGCAGCCCGCCGACAGTGACGATGTCGGACGCCGGCAGGGGCTCCTGGTGCCTCACGATGCCGGCGTATCCGTTGTGGGTTCCCTGCCCCGGCCGGGTGAGCGTGTGCAGACGGGCCGGGACGCGCCGAAGATCCAGGCCGTGCACCAGGGCCGCCGAGGCGAGACAGAAGATCGGCGGCACGGAGGCAGCCCGGCTGAGCGCCCGGTGCCGGAGCAGCGCCTGCTCCTCGGGTCTGAGTCGCAGATAGGCGTCCGACGCCGTGAAGTAGCCAGGGTGGACCCGGTGGAGATCTCCGTCGCGGAGGCGGCGCCGGATCCCTCGGCCGCTGAGGCCGGTGTCGTGCAGCTGGTGGAGGCTCATGGGCTCGGTCATGACTCCGTGATAGGTCCGGAGCCGGCCGGGCGGGCCGGTGCCGCCGCCCCCGGGAACAAGACAACGGACGGACCGCGCAGCAGGGAAATGGGGAGTGCGAATACGGTGCTCGCCGAGCCCCCACTGCGGTCGCATATCCCCAGAGGAATGGTGGGGATATGCGACCGCAGTGGGGGCTCGGCGGCGAGGGGGCCGGAATGTGTGGGCTCGGCGTCAGGAGGGGGCGAAAAGGTGGTAGGGCACCGGGCCGATACGATGGGGCGGTGACAGAATCCACCGCGCCAGAGCCCGCCGCCCGCGCCCTGCTGGGGCCCGCGGAGATCCGGGCGCTCGCCGAGCAGCTCGGGATCCGGCCGACCAAGACGCTGGGGCAGAACTTCGTGATCGACCCCAACACGATCCGGCGGATCATCGCCGCCGCGCGGCTGGGGGAGCACGAGACGGTGCTCGAGGTGGGACCGGGCCTCGGCTCGCTGACCCTGGGGCTGCTGGACGCCGCCGATCAGGTCGTGGCGGTGGAGATCGACCCCCCGCTGGCGGCGCAGCTGCCGCACACGGTGGAGCGGCTGCGCCCCGAGCGGGCGGGGCGGCTGACCGTGCTCGAGCAGGACGCCATGCGCGTGCAGGAGCTGCCCGCCGAGCCGACCGCCCTGGTGGCGAACCTGCCCTACAACGTGGCCGTCCCGGTGCTGCTGCACCTGCTGGCCCGCTTCCCCTCGATCCGCCGCGGGCTGGTCATGGTGCAGGAGGAGGTCGCGGACCGGCTGGCCGCGGCGCCGGGCTCCAAGGTGTACGGGGTGCCGTCGGTCAAGGCCTCCTGGTACGCCGAGGTCACCAAGGCCGGGACGATCGGGAAAAACGTGTTCTGGCCGGCGCCGAAGATCGCCTCGGGGCTGGTGCGCTTCGTCCGCCGCGAGCAGCCGGTGGCGGACGTGGACCGGGAGCTGGTCTTCGCCGCGGTGGATGCCGCCTTCGCCCAGCGGCGCAAGACCCTGCGGGCCGCCCTCGCCGGCTGGGCGGGCTCCGCCGCGGCGGCCGGCGAGATCCTCGAGGCCGCCGAAATCGACCCCGGGGAGCGCGGGGAGAGGCTGGACGTCCACGAGTTCGCCCGGATCGCGCAGGCCGGCGCCGCCGCGGGCCTGACCGCCGGGGTGCGCGGGGCATGACCACGGTGCTGCTCACGGAGCGCGCCGGCGCGCCCGGCAAGGTCAACCTGTTCTTCGCCGCGGGCCCGCCGCGCCCGGACGGCTATCACGACGTCGCGAGCCTGTACTGCGCGGTGAGCACGGGGGAGACCGTGACGGCCACGCTGACCCGGGGCGCCGGCACCACCGTGGGCGTGGCGGCGGTCCCGGGCTCGCTCGTGGCCCAGCAGCTCGATCGCGGGACGTTCTGCTTGGACGCGGTGCCCACCGACGGGTCCAACCTGGCCGTCCGGGCCGCCGAGGCCGTGCTCGCCCGCTTCCCGCCCCTGGCCGGCGGGCTGCACCTGCAGCTCGAGAAGGCCGTGCCCGTGGCCGGCGGCATGGGCGGGGGCTCCGCGGACGCCGCGGCGGCCCTGGTCGCCGTGAACCGGCTCGCCGCCCGCGTCTCGGGGGATTCCGCGCTCGACGACGACGCGCTGCTGGAGCTCGCGGCCGGTCTCGGCGCCGACGTGCCGTTCGCGCTGACGGGCGGGGCCGCGGTCGGCACCGGGACGGGATCCCGGCTGCGCCCGGTGGCGGTCGGGGCGACGCTGCACCTGGTGCTGGTGGCGGCCGAGGCGGGCCTGTCGACGCCCGCCGTCTACGCGGAGCTGGACCGGCTGCGCGCGGATCAGGACGTCCCGGCGCCGCGGCTGCCGGGCGACCTCGAGGCGGTCCTGGGCGCCGGGGCGGCCGGTGAGCTGGCCCCGCTGCTGGCCAACGACCTGCAGGCCGCGGCCCTGTCCCTCGCGCCGCAGCTGGGGCCGGTGCTGGCCGCGGGCGCGGCCGCCGGCGCCCTGGCGAGCTTCGTGTCCGGGTCCGGGCCCACGGTGGCGCACCTGGTGGCGGACGCCGCCGCGGCCGAGGACCTCGCGGACGTGCTCAGGGGCCAGGGAGCGCCCGCTCTCGCGGTGCGGGCTCCCTGACCCCTGGCCTCCGGCCGCCGGCGCCTGGATCTGACCTGACCTCCCGGGTTCAGGCGGCGCCGGCGGACGATCAGCGGTGCTGCGGCGCGGCGTCCCGGGCCGGCGCGGCGTCCGTGCCCGGGCGCACCTGGCGCTGCACCACGAACGCGGGGACCACGGCGGCGCCGCGGCCGCTGAGCCGCTCGAAGCGCTCCTGGAACCGGCGCAGCCGGCCCCGGGGCTCCACGGCCAGAACCACGCCGTCCACCCGGTCGGTCAGGGCGGCGAGCTCGGCGGCACCCGCGCGGGGCGGGACCGTGGCCACGAGCAGCGAGGGCGTGGTGTCGTCCATGCCCAGCCAGTCGGTGTCGCCCAGCGGGCCCACGGCGTCCGTGAGGGTGCGGGTGTCCACGACCTCCACGGTGCCGCCCCACGAGGAGACGACGGCGTCCAGTGCCTGGACGACCACGGTGGCCTGTCCGGGCAGGGCCGAGTGCACGGCGATCCGGGAGCCGGGCCGCGGCACCGCGCGGTCCTCGTCCTGGGAGAGCCGGCGCAGCAGCTCGAGCGCGCCGTCCTCGTCGTCCACGGAGTTCAGCACCACGGCGGGCGAACCGGTCCCGTCGGCGAGCCGGTCGGGCCGGCGCACGCTGCGGTCGGCGCGCTCCCGGAACGCCCCGGCGAGGGCGCCGAGGACCAGGCCGCCGACCACGCCGCCGGCCACGAAGAGCGGGATGCCGGCCGAGGAGGGCTCCTGCGGCGGCGTGGCCTCGCTGATCACGCGGCCCGGCGTCGGGGCGATGAGGGCGAGGGCGGTGCGCTGCTCGCGCAACTGCCGCAGGCTGGAGGAGTCGTCGTCGCTGCGCTCGAGGCCGGCGATGGACTCGTCGATGCGCTTCAGCGTGTCGTCGGCGGTGGTCTGCACGTCCTCGCCGCGGTCGGCGAGGTAGGCGGTGGCCAGGGCGTTGGCGCGCTCGGCGGCCTGGTTCGGGTCGTCGCCGGTCACTGTCACGCGGAGCACCTGGGTGTCGTCCGGGGCGGTGGTCGAGAGCCGCTCGAGCAGGTCCTCGGCCAGCGCGGGGTCGGCCTCCTCGACGGGGACGTCCTGCAGCAGGGCGGCGGCCCGCAGGGTGATGCGCTGCGAGGCCATCGTGGCCATCTCCGTCTGCATCTCGACCTCCTCGAAGCCGGAGTCGCCGGTGAGCGGGTTCACCGCGCTCGGCGTGACGGTCATCGAGGCGGTCGCCTGGTAGGTCGGCGGCCACAGCAGACCCGCCACGAGGGCGGCGGCCAGCACGACGAGCCAGGTGCTGAGGATCGTGGGCCACCGGTGCAGGACGCGGCGCCACGCGGGCGTCGGGTCCGCCGGCTCCGGCCGGTTCGGCCGGGCCCGGACGGTGTCGTCCCGGGTTCGGCGCCGTTCGGCGCCGATGGTGTTCAGAGTCTCGCTCATGTGGATTTCCCCCCTGGTGGATCGCGGGTCGTCTCGGATGGAGCAGCCGCGCCCGGCGTCCGCCCCCCGGCGGATCGCCGACCCCGGCCCCGGGAAGCGCTGCCGGGTCCAGCCCGGTCGGCCGCGTCCTGATTCCGATGTCGATCGATTGAAATGTTACAGATGCAAACTCATCGGGACCACAGCAGGACCCGGTGATCCCGTGGTCTCTTCGGACCACACGCCTCGGCGTCCGTCCCCCGGACGGCGGCGCGGCCGCGGAGCACGAGGACCGCCCCGGCGCCGGTCACGAGCAGGCCGGTCAGCGCGAGGTGGACGAGCAGGCCGGTGGTGGTGGTGCCGAGCAGGGCGCGGACGGCCAGCCCGCCCCCGCCCGTGAGCACGGCCGCGGCCGCGGCGATGGCGCCGACCACGGACCAGCGCGGGGCGATGCCGAGCAGCCGCACGGACTGGAACAGGGCCAGCCCCGTGTCGGTGAGCACCGACGCCGCCCACGCCGTGGCGGCTCCCACGAGGCCCCACTGCGGGATCAGCCACAGGTTCAGGGCCACGGCCACGGCCAGGGCCGCGGACTTGTTCATCAGCTGCCACCGGCTGCGCCCGGCCATCAGCAGCAGGGACTGCACGCCGCCGGCCGAGACGGCCAGGAGCATGGCGGTGGCGATGACGAGCATCGCGGGGTAGCCGGACTCGAAGCCCTCGCCGAAGAAGGACAGGACCACCGGCCCGAACAGCAGCAGGGTGAGGTAGAAGGGCCAGGCGCCGGCCACGAGCACGGCGGTGGTGCGGGTGAACACGGAGCGGGCGGTGGCGAGGTCGTCGACCGCCAGGGCGGCGCTGATGGACGGGCCGGTGACCATGCGCGCGGTGTGGTCGAGCATGGCGCCCACCCGGATGCACCGGTTGACCACGCCGTAGACGCCCGCCGCGGCGGGGCCCAGGAACGCGGCCACGAGCAGCACGTCGAGCCACTCGAGCAGCGCCTCGACCACCGCGGTCACGCCGCGGGCGGAGGAGAAGGACCAGAACGCCCGCCGCTGCTGGTCCGGCTCCGGCGGGGGAGCGGCCCCGGGCCGGTCGCGCAGGTCCCGGAGACAGCGGCGCAGCAGCAGGAGGGCGAGCACGGCGACCACGGCGACCGGTGCCGTCCACGCCGCCGTGAGGGCGAGCAGCCCGCCGCCGGCGACGACGACGGCGAGGACGCCGAGCACCCGCAGCGAGGGCAGCACCACGTTCTGCAGGAAGGAGAAGGTCGGCACCCGGTGCAGCCCGCGCAGGGCGCCGAAGGCGAGGTTGAGCACGGCGCCCAGCACGAGGAAGGGCGCCGCGAGCAGCACGGCGGGGCCCACGCCGTCGGGCAGGGCCCCGGGCACGGCCGTGAGCACGGCCGCGGTGGCGGCGACGCCCGCGGCGAGCACGAGCACCGGCCGGGCCGCGATCCGCAGCACCCCGGCCACCGCGGCGCCCTGGCCCCGGGCGGTGAGGGCGGGGACCGCCCGCACCAGCCCGGTGTCGGCGCCGAAGGTGGACAGGGTGGTGGCGATCGCCAGCACGGCCACCACCTGGAAGAACTGACCGGCCGCCGCCGCGCCCGAGGCGTTGGAGACCACCAGCGTGGCGGCGAAGGCGAGGCCCGCGCCGGTGACCACGAAGGCGAAGGTCAGCGAGCCCGAGCGCGCCAGCGGCTGCGCGCTCACAGCCCCTCCCCGTAGCGCCGGGAGCGCAGCAGCACGGCCAGGCTCAGGCTGATCAGGATGAACTGCACCGCGTCGAGGCCGTAGTAGGTGAAGAACAGGCACGCGGCCACGGGCGCGGAGTGCACGAGCAGCCCGGTGGTGGTGCGGACCTTCAGCGTCAGCAGCGTGGTCCCGTGCAGGTAGGCCACGAACAGGCCCAGGCCCACGAGCCCGTAGCAGAACATGAGGGTCCAGACGTAGCCCTGAGTGCCCATCTCGATGCCGACGGTCTCGTCGTACAGCGGCGCCCCGTAGCCGAGCAGCGGGGAGTCCAGGGTGGCCAGGAACGTGTCCCGGTACAGGTCGGAGCGGGTGCCCGTGCTGTCGCTGTACTCCTGGCGGCCCAGGATCCGTTCCACGGCGCCGCTGGCCACGAGCCACCCGCCGACGGCGGCCGTGCCGGCGACCCCGGCCAGGGCCACCCCGATCCGGCCCCGCAGGACCATCCGGACCATCACGTAGCCGAGCGCCACCGCGATGCCGAGGAACATGCCCCGGTTGGTGGTCGCCACGGCCGGGGCGAGCGAGGCCACCAGCCCGGCCACGATCAGCAGGTGCCGGGCGCGGAAGCGGACGGTGGTGAGGTAGGCGAGGACCAGGGGCGTGAGGAGCACGAACCCGGAGCCCCACCCGTTGGTGTACGGGAACGGTGCGGCCGGCCGGTTGTACGGCTCGGGCGCGCCCCAGGGGAGCTGGACCTCCGCCAGGGGCGGGAAGAAGAAGTTCTGCACCAGCGCGTTGGAGGTGATGCCCTCCGGCAGCAGCAGGCCGATCGGGGTGGTCAGCCGCGCCTCGGGGATCACGAACGTCAGCAGGCCCAGTCCCACGAGCGTGGCCCACGCGACCACGGCGGCCCGCAGGAACCGCCGGTGGTCCAGGGTCTCGCGGGCGTTCCAGTAGTAGACGAAGTAGATCAGCGCGGCGCAGATGTTGACCCAGCGCAGCGCGAAGCCCATCCAGGAGCCGAACCCCTCGATCTGCACCGAGCTCGCCGCCATCCACAGCAGGAACACCACGAGCACCCAGGCCGGCCACGGGACCGTCACCGAGCGGTGGAGCACGAGCAGGAAGAGCATGACCACGGCGAGCAGCGCCGGGGCGAACTGCAGGGCGCCGGAGGCCCAGATCAGCGGCAGCCCCCAGAACAGGACCAGCAGCGGCCAGGCGGGCAGGACGCCGGTGGTGCGGCGGACCGGGGCCGGCCGCACCACCGAGGGGCTCAGGAGCGCCACGGCCGCCTCACACCCCTCTGCCGAAGAAGGACACGGCGTTCTGCAGCCGCTCGGCGCTGACCGCGCCGGTCGCCACGGCCAGGGCACCCCAGGCCCGCAGCTGGCCGCGGTCCCGGCGCAGCGCCGCCCGCGCCCACCGGACCGCCTCCCGGCGGTCGCCGCGGGCGGCGTGGGCGAACGCGACCTGGCCGGCCATCAGGGCCGTGCCCTGGTCGGAGGTCTCGAACTCGGGGAACTTGCGCAGCATGTAGGTCAGGGCGTCGGCCATGTCCCCCCACTGCTGGCGGAAGAAGGAGGGCCGGTCCCAGCGCACGGTCAGCACGGTCTCGGGCACGGAGTGCACCGGGGCGTGCCGGGCCAGGCGCAGCAGCAGGTCGTAGTCCTCGCCGTAGGAGGACGGCAGGTCCTCGTCGACGAGGCCCACGGGCCCGTACAGGTCGGCGCGGCGGCAGATCAGCGCCGAGGGGTGGATCTCCATCATCCGGTCGGCCAGCAGCTCCGGGAAGGTGGCCACGGCCTGCGGGACGCGCCGGATGGTGCGCTCGTGGGAGACGATGTCGATCGCGCCGGCGATCGCGGAGGCCTCCGGGTGCCGGTGCCAGTGCGCCACCTGCCGGGTGAGCTTGCGCGGGGCCCAGACGTCGTCGTCGTCGCAGAAGGCGATGATCTCCCCGGTGGCCGCGTGGATGCCCGTGTTGCGGGCGCCCACCAGGCCCGGGGACCGGGTGTTGGGCACGGTGCGCAGCTCCACGCCGGCCGGGACCTCCACGTCCGTGAGCGGGTCGACCTCGATCCGGTCGAAGACCACGACGACCTGCAGCGGGCCGGCGTAGTCCTGCTCGACGATCGCGCGGACCGCCTCGCGGAGCATCTCGGGCCGCCCGGCGGTGGCGATCAGGACGGACACGGACGGGTGGGCGGTGCGGAAGCCTGCGGCGGTGGCGGCGGTCGTGGCCGGGGCCGGGGCGAGGACGTCAGCGGACATGGCGGGTGCTCCTGTCGGTCGGGAGGGCGCCGACGGCGTCGGCGTCCGGGTCGGTGGCGGCGGGCCGTGCGGTCAGCCCCAGGTACTTGCGCCGCATGGAGACCGCGCTGATCGCCGCGAGGGCGGCCAGCAGGATCGCGTAGGCGGGCAGGAAGAGCGCGGGGAGCCCCCAGAGGAGGAAGATCCAGCAGGTGACCCCCGCGTCGGTGGGCAGGTTGAGGAAGGAGCGCAGCGTCCCGCCCGCGGGCGGCCCGGCAAGGCCGCCCTTGCGCCGCAGCTGCTCGGCGAGGATCTGGCTCATGAACTGGCCGACCTCCACGAGCACGAACAGCGCGGCGAGCACCGCGAGGGCCGCTGCCGGGAACGCCTCGGGCCGCGGGTGCAGCAGGGCGGCGGCCGCCACGGCCAGGTGCAGCGCCGGGGTCCGGATCGAGTCGACCACGTGGTCGAGCCACTCCCCGGCCGGCGAGCCGGTGCCGGTGAGCCGGGCCACCTGCCCGTCGGCGGAGTCCAGGACGTAGCCGGCGGCGAGGAGCAGGGCGACGACGACGCCCGTGGCCGGGGTGGGCGGGGCCGCCACGAGCACGACCAGCCCCGCCGCGGAGAGGACCGCGCTGAGGGCGGTCACCCCGTTGGGGGTCAGCCCCGCCGCGGCGGCCCGCGCGGCGGCGTAGCGGGCCAGCGGGCGGTTCACCCACCGGGTGTACGCCGGGACCCCCTGGCCGGGCTTCTGCGCCGCGCGCAGCCCGGCCAGGGCCTCCTCGTAGCTCGGACGGCGCCGCGGGGCGGCGGTGTCGGTGGTGCTCATCAGGCGTTCGCCTCCGTGCTGGGCACGAGCTCGAGGTCGAAGGTCGTGTCGGTGGTGTTCGTCCAGTTGGAGTGCACCTCGGCGGCGATCACGTTCTTGCCGTTGCGCAGCGCCGACGCGGGGATCTCGACCACGACCGGGGCGGCCATCGCGGTGGCCGTCCGGCGCGGCGCCAGCGCGTAGGTCCCGGGGCCCAGGTCGCCGTCCGGCAGGTTGTCCCGGACGACCTCCTTGCCGTTGACGTAGACCGCCACGGCGTCGTCGGCCCGGGTGGTGAGCGTGAGCTTCCCGTACTTGGAGACGTCGGCCACGTCCAGGGACCGGCGGTAGTACGTGGTCAGCGGGCGGGTGCCGTCGGCCACGAGCGTGGTCCGCACCGAGGCGTCGCCCCAGCCGAGCACGGCCGAGCCCTGCTTCCACGCGGCGTCGTCGAACGCCGTGCCGGCCCAGTCCCCGGCCGGCGGGTTCGCCCGGTCGTGGTGGTACCGCCAGGTGGCGCCCTCGGCGACCAGCGCGTCCGGCTCCTCGGCCGGGGGCTCCTCCGCGGGCGGCGCCGGCTGCGTGCCGGGGGTGACGACCGCGGAGAGCTCGAAGGTCGCGTCGGTGGTGTTCGTCCAGTTGGAGTGCACCTCGGCGGCGATCACGTTCTTGCCCGTCTTCAGCGCCGATCCGGGCACCTCGACCACGACCGGGTCGGCCACCGCGGTGGCCGTCCGGCGCGGGGCCGTCGCGTAGGTGCCGGGGCCGAGGTCGCCGTCGGGCAGGTTGTCCCGGGCGACCTCCTTGCCGTTGACGTAGACCGCCACGGCGTCGTCGGCGCGGGTGGTGAGGGTCAGCTTCGCCACCTCGGAGGCGTCCGCCACGTCCACCTCCTTGCGGTAGTAGGTGGTGAGCGGGCGGGTGCCGTCGGCCACGAGCGTGGTCTTCACCGAGGCGTCGCCCCAGCCGAGCACGGCCGATCCCTGCTTCCACGCGGCGTCGTCGAAGCCGGTGCCGGCCCAGTCCTCGGCCGGCGGGTTGGCGCGGTCGTGGTGGTACTTCCACGTGGCGCCCTCGGCGACCAGCGTGTTGGGACCGGCCGGCTCGTCGGCCGGGGGCTCCTCCGCGGGCGGCTCCTCGGCCGGCGGCTCCTCCTCCGCCGGGGGCGCCGGCTGCGTGCCGGCGGTGACCACCGCGGAGAGGTCGAAGGTGGCGTCGGTGGTGTTCGTCCAGCTGGAGTGCATCTGGGCGGAGATCACGTTCTTGCCGGTCTTCAACGCCGATCCGGGCACCTCGACCACGACCGGCTCGGCCACCGCGGTGGCGGTCCGCCGCGCGGACAGCGCCCACGGCGTGTCCTCGAGCGAGCCCTCGGCGACGTTGGAGCGGACCACTTCCTTGCCGTTGACGAAGACGACCACACCGTCGTCGGCGCGGGTGGTGAGGGTCAGCTTGGCCACCTTGGAGGCGTCGGCCACGTCCACGGTCTTGCGGAACTGGGTGACGATCGGGCGGGTGCCGTCGGCCACGAGCGTGGTCTTCACCGAGGCGTCGTTCCAGCCGAGCACGGCCGAGCCCTGCTTCCAGGAGGAGTCGTCGTAGTCGGCGGCCGTCCAGTTCGCCCCGGGCGAGACGTCGCGGTTGTGGTGGTACTTCCACGTGGCGCCCTCTGCGATCAGGGTGCTCGTGCCGGGCGCGGGCTCGGGCTGCGGCTCCGGGGCAGGCTGCGAGCCGGCCACCACCACCGGGGTGGAGGCGGAGACGTTGCCCGCGGCGTCCGCCGCGCGCACCGCGTACCGGGCGGCGTCCACGTGCGGGACCTTCAGGCTGGTGCCCGTGGCGGTGCCGATGGGCCGGTCGTTGCGCAGCACCTGGTAGGTCACGCCGGACTCGGGGGCCGCCGTCCAGGAGAGGGCGGCGGAGTCGCCGTCCCGGGCGACCTTCAGGCCCGTGGGCGCGGCCGGGGCCTTGGCGTCCCGCGGGGCGAAGCGGAGGAAGCCGCCCGACCACTGCGCGGAGCCGGAGGTGGAGACGCTGCGGTTGATGTCGCCGCCGGTCCACAGGACCCCGTTGCTGTCCACGAGGGTGGCCCACACGCCCCAGCCGCCGAAGCCCTTGATGTCCGGGTTGAAGCCGGGCAGGTACTTGCCGCCGGCGGCGTCCCACGCGCCGATCGCGTTGATCCGGTCGGCCACGGTCACGGGCTGGGTGTTGCCCCCGGCCTTGATCCACTTGGTGGCGCCGGCGTTGAACCAGTGGAAGCAGTGGCAGGCGCCGTAGACGGTGTCGTCGGTGGAGGTGATCGCCTGGATGTCACCGCCCAGGGAGGTGATGCCCCAGGAGGTGCGCTGGAAGGTGGAGCGGTCGTAGCCGAACATCGAGTGCTCGGCGCCGCCGGCCCAGACGGTGTTCCCCTGCTCGCGCACGGCGAGCTGGAAGGCCGTCTGGCCGGGGTTGGCGTAGTCCACGGGCACGGACGGCTCCCACGTCCAGGTGTCCAGCGGGGCGCCGGCGGTGGTGCGCACCGCGGCCAGGCGGAACGCCGAGGCGCCCTGGGACTGGTTGAAGTACCCGGCCGCGTAGAGCCGGTCGCCCTTCGCGGAGGCGTCCACGCTCGTCACGGTGCCGTTGAACTCCGGGTTCCAGCCGGCGTCCGGGGTGCGCGTGGAGATCTTCACGCGGGCGCCGGACCGGGCGTAGACACGCCCGGTCTCCTGCCCGCCGCTGAGGTGGGTGAAGGCCCCGCCCAGGTACAGGTGGTCGCCCTGCACGTCGAGCGTCCGGACCTGCAGCACACCGCCGGTCAGCAGGTTCTCCACCTTGAGGTTCCAGGCGGTGTCGATCTTGCCGGTCGTGGAGTCGAGCACCACGAAGCCGGGGGCGCTCACGCCGTTGACGGTGCTGAAGCGCCCGCCCACGGCCAGCCGGTTGTTCGGCAGCTCGGCGAGGGCCTTCACCTGGCCGTTGAAGACCGGGCGGAAGTCGGTGCGCAGCTCGCCGGTGTTGACGTCGAAGGCGGCCAGGTAGGACTGGGCAACGCGCCCGGTGCCGGCCGCGTTGCGCTGCATCGCCTTGAAGTTGCCGCCGGCGAAGACCGTGCTCCCGATCTGCTCGAAGGCCTGCACCTCCGTGTTCATCTCCTCACCCTGCCCGTCGGCGCGCTCCACGGCGCCCCACTTCGTGGGCTCGGCGCCGCTGTTGGGCAGGGCCCGCTGGGCGGCCGCGGCGGTGCCGGAGTCCGGGATCGCTTTGCCGGTGAACGCCTGCTGGGTGACCTTGGGCCGCAGGTACATCTGGGTGAAGGGGATGGCGCCCTTCCCGCCGGCGGTGGGCGTCCACAGGTAGGTGGTGCTCGTGTTGCTGCCGGTCACGCCGTCGCCGTAGCGGAAGCCGCGCTGCCAGCTGGTCTCGGTGACGTCCTGGAAGCGCACGCGGGCGGTGCCGGTGTTCGTGCCGAAGTCGTTCGTGGTGCCGGTGGTCCCGGAGGCCACCCCGGTGCCGTAGACCAGGGAGAAGGAGGTGACCGGGGTGCGGGAGCCGAACGTCCAGTTCCAGTACGGCTTGGCGGAGATCTTCATCCGCCCCTCCTGCCAGGTGGTGCCCCCGGCGTCACGGGCCCGGCGGATCCGGATGCCGTCCTCGAGGGAGTCGGGCCGCTGCCCGTTCAGGAGCTCGTCGACCGTCTCGGAGGGCAGCTGCTTGGGTGCGAAGGCCGCGGTGCCCGAGACCGTGGAGGAGACGTCCTTGGGCGTGCCCACGCCCTGGTAGTACTCCTTCCAGTCGTTGCGGCCGCGGCCCACGAGGACCCAGCCGCCGCCGTCGGTCACCTGGTCGCAGTAGAACTGCTCGGGCGCGGTCATGGCCGGGGTGACCAGCCAGTAGACGCCGGAGGCGGACTTCGGGTCCTTCTGCTTGATCTCCCAGCAGGACGCCGCGGCCGAGGCCGCGGACTTGCCGTCCACCGGCGGCGCCTCGGCGGCGCCCACCGGGACGGAGGTCAGCAGCGTCGCTGCGACGGCCAGCACGGTGCCGATGCCCAGGGACGCCTTGGTGCGGGCCGTGCGCGCACGGCGCCGGCTCCTGTCCGCCCGGGGCGGGGTGTTCGTGTTTCCCATGGTGTGGTTCCTCAACAGGTTCGTGCGGACGGATCAGCAGGTCGGGTCGTCGGGGAAGCCGTGCTGGACGACTTGCCAGGACTGGCCCGGTTGGCGGAAGAGGTCGTAGTTGTGCAGGGCCCTGCGGTCCTTCTGCTTGCCGCTGACGACCACGCCGTCGCGGTCCACGACGGTGACCTCGGAGGAGTCCAGGCAGACGGTGACGCGCACGGCCTCGCCGTCGTCCGTGGGCAGCGGGGCGGAGACGGGATCGCCGACGACGACGGGCGCTCCGCGCTGCTCCCAGCCCTGGTGCTCGAACTCGGCCAGGGACGCGAGGACCTCCTGGAGGGCGGCGCCGGCGGCGTTCTCCTCGGCCGCCGCGACGGCGGCCGGGTCCAGCTCGGCGGGATCGTCCCCGCCGCCGAGCTCGGCGGAGGACTCCGGGTTGGCGGGGTCCGCCGGGGCCGGCCGGTCGGACGGGACGAAGGCCTCCTGGGCCTCGAGCACCGCCTCGATCTGCTCGACCTCGGGCGCGTCCGCGGCCACGGGCGCCGCCGAGGGCAGGTCCTTGGCGCGGACCTCCTGCGGCGTCTCCAGCTCCACCACGGTGGACGCCTCGAGGGCGTCGGCCGCCGGGTCGTCCGTGGCGCCGGCGGTGCCGCAGCCGGTCAGGACGCCGGCGAGCAGGAGCCCGCCCAGCACCGTGCGGGCTGTTCGGGCAGTGGGACCTCGAGTGCTCGATGTGCACGACAGGTCAAGGATCATGTCAGCTCCCCCCAGATCTGAACTTCCGGCGCCGAGTGGCCGGCGCCGCGGTGATCCGCCGCAGGTTGTGGGTCGAGGGACCCCCGCGGCGTTCCGGACGACCCCCCGCCCGGATTCATTGGATCGCATGGAGTCTAACCCCGGCGTTAACGATCGGGAACGGAATCCGATGTCCCCTTTTGTGACCCGGATTATCAGATGCAAACGCGGGTTTCTCCGCAGTAGGGTGAGGCGATCACCGGAATTCCCTGGAGCAAACAGGGGGTCCGGACGCAGCACGGGACGGCCGCGGCTCGGGGGAGCGCGGCGTCCGGCGAACGCAGGGAGACGTTGTGGCGGGGGAGACAGCAGGACCGGTTCCGGCAGGGGCGCGCCGGCGTCCGAGGGCGCAGCTGCCCGTGCGGCAGTTCGCGCACCTCGATGCGATGCGGGCCGCCGCGGTGATGCTCGTGGTGCTCGCGCACGCGGGGCTCGAGGTGGTGCCGGGGGGCAGCGGGGTGACGATCTTCTTCGTCATCTCCGGGTTCATCATCACGCACCTGGTGCTCAAGGAGCACCGGCGCACCGGGGGCTTCGACATCGCCGGGTTCTACCGCCGGCGGGCCCTGAAGCTGGCCCCGCCGCTGCTGGTGGCCCTGGTGCTGCCCACCGCCCTGTACGCGTGGCTGGTGCGGCCGGTGAGCCTCGGGGACTTCCTGGGGCAGGTCTTCTTCTTCTTCAACTGGCGCTACACCGACTCCCAGGTGGACGTCCTGCCCGGCTCGATCGTGGTGTGGAGCCTGTCCATCGAGGAGCAGTTCTACGTGGCGTTCGCGCTGATCTGGCTGCTGCTCGTGGGCCGGCGCCGCCCGGCCACCGCGCTGGCGGTGCTGGCGGGGACCGCCGCGCTCGCCTCGGCGGGCGCGCGGGTGGCCCTGCACCTGGGCGGGGCCAGTGCGGACCGGATCTACTTCGGCACGGACACCCGGCTCGAGGCCATCGCGATCGGGGTGCTCGCCGCCGTCTGGTACGCCCGTGCCACCGGGGAGCGTGCGCCCGGGGAGCGTGCTGCCGGCGCCCCGGCGTGGTGGGGCCGGGACCGGGTCCTGGTGCTGGCGGTGCTGCTCTACCTGGCCTCGCTGCTGATCCGGGACGAGCTCTTCCGCGAGACCGTCCGCTACACGGCCCAGGCGGTGGCGGCCTGCCTGGTGGTGCTCTGGGGCCTGCACGGGCCCACCGGCCGGATCGGGACCCGGGTCCTGGCGGGGATGCGGTGGAAGCCGATCCAGCTGCTGGGTCTGGCCAGCTACAGCATCTACCTGCTCCACCTGGGCGCCGGGCACGCGCTGAGCGCGGTGTTCGGGGAGCTGCCGGGGCCGGCCGGGGTGGCCCTGCGCGTGCTGGTCGGCACCGTGGCCGGCATCGCCTGCTGGTGGTGCGTGGAGGAGCCCGTGGCCCGCTGGCACCACCGCCGCCGTGACGCTCGCCGCCCCGCGGCGGCCGCCGCCCCGGTGCCCGCCGGGCAGACGTCCGGCTAGACCGACACCTGCCCGTCCGCTGCGGGCGGGCGGGCCCACAGATTTCCGCCGCGCACCCGAGGTGCTCGCGGCGAGCAGACCGAGAGGGACCTCCGGCGCAGTCCGGGCGGTCCACCGGGCCGGGGCTGAGGAGGCCCCGGCAGGATCCCGAGGGGGGAATGACTGACATGAGCACCGACAAGCACGCACCGCGCGTGGGGTACGCGGCCGGGGCGTTCGACCTGTTCCACGTGGGGCACCTGAACATCCTGCGCCAGGCGAAGATGCACTGCGACCACCTGATCGCCGGGGTCGTCTCGGACGACCTGATCGAGATCACCAAGGGCCACCGGCCCGTGGTCTCCCTGCGCGAGCGGATGGAGATCGTCGAGCACATCCGCTACGTGGACCAGGTCCACGCCGAGGTGCTGCTGGACAAGCTGGACACCTGGCGGCAGCTGCGCTTCGACGTGTTCTTCAAGGGCGACGACTGGCGCGGCACCCTGAAGGGGGAGCGGCTCGAGCGGGAGTTCGCGGCGGTGGACGTGGAGGTCGTGTACTTCCCGTACACGGTCCACACGTCCTCCACGAAGCTGCGGGCCGCCCTCGAGGTGCTCTCGCTCCCGGTGGGCTGAGGCTCAGCGCGGCGGCTCCGGGGGGTGCTGCCGCCCGGAGCCCTCGCCCGCCCACGGCGGCCGATGCTGCTCCGGCGGTCCCGGCGGCGCGTGCCCGGGACCGGCCTGCCCGGAACCGGTGCGCCCCGGGCCGTCCTGCCAGGAGCTGCCCCGCGGGGAACCGTCCTGTTCGGAGCCGTCCCGCCACGCACCGGGGGACTGCGGGCCGCCGTGCCGGGGATCGGCGTGCTGGGGGCCGCCGGGCCACGACCCGGCGTCGCCGCTCCGGCCCCGGTCGAGTCCGTGGTCCCGGTCCCGGTCCGCGCGCCGGCGCGCCCGGGAGCGGCGGGCGGCGTCCCAGGCCCACACCACGAGGGCGCCGAGGCCGAGCAGCGCCACGAGCAGGCCGACGACGGGACCCAGGAAGGGCACGGCCCGGAGCAGCACGTAGATCAGCAGGCCGAGGGCCAGGGCGAGCACCCGTTTGCCGAAGCTCGCCGGTGCCCTGTCCCGCAGCAGCAGCCCGCCCGCGGTGAACCCGACCACGACCGGGGCCAGCAGGGCCACGGCGAGCACCAGGCCCAGGACCAGCACGAGGTCCAGCACCACGGCCGTGGTCACGACCGCGGCGGCCAGCCCGGCGAGGGTCATCCAGCCCAGGGCGACGGCCAGCAGGATCGACACGACGAGCACGGCGAGCACGGCCACGGCCGTCCCCGCGATCGTCAGCGCGCCCCAGCCGAGGCTGAGCCAGGGCCGGGCCCGGAGCGTGCGCGCCGCCCCGGTCACGGCCCGGGGCAGCAGCGACAGGGCGAGCAGCCCGACCAGGAACAGGGTCACGAACAGGCGCAGCCCGGCGAGCAGCAGCGCGAGCGGCCCGGCGGGCCCGGCCGGCTCCTCCTCGACCACGACCTGCTCGTAGACGACCTCCCCGGCGATCTCGGCGCCCGGGGCGATCGCGGCCTCCGTCCCGGACCGGTAGGACAGGCTCCCGTCCAGGCGGGCCTCGTCGGTCAGGGTCAGCCCGGGCTCCACCCGCGGCACGGCCACCCCGGTGGTGGGCGCCCAGGCGGCCCCCACCTCGTCTGCGGAACCCACGTCCGCCTGCACGTCCCCGCCGATCGCCCCGGCCAGGGCGAGCGCGGCGGCCCCGGCGGTCACCTCGCCCTCGACCGTGCCGGCCAGCAGGGCCTGGTACGCGCCGAGCAGGACGTCCCCGCCGATCACGGCGCCGGGGCGGGCCTCCACGCTGTAGCCGGCCGTGACCAGGTCGTCGGCCACCCGGGCCTGCTCGCCGAGGAGGAGCACCTGGCCGGCCACGCGGGCGTCGTCGCCCACGATGCCCTCGATCACCACGGTCTGGGCCGCGGCCATCAGGTCCCCCTCCACCGTGCCGTTGATCGTCACCGTCCCGGCGGCCACCAGCAGGTCGCCGCGCACGGTGCCGTCGACCACCACGTCCCCGCCGGTCACGTAGAGGTCGTCGTCCACGACCTCGTCGGCCGCCACCACCACGTTCTCCTCGCCGCGGATCTCGGCGGCTCCGGCGGCGGGGGCGGTGAGCAGGAGGCCCGCGAGCGCGGTGGCCAGCAGGGTCAGGAAGGTCAGCAGGATCGGCAGGCGGCGGAGGAACGGGACGGGCGAGGTGCGGGGCACCGGCAGGGTCTCCATGGTCCCGAGTCCACGCCCGAGCCGGGACGGAGTCAAGGCGCGGCCCAGTGTGACGGCGGTCCGCCATGTACCCGCGCGTAGGTGAAGAGGTGGTCACGGTTGCGGACCGTTCTCCGTGGGAGCCGGATCGCGGTCCTAGCCTGGGGCTGTCGCGTGGCGGGCGCGCGGAAAGATTCCGACCGGGGGTGGGTCATGACAGGACAGGGACTCGGAGCAGGCGTGGTCACGGCGGTGGTGGTGCTGGCGGGGCCGGTGCCCGCGGCGTTCGCGCACGGGGACGACCGGCCGGACGGGCCGCGCGTGGTCGCGGAGGGCCTGGACAACCCGCGTCAGCTGAACTGGGACCAGGACGAGAACCTGGTGGTGGTCGAGGCCGGCCGCGGCGGCCCGGACTGCGTCGGCGAGCGGTGTGCGGGGCCGACCGGCGCCGTCACCCTGATCGAGGATCCGCACCGGGACGCGCCCGCGGTGTCGACCGTGGTCGAGGGCCTGCTGTCCGTGGCGGCGCCGGACGCGTCCTTCGCGGAAGGCCCCGGCGGCGCGGACGCCACGGACGTGGACGGCCAGTACATCGTCGCGGGCTACGACCCCGAGCGGCTCGACCTGTCGGTGTTCGAGGCGCGCGGCGCGTCGATGCTCGTCGCGGGCACCGAGGAGAACGGGGAAGAATACCTGCTCGCGTACGCCGATCTGCAGGCGGCCGAGGAGGAGCTCAACCCCGACGGCGCGCAGATCGACTCCAACCCGTACGCGGTCCTGTACGTGGACGAGGACGACGAGGTCTCGCCGGACGGGTACGCGCTCGTGGCCGACGCCGGCGCGAACACCGTGTGGAAGGTGGAGCCGGACTTCTCCACCGCCACGGAGGACGCGCCGCCGGAGTACGAGATCACCGCGTGGGCCACCTGGCCGACCACCGCCCTGCCCGACGGCACGGACGACCCGGAGGGCCCGGCCGAGTTCGTGCCCACGTCCCTCACCGCCGACGAGCACGGCAACGTCTACGTGGGCGGGCTGGGATCGGTCCGACCGGGGGAGGGCGCGGTCGTGCAGTTCTCCGCGGACGGCACCGAGCTCGGCCGCTGGGACGGCTTCACCGCGGTGACCGGCGTGGCCGTGGACCGCGGCCACCTGTACGTCTCGCAGCTGTTCGGGCCCACGCCGCCCATGCCTCCGGGGGAGACCCCGGCGGCGGAGGCGCCGCCGAGGCCGGGTCAGGTCCCCGGCCAGGTGGTGGTCGTGCACCGGCACCACGAGGACGCGGCGCGGTACGCGATCGACGTGCCCCTGCCGGCCGGTCTGGCGACCGGGCGGCACGGGCAGGTCTACGCCTCGGTCAACAGCGTGGCTCCGGCCGAGGGGATCGTGGAGGGCCCGCAGAACCCGTTCGGCGCCGTCGGCGGCGGAGCGGTCTGGGAGCTGGACTTCTCCGACGTCTACCGCCTGGAGGACACCAGGGAGTAGGCCCCGGCGCCGGAGGAACGACGACGGCGGTGGCGCGGCGCCGGCCCGCCACCGCCGCCGGACCGCACCGACCGGCCTCCGGGGACCGGAGGCACGCAGGACCACCCGGGAACGACGTTCGAGGCGAGGAAGAGCCATGGCACCGACGACCGAAGATCTGGTCCACCTCATCGCGGAGGGGTTCGTCTGCGCCACCGAGGGGAGGGGGCACGCCACGCCGGGAGGGCGGCCCCCGAGCAGGATCGTGGTCGACGCCACCGAGGGGTTCATCCCCCTGTGGCAGCCGGGGTCGATGCTGAAGTGGCGCTTCCAGGAGCGCAGCTTCGCGCTCGCCCCCGACCCGCAGGAGAGCCGGTCGATCGTGGGCGGGCTCATGAGCGAGGCCCTGGTGCGGTGGAGCTCGGCCGCACCGGTGCGGTTCACCCACGACCCCGACCTGTGGGACTTCGAGGTGGTGCTGCGCAACGCCGCGGACTGCACCCCGGAGGGTTGCGTCCTGGCCAGCGCGTTCTTCCCGGACGGGGGGCGGCACGAGCTGACCGTCTACCCCACGATGTTCGAGCAGTCCCACGAGGAGCAGATCGAGACGATGATCCACGAGTTCGGCCACGTCTTCGGGCTGCGGCACTTCTTCGCGGCGAACCTCGAGAAGCCGTGGCCCTCGGAGGTCTTCGGGACGCACAGCCCGTTCTCGATCATGAACTACGGGCCGAGGAGCAAGCTCACGGACGAGGACCTCGGCGACCTGAGAGAGCTCTACCGGCTGGCCCGGGCCGGCCACCTCGCCGACATCAACGGCACCCCGGTCCGGTTCGTGCGGCCCTACAGCGCCTCCGGGTCACCGGTCGCGGAGCCCGCCGGGGCACTGCCGGTCACGGCCCGGACGGACGCCCGCTCCACCCGGTACTGACCGCGACCGGCGCCCGCCGCGAGCCCGGTCCGCGGGGCCCGGAACGGTCGCGCGCCGGTGCTTCCTCGCTCCGTGTCAGCCGTCCGCGCCGCGGAACCGCTGCTCGCCGAGGAACTCCTCCGCGATCTCCAGCCGGCGCCGGGCCCGGTCCGGCGGCCCGCCCGAGCGGCGGGCGCCGGCCACCAGGGACAGGGCCACCCCGGCGCAGCGCACCCGCAGCGCGGCCGGGTCCACGGCCGCGTCGAAGCCGGCGAGCAGGCGCCGCGCGGCGGCCGGTGCGTGCCCGTAGCTGTCGTGGACCGTGGGCAGGACCGCCAGGTGGGCCACCAGGCAGGCGAGGTCGTCCACCCGGTGGCCGGGGCCCACGGCGTCGACGTCGAGCACCCCGGTCACCGGGCCGAACGTCCCGCGGGCGGCCGGGCCGACGAGCAGGTTCGCCTCGTAGAGGTCCCCGTGCACGGGCACCACCGGGCCGGGGTCCGTGGCCCGGCGGGCCTCGTCGATCGCCGCGGCGAGCCGTTCGATCCGTCCGCGCTCCTCCGGCAGGGCCACCGCGGCCGCGTGCCCGTAGTCCAGGACGCGGTCCGTCCAGGAGGCGCGGACGGGGAGCTCCAGCGCGGCGGCGGGCAGGGCGTCGAGCAGCGCCAGCACGTGCTCGGGGTGCAGCGCGGCGGCGCCGTCCCGGCGCACGGACGCGGCCAGCGGGGTGCCGGGCAGCTGCCGGAGCACCACCACGTCCCGGACCGGGTCCTCCACGGGCGCCGGCACGGGCAGCCCGGCCGCGAGCAGCATCCGGTGCCGGGCGTGCAGCGCCGCGGCCCGGTCCCGCCGCAGCACCTTGAGGTAGCGCACCCGGGAGCCGTGGGCCGCCCGCAGCACCGCCCGCCGGGTGGGCCGGTAGGAGACCTCGGTGAGCTCCGCGGGCTCGGCGGAGCAGAAGACCTCCCGCCCCACGGCCTCGGGCGAGGTCGCCCAGGCGAGCTCGGGCAGCCACGGGTCGTGCGGGTGCCGCCACGCCACGAGGTCCACGCCCTCGTGCCGGGTCCGCACCAGGTCCGGGGACGTGCCGGCGGGCGGGGACGTGTCGGCGGGCGAGGAGGCGGTGCTCACGCACACCACCTCGGCGCCCCGCCGTGCCCCGGCCAGGGCCACGACGTCGAAGACCGCGGTCACCCCGGCGCCCGGCCGGTGGTGGACACGCCGCCGGGTCCAGCGCTGCACGGACAGCCCGGCCGGGCTCAATGCAGCCGCCAGGACCGGGCCCATCCCGGTGCCCGAGAGCAGGGCCACGGCCTCCTGCTCCGGGCCCGCCACGGGGCTAGACCAGGTCCTCGGACAGCTCGAGCCAGCGCATTTCGAGCTCCTCGATCTCGTCCTGGACCGCGGTGAGCCGGGCGGTGATCTCGCCCAGGCCGGTGTAGTCGGACTGGTCGTGCGCCGCCATCTCCGCGTGCAGGGCGTCGACCCTGGCGGACAGCTTCTCCAGCTTCCGCTCGATCGCGCCCACCTCCTTCTGCGCGGTGCGGGCCTGCGCACCGGAGAGCTTCGGCCCGCCCTGCGCCGTCGTCGTCCCGTTCGAGGACGCCGCCCCCGTGGCCGCCAGCGGGTTCGAGGCGTTCGCGGAGCCGGCGGCCGTGCCGGTGCGGGACTGTGAGGCGAGCTCCAGGTACTGCTCCACGCCGCGGGGCAGGTGCCGGAAGCGGCCGTCGATCACGGCGTACTGCTGGTCGGTGACCCGCTCCAGGAGATAACGGTCGTGCGAGACCACCAGCAGGGTGCCCGGCCAGGTGTCGAGCAGGTCCTCCATCGCGGTGAGCATGTCGGTGTCGAGGTCGTTGGACGGCTCGTCGAGGATCAGCACGTTCGGCTCGTCGAGCAGGATCATCAGCAGCTGCAGCCGCCGCTTCTGCCCGCCGGAGAGGTCCTTGACCGGGGTGGCCAGCTGCTCGTTGGTGAAGCCGAGCCGCTCCAGCAGCTGGCCCGGCGTCATTTCCTTGCCGTCGGCCAGGTAGGTGGTGCGCTTCGAGGCGACCACGTCCGAGACCCGGTCCTCGGCCACGTCCTCCAGCTCGGACAGCTGCTGGGTGAGGGTCGCGATCTTCACGGTCTTCCCGCGCTTGACCCGCCCGCTCGTGGGCTGCACCTCACCGGTGACCAGGCCCAGCAGCGTGGACTTGCCCGCCCCGTTGACGCCCAGGATGCCGGTGCGCTCACCGGGGGCGATCAGCCACGTGACGTCCCGGAGCACCTCCCGGGGCCCGTCGTCCTCGGTGGGGTAGGAGACGGAGACCTTCTCGAGGTCCACCACGTCCTTGCCCAGCCGGGAGACCGCCAGCTGGGACAGGGCCACGGTGTCGCGCGGCGGCGGGACGTCGTTGATCAGCTGGTTCGCGGCCTCGATCCGGAACTTGGGCTTGGCCGTGCGGGCGGGCGCGCCGCGGCGCAGCCACGCCAGCTCCTTCTTCATGAGGTTCTGCCGCTTCGACTCGATGGTGGAGGCCTGCCGGTCCCGCTCCACGCGCTGCAGGACGTACGCCGCGTAGCCGCCCTCGAAGGGCTCCACCATCCGGTCGTGCACCTCCCAGGTGTCGGTGCACACGGCGTCCAGGAACCACCGGTCGTGGGTGACCACGGCCAGGCCGCCCTGGTTCTTCGGCCAGCGGTTGTTCAGGTGGCGGGCCAGCCAGGTGATGCCGTCCACGTCCAGGTGGTTGGTGGGCTCGTCCAGGAAGATGACGTCCCAGTCGCCGGCCAGCAGCGCGGCGAGCGCCACGCGGCGCTTCTGGCCGCCGGAGAGCTCGCCCAGCTTCGCGTCCCAGTCCAGGTCCTTGACCAGCCCCGAGACCACGTCCCGCACCTTCGCGTCCCCGGCCCACTCGTGCTCCTCGCGGTCCCCGACGACGGCGTGCCCCACGGTCAGCTCCGGGTCCAGCACGTCGGCCTGGTCGAGCATGCCCACGCGCACGCCCGAGCGCACGGTCACGCGGCCCCCGTCTGGCTTGAGCCGTCCGGCGAGCAGCTTCATGAGCGTGGACTTGCCGTCGCCGTTGCGGCCCACGATGCCGATCCGGTCGCCCTCGTCGATGCCGAGACTGACGGCGTCGAAGACCGTCTTGGTGGGGAATTCCAGGTGCAGGTTCTCGCCGCCGAGTAGATGTGCCACCCGTCAAGGGTACTCGCGCCCCCGCCCCGCCGAGTCCCCCCTCTCGGGCCCCTTGCCCCGTCGAGTCCCCCATCTCGTCGCAATCCCCCCAGCAGGATCGGGGGGATTTGCGAGGACATGGGGGGCTCGGCGGAATGAGGGGGCGGGGATGGGGGGCTCGGCGGAACAAGGGGGCGGAAATAAGGGACTCGGCGGAAATGGGGGCGGGGGAGGCACATGTGCGGACAGGAGTTTCTCAGCGGCGGCTCAAGCTCGGGTGAGAGCATGGAGGGCATGGAGCAGAACCCGACGGAGCGATCCTCCGCGTCCCCGAGCACCCGTCCGCTGGGCACCAGGCTGGACGGGATCACGGACCTGGAGACCGCCGTCCGTGCCGTGACGGAGCACCCTGGACCCGTGGAGATCCCGGCGGGCCCCGGTCAGCTGGTCGGGCGCCACCTCGGCTCGGTGCCGCAGCGGCAGGTGGGGGAGGCGCTGCGCGGAGCCGGCGCCGACCCGCTGATGATGCGGGCGGACATCTCGATCGACGAGGACATCCCGGACGAGGGCGTCATCGCGGTCCTGGACGACCACCTCTCGCTGGCCGCCGGCGTGGGCGCCGAGTACCTCGTGGTGCCCCGGGCCGGGATGGGCGGGCGGGGGCGCAGCGAGGAGCGGATCTTCTCGATGCTGGCCGCCCTCGACGAGGCGGCCTCGGCCCACCAGGTGCACCTGCTCCTCGAGACGGAGGGCGCCACCGCGGACGAGGTGGAGCTGGTCGAGTACCTGGAGCGCGCCCGGGAGGCGGGGACCCTGGACGTGGACCCGCACTACGTGGCGTCGGTGGCCTGGAACGTGGCCGCGTCCTCCGCGGCGGGGGAGGGCCCGGCCGCCGCGTTCGAGCGGATGCGGCCCCTGCTGGACCGTGCGCCGCTGATCGTCTGCGGGGTGGACGAGGACACCGTGGAGGACCTGTTCGCCGCCGTCCCGGAGCTGCGGGAGGCCGCCGCCACGGCCCGGATCATCGTGATCCTGGGGCGCCCGGGAGCGGCGGGGGCCTGACCCCCGAGTGGTAGGGTGACTGCCTGTGCACTGCGTGCACCACTGCCGTTCCACGGCGGTGCTCCGCCTTGGTGTAATCGGCAGCACCCCGGCCTTTGGAGCCGTGGAGTCTAGGTTCGAGTCCTAGAGGCGGAACGTCCGCATCCCGCCCGAGAGCCCGGAAGCTCGAGATCCCCAGAGCCGAAGAGCCCACAAGCTAGTGAGACGGAACAGAGCCGGAGCCGGTGAGCCCACCGGCTCCTCTCTCAGATCGACGACCGAGGAGCTGCATCCCGCCGTGAGCACCCCCCAGACCCCTGCACATCGTCCGGGGGCGGCCGTCGGGCCCGCCGCCGTCATCGTCCTGGCCGCCGGCAAGGGCACACGCATGAAGTCCAAGACCCCCAAGATCCTGCACCGGATCGGGGGTCGTTCCATGGTCGGGCACTGCCTGGTGGCCGCCCGGAGCCTGCACCCGCGCCGGCTGGCCGCCGTGGTGCGCTTCGAGCGGGACCTGGTGGCCCCGCACGTCCTCGAGCAGGACCCCGAGGCGATCGTCGTGGACCAGGACGAGGTGCCCGGCACGGGCCGCGCCGTCCAGGTGGCGGTGGAGACGCTCGACGCCCAGGAGCGGCTGGCCGGCACCGTGGTGGTCACCTACGGCGACGTCCCGCTGCTGACCCCGGAGGTCCTGCAGCGGCTGGTCGCCCACCACGAGGAGCGCCGCAACGCGGTGACGGTGCTGACCGCGGACCATGAGCAGCCCGGCGGCTACGGCCGGATCCTGCGGGACGCCGACGGCTCGTTCCGCGAGATCAAGGAGGCCAAGGACGCCACCGAGGCCGAGCTCGCGGTCGCCGAGATCAACTCCGGCATCTTCGCCTTCGACGCCGACGTGCTGCGCGACAGCCTCGCGAAGGTCACCTCGGACAACGCGCAGGGCGAGATGTACCTGACCGACGTCCCGCTGCTGGCCCGCGAGGCCGGCCACGCGGTGGACGCGCTGAAGATCGAGGACCGCTGGGAGGTCGAGGGCGCCAACGACCGCGTGCAGCTCGCCCAGCTCGGCGCCCACCTCAACCGCCGGATCCTCGAGGCGCACATGCGCAACGGCGTGACGGTCGTGGACCCCGCCAGCACCTGGATCGACGTGCAGGTGCGGATCGCCGCGGACGCCACGATCCTGCCGGGCACCCAGCTGCATGGGGGCACGCGGGTGGGCGAGGACGCCGTCGTCGGCCCGGACACCACTCTCACGGACGTGGAGGTCGGCCCGGGCGCCCACGTGGTGCGCACGCACGGCTCCGGCTCCGTGATCGGCCCCCGGGCCAGCGTGGGCCCCTTCGCCTACCTGCGCCCCGGCACGGTGCTCGCGGACGAGGGCAAGATCGGCACGTTCGTGGAGACCAAGAACTCCCGGATCGGCACCGGCTCGAAGGTCCCGCACCTGTCCTACGTGGGGGACGCCACGATCGGCGAGCACTCCAACATCGGGGCGGCCTCCGTGTTCGTCAACTACGACGGCGTGCGCAAGCACCGCACCGTGATCGGCGACCACGTCCGGATGGGCTCCGACAACATGTACGTGGCGCCCGTGCAGGTCGGGGACGGCGCATACTCCGGGGCGGGCACCACGATCCGCAAGGACGTGCCGCCGGGGGCCCTGGCCCTCACCGAGGGCGCGCAGCGGGTCGTCGAGAACTGGGTCGTGGAGCACCGTCCCGGCACCGCTGCGGCCGAGGCCGCGTCCCGGGCCCTGGGCAATGGCGCCGCGACCGCGGCCGGGACCGTTCCGTCCGGGACCACCGAGCACTCCACGGCAGGGACCGGCGCCGGCACCACGGCGCACGGCGCGGCCGGGGACACCACCGAGGAAAGCGAGTAGCAATGACCACTGCCATCACCAACGAGGGCGCCAAGCAGCTGGTCCTGGTCTCGGGACGGGCCCACCCCGAGCTCGCCGAGCGCATCGCCACGGAGCTGGGCACGGAGCTGATCCCCACGGACGCCTACGACTTCGCCAACGGGGAGACCTACGTGCGGTTCGGGGAGTCGGTGCGCGGCACGGACGCCTTCCTCATCCAGTCCCACCCGGCCCCGATCAACCAGTGGATCATGGAGCAGCTGCTCATGATCGACTCCCTGAAGCGGGCGTCCGCCAAGTCCATCACCGTGGTGTCCCCGTTCTACCCCTACGCCCGGCAGGACAAGAAGCACCGCGGCCGCGAGCCCATCTCGGCCCGCCTCATCTCGGACCTGTACAAGACCGCCGGCGCGGACCGGCTGATGTCCGTGGACCTGCACACCGCGCAGATCCAGGGCTTCTTCGACGGCCCGGTCGACCACCTGATGGCCATCCCGCTGCTGGCGGAGCACGTGCGCTCCGTCGTCGACGTCGAGAACGTCACCGTGGTCTCCCCGGACACCGGGCGCGTGCGCGTGGCGGAGCAGTGGACCGAGCTGCTGGGCGGCTGCCCGCTCGCGTTCGTGCACAAGACCCGCGACATCACCCGGCCGAACCAGGCCACCTCGAAGGAGGTCGTGGGGCAGATCGAGGGCCGCACCTGCGTGCTGATCGACGACATGATCGACACGGGCGGGACGATCTCCGGCGCCGTGCAGGTGCTGCGCGAGCGCGGCGCCAAGGACGTCATCATCGCCGCGACCCACGCCGTGTTCTCCGATCCCGCCGTGGAGCGGCTGTCCACGTGCGGCGCCCTCGAGGTGGTCGTCACGGACACCCTGCCCGTGCCCCCGGAGCACCAGTTCGAGAACCTCACGGTCCTCTCGATCGCCCCGCTCATCGCGCGCGCCATCCAGGAGGTCTTCGAGGACGGCTCCGTGACCAGCCTGTTCGACGGCAGGTCCTGACCCGCTCCCGGGAACGGTCGACGACGACGACGCAGCCCCTCGCCACCCGGCGGGGGGCTGCTCCGCCGCCGGGGCCCTACAGCTGGGGCCTCCGCTGCGGAGCCCGGCACCGCAGGAACCACCGTCCCGGGCGGCACCGTCCGGGGAACCTTCGCGCCGACAAGGACAGCCCGCACCCCATGACCCGACGACGACACCGCCTCCTCGGCCCGCTGCTGCTGTGCGGCGCCGCCGGGCTGGTCCTCACCGGCTGCGGCCCCGACCTGCGCGAGCCCTGGTCCGGCGGCTACGTCAACACCACGTCCTACCCGTACTTCGACTTCGGGGCGGAGGCCGCGGGGCAGTCCCGCACGGTGCTGGGGTTCGTGGTGGCCGATCCCGAGGACCCCTGCACGCCCTCGTGGGGCGGCTACTACGGGCTGGACGAGGCGGAGGACGTGCTGCGGATGGAGGAGCAGATCGCGTCCCTCCGGGAGCAGGGCGGGGAGGTGGCGATCTCCTTCGGCGGCGCCGCCGGGGCCGAGCTGGCCACCGTGTGCACCGACCCGGACCGGCTGCTCGCGGCGTACCGGACGGTGCTCGAGCGCTACGACGTGGGCATCGCGGACTTCGACATCGAACTGGACGACCTCGAGGACCGGGAGGCCAACCACCGGCGGGCCGAGGTGCTGGTGCGCCTGCAGGAGGAGCGGGACGAGCCGCTCGAGGTGTGGGCCACGCTGCCGGTGGCCCCGCACGGTCTGGACCAGGACCCGGTGGAGGTCGTGGCACAGCTGCTCGCGGCGGAGGTGGACCTCGCCGGGGTCAACCTCATGACCATGAACTACAGCGAGAGCAAGCCTGCGGGGCAGTCGATGGCGGCGGCCTCGGAGGAGGCGGCCCGCTCGGCGCACGGCCAGCTCACCGCGCTGTGGGAGGCGGCCGGCCAGGACCTCTCCGCCGAGGAGGTGTGGAACCGGATCGGGCTCACCCCGATGATCGGGGTCAACGACGTCCCCGGGGAGGTCCTGGACCTGGACGCGGCCGCCGAGCTCGCCGGGTTCGCCCGGGAGCAGGGCGTGGGGCGGCTCTCCTACTGGTCGGTCAACCGGGACCGGCCGTGCACCGCGCAGGACGGGGACCCGGCCGAGGCCAACGACTTCTGCAGCGGCCTCGACGAGGAGGCCGGGGAGTTCACCCGGGTCCTCCGCGAGGGCTTCGCGGGCTGAGCTCCGCCGGCGGGGCCGGCTCCCGCACGGAACGGGGGTAGAGCCAGGACCGGCCGGCGAAGCCGGTGCCGGCAGCTCCCTGTCCCGCGGAGGCGGCAGCAGCGGGGGCAGGCACGGGAGCGGGAGCGGTGGCAGGGGCGGGAGCGGGCCGCACCGGCCACAGCCGCGGCCGCCGTCCCGCGGCGAGGTCCTCGGCCCAGCCCACCGCGAGCACGACCACGGCGAGCAGCGGCCAGACCAGCACGAAGGACAGCCACGGGCTCGCCAGCAGCCCGGGCACGGCCGTGGCCAGGACGTCGCTCTCCCACAGCACGTCGACGAGCAGGACGGTGCCGAGCAGCAGGAGGTTGTGCCACAGGTAGACGGTCATCGCCCGGGCGTTGAGCAGGGTCACGGCCCCGTCCAGGAACCGCAGCGGCCGGGGCAGCTCCCGCCAGGCCGGGGAGACCCGCAGCAGCACGGCGCAGAAGCCGAACGACCACAGGGCCTGGGCGAGAGGGATCTCGTTGAGGTCCCATCCCGCCTCGCCGGGGTGCCGGGCGGCCCACCAGAGGCCCAGGCCCATCACCGCGGGGCCTGCCGCGAGGACGGCGGCGCGGGGGGTGCGGCGCATCAGCCCGCTCTGGTGGGCGAAGCCCAGGACCCAGCAGGAGCCGTAGGTCGCGAGGTCCGTCACCGGGGCGTCCGCCCAGGAGGGCAGCGGCACGAGCCCGAGGGCGAGCAGTCCGCTCAGGGCGAGCGGGGCGAGCAGCACCGGCCAGGGCCGGGCCCGGAACGCCCGCAGCAGCACGGGGGAGAGGAGCAGGAACCAGACGTAGGCCCGGACGTACCAGAGGATCTCCCCGGCCTGCACCGGCCAGGTGGGATCCACCGCCCCGAACCCGGCGCTCTCCGGGAGGACCGGGTCCCCGACCGGGAGGAACCACAGGAGCACCTGCCCCCAGGACGCGTCGGCCCCCGGCGTCCAGCCCTGTGCCACGAGCAGCGCCAGGACGGTGGCGGCGTAGACCCACAGCGGCACCAGCACCCGCCGGGCCCGGGAGGCGAGGACCGTGCCCGCGGGCCGGCGCAGAGACCTGGCCATCAGGAAGCCGGCCAGCGCGAACATCACGCCCATCGCGGGGAACACGAGGCTGAAGGCGGCGCCGGCGAACGTGTGGTAGGCGACGACGCGGACCAGCGCGATCGACCGCAGCAGGTCGAGGTACCGGTCCCGGCCGGGCTCAGGCCCGCTCACCGCGCCGGTCCTCCTGCCACGGGGCCACGGAGGCCGCAGGGGTCGCGGGGGCTGCGGAGCCGGCGGGATCCGCCGCGGGGGTCAGGTCGATCACGCTGTTGGTGCGCTCGGGCTTGTACCAGCCGATCATCCGGCCCCGCAGCGCCTGGAGCAGGGAGGCGTAGAGGAGGTAGGCGCGCAGGGGCTCGTAGATGATCCGGTAGACGGGCACCACCAGCAGGTGGGTCCAGGACTCGCCGACCATGCGGATGGCGAGCACGCAGATCACGGCGTGGATGGCCAGGACGAAGGCGGCGAAGGCGGCGATGGGCTGCCAGTTCCCGGCGGCCAGGTTGATCCCGGCCATGAGCACGGTCAGCGGCAGGAAGACCAGCGGGATGAGGGTGGCGAGCAGGGTGTAGGGCAGGGCCACCATCCCGAGGAACCCGTAGCGGGGGCGGAAGAGCATCCCGGCGTGCTTCCACAGGGCCTGGAGGTTGCCGTAGGTCCAGCGCAGCCGCTGCTTGGCCAGGCCGCGCACGGTCATGGGGGCCTCGGTCCACGCCACGGCCCGGTTCTCCTGCACCACGGCCCAGCCGAGCTTCTGCAGGGTCATGGTGAGGTCGGCGTCCTCGGCGAGGGTGTCGTGGGAGTAGCCCCCGGCGGCCTGGAGGGCCTCCTTGCGCCAGGCGGCGCACGCCCCGGGGACGATGGAGATCGCCCCGGCCACGCCCTCGCCCATGCGGGTGACGCAGATCCCGGAGATGTACTCCAGGGACTGCCACATGGTCAGCAGCCCGGTGCGGTTGCCGACCTTCACGTGCCCGGCCACGGCTCCGACGGGGCGCTTGGCGTCCTGGGCGTAGAAGTGGCGGGCGAACATCCGGACGGTCTGGGGCTCGAAGAGGGTGTCCCCGTCGAGGGTCACCACGATCTCGCCCCGGGCGGCCATGATCCCGTGGTTGGAGGCGATGGACTTCCCGCCGTTGGGCTGGGTGATGACCGTCAGCGCCGGCCAGGACGCGGCGTGCTCGCGCATGATCGCCAGGGTGCGGTCGGTGGAGCCGTCGTCGACGGCGATGACCTCGAGGTTCGGGTAGTCGCTGGCGCGCAGGGCGGCCAGGGTGCGGGCGATGACGGGCTCCTCGTTGAACACCGGGAGGATCACCGAGACCAGCGGCAGCCGGTCCTCGGGCAGCTCGGGCCAGGTCCGGCGGGTCTGGCGGCGGTGGCCGATCAGCGCCAGCACCACGTAGAGGGCGGACATGAGGGTCAGGGACCCGATGCCGAACCAGAACAGCCACGTCATGACCACGTCCGGGGCCACGGTCAGACCGGCCACGGCCAGGGCGGTGGCGTCGTCGGCGAGCACGGGCTCGGTGTCCGCCGCCGGCAGGTAGCCCTCGGGGACGATGGGGGCCAGCGTCGAGAAGGTGTAGCCCTGCGCCTTGGCCTCGGTGATCAGCTGCTTGAGGGCGGCCACGGTGGCGGTGCGGTCCCCGCCGCCGTCGTGCATCAGCACGATGTGGCCCTCGCCGTCGAGCGCGGGCAGGTCCACGGTCTCCCCGGGCGCGGCCTCCCAGTCGTGGGTGTCGTAGTCGAAGTCCACGTGCAGGTAGCCCAGCTGCTGGGCCTCGAGGATGGGCAGGGCCTTGTTGTCCGGGTCGCCGGTGGGCAGGCGGAACAGGTGGGTCGCGTAGCTGCCGACCGAGCGCATGGCGCGGTCGGTGCCGATCAGCTCCTCGCGGTTGCGCAGGTCGTCGTCCCAGGCGGTGGTGTGGGTCATGGTGTGGTTGCCCACCATGTGCCCCTCTCGGACGATCCGGCGGAAGAGCTCCGGCTGCCCGACCACGTTGGTGCCCACGCTGAAGAACGTGGCGGGCACGCCCTCGGCCGAGAGCACGTCGAGGATCTCACCGGTGTAGGTGGCGTCGGGGCCGTCGTCGAAGGTCAGCATGAGCTGCTTCTCCGGCAGCTCACCGAAGCGCTCCATGACGTAGGGGCTGTCCCCCACGAGCTCCCGCTCCTCGTCGGTGAGCACCCGGAACACGTCCTCGCTGAACGGGCTGCGCAGCACCGTCCCGGCCTCCGTCTCCTCGACGAGCCCGATCCGGCTGAACGGGTTGGACGCGTCCCCGAGCAGCGGGATGTTCTCCTGGTCCCCGGTGGCGATCAGCTCCCGCGGATAGCCGTTCTCCTGGTGCAGCGGCCGCTCCCAGGGCTGGGCGAGCGCCTGCGGGACGATCCAGGACACGGCGCCGGCCGCGAGGGCCAGGAGCACCACGAGGGTGGCGAGGATGCGGTACCAGCGCTTGCCGCTGGGGTCGAAGAACACCGGCGGCGCGGCGCTGCTGCCGGTCCGCTCCGCGCGTCGGCGGTGCGGTGGTCGTCGGTCGTTGTCGGATGCTGCCACGGCGTGCTCGTTCCCCCGGTCGGCGGTCCGTCCCCTCGACGGACCGGCCGGCGCATCCCCCCGGACGGGCCGACCGGGCCAGCCTGCCAAGCCGCGACCCGTCTGTCACAAGTGCAAACAGGTTGCACAGGCAGCACATCTCATCGCTGTGCATGCAAGTGCGAGTGCAAACGACTGCCATCGCGGCACCTGAAGTTACGGAGTGGTACTTAATGAACGGGAACATCCGCCGATCGGGGGACGGGCGCGGCCGGACTCGTCCCCCCAAGTGGTGACACGGGAATCCACACATTCACAGATTCGCAACAGGAAACACAGCTCGATTCCGTCCTGCCTGTGAAGCGCACCACATCCTGACGTGGCCGGATGTGATCGCCCGCCCTCGTGCGGGGGACAACCGCGGCGAGCCGGTGCCCGGCCCCCGCTCGGGGGACACCGGCACCGGGACCGGGGACAAGAACGCCGGCCGGGGACGGCAGAACGCCCGGCCGGAGAACCGGCCGGGCGTTCAGCGGGTGGCGAGGGGTCAGCGGGTGACCCAGGTCCGCTTCGTGATCGAGGACCAGTGCACGGTGTAGCCGTTCGAGAACCGCTGGCGCACCTCGGAGCCGTACCGGTACTCGTCGGTGCTCGGGTAGCCGTAGCCCCGCTCGTAGCCGGCGGACTTCCAGCGCTGGCCGATCGCGCTGTTCTCCTTCACGGCCTTCGCACCGGTCCGGGGGCTCCAGAGGACCTTGTGCACGGTGGCCCCGCTGCGGAACACCTGGTAGGCGCCGCCGCCGGTGAGTCCGCCGCGCTCCGGGCTGCTGGGGTAGCCGTAGCCGCGCTCGTGCCCGGCGGCGGCGAACTTCTGGCCGATGGCGCTGTTGAAGCGCACCGGCCAGGCGCCGGTGGGGGCGCTCCAGTAGAAGGTGGTGCTCCTGGCGAAGCTCTGCAGGGCGCCGCCGCCCACCAGGCCGCCGCGCTCGTTCATGGTGGGGGCGCCGAACACGGCGGCCCCGCCCAGCGCGCGGTACTGGTTGCCGATCCCGCCGCGCACCGTGTACCCGGCGGAGGTGATCGGGGCGGTGGGGGGCTTGGGCGCCGCGACCGTGCCCACCGTGGAGCGGGTGTCCGCGGGGGCCTGGCCGGCGGCGTAGCCGTAGGAGTTCACGGTGCCGACCAGCTTCCAGCCCTGCTTGTTCCCGGACAGCTGCCCGTCCACGTAGGTCAGGCCGATGCCGATGACCGTCATCCTCGGGTCGGTCAGCACCTTGTTGTGCGCCTTCGAGCCCTTCCACCAGTTCATGAGCTCGGTGACGGTGCCCTGCCAGGACACGGAGTGGATCTCGCCGACGGCGTTCCAGTTCCCGGCGCGCTCGTCCTTCCAGAAGTCGTCGGTGTGGTCGATGACCTCCTCGCGGACCAGGCGGGTGGACTGCTCCTGGCCGATCTTGGAGAGCGTGGCCGAGTACTTGACCGGGGCGAGGCCCTTGGCCTTGCGGTGGGCGTTGATCAGGTCCAGCAGCCGCTGGGTGTCGGCCGAGCGGGTGCTCGTGGAGACGTTGACGATGTCCGAGGTCGCCGCGGCGGCGGGGGCCGCCGCGAGCATCCCGGTGGCGGGGACCGCCAGGGCGAGGGCCGCCGCGGTGAGCGCCAGGCGGCCGGTGGTGCGGGGGCGCGCGGGGGCGCGGTGCTTGGCGGTGTTCATCGGGTGGCCCAGGTCCTCTTCGTGGTGGTGGAGTAGTGCACGGTGAAGTTCTTGGAGAACTTCTGGCGGACCTCGGTGCCGTAGCGGTACTCGCCGGTGGTCGGGTAGCCGTAGCCGCGCTCGGAGCCTGCGGCCTTCCACTCCCGGCCGATCGCGCTGTTCTCCTTCACGGCGTGGGCGCCGGAGGCGGAGCTCCAGAGGATCTTGTGGACGTCGTTGCCGCGCCGGAACAGCTGGTAGGAGCCGCCGTTGACCAGGCCGCCGATCTCGGGGGTGGAGGGGTAGCCGTAGCCGCGCTCGTAGCCGCCGCGCTTCCACGCCGCGCCGATCCCGCTGGTCTCCCGGACGGGCTGGGCGCCGGTGGCCGGGCTCCACAGGACCTTGTTCACGGCGCCGCCGCTGCGGAACACCTGGTAGGCGCCGCCGCCGGTGAGGCCCGTGATCTCGCGGGTGGACGGGTAGCCGAAGCCGTTCTCGTAGCGGTTCGCCGTGAACTTCCGGCCGATGGCGCCGTTGAAGTTCACGGGCCACGCCCCGGTGGGGGAGCTCCAGTAGAAGGTGGAGTTCTTGGAGAACCGCTGGTACACGCCGCCGTTGACCAGGCCGCCGCGCTCGTTCATGGTCGGGGTGCCGAAGACGGAGGATCCGCCGAGGGCCCGGTACTGGTTGCCGATGCCGCCCTTGACCACGTATCCGGCGGGGGACACCTGGGTGGGGGTCCCGGTCGGGGTGCCGGCCGGTGCCCGGCCGCCCATCGGCTTGTAATAGCGGTTGCGCACCAGGTCCTGGAGCTGCGCGGTGCTGCCGCGGAAGACGTTGGCGTCGATCCGCTCGGTGAACCCGGCGTCGGTGTACTGCCAGAAGTCGTAGGTGGACCAGGCGCTGGGCACCCGGGGTCCCGTGGTCTCGTAGGCAGCGATGTGCAGGGGGTGGTCGTTGAACGCACTGGTGTTGCCGGTGCAGTCCTGCCACCAGTAGTAGTTCGTGTAGATGGCCGGCACGCGCCCGGTGCGGGCCTTGTACCGGTTGGAGAAGTCGCGGATCCAGCTGACCATCTCGGACTGGCTGAAGCCGTAGCACTGGTTGCCGTACAGGGAGGGGTACGGGTTGTTCTCGACGTCCAGCAGGCCCGGCAGGGTCCGGCCGTCCGCGGACCAGCCGCCGCCGTTGTTGATGAAGTAGTCCGCCTGCTTCGCGCCCGAGGAGTCCCGGGTGGGGATCGCGAAGTGGTACCCGCCGCGGTGCATGCCCACGGCACCCGCCCCGGCGTACTGCTGCTGGAACAGGCTGTTGCGGATGCTGTCGCCCTCGGAGGTCTTGACGTAGGCGAAGCGCGAGCCCTGGTTCCACAGGCTCGACCAGTTCAGGGACGGCTGCCAGTTGGAGACGTCCGTGCCTTTGATGCCGCTGGGGGCCCAGGACGCGGCGGCGCCGAGGGACTCGGCCGACGCGACCCCCGCGACAGCCTCCTCCGCGGTGTCGCCGTCCGCCGCGCCGGCAGCGGCGCCGTCGTCGTCGTCGTCGGTGTCCGTGGCGCCGGAGAGCTCCTCCGCGGTGCGGGCGGAGGAGGCGGCCATCTGCTCGAAGTGGCTCTCGGACTTGGCCCACTGGCCCATCACGGCGCCGCCGTGGGGGTCGCCCGCGGCCGGCTGCGTGCCGGCGCGCGCCGGGTCGGGGAGAACGGCCTCGCCGGTGGTCGCGTCCACCAGGGTGGAGACGATCTCGCCGTCGGACTCCACGACCTTGGAGACCAGGTTGCCCTGCCGCTCCTCGGAGAGGGTGGTCGATCGGGTGGTGGCGGCCTCTTCCAGGGCCGCGACCGGGGTCAGTGTGGTAATGGCCAGCACCGCCGCCGTGAGGGCGGCAGGCAGCGTCAGTCGGGGGGGTGCTTTCACGCTGGAACGCCTAACTCGCATGGATCGTTGGGGGAACGACTCGTGCAAGGCCATCGGGATGGGGGGAAGATCCTCAGAGCCACGACGAGTATAAAGGCGCGTTTGCATAAACAATCAATAACGATGGGCCGTGTTACGCACCCGTACATCTCTGGCCGTAGTGATTCTGTCCGCGGGGTGCGTTGCGGGGTGCGTTGCGGGGGCCGCGCGCCGGGGAACGACGACGACGGACCCGGCGCGGCGCGGGTCCCGTCGGCGGCGCGATCCCGGTGGTCGGGCGAAGACCCAGCTCAGGACCCGGTGCCGGATACGATGAACCGGACTCGACCCCCCAGAGGAGAACCATGGCCCCCACGCGCATCCTGACGGTCTGCACGGGCAACGTGTGCCGCTCGCCCATGGCGGCGGTCGAGCTCGACCACGGCCTCAACGAGATCTCGCCCGGCGGCTTCGAGGTGACGAGCGCCGGGATGCACGCGCTGGTGGACGAGGGCTTCGAGCAGCGGGTGGGCAGGCTGGCCCAGGACCGCGGCCTGGAGGCCGCCGCCGCGCACCGGGCCCGGCAGGTCACCCCGGATGTGCTGAAGGACACCGACCTGGTGCTCGTGATGGCCCGGGAGCACACCCAGCCGGTGCTGCAGCAGTCACCGCGGCTGCTGAAGAAGGTCTTCACCCTGCGGGAGTTCGCCCGGATCCTGCAGTACCTCTCCACCGACCCGGAGCTCGACCGCGCGGTGCCGTCCGACCGTGCCGAGCGCTGGGCCTGGCTGGTCCAGCAGGCGCCGCGGCTGCGGCAGCGGGTGCCGGTGCGCCACCCCGAGCGCAACGACGTGATCGACCCCTACCGCCAGGAGGACGCTGTGCTCCAGCAGATGGCGGACGAGTTGTTCGAGGCCACGGACGCGATCCTCGCCTTCGAACGCCGCTACGCGGAGCCCGCGCCGGTGGCAGAGTAGTACTGCGTCAGGTGTGTTTTGCGCGGGTGCCTGTTCCACCCGGGTGGGGCGCCTTGTGGGGCGGGGAGTCCTGCACCGACCGCGCGGACGTTCAGTCCTGACCGAACCTCTGCTGGGCCGCTTGGCGCGTCGTGTCGAGAGCGGAACCGATCAAGGCCCAGGATTCGCCGGCCGCACGGGCGGCCTTCACCGCCTCCCGCAGTTCGTTCTCCGCCTCGGTGATGTGCTGCCGAGCGGCCAGGATGCGCCGGAAGTGCACGGCGTCACGAGCGGGGTGCGACGACACATCGAGTTCGTCCAGTCCTGTGCGGTCGTGCGCGGTTGCGATATCCATGGAATTCCACCTCATCTCAAATAGTCGTAGAACTTCGGTCTGAGCAGATCGGCGTGGATGATCCTCGTCGGTTCTCCGGCTGGTACGGCGACCAGCTCGAGGAGCCTGCCGTGTTGGTCGGGCCCGATGACCAGGAGGCGGTCTTCGCCCTGGTACTCGTACTCGACCAGACGGATCGCATTTACCCACGCGTGCTCGATGTCGGCGTCGTCGATGCCGTGCTTCCGCGCGGATCCCCGAACCTCCATTTCTCCAATGTGCCGGACCGCCCCGGGCGTGTCAAGATGAAATTGACGCCAACCGCCATGGTGGGCGCGCTCCGCCGCCGCGGGCTGGTGACGAGAAGGACGAACGGGCACGTCACACGCCTGTTCGCTGCTTGACCGATGAACGGGACCGGTTCCTTAATGGAGCTCAGGTCGGCCACGCCTGCGAGGAGAACCCGTTCCCGGTCCCGTGGACGATGACCGGGTGCTGCACTGATCATTCGCGAGGAGTTCCTGATGGCCGCTGACCGAGCACTCCCGGAGGACTTCCACGCGCTGTACGACGCCGGCGTCCGGAACGCCCGTGGCACCGCGCCGCCGGCTGCTCCGGCTCCTGGGTCGCCGGGCCACCTCCGAATGGACGCGCAGCTCGGCGACCTGGAGGTGGACTACGACCAGGCGACCGCGCTGCCGAACCGCATCGCACGGCGGGCCCCGGCCGCCGGGCTGTCGGGGGAGGCGGGCGCATCGCCGGAGGAGACCGTCCAGCGCTTCGTCACCGAGCACGGCGACCTGTGGCGGCTGTCCGAGGCGGACGCGCAGGGCGTCACCATCGTGTCGGTGAGCGGACGGGGGCTGCGCACGGTGCAGCTCGTGCAGCGGGCCGACGGCCTGGAGGTCTTCAACTCCGAGGCGACGGCGGCCATCGGACCGGACGGCGACGTGATGTCCGTGGCCGGCCAGTTCTTTCCCGGCGCCGCGCAGGCGGCCGGTGCCCGCGCGGCCAGCACCACCACCGGCGTCACCACGGCGGAGGAGGCGATCGCGGTGGCGGCGTTCGACCTGACCGGGGTCGAGTACCCCGCCACGGCCTTCACCGGGACGAGCACGGCGAGCGCGGCGAGCGCCGAGGACGCCGGGGGTACTGAGACCGGCGACACCGCCGGTGGCGGCTACCGGTTCTACCGCTTCACCGAACCGGCCGGCGCCGAGCCGACCGACACCGAATCGGCTGGCACCGAACTGGCCGGCGCCGGGCGGCCGGCGTTCGAGCGGGAGGTCCGGGTGAAGGACGTGCTGTTCCCGCTGGGCGAGGAGCAGTTCACCCCCGGCTACTACCTGGAGCTTTGGATCGAGGGCTTCCCGGCGTTCAGCTACGTGATCGACGCGCTGGGGGAGCCGGAGGTGCTGTTCCGGAAGAACCTGCGGGCGGACGCCGCCTTCACCTACCGGGTGTTCAACACGGGGGACGCGCTGTTCCGCCCCGAGGACGGGCCGGCGCCCGGGTCGCCGCACCCGACCGGGCGCCCCGACGGCTTCCAGGCCGCCACCATCCCCGACCGGCTGGTCACGCTCGAGAGCCTCCTCCCGGGCGCCCCGTGGCTGCCGGATGGCGCCACGACCACCCGCGGCAACAACTGCATCGCCTACGCGGACGTCCAGGCCCCGGACGGGAGCAGTTCCGGGGACGTGGACGGTCGGGCCACCGGGTCCCGCACGTTCGACCACGCCTACGACCACGCCCGGCCCGCGAGCGACCCCACCAACCTGCAGGCCAGTGTCGTCGGGATGTTCTTCCACGTGAACTGGCTGCACGACCGCTGGTACGAGGCGGGCTTCGACGAGGCGGCCGGCAACGCCCAGCAGGTGAACCTCACGGGGGCGGGCCTCGGCGGGGACCCGATCCTGGCCGAGGGCAACGACTTCAGCGGCACCGACAACGCCAACATGCAGACCCCGGCCGACGGCGCCAGCCCGCGGATGCAGATGTTCGAGTTCCGCGGCGTCGCCCCGCTGCCGTCCCGGACCAGCAACTTCGACGCGCTGATCACCTACCACGAGCTCGGGCACTACATCACCAACCGTCTCGTCGGCAACGCCACCGGGCTGGCCAACCAGCAGGGCCGGGCGATGGGCGAGGGCTGGGGCGACTTCTTCGCGATCACCATGACCTCCCAGGCCACCGACGACTTCGGCACCGGCGCCTTCCCCGCCGGAGGGTGGACCGACCTCACCCCCACCTTCACGGACAACTACTACTTCTCCATCCGCCGCTACCCCTACTCCGCGGACCTGGGCAAGAACCCGCTGACGTTCAAGCACATCAGCAACGGGGTGGTGCTCCCGGCCGGCCCGCCGCGCCGCCCGCACGGCGGCGGGCCGAACAGCGAGGTGCACAACGCCGGCGAGGTCTGGTGCGCCGCCCTGTGGGAGGTCTTCGTCAACCTCGTCGCAGCCCACGGCCACGCCGAGGCCGAGCGCCGCGTGCTCGAGTACGTGGTCGGCGGGCTCAAGCTCACGCCCGGCATGCCGACCTTCACGCTGGCGCGCGACGGCATCGTCACCGCGGTTGCCGCCCTGCACCCCGGCGACCTCGGTGCGGTGTGGCGCGGTTTCGCCAAGCGCGGGCTGGGCGCCGGCGCCGTGTCCCCGCCCAGCACCTCCACGTCGCTCGCGGGCGTGGTCGAGAGCTTCAGCACGCCGTAGGAGGCGCACCATGACGGCCCTCCGCTTCGAGGCAGGAAAGACGTCGGGGAACGACGACGTGCCCCGCGCCGCAGCACCGGACCCGCTGCGGGCCCTGACCGCCGCGGCCGCGGACGCCGGCGCCGCCTGGACGCGGCTCGGCGACACGCTCCTGGTGACCGGGGCGCCGGCCCAGCTGGAGCGGACGGCCGCCGGCCGCGCCCCCGCGGAGCGGATCGGGGTCCCCGCCGCCCGCCTGCACCTGGTGATCCAGAACGGCCGCCAGTTCCAGCAGGCCCACCCCGAGGTCCCGGTGCTTCTCGACCGGGGACGCTATCTCGTCGTCGACCTCGACCCCGCCGAGGCGGGGAGGATCGTCGAGCCGTCCGAGCGGCACCTGCCGTGCTTCGGCGTCCGCCCTCTGCCGGCGAACACCGTGGTCTTCGAGCAGCGGCCACCGGCACCGTCCCGGACCTGGGCCGTGGCGGCGCCGCGCGCAGCCGCCGTGTCCCGGGATGGGTTCGCAGCGGATCTGCGCGCGCTCGCCGGACTCGAGACGCGGCACTCGACGAGCCCCGAGTTCCGCACCGCGCTCGACTGGGCCGAGGGCGTGCTGAGCGGCCTGGGCTTCGCGACCCGGACCCAGACGGTGGCGATCCACGGCGGGAGCACGCAGAACCTCATCGCCGAGCGGCCGGGGCACGGCGGCGACGGCCGCGCGGTGCTCGTCACGGCGCACCTCGACTCGATCAACGTCCGGGACGGCGCATCCGCCCCCGCACCGGGCGCCGACGACAACGGCTCCGGTGCCGCCGGGGTACTCGCCGTCGCCCGGGCCCTGCGCGACCATCCCGCCGCCCGCGATCTGCGGCTGATCCTGTTCGGGGGCGAGGAGCAGGGACTGTTCGGCAGCCGACACTACGTCACGGAGCTGGACCAGGCGGCACGCGACCGCATCCACTCGGTGGTCAACATGGACATGATCGCGTCCCGGAACACGCCCGCGCCCACGGTGCTGCTCGAGGGCGCCACCGTGTCCCAGGCCGTGCTGGAGGAGCTGGCCGCCGCGGCGCAGGCGCACACCGGCCTGACCGTGCAGACCAGTCTGATGCCCTTCAACAGCGACCACGTGCCGTTCCTCGACGCAGGCATCCCCGCCGTGCTCACGATCGAGGGGGCCGACGGCGCCAACGACCGCATCCACACCGCCGGCGACACCCTGGAGCACGTCGACCATGACCTCGCCCTCGAGATCCTGCGGATGAACGTCGCCTACCTGGTCCAGGCCCTCGGGTCGGCCTGAGCCAGGACCGGCACCACCGGAGCGAGCGGGACGGCTGCTCAGGCGCCCACGTAGGCGGCGAGGTGCTCGCCCGTGAGGGTGGAGCGGGCGGCGACGAGCTCGGCGGGGGTGCCCTCGAACACGATCCGGCCGCCGTCGTGACCGGCACCGGGGCCGAGGTCGATGATCCGGTCCGCGTGGGCCATGACCGCCTGGTGGTGCTCGATCACGATCACCGACTTGCCGGAGTCGACCAGCCGGTCGAGCAGGCCCAGCAGCTGCTGCACGTCGGCGAGGTGCAGACCCGTGGTCGGCTCGTCGAGGACGTAGACGCCGCCCTTCTTGCCCAGGTGGGTGGCCAGCTTGAGCCGCTGGCGCTCGCCGCCGGAGAGCGTGGTGAGCGGCTGCCCGAGGCTGAGATAGCCTAGCCCCACGTCGGCGAGCCGGTGCAGGATGGCGTGGGCGGCCGGGGTGCGCGCGTCGCCGGCGCCGAAAAACGCCTCGGCCTCCTCGACCGGCATGGCGAGCACGTCGGCGATGTTCTGCCCTCCCAGGGTGTACTCGAGGACCGCGGCCTGGAACCGCCGGCCCTCGCACTCCTCGCAGGTGGTGGCCACCCCGGCCATCATCACCAGGTCGGTGTAGATCACGCCGGCGCCGTTGCAGGCCGGGCAGGCGCCCTCCGAGTTCGCGCTGAACAACGCGGGCTTCACCCCGTTGGCCTTGGCGAAGGCCTTGCGGATCGGGTCCAGCAGACCGGTGTAGGTGGCCGGGTTGCTGCGGCGGGAGCCGCGGATGGCGCCCTGATCGATCGAGACCACGTCCTCCCGGCCGAGCACCGATCCGGTGATCAGCGAGCTCTTGCCGGAGCCGGCCACCCCGGTCAGCACCGTGAGCACGCCGAGCGGGATGTCGACGTCGACGGACCGCAGGTTGTGGGTGTCGGCGCCGCGCACCTCCAGCACCCCGGTGGGGGTGCGCACGGAGGTCTTCAGGGTGGCGCGGTCGTCGAGGTGCCGGCCCGTGAGGGTGTCACCGGCGCGCAGCCCCGCCACGGTGCCCTCGTAGCAGACGGTGCCGCCGGCGGTGCCGGCGCCCGGGCCGAGGTCGACCACGTGGTCGGCGATCGCGATGGTCTCCGGCTTGTGCTCCACGACCAGCACCGTGTTGCCCTTGTCCCGCAGCCGCAGCAGGAGCTGGTTCATCCGCTGGATGTCGTGCGGGTGCAGTCCGATGGTCGGCTCGTCGAAGACGTAGGTGACGTCGGTGAGCGAGGAGCCGAGGTGGCGGATCATCTTGGTGCGCTGGGACTCGCCGCCGGAGAGCGTGCCCGAGGACCGGCTGAGCGAGAGGTAACCGAGCCCGATCTCCACGAACGAGTCGAGGGTCTCGCCGAGCGCGGTGAGCAGCGGCGCCACGGACGGCTCGTCCAGGCCGCGCACCCACGCGGCGAGATCGCTGATCTGCATCGCGCAGGCGTCGGCGATGCTGATTCCCTGGATTTTGGAGGAGCGGGCGGCCGCGCTGAGTCGGGTGCCGCCGCACTCGGGGCACGCGGTGAACGTCACGGCCCTCTCCACGAAGGCGCGGATGTGCGGCTGCAGCGCGGCCACGTCCTTGGACAGGAAGGACTTCTGCATCCGGGGGATCAGGCCCTCGTAGGTGAGGTTGATGTTGTCGACCTTGATCTTGGTCGGCTCCCGGTGAAGCAGGTCGTGCAGCTCGGTCTCGGTGTAGTCGCGGATCGGCTTGTCCGGGTCGAGGAACCCGGAGCCGCCGTAGATCCGGCCGTACCAGCCGTCCGCGCTGTAGCCGGGGATCGTGAGCGCGCCCTCGTTGAGGGACTTGGAGTCGTCGTAGAGCTGGGTCAGGTCGACGTCGTTGACCTGACCCATGCCCTCGCAGCGCGGACACATGCCGCCGGTGATGGAGAAGCTGCGCCGCTCCTTGACGGTCTTCCCGCCGCGCTCCATGGTCACCGCGCCCGCGCCGCTGATCGAGGCGACGTTGAAGGAGAACGCCTTCGCCGTGCCGATGTGGGGCTTGCCGAGCCGGCTGAAAAGGATCCGCAGCATTGCGTCCGCGTCCGTGGCCGTGCCGACCGTGGAGCGGGCGTTGGCGCCCATCCGCTCCTGGTCCACGATGATCGCGGTGGTGAGCCCGTCGAGGACGTCGACGTCGGGGCGGGCCTGGGTGGGCATGAAGCCCTGCACGAAGGTGCTGTAGGTCTCGTTGATCAGCCGCTGCGACTCTGCGGCGATCGTGCCGAACACCAGGGAGCTCTTGCCGGAGCCGGAGATCCCGGTGAACACGGTGAGCCGGCGCTTGGGGAGCTCCACGCTGATGTCCCGGAGGTTGTTCTCGCGGGCGCCCTGCACGCGGATCAGGTCGTGGCGGTCGGCCACGTGCGGCGCAGAGGACGATGCAGGGGAGTGCGGGTCCTGGCTCGGGGGTGTGCTCATCGTGTCTCCATCCCTGGGGGGCGCCTGCGCCGGGATTCCCGACGACGTGGCCCGGTTCGATCCGACCGGTTCCGAGCTTACGTCCGTCCCGCTGGCCGCTCGCGGATTCGACGCCGCCGGCAGCAGAGCCGCTCAGGGCAGAGCCGCGCACAGCAGAAACGGGTTCCGCTCGAGGGAGCCCGGGTCCACGCTGGGCCCATGAACACCACCACCGCACCACCCAGAACCCCGATCGACGACGAGCTCGCCTCCCGGCTGCTGGAGCAGCGCATCATCGTGCTGGGCGCCGAGCTGGACCAGGCCACCGGCAACCGGCTGTGCACGCAGCTGCTGCTGCTCTCCGCCCAGGACCCCAGGCGGGACATCAGCCTCTGGATCAACTCCCCGGGCGGCTCCGTCCCGGCCATGCTCGCGATCATGGACGTCATGCGGATCATCCCCAACGACGTGTCCACCCTGGCCATGGGCCTGGCCTGCAGCGCCGGGCAGTTCCTGCTCTCGGCCGGCACCCCGGGCAAGCGCAGCGCCCTGCCGCACGCCCGGATCCTGCTGCACCAGGGCTCGGCCGGGATCGGCGGCACGGCAGTGGACATCGCCATCCAGGCCGAGGACCTGCGCCACACCCGGGACACCGTGCTCGGGCTCATCGCCGAGCACACCGGTCAGCCGCTCGAGCGGATCGTGTCCGACTCCCAGCGGGACCGCTGGTTCACCGCCGAGGAGGCCCTCACCTACGGCTTCGTGGACCGGGTCATCGCCGGGCTCGACGACGTGCGGCCCCGCTCCGCCACCACGGCCGCCGCGGGGGTGGGGTCATGAGCGGCTACGCCGTGCCCTACGTCGTCGAACGCACACCGAACGGCGAGCGCAGCATGGACGTCTTCAGCCGGCTGCTGGTGGAGCGGATCGTCTACCTCGGCACCGAGATCGACGACGGCGTCGCCAACGTCCTGATCGCCCAGCTGCTCTACCTGGACTCCTACGGCTCCGATCAGCCGATCGGCTTCTACATCAACTCCCCGGGCGGTTCCACCACGGCGATGCTCGCCGTCTACGACGCCATGCAGCACGTGGCCGCGCCCGTGGAGACCACCTGCGTGGGCCAGGCGGCCTCGGCCGCGGCGGTGCTGCTGGCGGCCGGCGCCCCGGGGCGGCGCTCGGTGCTGCCCCACGCCCGGGTGGTGCTGCACCAGCCGGCCGCGCAGGGCCAGGGCACCATCCCGGACCTCATCCTCGAGGCCGAGGAGATCGCCCGCACCCGGGAGCAGCTGGAGCAGGTGCTCGCCCGGCACACCGGGCGCACCCCGGAGCAGATCCGGGCGGACACCGACCGGGACCTGGTGCTCACCGCCGAGGAGGCGGTGGCCTACGGGGTGGCCGACCGGGTCGTGACCCCGCGGGAGGCCCGGGCCCGGTGAGACCGGCGGGACCGGGCAGAGCGCTCAGACGGCCAGGGCCACCGGCCCGGCCAGGCAGACTGGACCGCCCGGGACGGCACGGGCGGCCGGAACGCTGTCGAGCAGCACCCCGGTGGTCCCCTCGGTGAGATCGAGCAGGTTCAGTCCCAGGGCACCGACCACCGCGGCGATGATCTCCGAGGAGGGGTCCTTCACCCCGCGCTCGATCTCGGAGAGGTACTGCGTGGAGACCCCGGAGACGCGGGCCACCTGCGCCAGGGTCAGCCCCTGCGCCAGGCGGTGACGGCGCAGGAACATCCCCAGCACGGACCGCCACAGCGGGTCCACGGGCGCTCGCGGCGCGGCACGCTCCCGCGGCGCGGGCGACGGGAGCCAGGCCGGCGACGAGGGCGAGGTGGGGCGGATCACGTCCTTCATGACCCCATGCTAGGTCCGCACGGGCGCCGGCGGGCGGGTCGTCTGCTGTGAGCGGAGCACGGTGTCCTGTCCACGCCGCGGGCGCGGTGGGATACTGGCCGCATGGATTCGCCGCAGGTGGGCGACCAGCTCCACGAGGGCACGGAGGCGCTCGAGCGGGCCGACTGGGCCGGCGCGCGCCGGGCCTTCGAGCACGTCCTGGACGGCGGCGGATCCCCCGGCGAGGCGGTGGCCGCCGAGGGCCTCGGGCTCGCCCTGTGGTTCGAGGGCCAGGTGGCGCAGGGCATCGCGTGGCGCGAACGGGCCGTCACCGGGTACGTCACGCAGCGCCGGTTCGGCGACGCCGCCCGGGTGGCGGTCTGGGTGTCCGAGCAGCACCAGCTCGCCGGCCGGCCGTCCGCGGCCCGCGGCTGGCTCGCCCGGGCCGAGCGGATCATCGACGGCACCCCCGTGAGCGAGGGCCACGGGTGGGTGGCGGTCGGACGGGCCCAGCAGGCCGCGTCCGTCGAGGAGCAGGCGGCCCAGGCGGAGCAGGCCCACCGGATCGGCCGGGAGACCGGGGCGGAGGACCTCGAGATCCTCGCGCTGAGCCTGCTCGGCCAGGCGGAGCTGACCGCCGGCCACCGGGAGCCGGGCCTGCGCCTGCTCGAGGAGGCCATGGTCGCGGCCACCGCCGGCCGGATCCGCAACATCCACACCATGGGCTCGGCCTACTGCCACCTGGTCATGGCCTGCGCCGAGGCGGAGGAGTGGGAGCGGGCCCGGGAGTGGTGCGAGCACGTCGAGAACTTCGCGCAGACCCACCGGGCGGCGCCGCTGCTGGGGGTCTGCCGGACCGTGCACGCCGACGTCCTGGTGGCCACGGGCCACTGGTCCGAGGCCGAGGAGGCGCTGGAGTCCGCCCTCGCCTCCCACGCCCGGGCCATCCCGGAGCTCAGCGTCCCGGCGCTCGCCACGCTGGCCGAGCTGCGGATCCACCAGGGCCGCCTGCGCGAGGCGGAGCAGCTGCTGTCCGGGCGGGAGGAGCACCCGTCGTCGTTGCGTGCCCTGGCCCTGCTCCACGTGGCCGAGGGGAGACCGCACGTGGCGGTCTCCCTGCTCGAGCGCGGCCTGTCCGAGACGGAGGGGCACGCGGCGCGCACCACGCAGCTGCTGGCCGCCCTCGTCGACGCCACCCTGGCCGCCGGGGACCTCGGGGCCGCCGAGGCCGCCAGCGAGAGCCTGCACCGGATCGCCGGGGAGTCCGAGATGCGCCTCGGCTCGGCCCGCGCCGATCTCGCCGCGGCCCGGCTCGCCCTGGCCACCGGTGACCGGGGCACGGCCGCCGAGCTCGCCCGGCGGGCGCTGCGCGCCTTCGGCGCCATGGCCATGCCGCTGGACGCGGCCCTGGCCCGGCTCGACCTGGCCCGGTCGGTCATGCACGGATCGCCCGACCTGGCGCGGGAGGAGGTGCTGGCCGCCCAGGGCGTCTTCCGCGACCTGGGGGCGTCCCGGGAGCTGGACGCCGCGGCCTGGCTCCTGCGCGAGCTCGGGGGCGGCACGGGCCCCCGGCCGCGGAACGGGGGCGAGCTGACCTCGCGGGAGCACGAGGTGCTGGACCTGATCGCCCTCGGGATGTCCAATGCCCGGATCGCGAGAGCCCTGAGCATCGGCGAGAAGACCGCCGGGCACCACGTGAGCAGGATCCTCATGAAGCTCGGGGTGCACAACCGCGCGGAGGCGGCCGCGCACGCCGCGGGCAGGGACAAGGGGTAGAGGAGGAGTGGGGAGAAGGTAGGGAGCGAATAGGGAGTTCTCCCGATGTTCGGCTCGGACGATCGGCGGATCCTGGGACGCGTGACACAGCTTCACAGCACCCCAGCAGCAGACCTCGACCCGAGGTACCCGACCCCTCGACCAGGAGACCCCGTCATGAGCCAGACCATCAGCCCCCGGACCGCGGACCACGAGCTCAAGGCCAAGCACCGCGCCATCTGGGCCTCGGGCGACTACCCGACCATGGTGGAGACGTTCCTGCTCCCGCTGGGCCCGCGCCTGGTCGGGGCGGCCGGCGTCACCGCCGGCCAGCGCGTCCTCGACGTCGGCGCCGGCAACGGCAACGCCTCCCTCCCCGCGGCCGCCACGGGTGCCCGCGTCACCGCCGGCGACCTCACCCCCGAGCTGCTCGACGACGGCAGGCGGCGCGCCGCGGTCGCCGGACTCGACCTCGAGTGGGTCGAGGCCGACGCCGAGCACCTCCCGTTCGAGGACGCATCCTACGACGTGGTGATGTCCTCGATCGGCGCCATGTTCGCCCCCCACCACCAGCAGACGGCCGACGAGCTGGTGCGCGTGACCCGCCCCGGCGGGACCCTCGCCCTCCTGAGCTGGACGCCCGAAGGATTGGTGGGTGAGCTCTTCCGCACGATGAAGCCCTTCGCCCCGACCCCGCCGCCGGGCGTGCAGCCCCCGCCGCTGTGGGGGAGCGAGGAGCACCTGCGGGGGCTCTTCGGCGGACGGGTTCAGTTCCACCGGGTCCTCCGGGACGTCCTCGAGGTCACGGCGTTCGAGCGGCCCCGCGGCTTCGGCGAGCACTTCAAGGCCAACTACGGCCCCACCATCGCCGTGCGGAAGAACGCCGAGCGCGAGGGCCGGGCCGCGGAGTTCGACGAAGCGCTCGACCAGCTCTGCGACGAGTGGAACCGGGGCACGCCCGAGCGGGCACGCTTCGAGATGGAGTACCTGGTGGCGGTCGGCACGCGGCCGTGACCTTGACCGGCAACCAAAAGGTTGCCTAATCTGGTGGCGTGGACATCGTGTTCCAGGCCCTGGCCCATCCCGCGCGGCGGATCCTCCTCGAGGAGCTCGCCGCGCGGGATGACCAGAGCCTCTTCGAGCTCACCGTGCGGCTCATCAACGACCACGGCCTGGCCATGACCCGGCAGGCCGTGACCAAGCACCTGGCCGTGCTGCGCGAGGCCGGCCTGGTGACCTCCACCGTTCAGGGGCGCACCACGGTGCACCACCTGGACACCTCCCCGCTCACCGACGTGCGGCAGTGGATGGACTCGCTGCCGCCCCCGCCGAAGGACACGCCGTGATCATCACCTACGCCTCCGTCTTCGTGGACGACCAGCAGAAGGCCCTGGACTTCTACACGGAAAAGCTCGGCTTCCAGCTCAAGGTCGACGTGCCGACCGGCCCCTACCGGTGGCTGACCGTCGTCTCGCCGCAGGCCCCGGACGGGGTGCAGCTGCTGCTGGAGCCCTCCGAGCACCCGGCCGTCCACCCGTTCAAGGACGCCCTGGTGGCAGACGGCATTCCGTTCAACAGCTTCGGCGTGGAGGACGTGCAGGCCGAATACGAGCGGCTCACCGGACTGGGCGTGCGCTTCGTGCAGGAACCGACCGCGATGGGCCCCGTCACCACCGCGGTGCTCGACGACACCTGCGGCAACCTGATCCAGATCGCCCACCTGAACGACCCGGAGGCGGCCGGGCAGTAGGCGCGGCGCAGTCCGCACAACGCCGAAGGGGCGCCTCCCCGTAGGAGGCGCCCCTTGACGTCCGAGCCGGGAGTCGGCCGGGGTCAGTGCCCCGTCGACGTGGACCCGGTGGACGAGCCCGATCGGCCCCAGGCCTCGAGCCCGAAGGTCTCGTGCTCGGCAGAGCCCGGGATATCCGTCTGCACCTGAGCGGTGGGCTTCGGCGCGGGCGCCGCGTCCTCGGCCGACGGAGCCGTGGGCTCCTGCTGGGCCCGCGGAGCGGCGGGCGGCTGGGCCTCGGCGGGCTCCGGTCGCAGCTCGGTGCCCCACGGCTGGTGCTTGCCTACCGGTGCGGGGACGACCGGCTGCGCGCCGGTCTTTGGCGCCGCCTTCTCGTCCGAGTTCGCGTAATAGGATTTGCCATAGTATCCGTAATAGCCGGCGTCCGCGCCGGTGGTGGGCACCCGGTTGAGCACCACACCGAGGACGTTGCCGCGGACCTGGCGCAGGTTCTCCAAGGCCTTGGCCAGCTCGTCCGTGGTGGTTCTCTGCGCGGTGGCCACGATGAGCGCGCCGTCGGCCGAGGCCGTGAGCAGCGCCGCGTCGGTGACCGGCAGCAGCGGGGGAGCGTCCACCAGCACCAAGGCGTCCTCGGCCAAAGTCTCGAGCATGTTGTGCATGGCCTTCGAGGACAGCAGCTCCGTGGGGTTCGGCGCGGTCTTCCCGGCACCGAGCACCTGCAGGTTCGGGAACGTGTCGTAGGTCTGGAGGACCTCCTCCACCTGCACCTGTCCGGTCAGCACATCGGTGACGCCCACGCCGGCCACGAGGCCGAAGAGATCGGTCATCACTGGGCGACGGAGATCGCCGTCCACGACGACGACGTTGCGCCCCGTCGAGGCGATGGCCACCGCCAGGTTCGCGGTGATCGAGGACTTGCCCTCACCCGGCAGGGACGAGGTGACGACGATCATCTTCGGCGGGTTGTCCACGGAGACGAAGCTGAGGTTGGTGCGCAGCTCGCGCAGGGCCTCGGCGAACTCGTGGTGGCCGCGTCCGGCGGAGATGCCGGTCTCGACGATCGCGCGGTGGTCGGACAGCCGGTCGTCCGTGGGGATGACACCGAGCACGGAGACGCCGAAGCCGTCCCTGATCTCCTCGACCGACTTGATGCGGCGGTCCATCTTGTACCGGGCGAAGGCGTAGAGCAGACCCAGGCCGAGACCGCCCACGAAGCCGAGGGCCAGGTTGAGCTTGAGGTTCGGGGAAGAGGGCGCCAGGGGCAGGGAGGCGTTGCTCAGCGGCTGGACGGCCACGCGGTTGATCGCGTCCTCGTCGCCCTGGCTCTCGAGCTCCTGGACCTGACCGGCGAGCGCCACGACCCAGGCGTTGGCCAGGTCGGCCGCCTCCGTCGGGTCCTCGGCGTCCGCGGTGATGCGCAGCTCCGGGGTGTCCACGGGGACGTCCGTAGTGATGCGCGGCAGTACCTCTTCCGGCGTGGCGTCCAGATCGAGCTCGTCGATCACCGACTCGGCAACCGGCCGGGACGTGGCCAGCGACTCGTAGGAGACAGCCTTGGACTGCGCCAGGTTGTTGCCGGCCAGCGCGCTGGCCAGGTCCTGCTCTCCGGTGGCGACGACCAATCCGGACGCGGTGGCCGAGTAAATTTTCGGCTGGATCAGCGTCCAGCCGAGCGCCAGCAGGGTGCACAGCAGGGTGATCAGCGTGATGGCCCGCCAGTGCGTGCGCACGAGCCGGAGGAGATCCCGTGCATCGAGAGCGGGGGCTTCCCGCTCTGCGTCAAGGTGCTCCATGGTTCTCCTCGGGATCGGCTCGGGGGTGGGGGGATGTATGGAGGTCACTCGCGGATGCCGTCCTGGTGCTCTCTGAACCACTCGACCGTGGACCGCAGGCCCTCCTGCAGGGGGATGCGGGCGGTCCAGCCGGCGTCGGCGAGCTTGGTGACGTCCATGAGCTTGCGGGGAGTGCCGTCGGGCTTGGTGGTGTCCCACTCGATGCGGCCCTGATAGCCCACGGCCTCGGCGACGAGTCCGGCGAGGTCCTTGATGGTGACGTCGGTGCCGGTGCCCACGTTGACGTGTTCGGGGCCGTCGTAGTGCTCAAGCAGGTGCAGGCAGGCCTCTGCCATGTCGTCGACGTGCAGGAACTCCCGCAGCGGCGACCCGGTGCCCCAGTTCGTCACCGACTCCGCCCCGGAGATCCGGGCCTCCTCGTAGCGGCGGATCATGGCCGGCAGCACGTGGGAGCCGGTGGGGGAGAAGTTGTCCCCGGGCCCGTAGAGGTTGGTGGGCATCGCCGAGATCCAGGGCAGCCCGTACTGGCGGCGCACGGCCTGGATCTGCAGGATGCCGGCGATCTTGGCGATCGCGTAGGCGTCGTTGGTGGGCTCCAGGTGCCCGGTAAGCAGGTACTCCTCCTTCAGCGGTTGCGGAGCCAGCTTCGGGTAGATGCAGGAGGACCCCAGGAACAGGACCCGCTCCACCCCGTGCTCCAGCGCCGCGTCGAGGACGTTGACCTGGATCCGCAGGTTCTCGCTCAGGAAGTCCACCGGGTAGGTGTTGTTGGCCAGGATCCCGCCGACCTTTGCCGCGGCCAGCACCACGTACCGGGGCTTGGCCTCGGCGAAGAACTCGAACACCGCGTCCCGGTCCTTCAGGTCCAGCTCGGCGGAGGTGGCCCCGATGAGGTCGGTGAAGCCCTCGGACTGGAGCCGGCGCCAGATGGCGGAGCCGACCAGGCCGCGGTGACCGGCTACGTAGAACGGAGCGGTGCGATCGAGCGGGCCCGGGATAAACGACGTCGTCGCGTCGGCGGTCTTCTCGGTGGTGTCTGCTGTCATGGTGGGGTCCTCCGTCACTTGGCCCAGGAGGCGAGATCGACGGTGTCGATCCAGGCGTCGTTCTCGAGCAGGGCGATGTCGGCGTCGACCATGAGGCGGGCCAGCTCGGGGGCCTTGACGGTGGCTTCCCAGCCGAGCTTGTCCTTGGCCTTGGCGGGGTCGCCGATGAGAGCGTCGACCTCGGTGGGGCGCAGGTAGCGCTCGTCGAACTCGACGTGCTCGCGCCAGTCGAGGCCGGCGTGGTCGAAGGAGATCTCCAGGAACTCCCGCACCGTGGTCGGGTGGCCGGTGGCGAGCACGAAGTCCTCGGGCTCGTCGGCCTGGAGCATCCGCCACATGCCTTCGACGTACTCGGCGGCGTAGCCCCAGTCGCGGATGGCTTGGAGGTTGCCCATGTAGAGCTTCTCCTGCTGCCCGGCCTTGATCGCGGCCACGGCCCGGGTGATCTTGCGGGTCACGAAGGTCTCGCCGCGGCGGGGGGACTCGTGGTTGAAGAGGATCCCGTTGACGGCGTACATGTCGTAGGCCTCGCGGTAGTTCTTGGTGATCCAGTAGGAGTAGATCTTCGCCGCCCCGTAGGGGGAGCGGGGGTAGAACGGGGTGTCCTCGTGCTGCGGGGGCGGGGTGGCGCCGTAGAGCTCACTGGTGGAGGCCTGGTAGTAGCGGGCGTCCACGTTGGCCAGGCGCATCGCCTCGAGCAGGCGCACGGTACCGAGGCCGGTGGTGTCCCCGGTGTGCTCGGGTTCTTCGAAGGAGACCTTCACGTGGGACTGGGCGGCGAGGTTGTAGACCTCGTCGGGGCGGATCTGGGCCATCAGCGTGACCAGCCGGGAGCCGTCGGAGAGGTCGCCGTAGTGCAGGAACAGCTTGGCGTCGGCCTCGTGCGGGTCCGAATACAAGTGGTCGATGCGGTGGGTGTTGAACGTCGAGGCGCGGCGGATCAGGCCGTGGACCTCGTAGCCCTTGGCGAGCAGCAGCTCCGCCAGGTAGGAGCCGTCCTGACCGGTGATCCCGGTGATGAAAGCCTTCTTGGGGGTGGCGTGCATGATCGTCCTTCGGGGGGAGAGGGCGTGGGCCGTTGAGGGGACAGCTTTATGCTAGTGAATGAACGGGCAAAGCCGGTGATCAGAGCCGGACATGTTGCGTCAAAGATCGGAGCACCTCGTCCCACCGGCGCATCGCGGCGTCGGCAGAGAGGTGTTCCGCGGCGTACGCCGGGCCGTTGCCGCTGAGAGCCGCCGCGGCCACGCGGTCGGTGCCGAGTTCCTCGGCCGCGCGGAGCAGTCCGGCGGGATCTCCCGACGGAATGACCCGGCCGGCCCCCGACGACTCCACCTCGCCGGCCGAGGAGCTCTCGTCGTCCACCGCAGCCAGGACAGGCCGACCCGTGACGAAGTAGGACGTCAGCTTGCTGGGCACGCACATCTCCCGGAGAGCAGGCTTCTCGTTGACGAGCAGGACGTCTGCGGCGGACAGCGTCGCCGTGTACTCGTCGTCGGGCAGGGGGTCGACGAACTGCAGTCGCTCGATTCCTGTGGCCAGTTCCTTCAGCCGGTCCAACTGGTTGCCGGCGCCGAGCAGGACGAACCGGACGCGAGACCCAGTCCGATCCGCTAACCGGGCGGCGTCCACCACGTTCTCGAGGTACTGCTTCACTCCCATGTTGCCGGCGTGGAGAACCACAACATCGTCCTCCGTCCAGCCCCGGCGGGCGCGGACGGCGGCGACGTCGATGTGCTTCTGGGGGGCGATGTGAGACCAGTTCCGATGGATCAAGGCGCGGTCCGAGGGGACGCTGAGTTCATCGACGGCGTGCCGGCGGAACCGGTCGTGGATGACGATCGTCCGATCCATGGCGCGCAGGATCGCGCTCTCGGCCCGTCGCATCAGCGGGGCCAGTCCAGCGGCCGAGGTGTGCACTTCCTCGAGCCCGCGAGAATAGAGATCCTGCACCCAGATCGCCGTTCCGGCCCGAGAGCGCGAAAGCCTGGCCCGCAAGGCACCCACTGCGGAGGAGAACAGCCCGGGCGAGACGAACAGGACCACGTCGGGATCACCCCAGTCGGCCAGCGCCGACCGGAGACCGAAGTGCAGCTCCATCAGCATGCGATTGATGAGGCGTGGCTCGCGGGGGACGTAGTGGCGTAATCGCAGCACCTGGACGCCATCGTGATCTTCCATGAGTCTGCGGCCTTCGTAGCCGTCATACACCTGCCACTGGGGGTAACTGGGATATCCAGTGATGACCTTGACCTGCCATCCGAGGGCGGTCATGCCCTGGGCAAGAGCCGCTGCGTACGGGGCGATGCCACTGGACTCGGGAGCGTAGTTGATGCCGATGATCGTCAAACGAGGGGGCATGGAGATGCTTTCGTCACACTGGGAGCAACGCCGACGGGGATCAGCGGCCCACCGGAGGGGATGGGGTATAAATCAGACGATACATGTGAGCGCATTCAGCTCCGGGACGACGCCCCACGTCGGCCCGTGGTTCAGCTCACATGACCTCCCCGCCCCCCCACACGCAGAGGTATTCATGGCCACCGCCGCTGAGCGCAGCCCTGCCGACTCCGACGTTCCTGTCATCGACCTCTCCCAGGCGCCCGGCGAAGGCGAAGCCTGGAACAGGCCGAAGTGGATGATCTACCTTTGGTCAGCCACCGAGCTTGTCCTCGTCACCAACCCGTGGCAGATCAGTTCCGGCCTCCGCACCAAGGCACTGAGGGCTTTCGGTGCGAAGATCGGCGACGGCGTCATCATCCGGCCTCGGACCCGCATCAAGTTCCCTTGGAACCTGGAGATCGGCGACCGCTCCTGGATCGGGGAGGGCGTGTGGATCCACAACCAGGACCAGGTCACCATCGGTCATGACGCAGTCGTGTCGCAGGAGACCTTCATCACCACGGGTAGCCACGCGCACCGCAAAGACATGGGTCTCATCACCCGGCCGATAACGATCGACGACGGCGCCTGGATCACCTCGCGCTGCGTGGTCACCGGGGGAGTGACGGTTGGACGCTCGGCGCTGGTGCAGCCGCTGACCTTGGTGAACCGGGACGTGAAATCTAACGCCGTGATCGGCCCCCCGCGGGCAGAGGCCAAGGGGCTCCGATTCGCTGGCCGACCCGAGGAGGCCCAGTCGTGAAAATTCTCCAGGTCGTCGCCTACATCAGCCCGGACGGCGCCTACGGGGGACCAGTCCGCGTAGCTATCAACCAGGCGAAGGCGTTGACCAAGCTCGGACACGAGGTGGTACTCGCCGCCGCCGCCGGAGGCTTCGAGGGCCCGTTGCCGGAGGAGTTCGACGGGTTTCCTGTACGGCTATTCGCCGCACGTCGCGTACTACCTCGAGCTGGCTTTGCAGGGATAAGTTCACCCGGTCTCATTGCCTGGCTGGCGCAGGTAGTTCGAGATGCGGACGTGGTTCACGTTCATTTGGCGCGTGACCTCCTGATGCTCCCTGCCGCCGCACTGACATTGCTAGCCAAGAAACCCTTGGTCGTGCAGACACACGGAATGATCGACAGCACCCACAAGGTGTCGGCCAAACCACTTGACTGGCTACTGACTCGACCCGTGCTCCGCCGCGCCAACGCAGTACTCCATCTGACAGAGTCTGAACGCCGCGACCTGCAGGATGTCGCTGGGGAATCGCTCAATCTCATGAGCTTGTCGAATGGAATACCGCTGCCGGACGAAAAGGCGATCGAACAACAAAAAGGCGTGCAGGAGGAGGTGGAGGTTTTGTACCTTGCTCGTCTCCATGCAATCAAGCGGCCGATGCTACTTGCGCACGCAGCCCGGGAACTCGCGGACAAGCACCCGAGGGCAAAGTTTACGCTGGTGGGCCCCGACGAAGGCGAAGCATCAAAAATACAAGAGGCGATAAGGGTTGAGCATGACACCACAGCCAATCTGAGGTGGAGCGGTCCGCTTCCTCCAGCGCAAACCATCGATAGGATGAAGCAAGCATGTATTTATGCGCTTCCCTCGACAGCTGAGTCATTCGGTATGTCAATCGCGGAAGCAATGTCGGTCGGTCTTCCGGTGGTGATTACGGAATCATGCGGGATCGCCCCCATAGTTCGTGAAAAAAAAGCGGGAATTGTATGTGACCAATCCCAAAATAGCTTCACGCAGGCGATTGATCGTCTGCTGGGAGACGCCGAGCTGCGGATCACCATGGGAGCCAACGCCCGAGAGGCTGTCCAAGATATGCGTTCGACACAGGATGTGGCGATCGAACTGGTTGCCATCTATACCAAAACAGGCGCTACTGATGGAAGTCCCAAATGAGAAAAAAACTGGTGATAGTACAGCCGTACGTGCCCACGTACCGAGTTGCCTTTTTTGAAACTCTGAGCGCACGACTGCGTGACAAGGGAATCGACTGCGTCGTAACAGCCGGGATGCCGAAAGGCGAACAAGCCATGCGGGGCGATGCCGTGCGGCCGGACTGGCTCCATCCCCTTGAACAAAAATCCTTGCACATAAAAGGGCGTTCAGTAGCACTCGGCTACGGCCAGAAGCCATGGCGGAATGCGGATGCAGTAATTCTCGGGCTCGAGGGGTCTTCCTTTCCTGTCTACCAGGCGCTACTCGAGGCTCAAGTCACAGGTCTTCGTGTTGGGTTGTGGGGACATGTGCGTCCCTATGTCAACTCCGGTAACCCTGTCGATCTTTGGCTCGAAAAGCTTCAGCTGAAAGCTTCTGACCATGTATTCGCCTACACTCCCGGCGGTCGCGATTATGCTCTCACCGCCGGCGTTGCGCCCAACAAAGTGACCACGGTCATGAACTCGCTGGACACCTCCTCCCTGGAAACGTCAAAGCAGCGACTGACTCCTGAACTGATCGGAGAAAATGCCCGAAAGTGGGGTATCGATCCCACCCGCACACTTTGTTTTGTGGGCGGCCTGGACGAAAGCAAACGCATAGGTTTCCTCGTTGAAGTGCTGGACCGTCTTTGGCAACGGGACCAGTCCGTCCGCATCTTGGTCGGCGGCGAAGGCCCCCAGAAAGACCTCTTACGACCTGCATTCGAACGTGGCCAGGCCATAAGTCTGGGCTACTTAAACCTTGACGAGAAGGCGTTGGTACTGGCAACATCCCGAGCCCTTGCGATGCCGGGTCGAATAGGATTGGTAGCCGTAGATGCTTTGGTCATGCATCGGCCGGTTCTCACAACAAACTGGCCCTATCATGCTCCCGAGTTTGAATACTTAACAGAAGGCACCAGCAAAATCACCTCAGCTGACGATCCGCAATCCTATGCCGATCTAGTGCTCCGCTTTCTTGACGATGAATGCGCCCTATATGATCACACGGATTGGAATTTTCCTGGCCTTCATCAAATGGTCAAAAATTTTGCCGGAGGTGTGGAAATTCTGTTGACCTCAAAAAGCGTGGCGCGGAGGTCTGCCGCCGGTCTTTTCGCTGATAAGGCCGCTCACTGATGCGTATCACGTCGACGCTAATTGATGCCGACTGGCAGGCGATTCAAGGTCTGTTGCTATTGACAGCTTTGCTCGCGGTTTCCGGGGCAATAATTACTGGTCCGGCGGGATTAATACTGGTTCCCGTCGCGACTATCGGAATGATTTATGCGCTGGGCACTTCCCTCGGCAGGTTGCTGATGCTGTGTTTCGGCACCATGGTCATGTTTGGCGCCAGTCCTTTCGGCGGCACAGTCCGAGCATTGTTTCCGGTATTGCTTGTGGTGGGAATTCCGTTTGCCTGGATGTCCATTCGACGAAGAATGCGCAAGGACCTCGGAGTGATGAAGAACTTCCGTTTTCCGCTGGTTCTTCTCGTGCTCGTGCCAGTCGTCTTCCTATATGTTATGGCATTTTACTCAACCGATGTGTCTTCCTGGATCAGAGATGCAACCACCTTTGTTCTCATACCGATCGGAGTTCTCTACGGCATTGACGCGGGCCTGTCCATAAGACCTGTAGTCCTCCAGATCGCCTTTACTGGTCTGGGCATTCTTGGGGCGGTAGCCTATTTCACGACGTGGCTCATTAACAGACAGCAACTCCCCCCAAGCGCGGCACTTCCACTGCTGAGTTCGTCGATGATTGTCATTCCTATCATATCCATGAGCTTGGCGTTGTACTTCATGTCAGCTTCTCGAGCTAGATTCTTCTGGGCCGCAAGCGCTGTTTTCCAGATGTTCTTGCTAGTTGGTGCGGGCGGTCGATCGGCCCTAATATACTGCGCTTCAATGACACTTTTTTTCCTGATCGTTTCGCTAAAGTCTAGGAAGGGATTCTGGCGAACCTTGGTCTTCTGTGCTGCGGGAGCTATCCTCGCGGTCAGCCTGTTTCGCGTTTATACCCAACTGGTAGGTTCGACCTTTTTGGCCAATCGGTTCGACTGGTTTTTTGATGCATCGCTTGAGGCCGTCGAGAATGACGCTTCCGGTCAGGCACGCATCCGGTCGTACCGGATCATGTGGGAGTCCTTCCTGGAAAAACCATTTTTGGGCAACGGATTCGGATACAGCTATCCACCGGCTGCTCCGACCGACATGGATGTCTATACCCTCGACACTCCACTCGTTTATTTGGCCAAATTCGGGATGTTGGGCGCTGCGGTGATCATACTAGCCATAACGGGCGTAGTCGTCGGGTGTGTGCGCGCATCACGTGGGCGCCTGTGCCGGATGCAGGTTGTTGCTATGTGCGGCGCCGTGGTCATTGCATGGCTGGCGACCCTTCCGTCTGGGGCGCCGACGGAACAGAAGGGCTTCGGGATTGGGTTGGCTGTACTCGTGGCTATGAGCTTGGCCTGGTCCAGGGAATCGGGAATGCGCCGATTCCAGGAACGACGCTGTCAACCTACCGTCCGGCCCTCCGCACTTGCCTGACGAATACACGCGCACATTTTGCAGGGAATTGACACGAGCGTGGGATTCTTATGAGAACTTCGGTATCAGAACACTTAAGCAATAAAATAGGATGGACCATTATATGAAGTGGAATTTGTTTATGACCGGCTCCGAGGTGGTCGATGGATCTGGACGCTCGCGGCCAGAAAGCCACAATACGACAAGAACATCCGGAGACGAGGCCTCAGTTCTCTATGGTGCCATCCAGGCCTGGCGGGGAAAATGCGCATATGTAGTGCCCATCGCAGACGAGTCAGGCAAGTTGTTCGGCAATAACGGTGATGAGCTATTGACGAAAGTTTTTCTGCACATCTTGGATCAAGTGGATATACAGGTTACCGACAGTATCCATGCCGCGGATGTGTTGTTCGTGCCGCCGAGTGGGTCCTTACTGGAAATGTATGCGTTCCCGGACTTGCTGAAAAAGTACACCGCTGGCAACGTGGTCGTGCCGATGGTGATTTTTCCATCATCTGCTTATTTTCCGACCAGAGATCCCGCGTTCATGTTCAGCGATCGACAGGCGAAAACAACCTGGATTCTGAGAGAAAAATACTCGTATGATCATCTCCTTGGAACCTGGGGCGACAAACTGGCGGCAACGGGATGTGAGCTGTTGCTCGACCATGACGTCGTCGCTTCACACGAAGAATTCGTTCGTCAGCTGTTCGGTCCTGTAAAGGAGGGGCGTCCCCTTGTGGGTGCGCGCAAGGATGTCGAGAAGGACTCCGATTCCGGTTCTGCGCGGGGATCATTGCCGCCCAGGCGTGCGAAAAAATCCCGTTCGATGCGTCAGGCCCTTACCAAAGGATTTATCGGGCGCTTTCCCTACGGGAAGATTTACACACTTCTGGTCAGAATAGCCAGGGCCAAGGCGCAACGGAGGGCGGGCATGGATTTAATTTCCCGTTTGCCGGTCGAGGAGCAACAAAGGTTCTCAGCACCCGGGACGACGCATCGGGATGCGAGTTCCAAGCACCAGGCCACGTTCGAACAGTACTGCCGGACGATAGCAACATCTGGGCCGGTTCTCACCGATCGTCTGCACATTGCCCTGCCCGCCGCCATTTTGGGTAAGGAAGTTTTCCTCGTCGAAGGTGGCTACCACAAAGCGCGTGGCGTTATCGAGCGATCACTGGCGGACGCACGGAATATGCACTTGATCGTTCCCGATCCGGCGGAAGGGCGATGAGCACGAGCGCGTCAATGCGAGGCGTGTTGTCACTATCTGTGGGCACAGTGGTGACTCGGGCACTGGCACTGTTCTCTCAGTTGATTCTGGTCATTTGGTTGACGCCGGCCGAGTTCGGGTACTGGGCAGCGGCATCGTCCGCCATGTCCCTCGTGACGGGTCTGATCAATTTTGGAGAAGTCAACGGATATCTAGCGAACTCCGGCGCGGCCTTGAGCCGCACCCGCCGGGCCGTCTTGCGACTGAACGCCCTTCTGGTTGTCGCCGGTCTAATCATCGCATGCGTCTACTTCTATCACGGTGATATGAGGGTCGCAGCTCTTGCACTTCTCATTACCGTTTCCATCCCCGTGCAAGGCGATGCGGATTTGCTCTATGCAGCGGGTGTCCGGGCGCGGCAGTTTGGTCTGCTGATATTAGCCCAGAGCCTTGGTGCCTTGCTAAAATTGGCGGTGGCTGTGGCCATCGCCTTCTGGAGTGAGTCGGCCATCGCCTTAGCCGTATCGGTGTTGGCCTATTACATTGCGGTTGACGTGGCCATTTTATCGCGTTTGCGACGTATGGAGCCGCCGTCGTCCATCCCCGTTTTCGCGCCCAGTCGATCGGAGCGCTTTAGTTGGGCGGTTAATTCGCTCATGATGACGCTGCCATTACAGGCGGCCTACCTGGTCTCGCAATTCTTGGCCGAACCGCAAGTGCTCGGTCTCCTGTACTTGGCCTTTCAGGTCACTCTCGGTATTAGTGGTGTCATCAGTCAACCATTGGCGAGGGTGGCGCTATCAGCATTCGCGTCTCTGCAAGGCGTGTGCCGGGCCGAGACTGCAATGGCGTTCATGCATGTTTTTTCATCCGGAATGCTGATCGTTGTGACAGGGGGCATACTAGTGCTGCCTTGGGTCGAGCCATACATCAATCAAGAGTGGGCCGTTGCAGTCCCTGCCACCCTGGCACTTTTTGTGAGTCTTACACCTCGCATCATCTCGCCCGTCATCGACGGTTTTCAGCAGTCTTCAGGCAGGTGGTGGCAAGCCACATCGTTCAACGCAGTAGATGCCGTGGGCACCGGAGTCGCGGCCTGCACCGCGGTGTTCGGCGACGTCGTCCTGCTAGCGATGAGCATTTCGGTCTGGAAGGTCTCGTTCGGTGTGGGCCGGTTTGTTGTGGTGATGCGAGAGATCGATTTCTGGCCGCGGATGCTTTTTGCGGGCGTGCTACTCCTGACTTCCGCGCTCGGATACGTTTCCGTCGTCAGTGGCGACTTGATCAGGGTGGTCCTGTGTTTGATACTTGTGGTACTTGGAACTGGGTGGTTTTTTCTCGCTCTAAGAAGGACCAAGACGCAGCCCATCGCCCAGAAAGAGGTGGCGTGATGATTATCGATCCTGCGATGGAACCGTCACCGGCGGCTGCGGCGAAACATCGTCTTCTGGTTTTGTCACCCTGGGGCGTGGCCGGAGGCTACAGTGGCCCCCTGGTCCTCCAGGATCGTCTGATGACAGCACTCATAGACACGAACGCGTTTGAGACTACCGTGCTCTACCGGGAGCGGGGGCTTGCGCCCGTTCCGGACTGGATCACAGAACCGGTGGCTGTTGTGTCGTCCCCGCCCCACAGCTTTCCGAAGAAGGAGCAGATTACCTGGCTTCTGCGGACGAGCTGTTACGTCCTGGGGAACCGGCGACGGTTCGACGCCGTGTTCCTGCAGGGGGCATACCTCCTGACCTGCCTGCCGGCGCTGTTCGTCGGCAAGGGGACCAAAATCATCGCTTTGCCAGTGGTTGACGGGGGGGACCTGCCCAAGGAGGGTTCCACGGCGAAGAGCTTTCTGAAACGGCAACTGCAGAGGCGCCTGTTCGGTCGACCGACGCTCGGCATCAGCTTGTCGAGCGGTATCAGGAATGACTTCATGGGTCTGGGAGTACCCCAAGGCGCCGCGCCCTTGGCGTACAACCTAGTGGACACCGAGCAGTACCGTCCTGTTCCCGGGACACGACTAGTTCGGGCGGACGTCTTCCGGATGCTCTTCGTCGGTGCCGTCGGCCGGAGGAAGCAACCGCACATCTTGATCCAGGCCTGTGCCGAGTTGCGGGACGCCGGCTTGGACGCCAGAGCTACCCTGGTAGGCCCGTTTGAGGACTCCGCTTACGAGGAGGAACTCAAGTCGCTAGTGGGCCGCCTGCATTTGGATGCCGTCGTCAGCTTCGTCGGTCTGTCCGAATATCCTTTGGAGTACTTTCAGAATGCTTCTGTCTTCGTCCTGCCCTCCCGCAGCGAGGGCATGCCGGGAGCTATGTCCGAGGCAATGGCCTGCGGATTGCCCGTCGTCGTATCGGACGTAGGCGCCATGCGGGAGGTGGTGGTGGCATCGGAATGCGGGATCGTGGTGCCGGACTTCCAAGTTGGTTCCTGGACGGAGGCGCTGAAGTGTCTGCATCACTCACAGTCTCGTAGGCGGGAGATGTCGGTGAATGGCCGGAGATTCGCTGAAAAACATATGGCGCCGGATGCACTGGCGACTACGATTCGTCAGTTTGTTGAGCAATAGTGCACACATCGAGTATATTGCGGAATAGTTCCGCATTCGGGTAAACGGGTTTATAACCAGCGCCAGCGGCTAATCGGGCGGGGCTGCCGCACCGATAGCTGACAGGTGGGGTCTCATGCCGCAAGGGTCACGGCGGAGTCCATCATGGTCTCGTACCCGATGGGGGTCAACCGCCCCAGACAAGCCTGCCGCCGGCGTCGGTGGTAGGTCCGCTCGGTCCAGGTGACGATGGCGATCCGCAACTCGTCCCGGGTCGCCCAGGACCTCCGGTCGAGGACGTTCTTCTGTAGCAGGGCGAAGAAGCTCTCCATGGCGGCGTTATCCCCGGTTGCTCCGATCCGGCCCATCGAGCGGACCAGCCCGTGGCGGTTCAGGGCTTGGCCGAATTTCCGTGAACGAAATTGGGCGTATTCAACCGGTCGTCGCAACAGTGTGCTGTTGAGCTGAGCGTAGCTGTTCCTTGAAGACCTCCGCGGGGGTGCGCCAGTCGAGGATTCCTCGGGGCCTGTTGTTGATGGCGTGCGCCACGGCGGCGATGTCCTGGGCACTCCAGCGGGAGAGGTCTGTGCCTTTGGGCAGGTACTGGCGCAGCAGCCCGTTGAGGTGCTCGTTGGACCCGCGCTGCCAGGGGCTCTTGGCGTCGGCGAAGTAGACGGGCACTGCGGTCTGCTGCGTGAACAGCGCATGGGCGGAGAGCTCTTTGCCGCGGTCCCACGTCAGTGACCGGCGCAGCCTGTCCGGCAGCGGCGTGAATGCCGCAGCGAGGGCTTCTTTCATGGTCAGGGCGCCATAGCCGGCCAGTGCTGGGGCGTTCTTCTTCGGCGGGATCAGCCCATAGCCCTCCTGCCGTGGCAGGTGCACCAGCATGGCGTAGCGGGTGGTGCGCTCGATGAGGGTGGCCACCGCAGAGCGCTTGAGCCCGATGATGAGGTCCCCTTCCCAATGGCCGGCCACCTTGCGGTCCTCCACTTCCTCGGGCCGCTTCGAGAGCAAGGTCTCCTTGGTCACGTGCGCCCAGGTCTGCTGGCGGGTGCGCGCCCGGGGTACTCGCTTGGTCCGGCCTCGTCGCAGGCACCACGACAATCGTCGTTCCAGGCCGCCGCGGCCTTCGATGTAGAGCGCTTGGTAGATCGCCTCCGCACTGATCCGCATGGATTCGTCTTGTGGGAAGTCGATCGGCAGCCGTTTGGCGATCTGCTGCGGACTCCATCCGCTCACCCAGGCCCGGTCCCCGCGATGGGGCTTGTTCTTGCCGTCCCACACCGGCCCTGCCGGGCCCACGATCTCGCCCTCGTCAGTGGTGACGGCGCCGTTGAGCCGGTCCTGGACGTAGTCCCGTAGCCGGTCATGAGTCACCATTTTGGCGACCTTGGGCCGACGAGCCCGGCGTTCGGCATGCCACTGCGCGGTCGAGGCCTTGTACTCCAACCGGTAGGTGCGCGTGGAGGCGTTCCGGCGCAGCTCCCGCGAGACCGTCGAGGCGGATCGGTCCAGCCGGCGGGCGATCTCGCGTACGCCCGCACCTTGGGCGCGCCACAACGCGATGTCCTCACGTTCGGCCGAGGAGAGGTAACGCCCCGAGAGCATGGGGGCCAACTGCGGATTCACCCCGCCAGCATGCCGGAACCACCGGTGCGCCACCGGTTCTGAGACTCCCGCCTCCACGCCGGCCTCCGAGGTCTTGGCGCCTGCCGCGATCGCTGCCCAGAATCGCACCCGGTCCTCGCGCCGGCCGATCGTCGGCCGACCCGGGGAGAGGATCTGCCCCCGGTAGGCCTGCACCCGCTTCTGCTTCTCGATGACACCCATCGAACACCTCATCCTGTAGGTGTTGCGACGACCGGTTGAATACGCCTTGACTGCCCCTATCCGAGTGGACGATGCAGCCGACCACATTCCCGCGGCGCGCGACCGCGTTGTGCAGTGCCTGTACCGCCAGGCTGGACCTCATCCGCGAGTCGATGGAGTAGCCGACGATCCGTTCGGAGAAGACGTCCTTGACCGCGCACAGGTAGAGCTTGCCCTCGGCGGCTTGGATTCCAGTGGTCGTCGCAGCACCCTGGCTAATGGGGAGTTACGTCGATGGGTGCTTCGTCACCGCGGAAGCGGAATCGGCAGTACACGGCTGCGGAGAAGGTGGAGTTCTTCCGACGCTTGGATCGGGGCGGCACCATCCGGGCGGTCGCAGCCGAGCTGGGGTTGAGTCCGGACGTCTGCTACCGGTGGCGTCACGAGACGGGGACCTCCAGCGCCCGGGGGCGTTCACGGGTGTACTCGGCGAACGACAAGGCGGAGTTCTTCCGTCGGCTGGCGCTGAATCCGAACGTCTCAGCGGTGGCCCGAGAGCTCGGCTTCGTGCGGGTGACCTGCTACAGATGGGCCCATCAGGCGGGGATCTTCACCGGCAAGGACGTCACTGCCCAGCGTGAGGAGTTTCTGCGACTGCGCGCCGAGGGCCTCAGCCGAGCCCAGGCCGCCGCCCGCGTGGGCGTCGACAAACGCCGCGCCCAGGACTGGGACAAAGGCATCCGGCAGTTCTATGGCGGCCGGGTCTATCCCGACGGTCGGGTGGTGCGGTACGGGCAGGCCGGAATACTGGCGAACGTGAAGACACCGCGCACCGCGTACACGCGAGGGGTCCCGCACGACCTGCAACGGCTCGAGCGCCCGATCAGTAACCGGTATCTCAGCCTCGAAGAACGGGAGCAGATCCACGACCTACACGTGCGCGGGGACCCGATCCGGGCCATCGCCCGGGCCCTGGGGCGGGCGCCGTCGACGATCGGGCGGGAGCTGGTCCGCAACACCGCGACCGCGGTCGGGTACCTGCCCTACGCCGCGCACCGTCTGGCCGTGTCCCGTCGGCCGCGCCCGAGGCCGGGAAAGCTGCAGATTCCCGGGGTTTTGCGCGGCTACGTCGCCACGGGCCTGGGGCAGAAGTGGTCGCCGGAGCAGATCAGTCACCGTATGGTCGTCGACTTCCCGGCCGATCCCCAGATGCGGGTCTGCACGGAGACGATCTACCAAGCGATCTACGCCCCCGGGCGCACCGGACTGACACGTGCAGCGTCGCCGGTGCTGCGCTGCCGGCGTGCTGCCCGCAGGCCACGGCGTGACCCGGCCCGGCGCAGGAGCCGGTTCGTGGAGCCGATGGTCCCGATCACCGACCGCCCCGCCGAGGCCGAGGACCGCACCGTGCCCGGGCACTGGGAGGGCGATCTCATCCTCGGCACTCTCAGCAATTCCGCGATCGGCACCCTGGTGGAACGCACCACCCGCTACGTCACACTCGTGCACTTGGCCCACGACCACACCGCCGAGACCGTGCGGGACGGGCTCATCGCCGCAGTCAACCAATGGCCACCAGGAATGCGCCGTTCCCTGACCTGGGACCAAGGGGCGGAGATGTCCCACCACGCCAGCCTCCGCCGCGCCACTGGCATCGACGTGTTCTTCTGCGAGGCAGCCAGTCCCTGGCAACGCGGATCGAACGAGAACACGAACGGCTTGCTCAGGCAGTACTTCCCGAAGAGCACGGATCTCTCAGCGCACACCGCCGAGGACCTCCACGACGTCGCCCGACAGCTCAACACCCGCCCTCGGAAATCCCTCGCCTGGGCCACCCCAACCGAACGACTCCGTGCTCTACTGGAGCCCATCTGAACGGTAGGTGTTGCGACGACCGCTGGAATCCAAGCGGCTTTGTGCTCGGTGATGTCGGTCAGCCACAGCTGGTTCGGCCCGCCGACGGTGAAGTCGCGGGCGACCAGATCATCGTGCACGGGCGGGCCTGGCTTCTTCGCGTTCTTCTTCCCGAACGCCGACCACCAGCTGTCGTCCCGGCAGATCCGCCACGCGCTGCGCTCACACATCACCTCGCCGGCCTCTTTGGCCTCATCGACCAGGAAGCGGTAGCCGAACTCCGGGTCATCCCGGTGGGCGTCGAACAACGCGTTCGCCCGGTACGCCTCGGCCAGCTCGGCGTCGGTGACCGGGTCCGCCAGCCACCGGTAGTACGGCTGGCGGGAGAGCTTGACCACCCGGCACGTCACCGCGACGGGGATCCCGTCGGCGGCGAGCTCATTCACGAACCGGTTGTGCCTTTTCCCGGCAGGTTCGCCTGCGACAGGTAGGCCGCTGCCCGGCGCAGGACCTCGTTCTCCTGCTCGAGCAGGCGGATCCGCTTCTTCAGCTCACGGTTCTCGGCCGACTCGGCTCTGGTGGTACCGGGCTTCTCACCGTCCTCGACGTCGGCCTGGCGCATCCACTTCGAGAGCGTCATCTCGTGAATGCCGAAGTCCTTGGCGATCTGCGCGAGCGTCACACCGTCTTCGCGGGTGCGGGCCACGCCTACGACGTCGTCGCGGAACTCTTGGGGATAGGGAGCGGGCACAGCAACATCCTTCCAGGCCGCCCTGTGGGCAAGCCAGGTCAATGTGTCACCTATTCGTGCGGCAGGTCCGGCACTTCACAAATGAGCATGGGTAGCGGGGTGCGTGGGTACGTTCCGGAGCGCGTGTTGCGAGGTCTGGGTAGAGGTCGAGGCCTCCAGGATGGAGCGACCTAGCAACCTGGTCCATGAAGGCCTCGACGTGTCTCATGCTGGCTGCGCGCCCGCGTGCGCGCTTTTCGACCTGATCGACGTCCACGTGCTCGCCGTCGATCGTGGTCCGCGCTCGTTCACCCCGCCCATTGCCTACGCCACGGCCACCGGCAGCGCCCCGATGGTGGTCGGCTGGTCCATGACCATCAGCACCGGCCCATGCTTCGTGGTCAACTCCTCGAGGATGTCCCGCAGGGCCTCGTCGTTGGGCAGGGCCTTGTCGAACACCGTCTTCCAGGCCGAGGTGACGGCCACGGCGTGGTGGCCGGACTTGCCGACGTCGAGACCGACGAGCACCGCCGGATGTGGTTGCCCTGACATGACCGAGTCCCTTCTCATCCGCTGCTGCACGAGCATGCTGGCCGGCCGGATGGTGATCACGCTCGGCATCCACGTTACGAAGGCCCCGAACCAGCGGGTCCTGCCTCTATTAGAGGTTCCGCCGATAGGTCAGGGTCGTCGGGCGGGTCTGGTGTCCCAGCGGTGGCGGATCCATGTCTCTCGAAGGAGCCGTCGGGTGATGATGATGGCGTTGGCCAGGGCGATGAACGCCTCGATCACTCGGGTGCGTTTCTCGGTGCAGACGGCCAGTTTCTTGAAGCCGCGATTGTGCCAGGAGTTGGTCCGTTCCACGACCCAGCGGGCGGTGTTCTGGATCGGGGCGGGCACGCCCTTGACTGCGATCCTGGCTTCGCAGCCGAGCTCGGCGAGCAACCCCCGGGTGCCCTTCGAGTCGTAGCCGGCGTCCAGGTGCACCGTGATCCGCTGCGGGAGGTCGAAGCCGAACCGGGACAGCGTCTCCAACGTCGGGCGCAACGGCGGGGAATCGTGGCGATTGGCCGCAGCGACCACTGCTCCCAGGGGGATCCCGGCGCCGTCGACGAGCAGCGATCGTTTCGTGCCCTGTTTGCCCCGATCCACCGGTGACCGCCCGGCGGCCTCGCCCCCGCACGGGGCCTTGGTGATGCACCCGTCCACGGCCAAGGTCTCCAGCTGGAGCCCGACCATCTTCTCGTAGCCCTCCAGGCAGAACTGCTCCAGCTGGACGAAGGCTCCGGCGGTGATCCACTCGTCACGTCGGCGGCGGATCGTGGTGGCCGAACACGTCGTGTCGGCGATCTTCTCATAGGCGGCCCCGAGGACGAGGACCTGTACGAGCTTGTCGAACACCGCCCGGTCCGGGATGCGTGGCCGGTGGCAGCCCAGCGGATGCTCGTCCACGACAGGAGGGATCAGCACCTGGAACTGGTCCCAGATGGGCTCGATGATGCACGATGGAACAGCAGGCACGAGTGCTCCTGGTCAACACACTGATTCTCAACAAATCCGTGTCTACCAGGCCTCGTGCCTGTCTCATGCCATAGCCGTCCCACGCCTATCGGCGGAACCTCTTAGCGATCCGTGACCACCGGACCGGCCCTCGGTGACAACACCCCCCGGATCATCGACGACTGGGGGCAAGCGATCATGCCGAGGACCGACCGGCCAACACTCTTCCATCCTGCTGGACGGACGAGCTACGAAGAAGGTAACGGGGGCAACAATTCCAGAAACACCCACAACGGGACACTGCCCAGTTAAGGGCGCACGTGTTGCTTCGTCGGGGTGACCGAGATTGTCACCGATCCGCGGGTCCGCCTAATTCTGATATCAAGAATGTAATCATTTTTCAAGTATACATCTACGTTTATACGTGGGTGATCCGCGACATGCCTAAATGCTCGAGGCAAAATGGTCTGGCATATCTGATGGTTAGTATGCGCCTTCCTTGGCCACGACCGCTTTAAACGTGCGCCCCAGAATGAGCATGTCCTGCACCGGCGACCAGTTCTCCACGTAGTAGAGGTCCAGGCGTACCGACTGCTCCCAGTCAAGGTTGGACCTGCCCGACACCTGCCAGAGGCCGGTGATTCCGGGCTTCACGCGCAGTCGGCGGTGGACGTAGTCCTCGTACTGCTCCACCTCCGCGGGGAGCGGGGGGCGGGGGCCCACCAGGGACATCTCGCCCTTGAGGACGTTGAGGAACTGGGGCAGCTCGTCCAGGCTGTAGCGGCGCATCCACTTGCCGGGGGCGGTGACGCGGGGATCGTCCTTCATCTTGAACAGCAGGCCGGCGCCCTCGTTCTGCTCCTTGAGGCGCTGCAGCACCTGCTCGGCGTCGGTGCGCATGCTGCGGAACTTCAGCATTCTGAAGCGGGAGCCGTCCTGGCCGATGCGCTCCTGGGTGAAGAAGGCGGGGCCCCTGTCGTGCGCCTTGACGATCAGTGTCAGGGCGAGCAGAACGGGGGAAAGGATCAATAGGGCGGCTCCGGAGCCGAGGATGTCCATGAGTCGCTTGGTCATGGCGCGGCTGCGGCTCAGCTTGGGCGTGGCCACGTGGATGAGGGGGAGGCCCGCCACCTGCTGCATGTGGATCCGGGGGCCGGCGATGTCGGTGAGGCCGGTGTCCATGACCAGGCGGATGTGGGCGTCGGCGAGCTGCCAGCTGAGGTGGCGGATCTCCGTGGTGCCCAGGGGGACATTGGAGGAGAGGACGACGGTCTCGATGCCGCGCTCATGGCAGGCATCGACGATGCCCTCCACGGTGGGGCGCGCACCCGGGGCGAGCGCGTTGGGCGGGAGGCTCATGCGCTGCAGCTCCGCGGGTACGGGTTTGCGTGTCTCGGGGACGTAGATGGCAGCCGCGTCGAGCCCTGAGGTCGGGTGCTGGCGCAGGGACTTGATGAGGTCGCACGTGCCGGCCAGCCGGCCCACCACCATGGTCTTGGACAGTGCCTCGCCCTTGTAGCGGGCCTTGACCAGCCGGTCCCGCACGATGAAGCGGCCGAGGATCAGGAACCCCAGGCCGAGGGGGAGTGCCAGCAGGACGTAGCTGCGGGCCGTGGGGAGGTCGAAGCCGAAGGAGATGATCGCGATGGCGCCGAAGAGGATGAGGCTCGAGTGCACCACCTGCCGGGTCTCCTCCAGGCCGTGGCCGATGAGCCGGACGTCCCGGGCGCCGCGGGCGCCCAGGTGCATCCACCAGAACACAGCGAGAGCAGCGCCCACGATCCAGTAAGGGACAGAGATGTCTCCGCCGAGGTGCAGACCGGCGTTCTCCAGCTGGAAGCGGAGCAGATGCGCGCCGATGAGGGTGACGAGCAGGGCCAGGCCGTCGGCCCAGCGCATGCGGGTGAGGTAGGCGGAGCGCCAGCCGGAGCGGGACGCGGCGTCGCGAGCGGTGGTTCGTGTGCTGTTGAGCTGCGGACGCCGGTGGTCGTCCGCTCGGCTGATCTCGTTGACCTTGAGCATGGTGGTGCTCCCTCCCCGAAAAAGCACGCGGCCACCTGGGGTATCTCCTCCCAGCCCGTGGGAGAGACGGTGGACCGCGCGCTGCGTTGCACTTGTGGCCAGTTTAGTGGCGCAAATCGATGAAACCGGCTCTATGACGAAGGATGTTTGCGTCTGCACTCGTCTGTGCCGAGAACTCGCGGGACGGCGTCGTGCCTAGTGGTGACGGGGGTCACGTCGTCGGGCGGGGAAGTCGACCCGACGGTGACGGTGCCTTTTTCTGTCCCCCACTCGGGGGACCGCGGCGTGGTGGTGCCGGCCGCTCAGGCGGCGCGTGCCTCCGGCGCGGTGTGGCCGGCGGTGCGGAGGTGCTCGGCCTTGAGGCGGCGGAGGTTCAGGGCCAGGCAGCTGGGGGCGTAGGCCGGGCGGATCACCACGGGGGTGCCCTCGTGGCCGTGGGTAGTAAGGATCTCGCCCAGGGCGGCCTCGTGGCGCTCGAGAACCACGTGCCCGAAGTAGTGGTCGTTGAACAGGTCGGCCAGTTCCAGGGCGTAGGCCCAGGTGGGGGTGCCGACGTCCATGGACGCCTTCGGGCAGTCCCAGTCGCTCGGGGTGCCGGCGGTGCGCAGCTGGGTGCGCAGCACGCGGTCGAGGGCCTCGGGGGTGAAGGCCAGGGTGAGCTCGGCGACGTCCTCGACGATGTCGAGCTCCATGAGGGTGAGACCCGCCGGGGAGCAGGACTCCAGGTAGTGCTGGATGTCAGTGGCAAGGGGGGAGGTGCGCATCGGATTCTCTCTTGTCCGTCGAGGGGTACGGATCTTCGGGTCCTCCGAGCGTATCGGGGCAACGGCCCTAGTGGGGGGCGCATCTTGTCCCCACATGGTCCCCATCGGACCGGACAAAAGTCTATTGTCAGGCCCTTGTTCCTATGCGGGAAGTGGTTTTGTGTGGACCATTGTCCAGGCGGTGTTTCTGGAGTGTGTCGGGAGCCACACACGCCGCCTGTTTGCCGGACCAAGGCTTCGGCCTGATCTGGTGCACGCCATCGGGGGAATGCTCGCCGAGGACTGCGTACTCGAGGACCAGGAGGTGCGCCGGGTGGCGGCGGGGCCCGGGTGATGCGGTGGAGTTCTGTACGCGCCTACGCGACGAAGATGCAGAACGGGTGCCCGGCGGGATCAGCGAACACGTACAGCGGTTCGTCCGGGTCGTCCGAGCGATCGAGCAGCTGCTCGGCGCCCAGCTCGAGGGCCCGTTCCCGCTGGAGCTCGAGCGCTGCCGAGTCCGGGACGGTCAGGTCCAGGTGCAACTGCTGCGCGACGCCCGAAGCGTCGGGCCACGTCACCCGGGGTAGGACGGGGACGGCCTGGAATGCCAGTTGCCGTGCACCGTCCGCGTTCGTGAGGACCAGCCAGTCGTGATCGTCCGCAGCACCGTCCGCCGGCGGCTCGTCCCCGGGCCGGTAGCGCAGGCCCAGCAGCTTCCGATAGAACTCCGCCAGCCCCCGGACGTCCGTCGCGTCCAGCACGGTGGTCTGCAACTGCGGATAATCGCTCATCCGTCGTCCCTTTCGCTCGTTCCCACCTCCCACCGTAGGCAAGGGGCGACTCTTATGAGGCCGTGGACGGGGTGGAGCAGGGGCCTCCCGCCCGAGCATTACCCGGCCTCTGCTCCAGGTCCGCATCCGCCAGCCTTATGAAGGGAGAGCACCCCACCCGCGCAACGAGTGGGGTGCTCCTCCTTCTCATGAGGGGAACGCCCTGGTTGCCCCCGTCGTCCTGGTCTCAGTGCTTCCAAGCGTGAGCGTGGTGGTCCTTCTTGTCCTTCTCCTCGTCCTCGTCAGCCTTCTCGTCCTTCTTCTCATCCTCCTCATCCTCCTCATCCTCCTCATCCTCCTCATCCTCCTCGTCGTCGTCGGCCTTGTCGTCGTACTCCCACGTGTACTCGTGGTGGTACTTCTCGTCCTCGTCCTTGTCGCCGTTCTCGTTCTCGTCGTGGAACCAGTGCTTGCCGTCGTACTGCCAGACGTGCTCGTGGTGGTACTTCTCGTCGTCGTCCTTGTCGCCGTTCTCGTTCTCGTCGTGGAACCAGTTCTTGACGTCGTACTCGTCGTCGTCCTTCTCGTCGTCCTTTTCGTCCTTCTCTTGGTCATCACTGGATTTGTCTTCGTAATCACCCTTAGACTCGTGGTCATAGTCCCCGCCCGCGAATGCGGGAGTACTCAGTGAGCCACCGAGGAGGGCGGCCGCGATGGCCGCACCGGCGAGAGTCTTGTACAGATCGTTCATGGTGTCCCCTAAAAAGGGCATGACGAAGAAGTCGCCATGCGCGCGAAAGAGAATTTGTCCAGGCCTGTGAAACAGACCTTCCCTGAGAACCGGGTGACACCACCGTAGAAGGGGATTTGCGCGGGGTTCAAGAGTCCGACTAGGGCAAACGGCAATATGGCACTGTTTCTTTGTGACCTCTTCCTCCCCGGACGGGGTGGCCTGGGCGGGTCAATGGGACGGCCTGCACCCTGAGGCGCCTGCTGGTTAGTGACCGGTAAGTCACCCGTATTCCTGCACGTCATCACTGGGTTGCGGCCAGCTGGAGCCATGGCTGACCCACCGGAGCCGACCCTTCTCGGTGGTGTGACAGGCGGGCTCCATGGATCCACTGAGGACCCCTTCGACCATCAGCACTATGACGGTTCGCCGCTCTTTGTGACAGCGCCACTGGGTCCACCCGCGTTCCCAGAAGTACTGATCCATGGGTCTCCAGACCGCACGCCCGCGCAGGGCGCTGAAGGCACGGGAAGCTGGCAGGTGCGGGACACGCCCCTGTTACTCAGCTCACGGAGGCTGGGAGAGGGCAGGTGCCTCCGCCGGTCCACGCAGCGTCCCGGAAGGAACCCCACGATGACCGTGACCCTCAGCATCCTCACCGCTTCCACTCCCGCCGGGGCGGTGGAGTGGGCCCGACTGTTCTCCTACCAGCTGCCCTCCGGCCACGACCCGGGTCTCGTGGCCGTGCTGGAGTCCATGACCGAGGGCCGGCGCGTCCCCGGACACACCTACGTGTGGGCGGACTACCGGGTCCCGGTCGAGCTGGTCCCCGCCTGCCTGCTGGACACCGAGCACGAGGCGGAGATCAGCCACGGACGGATCACCGGGTTCCACGGCGTGGATCTCGTGTCCGTGGTGGCCGACCACGAGGTGGGCCGAGCGGCGCTGCTCGAGCCGGAGGATCCTGGTGCGGCCGACGGGGCCTTGATTCCAGCCGCCTGAGCGGCCCGATGGAGGCCCCGACGCGCTAGCATTTGCGATGGTCACCTACCCCCGGGGTGGCGCCCCCGCCGTCGGAAGAGCCCCGCCGTGGACCCCCTCGCAGCCCACCCCTCACCGGTCCCGTGGCAGTTCCACGACCTGTCCCTGCGCGGGCGGGTGGTGGTGAGCCAGCTGCCGCAGGCCGTTACCACGTTCCTGCTCTTCCTGGTCCTGGCGGTCGTCCAGGCACCCCTGCTGGCCGACCCCCTGGTGCGGTGGGCCGGCGGACTGACCCTCGCCCTGACGCTGGCGTGCGCCCTGGTTCCCTGGGACCGGCTGCCCTACCGGTCCTACCTGGTGATCCCGGTGCTGGACTTCGTGCCGATCGGTCTCCTGTTCGAGGGCCTGTTCCCGCAGGTCCTCGGCGTGCCGTTCCTGGCGGCCCTGCCGGTGCTCTGGCTGGTGGCCTCCGCCCAGCTGCCTCGGGCGGCCGCCCCGCTGGGGGCGCTGCTGACCGTGGCGATGCTGTGGGTGCCGCTGCTGCTGCGCCCCGGGCCGGTCACACTCACGGCCCTGGGCAGTCCCTTGCTGATCCCATTGATGATGCTGGCCATCGGCACCATGGCCCAGATACTGACCAACAGCACCGAGGCCAAGGATGCGCAGCTGCGCCACCTGCTGGCCGCCGGCGCCCGCCGGGAGCGCCTGCTCAGCACCGTGCTGGACTCGGTGGACGTCGGGGTGCTGGCCCTGGACGAGGCCGGCCGGCCGCTGCTCACCAACAACGGGCACCTGCACGCCCACGCCCAGCAGCGCCTGGCGCGCACGTCGTCGTCCTCGGCGCTTCCGATCCTGTACGACGGGGCGGGCGCTCCCTTGTCCTCGACGGCCCGGCCGATCGCCCGTGCGGTGGCGGGGGAGTCCTTCTCCGCGGACCTGGTGCGGGTGGGGGAGCCGCCCGCCCAGCAGGTGCTGTCCGTGACCGCCCGCGTCATGCGCGACGAGCACGGGCAGGCGGAGGGATCCGTGCTGTCCTTCAGCGACGTCACCGAGCTCGTGGACGCCCTGCAGGCCAAGGACGAGTTCGTGGCCGGCATCTCCCACGAGCTGCGCACCCCGCTGACGTCCATCCGCGGCTACACCGAGCTGCTGGCCATGGACGACCGGCTGCCCGACTCCGCGCAGACCGGTCTGGAGGTGATCGAGCGCAACGCCGACCAGCTGCTGAGTCTGGTCGACGACCTCCTGAACTCCCACCGGGACGCCGCCGACCTGCACGTCGTGCCCGCGGACCTTGTGGCGCTGCTCGAGCAGTCCGCCGAGGCCGCCCAGCCCCACGCCGATCGGGCCGGGGTCACCGTGAAGGCCTGGGCGCCGGACACCCTGGTGGTCGACTGCGACCCCGTGCGCATGCGCCAGGTCCTGGACAACCTCATCTCCAACGCCATCAAGTATTCGCCCGCCAACAGCACGGTGTTCGTGCTGGGCACCCAATCGGGCGACTCCGCCCAGGTGCAGGTCATCGACCACGGCCACGGCATGTCCCCGGAGGACGTCCGCCGGGTGTTCGAGAAGTTCTACCGCGGCGCCACGGCCCGGATGAGCACCACCCCGGGCCTGGGCATCGGGCTTGCCCTGAGCAAGGCCATCATCGAGCAGCACCGCGGCACCCTGACCTGCCACAGCACCCTGGGCGAGGGCACCGTCTTCACTCTGGCGCTGCCGATGACCTCACCTCAGGACGTGGCCCCGGCTGCCGAGATCGGGCGAGGCGGCGCCGACCGCAGTGCCGCCGCCGGAGCGTGAGCGCCGGACCCGGCTGAGACCCCGCGCGCAGAAAGGTCCCGCCGGGGTTCCGGCGGGACCTTTCTCGGGTGTGACCGATGGATCAGTACTTGTTGTCGACGTACTGGACCTTGTACCAGCTGTTGTGCTTCTTGTACTGGCAGACCTTGTACCAGTGCTTCACATCGTTCTTCTCGACGTACTGGGCGTGCTTGTGCGCCCAGTCGTACTTGACGTGGCACTTGTCGGCAGCGTACTTGGCGGCCCAGTCGTGGTGGCTGTGCTTGTAGTGCTCCACGGCGTGCCACTTCTTGTACTGGTGGTCGTACTTCCAGTGGCTGACCTGGATGTACTCGTCATGCTTCTCGTACTTCTGGTCGGCCTTTTGGTCGGCGAGCGGCAGACTGGCCGTGGCGCCGACGGATGTGGCTTCCGAAACCTCTGCCGATGCCGAAGCCGGTGCGACGAACGCTCCTGTCATGAGCGCGCCGGCCATCATGGCGGCGGCGATCCTCCCGCGCAGATTTTTCATTTTTCCCCCCGATGAGTGGACACTATCGAGCCTACGCCGCTGGTCAGAGGGCACTTCGGAGGTGCGGTCAAGATCGGGCACCAGGTGCGTCACGAGTCGAAAATACCGAGACGTATGCGGTTCGATTGATGTCCTAGGTGTTGTGGGGCATGAGGTTCTTGGCGCGGGTGCGTCGATGAGTTGAGGAACGGGCTCCTCGTCACAGGATGGAAGTTCCTACACCGTCCGTCCGCGCGAGAGAGCCCGTTCATGACCCACGTTAATGCACCTCTGACCCCGACCGGCCGGCTGCGCATGGTGTTGCGCCACCTCGACGACGGGATCCCCAAGGCCCACGTGGCCGCGGAGTTCCGGGTCTCCCGGCCGACCGTGGCCACTTGGGTGGCCCGCTACCTCGAGGCCGGGGAAGCAGGGCTGATCGACCGTTCCTCTGCTCCGCACGAGAGCCGTACGCTCACCCCGGCGGCGGTCGTCGACCTTATCGAGGCGCTCCGTCGGGGCCGCAAGTGGTCGGCGCGGCGCATCCACCGTCACCTGGTCGACCGCGCCGTCCAGATCAGTCTGCGCACCGTCGGCCGTTGGCTGCATCGACTCGGGATCTCCCGGCTGCGCGACCTTACCCCCGCAGGTGAGAACTCCCGCAGGACCCCGGGACGGATCCGCGCCGCCTGGCCCGGACACATGGTCCATCTGGATGTGAAGAAGGTCGGCAAGATCCCTGACGGCGGCGGCTGGCGGGCCCATGGCCGCGGGTCCAGCGCCGCGAAGCAGTCCAAGCGCGGGCCCGGGGCGAAGGTCGGCTACACCTACCTGCACTCGGCCGTGGACGGGTTCTCCCGGCTGGCTTACACCGAGGCCCTCGCCGACGAGAAGGCCACGACCACGATCGGGTTCTTCTGCCGGGCGCGAGCCTTTTTCGCCGCCCACGGCATCACCCGTCTGCACCGGGTGGTCACGGACAACGGCGCCAACTACCGGGCCCGGGACTTCACCCGTTGCGTGGAAGCCTTGGCCGGCCGGCACCAGCGCATCAAGCCCTACACGCCACGGCACAACGGCAAGGTCGAGCGGTACAACCGGCTGCTGGCCGACGAGGTGCTCTACGTCCGCCCCTACGCCAGCGAGCAGGCCCGCCGGGACGCGATCGGGGTGTGGGTGAACCACTTCAACTACCATCGACCCCATACCGCCTGCGGCGATCAGCCCCCGGCCTCACGCGTCCCGGCCCGCGCCAATAACGTCATGCCCTCCTACACCTAGGCCGTGCGAGCCGGCCGCCCCGTCGGAGGCGCAGCCTCCTCGACTGCCTGAGGAGCACATGACCCCCGCGCAGCTCATCTCCGGGATGGTGGTGGCCACCGCGGTCACTGCCGCCCTCGGCACGGAAGGGTGCCGTCGGTGTGGACCGAGCGCCACGATGGCGGAGAGTCCGCCTGTCGGGGCCGAAGATCCAGAGAGCTGGATCGCGGGGACCTGACGCTGCGCTGCCGGAGGCCTCTCACAGCAGACTCCTGCGGGGGTCAGAGTCCGTCACGTGGACCGTCCCCTGCCTGAAGCCGGATAACCTGAGTGCCAGCAGCGCGTCCAGCAGGCCGTGTCTGTTCTGATCGTTGCTCGTGCCGGTTAGGGGACATCGGTGGCGGCAACGTCCTCCTGTGCGGGGTCGGCGGCACCTGACGAAGTCGGCATGTGCGCGTGGGCCACGGGGTCAACAGTACCGCTCGTCCTGCCATCAGTCTGAGGAAGTACATGGCCACTGTCACGATGACCCCGCCGAGCTCACCGACCTCGCAGAAATCAGGGTTTCGAAGCGACATCCAAGGGTTGCGTGCGATCGCCGTTCTCCTCGTGCTCGCGTATCACTCGGGGTTGGAAGTCTTCAGCGGCGGATATGTCGGCGTTGACGTGTTCTTCGTCATCTCCGGTTTCCTGATCACCACGCATCTTCTGGAGACGCTCCAACGCCACGGGACCGTCGATCTGACCAGCTTCTATGCGCGGAGGGCCCGGAGAATCCTGCCGGCCGCCTTCACCGTGCTGGTCCTCAGCCTTGTGGCCGCCCTGATCTGGATGCCGCCGCTACAGCTGGAATCAGTCTTCCGGGGAGCGATGGCGACAGCTCTCTACGTGCCGAACATGCTCTTCGGTCTGCAAGGCAACAACTATCTGGACGAGGGTACGACATCTCTCTTTCAGCACTACTGGTCACTGGGTGTCGAGGAGCAGTTCTATCTCGTCTGGCCGGCTCTCCTGCTGATCGCGTACCGGCTGTGCCGGAAGTCGGAGCGGGCGCTGTTCTGCGTGGTCGCAGCGCTGGTCGCGATGTCCTTCGCCGCATGTCTCATCGTGATGCCGGTGTCCCAGCCTTTGGCCTTCTTCTCTCTCCCCACTCGGGCGTGGGAACTCGGCATCGGGGGACTGGTCGCTTTTCTGCTGCGCTCGGGTACCGGACGGCTGGGGGATCCTCTCTGGGGTGTGCTCGCCTGGCTCGGCGCGGTCACCCTCGTGCTGGTCGCGGTGGTGTACGACGCGGAGACCCCGTTCCCTGGCTACCACGCCGCGGTGCCGGTGTTGGCAACGGCCCTGGTGATCATCGGAGGGATGTCGGGGCGGCACAATCCATCCCGGCTGCTCAGCGTGCGACCGTTGCAGTTCATCGGCGTCATCTCCTACTCGCTGTACCTGGTGCACTGGCCCCTGCAGGTGCTTCCCCAGGCGGCCGCCGGGAACACCGATCCCCTTCCCGTGTGGGCAACGGTGCTGCTCGGGGTGCTCAGCGTGCCCCTGGCGTACGGGCTCTATCGCTTCGTCGAGGACCCGTTCCGGCGTCCACGGCGCCTCACCGGCACCACCCACGCGCGCGCTCTCGTCCTGCTCCTGGGCACCTCCGGATTGATCGTGGCCCTGACGTTCGCCACGATGCTCGTGACCCAGCGGCTGCCCTTGGACGCAGGTCACCCGGCGGCAGTCACGGCGGCGACGACCTCTCCGGTGGGAACCGAATTCGTGCCCTCCAATCTCACTCCGGCACTCCGGGACGCAGCCGGCGACAACCCGGCGATCTACGACAACGGGTGCCTCCGCGGGTTCATCTCCACCGACGCGTCCCCGTGCCGGTACGGGGACAACGACGACGCTCCCGCCGTCGTCCTGTTCGGGGACAGTCATGCCGCCTCCTGGTTCCCCGGACTGCATTCACTGGCCGACGGAGGACACATTCGGCTGGAGGTCAACACGAAGAGCTCGTGCCCCTCCGTGGACGTGCCCGTGCTGCGCAACAGCTTGGCCTTCGCCGCCTGTGACGAGTGGCGAGATGGTGTCCTCGAGCGAATCGACCAGGACCGGCCGGACGTGGTCCTGTTGGCCAACTATCGGGTCAGCCCACTGGCGGGAGGCAACGACAACTTTGCCGACCGGTGGGAGGCGGGGCTGACCTCCACGATCGCGGCCATGCCCGAGGACAGCGCGGTCGGTGTCCTCACCGATGTCCCGGACATGCAGGCAAACCCGTCGATCTGTCTCTCCCATCGGCTTCACGAGGCCACCGCGTGCGACCGGCCACGTACGGACGTCCTCGACGAGTCCGTCTCGGCCGCGGAGAGGAGCGCAGCACAGGCCGCCGGCGCCGAGGTCCTGGACATGAACCGGTACCTGTGTGGAAAAGTGACCTGCCCGACGATCATCGGCAACGAACTCGTCTACCGGGATGCCCACCACTTGACGGCCACGTTCAGTGCCTCACTGGCGGAACCGCTGAGAGCAGCTCTCGCGCCTCTGCTGAAGTGACCGCTGTCGCACGTAGGTGTAGATGTGGGTCTCGGCCGTGCTGTCAGCCGTTCCAGCTCTCGAGCACCCGCATCTCCTTCCAGGGCACCTTCGGCATGCCGTAGTAGTCCCAGGCGAATCCGGCCTCCTCGTAGACACGGCCCGGGGAGGCCGGGGTGGCATCAGGCGCGAGTTCGAAGCTGATGCTGAGCGAGGTGTCGGCCCGGTCGATGAGATAGGCCCCATGCGTCTGCAAGGCTTTGGCCACAGCCACTTCGCCCGGCGTGATCCCGGGAATGCCCTCCACGTCGATTTCGGGGTCGAGCTGCAACCGAGCCCCTTCGGGGATGCAGTCGGAGCGGGAGGAGTTCCCATCGGTCTTCAGCGCAGGCGCGCGGTAGACGTCCTTGCAGACGTTGTCGCTCTGCATGACCAGAGCGTGATCGATCACTCCGGCCTCGATCTCGTCGACTCGGACCACTCCACCGATGCGAGATGCTCCGGCTCCGGTGCTGCTGCCGCCCCATCCCGACCCTGACATGGAGTTCTCTGCGCCCCAGGTGGTCGTCCATTCCCCGTCCGGCGTCTGGCGGGCCTGCCAGTACTCGCTGACGGTGTTAGTGCTGAGATCCATCACGGTCATCACGCCGTCGCTGCCCCGGTTCGGAGCTGCACCGGACGGGATCGGCATCGGCTGGACCCAGAAGGGGCACGCGCCCCATGAGGACGGCCCAGCGCAGTCCACCGGGTGCCTGGGCGTCAGCGCGGTCGCGGAGTAGATGGGGATGCCGTACTCGAAGAGATTGGCATGCACCATCCCGGTCCTGGTGGCGCGGGAGATCATGGCACCACTGCTCGGGTCTACGGCTGGGTCGTCCACGATCGGGACGTTGAAGGGGCTCGTACTGGAGAACGGCCGGGACGAGGCGGGCGAGGTGGCCAGCTGTTCGGGGTCCTGTGCAGAACGGGAGGACTCGGGGGCAAGACCAAGGGTCACTGCGGCAACGATGGCAACCGTGCCGACTTTCGTGGTGCGTCTGCTGAGTCCCGCGATGCTGCGCGGCGGAGAAGTCATGTTCATTTGAGGATAGCCCTTCCTCGGTGACCGGCCGAGAGCCTGTGATCCGATGCGCTCATCGGACCGCAGGTGTGCCGCGTCGTCCGCCCACAATGTCCCTGAAAGGGATATCACGCCTCCGCGCCGGAACGAGGGCCGACGCGCGCGAGGCCGGTGATCTCACCCCTGAGCCGGGCGGTCGCCGCCCGCCGGCGAAGGATCACGATGAGGAGCGGGAGCAGGAAGACCACAGTGAGCGGCACGGCGGCCCACAGACGGTAGGAAGAGCTGGGAACCGTCATACCGGCCTCGCCGGTCAGCTGGTAACCCGAGGCCAGGTCGGAGACTTCCGACTGGGAGAGCGCCACCGCGGCCGCACCCAGGTCCGCCGCCGCCAGTTCGTCGTCGGCAGTGACCGTCACGACGACGGACCCCCCGAGTCGGGACTGCCGGATGTCGACGTCGACGTCTGCTGCGCCGAGGGTCCGCCCCGTGCGCTGTTCCAGGTCGCTCACGGAGACCGACCGATCGAGAGCCTCCGCCAGTGTCGGCACGATAAGACCTCTGCTGACGACATCGAGTTCATAGGCATCGGCCGCGTCGACCTGTCCGGAGGCGGGCACGATCGCCAAGGTCGAGGTCGTGGTGTGCCGCTCCGACCCGGTGGACAGCACGGCCACGAGGGCGGCCAATGCGACGGCGGAGAGCGCCATCAGGCTGCGAATCCGAGGTCGGGCGTCGACCCGGTCAGGGCCGGTAAATACGACGGGTGTGATGTCGAGATCGCGGCGAACCTGCAGATCCAGCGCCGCGGCAGCCGCGGCCATCAGCAGCAGCGCCCGGAAATCCGAGAGGTGAAGGAAGACGCTGGCTGCCAGCCAGCCGACGATTCCTCCAACGATGCCGATCGCGAGGTAACGGGCGTGGTCGTTGCCCGTGGCACGGGCGACCTTCTGCGCCCGCAGCGCCGCGAAGAGCACTGTTCCGAGAAAGACGGCCCACGCCAGCAGGAGCATGACGCCGCCGTCGGCGGCCTGCTCGAGGTAGAAGTTGTGTGCAGCGACGACGATCGTGACCGGCTCGTAGTAGTTCGCCAACCTGTCGTAGACCGGGAAGATCGTGCCGTAGCTCCCGATGCCGTGGCCCGTGAACGGGGCATCGAGGAACATGCGCCAGGCGTCGATCTGGAAGCGCTCGCGCTCCACCACCGACGGGTCGGCATTGGCACGCCCGCTGTTGCCGATGGCCGCCAGCGTGGCCAGCCGGCTTCCCACACCGGTCAGCGGGATCAGAATTGCCAGTACCAGCGGAAGACCGAACAGGGCCTTGCGGTAGAAGCCTCCGGCGAGGAGCGCCCAGACGACGAGGCCGATGAAGAGCGCGATGAATCCGCCGCGTGACTGGGTGAGATAGACGCCCACCAGCAGTGCGACAGAGCTGGACGCCCACAGCAGACGTGCGCGTGTGCCCCGGCACATGGCAAGCATGGACAGGCTGAGCGGCGTGAACAGGACGAGCAGCCGTGCCCAGAAGTTCACGTCCGCATGGGTGCCGGCGTGACGCGGCGTCAGCGCTCCGCCCTCTTGGGTCAGTGGCACCTGGCTGAGTCCCCCCAGGTCGCCGGCGTTGTGGAGTATGTACTCGTGGAAGATGGTCAGTGCTGCCAGGCCTGCCAGTACCAGGACTGTCGCCTGGAGCGCCGGACGCACTCCTGAAGTGGAGAGCATCAGGGCGTACACGACGACGAAGAACACCAGATTCCGGCTGTACTCCAGGAGCAACGACTGTGACGTCAACGGATCTGCTGCATCGAGAAACGTGAGGCAGAGGCCGCCGAACAGACCCATCAGGCCCAGCAGCACCGGTGACCACGTGAAGGCGAAGTTTCCCCGGCGAGCCATCACTCCGAGCGCGAGTACGGCGAGCGCAAGCTGCGGCACGTAAGGACTCACTCCTGCATGGTCCCGGATGACGGTGTTGATGTGGGACACATCCAAAGTGACCAGCACCAGGAGTGCGATGCGGGGATGGACCATGGCCAGTATCGAGCCCGCGAGCACGGCTGCGCCCATCGCGGCGAGGAGTACCGGAGTCATCGCACGCCTCCCCGCACATCCTCGGGTGACAAGCCCAGGACGTCGTCGTAGGCGGCCGATACGACCTCTGGGGCGAACCGCTCTGCCCAGCTCGTCTTCGCAGCCCGCGAGAGCGCTCGGTTGGCGTCGAGGCCGATGGTTTTCGAGAGCAGTGCCGCGAACTCGTCCGGAGATCGGGCGACGAGACATCCGTCGGTCCGTCCCACATCCAGTCCCAACACCCCGTGCGGAGTCGCCACCACAGGCAGTCCCCGGGACAGCGCCTCAAGGACCTTGATCTTCGTCCCGCTGCCTATCCGCAGTGGCGAGATCATGGCCGCCGAGTTCAGCAGCACGTCGTCGAGGTCATCGACCCATCCGAGCGGTCGCACATGGTGGCCCCATGCTGCCGCTTCGGGGACAAGAGCTTCCGAGCCGCGTCCGACCACCAGGAGCTCGAAGTCCGGAATGGCAGTCAGCACGGCATCGCGACAATGCGTGAGGAACCAGACCAGGCCGTCTCGATTGGGCGGGAAGTCGAGTCCGCCCAGGAAGACGAACCGCGATCCGCCGGTGAAGCTCCTCGGCTTGGGCGTTGGTGCCGGCAGCAGCGGCAGTACGGTCCGAATGCTGTCCGAACCGGTGCGCCGGGTCAGTTCTGCGGTCTCATCAGCGTTCACCAGGACCGTCGCATCGAATTCCCGGGGCGCCTGTTCCTCGGCTCGGGCTGTACGTTTCTCTTCGAACCGGAGCAGCGGACGGTAGGCGAGGGGATGTGCCGCGATCCGGGCAGCCGGACCGGGGAGCATCTTGCCGAACTCGCCGAGGGGGTTTCCCACGCGCGTGGGGTCCTGCTTGATCCGCTCCAGCATGCTGGCATACCGCTTGGAGAACAGGTCATCGGCGTACAGCACTCGCTTTCCCCGGGGCAGCTCCCGAGCGTACTGGCCCGTGCGCATGGTGTCCCAGATCTCCAGGTCCGCTTGGATCTCTCCCAACAATGTCCTCAGTCGCGCCAGCACGCGAGGAGACCACAAGGCAGCCTCCTGCAATGAGGACAGCGGCGGCACAGGCACCCGGCGGAGCACCGCGCGGACCTGCTCACTGGCACTCGGCTTCGGCACCACGTGGAGGTGGAAGGGAACGGCGGGGCGGGGTGTTCCGGTTCGACCGATGAGGATGACGTGCACGTGGTCCGCGCCCAACCGGGCGCAGAGGTGGTCCAGCAACCCGCCCATGACGACCTGCTTGCCGAAGGAGCGCGGCTCGGGCTCGGTGGCCGTGATCAGTACGGCCGAAGCGGCCGGTGCCCAAGGCGGGATGAACATGGTCGGTCCTCCTTCGAGGCGGTGGGCGGTCACGCCGGCTCCGGTGCGGCCTGGTCAGCATCGGTTCTGCGGCGCCTGGACCCGATGGCATCGAACGCGTCGGTGACGGCAGGGCGGGCGAACAGCAGGGACGCTCCGACCACCACGGCCCCGCAGACGGCAGAGACCAGAACCAGGCTCCCGAGCTCACCACTGGGCAGGAGGGCGCTGACGGAAAAGCCGGCGGTGGCCGTTGTCGCGGCGACCAACAGGCCCGGCAGCACGGCCATGAGCAGCGATCGAGCGGAGACCCCCGTCACTCGGACGACCATGATCATTCGCGCCGCGCAATAAAGGACGTTGAAGACCAGGTGCACGGCGGCCACTGCCACCAGGCCGTACTGGGTCGAGAACAGAAAGGCCACGGCCATCAGTGCGCTGGCGGGCAGGTCGAGCAGGATCAGGGTGCCCGGTCGTCCCATCGCCGAGAAGACGTCGCCGCTGGCCCAGGCAATGGCCATGACCCCCAGACTGACCGATATCAGCATCATCGGAACCACCGCGTCGGCCCACTGTTCGGAGAACAGCACCGGCACGGCGTCACGTGCGACGACCGCCAGCGCGACCCCGGCCGCAAGACCGTACAGACTCAGCAGCCGGATGGCACGCAGCATGGCGCGGAGCATGACCTCGTGGCCGACGGCGCGGGCCCGTGCGTACGTGGGCAGCGCCACCGCGGAGAAGATCCACAGCACGTTCTCGATGATCAGCTCGGGCAGCTTGTACGCCATGCCGTAGATGCCGAGGGCCGTGGTGCTGATCATCGCGCCGACCACCAGGTAGTCGAAGGCGCCGCGGAAGGATCCCAGGACCCGGATCACCGTGACCTGACCACCGAAGCTCAGCAACCCGGTGACGTCCTTTCGTCGCAGTCGCAAGGCGGGTGTGATGGGCACCAGCGACCAGAGCACGATCATCGCGACGAACTCGCTGACGAGAATGCCGGCGGCGATGCTGATCGGCCCACCGACGGTGAGGGCGAGCGGAATCGATACACCGACCCGGGTGGCAGCACGAAGCAGGTCGATCACGGTCCGGCGGCGGAACCGAAGATCGCGTTTGAGGACGGCGTCGTTGACCTGGCCGGCTCCCCGGAAGAGCGGGTACAGGAAGATCAGTGCGAACAGTCCAGCGTGCTCGCGCGAGTCGAAGAGGGCCGCGATGAAGGGCGACAACGCGACGCCGATCGCAGCGATGCCGACGGAGATGCCGACATTCAGGGTGAAGGCGGTCCGGGTCCGAAACGAGATGCCGCGTTCCTGGTTGGCGACCACGGAGGCTCCCACCCCGAGGTCCAGGGCCGCATCGAACATGGTGATGATGGTCAGCGCCGCCGTGACGAGACCGAAGTCCTCCGGGGTCAGCAGGCGAGCCAGCACCAGGGTCAGGAGAAGAATGATGAGCCGGTTGGAGCCCCAGGCGAGGGTGGTCCACAGGAATCCCCGCACAGAGGAGCGCGCGAGGTTGCGGGACGTGTCCGCGGGGGTCGTGCCGACCTTTGGGTCGACCCCGGGTTCAGGTGCTCCAGCGCCGGCGGGTTGAATGGCTACTCCTATGTCCCGTGGAATTCAGCCGAACATACAAAATCCATGCAAATAGATTCACTATCTACAGAAAGGTGGAACTGCATACATCGACGTCTGCTTTCCCCCGAAAGCGACACGGCCTGTCGTCTGGATCGACTGTAGGGACACGGGGAAGGGTGACCAAGTGTGACCGAGCTGTCCGTGGCCATGGGTGACCAAGTATGACCATTGGTGCCGTGGTCTCTTTGGTCTCGGGAGCTCTTCTCAGGGACCGTGCTGTACTGTCCGCAAGGAATGGGGGGCGGAATTATGAGGGGGAAATTGTGCGGGTCCTGAAGGTGGTCGACGCTCTGCGATTCGGTGGCGCCGAGAGCTTGATCGTCCAACTGGCGCGGGTCGCTGACCACGCGGACCTCGAGGTCTCCGTGCTCGCGCTGCAGGGGGACCGTCCTGAGCATTTGGACATGGTTCCCTCTCTCCAGGACGCCGGTGTGGAACCCCACGTTCTCGGAGTGCGACGCACGCTGGATGCCCCGGCGTTCCTGCGGCTGGTCAAGTTCATCAAGGACACCAAGCCGGATGTGGTCCACGCCCACCTCGAGATGGCCATGACCCTCGCTCTCCCCGCTGCCGCGCTCGCGGGAGTCCCTGCGGTGGCGACATTCCACAACATGCAGGCACCACTGAGCGGTCGCGCCGGTCGGCGCGAGCAGCTGGCGCTGGAGGTGGCCACCCGCAGCCAGGCCACCATCTTCGTCTCGCAGTCTTCGCTCGATTCGTTCGCGGCGCGCTACCGCTCCGGCAAGCCGGTCCCGCCGTCCTGGAAGGTGGTGCACAACGGCGCCGATCTCGACGTCTTCACTCCGGCGGACAGCAATGGTGCGCCGGCGATGCTGCCCCCGGATCTTGGCATCGATGGTTCCCGCGTCGTGACGGTGCCGGCTGGTCTGCGCGAGTACAAGGGTCTCCACCACACCATCGAGGCGTGGCCCGGCGTCGTGGCCAAGATCCCGGATGCCAAGCTGCTCCTCGTCGGATCCGGTCCTGAGGAACAGAATCTCCGGGCGCGGGTCAACGAGCTGGGCCTCACCGAGTCGGTGGTGTTCGCCGGGCTCCGGAACGACATCCCGGAGATCATGAGAGCCTCAGACGTGGTGCTGCTGGCCTCGATCTACGGCGAGAACCTCCCCACGGTGGTGATCGAAGCCGGCGGGTGCGCTCGACCGGTCGTGGCCAGTGACGTCGGTGGCGTCAGCGACATCGTGGTCGACGGCGAGACCGGACTGCTGGTGCCTCCTGCAGACCCGGCAGCCATCACGCGGGCCCTCCTCACCGTGCTGGACGACCCTGACCTGGGCGCCAGACTGGGGCGTGCCGGTCGGGAGCGTGTGGAGCGACTGTTCGACGCACGGGGGTGGGCGCGTTCGCTGCGGTCGGTGTACGAGCAGGCGATCGCCGACAAGCGACCCTCGGATCGGTCGGCGTGAGCGAGGTCCGGCCGGTGGTGGTGGTCGTGGCGGAGGCGACGCCGATGCGAGGGGGCATCGCCACTTTCGCCGAGACCATCACCTCCGACCCGATGCTGGCCGAGCAGTTCGACGTACAGCTGTTGAACACCGCCCGGGTTGCCACACGGGAGGGCGGCAGGTTCAATCTGCAGAATCTGCAGTATGCCGTGGTGGACGCCGTGCGGGTTTTTCGAGCTGCCCGGCGCGCCGACATCGTCCACCTCCAGCTGGTCGCCGACCCCGGGCTGTCCGCTCTCCGCGCCGCCGTGTTGAACGTCGCCGCGTCGCTGGGCCGGGCCGAGCTCATCGCCCATGTCCATTCCGCGGTCGGAAATGCCGGACGTGCGGAGTTCGCCACCTACGGGCCCCTGGACCGCATCGCGCTGAGGAGCCTCCGGCGGGCGGCCATGGTCTGCACCGTGTCCCAGGCCGGTACGGCGACCATGCGCCAGTTCGCGGGCCGAACGCCGGTGCAGACCGTGGACAATGCCATCGACCTGGATGCCTTCCCCATGACCGACGCGGACAGAGAACGCCCGACGGTCCTCTTCGTCGGCGTGATCTGTCGGCGCAAGGGCACCGTGGAACTGGCCCGAGCGAGCCGGATGCTGCGCGAGCGGGGCGTGGTCGATTGGAACCTCGTGGTGGTGGGAGGCCAGGGCCCGACGCCGGAGGCGGAGTACCGAGAAGTTGTCTCCGAATTCGAGGCCGCCGGTCTTGCCGCATCCCTGGTCGGCCCTGAGTACGGCGATCAGATCAAGGCGCGGCTGTCCGAAGCCGATGTCTTCGTGCTGCCGTCCTATCTCGAGGGACAGCCGATCGCCATCATCGAGGCGATGGCCAGCGGACTGCCCGCAGTGGCATCTGCCACCGGGGCTGTTCCCGACCTGATCAGGGACGGTGTCGAGGGGCGCATCGTGGAACCGGGCAATGCGGGGGTTCTCGCCGATGCCCTGGCAGATCTCATTGTCGATCGTCACGCGCGCCGCCGCATGTCTGCCGCATCTCGTGCGCGAGCGGAAGCTCTGCACGGCCTGCCGCGACTGTCCGAAGTGCTGGGACACCTCTATCGCCAGGCCCTCCACGAAGCCGACCGACCGGTACCAGATCCAACCAAGGGGGAAACTCGATGAGCAAGCTCGGAGCGAAGTCGCGAGAAACTCGCGTCAGCCTGATGACCGGCGCTCTGGTGGCGTTGCTGATCCTCGTGGCCGGCAGCGTGGTGGCACTGGGGCAGAAGACCGAGTACACGGCTGAGTCGGTCATCGTCGTCTTGCCCAACGCGGAGTTGGAGACCTCTGTCTCGGCCGCGTACTACGAAACGCTCAGCCGCGGTCAGATCGTCGCGACGTTCGCCGAGGTGGCCGACAACCTCCGGTTCGAGCAGCAGGCGGAGGAACGCCTGCAACTGGACGAGGGCCAGCGCGACGCGGTCACGACGACCGTGAGCGTCGTGCCGAGTACATCTGTGATCCTCGTCCGCGCCACGGCCGAGGAAGCCGAGGTCGCCGAGCAGATGGCGGACGGCACGGCCTCGCTGGCAACAGAGTACTTGGGCAACCTTTCTGATCCCTATCGCTCGGAGATCGTGCAGGAGGCAGACTTCTCGGCCTACGTGTCGAGCACCTCTCCGGCCCTCCTTTTCGGTCTCACGCTAATCGTGGCACTCATCGCCGGAGTTGCTGTTCAGCAGGCGATCTACCACCTCCTGGGTGCGTTGGGTCGACGTCGGCAAAGCGCAGCAGACGGAACGACTGCCTCTGAGGCTGCCGAAGTGAAGTTCCAGCAGTACGAGGGCTCGTGGCGTTGACATGACCGAACCGAACGAGCCCGGACGGGTATTGAACGTCCTCATCATCGAGTTCCTGCCCAGTGGCGGCATGTTCCAGTACAGCTTCCAGTTCGCCGAAGCCCTGGCACGGGCGGGACACCGGGTGCGCTTGCTGACAGGACCGCGGCCTGAACTGACATCGTGCACGTCGAACCTCGAGGTGATCGAGGCCTTTCCGACCTGGCACCCGAACGACGACCTCGGGGGATCGACGTTCCGACGCAAGACCCGCAGGGTGGGACGCGCCCTGCTGCTGGCGGAGTCCTGGCGCCGCGCCCTGTTCTACGCACGCCGCCATCGTCCGGACATCGTTCAGTGCGGTGAGCTGCGGTATCCGCTGGACACGGTCTCGCTGCTGGCGATGACGAAGTTCGGCGGTGCCCGTGCTGTGGTCGACGTGGCGCACAATCCCTTGCCGTACGACATCACGAGCAGGACGCAGGCCGTCGAGAAGACCGGCCGGCTGACCAGGAGATTGTTGACTGCGGCCTACGAGGCGTGCGATCTCGTCCTGGTCCTGGGCGACGGTCCGAAGGCGGCACTTCGGCGTGCGTTCCCCGGCGTCGACCGTGTCCAGGTCTGCGGGCACGGTGACTACACGTCGGTGCTCGCCTCCCACGACGTGACCCCGCCGTCCCAGGCGCCGCCCTCCATGCTGTTCTTCGGCGCCTGGACGAAGTACAAGAACATTCCACTGATGCTTGATGCCTTCGCACTGGTTCGAGAGAAGATGCCCGAAGCACGCCTGACGCTCGCCGGCCCCGTCATGCCTGATGTCGATCAGTATGGCATTTCCGGCCGAGCCACCGAGATAGGGAATGTCGACCTGAAACCGGGCTACGTCGCGATGGCTGATCTCCCTGATCTCTTCGGCGCACACCGGGCTCTGATCTTCACCTATGCGACCGTCAACATCAGCGGCAGCATCCACATGGCCTACACGTTCGGCCGTCCAGTGGTCGCGACCGACGTCGGAGCGATGCGGGATGCGGTGCAGGATGGTGTCACCGGCTTGCTCGCCGCACCGGACGCAGCCTCGATCGCAGAGGCCATGCTGCAAGTGTTGCGCGATCCCGGCTTGGCGGACCGCTTGGGTCGTCAGGCGAGTCGACACGCGGAGGAGGCATCGAGCTGGGCGGGTGTCGCGGGCAAGGCGGCCGCCGGATATTTCGGGGTGTTGCAGGGCGCCTAGGACTCGCCGGAGCGGGGAAACCTGCCGCCTGATGGAACGGCGTTGCACGCCGTGGACCGAATCCATGCAACAAGCTCAGCTTTCGTCTAGTGCGCGCCCTCCTTGGCGACCACGGCCTTGACGGTGCGCAGCAGGATCACGAAGTCCTGGACCGGGGACCAGTTCTCCACGTAGTAGAGGTCCAGGCGCACGGCCTGCTCCCAGTCCAGGTGGTCCCGGCCCGAGACCTGCCACAGCCCGGTGATGCCGGGCTTGACCCGCAGCCGGCGGTGGACGTGCTCCTCGTACTGGGCGACCTCCGAGGGCAGCGGCGGGCGCGGGCCCACCAGGGACATCTCGCCCTTTAGGACGTTGAGGAACTGCGGGAGCTCGTCGAGGCTGTACTTGCGCATCCACCGCCCCGGGGTGGTGACCCGGGGGTCGTTGGCCATGAAGAACAGCACTCCGCCCTTGGCGTCGTTGGCGGCCATGAGCTCGGCCTTGCGCTCCTCGGCGTCGGTGTACATGGAGCGGAACTTCAGCATTTTGAAGGTCGTCCCGTCGAGGCCGGTGCGCTCCTGGGCGAAGAGCACGGGCCCGCTGTCGTGCGCCTTGACGATCGCGGCGAGCACGAGCATCACGGGGGACAGGGCCACCAGGGCAGTCACGGCGCCGATGATGTCGACCGAGCGCTTGAGCATCCTCCGGGATCGGCTCAGCCGTGGGGTGGAGACGTGGATCAGGGGCAGTCCGGCCATCTGCTGGGTGTGGATGCGCGGGCCGGCGATGTCGGTGAGCCCGGTGTCCAGGACCAGGCGGATACGTTCGTCGGCCAGGTACCAGGACAGGTGCCGGACCTCCTCCGAGCTCAGCGGCGCGGACGCGGCCATCACCAGGGTCTCGATCCGGTGGGCACGGCACGCGGCCACGATCCCCTCCACACTGGGCGCCTCCCCGGCGGGCAGCATGTTCTGGGGCATCGGCACCCGGGCCAGGTGGTGGGGCAGGACCCGGGACGACGACGGCGCGTAGACCGCCACCGGGTCGAAGCCTGCGGCCGGGTTCTGCTGCAGGGACTTGAGCATCTCCACGACCCCCGGCACGCGCCCGACCACCAGGGTCCGGGACATCGCCTCGCCGGCCAGCCGGCGGCGGGTGAGCCCCCGCCGCACCAGGCCGCGCCCCGCGAGCAGCAGGAGCGTGCCCAGCGGCAGGGCGATCACCACGTAGCTGCGGGCCATCGGCACGTTCAGCACGTAGGACAGGATCGCCAGGGCGCCGAAGAGCACCAGCGTGGCGGAGACCACCTGCCGGTTCTCCTCCACGGCGTAGCCGATCAGGCGCACGTCGCGGGCGCCCCGCAGTTCCAACCAGCCCCACCAGGCGGCGCCGAGCACGGCGCCCACCAGCCAGTAGGGCACGGTGAGCCGCCCGAGCTCCAGGGCCTCCTGGTCGAGGCCGAAGCGCATCAGCTGCGTCAGCACGAGCGTGGCCGCCAGGGCCAGCGCGTCCACGCGACGCAGGCTGCTGATGTGGGTCTCCCGCCAGGCGGCAGGTCGCACGGACATGTTCTTCTTGAGCACGTTGGTCACTCCCCCCGAGTGTGCGGGGGCCGGAACACTCCTCCTACGCCCCCCGGCGTGGTTCCGGCCCCCATCGATGACTTTACAAGTGCACATCGATGTAAACAGGTGCTTAACAGGGGACAGTCTTGAGGGGTCGACGCTCCGCTGTCTTTGCTAGCGTAAATGCAAGCGCATGTTCGCCGGTCCTCAGGCCTGGTGGTCACGAGACGTGCGCTGCAGGGGTGCCGGTCCGCCGGCGGGATCCGGGGGGATCCCGCCGCACCACGGACGGCGCTCCCTGTTCGAGAGGCCGGCCCGGTCCCCGGGTCCCGGCGGGGGAGCGAGGCGCCGCAGAGGCGCAGCACAGGGGGAGTTCGCATGTTGAAGCACCAGTCCCGTGACCGGAGCACGGACCCGATCGAGATCCCGGTCAGCGGTGTCCGCGTGACGCCGATGGACGCCGAGGAGCTGCACCGGTGGATCTCGGCCACGTGGCAGGAGCGGCGCAAGGCCGCCGTCCTGGCCCACAATCTGCCCAGTCTCTACACATGGGAGGTCAACCCGACGTTCCGCGCCTTCTACGAGAAGGCGGACGTGGTGCTGACGGACGGCTTCCCCGTCCTGAAGCTGGCCAAGTGGCGGTCCGGGCGCGACCTCAGCGCCAAGCGGCACCGCCTCGGCACCCTGGACTGGCTGCCGGGCCTGATGGGCCGCACCCCGGTACGGCGCGTCGCCGTCGTCGGCGCCACCGCCGCCGGCAACGCCCGCACGGTGGACCTGCTCCGGCGGGACGCGTCCGCCGGGCAGATCGAGGGCTGGCCGGGGGAGGGCTGGAACCCCGTGCTCGAGGACCACATCGTCCGGTCCCTGCAGGAGTTCCGGCCGGACTTCGTGATCGTGGGCCTGGGCATGCCGCTGCAGGAGGAGTTCCTGAGCCGGCGCTGGGAGGAGCTGCCCACGGCGATCTACGCGGCCGTCGGCGGCGGGATCGACGAGTACGCCGGCATCCAGAAGCCCCCGCCGCGCTGGCTCGGGCCCATCGGTCTGGAGTGGGCGTACCGGCTCGTCACCCAGCCGAAGCGGCTGGGCCACCGGTACGTCGTCGAGCCGTGGATCCTGGCCTACCTCCTGGTGACCAAAGCCGTTCGTCTCAGTAGGCCCCGTCCGGGAACACGACGACCTTGACAGTGCGCAGAAGGATGACGAGGTCCTGCACCGGAGACCAGTTCTCCACGTAGTAGAGGTCCAGGCGAGCCGCCTGTTCCCCTCTGATGTTGGAGCGGCCGGACACCTGCCACAGTCCGGTGATGCCGGGCTTGACGCGCAGGCGCCGATGCATGTGCTGTTCGTACTCGTCGACCTCGGCCTGCACCTGTGGGCGCGGGCCGACGAGAGACATGTTGCCGAGCAGGACGTTGAGGAACTGCGGCAGCTCGTCCAGGCTGTACTTGCGCATCCAGACTCCGGGACGAGTCACCCGTGGGTCATTCTTCAGCTTGAAGAACACCGCGCTTTCGCCGGCCTCTGCGAGCAGCTGGTGGTGCAGGGCTTCGGCATCGGTGCGCATGGTGCGGAACTTCAGCACCTTGAACCTGCGGCCATCGAGCCCGATGCGTTCATGCGAGAACAGAATCGGTCCGCCGTCGTGGACCTTGACGAGCACAGCGAGGCCCAGCATGACAGGGGACAGCAGGGCCAGGGCGGTGGTCGCACCCACGACGTCCATGGAGCGTTTGCACAGCCGCCGCGACCAGCTCATGCGTGGCGTCGACACGTGGATGAGCGGCAGACCTGCTATGTGCTGCGTGTGAACACGGGGGCCCGCGATGTCTGTCAGCCCCGTGTCCAGGATCAGGCGGATGTGCTCGTCCGCCAGGTACCAGCTCAGATGGCGAATCTCCTCAGGGCTCAGCGGAGCGCCGGCGCAGAGGACCAGCACCTCGATCTGCCGGTCCCGGCACAGCTCGATGATCTCCTCCACGCGGGGCTCGTTGCCCGGGGGAAGTAAGTTCGGGAGGTCCTCGGAAATCAGCGATGACGAGGGAAGAGGGCGCGGAGGGGTCGGCATGTAGACGGCCACGAGATCGAAGCCCGCCTGCGGATGTTTCAGGAGCGAGCGAACGGTCTCGCACACTGCCGGTCGGCTTCCGACGAGCATGGTCCGGGACATGCCGACACCGATGTGCCGTCGTCGGAAAAGCCGCTTGCGGATCTGACCTCGTCCCAGCAGCAGAAGGAGGATGCCCAGGGGCAAGGCAATCACCACATACCCCCGCGCCGTCTGCACGTTCAGGGCGTAGGAGATGATCGCAATGGCCCCGAACAGCACCAGGGTGGCGCTCACGAGTTCCTTCGACTCCTCGATGCCCTGACCCACCAGGCGTATGTCCCGGGTGCCACGCAGTTCCAACAGGACCCACCAGATCAGACCCAGTCCCAGACCGACGAACCAGTACGGCAGTCCTACGCCCTCCAAGCGGGAGGTAGTGTTCTGGAGTCCGAAACCCTCAAGGGGAAGCGTCTTCCTGTCGAATCCGAAACGGATGACCTGTGCTGCGGCTACGGTCGTCGTGATCATGACGGCGTCGGTCAGACGCAGTGTCTGGACATACTCGTCTCGCCACGTCGCAGACCGTGTGGTGCCTGATGCTTTGAGCACGAAAGTGGTTCCTTCCCCCTGTGGCGTCGCACGGTCGTGTGCGCCGGAAGATGGACAGGGCAGCACAAAGACCTTTAATGCCGTCATCGGCGGGATCTTCGTGCGAACTTGCCACCCGGTACTCCGGCGCACGTGCCGGTGCGGACCAGTCGACTCCCATCGACTGGCACCTCCTCGCCGGACGGAATCGTTCCGACCGGTGAAGGTTGCCGCGCTCCCGACTCTAAAGCGAAGGCCCGGCCGATGCTTACTTTTGTCCAATGATGGCCAATTGTGAATTCACTATCGCGATGACTAGGGGTGATGTCCCTCCGCGCGGCCCGTGCTAGCCTTGTGCGGTTGCCAAGGCGAGGGGACCCCTACGGGTCCCGTGATCGACGACGGCTGGTTGAACGTTCCCGCCCCCACCGGTGCGGCGCCCCGCGAGGCGTGTCGCCCGGAGTCCAGACGACGGGGGAGGGTCTGCGGCCGGTATCGCCTGGCCATTCAGACGACAGACCCGACTTCGAGGAGTTCCCATGGCTGACACCATCCGCATCCCGGCCACCACGCGCAGCGACTTCGGCAAGGGCTACGCCCGCCGCATCCGCAACAACGACCAGATCCCCGCGGTCGTCTACGGCCACGGCGCCGAGCCGCAGCACGTGATCATCCCCGGCCACGAGACCATGCTCGCTGTGCGCCACTCCAACGCCGTGCTCGAGCTCGACGTCGAGGGCAGCACCCAGCTGGTCATGGTCAAGGACATCCAGCGCCACGCCACACGCCCGGAGATCCTGCACATCGACCTCCTCGCCGTGCGCCGCGGCGAGCGCGTCGAGGTCGAGATCCCCGTCCACGTCATCGGCGAGGTCGACCCGACCGCCGTGCACAACGTCGAGGAGAACACCCTCACCGTCGAGGCCGACGCCCTGAACGTGCCGGACTCCGTCACCATCAACCTCGACGGCCACGGCGTGGGCGACCACGTCTACGCCGCCGACGTCCGCCTGCCCGAGGGCGTGACCATGGTCTCCGACCCGGAGCTGCTGGTCATCAACGTCTCCGAGCCCCAGGCCCAGGACCTCGGTGACACCGAGGGCGAGACCGAGGCCCCCGAGGGCGACGTCGTCGCCGAGAACGAGGCCTGAGCCTCACCGCTCACCTGATCCTCGAAGTGCGGGGCGGCTTGCGAGCCGCCCCGCACTTCGCATGACCGCACTCTTCACCACTTCGATGGAGGCACCGATGTCCGACGCATGGCTGGTCGTGGGACTGGGCAACCCCGGGCCCGAGTACGCCCGGACCCGGCACAACGTGGGGCAGATGGTCCTCGACGAGCTCGCCTCCCGGCTCGGCGGGACCTTCAAGGTACACAAGACCCGCGCCCAGGTCCTCGAGTCCCGGCTGCGCCCGGGCGGGCCGCGTGTCGTGCTGGCCAAGCCCATGACTTACATGAACACCTCCGGCGGGCCCGTGGCCGGCCTCGCCAAGTTCTACGACATCCCGGCCGATCGGGTCATTGCCGTGCACGACGAGATCGACATCCCCTTCGCCGCCCTCAAGCTCAAGATTGGCGGGGGAGAGGGCGGGCACAACGGCCTGCGGGACATGTCCAAGGCCCTGTCCACCAAGGACTACTACCGGGTGCGCGTGGGCGTGGGTCGCCCGCCGGGCCGGATGGACGCCGCCTCCTACGTGCTCAAGCCGTTCTCCTCCACCGAGGGCAAGGAGCTGCCCTTCCTGCTCGACGACGCCGCCGACGCAGTCGAGCACCTCGTCGAGAACGGGCTGCTCGAGACGCAGCAGAAGTTCCACGCGCGCTGACGCGCCCGCTTCACAAACGACACTCTCGATCTAAGTGCCCGTCGGTTCCTTAGACTCCCGGCAGGTGTGCGGCCGATCCGCCGCGCTGCCGACCAGGGGGAAGGACTGCGGGGTGCGCTGGAGGACGGGAGACAGCCCCGGCCGCGGCTGGAAGGCCTTCGGAGCATCGACGCCGGGAAAACTGCTCCTGGGAGTAGCGGCTGTTGACGCCCTGCTGCTGTCGGCCCACGGTCTGCATCAGGTGCTCGTGCGAGCGGATCCGGAGGGTTGGTGGCCGTTGCCCTTCCGCCGCCGCGCTGTCTGGAACGGCGGCGCTGACGGCTCTCTGGCGGAACTCTGGGGTTTGCTGCAGCTGAGTTCTGCCGCGGTGCTGCTGGTGCTGCTGGCTCGGCGTGTGCCGAAGCACGGCATCCTGGGCACCTGGGGAGCAGTGCTTCTCGTCATGGTGGCGGACGACCTGTTCCGCCTGCACGAGCGCGCGGGCGCGTTCCTCGACCTGGAGCATCGAGTGCCCGCGCTGTCCGCAGCGGGCGGCCAGGAATTGGGAGGACTCGCCTTCTGGGCGGCGGTCGGGACGGTGCTCTCCGTCGCCCTGGTCCACTCGTACACCACGAGTGCCGCTCCGGCCCGCAGGGCCGCGCTGATCCTGCTTGCTGTGACAGGGCCACTCGGCGCGGTGGCAGTGAGCTACGTGTTGCTCAGCGCCTTCGGCGGTGGACTGGGTGATGGCACTCTGGCCCTCGTGCTGGCGGATGTCCGGGTCACGGTGAAGCTGTTGAGCATGACCGCCTGCCTGCTGCTGGCGCTGCACTGGAGCCGGACTCCGCCGTCGACGACAGGATCCTGTCTCGATCCGATGTGGGACCCGGCCGCCGAGCCGGGACCACGTCGACCCGCCGAACCCATGACGTAAGCGGAGCATTGTTACCTCGGGCAAGTGTCAGGGTTCGCGGTGGCTGTCGTTTGCTGATGGTATTGACCCGTTGTTCAGAAGTCCGGCAATGCATCGGGGGATCGCAACGCCGTGAAGTGACCAGCGTGGACGTCAGCCGTCTTTGGGGGGAAACATGTTGCTGTCCTTGGCGGGCATGCTGCTGAGCGTGATCGTGCTCGGATACATCGCCGTGGGATCGCGACCGGGACAGCACACTCGGCTGGTGCGCGGAGCGAAGCTGCTGCGCAACGCCATCATCGTCACCTACGCGATTCTGCTCGGGCTCAACCTGTGGTGTGTGCTGGCCGACCCGGGCGAGCTTCTCGAGGACGTGGTCGCGCTGCTGACCTTGGCTGCCACCGGCGCGTGGGGTCTGGTGGTCACCAAGCGTCGCATCCCCATTGCCGTCCGGGCGCGGAGACGCAAAATCCTGGCCGTGGGGGCGCACCCGGACGATCTCGAGCTCGCCTGCGGTGGGACCCTGGCCAAGCTGGTCGATGCCGGCCACGAGGTCCGCGGTCTGGTGATGAGCTCCGGAGAAGTGGGTGGCAATTCGAGCGCTCGTCCTGAGGAGGCTCGCCAAGGGGCGTCGTTCCTAGGGCTGAGCGACATGCGTGTGCTGGACTTCCCGGACACGAGACTGGAGACAGTCGGCAACGACATGGTGGCAGCGATCGAGTCCGCCATGACGGAGTTCGGTCCGGACGTGGTCTTCACCCACTCGGCCCACGACCAGCACCAGGACCACTACGCGGTGCACCAGGCCACCCTGCGCGCCGCCCGGGCCCACCACTCGATCCTGTGCTTCGAGTCCCCGTCGGTCACCCGCGACTTCGACCCGTCCGTGTTCGTGGACATCGACGGCTACGTCGACGTCAAGGTCGAAGCCGTGCTCACGCACCGCAATCAAGCGGGCAAGCCCTACATGACCCCGCAACGGGTCAGAGCCATGGCCGCCTTCCGCGGAGCACAGGCGAAGAACAGCAATGCGGAGGCCTTCGAGCCGGTCCGCCTGCTCGGCTCCGCCATCGGCGACCTCTGAGACGATTCGTCGAACTCGGAGGGTCGGCTCCAACAACGACGATCCCAGCATGATCGACCGGAGGGAGCCGTCGTCGCGCAGACGCCGGACGGCCGAGCCCTGCACCGGTGTCTTATCTTTCACAGCGTTGAGAGCCCCGCCACACCGGGGGCGATGCATCGGAGTGATCAAGAGAGTTGATCATGACGGACCGGAGCAGCTGAAGCACGATGAGGGTCTCCGGCCGTCGATCCCCTCGGCGGTGGAGCGCCCACAGCATGGTCGGTCCCAGTCCATGCAGGGTAACCGTCTCGACCCCGGGACCGGCGGTCTGCGCCACCAGTGACGGCAGTACTGCCACCCCCTTGTTCCCTGCGACGTCTGCTTGGAGAGCAGCGAGGGTCTGCGCCCTGGTGGGCACCAGGCATGCTGTTGCGAGCGGGCGCACGTCCACCAGGTACCCCACGCACATCAGAACCGACGGCACAGCGGGGTTGTACAGGATGGGGCATTTCGCGAACTCAGCGGCTTCGACGCCGCCCTGACCTGCGAAGGGATGTGTTGTGGCGACGATGCCCACTCTCTGTGCGGTTCCGAGCTGGTAGGAGCTGAATCTGTTGTCGGCCACGGACGACGGGCTCAACAGCACGTCGATCAGGCCGCGGGACAAGAAGTTGAGCGGCTGGGTATAGGGGACGCTGACGAACTGAATCGTGATGTCCTCGGCCTGTTTCCCGGCCGCACGTTCCAGCCGCTCCCGAAGCAGTCGGTAGGGCGCGACGTCGTATGCCCCCGGCACACCGAACCGTACCGGATGCCGTGCCGTGGGGTGCGCCGCCGACCGCGCAGCGTCCTGCGCTGCACGTCCTTGTTGCAGAAGACCCTCGGTGAAACGGGCGAACGACCAGCCGGCGGCTGTCAACGAAGTGGCTCCCGAAGCATCCCGCTCCAGGAGCGCCACGCCTACTTGCTGCTCCAGACGCTGAATCCGCTTCGTCAGGGCAGGGGACGTGAGGTGGAGCCGTGCGGCCGCATGACCGAAATGTCCTTCCTCGCACAGGACAGCGAAACTGGCCACGCACTCGAGATCGACTTCCACTGCAGGCCCCCTGCCTGGGGACGACCGCTCTGGACGATGTCCCGCGCATGTACGTCCCGGCCGTTCGACGCATAGAATTGCGCGCTGACAAGCCCTTTTGCCTCTGCTGAAGCGGCGGGCTCCAGTTTGCTCCCCACTGACGAGAATGTCCATCAGATTTCATGGGCCTCGTCCGGTGCCATTCGCCCCTGCGCAGCTGACCGCATCTTTGAAGTCAAGACCCGGTTCCAACCTGGACTCCCCAGGAGTCCTTCGTCCAGGACCGGCCTACGGTCGAAATGTCTCACCGCTCGTATGTCCTGTGCCGGCGAGGCATCGCCACCCATCGCGTTCAACTCGGGAGCAAATGATGTCGACCATTCCGCGTTTCCCTCGAAGAAAGAACTCACGCCGGCGAAGCTGGAGGAAGTCGACGGCGGCATGCCTCGCCCTCGGGCTGACGAGCATTGCACTGCCCGTGGCCCTGGCTCCGCCCGCGGCAGCCGCGACCACCCATGGTCGCTGCACCGTTCACCCGCTCGATCCGGTCGTTCTGCAGAGCGGCAAAAAGCTCAACTTCCCGATCAGGGTCTTCTGCGAAGCGGGCAGGACGATCGAGCTCGACCAGTCGCTCTGGGAGCACGACAGCGGTCCGCACGATCCACGGGGCGGGCTCCAGCGCAAGCGGACCTTCGACACGACGACGACGGTGGTCATCGACAACATCGTCGACGCCTTCAACTCGGAGTCGGGCAGCGAGGAAGTGTTCCACACGGTCCGCTTCCGCACCTCTCGGGGGCAGGCGGAGAACTGGAATGCGTGGACGGCGCCCGAGAACAGCAAAGTGGTGACCCTGCCGCAGTCCCAGACCGGCACCACGCACGGACGTTGTACGGTCAAGCCGCTCGCCCCGGCGATCCTGGAGCAGAACACGAAACTCCGGTTCCCCGTCGAGGTCTTCTGCGAGGCAGGCCGGACCATTGAGCTCAAGCAGTCCTTCTGGGAACAGGACAAGGACCCGGCCAACAACGACCCCCGTGGTCAGCACGTGCACAAGCACACCTTCGACAGCACGAGCAGCATCGTCCTTGCTCGTGTCCTCGACGCCTTCAACTCCGAATCCGGGGCCGAGGAGGTGTTCCAGTCGGTCCAGTTCCGCACTTCACGGGGACAGGCCGCCAACTGGACTGGATGGAGCGCGTCGGAGAACAGCCCGGTGGTGATCCTTCCCCAGGGCTGAGCACGGGGCACCTTGCCCCGATGCTGCGAGCGTGGAGCCGCCCACCGGATCGATCCGCGGGGCGGCTCCACACTGTTCCGATCAACCGGATCCGGCGCAGCGCCCCATGGGGCCGTCTGGGGTCTCCAAACCGACGGGCGGTCGCGAACCGGGGCTCATGCGTTCGCCCGGCGCCCGGCTCAGCGCTTCGCGAGCCAGGCCTCGGCCTCCTGGGACTGCAGGGACAGGGCCTTGCCGATGAACGGCTCGGCGGCCTCGGCGACCATCTTGCCCACGAACGGGATGTTGGCCTTCACCACGCAGTGCACGTGCACATCGGTGGACCCGCCCTGCGGGGTGAGCGTCTGGGTCGCCGAGCCCGAGACGGGCAGGGCGCCCACGGAGATCTCGGTGCGCACGATCCGGATCCCGTCGGCGTCGGCGGTGTGATAGGTGTCCACCTGGGTGAGCTGCACCGAGGAGCCCACGAACTTCCGGGCCATCTCCGGCAGCCGGTCCGCGGCCATGGTCCGCACCGTGGTCACGGCGAACTGTGCCTCGACGTCCCCGGCGACCTCCACCGAGTTCAGGGTGGCCCCGGCGCGGTGGGTCACGTGCCGGATGAACTCCTCGTCCGTGAAGGTCACCACGACCTGGTCGAGGGGAGCGGGGACGGTGGTGGAGGCGGTGACGGCCATGGAGGACTCCTCGGTAGCGGCGGATCGGCAGCAGCAATTGCGTGCTCCCATGGTAGGCGGGCGCCCGAGGCCCGGTCTGTGGGCGGGACCGTGGGATCCGGACGGGGCCGTGTCGGGGCCCGGGAGTAAGCTGGGACCCGCGAACGTTGGCTCCGACAGCCTCTGTGCTCCACCAGCACCCCACTCAGCGTCCCAGGAGACTGCTCACCCATGACCTTGTCCGGACTGCTCGCCGCCCTCGGGGCGGAGCGCTCCTTCGCCAATCTCCGCACCCAGGCCGGCCTGCCGCCGGGGGAGCGCAGCGCCGAGACCGTGATCAGCGCCCCGGACGGGATGCGCGCGGTGCTCACGGCCCAGCTGCGGGGCGCCCTCGACGACGCCCCCGCGCCGGCGGACTCCCGCGCCCCGGTGCTGCTGGCCGTCACCGCGACCGGCCGCGAGTCCGAGGATCTCGCCGCCGCCCTGGGCGCGTACCTGCCGGCCGGGGAGGTCGCGGAGTTCCCGGCGTGGGAGACCCTGCCGCACGAGCGGCTCTCGCCCCGCTCCGACACCGTGGGCCGCCGCCTGGACGTGCTGCGCCGGCTGGCCGGCAAGGATGCCGAGCGCCCGCTGCGGGTGGTCACGGCCCCGGTTCGCTCCGTGCTGCAGCCCGTCGTCGAAGGCCTGGGGGACATGGCGCCGGTGCGCTTCGCCCGGGGCGAGGAGCTCGACTTCGACGCCGCCGTGACCTCGCTCGCCGAAGCCGCCTACGCCCGGGTGGACATGGTCACCCGGCGCGGGGAGTTCGCCGTGCGCGGCGGGATCATCGACGTGTTCTCGCCGGTCGAGGACCACCCGGTGCGGATCGAGTTCTTCGGGGACGAGGTCGACGAGCTGCGCTGGTTCGCCGTGGCCGACCAGCGCACCCTGACCACCGGGGACCACCCGGAGCGGCTCGTGGCCCCGCCGTGCCGCGAGGTGCTCATCACCCCGTCCGTGATGTCCCGGGCCGCGAAGCTCAAGAACTCCCTGCCGGGCGCGGAGTCCATGCTCGAGCGGATCGCCGGCGGCATCTACGTGGAGGGCATGGAGTCCCTCGCACCGCTGCTGGTGGACGGCCTGGTGCCCATGCTGTCCCTGCTCCCGCCCGGCTCGCTCGTGGTGGTCATGGAGCCGGAGAAGGTCCGCACCCGCGCCCACGACCTCGTGGCCACCAACGAGGAGTTCCTCCTTGCCGCGTGGGACTCCGCCTCGGACGGTCAGTCCGCGCCCATCGACATCACCTCCGCCGAGCACGTCGTCCGGAACGACGACGGCGAGGGCCGCACCCTGGCCTCCGGGTCCTTCCAGACCCTCGCCGAGGCCCGGGCCACGGCGCTGGGGACCGGCCTCGGCTGGTGGGCCGTCACCGCGCTCAACGTCAACGCGGTGGCCGGCCAGGACGTGGACGCGGACACCGCCGCGGAGGACATCGCCCTCATCGACTCGGACGCCGACACCCTCACCGTCGCGGCCCGGGACCCGCTGGGCTTCCACGGGGACGTCGAGGCGATGCTCGAGTTCCTGCAGGGGCGGGTGGCGGACGGCTGGCGCGTCGTCGCCGTCACGGAAGGACCCGGTCCGCTGGCCCGGATCGCGGAGCTGCTGCACGAGGCCGGGATCCCCGCCGCCCGCCGCGAGACCCTCGCCGAGCAGCCGCAGCCCGGGATCGTGGAGCTCACCACCGCCGTGGCGGGCAAGGGCTTCGCCCTGGACGGGCCGCGGATCGTGCTGCTCACCGAGGCGGACCTCCTGGGCAAGGCCAGTCCCTACACCACCAAGGACATGCGCAAGCTCCCGGTGCGGCGCAAGCGCAACGCCGTGGACCCCCTGGCGCTGAGCCAGGGCGACTTCGTGGTGCACGAGCAGCACGGCATCGGCCAGTTCGTGGAGCTCATCCAGCGGCCCATCGCCGGGGCGATGATCAAGCCCGGCCAGCCCAAGCCCGTGCGCGAGTACCTGGTGCTCGAGTACGCGCCCTCCAAGCGCAACGGCCCGCGGGACCGCCTGTTCGTGCCCACCGACCAGCTGGACCAGGTCACCAACTACGTGGGCGGCGAGACCCCCACCCTGTCCAAGATGGGCGGGACGGACTGGAACAAGACCAAGCGCGCCGCCAAGAAGGCCGTCCGGGACATCGCCAACGAGCTGATCCGCCTGTACTCGGCGCGGATGGCCTCCCGCGGGCACGCCTTCGCGGAGGACACCCCGTGGCAGCGCGAGCTCGAGGAGGCGTTCCCCTACATCGAGACGCCGGACCAGCTGACCACCATCGACGAGGTCAAGGCGGACATGGAGCGGGAGGTCCCCATGGACCGGCTGATCTCCGGGGACGTGGGCTACGGCAAGACCGAGGTGGCGGTGCGTGCGGCGTTCAAGGCCGTGCAGGACGGCAAGCAGGTCGCCGTGCTCGTGCCCACCACGCTGCTGGCCCAGCAGCACGCCGAGACGTTCACCGAGCGCTTCTCCGGCTTCCCGGTGCGCCTGGCCGCGCTCTCCCGGTTCCAGACCGCCAAGGAGACCAAGGAGACGCTCGCCGGGCTCCAGGACGGGTCCGTGGACGTGGTGATCGGCACCCACCGGCTGCTGTCCAAGGAGGTCCAGTTCAAGGACCTCGGCCTCGTGGTCATCGACGAGGAGCAGCGCTTCGGCGTGGAGCACAAGGAGAAGCTCAAGGCGATGCGCACCAACGTGGACGTCCTGGCGATGTCCGCGACCCCCATCCCGCGCACCCTGGAGATGTCGCTGACCGGCATCCGCGAGACCTCCACCCTGGCCACCCCGCCGGAGGAGCGCCACCCCGTGCTCACCTACGTGGGCGCCTACACCGACAAGCAGGTCTCCGCCGCCGTCCGGCGCGAGCTCATGCGCGAGGGCCAGGTGTTCTACATCCACAACCGGGTCTCCTCGATCGAGCGCAAGGCCAAGGAGCTCGCCGAGCTCGTGCCCGAGGCGCGGATCGCCGTGGCCCACGGGCAGATGTCCGAGTCCCGGCTCGAGCAGATCATCGTGGACTTCTGGGAGAAGAAGTTCGACGTCCTGGTGTGCACCACCATCGTGGAGACCGGCCTGGACATCGCCAACGCCAACACCTTGATCGTCGACGGCGCGGACCGCTACGGCCTCTCGCAGCTCCACCAGCTGCGCGGGCGCGTGGGCCGCGGCCGGGAACGGGCCTACGCCTACTTCCTGTACCAGGCCGAGAAGCCGCTCTCCGAGACGGCGCTGGAGCGGCTCAAGGCCGTCGCCGCCCACAACGAGCTCGGCGCCGGCATGCAGCTGGCCGTCAAGGACCTCGAGATCCGCGGCGCCGGCAACCTGCTGGGCGGTGAGCAGTCCGGGCACATCGCCGGGGTGGGCTTCGACATGTACCTGCGCCTGGTCGGCGAGGCCGTCGCCGAGTACCGCGGCGAGGAGGACGAGCGGCCCACCGAGATGAAGATCGAGCTGCCCGTCAACGCCTACCTGCCGCACGACTACGTCCCGGGGGAGCGGCTGCGCCTGGAGGCCTACCGCAACCTCGCCAACGCCGCCACGGAGGAGGCGATCCAGGAGGTCGCCGACGAGCTCGTGGACCGCTACGGCGAGGTGCCCGAACCCGTGCAGAACCTGCTCGAGGTCGCCCGCTTCCGGGTGACCGCCCGCGCCGCCGGCCTCACCGACGTCGCGGCGCAGGGCAACATGGTCCGCTTCGCCCCGGCCGACCTCCCCGAGTCCCGGCAGATGCGGCTCACCCGCCTCTACCCTGGCGCGCAGGTCAAGGCGGTGCCCGGCACCGACACCTTCCAGGTGCTCATCCCCAAGCCCAAGACCGAGCGGATCGGCGGCAAGGACCTCGTGGACGGCGCCGTGCTCGCCTGGGCCCGCGGCGTGGTCGAGGCCGTCTTCGCGAAGGAGCCGGCCACGGCCTGATCCGTCAGCCCAGCCTCCGCAGTCCGGTCCACCGGGCACGGAAAAGGTCCCCTCCCGCGGTGGGAGGGGACCTTTGCGGTGCGAGCGGTCGTCGGGTCGTCGTCGTCGGACCCGGCGCGGCCCTACTCGACGTTCTTGCCGTACTTGTCGTCGTGGTGGACGGCCGCGGTCTTGGCGTCGCGCTCGCGGGCGTCGCGGGGGCCGTCGTCGAACGCGGCGGCGGTGCGGCCCTCGCCCATGGCGGGGACCTCGGTCGAGGAGGGGACGTCCATGAGGACCGTGCGGCCGCCGAAGGCCTTCTTGGCGGTGCTGTTCTGCAGGATGCCCACCGGGATGAGCAGGGCCAGGGCGTAGAGACCCAGGCCGAGGATCCAGATCAGCGGGCTGTTGGGGTAGCTGGCGAAGGCGATGAAGCTGCCGATCATGATCGCCATGCACAGCGCGAGGAACACGAAGTTGTTGACCGTGCGTCCCTGACCGGAGTGCGAGCGCACGGTGGCGCCGCCGCTGCGGCCGGTCGACGCGTCCGCCGAGGCGCTGGTGGAGGACTGGGCTCTGTTGGCCATGGATCTAACCCTTCTGGCGGTGGGAGGCGGCCGGTCACGAGCGGCCGCGAAGCATTCCCGGCCAGTCTAGTCGCACCGACCGACGCCCGGATGCTCCGCTCCAACGCCTCCTCCGGAGCGCCGACGGCCCCCTGCCGCGGGTGCGGGAGGGGGCCGTGCGTCGTGGTGCGGGACGGGCTACTGGGTCGCCTTGCCCAGGGTGTCGTTCTGGTGCTCGGCGCGGACCTCGGCGTCCCGGGTGCCGATGTTGCGGGGCGGGTCCGGGAAGGCCGCCGCGGTGGTCGGCTCGCCGGCGACCTCCGTGCTCGGCGGGACGTGCATGAGGATGGTGCGCCCGCCCTCGGCCTTCTTCGCGGTGCTGTTCTGCAGGAGGCTCACGGGGATCAGCAGCGCCAGGGCGTAGAGGCCCAGGCCGAGGATCCAGATCAGCGGGCTGTTGGGGTAGCTGGCGAAGGCGATGAAGCTGCCGATCATGATGGCCATGCACAGCACGAGGAACACGAAGTTGTTGACCGTGCGTCCCTGGCCCGAGTGGGAGCGGACGGTGGCGCCGCCGCTGCGGCCGCTGGGCGTCGCGTCCGCCGCGGTGCTGGTGGACGACTGGGCTCGGTTGGCCATGGATCCAATCCTTCTGACGGTGGGAGCGGCCGGCCACGGCGGCCGCGGGGCGTTCGGGGCCAGTCTAGTCGCTCGGGCGCGGGCCGCGGCGGTGCCCGGTGGAGGGCGCGGCGAACCCCGTGGAGGGTGCGTCGGAGCCGGCTCGATACGGTCTGCCGAACGGGGCCGGAGCGCTCCGCCGAGCAGGACCCGACGCGCACGGCGGACCGGCGGGCGGCGGACTCAGCCGAGGAGGGCGGGACCGCTGCTGGCGCCGATCCGGGAGGCGCCGGCCTCGATCATCGCCAGGGCGTCCTCGCGGGTGCGGATCCCGCCGGAGGCCTTGACTCCGATGTCCGGCCCCACGGTGGCCCGCATCAGCCGGACGTCCGCCACGGTTGCCCCGGCGGTCGAGAAGCCCGTGGAGGTCTTCACGTAGTCCGCGCCGGCGGCCACGGCGGCCTCGCAGGCCAGGACCTTCTGCTCGTCGGTCAGCAGGCACGTCTCGATGATCACCTTGAGCCGGGCCCCGCCCCGGTGGGCGGCCTCGGCCACGGCGCGCACATCGGCCTCGACCCGCTCGCGCTCACCGGCGCGGGCGGCGGCGATGTCGATGACCATGTCGATCTCCTCGGCCCCGGCGGCCACGGCCGTGGCGGTCTCGAACGCCTTGACCTCCGTGGCGGACGCACCCAGCGGGAAGCCGACCACGGCGCAGGTCAGCACGTCGCTGTCCGCGAGCTGCTCCCGCACGAACGGCGTCCACAGCGGGTTGGTGCACACCGAGGCGAAGCCGTACTGCCTGGCCTCCGCGCACAGGGTGGCGATCTGCTCGCGGGACGCCTCCGGCTTGAGCAGCGTGTGGTCGACGTAGGAGGCGAGCTGGGGGGTGGTCACGGGCGGCCTTTCGACAGGACGGGCGGGTCGCGCCCAGCCTACCGGCCGCCGCCGGAGGACCCCGATGATGCCCCCTCGGCGGACCCGGCCCACGGCCCGGCGGAAGACCCTGTGGAGACGCGGCGGCACCGTCGGACCGGGGGCCGTGACCATTCCGACACAATTACATCAGGAAAGTGTTCGCTAATCCGGTGTGATCTGCTACATTCGGTGCACGGCGAACAAAATGTCCGCCTGACCTGCGGCCTTGGCGGTTGCCGAGCGGTCGCAGGGGTGCGTCGGGATACCCCCGGTTCCCCTGACCCCCGTCCTGGCGCGCCCCCGCAATCGTCCCGCGCCCGCCCGGGGAACGGGTGCGCCCGCGGTCGGAGCGGCTACCGCCCGTCGTCGTCGGGTTGCGCGCCGGACAGGGCGTCGGTGAGCTGCTTGAGCATCGCGCCCATCCGGAACCGCTCCGGCACCAGCGGCTCGATCCCCAGCTCCAGCAGCGGCGCGGCCGTCACGGGCCCCACGGTCGCCGCGAGCATCCCGCCGCGGAACGCCGCCAGCAGCTCCTCGTGCAGCCCCAGCTCCTCGGCCGTGCTGAACAGCGCGTCCACGGCCGGGGCGGCGGTGAACGTCACGGCGTCCACCCGCCCGGCCGCGGCCTCGCGCACGAGCACGGGCACCTGCCCGGCGTCGTCGGCGGAGGCCCACCGGTAGGGGGTCACGGTGAGCACGCGGGCCCCGGCGTCGGTGAGCCGGCGGCGCTGGACCACGTCGGCGATCCCGTGCAGCTGCAGGCCGATCGTGCGCCCGGTGAGGTCCCCGCCGTGCTCGGCCAGGACGAGGTCCACGAGCCCGGCGGTGGTCTCGTCCGCGGACATCCCGGCGTCCTCCAGGCCCAGGCCGCGCACCGCGCCCCGGCCCTTGGGCCCTCGCACGTAGACGGCGGCCTCGCGCAGGCACAGCAGCAGGTCCGCGTCGAAGCCCTGGGCCACGGCGGCGTCGTGCCAGCGGCGCAGGCCGTAGCCGGTGGTCAGCAGCACGAGGTCCGGGCGGGCCTCGAACATCGCCCGGGAGGCGGCCGCGAGCCCGGCGTCCTCGCCGACCGGCTCCACGCGCAGGGCGGGGGCGTGCAGCACGCGGGCGCCGCGGCGCTCGAGGGCGGCGATCTGGTCCTCGGAGCGGCGGTGTGCGGTCACGCCCACCACTCGGCCGGCCAGCGGCAGGTCCTCAGCAGCCATGGGCGGTGACCTCCGCGAGGAACGCGTCCCGCTCGGCGGTCGCCAGGCGGACCACGGGTCCGACGACGACAACGGCGGGCGAGCCGCAGCCCGCCGCCGCGGTGTCCGCGACCGCCGTGGCGAGCGTGCTGATCGTGGAGCGCTGCCGGTCGGTGAACCCGCGCTCCACCACGGCCAGCGGGGTCTTCGGATCGGCGCCGTTCCGGACGAGGCCGGCCACGAGGTGGGGGAGGGTGGCCACGCCCATGAGCACCACGAGGGTGCCCCCGCCGGCGCCGAGGCCGGCGAAGTGGGCGAGCTCCGCCTCGGAGAACGGCACGTGCCCGGAGGCGACCGTGAACATCCGGGACACCTCGCGGAAGGTCACGGGGATCCCGGCCGCGCCCGGCACCGAGACCGCGCTGGTGATCCCCGGGACCACGTCCACGGGGATGCCGTGGGCGGCGCACGCGGCGAGCTCCTCGGCGCCGCGGCCGAAGACGTAGGGGTCCCCGCCCTTGAGCCGCACCACCGAGCGGCCGGCCAGGGCGTGCTCCACCATGAGGTCCTGGATCCTGGACTGCGGGACCGGGTGGTGGCCGGGGGTCTTGCCGACGGGAACGATCTCGGCGCCGGGAGCCGCGGCGGCCACCGCGCCCGCGGGGGCGAGCCGGTCCACGAACACGACGTCGGCGTCCTGCAGGGCCGCCACGGCGCGCACGGTGAGCAGGTCGTCCGCGCCGGGTCCGCCGCCGACCAGGGCCACCCGGCCGCCGGTGCGGGCCGCGGGCTCGTACACCACGGGCACGCGGGCGCCGGCCGCGTCCAGGGCCTCGCGCCAGCGCTGCGCCGCCGGGCCCACGACCACGGCGAGCGCGACGCCCGCGAGCTCCGCCGGGCCGAGCAGCGCGGGCTCGGCCACGGAGCGGACGGCGGCGCCGGCCGCCTCGTAGCGGCGCCGGGCGCGGCGGGCGTCGTCCGGGGCGCCGAGGACGAGCACCGGGACTCCGGTGAGGTCGGCGGTCAAGAGCATGCGGTCCTCCAGGGGGAGAGCGGGGGTCGTGGCGGGCCGGCCGCCACTACCAGGATGCGGCACGCGTGTTACAGCGCGGTTGCCCCCGTGACGTCGCGTGACGCCGGCGACCGCCGCGGGCCGTGTTTCGTAGGCTGGGAACCATGACGACCTCCGACGCCCCCGTCCTGCTCGCCTGCGCCCACGGCACCAGCTCCCCGTCCGGGCGCACCGCCGTGCAGCGCCTCGTGGACGCCGTCGCCGCCGAGCTGCCGGACGTCGAGGTGGTGCCCACGTGGGTGGACGTGCAGACCCCCGACCTGGCCGAGCGCACCGAGCAGTACGCCGGGCGCCCCGCGGTGGTGGTCCCGCTGCTGCTCTCCGCCGGCTACCACGTCTACGTGGACGTGGCCGAGGCGGTCGCCGCCGACGACCTCCACCGGGTCTCGGCCGCCCTGGGCCCGGACCGGGCGCTCGCCCGGTTGCTCGCCCGGCGGGTGCACGAGGCGTGCACGGCCGCCGGGGCCCCGCTGGCGGAGCACGACGCCGTGGTGCTGGCCACCGCCGGGTCCTCGGACCGCCGCGCGGTGGTGGACTGCGCCGCGGTGGCGGACCTGCTGGCCGAGGAACTGGAGCGGCCCGTGACCGTGTCCTACCTGGCCGCCGCCCGCCCGCGCGTGGCCGAGGCGGTGTCCTCCGCCCGGGCCGGCCTGGCGGACGGGGGGCGCGTCGTCGTCGCCAACTACCTCCTGGCGCCCGGCTACTTCCTGGACCTCTCCCGGAAGGCCGGCGCGGACGTGGACACCGACCCCCTGGCCGTGCCGGAGGGAGAGGTCCCCGCCGAGCTGGTGGACGTGGTCGTCTCCCGCTACCGCTCGGTGGCCTGAGCGCTCAGCTCGCCTGCCGAAACGTCGAGTCCCCAGTCCCGTCGCAGATCCCCAGATTAAGTTTGGGGAACTGCCACAGCACTGGGGACTCGGCGGAAGTGCGGCCCGGAGTGTGGGGGCTCGGCGGGGCGAGTGGCGGAAGTGGGCCGGTGGTCAGTCGCGGGGGCGGGTGAGGTCGGCGTCCTCGTAGCGGACCATCGTCGAGCCGGTGACCAGCTTGTGGCCCAACCACAGGGCCAGGAACAGCGGCAGGCCGATGTAGGCGGTCAGGGCGGCCATGAGGTCCATGTCGCCGATGAACGCCTGGTAGTTCTGCCCGAGGATCACCACGGCGCACAGCACGAGCGCCACCAGGGGCCCGAGCGGGAAGAACCGTGCCCGGTAGGGCAGGTCGGCGAGGTCGTGGCCCTGGGCGGTGTACGCCTTGCGGAACCGGTAGTGGCTCCAAGCGATGCCCATCCACACGATGAACCCGGCCAGCCCGGAGGCGCTGACCAGCCACACGTAGGCGTCCCCGTCCCCGATGAAGGTGGTGAGGAAGGACGCCCCGCCCACCAGGGTGGTGGCGATCAGCGCGTTCATGGGCACGCCGCGGCGGTTCACCTTGGCCAGGAAGCGCGGGGCCTTGCCGCTGTCGGCCAGCGCCCAGAGCATGCGGGTGGAGGCGTAGAGCCCGGAGTTGCCGGCCGAGAGGATGGCGGTGAGGATCACCGCGTTCATGACCGAGGCCGCCGCCAGCACGCCCGCGTTCTGGAAGACCAGGGTGAACGGGGAGATGGAGATGTCCTCGACGCCGCTGCCCAGCAGCTGGGGGCTGGTGTAGGGGATGAGGAAGCCGATCACGGTGATGGCGCCCACGTAGAAGAGCAGGATGCGCACGAACACGGTGCGGATGGCCTTGGGCACGTTCTTCTCGGGGTTCTCCGCCTCGCCGGCGGCCACACCGACGAGCTCGGTGCCCTGGAAGGAGAAGCCGGCCACCATGAAGATCGCCAGGATGCCGAGGCCGCCGCCCACGAAGGGCGCCTCCCCGGTGGTCCAGTTCTCGAAGCCGGGGGACTCCCCGCCCAGGATCCCGACGATCATCAGGATGCCGAGTCCCAGGAAGATCACCACGGTGACCACCTTGATGAGGGAGAACCAGAACTCGCTCTCGCCGTAGGCCCGGGCGCTGAGCGCGTTGAGGGCGAACAGGATCGCCAGGAAGGACCCGGACCAGATCCACGAGGGCACGTCCGGGAACCAGTAGCGCATGATCAGCGCGGCGGCCACGAGCTCGGCGGCCACGGTGATCGCCCAGTTGTACCAGTAGTTCCAGCCGATGGCGAAGCCGAAGGACGGGCTCACGAACCGGGTGGAGTACTCCTCGAACGCGCCCGAGACCGGCAGATAGGTGGCCATCTCGCCCAGGCTCTGCATCAGCAGGAAGACCATGAAGCCGATGACCACGTAGGCCAGGAGCGCCCCGCCCGGCCCGGCGGTGGCGATGGTGTTGCCCGAGGCCACGAACAGGCCGGTGCCGATGGCCCCGCCCATCGCGATCATGGTCAGGTGGCGGGGCTTGAGGCTGCGGCGCAGCCCCTCCCGGGCCGGCGGCTGCTCCTGGATCTCAGGGGCGCTCTGCTCGGCCTGCGAGCGTGCGGTGATGGTCACGCGGAATCTTCTCCTCTGCTGCGGTGGACGGACCACGGAAGGAGGAAGTGGGGGGCGCCGTCCCCCCGAACGGTCCTGGCCGATTATGGGGGAACGATTGCAAAACCGAAATTCGGCGGGAAGCCGCCGGTCGTGCTTCCGCCTAGGATGGACGGGTGAAAACGCATCCGGATCCGGTCCAGGCCGCGCCGCGCCGCGGATCCCGCCCGATCGTGGATGTGGCCATTCTCACCGGCGCCCTCCTGACCCTGGTCGCCGCGACGCTCGCCGCCCGGTGGGCGTGGACGACGGCCCCGGGGCCGGACGAGCAGGTCTCCTGCGCCCCCTACGGCCTCGAGGACGTGAGCACCGCCCCGCGCGGCGGAGCCCGCCCGCTCAGCACCGGCCCGGTGCTCTCGGGTGGACTGCGCTGGGCGGAGGGGACCTCGGACCGGCTCGACGTCGCCTTCGAGCACGACGGCACGACCAGCAGCTACCACGTCTTCGCCGACGGCATCGACTGGAGCGAGCCGGTCGGCGTGGTCTTCCGCCTGCACGGGGACGGGGCCTACGAGTACGAGCACCCGGGGCACAAGGTGTCCTGCCTCGCGGAGGTGGCGCGCTCGCACAACGCGGTGCTCGTGGCCCCGCGCACCCCGGACCGGCAGGGCGAGCCCACCTGGTGGGAGGACCTCGACGGCAACGCCGAGTGGTTCCTGGCCCTGGCCGAGCAGCGGATCTTCGCCGAGTACGACCTCGACCGCTCCCGCACGTGGCTGCACGGCTACTCCGGGGGTGCCGAGTTCATCAGCTACGAGCTGCTGGCCGACCGCGCGGACTTCCTGCAGGGCGGCGGCGCGGTGCTCTCCGGCGGCGGCGGGGCGCCGTCCACCGGGACCTCGGAGCCGACTCAGGAGCAGCTCGAGCAGCTGGTCCTGCACTGGGACGTGGGTCTCGAGGACGACGGCACCGACCCCTACGCCCCGTTCGACGCGCTCTCCGCGGCGGCCGCCGGGCACGCCTGGTACGAGGACGCCGGCTGGGCGCGGACCAGCGTGCGCTACCGCGAGGGCGTGGACCACTTCGAGCTGCCCGAGGCCCGGGTGCTTGACGCCGCGATGACCGCGGGGGAGTCCCCGGGAGAGCGCTCGGCGGAGCTCTCACCCGACCCCTCGGCAGAGCCCTCGGGAGGGGCCCCGGCCGGGGGGCGTGACTGATCTCTCGTCGTCGCCCCACGTCAGTGCGAGATCGGCGGATTGGCGGGGCGCAGCTAGCGAGGCTGGGACCCGGTACGGCGCCGCGACACCCCGTTCGGCTTGCATATGCAATAGCACCGACCGTACGGTGCAGTTAGCAAAGCTGGCAGGGGAGCCGGCTCAGGGGGAAGGCCGATGCGGGGGCATCACGGCCGAACACTCACTCACGGCACCGCGCTGATCCGGCGCGCGTGCTCCCGGGTGCCTTCCGTCCGGTCCGTCCGGTCCCTGGGCCCGTCCTTCCTGTCGGCACCGGCCGCTGTGCAGATCCGCAGCGGCAGTGAAGTCGATGGGGGATTCAATGACAGTGCGCCCAACCACGCGCAGCGGCTCGACCCGCCAGGGAGGCGGTCGGCACCTGCTCGAGGACCGCTACCCGGAGCAGGACCCGATGGAGGACGGCGAGGTCCTCGACCGCGCCCTGCACACGCAGCCCATGCCGCAGGTCCCGGGCCGGGCCGTCTTCCCCGTCTCGCCCGCGCCGGCCCCGCGCACGCTCGTGGACATCGTCATGGACACCGTCTCGCGCCACCCGGACGCGGTGGCCCTCGACGACGGGACCACCGTGCTCAGCTACGCCGAGTTCCTCGAGCGCGTCGAGGCCCAGGCCCAGCGCCTGTGGGACCTCGACATCGGCCGCGGGGACCGCGTGGGCATCCGCGTCCCCTCCGGGACCGTGGACCTCTACGTGGCCGTCCTCGGCACGATCTTCGCCGGCGCCGCCTACGTCCCCGTCGACTTCGACGACCCGGACGAGCGGGCGAACACGGTCTGGGAGGAGGCCTCGGTGTGCGCCGTCTACGGCGCGGACCTGTCCCTCCGGCCCCGCACCGGCGTCCGCGCGGGCGCCGACTGCCAGCAGCCCGGCACGGGCGACGACGCCTGGATCATCTTCACCTCCGGGTCCACCGGCAAGCCCAAGGGCGTGGCGATCAGCCATCTCTCGGCCGCCGCCCTCGTGGACGCCGAGGCCGAGCTCTACCTGCCCAGGCGCCCCCTGGGCCCGGGCGACCGCGTGATGGCGGGGCTCTCCGTGGCCTTCGACGCCTCGTGCGAGGAGATGTGGCTGGCCTGGCGCTCCGGCGCCGCCCTGGTCCCCGCCCCCCGCGCCGTGGTGCGCTCGGGCACCGACCTCGGCCCGTGGCTCGTCGAGCGGGACATCACCGCCGTCTCCACGGTGCCGACGCTCGCTTCGATGTGGCCGGCCGAGGCGCTGAGCCGCATCCGCCTGCTCATCTTCGGCGGGGAGGCGTGCCCGAACGAGCTCGCCGCCCGCCTGGTGCACCCCGGCCGCGAGGTCTGGAACACCTACGGCCCCACCGAGGCCACGGTCATCGCGACCGGCGCCGTGCTCACCGGCGAGCCGCCGGTGCGCATCGGCCTGCCGCTGCCCGGGTGGGAGCTGGCGATCGTCGACACCTCCGGCAACCCCGTCCGGTGGGGCGAGGAGGGCGAGCTGATCATCGGCGGCGTGGGGCTGGGCCGCTACCTGGACCCCGCCAAGGACGCCGAGAAGTTCGCGCCCATGGACACCCTGGGCTGGGAGCGGGCCTACCGCTCCGGGGACCTCGTGCGCGCCGACCCCGAGGGCATCGTCTTCGTGGGCCGCGCCGACGACCAGGTCAAGATCTCCGGCCGGCGCGTGGAGATGGGCGAGATCGACGAGCAGATGTCGCGGCTGCCCGGCGTGCAGGCCGGCGCCGCCGCCGTGCACACCACCCCGGCCGGCAACCAGGTCCTCGTGGGCTACCTCGTGGCCGAGGCCCCGGGCTCGGTGGACCTCGCCGACGCCCGCCGCCTGCTCGCCGACCGGCTGCCGGGCCAGATGGTGCCCGCGCTGACCCTGATGGACGAGCTGCCCCTGAAGACCTCCGGCAAGGTGGACCGCAAGGCCCTGCCCTGGCCGCTGCCCTCTGCCGGCGCCGCCGCGGAGGCCTCGCAGATCGACGCCGAGCTCGAGTGGCTCGCCGCCCTGTGGGCGGACCAGCTCGGCCCCCTGCCCATCGACGAGGACAGCGACTTCTTCGTCCTCGGCGGCACGTCCGTGGCGGTGGCCAAGCTCGTCTCCGAGATCCGCCGCACCTACCCGGACGCTGCGATCGCCGAGATCTACCGGCACCCCACGCTCGCCGGGATGCACCAGTACCTGACCACGCTGGCGCCCGTCAACGTCGTCGCCCAGGACGCCGCGCGCGAGCGCCGGGTGGCGGACGTCCCCCGCTGGAACGGCCTCGTGCAGATCCCCTTCCTCACGGCCCTCTACGCCGTCTCGGGGCTGCGCTACGTCCTGGGCGCCTCGATCGTCGTGTGGCTGCTCTTCAACGTGCTGGGCGCGGGCTGGGTCCCGAACCCGCCGCTGCTGCCCCTGGTTCTCGGCTGGCTCGTGCTCTTCGCGCTGCCCGGCCGGCTGGTGCTCACCGCGCTGTTCATCCGGCTGCTGACCTTCCGGCTACGCCCCGGCGCGCACGCCCGCGGCTCCTGGACCCACCTGCGGGTCTGGATGGCCGAGCGGGTGCTGATCTTCAACAAGTTCGAGCCCCTCATGGGCGCCCCCGTGATGGTGCTGTTCTTCCGCCTGCTCGGCAACCGGGTGGGCCGCCACGCCCACCTCGACACGATGCCCCCCGTCAGCGGCATGGCCCGCATCGGCGACGGCGCCGCGATCGAGCACGAGGTCGACCTCTCCGGCTACTGGCTCGAGGGCGATGTCTTCCACCTCGGCGGCGTGACCGTGGGCGAGAACGCCCGGGTCGGCACCCGCACGCTCCTGAGCCCGGGCGCGGTGGTCGAGGCCGGCGCGGAGGTCGACCCCGGCTCCCACGTCACCGGCACCGTCCCCGCCGGCCGCCTGCAGGGCGGCTCCCCGCTCGTGGACCTCGGCCCCGCCGGGGAGTCCTGGCTCGAGTGGGCCCCCGGCCGCAGCAACCGGTTCCTCACCGGGCTGCTGTACGCCCTGGGCCTCGGCACGGTCGGCATCCTGCCCGTGCTGGCCGTGGTCCCCGGCGCGCTGATCGTCTTCACCCAGGTGCGCGGGCTCGAGCTCTACGAGCTGGTCTTCCCCGTCATGGCCCTGTGGGTGCCCGTCTTCGCGGTGCTCACGGTCCTCGTCTACCTCGCCCTGCTCGTGCTGATCGTGCGCGCGCTCGCCCTGCTGATCCGTCCCGGCCACCACCCCGCCGACGGCACCGTGGGCTGGGCCGTGTGGCTCACGGGCGTGCTGCTGCAGAAGAGCCTCGTCTCCACCTACCCGGTCTACGCCTCCATCGCCACGCCGTTCTTCCTGCGGCTGCTGGGCGCCCGGGTGGGCAACCAGGTGGAGATCTCCACCGTGGAGACCCTGCCGCACCTCACCACCTTCGAGTCCGGCTCCTTCATGGCCGACCACTCGATGGTCAGCTCCGCCCGGACCGGCTTCGGCTGGATCCACGTGGGCCCCTCGACCGTGGGCGAGCGCTCCTTCGTGGGCAACTCCGCGATCGTGGGCCCGGACCGGGACGTCCCCGAGGACTCCCTGGTCGCCGTGCTCTCCTCCGCCCCGGCCGACGCCGAGCGCGGCACCTCCTGGCTGGGCCGGCTGCCCGAGCCGATCAGCCGCGTCACCGACACCGCGGACGAGGCCGTCACCTACCGGCCCCGCCGGCGCCTGGTCGTGGCCCGCACGCTCGTCGAGTCGCTGCGCGCCGTGCCCTTCATGGTCACCGCGTGGATCGACCTCGCGATCGTCTTCGTGCTCACCACCGTGTACATGCGGGCCGGGGGAGGCCTCGACGGCATCGTCTCGGCGCTGCTGTGGGCCACGCCCGTGGTGCTCGCCGCCGGCGTGGTGGCCGCCCTCCTCCCCGTGCTGGTCAAGTGGGCCCTGATGGGCCGCTTCCGCGAGGGCGAGCGCCCGCTGTTCAGCTCCTTCGTGTGGCGCAACGAGCTCGCCGACACCTTCGCGGAGTCCCTGGCCGTACCCGGCCTGATCCGGCTGGCCGTCGGCTCCCCGGTGTTCAACGCCTGGGCCCGGCTCATGGGCGCGAAGATCGAGCGCGGCGTGTGGTGCGAGACCTGGTGGCTGCCCGAGTTCGACCTGGTGCACCTGGGCCGCGGCGTGTCCGTCAACCGCGGGACCGTGCTCCAGACCCACCTGTTCCACGACCGCATCATGCGGCTGCAGCCGGTGTCGATGGAGGCGGGCTCCACCCTGGGGCCCAACAGCTTCGTCCTGCCCGGCAGCACCGTGGAGGCCGGCGCCACGGTGGGCCCCGGCTCCCTGGTCATGGCCCAGGAGACCGTGCCCGCCGGCAGCACCTGGGGCGGCAACCCAATCCGCCCGCTGCACGCCGAGGCCCTTCCCGCCGGAGGTGCCACCC